>NZ_CP108688.1:4800000-7722973 GCF_045162755.1 Streptomyces sp. NBC_01012 | reverse complement strand
TACCATATCGCTGCGCGATATGCAAGCGGGGCGGTCGCTGCGCTCCCGCTGGCCCTCGCGATGCGAGGGCGGTCCCCTCCGCTGCGCTCCAGGGACCGGTGGAGCCGGCCGCTGCGCGCCCGGCTGGCCGCGCATCGCGCGGCCGTGGCTGGCGGCGTGTCAAGGTACAGGTATTGGGGGTCTTCAGTAAGGGAGTTGAGAGTGCTCCGCACCTCTTGGGCGGGTCCGCTGCGCTCCCCCGTCTGACGGTCCTTCCCGCTGCGCCTCCAGTCCCTTGGGGCCCGCTGGCGCGGGCCGGGCTGGCTGCAAGGGGTGGGGGTCGCTCGTTGGTATGAGGTCTAGTGTACCGTGTGCATCAATTTGATGCAGCATGTACCGTTGGCAGAAACATGGGACACCCCCAACCGCCCGGGAGCCTTCCCTAAATTCCGAGAGGAACGGCCTCAGGTGACTGTTCACCACGAATCTACCGGACCCCATCCCAATCGAGTGCCGGGTTCTGTGCGTCGGGTGACGCAGTACCAGACAGCGGGCGTGAACGCCCGGTTGAAGCTGTTCGCGCTCCTGGAGGCGCAGGGGTGCCCGCAAGCGAGGCGGACGACCTGATGGCCGCGCTGGAGGCCCGCTGTTCGCGGACGGATAGGACAAAGGCGTGACGGCCATGAGGGAGGCCCTGGTGGCATCGCGGATCGGGACTGGTCATGGGCGCGGCGGTCAATCTGCCGAAGCGGCTGAACTGCCGTACACATGGCGTACGTGAGACAGCGTGAGCGGGTTGGCCTGGTGTGGCTGGAGAGGCTCGTCCGGGAGACCGTGTTGCCGCGCACGCACCCGAACACCACGCAGTCGCGGCGGGTGCTGGAGGCGCTGGGCGAGGCCGGATGTCTGTGCGCGGCGGGGGGGGATGTCCAGTGGGGACGTCATCTTCTGCATGCGCAAGACCGGGCACTACGCCCCGGACGACAAGCCGTCCTTCATGGACAGAAAAGCCCGGCGGCTGGCATCTCACGGACGTGTCGATCTGGGACGACTCCGCCTACGCACATCTACACATGGCCATCTGAGGCACCACCAGGAAATGGGCATCGGGAGAGCAAAGTAAATGTCTGTGATTCCACTCAAGGAACATCAAGTAGACCAAAAGTCGAGCTTCCGAAACTGGGTCGGATTCCCTGCAAGATCACCTGTGCCTCCGGAGGGGGCCCGCGCCACTGGGGTGTCGGCGACCGGATCCGGGAAGACGATCATGGCCGCCGCGAGCGCGCTGGAGTGCTTCCCGGACGGGCGGATCCTCGTGATGGTGCCCACCCTGGACCTGATCGTGCAGAGCGCCCAGTCCTGGCGCCGGGTCGGACACCGCGCGCCGATGGTCGCCGTCTGCAGGGTGGACAAGGACGAGGTCCTGGAGCAGCTCGGGGTGCGCACCACCACCAACGCCATCCAGCTCGCGCTGTGGGCAGGGTCCGGGCCGGTGGTCGTGTTCGCCACGTACGCGTCCCTGGTTGACCGCGAGGATCCCACCGACGTCACCGGCCGCCGGAAGGTCCGGGGGCCGCTGGAGGCGGCGCTGGCGGGTGGGGAGCAGCTGTACGGGCAGCGGATGGCCCCGTTCGACCTGGCGGTTCTGGACGAGGCTCACATGACGGCCGGGGACATGGGGCGGCCCTGGGCTGCGATCCACGACCAGTCGCGGATTCCGGTTGATTTCCGGCTGTACCTGACCGCTACCCCGCGGATCCTGGCCGCGCCGCGGCCACAGCGGGGGCGGGACGGGAAGGAGTTGGTGATCGCCTCGATGGAGGACGACAGCGTCACCTATGGCAACAGGATCTTCGACCTCGGACTGGCGGAAGCCGTCGAGCGGGCGATCCTTGCCGGGTTCGAGATCGACGTGCTGGAGATCCGGGACCCCGACCCGATCCTGGGTCTGCCCGAGGATGCTCTGCGCGGCCGGCGGCTCGCGCTGCTCCAGGCCGCGCTGCTGGAGCATGCGGCGCAGATGAACCTGCACACCGTCATGACTTTCCATCAGCGGGTCGAGGAAGCGGAGGCGTTCGCGGAGCAGATGCCGCGTACGGCAGCCGAGCTCTACGCAACCGAGGCGTCCGAGGCTGCTCTCGCTCACGCGAAGGAGCTGTCGGCCTCCTCCATCGACGCCTCGCTGTACGAGCTCGAGGACGGCCGCCACGTGCCCTCGGACAGGGTCTGGGCCGGCTGGCTGTGCGGCGACCACCCCATCGCCCACCGGCGCGAGCTCATCCGCCAGTTCGCAGACGGCATCAACGCCGCGAACCGGCGAGTCCATCGGGCATTCCTCGCCTCCGTACGCGCCCTCGGCGTCGGCGTCGACATCACCGGACTGCGCGGTGTGGAAGCGGTGTGCATCGTCGGCTCCCGCAGCTCCCAGGTCGACATCGTCCAGAACATCGGGCGGGCGCTGCGCCCGAATCCGGACGGCAGCACGAAGGTCGCGCGGATCATCATCCCGATCTTCCTGCGGCCCGGTGAGGACCCCAGGGACATGGTCGCCTCCGCCAGCTACCAGCCTCTCGTCGACATCCTCCAGGCCCTGCGCTCACACTCGGAGCGCCTCGTCGAGCAGCTCGCCTCGCGTGCCCTGACCCGCGGCGCCGAGCGCCGGCTTCTCCACGTCCGCCCTGCCCCCGCGGGAGGAACCGGCGGCGGGGGGAACGGCGGGGGCGTCGAGGAAACCAGTGAGGCGCAGCGGGAGATCGAGCGCGTCACCCAGGTCGTGGTCAACTTCGCCCGCCCCCGTGACGCCGCCGACATCGCTGCTCTGACCCGCTGCCGCGTCATCCGGCCCGAGTCCCTGGTCTGGCTCGAGGGCTACCAAGCCCTCGTCCGCTGGCGGAAGGAGAACGAGATCACCGGCCTGCACGCCGTCGCCTACGACACCGAGGCGGCCGTGGGCGCGACGACGGACTTCCCTCTGGGCAGATGGGTCCACCAGCAGCGAAGAGCGCTGCGTGCCGGTGAGCTCGGTCCCCACCGCAAGGAGCTCCTCGACCTGCCGGAAGCCGGGATGGTGTGGGAGCCGGCTGAGGAAGCCTGGGAGACGAAGCTCGCCATGCTCCGCTCCTACCACCGGGCCACCGGACACCTCGCCCCCAGGCAGAATGCTGTGTGGGGCGAGGGCGAGGCGGTGGTGCCCGTCGGACAGCACATGACCAACCTCCGCCGGAAGGGGCAGAAGAACGGCCTGGGCGGGGACTCGGAGCGGGCCGCCGTGCGCGCGGCGCAGCTGACGGAGATCGACCCGGACTGGGACTGCCCATGGCCGCTGGACTGGCAACGCCACCACCGCGTCCTCGCAGACCTCGCCGACGCCGACGGGCACCTCCCCGACATCCAGCCCGGCGTACTGATGGACGGCGACGACCTGGGGAAGTGGCTGAAGCAGCAGAAACAGCCGGTTACCTGGGCAAGGCTCCTGCCCGAGCAACAAGAGCGCCTCACCCGGCTGGGCGTGAGGCCCGATGAGCCGTCGTCTCCCGCCCCCGCAGCGCTGCGTGCGGCGAAGGGGCCGAGCAAGGCGCAGCAGGCGTTCCAGCGCGGCCTGGCAGCCATGGCGCAGTGGGTGGAGCGGGAGGGCGCCCACCGGCCGGTGCCCCGCGCCCACGGCGAGGAGATCACCGTCGAGGGCAAGGCGGAGCCGGTGATCGTGAAACTGGGCGTGTGGGTCTCGAACGCCAAGTCGAGGCGCGACAAGCTCACCGCGGAACAGCTGGCCGCGCTGCGGAAGCTCGGCGTGGAATGGGCCTGACACCGTCTCCGGCTGATCGTTTGAACCGTCTGGACACGCGAAGTGCGCAGAGACTCCGGGGAGTCGGGTCCTGGATCTTGTGCGGTCAGTGCTCGAGTTCGAGCGGTAGACCACAGGCCCAGTGTCGAGCAGGAGTGCGGCCGACAGTCTCGCTCAGGGCGCTGTCGGAACGCGGGGACGGCCTGCAGCAGCGGGAGCCGTCTGCCGTTGGGCGCGGCTGCTAGAGCCCGAACTCCAGGTGCTCGATGTCCGTAAAACGGACCTCCTCCAGGCTGCCGGCGCGGCGGCCGTTGTCCTGGAAGTACACCTCTTTGAGCGCTTCGGCAGCGATCTCCTGGAGTTCGCGTTCGCCGGCGCCGGCCTCCTGGGCCTCGAAGAGGCGGGCGGCGTGCTGCGGGGGCAGGGCGACGGTCAGGTGCCGGATGCGGTCCTGGTCGGTCGACCCGATCGGCGCGGTGTAGCCCATGCGGGCGCGGGTGTCGATGACGATGCCGCCGGTGGTGGCCGCCTTCTGCCTGGCCTTGGCCCTGATCTGCGGCTGCCACCGGGCCTTCACCTCACGCTCCAGGCGCGCGGCGAGGTCGGCGCGAGGCTTCTTGATCTGGTCCTTCACGTACCGCTCGACGGTGCGCTGGGAGATGTGCAGCATCTGGGCGACCGCCTTGGTGCCCTTGAGCTGCTTGACCAGGTACCGCATCTGCGCGGGCGCGCTTTGGGGTGTCGGGCGGGTGAACGCCTTGTGCACCGCGGCGTCCAGGCCGTCCCCGAACAGGCTCATCGTGCCCTTCTCCTACTCTCCGTTGTCGGCGTCGGTGACGGTGCCGTCCTTGATGTACCGGGCGAGGTTGAGCTCCGGGGCGTTGAACCGGTCACGGACCTCTTCGCCCCACAGGACGCTCTGGGTGCCCTCGTGCTTGACCAGGCCCGGGTTGATGCCGAGCTTGAAGCCGCCGGGCAGCGGCTTGCCGTCCCGGTAGGGCAGGAAGTCCGGGGGGCTGGTGCCGTCGGCCGCGTAGACGACGCAGTCGGAGAGGATCGCGATCGGGTACTGGCCGGTGAACGACGCATGCTTGACGATCTTGCGGTGCAGGTTGATCCGGGTGCGGGAGATGACCGCCGCGCGGATGTCGGGGCGCCAGGTCGGGCGGGACAGGGCGCGCCACGGCTCGCCGGGCCGCCAGCCCTCCCCGCGCGGGCGTTCGCGCAGCTTCCCCAGGCCGCCCTTCACTGTCGCCTTGATGGCCGAGACGGCGATCGCCAGGTGCGGGTCTCGGTTCTTGTAGCTGTCCATCGCCGCGAGGAAGTCCTCCGGCGACAGGTCGGCGTGGATGCCGAGGTCGGCCATCGTGGCGAGGTAGGCGTCACGCAGCCGGTTGTACCAGCTGTCCAGGTAGCGGCCGTTGTCGTACCGGACGTATGCCTCGATCGGCGTAACGTCGTAGCCGAGCTCCACCGCGTAGGCGACGGTGGGCGTGGCGTACCAGGCCGGGCCCTCGGGACGGTCGCCCTTCGGGGTGAACGGGCTGGGCAGCAGACTCGCGTCCAGGTCCGCCCAGGTGTCCTTGGCGGCCTTCACCCGGTTCAGGTCGACGTGGGACAGGTCCACCAGCCATGAGCCGGGCAGCTTCGGGTCGAAGACCGGGTTCTTGACATGGGTGGGCGCGCCGAGGCCGACAGTCAGGCCGTTGGCGCCCGCGCCGAACGCGAGGTTCACGTCGATGCCGACCAGGTGGCGCAGGGTGCACTCGGCATCCGTCATCGGCCGCGCCCAGTCGTACGCCTCCTCGAACAACTTCTCCCCGGGACCACGGACATGGAAGCGCGGGAGGTCCGCCAGGAGCGGGTGTCCGTCGGGCGCCTCGCACGGCGCGCAGTCCACCGGGTCCTTCCCCAGCGAGCCGGGGTTGTGCTCGGAGTGCCGCCTGCCGTCGGTGTCCGGCGCGGATGCGCGGGTCGGCGGGTGCAGGGCGGTCATCAGTTCCAGGCCGGTGACGGCCGTGGAGCCGCGCGGCGTCATCACCCGGGCGGCGTACACGCCCAGGAGGCGGGCGAGTTCCGCCGGCGGGAGCCGCCCGGCCTCGCCCCAGTGCCGGGTGTCCAGCGCGTTCCAGGAGGGGATGCACAGTTGCACGCAGGCCCGCTCCGAACCCTGCGCGGGGCGGTAGATCCGGGCCCACGGCCCCAGGCCGCGCTTGGTCAGCATCCAATCGGCGCGGGCGAGCTGCTTGACGGCCTTGTGGTTGTCCGGGATCCGCCCGGCGAGCCGCTCCTCGTCTGTGAGGGTGCCCGGGAGGCCGTAGCGCTCCAGCGCGGCCTCGGTGAGCACGAGCAGCGGGTCGGCGTCCTTACCGGGACCAGACAGCTTCGACTGACCGAGTTTCGCCTCGCGCAGTGTCCAGTCCACCAGTGCCGGCAGCGACTTGGCGGGCACGTCCAGGACCAGGCCGCCGACGCAGTACGCCAGTACCTTCCCGTCCTCGATGTCCAGGACCGCCAGCGGGCCGTTCTCGAACCGCAGACCCGTCTCGCCCGCGGGGGGTACGGGCGGGGCCGCCTTCCGTGCGCCCGGACGGCGCGATGTCGACGTCGGCCCGGCGGTGCGCGCAGGACGGAATGCGGTCGATGGAGTGGCGGTGGGGGCAGAGGTCTGGGTGTTCTCGTGTGCCGTCGTCATGGCCGCAGCCCCGCGGGCCGGGCCTGTGTGCTGAGCCCGATCTTCCGGCGCGGGGGCCACGGGGCCGTCGAACATCGCCGGTGCCGCCGTGTCCTCCTCCGCCGCACCGGTGGTGACCGGGGCGGGGTAGAGCCTCGCAAGCCCGTCGAGAAGCCGCGCATACGCGTCACGCTCCGGCGGGCGGGGCTCGGTCTTGCCGGACTCCCAGCCGGACACCGTGGCCCGGCGCACCTGCAGCGCGGTGGCCACCTCGTCGATCGTCAGGCCGTGCGCGGCACGCAGCCTCTTGCGCTCCGCCGGCGGCGGAAGCACGGCGCGGGACGCGAGCAGCGCATCGACCGCGTCGAACAACTCGGACATGGAGCACCTCCCGACTGGGAGCCTACCCCATGAACCGCACGGATCACGTACGTTCGCCGTTCGAACAGCGTACATATGGCGTGCTTTTCAGGTGATGGTGTTCCAGGGACCCGGCAGACCGATCTCTCGCAGCGAAGGTCGAGCGGCCGTTACAGCCAGGCTGCCTGGGGCAGGCGATCAGGGACGGGGACTCCCAGGCCGCTACGAGGTCCGTTCCGGGCACGGGCGGGCATCCGGGGCCCCGGCCAGCGGCGCCTCCCACTCATACGGCGTCGCGGTCAGATACAAGCGGCGCTTGGTGCGGACCCGGGAGGAGCCGTGGAACACCGTCCAGTCCCTTGTCCCAGCCGCCCGCGGTGCGGTATGCCTCATCCACGTCGCGAGAACGAAGACCGCAGCCGGGAAGACGGAGTGCTGGACCTCCTCGATCCGCGGGAGCGAGTCGAGGGTCACGGACACGGTCGCCGACTCGTTCTTCTTGGCACCCTGGGCCAGCCAGTACGCCAGGTGCTCCCCCGAACCCGTGGACACCGCCCCTGCCTCGGCCGGCACGGGATGCTTGCGTACCTCGAGTGAGGACATGGCCATCAGCGGCTCGCGGCGGCCATCCGCACGGGCGGCCTGGGCCCAGCACCACACCAGCAGAAGCCGGGTATCGACGGCCTCGACCGTCCGCAGGGCGATCAGCGTCCTGCCCGTGCCGCACGCGAACACCATGTGACCACACGAACCCGGCTTCCTGGGGCCGCGTAGCCCGCTGTGAACCACCGCCTGCCGGCCGGAGCGCAGCATACAGCGGACGGGCGCGACGGCGTCGGCCAGAGACGGGGGGCGGTCCGGGGCGACAGAGCTGAGGTCTCGGCGGCCATCAGGTGGTCCTTGAGAGAACCGGCCGAACGCCGCAGGGCGGAAGGCCCCGCGACGACATCGACCATCGCCTCAACCAGATCGGTCCAGTGGGTGAGAACCTTGACCACCACGGCCGTACCGAAGATCTCCAACACACTGGTCGCCAGAGGCCACCGACCGCTGCCACATGACGATGGATTCCTCGGCCCGCCCCACCGACTTCAGGGCTCCGGCCACCCGGGCCAAGCCAAGTGCCGCAATCGAAGCCCTCCGACCCGTGGAAGGACGGCACTCCGGCATGTCGGAGGGGACGCCTGCTACCCAAGTCCGCTCGTACGGTTCCAGTGAGCCGACAACGACGTACCGGGAACGGCTTGGCGGGCACGTCCAAGACCGGGCCGCCCCCGTGGACCGCGTGGGCGCTTCCGCCGGAGCGGGAACCGCCCCGCTGAACCCGCAGCCTCAGACGCCGTTGGCGATGACCGCACCGGGACGGGGCAGCAAGGCCCTGATCCAGGGATCTGGGACCTGCACGCAGTTCCTTCATGCGCAGTCAGGTGAACTGCCGTCGCGGGAGTGCGCCGGCGTCTTCGGCATACGGGAGAGAGCGCAGGGAGCCCCAGACCCTGCGGTCCGGGGCTCCCTGATCGTGTTCACCCGTCCTTGCCACCCCGGTCCCGCTGCCGTTCAGCCCGGCCGGCCGGTGCCTCCCGGCAACGCGTCACCGTGAAGGATCAGCAGGTGATGGTGCCCCTGCGCAGGGCGTGGCCGCCGTCGTTGGCGTCGTCGGCCCAGTGCACAGGCTTGGAGCCGGCCACGCAAGCATCCGAGCCGGCGAGCGTGAAGCCCTCGTTGTTGTAGTTGGGCATGCCGGCGGGGCGGTCGTAGACAGCGGCCGTGGCGAAGGCACCGGAGGTGTCGACCTTCAACGTGCTGTGCCGGCCCTCGCAGGTGTCGTCGCAGACCGCCCACAAGCGTTCCGCCTGGGGTTCCCACTGCAGTTCCATCACCCCGGCCATACCGCTGCTGAACGAGGCGACACGGGTGTAACTGCCGGAGTCGGTCAGAACATAGCCGTAGATCATGCCCGTGCCCTCCAACCCGACGAAGAACACCCCGCCGCTGTGAGCGCCGTAGCCGGCCGGATCGTACACCGCCCCCGTGGAGGCGTCCCTGAAACCAGCACCGCTCAGGTAGGCGTCGGGAATCCAGGTGATCCCCTCGAAGCCCAGGTTGGAACCCGTCCCGGGCAGATCAGAGGTCAGGTCCCACTCCCTGGAGGCAGCCAGCAACGACCCCGATCCGGTGACGTCGTACCTCAGCACCGACAGGCGGCTGGTGCCCGAAACATCACCATCGCGTTCACTGGCGACGAACACCCCACCCGCAGAACCGGAACCGGCCAGCGTGACACCCTCGCTGTCAGGGCTCCCGGAACCACCGGTGAAACGCAGAACCCTGCCCGAAGACCATCCACCGCCCCCCTCCGGCTCCCAACCACCCACGCCGTCCTGCACCAGCCGCCACAGCTTCCCGCTGTTCTGCACACCCCACAGCACATCACCCTCCTGGAAGAGACCGCTCAGATCCTCCCCGAACACACCGGAAGCATCCGCGGTCTCCACCCCGCTGCCACCCGGCCACACGACCGGACCACCCGGACTCCCGCAGCTGTTCAGGCCACCGAGACTCACAGCCGCCGCCTGCCCGAACTCACCACTGCCGTCCGGGCAACGTGACCAGGACGGATCGGAATGCTCACTCCAGGAAAAGCCATCCACCAAGGTCTCACCGTCAGCAAGATAAAGACGCGCCTCATCACCGGAGCCAAGCCCGAACGAATCCCCGACAACGAACGCCCGAGCCTCACCCGCCGCCAAAGCGCTCCCAGAGGCAATCCTGTAAACGTGATCCCGGTCGCCGTCCCTGAGAACCCAGCCCGAAACATCGACCGTGGCAGTGCCCTTGTTGAACAGCTCGACAGAGTCACCGGCATCCCCCCTGGTCACCACCTCGTTGATACGGACATCATCAAACACAGCCGCATGCGCCACCGGCACAGCACTCAACACGGGAGCGGCCAACAACGGACCGGCCACGAGGAAACCCGCAAGAACACGACGCCTACCGCGGCCGATCGATCTGTACACGAAACCGTCCTGACATGGTCATGAGCAAGACCATTCGATCCTCCCCACCCAGACCCAACAAACCCCTCCCACCAAAAAGACAACCCATGAACGCCAGACACACCCCACGACCACAAGACCGCCGGGCACCCGAACCCCCAGCCCCGGCCCATGACCGGCCGAGCCCACCACCTCCACTCACACCCCCACCCGCAAAGGCCATGCCCGCGACTCACATCCGGGACCTCAACACGCCCACCTCACAGCCCCGCGCGAACGGGTCGAAACCATGCTCCAACAGCCAGCGAACCACCAACAGGCTTCACAACGACCACCAGACAAGCACACGCACCGTCCAACACGGTTCGCCCGACAAGTCCGCCAGACGCCCGAGCCGGGGCAGGTCGCCCTTTCCGGCACGGTCGTAGTGAGGGTGAGGTGGTGGGGGCCAGGACGTTGTTGGCGTGCCTACGCTGCCGCCAGGTTGACCCCCAGCACCACCAGGACCGCCACTTTCGCGATCTCGAAGGCCACGTAATACATGTGTCCTCGTGAACGTGGGAGTTCCTCACCAGCGAGGACTCGATCAGACCTTCGGTTCAGTCGGCGGCGGACGACCCCCAGTTGAATGGTGAGCAGCACTGCCATGACACAGATCAGCACCACGATACTGACATGAGGATCGCCAACGGCCGCGGTCACGGCGATCGCGGACGCCAGGACGATCTCGATGTGGTTCAGCGCACGAAAGACCTTCCGGCCGATGCCCAGCCCGATGGGGATGGTCACACCGGGAGCACGGAACTTGAGTGGCGCCTCCAGGAAGGAGATTGCCGACACCATCCCGACCCATAGAAACGTCAGGGCACCCGCGACCGCGGCCGACGTAGCGTTCATTCAACCCGTCCTCTGTATCGAAGGGCGGCCGTCCGCCATGACGGATCAAGCCACCGGCCAGCTTGCCAACCGGTCCACGAACTGCGGTGGCGAGGCCACGACCATGAGAGATGCGGGGGCATCGCCGGGGTTGGACAGGCTGACACGGTCGCCGACAGCGATATGGGCAGCGGATGCGCCTGCCTGCAGCGTTCGGGTCTGACCGTTGTGGTGCAGTTCAATCGTTCCGGCCACGGGGATGAGCACGATCTGGGAGAGACCGTGATCGTGCTCAGGCATGGACCCTCCGACGGGCAGCTCCACGTGGACGACCGCAACCTGGTCGGAGGTTTCGGCTGCGACAAGGATGCCCGCTGTCGGGCCCTTGGGTACGGGTGCGCGGTGGCGGGGGAAAGAGGAGACCTCGGCTACGTGCACGGTTGTCCTTCCTTGAGTTGCGAATACAGACGGCCGCGGCCCCTGTTGTGGGTGGTGGTGCGTGCCCGTTGTGGGCAGTGCCGACCTGTTGAAGGGCCACAGGCACGAGAGCTATCAGTACTACTGGGGTGGGAGAGCAGCGACCACGGGGTGGTGCTGCTCGACTCGATTGGCCCGAGCGAGGTGGCGTCGCCCGGTGCTTCGAGGCAGTCGAAGAACTCGCGTTGGCCCGCGTGCATGCGCGCCACTGTGCCGGCGCGTCCTCCTCATAGAAGATCGCCTCGACCGGGCAGACGGGCTCACAAGCCCCGCAGTCCACGCATTCGTCGACGTATGCCCTGTCCTTCACACCCACACACGGTTGGGCGATCACATAGGCCATCTCCCCGCCTCCTCTCCCTGACGACCGCGTCAAGTGACAGGTTTTTACGAATCCTACATGGAATAAATGGCTTCACACCCTCGGGGCGGGACTCCCAGGAGGCCACCTCTCACGCAAGTTGACGAGACGAAGGCACCGACACGCTCCGGTTCGCCATTTTTACGATGCCATATGTAATAATCTAGCCGCTGATGACCTTGTCACGCCGGAAGCGAGAAGGAGCAACCGCATGTCACCCGCTGCCGAGGTATTCATCCAGTCGACCGACACGGACCCGGAGATGAAGGCGCAGGCGGTGATCGAACAAGCCCATGCGCAACTGCTGGAGCAACTCGAAGCGGCACCGACGGCCAAGGAGGGGTCCACCACCAGGTTCGCCGAGCGGCTGTACCGCTGCCTGGCGGCCACCGACCTGACGCTGTACGCCGCAGCGTCAGGCGCAGCCGAAACCCGCCTGCTGGTCCGCGCACTGCGCGCCGGCGCCAGGACTGTCGGCGAACAGATCGACGCCCTGACCTCAGCGAGTGACGAACCCGCGCGAGCCGACGCGAGCCGCACCCTCACCGGAGGGCTCACACTCCTCCTGAACACGGAGCGCAACGTCCTGCTGCCCGCGCTGCAAGCCCTGCCGGGCGTCGATCTGCCTGCACTTGCCGAAGACTTCACCACCGTCCTGAACGGCGGCGAACTGCAGGACTCGACGGTCGTCGACGTCCGCGAGATCCCGCACGGCCGCCGTCACCCCCGCATCTTCACCCGCTTCGCCCGCCTCGCGGAGCGGGAGTCCTTCGTGCTCGTCAACAACCACGACCCCAAGCCGCTGCGGCGCGAGTTCGAGGCGACTCACCCCGGCGCGTTCGCCTGGGAGTACGTCGAGTCCGGGCCGGAACAGTGGCAGGTCCGCATCACGCGGGTGGCCAAGAGTGCCTGAGGTACGGGCACCTGAACCGGCGGACGAGACCACGACGGCCCGTCTCCTGTGCGACGTGCTGACCCCCGTTGGGACTCCTGAGCAAGTCGGTGTCCTGTGGAAACTGGCCGAGTCCGGCCGACAACTCGACGCCAACCTGGTGCGCTTGCCCGCAGGGGAACACATCGGCACTCACGCCGAGCCCGACCTGGACGTCCTGGTGCTCGTCGTCACCGGCGCGGGCACGATGCACACCCCCGAAGAGCAGCTCTCCCTGGTCGCAGGAGCCCTGGTGTGGCTGCCGCACGGGTCGACGCGGAGCATCACGGCGGGGCCCGACGGCCTGACCTACGTGACGGTGCATCGCCGTCGCCCGGGCATGCAGATCCGCCCCCATCCGGATTCCGCCCTGACATCGGCGCCCGCACCCGCCCGGTCGGATGGCCCCGGCCGTTCGACGCCTGCGGAAAGCGGACGATGACCCGGTTCGGTCAGGCCCTCCAGGAACTCCGGGCACGTCGGGGCGCGGAAACCGTGAGCGTGGCCTGGCTCGCGGGCGAACTGCAGTACTTCGTCGACCTGAACCCGGACTTCGAGGTCCCCGTCGACCGCCTCACGACCTGGCTGGCCCGGCTCGACGACCTCGACGACCTCGACGACCTCGACGACGAGTGACGGCGGCGACCGCACACATGGCCACGGCGCATCCGCTCGTTTCTCCTACACAAAATGGTAAAATCAAGCAGATGACTGAGTCGACGTTGCACGATCCGGCTGGGCCGGACGCAGGCGCCGCCGGCAAAAGCCGGGGCCACGTCTTGGACGTGCTGCGTTCTGCTTCCGGCACTGTAGGTGTGCGGGAGATCGCCGAGCAGACCGGCCTGCACACCAACACAGTCCGTTTCCACCTGCACACACTGGTCGGCGAGGGACTCGCCGAACGCAGCAACGAGGCACTCGCCCACCCCGGCAGACCTCGCGCCATGTACTGCGCTACGGCACCCCCCACCCCAGCCGGTCGCCGGAGTTACCACTTGCTCGCCCACATGCTGACGGGCCTTGCGGCGGAAAGACTGGAACACCCTGCGCAGGCCGCAGCCACCGCGGGAGAAGCCTGGGGCCACTACCTCGCCGACACCCCGTCTCCCACACAGCACATCAGCGCTGAAGACTCGGTCGGCCGGCTGTCCCGGGTCCTCGATGACGCCGGATTCGCCCCCGGACCCGTGGACGGCGGGACAGCCCCCGTGATCCCGCTGCGCCATTGCCCGTTCCTGGAGCTCGCAGAGGAGCATCAAGACATCGTCTGCTCCCTCCATCTCGGCATCATGAGAGGCGCCCTCAAAGAGGTACGCGCGCCGCTCCGGGTCGAGCGGCTGGAGCCGTTCGTCGCCCCCTCCCTGTGCGTGGCCCACCTGTCCCGTACGGACGGCCCCACGGGCGACGCAGCCTGAGCACCCGGACGACGGAGCGAAGTGGGATCGAGGCGTGCCCTCAGCTCATGGCTGAGGGCACGCCTCGTGCTGCGGAACGGACAAAGGATTCTGCCCTGCTCTCGGCTGCTGTTGTCCGAGCCAATGGTCAGGGCGTCAGACCTCGTGATGGATGGCCTTACGCAGGGGCCCGTCCTCGCGGAGGAGGACTGACCGGAACCAAGGTCCGCGTCCGTCCTGGTTTCCGCGTAATCGCCCCACACGCCTTTCTCCGGCATTCGTACGCCTTCCCGGCCACCGGTCCGTCCGGCGACCCAGCGTTGAAGCGCTGGATCTCGGCCGGCGTGTGCTGTCGCATCCCCCTTGCCGAGCCATCAACACGTGGCGACTTCAGTCTGGGCACTCACCGCTGGGTCGTGGAGAGCGCGTTCGCCTACCCGCCCTGGTTCCGCCGTCCACGACTCCGCAGGGCACAACGGTCACTGGACGAGACGACCACCGACCACGCGCGTGGCGGCCTGCTTCACTCTGCTGAGCAGCGGAACGATCTCGACGTGCATGACTCCTGGCACGCCGCCCAGCCGCTCGGTGACGTAGGTGAAAAGGTCGTTGCTGTCGCGACAGGTCACCGCAGCCACGATGTTCGCGGAACCTGTGACCGCGGCGACCCAGCTGGTCTGCGGATGCGTGGACAGCGTCTCGCAGACCGCGGCGATGCGGTCCGGCGAGACCTGCAGGAACAACGTAGCCGAAGTGCGGTAGCCGAACGCTTCGAGCATCACGTCGACGTCCACGGAGACCGCACCGCTGTCCAGGAGCGCCTGAAGGCGCCCTCTGACCCGTGATTGCGGCCAGTTGAGGGTGCGGGAGAGCGCTGACACGGTGGCTCTGCCATCCCCGCGCAGCGCCTCGAGGAGATCGCGGTCTTCGGGGGGTACCGGACTGTGCGTCACCATTCGCCGACGCGGAGTGTGCCCTTGCAGGAGATGTCGTTTCGCGGCATCGCCGAGCGGCTCATCGAAGCCGGACCACTCGGCGGGACCACCGGAGTACGAGTGCAGTACCAGGTGCGTGGTGAAGGAGAGAACTTCTGCCGTGTGCGAGATCTGCGGCAGTACTCCTGTGCCACAGGCGGCATCGGCCGGCAAGGACGTGGTGCACATCAGCTCAGCGCCGCCCGAGTGCAACGCCACCCAGGAAACGTCGTCGCGCGCGGCGAGCACGGTTCCCAAGCGTGGGACGGCAGCGGGACGGCACCGCAGCCGCAGCAGCCAGAGCCGGCGGCTGGCAGCGGCGGCTGCCTCGCTGACGAGAACCCTGAGCACACCTGCCTCGCGCATGGCGCGATAGCGACGCGTCGCGGTCTGCTCCGACACCCCGACCACCTCGGCGATCCGTCGCATCGAGGCCCGTCCGTCAAGCATGAGGCATTGGAGGATTTTCTCATCCACGAGATCCATCATGAAAGTTTATATTCCTCAGGCAGCTCCCCTAGATGTTATCGAGCGAAATCGTCCGGCACGCGTAGCGTGGAAAGAGCCTGGTCCACACTCGACGCATGAGCGTTTTGAACCATCAGATCGTCTGGTCCCGCGACGCCGAGGCGTCCGCCCGCTTCCTCACCGACATGCTGGGCTTCGAGCCGCCGGTGAAGCTGGGGCACTTCGTCATGGTGCGGGTCAGTCCTGACATCACCTTTGACTTCATGACCACCGACCGCGCCATCATGGCCCAGCACTACGCCTTCCTGGTCAGCGAAGCAGAGTTCGACGTGATCATCGCCCGCGTGAGGGAGCAGGGCCTTGAGCACTGGGCGGATCCCCTGCACAGGGTCCCGAACGCTGTCAATCGTCTCGACGACGGCCGCGGCGTCTACTTCTACGACCCCAGCGGTCACGACCTGGAGATCATCACACGCCCTTACGGCAGTGGAGGGCTCGACGCCGAGCACGTAAACCCACTGCTCGCCGAGGAACTCGCGGCGCGCGGGAAGCTGCCGGACCTGTCGTAACCGAGCTGTCAGCTGCCCGCCCTTCAAGGTCCGTTCCTTGCCGCAGCGGTCGGCCGAGCGGCGGGGGGGGCCACGGCTCGACCGACCGCCGGGCAGGCCCGACAAGGCCACTCGCCCCCTTTCGGAAAGGAAAACCATCATGCCGAAGTTCACCGAGCTGGACTCTCACGTGACACTCGCTGACCAGCTTGAGGAGGATGGCGGCCCGGTCGTCCTCGTCAACGTCCTGCGCGTCGCTCCGGAGGACGCGGACCAGCTGTTGGTGGCCTGGTCGACCGACGCCGCCGCAATGAAGAAGCAGCCGGGTTTCATCTCGACTCAGCTGTACCGCGGAATCGCCGGCAGCGGCACGTTCCTCAACCACGCTGTCTGGGAGTCAACGGCCCACTACCGCGCGGCCCGCCTCGACGAGAGCGTACGCGCGGCCGCGCGTGAGCTGTATCCGGCCGGCCTCGTCGCCAGCCCGCATCTCTTCCGGGCTCAGGCCGTGCCGGGGATCTGTGTCGCCTGACTCACCACCTCGCGCACGGGAGGCGGGCACCGAGGAGTCGGCGTACTGAAGCCCTGGTGACGCTCCTGAAGGGAGAGATGGGCCCCGGCTGCGTCGGGAACGACACGTCCTTGGAGGACAGTCACCGGGTTCGGTCTCGTGTTCCGGCCGCGAGACCGGAGGGGCCTCCGGGGTTGGTGCCGGTGTCCCGCCGGGACGCCGGCACCAACGGTGCCGCGCCTGCACGTGCAGGAGGCTTTCACGGCCGACCGGCTCACCGTCTGCTTGGTGGCCCGGGGTGGGCCCGGGCGCGCCTCGCGTCGCCAGGTGTGCGTCCACCAGGCGGTGTCGTTGGGACCGAGCTGCCACAGCCGGTCCACGGTCGGACCGGTGCAGCCCTGGCTTCGGCCACCACAGCCGACCGTACCAATGCATCCGGACAGGGAACCTCGGTGAGAGCCGGTGTCACGCATCTGCCACTCGCAGCGGCAGCGACTTCAGTCCGTTGATGAAGTTCGACACCAGGCGGCGTGGTGGAGCCGCGGGCCCGAGCGGGCCGGGCGGGAGTGCGCGGCAGGCCTCCTCGTACAGTGCGCGCAGTTGCAGGCGCGCGAAGTGCGCGCCGAGGCAGACGTGTGGGCCATCACCGAACGAGACGTGCGGGTTCGGTGAGCGGGCGAGATCCAGGGCGAACGGGTCGGGGAAGGCGCGCTCGTCGTGGTTGGCGGAGGCGTGGAAGACGACCACCTTGTCGCCGGCGCCGATGCGCACACCGGCCAGGTCCGTGTCCTGGGTCGCCGTGCGACGGAAGGTCAGTACCGGTGGGTGGCGCCGTAGCAGTTCCTCCACTGCGGTGGGGAATCCCACGTCGCCGCCGCGCAGGCGGGCGTAGGCCTCGGGGTGCTCGGCCAGGAGGTTCAGGCCGCCGGGGGCCGCACTGCGTACTGTGTCGTTGCCGGCGACCACCAGCAGGAAGAAGAACATCTCCAGGTCCGGCGCGGTCAGTTCGGGATCGGTGGCCAGGGCCGTGATCACGTCGTCGGCGGGGTGTTCCCGCTTGTGGGCCGCCAGGGCGTGCGCGTAGTCGAACATGTCACGCAGTGCCGCCGGGGAGCGTGGGTTGACCGGTTCGTTGTCCGGGCCGAGTGTCGGCGTTACTGCCTCGTCCGGGTCCTGGTATCCGATGACGCGTCGTGTCCAGTGCAGGAGGAGTGCGCGGTCGGAGTCCGGTACGCCCAGGAGGTCGGCGAGGTTGAGCAGGGCGTAGTCGTCGGTGACCTGGGTGACCATGTCGCAGGTGCCGTCGCCGGCGCGCGCTTCGGTGACGGCACGGGTGAGCAGGGCGCGGGCCCGTTCACGTACGACGGTCTCGAAGCGGTCCACGCGCTTCGGGGTGAAGGCACGGCTGATCCGTACGCGCAGCCGCCGGTGGTGCGGAGGGTCCTGGTTGAGCATCATGCGGCGGATGAACGGCAGGTCGGCGGGGTCCGGGTCGCGGATCTGGGTGGCTCCGAGGTATGAGGAGTACGTCGAGGAGTCCTTCAGCACGCGTACGGTGTCGTCGTGCCGGGTGACCGCCCAGAAGCCGGGGCCCGCCGGCCAGCCGAGCACCTCCGGCTCGTCCTGCCAGGCGACGGGGTGGTGGTCACGCAGAGTGCGGTAGCGGTCGTGCGGGATGCCCTTGCCGTAGCACCTCGGGTCGAACACATCGGGCACGTTCACGCCTGTACCTCGCCGTCCTTCGTGTCCGCCCGCAGGAAGTCCTCCATCACCCGGATCAGATCGAGCGGTGCCTCGTCCATCGCGTAGTGGCCGCACGAGGGCAGCTCGACCAGTTCGGCGCGCGGGAACCAGCGCATCCAGGTGGTCCGTTGCAGGTCGGCGGAGAGAGCGGGGTCCAGCGCCCCCACCACGGCCAGGGCGGGGACGGGCGAACCGTCGACCGTGCCGTGGAAGCCCTCGCCTGCCCAGGAGTCCAGCCAGGTGCGGAACGCCTTGGCGTCGCTGCACTCGACGGAGCGACGCACCATCCGGTCCAGCCAGGCCGCCGGCCGTCGGCCTCCGGTGGTGATGTCGAGGATGACGCGGCGGTTGTCCGGGCTCTGCGCCGCCCCGGCGAACAGCTCCCACTGTTCGGGCGGCAGCGGCAGACCGGACGCGGGGACGGGCGACACCCCCACGATTCTGCGTACCCGGTGTGGCGCGGCGGCCAGTGTCCGCTGGATGACGGAGCCGCCCATCGAGTGGCCGACCAGGGAGAACCGCTCCCAGCCGAGCCGGTCGGCCAGCGCGAGCACGTCCGCTGCGCCCTCGGCCGTGGTGTACGCACCGTCCGCGTGCCTGGCCTCGCCGTATCCCCGAAGGTCCACCACCGCGTACTGGAACGAACCGGCATCGAGGTCCGGCAGCACCGGGTCGTACGCGGAGCGGTCGGCGAACCAGCCGTGTACCGCGATCACCTTGTGCGGGCCGTCGCCGTGCAGGGCATGAGGCAGAACAGACAATGCGGTCACACCGGCTCCTGTCGCAGTACGGCGGCGTCCTGTCGGTCAACAGCCCGTCCGCCCGCCCACCGTGGCGGTATCCGTCGGCCCGCGCAAGGGCACACGCGAGGGGCCGGCCTAGTAGCGTCTTCCGTTCGGATCAGGCCGGATCAGGGAGCGGGGTCCGGTGCGTGCAACTGCAAGGCGGAGGATTGAGGCGACGCGGAGCGATTGGGGCCTCCCCTGCTCGAGCGAAGCCGAGAGCTTGGGAGACGCGCACCAGACCCCGCGAGCCCGGCATGATCCAGACGAGAGGTCCTGACTGCGTCACGGCGGCGGGCTCTCCGTACACCCGGCGCTTCCGGAACTGCCAGGTGGACCAGGCGAGCTCGCCGGGCACCGGGAGAAGAATCGCCCGACGAACGGCACCGCCGAACGGGGCCGCCACCGGGCGACCCGGATTCCGCGCTGGTCCGGGCGCCGGGCGGGCGGTATTCGTGCGGCGCCGCGCGCCCGGACCAGCTGGTGTCGTTCCGCTCGTTGATCAGTGCTGCGTCATTGCCCTGACGGTCCTGGGGTGGGTAGTCCGCAGCAGTGGGTCCCGTGTCGGTCGGCTGCCGCTTCCGGTGTACGTAGGGCCGGCCAGGGGTTCGGGCGGTGGCCTGACCTCGCAGCGGTTTCAGGTGAGTTCGGCGAGGTCCGCCGGGTGCTCCGGCTGCTCTGTGGTAGCCGGCGCCGTGGCAGCAGCGGGCCGCAGCCAGAGCGGTTTCAGCCGGTAGGTGAGCAGATAGAGCACAGCCGTGGCCCCGGCCGCGACGAACATGCTCAGATCGCCCGCGCCCGGGTGAGCCGCGGCGAAGGGGCCGGTGTAGAGGGTCGACTGCCAGAAGGGCACGGAGGCCGCGACTCCACCGGCCCAGGCCACCAGACCCCAGTCGAGGACTCTGGAACGGTCGTAGAGCTCGGAGATCCGGCTCGCGTCGCCGCGTCCGCCCAGATAGAAGTCGAGCAGCAGCACGGTGGCGAACGGTGCGATGAAGTACGCGGTCAGGTTCAGGAAGACCTTGAACTTGTCCTCGACCCCGGTCGCGCCCCACAGGCTGATGACGTAGGCGAGTACGCAGATCGCGGCCACCGCCTGGGAGCGGGTCACCGGGACCTTCAGGGTCTGTACCGAGATCGCCCCGCCGTAGACGTTGAGGAAGTTCTGGGCCAGGGCGGACAAACCGACTGCGATGAGAGCCGGTACGGCGAACGGGCCCGCCAGCTCGTGCAGCGCGGCGATGGTGTCCGTACCGGACGCCGAGCCTCCGACGATCACGCCCAGGATACCGAGCCAGCAGATGGTGGCGAAGTTGCCGAGACCGGTGTACCAGGCTGTTCGCCGGACCACCTGGGGGGTGTCGGGCAGATATCGGGAGTAGTCCGAGGCGAAGGGAGCCCAGGCCACGAGGAATGCGAGGAACCAGCCCCCGAGGGTCACGGAGCCGCCGACGGAGCCTATGTAGCCGCTCGCCTGCGGGTTGGCGGCGAAGAGGCTGCCACCGCGCACCACGGCCACTACGGTGATCAGCACGAACAGTGGCGTGAGGACGTAGGTGAGCGCCCGCTGCAGAAAGTTAATCATGTTGTAACCGAAGACGGCTACGACCAGTTCGACGGCGGTGAGCAGGGCGGCGCAGAGCCAGAACGGCCAGTGGGACAGTTCCGCGAACGCCTTTCCGCCGAGGATGACGGTGACCGCGGCCCAGCCGACTCCTGAGAAGACGTTGATGTAGGCGACCGGCACGAAGTTGCCGAAGAAGCCGAGGGGTCCGCGGGCCTGGATCTGCTGGGGCACACCGAGGCGTACGCCCATCTGTGACATCACGGCCATCAGTACGGAGCCCGCGCCGGCCCCCGCGATGATGGTGCACACGGCGACGGGGAAGCTGAGCCCGAACCTGGCCGCGCCGAAGCCGAGGACGATGACGGGGAAATTGAGGCCCGCGGCGAACCAGACGAAGAACTGGGAGCTCGGCTTGCCATGCCGTTCGCCGTCCGGGATGTGGTCGACGCCGAAGGGCTCGACCTTGGTGAGCGACGTGCCGTAGGCGGGTTCCTGGGCGTCGTTGGTCATGGTGTGCTCCGCAGGACGTAGGACTGCAGGATGTGGGGCCGGGGGCCCGGGCGGCGGTGGCCGGTGACGGTCACCACGGGAGCGGCGCCGTCTTCGAGATGTCGAAGAAGCCCCCACCGCTGTAGACCAGCGGGGCCCGCTCGTCGTGGGCGGCGGAGACCACCCGCCCGGTGAAGACGGTGTGGCTGCCCGCCTCGATGCGCTCGCCGATCTCCACTTCGAGCTGTGCGCTGGAGCCTTCGATCAGTGGAGCGCCGTGTTCGCCGGGGCTCCACTCGATCCGGTCGAACTTGTCCGGGCTCTTGCCCGCGAACACCTTGGCCACGTTGAGCTGGTCGGCGGCGAGGATGTTGACACCCAGGTGACTCGCCCGATGGAGCACGGGGTGCGTCGACGAACTGCGCTGGACACAGACCAGGACCATGGGCGGGTCGAGCGAGATGCTGGAGAATGCGTTGACCGCAAGGCCCCGGGGGGCGCCTTCGTCATCGGTGGTGGTCACCACGGTGACACCGGTGATGAACTTACGGTGCACCCCGCGCACCAGCTCGGGCTCGACGGCGGTCCCCTGCGTGGTGGTGATGATCCCCAGTGCCTCCAGGAGCTGCCGGGAGTCGAAGGTCACGCGCTCCTCGACGATGCTGTCCCCGTCGAAACGGGCGAACGTGGACCCCGATACCTCGATGGGCCTGCCGGTGGGCGGCACGCCCAGGAAGGGGCCGGTGTGCCGGCCTGTACTGCGCCAGCGCACGGCGAGGCGGTCGCCTTCCTCGACGAGATCCTCGATCTCGGTGCGCAGCTCGGGGAACGCTTCGCGCACGGCGCGGATGCTCTCCTTGAACCCTTCTCGGCTCTGCTCGATGCCCTGCGGTCCGCGGAGACGTACGTAGGACGGGCTCAGCAGGTCGTCCAGGGCTGCGACGTCGCCCTGGTCCCACGCAGCGGTCCATGCGGCTCGAAGGCGTACGGACCTGTCGGTCGGGGCGATGGTCGCGGTGTGGTCGGCGGAGTCATAGGTGCGGGACATGACGTTTCCCTCGGTCTGCGGCTCTTGCATGGCACAGGACGCTAGGAAGAGGGTGCGGCGCTGTCAATGCCATGAGCGATATTCGCCAGAACCTTTCCTACGTCAGCTAATGCAGCGGTCAAACCGATATTCCGAAGCCTCCCCTTGACGGGCTCCTAAGTGGACTCCTAGCCTCACTGGCATGGCACAGCAGCGAACGAAGAGGCAAAGAATGCGACACTGGCTCCTCCGCAGTCCCGGAGATGCCTGGCGACGGGGCGGCGACGCGCCGGTGGCGTGCCGCCGGGGGTATGTGCTTTGCGTCGCTGAGTACATGCCGGGGTCCGCCGCATGACCGGCCTGCGCAAGGTCGTGACCGTCGTCGACGAGGTCCTGTTGGAACTGGGCCGTCCGGTGGCGACTCCGGTACGCCGGGTCGCGGCCGCGGCGGTGATCCGCAATCCGTGGGCCGGCCGCGGATTCGTCGCCGACCTGCAGCCCGACGTGGAGTCCGTCGCACCGGGCCTCGGCCGCATGCTGACCGGCCGTCTGATCGAGATGCTCGGTGGCGTGGAGCACGTCGAGGCGTTCGGCAAGGCCGCCGTCGTCGGCCTCGACGGCGAGATGGAGCACGGCGGCGCACTGATCCACACCCCGTACTTCGGCAATGTGCTGCGGGAGTTGACCGAGGGCACCTCGATCATCGTGTTCAGCGACGACCGCCTGGTGGCGGGCGAGGCGCTGACCGTCCCGCTGTGGCACAAGACCGCCGCCGCCACCCGCTCGCATTACCAGACGGTGCAGATCCGCGTGCCCGACGCGCCCCGTCCCGACGAGATCGTCGTGGTCGCCGCCGCCGCGTCCGGCCCACGCCCCAACGCCCGTATCGGGGACCGCCGCTCCGACCCCGTAGTCCGCCTCGAAGATCTGGAGAAGACCCGATGAACATCCGCAAGATCATCACCTACGCCGAAGACGTCCACACGGAGGGAGGCCGGCCCGTCACCCCGGTCGCGCGCACCGCGGTGGTGCTGGCCGTGATCGAGAACCCGTGGGCGGGACAGGACTTCGTGACGGACCTGCTCCCGGGCATCGACGAAGTGGCGCCGCAACTCGGCGCGCTGCTGGCGCCACGCGTGGTGGAGGCGCTCGGCGCCCCGGTCGAGGCGTACGGCAAGGCCGCGATCGTCGGCCTCGACGGAGAGGTCGAGCACGGCAGCGCGCTCATCCATACGCTGAAGTTCGGTGACCACTTCCGCAAGGCGGCGAACGCCACCACCCTGCTCCCCGCGGTGGAGAAGCGGGCGGCCGCCGGAGGTACCTTCGACATCCCGCTCAAGCACATCACCGACGCGACGGTCCGCTCGCACCACCAGAGCATCGAGGTACGCGTCCCGGACGGGCCGGGGGCGGACGAGATCGTCATCGGCCTCGCCGCGGCGGCCCAGGGCCGGCCGCAGTCGCGGCTCGCCGCGCTGTCGACCGAGCAGTAGGCCGCCGCCCATGAGCAGGCCGCCCCTTGTACTGCTGCACGGCGTGGGGCTCGACCGCACGATGTGGGAACCCGTCGCCGCGCTCCTTGCCGACCGGTTCACCCTACTCACCCCCGACCTGCCGGGTCACGGCGCCCGCCCGCCGGTGGACGCCGGGGTCACGCTCGGCGACCTGGCCGACGGGGTGGCCGACGGGATCCCGGCCGGCTCCCACCTGGTCGGGTTCTCACTCGGCGCGCTGGTGGCCCAGCACCTGGCGCTGCACCGGCCGGAGCTGGTGCGGACCTTGACCTCCGTCAGCTCCGTGTGCCGGCGAACACCGGAGGAACGGGCCACGGTCCAGGCCCGGTTGCGTACGGCGGAGGCCGACTTCAGAGCGTCCGCGGAGGCATCCCTTGAACGCTGGTACGCGGGCACCGGCCTACCGGCCGCATCGGTGAAACGGACCAGGGACACCCTGTACGCCAATGACGTCAGGTCCTTCCTCGGCTGCTACCGGGTGTTCGCCACGGCAGACGCCGAACTCGCCCCGCATCTGCCGGACATCGCCGTTCCCTCGCTGGCCCTGACCGGCCAGGACGACCCCGGGTCGACCCCCGGCATGACGCACCGGCTGGCCGCGGCGCTGCCCTCGTGCCGAGCGGTGATCGTCCCCGGGGCACGGCACATGCTGCCTGTCCAGTACCCGGCGGAATTCGCCGAGACACTCACCACGTTCATCGAGGAGAGCTCACGTGTCTGAGCCCACGGAACAACTTCCCACCTGGCAGCACTTCATCGGCGGCACATGGGTGGAGCCGGCCGAGGGCCAGTACTTCGACAGCACCGACCCGGCGACCCGGCGCGGGCTCTACCGGGCGGCTCGGGGCACGGCCGCCGACATCGACCGGGCTGTCACCGCCGCACAGGCCGCTTTCGAGGACCCGCGCTGGCGCGACATGAGCCAGACCCGGCGCGGGCACCTGCTGCGCCGTCTAGGCGACCTCATCGCCGAGAACGCCGGCGAACTGGCCCTGATGGAGTCCCGGGACAACGGCAAACTGCTGCGGGAGATGCGCGGCCAGCTGACCACACTGCCGGAGTACTACCACTACTACGCCGGTCTGGCCGACAAGATCCACGGCTCGACCATCCCGGCCTCGGACCGCAGGGTGCTGAACTACACGGCACGGGAACCCCTCGGTGTCGTCGGCGCGATCACGCCCTGGAACTCCCCGCTGACGCTGACCACCAGCAAGCTGGCCCCCGCGCTGTGCGCCGGCAACACCGTGGTGATAAAGCCCTCCGAGTACACATCGGCCACCGGGCTCCGCCTCGCCGAGCTGGCCCTGGAGGCGGGGTTCCCGCCCGGCGTGGTGAACGTCGTCACCGGATTCGGACCCGAGGCCGGCCAGGCCCTGGTCGATCACCAGGGCCTGGCCAAGATCTCGTTCACCGGCTCCACCGCCACCGGATCGCGGATCGCCGCGGCCACCGCGAGCCGCTTCATCGGCTCGACCCTCGAACTCGGCGGGAAATCCCCCAACATCGTCTTCGAGGACGCGGACGTGGCGAACGCGGCCATGGGAGTCGTCGCCGGCGTCTTCGCGGCCGCCGGACAGACCTGCATCGCGGGAAGCCGGGTCTTCGCGCACCGCTCCGTCTACGACGAGCTCCTCGAGCGCGTCTGCGCACGAGCCAAAACCATACGCATCGGTGACCCGCTCGACGACACGACCGAGCTCGGCCCGCTTGCCTTCGAGGCCCAGCGCGACAAGGTCGCCCGCTACGTCGACCTCGGCCGCAGTGAAGGTGCACGGGTCCTGACCGGCGGCGCGGCCACCGACGGCGGACTCGGTGGCTACTTCTACGAGCCCACCGTCCTGGTGGACGTCGACAACAGCATGCGCGTCGTCCGCGAGGAGATCTTCGGCCCGGTCGTGGCGGTCATGCCCTTCGACACCGAGGAGGAGGCCGTCCGTCTGGCCAACGACACCGAATACGGCCTGGCGGCGGGCGTCTGGACCACGAACCTTGCGCGGGCCCACCGGGTGGCCGCACGCCTGGAAGCCGGAACGGTCTGGGTCAATACCTACCGCGCCATGTCGCCGATGTCCCCGCGCCAGGGCTTCAAGACCAGCGGTGTCGGCGTGGAGCACGGCACCGAGGCGATCAGGGAATACACCCGCCTCAAGAGCATCTGGATCAACACGAGCGAGGAGCCTGTGTCCGATCCGTTCACGATGAGGAGCTGAGATGCCACAGATAGCCGTCACGATCGCGAAGGGCCGCACCCCGCAGCAGATCCGGAACATGCTGCACGAGGTCCACGCGGCCGTGCTGCGCACCGTGGACACCCGGCCCGAACACATCCGCGTCACCGTCCACGAAGTACCCCACACCCACTGGGCCACCGGCGACGTGACCATCGCCGAGACACGGTCCCTGCCCGCGGACGGTTCCGCCGCCGTGGAGCCTGCCGCCGCCATGGATCCTGCCGCCCCCGCAGACGCCCGCCAGGGCGGCACGGACGTCGGCCACCCGGCCGCCTTCACCACCGCCACAGACATGGAGCTGACATGAGGTTTTCGCTGTTCGTGCACATGGAGCGCTGGGACGAGGAAACCAGCCACAGGGAACTCTTCGAGAACCTCACCGAACTGGCCCTGATGGCCGAGGCCGGCGGGTTCAGCACCGTGTGGGTCGGCGAGCATCACGCAATGGAGTACACGATCTCCCCCAGCCCGATGCCGATCCTCGCGCACCTCGCGGCGAAGACCTCGACCGTCCGCCTGGGCGCGGGCACCATCATCGCGCCGTTCTGGCACCCGCTCCGGGCCGCCGGAGAGACCGCGCTGCTCGACGTCATCAGCAACGGACGCATGGAGGTCGGCATCGCCCGGGGTGCCTACCAAATCGAATTCGACCGGCTGGCGGACGGGCTTGCCGCCGCCGACGGTGGCAAGCACCTCCGCGAGCTCGTCCCAGCCGTCCGCAAGCTCTGGCAGGGCGACTACGCGCACGACGGCGAGATCTGGCAGTTCCCCACCTCCACCAGCGTGCCCAAGCCGGTCCAGCAGCCCACCCCGCCGATGTGGATAGCCGCACGCGACCCGGCCTCGCACGACTTCGCCGTCGCCCAGGGCTGCAACGTCATGGTCACCCCGCTCATGAAGGGCGACGAGGAGGTCGCCGCCCTCAAGGCCAAATTCGACACCGCGGTGGCGAACCATCCCGAGGTGCCCCGCCCCGATCTGATGGTCCTGCGGCACACCCACATCCACGCGCCGGAGGAGCCGGATGGCTGGCGGCCGGCAGCGGAGGCGATCAACCGGTTCTACCGGACGTTCGACGCCTGGTTCGGCAACAAGGCCACCCCCTCCAACGGCTTCCTCGATCCCAGCCCGGAGGAAAAGTTCGCCGACCGGCCCGAGTTCGCCCCGGAGGCCCTGCGCACCACCGCGATGATCGGGACAGCCGCCGAGGTCGTCGAGCGGCTGCGTGGCTACGAAGAACTCGGCGTCGACGAGTACAGCTTCTGGATCGACAACAGCCTGCCGCACGAGGAGAAGCGGGCCTCGCTGGAACTGTTCATCAAGGAAGTCCTGCCCGCCTTCCGGTGAGACCGGCGCGAGTACGGGCAGGGCGGGCGCGAGTACGGGCAGGGCGGGGCAGGGCAGCCGCCCCTGCCCGTAGGTGGGAGCGTCCCGCGGCGACGGACGCTCCCACCTGGTCCGTGACGATCCGCCGCTGAACGGAGACGAGCACGGGTCCCAGGAATCTTCCGGCATCTTGCATGGCAGTCGTCACGCCATAGGAACACGTCGGAGGAAGGATTGACGGCCTGCAGCACCTCCCACTAGGTTCATGTGCCATGCAAGAACCCACTGGGTCGACAAGGTCGCCGCTGCAGCAGACCAGCATGCAGGCCAAGGTCGCCGAAGAGCTGCGTCAGATGATCATCAGCGGTGAGCTGCCGCCTGGCTCCAGCCTCTCCGAAATGGCTCTGTCGCAGAACTTCGGCGTCAGCCGCACCCCCATTCGCGAGGCACTCAAGCAGTTGCAGATCGAGGGCCTGGTGGAGGTGCGCCCACGGGTCGGCACATTCGTCGCGGTGCCGTCGCGCCGGGAGATCACCGAGCTGTTCCAGATGAAGGAGCTGTTCGAGGGGGCGGCGGCCCGGCTGCTCGCCCTCCGGGGCAACGTCCCCGAGGTCGAACAACTCGACGCCGCCATGCGAGCAGCCGATGAGGCCGTCCGCAAGGGTGATCCCGAGCGGTACGAGGAACTCGTTCACGAGTTCCACGACCTGATCGTCGTGGGAGCCGACAACTCGAAACTGCAGGCTCACTACCGCACCCTGATGAATCAACTGGCCTACGCGCGTCTGGTCCGTACGTCCCTGGCGCAACCGGGCCGACTCAGCGAGTCCGACCACGAGCACCACCACGTGCTCGACCTCATCCGGGCGAAGGACGGGGACGGCGCGGAACGCGTGATGCGCGAACACGTCCGGCGGAGCCACCAGGCACTCATGGCCGAAATGGACAAGGAGCGGTACGGGAGCTGACCCGCACCCGCCTGGTCAGGGGGGCACCTTGGATGTCAGAGCGCCGCGCCCGGGGTGCGAGGCCGGCTATGCGGTGGAGATTCCGTCGGGGTGAATGTTGATCCATGACAGTCCGCCGAGGTCGGGACGGGCTCACCGTTGCTGTCTGTCGCGGGGTGGGGCGGGGTGGAGTCGTCCGCGATCTTGACGTTGCCTCAGGTCGACGCGTGGCTGGATGTCACATCCGGCCGGATCGTTTCCTGCGCAGTCCTACAGGTCGCCCCAGGTGAGGAAGAGCAGGAGCTCGGGGCGGGAGGTGCGTCGGCCGTCTTCGAGGTCCTTGGCCGCGCGAGCGAGCGCAAGCAGCACGCCCGGGCCGCCCCAAGCCCGCGCCACCCCGCCTAGCGGCCCCAGACCACACCACCACCCACTCGAGCACATGCACTTCCAGTCACAAAAAAGCTCCCATTGTGGACATATCTGCTACCCAGGGGCGGCTTATGCCCCCAATTACGCTGGGCCGCGCCTCACGACAGCGATGTTGTTCGGTCACATCCTTCACGACGGCATCCGTCATCTGGCGACCGTCATCGACCTCGTTTCGAGACTCTGGACAGTTGGGCGATCGCCGACCACATGCGGACCGACCTCGTCACCGCTGAGCTGGCGGCCGCCGTCCGGACCCGAGGCAGTCTCGCTGGATCGATCATGCACGCCAACCACACTGACACCAGCCGCATGACCCGTGTTCGGGATCCAAGGTCAAGGCCCGACTCGTTACGGTCGGGGTATGACGAATGATGGTGTGGTCGCGGATGAGGCGATCCGTGCGGCGTGGGATTCGTACCGGGTGCTGGAGAAGCGAACGTCTCCTGAGGAGCGCCGGCAGGCGGAGGAGCGGGTTCAGGCCGCGGTGGAGGCCTACGGGCGCGAGGAGGTGTCCCGGGGCACGGTCTTTCTGGTGGGTGTACTGACCGGATACCTGATCGCCGAGCGCGGGACCGGTGCGGACCGTCTGGATCCGCTCAGCGATCTGATCCCTGCTGTCATCCGTCGGCTTCCCACGTTCGAGATGGCTGACCCGGCTCAGGTGCCGATGGTCACGGGGGTCCTCATGGCTGCGGCGATGGGCATGGACACGGTGGAGTGGCGCGACCGGTTCGGGCAGATCCCGCAGGAGGAGGCCCTGGTGCACAGCTTCGTGCTGTGGCTGCTCGCCGACCGCTTCGACTCGATGACCGGGCAGCCCGGCACCATCGACCGGCTCATACGGGAGACCTTCGACTCCATGGCAGCCGAAGGCAGCTGACGCTGAAGGGCGGTTGGCGCCCTGGTGAAAGACAGCGGCCGACCGGAAGATCTTGCCGAGCACTGTCCGTTCCCAACTCGCCCGCGGCATCGAACGGCTCAGAAGCCAGTCCCCGCACCTGCCGGCCCTTCACCGCAGCAGCTCATGGAAGGAACGCGATGACGTACGAAGAGCGGCCTTCCGGCTGCACGCCTTTTGAAGAGGAACTGAGGTCTTCTCGGCAACGTAGCGGTTGCGGTGTGTGACGGGTACGGGTGCCAGCGGCCTAGGTGTATTGATCACGAGCGTTGTTGACACTCAGTGGGTCTTGAACATGACGAAGACCTCCGGTGTGGTGGGAGCTGTCTAGGAACTCACCGCACGGAGGTCTTCGTGTCCCACCGTAATGCCCGGCTGACCGTTTTCGGTAGGCGCCTGCTGGTCGAGCGGGTCTGCTCGGGCCGCCCGGTCGCCCATGTCGCAGCCGAGATGGGCATATCGCGGGCCACGGCCCACAAATGGATGCGGCGGTGGCGGGCCGAAGGCGAGGTTGGCCTGCACGACCGCTCCAGCAGCCCACTCACGACACCGCACCGGACTCCGGCCGCCATCGAGGCGCAGGTCTGCGACCTGCGGCGGTCCCGCAAACTGGGACCGGCCAGGATCGGCCCGATCCTGGGCCTCCCGGCCTCGACGGTCCACCGGATCCTGACCCGCCAGGGACTCCATCGGCTGGCCTGGCTCGACCGGCCGACCGGCACGGTGATCCGCCGCTACGAACGTGAACGGCCCGGCGAACTCATCCACGTCGACGTCAAAAAGCTCGGCCGGATCCCCGACGGCGGCGGCCACAAGGTCCTGGGCCGCCAGGCCGGCCGGGCCACCCGCAGCCAGATGGGCTTCGACTACGTCCACTCCGCCGTGGACGACCACTCCCGCCTGGCCTACAGCGAGATCCACCCGGACGAGAAAGTCGCGACCTGCGCGGGCTTCCTCACCCGCGCGGCCGCCTTCTTCCACAGTCAGGGCATCACCCGCATCGAACGAGTCCTCACGGACAACGCCTGGGCCTACCGCAAGGGCCTGGCCTGGAAGGCCGCCCTGGCCGAACTCGGCGCGACCAGCAAACTCACCCGCCCCTACCGGCCCCAGACCAACGGCAAAGTCGAACGCTTCAACCGCACCCTCGCCGACGAATGGGCCTACCAACGGCCCTACACGTCAAATGACGAACGGACCACAGCCCTGGCAGACTTCCTCCACACCTACAACCACCACCGCTGCCACACCGCACTCGGAGGCCAACCCCCGATCAGCCGAGTGAACAACGCTGCGGGTCAATACACCTAGGCACTGTTTCTCGAATCACGTTCGGAGCCAGATGACGAGGGCTGCGAGCGTGACGGTGCCGAGGTAGATGTAGGCGCGTTTCTCGTAGCGGGTAGCGACGGCGCGGAAGCTCTTGAGGCGGTTGATGGTGCGTTCGACGGTGTTGCGTTTCTTGTAGCGCTCGCTGTCGAAACCGGTGGGCCGCCCGCCTCGGGACCCTCGGTTCTTGCGGTGTCCCTGCTGGTCGAGACGTTCGGGAATCGTGTGCGGGATGCCGCGTCGTCGCAGGTAGCGGCGGTTACGTCGGGACGTGTAGGCCTTGTCCGCAAGGACACGGTCGGGCCGGTTGCGGGGCCGTCCGACTCCGGTTCGCGGCACCGAAACCTGTTCCAGGACCCGCTCGAGCTGGGGTCCGTCACCGTAGTGTCCGGGTGTCAGGACGAGGGCGAGGGGTCGGCATCGTCCGTCGGCGGCGAGGTGGATCTTGGTGGTGAATCCTCCGCGGGAACGTCCCAGACACTCCCCGATCTGACCACCTCCTCCAGACGGGCGGCTAGTTTCCGCAGTACCGGATCGACCTGGTTCGTCCCTCGCACGGCCCCCTTTTGAGGAACGGCGGCCGGGGACGCCTTCCTCGCGCCGGCGGCGTGCTGGTGGGCTCGTACTGCTGTGGAGTCCACCGACACGTCCCAGTCGATACCGCCTTCGGCATCCTCGGCTGTCTGGATGCGGGACAACAGCATCTGCCACGTTCCATCGGCTGACCAGCGGCGATGCCGTTTGTAGACCGTCTCCCAGGGTCCGAACCGCTCGGGCAGATCCCGCCACTGGACACCGGTCCGCACTCGGTAGAGAACCCCGTTGATCACCCGGCGGTGGTCGCTCCACCTACCACCACGCGCACCACCAGGAGGTAAGAACGACACCAGCCGGTCCCACTCCGCATTCGTCAGATCACCACGGCCCATACAGCCAGCCTGGCGCTAACACCCCACCCGCGTCTGCGTTTGCGCGTGATGCGACCCCAGGTGACGGTAGATAGATCAAACGGTTCCACGGCGGCGATCAAGGCCTTCACAGCGCGTGTCTTCGACAGTCCGGTGAGGAGTTTCTACGGCGTCCAGGTCTCCAACCAGGGCTGGATGATGATCTTCGTTAGCGGCATCCCGCTCCGCCACAACGGCCAAAGATTCAAGCGGTAGGAGTGATGCGGCGAGCGGCGAGCAGTGTCAGACGGTCGGCGAGGCGGTCGTAGCGGCGTTCCGATCATCGACAACGCGAACCGAGTAAAGGCAGAGGAGACCCAAGATGGCAACGCAGGTCAGCAAAGCGCTTCTGGTACGCCTCGAAGCACTGCCCGGCAGAGAGGACGACGTCCGCGACTTCTTGAACCAAGGGCTGTCGATCGTCGAGGGGGAGCCCAAGACCGTCAGGTGGTTCGGAATCCAGTTCGGACCCTCGTCGTTCGGGATCTTCGATGCCTTTCCCGACGACGACGGGCGCCAGGCGCATCTGTCGGGTGCGGTCGCGAAAGCGCTCGGTGAGAACACGGGTGAGCTCTTCGAGGAGCCCACGATCGAGCAGCTCGATGTCGTCGTGGAGAAGCAGCCCGCGTAGAGCAGGCTCTGCCCGCGGGGCGACGTGGATCAGCCCAGTGGCCATAAGCCAGGCCGTAGACGATCGTCATCGGTACTCTGCCCCGGTACTTGGCGTCGACGGCGGCGGTGCGCAGGCCCAGCGGGGAGGCACGCACGGCGGCCGTGTACCCGCCGGACTCGCGCCAGTACGACGACGTCGAAGTGCGTACCCGTGGGCATCGTGCCTTGCGATGTGCGACGACGGGCCGACGACCAAGTGACCGGTAGTGGTTTGGCGTGGGCCGGGCATGCCTCAGCGCCTGCCGGGTTCCGGCACGTCACCGGCCACGCATGGTGATTCAACCCGTTTGACATGTCTTGCGGGGGTGGGACACTGGGGTTCTTGAGGCCTTTTCGTGCGGCACTCCGTCCACGGTGATGTGCCCACCAGACCGTGGGGACGGGCCAGGCCAACGTCAAGGCGTACAACCGGCAGCTGTGCGGGCTGATTGAGCAGGGCAAGGCCAAGCTGTCCTGGATCGTCTCCCAGGAGCTGTCGCTGGACCAGGCGCCGCAGGCCTACCAGCACCTTCGGCCACCGAGAGGACGGCTGGACCAAGGTCCTCCTCCACCTCGACGGCAGCTGAGCGGCGACAGAACGGACCCGAACCGGTCCCCCGCCGACCACCGGAAGGAACCACGCACCATGACCAACGAACTACACGGCAGGAAGGTCGCCATCCTGGCCACGGACGGCGTTGAGCGCGTCGAGCTCGAAGAGCCTCTCGGCGCACTGCTGGGCGCTGGAGGGCAGGCTGAACTCCTGTCCCTCCACACCGGCGAGATCAACGCGCGCCAGATGGACATCGACCCGGCCGGAACCTTTACCGTGGACAAGAAGGTCGCCGACGCCCGTGTGGGTGACTACGATGCGCTCCTGCTGCCCGGCGGCACCATGAACCCCGACCAGCTGCGCACCGACCCCGACGCCGTCGCCTTCGTGAGGGAGTTCGTGGAGACCGGGAAGCCCGTTGCCACCATCTGCCACGGACCCTGGACCCTGGCAGAGGCTGGCGTGCTGCACGGTCGCCGCCTCACCTCTTGGCCCAGCATTCGGACTGACCTGCGCAACGCTGGCGCCGAGGTCGTCGACGAGGAGGTCGTGATCGACCGCCAGCTGATCTCCAGCCGCGGCCCGCAGGACCTTCCCGCCTTCTGCAAGGCGATCGTCGAACGCTTCGCCAACGCACCGCAACCCGCCTGATCGGGAGAAGTCGCAAGCCACCGAAATGACATCCGGCACTCCCACGGCCGAGGCCCCGTGGATCAGCAGAGGAGATCGTCATGGCAAGCAGCAACCGCGCCGTCACGTTCCAGAACCCGAAAGACATGCGCGTTGAGTCCCTGGACTTCCCGAAGCTTCAGATGCCGAACGGGAAGAAGGCCCCGCACGGAGTCATCCTCAGGATCGTCGCCACCAACATCTGCGGGAGCGACCTGCACATCTACCGCGGGTCCTTCCCGGTGCCCCAGGGCATGGTGATGGGGCACGAGATGACCGGGGAGGTCATCGAGATCGGCCCCGACGTCGAGTTCCTCAGTGAGGGCGACCTCGTCTCCGTCCCGTTCAACGTGGCCTGCGGCCGATGCCGCAACTGCAGGGCGCGCCGGACCGACGTCTGCGAGAACGCAAACCCCAAGGTGTCCTGCGGAGCGTACGGCTTCAACCTGGGCGACTGGACCGGCGGCCAGGCCGAGTACCTGTTCGTCCCGTACGCCGACTTCCAGCTTCTGCGCTTCCCGGACAGGGACCAGGCCATGTCGAAGATCCGTGACCTGGCGCTGCTCTCGGACATCCTGCCCACCGCGTTTCACGGTCTCATGGAGGCCGGTGCCAAGCCGGGCTCGACCGTGTACATCGCCGGCGCCGGCCCGGTCGGCCGCTGCGGCGCAGCAGCGGCGCGCCTCCTCGGGGCGTCCTGCATCATCGTCGGCGATTACCACAAGGACCGCCTGGAGCTGGTGAAGAAGAACGGCTGCGAGACGGTCGATCTGAGCCAGGACGCAGCGCTCACCGACCAGATCGAGGCCATCCTGGGCGAACCCATGGTCGACTGCGCAGTCGACTATGTCGGCACCGAGGCGCACGGCATCGGCCGCGAGGCCGAGGACATGGACCCGGCCTACGCCATCAACCAGGTGCTCGACGCCACCCGCGCGGGTGGAGCCACCGGAGTCATCGGCGTATACGGCGCCGACCCGCTCGCGAAGTCGAAGGCGGAGCAAGAGGGTACGTACCCGATCGACTTCGGCAAGGCGTGGATCAAGTCGCCGCGGATCTCCGGCGGGCAGGCACCGATCATGCACTACAACCGCGAGCTGATGATGGCGATCCTGTGGGATCGCATGCCCTACTTGAGCGCCATGCTCAACACGAAGGTGATCGGCCTCGACGACGCCCCCGACGCCTACGCGACCTTCGATACGGGAGTGTCCCAGAAGTTCATCATCGACCCCCACGGCCTCATTCCCGCCTGAGGCCCGCGATCCGAGAAACAGTGCCTAGGTCTGCGGTGCCAGGGTGCGTAGGACGTCGAACTCGTTGCCCTCGGGGTCTGCCATGACTACCCAGTTTCGGTCTGGGCCCTGGCCCACGTCCGTCTTGGTGGCGCCGAGGCCGAGCAATCTGGTCACCTCTACCTCGGTGCTGCCGTCGATCGGGCTGACGTCGAGGTGAAGCCGGTTTTTCACAGTCTTGTCCTCGGGCACCTGGATGAACACCAAGGTGGGCGGCATCTGGCGGGCTCGAACATCCTCGATGGTCGGTATCCAGGAGCCGATCTCGACCTTGCCCTCGCTCCGGTCGATCACCTTGAAGTCCAGAACCTCGCACCAGAAGGCCGCGAGCCTCTCCGGATCGTGGCACTCAACGACCAACTCGGTGAACCTACTTGTCATGACTCTCCCAGATAGTGCGGACGGGACTCAGAGTATTGGCCGTGCCGCCCGTCCGACAGATCCGCGATCTTCCCCTGGCCGGCCAGGCCATCAGACGGGCTTGATCCGGCATCAGACACGCGAGAAGCCCCTGGTAGGAACAGGTCTGCGAAGATCACGTTCCGGAACCCAGGGCTTCACCGCGTTGACCAGTAACACCCTGACCGAAGATCACGAACCGTCACGAACCTTTACCGAGAAAGATTCGCGGAGCCCCGCCGCCACAGCCGCCACCGCCATCGGCCACGACAAGGCCGCCTTCCTTCTGGGCGGCCTCACGAAGAAGGCCATCGCGGTCCACGGTGAACGTGAAGCTCTGCGCGGGCTGATTGGGCCCGTGGTCGGCTGAGGGCCCGTCCCGAGGGTGCGTGCGTGCGCCACTCGGGACGGGCCCGAACCGACGTTTCGACCTCGATCGACACCGGCGACAAGAAGCATGTCTCCCACACCCACGGCCGGGTCCGCAACGCCGGGCGTACCGTCGTTGCATACCGCTTTGACGGACGTTCGAGTGCTGAGGGCCCCCGGTACGAGACCCCGACGATCGCCCACCTTCGCGGAGCCTTCTTCACGGTCGCGAGATCTGTCTGGTCAGGGGATCTCATGTCCGCGCACACGTCGACGTGGTACCGGTCTTCGTGGAAGGGCTCTCCTTGCCGTTCAACGGGCGTCGACCTGCGCGAACCGTGCGTCGCGCCAGGCCAGGGCCGCCTTGAGTCCCTTGCTCGCGACGATTTCGGTGAACTCTGCGCGCTCGGGGGTGACGGCCGAGTTGAGGACGGCCGCGATGGCGTGGTTGTCGTCCACGGCCGTCTGGAGCCCCATCGCCGTGTATGCCCGTGTGAGGGCCCGCTTGGTGTATCGCAGGATCGGAAGCGGTGTCAAAGCGATCTTCCGGGCGAGCCGTTCGACGTTGCCGTCCAGGTCTTCCCACGCGACGACGTGGTTGACCAGGCCCAGTTCCTTGGCCCGGTGGGCATCGATCGTGTCGCCGGTGTAGAGGAGTTCGTTGGTCGCCTTCTGCCCGATGAGGAACGGCATGAGAAGGGTGACCGGGCCGGATCCGAAGCGGATCTCGGGTTCTCCGAACTGCGCGTCATCGGTGCAGACGATGAGGTCGCAGGCCATGGCGAGTTCGCAGCCGCCCGCCAGGCACCAGCCGGAGACGGCGCCGATGACGGGCTTGTTCAGGCCCCACACCTTCATTGTCAGAGCGATGTTGGCTTCCAGACCGCCGTACCACTGCTCGGCGGTGGCGACACCCATCGCCACTTCCTGGGCGATGTCGTAGCCGACGCTGAAGGCCCGATCGTCACCTTGAACGACCACGACACGCACCTCGTCGTCCTGATCGACAACGTCGAGCGCATCGGAGAGTTCCCGCATGACTTCGACCGACAGTGCGTTGAGCTTCTCGGGTTGCTCGATCCGGATCCAGGCGATCGACTCACGGATGTCGAGGTGGATGAACTCTGCGTCATTCATGTTGCTCCCTGGGTTGGGCCCAGCACGGAGGGGTTCAGGAAGAGCCAACGGTCGAAACCGGGTGCCGTCAGGCGAGGTTGGTGGAGACGCGGACCTCGTGGGCGAGGGTGTCGCGGGCGGTGCGGCTGTCGATCGTGGCTCCGGCCTGCCGTGTGGTTCCGGTGACGGCGCGCTGGCGGCAGCCTCCCCGCCAGTCCGCGCCGAGGGTGAACGAGACCTTCGCAAGGTGCGGGTCGTGTCGGACTGCGTCGAGGGTGCCCTTGAGGGCATCGCGGTCGACTCCGTTGAGCGTGTTGGTGGCCTGGGCCATGTGGTTCTCCTCGGGGTGTGGGTGGGGCTGGAACGCCCGGACCGGTCGGCCGCCCGGTCCGGGCGTCTCGTCAGGTGGTGGTTGGGGTGGCCGGTTGCCAGGGAGTTGCGGTTCGCGCGGTGGGGACCAGGTCGAGTGCGGGGTGCCAGGACGGTGCACCGTCCTGGTCGACGCCCTGGTATGCGGGTGCGTCGGCCCAACGGGGCGAGCGGTCCTTGTCGACGAGTGCCGCACGGACTCCCTCGACGAAGTCGGCAGTGGCCGCTGTGTGCAGGGCGGCGCGCAGTTCGGCGGTCAGGCACGTGGCCAGGTTGCGCTCTTTGCCCCGGCTGATCAGGTCGAAGGTGAGCATCAGGCTCTGCCAGGAGACCGCGTCCAGGGCGTGTGCCTGCTCGTGCAGCCAGGGATCGTTCGCGGCATGCAGCCTCTGCCGGATCGTTCGGATCCCGTCGGCTGCGAAGACGTCGTCGACGGCGGTGCGGTGGTGGGTGAGTTCGGCGTTGACGGATGGTGGGGAGCAGATGGTGTTCAGGACCTGGTCGACGCTGCGGTGTCCACGGGTGCGCAGCAGGTCGGGGATCTCAGCGAGCCGGGCCGAGGTGCAGAAGTGCGTGGCCAATCCGAGGGCGAGGGCGTCGGCTGCGTTGATACGTGCGCCGGTCAGGGCGAGGTACATGCCCATCGCGCCCGGCAGGCGGGGCAGGAAGTGGGTGGCCCCCACATCGGGGAAGAAGCCGATGGAGGTTTCCGGCATGGCCAGCACCGCGGCTTCGGTGACGACGCGGAAGGGGCCGTGGACGGACAGCCCCATGCCGCCGCCCAGACAGATCCCGTCGATCAGGGACACGACGGGGTGCGGATAGTCGGCGAGCAGAGCGTTGACGCGGTATTCGGTGGCGAAGAAGTCAAGGTTCGGCTGCTGCCGGCCGTCGCAGGTGTTCTGGCGGACGGTACGGATGTCGCCGCCGGCACAGAAGGCCCGCTTGTCGAAGCTCTCGATGGTGACCGCGGTGAGCGTTTCGCCTTGCCAGGCGAGCAGCGTGGTTTCCAGGTGCCGGACCATGTCCAGGGTCAGGGCGTTGAGGGCCTTGGGGCGGTCGAGGATGATGCGGCCGAGGGTGCCGTCGATTTCGGTGCGCACTCCGTTCGGCGCGTGGGGCGCCGGCTCAGCCATGGGTGGGCATGGCGAATTCGGTGGTCACGGCGGCGTCGCTGGGCCAGCGGGTGGTGGCGGTCTTGTTGCGGGTGTAGAAGCGCACGCCTTCGGGGCCGTGAATGTGGTGGTCGCCGAAGAGTGAGCGCTTCCAGCCGCCGAAGGAGTGGAAGGCCATGGGTACGGGGATGGGCACGTTGATGCCGACCATCCCGGCCTTGACCTGGGCGAGATAGGTGCGGGCGGTGTTGCCGTCGCGGGTGAAGATCGCGGTGCCGTTGCCGAACTCGTGCTCGTTGACGAGGGTGAGGGCCTGGGCGAAGGAGTCGGCCCGCACGAGGGACAGGACGGGGCCGAAGATCTCCTCGAGGTAGATCCGCATGGTGGGTGTGACGTGGTCGAAGAGCGAGCCGCCCAGGAAGAAGCCGTCTCCGGCGTTCTCGATGTCGTTCCGGCGGCCGTCGACGACGAGTTCCGCGCCTTCCTGTGTGCCGATGTCGAGGTAGCCCGCGACCTTGTCGCGGTGGGCTGCGGTGACCAGGGGTCCCATCTCGACGCCGTCGCTCATGCCGGAGCCGACCTTCAGCTCGGCCAGGGCCTTGACCACGCGCTCGCGCAGGCGCTGCGCGGTCCGCTCACCGACGGGGACGGCGACCGATATGGCCATGCAGCGTTCGCCGGCCGATCCGTAGGCGGCTCCCATCAGGGCGGCGACGGCCTGGTCGAGGTCGGCGTCGGGCATGACGACCATGTGGTTCTTGGCGCCGCCCAGGGCCTGTACGCGCTTGCCGTTGGCCGTGGCGGTCCTGTGGATGTGTTCGGCGATGGGAGTGGAGCCGACGAAGCTGACAGCCTCGACGCGCGGGTCCTCCAGCAGGGCCTCCACGGCTGCCTTGTCGCCGTGGACGACGTTGAAGACACCGTCCGGCAGACCGGCTTCCGCCAGGAGCAGGGCGAGCTCGTTGCTGAGGGTGGGGTCCTTCTCGGAGGGCTTCATGACGAAGGTGTTTCCACAGGCCAGCGCGACCGGGAACATCCACAGGGGCACCATGGCCGGAAAGTTGAACGGGGAGATGCCGGCCACCACACCGAGTGGCTGGCGCAGGGTGACGGCGTCGACGGTGCGTCCGACGTTCTCGGAGAACTCACCCTTGAGCATCTGCGGGATGCCGCAGGCGAATTCGACGACTTCCATTCCGCGGGTCACCTCGCCCTGGGCGTCGTTGAACACCTTGCCGTGTTCGGCGGTGATGATCTCGGCGAGCCGGTCGCGGTTGCTCTCCACCAGGTCCCGGAAGCGGAACAGGACACGGGCGCGGACGTGCGGCGGGGTGCTGGACCAGGCGGGGAAGGCCTGGGCGGCGGCCGTGACCGCGGCGTGCACGTCGCCGGTGCCGGCGTAGGCGACCTGACCGGACAGGGCGCCGGTAGCGGGGTTGAAGACGTCACCGCGGCGGGTGGAGGTGCCCGCGGTGCTCTGTCCGTCGATCCAGTGTTCGATGGTCGTGGTCATGGGGTCGACTCCCTCAGCGGTAGATCTGGGTGTAAAGCTGTGCGATCTCCTCGGCGGAGGGCACGCGCGGGTTGTTGGCGGGAGATCCGGAGGCCAGGGCCTGTTCGGCCATGAGCGGGATGAGACGGTTCCAGTGCGCTTCGTCGATGCCGAACTCGTGTGGCGTGGGCACCTCGAGGTCGCCGCACAGTCGGCGGATCGCCTCGACGAGTGCGCCGGCGGCCGTGTCGTCGCTGTCGCCGGCCGTGGCGGCGCCGAAGGCGCGGGCGCAGTCGGCGTATCGGGCGGTGGCGGCCGTGTCGGAGAACGCGGAGAAGGCGGTGACCGCGGGGAAGAGCATGGCGTTGGACAGGCCGTGCGCGACGTGGAAATGGGCGCCGATGGGTCGGCTCATGCCGTGGACGAGGGCGACGCTGGAGTTGGAGAAGGCGATGCCCGCCTGGGTGGCGGCCCGCATCATGGCCGCCCGTGCCGGACGGTCATCGCCGTTGTCCACGGCGCGGCGCAGGTTGTCCGCGATGGTGGAGATCGCCGTGAGGGCGAGGGCGTCGGAGAGCGGGTTGGCGCGCTTGCTGACATAGGCCTCGACAGCGTGGGTGAGTGCGTCGATGCCGGTGTCGGCGGTGAGGCGCGACGGCATGGACATCGTCAGTTCGAAGTCGATGATCGCGGCGGTGGGAAGGAACGAGCGGCCGGTGCACAGCATCTTCTCGTCGGAGCCGCTGTCGGTGATGATCGTGAACTGGGTGGCTTCCGAGCCGCTGCCCGCGGTGGTCGGGACGGCCACGACCGGCAGGGTCACGGCGGTGTTCTGCCGGGGCGCCTTGTAGTCGCTCATCCTGCCGCCCTGCACGCTGAGCAGGGCCAGCGCCTTGGCGGTGTCCATCGGGCTGCCGCCGCCCAGGCCGACGAGGGCGTCGCTGTCGTCGGCGCGGATCGCCTCCAGGCCCTTGACCAGGGAGTCTGTCGTCGGGTCGGGGATCGTCCCGGAGAACACGCTCGGCGTGCAGCCGGCCTCGCGCAGCAGGGCCGCTGTCTGCTCGGCGAGGCCTGTGCTCACCAGGAACGCGTCGGTGACGATGAGCGGCCTGGTGGCCCCGATGGCGGTCATGACCTCGCCGATGCGGGCCAGGGCGCCGCCGCCGACGCGTAGGTCACGCGGTTGCGCGAAGGTGAAGACGGCTTCGGTCGTTGCGCTGCTCATGGCCTGCTCCTGTCTCAGCGGTGGGTGTACTCGGCGTCGCGCTTGTCGAGGAAGGCGGCCATGCCCTCGCTCTGCCCCTCGGTGGCGAAGGCCGCGTGGAACATGCGGCGTTCGAAGCGCAGACCCTCGGACAAGGGGGTTTCGAAGGCACGGTTGACGCTCTCCTTGGCCATCAGGACAGCCGGGCGGGAGAAGCCCGCGATTTTTGTCGCGGCTTCGCCTGCGGCCTGCATCAACGAGTGGGTCGGTACGACGCGGGCGACGAGGCCGATGCGCTCCGCCTCCCAGGCGTCGATGGTGCGGCCGGTGAGCACCATGTCCATCGCCTTGGCCTTGCCGACCGAACGCGCCAGGCGCTGTGTGCCGCCCGCTCCGGGAAGGACGCCGATGCCGATCTCCGGCTGGCCGAACTTCGCGCTTTCGGCGGCGATGACGAAGTCGCACATCATCGCGAGCTCAGCTCCGCCGCCCAGGGCGTAGCCGCTGACCGCGGCGATGATCGGCTTTCGCAGGGTTGATGCGCGCTCCCACGAGGAGGTGATGAAGTCCTCCAGAAAGACGTCGGAGAAGCCCTTGGGCCGCATCTCCTTGATGTCGGCTCCGGCGGCGAAGGCCTTCTCGCTGCCGGTCAGGACCACGGCCCCGACCGAGTCGTCGGCCTCGATGGCATCGAGGACCTCCGACAGTTCGCGGGTGAGCTGGTCGCACAAGGCGTTGAGTGCCTCGGGGCGGTCCAGGCGGACGATCGCTACAGGGCCCTGGCGCTCGGCCTGGATGAACGTGGCGTCGTCGGCGGTCCTGAGGACCGGATCCGGTGCGTGGGACATGTCGGACATGGCGAACCCCTATACGTCGGTTCCATGGGTGTCGGGCAGGCCCCGGAAGGTGGCTTCGGGCGGGTGGGCGGCACCTCCTCGCTGTCGGGCGGGACGGTGGCGTCGCCGAGCGCGGGCTTCGGGACAGTGGGAACGCTAGGTCCGGCATGTGAGCCGAGTCATGAGAGAGTCCGAGAAGTTTCGCTGTGGTCTCTCTCGTTCTCTACGAGAGCGAGGGGCTCGTTTCCCGCGGTTCCCGCGCCTCAGGGCTGTCCCGTAATCCCTGGTGGATCAGCGTCCGTCTATCTGTGAGGGTGGTGAGCATGCCCATCGAGTCGCACGCCGGCCGCGACGAGGCCGCCTACGCGGCGCGTCTGGCCACCGTTCTGGAGCAGCTACGGGCACGCCGCCACGAGCTGTGCACCAGCTTGGTCGACGAGTACACCGCGGTGATGGCCGAGTACCGGGAGCTCCCGGAGTCGGTCCTGATCCGGGATGTCACCGACGCCGCCGTACAGAACATCGAGTACCTCGTCGACACCTTCGCGGGCGGTTTCGCCGTGCCGGACGAGGACATCCAGTGGATCCGCCGGTCGGCGGCGCGCCGCGTGCACCAGCACGTCAGTCTGCCGTCCCTGCTTCGCACCTATCGGCTGTGGGGGACACGGATCTGGCGCACCATGGCCGAGTTCGCGGGCGATGACGCGATCGGCAAGCAGCTGTCCATCGATGCCGCCGACGCCATGATGGAGTACCTGGACCGCGTCTCCAACGACCTGTCACGCGCCTACATCCACGAATCCACCGTCGCCTCCGTCGACGGGCAGGCGCTGCGTACGGATGTGCTGGAGACCGTGCTGACCGGTGATCCGGTCAGTGAGCGCGCCCGTCGCCAGGCCGCGGTGCTGGGGACCAGCCTGCGCGGCCGGCTGATGGTCGTCGTGGTGCGGGTACCCGACCGCGACCATCCGCTGGCCGGCGTGCAGGCCGCCGTACTGGCCGTGCGCGACCAGTTCGTGCCGCTGACCCGGTCCTTCCTCACCGGACCGCGTGACCACGAGATCGTGTGCATCTGTGTGCTCGACTACGGCGAGGACGGCGCCCGCATCGAAGCCGCCTGTCACGACCTGGCGGCCTACGAACCCGCCTGGACGGTGGGCATCGGCCGTATCGCCGAGGGAGTTGCCGGCGTACGACGTTCCTACACCGAGGCCCACGAAGCCGCGGAGCTGGGCTTCTCCATCCGCCGACCGGGGCGGGCCATCCGCTTCGCCGATGTGCTGCTCGACCAGATCCTGCGCTCGACCCGGCACATCGACGCCCTTCTGGAGGAGACGGTCCGGCCGCTCGTCGACTACGACGAGCACAAGAACGCCGAGCTCCTGGCCACACTGCGTGCTTACGTCAACGCCAACTTCAACCTGACCAGGGCGGCCGCCGAGCTCACGGTCAACCCCAACACCGTCGTCTACCGGCTGCGACGCATCCGCACCCTGACCCACCGCGATCCCATGGCCGTGGACGACCTGTTGCTACTGGCTCTCGGCGTGCGCCTGTGGGACACCGCTCCCCCGCTCTAGCCACCGGCCGTTCGTAGGAACTCCGACACCGCGGCGGGGAACTTCTCGGATTCTCGTATGTCGTGGATCTCGCAGCGCTCCTAGCGTGCCGCCCACGTCCTGTTCACCATCCGGCCGCATGAGGCCGGTGACAGCGCGGCGTGCAGGACCCCACCTGGCGTGACCAGCCACCATGCCTTCCTGCTCGCTCGCGCCCCTCGCATCCCTCCCGACTCAGAAGGAGAGTCCATGATGGGCGAAAACCGGGAGTCTCCTCCCGTGCGAGCCGCTCGCCCGCTGCGACTCGCAGTGAGCGGACTGCTGATCCTCATACCCGTGGTCCTCTCTCTCGCTGTTCCCCTGTACCAGCGGAGTGGCCCGGCCCTCATCGGCATTCCGTTCTTCTACTGGTTCCAGATGTCCATGGCGATCTGCACGGCGATCGCCACGAGCACCGCCTACCGGCTCCTCTACTCAGGCGACACGGACGAGGCGGAGGCAGCGGCATGAACTTCGACGCGGTCACCTTCTCCGTCTTTCTGGCCCTGCTGCTGCTCGTCACGGTCATGGGCTTCGTGGCCAGCCGATGGCGCCGGGCCGCCGACGGCGACCGGCTCGACGAGTGGGCGCTGGGCGGGCGTACCTTCGGTCCGCTGATCACCTGGGTGCTGCTGGGCGGGGATCTCTACAGCGCGTACACCCTCATCGCCATCCCGGCCGCGCTGTTCAGCATGGGCGCCTTCGGCTTCTACGCGATCCCGAACGCCGTGGTGCTGTACGCGCTCGGGTTCCTGTTCCTGCCGAAGCTCGTGTCGCTGGCGCACAAGAACGGCTATGTCACCCTCACCGACTTCGTCAGCGACCGCTTCCGGTCCAAGCCTCTCAGCCTCGCCATCACCATCACCGGGCTGCTCGCCACGATGCCGTATCTGGCTCTGCAGCTGGTCGGCCTGGAAGTCGTCCTGGGCGCGATGGGCATCGGAGGCTCGGCAGCCGGGAACTGGTTCATGCGGGACCTTCCGCTGCTGCTCGCCTTCGGCGTCCTGGCCGCCTACACCTACTCGTCGGGGCTCCGCGCCCCCGCCCTGATCGCCTTCGTCAAGGACGCCCTGGTCTACATCGTCGTCATCGCCGCCGTGATCTATATTCCGATCAGGCTCGGCGGCTTCGACAGCATCTTCGACGCGGCGTCCAAGGCCCTGGCCGACAAACCCACCACCCCGAAGACCGGCGATCCCGCCGTCGCCGTGGACCCGACCGTCTACATGACACTCGCGCTGGGATCGGGCATGGCGTTCTTCCTCTACCCGCACGCCATCACCGGCGTCTTCGCCTCACGCGGCGCCAGGACGGTACGCCGCAACATGTCCCTGCTCCCGCTCTACACCGTGCTGCTGGGCCTCGTGGCGCTGCTGGGCATCATGGCGCTCGCCGCCGGCATCACCCCGCGCGACGGCAATCCCCAGTACGCGGTGCCGCAGTTGCTGTCCGAGATGTTCCCGTCCTGGCTGACCGGTGTCGCCTTCGCTGCGATCGCGATGAGTGCCCTGGTCCCGGCCGCGATCATGGCGATTGCCGCCGGGAACCTCGTGAGCCGCAACATATACCGGACCTACAGCCGCCGTCCGGTCACGGCCAGGAGCGAGACGCTCGTCTCCAAAGTCGTGTCGGTACTGGTGAAGGCCGGCGCGCTGGCCTTCGTCCTCACCCTCGACGCGAACGCAGCGGTCAACTTCCAGCTGCTGGGCGGGATCTGGATCCTGCAGACCCTGCCCACCGTGCTGCTCGGCCTGTTCACCAAGCGGTTCGCCAGCACGTACGCCTTGATGACCGGCCTGCTGGTCGGTGTCGCCTACGGCACATGGGCGGCCTATGGCGTCGAGTCCCCCACCGGCGGCCCCTTCGGCGGGTCGACCGCCACTCCGTTCTTCCTGTCCAGTCCCCTCTACATCGCCATCTCCGCACTCGTCCTCAACAGCGTGATCGTCACGGCCGGAAGCCTGCTCGCGCGGATGTTCCGCGCCCCCGAGCAGCCGGCCCCCACCGAACAGATGGCCCCGGTCGGCGAGCCCGCCGGCCGGAGCACCGGCTGAACCAACCCACCCACGCCAGACAGGAGCCTGCTCATGGCATCCGGCATCCACGTGTCCGACAAGGGCGCGACCCGCATCCTGACCATCGACAACCCGAGCAAGCGCAACGCTTTCAACGGCGTCATGACCACGGCGCTGCTCCACGAGCTCGATCGGGCCGACGCCGACCCCACCGTGCGTGCGATCGTGGTCACCGGCACCGATGGCTACTTCTCCTCCGGCCACGACCTCCAAGAGGTCTTGGACAACCCCGCGACCGCCGGTGACCCGGTGGCCAACGCCGCCTTCTCCCGCCCCTCGGAGATCCTCACCCCGGTCATCGGCGCGATCGACGGCCCCGCCTATGCGGCCGGCTTCATCCTCGCCCTCAACTGCGACCTTCGGGTGGCGACCCCGGGCGCCCGGTTCTGCGGCGTGGGTGCCGCGATCGGTCTCGTCCCGGTCGGCGGGCAGCTCAGCCGGCTCCTCGACCTTGTCGGCTACTCGATCGCCTACCGCTGGCTGGCCACCGCCGCGCCCTTCACCGCGCAGGAGGCCGAACGCCACGGTTTCGTCACCGCCCTCCACGACGGCGATCAGGCCCTGGACGGAGCCCTCGAACTGGCCGGACAGATCGCCGCCGTGTCTCCTTCCGTGGTCACGGCGGTCAAGGCCGGGCTCTCCCACACCCTGCACCACGGCAGCGACGCCGGCCGCGCGGTCGAGTCGCAACTGGCCGCTGTGGTCCGCTCCCTGCCCGACGGCGACGAGGGCGTGCGGTCGTTCCTGGAGCGGCGCCCGGCCGTCTATCCCGACCGTCCCACGCGCCTGCACACCGAGATCGAGAAGGTGCTCGCGTGACCATGACCGGCCTGCCCCCGACCTCCGACCGGAGACTGCGCGAGGACGTCGTCCGCGACCTCGCCATCAGGTACGGGATACCCGCCAACCCCGTCGTCTTCGCCGACACCCCCGTAGCGGCCGGTGAGATCGCCGAGCGTCTCGGCAAACCGCTGGCGATCAAGTTGGTGGCCGACGGCGTGGTTCACAAGAGCAAGGCCGGTGGCGTCCTGCTCGACATCGCCCCCGACGCCGCCGAAGCCGCCGTCAAGCAGTTGTTCACCGTGCAGCGGGCCCGCGGATTCACGCCCAGGGGCGTCACCGTGGAACCCATGGTCGACGCCGGGCCCGAAGTGGTCGTCGGCGCCCTGCACGATCCCGGCTTCGGGCCCGTCGTCATGGTCGGATCCGGTGGCGTCGACGTCGAGGCCCTCGGCGATGTCGCCTTCGCCCAAGCCCCACTGGACCGCGACGGGGCCCTGCGCCTCATCGGTCGCACACGCATCGGGAGCGTCCTGCGCCGCCGCTTCCCCGCCGGACACGAACAGCTCGCCGATCTGCTGGTGCGCGTCGGCGGTGCCCACGGGCTGCTGCTGTCCGAACCGGTCGACCAGATCGACCTCAACCCCGTCGTCGTCGGCCCCACATCCATCGTCGCCGTCGACGCGCGGGCCGTGGCTCGGCCCGACGGCGTCGATGTCAGGGCGCCGCTGCCCGACCCCGCGACGCTGTATCGGCAGTTGAAGCCCGCTGTCTACCCCACGTCCATGGCGGTCGTCGGCGCCTCCGCGCACCCCGAGAAAATGGGCCACCGCGCTGTGCGCACCGCGGTGGACCAGGGATTCACCGGAGCGCTCCACCCGGTGAGCCGCTCCGCCGACACCATCCTGGGACACGCGGCCGTATCCTCGATCGCCGAACTGCCCGAAGGCGTCGACCGCGCGGTGGTCGCCCTGCCGGCCGCCGCTGTCCCCCAGGCCCTCACCGACCTCGCCGGCCGAGGGGTCAAGACGGCGCACGTACTGACCGCCGGCACCACCGACCTCGCGCAGGCGGTGGCCGGCACCGAGCTGCGGGTGCTGGGCCCCAACTGCATCGGCCACTACACCCCCTACTCCCGGCTGACGATGATCGGCCGGGACGCCTCCTCCACGGAGAAGGGCACCATCGCCGTCGTCTCGCAGTCCGGCACCTACGCGGGCGACGTGGTGCGCCGCGGCAACGAACTCGGGCTGCGCTTCAGCTTCGTCAGCTCGGTGGGCAACTGCCACGACGTGTCCCCCTCCGAGCTGCTCGCCTTCTGCGAGGCCGACCCCGACACGACCGTGGCCGCGTTCTACCTCGAGGACGACAGCGACGCCCGCGACTTCTTCGCCCTTGCAGCCACCATGAGCACACCCGTCATCCTCTTCAAGGGCGGCCGCAGCGCAGTCGGCGGAGCCGCCGCCGCCTCTCACACCGGCGCGCTGGCCGGCGACCCGCAACTGCTGCGCGACGCGGCCGCCGACGCCGGCGTGGTCCTCGTCAGCAGCCTCGACGAGCTCATGGACACCCTGCTGCTCGCCCAGTTCGCGCCCGGGTTCACCGGGCCGGGGCTCGGCCTGCTGGGCACCGGCGGCGGCGTCGCCGTGGTCGGCGCGGACACCGCCCATGAGAGCGGCCTGGTCATCCCGCCGTTCGCCGGGTCCACCGACCGGTCCCTGTCCCGCTACGACGCGCCCGGTAGCAGCCTGCACAACCCGATCGACATCCCCACCTGGTCCATGGTCGACGACAGCGGCGCCGGCATCATGGGCCGACTCGTCGAGGCCGTCGCCGCGGACCCGGCCGTCGACTGCATCGTCGCCTATACCGACATGGGCACCGTCTACGACATGAAGCACGGCAGCGACGCCGCGGCGATGCTCACCGACATGGCCCGTGACATCAGCGTCGCCGACCGTGGTCCGGTCCCCGTCGTACTGGTGCTGCGCAGCAGCTACAGCGCCGAACAGGACACCCTGGTACGCGCCTTGCGCGCCGAGGCGGCCAGTGCTGGTGTTGCGGTGATCGAGACCGTCGACCGGGCCATCACCGCACTGGGCCACGTCCGCCGGCTCAACGCCCGCCGCAGCTGAACCGGGAGCCCCGAGACATGAATTCCCCGACCACGAGCACGCCGCTCCACTCCACCGGGACGACCAGGCCGGCCACCGCGCTCACCCTGATCGCCCTGGCCACGTTCCTGTCGATGAGCGTCTGGTTCTCCGCGTCCTTCGTCGTCCCCCAACTGCAGGACCTGTGGAACCTGAGCGGCGGGCAGAGCTCATTGCTGACGATCGCGGTTCAGCTGGGCTTCGTGGTCGGGGCCCTCGCCCTGGCCGCGAGCGGGCTCGCCGACGCCCTTCCGGGCCGGCGCCTGATGTGCCTGGGCGCTTTGACCGCCGCGACGATGAATCTGGTGCTGCTGTGGGCTCCGGGCTTCACGGTCGCCGTCCTGTTGCGGGCGCTGACCGGAGCCTGCCTGGCCGCGGTCTACCCGCCGGCGCTCAAAGAGGTCTCGTCCTGGTTCCGCACCGGACGCGGCACCGCGTTGGGCGTCATGATCGGGGCGCTGACGCTCGGCTCCGCGATACCACAACTGATCAAGGCCACCGGCGGGCTCGATTGGCGCGTGGTGATCATCGCGACGTCGGTGCTGACCGCCGCCGGTGGACTGGCGACCTTGCTGCTGCGCAACTCGGGGCCGTATCCCTTCCCCAAGTCGACGTTCCACCTGCGTGCGGCACTGCGGGCCAGCCGCAACCGCCGCGTCGTACTCGCCAACATCGGCTACGCCGGGCACATGTGGGAGCTGTACGCCATGTGGGCCTGGATCGGCACCTTCCTCGCGGGTCTGCACGGCTTCGCTGACCGGCCGAACGGCGCGCGGCTGGCCGCCCTCGCCGCGTTCGGCTGCATCGGCGTGGGAGCCGTGGGCTGTCTCGTCGGCGGCCGCATCAGCGACCGGTACGGGCGGGCCCGGTCCGCGCTGATCAGCCTTGTCTGCTCGGGCAGCGCCGTCGTCGTGCTGGCGTTCGTGCGCACCCTGCCGCTGCCGCTCGTGCTGGTGGTGGCCGCCTTCTGGGGATTCTGGGTGATCGCGGACTCCGCCCAGTTCTCCGCCATGGTCACCGAGAGCGTCGACCAGCGCTTCGTCGGCAGCGCCGTCTCCCTGCAGCTCGGGGTCGGTTACGTGACCACCGCAGTGACGATCTACCTCGTGCCCGTGCTGGCCGACGCGGCCTCATGGACCCCCGCGCTCCTGGTCCTCGCGCTGGGCCCCCTCGCCGGAACAGCCGCCCTCATCGGCTACCTCCGCTCCCCCGCCCCGTCAGCCTGACACCCGATCCCGCACGGCCTGCCCTCCGAGCTGTGACGCAGCCGGCTGCCCCTCGTCGTCCTCCCAGTCCTCAACTCCCCATATCCCTCATATCCCTCCAGATCCGAGGAGACCATCCATGAGCAACGAACGGCGGTCCGTCGCCGGTACCACCGGGACTCACGATGTCGGCACCCTCCCACCGCTGGGTCAGGTGCCGGCCCGGATGCACGCCCAGGTCGTGCGCCCCGACCGTTACGGCGACCCGCTCACCGCCTTCCAGCACGAAGTGGTGCCCACCCCGGCCATCGGCACCCATGAGGTCCTCATCGCCGTCATGGCCGCGGGCGTGAACTACAACAACGTCTGGGCCGCCCGCGGTTACCCGGTCGACCAGGTCGGCGCCCGGCAGAGGCGAGGCGAGACCGAGGACTTCCATATCGGCGGCTCCGACGCGTCCGGCATCGTCTACGCGGTAGGGGATGCGGTCACCGACGTGTCCGTGGGCGACGAGGTGATCGTGCACCCCGGTGTGTGGGACGCGGACGATCCGTGGGTGACCGCGGGCCGGGACCCGATGATCGCGCCGAGTGCGAAGATCTGGGGCTACGACACGAATTACGGGGCCTTCGGGCAGTTCGCCCGCGTCCAGGCTCATCAGGTACTGCCCAAGGCCGCCCATCTCAGCTGGGCGGAGGCCGCTGCCCCCACGCTGGTGGGTACCACGGCGTACCGGATGCTCCTGGGCTGGAACGGCAACACGATCGAGGACGGTGACCTGGTCCTCGTCTGGGGCGGCTCGGGCGGGCTCGGTACGCAAGCCACCCAGCTGGTCAAGGCCGCCGGCGGGCGCGCCGTCGCCGTCGTCTCCGACGACGCGCGCGGCGAGTACGCCATGAAGTACGGCGCCATCGGCTACATCAACCGCCGGAAATTCGACCACTGGGGCATCCCGCCCCTGGTCGACGACAAGGCCGGACAGAAGGCTTGGACCGCGGGCGCCCGCGCGTTCGGCAAGAAGATCTGGGACATCGCCGGCGCTCGCGAGGACCCTGCCGTCGTGTTCGAACACCCCGGTGCCAGCACCATCCCGACCAGCATCTTCGTCTGCCGTCCTGGCGGCATGGTGGTCATCTGCGCGGGGACGACCGGTTTCGACGCCATGGTCGACCTGCGGTACCACTGGACTCGTCAGAAGCGCCTTCAGGGCTCTCACGGCACGAACGACGAGCAGGCCATCGCCTACAACCAGCTGGTCCGCGACGGGAAGATAGACCCGGTGGTCGGCCGTGTCCTGCGCCTCGACGAAATCCCCCGGGCCCACGCCGAGATGGGGCGGGGCGAGGAAGTCTTCGGCAACACCGTGATCCTCGTCGGCGCGACGACACCCGAGGCGGGCCGCCGGTAGTGGCCACCTGAGGCGGGCCGCGCTGAGGCGGACACCCGAGAGCCCGGGATCGCAGCTGCCGCTGTGATCCCGGGCTCTGCGCACGACACGGTTCGGCCCGGCTGCGGTGAAGTCCCGCCGTACCGGATCATCGGCCCCAGCCGGGTGAACGCCGAAGACGGAGATCGGCCTGTTCAGATACAGATCACGATCTTCCCTCGGGTCCGCCCACGCTCGGCGTGCGCGTGGGCGTCGGCGATCCGCTCCAGGGGGTAGGCCTGTTCGATACGGGGTGTGTAGCGGCCCTGCCCGCCCAGTTCCGCCGCCGCGGACAGAAGAGTGGCATCGTTCTCGGCGTTGACCACATGCGTGCCCAGTCGCTGCCCGCCCCCATGGTCGGCGACCGTCGCGACGCGCTTCGGGTCGCCTGTGATCTCGACGAGGTCGTCCAGCGATCCGGAGGCCGCGGTGTCGAGCGCGAGGTCGACTCCGCGCGGGGCGAGAGCGGACAGACGCTGCGCGAGACCGGCGCCGTAGGTGGTGGGAACGGCGCCGAGAGCGGTGAGGAACTCGTGGTTGCGTTCGCTGGCCGTCCCGATCGCTGTTGCACCTTGCGCCACCGCGATCTCGACCGCCGCGCTGCCCACGCCTCCGGCGGCGCCCTCGACGAGGAGAGTGCGCCCATCGAGGGGGCCGAGCGCCTTGAGCCCACGCATCGCGGTCACCGACGCGAGGCCGGCACCAGCGGCCTGCTCGTCGTTCCACGCGGCGGGGGTGTGTGCCCAGGCCGAGAGGATGAACAGCTCGGCGGTCGCCCCGGTGACGCCGCCCAGCCCGAAGACCCGGTCGCCGATGCTCACCCCCTGCACCCCGTCACCGATCTCGTCGACCACACCGGCACCGTCACGCCCTGGAATGGCGGGCAGCTCCACGGGAATCAGCTGGCGCAGGGCGCCGGCGCGCAGCTTCCAGTCGATGGGGTTGACGCTGGCCGCCGCGACGCGGACACGGATCTCACCGGGGCCTGGGTGGGGGTCGGGGGCCTGCTCGATCACCAGGCTCTCCGCTCCGCCGTATTCGTGGAACCGGGCTGCGCGCATAGTGGTCTGCCTTACTTCGACGGGTCGGAATGACGTGTTCATCCGGTACCCGTCACTCTAGAACCTGACGTTGACGTGAGGTGCAAGTCGCCACTGCCGTGCGCACGTGAACCGCGTGAACGCCCCCGGGTCTGCCACCTGGTCATAATCGATCTCGGTGCTTTTCGAAAACGGTTCGATCGACCCCCAGGGCTGTCCGCGTCCACCGGCATTGCTACCGTAAACCTGACATCAATGTGAGGTACGAGCGGGAAGGGAGCGACCTGCGTCATGCGCATCGGACAGCTCGCCAGGCGGTCGGGGGTCAGCGTGCGGGCCCTGCGCTACTACGAGGAACAGCGGCTCCTGGAATCAGCACGGACGCCTGGTGGCCAGCGCGACTATCCCGACGAGGCCCTGGAGCGGGTCCAGCTCATCCAGGACCTCTTCGCGGCCGGACTCTCCAGTCGCACCGTCGTCGAACTCCTGCCGTGCGTGAGCACCGGAGTCGCGACCCCCGCCATGCTCGACCAGCTCACCGTCGAACACGACCGCATCGCCGCACGCATCCAGGACCTCACCCGGGCCAAGGCCAAACTCGGCCGCGTGATCGAGAACGTGACCGCGGCGAACGTGGTGCAGGGCTGACCATGATGGCAAGCAGGCAGCTTCGTTCGCGTCGCCCGAGCTGAACAAGGACGAGGACGATCCCGGCCGGGAGTGAGCCGGGGCCGTCGCTGCCCGCGTCTCCGCAGGCCGTCGCCCGGTCACTCAGAGGAGGGCGCCGCCGGAGACCTCGATGCGCTGAGCGGTGACCCAGCGCAGTCCGTCGGAGGCCAGCGTGGCGATGGCATCGCCGATCTCCTCAGGTTCGCCGACACGGCCGAGCGCGGTCTGTCCGGCCAGAACCTGGCGCATCTCGGCGTCGTCCCGCATCGCTCCACCGTTGAAGTCGGTGGCGGTCGGTCCCGGGGCGATGGAGTTGACCCGGATTCCGCGCGGGCCGAGTTCTGCGGCGAGGGTACGGCTCAAGGCTTCTACGGCGGCCTTCGAGGCGGAGTAGACCGAGGTGGCGGGGCTGGTGTGGCGCGTCAGTGACGTCGAGACGTTGATGACGCGGCCGCCCTGGGCCAGCAGCGGCACAAGCGACTGGATGAGGAAGAACGTACCCCGGACGTTGGTGCCCATCACCGTGTCGAAGTCGTCGATCGTGACGTCCTCCAGCGGTCCGAATATCCCCACTCCCGCGTTGTTGACCAGGATGTCGAGCCGCGAAGCACCCCAGCGCTCCAGCCACTCGCCCAGTTCGGAGGTGAAGGACGCGAAGGAGGAGACGTCGCCGATGTCGAGCCGGAGAACAGCGGCAGTCCCACCCACCGCCTTCACCTGTTCCAGCGTCTCCTCAGCCCCGGCCTCGTCACCACGGTGGGTGACCAGGACCCGCACCCCGCGTGTGGCCAGAGCGATGGCCGCACTGCGTCCGAGGCCGCGATTGGCACCGGTCACCAAAGCGATCTTGTCGATCGTCATGAGCTGATCCTCCACCGCGCCGCGACCACAGGAATTCGTCCGGGCGCCAAAGATTGGATGCGAGTCACCCGACTCGCCTTACCTCTGCACGGTAAGCAGGTCCATCATGGCGAGTCAAGTGACTCGCCTCGGATCTGCGGCATACTGTTCGCATGGCAGCAGAACTCTCCGAGCACCACCGCAGGCTCGCTCAGCAGAAGCGCGAGGCGATCACTGCCGCGGCCACAGAACTGTTCCTGGAACGCGGCTACGACGGCACCTCGCTGGCCCGCATCGCCGAAGCCGCCGGCGTCTCGAAGTCCACCCTGTTCAAGCGGTTCCCCACCAAGGCGGCCCTTTTCGAGGCCATCGTCACCGAGTCATGGCAGCGTGACGCCGGCGACGCCGCCGCGCGGCCACGGACGGGAGATCTGCGCTCCGGGCTGACAACCATCGGCCACCGCTATGCCGACCTGATCGGCCGGCCCGGCATGACAGCCCTGTTCCGGATCGTCATCGCCGAACTGCCCCGCTTTCCCGAACTGGGACGGATGCAGTTCCAGCTCGGCAAGCTGCCTTACTTCAACTCCGTTCAGCACTACTTGGAATCCGAGCACGAGGCGGGCAACGCTGATGTTCCGGACGCCGCGGGCGCCGCGAACCAGTTCCTCGGCATGATCGCCAACTACGTCCTGTGGCCCCGCATGCTGCTGACCGACTGGAACCCCGCAGCTTCCGACATCCAGGACGCCGTCGAACAGGCCGTCCAGACCATGCTCGCCCGATACACCCCGACCCGCCGGCCTCACCCGAAGCCGGAGAACTGACACCCGACCCGCGCCGCAACGGCCGACCGGACGCCCGAACCTGCCGTGGCGGCGCCCGGAGCGATCTTGCCCCCCGGCCCACTTCGACGCGGGCGACCACCGTGGTCGGGTGACCAGCCCCGACTCCCCCGCGATTCGACAGCTCAGGACCTCCCGATGCTCGCGCGCCCGTCTGCTACGACACGCGTCCTCGCCGAACTGCACCATCCAGCGCGGCTGGAACCCCGGTGACTTCGTACCCTGGGACAACCGGGCGACCTGGCACGACGCGATGGACGAGCACGGCGACGGCGCCCGCGTGTACCGCAAGGTCATCGGTGTGGAACGCGAGGAAGGCGCAACGGGAGCCGCCTGACCGCCGCGAGCCGGACCGACGTTGCTGGAACCGGCGAGCGAGCCGTGTCAGCGCGTGAAGGTGCGCCGGTAGGCGGTGGGGGTGGTGTTGAGGGTGCGTCGAAAGTGCAGACGCAGGTTCGCCGCTGTGCCGAGGCCGCAGTCCCGGGCCACCTGGTCCACCGAGTAGGTCGTCGTCTCCAGCAGTTCGCGTGCCTTGCCGAGGCGGGCGCCCAGCAGCCACTGGAGGGGCGTGGTACCAGTCTCCGCGCCGAATCGGCGCATGAAGGTGCGTGGTGAGACGCCTCCGTGCCGGGCGAGGTCCCGAAGCGTGAGCGGTTCGTCGAGGTGGCACAGCGCCCAGCCCCGGGTCTCGGAGAGCGACGTGTCCCCGGCCACGGTGACCGGAGCCGGGATGTACTGGGCCTGCCCGCCGTCGCGGTGCGGCGCGGCCACCAGACCTCGGGCGATCCGGTTGGCCACGAGCGCCCCCAGGTCGCGCCGTACGAGGTGCAGACACAGATCGATTCCGCAGCACACTCCGGCCGATGTGAGCACGTCCCCCTCGTCGACGTAGAGCACGTCGCGGTCGACCGTGACGGCCGGGAAGTCCTGTTCGAGCTCGTCGATGTGCTGCCAGTGGGTCGTTGCATGCAGTCCGTCCAGAATGCCCGCCGCTGCCAGCGCGAAGGCGCCCGTGCAGATCGACACCACTCGCCGACCCCGCTCGCGCGCCTGCACCAGCACGTCGAGGACCTCGTCCGACGGCCGAACCAGCGGCTCACCACCCGGCTCATATCCCGGCACGATCACCGTGTCGGCTGCGCGCAGGTGGTCCAGGCCCCCCTCGGTCACGAGGGAGAAACCTGCGGTGGTCGTCACCTTGGAGCCGGGCCCGCAGACGGTCACCTCGTAGGGGGTCTCGGGGCGGGTGCTGAAGATCTGCGCCGGGATCGCCAGGTCGAGTGGCGTGACCCCGTCCAACGCCAGGATCGCGACTCGGTGTGTTGTCATGGCAAGATTCTATCGATAGCGGTCAAGGTTGCCACTCACCTGGTCAGGGGCGCGGGTGCCAGCCTGGTGGACATGACCGGATCACCCATCAAGACCAGCAGAACCCATGACCAGGGGGCCGCCGATGCGGCCACCGACCTGGTCGCGCTGCCCGGCACACCGCTCACGGGTGCTGTCCTACAGCTAATCAAACCGGTGGAATCGCCCTCGGTGTTCAACCACAGCATTCGCACCTACCTGTTCGCCCGGCTCGTGGCCGCACATCTCGGACTGGCCGTCGGCCAGGACTACGAAGACGACCTGCTGTTCGCCGCGTGCACGATGCACGACCTCGGCGTGGCGTCGGACGGCCCGCACACCCAGCGGTTCGAGGTCGAGGGCGCCGACCGGGCCGCCGCGTTCCTCGTCGAACACGGACGGTCGCAATCGGACGCCGACGAGGTCTGGCAGGCCATCGCCCTGCACACCTCCTCGGGCATCGCTGAGCGCCGCGGCACGCTGTGTGTGCTCGTACGCGAAGGCGTCGCGCTCGATTTCGGCGGCCCTATGGGCAACACCTACGCCGACGCCCTGGGCGACGAGCAGGCCGACATCGTCCACGCCGCCTACCCACGGTTGGAGATGATCCGCTCACTCACCGACGCGATCGTCGCGCAAGCCGCCAAGAACCCCAAGAACGGTCCGCGTTACGCGCTGCCCGGTGAATTCCTGCGCGAACGCGAGGCCTTCGGCCGGACCCGGATGGAGCACGCCTGCGGCTCCTCCCGATGGGGCAACTGATCGACCCCTGCCCGGCCCGCCTCCAGTCGGTCACGCGGTCGGCGAAGTCAGCACAGAACCAGAGAAAAGGACACACCGCCATGCCCAGCCACCCCGTAGAGGTCCCCGACAATTCCCCGGTCTTCGGAGGGACCACCAGCGCTTTCGGGCGTTTCGGCCACGCCCCCGCGATCCGTTCGCACGGGCACCTGTTCATCTCGGGCCAGATCGGCCGCCGGCCCGACGGCGTCCCCGGTGAGACCGCCGAGGAGCAGACCGAGCTCGCCGTCCGGCGTCTCGAGGAGATCCTCAGGTTGGAGAACCTCGATCTCAGTGACCTGGTGGACGTGACCAGCTACCACGTCGACATCCGCGAGAACATGTCCGGCTTCCTCGCGGCCAAGCAGCGCCTCATCGAGGCGCCCTACCCTGCCTGGACCATCATCGGGGTCAGCGGTCTCGCCGGTCCGGAGCTCCTCGTCGAGATCCAGGCGACCGCCGCGTACCCCGACGACACCGCCCGGTAGAACGCGGCTCGGGCTCCCGGGGGCTGCGGGCAGGCATGCTGCCCCGGAATCCTGCTGCGGGGGTCGGCCGCCGGCGCCGTTCCCTCGGCAGGTCATGCGACGACGTTGCCGCGGGAACGAGGGGCGTGACGGTTCTCGTGAGCCCTCGCCACAATTCGGAGGGATACCCGCGCTGCTGCTCTGCCGGTGGCAGAACACCAGCCGGACCGGGCTCGACCGTCACTACAGTCCAGCCCCATGACGACGATTTCGACGCGTACGGTCGAGTATCCGGCCGATGGTCTGACGATGACCGGGCACCTCGCGCTCCCGGCCGGTGTCGGCCGCAGGCCCGCGGTGCTGGTCGGACCGGAGGGCATGGGGCTCAGCGATGTCGAGCGCCGCCGGGCCGATGCCCTCGCCGAACTGGGCTATGTCGCGCTGGCCTTCGACCTTCACGGCGGGCGCTATCTGGGCGACCCCGAGGAGATGCTGGCCCGCTGCCTGCCGCTGCTCGCTGATCCCGACCGGATGCGGGGCATCGGCCATGCGGCGCTCGACGTACTGCGCGTCGAACCGCGGACCGATCCCGACCGGATCGCCGCCGTCGGCTACGGCACCGGGGGCGCCGTCGGGCTTGAACTCGGGCGCGCCGGCGTGAGCCTGCGCGCGATCGGGACCGTCAACGCGACAACCACGGGCCGACCGGGCGAGTCGGCGCGCATTCGCTGCCCGGTGTGGGCCGGGGTCGGGTCGGAAGACCCGATCATGCCGCCCGCGCGACGGAACGCGTTCACCGCCGAGATGCAGGCCGCGGGCGTCGACTGGCGCCTCACGGTCTACGGCGGCGCCCTGCACGCCTTCCACCACCCGCCGGTCGACCACCCCACGCCGCCCGGCGTCGGCTACCACCCGCAGCACGCGCGGCGAGCCTGGCGCGATGTCGTCGACCTGCTCGCGGAGTGCCTGCCCGTGACGGAAGATCTGGGAAATGCTTCATCCCGGTGCCTTTGACCATGTCGGGACCGGCCACACAGGGCGTTCGTTATGATGAACGAAACGTCTTGTGAAATGGAGCCTGGAATGCAGGTCAGCGCGTATCTCAGGGACACCTACCAGGAACACGTCGACACGCAGGTGCTCGCCGTGGGCAGCAGGGACGGCGCGCCGTGGGTAGCGGTCGAGGACTGTTTGTTCCACCCTCAGGGTGGTGGTCAGCCCGCGGACCGGGGCTGGCTGGACGGGAGCGAGGTCGTTCCGGTGCGGGATCACGAGTCCGGACTGATCGTGGCTCGGGCACCGGAGGGAACCTCGCTGCCGGTCTTCACCGAGGGGCAGCCGGTGAAGGCCCGGATCGACCTGGCGGCGCGTACCGCCCATGCGGCACTGCACACGGCCGGGCACCTGATCGAGGCGGCGGGCCGGGCCCAGGGGTGGACCTGTGTGGGGAGCATCCACTTCCCGGGTCAGGCGCGGATCGAGTTCACCGCGGACCGGGCGGACGCCCGGCAGGCCGACCCGCAGGGCCGGGAGGAACTGACCACCGCCCTGCGCGAAACGGTCGCCGCGGCCATTGCCGAAGACCTTCCTGTCACCGCCGAGCAGGACGAGCAAGGTCAGCGGACCGTGCATCTGGGCACCCTGCACGCGGCACCCTGCGGTGGGACCCATGTGCGCAGCCTCGCCGACCTCGCGGAGGTGACGCTGCCGACGCTGAAGGTCAAGAAGGGCCGTATCCGCGTCTCGTACACCGCCTCGCACAGGCCCCTGTGATGATGGCAGGCACACCGGGCGACCGGCGGCCCGCCAGCAGCACCGCGGCCGCCGTGGGCGTGCAGATCAGGCGACGCCGCGAACAGCGGGGCATGAGCGGTTCGGAGCTGGCCCGGCGCGCGGGTCTGAGCAAGGCGACGCTGTCGCAGCTGGAGGCCGGAAAGGGCAACCCCACGATCGAGACGCTCGACGCGCTCGCGGTCGCGCTGCGGATCCCACTGACCGACCTGCTGACCCGGGACACCGAACCCGGCCCGGTACTCGTACCGGGCACCACCGCGGTGGAGGGAGAGGTCGGACGGGAGCTGCTGCGGAGGATCAGCAGCGGCAACAGTCTGGAGATCTGGCGGCTGCGCATCCCCCGTGACACCGAACTGAACGGCGTCCCGCACGCGACAGGCACCGTTGAGCACCTTCTCGTCGCCTCCGGCCAGGTCACCGCAGGCCCCGCCGACGCCCCCCAGCATCTGAGCGCGGGTGATCTGCTGGCCTTCGCCGGGGACGCCCCCCACATCTACCGAACCGCCGTCGATCCCGCGGACATCGCGGTCGTCATCGCCTCCCCCATCATCAACTGACCGTCAGGACGCCCTCCCCTGGCGGGGTGTGCCCGGGATACGCGCCGTCAGCCGCCCCTCGCGACAGGGGCCTCGCCCTCACAACTGCCCTCGACGAGGTCGCGTAGCTGGGCGCGGGCGGTGATGCCCAGCTTGGGGAAACTGCGGTAGAGGTGCGAGCCGACCGTGCGTGGGGAGAGGAAGAGCCTCTCGCCGATCTCGCGGTTGGTCAGTCCGCGGGCGGCGAACCGGATGATCTGCTGTTGTTGCGGGGAGAGTTCGGCGAGTGCGTCGGGGATGGAGTCCGTGATGTCGAGGCCGGCGGCGCGCGCTTCGGTCCTGGCTCGTTCGATCCACGGGCGGGCGCCCAGACGACGGAAGGCCTCCAGTGCCTCGGTGAGTGGTGCTCTGGCCTCCGCGACACGACGACGGCGACGCAGCCACTCCGCGAGGTCCAGCCGGGCCTGCGCCCGTTCGAAGGGCCAGTGGTCCAGTGCCGGATCGGCCAGGGCCGCGCGGAAGTGCGGCTCGGCGTCCTCGGGGTCGGCCAACAGACCCCGGGCCCGCTCGATCAGCGCGCGCAGCCGGGGCGAGGCGTTGCCGCCGAGCGAGTGCGCGGACCGCTCCACGATCGTGGCGGCCTCGTCACGGTGGCCGCCACGCACGGCGGCGGCGGCCAGATCCGCGAGGGCCGGGTACGAGGCGTGGTAGTGCACGGGTGCGCCGTCCGGTGTGAAGACTGCGCGGAGTTGGCGGTACGCCACCTCGTGTGCGCCTTCCGCGAGGGCCGCGGCGCCGAGCGCACGACGGGCGTAGACCGATACCGAACGGCTCTCCAGCGGGTCGATCAGTGAGAGTGCCTCCTCGGCGCGTGCGCGGGCCGAGGAGACGTCCCCCTGGTAGGCGAGCACGGTGGCGTCCACGGCGGCCGCACATGCCACGACGTGGTCGAGGCCGGCCCTGGAACCGAGCGCGCCGCTGCGGATGCAGGCTTCCCTGGCGCGCCCCCACCGGCCTTGTTCCACATAGCTCCAGGCGGCCGCGCCGCTGAGCCCGTCCGGTAGCGGCCCCCGCATCCCCCAACGGTCGAAGGCTTCGTCGAAGGCGCGGACGGCGCCCGGGGTCTCGTCCAGCAGCCAGGCCGTGATCGCGTATGCCATGAGCCGGCCGGGGTGGCGTCGCGCCTCGGAGGCGGCCCGCGGGAGCAGGGTGAGCAGCTCGGCTCTGTGTCCGAAGGGGTCGGACACGGCACGTACCCAGGCGCGTGGCCATGGCTGTGACGCTCCCTCCGGGAGGTGCTCCAGGACTGCCTCGATGCGGCGGCGCTGGATCTCGTCTCCGGAGTAGAAGCGGACGACAGCGGCGCCGGCCAGGAAGTCCAGCGCGGTGGCAGGCTGCGCGGACCCCAGCTCCTCGGCCGCGTCGGCCAGTCGGGAGAAGACCACGGAGTGGCGCACGGTCAATGCGGCCAGCCGTCCGACCTGTGCGGCGACCTCGGTGAGGAGCGAGGCGTCCTCGGTACGCGCGCGTACCGCGGCGGCCAGTTCCTCGGCCCAGGAGAGGTCACCGGTGAGTACCGCCTCGGCGGCGGCTTCGACCAACAGCCGGGCACTGTCCTCGCGCAGCGGTGCGAGCTCCGCGGCACGCTGCAGGGCCTTGGCCGCTGCCGCGTGGCCACCGCGGCGGCGGGCCCGGCCGGCGGTCCGGTCGAGTTCCGCCGCTACGTCACCGTCCGGACGTACGGCCGCGGCGGCGCGGTGCCAGGCGCGCCGGTCAGGCTCGTCACGCAGGAGCTCGGCGAGGGCGAGGTGGGCCTCGCACCGGGCGGCGACGGGCGCGGAGTGGTACACGGCGGACCGGACCAGCGGGTGGCTGAAGCGGAGTCCCTGGCCGGTACGCCGGACCACCAGCCCGGCCTCTTCCGCGGGTGCCCATACGCCGTCCTGGGGGCTGGGCAGCACGGCCGGGGCGGAGAGCGTGGAATCGACGGTGTCCATGGCGGCCAGGAGCAGCAGGGGCCGCGTGGTCGAGACCGGCAGCCGGTTCAGGCGGGTCGCGAAAATCCGCTCCAAGCGATCCGTGAGGGGCAGAGGACCCGTGGAAGGGGATCCAGGCGATCCCGTGGCTGCTTCGTGTGCGGTGACCGCCCTGGTCAGTTCGGTCAGCGCCAGCGGGTTGCCGTCGGCCTCTTCGAGGATTCGAGTTCTCATCCGCGCGGTCGGGCGCCGCGGCTGGAGGTCGAGCAGCCGGGATGCCGCGGGTTCGTCAAGCGGTCCCAGAGTGAGCGTCGGCACCTGTTGGTCGAACCCCGGCAGGTGATCGCCGGCTCGGGCTGCGATCAGCATCGTGACCGGATCGTCCGCCAGCCGTCGGGCCACGAAGGACAACGCGTCCAGGGAGGAGCGATCGAACCACTGCGCGTCGTCCAGCACCACGACCACGGCCCGTCGGTCCGCCACTGCCGAGAGCAGGCCCAGCACAGCGACACCGATCAGCATGAGGTCCGCTTCCTCCGCTGCGGCAGGCCCCGTGCCGAAGGCGCTGTGCAGAGCGGCCCGTTGCCTCTCCGGCAGCCCTTCCGTCTCGGCCCGTACCGGCCGCAGCAGCTGGTGCAGGGCGGCGAACGCCAGGCTCGACTCCGACTCGCTGCCGACTGCTCGCAGTACGCGGGCGCCGCTCGCTTCGGCCCGCCCCACCACCACGTCCAGCAGCGCGCTCTTCCCTGTGCCCATGTCACCGAGCAGCAGCAGAGACCGGTCGGGTGATGCCGTGTCCAGGGTCCGAAGGAGGTGTGCGAGCTCGGTGGCCCGGCCGACGATCGGCCCTTCGCCGTCCGGCACGGGCAGCTGTTTCGGCTCCGCTCCCGTGACCGCGCCGATTCCGCTGCCTGTGTGACCTTCCACGGAGTCTCCAGAGAATTGTGGCTCGTCGAGCGGGAGCTCTGCGCCTTGCCGACCCCCCAGGCTACAAGCGGGCCAGGTCCGGCATCCGGTCCGCTCACGGGCCGGTGCAGTCACATGACGGATACCGCGCGCTCGTGGCCGCTCGTATCTTTCCGGGAGAGGTCTTCGGATTCTTGAGAAATCCCCATGCAACAGATCGAGATGGAACAGATGGCAACGACACAGATCGAGCTCGGCAACATCACCATCACCCGAATCCGGGAATACTACGGTTCTGTCGAAATGACGCCCGACACCTTCTTCCCTGACAGTACGAAGGGAGTGTGGGAAGAAGACGCAGACTGGCTTGCTCCGCATTTCCTGGACTCCGGATCCAATACCGTGAAGTCCGCGATCCAGACGTGGCTGCTGCGCAGCGAGGGCAGGACCATTCTCGTCGACACCGGCGTCGGCAATCACAAGGAACGCCCGTACTCGCCGGTCTGGAGCCACCTGAAGACGGACTTTCTGGCCAATCTCGCGCGCGCCGGCGTCCAGCCTGAGGACGTGGACATCGTGATCAATACGCATCTCCACGTCGATCACGTCGGCTGGAACACCCGTCTGGACGGGCGGAGCTGGGTACCGACGTTTCCCAACGCCACATATCTGATGCCGAAGGACGACTTCGATTTCTGGAATCCCGAGAACGGCCACAAACCACTGCTCGGTCGCGGCAATCAGAATGTATTCGAGGACAGTGTGGCCCCGGTGCACCAGGCCGGCCGGACGTTGTTGTGGGAGAAGAGCCACCGGATCGACGCGGGCCTGCGTCTGGACGCGGCTCCTGGTCACACTCCCGGTTCCTCCGTGCTGACTCTCACTTCCGGGACGGACCGCGCGGTGTTCGTCGGCGACATGCTGCACAGCCCGGTGCAGATCCTCGAACCGGACGCCAACAGCTGCTTCTGCGAGGACCCCGCGGGCGCCCGCGCCACCCGTCGCAAGGTCCTGGGGTGGGCGGCGGACAACAACGCCCTTGTCGTCCCCGCGCATCTGGGCGGCCACGGCGCCGCCGAAGTGGCGCGCCGTGGCAGCGGCTTCGCCGTCAAGGGCTGGGCCCCCTTCACCTCGTACACCGAGCAGGACTGAACACCGAGCAGTACTCGCAGCATCCGGCGACTCCGAGCACCGAGCAGGGTCCAATACCGAGCAGGGCCGAGGCCCGCGGAAGGCAGCACCATGAACCACCATCGCGACTCCGTCGTGACCACCGCGCAGGGCGCCGTCCGCGGTCTGCGCGGGGACGACGGCATCACCACCTTCCTCAACATCCCGTACGCCGCCCCTCCCCTCCTCGCCGCCCGGTTCGCCCCGCCACAGCCGCACGAGCCCTGGGACGGCGTACGGGACGCCACCATGCCGGGCCCCACCGCGCCCCAGTCCGAGCGTGCACTCGGAAGCGTGGACATGTCCCCGTACTTCGGCACCGGCTGGAGCCGTGGGGAGGACTACCTCACGGTCAATGTCTGGACGCCCGAGGCGGCGAGCGGCGACACGCCCGTCATGGTGTTCGTCCACGGGGGCGGATTCGTCGCCGGATCGACACGCTCGCCCCTGTACGAGGGCTCCGCCTTCGCCCGTGACGGCGTGGTCCTCGTCACCCTCAACTACCGCCTCGGCATCACCGGGTTCCTCGACGTACCCGGCGCCCCGGCGAACCGCGGGCTGTTGGACGTGATCGCCGCTCTGCGCTGGGTCCAGGAGAACATCGCCGCGTTCGGCGGTGACCCGCACAACGTGACGCTCTTCGGCCAGTCGGCCGGGGCGACCGTGGTCGGCGGGGTGCTCGCCACCCCTGAGGCCACGGGCCTCTTCCGGCGGGCGGTCGTACAGAGCGGAAGCGGTCGCGGCGCGTTCACGACCGAACAGGCCGCCCGCGTCACCGGTGCGGCGGCCGAGGCCCTGGGCATCGAGCCCCATGTCGACGCCTTCGCCGCCATCACGGACGCACGCCTGGTCGAGGCCGCCTCCCAGCTCGCGGGTATCGATCTGCGGACCGGAACACACCACGATCCGCTGATCGGCCTCAGCCCCTTCAGTCTGGTCCTGGACACCCAGCCCGCCGACTCCGTGGCCGCAGGCACCGGCGCCGGTGTCGACCTGCTCATCGGAACCAACACCGAGGAGGGAAATCTCTATCTGGTCCCCGTGGACAAGTACGCCGCCTCGACCGCCGACGACGTCGCGAACGCGGCGGCGCGCTCACACCCCGACCCGGCACAGCTCGTCGAGACCTACCGCAGATCGCGCCCCGACGCGTCCTTCGGCGAGCTCCGCTCCGCCATCATGGGCGATGCGCTGTTCGGTGCGGGCAGCCGCGCCCTGGCCGACACGCACGCCGCCCACCCCGGATCCGCCACCTTCGCCTACGAGTTCGCCTGGCGCTCGACGGCCCTGGACGGCGAGCTCGGCGCCACCCATGCAGTGGAGCTCCCGTTCGTCTTCGATCTCGCCCGGCTCCCCCAGCTGCGGGGATCGAACGCCCTGCTCGGTCCCGGAGAGCCCCCCGCGGAGCTCGCCGCACGCATGCACGGGACCTGGATCCGCTTCGCCACCACCGGCGACCCCGGCTGGGACCCGTACGACGCGGAGCGCCGCGCCACGATGCACATCGACAGCCAGTGGACACAGCTCGACGACCCCCGCGGGCAGGAACTACGGGCGTGGACCTGACGTTCGCCCGGATCGCCGAGCCGCACGGGCGCAGCGCGGACTTCACCCCGGCGAACACCATCGGCTACCGGGAAACGGCGTGCCCGCCGTAATCGGAGGAGCCGCCGTCACCTCCCTGGGTCCGAGGACCGCCGCAGGGATCGTCGCGCCGGCTGAGCAACCTGAGCCGGCGCAGTGCGAGCAGACCCCCGATGCCAGGGATCACGGCCACGGCCCTGGTGGTGGTCGTGGTCGGCGTCAGGCGCCAGGTCGCGATCACCACGAACAGGTAGGCGCAGCCATGGGTGGGGCCCATCAAGGAGGTGATGGGCTTCAGATGGGCGGTGGCGAGGTTGGCCAGCATGACGGCCAACGAGATCAGCTCGACGTGTGCGGCGATGCGCAGAGGGCGAAGGTGCACGGTCACGCTCCCGTGGTGGAGCCGGGGCGGACGATCATCAGAACGGTCACGGTTGCCCACAGGAGGTTGAATACGCCGGTGAGCATGGCGAGTCGGGCAGCGGAGTGGACAACGGGGCCGGTGCCGGGGGCGGCCCCGGGGGTCTGTGCGGCGGTGAGGGCGTTGTCCTGGGCGGGAAGGATCAGCAGGCCCAGAATGGCGGCCGCTGCGGTGGTCAGGACGATCGAGGTGATCAGCCATCCGCTGCCGAGGACGTCGAGGCTGCTGGCCGTGGCGAACCCGAAGACGGGAACCGCGACGCCGATGCCTGCGTAGACCCGGCAGATGCGGTGCAAGGTGCGCAGGCCGGCGAGCGCCTCGCTGTCCTCCGGTGCGCCGCTGTGAGCGCGACGCAGCGTCTTGGGGAACATGCTCGCGGCGACCGTGACCGGTCCTACGGCGAGTACCGCTGCCAGGACGTGCAGGGAGAGCAGAAGTTTCGTCATGCTCGGTGGTCCCCGACCGCCGGGACAGCACGGCGTCGGCCGGTGACCTTCGATGCCGGAAGGCGTCCGGCCTTGGATGTGCCGGTCAGTGTGTCGCCGTCGATGGTCACCGCGAAGGCCAGGTTCAGGCGCAGGGGCTTGGTGACGGCCTGGTTCCAGGTGAGTCGGTCACCGTCGAGGGTGATGTCGCTGAGTGGGACGTTCTCTCCTGCCCCGTGTGCTGTCCCGGTCAGGACACCGTCCTGCCGGGCAAGTTCGATCACGGCTTCGATCCTGCCTATCGGGGTGGAGACGGACAGGTCCCAGACGCCTTCTGCGGCCATGGTGCTGTTCTTCCTTAGGAATGAGAGGGGGTGAAGTGGGAGGTGCGGGGCGGGATGCGTGGTCAGAGGCCGGCGGGCACGGGGCCTTCATGACGCCAGACCGTGCCGCGGCGCTCATGGGCGAACAGTTCTTCGACGGCGTGGGCGATCCGGGGGCCGAGCATGCGCTCCAGCAGGTACAGGCCCAGGTCGAGGCCGGAGGTGACGCCGGCCGCGGTGATGAGGTCGCCGTCGTCGACGACGCGGGCGTTCACCGCGTGGACGCCCGTGGCATCGAGCATGTCCAGGCCCATGTGGTGGGTGGTGGCGTAACGGCCCTCCAGCAGACCGGCCATGGCCAGGACGAGAGAGCCGCCGCACACCGCGCCGAGCGTCACCTCGGGGTTGTCCCTCGCCGCCTTCAGCAGGGCGGGAAGCTCGGTTGTCAGCGCGCGGCCCAGCAGTACGGGGATGAACTCGTCCTGCTGCCGTTCCCCGGCTCCCGCATCGTGGTCGGGGACCTCCCCGGGTTCTCCCACCCGGCCCGAGGCACCGGGGACCAGGATTAGGCCGGCACGTACGGGGTCCAGGGCGGCAGTGGCCCGCAGCACCAGGCCCCCGGTGCCGCTGACCACCTCACGCGCCCCTTCGGCGGAGACCAGCTCCACGCTCATGCCGCCGCCGGAGGCGGTGCCGCCGGCGTACAGCACTTCGTACGGGGCGATGACATCGAGCGGATCGAAGCCGTCGAACAGGACGATCTGGGCATGCATGAAGAAGTTCCTTCGCGGGCGGTGGACATCCGGCCCCTGCCGGGTTCGCCACCGACGCTAGACGCGTCCCGACCGGCTCCACAGTGGCATTAGTGACAACCTCCAACGGGATATCGCCAGGCGCATGGACCGGTCTGGACAGGCCCCTGAGCTGCCCAGACCAGAAAATCCATGGCCTGGAGACCGGACCATGACCACAGAGGCCGGGTATCTTCTGGCCATGCACACCATTGCCCTGCTCGCCCTGGACCGGGTGATCCCCTTCGATCTGGCCACCCCGATCGAGGTCTTCTCCCGCACCCGCCTCCCGGACGGGCGGCCCGGCTACCAGATCCGCGTCTGCGGCCAACGGCCGGAGATCGACGCCGGCACCTTCACCATCCGCGTGCCCTGGGGGCTGGACGGGCTCAAGGGCGCGGACACGATCATTGTGCCCGGTACCGCCGACCCCGCGGCTCCGCTCGATCCCGCCGTCCGCGACGTGCTGCGCACCGCCGCCGCGAACGGCACACGCATCGCCTCCATCTGCTCCGGCACCTTCCCCCTGGCCGCCAGCGGTCTCCTGGACGGCCTGCGCGCCACGACCCACTGGGTCGCGGCCGACCTCCTCGCCGCTGCCCACCCGGACGTCGAGGTGGACGCGGACGTCCTGTACGTCGACAACGGCCAGATCCTCACCTCCGCCGGCGCCGCCGCGGGCCTGGACCTGTGCCTGCACATGATCCGCCGTGACTACGGCTCAGCCGTCGCAGCCGACGCCGCCCGGCTGTCCGTCATGCCTCTGGAACGCGAAGGCGGACAAGCACAGTTCATCGTCCACGATCACGCGCCCGCCCCTCGGGGCTCGGTACTCGAGCCGCTGCTGGCGTGGTTGCAGGACAACCTGGGCTCCGATCTCACCCTCGCCGACATCGCCGCTCAGGCGGGAACGAGCACCCGGACCCTGATACGGCGCTTCCGCGAACAGACCGGCACCACCCCGCTCCAGTGGCTCCACCGCGCACGCATCCGCCAGGCACAGCATCTCCTGGAGACCACGCACCATTCCGTCGAACGCATCGGCGCCCAGGTCGGATTCGGCTCGCCCACCGCTTTCCGCGACCGGTTCAAGAAGACCACCGGCGTCAGCCCCCACGCCTACCGCCGCGCCTTCAGCTGAGCCGGCCTACCCACACCGCACGTCCACAAAGGCTGGGTTCTCCAAGGCAGTTGGGGCCGCGCTGAGCAGGTTGGCAAGAACAGGGGTCACGCCCCAGGTCCCGCGTAGCAGACCGGTCGCTTCAGGGCGCCCCTCGCGTCGTCCAGGGGCCGACCCCACCTGGCGCCGTTCGCGGTGGGCCGGAGGCCGGCGGTGTCGCCACGGCGGCACCCTTGGCGCGCAGGCCCGGGATCAGCACCGCCGCCACCGCCAGGTGCAAGAGGCCCAGGACGGCCCGGGTGCCGCTGTCCATGCCGTCGCCGGTCAACGGCAGGAAGGACATGGCCAGTACGGCCACGGCGGCCCCGGTCCATACGGCGCGAGCGCGCCGCATCCAGTACCGCTCCAGCACAGCCAGCACCGCCCAGCCGAGGAACGACGCGAGCAGTGCGACGATCACCACGGGCACGGCGCCGATGTCCAGCGTCTGCTCGCCGTCGGCGATCCGCAGTCGGTGCCCGAGTAATGGGTCCGCGACCAGCCACACCAGGACGGGCGCCAGGACGGCAAGGGCCGTGATCGCCAGACGCCTTCTCCGCCCAGTCACTCTGCATCCCCCGAGAGCGCCCCGTGCAGGAAGACCTCCACCAGCTCCTGCGAGGTCAGATCGGGCTCGTCCTCCGTACGCGGCTGGGTGAAGAGCAGCCCGAAGAAGAGGGCGGCGATCTGCTCGGGCGGCCTGCGCAGGGTGGCCCTGTCGGGCTCCAGCAGCTCCGCGAGTGCCGCGCGGAGACGGATGGTCGACTCGTTGCGGCCCGCGCCGCGCACCGTGCCGGGATGCTTGCCGCCGCCGCGATGCCCGAGCGAGCCGGCGATCGCGCCCATCCTGGCCATATGCGCCTGCAGCGCCTCGGCGGCCTCCGCGAGCCGGTCGGGCAGCGGCTGGGCCATGTCGATCGCGTCGAGTTCCCGGACCGCGTGCTCGGGCGAGAGCGCCTCGGCCATGCAGGCCTGCAGCAGCTCCTCCTTGTCGGCGAAGACCCGGAAGATCGTGCCCTCTCCGATGCCCGCGGCACGGGCGATCTTCGCCGTCGTCACCGCGGCACCGTACTCGGCGACCAGTGGGATCGCGGTCTGGATGATCATCGCGCGACGCTGCTCCGGCGACATGGCGGGAGCGCGGCGGCGGGTGGTGGTCTGATTCCCCTCGGGTGCTGTCATGGTCCCGAGAGTACGGAGTGAGTCCTCACTCCGTCAATGAGTGAGGACTCACTCCGTCAAATCTCCCCGCCCCCGATCCGGACCGTCACACACAGAACAGCAACGACGGCCGGTCGACCGGAACCCGCAGATACCTGCCCTCCGGGCATCGACTACGGGTCGCTCGCGACGCAGCGTCACATCACCCTCCTGCATGACATATGGCTGGATTCAGACTTATGTCCTCTCTTCCGGCCCTAGATCGTAGGGAGTACGCCACCGGTAGGAAGGCCGGGCCGTGTAGCGCTATGGAAGCCACACGCATCCGTGGCGGCTCAGCGCCGACACGGTCTGGAAGGACAGCGAAATGAAGACACCGCGCATCCCTCGAATCCTCGGCTTCGGCGCCGTGGCGTTCACCCTGGCTCTGACCATGATCACTTCGGCGAACGCAGCCGAGGCGACGCCCGCCACCAAGGCAACTGATCCCTGCGGCAATCACACGCACCAGGTCTTGGACACGCAGTACCGATACTGGCGAAACTGCATCACGACCAGCGAAAAAATCAACATCGACAAAATTCTCTGGCCCGACGAAAAAATCTGCGTGGCAGCGGGATCGGACACCCCCCTTGGCCCGACAAATGCTGTCCGTGGGGCGTCCCGGGTCGGCGATTGCTGACGTGGCCTGTTTCGCGAGCTGCTTGTAGCAGGGCAGAGCGCGCGGGATGCCCTGGGCATTGGGCGCCGGACCGGACGTGCAGCTTGCTGCCCTTCTTGCCGCGATGGACCGGGTTCGGCCTATGTCGGTCAGGCCCGCCAGAAAATCGACTGTCTTGTCGATGACGTCCGGCTCGAACAACTCCCCTGACAACTGGTCGTGGATCGCCGCAACACGCTCTCGCCGAGGTAACCGTCTTGAACCAACGAGCGATCAGGGGGTGTGGTCGGTGGAGAGGGTGAGGTCTTCCCAGGTGTCGAGGTCGCGGTCGACCGCGTCACGTCCGGCCCGTACCAGGCGCAGAGCGTCGGATCCCAGGACGAGGTGGGACGGCGGGGTCGGTTCGTCGATGATGCGCAGGAGGGCGGTGGCCGCCTTGGCGGGGTTGCCGAGCTGTTGGCCGCTGGCGGTCTGCCGGGCGGCGCGGATGGGTTCGAACAGTTCGTCGTAGTCGGGGACGGTCCGCGGTGCGCGGACCATGGAGCGCCCCGCCCAGTCGGTGCGGAAGGAGCCGGGCTCGATGGCGGTGACGTGGATGCCGAAGCCGGAGACTTCCTTGCCGACGGCTTCGAGGATGCCTTCCAAGGCGTACTTGCTGCCGCAGTAGGCGGAGACGCCGGGGAAGGAGGTCAGGCCGCCCATGGAGGTGACGGCCAGGATGTGCCCGCGGCGCCGTTCGCGCATGTAGGGGAGGACGGCTTGGACGGTGGCGGCGGCGCCGAAGACGTTGACGTCGAACTGGGCGCGCAGCTCGGTCAGGGACGTCTCTTCGAAGGTGCCTTCCAGGCCGTATCCGGCGTTCGCGATCAGTACGTCTACGGGGCCGATGGTTTTCTCCACCTCACTGGTCACGGCGAGCACCGCAACGTCATCGGTGACGTCGAGGAGGCGGGCGTGAGCGCGCTCCGGGTGGAGAGCGGTGAACGCTTCCGCGTCGGCGTCCTTGCGGACGGTGCCGACGACCGTGTGCCCGGCGTCCAGTGCGGTGGCGGCGAAGGCGCGGCCCAGACCGCTGCTGACGCCGGTGATGAGAAAGACCTTGGCGGTGGATGTCATGCCTGGTTCTCCTTGTACAGGACGAGGTGTTCGTGGAAGAGCACGCCGTCGCGGATGTCGCCGGTGGCGGTGAAGCCGGTGTCGTCGACGTACTCGAGGTGGCTGCCCGTCACGGTGTAGCGGCCGGTGTAGGCGCTGCGGCGGTTGCCACGGGCCTCGTCGTAACGTCCGTCGGGCAGCAGTTCCTGTCGGATGTGTCCGTCCGCGGTCACCCACATCCCGACCACGTCCACGTCGACCTTCGTGTTCATGTCTTCGGTCTCTCGGCCGGCAGCTTCCTGCGGCGGCCTCGGCCGGTTCCTCACCATGTGTGTGCTCCCTCTCGTCTCGCTCTGCTGATCACCAGCGTGGACGGCCCGGGAGGAGGGAGCCAGGACGAGTCGTGCCTGGGTACGGCGTACCCAGGCACGCGGGTGGAGTGCGGCATAGCCTGAAGGGGTGACCAGCAACGATCTCGGAGATTTCCTGCGCGCCCACCGCGCCCGCCTGCGCCCCGACGATGTCGGGCTCGCCTCCTACGGCGCACGCCGGGTCGCGGGGCTGCGGCGGGAGGAGGTCGCCGTCCTCGCCGGGATGAACAGCGACTACTACGCCCGCCTGGAGCAGGGCCGCGAGCGCAGCCCCTCGCCTCAGATCCTCGACGCGATCAGCAGCGCCCTGCGGATGGATGACGCAGCACGGGACCACATGTTCCGGCTGGCCGGCACCGCGCCGGAAGGTGAGCGGCCGCAGCCGAGAGAAGCGGTGAGTCCTGCTCTGCGGCAGCTTCTGGACGTACACCCGACCGCCGCGGCGTTCGTACTGAACCCGGCCAACGACTTCCTGGCGTCCAACGCGCTGGCCGAAGCACTGTTCTCACCGTTCGAGAACATGGACAACATGGCCCGTATGACGTTCCTCGACCCGGCCGCCCGGAGCTTCTTCACCCAGTGGGAACGGGCCGCCGAGGCGGTCGTCGCCGGGCTGCGCCATGCCACGGGTCTGGACCCGGACTATCGGCGCCTGCACGAGCTTGTCGATTCCCTGACCGAGGAGAGCGAGGAGTTCGCCGCCCTGTGGTCCTCGCACACCGTGCACGGAAAGTCCCATGCCCGCAAGGAACTTGTCCACCCCGACGTCGGCCCCCTCGACCTCACCTACCAGACCTTCGACGTGCGCGGAGCGCCGGGCCAGCAACTGGTGATCTACCACGCCCGACCGGACAGCCCCGACGCCCACGCGCTCGCCCTGCTCGGCAGCCTCCACGCCACACGCCACCAGGAGTCCGCCCCGGAGCAGTAACGCCCGGGTACGGACCGCCTCTGTGCCGGTGAGCCCCTCGCACCCCGCAGTGACTGTGGCTCAGGCCGCGGAGGCGTTGAGCACGTACTCGCGGGAAGCGTGGACCTCGTCGCGCAGAGCGGGCAGGTCGACGTCGATGACCTGGCCGTTCCATTTGCGAGGTTCGCCGTTGATGAGGACGGCCCTGATGTTGCGCGCGTCCGAGCCCAGGACGATGGTGCCGACGGCGTCGTTGAGCGGCATGTTGTTGAGGTCTTCCGCCTGGATGACCAGGAGGTCGGCCTTCTTGCCCGGGGTGAGCGAGCCGGTGACGTCGGCCAGGCCGTTGGTGCGGGCGCCCTGGAGGGTGGCGAAGTCCAGGACGTCGTGGGTGGTGATGCGGTCCGGCCGCTGCTCGGAGCCGTGGACGGCGTTGACCGCGCGCATCCGCTGGATGGCGTGCAGGGCCCGCATCTGCGTGAACATGTCGCTGACCAGGGCCACCTCGACGTCGATACTCAGACCGGGCCTTACCCCCACGGCCAGGGCCTCATCGATCGCGGGGATCGCGGTCTCCAGCCCGATCTGCGCGTCCGATGTGGGAGCCAGGGCGATGGTCGTCCCCGTCCTCCTGATCGCTTCCCATGCCTGGGGAGTGAGGCCGGTGGCGTGGATGAGGGTGAGGTCCGCGCCGAGGATGCCGTCCCTCTCCCAGCCCAGGACGGCCTGCGAGGAGGACATTCCGAACACGGCATCCACGCTCACCCCGATGCCCAGTTCCTGGGCTGTACGGGCGAGTTCGGGGCCGTAGGAGAACGTCGGCCCGGCGATCTCGCCGGTGGCCAGGGCGGCCAGTCGCAGGGTGAGTAGCTGGTCGTCGTCGGCGAAGTACTTCTCCCTGAGGCGGGTCAGGTCGCCGGGCCACTGCCTGTCCCAGTCGCCGAAGTGCGGGCCCATGGAGGCGTGCACGCCGCGGATACAGGTGTCGATGAGGGCCTGGATCGCGGCGTCCGAGTGCTCGGGGGTGCGGGAGTTGTGGGAGAAGTCGAGCATGCAGGTGATGCCGCTGTCGATCGCCGTCAGAGCCGCCAGCTTCGTCCCGACGTACATGTCATGGGGCCGGTAGACCGTGGCATGACCGGCGAGGGTGGACATGACGTAGGCGCCGAGGTCATCGACGTCCGGCACGATCCGGCGCAGCTGTGTCTCCCAGGCGTGCCGGTGCGTGTCGATGAAGCCGGGGGCCAGGATCGTGCCGGTACCGTCGACGACCACCGCGCCCTCCGGGCTGAGGCCGGGACCGACCGCCCTGATCGTGTCGCCCTCGACGAGCAGGTCCGCGCCGTGCAGGACGCCGAGGCCGGAGTCCATGGTGACGATGGTCGCGCCGGTGAACAGGATGCGCCGGTTCGGGTCGGAGGATCGGCGCTGGAGCTGTGCGAGCAGGGCAGGGCTGGTGGTGCCGGATGCGTTCAAGGGGAGATCCTTTTCGTCATGCCATGTCAGGGCGAGGGCCCTTGCGGAGTAGGCGATGACTCCAGCCTCGGCTCGGCGGACGGCGGCAACCAGGCTGCCGTCCGCCCAGGTACGGCGCACCCAGGCTCGCCGTCGCCTGCGGCACCACGCCGGGAGACGGTCCGGCCCCGGTATGGGACGCTCCTCAGGTCCTGCCCGGCAGTTGGTTGTCCCGGCGGTTGGTTGTCCAGTGGTGCACCCGTGAGGGCTTCAGCGACCGTGAGGCTGTCGGATGTCACCCAGCACGATCGCGTCCGTGCCGTCGGTCAAGATCCGGGACACCTTCCCGGCTGTGAGCCCGTTCTCGTCAAGGGCCAGAACCGTTCATGAACGGGACGCTGTCTCCGCTCCACTGACACCGTGTGTCAGTGGAGCGGAGACAGACTTCATCGCATGCGCGCGAGCCAGCTGCTGTCCGTCCTGCTACTCCTGCAGAACAGGGAACGGATGACAGCCCAGGAGCTGGCGGACACTCTGGAGGTCCAGGTGACCATCCCGATGGAGTCCGCTGAACAGGACCCTCCCGAGCTCCTCCAAATCGGCGCCGATACCGGGGTCCTGGCCCCGGCAGCACTTCGCGAACACATCGCTACGACTCTCGGTGCTCTGAAGCGCACTACGGACGACGCCCTGATGCGCGGTGAGCCATCAGCAAATTGCTTCCGCCCGGCCGGCGTGTGGAAGGGGTACGGTCGACGACGAAGCGCCTCGTGGAGCGCGGCCGGGCAAGCCAAGGCAAAGGGTCCCTGTATGGATGGCAAGCCCCCACTGTGTGTGGTGATCACCGGGCCTTCCGCCGCCGGAAAGTCGACATTGGCGACCGCCGTCCAGGAGCATGCCCGTGAGCCCCTGCTGCGCTTCGGAGTGGACGAGCTCTACCGAATGGTGCCCGGCCAGTGGGCCGGTGGCGTTGCACATGCCCGATTCGCAGAACGCGGTTTCACCTACCAGGATGTCCCGTCCATGCCTGGGGCGCGCCGGATCAACAACGGGGTCGACGCCATCGCCATGCTTCGCGCGATGAACGCGGGAATCGTGGGAATTCTCGGCGCCGGCGTCGGCGTGATCGTCGACGGTCAGGCGTTCGAGCCCGTCATCAACACGGACCTCGAAGACCGGCTCCTCGGCCTCCGCGCACGGGCGCTCGCCCGGGTCGCCTTCATCGAGCTCTCGGTCACCGACGAGCCGCTGGCTGACCGGCAGCGCCGCCACGCTCATCCGGTCGGTCTTTCGCTGCATCAGAACAATCTGCCCAAGCAGGCCACCAAACCCGACCTCGTCGTCGAGACGAGCGACATGTCGGCCGCCGAGGTGGCCGCGTTCGTGTGTCGTTGGCTCGACCAGGAGTATCTGGAGGCGTGACCGCCGTTCGACGCCGCCCGATCCCGCCGACACCCTGATGAGTGGCTGATGCCCGAGCCGATGTCCGAGACAGCTGACGCCTACCGGACGCCCGACCTGGCCGCGAAGTTCCACGCCATGTGGAGCGACGCCGAGGCTGCTCTCACGGAGGGCACCTACCACGCCGACTCCGTCCCCCGCCACGGCGACCCGCGCTGGGGGCTGAGTCTGGTCGTGCCCATCGACGGCGCGATCCGGGACGCTATCGCCCAGGATCTGGTCCCGATCGCCGCGGCTCTGTCGCCGCACCACTTCACCTACCTTCCCGAGAACCTGCACAGCACCGTGCGCAGCCTGGAGGGCTATCAGGACCAGGTGCCGCGGGATCAGGTTGTCCACTACGCGGACCTCGTCGAAACCGCGCTGAAGGACTGCCCGCCGATCGAGATCGAGCTGTCCGGCCTGGGTGGATCGAAAGGCGGGCTGTTCGTGTCCGGGGTCCCCAGTGACGGTCTGGTGCGGTTGCGGACCGGACTGCACGAGGCCGGCGCGGTGGAGGGTCCTCAGGCGTTCGCCAGCAACGACTACACGACCATGCGGGACATCGCCCACGTCTCCGTCGCCGTGTTCCAGGCACCGGTCGTCCCCGAGCGTTCGATCGCCGGTGTCGTCTCCGCACGCCGTGAGAAGCGCTACGGGACCGTGCGACCGGCAGCGCTGGACCTCGTCCGGTACGACCTGGCGGGCGGGGAGATCACGATGAGCCGTCTCGCCAGGATCGCCTGCACGCGATGAGGTCCCAACGGCTTGGCAGCGGTCGAGGACGGGGCCGCCCTAGGTGTATTGATCACGAGCGTTGTTGACACTCAGTGGGTCTTGAACATGACGAAGACCTCCGGTGTGGTGGGAGCTGTCTAGGAACTCACCGCACGGAGGTCTTCGTGTCCCACCGTAATGCCCGGCTGACCGTTTTCGGTAGGCGCCTGCTGGTCGAGCGGGTCTGCTCGGGCCGCCCGGTCGCCCATGTCGCAGCCGAGATGGGCATATCGCGGGCCACGGCCCACAAATGGATGCGGCGGTGGCGGGCCGAAGGCGAGGTTGGCCTGCACGACCGCTCCAGCAGCCCACTCACGACACCGCACCGGACTCCGGCCGCCATCGAGGCGCAGGTCTGCGACCTGCGGCGGTCCCGCAAACTGGGACCGGCCAGGATCGGCCCGATCCTGGGCCTCCCGGCCTCGACGGTCCACCGGATCCTGACCCGCCAGGGACTCCATCGGCTGGCCTGGCTCGACCGGCCGACCGGCACGGTGATCCGCCGCTACGAACGTGAACGGCCCGGCGAACTCATCCACGTCGACGTCAAAAAGCTCGGCCGGATCCCCGACGGCGGCGGCCACAAGGTCCTGGGCCGCCAGGCCGGCCGGGCCACCCGCAGCCAGATGGGCTTCGACTACGTCCACTCCGCCGTGGACGACCACTCCCGCCTGGCCTACAGCGAGATCCACCCGGACGAGAAAGTCGCGACCTGCGCGGGCTTCCTCACCCGCGCGGCCGCCTTCTTCCACAGTCAGGGCATCACCCGCATCGAACGAGTCCTCACGGACAACGCCTGGGCCTACCGCAAGGGCCTGGCCTGGAAGGCCGCCCTGGCCGAACTCGGCGCGACCAGCAAACTCACCCGCCCCTACCGGCCCCAGACCAACGGCAAAGTCGAACGCTTCAACCGCACCCTCGCCGACGAATGGGCCTACCAACGGCCCTACACGTCAAATGACGAACGGACCACAGCCCTGGCAGACTTCCTCCACACCTACAACCACCACCGCTGCCACACCGCACTCGGAGGCCAACCCCCGATCAGCCGAGTGAACAACGCTGCGGGTCAATACACCTAGGCACTGTCCGGCGGATCTCGGATGGTTGCTCCCCGCGGGGGCTATCGTCTGGCCATGGGATCAATGGGGGATATTTTCCGCAGCCGTTGGGCGTTCGTGGGTAGGACGCTCGTCAAGCGCCCATGGCTGATCGCGAGCTGGGTTGTGCTCGCAGTCGTGGCGGTTGCGGTCGGGAAGATCGTGCCGCAACCGTGGAGCGGGGGTGTCTATCCCGTGGTCTTGTTTGTCGCGCTGCGGCTGTTTTCCCGGGCGTCGACTCAGAAGGAGTGAGCCCGCTCAGGGTAGAAGCCAGAGTCGGATCGCTGCGACCGTGACTGTGCCGTGGAAGACGTAGGCCCTCTTGCAGGCGGTCTTCCACGGGCCGTAGCGTTCCGGCAGGTCACGCCACGGAATACCGGTGCGGACCCGGAACAGAATCCCGTTCGGCACGGTCCGGTGATCGTTCCACCAGCCGCCCCGGCCACCCGGCGAAGGCAGATGCGGCTCCAGCAGCGACCACTCGCGATTCGTCAGATCCCCCCGCCCCATGACCCAACCAACGAGCGACCGGTCAGAAAGTCACATGATCCGCCGGACAGTGCCTAGTTGTATTGACCCGCAGCGTTGTTCACTCGGCTGATCGGGGGTTGGCCTCCGAGTGCGGTGTGGCAGCGGTGGTGGTTGTAGGTGTGGAGGAAGTCTGCCAGGGCTGTGGTCCGTTCGTCATTTGACGTGTAGGGCCGTTGGTAGGCCCATTCGTCGGCGAGGGTGCGGTTGAAGCGTTCGACTTTGCCGTTGGTCTGGGGCCGGTAGGGGCGGGTGAGTTTGCTGGTCGCGCCGAGTTCGGCCAGGGCGGCCTTCCAGGCCAGGCCCTTGCGGTAGGCCCAGGCGTTGTCCGTGAGGACTCGTTCGATGCGGGTGATGCCCTGACTGTGGAAGAAGGCGGCCGCGCGGGTGAGGAAGCCCGCGCAGGTCGCGACTTTCTCGTCCGGGTGGATCTCGCTGTAGGCCAGGCGGGAGTGGTCGTCCACGGCGGAGTGGACGTAGTCGAAGCCCATCTGGCTGCGGGTGGCCCGGCCGGCCTGGCGGCCCAGGACCTTGTGGCCGCCGCCGTCGGGGATCCGGCCGAGCTTTTTGACGTCGACGTGGATGAGTTCGCCGGGCCGTTCACGTTCGTAGCGGCGGATCACCGTGCCGGTCGGCCGGTCGAGCCAGGCCAGCCGATGGAGTCCCTGGCGGGTCAGGATCCGGTGGACCGTCGAGGCCGGGAGGCCCAGGATCGGGCCGATCCTGGCCGGTCCCAGTTTGCGGGACCGCCGCAGGTCGCAGACCTGCGCCTCGATGGCGGCCGGAGTCCGGTGCGGTGTCGTGAGTGGGCTGCTGGAGCGGTCGTGCAGGCCAACCTCGCCTTCGGCCCGCCACCGCCGCATCCATTTGTGGGCCGTGGCCCGCGATATGCCCATCTCGGCTGCGACATGGGCGACCGGGCGGCCCGAGCAGACCCGCTCGACCAGCAGGCGCCTACCGAAAACGGTCAGCCGGGCATTACGGTGGGACACGAAGACCTCCGTGCGGTGAGTTCCTAGACAGCTCCCACCACACCGGAGGTCTTCGTCATGTTCAAGACCCACTGAGTGTCAACAACGCTCGTGATCAATACACCTAGTTCATGACGCCTTCCTGCAAGGTGCCACCCGCGTAGGAGCTGCCGCCGTCCTTTGCCTTCACGAGTACGTAGCGGAGCTTGCCGTGGTCCAGCGCGTCCTGCAGGGACTGCGCCAGCTTGCCGTCCCGTGGGGACTTCGCCGCACGCTCTTTCATCGCCTCGATGATCGTCTCGACGTACTCCCTGGTCCCCTGCTGGACCATCTTGTTCTTGTGCGCGCCCTTCCCCTGACGCCAGCCGAGGCCGCTCGACGGCGCCTTGGCCTCGACGATGAGCAGCTTGTCGTCCTTGAGCCGGTACAGCTGGTCGAACATATCCGCACCGTTGGGGGTTTTGGGCAGGGAGATCCACCGAGCTCCCTCGAATTCCGTGGGAATGATGTGGTAACGCGCCGCACTCTCGCCGAGCCGCTCGGATATGGAGCTGTTGTTGGGCTTGACACCTAATTCTTTGCGGTAATGCTGCAATGCCTTGTCGCGGCTCTGCCCACTGGCCACCGTCTTGTCCTTCTGGAACTTCCGCTCCGCGTTGGTGAGATCCACCGACGTCTTGCGATGGTCGGCGACCTTGTCGAGAAGGCCGCTCCGTTTTTTGTCGCTGACCGATTCCGGGCCGACGGACTTCGCGGGCGACAGCTTCGCGCCGGGCGCCGAGGGCAGCTTGCTCTTGGAGATCCAGTGGTTCTCGTTGTCGCGGGCGAGTTGCGGCAGTGTGACGCCGTTCTCCGTGGTGGTCTCGCTCCTTCGGCGGCCGTCACTGATGTAGTGGCCGGAGTACCAGACCGGGTCGTTGTTGGCCTTCCAGACCATCTCGTCCTGAATGTGCTTGTGAGGGTCGACGGCGCTGCTCAGCAGCTCGTTGCAGGTGAACACGCTGTTCGTACGCTGCGGGGTGCCGTCCGGGCCGGGCGGATAGGTGGTGAACACGGCCGCGTCGAAAGCGGGCCCGCCCGTGCCGTCGCAGTACCTCTCGAGGTTGAGCTTCTTGAACTCCTTCGCCAGTGCCTGCCGGTCGCTGCCGGCCAGGGTGGTGGCGGCGTTCGGGTCGATGTCGATCCAGGCGACCTTGCTGAAACCGGGCGGGACCACCCCCGGACCGGAGAGTTCGTCGATCGCCGCCGCGAAGTCGTTCACGACCGCGTCCGTGCCCCCGGACACGGCCTTGCGCTGGATGGTCTGTTTGCCGGTCAGGTTCTGGAGGTCGGCCTTGTATCCGTCCGTAGAGCCCTCGGGTTTGTAGGTGTTACCCCAGACAACCTTGTTCCCCGCGCGCGCCAGATCGCTCGCATACTGGAGGGTCCGCCGGTCGGAGACGGAGAGCTGGGCTGTCTTGGCGGCCAGTTCGGCGATGCCGCTCTCGCCGGAGACTTCCAGATTGTCGGTGTTCACGGCCAGGTCGTAGAACGGCTCGAACGCTCCCTGCTGCTCCAGATTGGCCACCGTCCTGCCGACGTTGCTGAGCCGGCTCTCGCGGACCTCGGCACTGGTCCGCGGACCGATGCCGTCCGTCATGGCGTCGAGGAGCTGCAGGACGGGCTTGCCCTTGCTGTCGTTGGCCCGCTGGTCGCCCAGTGCCTCGTTGAGCTGGAACCCTCGGGCCATCAGTCGTTTGACGAGCGCCGGGTCGTCGCCCATGACGCTCGCTTCGTAGAAGACCGCGGACCAGCTCACCTGGATCGTCTGGCCGGGCGGCGCCACGTTCCTCGCCGCCGTCGTCAGCGTGCGGTTGCCGCCGGGAGGCACGGAGACAGGACTGTTCAGGGGCGTCTGTCCGGCTACGGTCACCATCACCGTGCCACTGGCCGGAGCGGTGCCCCTGTTGGTCAGGGTGACGGTGGCCGGGCAGCTCGGGGTGCTGCAGAACGATGTCGAGAGCTGTACGGCCACGTCCGTCTGGGCCGCCACACGCCGGCTCAGCGGTTCGGCCTTCTCGTTCGAGGCGCCGACCCGGCGTACGTTCTCCGTTGCGCTCTGCACCTGGGCCTTGTCGGGCTCGCTGACCGCGGACGACAGTGCGGGCGCGGGCTCACCGGCCGCCGCGGGCACCTGATCCGCGGCTGTCCCCCGGCCCGCGGACCGTACCTGACCTGCGGACTCCGCACCGTCCGCGGCCCGCGCCCAACCGTCCTGCGGGCCTGAGCGGAAGACTGCGGTGCGCGCATCCGAGGCGTCCGCCTCGCGGTCGGGTGTGGCGGCTCCTTGAGATCCAGGGGAACTCGGGAGGCCGACCGAGAGCGGCTGGTACGGAGGGGACGCACTCACCACGAAGCGCAAGGTGCCGTCGGTCAGTACCTTCGCCGGACGGCCGTTCACCGACGTGGCCCCGCTCTGGCGCCACTCGGAGGCCTGCCCGGATGCACCGTCGGTGTCCTTGCCCGAGAGGGCGTCGGCCAGCGCCGTCGGCGTCATCCGGGACAGCTCAGCCAGGCCGATCACCCCCTGCGGCGGGTCTGCCACCCAGGTATTGGCCAGCGCTTCGGCGCTGCCCGGCTCGTGCTCGAACCACCACTGGCTGTTCCCGCGCAGCAGGGTTCGCCCGGGGCGCACGGCGAGCTCCGCGTACGCCCCTGAGTCCCGGCTCAGAGTTCCGTACGTGGTGCCGTCGCGAGCGACCGTCAGACGGAAGCCGATGATCGCGCCGTCGTCGTTCACGGTGGTCCCCGCGTAGGCGACCCCGCGCCAGGCGCGCAGGCTCTTCGTGGCCGCCGAGGCCAGCTGCGGGGGCGTCTCCTCGCTTGGCCGGAACGCAAAGGTCATCAGACCGGCGACGAGCACCGTGACCAGTGCCAGGACACCCCACCGCCAGTACCAGGGACTGGACCGGGTCCACCGGACGAGCCCTCCGGCCGCCCTGGACGCCCGGCTGCCCGCCGGCGGTGGTGGCGTCGCCGGGGGCGGCGATGGCGGTGGCCAGAGGTGCGGCGCCTGCCGGGGAAGGGGTGGCAGCGGAGGGTACGGGGGAAGTGGGGGAAGCGGTAGTTGCGCAGGGCGCTGCTCGGACGGTACTGATGCGCTGTCCTGTGCGTCCATGTATGCCCCCGGTTCCGGGGATCCGGCGCCCCCACCGAACCGCGGGTCGTGCGTGATGGTCCCGATTCCCCATTCCTGATTTCCATCCCAACTTGCCGCCCAAACACGCTTGTTCGCGCCACGCAGCAGGTTCACGCCACTCTCCGAACCCTTACGGCGTGAAGGGCCGGAATCGGCACGCTGACCGGGCCACGGAGATCAGCGGAGGTCACCGGAGTCCAGCGGATGTCGGCCTCGACCGCGGAAGGGACAAGCCGGGTGCCGTCGGTCAGCCGGAACTCCAGGGTGATCGGGTGCGTGCCGATCGGGGCGTCCGTCGTGGCCCGTACAGCCACCCGGGCGGTGTCGTCCCGGGTGCCGCGCACCTTCAGCGTTCCGCGAGACGTCGGCTCAAGGCCCCGGAGACAACGGGTGGCTTCGGCGACCCGGTAGCGCGTCGACGTGTCCGACGCCGTGCTCACCCAGGGGGCCCACGCTCAGACCGAGTCGGCGACACTCGGCGAGCAGGCCGGGCAGCGCGCCCAGCGTGGCTCGCCACGCGCCCGGCGCGCTCCACCCGTCCGCGTCGTGCAGCAGCACGGTGCCGCCGCCGGTCAGATTCCTGAGGACCGATGCCTTCACCGAGCGGGCGTCCGCGTTCGCCGTCCAGTCCTTGCCCCACGTCGACCACAGGACCGGTCGCAGCCCGGCACGGTGGGCGGCGGCCAGTCGGCCGCCGGTGAGGATGCCGTAGGGCGGTCGGTACCACTGCGGAGCCGTCCCGCAGATCCGCCGTACCGCGTCGGCGGTTCGCGCCACCTCCCGTACGTCGCGCGACGGCGTGGGAAACCAGGGGCGGTCGTGCCGCCAGCCGTGTACGGCGACCTCGTGACCACCTGCCACGAGTGCCCTGCCGATGGCAGGATGACGGATCAGCGACGCGCCGACGAGGAAGAAGGTGGCCCGCACCTCGTGCTCGGCGAGGACCCGCAGGACGTACGGGGTGCCGGCCGGGTCCGGTCCGTCGTCGAATGTCAGCGCCACATGGTCGGGACGGCCTCGGCCGTCCAGCGCCGGCAAGAAGATCCTCCGTACAGGTGGCAGCCAGGTGGCGGCGGGGCCCACGTGCCACGCGGCGGTCGCGGCCAGTGCACCAACTGCGGTCAGCCCACCGGCAGTGGTCAGCGCCGCGGCCACGGTGGGCACACCGGCCGCCGCGGTCGGCACACCGGCCGCCACGGCCGGCCCACCGACTGCGGCTCCGGACGCCCCGCCCGCACGCTCTGGACCAGGACGTCTCACCATCTGCGTACCTCCTTGCCCGATACCAATGGTGACCTGCTCAGATGCACACAGGCGAGCGCGATGAGCCCGAGCGATGCCACTTCCGGCACTACGCGCCAGCCGATGTTGATCTGCTCGTCGAACAGCGACACGCCAAGGACGACGCTCAGCAGCGAGTCGCCGAGTGTGAGCGCCGGCTGCGACGCCGCGAGGGACCCGGCTCGCAGGGTGGCCTGGAGCATCAGGAAGGAGCCCAGGCCGACGGCTGCGGCCGTGTAGATCTGCCACGAGGTGAGTACGCCCCGGGATCCGCCGAGCAGACCGAGCAGGTCCTTGACCAGCGCCGCGGTGAAGGAGAAGCCGATGGCGGTCACCGTCCCCAGCGTCACGGCCCGAGCCGAGCCCCGCAGCCCCGCGCTCACGACGACCAGCACGATCGACACGGCGACGGCGGGTACGGCGCTGAAGAGCCACCTCTTCGGAGGAACGGTCTCCAAGCCGCCCGTCGGACCGGCCAGGAGGAGGAAAGCCACCAGACCCAGCGCCATCCCGACGAACGCCCCCCAGGTCCGGGCCCCGGGCGGCCACCGGAAGACGACAGCGGCCACCACCAGCGTGAACAACAGCTCCGTCGCCATCACGGGCTGCACCACCGCCAGTGGGCCGGTCGCCAGGGCGAGGGCCTGCGCCGCCCCGGAGACGATCAGCAGTCCAGCCCCCCAGCGCCAGACCGGACGGCGAACGAAGTCGAGCCGGCCGACGAGGCGTCCGCCTGAGGTATCGGGCGGGTCGGCCGCTGCGGCGCGGCGTTGCAGGACGGAGGCGGCGGCGTTCCCGAGGGCGGCGAACAGCGCCAGTGCGACAGAAAGGGCGATCATGTGTCAGACCCCGGCATTCGTTCCGCTGCACGGGAGGCCGGAAGCCTGAAGCCGGTCAGCCAAAGCGCATGGCCAGCCTGCGAAAGACGTGCGGGGCGATGCCCTGCAGTCGGGCGGGGAAGCCCAGCCAGCGCGGCACGGTGATCTCGTCCCGGTCCCCGGTCAGTGCGTCCTCGACTGCTGCCGCAACCCGCCCTGCCGGTAGCGGCCGAGGCCAGGAGCGCGTGTACGGGGCGTCACGGCGGTCGAAGAACGGCGTGTCGACGGGGCCGGGCAGCACCAGGCAGAGTCGGACGCCGGTGCCCTGGAGCTCGTAGCGCAGGCTCTCCGCGAAGGGGATCAGCGCGCCCTTCGTCGCCGAGTACGCCGCCTCGCCCCGCACGCCGAGCCGCCCGGCCACCGAGCCGATGAGCACCAGCCGGCCCGACCCACGGGACACCATCTGCGGCAGCAACAGGTTGACGAGATGAAGGACGGCGCAGACGTTGACGCTCACCAGGCGATTCACGGCAGCGGGTGTCATGTCGGTGTAGGCGCCGGCCCAGCCGAGCCCCGCCGCCGCGACCAGCGCGTCGACCCTGCCGCTGTGCGCCAGGGCCGCCTCGGCCAGACTCCGGCAGCCCTCCTGGGAAGCCAGGTCCATCGGCAGCGCGGTTCCGGCGGTGCGGGCTGCGACCTCGCCGAGCCGGCCCTCGTCCCGTCCGCTCAGCAGCAGCTCCCACCGGCCACCGGCCGAGAGCCGGGAGGCGACTTCGGCGCCGATACCGGAGGAGGCGCCGGTGATCAACACGGCCTTGCGTCCTCTGTGGGCGGCCCGGCCGGCCGCGACCGACGGCGACACGTCGGCTTCGGCCGCGGGGTTGCCCCGGGGTTCGGGGTTGCCGAGGGGTGCGGGGTTGCCGCGGGGTGGGGGGCTCGCGCGCATGGGCTTCCGTCCTTCGTGGCCGCCGACGTGCTGAGCCTCTTTCCGAGCCAGCCCGCACCGGACGTACTGAGTCATCCTTCATGCATCGGGCACACCGGCAAACGTGCATCGCCTCCCTGGGCTAACGGCTCCCCCGGTACACGGTTGGCACCCCGGACGCCATCGGAGGAATATTCAGGAATGGGCAGGTTTCTGATCGTCAGCGCGAGCATGGGTGCCGGTCACGACGCCGTCGCTGCCGAACTGGCCGGACGGCTGCGGGCCGGCGGCCACCGGACCGCGTGCGTGGACCTCCTGAACCTCCTGCCCGCCGGCGCCGGCCGCGGTCTGCGCGCCGCCTATCGCACAGCGGTCCGCCACTGCCCATGGGCCTACCAAGCGGTCTACGCGGCGTTCTTCCGCGACCGCGGGGCACCGGCCGGGCGGAGGAGTGGCTGGGCGCCGGATACCGCTCCGCTGGCCGCAGCCCTTGAGCCCCGGCTGCGCCATGTCGTCGACCACTGGCGCCCGGACGCACTCGTCTCCACCTTCCATCAGGCCGCCCAGGTCACAGGGCGGCTGCGGGCCGCGTACGGGAGCTGCCCACCCAGCACGGTCGTGGTCACCGACTTCGCCGTGCACCGGCAGTGGCTCCACCCGGGCAACGATCTGTACCTGTGTCCGACGGAGGCCGCCGCGGCCCGCGTACGCGTCGCGACCGGACGCCCGGCAGAAGTGTGCGGGCCGGTCGTGCCCAGGGCCTTCGCCGAGGCCGGCCGCACACACACGGGCCGTCCACCGTCCCGCTGGGCGCGGGAGTTGGCGCGACGCGGCCCGGGCCGGCCTGTGGTGCTGGTGTCAGCCGGTGCCTGGGGTGTGGGCGAGAGGCTGACCGGCACCGCGCTCCTGCTTGCCGGGGCCGGCCACCTGCCGGTACTGCTGTGCGGCAGGGACGACAAGCTACGGGCCCGCGCCTCCCGAGTCCCCGGCGTCCTGGCCCTGGGCTGGATCGAGGACCTGCCCGACCTCATGGCGGCATCCAGTGCGCTGGTCGACAACGCCGCAGGGCAGACGGCCACGCAGGCCCTGGCCGCCGGGGTACCGGTCATCGGATACCGCCCGATTCCCGGCCACGGGGCAGAGGGTGTGGGCGAGATGGCCGACGCGGGCGTCACCGAATACGCCGCCGACGACAGCACGCTGCTCGACTCACTGGACCGACTGGCACGCCCCGGCCCTGACCGGGACCGCAGGATTGCCGCCGGGCGTGCGCTCTTCACGGCGGACGCGGCCGGACTGGTGGCCCGCTGAACCCCTCCCTCAGCCCTCGCGTGGTTCCCGCTCAGGTGCCAGGTAGTCGATCTCGGCGGCGGGCAGAACTCGAACACTTCGATCAGGAAAGTCGATGTGCCGGTAGATGTCGTTGTGACGGGCGATCGACCGGTCAGGCGTGGCGAATTCCGTCGGCCGGGTGCGGACCGATGTGGTGGGCCCGTCCGCCACCAGCACCAGGTCGTAGCCGTGGCTGAGGGCCTGGCGGGCGGTGGTCTCCAGACGTGTCCCGGCCGGGCGTCTCCTCAGTCCAGGTCGGACATGTCGAGCACGAAGCGGTAGCGGACGTCGTTGCGCCGGAGGCGGTCGAGCGCCGCGTCCACCTGTGACGACGGGAGCACTTCGATGTCGGCGCCGATGCTGTGCTCGGCGCAGAACCGGAGCATCTCGGCCGTCGCCGTGCGGCCTCCGCTGCCCGCGGAACTGAGCTTCTTGCGGCCGATGAGCAGGTCCATGGCCTCGACGGTGACAGACCCCAGATACCCGAGGAGGCTGAGCGTGCCGTCCATCGCCACCAGCTTCAGATACGGAGCGAGGTCGTGAGGGGCGGAGATGGTGTCGATGACGACGTCGAAGGTGTCGCGTGCCGCGGCCATCTGCTGGGTGTCGGTGGACACGACCAGGTCGTGGGCGCCGAGCTTGCGCGCGTCGTCGCGCTTGTCCTCGGTACGGCTGATGACGGTCGTGGTGGCGCCGAGTGCCACGGCCATCTTGACCGCGAGGTGGCCCAGGCCGCCGAGGCCGGCCACGGCCACCCGGCTGCCGTGACCCACGCCCAGGGAGCGCAGGGGCTCCCAGACGGTCACTCCGGCGCACATCAGCGGGGCCGCTGCGGCCGGGTCGAGGCCGGAGGGGAGCGCGTAGGCGAAGGCGTCGCGTACGACGTACTCGCGGGTGTAGCCGCCCAGGGTGGTCATCCCGTCGTGCCGGTCGGTGCCGCCGTAGGTCAGGGTCGGGAAGGAGTGGCAGAAATTCTCCTGTCCGGCTTCGCACATGGCGCACACGCCGCAGGAGTCGACGATGTTGCCCACTGCGACGTGGTCCCCGACCGAGAAGGTGGTCACCTCGCGGCCGGTCCCCGTCACCACTCCGGTGAACTCGTGACCGGGTACCAGGGGCGCATGTGTGTGCCGGTCGTACGTGTGCAAGGCGTGCAGGTCGGTGTGGCATACGCCGCAGTAGTCGACCTGCACCGCGATATCGTCCGGGCGCAGGTCACGGCGCTCCAGCGAGGTGCGCCGCAGCGCCGTCGGGCCGGCCGCCCGCCATCCGGTGGTCGTTCGCATGTCGACTCCTCAAACAGACTGTTCTGTCTGTTGGAGCGTAAGCGCGGTCGGGCCATGAGGCAAACCAACTGTTCTGTTTGGTAGGGTCGGCGCATGCCGGAACAGCCCCAGACCTCGCGAGGCGCCGCGACCTACCAGCGCATCCTGGACGCCGCGACCGAAGAGTTCGCCCAGCACGGCATCGCCGGAGCGCGCATCGAACGCATCGTGGCGGCAGCGCGCACCAACAAGGCGCAGCTCTACGCCTACTTCGGCGACAAGGAGCGCCTCTTCGACGCGATCTTCCTCAGCTCGCTGGAGCGCATCACCAACGTCGTACCCATCGACGCCGACGATCTCGCGGAGTGGGCCGTTCGTCTCTACGACGAGTACCTGCGCCGCCCCGACCTCATCCGGCTGGCGACCTGGACACGGCTGGAGCGCCGGCCCGCCGGACACCTCGTCGAGACCCACCAGCACTACGACGACCGCAAGCTCACGGCCATTGCCGAGGCCCAGTCCGCCGGGCGGGTCAGGGCAGGTGACCCCTTCGACATCATGGCCATGGTCATCGCCATGTCGATGGCCTGGTCACCGGTGAGCAACGTGTACGCGGCCGGCAGCCAGGAGCCCGATGACGTACACGAACGGCGTCGCACCCTACTCCGCGACTGCGTCCGGAGCGCCATCGCGATCGACAGCGGTGACGCGTCCCCCTCCCCCGCATGACGGCAGCCAAGCCCGTTCGGCAGACGGGCACATGACGGCACTCGACCACACGTTCCCCAAGTCCGTAGACACCTCAGCCTGCAACGGGACTTGGGTGCGAGCATGACGCAGGTCCAGTGGACAAGTACCGCCTACCTGCTCGCGGTGGCCTCGCTTCTCGTCATCTCCGGACGCCTGGGTGACCGGTACGGACACGCGCGAATGTTGTTCGTCGGCGTGCTCGGCTTCGCGGCCGCCTCGGCCTGCGTCGCGCTCGCCCCCGGCGTCGGCCGGGTGATCGCCCTGCGCGCCGCACAAGGCGTGTTCGGTGCGCTCCTCCAGCCGACGACACTGGCACTGCTGAGGCGCGACCCCGGAAACGTCGGCTTCGGCGGCGGGCCCCACCCTGTTGGTCCTCGCCGCACTCGCCGCTCTCGCTCTCCTGCCGGCATCGCTGCTGCCGCCGGTAGCCGGCCACCGCGCGAGACATGACACGACCGCAACGGATGATCACGGCATCCACGGCGTTGGCGAACCACGGCGAAGTGCGGGGTGACCAGCTGCGTACGGTGCGTACTGACCGACACGCGCCGAGACGGCGTCAGGCGGGCTGCGGGGCGGGCATCTCCGAACCGGCAGCGACCTTGCGGGTCTCGCGCATCATCAGCAGACCGTTGGCCACCATCACCGTCGCGGTCAGGCCGTGGACGCCGAGCGCGGTGGACACGGAGCCGTGGTGGGCCAGCACCGTGGTCATGTCGCCGTACGCGGCGAGGGCCTCCACCAGCAACACCCAGCCCAGCGCCCGGCGGTGCCCCGTCACCAGCAGGATGCCCAGGACCAGGGCCAGGACGACATCGCGGATCCCCTTGATGATCAGGAAGCCGCCGCCGTCACCGGACGGCCGGTCAGGCAGACCGAAAGTCGGCGCCGTCGTCTCCGGGCTCAGGATGAACTGCGCCCCGAACCAGAGGATGAAGAGAACCAGGATGGCGGCCAGGACGGTGTTGATCTTCTTGAGCTGCATTGGTCTTCTCCTTGCGGAACTTCGTCAGCCTGGTGAGCGGCGGCTGCATCCGGAAGGGCGACGCGCATCCGGCCGCCCTCCCCGGCTGGAGCCGCCGTGTCGTACGTCGATGTGTCATACGTCGATCTGCTCGAAGATGTGCGGGTACGAGACGACGTCGTCGGCGAACTCGGCAGCCATACGCTGGAACTCCGGGCTGCCGAACGCCGTGGCGAGCGCCTCGGTCGACTCCCAGACCGCGACGTTCATCAGAAGCTGACTGCCAGCCGTTCCCTTGTGCATCCGCAGGGAGATGAACCCTGGCTGAGCCTTCATGAACTCCGCCTGCCTCCGAAAGAGAGACAGGAACGCCTCGGTTCTCTCCTTCGGGACGAAGAAGGTGTTGGCCAGGACGATGGGCCCGGTCTTCTCCTTGAACTGCGCGAACATCGGCGTCTGCGGGTCGAGGCTTTGGAGCTTGGCCATCTTCGGTACTTCCTCTTGCTGTCGGTCAGTGGATGGACGGAGGGCCCGCAGGTCCAGGTGAGGGCAGTGGTCCGCAGGGTGAATCTTGAAATCTAGTGCCGCTAGGTGATGATGCAACGCTAGACCTACTGCCGCTCGATTGTCTAGTGGCGCTAGGGTCGAATCGCGTCGGTCAGGAACGCAGGCGGTGCGGCCTGCGGGCGGGCGGGCCTTGGGCATCAGCAGTAGCCGGAACAGCGACCAGGCGGTGGACATTGGCGCGGTACGCGACCTGATGCGCCAGGACAGAGCAGCACCGACGCCCGCCTGGCAGGCGGGCGTCGGTGAGTGACTCGGGTGCCGGTGGTCAGCCGGCGAAGGGTACAGGGCCGAAACGGCCCCATGAGGGGTGACGCCGCCGAAGCAGCCACAAGCTCAAGGCGAGTGACTCCTCCGGTCCGGCTCAGGCGGGAAGTTCCGTGACGCCGAGGGCGAAGTCCCAGCCCCCCACCCCGTGGCGGGCGAGGCCCATCGTGAGGACACCCGCGCCTTCCAGCCAGTGCGCCATTTCCAGGCCACCGGCGTCCAACGGGCGCATCCCCAGACTCTGGATGAACGCCTCCACATCCGCCTTGGCCTGCGCGCTGTCACCGGCGATGAAGACATCGGGCCGGCCGCTCTCCAGGACATGACGGAACACGGTGTTGAATCCCTTCACCACGCTGGTACCGGCCGGGGCCACCTTGGCGACTTCCTGCGCGATCGAGGTGACCTCTCCGTGGGCCAGACCGTTGAACGTGGAGTTGAAGGGGTTGCTGATATCGACAATGACCTTGCCCGCGAGGGCACTTCCGTACTTCGTGACGGTCGGTACGACACTGTCGAACAGCAGGGCCACGATGACGATGTCCCCTGCCGGGACGGCGCCCCACTCCCCCGCCGTGGCACCGCCGCCGAGAGTCTTGGCCAGGTCGGCGGCCTTGGAGTGATCGCGGCCCATGATCTCGACGGTGTTGCCACCCGCTGTCGCCAGCGTGCCGATGGTACGGGCCATGTTCCCGGTACCGATGATGCTGATGCTGCTCATGAGGTGCGCTCTCTTCCGTGTTCTCGAACTTCCGCTGTGATTCGCTTCTGCCGAGCGGTGTGCCGGGGGTGTCCGTCCCGCACAGCACATACCTGCGTCCTTGTTCAGATCACCGTGGTGCCGCCGTCGGTGGTCAGCTCCAGCCCGTTCACATAGCTCGAGTCGTCCGAGGCGAGGAACAGCGCGACCGTCGCGACCTCCTCCGGGCGGCCCATCTCACCCCGAGGGATCAGGGACTCGAACTGCCGCTTCGTCTCCTCGTCGAACAACTCCTCCTGCTTGGCGGTGGCGACCTGACCGGGGGTCAGCACGTTCACGCGGATCCGCCTGTCCCTCAACTCGTTCAGCCACACACGGGCCCACGCCTGCTGCACGGCCTTGCTCCCCGCGTACACGCTCCACCCGGGGAAGCCCCTGAGCGAAGCGTTCGATCCGGTCATCAAGATCGAGGCACCGTCATTGAGGAGCGGCAGCGCCTTTTGCACCGTGAACAGCGTGCCGCGCGCATTCAGTGAGAACGCGCGGTCGAACTGCTCCTCGGTTATCTCGCCGAGCTTGCCCGGCTCACCCATACCCGCGCTCGCCCAGAGCACGTCGATCGAGCCCTTTTCCCGCTCGACCGTCTCGTACAGACGGTCCAGGTCGGCCGCGTCACCCTGTACAGCGGTCACGTTCCGGCCGATCACCTTGACGGCGTCGTCCAGCGCTTCCTGCCGCCGCCCCGTGATGAAGACATGAGCCCCCTCCTCGACGAACAGCCTCGCGCCGGCCAGTGCCATGCCGGTCGACCCGCCCGTGATCACCGCAACCTTGCCATCGAGCTTTCCCATGACCGCTCCCTATCTACGTAAACCAATCTGTGTACTTAACGTATTCGACGGCCAGTGGGAGCGCAAGCTATGTACACCGATCGGTACCGACATGGGTTACGATGGGGTCATGACGAAGCTGGAGAAGGGCCCGCAAGGTCTGCGCCGCGGCAGGGGTGCGCGTGAACGCATCCTCAGCGCATCACAGCAACTGTTCCGCGCTCAGGGCATCAACCGCACCGGCATGGACCAACTCTGCGCGGTGGCCCAGGTATCGAAGCGCACGGCCTACCAGCACTTCACCACCAAGGACGACCTGGTCGCCGAATACCTGCGCCGCTTCGATCCCGACATCATGGCCGGAGTGTTCGACCGTACGGATCTCACACCCCGCGAACGACTCCTCGCCGCGTTCGAGGTCCCTACATCCGACACGGAGGAGCTCACGCCCCTGTGCCCGTACATCGCGGCGACCGTCGAGATCCACGACCCGCAGCACCCCGCGTCCCGATACGCGCGTGACTACAAGCTCGCCGTCGCCGCCCGGCTCACCGAAACGGCCCGCGAAGCCGGCGCCGCCGATCCCGAACAGCTCGGCGAGCAACTGGCACTGCTCCTCGATGGCGCCTCGGCCCGCACCCGAGTCCTCAACGCCGAGTCCTTCCCCGCCGCAGCCGCCATCGCCGCCGTCCTCGTCGACAACGCCCTCCCTGCGACAGACCGGGACCGGGGAAGCGAAAATGGAGCCGTCGCGTAGCCGGACGCGCGGACCGGTGGTAGCAGCCCGTCATGAGCGCCCGTTCCGATGAGCTGGAACACTGCGAGTGCACCGGTCCCTTCCGGCTCGGTGGGCTCGTGGGCTCCGTGAGCTCGTGGGCCATTCCGTCGCCGAGGCCTTCCTCGGCGACGGGCGGGCGCCGCCCTCCGCTTCTGCCCTACCGGTCCTGCCGCTGGCGGCTTCAGGCGTGAACCTCCGCCGGAACCGCACACGTCGAGGTGGGCGCCGGCAACTAGGCTTCCTGCGCGTCGGCCGCCCCCAAGAGGCCTCACTCGTCAGAAGGACCACCGAAGGACCACCGTATGAACACCGACTCCCGCGTTGTCGTGATCGGCGAGAGCCTCGTCGACCTCGTATGGCGCCCAGGCGCGGACGAGGTCAGTCCGGCCCCCGGCGGCAGCCCCGCAAACGTGGCCACGGGCCTGCGCCGCCTCGGCCGTCCCGTCACCCTCGTGACCTGCTGGGGCGACGACCCGCCGGGCGAACTGGTCGCGCGCTCCCTCACCGGCACCGGGCTCGACGTCGTCCGCGCACCCAGCGCCTCCGCACGCACGACGGTGGCGCTCGCGTACGTCGACGAGGAGAGCGGCTCCGCCACCTACGAATTCGTACCCCACTGGGACCCCGTCGAGCTGCCGACGGCCGACGACGGCGCCGCGCTGATCCACACCGGTTCGCTGGCCACCGTGGTCGAACCGGGCGCCGGCAGAGTGCTGGAGCTGTGCGAGCGCCTGCACGGCCGTGCCGACTGCGCGGTATCGGCGGACCTCAACGTCCGACCCGCGGTCCAGCCCGACCGTGCGGCCTACCGTGCCGCCGTCGAACAGCTGGCCACCGTCACCGACGTCGTCAAAGCCAGCGACGAGGACCTGCGCTGGCTCTGGCCCGACCGCACCCCCGGGCACTCCGCCCGGGCGCTGCTCGCGCTCGGCCCTCAGCTGGTTGTTCTGACCCGGGGTGCGCAGGGGGCCTCCGCGTACATCGGGGCCGACACCCCCGAGGTGTCTGTGGCCGCCCCACAGGTACAGGTCGTGGACACCATCGGAGCGGGCGACGCCTTCCAGTCCGCCCTGCTCGACGGCCTCCTGATGCAGAGTCCGGGCAACGGTGTGTCCGTAAAGCTGCCCGACACCCAGGAGGCGCTGCGCACACTGCTCACCCGCTCGGTGACCGCGGGCGCGCTCGCCACGACCCGGCCCGGAGCACAACCACCGGACGCGGACGAGCTCAGGGCCGCGCTGGAAGACCTCAGCGGGTGGTAGGCGCAGCGCGTACGCCCTTGGTCACTCACGCCTCAGGCAACGGAGGCTGGTGCTTCAAGCGGCCCTGACCCTCTTGCCTCACAGCGAACGGCAGGGTTCAGGCGCGCGGCAGCACGCCCACGAGCGCCGCGGTGAAGGCGTCCCGTAGAGCCTCGCGCAGGTCCAGGTGGAGCACGCCGAGGGCGGGCTCCTCCGCGTAGGCGGCGACGAGGCTGGGCGGCGGCGGGACGTACGCCGACAGGGCGCCCGCCGAGACCAGGCTCATCAGGCAGAACAGCTGCGCACCGGCACCGAGTTCCGGCAGGTGACGGCGTACGAGATCGGTCATGACGTCGAGCCTCGCGAGCGAGGAGCGCTTGTGCCGCTTGACCACATCGACCGAGACGTTGTGTTCGAGCACGCCGCCCTGTGCACCGAAGAGATCGCAGAGCACCACCCGCTCCGACAGCGACCGGCTGAGGATCTCGGCCAGCTGCCCCGCCCGCACTTCCGGCGACGCCTGCGCCTCGACGCCTGCGGCCAGTTCGTCCGTCAGCTCGGCGAGCCAGCTCCCCAGGAAGACGTCGAGCAGTTCGAGCAGCACCGCCTCGCGTGACTCGAAATACCGCAGGACGTTGGACTTGGCCAGACCTACCCGGCGGCTGAGCTCGTTGAGGCTCACCTCGGACACGGGCATCTCGTCGAGCATCGCCGCCGCCGTGTCCAGGATCGCCCGGCGGCGGATCTCCCGCTGCTCCTCGCTGCGCGCCCGTTGAAATGTCACGCCCTCACCCTAACTCCAACTTACAGACCGCCGGTCTATTGACATTAGACCGGCAGTCTCTTACGTTGATCCATACAACAGACCGATGGTTCCTTAGGAGTGCGTCATGAGCGGCAACTGGACCGAGCAACACATCCCCGACCAGCGCGGCCGCGTGGCGATCGTGACGGGCGCCAACACAGGGCTGGGCTTCGAGACCGCCCGGATGCTCGCCGCGAGCGGGGCGACCGTGGTCCTGGCCGTACGCAACATCGAGAAGGGCGAGCAGGCAGCCGCCCGCATCAGCGGCGACGTCACCGTCCAGGCCCTCGACCTGACATCCCTCGACTCGATCCGCTCCGCTGCGGCCGACCTCCGCGCCGCCCACTCGCGCATCGACCTGCTGATCAACAACGCGGGCGTGATGTACACGCCGAAGCAGACCACCGCCGACGGCTTCGAGCTGCAGTTCGGCACCAACCACCTGGGGCACTTCGCCCTGACCGGCCTGCTGCTGGACCGACTCCTGCCCGTTCCCGGCTCCCGCGTCGTCACGGTCAGCAGCACCGGCCACCGCATCCGGGCCGCCATCCACTTCGACGACCTGCAGTGGGAGCGCTCGTACAGCCGCGCCGGCGCCTACGGCCAGGCCAAACTCGCCAACCTGATGTTCACCTACGAGCTGCAGCGCCGGCTCGCACCGCACGGCACCACGGTCGCCGTGGCCGCCCATCCCGGCATGTCCAACACCGACCTCACCCGCAACACACCCGCCGCGCTTCGGGTGCCTGTCACCTGGCTCGCGCCGCTGCTCACCCAGAAGGCCGCGATGGGCGCCCTGCCCACCCTGCGTGCCGCCACCGATCCGGCCGTCGTCGGCGGGCAGTACTACGGCCCCGGCAACCGCGGGGAGGTCCGGGGATACCCGAAGCTGGTCACGTCCAGCACCGACTCCCACGACCAGGCCACCCAACAGCGCCTGTGGAGCGTCTCCGAGGAGCTCACCGGCGTGACGTTCCCCATCGGCCAGGCCGTACGGTGACCCCATGAGTGAACAGACGAAGCCCGAGGTCGGCCTTCCGGAGGGTGACGCTCCCACCGAGCTGACGATCCATGACCTCGTGGTCGGGGACGGGCCCGAGGCGAAGCCGGGCAGGGTGGTCCAGGTTCACTACGTCGGGGTCACCTTCGAGTCCGGCAGGGAGTTCGACACCTCCTGGGACGGGGGCCGTACGTTCAAATTCGCCGTGGGCGGCGGCAAGGCCATCAAGGGCTTGGACCGCGGGGTCAGAGGGATGAGGGTCGGCGGCCGGCGCGAGATCATCGTTCCCCCACGCCTCGGCTACGGCGACCGGTCGCTCTCGTCGTTGATCCCGGCGGGCTCGACACTCCTCTTCGTGGTGGACCTGGTCTCCGTCGCGGTCTGAGACCGGCCCGCCGGCTGTTCACACCCCTCCCCCTTCCTCCTCGTCGAATCGGGCCAGCCGCGCCGTCACGTCGTCGGCGAGACGGGCGAGGAGACGGGTGAGGTCGTCGCGGTCCTGCTGCGGCCAGTCGGCGAGCGCCTTGGCGAACCAGCCCAGCAGGGAGGTCACGTACCGGTTGGCGGCCTCCGTGCCCGCCTCGGTGGGTTCGATGAGGCTCGCGCGGCGGTCGTGGGGATCGGCGACGCGCCGCACGAGACCGCGTTTCTCCAGGGCCTGAACCTGCCGGGTGACGTGCGGACCCACGACCTGCATGCGGTCGGCGATTTCCCCGATCCGCAGGGGCTTGTCCGCGGTCCGCAGGGCCACCAGCACGCCCACCGCGGGACGGTCGAGAGCGAGGCCGGCCGCCTCGGTGGCGTGTTCGATGAGCCGCCCCTTGGTGAGGGCGCCGCTGAGCTGGGTGATCCGGGGCAGCACGGCGAGCAGGTCGGGGGGTGGCGGGTTCTCCGGCGTGGGAGGCCCTGGTGGCTCGGTCGTCATGACGTCTCCATTTGCATACCTGAGTTAGGTATCTATATAGTCGGGCGTGGTCGGCGCCGATGGCGGCACCCTATGACCCAGATAAAGATACCTAAGGTACGCATCTTTGGTGTGCATGCCACGCGTACCGCCTTCGTCACCCCGGGGTCCGCCCCGGCGGAAAGGTGAGAAACCATGACCGACAACAAGTCTCGTCCCGCCCGTCGCGTACTGATCTCAGGAGCCAGTATCGCGGGCCCCGCGCTTGCCTACTGGCTCGACCGTCACGGCTTCGATGTGACCGTCGTCGAGAGGGCCGCCGCCGTGCGCGGGGGCGGGTACGCCATCGATATTCGCGGCACGGCCCGCGAGGTCGTCGACCGCATGGGCCTGCTGCCCCGCCTGACCGAGGCCCATGTCGACAGCCGGCGGATCACCTTCGTGGACGCGGCGGGCGACACGGTCGGCTCGGTGCGGCCCGAGCAGTTCACCGGCGGAGAGTCGGGCCTGGACCTCGAGGTCCGGCGCGGCGACCTGGCCGACGCGCTCCACACGCCGGTGCGGGAGCGGGTCGAGTTCCTCTTCAACGACTCGATCGCGACACTCGACGACACCGGGAACGCCGTGCACGTCACCTTCGACAGCGGGATACGCCGCACCTTCGACCTCGTGGTCGGGGCGGACGGGCTGCACTCGAACACGCGCCGGCTGGTCTTCGGTCCCGAGGAGCCCTTTCACCACTACCTCGGGCGCGTGTTCGCCGGCTTCACGCTGCCGAACGAGTTCGGGTACGCACACGAGGCCGCTCTCTGGAACGAGCCGGGACGCGGCGCGGTCCTCTACGCCTACGAGCAGACCGACCGTGTGCACGGTTTCCTCACCTTCACCAGCGAAACCGCGCCCTTCGACGCCTTCCGCGACCCGCAGGCCCAACGCGACCTGGTCGCCGCGCACTTCCCCGAGCAGGTCTGGCACGTGCCGCGCCTGGTGGAGGCCATGCGGGAGGCCGACGACCTCTTCTGCGACATCGTGAGCCAGATTCACATGCCCACGTGGTCGAAGGGACGCGTCGTACTGGCGGGGGACGCCGCACACGCCACCTCGTTCCTCTCCGGTCAGGGTTCCAGCGTCGCGCTCGTCGGCGCGTACGTGCTGGCCGGCGAGCTCGCCTCACACGCGGACCACGCCGAGGCCTTCGCGGCCTACGAGCGCAGGATGCGGCCCTTCGCGGAGCTCAACCAGGCGCTGGCAACCAACGGCGGCTCGGTGGTCACGCCCGCGACGCGCGAGGAGCTCGATGCCCGCAACGCCTTGGTGCGCGATCCGGAGGTGGCGGCGAAGGAGATGGCGATGGCGAGTGCGCAGGAAGGACGCGAGGCACACTCGGCGATGGCGCTGCCCGACTACTGCTGAGCAACGGATCGCAGCCCGAGGCGGGCATTTCGAGCACGAGCGGGCGCTGCTGCCGAGGTCCTCCCCCGGATGCACCGGGACGCACCCGGATGCACCCGGACGCACTCGGACGCACCCGGTCCGAGCATGCGCGTCCTAGGAGGTCGACCGGACGGCGGCCGCCGCCCTCTTGCGCCGCCTGCGCAGGAGCGTGACGACGAGTGCGAAGACCTGGAGCACGAGTTCCAGACCCGGCAGGTCGGCGGTCGTCTGGGACTGGACATGTCCGGTGCGGCGGATCGTGCCTGCGGGCTGACCGTCGTCGCCGGTCATCGTGTACTCCCGGCCTGCCGCCGCGGTCTGCCGGAAGGGGATGGCCCGCCCGGAGCACGTCATGTTCCAGCTGCGGCGCACCCGGTCCGTGGTCGCGACGGCGGTCCCGTCGGCGTCGAGGAGTTCGTAGACACCGCTGAAACGGTGGGTGCGGACGGCGTAGTCGGCCCCGTGCAGTGTGAACCGCGCGCCGATGCTGCCTCGGCGCAACGAGAACGTGGCCAGCGCGCGGCCGTCCTCGGTGAGCTCGTACTCCTGGCTCGGCAGATGGATCCTCTTCGCGTGCAACATGGCCCCATCACAGCATCGGCCCGCCGGTCCGACCCATGCCATGTGTCATGCATGACCGGGTGACAACCGGAACCGGGGCACTGGTCGTGGGCGGGCCATGCTTGCCTGCATGACCCATGTCTCACTCCCGGGACGCCGCTTGTGCCTCCCGCGGCAGCCGGGCCGTAGCATGACCGACGTGAGCGCACACGATCCGGAAGAGTTCTCCGTCGGGCAGTGGCCGGACTGGAGTTTCTGGAAGGGCCGGCCGGGCGGCTCCAGAGCCCGCGGCCGGGGCCGTGTGGCCGTCGCCACGGCCATGACCTTGGCCTCCCTCACCTTGATCGCCCGGGCCGAGGACATCGCGCACGGCACCGGGTCTCCCCTGCTCACCTCGCTCGCGATCGGCCTCGTAGCCTGCTACGGCATCGGTTGCATGCTGGCGCCCTGGTACGGGCCGGCGGCGCTGCGCCGGGGGCGCATCATCATCGTGGCCGTGATGTTCCTGCTCGGGGCTGCACCGGCGGTGCTTCTCGCGTCGCCGTCCTGTCTGACCGATCTGACCTTCGCCCTCTCCGTCGGATTCATGCTGCTGCCGCTGCGCCATGCGCTGCTGCTCGGCCTCGTCACGGTGCTGGGGCAGATCGTCTGGATGCGTATCGCCCAGGGTGAGGTGGCCTGGGTGCAGGTGGCCATCCTCGTGGGCGTGACCGCGGCACTCGGCACCGTCTTCGCGCTCAACTTCACGATCGGTCACCTGCGGGCCGCGCGCGAGGAGGTCAGGAGGCTGGCCGTGAACGAGGAACGGGGCCGAGTCGCCCGGGACATGCACGACGTCCTGGGCCACAGCCTCTCCACGATGACCGTCAAGCTGGGGCTGACGCGGCGCATCCTGGAGTCCTCCGGAGACGTGACGCTCGCCGTGGGCCAGGTCACCGAGCTCGAAAGCATGGCGCGCCAGGCGCTGTCCGACGTACGGGCCACCATTTCGGGCTACCGCACCCTCTCGCTGGACAGTGAGCTCGCCGGCGCCCGTATGGCGTTGCATGCCGCCGGCGTACGGGCCGATCTGCCTGCCGCGACCGGCTCCGTGCGCGCCGAGCTGCGCGAGGTGTTCGGCTACGTCGTGCGGGAGTCGGTCACCAACGTGCTGCGGCACTCGGACGCCGAGGTGTGCACCGTCCGCGTCGGTCCCGGCTGGGCCGAGGTCACCGACAACGGCAGTGGCATCGGCGTGGAGAGCGCCGGGAACGGACTCACCGGCCTCGCCGAACGGCTGGCCGCCGTGTCGGGCACGCTCGAACACGGGCCTGCCGTCGGCGGAGGGTTCCGAGTCTTCGCCCGCGGGCCGGTCCCGACCTCCGGCCCCGACCGCGATCTCACACCTTCGCCCGAACCGGAGCCGACATGATCCGCGTCCTGCTGGCCGACGACCAGGCGCTCGTACTCGGCGCCCTCGCGTCCGTGCTCCGGCTCGAATCCGACATCGATGTGGTCGCCGAGATCGGCAACGGCTCCGAGGTCCTGGCCGCCGCGCAGCGGACCGCGCCCGACATCGCGCTGCTCGACGTGCAGATGCCCGGCCGGGACGGCCTGGCTGTCGCCGCCGACCTCCAGCGGGCGCTGCCCGGCTGCCGCACCATCATCTGCACGACCTTCAGCCGGCCCGGCTACCTCGCGCGGGCGATGGCCGCGGGCGCGGCCGGGTACGTCGTGAAGGACTCCTCGCCCGAACAGCTGGTCGACGCCATCCGACGCGTCCACTCCGGGCTGCGCTTCGTGGATCCGGCCCTTGCCGCGGAGGCTCTGGCCGGCGGTACGAGCCCGCTGACCGAGCGCGAGACGGACGTGCTGCGCGCCACCACCGAGGGCGGCACCGTGGCTGACATCGCCAGGGCGCTCCGGCTGTCCCAGGGCACGGTACGCAATCACCTGTCGTCGGCGATCGGCAAGACACAGGCCCGGACCCGAGCCGAGGCGGCGCGGCTCGCGGAGGCCAACGGCTGGCTGTGATCGCCGCGCGGTGCAGCGGTGATCGGACCGTTGTTCTTCCCGTGGCCCGGGTCGTCTCGACCGCGGCACGGACATCTGCCGGGACTACACTGGACTGGACCGCGGAGTCCATTTCGAGGAGGCAGGTCTTGCGCGGGGAGCTGACGACGAAGGGGAAGGCGACGCGCGGCCGGATCGTCGCGGGGGCCGCGGCGGTGCTGCGGGAGAAGGGTGTCGGTTCGGCGAGGCTGGACGACATCATGGCGCGGACCAGCACCAGCAAGAGTCAGCTGTTCCACTACTTCCCGGAAGGCAAGGACGAACTGCTGCTCGCGGTCGCCCAGTTCGAGGCGGATCAAGTGCTGGAAGACCAGCAGCCGTATCTGGGCCGTCTGGACTCATGGGAGGCCTGGGAGCAGTGGCGGGACGTGATGATCGAGCGGTACGAGGTCCAGGGGGACGAGTGCCCGCTCGGATCGCTGTTTCAACAGATCGGGCGCTCGACCCCCGGGGCACGGGCCATCGTGATCGAGTTGATGAGCCGCTGGCAGGAGGCCCTGGCGGTGGGCATCCGGTCGCTACAGGCCACCGGCCGGCTTCCCGCGACGCTCGATGTCGACACCAGGGCTGCGGCGCTGCTGGCCGCGATCCAAGGGGGCGTGTCGATCCTGCTGTCGACGGGCCGGTCCGCTCACCTACGCGCCGCCCTCGGCCAAGGGATCGCGGACCTGCGCCACGCGGGCAGTGCAGGCCCGTGACCCGGCGCCGCACCCCTCACCGCCTTTCCTCGCCCAGGGCGACAGCGCGTGCGTGTGTCAGCCGGCGATGACAGCAACCGCGGTGCGACCGCCGTCGACGTCGAGCACGATGCCGTGCACGAAGGCCGACTCGTCACTGGCCAGATAGACGGCGGCGTTCGCGATGGCGTCCGGGGTCCCCGTCCGGCCCGCGGGCGTGCCCTTCATCATGACCTCGCCGGGGCGGATCTCGCCGGGGACGGGCGTCTGCACGACGCCCGGCGAGATGGCGTTCACCCGGACACCCTGCGGCCCGAACTCCGCCGCCCAGGCGCGGGTCAGGGTTTCCGTGGCTCCCTTGGTGGAGCTGTAGAGGGCACTGATCGGAACGCCCAGGCGGGCGATCCAGGAGCCCAGGTTGATGATCGCTCCGCCGCCGGCCTCCGCCATGGCTGGTGCGACGGCCGCGGTGAGGAAGAACGGGGCTTTCACATTGACCGCGTAGACCTGGTCGAAGGTCTTCTCGTCGGTGGTTGCTGTGTTGTTTGCGGGGAAAATGCCCGCGTTGTTGACCAGTACGTCGATGCGGCCGCCTAGTACCCGCGTAGCCTCCCGGGCCAGCGCCTGCGAGGCGGCAGCGCTGCCGTCCAGGTCGGCCTCCAGGAAGTCGGCGCGGCCGCCCCGGGCGCGTATGCCGTCGACGACCTCCTTGCCGCGTCCGGCGCTGCGGCCGGAGACGACGACGTGCGCCCCCTCGGCTGCGAAGGCCTCCGCGATGGCTCGTCCGATGTTGCTGGTGGCTCCGGTCACCAGGGCGGTCCTACCCTCAAGTCGCGTCGACATGATTCACTCCTTTGCTTGGTCATCTGCTTCGAAACGCACGGCCGAACCGCATGGCGCTTCCGACCGGTCGGGGCCCTGGGAAGCCGGGGCGGAGTGCCACTGTGCGACGAACAAATTGGACCTGCAAGTCCAGAAAATGTGTGGTTCCGGCGCTCAGGAAGACCTCCACCAGCTCCAGCGAGGTCAGGGCGGGCTCGCCCTCCGTACGAGGCTGTAGGGCCACCGTGCGCACGGCAGTACCCACCGACAGGCCGCCCGAGCCCCACGCCGATCGGCCGACGCGTCCAGGCCGGCGGAGCGTCTTGCAACGGTTGTGTTCCCGGTGGTGCGAGAAGTCCCTGGTTTTCCGGGCGGGTGTGTTTGGGTCCTGCCATGGACGTGCAGTTGAGCCCGGAAGAGTACGAACGGACGCTGCCGCGGAAGCGCGTCGCCGCCGGCGTCCTCTTCTTTGACCTGGAGGCGCGGGTGTTGCTGGTGGATCCGGTCTACAAACCCTTGTGGGAGATCCCCGGCGGTGCCGTGGAGCGGGACGAGTCCCCTCGCGCCGGCGCGGCGCGAGAGGTCAGGGAGGAGTTGGGGCTGGAGTGGACACCTGGGCAGCTCCTCGGCGTGGACTGGCGCGGCCCACGGCCGGGGCGCAGCGAGAGCCTGGCCTATGTGTTCGACGGCGGGGTGCTCAGCGAGGACCGGCTGGCGGAGATCCGCTTGCAGCCCGAGGAACTGGGGGCCATGGAATTCGTTGCGGTCTCACGGATCAGGGAGCGTTTGGTGGAGCGGCTCGCTGTGCGGGTCGAGGCGTGTGTGCGGGCCCGTGAGCAAGGGCTGGCTGTGTACCTGGAGCACGGGGAGCCGGTGTAGGGAGGAGAAGCCGTGCGCTGGTGGTCCGGCCCTGCCTACGCGAGAAACTGGCGGGCGCCGCGCAACGTGGTCTTCAGCATGCGCTGGGTGACGCGACTGTCGAGGCGGACATCGAGCGCCCCTGGAAGCGCGCCGGCGGCCCGCAGGCCGGCAGGAAGCCGGGAGGCGTCGAGCCCACCGCGCTTGGCGATGAGGGTTCCGAGCTCATGCCGGCTCATGGCGTCGGCCCCTGCCACATGGTGAACGCCGCTCGCTCCATCGAATGCGAGTTCCAGCAGAGCGGCGGCCAGGTCCCCGACGTGTACAGGGCAGCGGATGTCATCGGTGAAGAGGACACCGTCCCGAGTGCCGGCCGCAAGATCATGCACCGCGCGTACGTGTACGGATGATCAGGATCGTCATGACGCGACGCGGTAAGGGATTCGGGGGATTCGGGATCGCCGCCTCGTCGTCTGCCGGTCATCGCGGGGAGCGGTTCGATGAGAGTCGATGGCCGGATGCCAGTAGCCCCGATCCGAACAGCACGACTGCTGCCGTCCAAGCGCTCAGGCTCTCGGGTGGGTAGAGCGTGAGGGCCCACCAGCGGCCCACAGGTTGTCCGGAAGGCTGGTAGGCGCGGCCGAGGCTGGCGCTGACCAGCAGGAGGAGCAGGCAGGCGGCGCCGGCCGCGGCCTCGTTGCTCAGTCGCCGGACGATCAGGGCCACCGCAAGAAGCACCATGAGGTTGCGTGGGATGTCCATGCCCACGACCAGGCCGAGCAGGTGGCACACCGCCACAGCCGCTGTGACGACCGTCAGGTCCCAGCGCCGCACACGCACGACTGCTGTGGCCTCCGGGGCGCTGAGGCAGCGGTCGACGCAGTACAGGACCGCCCCGATGACCAGAATCGGTGTGAAGTACTCGACGCGCGTGCCGACCATGCCGCCCAGGAAACTCGGGACGGGTACCTCTGTCCCACCGAGTGTCCAGCAGACCAGGGTGAGCAGTGCGAGTGCTGCGGGCACGGCCCACCAGCGTCGTACGACGGAGAAGTAAAGCCTCATGTCTGGCCTGCCACACAGTGCGTCTGGTCCTGGGCGGCTTTGGTGAACCAGTCGGCCTGCTGCGTGGCCGGGAGTTCGCGTATCCGCTGTACCTGTGCCCACTCCTGGGGAGGGACGCTCGCTCGCACGTCCTCCTCGTCCGCACCCACGACCAGTTGCGCCCATGAGTCGGCCAGGTACGGCTGCTGGCAGTCACGCACTCCGTGGAGTGCGGCAACGCCGACGACGGCCGACCGCGCGAGGTGTGTCTCGAAGTCCTGCGTGGAGATTTCCGGCGACCAGTACAGGGGCCAGGTGCCCGGTTTCAGATCGAGGTCGTCGGAGGCCATGCGAAGCGTCCGAGGGCCGGGCACTCCGGCGGCTCTCAGTGCCTCCAGAGCAGGCAAGGCATCGAGGCGCAGAGCGGCTGCCTCCTGCTCGTACTCCTCGGGCAGGCAGAGTGCGGGCGCCGTACCCACGCATGCGGTGTGGCCCACACGCGCATCCATCAGTGGGCTGTACCCCCAGTCCGACACCAGGACGCGGCCGGCGAACAGTACGGCTGCGACGATGGCCACGCTGCAGGCGAGCAGCCAAGGCCTGCGGCGGACACCGGTCAGCAGCACGACGGCCGCAGCGAGGCTTGCTGTGACCAGCCATGGGATGAGGTAGACCAGCGGGTCGAGCGTGTCGGTCAGCGTGGAGCTCTCGGTCGGGAATCCGGCCAGATGGCGCCAGGCGGGAGCGCTCATGGACTGCGGAATGGCCAGCCACACCCAGCTGCCGACCGCGGCGACCAGTGCGGCCACGGCGCGGGGGCACAGCAGCCCCACCACCCAACCGATGACCATCCAGCCGCAGGGCAGCAGCAACAGGTGCCCGACGGCGAACAGTCCGGAGCCGCCGGGCCAGACCCCGACTGCGAGCCTGGCCATGATGAGGGCGCCGGCGACGAGAAGGAGATGGAGTACGAAGACTGGTCGGACTGCCCAGAACCACCGGCTCACCGTGCTTCGTGAACTGACTTTCCGGATGTCCCCCAGACTTCGCTGACGGCCGGCTTCCCAGGCCGCGGCACCAGCAACCGCAGGAGCGATCGCGGCGATTCCACACGAGGCCAATTCACCCGACGCGGGTCCGTAATCGGGTATGCCCCAGAGGCTTTCGCCCCTGATGAGACTTCCCATGTGGAGGAGCGCCGGTAGTAACAGCCAGGGAGCGGAGGACGCACGCAGATTCCCGAGTGCGATCACTGTTCCACGACTCCCAGCAGAGCCGAGTACGCACTCTCCATACGTCGCCCCGGAACGCTTTCGGGGTCGGCGTGATTCTCGAATTCCGCCACCCCGCCCTGGAACCTGGCAGTGCCGTCCTCCACCACCACGACCTCGTCGAAGGCCTGGTCCAGATCGGCTATGTCGTGGGTGGAGACGATCACGTGCACGCTTCCACGGAGTTCGACGAGCAGATCGTGGAACCTGCGGCGTTGGCTGGGGTCAAGGCCGGCCGTGGGCTCATCCAGCAGGAGAAGTTCCGCATCGTGGACCAGGGCCTGGGCGATGGCCAGCCGCTGCTGTTGTCCACCGGACAGGGTGCCGACCTTGTCCTTCACCCTGGCCGTCAGTCCGACACGTTCGATCGCTGCGGGGGCGGCACTCCACGCCTCACGCTCCCTCATTCCCTTGAGCCAGCCGACGTAGGCGACGTGTTCCTGGCATGTCATACCTGGAAGGAACGCAGCCCGTTGGGAAAGCCAGGAGACCTTGCGTCGGTAGTCGCGCAGAGTCCTGCTGTTCGAGGACCGCAGCTCACCGAAGCGGACCTCCCCGCTCTGGGGCGCACTCGCGCTCGCTCCGAGCGCGAGCAGAGTGCTCTTGCCGGCGCCGTTGGGCCCCAGGAGCACGGTGTTGCCCGACGAGAAATGCAGGTCGAGCCCGTCGATGACAGGGGGTCTCCTGCGGCTGTAGCGGAACGTACAGGACCGGTAGTGCAACGGCATGAAGGCAACCTCGTCCACGGAACGATTCGGTGAGTAGCAGTCAGCGATGTGACCAACGCGCACCAACACGCTCGCACCGCCACCGTCATGGACGTCGAAGGAGTGGTCATCGGCTCCATGAACGGCGCAATTACTTGTACAAGCCGATGAGGACGGCGACGGCTTCCCGGTCACCGCTGGCAGGGCACGAGGCGGGCAGCGGCCGTCGGCCTCGTCCTGGCCGAGCAGTCCACCGATCTGCGTACCAGAGGTCCGGGCAACCGAGCTACTGCAGCCGCAAAACGCCGGGAGCACGATTCTCGAAGATCTCGACCAGTTGGTCGAAGACGGTCGGTCCATGCTGGTCACAGGCCGCGGCCAGTCGCGCCGCGACGGCGGTTCGATTCGACGGGTGGCACCGCGCCTGCTGAAGCTCCAGTTGGCGCACCGTCTCCGGGTATCCGAGATGATCATGATCACGCGATACTTCGTGGTCGCGCCATTCGACCATGTAGTCATCGACGTCGGGGTGTCCGGGGCCGCCACTGAGGCAGTCGGCGAAAGCGTCGAGGTTCCTGCCGAAGTACTGGCGCCCGGGACTGTCGAAAGCGTCCATGATGACCCGCCAGAAGTCGTCCAGCGTTCGAATCCGTTTTCCGTCCAGCACAAATACCGCAGTCATGATCCGCAGGATATGTCCACCTCCGAGGCTTGTTCATCCCGTTTGAACCTGTGCTGTTCAGGAATCGCCTGGCCCCTGCAAGCCTTCAACAGCTGGCAGTTGATGCCCTGGAACAGGTGGTCTCCGAGATGTCTGAACTCGCCGAGAATCGTGGTGTGGCGCCGCAGTGTTTGCCCCGATGGGGGTGCCGGGTGGCGCGCCACCAACAGTGCGGGCTCCCGGACACATACCATCCGGCGTCAGACATTCAGCACATGTGCCGTGCGCCGGCCGTACCAGGTGCGCGCGCTGAGCGCCGCAGTCACACACCGCAGGAGTATGAACATGTCTCGACGTATCGCCATCGTGCTCACAGGTCTCGTCCTCGCGGGGTCTCTCGCCACAGGCACCGCGTCCGCCGCGCCCACGAACGACCCGCATCACCTCACCGCGAAGGAGAAGAGCGGCCTGCGGTTCGCCGGTGATGTTCTCGGATCCCTCTTCGGCGGTGCCGGGACGACGCTCGGCCGAGGCTTCTGAGGACCCCCACCGAAGAGCGGGCTTCGGCTCAGCAGTCGAACACCGACCAGCAGATGTCGTTGCGCAGCCGCTGGTCATCGAGTACGAGTTCCCGGATCGCTTCCGGGAGCTGGTTGCGCTGCCACCGGCACTCGGCTCGTCCCGCGGTCTCACTCTCGCCCTCCGGTGCCGCCGCACGTGCGGCCTTGATCGCGTAGGCTGCCGCACCGAGTTCGTGCGCGGCGACATGGGCGACGGCCCCGGCCTGGCCTGCGGCGTACGCGGCATGCCGTGCGGCCCCGCTCAGATCTCTGGCTGCCCCCATCGCATGGCCGCCCGCCGCGCGCGCCTGCATCATCCTGACCTCGCCACGTACCCAGGCCCTCGCCTGCTCGATCGCCTGACGCGGTCGTGGGTCCTGAGGCCGGGCCGACTCGAAGAGGCCGAGGACATGCTCCGCACAGGCGGCGGCCCAGAGCGCGAGGAGGTGGTGATCCGCATCGGTGAGCGTCCCGCCGCTGCGGATCGTCACGAAGCGGGGGTCGCGGACCTTCGGAAGGATCACGACGTGTACTTCCTCTCCTTGCGCGCATCGACCCCGCCCGCCTCAGTGCGCCCTGGCGGCTGCCCACCGGCCTGACGCAGAAAGCGGTCCAGAGTGCTCATCAGCCGGGCGACGGGACTGCTGCCGCCCGCCACGGGCGGGTAGCGGCAGAGCACATCGATGAGCACCGGTGTCGCGCGCCGCCTCGACCGTTCCAGCGGGGCGTCCACCATCGCGGGATCGCCACCCGCACCGATCCGCGCGATGTGTGCGGCGCTCGCGGGGGCTCGCAGGATGTGGCCGACCTGGCCGGCCTGGGCGATGGGGTGCAGGTATGCGGCCGACGCCGCGTCACCGGCAGATCGCGCTGCCAGTCGTGCGGCTTCGGAGGGTGCGTATCGGGCGGCTCGATGAGCGTCGAGGGAGGTGATGCGCTGCGACATCGTCCTGTTGGCGCCGTTGATGAACACCCAGGCCGCTTCGATCGCCGCACGTGGACGCGGATCGTCGGGAACGGCCTGCTCGAAAACGGATAGGACGTCCTCTGCGTGCCGGGCCACGTAACGCGCCACGACGCGCAACTCGTCCATCGTCAGGTCGAAGTCTCCGGACACTGTGTGCTTGCTCTGTGCCATGGACCTGAATCGTATCCTTGAACGCCCGGTGGAGACTCTGCGCCACTTCTCCGCCCACTTTCCGTCCCAACCCTCAACCGGAGGTCACATGCGGCCCGTGGACCTGGCCCGTCGTCATGGCCTCTCCACGCAGGCGGTCCGCAACTACGAGGACGGCGGCATCATCCCGCCGGCCCAGCGCAGCCGCACGGGGTACCGGAACTACACCGCCACTCACGCCGCCGGCCTCGCGGCCTACCTGGCGCTCGTACCTGCCTTCGGTTACTCGACGAGCCGTCGCATCATGCGGGCCGTCACCGCCGGCCGGCTCGACGAAGCGCTGGAGTACGTCGACGACGGGCACTGCCTCCTGGCTCGCGACCGCGACACGCTCCGAACCGTCGAAGCGGCACTCTCATCCCTCGGAGCCTCCACCCCCGATACGTTGTCCGGCGCTCTGTCGCCGTACAACAGCTCGGCGCCGTACAGCATCGGTGAACTCGCCCGCCACCTCTCGCTCGACCCGGCCACCCTGCGCGCCTGGGAACGCGCCGGAGTCCTCGCCCCACAGCGTGACCCGCGCGGACACCGCCAGTACGTCGCACAGGACGTACGCGACGCCGAACTCGCCCACCTGCTACGCCGGGGAGGCCAGCCCCTGGACACCATCGCCACGGTCCTCCGAGAACTCCGCGACGCCGGAAGCCCCGAGGCGCTCACCAGGACCCTGGAAGGGTGGCGGCGCGACCTCAGGTCCCGTGGCACGGCCCAGCTGTACGCCGCCGGGCAACTCTCCGCGTACGTCGACTCCCTGGACGGATCGAGGAGTTCCAGAAGTTCCAGGAATTCCTGGTAGGCGTGGTAGGCACGACACATGGAGCAACTCACGCGCCTCAGCGACATCGAGCAGACCACGGGCGGTCACGGGCAGTTGGTGTGGGCCGCCCAGGGGCAAGGCGGCGAGAGCCTGGGACCGGGGGTGCGGGCCTGGCGCCATGGCGCGGCGCTGGCGGTCGCCAGCCCCAGTCAGCAACAGGACCGGCTCATGGTCGACGGTGACAGCGCCGACGCGGTCGTATTGGTGCGGCAGGTTCTGGAGGAGGTCGGCGCGTCCTACCGGCTTCTGGGAGAGGCCGAACTCATCGATGCGCTGGTGCGGCAGTTGCCCGGCCTGGTGCCGGTCCACCACTTCCTCTGGATGGAGACCACGTCCCGTTGCGGCGTCGCCACCCCAGGCGTGCGGTGGCTGGAGACCCACGAGGAGAAGGAAGCGACAACGCTGTTCGATCGCTTCTTCCCCGACTCCTATGCGCAGCCTGGTCGCGCGGGCGTGCGCCGATGGGCCGGGGTGGTGGGCACGGTGGACGGCAACGCCGGTGCGGAGCCGATGGCGGTCGCGGCGGATGCGTGGTCCGCGGCCGGGTGCGGGTTCATGGGCGGGGTGGTCACCCACCCGGGCGCCCGCGGGCGGGGGCTCGCCCTCGCTGTGTCCGCCTTCGTCCTGGACGCCCTCGTCGACCGCTACGGCCGCGCCGCGCTCATGGTGCTCACCGGCAACGCGCCTGCCATCGCCACGTATGAACGCCTCGGTATGGCCAAGCGTCGGTTCGGAGCGGCGCACATCCCTGCTCGGTGAGGCCAGGATCCGTCGTGCCAAGCCGACACGGCCCACGGCGCGGAGTGGTCACTGATCACCTGTTTCCGGTGATCCGGTCCGGACAGCGCTCCATTCGTCCGCCGCGCTGCCACGTCACGCGCCGCCGCTGAACTGACGGAGGGCGTGCGTCAAGGGGTGCATCCTGACGACGTTGCGCTGTGCCTGGAGGTCGACCGGTTCCCCTTTGCCATGGTGGCGACGTGGGATGGCTCGCTCATGGTCCTGCGTCCACGCGCGATACCTTCAGTGGACCGACCGGGGCCGGGGCCGGGTCAAGGTCCGGGTCGTCAGGGCCGGATCGGCGGCGCACTCATCGCTGCCGTGAGGAACGTGATCGCCCATCGCCGGGCAGCGTCGCCCGCCACCGGGGACATACAGCCGGGTGTGGACTGCTGGTGAACCTGAAGGCGGTCGACGGCCGTTACGGCGAAAATCCCCCGCATCCGGAACGCCAGCTCCTCCGAGGAAACGCCGGGCAGTGCGCGCGTGAAGGCTGCGAAGTAGCGCTCACGGACCGAGTCATCGGCCGGTCCGGTCCAGCTGCGTGCTTCCTCGGCCGGGTCGCTGAGGATCGTCACGATCAGCCGGGACGTCCGGGCGCCCCCCTCGCCGCCGGCCGGCATCTCGTCGAACAGCGGCCCCGCGAACGCCTCCACCAGTTCACTGACCGATGGTTCGGGGGTCCGGGCGAGCAATGCGTCGAGCCCGGCGCACTGGGCAGCCGTGATGGGCTCGACCACACGGCGGACGACCGCCCCCATCAGCTCCGCCTTCGAGCCGAAGTGGTAGCCGACGGCGGCCAGGTTCGCCCCGGCGAGTTTCGTGATCGCGCGGACCGAGGTGCCACGGTATCCGTGCTCGGCGAAGAGGTGCTCGGCCGCGTCGAGGATCTGGGTGCGGGTGTCTGGGGTCGCCACACGAGGGACTCTACATATGCTTGAATCAAACGAACGTATGAATCAAACGAGCGTTTGAGGGAGACTGTCATGAAGCTGCTCGTGTACGGCGCCGGGGTCTGCGGCAGTCTGTTCGCCGCCCGCATGCACGAGGCCGGACACGACGTCTCGCTCCTCGCCCGGGGCGAACGCCTGACCGCACTGCGCCGGTTGGGAGTACAGATGGCCGAGGAGGACGCCCCTGTCAGGCAGGTGCCGGTACCGGTGACAGCGCATCCGGACGACAGGTACGACCTGATCACCGTCTTCGTCCGCACCCACCAGGTGGACGCGGTGCTGGAGTCTCTCGTCGGCGTCCAAGGTGACGTGCTGTTCCTGCTCAACTGGGCAGCCGGCCCCAAGGCGCTGGGTGCGGCGATCGGCGACGAGCGGGTGCTGCTCGGCTTCCCCGCGTTCGGCGGCACGATGGACGGCGACGTGGTCCGTTACCGCAAGACCAATGTCATCACCCGCCGGGTCGCGATGCCGATCGGCGAGCCCGACGGCCGCACCACCCCGCGGCTGGAGCGGATCGTGGAGACGTTCCGTGCCGCTGGGATCAACGCCAAGGCCGAGCCGCAGATGGATACATGGCTCCGTACGCACGCCGCGTTCGAGGTCCCGCTCGGTCGGGCGGTGCACGCCGCTGCCGGCCCGGTGGCGCTGGCCGGCACCCCGGACGCGGTACGCGGCATGCTCCACCTCATGCGAGAGAACCTCGCCGCGATGGAGACACCGCCGGTACCTCGCGCGTTCGCCGCATTGCGGGCACTGCCGCAAGGGCTCCTCGTGGCCGCACTCCAGCGCTTCCTGAAGAGCCCGACGGCTGTGAACAGCGGACTCAGCGACCTCTCACCTTCCACGGCGGCCGAACTGGAGCGGCTGACCGAACAGCTCGACTCCCGCCGACGTTAATTGCCTCGACATGGCTCGCGGTGATCGGGGAGGCTTCACGCGATGACAAGAATCGACGACACGCCGCACGCGTGGGACGAGCGCACCCAGCTCACCACGTTTCTCGACTACGCACGTGACACCGCCCGCGCCAAGTGCGACGGCGTCTCCGCGGAGAACGCCCGCAAGGCGCTCCTGCCGGGGTCGCCGCTGATGACCATGAGCGGAGTGATCAACCATCTCCGCTGGGTCGAGTACCACTGGTTCCAGGTGGTGTTCCTCGGTGAGGAAGACCACGGGCCCTGGACCGACGAGGACCCCGACCGCGAGATGCGTATCGCCGTCGACTTCCCGCTCACGCAGTTGCTCGACGAATACGCCGAACAGAGCGCCCGCTACCGCGAACTGGCCGTCGGCAACGACCTGGACAAGCCGGCCCAGCGGGCCGTGCGTGGCGATCTCCATGTCGACCTGCGCTGGATCCTGCTCCACCTCACCGAGGAGACGGCCCGCCACAACGGGCACCTGGACATCCTGCGCGAGATGCTGGACGGCACGACCGGCGACTAGGGGTCGTCAAAACTGCCGTCGTCGCCCGAAGGGCGGCGCGGCAGGCGACAGTTTGACGACACACCCTAGGGGCCGACGGAGCTCACGGGCGGAGCCACTGGACCGGCAGGACGGGTCAGGTGGCCGCTGTTACGAGTCCGGAGGAGCGCGCTGAGATCATCCCGCTGAGCAGGGCGGCGCGTCGGCGGGTGAAGAGGCGCGGCAGCCTCACTGCCAGCGCGTTCACACGGCCCGACTGCACACTGGGCCGGCGGCCGCGGTCGAGTGCTCTCATCGCGGTCGCGACCGCCTGCTCGGGGGTCTGGTATCTGCCCCGGTACGCCCCACCGCCCAGAGCGTCGAAGAACTCGGTGCGGGTGAGGCCCGGAGCGAAGGAGAGCACGCGCAGGCCGGTGCCGCGTGATTCGTACCAGAGCGCCTCGGTGAAGCTGAGGACGAATGCCTTGCAGGCGGCGTAGACCGCCATCGCGGGAGTGGGCGTGTAGGCGGCCATGCTCGCCAGGTTGACGAGGATGCCCCGGCCGGAGGTGCGCAGCGGCTCGATGAAGGCGCGGGTGAGATCGACGAGGTTGGCGACATCCACGTTGATCTCGTCGGTGAGGCGGTCGGGGTCCTCCTGGTGAAAGGCGCCGTCGGTGCCGAACCCGGCGTTGTTCACCAGGCCGTCGACGGCGATGCCCCGCTGGGCCAGGTCGGCGGCCAGCCGTCGGCCCGCGCCCGGCTCGCTCAGGTCGAGGGAGATCGCGGTGGTCCGCACCCCGTGTCGCGCCCGCAATTCGGAGGCGAGTGCCTCCAGACGGTCCCGTCGTCGTGCGACGAGGACGACGTCGGAGCCGCGGCGGGCGAGTTCGCGGGCGAAGGCGGCGCCTATGCCGGAGCTGGCACCGGTGACGATCGTGGTCTGGCCGGAGAAGTCGATCGGAGTCATTTCTGCACTGTAGGCTGACTTTTGCACTCAGTGCAAGATGGCACATCAAGTGCACGCTTGTAGGGTGGGTGCATGGCCGACACCCCCACGCTTCGAGAGCGTGCGCGCCGCGCGGCACGCGCGGAGATCGCCGCCACCGCCATCCAGCTCTTCGCGGAGAACGGCTTCGAGGCGACGACGATCGACCAGATCGCCGCAGCGGTCGGCATCTCGCGCCGCTCCTTCTTCCACTACTTCGGAAGCAAGGAAGATCTCGTCCTGGGCGACACCGACGCGCTGGGCGAGTCGGTGCGAGCCGAACTCGAGGCCCGGCCGGAAGGCGAGTCGGCCTGGGAGGCCATCCGGGGAGCCCTGCTGATCCTCGGCCAAGTAGGGGGCGACCCGGCGGAGCGGCTGACCCTCGCCGGCCTCCACCACGAGGCGCCCTCGCTCCGCGCCCGGCATCTGGAGAAGCACCTGCGCTGGCAGCAGCTGCTCGCCCCCGAGATTCAGCGCCGCCTGGGCCTGCCCGCGTCCACCGAGGCCGACCCCAGAGCCCTGGCGTTCGTCGCTGCCGCGCTTGCCTGCGTCGACGCGGCCGTCGACGCGTGGTACCGCTCCGGTGGGGCGGACGATCCCGTGCGACTCTTCGACGAGGCGGTCGCCACACTCCGCCGCTAGGGCAGCGGCTTGCGCACCGCGTTCCCCGGGGCCGACCGCAATGTGCGCGCCAACACCCTGGCGCCTGGCCGCTTCCGTACGGATCCCAGCGCCGCACATCACGTCACCGGAACCACCCTGGCCGTGGACGGAGACGGAAGCTGGACCGCGCGGTGGATGAACGTCAACGCCGCACCGCACCCAGACCGTCGAACGCCGTCCCACCTCCGGAGCCGAGGCTCAGCCGGAGCTCGCTGAAGCGGTCGAGCAGCCCGGCAGCCACCGTCACATCGTCCGTCAACGGCCGGTCCGCCAGATCGACGTCGAGCACCGAGTCCGCCAGTTCGAAGGCGCGGCCGACGGGCAGCGCGGGGTCCAGACGCATGTCCCGCTGCCTCAACGCCCGTACGGTTGCGACGAGTTCGCATCCCACGACGAGCCGGAACGCCTCGCAGGCCCGCAGTGTCTGACGCGCCGCCAGCGAGGCGAAGCTGGCCTGCTCCTCGACGCCCCGCGAGAGCACGGCGTGGCCCAGTGAAGCGGGTGCGGAGAAGGCCCTCAGGTCGCCGAGCGCCGCACCGGCCGCGTATTCGAGGATCATCACGCCCGACGAGGCCGGTTCGCCGTCCGCGAGGAATGGCCGCAGACGGGTGAAGCCCGGCTCGTTCAATGTCGAGAGACGCGAGGTCGACAGGCGCGCCACCTGTGCCACCGCCAGCCTGAAGTGGTCCAACGACAGGGCGAGTTGAGCAAGGTAGAAGCCGCCGTGGTGATAGGCCGCCATGTCGTCAGCCGAGATCAGCGGGTTCTCCGCCGCCGCATTGATCTCGACCGCCAGGACGTCGTCGAGCGCGTCCGCAGCGTCGTGCGCCGGCCCATGGATCTGCGGCACACAGCGGAAGCCGTACGGGTCCTGGATCCTGCCGAGTGGCGGCGTGGGGCGGTCGGGCGCACCCAGTAGTGTCCGCATGCGTTCCGCTACGGCGTAGGACCCGGCGTGCCGCCGTGCCTCGTGCACGGGCAGCGCGTACGCCTCGTACGAACCGTCGGTCGCCATCAGGGAAAGCGCCGCCACCACCTGGGTGGCCTCGATCAGACCGCGCAGCTCGTGCACGGCGAGCGCGGACTGGCCGAGGGTGAGGGCGTTGCTGCTGATGAGGGCTAGGGCGTCGTTGTTGTCGAGGGGTTGCGGGTCCGGGGCCCGTCCCTCGCCCTGCCAGGGATGCTCGCCCGCGAGCGCGAGGCCCATCTGTGCGAGCGCCGCGATGTCGCCGGTGCCGACCGAGCCGAATTCGTTGACCTTCGGGTACGCGCCCGCCTCCAGGGCGTCGCAGAGCGCCGTGACGACGGTCGGGCGCGCGCCCGCACCGCCCGCGAGCAGCTGGTTGGCCCGGACCGCGAGCATGGCGCGGACCTGTCGTGCGGGCAGTTCCGCGCCGATCGCGCCGGCGTGGCTCCGCAGCAGCCGCAGGCCGTGGTCGGCGGCCGCCTCGGTCGGCACCGACTCGTTCCGGTTGGCGCCCACTCCGGTGGAACGACCGTAGACGCGGCCCCATGAGGCGATTTCCCGGGCGGCGTTCCACGAGGTCTCCACCCGCTTCATCCCGTCGGCTGCCGGAACGGGCCTTGCGGTGGATTCGGCCAGGCGTACGACATCTGCGACCATCAGTCCGCAGCCGTCCAGGACGACGGTCGCGCCGGTGCCGCCGACGACCTCGTCCGCGATTCGAGACGACATCAGTGGTGATTCCTCCTCGATCAGGCGCTCTGTCATGCACGACGACCACTCGTAACCAGGGATTTACGCCTGAGTGGCGACGACCTATTGACAATCTATTCAGTCACCGAGAACTCTGCATGATGATATGCAGCCGGGCAAGGGACTCCTCATGATCCAATTCGACAAGGCCCACAAGCGCTTCCCCAACGGCACAACCGCGGTGCACGACCTCACCCTTGAGATGCCGGAAGGGGGCGTGACCGTCCTCGTCGGATCCTCCGGTTGCGGCAAGACGACGACACTCCGCATGATCAACCGGATGGTCGATCCGACTTCCGGGACCATCAGGGTCAACGGCAGGGACGTCCTGGAACAGGACGCCGCCGAGCTGCGCCGCTCGATCGGCTACGTCATCCAGCAGTCCGGCCTCTTCCCGCACCGCACCGTCCTCGACAACATCGCGACCGTGCCGCTGCTCCTCGGCTGGGGCCGCAGGAAGGCGCGTACGCGGGCGGCGGAGCTCCTGGAGACGGTCGGCCTCGCCGCCGACGCGGGCAAGCGCTATCCCCACCAGCTCTCGGGCGGCCAGCAGCAGCGGGTCGGTGTGGCCCGCGCTCTCGCCGCCGACCCGCCGGTGCTTCTGATGGACGAGCCGTTCGGCGCCGTCGACCCGGTGGTCCGCACCCAGCTCCAGGACGAACTACTCAGACTTCAGCGGGAGTTGAGCAAGACGATCGTATTCGTCACCCATGACATCGACGAGGCGGTACGACTCGGTGACCGCATAGCCGTCTTCCGCACCGGTGGCCATCTCGTCCAGTGCGCGGCCCCGGCCGAACTGCTCGCCCGGCCCTCGGACGCGTTCGTCGCGGACTTCCTGGGCGCGGAGCGCGGTCTGAAGCTGCTGTCCTTGTCGACGCTCGCCGATGCCCCTCAGGGCCCCGCCCCCGAAGGCACCCGCTGGCGACTGGTCCTCGACTCCGCCCGCAAGCCGCTGGCCTGGCGCGACAGCGAGACGGACACCCGGACCCCGGTCCGGCCGCTCCGGGACACGGACTCGCTGCTCTCCGCGCTCAACGAGTCGATCGCCGCACCGAGCGGCCTGGTCGCACGGGTCGACACGGACGGCGTCCTCACGGGCGTGACGTCCCGCGAGGACATCCACGACCACGCGGGGCAGGTACACAGCGCGGCGAGCAAGGTGGTCGCATGACCGTCGACTGGTCGTGGATATCCGACCACGCCGGCGATCTCACCACCCTGGCCCTCTCCCATCTCCAGGCCGCCCTCACCGCCGTACTCCTCGGCCTGGTCGTCTCGCTCCCCCTGGCCGTGGTCGCCCACCGGGTACACGCGCTGCGCGGACTCCTCCTGGGCCTGTCGAACATCCTGTTCACCATCCCGTCCATCGCCGTCTTCGTGCTCCTCCTGCCGGTCAGCGGGCTCACCCGCACCACCACCGTCATCGGCCTGACCATCTACACGCTCGTGGTGCTCCTGCGGAACACCGTCGAAGGTCTGGACTCCGTCCCCGCCCGGACCAAGGAGGCCGCCAGGGCCATGGGCTCCCGGCCGCTGCGCACCCTGCTCACCGTCGAACTGCCCCTCGCGCTGCCCGTGATCATGGCGGGCGTGCGAATCGCGACGGTGATGGCCATCTCCCTCGTCTCCGTGGCCACATACATCGGCGACGGCGGACTCGGGCAGCTCTTCACGGACGGGTTCCAGCGCAACTTCCCCACCCCCGTCATCGTCGGCGTCGTCCTGACGCTGCTCCTCGCACTCGTCGCGGACGCGCTGCTGGTCACCCTCCAGTACGTCCTGACTCCCTGGACCCGTCGGCAGAAGCAGAGGGCCTGACCTCATGTACGAACTCTTCAAGGGCCTCGGCTCCTGGCTCGTCAGCGGCGAGCAGTGGGCCGGCCCCGACGGCATCGGGCACCGCCTCGCCGAGCACCTCCAGTACTCGCTGCTCGCCACCCTCATCGCCGCCGCCATCGCACTGCCGGTCGGACTGCTCATCGGGCACACCGGACGCGGCGCCTTCCTCGCCATCAATCTCGCCGGCTTCGGACGCGCACTGCCCACGGTCGGACTCGTGGTCCTGGTCTTCCTCGCCAGCGGCCTGTCGATGTGGCCCGTCTACATCGCCCTCGTGGCGCTGGCCGTTCCCTCCATCGTCACCAACACGTACGCCGGGATGACGGCCGTCGACCCCGAGGTGCGGGACGCCGCACGCGGCCAGGGGATGCGCTGGCACCAGGTCCTCCTCCAGGTCGAGTTGCCTCTCGCGCTTCCCCTGATCACGACCGGGCTGAGGCTCGCGCTCATCCAGGTCGTCGCGACGGCCACCATCGCCGCGTACGTCTCCTTCGGCGGGCTCGGACGGTACGTCTTCGACGGGCTAGCCCAGCGCGACCTGGTGCAGGTGCTCGGCGGCGCCGTGCTCGTGGCGGTCGTCGCCGTCGTCCTCGATCTCGCGCTCTCCGCGCTCCAGCGCGTCCTTTTCCGCCACCGCCCGGCCACGCCTGCCTAGGAGTACGCACCATGAACCGCAGAACTCTCCTCGGCGGGCTCCTCGCCGCCGCATCCGTCCCCGCGCTCGCCTCCTGCAGCAGCGGCATCACCTCACTCGACGGGCAGGGATCCGGCGGCGGTGGCGCGGGCTCCAGCGAGGGCGGCGTCACCATCGGCACCGCCAACTTCACCGAGAACCAGGTGCTGGGACACCTCTACGCCGCAGCGCTCGAAGCGGCCGGGGTGAAGACCACGGTCCGCCCCAACCTCGGCACCCGCGAGATCCTCATCCCCGCCCTCAAGGGCGGCGACATCGACCTCCTGCCCGAATACCAGGGCGCGCTGCTGCACTACCTCGACCCCAAGGCCACGGCGACCGAGGAGGGCGAGATGCAGAACGCCCTCGCCATGGTCCTGCCGCCCGGCCTGCAGATCCTTCCCTACGGCACGGCCGAGGACTCCGACGCCTTCGTCGTCACCCGGGAGACGGCCGACACGTACGGGCTGAGCTCACTCGCGGACCTCGCGCGGCACAACGGCAAGCTGATCATCGGCGCGGCGCCCGAGGTCAAGAAGCGCACCGTGGGCGCGGTGGGCCTCAAGGACGTGTACGGCGTGGAGTTCAAGGAGTTCAAGTCACTCGACTCCTCGGGACCGCTGGTCAAGGGCGCCCTGAAGAAGGGGGACGTCGATGTCGCGAACCTCTTCACCACCGACACCGACATCGTCGCCGAGAAGTGGGTCGTGCTCACCGACCCCAAGAACCTCGTCCCCGGCCAGCGCGTGGTGCCTCTCATCGCCGACCGCAAGGCCGACTCGACGGTGCGCGCGGCACTCGCCCGCCTGGGCAACGCACTGACGACCAAGGACCTCACCGAGCTCAACCGTCTGGTGGACAAGGACAAGAAGGACCCCGAGGACGTCGCGCACGACTGGGCCGCACGGCACGGGATCAAGAAGTAGCCGCCGCCCGGCCGGGCGGCGGGACACACCGAGAGGCCAGGGAGCCGAGTCATGGCAGCTGAAGACCTGGTGGAGCGGCGCTCCATCGACGTCGTCCCGGACGACGAACGACACGGGACCGCGTTCAGTCAGTTCACCCTCTGGCTCGGCGCCAACCTCCAGATCACCGCGGTCGTCACGGGCGCGCTCGCCGTCGTCTTCGGCGGCGACGTGGTGTGGTCCGCGGCCGGTCTGCTGCTGGGCAATCTGCTGGGCGGCGCCGTCATGGCCCTGCACTCCGCGCAGGGGCCGAAGCTCGGGCTGCCCCAGATGATCCAGTCCCGCGCCCAGTTCGGGGTACGCGGCGCGATCGTGCCCCTCCTCCTGGTCATCCTCATGTACGTGGGCTTCTTCGCGAGCGGCAGCGTCCTCGCCGGCCAGGCGACCGCCGAGCTCACGCACACGAGCGACACCACCGGAATCATCGTCTTCGCGGTCATCACCGCTGTGACTGCGGCGGTCGGCTACCGCCTGATCCACGCCCTGGGACGGGTGGCGGGCGTGGTCTGCGCCCTCGCCTTCGTCTACCTGGGCATCCGGCTGCTGGACCGCGTGGATCTTTCGGCGCTGCTCGGTGACGCCCACTTCGACCTGCCGATGTTCCTGCTCGCCGTGTCGCTCTCGGCGTCCTGGCAGCTCGCCTTCGGGCCGTACGTCGCGGACTACTCGCGCTATCTGCCGCGTTCGACGTCGGGGCGCGCGACGTTCTGGTGGACCCTGTCCGGGTCGGCGGTCGGCTCGCAGTGGTCGATGACCTTCGGGGTGCTCGTGGCGGCGAGTGCGGGGGACGCGTTCCTCGACAACCAGGTGGGATACGTGGTCGGCCTGGGCGGCACGGGCCTGATCGCCTCGTTCCTGTACTTCGTGATCGCGCTCGGCAAGCTGACCATCAACGTGCTCAACACCTACGGCGGCTTCATGTCGTTGGTGACCAGCGTCAGCGGGTTCCGCGGGCAGAGGACCCTGTCGGCGCGCGGCAGGACCGCGTACATCACCCTGATCATGGTGGCCGGCACGGTGGTCGCCCTGCTGGGCAAGGACACCTTCCTGACGTCCTTCAAGGACTTCCTGCTGTTCCTGCTGACGTTCTTCACCCCGTGGTCGGCGATCAACCTGGTCGACTACTACCTGATCTCCCGGGAGCGGTACGACATACCGGCACTGACGGACCCCGATGGCCGCTACGGCGCCTGGCGCTGGGACGCCCTCACGGTCTACGGGGTGGGGATCCTCGCGCAGCTCCCGTTCCTCGTGACGCACTTCTACACGGGCCCGCTGGCGGATCCGCTGGGCGGCGCGGACATCTCCTGGATCGTCGGCCTGGTCGTCCCGGCGGTCCTCTACTGGCTGCTGGCCCGCCGCGGGAACACCGTCGCCCTGCGCGAAACCACGTACGAAATGCCCTAGGCCCGCAGCCTCCCCACCAGCGCTTCGATCACGCACTCCGTCGATGCCGCCATGTCCACGGCATCCGGGTCGAGCAGCCACTGCACCTGCAAGCCGTCCATCACGGCGACGATCGCGTTCGCGGCACCGATGACATCCAGGTCCTGGCGCACCTCGCCCAGTGCGCAGGCCTCCGTCAGCGCCTCGGCGACGAATTCACGCAGGCCGGCGTAGCGGTTACGGAAATACGCCTGCGCGGGGTGGTCGTCGGTGACGCTCTCCGCCGAGAGCACCGCGTAGAGGCGGACGATGCCCTCGCGCTCGGCGTTGTGGCGGACCGTGTCCACCAGATGCCGGAGGAAGGTCAGGCCGCGCGGCCGGTCCGGGCCCAGGTCGGCGATGTCGGTGGCGTCCCGCAGGTCGAGGACCTCGGTCAGCAGGTTGGCCTTGGAGTGGAAGTAGTGCAGGACCCCGGCCTGGGTCAGGCCCGCGCGGTCGGCGATCTCGGCGAGGGATGCCTTGCCGTAGCCCCGGGCCGCGAAGGTCTCCATCGCGATGCCGAGGATCTCGTCGTGACGTTCCTGGGCGGCGGGGCTGCGTTCCCGGCGGCTGCGCCGACCGGTTCGAGGTGCGGACGTCGCCGTCTTTTCGGTGCTCACCTGCCGGAGTCTAGGCCGGACGTGATCGATGCAGAAGAAGTTCCGCACAACCACTTACTAAGTACTCAGTAAGCGTGCTTGTATGCCGCCCGTGACCCACTCAGGCAACCACCGCACGAGAGGAGCCGGCGGCACATCACGTACGCGCCCCACCGCAGTCGAAGGAGCCGCAAGATGACAGCACCCGCACACAGTCGCGCCCGGGCGAGAGCCACGAGGACCGCCGTCGCGGCGGCCGTTCTGACCCTCACCTGCACGGGCATCGCCTACGGCGCCCACAGCACACCCCCCGGTGTGGCCGCCGACGATGCGGCCCATGTCTGGATCACCACGCCGGACGGCACCAGCAAGCTCAAGGACGACGGCACCGCCGCCTTCACCGGCAGCCCGCAGTCGACGGACATCAGGATCGACGCCGGGGACACCGGACAGAAGTTCACCGGCGCGGGTGCCTCCGTGACGGAGGCGTCGGCCCATCTGATCCAGCAGCTTCCCTCGGACACCAGGGACTCCCTGCTCAGGTCGCTCTTCTCCCGGGAAGGGGACGGCATCGGCCTGAACTATCTGCGCCAGCCGCTCGGCAGCAGTGATTTCAACGCCGAACCTGGCTTCACGACGTACGAGGACACCCCAGGGGCCTTCTCCATCGACCGGGACAGGCAGGAGACCATCCCGGTGATCAAGCAGGCCCAGGCGGTCAACTCCTCGATCCGGTTCATGGGGACACCCTGGTCCGCCCCTGCCTGGATGAAGACCGGCAACGATCTCAAGGGCGGCAAGCTCGACCCCGCCCACTACCAGGACTACGCCGACTACCTGGTCAAGGCCGTCGAGGCGTACGGAGCGGAGGGGATCGAGCTCACCGACCTCACCGCCCAGAACGAGCCCGAGTTCGAGGCGACCTATCCCTCCATGGCGATGACCTCGTCCGAGCAGGCGGACTTCCTGAAGGTCCTGGACGAGACCCTCACGGAGAACGATCTGGACACCAACCTCCTGGCCTACGACCACAACTGGGACCACCCCGACTATCCGCTGGACGTCTTCAGCAGGACGTCCGGGATGAACCGTCTGATCGGCGCGGCCTTCCACTGCTACGGAGGCACCCCCGAGGCGCAGCAGCAGGTCCGCGACGCGGGAAAGCGCGTCTTCTTCACGGAGTGCTCGGGTTCCGACTCCGAGAACACCGCGAACACCTTCGAGGACACCCTGCGGTGGCACGCCGAGAACCTGGTCGTGCGGAACATGCGCTCGGGCGGTGAGACGGTCGTCGACTGGAATCTGGCCCTCGACCAGAACGGCGGCCCCCACCAGGGCAACTGCTCGACCCGCTGCAACGGTGTGGTGGAGATCGCGGGCGGCGACGTCACACCCAACGCCGAGTACTACACCCTCGGACATCTGTCGAAGTTCGTGGACGTCGGCGCGGACCGGATCGGCTCCACGGCCGACGGCACGATCCAGAACGTCGCCTTCCAGAATCCGGACGGCGAACGCGTCCTGTACGCCGTGAACACGGGCACGTCCGATCAGGAGTTCTCCCTCACGGACGACGGCCGTTCGCTGACGTACACGCTTCCGGCGGGTGCGGTGGCGACGTTCACCTGGCAGCCCTGACCCACGCCGAGGATTCCCGCCCGCATGGTTCGGCCGGCGCCGAACCATGCGGGTCCTAGCCTGGCGCCATGACCAGTTTCCACGCACTGCACCACACCGGGACGCCGTTGCTGCTGCCCAATGCCTGGGACCACGCGTCCGCCGCGGCCCTCGCCGCACGGGGCTTTCCCGCGATCGGGACGACCAGCCTGGGCGTGGCCGCCGCGGCCGGGCTGCCCGACGGTGCGGGGGTGGCCGAGGAGGAGACTCTTCGGCTGGCACAGCTCCTGGGCCATCGGGGGTTCCTGCTGTCCGTGGACGCCGAGGGCGGTTTCAGCGACGACCCGGCGAAGGTGGCGGAGCTGGCCGTCCGGCTGGCCGCCGCCGGTGCTGTGGGCATCAATCTGGAGGACGGCAGGGGCGATGGAACGCTCAGCCCCGTCCCGGTGCACGCGGCCAAGATCGCGGCGGTCAAGGCGGCCGTGCCCGACCTCTTCGTCAACGCCCGCACGGACACCCACTGGCTGCGCACCCAGCAGGACGAGACCACGGCCCGGCTCGACGCCTACATCCGGGCCGGCGCCGACGGCGTCTTCGTCCCCGGTCTGTCCGACCCGGCGGGGATCTCCGCCCTGGTGCGGTTCCTCGACGTACCGCTGAACATCCTGTACTCGCCTTCGGGCCCGGGCGTGGCGGAACTCGGCGCCCTGGGCGTACGCCGTGTCAGCCTCGGCTCGCTGCTCTACCGGGCGGCGCTGGGGGCGGCGGTGGGCGCGGCGGAGGACATCCGTGCCGGGCGCCCGGTGACCGGCGGAGTCGCGAAGTACGCCGAGGTGCAGGGCTTCGCCCAGTAGGCTGGGGTACAGGCCGTGACTGGCGCTGAGGTGGAGCACCACCGGGGAGCGGTCTGACGAGATGTCGTTGCCGTGCGCCTGGGCGAGCAGTCAGCCACGCCTGGAGGGCATCATGTCCACGACTCGAACAGCCCAGCTCATGGACGGCACCGGCCTCGCCCGGCGCATCATCGAGAAGGCCGCGGCCGAAGCGGCGGAGATCTCACGGAGTTCGGGGACCGGCCCCTGTCTGGCCACGGTGCTGGTGGGCGAGGACCCCGCGTCGGCCACGTACGTCCGTATGAAGCAGGCCCGTTGCGCGAAGGCGGGCATCCGGTCACGGCACATCGCTCTGCCCGCCGCCACCACGACCGCCGAGCTCGTCGACACGCTCTCGGATCTGTCCGGTGATCCGGATGTGCACGGCATCCTGCTCCAGCATCCCTGCGGTCCGCACATCGACGAGCGAGCGGCGTTCGAGGCCATCGCCCCGGAGAAGGACGTCGACGGCGTCACGATGCGCTCGTTCGCCGCGATGAGCTTCGCGCTGCCCGGCTTCGTGTCGTGCACCCCGGGCGGAATCATGCGGCTGCTGAAGGCCTACGACGTCGAACTGTCGGGCAAGCACGCCGTCGTGGTGGGCCGTAGCGCGATTCTCGGCAAGCCGGCCGGGATGCTCCTGCTCGCCGAGGACGCGACGGTGACGTACTGCCACTCCCGCACGGCCGACCTGTCGGAGGCCGTCCGGGAGGCGGACGTCGTGGTCGCCGCCGTGGGGCGTCCTCGGCTGATCCGGGGCGAGGACATCAAGCCGGGCGCGGTGGTGGTCGACGCCGGATACAACGCGGGCAATGTGGGCGACGTGGACTTCGACACGGCCCGCACCCGTGCCCGGTTGATCACTCCGGTTCCTGGTGGCGTCGGGCCGATGACGATCGCCGTCCTGCTGGCGCAGACCGTGGAGGCCGCAGCGCATCAGCTGGGATTCCGGCGCCACCGATCTCTCACGGCCGGTTCCCGGCGTGGGCACGCATGAGGAGGGCGACCCAACTGCGGTAGGGGCGCCAGGCTTCGGCCAGCGCCGCGAGCCGTCGGGGGCTGCTGTCCGCGGTGGAGGCGTCGAGGCCGTACGCGGCTGCCATGGCCCGGTGGAGGCGGGGCTCCACGGTGGGGAAGACATCGGGGTGTCCCGCGCCACGGATGAGGATGAGCTCGGCGGAGAACGGTCCGATGCCGGGCAGCTGTCTCAGGTCGCTGAGGGCGGACTCGGCGGGCTGTGCGCGCAGGACCGCGGCGTCGAGGCGCCCGTCCAGGGTGGCTTCGGCCAGTGCGTGCAGGCGCCCGATCTTGAGGCCGGTGAGACCGGGGACGTGGTCGAGGGTGCGCAGCACGGCGGGGGCGGGAAAGGCGTGCAGCCGTCGGCCCGCCACGTCGACGGGCCGGCCGTGCTCGTGCGCGAGACGGGCCTTGATGGCTGCGGCCTGGGTCTCTCGGATGCGGTTGCCGATGATCGTCCAGGCGGCGGCCTCGTAGGGCGAGTGGAACAGGACGGGCCGCAGTCCCGGGAACTCGGCCTGGAGACCGGCGACGACCTCGTCCTTGTCGGCGAGGGCGGGGAAGTCGGTGGCATCGACGTCGAGGGAGAGGATGCGGGCGATCTGGGCGCCGGCGGCCCGGCCTGCCACGGAGCCCGCGGTGGGCCGGGTGGTCCGGCCGTCGGCACGGACGGTGCACTCCGCGTGGACGAGGCCGGGGGTGCCGGGGGCGCCGTCCGTGGTCTCCTCCTGCCGGACCGCGGCTCCGACCACGGTGCGTCCGTCGTCGGAGACGAAGGCCAGCCGGAGAACCGCCTCGGCCGTGTGCTCGTAGGAGGCGGGGGTGAAGCCCTCCAGGAACCGGATGGAGGCGGCGAGGGAGAACGGACCGGCCGGGGCGAAGGAGACCGCGGCCACGTCAGCCGCCCTGGTGGACGGTCAGGACATAGCCCTCGGGACCGGTGAAGGAGAACATCGGGCCGAAGGGGCTGTCGGTGACAGGCGTGAGGATCTCGACGTCGTTGGCGATGAGCTGGTCGTGCAGAGCCTGGGTGTCAGGGGTGGGGAACCAGAGAGCGACACCGAGGCCGGGGCGGCCTGCATCCAGGTCGGTGCCGGGAAGCGGGTCACGCACGGCCAGCGCCACGGGCTTGGTGTCGAAGACGACCGCACCGGGGGGCGAGACGGCGGCACGGCGCAGGCCGAGGTTCTTCTCGCAGAACATGGCGGCAGCCTCCAGGTCACGGACCTGCAGAGCGATGAAGTCGGGACCGTCGATGGCGGCGGACATGGTTCCTCCTCGAATTGACGCGAAGACCTGACGCCAGGACTTCGATGTCAGGGCTTTGACATAACAGAGCGTAGAAGGCGCTCCGGCCTATGTCAAAATACTGACATGGATGACACGCCGCCGATCGAACCGCCGCACCCCGCCGAGGACGTGACCGATCACGTGGGCTACCGGCTCAAGCGCGCGCATGCCGCTCTGCGAGGCGCTATGGACCTGGTGCTGCGCGGTCACGACCTGACCGTTCCGCAGTACTCCTGTCTGGAGGTCCTCGCGGCCCGCCCGGGCCTGTCCAACGCCGAGCTGGCCCGGGCCACCTTCGTCACCCGGCAGTCGGCCAACACCGTCCTGCGCGGTCTGCAGGACGACGGCCTGGTCGCCCGCCCCGACACCGTGGCCACCGGCCGCGCCCGCCCCACGCATCTCACCGATGAGGGCAGGCTCCGGCTGAAGGCGGCACAGTCGGCGGTCTACGCCGTCGAGGCCCGCATGATCCGCGCCGTCCCCGCCGGGCGTCTGGCCGAGCTCCTCGCTGACCTCGACCGCATGACGCTGGCCCTCGACGAGTGAGGACGGGCACCGCCCGTCGCCGGGCCCGCACGGCCCTGCGGCGTCGGCCGCGCCGTCAGGCCAGTCCTGCTTCGATGGCGCGGCGGACGGCGTCGGCCCGGTCCCGGATCCCCGCCTTGGCGAACAGGTTGTTGATGTGGGTCTTGACCGTGGCCTCACTGATGAAGAGCTTCTCGGCGATCCCCCGGTTGGGCATGCCCTGGCCGATCAGCGCGAGCACCTCACGTTCGCGGGGTGTGAGGTTGCCCGGCAGAGCCCGTCCCCCGACGGGCGCCTTGGTCCTGACGGTGGCGAGCAACCGGTCCTGGACCTCGCGGTCGAGCACGGACTGCCCCGCACCTGCGGCCCGGATCGCCCGGGTGATGTCCTGGCGTCCCGCGTTCTTCGTCAGATAACCACGAGCCCCCGCGCCCAGGGCACCCAGGATCGAGTCGTCGTCGGCGAAGGTGGTCAACACGACCACCGCCACCTCCGGATACTCCTCGCTCAGCCGGCGGGTCGCTTCGATCCCGTCCATCACGGGCATCCTCAGGTCCATCAGCACCACGTCCACCGGCCCGGCGGCAGCAGCCGTCAGCACCTCGCCGCCATCGGCCGCGGTCGCGACGACATCGATGCCCTCGGACAGTCCGAGGACCGCGGCGAGCGGCTCCCGGACGGCGGCCTGATCGTCGGCGACGACCACCCTCAACCGCTGGGCACTCTGGGTCGGTTCACTCATCCCGGTATCACTGCCTCCACCTGCCAGCCGCCCTCGTCCGGTCCCTCGGTGAGGGGGCGCGCGCTGACGCTTCCGCCCAGCAGGGCGACACGTTCACGCATTCCGATCAGCCCCATCCCGCTGCCGACGCCCGCGTTCACCGCACGGGTTGCGGCGCCGTTACGGATCCTCAGTGTGGTCGATGCGGACGCGAACCTCAGCTCCACCCGGACTTCTCCCCCGGGCGCGTGCCGAGCGGCGTTGGTCAACGCCTCCTGGGCGATCCGCAGCAGATTCTGGGTCACTCCGGCGGGCACCTCACGAACGATCCCGGTGACGGTGAGGACCTCACGGTGACCCGACGACTCGAGCATCGCCGTCAGGGTCTCCAGCAGCGGCAGGGCGTCCTCGCGCAACGCGTGCACGGTCCACTGCGCCTGTTTCAGGCTCTCCTTGACCAGACCGTGGGCCTTGCCGTTGGCCTCCCTGACCTTCTCCAGGTCCCCCGTGTCGAGCAACGCGTCGGCCAGCTCCAACTGCATGTTGATCCCGGCCAGCGAGTGCGCCAGGACATCGTGCACATCACGCGCGATCCGGCTGCGCTCGGTCAGCACGGCGGTCCGCGCCTCGGCCCGGGCGGCGCGCTCGGCCGATTCGGCGGCCTCGATCGCCGCCTCCACGGCCCGGTGCCGACTGCGGTTGACGATGCCGAGCAGGACCGGGAGGCCCGTGGCGAGACCGAGGGCCCAGGGCAAGTCGTGGTACCCGGGCCCGAGACGGAAGAACAGGACGCCGCCGCAGAGCAGACTGCTGAGACCCGCGAGAGCGAGGGCCGGCCTGGTGTCGAACCGGTGCCCGAGGTGTCCGACGAGGAAGAAGGCGAAGAGGTACGTCGTCCCGCTGCGACTGACCCCGATCAGGCCGGCCGCCGCCAGGATGCTCAGCGCCGGCCAGACCAGGGGAAGGCGCCCGGCGGCCTTGTTCCTGTTCCCGGGCAGACGCCGATCCAGCAGAATCGCGGAGTTGACCACGAGCAGAACGGCAACGGCCAGGCCCGAACCGCTGAATGCGAGCGGCCGGATCGTCAGGATTCCGATCACGATGACCGCCACGGTCCAGAACCACTGCACACGCGGGTCCCGTCCGGGAACACGGAGCGGGCCCGCTCCCGGGGCCGCGCCTTCCCCAGGGCGCGGGACGCTCTCGGTTACGGACACCGGCCGAAGATATCGCATGGTCACGCCGTGCGTTCGAAGACGGGTGCCGGGTGGGTCACGGTCCGGCTGCGTATGAAGATCGTGGCCAGCCGCACGACCACTTCGGTGAGTGCCATCAGTACGAACGCCGCCACCCATGCCTGGTCACCGGTGATGTGATGAGCGATGCTGAACCGGGCGACGTCGTCGGCCCCGCCGCCGTGCTGCACCCACAGCTGGAAGCCCATCCGTGCCCCCATGCCCGCCACCCACAGGATCGCGGACACCGCCCCGGCCTTGATCAGGACGTGCTCCCCGACGGTGCGGATGCGGGTGCAGATGCCACCGGCGGCGCCGAGTGCGGCACCGATGCCCATGAGGACCCCTATCAGCACCAGGTCGTTGCCCGCGGTGGGAATGGTGTCCAGGTACGAGTAGGCCACGAAGGTCACGATCCCGAGCGGGATCAGGAAGGACTTGAGGTCGAGGCGGCCTTCCCGCAGCTGCCGGAAGACGACGAGGATGAGGGCGATGTCGGTGATCCACTCGGTTGTTGTCATGCCACGAAGCCTCCCGCGCCGGGGCTCTCAGCGCCTGGACCCACGGGTGGAATCACGGGTGGAATGGTGGGTGGACTCATGGGTGGAGCCGTGGGGTGGAGTCGTAGGTGCGGTTCAACCGCTCCACCCGATGCCCCCCACCACCGACCGGCATCACCATCACCCGCAACACCGCCTCACCGCATCACCGCATCACCCGCGCGGCCGCCGTGCGTCGTTCCCCCCGTGGCCCGCGCCAAACGCCCTTCCGAGTGGCATAGACCACTCCCCCGGACGGATTGCTGCCGGGAACGACAAGGGAAGCCATAGGACGCCAAGATCTGTCCGAAAGGCGGCATATCCTCGTGACGCTCGTAGCGCCTCCCCCCATCCCCAGGGCAGCGGGCTCGGTCCCGCTCCTGGGTCACGCGATACAGCTCATACGCGACAACCTCGGCTTCATCGCCTCGCTCCGCACCAACTACGGCCCGCTGGTCGAGATCACTCTGCAGCCCGGAACCCGCACCCTGATCGTCCAGGACCCCGATCTCATCCGCACGATGCTGACCGACCTCGGTCCCAGTCTGGACAAGGGACGCTTCTTCGAGAAGATGGGCCAGCTGCTGGGCGACTCGGTCGTCACCGCCGCGGGCCAGGAACACGTCCGAAAACGACGTCAGTTGCAACCCGCCTTCGGCCGCCCCGAGATCGCCGGCTACGTCGACACCATGCGCGGTGCGACAACCGCGGCCCTCGACACCTGGAACCCCGGCCGACGGCTCGACGTCCGTGAGGCCATGGTCGGCCTCTCCCTCGACATGCTCGCCCAGACGGTCTTCGCCGGCAGCCTGGACGAAGCGACGTTCCTCCGGCTACGCAAGGACCTGTCGGTGGTCATGAACGGGGTCGGCGCCCGCGTCATGCTGCCCGACTGGGTGGAGCGGCTTCCTCTGCCCTTCAACCGGCGGTTCACGGCCGCCAGGGACGCGGTCCGTGCCACCATCGACCGGGCCGTGACCGATCTCCAGGACTCCGAGCAGGACAACGGGGACATGCTGTCCCTGCTGCTGCGCACCACGGACGAGGAGACCGGCCAGCCGCTGACCGGGCACCAGATCAGCTCGGAGATCCTCACGCTGGCTGTGGCCGGCACCGAGACCACCGCATCGGTGCTGTCCTGGGCGCTCTACGAGATCGCGCGTAACGCCGATGTCGAACGGCAGGTCCTGGACGAGCTCGACAGGGTTCTCGAAGGCCGGCCCATCACCTTCGCGGACCTTCCGCATCTGCCCTACCTCGACCGCGTCATCCGGGAAACGCTGCGGCTGCACCACACCGGCTGGCTCGTGACCCGCCGCACCATCACCCGCACACGTCTGGGGCCCTGGTCGATACCCCCGGGCACAGAACTCGCCTACTGCCAGCACGCCCTGCACCGCGATCCCGCGTTCTTCCCGGACCCCCTCGTGTTCGATCCGGACCGCTGGCTGGATGAGAGCCAGGCCAAGGCGTTCACCCCTGGAGCGTTCCTCCCGTTCGGTGCGGGCAAGCACAAGTGCATCGGAGACCGGTTCGCCCTGACCGAGCTGGTCACCGCCATCGCGACGATCGTCAGGCGCGTACGGTTCGAGGTCCCGCCGGATCAGAGCGTCCGTCCGGTGGCCCAGGCGACCGTGCGGCCCAGCACGCTGCTGATGGATGTGCACCGGCGGGGCGGTGCCACCGAGCAGAAACCGCACTGACCGATACCGTCGGCCTCGAAACTCCGCGCGGGCAGCCTCGTTGACCTCTCCTGGGAGCCATCGAACCCATGAGACAACGCTGTACAGCGACGGAGACGTTATGAGCAATGAGCTGGATCCCGCGGTAGCGAAGTTCGTCGACGCGGTGAACGCCGGTGACCGTGAGGCCTTCCGGGCCGCGCTCACCGGCGACGCGACGATGAGCGACGACGGCAGCGAGCGCGACATCGCCGAGTGGACCGACAAGGAGATGTTCAGCAGCAACGGCCGGATGAAGATCCAGTCGGTCAAGGACCACGGGCGCTCGCTGGTGGCCGACTTCACCAATGACACCTGGGGGACCATGCGAACCGCCTGGCGGTTCACCCTGACCGGCGACAGGATCAGCCACTTCGACACCGGGCAGGCCTGACCGGGTCCCCGTCCCCGGCCTCGTAGGCGGCGGTATGCCGGCGCCTACGAGGGAGCCGGTGTGGCGCGTGCGGTCACCGGCGGCGTGCGCCCAGGCCCCGCGTCTCCCGACGGGGCGCGGGAACCATCCGTACGATGCCGCGCACGACGGAGTCGATCAGGTCGTCGGAGGGTGCGTCACTTCCGTGCGTCAGCAGGCGGGCGAGTGTACGCACCAGGGCGGGCGAGGCCATGACACGGGGACTGAGGAGCGGCCGGTAGCCGTAGCGGGCGAGCACCAGGTCGGCGACGGTGTTGCCGAGCCGGTAGTAGCGGCCCCACCGGCGGTTCACCTCGCTCGCGTACTGATGGAGAGCCTGCTCACGGCCTGGCCCTTCCGGGCGGTGCAGGGCGAGAGCGACCGTCTCGGCCGCGACCTCGCCCGCCTCCATCGCCTGGACGATGCCTTCGCCGCTCCACGGGCTGACCATGCCGCCGCTGTCGCCGACCAGGAGCAGACCGCGCCGGTACTGAGGCCTGCGGTTGAAGCCCATGGGCAGTGCGGCACTGCGCATCGGCGAATCGGCGTTCTCCTCGCGCAGGTCCCAGTGGGCCGGCAGCCTGGTCAGCCACAGGTCCATGGTGGCCCGCAGGTCCACGGGTCCGTGACCTCGGTGCGGCAGGGCGCCCAGGCCGACATTCACACGGCCGTCACCGAGGGGGAAGATCCATCCGTATCCCGGCAGGTCACGGCCGGTGCGGGAACAGAGCAGGTCCGCCCAGAGCTCCAGATAGGGGTCATGCGTGCGGGCCTCGCTGCGGTAGTAGCGGCGCGCGGCGGTGGCCATCGGTCGGCTCGGGTCGCGTTCCAGCCCCATGGCGAGGGCGGTACGGGCCGAGGCTCCGTCGGCGGCGATCACCACGGGGGCGTGGTAGTTCTTCGGCTCCTTGTCCGCTCCGGCGACCGTGCTCACGCCGATGATGCGTCCGGCGCGGTCGGTCAGAGGGCCCGTCGCCTTCGTCTCCAGGCACAACCGCGCCCCGGCGGCCACGGCCTGCCGGACCAGGATGTCGTCGAAGTCGTGCCGGGAGCGGGTGAGACCGAAGTCCGGATGGCTGCCCGAGCGGGGCCAGTCGATGTGTACCTGACGCCCTCCGCAGACCCATCGCATGCCCTTGGTCCGGGTCCAGCCCGGGCCGTCGATGTCGATGCCCATGCGCACCAGCTGCTGCACACCTCGCGGGGTGAGGCCGTCACCGCAGACCTTGTCCCGGGGGAAGGTGCCCTTCTCCAGCAGTACGACGTCCACCCCGGCCCGCGCCAGATGGAGCGCCGCCGCGGAACCCGCGGGTCCCGCACCCACCACGATCACCTGCGCGTGATGATCCGCGCTGCCCACACCGTCGTCCGTCTCCACGTGCTGACTCCTCGATGTGCGGGGGCGCCCAGGCCCTCGGATTCTGCTCCCCCGGGGGCCTGGGCAATCTCGAACCGCGCTCTCAGGCGGTCGTGATGTTCTCCGCCTGCGGGCCCTTCTGGCCCTGGGTGACGTCGAAGGTGACGGCCTGGCCTTCCTGCAGCTCGCGGAAACCAGTGGCGTTGATGGCGGAGTAGTGGGCGAAGACGTCCGGACCGCCGCCGTCCTGCTGGATGAAGCCGAAACCCTTTTCGGCGTTGAACCACTTGACGGTTCCGCTGGCCATGCTCGTGCCTTCCGTTTGATATCCGGATCCGCACCTCGCGGTCCCGGAGGCGCCGTGGTTCCGCACCGACACAGCAAAACGCCCGCACCGAAGCGCGGGCAGGTACGGCGAACCACGACATCTGAGAGTGACGCTACATGGCGAAACCGGCCCCCACCAGAGAGCAACGGCGCGATATGTGCGTCCGAGGGAATCGACTCACCCCTACGGCGTGATGTGGGAGCGAACTTCGGATGTGTGTCAACGGATGCTTTGCGCCGGGCCATGACGGTTCGTGGAAGAACGCCGGTTCCCGTGCCATCCGCCGCACGGACAACTTCGGGCCAGAACCACGGAGTCACCCGGCGCGTGATACGCGGACACCGACGCCGCGCGCTCCGGATCCGCGTGTCCGGGTGTGTCCAGGAGCCCTTGATCCATGGTGATTCGGCAGGCACTGGGGTATTGGTGACGTCGGTGTCGGTAGCATCAGCCGTCATAGACGTGTGAAACACCCAGCGAAAGACGAGGACTGCATGTCCGAAAACACTCCTACATCCGGCATCAGCGCGGATTACGCCCAGCGGATCACGGATGATCTCGCGGCCAACCGGGGCGAGCAGGACCGTGCGCGCGCCGAGCTGACCCGACTGCAGGACGAGCTCATCCAGTTGGAGGAGGGCGAGCAGGTCCTGGTCAAGATGCAAGAGGTGCTGGGCGGCGCCGGAAAGCCGGCTGTGCGCAAGGGCAAGGCCGGCAAGGCGGCGGCGTCCGTTCCTGCGGCGCGCCGTGCCAAGGGCGGCAACGCCGCGAAGAAGGGCAGCGCGCCGAAGTCTCAAGCTAAGGCTGAGCCGCAGACTTCCGCCGGTGGGACCGTGAAGCCGAAGAACGGCAAGACCCCGGCGCCCAGGAAGACCGGTGAGCCGACGTGGCGTGAGCTGATCACCGCGTATCTCGCGGACCAGCGGGAACCGAAGTCCGCGGCCGAGGTCGCCACCGCGCTGTCCGAGGCCAACCCCCAGCGGGCGACCCAGGTCACCGTGGTGCGTAACACCCTGGAGCAGGGCGTGGCGCACGGGCTGCTGGAGCGCTCCAAGCAGGGACGCTCCGTCTACTACAGCCCCGCCCCGGCCGCGAAGGCCGCGAAGGTCAGCGCCGAAGCCAAGTAACCGCGGCTCCATGGCCATGAACCCGTCCGGCGCGGACCGGAGCCCGGCACACACATCTGTGGTGGTGCCGGCGGCGGCCGGGAGGCGTGTCACACTCCGCCTCGCGGCTGCCTCGGCCGGCCCGCGAGCGCCGCGGCTCAGGGGCGATGAAGGTGCTTCTCCGTCGATCAGTGGCGGGGCGCCGGGTACGGGACGGGCAGAGACATCCCACGCGCAGCCATGATGTCCCGTACGCGGTCGGGGTGGTCGGTGATGATTCCGTCGATGCCCAGGTCCATGAGCGCCTCGACCGTGGCCGGGTCGTCGCAGGTCCAGGGGATGACCTTCAGTCCGCGCCGGTGCGCGTCGCGCACCATCTTCTTGTCGGGGTAGAACCGGAAGTCCGGATCCGCGATCGTGCCGTCCTGCGGGAACCCGTAGTTCGGGGACAGTGCGGTCACACCCGTGATGGACGCGGCAGCACGCACGAAGTCTCCGTCGAAGTCATCGGCGTCGATGCCTCCTAGCCAGGGTGAGGCTCCCGGCTTCCCCACCTCCAGGAAGTCGTGGTTGGTCAGCGCCACCAGAGGGTAGGTGGGCGCGATCCTGTGCATCTCCTTCAGTGCGCCCCAGTCGAAGGACTGCACGGTCACCTGCTTCTCGATGCCGGAGCGGCGGATCTCCTCCTGGACCCGACGTACGAACAGCTTGCGCGGGGCGGTCTGCTCGGGTGCTCCGGCCTCCACCTTCACCTCGATGTTCAGCTTGATCCGCTTGGCGTCGTACCTCTTCACCACGTTGAGGACATCCTTGAGTTCGGCCATACGCATGCCCTTGATCTGCTCCTGCTCGGGGAAGCCGGGCAACCGCTGGTAGCCGCAGTCCATGCTCTTGATCTGCGCGAGTGTCAGGTCCTTGATGTACTTGCCGACGTACGGATACACCGGGTCGCCCGGCGTCAGCGGGCCGGTGTCCGCACACTTCTCGGCGCTGACCTGCCGGTCATGCGTCACGACCACTTTGCGGTCCTTGGTGATCTGGGTATCCAGCTCCAGGGTGCTGACACCCAGGCGTATCGCCTTGGCGAAGCCTTCGAGTGACTCCTCCGTGGTCATCCCCAGGCCGGCGACTGTGTGCCTCAGGGACATGTGTGTGCCTCGTCTGTTGCGGCAAGCTGGACACCGTGAAGCTCACCCTGAGGGTTCGGCCCGCACGGGGCCCCACAGCAAGGACACCGTGAACGTACGCGGAACGGCAACTCCGGGGGAAGCGCCGGTCGCCTTCCGCCCGGGCGTCACCGACGCACATGACCCCGTTCGGGTGAACTCCGCCCTGCTGGGAATAGCAGGTACGGTGCGCTGTTGATCTCACTATGACTTCTGAGACAAGGACCTCCGGGACACGCGAGGCATTCGGACGGGTCGGCATCTGGAGCGGCGCCCTGCACGGGTCGCGTACGGACGACGCGGGCAAGCAGGCGATCGGGGAAGCGGTCGCCGAGCTCGACGAGCTGGGGTACGGCACGCTCTGGATCGGCGGCAGCCCCTCGGTCGGGGACGCCGCGGCCGTCGTGGCGGCCACCCGCAGGATCACCGTGGCCACCGGCATCCTGAGCATCTGGGACCATCCCGCCGATGAGGTGGCGGCGGGCATCGCCGGGATCGACGCGAGCGCGCGCGGGCGGTTCGTGCTCGGCCTGGGCGTCAGCCACGGCCCTATGGTGCCGCAGTACGCGAAGCCGTACAGCGCGATGGTCGCCTATCTCGACGCGCTCGATGCCGCCACCCCGCCGGTGGGCCCGGGAAGCAGGGTCCTCGCCGCACTCGGCCCGAAGATGCTGAAACTCGCCACCGACCGGGCACTGGGGGCGCACCCCTATCTCGTCACGGCGGAGCACACCGCGGAGGCGCGTACGGCGCTGGGGCCCGACGCCCTGCTCGCTCCGGAGCTGTCGGTGGTTCTCGACACCGACGCCGACCGGGCCCGCGCCACCGCGCGGAACATGCTGACGATGTACCTCCAGCTGCCCAACTACACCGCCAACCTCCTGCGTCTGGGGTTCGAGGAGAGCGACTTCGACGGCGGTGGCAGCGCCCGTCTCCTCGACGCGCTCTTCGCCCTGGGTGACGCCGAGCGTGTGAAGGCCAGGACCCAGGAGTACCTCGACGCCGGCGCGGACCACGTGGCTCTCCAGATCCTCACCGCCGACGAGGGTGGCGGGGGCCTGCCGCTCGCGGAGTGGCGTGAGCTGGCGGGGGCGTTCGGGGACGGGCTCTAGAGCGGCGCGTCCGGGCGCACTACCCCTGCCGCAGATCTCTGCGCATGGGGACCCTCGGCCACCGGTCCAGACCGTGAGCCGCTTCCGACCGGCGGATCTCCCGCAGGCCGGGACCGAGCTCACCGTCGTCCAGCGGGCGGAATCCGAGGCGCGCGTAGTAGGGCGCGTTCCACGGGACGTCGGCGAACGTGGTGAGAGTGAGCGCGGGCACGCCGGCGGCCGCGGCGTGGTGCGCGAGGTGGTCGAGCAGGGCACGTCCGACCGCGCGACGTGCCTGGTCGGGGTGGACCGACACCTGTTCCACGTGGAGGTTCCCGTCCACTCGTTCCGCGATGAGGTAGGCCACCGGAGTGTCTGCCGCGTCGACGGCCACCCAGGCCAGCCCGTTCCTCCGGTAACGCGCCAGTTCACCGGTCGGGAGTGGCTCGTCCTCGGCGATCTCGGGCATTCCGATGTCGCGGAAGCACTGCCCTGCGGCTCGCTCGATGTCCTGGAGCAGCGGCAGTTCGTCGATGTCCACCGGTCGGATACTCATGGGCACATTGTCCATTGGGGTATCCGCACGCCCGGTCGGAGGTCACCGCCGGCCGACGCGCCGCCCGTTGCCGATGCCGGCGACATGGAGGGCCAGCACGACCAGGCCCAGGAGCATGACGTTCGTCGAGGTGAAGACGTCGTTCGTCACGATGTCGGCGGCATTGATCAGAAAGGCGATGAAGAACAGCACCGCTGCGGCTATACCCAGCATGACGTAGCTCCTTCTGTCGTTGGAACACGTGTGCCCCGGCACGCGTGGATCAGGCCCGCCCGGACATTTGGCCGACCGTCGCACGTACCGCCGCGGGGTTCGACAGAATCGCCGTATGACGACCACTCCGCAGGCCCGCTCCTTCGACCGGGCCGCCTCCGCCTACGCCAGGCACCGCCCTTCGTATCCGCCCGCGCTGTTCGACGCGGTCGAGGATCTCGCCGGCCGCCCGTTGCGAGGCGCCGATGTCGCCGACATCGGTGCGGGCACCGGGCTCGCGACGGCGCTTCTTCATGCCCGTGGTGCTCGCGTCGTCGCGGTGGAGCCCGGCCCGGCCATGGCGTCCCGGTTCCGCCTCGGCCTGCCCGACGTCCCGGTCGTCCGTGGCGACGGCGACCAACTGCCGCTCGCCTCCGGGTCCGTCGACGTCCTCACCTATGCCCAGAGCTGGCACTGGACCGACCGGCGCAAGTCCGTGCCGGAGGCGCTGCGAGTGCTCCGCCGAGGCGGAGCACTCGCCCTCTGGTGGAACGACTCGGACAGTACGGACGGCTGGGCGGCCGACCAGTACGCCCGACTGCGCCGCCTCTTCGGCGCCGACGAGGACGAACCCGACCGCATGGCCAGGTTCCGCGGCCTGCCGTCCGAGCTCAGCTTCGCCCGCAGGCAGATCGCGTGGTCGAGGAGTGTCCCGCTCGAAACGCATCTCGCGAACCTCGCCACCTACTCCGACTTCCTCGTCCTCGGCGAGAGCGCCACCGAGGCCTTCATCGCCGAGGAACGTGCCCTGCTGACCGAGGTCTTCCCGCAGGGAATCGTCGAGGAGCGCTATGTGGTCAGCCTGGCCCTCGCCATCCGCTGAGATCGTGCCGGGCGGCACCGTTGTCCGCCGTACCCGCTTGCCGCCGCACCCGGGCGCGGACGGACCGTCGCCGGCTCAAGCCGTGTGCTGGTACGCGGGGTAGGTGAGATAGCCGGCGTCGCCTCCCTGGTAGTACGTGGCCTCGTCGACGGGGGCGATCGGCAGCCGGGACCGCAGTCGCTCCACGAGGTCGGGGTTGGCGATGAACGCACGTCCGAAGCCGATCAGGTCCGCCCCGAGCGAGAGCCAGTGGTCCGCTTCCTCCCGGCCGGTCTGCTTGGGCCCCATGGGGAACACCGGATTCATGATCAAGGTCCCGGGCCAGGCTCGCCGCAGGCCCAGCAGCACCTCTTCGCCGGCCGTGGCCTCAAGGTGTACGTAAGCCACCTCCAGCCGTGCCAGCTCGGCCAGCAGCGCGGCATTGAGCTCGGGGGCATCGGTCTCCTCGACGCCCCAGAAGCCACCGCCGGGGGACAGACGTATGCCGGTCCTCGCCGCTCCGACCTCCTGCACGGTCGCGGAGACGGCCTCCACCGCGAACCGGATGCGGTTGGCCACCGAACCCCCGTAGGAGTCCGTGCGCAGGTTGGCGTTCGACGAGAGGAACTGTGAGATCAGGTAGCCGTTGGCGCCGTGCAGTTCCACTCCGTCGAAGCCCGCGTCAACGGCACGGCGGGCCGCGCTCGCGTACGCCAGGGCGTGCTCCCCCACCTCCGCGGTTTCCAGGGCACGTGGGAGCGGAGCGGGCTGGGGCCCCGTGGGGGTGAACACATCGCCCACGGCCGCGACCGCGGAGGGCCCGACCGGCTGCGTGCCGGTGGTGTCCGGGTGCGACACCCGGCCGCCGTGCATGATCTGCGCGAAGATCCGTCCGCCGTTCGCATGGACCGCGGAGGTCACGGGACGCCATGCGGCCACCTGCTCGTCGGTGTGCAGCCCCGGCGTGCCGGGATTGGACTGCCCGATCAGGCTCGGCTGAACCCCTTCACTCACGATCAGTCCGGCCGTGGCCCGCTGGGCGTAGTACGACGCCATCGACGGGGTGGCGAGGCCGCCCGCCGCAGCTCGGACGCGCGTCATCGGGGCCATCACCGTCCGGTTGGGCAGCCTCAGGTCGCCGAGCTGATAGCTGTGGAACAGGTCCGTCATGTCGAGAACTCCCCTGGTGTCGGCTTCGTGCCCGCTTGCCGGGCACATCGATTACGCTAAAACCTCACATCAATGTCAGAGGCAAGAGCCGTGACGCACGCCACAGGTCGCGGGGGACAGGGAGGGTTCATGCGCATCGGGGAGCTCGCAGCACGGACAGGGGTCAGCGTCAGGTCCCTGCGCTACTACGAGGAGCAAGGGCTGCTCGCCAGCAACCGCAGCAGCAGCGGGCAGCGGCATTACACGGACGACCAGCCCGAGCGGGTCCGCTTCATCCAGCGGATGTACGCGGCGGGCCTCTCCAGCCGCACGATCACCGAACTGCTCCCCTGCGTCGATTCGCCGAGCCAGGACAACTCCGACGCGGCTGTCGAGCGGATGACACAGGAGCGCGACCGGCTCAGCCGGCACATCACCGACCTCGCGGCCACCCGGGACGCACTCGACGCGCTCATCCTGACGGCCCGGACCTACCGCGAGCAGCTGCAGGACGCACCGGCCTGCTGAAGCCACCCGGACGGCCGGGCTCCACCACGCCCGCCGTCAGGACGTGTCCGGCACCCGGGCCGCGGGGCCACGCCCCTGACCGCCCCGGCGCCGGCGGGCGGCTCACGGGCTGTCCGCCTCCCAGGCCCAGCGCCCTGGGGCGGCGGCCACAGGCGCGTACACGGCGCGTCCTCCCGCGCCGAACTTCCCCAGCTCCGTGCCGAGTGCCGCGCCCACGGCGAGGCGGTCCTCGGGCCAGCCGGTCACGTCCAGGAGCAGCCCGTCCAGCGGGCCGCCCACCAGTTCCACGTAGACGTGCCCGGGGCGTGGTCCCGGATCGGGGTCGTCGTGGTCGGTGCCGTAGACGCGCCTTCTCATCAGTTCGTCCATGCCTCCAGCATCACAGCCACCACCGACAGTCGGACGCGCAGCGTGGGGGCGGTCCCGGCCGCCGCACCGCTCGTGTGGCAGCGTGGACACGCGCCCTCGCATCCGTCAGGTGGTTCACCGCCACAGAAGGGGCGCAGCACGAGACAGAGGAGAGAACATGTCGAAGCCGCCCCTTCCCGACGCCGCGGTCGCCATGCTGCGCAAACCCAACCCGGCCGTGATCGCCACCCTCAGGTCGGACGGGCAGCCGGTGTCCACGGCCACCTGGTACCTCTGGGACGACGGCCGGGTGCTGGTCAACATGGACGGGGGTCGCAAGCGGCTCGACCATGTGCGCCGCGACCCCCGTGTCACCCTGACGGTGCTCGACGACTCCGACTGGTACACCCATGTGACCCTGATCGGACGCGTCGTCGAGATGAGTGACGACGAGGGTCTGGCCGGCATCGACCGGCTGTCCCAGCAGTACCTGGGCCAGCCGTACGCGGACCGCGAGCGCGCTCGGGTCAACGCCTGGATCGAGATCGACCGCTGGCACGGATGGGGTGGCTTCCGGGACAGCTCCCAGGCGGCGACCTAGGTGTATTGACCCGCGGGGTCATTCGTCCGGCTCATCCGTTCGGGTCGAAGGGGATGTCCGGCGGCAGTGCCTTCTCCAGGTGGGCGGCGAAGTTGCCGTCCTTGAGGCCGAAGACCGCACTCCCGAAGTCCGCGTCGACCAGCTTGTCCCGCAGGCCGTCCGGGTAGCCCTCCCAGCCGACGAGCGCCGGGAACCGCCAGTCGTGGTAGTGGTTCTCCGGCGGCTCGTCGTTGGAGTTGGCGGGGCGGAAGCAGTGGGTACTCGCACCGTCCTTGTGATAGACGACCTTCGGATGGGTCCCGTCCCACCTGATCTGGTCACTGGGATAGACGTCGAAGTTCCCGTGGGCGGAAGTGGCCACATAGCGGGCCTCGTTGTCCTGGATCCACACCACGACGTGCTCCCAGTCGTGCCGGTGCCCGCCGAGCCCGCTGCCGGCCACCGCCTGGTCCTTCTCGAAGTAGGACCCGTAGATGACCGCGCACCACCCGTTGTTGCACAGGGAGCGGGCATAGCCGTTGGTGTTGTCGAGGTCCTCCTGGTCACGGCAATTGCCGTTGATCGCGCCCGTGGTGTTGAGGCCTTCGGCGATCGTGCCGTCGGGGCCGATCGCGGGCGTCTGGTAGCAGCCGTCCGTGTCGTAGTCGTACGCCGGTTGGAACGTCTGCTCGATCGCGTCCGCGTTGGCGGGCAGTGCGGCCGGTGGGGCGGCGAGCGCGCTGCTTGCCGAGGTGATGACCAGTGCGATGGCACTGGCCATGACGACAGCGGCTTTGCGGAGCGGTGCCTTGCTCTTCACTACGTCCTCCAGGTCGGCGCGTGTCTGTGGGGGGCACGCGCGCTACGCCTGGCATGCCCAGCACAAGCTCCTTGAACCCTGCGAACGCGACGAGTTGGGCGGCGCCGGACGTGACTCGGCCCGGGCGGAGGGTACTCAGCGTGGACGCACGACCGCGGCCGTCGCACCGGATGTCCCCGGCACGCCCTTCCGGGCGGCGGCCCTGCCCGGGCGCAGGGTCCACGGCACCGGGTCGGTGTTCGTCAGCCACCCCTCGGCGATCAGCCCGCGGATGACATGGATCCGCAGCTCGCGTGACATCTTCCCCCAGCCCATCCCCTTGCAGAGCTGTTTGACGGAGGGTCCGTGACCGTGCGAGGCACGGAAGGCCGCGGCGAACTCGGCGGCGGCGGGACCCTGGTGGGGAAACTTGGCCTCCCAGGTGTCGTGGGCCGCGCGTACCTTCTCGTCGAACTGGGCGGGCACCGCCTTGCGCATGAAGGCCTCCGAGACCAGGGCCGTGGACAGGGCGCAATCGGGGCAGCGTTCGACCGCCTCGACATGCCGCCGCAGGGCCACGCTCGCCCCGTCCTTCCACGCGTCCCAGCTCAGCCGTCCGGCCTCGGGATCGTCGCGCACCAAGGACGGGGTGTCGGACGGGGGGCGTGCGCCCGACAGATGGCGGACGGCTTCGGACAGCAGATACCGGTCACCGTCCGACTCCGCAAGGAAGCCCTTGTCGAGAAGTTCGGGCAGAACGGCCCGGCACTCGTCGGGGAGGTCGGCGGGCAGCGTGCCGTACCCGTCGGCCGGGCCGTGGGCGGCCAGGAAGAGCGCGGCCAGCCGCGCGGCGGTCGAGGCCTTCCTGACCGGCTTGGCCGACATCGTCCGCATCGTCCAGCCGGACACCCTGGACCGCATGACCTTGCCGAAGGGCAGTGGCGGGTCCGGCCTGCCGGAGAGGTCAGGCACCAGGATCCCCACCGGGGTGACGAGGTCCTCGCCGAGCAAGGCCTCCTGACGCCGCCAGCCCAGAGCGGCGAGGGCACCGACCGCGCCCTCCGGGTCGGCCAGACGCAGGGAACGGAGGTCCTGGCCGGTGAGGTTGCCGACGCCGCTCCGGGCCGCCCGGATGGTGACGACGACCGCGAGGAGCCGCGCATCGGCCCCCTCCAGCGGCAGCGAGGCCACGTACGCCATGAGCGCGCGGGCGGCCTCACCCTGGCGGGGCGTCAGCAGGAAGGGCTTCGGCTTCACCACCGGCGCGGCCGTGGCGGGGATCGTGCTGGACGAGGCGGAGGGCATGCCCTGCACAACGCGCGAACGCGGCGGAGGTCACCGCTCGTACAGGTGCGTGATCGGTGGTCGTCGGTAAACGATATGAACGCAATGACGCGCACTCTGGTGCATGTCCTGGGCGTGGCTAGCATCGGCCCGCATGAATCGGAGCAAGAAGCCAGGGAGCAACACCGTGATCGCTTTTCCCGGACGGCGGCGTTCACGCGGAAGGATGGCGGCGGTGACCGCGAGCTGTGTCGCGGGGATCCTCGCAGCCGGTCTCATCGGCCCCGCGCAGTCGTCGGCGGCTGCCGGAGCGCCGGACGCGATCCCCTGTCCCGGGGATCTGGCGGCGAAGGCGACGTGCTACTCCGGCCAGGATTCCCACGGCGCCCACTACACCGTCGCGATCCCCCACACCTGGAACGGGACGCTGGTGATGCACGCCCACGGCGGACCCGACCTGGGCGAGGAGTCGGACCCGCAGCGCAGCGCCGAGGACCTGGAGCGCTGGTCGGTCATGGTCGACGAGGGCTACGCCTGGGCGGGATCGGCGTACCGCCGCGGCGGGTACGGGACGAGGATGGCCGCCGCGGACACGGAGAACCTGCGCCGGCTGTTCACGGAGAGGTTCGGGCGCCCGAGCACCACGCTGATCCACGGGCAGTCCTGGGGCGGGAACGTGGCCGCGAAGACCATCGAGATGTACGGGTCCGGGGCCGGCGCGCCCTACGACGGCGCCCTCCTCACGAACGGTGTCCTCGCCGGCGGTTCGCGTGGTTACGACTACCGTGTGGACCTCCGCGTCGTCTATCAGTACTACTGCCACAACCACCCGCGTCCGTCGGAGCCGTCGTACCCGTTGTGGATGGGACTGCGCCAGGGTTCGACCATGACCGGAGCGGGCCTGCGCGCCAGGCTTCAGGAATGCACGGGTTACGCCTCGGAGCCGGCGGACCGTACGTCCCTGCAGCAGCGGAACCTGGACGACATCCTCGCGGTCACGAGGATTCCCGAGCGGACCCTCGAATCACATCTCTCCTTCGCGACCTTCACCTTCCGCGACATCGTGGGACGGCTCGGCATGCGCAGCCCCTTCAGCAACGAGCATGTGCGTTACAGCGGATCGCACGACGACGCCGCGCTGAACGCAGGGGTCGAGCGGTTCTCCGCGGACCCCTCCGCGCGTCGTGACCTGTCCTACGACAGCGATGTGACCGGGGCCGTGTCGGTCCCGGTGCTGACCATGCACGCCATCGACGACCCCACCGCCTTCGTCGAGCACGAAGCGGCCTACCGCGACAGCCTGAAGGGGGCCGACCGCGACCGTCGTCTCGTGCAGACCTTCACCCAGGAGGGCGAGCACAGCGGCCTCAGCAAGGCCGAGTACGCCAGTGCGGTCTCGGCCTTGTCCGACTGGGTGCGGACGGGGCGAAAGCCGACGGCGGCCTCGGTCGCCTCGTCCTGCCCCGCCTACGACGCCGAGTACGCGACCGGGTGCTTCTTCCGTCCTGACTACCACCCCGCCCCCTATGCCTCACGGGTGAACCCCCGGGCGGGTGCGACGCACTGGCCCGCGATGACGAGGGCTCAGGAGAAGAGGTGGAGCCGTCTCGGGGACGTGGGCATCGCGCCCTGAACCGCGTGGGCGGCCCCTCCGGCAAAAGTGTCTCGCGTCGAGCGCCGCGGCTGAGTACCGTCCCCGGATGGCATCCCTCGAACGTCTGCGTCCCGACCACGCTCCCGCTCTGCTCGCCTTCGAGAAGGAGAACCGCGCCTACTTCGCCGCTTCGGTCCCGGACCGTGGGGACGACTTCTTCGCGGGGTTCGACGCACGGCACGCCGAGTTACTGGCGGAACAGGGGGCGGGGCTGTGCCACTTCCACATCCTGGCGGACGACGACGGGGCCGTGCTGGGCAGGATCAACCTCGTCGACGTCGCGGACGGTTGGGCGGAGCTCGGTTATCGGATCGCGGAGCGGGCCGCGGGACGTGGGCTGGCCACGTCAGGGGTGCGCGCGGTGTGTGCGCGGGCCTTCACGGAGTACGGCCTGACCACCCTCCGGGCCAGGACGACGCCGGACAACGCGGGTTCGATGGCCGTACTGGCCCGCACGGGATTCGTGGAGGCCGGCGGGATCACGCTGATGGACAGGCCCGCGCTGCGGTTCACCCTGGCTCTCGCGGACACGGTGCACACGGCGGGGTGAACCGGGGCGTCCCGTCGGCCCGGGTGCACCGGGAAGGCACACCCGCGCGCACCGGGAAAGCACATCGGTGGCGGACCGCGTCGCGGTCCGCCACCGGTGAGTCCGTCGGTGCTGTGATCAGTCGTCGTCGGCCTGCTCGTCCGTGATGGTGCCCTTGGCGGCGTCCACGTCGAAGGTGGTCTTCTTCCAGTCCTTGGAGACCACGTCGACCTGCCAGACGAGGACATCGCTGTCGTTCTCGTCGAGGGCGATCGAGGTGACCTTGCCCTGCTTCTTGTCCGTGGCGACCTTGGCCGCCTGGGCGGGCGTCTGCGTCGCCTTGGAGATCTGGTCCGCCAGCTTCTTCTTGTCGGCGTCGCTCTGGTCGGCGTCCGGCGAGGAGTCGATGACCTCTCCGGACACGGCGTCGATGGTCACGTCGTGGGCGGTGCCGTCCTCCTCGACGACCTTCGCCACCCACTTCGGGGCGCCGGCGCTGCCACTCGGGCTGGGGCTGCCGGTACCACCCGGACTCGCGCTGCCCTCGGGGCTCGGGCTCGTGCCTTCGGTCGGGCTGCCCGTGGGGCTGGGGCTGCCGGTGGGGCTCGGGCTGCCGCTCGCGTCATCGCCGTCGAGGCCTGCGAGGTCCAGGTCGGCCAGCTTGCCGCCCGACACCTCACCGACGGCCGTCGTGGCCGCCGTGTCGAAGGTGATCTTGGCGGTCGACAGCAGCTCCTTGCGCTTGGCCTGGTCCTCGGTCAGCTGCGCTGTCTCGGAGGGACTGCCCGAAACGCTCCCGGAGGGGCTGGTCGTCTGGTTCGGCAGGACCTTCGCAGCCTCGGAGGTCGACGCGGAGGTCTGGTCACCGCTGTCCTGCCCGCAGCCGGTCACGAGGGTGGCGGCAAGAGCAGCGGCGCACAGGGCGCCGCCGGCGACGCGGAGCCGGCGGGTACGCGGGGAAACGGTCTTGTTTCGGCGGGGCTCGAATCTCATGCTCACATGCCTAGCCGCCCGCGCGAACAGTCATGTTGTCCGACCGTCGGGTGTCACCCGATCGACGGTGCCGTCCGCCCATTCGGCACGGTGGGCGGGCGGTATGCCGCGCGATGGTGTCCGGACACGGGAACGGCGCCGGTCCGATCGGACCGGCGCCGTTCCCCGGGGGGCTGTGCGGTGTCAGGCGGTCAACTGCACCGCGGGCTGCACCGGGGCGGGCTGTCCCGCCGGGACGGCCCGCAACTGGGCCGCCGCCGCGGCGAGTGCGTCGGGCACGGTCCTGGTCCCCGTGGTGACGCAGAGCGTGTAGGAGACGTCGTCGAGTTGACGGCGGCTCTCGGAAGTGCCCAGCCATGCATGGGCGCTCCGCAGTGTCTCGTAGCGCTTGACGAGATTCCGCAGCGTCGCGGGATTGGCCATCAGCACGGCAGTTCCTCTCCACAGGGCGGCCGGGAGCCCGTGGGCCCCGCGCCGACGAAGTCCGGTCGCGCCGGCGATGCCGCCTGGCGTCACGGGCGGCCGTGCGAAGCTGACAGCACGCGTCCGGTCCCTTGCAGATGATGGTCACCCGGCCTCACCCTTTCCGCATCCGCAGTCACCGATGGTCACCGTGCCGTGCTCCCGGAGCGTCCTGCGCCGCGGTGAGAAACAATGGAGGTGAGGGGCCGATCGGCTGCTGCCGAGGCCCGGTCGGGAGGTCGTCATGGATTACCCGGAGAGTTACGAACTCATCTTTCAGGCGGGCGGCGCCGAGGACGACGCGGTCGTCGTCCACCTCACGGCCCGTTCCGGTGCGGGCGGTTATCCGGTCTACGCGGACGAGACGGGAATCGTGCGTGCCGAGATCGGTCCACGCGGCGAGGTGCGTATGCAGGCGAGCGGCGGCCATCAGGATCTGGGGGTGCCCCTGCTGGCACGGCCGCTGAGCTCGCGGGGCACGCGCGGAGCCGGCTGAGCGGCTCCGATTCCGTCGTACTTGCCCTTACTGAAGTCTGTTCACGCCCACTCTTCGTCCGAATGTGTTTACTTTCCCCAAGCGTGTCCGTAGTCTGCCGGTGAACCCACAGACTCGGGCATGAAACGGAAACGTAACCACATGTACGCACCGGAGCGGCAGCAAGAGATCCTCCGCATCGCCCGCGAGAGCGGGCGCGTCGACGTGCTGTCCCTGGCCGAGCTGTTCCAAGTGACGGCCGAAACGGTTCGGCGGGACCTCAAGGCCCTTGACCGGGCGGGACTCCTCCGCCGGGTGCACGGTGGCGCGATCCCGGCCGGCCGGCTCGGATTCGAGCCCGATCTCGCCGAGCGCGACACCGTGGCGGCCGACGAGAAGGAGCGGATCGCCGCAGCCGCTCTGGGCGAGCTCCCCGCCGAGGGCAACATCATCATCGACGCCGGGACGACGACCGTCAGGCTGGCGGCAGCCGTCCCCATCGACTCGCGCCTCACCGTGGTCACCCACGCCCTGCCGGTGGCCGCCCGGCTGTCCGATCACCCGGAGATCGCACTGCATCTGGTGGGCGGCAGGGTCCGCCACCGCACCCGGGCGGCCGTCGACGCCTGGGCGCTGAGCGCGTACGCCGAGATCAACGCGGACGTCGTCTTCCTGGCCACGAACGGCTTCTCGCCCGATGGCGGCCTGACCACCCCTGACCTGGCCGAGGCCGCCGTGAAGCGTGCCGTGATCGAGGCGGCCCGCAGGGTCGTGCTCCTGGCCGACTCGGGGAAGTCGGGCCAGGAGCACTTCGCACGCTTCGGGGATCTCTCCCACGTCGACCTGCTGATCACCGATACGGGGCTGAGCCCCGAGGACGCCCGGGCCATCGAGAGCCTGGGCACGGAAGTGGTACGCGCATGATCCTCACCGTCACTCCCAATCCGAGCCTGGACCGCACGTACGAACTTCCCGGGCTCACCCGTGGCGCCGTTCTGCGGGCCACCGCTGACCGGGTCGATCCCGGCGGCAAGGGCGTCAACGTATCCCGGGCGGTCGCCGCCGCCGGGCACCGCACGGTGGCCGTCGCGCCGCTGGGCGGCCCCGAGGGCGCGCTGCTGGCGCGGCTGCTCGAGGGGCACGGCATCGAGGCCGCCGGGGTCCCGATCGCCGGCAGCACCCGTATCAACGTCACCCTCGTCGAGCCCGACGGGACACTCACCAAGGTCAACGCGGCGGGCCCCGAGATCGCCCCCGTCGAGGCCGAGCGCCTGCTGGACACCGTCCGGGACAGGTCGGCCGGTGCGGACTGGATCGCCTGCTGTGGAAGTCTCCCGCGCGGGCTACCGCCGCGGTGGTACGCCGAGCTGGTGGCCCGCAGCCACCGGGCCGGCGTCCGGATCGCGCTGGACACCTCCGGGGCGGCGCTGCTCGCCGCGCTGGGTGAGCGACCGGACGTGATCAAGCCGAACGTCCAGGAGCTCGCCGAAGCCGTGGGCCGTCCGCTCGCCACGGTCGGTGACGCGCTGAAGGCGGCGCAGGAGCTGTGCGGGCTCGGCGCCAGGTCGGTGCTCGCCAGCCTGGGTGCCGTCGGACAGCTGCTGGTGGAGCCGTCGGGCGCGCACTTCGCCGTGGCACGGGTGGAGGCCGTCCGCAGCGATGTGGGCGCGGGCGACGCCTCACTCGCGGGGTTCCTGTCCGCGGGCGGAACGGGCCGGGCCGCGCTGTCGGCCGCGGTGGCGCACGGCGCCGCCGCGGTGCAGCTGCCCGGAAGCGTCATGCCGACCCCGGCCGATCTCGATCCCTCCGCGGTGACGGCCACCGCCGACATCCCCCTGGACCTGGTTCTCACGGAGCCGGCCCCATGACCGCCGTCCCTCTGTTGTCCAGCCGTACGACTCCCCCGTCCCCCGCCGTCCTCCGGGCGGTCCCCGAGCAAGGAGCCCCGCGATGAGTGAGCTGATCACCGCGGACCTGGTCGATCTCGATCTGTCCGCCGAGACGAAGAACGCCGCCGCCCGGTCGCTGGCCGAACGGATGGTCGCGGCCGGCCGTGTCACCGACCTCGACGCATTCCTCGCCGATGTGGCGGCCCGTGAGGCACAGATGCCGACCGGGCTCGACGGAGGCATCGGCATTCCGCACTGCCGGAGCGAACATGTCACCGAACCCACGCTGGCTTTCGGACGCAGCGCGAGCGGCATCGACTTCGGTGCCGCGGACGGACCCGCGGATCTGGTCTTCCTGATAGCCGCGCCGGCGGGCGCCGACGACGATCACCTCACCATCCTGTCGGGCCTGGCGCGCCGGCTCATGGACCCCGCCTTCACCGGCTCGCTGCGCGCGGAGGGCGATCCCGCCGCCGCGGCGGCCCTGATCCGCGGCGAGGAAACTCCCGCGGCGGCTCCGGAAGCGGAGGAGGCGGAAGAAGCGGAGGAGGAGACGGAGGAGACGCAGGCGGCCGAGCCGTTCCGTATCGTCGCCGTGACGTCCTGTCCCACGGGAATCGCGCACACCTACATGGCCGCGGAGTCGCTGGAGGCCGCCGCGCGCGCCCAGGGTGTCGAACTGCATGTCGAGACCCAGGGATCCGCGGGCTTCGAGCGGCTGGACCCGGCCGTGATCGCCGCAGCGGACGCCGTCATCTGGGCGCACGACGTCGACGTACGGGAGAAGGCGCGGTTCGGCGGCAAGCCGGTGGTCGACACCGGGGTGAAGGCCGGGATCAACCGGCCGGCCGAGCTCATCGCCGAGGCCCGGAGGAAGGCCGAGCGGGGAGAGATCAGCGCGATCCACGAGAACCGCGAGGAACCCGGCGCGGGAGGTTCGGGGACGTCGGGGCACTTCGGTGTCCGGCTGCGCACCTATCTGATGTCCGGCGTCAGTTACATGGTGCCGTTCGTCGCGGCCGGAGGACTGCTCATCGCCCTCTCGTTCGCCATCGGCGGCTACGAGATCGCGAGCGCGAAGTCGGTGGCCGACCACTTCGTCTGGGGCGAGGCCGACAGCTGGGCCGCTCTGCTCAACCAGATCGGCAGCGCCGCCTTCGGCTTCCTCGTCCCGGTGCTGGCGGGGTACATCGCCTACGGGATGGCGGACCGTCCGGCGCTCGTCCCCGGGTTCGTCGGCGGCGCCATCGCCCTCACCATCGACGCGGGCTTCCTCGGCGGCCTGGTCGCCGGTCTGCTGGCCGGTGCGACGGTGATGGCGATCCAGCGCGTGAAGGTGCATCCCACGCTGCGCGGCATCATGCCGGTGCTGGTGATCCCTCTGCTCGCGTCGATCGTCGTCGGTTTCCTGATGTTCATCGTGGTCGGCAAGCCGATCGCCTCCCTCCAGAACGCCCTCACCGACTGGCTGAACGGGCTCTCGGGCTCCAACGCGGTCATCCTCGGTGTCGTCCTCGGTCTGATGATGTGCTTCGACATGGGTGGCCCGCTGAACAAGGTGGCGTACGCCTTCGCGGTCGGTGGCCTCGCCGACCCGACGCCCGGCAGCCTCAAGGTCATGGCCGCGGTGATGGCGGCCGGCATGGTGCCTCCGCTGGCGATGGCCCTGGCCACGACCGTGCGCCGGGGGCTGTTCACCGGGACCGAGCGGGAGAACGGCAGGGCGGCCTGGGTGCTGGGCGCCTCGTTCATCACCGAGGGCGCCATCCCGTTCGCCGCGGCGGATCCCCTGCGAGTGATCCCGTCCGTGATGGCCGGCGGAGCGGTGACGGGCGCGCTGTCCATGGCGTTCGGCTGTACCCTGCGCGCCCCGCACGGAGGCGTGTTCGTCGTCCCGCTCATCGGCGAGCCGTTCCTCTACCTGCTGGCGATCGCCGTCGGCACCGCGGTCTCCACCGCTCTGGTCGTCACCCTCAAGGGACTGCGCCGGAAGCCGGACGCAGTGGCCCCGGCCGGCGACGGGTCCGATGTCGCCGTGGCCGCCTGATCCCCTCCCCCACCGAACCGCATTTTCTCTGCACCAGGAGTGAACCCGTGTACCAGCGCACCGTCTCCGTCGGCTCCCGTAGCGGCCTGCACGCCCGCCCCGCCTCACTCTTCGTCCAGGCGGCAGCCCGCCAGCCGGTCAAGGTCACCGTCGCGCGCGAGGGCGGCGACCCGGTCGACGCCCGTAGCATGCTCTCGGTGCTCGCCCTGGCGGCTCAGCACGGTGATTCGCTGGTGCTGTCAGCCGTGGGGGACGACGCGCCGGACGCGGTCGAGGAGCTGGCAGCACTCCTGTCGCAGGACCTCGACCGGAAGGACTGAGGCCGGAAAGCTGGGCCCGAGCCCGGAAGAGCTGAGGCCGGGAGGCTGGGCCCCGAAGGGCTGAGACGGAAGGAGCCGTGCATGACGGAGACCTGGGATCCTGCGGGCGAGGGCGTGCTACGGCTGCCGTCGGGGCGACTGGTCCGTGGCCGGGGGCTGCGGCGTCCGCTCCCGGCGGGCCCGGAGCCGACCCTCACCGTCCATCTGCTGGGCGGCCCGCCGCCCCAGGTGGCCTGGGAGTCGTGGTGGCTGCGCTGGCCCGACTTCCGTCTGCCCTCCGACAAGGACGCGGCGCGCTCCATGCTGGAGCGGGTGTGGGACCGAGCTCCGTACGAACGCGCCGAGGTCGCGTGCGGGGGCGGCCGGGGGCGGACCGGCACCGCCCTTGCGTGCCTGGCCGTGCTGGACGGCGTCCCGGCGGAGCAAGCTGTCGCCCACGTCCGTCGGAACTATCACCCCAAGGCCGTCGAGACGCCGTGGCAGCGCCGGTATGTGGTGCGCTTCGCGGCAGGCTGAAGGGCGGCGGCGCCGCCCCTTCGGTCACGCCACGGAGTACGGAGCCGGAACCGTGGCTCCACCGCCGGCGCGTACCGCCTCGACGACGCTCTGATGAAGGGCTCTGCTCTCTTCCTCCGACGGGCACGGCACCGGACTGCCGGCCAGTGTGAACCAGTCCGAGGCACCGCTGTACTGAACGGCCACCTCGGCCTGCTTCTCGGTCCAAGTCGTGTGCACGGTGAGATCACCGCTCACGACACCTACCTCTTCGGTGCGCACTCCGCCGGTTCCCGCGAAGACACCGAGGGTGGTCCACGATGCCCAGTTCATGACGCGTCGCCTTTCGGACAATGACAAGCCGGTCAAGCGGACTTGTTATCGAGTATGGCACCGCGAACCGTCACACGCACGGGTGTGTCCGCGGGTATCCGCACCATGACACCGGGGCGAGGCTCAGGGGTGCATGGACGCGCCCTTGAGGATCTTGTCGACCGCGTTGCGTGGCCCGAACACGGCCAGACCGACCAGGTCCATCCCGTCCCTGCGCACCGCTCGGACAGCTGCCCTGTTGGCCTTGTCATGACCGGTCGCGAAGAGGTCCGAGGTGAACACGGCCAGTGTCGCTCCCCTGTTGACCGCCTTGGTGTGCGCGGTCGTCAGCAGCTCCTTCGACCCTTCGAACACGAGAACGGGCTGCCGGAACATGGGCAGGTACGGGGTGTCGTCGGCATCGGCGTACGGTTCGCCGATCACCTCGGGCACCTGTGTGCCGAGGCCGCTGACCAGGAAGGCGGTGACGTTGAGGCGCTGCCAGGTCTCGAGGTCGTCGCGGAGCAGCACAGCGATCTTGGTGTCGAAGCGTACGGGTGCGTTGTTGTCGTCGGTCATGACAGGAGTCTGCCGAGCACGGTGCGCTGCCGTCTTGTACGAAGTTTGCACGCCGTTTCGGCCCCGTGCGCTCTTGTACGCTTCGCCCATGGGTGCATGTCCGGAAATCACCGCGTGGCGTCCGCGGGTCGAAGGGATCGACGAGGTCTTCCACGCACACTTCCCCGACCACGTGTATCCCATGCACACGCACGACGCGTGGACGCTGCTCCTGGTGGACGAGGGAATGGTCCGCTACGACCTGGACCGCCATGAGCACGGGGCGCCCAGCTCGGTGGTGACGCTGCTGCCGCCGCACGTCCCGCACAACGGCGACGCCGCGACCCCCGGAGGGTTCCGCAAGCGCGTCCTCTATCTGAACACCGGGCAGATCGACGCGGATCTCGTCGGGCGTGCGGTCGACCGGCCGGTGCTGCGGGATCCTCGGCTGCGGCTGCGTGTCGACCAGCTCCACCGGACGCTCGAACGCCCCGATGACGAGCTGGAGGCGCAGAGCCGCCTCGCGCTCGTCTCCGAACGCCTCGCCGGGCACCTGCGCGACGAGGTGGCCCCCGCCCCCCAGGTGCCCGACCGCCGGGTCGCGTACGCGCTGAGGGATCTGCTGGACGAACACGTCGTGGAAGGGCTGACGCTGCGCGAGGCGGCGGACCGTCTGCACAGCCATCACGCCCACCTGGTACGGGCGTTCAGCCGGGAGTTCGGCCTGGCCCCCCACCAGTACCTGACAGGGCGCCGCGTGGATCTCGCCCGTCGGCTGCTGCTCGGCGGGATGCGCGCGCCGGAGGTCGCGGCCTCGGTCGGGTTCTACGACCAGTCACACTTCTCCCGGCACTTCAAGCGTGTGGTCGGTACGAGTCCGGGGCGCTACGCGCGCACCGGATCCGCGGATCACCGACGACGCTCGAGAGCCCCGCGGACGAACGCCGCCTGACCTGCGTGCTGCAGGTCGTCGGCGATGACGCTGATCAGCCGCACACCGAGCGTCACCGGCGGCGACCAGGCGTCGTCCACGACACGGTCCAGGGACCGGCCGTCGAGGCCCCGGACGAAGCCGAGGGTCTGCTCGTTCACGGCGTCCAGGTAGCCGAGGAGGAGGTCGCCCGACCCCACCGTCACGGAACCCACCTGCGCACTGCTGTGGCCGTAACCGGTCGAGCCCTCCTCCAGGGGCAGCTCGAAGCGGGACGCCCAGCCCTTCGCGAACCAGACCTGTTCGATGCCCGCCGCGTCGGCGACATGATCGTCCTGGACGCGCGCGAGGTGCCACACGAGCCAGGCGATGGAATTCGCGTCGTCGTCGATCCTGGCGTTGAGGTCCTCGGGCGGAAGACCCTCGACCGCGGCGTGCACCGCTTCATGGATGCGTTCGAACGCATCGGCGAGAATGCCTGCACTGTTCATACGCCCACCATGGCCGGTCCGCGGACGGGGCCCCGACTTCGACACGCGGCTGTCACGGGTGCACGGTGCGCAGCCACGTCGTCAGCAGGGCGTTGACCTCATCGGCGCGTTCCTGCTGGATCCAGTGTCCGCAGCCTTCCAGGATGTGCGAGGAGACCAGGCCGGGAAGCGTCGTCGGGTAGTCGGCGATGGCGTCCGCCATCCAGGTGGTGGAGGAGTCGAGGGCGCCTCCGATGAAGAGCGCGGGGCAGGCGAGACGGGCTCCGTCCCAGACGGCCAGGTCCTCCCAGTCACGGTCGACGTTCCGGTAGCGGTTGAGCGCGCCGGTCAGGCCGGTCCTCTCGAACTCGGTGCTGTAGACGTCCAGCTCCCGCGCGGTGAGCCAGGACGGCAGGGCACCGCCGGTGAAGCGGTCGCGCATGGCCGCCCCCTCGGGCACGAAGAAGGGACTGTCCGCGCCCGGCGGCGGCATGGTGTCGCCGGAGAGCGAGGTGTAGAGCCCTGCCAGCCACCCGCGTACATCGGGTTCGATCTCCGCCTCGGCGCGGCCCGGCTGTTGGAAGTAGCTGACGTAGAACTCCTCGCTCCCGCCGATACGGGCGAAGCCGTCGGTCGGCCGGACCGCGTTCCAGGGGGCGTAGGGGACGCTGAGCATGGCCACGGCCGTGAACATGTCGGGCCGCAGCAGGGCGCTGTTCGCCGCGATGGGTGAGCCCCAGTCGTGGCCGATGACCGTAGCCGTCTCCTCCCCCAGGGCGTGCACGACACCGACGTTGTCGGCCACATGGGCCGTCATCCGGTAGGCGTCCACGGCGGCGGGGGCCGAGGAGCGCCCGTAGCCGCGTACGTCGACGGCGACCGCGCGGAAGCCCGCCGCGGCGACGGCGGAGAGCTGGTGGCGCCAGGAGTACGAGGTCTCGGGGAAGCCGTGGACCATGAGGACGAGCGGGCCCGTGCCCTGTTCCAGCAGGTGGATCCGGCCGCCGGGGACGTCCACGAGCCGGTGGACCGCCCCGGGGACGGTGGTGGAGGGTTCGGGGGTGGGCTGTCGCATGGCTCTCCTCGGTCTCTCTCGGCCTGTCGGCACCTGTCCATCATTCGGCGCCCCACCACCACCGGCCAAGCGAACTTGCCGTTACGGCAAACCCGCTGCGCCCTGAGACCCGCCTTGCCTCTCAGCCGAGCAGGCGCAGGAGATGTGCGCAGGCCGCCGACTCGTCCGGGTGCCGGGCGATCACCTCGTACGTACCGCGCTCAAAGGCTCCGGTCTCCCACACCCCGTCGGGCGCTTCCCTCAGGAACAGGAAGTCGGGTGGTGTGGGGACCGGTTCATGGACGCCCTCGATGCGGTAGTAGCCGTCGGCCACGCCGGCCGCGTGCAGCGCGGCGCGCAGTTCCCGGCGGTCCATGGCGGTGCTACGCGCCCACGGCGGTGAGATAGGCGTGGTCCAGCAGCCACTTCACATTGAGCCGCTGGCCCGCACCCGGGTCGAGGAAGACCGCGTCGAGCTTGATCTGCCGGCCTCCGCCGGGCTGCTCGAACCAGGGTGCGATGCCGCCCTGCCAGACCCAGAACGGCTTGGTGACCTTGTAGACGTGGTAATCACAAGGCACGTCGGTCTCACGGGTGTTGAGGTTCTGCGGCGGCAGGGCCCGCTCCTTGTAGGCGTCGCCGGCCGGCGCGAGGTAGCCGCCGTACTCCGATCCGAAGCGGTCCAGGCGCTGGCCGGTGCGCAGCTTCGCCGGCTCCTTGTCGATCTCACCGTTGACCTCGGCGAAGCCGTCGTTGGGCGGGTACTTCCAGCTGCCCGTGCCGGCCGGCCCCTCCCAGTACTTGTGCAGGAAGGCGGAGGGAGACAGGCTGCCCGTGCGCCGGTACCCCTTGAGCAGCGGGCCGACGGGTGCCTGCTTCGTGGAGGGCAGCCACTGGGGGCCGAGCCGCGCGTCCCCGAGGTATTCACCCGTGCAGGGATCGTGGCGGACGGCCGCCGTCGTGCGGCTGTCCTCCTGGGGTGCGGCGCTCGCGGTGGGCGCGGTCACCAGGCCGGCCGCGATGCCCATCGCGGCAAGTGCGGTGCGGATACGGTTCATTCGGAGGTCCCCTCGGATACCGGTAAGTGCTCGGCGATCTCACGTAAGGTAACCGACCGGCTCCGTAGCGCGGTTGCGCCATGCCGTTCGCCGCCCGGCCGGAACGGACCGGCCGGGCGGCGTCCGGTCAGTGGGCTGTTCCGTCCGGCACGAGACCGTCTTCGGCGAGCCCTCGCAGGACGGCCTCGCCCAGTGCCTGGACCGCGGACATCGGGCGGACCATCACGGTGAACTCGTTGATCCGCCCGTCCTCGCCGAACTGCAGCAGATCGATCCCATGGATCTCCTTGCCGTCCACCTTCGCCCTGAACAGCAGGATCTCCGAGGGCTCCTGGACGCCCTGCGCGCTGGTGGCGGCCTCGCCCTCGAACTGCCCGACGTAGCGGAAGTCCTCGAAGGTGCGCAGGAGTACGCCGAAGAGACCGAGCACCATCGGCCTGCCCTCGAACGGTGTGAACTTCACGGGGCTGTAGAGGCGTACGTCCTCGGTGAACAGCTCCTCCAGCGCCGCCCGGTCGCTCTTCTCGACGGCGGCCCTGAAGCGTTGCGTGGTCTCGGCGGTCATCGTCATCACTCTCCGGATCCTGACGGTCGATGGGGCGACCGTTCACTGAGGCGAGTGTGGCGCAGACCCGCCGGTCCCCTGCGGGCGGGGCGGCGGGCCGTCGGGTCAGCCGGCCGGATCGGCGTAGCGGACGGTGACCTTCTCGAAGCCGAGCGACCCGAGCAGACCTCGGAGCATGGATGTGGTGTTCTTCTCCGCGCGCTTCGTCAGACCGCTCTCCTCGGCGGCCTTGCCGATGTTCTGCACCGCCAGCTTGTTGACCGCCTGTTCACTGCCGGGGTTGTCGGAGAAGAAGTCGCCGAGCCGGTCGAGGAGGCCACGCTGCTTGGACACGGCGTAGGAGCGGTCCGGGTCAAGGGCGGGCTTGCCCAGCACGGCGTGCGGCAGGACGAGTTCGGCCTCCGTACGGTCCTCGTTGACCTTCACCCCTTCGGCCCCGACCTTTCCGAGGTCGACGGAGGCCCTGACGGTGCCCGCGCCGACGTACAGCGTCCGGGTCCCCCGGACGGCGTCGGGCAGGAACTTGGTGTCCTTCTCCAGGTCGACGACGACCTGGAAGTTGCCGGAGGCCGCCTCGTACGCGCTCATGTCCTGGACGGACTTGAGCACGGCGGGGCCGGAGCGGTCGGTGGTCTCCTCACCGAAGAGTCCGCCCAGCCCCGGCAGCAGGCTGAGCCGGGAGCCCAGGAACAGCAGGACCAGCGCCGCGGCGCACACGCCCGCGAACGGCAGGCATCCGCGGGCGCGGGCGCGGCGGGGCTGTGTGCCGCTGTGGCCGGGTTCTTCGGTGCTGTCTGTCGTTACGCCGGTGGACGTCATGTCTTCCGTGTGACCGGGTCCCGGGATTTCAGTCCGCCAGGGTGACGGGAACTACGCCATATCCCGTACATGCGCGCCCTGTTGGGCGCTCTCAGGCACCGGTGGCACCGTCCAGCCGCTCCCTCAGCAGATCGGCGTGGCCGATGTGGCGGGCGTATTCGGCGATCATGTGGACGTACACCGTGCGCAGCGAGTAGACGGTGCCGCGCCGGGTGAAGGTGGTGTCGAGCGGCACGCCTGCCGCCGCCTCGTCGGCGAGGCGGATCTCCTCGACGAGACGGGCGTAGTCATCGGCCGCGCGGTCCGGCGAGAGGTCGTCGAAGTCCGCGTCCTTTCCCTTCTCCGCGTCGTACATGGAGGGGTACGAGAGGCCTGCGAGCCCTTCACGGAACCAGGTGCGCTCCACCTTGGCCATGTGCCGGATCAGACCGAGCAGGGTGAGGCTGGACGGCTCGACGGTCTGCTCGGCGAGCCGGCTGCCGGTCAGGCCGGCGCACTTCTGCAGCAGTGTGCTGCGGTAGAACGCCAGGAAGGCGGTCAGTGTCTCGCGCTCACCGCCGGTCAGCGGTCCTTCGGTGCGGGTGGCTTCGGGAGCTGTCCATGTCATCGCATGATCATGCCCCGCCCCGGCCGCTCGCGCGAGGCCCTGCGGGGCACCGGCCGCCGGCTCGTGACCGGCGGCCGATGCCCCTGGGGGACCAGGGGTCACTCACTCCAGAAGATCCGCGTACGCCCCCAGGGCCAGTGCGACATCGGTCTGTGCCCAGAACCGGTGGTAGGTGAAGACCGGGGCGGTCCCGCCGTCCAGATAGGCCTGCACCTTGGACCAGTTCGGGTCGTCCTCGTAGAACGAACGGATGGAGAGGAACGTCGAGTCGTTGTCCACGGTGTCGCCGTTGGGCATCGCCCCCGTCCAGCCGTTCGGGACGTACACCGGGTCGTCGAACCGGTTGTAGTCGGCACGGGTCTCGGGAACCGCGACCCCCGCGTCGTCCTGGTAGTTGCTCCACATTCCGTCGAGCAGGCCTTCGGCCGTGGCCTTCGCCTCGGCGTCACCGGACTCGGCGGCGTAGTAGGTCAGCGTCCTCGCGTAGGCGCCGGCCACCCCGACGTCGTTGGTGTAGTCGGCGACCGTGACATGGAGCCCGGAGTTCGCCCCGGGGCTCGACGCGTTCCAGGTGTCGGGCGCGCCCGACCATTCGAGGGTGGAGGGCATGAGGTAGGTGCCGTCCGGGTTGATCGTCGTCTCCGACAGGGCCCAGTCGACCCACTTGTCGAGCACGGCCTTGGCCTGGGCGTCACCCGACTCGTGGTAGTACTCCGCCACACGCTCCATGGACCACGCCTGGAAGCCGAACCACTGGTTGGACGGCGGGTCGTGGTAGACGGGCTTCTCGTCGTAGTACATGCCGTAGAAGGCCGGCGTGCCGGCCGGAGGCTGGGCGTAACGGCCCTGCCAGCTGTTGGTCGCGCCACCCGCTATGGCTCCCTCGTCGGACTGGAGCCACTGGTAGAACTCCATCTGGCGGTCCAGGCTCTTGGCCCAGTCGTCCTGTCCGGTGGCCGACTCGGGCTTGAGGTCGGCGACGGAGCTGAGGGCGTAGGCCGCCATCGGGTTCTGGTAGCCGCCGTGGGCGTGGCTGGACCCGATGCGCCAGGACCAGCCGGCCGAGGTGTCGGTGGCGCCACCCCAGGCGTAGTACCAGGACATCAGGTAGTGCGCGCTGTCCTTGCCGTTGCCTGCGGGGCAGGTGGTGGGGCCGACGCAGTCGCCGACCTTCTTGAAGTACTTGTCGAACATGGAGTAGCGGAGATAGTCGCCCATCTTCGCGGCCTTGCCCACGGTGTCCGAGACCTCGTCCCACTTGCCCTGCTCCTTCGCCCAGGCATCGGCCCAGTAGGCCGCCTGTACGGCACGGGCGTCCGCGTCCGGAGCGTTGGTGAACTTCCACTGCTGGGCGTAGGAGGCGTCCCCGGTGAACAGGTCCAGGTAGCCGTTGTCCCCGCCGTAGGTGAAGTTGTCGCAGGTGGGGTGGGTGACGGTCTCCCAGACCGACTCCTGCGGCCCGCGCTGGAAGGTGTTGATGTAGGACGGCCCGCTCTCGTCGGGGCCTGCCGCGCACTTTCCGGGCGCGTTGCCGTATCCGTAGACGTTGTCGACGTCCTGGATCCAGTGCATCCCGTAGATGTCGTCGGTGCCGTAGGCGCTCTTCAGCTCGGAGGCGATCGGGTCCTGTCCGGAGGTCACCGATCCGTCGAGTACGGCCGGATACTCGTTCGGGGTGTCGTGCTCCGGGGCGTAGGTGGCCGGCTTCGACGCGTCGTAGAAGGAGTTCGTGGGCTGGTCGGCGTGGGTGGGGATCATGTAGGTCTCCATGGTTTCCCATGCGCCGTTGAACTTCTCCCAGTCCCCGGTGACCTTCCCGTACATCGCCTGGAGCCAGATCAGATAGCTGTACGCCTCCGATGTCGTCTCGTGTCCGTGGTCGGGAGCCTCCACGATCAGTGTCTCGACGGAGTGGTAGGGGATTCCCTCCGAGGAGAAGTAGCCGTTCGCCGGGTCGGTGATCTTCCCGTACAGATCGAGGAAGCGGGCGTCGTACTCCTTCGCCTCCGCGAGCTGGGTGACGGTGGCCTCGGCCTTGTCGTGGCCGGGGGCCTTGACGGTGAAGGTCGCCGCACCCGTGCCGGATCCGTCGGCCGCGACGGCCACCTTCTGAGGGGTGGACCAGTTCGACGGGGTGAAGGTGAGCCTGGTGCCCTCGCTGACGCTCAGCCCGGAGTTCCCGCTCCCCCGCGTCACGGTTGCGGTGACGGGCGAGTCGGGGGCGGTGGACAGCGAGACATCGAGGGTCGCCGAATCGCCCTGCTGGACGCCCAGTTGGGCGGGTGTGGCGACGACGGCAGGGCCGTCGACGACGGTGATGCCCGCCGGCGCCGACTCGGCCGAAGCGCCGAGACTGTCATAGGCCCTGGCGTACAGGGAGTGGCCGCCCGCGGACAGTTTTTCGGCATCGAACGTGTAGGGGGACGTGGTGTCCGTGCCGAGGAGCGTGGTGTCGTCGTAGAACTCGACCTTGCTGATGTCCGCACCGTCGGCGGCCACGGCGGTGGCGGCCAGGGGAACAGCGTCTCCGGCGGAGAAGACGGAGCCGGCCGCCGTGTCCGTGAGGACCGTGAGCGGCGGCTGATGGGCACTCGCGCAGGCCGTGCCGTTGACGGCGAAGGCGGTCGGGGCGGAGTTGGTGCCGGTGTAGGTGAAACTCGCGCCCGTCGTGGCCGCGCCTCCGGCCGGGATGGATCTGTTCCAGCCCGCGTTCTCGACGGTCACCGTGTCACCCGACTGGGACCAGGTCCCGTTCCAGCCTTCGGTGAGTTTCTGGCTGCCGTCGTAGTCGTAGGTCAGGCTCCAGCCGTCGATGGCGGTGGAGCTCCTGTTGGTGACGGTGAGTTCGGTGCTGAAGCCCGAACCCCAGTCATCGGCCCTGTAGTCGAGGCTGCATTCGACAGCGGCGGCCTGGGCCGGTGTTCCTGCGGCGGCGGTCATGCCCATGGGGAGGGCGAGTGCCGCGGCGCACGCTGTCCACAAGCGTTGGTTCCGGGCTCCGGTTCTGCCCGTTCTTCCGGGTAACCAAGGTCTCCGTACGCGTCCCGATGGCATGCGCAGTACCTCCTCGCGGCTCGGCGATATGGGGGGTGTGCAGGGCTGAGCACAAGCCTTGAAGCAGTGGGAGCGCTCCCAGCATGGGGACGGGGAAAAAGAGAGTCAAGAGACTTGAAGAGTCGAATTGTTTCGAGACCAAGAGATCTGAACTGGCATGTTGACCGACACCACTTGACGCTCTAACGTCAAGCCACACCAGTGGGAGCGGTTCCACCAGTCGACGTGCCGTAGGGGGCGCGCCCGATCTGTCAGGAGTCGCTCATGTGTCACCCCCCGCACATCTCGCACCTGTTCAGGCTGCTCCCCGGAGCAGTGCCGGTGTGGCCGCGGCGCTCTCGCGGCCACGGTCACGGCTTCCGGATCCGCCCTCGTACGCACGGTGGAGAACAGCACCGCGCACGGAGCGGAACCGGTCCCCGCGCCGGCTTCTGCAGGCTCGACAGCGCGCCTTGCACCATGGATCCGACCGGCTCCACCGGTCCGGCGGATCTCTCCTTCCCCACCACCGGAACGCCCGCGGGCGTCCGGAGCCATGGGCGCGCACCTGTGCGGGCGGGCGTCGTCGAAGACGCCCGAACCCCTCCACGTGTCCCCGAAAGAGGAGTACCGGTTTGACCTGACCCCCCACACATCCGCGGTACACGACACACCCACAGCTCCACCAACTGTGCGACGAGGACGGTCGAACCCCCGCTCGCACCGGTCGGGCCGAACTCCCCTTCGCCACAGGCGAGATGGGCGAGCACACCCTGAACCGCATCACGGCCCGTCCTTGATCAGCGACTACGACGGTATCCCCACCCCGTACGGAATCGGGCTGCGTGATCACCTGCGCGCCCTCTACAGCTGAGGAAACGGAATTCGTATGAGCCGCACGAGCCGCACCACCATGCGCCGATCCAGAATGGCGCTCATAGCGGCGGGCGTACTCGTCGCCGCAGCCGCGGGAACCGCCACAGCGGCGGCCCCCTTCGGTGCCTCCGGCGCGACGGTGGCGCACGCGTCAGCCGCAGCCGCCCTGGTCGACAACCCCTACGCCGGCGCGAGCGTCTACGTGAACCCGGAGTGGTCGGCCAATGCCGCCGCCGAGCCGGGTGGCGACAAGGTCGCCGACCAGCCGACAGCTGTATGGCTCGACCGCATCGCCGCCATCGAGGGCGTCGACGGCGGAATGAGCCTGCGTGACCACCTGGACGAGGCCCTGGCCCAGAAGGGCTCGGGCGAGCTCGTCTTCCAGGCCGTCATCTACGACCTGCCCGGGCGTGACTGCGCGGCGCTCGCCTCCAACGGCGAGCTCGGTCCCGACGAGATCGACCGCTACAAGAGCGAGTACATCGATCCGATCGCGGCCATCTTCGCGGACGAGAAGTACGCGGATCTGCGCATCGTCACCACGGTCGAGATCGACTCCCTGCCGAACCTGGTCACCAACACCGGCGACCGTCCCACGGCCACCCCGGCCTGTGACGAGATGAAGGCCAACGGCAACTACCAGAAGGGCGTGGGCTACGCGCTCGACAAGCTCGGCGACGCGCCCAACGTCTACAACTACATCGACGCCGGACACCACGGCTGGATCGGCTGGGACGACAACTTCGGCGCGTCCGCCAACCTCTTCCAGGAGGCGGCGACCACCGAGGGCGCGACGGTCGACGACGTCCACGGCTTCATCGTCAACACGGCCAACTACGGTGCGACGACGGAGGACAACTTCTCCATCGGCGACACCGTCAACGGCCAGTCGGTCCGTGAGTCGAAGTGGGTCGACTGGAACCAGTACACGGACGAGCAGTCCTTCGCCCAGGCCTTCCGCCAGGAACTGGTCTCGGTCGGATTCAACTCCGACATCGGCATGCTGATCGACACCTCCCGCAACGGCTGGGGCGGCGCCGACCGGCCGACCGGTCCCGGCGACCAGAGCAGCGTCGACAGCTATGTGGACGGTGGGCGTTACGACCGGCGCATCCACCTCGGCAACTGGTGCAACCAGGCCGGAGCCGGTCTCGGCGAACGGCCCACGGCAGCGCCCGCGTCCGGCATCGACGCGTACGTCTGGATGAAGCCCCCGGGGGAGTCGGACGGCTCCAGCGAGGAGATCCCGAACGACGAGGGGAAGGGCTTCGACCGGATGTGCGACCCGACCTACGAGGGTAACGAGCGCAACGGCAACAACCCGTCCGGGGCCCTGGGCGACGCCCCGGTCTCCGGAAAGTGGTTCTCGGCCCAGTTCCAGGAGCTCCTGAAGAACGCCTACCCGGCGCTCTAGGCTCCACGTCGGCGGGCTCCGGGTGCTTCCCCGCCCGGGCCCTCCCGACGACTGCGCCACCTGTCACGCAGAGCGCGTCCGCGAGCCATCGGCGCGGACGCGCTCCGGCGTGCGGCGGAGCCGGCCGCGCCCTTGCCGAGCGGTTTCGTCCGCCGAGGCCGGGGCTTCGTGGCCGGGGCCCGCCCCTTCGGGGGCTTCTCGGCCGCGAGAGTGTGGTAGCGATGGCTGACCCGCCGCCCGACGAACGCGTAACCCAGCAGTGCGCCCGCGGTGTTGAGGATGACGTCATCGACGTCGAAGGCCCGTCCCACCACGAGCGCGCCCTGCGTGAGCTCGACGAGCGCCATGACCAGCACGGTGAGCAGCGTCATCCGGAGCATCCGGAGCCGGCGCGGCACCAGAATCGGCAGCAGCACGCCGAACGGGGCGCCCAACAGAAGATTCCCGCCCGCCTGTTTGCACGCGGCGAGGAAGGTGTAGTCCTGCGCGTACTGCCGCAGGGACCGTCCCGGCCGCAGGTTGGACGCCACGAGGTCCTCCGACGCGGGGGACGGTGTGAGCGTCACCTTCGCCAGGACCACGGAGAACGCGACCAGCGCCACGAACGCCGCGATCAACGCCGCCACACGCAGCAGTAACCGCCCCAGGGCCCTGCGTCGTACACCACTGTCCGCCTCTGCTGTCATGGCGGAACGGATGCCCCCAACCTTCGCGGCCACACCCGGGCCCGGGTGCGACCATGTGCGCATGAGCGAACAGAAGAAGGACGAACTGCTGGCGGAAGCGGTGCGGCTGCGGGAACAGGGCCATCCCGAACAGGCCAGGGAACGCCTCCTCTCCCTCACCGCCTCGTTCCCCGACGCGGCGGACGTCGCTTATCAGACCGCGTGGGTCCATGATGTGCTCGGCCTGGAGGCGGAGGCCGTGCCGTACTACGAGCGGAGCCTGCAGGGCGAGGGCCTCAACGATGAGGACCGCCGGGGTGCGCTGCTGGGGCTCGGCAGCACCTATCGCGTTCTGGGCAGGTTCGGGCAGGCCGTCGAGACGCTGCGGGGCGGCGTGTCGGAGTACCCGGACGACGGGGCGCTGAGGACCTTCCTGTCCATGGCCCTGTTCAACACCGGTGAACATCACGAGGCCATGCAGCTCCTGCTGCGCCTGGTGGCGACGACGAGCGACAGCACACGGGTTCGGCGGTACCGGCCCGCCATCGAGCACTACGCCGCGGATCTCACGCGGACCATGTGAGCGCGGACCATGTCGGCGGGGGCCGTACGGGAACGGCGGCAAGGGGAAGCCCCGGCCGGATCGGGGGAATCCAGCCGGGGCGGCTTGTGTGCAGAGGTGAAGGCCGACCGCTGTGCGGCGGTCTTCGGTCCTTTACCCCGACGTATATATGAACGATAAACCACCATCCGCCGTTCCTGTGAATCCGGCCCCCTTCCTGTGATCCGCGCCACGGCTGCGCAGGTAGGGGCGCCGGCGCCGACGGCGGCGGATACCGGCGAAGAGCGTCAGCGGGTCTCACGGAAGACGACATGCCGCCCCGCGGCCGGGTCGAACTTCCGCAGTTCCAGACGATCGGGATCGTTGCGCCGGTTCTTCCGCGTCACATAGGTGTGGCCGGTTCCGGCCGTGGACCTGAGCAGGACGACGGGCCTGGTCTCGCTGCGTGCCATGGGGCCTCCAGACAGGCGATCCGACCTCGTCCCCAGGGTGGGAACGGGTGTCGTTTTCGATTCCGATTCACAGAACACGCACGACCGCTCCACCATTCCCACGCCGTTTCGCACGCATGGCCGACGTGCGGGTGACCGATGAGCCGAACGTTCGGTCGACCGGTCACGCCCCCCTCGACGCCGGTCACTGATCGACGCGTCCGCGCGACTCCGCATATGCCCTGATCGTGGCCCGCGCGAGCCGTGCGAGGTCGCGCACGCGGGCGCGCACCCAGCGGCACACGCCCGGCGACTTGCGTCAACTCCCCGCCACGGACAAGGGTGTTCGGCGGACCTGCACCCCAGCCAGCCGACGGCATATGCCGGATGCAAGAACGTATCGAGTGTTGCCAAACCCCTTACGACGCCCCGCCCCCTGTGCGACAGTCGTGTTCGGTCCACCCCACGAACCGGTTGTACCGCCTGTATCGGAGTACCCAGATGCCGTCCCATCTGTTTGCGGACCGCCCCGCCCCGGAGCCGCCCGAGCGCGAGGCCGTCGATGCCCTGATCGACCGGACCCGGCTGCTGCGCGGCGACGTGGACGCCGTGCGGCGCGACACCTCCGTGATCGACGACGACGATCCTCAGCTGCGCTGGCAGCGGGCGCTCTGTGAACTCGCCGTACATCAGCTCGACGACCTCGGCGAACATCTGGGACAGCTGAGGGACGGCTTCTCCCACCCCGCGTCCACCGAGCCGGCGCCTGAGCACTCCACCGCACCGGAACTCTCCACGGCGCCGGAGGAGCCGTCGACGCACGGCCGGGCGACGGGCTCGCTCCTCAGCCGGGTGGGCAGCGCCGAATGGAATCTGCTCACCGACGAGGTCAGCTGGTCAGACGAGCTCCACCAGATCTTCGGCAGGGACCCGGGGGCAGGAGCACTGCCCCTGGACGAGCTGCCCTCGGTACTGCTCCCGGAGGACCAGCCCCTCCTGACGTCGATGGTGACCGACTGCCTGGTGGACGGCCGGCCGATAGACGGCGAATTCCGGATTCTGCTGCCGGACGGCACCACGCGCACCGTGCACATGATGTGCGAGCCCGTCCTCGACGCGGACGGCTGCACCGCTTCCATGTGGGCGGTCCTGCGCGATGTCAGCAGGCTGCGGCGCAGTCAGCATGTCGTGGCCAGGACCTGGGACACCGCGCGGCGCCAGGAACACACCGCCCGGGTGGAGCACCGGATGGCGGTCGAATTCCAGGAGGCCGTCCTTCCGCCGTGGAGCGGCTCGCTGCCGGCATCCGGTCCGAGCGCGGGCCGCCTGGACATCGCCACGCACTACCTTCCGTCGGGGTCGAGCGACCTCATAGGCGGTGACTGGTACGACACGCTCGCACTCCCTGACGGCAGGACCCTGCTCACCGTCGGGGACCTCACAGGCCACGGGATCCCGGCCACATCGGCCATGGCGACGCTGCTGGGCGCGCTGCGCGGCATGGCCGTGGCAGGTGTGGAGCCGGGGCCGGTCATGGGACATCTGAACCAGCTGATCGAATGCTCGGCCCAGCCGGCCCTGGGCAGCGCCGTGTGCTGCCGCTTCGATCCGGCGACCGGGACACTCGTCTGGGCACAGGCAGGGCACCCCGCGCCGCTGCTGTTCCGCGACGGAGTGGGGCGGCCTCTGCCCGCGCCGGACGGAGTGCTGCTCGGGGCGACGTCCGGGGTCACCTACGAGCAGGACCGGGTGGATCTGCTGCCGGGCGATGTACTCGTGCTGTACACAGGTGGGCTGAGGGACCCGAGCGACCGGAACACCGGCCAGGACATGCTTCTGGGACTGGCGCCCGCGTTCGCACGGGCCCGCACGGCACAGGACTGTGTACGGACCGTGGTCGAGGAACTCGGAACCGGCGAACGGCTCGATGACGCCTGCGTGCTGGTGGCCCGCGTCGAGGCGTGACCGGGTCCCCCCTTACGGGCTTGCGATGGGTCCTGTGCTGTGCGCCGACGGTCGGCCAGGTCAGATCTGGGTGCCCTTCGCCTTCTTGGACGCGCCCGAGGGCAGGGCGCGTGCGATCTCCGCGCGCAGATCCTCGATCTTGGCGTATCCCGCGAACTGGCCGGTGAGCCGGTACATCTCGCGCAACCGGTCCCAGGTCCGCTGCGAGGACGTCTCCCCCATCGAGACCAGGGCGAGCCGTGCGTAGCGATCGGCCTGCTCGGGGTCGTCGGCGATGAAGCACGCCGAGGCGAGCGAGATGTAGTCGAAGATCTTGGAGCGCTGGCGGCCGTGCACCCGGAGATCCAGCGCCTGCTTGGCGTGACGCTGGGCTGTGGAGGCCGCACCCGGGTCGTGCTCTGCGAGCGTACGGAAGGCCAGGGCCTGCATCCCGTGCATGTCCGCCTCGTCGAACATCTGCATCCAACTCGGCGACGGGACATCGCCCTTGTCCGAGACGAAGAGCTCCTCGGCCTCTCCGAGTGTGCGGCGCATGGCCTGCCCGTGCCCCATCGACGCCTGCGCCCAGGCCTCGATGGTGTGCAGCATGGCCCGGGTACGCGGCAGGGTCTCCTCCCCCGAACCCGACTTGGCGAGCTTCATCAGGTCCAGGGCGTCGTCCGGCCGGCCCAGGTGGACCATCTGACGGGCGGCACGGGACAGCGCCTCTCCCGCTCGGGGACGGTCGCCTCCCTCGCGCGCCGCGTGAGCGGCGATCACGAAGTACTTCTGGGCGGTGGGTTCCAGGCCGACGTCGTGTGACATCCAGCCGGCGAGGACCGCGAGGTTGGCGGCGACGCCCCAGAGACGGCGCTGCAGATGCTCGGGGTGGCGGTAGGCGAGCATGCCGCCCACCTCGTTGAGCTGGCCCACGACGGCCTTGCGCTGGAGGCCTCCGCCTCTGGAGGCGTCCCAGGCCCGGAACACCTCGACCGAGCGTTCGAGTGCCTCGATCTCGTCGGATCCGACGGGAGCGGCCTCGTAGAGGTCGAAGCCGGCGTTGTCGGCGTACAGAGGGTCGTTGAGCCGGGAGGCCCGGGCCGCCGGAGCGGGCTCGGAATGCAGCCAGTCGTACATGGCGCCGGTGAGTGCTGAGCCCGCGGCGAGCGCTGCGCCCGCGCCCACCAAGCCGCGTCGGTTGAGCATGAGGTCCATTCCCGTGAATTCGGTGAGGACCGCTGCCGTCCGTTCGGGCGCCCACGGCAAACCGTCGGGATTGTCTTCCGTCCCGGCTTTTCGCCGCTTCCCCACACGCCCGCGTCGGCCGAACCCGAGGTCCTCGATGGTCACGACACGGCCGAGCCGCTCGGTGAACAGAGCTGCCAGCACCTCGGGCACGGGATCGCGGGGGGACTCCCCCATGTCGATCCAGCGCCGCACCCGCGAGGTGTCGGTGGCGAGCTGGAGGTGGCCCATGGCCGCCGCCTGCCTGTTCACCATTCTCGCGAGCTCGCCCTTGGACCAGCCGGCCAGGCCGAACAGGTCGGACAGACGGGTGTTGGGTTCTCCGGTCACGTCAAGCCCCCAGGTTCTCGGCTGACTTGACCCTAGCCCCCCAGTTGATGCCGGGCGAATATTCGCCAGGGTTCGCCAGGGGTCGCTAGATGTTGTGCCACCCGCGGGCCGGTGTCAGGTAGGAATGCGCCACCCCGCCCGGCAGCCCTAGGTACTCCCCAGGGTGCCGAACGGCCGCCGGCCGGGGCGGCGCACGCAACTTGTCGGCGCACGAAGGGATCTGTCTCGCCCATGTACACAGCATCGTCCTCCGTGTCCGCCCCTCCCCGGCCGCTTCGTCCGACGGGGGCGGGCGGCGGGCCGTATCTCGCCCCCCGCGCCGCCGCACCGGCACCCGGTGCGGTCCGGGCCCGGCGGGCGACGGGGCCGGGCTCCCAACCGCTCAGCGGCCGACTGGACCTGTCGGGTCCTCAGGGCGCACAGCTGCGGATGGCCATCGCGTCCGTGCACCGCATCTGTCCGGAGTTCAGCCCCGTGCAGGTGCTGCGCCGCAGCGGACGTTCCGTGCTCATCGTGGGCACGACAGGACGCACGACCGCGGTGGCCAAGTGTTTACTCGATCACTCCCCCGCCTGGACGGAGCGGTTCCGGCACGAAATAGCGGCATACCGCGCCTTCGTCAGGCACCGCCCACCGGTCCGGGCCCCGCGGCTCATCGCCGCCGACCCGGAGAACTGCACCCTGGTGATCGAGCGGATGCCCGGCAGGGTCGCGGCGCTGACGAGGCATCCCGCGGAGGCACCGCCCCGTGCGGATCTGCGCGCGGTGCTCGGCGCGGTCAGCCGGATCAATGCCTGGAGGCCACCGGCCGGCCTGTTCGACGCGCCCCTGGACTACGCCTCGCGCATCGCCCGCTATCACGAGCTCGGTCTCTTCACCGATCGCGATCTGGGGGATCTGCAGAAGCTGTTGCACGGCCTGGCACACGCGGGCGGCCGACAGGGCATGGGCCAGTTCTGCCATGGTGATGCCCTCCTGTCGAACATCCTGCTGCCGCCCACCGGCCCCGTACTGGTCGACTGGGAGCACGCCGGCTGGTATCTGCCGGGGTACGACCTCGCGACGCTCTGGGCGGTCCTCGGTGACGCACCCGCGTCCCGGCGTCAGATCAGCCAGCTGGCACAGTCGGCCGGCGCCGCTGCCCGTGACGCCTTCCTGGTCAACCTCATGATCGTGCTGACCCGGGAGATCCGTACGTACGAGACCGCCGTCCAGCGGGCCATGCGCGAAGGCGCACCGGCCGGTGGCGGCCAGCCGCGGCAGGGCGCGCTCTCCTCCGGCGAGGAGCAGCGGCTGCTGCTGCGCAGGCTGCACGACGACTGCGCGATGGCCAGGCGGGCCGTGCGCGCGGCGGTGGGCACACGCTGACCCACAATGACCACGCCGGTCCGACCGGCCTGACGACGGGGGAAGCGCGCTGCGGGACCGGTGCCGACACATGGGTCCCGCAGCGCGCGTCTGTGACGTGCACAGCCGCCTCTCGCACCCGCAGCGCTCACGCCGCGGATCTCAGCAGCTGCTCATGATCCGGCTCGCACCACATCGACGTCGGACGTCTTCACGAAGCCGATCCGATGGCCGATCTGGACCGTCACATACGTCTGGTCCCCTCGGAAGTACGTGTGGTCGTACGGCTTCGAGGAGTCGATCGTCGGTGCGTAGTAGTAGCCGTTGGGTGCCTCGCCGCCGCCGGGGAAGGCCTGCCCGGCCTTGAGCGTGTAGACGAGCGGGCTGCCCACGGTCGGCCGGTCGAAGTCCGTGGGGTACTCCGACTTCTCCGGGTAGGCGACGCCGTACACCGGGACTTCCTCCTTGCCGGCCTTGGGCCGCACGACAAGGCCGGCCGTGGGGGTGACGACCCGGGTTCCCGCGGGGTTGCGGAACCACGCCTTGTCGCCGTACCACCAGATCGCGGTCCAGCCGGGTGCCCGGTCGGCGACGACGGCCTGCTGGGTGGCGCTGATCTTGCTGCCCCAGTCCGCGACGCAGTTCGTCCCGGGCGAGCCGTCCGGGTGCAGTCCCGGGTCGGAGAAGAGCGGCGAGTCCGAGGAGGGTCCGGTGTGCAGCGGCACCGCGCTGCTGGCCTGCCGGGGCAGGTCGACGTCCTTCTCGCAGTCGCGGAAGTCCTGCTGATTTTCCGTGAAGTCCGGGCTGACGGTGACCAGTTCACTGCCGGTGGGCGCGCTCGGCTCGGTGGGCTTGCCGAGCAGCGCCATGAAGTGGTTCCAGTCCCAGTAGGGTCCCGGGTCCCAGTGCATGTTCTGGGTCCCCTCGGCGCTGGTGGGCGGCACCCCGTCGTGGCCGAGGATGTGCTGCCGGTCGAGCGGAATGTCGTACTTCGCCGCGAGGTGGCGCACCAGTCGAGCGGTCGAGCGGTACATCTCGGGGGTGTACCAGGTGGCGCCCTCGGTCGCGACGCCCTCCTGCTCGATGCCGATGGAGTGGGAGTTGACGTACCAGTTGCCCGCCTGCCAGGCGACGTCCTTGTTCTTCACCATCTGTGTGACATGGCCGTCGGCCGAGCGCACCACGTAGTGGGCGGACGTCTGGTTGGTGGGGTCCTGGAAGATCTTCAGGGTGCTGTCGAAGTCTTCCTCGGTGTCGTGCAGGACGATGAACTTGATGGCGTTGGTGTCGGGCCGGTTCGCCGTGTCGTAGTTTCCGTAGGTGTCCTTGTCCGCGGGGTCACCGGTCTGCTGGTAGGCCGCGGGGACCCAGTCGCACTCCAGTCCGCGCGGGCATTCCGGTCGTACGGCGTCCGCGCCTGCCGCGCCGGGGGTCAGGAGCGCCATGCTCAGCGCTCCTGCCGTGGTCAGCGCGAGCGCGAGTCTGATCCTCTGCTGCGACGTCATGACAACCCTTCTTGGGCCGGTGGGCAGAGCGGTTGCGGGGGCGCTCCCCGCGTTCACCGGTCGGCGCACACTCTGTGGCGCGAGGTGTTGGCGAGTCAAGAGTGCAGTGTGCCGCTGTAGATGAGCTTGTGTGACTATTTCGCGCTGTGCGTGCCCCGTATGGCCGAGGGGTAGTGCTGGCGCCGACAGGACCGGTCCGCGTGGAGCGCGCGGAGTTCTCGGAAAGGCCGGACGCACATGGCACAGCCCTTCTCACTGCCGGACTTCTACGTGCCGTACCCGGCGCGTCTCAACCCTCATCTGGAGGCGGCCCGGAGCCACACCCGGGAGTGGGCGCGCGGAATGGGGATGCTGGAGGGTTCCGGTATCTGGGAGGAGAGGGATCTCGAATCCCACGACTACGCGCTGCTCTGCTCCTACACGCACCCGGACTGCTCGGCCGAGGCCTTGTCCCTGGTCACCGACTGGTATGTGTGGGTCTTCTTCTTCGACGACCATTTCCTGGAGCTGTTCAAACGCACACCGGACCGTGAGGGCGGGAAGCGGTATCTGGACCGTCTGCCGGCCTTCATGCCGATGGAGCGGGGTGCGGCGACACCGGAGCCGACCAATCCGGTGGAGGCGGGACTGGCCGATCTCTGGGCCAGGACCGTGCCGGCCATGTCCGATGCCTGGCGGGCCCGGTTCGCCGAGTCGACGGAGAATCTTCTCAACGAGTCCTTGTGGGAGCTCTCGAACATCGACGAGGGGCGTATCGCCAACCCCGTCGAGTACATCGAGATGCGCCGCAAGGTGGGCGGCGCACCCTGGTCGGCGGGGCTCGTGGAGTACGCGGCGAACGCGGAGGTCCCTGACGCGGTGGTCGCCTCGCGGCCGCTGCGGGTGCTGCGGGACGCCTTCTCCGACGGTGTGCATCTGCGCAACGACCTGTTCTCCTACCAGCGCGAGGTCGAGGAGGAGGGCGAGAACAGCAACGGCGTACTGGTCCTGGAGAGGTTCCTGGGCTGCTCGACCCAGGAGGCGGCCGAGGCGGTCAACGATCTGCTCACCTCGCGCCTTCAGCAGTTCGAGAACACCGCCCTCACCGAGCTGGGTCCGCTCTGCGCGGAGAAAGGTCTCACCCCCGACGGGACGGCCGCCGTTCTGGCGTACGTCAAGGGGCTTCAGGACTGGCAGTCCGGCGGCCACGAGTGGCACATGCGCTCCAGCCGCTACATGAACGACGGCGGCGCGGACGAGAGCGTTCCCGGTTTCGGGATGGCCGCGGCCTCGTTGCGGCTGACCCCCCGCTCGGAGTCGTTCCGGCTGCGCAGCCATACGCATGTTCCGTATCAGCACGTCGGCCCGTCGCTGCTGCCGGACTTCGACATGCCGTTCAGCACGACGCTGAGCCCGCATCTGGACGGGGCACGCGTGCGGATCGTGGACTGGTCGCGCCGGATGGGGCTGCTGGAGGCTCAGCCGGGCGTGCCGGGTTCGCACATCTGGGACGAGGAGCGGCTCATCGCGACCGATCTGCCGCTCTGCGCCGCGGGGCTGCACCCGGACGCGACCCCGGACGAGCTCGATCTGTCCTCGGGGTGGCTGACCTGGGGGACGTACGGCGATGACTGGTTCCCCGTGGTGCACGGCCGGACGCGGGATCTGGCGGGGGCCCGGCTGGCCAACGAGCGGCTGTCCCTGTTCATGCCGCTGGACGGATCGTCCACGCCCGAGCCGGTCAACGCGCTGGAGCGCGGGCTCGGCGACCTGTGGCGGCGGACGGCGGGGCCGATGGGGGACGACGCGCGCCGCAGCTTCCGCGAGTCGGTGGAGTCGATGACGGCGAGCTGGCTCTGGGAGCTGGCGAACCAGGCGCAGAACCGGATTCCCGATCCGGTGGACTACATGGAGATGCGCAGGGCGACGTTCGGCTCGGATCTCACGATGAGTCTGTGCCGGCTGGGTCACGGCAGGAAGGTTCCGGACGCCGTGTACCGCAGTGGTCCGCTGCGCTCCCTGGAGAACGCTGCGGCGGACTACGCGTGCCTGCTGAACGACGTGTTCTCGTACCAGAAGGAGATCGAGTACGAGGGTGAGGTGCACAACGGGGTCCTGGTCGTCCAGAACTTCTTCGGGGTCGACTATCCGACGGGGGTGGCGATCGTGGACGACCTGATGAATTCCCGGATGCGCCAGTTCCAGCATGTCGCGGAGCGGGAACTGCCTGTTCTCTACGACGACTTCGACCTGGACACCGAGGCGAGGGAGACACTGGCCGGCTATGTGCTGGAACTCCAGCACTGGATGGCGGGGATCCTGATCTGGCACCGGGACTGCCGGCGCTACCGCGAGGAGGATCTGCGCCGGGGCACCGGAACCCCGTGGTACATCAGTGGGCCCACGGGGATCGGGACGTCGGCGGCCCGGGTGCCGCGTCCGGTGTCGCAGGGACGTTTCAGCCCTGTTGGAACAGTTCTGCCGGAAGTGGCTTCAGCAGGGCGTACAGATCGTCGGTGATCGGCCGGTCCCAGCTGGCGATGGTGACGAGCACGCCGTCGCTCCGGTCGAACTGGACGCAGGAGATCCGGCTCTCGGAGAGCTTGATCCGGCGCACGACCAGCAGGCTGTCACCCTGCATGACGGGCATGTCCTCGGTGCCGGTCACCTCGACCGGCTCGTCGTTCTCGAGGGCGAGGAGGAGCTGGGCCACCTCGAAGGGGACCTGGCCCTCCTCGGTCTCGCGCGCCGGTGAGCCCTCCGGCAGATTACCGATGATCATCGCGGGTCCGCGTCCGCCGAACAGGTCGTAGCGCAGGAACACGCCTTGACAGCTCCCGTCGGGCGCGGGCAGCAGACCGGCGCCGAGGTTGCCGGGCCAGTCCCCCGGGTCCATGGCCAGGACGTCGAAGTCCGGGCCCGCGGGTGTGGCGGCGCTACGGCGGCGGAGGAAGGACATGGGCGCCATGGTACGTGTCCCGGCTCACGTGATGGAGCCGGGCACTCCTATCCGGACTCGGCGGCCAGTGCTTCGAGCGCCCGGATCGCCTCGTCCGCACGGGTGTACGGCACGAAGAGATGATCGTGGTGGTATCCGGCGACCACGTTGCAGCTGATCCCCGCGTCCGTGAGGGCCAGGGAGACCGCGGCGGTCAGTCCGACGGCGTCCAGCGCCGAATGCACCCGGAGTGTGATCCAGCCGGCGACGAAGTCGTGGGCGAGTCCTTCCTCCACGGCCTGCTCCTCGGGGACGACGAGCGTGAGTCCTTCCCGCTCGCGGACGGTGACCACGGGCGTGACCCCGGTGGGCACCTCACCGCCGGGCAGCGTCGCGTAGACGTAGCGGCCGGGCCTCAGCTCCGGTCGCATGCTGTGCAGCAGTGTGCGTAGATCGCGCTCGCCCGTCATGGGGACACGCTACGGCCGCGGATGGCGTGGTGCGGGCGCGGTAAGCCATTCAGGCACGCCATGTGTCCATACGCTCACCTTGCGTGGCACCCGCGGTGGATCGCCCATAGCTTCGGCTCATGAGGAAAAGACACATGAAATGCCTGGCGGGTATCACCGTCGCCACAGCCTCGGCACTGGGTCTCGCGGCCGTTCCCACCGCCGCTGCGGGTCCCGGTGATCATGTGGTGCGCCCGGGTGATTCCATCCAGAGCGCGGTGGACGCCGCACAGCCCGGCGACACCGTCGTCATCCTGCCCGGTACGTACCGCGAGAGCGTCCTGGTCACCAAGCCGGGACTGACCCTGCTCGGCACCGGCGAGCGTACGGTCATCACCCCCGCGGCCGCGGACGGTACCAAGGCCGCCAACGCCTGTGCCACCGGCGGGAACGGGATCTGCGTCATCGGGACCAAGGGCCACACCGTCGACGATGTCAGCATCCGCTCGCTGACCGTCTCCGGCTTCGACGAGAGCGGCATCTGGGCGTCGTGGACGGACGGGCTCAGTGTCCGGAAGGTGGACGCACGGTCCAACGGCACCTGGGGCATCGCGCAGGAGCGGTCGACCCGTGGTGACTTCCGGCAGAACAGCGCCACCGGAAACGGCGACGCGGGGATCTTCGTCGCCAACTCCGTCACCGAGGAGGGCGGGGCCACCGACACCGGAGGGACGGCCGTACTGGACAACTCGGTGAGCGGGAACCGCATCGGCGTCACGGCCCGCCGGGTGCGCAACCTGCGTATCGACGGCAACACGCTGACCGGCAACTGCAGCGGGGTCTTCGTCGTGGGTGACGAGTCCAAGCCCGCCGCAGGCGCGATGACGATCAGCGGCAACCGCATCACCGGGAACAACAAGTTCTGTGCGGCGACCCCGCGCCTGCCCGCGCTCCAGGGATCCGGAATCGTCCTCACCGGCAGCGAGGCCACCGTCGTACGGTCCAACGTCATCCGGGACAACGTCGGCTCGACCCCGCTCTCGGGCGGCGTCCTGCTGTTCAAGAGCTTCGTGGGCGCGCTGAACACCGACAACACCATCAGCCACAACCTCGTGCAGGGCAACAAGCCGGCCGACCTTGCCGACGGCGACGCCTCGGGCACCGGCAACACCTTCGTCAGCAACACGTGCGGGACGTCCGTCCCGGCCGGCATGTGCGCCGGATGACGGCTCGCACCCGTACGACGGCTCACCCCCGTACAAGGAGAAACGAGACGGTATGACCACCGTGAGTCCCACCCCCGAGACCACCCCTGTCGCGGCCGCTGCCACAGCGGCGAAGGTTTCCGTCACCCGTACCCCGCCGCCGTCCATGCGGCTGCGGGAGCTCGCGTTCGGGGCCGCCTGCGCGGCGGCCGTGCGCGCGGCGGCGCGGCTGCGGGTGCCCGACGCGCTGGGCGAGACGCCGGCATCGGCCGCCGAACTCGCCCGGGTCGTGGACGCCGAGGAGGTACCTCTGCGGCGTCTGCTGCGCGCGCTGTGCTGCTACGGGATCTTCGAGGAGACGGCGGACGGGGAGTTCGTCCACACCGAGATGTCCCGGCTGCTGCGCGAGGACGACCCGAACAGTCTGCGCTACATCTCCCTGTGGTGCACCGAGCCCTGGACCTGGGATGTCTGGCCCCGGCTCGACGACGCGGTGCGCTCCGGCGCGAGCGTCTTCCCCGAGACCTTCGGCAAGGGCTTCTTCGACTATCTCCACGAGGACGCGGGTGACTCCGCCCAGGTGTTCAACCGGGCGATGACCACATCGAGCGTGCAGTCCGCACAGGATGTCGCCGACCGGCTGGATCTCACCGGGGTGTCGTCGGTCGCCGACATCGGCGGCGGCCAGGGGCATGTGCTCGCGAGTCTGCTGGAGAAGCACCCCTCGGTCCGTGGCACGCTCCTGGACCTGCCGGGTGTCGTGGCACGTGCGGACCCCAGGCTGCGGGAGAGCGGCGCGCTCGCGGAGCGTGTACGGATCGTGCCCGGTGACTGCCGTGAGGACATCCCGGTCGAGGCCGATATGTACATCATCAAGAACATCCTCGAATGGGACGACGGGAGCACCCGCAGGACCCTGCGCAACGTGGTCGCCGCGGCCCGGCCCGGCGCGCGGGTGGTGATCATCGAGAATCTCGTGGACGACTCCCCGTCGATGCGGTTCACCACCGCCATGGACCTGCTGCTCCTGCTCAACGTCGGGGGTGCCAAGCACACCCGGGAGAGCCTGCTCGGCCGGCTGTCCGACGCGGGGCTGCGAGTGGGCGAGGTCCACCCCGTCAACGCGTATCTGCACGCGTTCGAGTGCGTCGTGCCGTAGGGCGCGGCCGCACGCACAGGGACCGCCCCGGGTCCGGCACTCAGGTGCCGGACCCGGGGCGGTCGTCGGTGTGTCAGGCGGCGCCGTCGCTCTGCCACCGGTAGAACTGCTGCGCCATCGCGTCCTTCGGACCGCGCCAGGTCTGCGGGTCGTACGGGCTCACGAAGGCGGTGAGCCGGTCGCTGATGGCCTTGAACTCCTGGTGCTCCGTCACCTTGGCGATCTCCGGGCCCGGGGGCCGCTCGGACTCGATCAGGTGCAGATACACGTCGCCGAACTGGAACAGGGTGCGCCTGTTGACTCCGACGAGGTGCGGGAGGTCGGTGTTGTCGGAGGCCTCGAACAGCTTCGCGATGTCCGGCGCGGACTCGGGGGCCATCCGGGCGACGATCAGTGCGTGGTGCATCCGGCTGCCTTTCGGGGCATCAGTTGGCGGGGACCGAGGCGGAGCGGCGTTCCCGGTCGCGCTGCTCGATCTTGTCGCGGATGAGCTCCATCTGGACGCGCGAGTTGCGGTTGATGTTGTCCGTCATCCACGCGTCGTCGACCGGCGCGTCGGGGCGCATCGCGAAGTCCTGGCGCCAGAGCATGCGTGTGCCGCCCGGGACCTCCGAGTACTCCCATTGGATGTCCATGTGCTGGAACGGGCCGGGCTCGACACGCCGGGCGCGTACGTTGCGTCCCTGGCGGTCCGTGGTGCGCTCGGAGACCCAGCTCCAGACCTTGCCGTTGTCGTCGGGCTTCATCGTGAGGCGGAAGGTCGTCTTCTGGCCCTCCCGCTCGATCACCTCGACGGCCGCGTACTCGCTGAACAGCTGCGGCCAGTTCTCCAGATCGTTCGTCATGTCCCAGACGAGGTCCAGAGGGGCGGCGATGGTGATGTCGTTCTCGGTGTGTCCTGACACGTCAGACTCCTGTCACTGGGGTGTTGTTCACGAGGTCGAGGAACTCGCCGGGCGTTCTGCACCGGTCGGCGTCGGCCGGCAGCGGGCGGCCGTACCGGTTCTCGAGCGCGGCCACGATGCCGAGCAGCCCGAGCGAGTCCAGGCCGTACTCGTCGAAGGCCGAGCCGGGTCGGCCGGCCATCTCCGACGGGTCGACCGTGAGGCCGGCGCCGTTCTTCATGAGCACGGCCAGCTCTTCGTACGTCAGTCGATCGGTCATGAGGGACTGCTCCTTCTCACACGGGGGTGTCGGTGGGGCGCCGCAGCACCAGGGCCGCGTTCGAACCCATGAGTCCTCGGCTCAGCACGAGCGCCGTACGCAGTTCCGCGGGGCGCGCACGCCCGGTGACCACGTCCAGGTCGTGGCACACCTCGAAGACGTTGGGCGTCGGCGGCACGAGGCCGTGCTCCATGGCGAGCACCGCAGCGGAGGTGTCGAGCACGGGCGCGCCGCAGTACGCGCGGCCGGTCCCGGTCTTGGGCGCGGTCACCGGGACCCGGCGTCCGTGCGCACCGAGGGCGTCGGCGATGGCCAGGGCCTCGGCCCGGTCGGCCGACGGCACGCCCAGTGCGTCGGCGAACACGACGTCGATGTCCTCGGGCGCGCATTCGGCTTCGCGCAGCGCCCCTTCGATCGCCCGTGCCAGGCCGGCGCGGGACTCTTCCCAGCGGGCCGCACCGGTGAAGGTGGCCGCGTGGCCGGCGAGTTCGGCGCGTACCTTCGCACCGCGGTCGCGGGCCGCCGTCTCCTCCTCGACCACCAGCATCGCGCCGCCCTCGGCGGGCACGAAACCACATGCGTCCGAGGTGAACGGCCGGTAGGCGCGGGTGGGTTCCTCGCAGAGGCTGAGGTCCTCGTAGCCCAGCTGGCAGACCACGGAGTACGGCGCGAGCGGTGCCTCGGCGGCGCCGACCACGACGGCGTCCGTGCCGCGCCGGATGGAGCGTGCGGCGTGCATGAGCGCGTCCAGACCGCCGGCCTCGTCGCTGGCGACGACGGCGCACGGCCCCTTGAAGCCGCCGCGGATCGAGATCTGGCCCGTGCTGGCCGCGTAGAACCAGGCGATGGACTGGTACGGACCGACGAAGCGGGAGCCCTCGCCCCAGAGCCGCTGGAGTTCACGCTGGCCGAACTCACCGCCGCCGGATCCGGCGGCGGTGACGACGCCCACCTTGAACGGCGTGCCCTCGTAGTCCGCGCGGCCGAGCCGTGCGTCGTCGAGGGCGAGGTCGGCGGCGGCCATGGCGTAGTGCGTGAACCGGTCGGTCTGGACGAGGAAGCGTTCCTCGATGAACGCGACCGGGTCGAAGTCCCTGACCTCGCCCGCGACGCGGAGCGGGAGGTTCTCGCAGCCCTCGCGGGTCACCTCGTCGAGGACGCTGACCCCTTCCTGGGTCTGCTTCCAGAAGGCACCGGCGCCGGTCCCGTTGGGGGCGACGACACCGATCCCCGTGATGACGGTCCTGCGGTGTGCCGGGGTTGCCGGGGCGTTCATGGGGTCCTCCCGCCTGATCTGGTCAGGGCGACGGCGGACTGGAATCCGCCGAAGCCGCTGCCGACCGAGAGCACGCTGCGCAGCTTGAGTGGCCGTGCGGTGCGGGGTACGTAGTCGAGATCGCACTCGGGGTCCGCGGTCTCGTAGTTGGCCGTCGGCGGCACCGTCTGGTGCTGGAGTGCGAGGACGCACGCGGCGATCTCGATCGCTCCGATGGCGCCGAGCGAGTGCCCGACCATCGACTTGATCGAGCTCATCGGCACCTTGTACGCGTGCGCGCCGAGGGCCTTCTTCACCGCTGCCGTCTCGTGCCGGTCGTTCTGCTTGGTGCCCGAGCCGTGCGCGTTGACGTAGTCGACCTGCGATCCGTCGAGCCGGGCGTGGGCGAGGGCGGTGTTGATGGCCTCGGCCATCTCCAGGCCCTCGGTGGTCAGCCCGGTCATGTGGTAGGCGTTGCCGAACGTGGCGTAGCCGGATATCTCGCAGTAGACGGTCGCGCCTCGGGCGCGGGCGTGCTCCAGCTCCTCGAGGACGAGGACGGCGCCGCCCTCGCCCATGACGAATCCGTCGCGGCGGGCGTCGAACGGCCTGGAGGCGTGCTCCGGGTCGTCGTTGTTCGCCGATGTCGCCTTGATCGCGTCGAAGCAGGCCACCGTGATGGGGGTGATCGGCGTGTCGGACGCGCCGGCCACGCAGATGTCGACGCGGCCCTCCTCGACGGAGTGGAAGGCGTACCCGATCGCGTCGAGGCCCGAGGTGCAGCCCGTCGAGACCGTCTGCACGGGACCGTGCGCGCCGACCTCCTCGGCGACCGCGGAGGCGAGGGTGCTGGGCGCGAATGCCCGTTCGAGGTGGGCGCCCGCCGGCCGGTGGTCGACGTCCCAGCGCGCACCGCTGCCGCTGACGGCGACGTAGTCGTGCTCCAGGCGTGTGGTGCCACCGACCGCGGTTCCGAGGGAGACCCCGACGCGCCAGGGGTCCTCCCGTTCGAGATCGAGTCCGGCGTCTCCGAGCGCCTCCCTGGCCGCCACCAGCGCGAACTGGACGTACCGGTCCGAGCGGGCGATCAGGTCCGCGTCCAGGCCGTGGGCGACGGGGTCGAAGTCGCACTCGGCCGCGATGCGTGAGCGGAACTCCGCCGGGTCGAACAGGGTGATGCCACGGGTCGCGGTACGGCCGTTGGCGAGCAGGTCCCAGAACGCCGGGGCCCCGATGCCACCGGGGGCGACGACGCCGACCCCGGTGACGGCCACCCTCCGGGTCATGAGGCGGCCCCCGTTCGTTCCGGCGGGGCGTAGCCGTCACTGGGGTCCGCGGTTTCGGTGACCTCGGTGTCCACGTGTCCGAGTTCGGGCCGGGGGGCGAGCGGGCCGAGGTGGAAGACCATGCGTGCTTCGCCGTCGCCCACGTTGCGGAAGCGGTGCCGGACGTGGGGCGGGATCAGCAGGCCCTGGTCGGGCCGCATCGGGTGCGACTCGCCGTCCAGGTCCACTTCGAGGAGCCCTTCCACGACGTACACGAACTCCTCGGAGTACGGGTGGTAGTGCTCGCCGATGCGGTCGCCGGGGGCGACGATGGCCAGCCCCATGAAGCCGCTGGTGGCGCCCACCGCCGTGGGGGTGAGCATGGCGCGCAGGTCACCTCCGCGCCTGCGGTTGGGCTGAGTCTCGCTGAGGTCCACGATGCGAGGCCGGTGGGTGGTCATGGCTGTTCTCCTCCAGGCACGTTGTGCGGTGGGACGGCAGCACGGAGAGGCCCCGCTGCCGGAGACGCATCAGGACTCGGCGGCCCGACGGTCGGTGATCAGGTTCATCTCGGCCTGCGCGAGGAACCGCGCGGCCTCCTGGTCGTTCGTCGGGATGCCGTTCGCACCGCCGTCGAGCAGTCGGCCGAGCATGGCCGCCTTGCGGTGGCCTCCGATGCCGAGTGCCTGCTCGGGCTGTGCGCCGAGCGGACCGCTCACCTCGAGGAGCCTCACCACGATGTCGTCACGCTGGAAGATCGTGCTGCTCTCGATCGGGCTCGACGTGTCGTTCGCCGCTTCCTCGTCCTCACCGGCCAGCAGCCGGGCCAGCGCCATGCCGCAGCCTTCCTTGGCCTGGTAGAGCAGCGAGTGCCGCTGGACGTCACCGGCGGCGTGCCGGCCGGCCGTCACATGGTGGACGGTCGGGAGCGCGGCCCTGGTGAAGAACATCCGGGCGGAGTCCGGGTCGCTGAGGTCGCGGTCCTGCTCCAGATACGGGTTGATGGCCTCCTCGACGGCCCTGACCTCGGGCTGGCGGGAGACATGGCGCAGAGCCGCCATGAGGTCGCCCTCGATCTCGACGGCGCGCACGACACGGTTTCCGTGCATGAAGAGCGAGGTGCGGCGCAGCCGGGTGTTCTCGTCGACGCGGGACTGCGGGGAGTCGTAGTCGGCGAGGAGCTTCGCGACCATCTCCTCCGTGCCGGGCTTCACCGTGAAGGTGAGGGCGTGACGCACGATGCCGTCACCGAGCCGGGGGGCTGCCTGGAGGCTGCCCCTGGCGGCCTCGGGGGTGGTGCTCTCGAACCCGGTCCCGGTCTCCCTCAGCACGCTGAAGCGCAGGGAGCGCGTGTCGCGTACACAGCTGTGCAGCGGCTGCACCATCGCCACGTGCTCCTCGCTGTTCACCCAGGCGAGGAAGGGCGGTGCACTCTCCCACTCGCTGGTGATGAGCCACTGCGAGGGGTTCTCGATGGACTGGCAGAGCTGGTCGCTGATGTGTCCGGGGGTCGACGCGACCTGGTTGCGCATGTGCTCGTACGCCTCGAGGAACTGGTTCTGGGCGCCGTCGTGCAGGTCCAGCAGCAGTATGACCCGGAGCCTCGAACCGTCGAAGGCGGACTGAGATATCCGTTCCGAGAGGGTTGTCATCTTTCGCTCTCCTTCGAGACGGTGCGGCGGCCACGTCCCGTGGCCTCTCGTCATCCGTCGGTTTCGGTGGAAGCGGCGCAGGTCCCTGACCGCCGGCGTGTGAAGTCCACCCCCGCGTCGCGGGCATCACTCCCGCGACTGATCGTGGAACGCGGGTGGCGACGGCGCGAGATTTATGAACCGTTCAGGTGAGGCGCCGCCCGAAGCCCGGCCGAAGGCCTCCCGCGAGGGCATGGACACTGCATCCGTCCGCGTCCGAGCTGGAGCAACTGATGAACGAGAACGTCGACCTCCGCGTACCGGTCCTCATCGTGGGCGGCTCCCTGGTGGGCCTGTCCACCTCCCTCTTCCTGAGCCGGCTCGGCGTCCGCCACCTGCTGGTGGAGAAGCACGCCGGCACCTCGACCCACCCACGTGGACGCGGGAACAACGTCCGCACCATGGAGTTGTTCAGGACCGCGGGGGCCGAGCAGCTGATCCGGGACGCCGCGTCCGTGCTGGCGGACAATCATGGAATCCTCCAGGCCGGGTCGCTCACCGGCGACGACCAGGAGTGGCTGTTCAAGGAGATCGACCCGGGCGGCGGGATCGCCAGGTTCAGCCCGAGCGGCTGGTGCCTGTGCAGCCAGAACGACCTGGAACCCGTGCTCGTGTCCCATGCCCGGGCACAGGGCGGTGAACTGCGGTTCTCCACCGAGCTCCTGACCTTCGAACAGGACGCGGACGGGGTCACAGCGGTGGTCAAGGACCGGGAGACCGGGGAGCACACCACGGTGCGCGCGGACTATCTCGTGGCGGCCGACGGACCCCGCAGTCCGGTCCGGGAGCAGCTGGGCATCGGCCAGACGGGGCCGGGCGACCTCTTCCACAATGTGAGCGTCACGTTCCGCTCCCGGCGGCTCGCCTCCGTGGTGGGCGACCGGCGCTTCATCGTCTGCTATCTGACCGCCCCGGACGCGGACGGTGCGCTGCTGCCCGTGGACAACGAGGAGCAGTGGGTGTTCCACGCGCCGTGGCAGCCCGACCGGGGCGAGACGCTGGAGGACTTCACCGACGAGCGGTGCGTGGATCACATCCGCAGGGCGGTCGGAGCGCCGGACCTGGACGTGGAGATCACGGGCAAGGCCCCGTGGCACGCGGCCGAGCGGGTCGCCGAGCGGTACGGCTGCGGCCGGGTCTTCCTGGCGGGTGACTCGGCGCACGAGATGTCCCCCACCGGGGCGTTCGGTTCCAACACCGGTATCCAGGACGCGCACAACCTGGCCTGGAAGCTGGCCGCCGTGATCGACGAGGCGGCGGGCCCCGGCCTGCTCGGGACGTACGAGGCGGAACGGCTGCCGGTGGCGAAGGCCACGAGCGCGCGTGCGTCGGCCCGTTCGGGAGAGCACAGCCACCCGGGTTTCGCCGGTTCACCCGGCCCGACCGGCGGCCGCAAGGGCGGCATGCTCACGGTCGCGCTCGGCTACCGCTATGTGCGGGGCGCCGTCCTGGGTGTCGACCCCGGCCTCCCGGTGGTTCCCGACGGCATGGGCCTCACGGGTGAGCCAGGCACCCGGGCGCCGCACCTGTGGCTCGGCCGGGACGGCGAACGCGTGTCGACGCTCGACCTCTACGAGAAGTCGTTCGTGCTGCTCTCCGACGCCCGGCGTCCGGACTGGCGTGCGGCGGCGGAGCAGGTGGCGAAGCGCCTGTCGGTCCCGCTGGAGGCCTTCGGGATCGGCTCCGCCCCGGGCGCCGACCTGGAGCCTGTGGACGGCGCCGACTGGGCCGCCTCCCACGGGACGTCCCCCGAGGGCGCCGTGCTGGTGCGCCCCGACGGATTCGTGGCCTGGCGTTCCGAGGGCGCGGCGGCCGACCCCGAGGCGACGCTGTACGAGGTCATGGTGACGCTGCTGCACCGCGGCTGACGGCGGCGGTACGGCCGGCGGGGCAGGCGCGGGCCCCGTCAGCCGACGCCGAACGCCCTGAGGGCGTCGAGGAACGCCTGCGGGTTGTCGGCGTGCACGAGGTGGCCGGCGTCGACGGAGACGAACCGCCCTCCTGGTATCTGCTCCGCCATCCAGGCCAGTTGCTCCTGGTCGACATGGCTGCGGGCGCCTCCGACGACCAGTGCGGGGGCGGTGATCTCCCCCAGGTGCTCCCGGGCGGCCGGGTCAGGGGCGTTCAGCTGGGCGTCGATGGACGGCACGACCTGCCAGTCGAAGTCGAGCTCTCCCGGGGGCCGTTCGGCCGGGTTCCTGGGCGGGTCGAGCGGGAGCAGGGTGGGGGCGTCCTCGATGACCAGGGCGCCGACCAGGGCCGGGTGCCGCTCGGCGAGCAACAGGGCCGCGGCGCCGCCCATCGAGTGACCGATCACCGTGGCACCGGAGAGATTGCGGGCCTCCAGGAAGGCGTGCAGGTCGTCACGGAAGAACTCGAAGGAGTACCGGCCGGGCCAGTCGCTGAGGCCGTGGCCCCGGAAATCGAGTGCGTACACCCGGTGGCGGGCCGCGAGGTGTTCGGCCACCTCCGTCCAGTCGAGGCTGCTGCCGCTCCGCCCGTGGGCGAGGATGACGGGCGGGGCCGACGGCTCGCCCCAGGTGCGGTACGCGAGCCGGATGCCGCCCGCCTGCACGCTGCTGACGTCGGGGTCGAGAAAGGCGGCGACGGTGCGGACGAAGGCACCGGGGTCGTCCATCCACGGGAAGTGGGCGGCGCCGCGCTGGACGACGAACTCCGCGTGGGGGAAGAGCGCGGCGAGCTCAGCGGCGCGGTCGGGGCTGGGACCTCCGTCGTACTCCCCCGCGAGGACGAGGACGGGCACCGGCAGCTCCCGCAGTGCGGCGACGGTGGATTCCGTGTCGAGGCCGTCCTCGGGGTAGTAGAGCGATCCGGCCAGGGCATTGCGCTGGGTGGGTGACAGGGCGGCGTGGGCCTGGGCCTCGGCGTCCCAGCGCCCGTAGGTGAAGGGCCGGATCCCCTCCCAGGCCTCGGGGGTCGCACGTCCGGCCTGGATCTCGTCCAGAGCGGCCCTTGCCTCGGCGTACCAGGGCTCGTGGGCGCGCAGCGCGGCGGCGTCGCGTCGGTCCTGGTCGGTGGCGGGGAGGCCCAGGGTGCCGGTCCCGGGTGTGACCAGGGTGAGGGAGCGCAGTCGCCGGGGGTACTTCGCCGCGTAGAGCGCCGCGAGTTCGCCGGAGGCGGAGTGGCCCAGTACATCGGCCTGCTCCAGGCCGAGGTGCGCCCTGAGCGCCTCCACGTCGTCGACGAGCCGGTCCATCCGGTACGTCGCCGGGTCCCGCGGGACGGCGGAGTCCCCTGTGCCCCGTAGATCGAGCAGCACCAGCTGCCGTCGTGCGGACAGACCGCCGAGGTCACCGAAGTAGCGGGCCGCCCGCATCGGGCCGCCCGGCAGGCAGATCAGCGGTTCGCCCTCGCCCACCAGGTGGTAGGCGAGTTCGGTTCCGTCGTACGTACTGAAGATCGGCATGGCAGACATCCAAACAGGCACGGCGGACCGTCGCGGGCGCGTACGCCCACAGCGAATCAGGTGACGGCGGGGTCTGCCAGGAGCCGGGCGGCCGCCCGGCGGGCCTGGTGTGCGGGCTCCGGCGTTCCGGAGAGTGCGGCGGTGACGATCGCCCCTTCGGCGAGCAGTACGTAGGCGGGGGCGGAGTCCTCCGGCTGTCCCGCCGACACGACCAGGCCGGTGACGTAGGCGCGGAAGGCGTCCTTGTGGAGGCGTGCGATGTCCGCGACGGAGGAGTCCGTCGCTCCGATCTCGCCGAAGCTGTTGGTGAAGGCGCAGCCGCGGAAGCCGGGCTCGGAGAACCAGGAGTACAGCCAGTCGAAGACCGCGAGGACGCGTTCCCGCGGCGGCCCGGGCCGGCTGTCCACGTAGGCGGCGAGCTGTGCGCGCCACCGGGTGTCCCGGGCTTCGAGGCAGGCACGGACCAGTGCGGACTTGGAGGGGAAGAGCGCGTACATGCGCTTGAGCGGCACACCGGACGCGGAGCGGATCTCGTCCATGCCGACGGCCTGGATGCCGCGCGCGTAGAAGAGGTCCTCGGCCGCTTGCAGCGCAGCGGACCGGGCAGCGGACCGGGCTCGTTCGGGATCCAACGGGACTCCCCCTTGTCTCCTTGCGTGAGAACGGGCGTTCTCCTACAGTACGGCACCGGGTGAGAACGCACGTTCTCACCCTTTCGGAGGAGTCACCGGAGAGGTCACATGAACACACAACCGCTCGTGCCGCCCTTCACCCAGGAGTCCGCGCTCGCGAAGGTCCGCCGCGCCGAGGACGGCTGGAACACCCGGGACCCGGAGAAGGTCGCGCTCGCCTACACACCGGACTCCCGATGGCGCAATCGCAGCGAGTGGGTGACGGGACGCCAGGAGATCATCGGATTTCTGACACGCAAGTGGGCCCGTGAGCTCGACTACCGTCTCGTCAAGGAGCTGTGGGCGCACGAGGGCAGCCGGATCGCCGTGCGCTTCGCCTACGAGTGGCACGACGACGCCGGCCGCTGGTACCGGTCCTTCGGCAACGAGAACTGGGACTTCGACAACGCCGGACTCATGCGGGTGCGTCACGCGTCGATCAACGACGTCCCGATCGAGGAGCCGGAGCGCCGGTTCCACTGGGCGCCCGGACGGCGGCCCGACGACCACCCGGGGCTCACGGAGCTGGGCTTCTGACAGGAGTTGTCCACAGGCCAGGCACCCCCCTTGCCAGAACCCCTCACCTCCTGAATTACTGCTCCAAGGAGGCGAACGAATGGTCGGTCGCCGGTCGGCGAGGAGATGATCCGTATGACCGCGCTGCTTGACGCCGGTGAGCGGCTCGGCCGCGACGAGCTCGAAGCCCTGCAGCTGGAGCGGCTGCGGGCCACGCTGCGGCACGCCTATGACAACGTCGGCTTCTACCGCGGGGCCTTCGACAAGGCGGGGCTGCTGCCCGAGGACTGCCGTTCGCTCGCCGATCTCTCCCGCTTTCCGTTCACCGTCAAGGCCGATCTGCGCGACAACTACCCGTTCGGGATGTTCGCCGTGCCCGAGGACCGGGTGCGGCGGCTCCACGCCTCCAGCGGCACGACCGGGCGGCCCACGGTGGCCGGGTACACCGAGCGCGACCTGGACACCTGGGCGGATGTCGTCGCCAGGTCGATCAGGGCGGCGGGCGGGCGACCGGGCCACAAGGCCCATGTGGCCTACGGATACGGCCTGTTCACGGGGGGCCTGGGCGCGCATTACGGCGCGGAGCGCCTCGGCTGCACCGTCATTCCGGCGTCCGGGGGCATGACCGCGCGCCAGGTGCGGCTGATCCAGGACTTCCGGCCCGAGATCATCATGATCACACCCTCGTACATGCTGACGCTGCTGGACGAGTTCGAGCGTCAGGGGATCGATCCCCGGTCGACGTCGCTGAAGGTGGGAATCTTCGGCGCCGAGCCCTGGACCGAGCGGATGCGCGGCGAGATCGAGGAGCGGTTCGCCATCGACGCCGTCGACATCTACGGACTGTCGGAGGTGATGGGCCCTGGGGTGGCCCAGGAGTGCGTGGAGACCAAGGACGGGCTCCACATATGGGAGGACCACTTCTATCCGGAGGTCGTCGATCCGCTCACCGGGGATGTCCTTCCCGACGGGGAGGAGGGCGAGCTGGTCCTCACCTCGCTCACCAAGGAGGCGATGCCGGTGATCCGCTACCGGACCCGTGATCTGACCCGGCTGCTGCCGGGCACGGCACGCGTCTTCCGCAGGATGGAGAAGGTCACCGGCCGCAGTGACGACATGGTGATCCTGCGCGGGGTGAATCTCTTCCCCACCCAGGTCGAGGAGATCGTGCTGCGGACACCGGGGGTCGCCCCGCACTTCCAGTTGCGGCTGACCCGGCAGGGGCGGATGGACGCGCTGACCGTACGGGCCGAGGCGCGGGCCGGTGCCTCGACGGCCGAGCGTGAGGCGGCCGCCCTGGCCATCGTGGCAGCGGTGAAGGACGAGGTCGGTGTGAGCGTCGGAGCGGAGATCGTCGATCCGGAGACCCTGGAGCGGTCGGTCGGCAAGATCAAGCGGATCGTCGATCTGAGGGAGGCCGACTGAGGCCGGCCGGCCTGGGGGCCGAGGGAGGCCGGCTGGGCGGACCGCGGTGGCTCGCAGTGGCGCCCTTCAGGATGCGGCGAACCGGTCGCGAAGCTCCCGCTTGAGGATCTTGCCGCTGGCGTTGCGTGGGAGTTCCTCGACGAACAGGACGCTCTTCGGCGCCTTGAAGTGGGCGAGCTGCTCACGGGCGTGCTCGATGAGGTCGGCTTCCGAGGCCTCGCCTCGGAGCACGACGATCGCGGTGACCGCCTCGATCCAGCGTGCGTCGGGCAGTCCCACGACGGCCGCCTCGGCCACCGCGGGATGGGTGTAGAGGGCGTCCTCCACCTGCCGGGATGCGACGAGCACGCCTCCCGAGTTGATGACGTCCTTCACCCGGTCGACGACCGTGAAGTAGCCCTCCGGGTCGCGTACGGCGAGGTCGCCCGAGTGGAACCAGCCGTCGCGGAAGGCTTCCGCGCTCTCCTCCGGCTTGTCCCAGTAGCCCTGGCACAGCTGAGGTGAGCGGTAGACCACCTCGCCCGCGGTGCCGTCGGACACCTCCTCGCCGTCCTCGTCGACCACCTTCGCCTCGACGAAGAGCACGGGCCGCCCGCAGGAGTCCATCCGCCCTTCGTGCTCGTCGGGGCCGAGGACGGCGGCCAGCGGGCCGATCTCGCTCTGGCCGAAACAGTTGTAGAACGCCAGCTCGGGCAGCCGCTCACGCAGACGTTCCAGGACCGGCACGGGCATGATCGACGCACCGTAGTAGGCCTTGCGCAGCGCTCCGAGCTCACGGGTGACGAACTCCGGGTGGTTGGCGAGTCCGATCCAGACGGTCGGCGGCGCGAAGATGCTGTCCGCCTGCCCGGCTTCGACCAGATCGAAGATCCGGCCGGGGTCCGGTGAGTCGAGGATGGTGTTCTCGGCGCCCACCGCGAGATACGGCAGCAGGAACACATGCATCTGCGCGGAGTGGTAGAGGGGCAGCGAGTGGACCGGACGGTCGGTGGGGCGCAGGTCGAGGGCGGTGACGGCACTGACGTACTCGTGGACCAGCGCGCCGTGCGTCATCATCGCGCCCTTGGGCTGGGCGGTCGTGCCTGAGGTGTAGAGCAGCTGGACCAGGTCGTCGGCGCCGGGTTCGCGTGCGGGTGCGAAGGGGCGCGGGGTGTCCAGCTCGCCGAGGAGGGAGTCCGGCGCGTCGCGCAGCGGCCGTACGTCGTAACCCGCCGGGATGCGCGGGGCGAGCCCCGGGTCGGTGAGGACGAGTGTGCTGCCGGACTGACGGAGGATGTAGGCCAGGTCCTCGCCGGTGAGATTCTGGTTGACCGGCACATGGACCAGTCCGGCCCTGGCGCAGGCCAGATAGGCGATCAGGTACACGTCCGAGTTGTGGGCGTAGGACGCCACCCGGTCGCCGGGACGCAGCCCGTGCGCGCCGGTCAGCACTGCGGCCGCCGTGCTGACCGCCTCGTCCAGGGCGGCGTAGGTCCAGGACCGCCCGGCGTACCGTACGGCGGTGCGGCCGGGGGTGCGCCGTGCGCTGCGCGTCAGGACGCCGTCCACTGTGCTGCTGCGTACACCTGTCATGGCGTGATCCTGGGTGGCAGGTCGCCGAGGGTCAAGGGTCCGGAAGGTCTGTGTCGTAGCCTCTGGTCCGGCGGGAAGTTTCATCACGGCGCACATCGAAGGGGTCCTGATGACCGGACAGGCGTCGGGGCGGGGCGGACCGACACTGACGCACGGCTCGGCCGCGCGTGCCGGGCTGCTGCCGGACGAGCTCCGCCTGCTGGTGGCCGACGCTGAGAGGTATCTCGCCCCGTCCCCAGCCCACCCCTGGTACGCGGGTGCGGTGCTGCTCGCGGGCCGGGGCGGCACGGTGGCCCTGCACCGGCCGATCGGCCGGGCGGTGCGCTATGCGGCGTACGACGAGGAGACCGGCACCGGGGTAGAGTTTCCGCCGGACCGGCAGATCGCGATGGCCGAGGACACGGTCTTCGACCTGGCCTCGGTGTCCAAGCTGTTCACCTCGGTCCTCGCCGTGCAGCAGATCGAGCGGGGAGCGCTGGGGCTCGAGGCGCCGGTCGCGTCCTGGCTGAGCGAATTCACCGGCGCCGACAAGCAGGACATCACGGTCCGTCAGCTGCTGACGCACACCTCGGGCCTCCGGGCCTGGATCCCGCTCTACGAGGAGCCGACCCGCGAGGGGAAGCTACGCATGATCCGGGACGATGTTCCGGTCTCGGTGCCCGGTACGGCGTATCTCTACTCCGATCTCAATCTGATCGCGTTGCAGCTGATCCTGGAGAGGATCACCGGCAGCACCCAGGACGCCCTGCTCCACGAGCAGATCACCGCCCCGCTCGGGATGCACCGCACCCGGTACAACCCCCCTGCCTCCTGGAGGCCGAAGATCGCGGCCACCGAGGACGCCCGACCGCCCTGGTCGGGGCTGGAGCGCGGTCTTGTCTGGGGCGAGGTCCATGACGAGAACGCGTACAGCCTGGGCGGGGTCGCCGGCCACGCGGGCGTCTTCTCCTGCGCCTGGGACCTGGCCGTGCTGGCCCGCACCCTGCTCAACGGGGGAAGCTACGGCGCGTCCCGCATCCTGTCCGAGGAGTCCGTGGAGCTGCTGTTCACGGACTTCAACACCGCGTTCCCCGGGAACGCCCACGGCCTGGGCTTCGAGCTCTGCCAGCCGTGGTACATGGGCGCGATGGCCGGCCCGCGCACGGCCGGCCACACGGGGTTCACCGGCACCAGCCTGGTCCTGGATCCGGTGACGGACTCCTTCCTGATCGTTCTGGGCAACTCCGTCCATCCGGTGCGCACCTGGCGTTCCGGCAGTGCTCCGCGGGTGGCTGCCGCCGACCGGATGGCGCGAGCGGTGCCCCGCACCCGAGGCTGAGCGGGCACCCCACCCACCCGTCGAAACTTTCGACACACGGCATGCATATATTTCGTCATGCCCCAGCTCGATTACCGCGGACCAGGCGGGACACTTGCGAAGCAGCGTCACACACCCGCCATGTGTGCAGGTCGTGCGGCCAACACCTCCCACGGAGGTACTCGTTGGCTCGGAAACATTTCGGAAATGCAGCGTTGACGCGACTTCCCATGGAGCGCATACTCTCCCTCGCTCCCCCTTGTTCCCGCACCTCGAACGGTCCGAATCCCCCATGCCGGGCGCCCAGTTCGGCCCTCCGGCAACCGGAAGAAGAGGCTGGAAACGTGATGGTCCAGATTCCCCCGGGCGGCGTCCCCGCCCGCCCGCATCGGCCGGCCCGCGGCAGGCGAACGCTCTCCCTCGTCACCGCGGGCGTCCTCGCCGCTGCCGGGGTCGTGGCGCTCGCCGGCAGTGCCCAGGCCGCCGGTGAGCTCGGCGACGCCGCGGCCGCGAGCGGCCGCTACTTCGGCACGGCGGTGGCCGCCAACCACCTGGGCGAGGCGGACTACGCGTCGACGCTGGACGCCCAGTTCGGCTCGGTCACGCCCGAGAACGAGATGAAGTGGGACGCCGTCGAGAGCTCCCGCGACTCGTTCAACTTCTCGGCGGCCGACCAGATCGTCAGCCACGCGCAGGGCCAGGGGATGAAGGTCAGGGGCCACACCCTGGTGTGGCACTCGCAGCTTCCCGGCTGGGTGAACGGTCTGGGCGCCGACGATCTCCGCTCCGTCATGAACAACCACATCACCCAGGTGATGACCCACTTCAAGGGCGAGATCGACTCCTGGGACGTGGTGAACGAGGCGTACGAGGACGGCAGCACCGGGGCCCGGCGCAGTTCGCCGTTCCAGGACACCCTCGGGGACGGGTTCATCGAGGAGGCGTTCCGCACCGCCCGTACGGTCGATGCCGACGCCAAGCTCTGCTACAACGACTACAACACCGACGGTCGGAACGCGAAGAGCGACGCCGTCTACGACATGGTGAAGGACTTCAAGGAGCGCGGCGTCCCGATCGACTGCGTCGGCTTCCAGTCGCACTTCAACAGCAACTCCCCCGTACCGTCGGACTACCAGGCCAACCTCCAGCGCTTCGCCGATCTCGGTGTCGATGTGCAGATCACCGAGCTGGACATCGAAGGCTCCGGATCCGCCCAGGCGCAGAACTACACCCAGGTCGTGGACGCCTGCCTGGCCGTCACGCGGTGCACGGGCCTGACGGTCTGGGGTGTCACCGACAAGTACTCGTGGCGCAGCAGCGGAACCCCGCTGCTCTTCGACGGCGACTACAACAAGAAGCCGGCCTACGACGCCGTGCTCGCCGCACTCGGCGGGTCCGACGGTGGCGGGGACGACGGTGGAGAGGACGGCGGCGGGGACGACGGCGACGCCGGTGCCTGCACGGCGACGTATGTCCGGACCTCGGCATGGAGCGACGGATACAACGGCGAGGTGACGGTCAAGGCCGGCGACTCGGGCATCACCGACTGGGCGGTTCCGGTGACCGTGCCGGCGCCCCAGACGGTCTCCGCCGTCTGGAACGGCACGCCCACCACCTCGGGCGACGTGGTGACGGTCAAACCCGCCTGGAACGGCACCCTTGCGGCCGGAGCCTCGACGACCTTCGGCTTCACCGTCGCGACGCACGGCAGCACATCGGCCCCTGTCGTAGGCGCCTGCACCGGCTCCTGACCGGTCCGCACCCCCTCCCGGCCGGCCGGGAGGGCCTCCGGCCCGCACGGGCCGCGAGGTGGCCCGCAACCACCTCCGTCCCGTCCGGCCGGACGGGACGGGCGTGACGAGCCCGCACTCGCCGCCCTTACCCGAGGCGCTCCGCCCACCGCGTCCCCCGCACCGGACCGGACCGGGCGGAGCGCTGCCGGGTCAGCGCCGGTCAGCGGCCGAGCGCCGCCATGGCCGCGTTGTGGCCCGGCACCCCGCTGACCCCTCCGCCGCGCACCGCGCCCGCCCCGCACAGCAGGACGTTGGCATGGGCGGTCTCGACGCCCCAACGGCCCGTGTCCTGCGTGGCGTACGGGAAGGCGAGGTCCCGGTGGAAGATGTGGCCGCCCGGGAGCCTCAGGTCCCGCTCCAGGTCCAGGGGTGTCTTCGCCTCGATGCACGGCCTGCCGTCGGAGTCGACGGCCAGACAGTCGGCGAGCGGCTCCTCCAGATGGGCGTCGAGCTCCGCGAGGGTGGCCGCGAGCAGCGCCGTACGTGTCGCGTCGTTGTCCGCCGTGAACAGCCGGGCGGGGGTGTGCAGGCCGAACAGCGTGAGGGTCTGGTAGCCACGCGCCCGGAGCCCGGGGCCGAGGATCGACGGGTCGGTCAGCGAGTGGCAGTAGATCTCGGACGGCGGGGCACCTGGCAGGCGTCCGGCCGCCGCCTCGCGGTGCGCGGTCGCCAGTTGCTCGTATCCCTCGGCGATGTGGAAGGTGCCCGCGAACGCGCGGCGCGGATCGACACCGTGGTCACGCAGTCTCGGCAGCCGGGTGAGCAGCATGTTCACCTTCAGCTGGGCTCCCTCGGCCGGTGCGGGCGGCTCATCGCCGAGGAGCATGGCGAGCGCCTGGGGCGAGGCGTTGACCAGGACGCGGCGCGCGCCGACGACGTGCTCCCCGTCGGGTGAACGGACAGTCACATCGGCGTGGGTGCCGTCGGTGTCGATACGGGTCGCCTCATGCCGTACACGGATCTCGGCGCCCGCCGCGCGCGCCGCCCCGGCCAGGGCGTCGGTGAGCGCGCCCATGCCGCCGACCGGGACGTCCCAGTCCCCCGTGGAATTGCCGATCACGTGGTATAGGAAGCAGCGGTTCTGGAGCAGTGACGGGTCGTGCGTGTCGGCGAAGGTGCCGATCAGCGCGTCGGTGAGGACGATGCCGCGTACGAGGTCGTCCGCGAAGTTCTCCTCGACGGCGACGCCGATGGGCTCTTCGAACAGCATGCGCCAGGCGTCGGCGTCGCCCACGCGCGCCCGCAGGTCCGCACGGGCCGGCAGGGGTTCGGTGAGCGTCGGGAAGACCCGCTCGGCGACCCGGCCCGTCATCCCGTAGAAGCGCTGCCAGGCCTCGTACTCACGTCCGTCGCCTGTGAGTGCGGCGAACGACTCCCGGGTGCCGTCACCGCCGACGAGCAGCCCGGTGGGCCGGCCGCCGCGCACCACGGGGGTGTACGAGGACACGGTGCGCTTGCGTACGGCGAAGTCGAGGCCGAGCTCGCGGACGATCTTCCGCGGCAGGAGCGAGACGAGGTAGGAGTAGCGCGAGAGCCGGGCGTCGATCCCTTCGAAGGGGCGCGTCGACACGGCGGCTCCCCCGGTGCCTTCGAGGCGTTCCAGGACGAGCACCGACTGCCCCGCGCGGGCGAGGTAGGCGGCGGCGACCAGACCGTTGTGCCCACCGCCGACGATCACCGCGTCGTAGGCGGCGCGCGCGGGGGTGCCGGGTGAGGGCATCTCGTCTGCGGCCATGCCCCTTCGTAACACGGGATGACGGTCTCCGGACAGGGCGGCGACCCTGTGGCGGGCACCTGCCGGCCCGGGGCGGCCGGCTGTGGCAAGGTGCTGCCGCGCACCGCGTCGTCCCGCGCCCCGGCAGCGACCCGGAGGATCCGTTCCTGGACGTCGTGTGGTGGGTCAACCAGGAGCTGCCAGGAGCCGCTGCACCACGGGGCCGAGATCGCGCTGCTGCGCGACCTCCACCGCGTGCGGGCCGGCCTGGCCTGACGGTCAGTTCGGCGGCGCTCCGTGCTGCCCTCGCAGGTCGGCGACCCGCCGGTAGAGGTCGGCGGCCTCGGGACCGCGCCCGAGCTGCTCCAGACAGTGCGCCTCGTCGTTGCGGCTCGCGAGGGTGTCGGGGTGGTCGGCGCCCAGCACCCGTTCGCGGATCTCTGCGACCCTGCGGTAGTCGGAGAGCGCCTCGGCCCAGCGGCCGAGCCAGCCGAGGCCGACGGCCACCTCGCGGCGGCTGATGAGTGTGTCGGCGTGGTCGGGTCCCAGGGTGCGCTCCCGGATCGCGCAGACCTCGCGTGACTCGTCGAGCGCCTCCTCCCAGCGCGCCATCCGCCCCAGGTTGACGCCGAGGCCGTGCCGGGCGCGCAGCGTCTCGGGGTCGGTGGGACCGCCGACCCTGGTGCGGTCGTCGACCAGGGCGCGGTAGAGCTCCAGGGCCTCGGCGCTCCGGCCGAGTCTGCCGAGGCTGATGCCCACCTCGTAGCGCGCGGACAGGGTGTCGGGGTGGTCGGCGCCGAGGGTGGCGGCACGGCCGTCGGCGACCTCGCGGTAGGTCTTGAGTGCCTCGGTCCAGCGGTCGAGACGGCCCAGCGTGTACGCCACTTCGTAGAGCGTGACCAGGGTGTCCGGGTGTGTGGCGCCGAGCAGCCTGCCGCGGGCGTCGGCCACCTCGCGTGCCATGCGGTGCGAGGCGTCGAGGCGGCCCAGTCTGCTGAGGTTGAAGGCGAGGTTGTGACGGCAGCGCAGGGTGTCGGGGTGGTCGGGCCCCATGGAGCGCTCGCGCGAGGCGAGGACCGCGGCGTAGATCTGGTGGGCCTCGAAGTGACGGCCGAGCTGGCCGAGTACGTACGCGCTCTCCTGCCGTGCCGCGAGGGTCTCCGGGTGGTCGGGGCCCAGGGTGCGTTCGCGGCCGTCGGCGACCCGGCCGAATTCCCGCAGCGCGTCCTCCGCCCGCCCGGTGCGGCTGAGGGTGAAGCCGATCTCGTACCTGCTGGCGAGGGTGTCGGGGTGGTCGGGCCCCAGGGCCTGTTCGCGTTCGGCTGCGACCTTGCGGTGGACGTCGCCCGCCTCCCCCCAGTGCCCCAGGCGCCCCAGGTTGAGCCCGGCGCTGTGCCGGCCGGCCAGGGTGGCGAGCAGTTCGGGTGACGGGGTGGGGCGGTCGGCTCCCGACGGCGACGCGCCGACGGGGAGGGGTCCTGAGCCGGTGGTCCAGGCCCCCGTCAGCGCGGCGGCGTGGTCGGCGGCGGAGGGCTCGGGGGGCGTCGTGCCGATCGCCTTGTGCCCGGTGGTCATGTCGCGCGTCCAGGAGGGCAGTTGGGGAGCGGGGGCACCGGGGTACCGGACCAGGACGGGCGGGGCGAGCGGGACCCCCATGGTGCCCGGCTGCTCGCCCGTGCGCCCGAGCGAGATGCGCTGCCGCAGGTCACGAGCGTCGGCCGGCCGCTCGGCCGGTGTCTTGGCCAGCAGGTCCAGGACGACCCTGTCGAGGAACCCGGGGAGTTCGGCGCGGTGGCTGCGTGGCGGCTCGGGAGCGGTGTCGCGGTGTCCGACGAGCACGGCCCAGGAGTCGTCCATGTCGAACGGCGGTACGCCCGTGGCGATTTCGTACAGCACACAGCCCAGGGAGTAGAGGTCGCTACGGTGGTCGACCTCACCGCCGCTGATCTGCTCGGGCGACATGTAGTGCGGGGTGCCCATGGCCACGCCGGTACCGGTGAGCCGGGAGGTGAGGCCGATCTCGCGGCCGAGCCTGGCTATGCCGAAGTCACAGATCTTCACGGCTCCGTCGTCGAGCCGCATGATGTTCGCCGGCTTGAGGTCGCGGTGCACGATGCCCTGCCGGTGGGTGTAGCCGAGGGCGTCGGCCACCTGCTCCGCGATGTCGACGACATCGGCCACGGGCAGCGGGCGCTGCTTGTTCTCCTCCAGGAGCTGGCTGAGGTTGCGTCCCTCCAGGAGCTCCATGACGAGGTAGAGGACGCCGTCCGACTCGCCGAAGTCATGGACGACGGTGACCCCGCGGTGCTGGAGCCCGGCGGCCACCCGCGCCTCCCGGCGGAAGCGCTCGCGGAGTACGCGGATGAAGGCCTGGTCGTGCTGGGGCCCCATCGGCTTCAGGCACTTGACGGCGACCTGCCGGCCCAGCGATTCGTCGCGCGCACGCCACACCTCGCCCATGCCGCCGCGCCCGATCAGATCGAGCAGCCGGTACCGGCTCTGGATCAGCCTGGTGTCCGCCATCGCCTGTTGTCGCCCCCGTTTGTTTCGCTGCCACTACCGCTGCGCCCTCCCAGGCCCGTCCAGTATGGCTGCCTGTCTGCGGAGTTTGTACGGGGTGGGTCGGCTCGCGGGCCCGAGTCGTGCCATCGCCTTCACAATGTGCCCGGGCGGCAGGCGTCTGCGCAGGCGGGCGGGGATCGCGCGCAGGGCGGTTCCCGTGATGCGCAGACGGAGGTCGACGCTTGCCGGTGGCGGTGCCGCTCTGCCGTACAGCTCGTGGGCGTAGGCCGGCAGGGAGTCGTAGGCGAGTGTGGCCACGCGCCGCCAGAGCAGGTCGCGCGCAGGGGTCAGGAGGGCGGGGACCGGCGGTTCACGCAGGAAGTCGTCGACGTCCGCGGCCTCGGGGCCCGCGGCGAGCAGGGGCCGGACCTGCTCGAAGTAGGCGGCGAGGGCCGCTGTCGTGCCGGGGACGTCCGAGGGGTCGAGGCCCACGAGGCGGGCGGCCTCCCGCTGTTCGTCGATGTAGCGGTCGGCCTGGGCATCGGTGATCGGGCAGCCGGAGCGGCGTTCGACCTGGAGGTAGGAGTCGACCTCGGCGCAGTGCACCCAGAGCAGCAGCGCCGGTTCGTCGATGCCGTAGACCTCGCCGGTCTCCGGGTCGGTGGCCCGGAGCAGCCGGTGGATCCTGCGGACGCGCGCCCCGTACTCCTCGGCGGCCCGCGTGGTGCCATAGGTGAGCGTGCCGACGAAGCCGGCGGTGCGCATGAGACGGCCCCAGGCGTCCTTGCGGAAGTCGGAGTTCTGCATGACGCCGCGCACGGCCCGGGGGTGGAGCGCCTGGAGATAGAGGGCCCGTACACCGGCCACCCACATCATGGGGTCCCCGTGCATCTGCCAGGTGACGGAGCGGGGGCCGAACAGCCCGGGGTCCGGATCGTTCATCGGCTCTGCCTTCCCTTCGCCGGCGGGGACCGGAGAGATCGACTCGTAGGATGACCGCCGGCGCGGTTACCTGCATACCTCAACCGCGCACGATCCGGGAGGGGTGGGGGCTGTGTCCAGGTGGGGACTGGTGGTGGAGCAGAACCTCGGCTACGGCCGGAACAGGCGGATGTGGTCGATCGGCGTGATGGACCATGTGGAGGGGACGCGCGAGGAGGCGCTCGCAGCGCTCCGGATCCGCGCGGAGCGTTTCGAGCCGGTCCATCCCGCCAACCCGAAGGGCCGGAAGCTGTACCGGGAGGCCGACGGATTCCTGCTGGTCGTCGAAGGCGTCTGGCAGCCCTTCCACTGCAGGTTCTCGGTGGCCGAGCAGCTGTACGACAGCGCTGTTCCCGAGCCCGCGGAGGAAGCGGCCGAGGCGGAGGTACGGGACGGGCCCGCAGCGCCGGAGCCGGTACGGTCGAAGCCCGGTCCCCCGCCCGCCTGGGACGCGCAGGTGCCGGAGGTGCCGTCCTGGCTCGGCCGGGACGACCTCTCCTGACGCGGGTCAGCGCTTGACGGCCCGCAGGACGACGAACTTCGGGTCACCGGCGACGGTGACGCAGTTGCCGAAGATCCGGCGCAGCTGGGTGTGGTAGCCGAGATGCCGGTTGCCCACGACCCAGAGTTCCCCGCCCTGGCGCAGGGCGGAACGCGCTCCGTGGAACATGTTCCGGGCCGTGGCGTCGGTGACCGCCTGGTGCGAGTGGAACGGCGGGTTGCACAGGACGAGGTCCACGCTCGACGGGGGCATGTCCGCCGTCCCGTCGCCGACCACGAAGTCGGCCTCGGCATCGGCCGGGGCGCTGTCGCGGAAGGTCGCCTCGGCGGAGGCGACCGCCTGGTACGACTCGTCGACGAAGGTGACCGTGGCCTCGGGGTTGGCGAGGGCCGCTGACATTCCCACAACGCCGTTTCCGCAGCCCAGGTCGACGACGCGGTCGGGCCCGCTGCGCCGCGGAAGGTGCTTCAGGAAGAAGCGGGTGCCGATGTCCAGGCGCTCGGCGCAGAAGATCCCGGCGTGATTGGTGACCGTACGGCCGGAGACCGCGCCCACGTCGTCGGGGAGTTCGTAGCGGTGGGGCCAGGGGCTGGGGGCCCTGGGCAGGGCCGGGTCCGGGGTGCAGAGGATGAGCCGCGCCTTCTTCACGGCGAGGGACGTGCGGGTGGGGCCGATGATCCGCTCGAACAGCTTGAGCGTGGAGGTGTGGATCTCCTTCACCATGCCCGTACCGATGACGACGGTTCCCGCGTGCACGGCCGGGGCGAGCCTGTGGAGCTGCTCCTCCAGGAGCGCGAGGCTCTTGGGGACCCGCACGAGGAGCAGGTCGATCCGGTCCGGCGGGGTGTCGCGCACCGAGAGCAGACGCACCGCGTCCGGGGCCGCGCCGTTGCGCGCCAGGTTCGCCTCGGTGGCCCGCCGGGAGAGGTACGAATCGGTGATCTGCACGGGCCGGTGTGCGGCCAGCACGGTGGCCAGGGCGCCCCAGCGGTCACCCACCACGACCACGGTGCCGGCCGGGTGGACGGGGTCGCTCCCTTCCGACCCCTCCAGCCGCCGCAGCAGGTACTCGTCGGCGGCATCCCACGCACGGAACGGATCGCGCGGGTTCTCGGGAAAGCGGGCGAGAGCGTATGCGCCCTGTGACGTCGTCAAACGGTTCATATGGCGTTCAGGCTAGCCGAGGGGCGGGCAGTGCTCCGCACGCTCCCCGCCCCCGGGGGCCCCGCGGGTCCTACGGGAGCCGCTTGTCCATCGCGGAGCGGCCTTCCTCGGACAGCCTGCGCCGGGCCCACTCCAGGCTCTCCGGGGTCAGATCCCGCCCGGAGGCGAGCACCAGGTCCTCCGCGGTGGGCTGATCACCACCTCCCGTGTGCAGCAGGCGGTCAGGGGTCACCCCTCGTACTTCCGGCACGGATTCCGGCACGGATACGGATACGGATTCGGACTCTTCGCTCATACCGCCTCCTCGTCCTTGCCGTCATTCTCGCCCTCGTGGGACCTCGGCGCATCCGATGCCAGGACGGTCCCGGAAACGGGCGCGGAAGCAGGCACGGAAGAGCTGTTACTTGACCTGCACATGAAGACTACGCAACGTTCACACGACGGGCACCGTGCGTGTGGAAGGCTCCCGACCGAGCAGTCAACGTCCGGCCGACACGCCGCCGTTCCACCGCCCCGGAGAGGACACCCCACATGTCCAGCCGTCGCCGTTTCTACGCGCGTCCACTACTCGCGACAGCCGCCTCGATCGTCGTCCTTACGGGCGTCGCGGCCGCCGCGCCCGCCGCCACACCCGCAGCCGCGTCCGCGTCCGCCGACCGGTCGCCCCAGGCCGTCGCACTCGACGACACCTACTACCAGGACGCCCTCGGCAAGACGGGCGCCGCACTCAAGAGCTCGCTCCACTCGATCATCAGTGAGCAGACCACGCTCACCTACAGCCAGGTCTGGGACGCGCTCAAGGAGACCGACGAGGACCCGGTCAACTCCTCGAACGTGATCCTCCTCTACACCGGCCGCTCCCAGGCCAAGAGCGAGAACGGGGGCAACACGGGCGACTGGAACCGGGAGCACGTCTGGGCCAAGTCCCACGGCGACTTCGGCACCTCGACCGGGCCCGGCACCGACATCCACCATCTGCGCCCGGAGGACGTGCAGGTCAACTCCGTCCGCGGCAACAAGGACTTCGACAACGGCGGCAGCGCGGTCTCGGGGGCGCCGGGCAACTACACCGACAGCGACTCCTTCGAGCCGCGCGACGCGGTCAAGGGCGATGTCGCCCGGATGATCCTCTACATGGCGGTGCGCTACGAGGGCGACGACTCCTTCGCCGACCTGGAGCCGAACGACAGTGTGAGCAACGGCTCGGCCCCGAACATCGGGCGGCTCTCCGTGCTGAAGGAGTGGAGCCAGCAGGACCCGCCGGACAGCTTCGAGAAGAACCGGAACGAGGTCATATTCGACCAGTTCCAGCACAACAGGAACCCGTTCATCGACCACCCCGAGTGGGTCGACGAGATCTGGTGACCGGCCTTCCGGTGACCGGCCGGTAGCGGTTCAGCCCGGCCCGGCCAGGGCCCGCACGCAGTGCTCGGCCGCCTCCTCGCGGGAGTCGAAGCGCGGCAGGTCCTGGCCGGTCCGCTCCCTGACCAGGTCCGGCGGGCCCAGCCGGTCGTCCGGATCGACGACGGCCGCGCTCCGGCCCTCCCTGGCGAGCCGGGACAGGCCCGCGTGCAGCAGTTCGAGGGCGAGGGAGTCGGCGCCGGTCACCTCGCGCAGATCGAGCACCACCGAACCGGCCTGCCCAGGCCCCGACTCGTCCAGCGCGTACAGCACACGCTCGGCGGCGGTGAAGTCGAGCGCCCCCTGCGCCGCGACGACACCCACGCGCTCACGCAGCGCACGCTCACGCGGGCCGGACGGCGCCGACGGCAGCACATCGGCGGTGGTGACCAGGGTGACGGTGGAGCCGGGCAGCGCGGGGTTCCTCATGAGGTGCAGCCCGAGGCGTTCCGAGAGCGCGCCGAGCGCGGCGTGGCCGCGTACCGACGTGCCGGCCGCGTCCAGCGGCGGGCTGTAGGCGGCAAGCCCGAAGCGGGCGGGGCCGGCCGCGATCAGCCCGCCGGACACACCGCTCTTGGCGGGCAGCCCGACCCTCAGCAGCCAGTCGCCCGATGCGTCGTACATTCCACAGGTCGCCATGACCGCCAGGACCTGCGCCGCGACCTCGGGTGAGACCACCCGCTCCCCGGTGACCGGGTTGAGCCCGCCGTGCGCCAGGGTCGCGGCCATCACGGCGAGGTCGGTGGCGTCGACCCGCACCGCGCACTGCCGGAAGTAGGTGTCGACCGCGGCCACCGGATCGACGGGCAGGGTGCCGGTGCTGCGGATCAGATAGGCGAGGGCCCGGTTGCGGTCCCCGGTCGAGGCCTCGGATCCGTACACGTCCTCGTCGACGTCCAGCCTCCGTCCGGCGAACCGGCTCAGGCAGGTCAGGATGCGATGGAAGGCGGGTTTCTCACGGCTGTCGGGGACCAGCGCGGTGGTGACGATGGCGCCGGCGTTGACCATCGCGTTGGCCGGCCGTCCCGTGCCGGGCTCCAGGCTGATGGCGTTGAACGCCTCTCCGCTCGGTTCGGCACCCACCCAGCGGCCCACCTCGTCGAGTCCCAGCGCCCCGAGCGCGAGTGCGTAGACGAAGGGTTTGGACACCGACTGGAGCGTGAAGGGGACATCCGCCGCGCCCGCACTGTAGGAGTGCCCGTCCATGCTGACCAGGGCGAGCCCGAAGTCGTCGGGATCGGACCTGGTCAACTCCGGGATGTAGTCGGCGCGCCGCCCCTCACGTACGCCGGCGAAGCACCCGTGGAGCTCGCGCAGCGCGTCCGTCACGGCCTCGGACGCGCTCACCTCGCATCCACCTCCGGAAGAACAAAGGAACAATTCGCCCATACTAAAATCAAACGGTATGAATTGACTCGTTGAATGACCGCTCCGCACCTGGGAGCGGCCCTGAGCACCGCGGACCCCGAACCCTCCGGGAGGGAACGATGGATACGGACGCCCTGACGCCCGGCCTGCTGCAGGAACTCCGCGCGACCAGGCCCTATCCGGCTCTGTCGCTGACGATGCCGACCCACCGACGCGCGCCGGACAACGCCCAGGACGCCGTACGCCTGCGCAACCTCGTGGCCGAGGCCGGCAACCGGCTGGACGCCGACCCCCGGGTCACCCACGAGGCCAGGGCCGCGGTGAAGGCGCAACTCGACCGCGCGGTGGCCGAGGTGGACCAGCGCCGCGCACTGGAGTCCCTCGTCATCTTCGCCGGAGCCGACGAGTACCAGATCTGGCAGCTGCCGCGCACCGCACCCGAACGAGTGGTGCTGAGCGACAGCTACCTGACCCGCAACCTCGTCGCGGCGAAGGCCGGAGCGCAGCTCTTCTGGGTGCTCAGCGTTTCCGCCGAACACGCGGCCCTCTGGTCGGGCACGAACGAGGTGCTGCGCGCGGAGGAACGGCACGGATTCCCGCTGAGCCCTCCGCACGAGAACTTCGACCCGGAGCGCCAGGCCAGGAGCGGCGGCGCTCCGAGCATCTACTCCAACGAGGACACCCGCAGCTTCTTCCGCACCGTCGACGGCAAGCTGCGCGCCGTACTGGCCGCGGACCCCAGGCCACTGTTCCTGGTCGGACTGCCTCAGGCGCTCGCCCTGCTCGAGGACGTCGGGGAGAGCGCCAAGTCCGCCGCCTGCAAGGTCCCGAAGGGAACGACCGCGGAGACCACCGCGCCCGAGCTGGCCGATGAGCTGAAGGCCGCGCTGGACGACTGGCACGTGCAGACAGACAGCGCTGTCCGGAACAGGCTCGACACCGCCCGGGGAGCCAAGTCCTTCACGAGCGGCCTCGACGAGGTCTGGACGGCCGCCAGGGAGGGCCGCGTGGCCTTCGTCGCGGTCGAGGAGCACTTCCAGCGGACTGTCAGGGTCACCGACAACCATCTGCAGCCCGTGGACCCGGCGGACGTCGCGCCGGGCGACGGCGGGATCCGCGAGGACATCGTGGACGAGCTCATCGAGACTGTTCTGGACAACGGCGGCGAGGTGGCCTTCGTCGCCGACGACTCCCTCGCCGACCACGGCCGGCTCGCGGCGGTCCTGCGCTTCTGACGAGCGCTTCCGACGAACCGGGGCGCCCCTCCCCTGTTGAGGCCGGCCCGCGCGGAAAGCGCGGGCCGGCCTCCGTACGCCGCCCGGCAGTTCAGCCCTCCCAGGTCCAGTCGGCCACCTCGGGCAGATCCGTTCCGTGTTCCCGGATCCAGTCGTGGTGGCGGGTGCGTACGTCCGCCATCGCCTGCCGTACGGCGACGGCACGCACCCCGAGACCCGGCACCCGGTCGACCACGTCCATGACCAGCCGGTAGCGGTCCAGGTCGTTGCGGACCACCATGTCGAACGGCGTCGTGGTGGTCCCCTCCTCCTTGTAGCCGCGGACATGCAGATGCGCGTGTCCGGCACGCCGGTACGCGAGGCGGTGCACCAGCCAGGGGTAGCCGTGATAGGCGAAGATCACCGGCTTGTCCCGGGTGAAGAGGGAGTCGTACTCCGCGTCGGGCATCCCGTGCGGGTGCTCCTCGTGCGGCAGCAGCCGGGTCATGTCGACCACGTTGACCACGCGTACCGCCAGCTCGGGGAGGTGCTGCCGCAGCAGTCCGGCCGCCGCCATCGTCTCCAGGGTGGGTACGTCGCCGGCGCAGGCCAGCACCACGTCGGGCTCGCGGCTGCCGTCCTCCGTACCGGCCCACTCCCAGGCACCGGCCCCGCGTGCGCAGTGCGCGCGGGCCTGGTCGAGGGTGAGCCAGTCGAAGCCGGGCTGCTTGCCCGCGACGATCACATTGACGTAGTCGTGGCTGCGCAGCACATGGTCGGCGGTGGACAGCAGCGTGTTGGCGTCCGGCGGCAGATAGACCCGGACGACCTCGGGGCTCTTGTTGAGGATGTGGTCGACGAAGCCGGGGTCCTGGTGCGAGAAGCCGTTGTGGTCCTGCCGCCAGACGTGCGAGGTCAGCAGGTAGTTCAGGGAGGCGATGGGGGCACGCCAGTGCAGCCGGCGCGAGGTGCGCAACCACTTGATGTGCTGGTTGACCATCGAGTCGACGATATGGGCGAAGGCCTCGTACGAGGAGAACAGGCCGTGCCGCCCGGTGAGGAGGTATCCCTCCAGCCAGCCCTGGCAGAGGTGTTCGGAGAGCACTTCCATCACCCGGCCGTCGCGGGCCAGATGCTCGTCGACGGGGAGGATCTCGGCCTGCCATGCCTTGCCGGTGGCTTCGTAGAGCGCGCCCAGACGGTTGGACTCGGTCTCGTCGGGGCCCACCACGCGGAAGTTCCTGCGGTCGGCCGTGGCCGCCATGACGTCTTCGAGCAGTCCGCCCAGGATCCGGGTGGGCTCGTGCAGGACCGTCCCGGGCTTGTCGACCCGGACGGCGTGGTCCTCCAGGTGGGGCAGCGGCAGATCGCGCAGGAGCAGTCCGCCGTTGGCGTACGGCGTCGATCCGAGCCGGGCGGGAGCCTCGGGGACGCAGTCGAGGACCTGGGCGGTGGGCCGGCCCTCGGAGTCGAAGAGTTCATCGGGCCGGTAGGAGCGCATCCACTCCTCGAGCTGGCGCAGATGGCCGGGGTTCTCGCGGACCTCGGGCAGCGGGACCTGGTGGGCGCGCCAGGTGTTCTCGACGGGAAGTCCGTCCACGTCCCTCGGCCCTGTCCAGCCCTTGGGGGTGCGCAGCACGATCATCGGCCAGCGGGGCCGTGCGGACGTGCTCCCGGCGCGGGCGGCGCGCTGGTACTCCTCGATGCGGTCCACGGCGAGGTCCATGGCGGCGGCCAGCGCACGGTGGACGGCTGCGGGCTCGTCCCCTTCGACGTGGAGGGGGTCGTGGCCGTAACCGTGCAGCAGCGCGTCGAGTTCGTCCTTCGGCAGCCGGGCGAGGACCGTCGGGTTCGCGATCTTGTATCCGTTGAGGTGGAGGATCGGCAGGACGGCCCCGTCGTGCACGGGGTCGAGGAACTTGTTCGAGTGCCAGGACGCGGCCAGTGGCCCGGTCTCCGCCTCTCCGTCCCCGACGACGCAGGCCACCAGCAGTTCCGGGTGGTCGAAGGCGGCGCCGTAGGCGTGGGTGAGGGCGTATCCCAGCTCGCCGCCCTCGTGGATGGAGCCGGGGGTCTCGGGTGCGACATGGCTGGGCACACCGCCGGGGAAGGAGAACTGCTTGAACAGGGCTCCCATTCCTGCGCGGTCGCGGCTGACGTCGGGATACGTCTCGGAGTAGCTGCCCTCCAGCCAGGAGTTGGCGAGGACGGCCGGGCCTCCGTGGCCGGGGCCCCAGACGCAGAGGGCGGGCTTGTCGCGTGCCTTGATCACCCGGTTGAGATGGGTGTGGACGAGGTTCAGCCCGGGTGAGGTGCCCCAGTGGCCGAGGAGCCGCGGCTTGATGTGCTCGGGGGCCAGTGGCTCCTCCAGGAGGGGGTTGGCCATCAGATAGATCTGGCCGACCGCGAGGTAGTTGGCGGCGCGCCAGTGCGCGTCGAGTGCGGCGGCCTCGGTGTCCGACAGGGCCTCGGCCCCGGACGGTGACGGTGTCCGTACGTCGTTCACGAGGCGCCTCCGGGGCCGTACCAGACGGTGGTGGCGTTGCAGAACTCACGGATGCCGTGTCCCGCCAGCTCGCGCCCGTAGCCGGAGCGCTTCACCCCGCCGAAGGGCAGCGCGGGGTGGGAGGCCGTCATGCCGTTGAAGAAGACACCGCCGGCCTCCAGGTCGCGGACGCACCGGTCCATCTCGCTCCGATCGCGCGTCCAGACGTTGGAACTCAGCCCGAAGGGGGTGTCGTTGGCGAGCTCCAGGGCCTCCTCCAGGTCCGCCGCCCGGTAGAGCGTCGCCACCGGTCCGAAGGTCTCCTCACGGTGGATGCGCATGTCCGGGGTGATCCCGGTGAGCACGGTGGGCTCGTGGAACCAGCCGCGGTCCAGGCCCTCGGGCCTGCCTCCCCCGCAGAGCACCGTGGCGCCCTTGGCCAAGGCGTCATCGACGAGCTCCTCCAGGTCGGCGCGGCCCTGTTCGCTGGAGAGCGGACCCACGTCGGTGGACTCCTCCAGCGGGTCGCCGACGGTCAGGGCGCGCATCCCGGCGGTGAAGCGCTCGGTGAAGGCGTCGTGGACGTCCGCGTGGACGATGAAGCGCTTGGCGGCGATGCAGGACTGGCCGTTGTTCTGGACCCGGGCGGTCACCGCGGTATCCGCGGCCTTCTCGACGTCGGCCGAGGGCAGGACGATGAAGGGGTCGCTGCCGCCGAGTTCCAGCACGGTCTTCTTGATCTCGTCACCCGCGACGGAGGCGACCGCGCGGCCGGCCGGCTCACTGCCGGTGAGGGTCGCCGCGGCGACCCTCGGGTCGCGCAGGATCGCCTCGACGGCGCCCGAGCCGACGAGGAGTGTCTGGAAGCAGCCGGCGGGGAACCCGGCCCTGCTGAACAGGTCCTCGATGTACAGGGCGGTCTGCGGCACATTCGACGCGTGCTTGAGCAGACCGGTGTTGCCCGCCATGAGGGCGGGTGCGGCGAAGCGCATGACCTGCCAGAGCGGGAAGTTCCACGGCATCACGGCGAGCACGACGCCCAGCGGCCGGTAGTGGACCCGGGCAGCGGTGGCGCCCGAGTCCTTGACGTCGGTGTCGTCGGGGTGCTCGTCGGCGAGCAGCCGTCCGGCGTTGGCCGCGTACCAGCGCATCGCCTTGGCGCACTTGGCCGCCTCGGCCCTGGCTGCCTTGACGGGCTTGCCCATCTCGATGGTCATGGTGCGGGCGATGTCCTGCTGGTCATCGTCGAGCAGGTCGGCGGCGCGGTTCAGCAGGCGGGCGCGTTCGGAGAGGTCCGTGGTGCGGTAGTCGCGGAACGCGCGGTGTGCGGCGGCGAGCCTGCGCTCGGTCTCCCGCTCGTCCAGCGCGTCGAATGTCCTGAGCGTCTCGCCGTTCGCGGGATTGACCGTCGCGATGGGCATGGCAGTGCCTCCTTGCGTTGTTCTTCGACCGTGCCGCGCCGCGCAGCGGCTCGCAACGCGACCCTCACGCACACGTACCCGGCCGGCGCGGATCATGCGTGCCCCAGGCACGCGGGTCCGCGCCGGCCGGGCCGGCACCGGGCTGCGCGTCACACGAGTTCGGGTACCGAGCCGCTCTCGGGGACCGGGCCGCTCTCGGGCACCGGGCCGCTGAGGAAGGTGCGCCCGCCGGGGAGCGGCGAACGCGGCCGCAGTCCCGTGGTGCTCGGCGCCTCCGCGTAGCGCGTGAACCACACGACCTTGCCGTCGGTGGTCCGGCAGGTACCCCAGCTGTCGCTCAGGGCCATGACACGGCTGAGGCCGCCGCCACCGCCGTCGAGCAGCCGGGGCATCCGGGAATCGTTGTCGGCCACGGACACCGTCAGGTGCCGGCCGCTCCAGCGGAGCTCGACGACACAGTGGTTGTCGTCGCCGACATGTCGCTGGACGTTCGTCAGGAGTTCCTCCGCCGCCCGGCACACGGGCCGGACGTGCAGATCGAGGCTCCAGTGACGAAGGTGTGCGGCGACTATGCGCCGCAGCTGGGAAATGCGCTCTGCGGACACCTGCAGTTCGACCAGATAGTGCCGGTCGAGTGGAACGGTCATCGTCGAGGCTCCTCACCGCGAGGCCCACGTGCTTCAACCCGTTTGAACCAACGACCCCCGAACACGAAGCGTGAGCAGTTGTCACTTCTGGGTCACTCCTCAGGGTGACCCGAGGGGGCCGGTTGCGCAACCGAGGGACCGGGCGCGGGGCATCAGGGCAGGTAGGGCAGCAGTTTGTCGGGGGTGAGGGGGAGCTCGCGCAGCCGGGCGCCGGTGGCGTGCCGTACGGCGTTCCCGATCGCGGCCGCGGTTCCGACGATGCCGATCTCGCCGATGCCCTTGCTCCCCATGGGGTTGAGGTGGGGGTCGTCCTCGTCGATCCAGTGCGCCTGGATGTCGGGGACGTCCGCGCAGGACGGCACGTGGTAGGAGGCCAGGTCGCTCTCGGTGAAGTCACCGAAGTCCGGGTCCATGGTGCTGCTCTCGGTCAGGGCCATGCCGAGGCCCATGACCATGCCGCCGATGAACTGGGAGCGCGCCGTGCGGGAGTTGAGGATGCGTCCGGCGGCGAACACGCCGAGCAGTCTGCGCACCCGTACCTCTCCGGTGAGGGAGTCGACCGCCACCTCGGCGAAGTGTGCGCCGAACGCGTGCCGTGCGTACGGGGATTCCTGGCCCGTCTCCTCCCCGGTGTCGGCGGTGACGGTGATGCCCTCCGGCGGGAGCGGCCCGGTGTGCTCGGCGAGCCGGCGCATCAGGGCGGTGGCCGCCTTGTGCACGGCCGAGCCCCAGGAGGCCGTGCCGGAGGAGCCGCCGGCCACCGACCCGGCGGGCAGATCACTGTTGCCGATGTCGACCGTCACGTTCTCCTGGGGCGTGTCCAGCACGGAGGCGGCGATCTGCGCCATGACCGTGCGGGCGCCGGTGCCGATGTCGGTGGCGTTGACCCCGATGCGGTAGGTGCCGTCAGCCGCGGCCTCGGCCGAGGCCGCCGACTTCGAGACGATCACGGGGTACGTCGCCGACGCGACCCCCGTGCCGAGCAGCCAGGGCCCCTCCTCGTGTGCGGCGGGCCGCGGGTCACGTTCGTACCAGCCGAAGCGCCGGGCGCCCTCGTTCAGACAGGCCGCGAGGTTGCGGCTGCTGAACGGCCGCCCGCTGTCGGGTTCGGTCTGCGGTTCGTTGCGCAGTCTCAGCTCGACCGGGTCGATCCCGAGGGCGTTGGCCAGTTCGTCCATGGCCGACTCGAGCGCGTACATGCCGGGGGCCTCCCCCGGTGCGCGCATCCAGGACGGGCTGGGCACGTCGAGCGCCACCACCCGGTGTTCCGTACGGCTGTGGGGCGAGGCGTACATGATGCGGGCGGGTACGGCGGCCTGCTCCACGAACTCCTTGATCCGCGAGGTGTGGGTGGCGATCTCGTGGGAGACGCTGGAGAGCACGCCCTCGCGGTCGGCGCCCAGCCGGACCCGGTGCAGGGTGGGTGCGCGGTGACCGACGACCGCTGCCATGGCCCGGCGGGGCAGGGCGAGTTGGACCGGCCGGCCGGTGTGCCGTGCGGCCATCGCGGCGAGGACGGACTGCGGGCGTGGGGTGCCCTTGGAGCCGAAGCCTCCGCCGACGTGTTCGGAGATGACGGTGATGTGGTCGGGGTCGAGCCCCAGGGCCGTGGCGAGGCTGTCGCGCACGGCGGTCGATCCCTGGCTGGAGTCGTGCACGGTCAGGTGGCCTTCGGCCCACCGTGCGGTGGAGGCGTGCGGTTCCATGGGGTGGTTGTGCAGCGCCCGCACGGTGTAGGCGGCGTCGATCCGTACGGGGGCTGCCTCGAACGCGCGCAGGGCGTCACCGCGTTCACGCAGGGCCGGGTAGCCGCCGTTCGCCGTCTCGGGGACGTAGAGGCCCGGGTGGCCCGCGGTGAGGACGACGTCGTGCCCGGTGGTGGCGTACTCGACGAACACGGCCTCGGCGCCGGCCCGCGCGGATTCGAGGCTCTCCGCCAGGACGAGGGCGACGGGCCAGCCCCGGTGCGGCACCCGGTCGTCCTGGAGCACGGCGAGGATCGGGTCGTCGGGCTCCTGGAGCCGTGGCGCGTTGTCCTGGGTCAGGACGGTGTGGACACCGGGCACCGCGAGCGCGTCGGCGGTACGGACCGCGGTGACGCGCCCGCTCGCGACGGTGGCGGGGACGGGCCAGCCGTACAGCAGATCGGGCGCGGTGTGCTCGGCGGCGTATCGGGCGGTGCCGGTGACCTTGTCACGGCCCTCACGGCGGGCTACGGGCGCGCCCAGCGCCCGGGGGGAGTCGCTCATGACAGGGAGACCTCGTTCATCGGGGGTTCGGTGGCGGGCGCTTCGGGTGGGCGCTCTCGGAGTGCCAGGCGGCGTCCGGCTCAGGCAGGTGCGGCCCGGCCGGTGAGCTCGGTCAGAGCTCCGACGGCCAGCCGGCGGGCCAGGTCCACCTTGAAGGCGTTGTCACGCAGGGGCCTGGCCGCTTCGAGTTCGGCGCCCACCCCTCGCTCGAAGGTGTCCTCGTTCGCCGGGGCACCGCGCAGCACGTCCTCGGCCACCCGGGCACGCCACGGCCGGTGCGCGAGCCCCCCGAAGGCGAGCGCGACACGCTCGACACGGCCGTCACGCACGCTCAGCACGGCGGCGACGGACACCAGGGCGAAGGCGTACGAGGCACGGTCGCGTGCCTTGCGGTACAGGGAGAAGGCGCCGTCGACGGGCGGCGGCAGCACCACTTCGGTGATCAGCTCGCCGGGCCGGATCACCGTGTCCTGGTCCGGGTTGTCACCGGGCAGCCGGTGGAAGTCGGTGACGGGCACGGTCCGCTCCCCCTCGGGCCCGCGCAGCAGGACGGCGGCGTCGAGGGCGGCGAGGGCGACCGCCATGTCGGAGGGGTTGGTGGCGACGCAGTCCTGCGAGTGCCCCAGCACCGCGAGGTCGCGGTGCGTCCCCTCCCTGGCCGGGCAGCCCGATCCTGGCGTGCGTTTGTTGCACGGCTTGGAGACATCCTGGAAGTACGGGCAGCGGGTGCGCTGGAGCAGATTCCCGCCGGTGGTGGCGGTGTTGCGGAGCTGCCCGGACGCACCGGACAGCAGCGCCTGCGACAGGGCGGGGTAGTCGCTCCGTACGTCGGGGTGCGCGGCGAGGTCGCTGTTGCGCACGGTCGCGCCGATCCGGAGACCGCCGTCGTCGGTCCGGGACACCCGGCTCAGGGGCAGCCGGCTGACGTCGACGAGCAGACCGGGCGACTCCACGCCGAGCTTCATCAGGTCCACGAGGTTGGTGCCGCCGCCGAGGAAGCGCGCGCCTGGATGGGCGGCGCCGACACGGACGGCCTCGGCCACCGAGGCGGGACGCCGATAGGCGAAGGGTTTCACGGGGCCACGTCCTTGATCGCGTCGACGATGTGCGGGTAGGCGCCGCACCGGCAGAGGTTGCCGCTCATCCGCTCGCGGATCTCGTCCGCGTCGAGGGTGACCGGCCCTCCGGCAGCGAGCGCCGCAGGAGGGGTGACGTGGGAGGGGAAGCCGTCATCGGCCTCACCGAGCATCCCGGCCGCCGAGCAGATCTGCCCCGGGGTGCAGTAGCCGCACTGGAGCGCGTCCCGCTCGACGAAAGCCTCCTGCAACGGATGCAGCCGCTCGCCGTCGGCCAGCCCTTCGACCGTGGTGATGTGCGCGTCCTCCTGGGCGACGGCAAGCAGAAGACAGCTGTTGGCGCGTCGGCCGTCCACGAGCACGGTGCAGGCTCCGCACTGGCCGTGATCGCAGCCCTTCTTGGCGCCGGTGAGCCCGAGATGCTCTCTCAGGGCGTCCAGCACGGTGGTGCGGTGATCGAGCGTCAGGGTCCGCTCCGTGCCGTTGACGTACAGCGTGAAGGTGGAACAGTCCTCGGGGGTCGGCACCTGGGCCGCTTCCGCGTCGACGGTGCCTGGGGTGGCGTTCATGCACGCGTTACCTTCCGGGTTCGGGGGTGCTCGTCACGCGGGCCGGTGGCTCTCCAGGCGCAGCCGGATCTCCTGCTCCTGGTCGCCCGCCGCCGTACCGACGAGCCGGACGGCGAAGGCGTCCGCGAGGTGCTTGCGGAGGCGGTCGACCGCCCAGTAGCCGCCCTGCGCCTCGACCATCACCGGCACGGAGAGCCGGGCCGGTCCTGGGCCCGCCTTCATCGCGGAGACATCGACGGTCGCCGTCCACACGGTGGGGCGTGTGTTCGACTCGTCCTCGGGTGCGTCGCCCGCCGGACGGTCGGAGACGAACGAGAGGCGCAGCACGTCGAACACGGTGCGCGCGTCCTCCTTGGGACAGCCGGTCACGGCCACCACGACATCGCCGCTCTCCTGGTGTTCCTGCGTCTGTTGCTGCGTCTGTTGCTGCGTCTGTTCCGGCGTGTTGTTCACCCTGGATTCCTTTCACTGGGAGCACTGTGCGCGCCGCTCGGCGGCCTCACGCTGCGGAGCGACCGTGTGGGCGGGGTCCTCCGCGGACGCGATCCCCGCCGCGAAGATCCCGAAGCGTGTGCAGACCGATCCCGCCAGCAGCGCGAGGCCCGCGCCCGCGGCGACGGGGCGGCTGCGGTGCCCGAGGAGGAGAGCCGCCACCCCTCCGGCCGCGGTGAGGCCGCGTGCCGCGCGCAGCAGCGTCCCTGCACGGCCCTCACGGCAAGTCACCGCGACCGTGCCGAGGCGCCGCTCCATGGCGTGGATCGCGGTGCCGTCGGCGACGGCCGCGAGTACGGAGGCGTACCTCGCCGGGCCGTTCTCGTGGACGGGCCCGGCGACCAGTGCCATTCCGGCGGCCGCCGCGGTGGCCGACGCCGCGAAGAGGTAGGGGAGCTCACGGTGGGCGCCGTGCCAGGCGGGTACGGCGGTGTCGGCGGCCAGGACCGCGGTGTACGTCGCCAGCGCGGGGCCGAGCACCGAGGCGGCCGCGGTGGCCGTCGCACCGGTCCTGGGCAGCCGGCCGGTGACGGCGGTGAAGGCGGCGGCGCCGGCGGCCGGCCCGTAGGCGGAGAGCAGCCAGGAGCCCATGCTCATCGGGGAGGTCGGCTTGAAGACGCGCAGCATGTTGGTGAACCGCGAGGGGCGGCCGAGGTCGTGGACGAGCGCGGCGGCGGAGAGGCTGACGGCTGCGAGGGAGGACACCTTCAGCGCCTTGGCCGTGGTGTCGCGGCCGGTCAGGTGCGCTCCGGCGGCGACGACGGAACCTGCGCCCGCCAGTCCGCCGAGGAAGAAGTACCCGGCGATGTCCTGGGCGGACCACGACGGTGCCTTGATGACGGGCCGGCCGTAGTAGGAGACAGGCTCCTCACGACGGCCCTCCCTCCTGGTGGTGCTGCTGGTCATGTCCGGCCGCTCCTTCGGGTGAGTGCGGGCAGGGCGAAGGACAGGGCGGCGCCCGTGGCCAGCGACAGCGCGGCGATCCCCGCGTGACGCCACATGGCCGGCAGGTCCCGGGTGGTGACCACGGGGTCCGGGGGCAGGCCGTAGACCTCGGGCTCGTCCATGAGCAGGAAGAACGCGCCGTCCCCTCCGACCCCGTTGTCCGGCTCGTGGCCGTACAGCCGTGCCTCGGTGACTCCGGCCTCGTGCAGCTGATCCACCCGCAGCGCGGCGCGCTCCCGCAGTTCGTCGAGCGGGCCGAACTGGATGGACTCGGTCGGACAGGCCTTGGCGCAGGCGGGTTCCTGCCCGGCGCCGAGGCGGTCGTAGCACATGGTGCACTTGAAGGCCCGGCCGTCGGTGGGGCGCTGTTCGATCACTCCGTACGGGCAGGCGGGCACGCAGTAGCCGCAGCCGTTGCAGATGTCCTCCTGGACGACGACGGTGCCGAACTCCGTGCGGAAGAGCGATCCGGTCGGGCAGACGTCCAGGCACGCGGCGTGAGTGCAGTGCTTGCAGACGTCCGATGACATCAGCCACCGCACTCCGGCGCCTTCGTCGTCCTGCCCGGCGGGCCGCGCCGGGTCGGGTCCGACCAGCGGCAGCTCGGTACGGCCGGCAGGCACCGGCTGTTCGATGAAGGCGACGTGCCGCCAGGTCGAGGCGCCCAGGCCTCCGGTGTTGTCGTACGACATGCCGGTCAGTGACAGCCCGTCCTCGGGGAGGGCGTTCCACTCCTTGCAGGCGACCTCGCACGCCTTGCAGCCGATGCAGACGGACGTGTCGGTGAAGAACCCGACGCGCGGTGGGGCGTTCTCGTGTCCGGCGTCGCCTGCCGGGTCGGGCTCGGGCCCGCTGAAGAGGCTGTTCCTCACGACGTCTCCTGCGTTCCGGTCGTCTCCGTGATCCCGGCCCGGCGGCGGTAGTCCGCGACGAGTTCGGGCAGTGCCGGCCCCCTGGGTCTGCGTCCTGGCCTGATGTCGGCGGTGAGCGCCTTGTCCTCCTGGATCAGGGCGTTGGGGTCGAGCGCGATGGCCACCAGTTCGTTGGCCGCGTCACCGGTGGCGATCCCGTTGGGGCCCCAGTGGAAGGGCAGACCGATCTGGTGCACGGTCCGGCCCCGGACGGTCAGCGGCGTGATCCGTCGGGTCACCATGACGCGGGCCTCGACGGCGTTGCGCGCGGTGACGATCGTGGCCCAGCCGCCGTGCTCCAGCCCTCGCTCCGCGGCGAGCATCGGTGACACCTCGCAGAAGAACTCGGGCTGGAGCTCTGACAGATAGGGGGACCAACGGCTCATTCCGCCTGCCGTGAAGTGTTCGGTGAGGCGGTGGGTGGTGACGACGTAGGGATAGACGTCCGCGCCCGGCTCGTCGCCGCTCGGGTGGTAGCGGTTGCCCTCGCGCGGGTGGAGCTGCCTGACCGGAGAGCGGGAGTGCGAAGGGTGCAGGGCGTTGGTGAAGGGCGAGTCCTGCGGTTCGTAGTGCGTGGGAAGCGGGCCGTCCTCGAGGCCGGCGGGGGCGTAGAGCCAGCCCTTGCCGTCGGCCTGCATGATGAACGGGTCGTCCCCGCGAAGGGCGTCGGGCCCCTTGGCGCCGGGCCCGGGTACGTGGCCGGGGGCGCGGTCCGGCACGAAGTCCGGGACGTCGTGACCGGTCCACCGGCCTTCAGCCTCGTCCCACCAGACATAGGCCTTGCGGTCGCTCCACGGGCTGCCGTCGGGGGCGGCCGAGGCCCGGTTGTAGAGGATGCGGCGGTTGGCCGGCCAGGCCCAGGCCCATTCGGCCGCCACCCAGTCCTGCTCGGTGTGGGGCTTGCGGCGGGCGGCCTGGTTGACGCCGTCCGCGTACACCCCGCAGTAGATCCAGCAGCCGCACCTGGTTGAGCCGTCGTCCCTCAGCTCGGTGTAGGCGGAGAGCGGCGCGCCGTCCGGGCCGTGGCCGTTGATCTCGGACAGGACCGCGGCCGAGACAGGTTCGGCGAGCGGCCCTTCGACGGGGTAGTCCCAGGTCAGGTCCTGGATGGCACGGTCCATCGGATCGGTGGAGCCCGCGAGGCGCTCCTTGATGCGCCGGCCCAGGTGGTACATGAACCAGAGGTCGCTGCGTGCGTCTCCCTCGGGTTCGACAGCGCTGTGGTGCCACTGGAGCCACCGGTTGGTGTTGGTGAAGGAGCCCGACTTCTCCGTGTGCGCCGCCGCCGGGAAGAAGAAGACCTCGGTGCCGATCTCCTCGGGGGTCATCTCCCCCGTCTCGGTCTCCGGGCCGTCCTGCCACCAGGTCGCGGACTCGATGAGCGAGAAGTCGCGGACGACCAGCCATTCGAGCTGGGCCATACCGAGCCGCTGCAGCCGTGTGTTGGCCGAGCCCACGGCCGGGTTCTCGCCCATGAGGAAGTAGCCCTTGCACTCACCCGCCAGCTGCGCCGTCACCGTCTCGTAGGTGCCGTGGGAGCCGGTGAGGCGGGGCAGGTGGTCGAAGCAGAAGTCGTTCGCGGCCGTCGCCGCGTCGCCGTAGTAGGCCTTGAGCAGACTCACGAAGTAGGCCCGCATGTCGCCCCAGAAGCCCTTGTCGGTGCGGCTGGCCCGGACGAAGGCGTCGAGGTCCTCATGGGCGTGGGCGTGCGGCATCGGGAGATAGCCCGGCAGCAGGTTGAAGAGGGTCGGGATGTCGCTGGAACCCTGGATCGAGGCGTGTCCGCGCAGCGCCTGGATGCCGCCGCCGGGCCGGCCGATGTTGCCCAGCAGGAGCTGGAGCACGCTCGCCGCACGGATGCACTGCGCGCCCGTGGTGTGCTGGGTCCAGCCGACGGCGTACGCGAAGGAAGAGGTCCGTTCCCGTCCGGAGTTGGAGGTCAGCGCGTCGCAGACCTCCAGGAAGACCTCCCGCTTCACCCCGCAGATCTCCTCGACCATCTCGGGGGTGTAGCGCGCGTAGTGACGCTTGAGGACCTGGTAGACGCACCGGGGGTCCTGAAGCGTCTCGTCCCGCGGCGGCCGTGCGCCGGCCTGCGCGCCTCCCGACCCATGGGCCTCGGACTCGGCGGCGGAGTGGACCCGTGCGTGCGCGTCGTCGTTCCGGGCGCGCTCCGCGTACTGCTCGTCCACGTCCCCGGAGGGCGCCTGGACCTGTGAGTCCCGGTACTGCCAACTGCGGGGGTCGTAGTGGGCCCGTTCCTCGTCCAGACCGGAGAAGACACCGTCGAGATCCTCGGTGTCCCGGAAGTCGTCCCCGACCAGGGTGGCGGCGTTGGTGTAGTTGAGGACGTACTCCCGGAAGTCCTTCTCCTCGCTGAGCACGTGGTTGATGATGCCGCCGAGGAACGCGATGTCGCTGCCGGCCCGGATGGGCACGAAAAGGTCGGCCAGTGCGCTCGTGCGGGTGAAGCGCGGGTCCACATGGATGATCCGGGCCCCGCGCGCCTTGGCCTCCATCACCCACTGGAAGCCGACCGGATGGGCCTCGGCGAAGTTCGACCCCTGGATGACGATGCAGTCCGAGTGCTGGAGGTCCTGCATGAAGGTGGTCGCCCCGCCTCGGCCGAAGGACGTGCCGAGGCCCGCCACGGTGGAGCTGTGGCAGACCCGCGCCTGGTTCTCCACCTGCACCACTCCGAGGCCGGTGAAGAGCTTCTTGATGAGGTAGTTCTCCTCGTTGTCGAGGGTGGCGCCCCCGAGACTGGCGATGCCCAGGGTGCGGGCGGTGCGGAGCCCTTCGTGCTCCCACTGCCAGGTCCTGCGCCGGGTCTCGATGACACGGTCCGCGACCATGTCCATCGCGGTCTCCAGGTCGAGCGGCTCCCAGTCGGAGCCGTACGGGCTCCTGTACAGCACCTGGTGGCGGCGGGACGGACCGGTGGTGAGCTGGAGCGTCGCGGAACCCTTGGGGCAGAGTCTGCCGCGGCTGATCGGTGAGTCCGGGTCTCCCTCGATCTGGACGACCCGCTCGTCCTTGACGTACACCTGCTGGCCGCAGCCCACCGCGCAGTACGGGCAGACGGACTTGACGACGCGGTCCGCGGTGGCGGTGCGGGGGCGGGTCTGCTCCGTCTCCCTCGACACCACCGCCTGTCCTCTGCCCAGAGGATCACGACCGGTCAGCTGCCGGTACACGGGCCAGCGGCCGAGCGGGTTGCCTGATCCCATCGTGATTCCTCCAGCGGTCCGGGCACTGACTCCAGACTCACCCCAAGGCTCCGTGTCGGCGACACGAGCGGTCGGCTCCGCCGCGGGACTTCCTGCGGTTGGCGCAGCGCCGGCGGGAGCGTGCTTCGGCCCGGTCGATCGAGGGCCGCTGGTGGTCCCGGCCGATACGCGGCCGGCCACCGCGCGCGCACCACGTCCTTCACGACGGCTTGCGAGCCCGCTTGCTCGGCCCTCATGGTGTAGCCGATTCGCACCGTACGAAACGCATTTACCGTGACATCGTCATAAAACATGAATTGCTGTCCATGGCTGTCTGCGAGCAGCCCTCCCGGGTATGCGCCATGCATGGACGTAACGAACGGAGCAAGGGACTCGCTCGCGGCCACCCTCGCCGACGGCCGGGGCGCCGTGGGTGTGATCGTCGGCATCATCGGGCTCGCCGTGGTGGTTCTGCTGATCGGCGGCTTCTGGTGGGGCATGCGGCGCCGGGACAGGGAATCGCCGCCCCCACGCCCCGAGGAGCAGCCGCCCCGCCCCGATCACCGCACGGAGATCCGGGACAGCGACAAGCACGGCTCGGACCGCTTTCCCGAGGACGGCCGGGCCATGACACCGTACGAGCTCAGCGATCACGGCAACGAGGTGATCCCGCCCGAACCCGGCACGGAGCCCGGCACGGAGCCCGGCACGGGCCCCGCCACCGGTACCGGCAGCACCCCGGCTCCCGACCCCGAGCGCCCGCGCGACTGACCGCGGGCGCCGCGTGTTGCGGGAGTCACCGAGGCACATGAGGCTGGTCCTGGCCGCGCGGCACCGAAGAAGTCATGCCGCAGAACCGATAGGGCAAGGGACCATGACTCCTGGCGATCAGCGGACCGCTGCGGAACCTGCGGTGCTCAGCGGTGCCAGCGCCCCGTGCTGGGTCCATCTGGTGACCCGCGACCTGGAGGACGCGCGACGTTTCTACGGCGCGGTGCTCGGCTGGACGTTCCGGCGGGGGCCGCTGGGCAGGGACTACCTGATGGCGCGCTCCGACGGGGTGCCGGTGGCGGGTATCGGCGGGGTCGCGTCCGCCTACCAGGTGGCCGTGGCCTGGATGCCCTACTTCTCCGTCCTGGACGCCGATGTCGTCTCCGACCGCATCCGTGAGCGCAGCGGCACCGTGGCCGTGGGCCCGCTGACGGTCGGCACGGGCCGCGCGGTCCTGGCCGCCGACCGGGACGGCGCCTCCTTCGGCGTCTGGGAGTGGACAGGGCGCGCGGCCACCCTCGCACCGTCCGGCAACCGGGCCCACGCCTGGCTCAGGCTGCGCACCAGGGACGCCTTCGACGCGGCGATCTTCTACGGCGAGGTACTCGGCTGGGAGCGCGGGGAGCCCGGTGGCTGCGAGGTGGCGTACGTCAAGGAAGAGGTGCTCGTACGCTGCAACGGGCGCCCGCTGGCCCGGATCAGCTCCGGCGCCGTGGAGGCCGCCCCCGACCCGCAGGTGCGCCCGCACTGGCAGGTGCAGTTCCCGGTCGACGACGTGGGCGCCACGGTCCTCGCCGCCGAGCGGAACGGGGGCGCCCTCGTGGAGCGGCGCGATGTGCGCCACGGCAACGAGGCGACGCTGCGGGACCCGGACGGCGGGCTCTTCACCGTGACGGACGTACGCAGCCCGGCGGGCGCCGACGACGGCTGAGCCGTCCTGAATCCCCATGGTGACGTACGCCGTGGTGGCCTACGATCGTTGTACGGCATCGCGCGTCGGTCACCGGCCGGGTGAGGCGTGGAGGTAGCCCGTGAGATGCCCGTTGGAGGCATTCCACAGTGTCGGTCGAGTTGAATCACACCATCGTTCACAGCAAGGACAACCGCGAGTCCGCCGAGTTCCTTGCGCACATCCTGGGTCTCACCGTAGGAACGGAATGGGGACCCTTCATCCCCGTCGTTCTCGCGAACGGCGTCACGCTGGACTTCGCGACCGTTCCCGCGGAATCGATCACCGTGCAGCACTACGCGTTCCTCATCTCGGAGGCGGAGTTCGACACGGCCTTCGGCCACATCGAGGCGCTGGGGATCGACTACTACGCCGATCCCCACCGGAAGCACCCCGGCGAGATCAACCACAACGACGGCGGACGCGGGGTGTACTTCCCCGATCCGAGCGGTCACGGGATGGAACTCATCACCCGCCCGTACGGCGGCTGGTCCTAGCCGGTCCCGCACCGGCGGTTCAGGGGCTTTCGTCGACCGGCAGCGTCAGCTCGGGCCGGTCCCACATCACCGCGGGAGGACGGGCCAGGACCGTACCCGTGCGCTCGGCGCCGACGCCGCGGTAGAAGCCCTCGGCGGGCGGATGCGCGACCACCCGCACGGCGGTGAGGCCCGCACGACGGGCCTCACCGCGCAGGTGGCCGATCAGGAGCCGTCCGATGCCCTGCCCCTGGGCGTCGTCGGCGACGAACATCAGGTCGAGTTCGGGCGGGGACAGGATCAACGCGTAGAAGCCGAGCACACGGCCCTCGTCGTTCACCGCCACGTGCACGGCGTGGGCCTCGATGTAGTCCGGGCCGATCCTGTACCCCGCCACCATGGGCGCGTAGTGCCCCTCGTAGGCGCGTGACCTGGTGACCAGGCGGGTGAGCCGCCTGGCGTCCCCCGGCAGGGCCCGTCTGATGTGGACGCCTCCGCGCACGGCGATCAGCGCCCGCCCCGCTCCTCGTGCCACCGCGCGACGACCGCCTCGATGTCGAACGGCCTCAGATTCAGCGGCGGGCCCTCCGGCGGCCTGGCCAGCGCCTCGCGGATCAGCTGGTTCATCTCCGTCAGAATGCGCCTGGCCTCGGCCTCCGACCGGGCCTGGGACGCCTCGTGCAGGGCGTCCTCGGCCGCCTTCCGCAGTGTCAGCGAGGGCGGGAGCGCGGACAGTCCCTCGCGCTCCATCTTCGCCTTGACCCACCACATCGCGTCGTAGGGCCCTTCGAGACCGGGAATCGGTTTGCCCGCACCCGGCAGGTCGGCGAAGGCGCCTCGCTCCTCGGCCTCCCTGATCTGCCGGTCCACCCACGTCTCGAAGCTGACCCCTGCGGGTTTGCGCTCGGTCACCGGTGCCCCTTCTCCCCATCCGTACCGGACGGCGCCGTGTTCGGCCGGAGACGCCCGGACCTGCGTATCCCAGCCTACCGAGGGGTGCGGCCTGTCGGACGGGGACGGCTCATGCGGGGACGGCCAGATCCGCGCGCAGCCGCTCGGCCACGGCCGGAGCAAGACGCAGCGCCTTGCTGAGGTAGCCGTCGAGTCCGCCCCAGCGCTCGTCCATCGCGTCCAGGGCCGCCTCCAGATACCGGGGGCGTGCCTCGATGACCGCGGAGGCGATCTCCGGGTCGCCGCCCTCTTCGAGAAAGCGCCGCACCGCGGGCCCGAAGGCGGCACGCACCGCGCGGTTCACCGCGAGGAACTCCGCCCGTACGACGTCACGCGACGCACCCGCCATCATCAGCAGCAGCGCGGTGGCCCAGCCCGTCCGGTCCTTCCCGGTCGCGCAGTGGAAGAGCAGCGGTCTCGCACGCGGATCCGCGACGGTGTCGAGGAAGGCGCGGTAGGCGGCCGCCGCCCCCGGGGAGAGCACCATCTTGCGGTAGGTCTGCGCGAACAGTTCCTCCGCCTTCCCGCAGCCGAGCAGCCGGGCTGCTCCGTCCGGGTCACCGAGCAGCGCCTTGAGCCGCGCGGGCGCCACGCCCGGGTTGTCACCGAGTACGTCGGCGACGAAGAGCCTCGCGCCCGCCGGCAGCCGGTCGGGCTCCCAGCGGCGCTCGTCGGCGGTGCGCAGGTCGACGACGGTACGGATGCCGAGCGCGGCCACCGCCATGTCGTGCTCCGCGTCGAGGGCGCTCAGCTGCCCCGAGCGCAGGAGGATTCCCTGCCGCAGGCGACGGTGGCGCCCCAGGGCGATACCGCCGAGATCACGGAGATTGACAACGGTGGCTGCGGGGACGGCCCGGGCGGTCTGCACGATGAACTGCCTCTTTCCCGACAGACTGCAGGTCGGAATCAACGTCGCACGGCGTGCGAATATCGACAAAGGGAACGTGAGGTACCGGGAAACCGGCCGGTCAAGGACTCAGTCGGCGAGGATCCTTGTCTTCTGCGCCGCGAATTCCGCGTCGGTGAGCACGCCTCGCTGCTTCAGGTCGGCGAGCCTTTCGAGCAGCGTGATGACGTCGTCCCCACCGTCCGCGGGGACGCGCTCGTGCGACAGGAGCAGGCCCCCGGCCTGCTGGACCGTCCGGGTGAGCGGGACCGACCACAGGTCCTCCCACACGATCAGCGCGGCAGAGCTCTCCTCGGGCAGCCGTTCGAGCACATCGAGCCCCGTGACCGGCGGCAGGCCGGCAGGCAGTTCGTCCGGTGGCTCGAACGCCACCAGGCCCTGGGGATCCATCTCCCGCAGCTCGACGTGTGTGAGGGAGCCGTCGGCGGCTCTTCGGGCGAAGGCCAGATCGAGGATGCGTACCGCCTCGGACCCGACGGCGTCGGCCAGTACGGGCGCGATCGCGTCGGCGAAACGTCCGCCGGGAAAGGTGACGACGAGGTACTCCACGGGTCCCACGGCCACGGTGCGTCCTTCCCCTGCGGTTCTGGGTCGACAGCAGCTTAACTTCGGGCAATCCGTGACGCACTGTGAAAATGAATGACAGAAGGGGCACATCCCGACCGCGGGCCGCCGTCGGGGCCGTCGGGACTCCCCGCCGTGGGATGCTGGTGGTGTGACGCTGGAAGACCTCGTCCGGCTGCGCCGGGCCCGTGACCGGATGGACCGCGACTACGCGGAGCCGCTCGATGTCGCCGCGCTCGCTCGCGAAGCCCTCATGTCGGCGGGCCATTTCTCCCGCAGCTTCCGCGCCGCGTACGGGGAGACGCCGTACAGCTATCTGATGACGCGCAGGATCGAGCGGGCGAAGGCGTTGCTGCGACGGGGCGACCTCAGCGTGACGGAGGTCTGCTTCGCGGTCGGCTGTACCTCGCTGGGCTCCTTCAGCTCGCGGTTCACGGAGCTGGTCGGCGAGAGCCCGAACGCGTACCGGGCGCGCCCTCATGACGCGGGCGCCGCCATCCCTGCCTGCGTCGCCAAGATCCATACACGACCGGTCAGGAATGGAGAAGCAAAAGCTTCCCGCCGCCCGTAGCGTCATCCCTATGGAAATCAATCTTTCGACCTGTTTCATCGCCGTCGACGACCACGACAAGGCGCTGGCCTTCTACCGGGACATCCTGGGCTTCGAGGTGCGCAACGACGTCGGATTCGAGGGGATGCGCTGGGTGACCGTCGGATCGCCGTCGCAGCCGGACGTGGAGATCGTCCTCGAACCCCCGCTCGCGGACCCCAACGCCTCCCCCGCCGACAAGGCGACCATGGCGGAACTGCTGGCGAAGGGCCTGCTGCGCGGTGTCATCTTCAGGACCGACGACTGCGACGCCACCTTCGAGCACATCCGCGCGGCGGGCGGCGAGGTGCTACAGGAGCCCGTCGACCAGCCGTACGGCGTCCGCGACTGCGCCTTCCGCGACCCCTCGGGCAACATGCTGCGCTTCAACCAGTCCCGTAGCTGATCCGCCCCTGACCGAACCGACACGCTCCGACGGACGGCCGGCGACGGGCCGCGCGGGCGGACCGCTCAGCAGATGGAGACATGACCAGCATGGCCACGAGGACGGACCGGCGGTCGCCCGCGCCGCACGCTGCCGACAGCCACGACCTGATCCGCGTGCACGGCGCGCGCGTGAACAATCTCAGAGACGTCAGCGTCGAGATACCCAAGCGCCGGCTGACGGTGTTCACCGGCGTATCGGGATCGGGCAAGAGCTCGCTGGTGTTCAGCACGATCGCCGCGGAGTCCCAGCGGATGATCAACGAGACGTACAGCTCCTTCGTGCAGGGTTTCATGCCGACGCTGGCACGGCCCGAGGTCGACGTACTCGACGGGCTGACGACCGCGATCACCGTCGACCAGCAGCGAATGGGGTCCGACCCCCGCTCCACGGTCGGCACCGCCACCGACGCCAACGCGATGCTGCGCATCCTCTTCAGCCGACTGGGCAAGCCGCACATCGGCCCGCCCGGCGCGTTCTCCTTCAACACCGCGTCGGTGAGCGCGAGCGGCGGGATCACCGTCGACCGCGGTAGTGCCAGGACCAGGACCGTGAAGGCGACCTTCAAGCGCACCGGCGGGATGTGCACGCGCTGCGAGGGCCGGGGCTCGGTCTCCGACATCGACCTCAGCCAGCTCTACGACGACACCAAGTCGCTGGCCGATGGCGCGTTCACCATTCCCGGCTGGAAGTCGGACAGCCAGTGGACCGTGCAGGTCTACGCCCAGTCGGGTTTCGTCGACCCGGACAAGCCGATCCGTGAGTACACGAAGAAGGAACTCCAGGCCTTCCTCCACGGTGAGCCGGTCAAGGTCAAGGTCAACGGCGTCAACCTCACCTACGAGGGGCTGATCCCCAAGATCCAGAAGTCGTTCCTGTCCAAGGACAAGGAGGCGATGCAGCCGCACATCCGGGCGTTCGTGGAGCGCGCGGTCACCTTCACCACCTGCCCCGAGTGCGACGGCACCCGCCTCAGCGAGGGCGCCAGGTCGTCGAAGATCCGGCGGATCAGCATCGCCGACGCCTGTGCGATGGAGATCCGTCACCTGGCCGAATGGGTGCGCGACCTGGACGAGCCGTCGGTGAAGCCGCTGCTCGTCGCGTTGCAGCAGACCCTCGACTCGTTCGCGGAGATCGGCCTCGGCTATCTCTCGCTGGACCGGCCGGCCGGCACGCTGTCGGGCGGCGAGGCGCAGCGCGTCAAGATGGTCCGTCATCTGGGTTCCTCGCTCACCGACGTCACCTATGTCTTCGACGAGCCCACCATCGGTCTGCACCCGCACGACATCCAGCGGATGAACGACCTGCTGCTGAGGCTGCGGGACAAGGGCAACACGGTCCTCGTGGTGGAGCACAAGCCGGAGACCATCGCCATCGCCGACCACATCGTCGACCTCGGCCCCGGGGCGGGTAGCGAGGGCGGCACCGTCTGCTTCGAGGGAACCGTCGAGGGGCTGCGGGCCGGCGGCACCGTCACCGGGCGCCACTTCGACGACCGGGCCGCCGTCAAGGAGTCGGTGCGCAGGCCCACCGGTGCGCTGGAGATCCGCGGGGCGTCGGCGCACAACCTCCAGAACGTCGACGTCGACATCCCCCTCGGGGTGCTGACCGTCGTCACCGGCGTCGCCGGTTCGGGCAAGAGCTCGCTGGTGCACGGGTCGGTCCCGGCCGGCGAGGACGTGGTGTCGGTCGACCAGAGCCCCATCAAGGGCTCCAGGCGCAGCAACCCGGCCACGTACACCGGTCTCCTCGACCCGGTCCGCAAGGCGTTCGCCAAGGCCAACGGGGTGAAGCCGGCGCTGTTCAGCGCGAACTCCGAGGGTGCCTGCCCCACGTGCAACGGCGCCGGCGTCATCTACACCGACCTGGGGGTGATGGCCACCACCGCGACGACCTGCGAGGACTGCGAGGGGAAGCGGTTCGACGCGTCGGTACTCGACTACCACCTCGGTGACCGTGACATCAGCGAGGTGCTCGCGATGTCGGTGGCCGAGGCCGAGGAGTTCTTCGGCACCGGCGACGCGCGCACACCGGCCGCACACCGTGTCCTCGGCCGGCTGGCCGATGTGGGGCTCGGCTACCTCCGCCTCGGCCAGCCGCTCACCACGCTGTCCGGCGGCGAGCGCCAGCGGCTCAAGCTCGCCACCCACATGGCCGAGAAGGGCGGCATCTACGTACTCGACGAGCCGACCGCGGGTCTGCATCCGGCCGATGTCCAGCAGCTGCTCGGGCTGCTCGACCGGCTCGTCGACTCCGGGAAGTCGGTCATCGTCGTCGAGCACCATCAGGCGGTCATGGCGCACGCGGACTGGATCATCGACCTCGGGCCGGGCGCGGGACACGACGGGGGCCGGATCGTCTTCGAGGGCACACCGGCCGATCTCGTCGCCGACCGCTCCACCCTCACCGGAGAGCACCTCGCCGCCTACGTGGGCGCCTGACGGTGTCTCCGCGGACAAGGCCGCCACAAGAGCGCTCTACCCAGAGAATCCAGCACATTTCGGAGAGTGCAAGGTCACAGCCGGTGGCCCTGCTGCTCGTCAGAGCGCTGACCTAGCATCTGAGCATGACGGTCCTGCCTGCTGACGGGCTTTCCCGGGCCGCCGAGTTTCCCGACCCTTCCCACGACCAGTGGCAGACCCTTGTCGAAGGTGTACTGCGCAAGTCGGGCAAGGAAGTCACGGGCTCGGCCGCCGAGGAAGCACTGTCCACCGCGCTCGGGGACGGGCTCACAGTCCGCCCTCTGTACACCTCGACGGACGCATCGGCGGACCCCGGTCTGCCCGGCTTCGCACCCTTCACCCGGGGCAGCAGGGCGACGGGGAACACCACGGACGGCTGGGATGTGCGCCAGCGCCACGAACTCACCGATCCCGTACGCCTCAACGAGGCCCTGCTCGGCGACCTGGAGAACGGCGTCACGTCGCTCTGGCTCACCGTCGGCGGCCCCGGCGGGGTTCCGGTGTCCGGCCTCGCCCGCGCCCTCGACGGTGTCTATCTCGATCTGGCGCCCGTCGTGCTGGACGCGGGCGACGATCCCGAGCCCGCGATCCGTGAGCTGCTCGGGCTCCACGAGGCCCGGGGCATCGCCAAGGGGGCCGTACGCGGCAGCCTCGGGCTTGATCCGTTCGGGCGGTCGGCGCGTACGGGCGCGGAGCCGGAGCTCGACACCGCCGTCCGGTGGGCAGGGCTGTGTTCCCGCGAGTATCCGGGGCTGCGCTCCCTGGCCGTGGACGCACTGCCGTACCACGAGGCGGGTGGCTCCGCCGCGGAGGAGCTCGGGCTCTCGCTGGCCACCGGTGTGGCCTGTCTCCGCGCGCTGACGGCGTCGGGGCTCTCCGTCCAGGAGGCCTGCGCGCAGTTGGAGTTCCGGTACGCCGCGACGGCCGACCAGTTCCTGACGATCGCGAAGCTGCGCGCCGCCCGGCGGCTGTGGGCGCGTATCGCCGAAGTCTGCGGCGCCCCGGCCGACGGGGCGCAGCGGCAGCACGCCGTGACCTCGCCGGTGATGATGACGCGCCGTGATCCGTGGGTGAACATGCTGCGGACGACGCTGGCCTGTCTGGGTGCCGGGGTCGGCGGCGCCGAGTCCGTCACCGTGCTGCCGTTCGATCACGCACTGGGCCTGCCGGACGCGTTCGCCCGGCGGATCGCCCGCAACACCTCGACGATCCTGATGGAGGAGTCGCATCTGGCCAGGGTGACGGACCCGGCGGGCGGTTCCTGGTACGTGGAGCGGCTCACAGATGAACTCGCCGCTGCCTCCTGGGCGTTCTTCCAGGAGATCGAGCGCGCGGGCGGCCAGGCGGCCGCACTCGGCTCCGGCATGGTCGAGGAGCGGCTCGCGGCCACCTGGGCGGCCAGGAGCAGGGATCTGGCGCGGCGCAAGGAGCCGGTGACCGGGGTCAGTGAATTCCCGGCCATCGACGAGCGTCAGGTGGAGCGCGAGCCCGTGCCCGCCACGCCGTCGGGAGGCGGACTGCCCAAGGTCAGGCGCGACGAGGCGTTCGAGACACTGCGCGCCAGGTCGGACGCGCATCTCGCGGCCACGGGCAGCCGGCCGAAGGTCTTCGTCGCGGCCCTCGGGCCCGCCTCGGTGCACACCGCACGGGCTTCCTTCGCGGCGAATCTCTTCCTGTCGGGCGGCATCGAGCCCGTCCAGAAGCCGGCCTCGGTCGACGCGTCGACCGCCGCGGCGGCCTTCGCCGCCAGTGGTGCGACAGCCGCCTGTCTGTGCTCCACGGGCGCCCTCTACGCCGAGCAGGCGGACGACGTCGTCTCGGCCCTCAGGTCCGCCGGCGCCGAACAGATCTTCCTCGCAGGCCGTCCTGGCGAGTACGCCGGGGCCGACGTCCATGTGTTCGCCGGCTGCGACGTGGTCGCCGTCCTCTCCTCCGAACTCGACCGCATGGGAGTGGCGTGATGCAGACCCCCGAGACAACGGTCCCCTCCGGGAACCCCGTTCCGGACTTCTCCGACATCGCGCTGACCGGCGGGGCCCCCGCCGAGGCCTCCGATGACCAGTGGCACGCCGCGGTGAAGGAGTCGGCGGGCCGGTCCGAGGACGAGCTGCTCTGGGAGACTCCGGAGGGCATCGAGGTCAAGCCGCTGTACACCGGGCGGGACCTGGAGGGCCTGGACTTCCTGGGGACGTATCCAGGGATCGCTCCGTATGTGCGTGGCCCGTATCCGACGATGTATGTCAATCAGCCCTGGACGATCCGTCAGTACGCCGGTTTCTCCACGGCGGAGGAGTCCAACGCCTTCTACCGGCGTAACCTCGCGGCGGGCCAGAAGGGCCTGTCCATCGCGTTCGACCTGCCCACCCACCGCGGCTACGACAGCGACCACCCCCGGGTGACCGGCGATGTCGGGATGGCGGGCGTGGCGATCGACTCGATCTACGACATGCGCCAGTTGTTCGACGGGATTCCGCTGGACCGGATGTCGGTGTCGATGACGATGAACGGTGCGGTGCTGCCGGTCCTGGCCCTGTACATCGTGGCCGCCGAGGAGCAGGGTGTGCCGGCCGAGAAGCTGGCCGGGACCATCCAGAACGACATCCTCAAGGAGTTCATGGTCCGCAACACCTACATCTACCCGCCGGGACCGTCGATGCGGATCATCTCGGACATCTTCGCGTTCACCTCGCAGAAGATGCCCCGCTACAACTCCATCTCGATCTCCGGCTACCACATCCAGGAAGCCGGGGCCACGGCCGACCTGGAGCTCGCCTACACCCTGGCCGACGGGGTGGAGTACCTACGGGCCGGGCAGGCGGCCGGCCTGGACGTCGACGCGTTCGCCCCTCGCCTCTCCTTCTTCTGGGCGATCGGCATGAACTTCTTCATGGAGATCGCGAAGCTGCGGGCGGCACGGCTGCTGTGGGCGCGCCTGGTCAAGGAGTTCGGCCCGAAGAACCCGAAGTCGCTGTCGCTGCGTACGCATTCGCAGACCTCGGGGTGGTCGTTGACCGCACAGGACGTGTTCAACAACGTGACGCGTACGTGTGTGGAGGCGATGGCTGCGACGCAGGGGCACACCCAGTCGCTGCACACCAACGCCCTCGACGAAGCACTCGCACTGCCCACCGACTTCTCCGCGCGTATTGCCCGTAACACGCAGTTGCTGTTGCAGCAGGAGTCGGGCACGACCCGGGTCATCGACCCGTGGGGCGGCAGCGCGTACGTGGAGAAACTGACACACGATCTGGCGGAGCGGGCCTGGCAGCACATCGAGGAGGTCGAGGCAGCCGGCGGCATGGCCAAGGCCATCGACGCGGGCATCCCCAAGCTCCGCATCGAGGAAGCCGCGGCCCGCACCCAGGCCCGCATCGACGCCGGACGCCAGCCCGTCATCGGCGTCAACAAATACCGCGTCGAGACCGACGAGAAGATCGACGTACTCAAGGTCGACAACACCTCCGTCCGCACCCAGCAGATCGAGAAGCTCCGCCGCCTGCGCGAGGAGCGCGACGAGACGGCCTGTCAGGATGCCCTGCGCGCCCTGGCGACGTCGGCGGAGCGGGAGCCCGGTCCGGGTCTCGAGGGCAATCTGCTGGCGCTGGCCGTGGACGCGGCCCGGGCGATGGCGACCGTCGGTGAGATCTCCGACGCGCTGGAGAAGGTGTACGGCAGGCACGCGGGCCAGATCCGTACGATCTCCGGCGTCTACCGCAAAGAGGCAGGAGAGTCCCCGTCCGTGGACCGCACCCGCACCCTCGTCGACGCCTTCGAGGAAGCCGAAGGACGCCGCCCGCGCATCCTCGTCGCCAAGATGGGCCAGGACGGCCACGACCGCGGCCAGAAAGTCATCGCCACCGCCTTCGCCGACCTCGGCTTCGACGTCGACGTCGGCCCCCTCTTCCAGACCCCCGCGGAAGTCGCACGCCAGGCCGTCGAAGCCGACGTACACATCGTCGGCGTCTCCTCACTCGCCGCCGGCCACCTCACCCTCGTACCCGCCCTGCGCCAGGAACTGGCGGCCGAGGGCCGCGAGGACATCATGATCGTCGTGGGTGGGGTGATCCCGCCGCAGGACATCGAGGCCCTGCACGAGGCGGGTGCCGCCGCGGTGTTCCCGCCCGGCACCGTGATCCCCGACGCCGCCCACGACCTGGTCGTGCGGCTCGGTGCCGCGCTCGGCCACGAGCTGTGAGCCGGTGACACATGGCGGGAAACATCGACATCGACGCGTACGTCAAGGGAGTGCTCGACGGGAAGCGCGCGTTCGTGGCACGCGCGATCACTCTCGTCGAGTCGACCCGTCCCGACCACCGGGTGCTGGCCCAGCGGTTGCTGAGTGAGCTGCTGCCCCGTTCGGGGCAGGCCAGGCGCATCGGGATCAGCGGGGTTCCCGGCGTGGGGAAGTCCACGTTCATCGACGCGCTCGGCACCCTGCTGACAGGGCTCGGCCACCGGGTCGCCGTGCTGGCCGTCGACCCCTCGTCCAGCCGTACGGGCGGCTCCATCCTGGGTGACAAGACCCGGATGGAGCGCCTGGCGGTGGACGCGCGGGCGTTCGTACGCCCCTCCCCCACCGCGGGGACACTCGGCGGGGTGGCCAAGGCGACCCGCGAGTCGATCGTGGTGATGGAGGCCGCCGGCTACGACGTGGTGCTGGTGGAGACCGTCGGCGTCGGGCAGTCGGAGACCGCGGTCGCCAACATGGTCGACACCTTCCTGCTGCTCACCCTGGCCCGGACCGGCGACCAGTTGCAGGGCATCAAGAAGGGTGTCCTGGAGCTGGCCGACGCCATCGCGGTCAACAAGGCGGACGGCCCGCACGAGCGGGACGCCCGCTCGGCCGCGCGTGAACTGGCGGGCGCGCTGCGCCTGATGCACCCCGTGGACGCGGCCTGGACTCCCCCGGTGCTGACCTGCAGCGCCAGGGAGTCGACCGGTCTCGACACCCTGTGGGAGCGGCTGGAACAGCACCGTTCGCTCCTGGAGTCCACCGGGCGGCTCTCGGCCAAGCGCCGTGACCAGCAGGTGGACTGGACCTGGGCGATGGTCCGCGACGAGCTGCTCGACAGTCTGCGCGGCCACCCCGCGGTGCGCACGCTCGCACCGGAGCTCGAACGGAGCGTCCGCGGTGGTGAGCTGACCGCCACGCTGGCCGCCGAGCGGATCCTGCGGGCATTCCGCGGGGACGTCTGAGAGACCCGGGAGGGGGTCTTCCCTCTCCCGGGCTCACGTGGTAGGTTGCACGCAGCACTCGTGAACGCCCGATCAGGGCGCCGGTGCTTTTCTCCCGCTGTTGCGCCCGTCGTCAAACGACCGGCGATCCAGCTTTTCGCACCCCTTCCCGTGTCCGGTCCGGGCTTTCCTGCCCGTCGTACGAGGCGTGATGTGAGCCGCCTTGCCTTCGCCGGACCTCTCATTCGCCATGTCCGCGAAAGGACCAGTCATGACCAGCACACTCGAACGCCCCGCAGTCCCGCAGAACCAGCCCGTCCGCACCGCCGGTGTCCTCGACACCACGCACAACGGACATGGCGTACTGCGCACCGACGGTGGCCATCCCTCCCCCCGCGACGTCCAGGTGTCGCCCGCGCTCATCCGGCGGTACGCCCTGCGCAAGGGCGATGTCGTCGAAGGGACCTGCGAGCGTCCTCGCGCGCTGTCCGGCGTCGACGCCGTCAACGGCCGTGCGGTGCACGAGCTCCGCGGTCGTCCCCACTTCCGTGACCTCACCCCGCTCCACCCTCGGGAGCGTCTGCGCCTGGAGAGGCAGGACGGGGGCCCGGCCCCGCGGATCATCGATCTCGTCTCGCCCGTCGGCAAGGGCCAGCGCGGTCTGATCGTCGCACCGCCGAAGACCGGCAAGACCGTGCTGCTTCAGCAGATCGCCGCGTCGGTCGCCGTCAACCACCCGGAGTGCCAACTGATGGTGGTCCTCCTGGACGAACGCCCCGAAGAAGTCACGGACATGCGCCGGTCCGTGCGCGGCGAGGTCTATGCCTCCACCTTCGACCGGCCCGCCAAGGAGCATGTCGCGCTCGCCGATCTCGTCGTGGAACGTGCCAAGCGGCTGGTCGAACAGGGCCAGGACGTGGTGATCCTCCTCGACTCCCTCACCCGGCTGTGCCGCGCGCACAACAACGGCGCCGGGGCCGGCGGCCGCACCCTGAGCGGTGGCGTGGACGCCGCGGCGCTCATCGGCCCCAAGAAGCTCTTCGGCGCGGCCCGGCTCGCCGAGGAGGGCGGTTCGCTCACCATCCTGGCGACCGTGCTGGTGGACACCGGCTCACGCGCCGACGACTACTTCTTCGAGGAGCTCAAGAGCACCGGCAACATGGAGCTGCGCCTCGACCGGACATCGGCCGACCGGCGGATCTTCCCCGCGGTCGACATCACAGGCTCCGGCACCCGCCGCGAGGAACTCCTGCTGCCCGCCGGGGAACTGGCGGCCGTACGGGGGCTGAGGCGCGCCCTGCGCTCCAGGGACACCCAGGCGACGCTCGAAGCGCTGCTGGACAAGATCCGCAGGACGCCCGACAACGCCGCCTTCCTCCGCCAGGTCCAGCACACCGTCCCCGACGCGCAGCCGACCGCGTGAGCTCCGCTCAGTCCGTGGCGCCCAGTGCGCCGGACACCAGGGTGCGGGCCTCGTCCTGGACCCTGGCCAGGTGTTCGGCCCCCTGGAAACTCTCCGCGTACACCTTGTAGACGTCCTCGGTGCCGGACGGGCGTGCCGCGAACCAGGCGCTGTCGGTGCAGACCTTGAGCCCTCCGAGGGCCGCGCCGTTGCCGGGCGCCTCGGTGAGCACCGCGGTGATCGGCTCACCGGCCAGCGTGTCCGCGGTGACCTGGTCCGGGGAGAGCCTCGCCAGCACCGCCTTCTGCTCGCGGGTCGCGGGGGCGTCGATGCGGGCGTAGGCCGGATCGCCGAAGCGTGCGGTGAGTTCGCCGTAGTGCTGGGACGGGGTCGAGCCGGTGACGGCGGTGATCTCCGAGGCGAGCAGGGCGAGCAGGATGCCGTCCTTGTCGGTGGTCCACACGCGCCCGTCGCGGCGCAGGAAGGACGCGCCGGCGGACTCCTCGCCGCCGAATCCCAGGGTGCCGCCGAACAGCCCGTCGACGAACCACTTGAAGCCCACGGGTACCTCCACCAACTGCCGTCCCAGGTCGGCCGCGACCCGGTCGATCATGGAGGAGGAGACGAGGGTCTTGCCGACGCCGGTGCCGGCCGGCCAGTTCTCGCGGTGGGTGAAGAGATAGCGGATGGCCACGGCCAGATAGTGGTTCGGGTTCATCAGCCCGCCGTCCGGCGTGACGATGCCGTGCCGGTCGGCGTCCGCGTCGTTGCCGGTGGCGATGGTGTACGCGTCGCGCTGCTCGATCAGCGAGGCCATGGCGTGCGGCGACGAGCAGTCCATCCGGATCTTCCCGTCCCAGTCGAGCGTCATGAAGCGCCAGGTGGGATCGGCGAGCGGATTGACCACCGTGAGATCGAGCCGGTGGCGCTCGGCGATCCGCCCCCAGTAGGCGACCGAGGCACCGCCGAGCGGGTCGGCACCGATCCGGATCCCCGCTTCACGCACGGCGTCCAGGTCGAGGACGGCCGGGAGGTCGTCGACGTAGCCGGTCAGGAAGTCGTGCCGTCCGGTGGTGTCGGCGGCGAGCGCCCGGGCGTACGGGATCCGCCGGACCTCCCCCAGCCCACCCTCGATCAGGGCGTTGGCCCGGTCCTGGATCCAGGAGGTGGCGTCCGAGCCGGCCGGGCCGCCGTGCGGCGGGTTGTACTTGAACCCGCCGTCGGCGGGCGGGTTGTGCGAGGGCGTGACGACGATGCCGTCCGCGAGACCGGTCCTGCGGTCCCGGTTGTACGTCAGGATGGCGTGCGAGACGGCCGGGGTGGGGGTGTAGCCGTCGTCGCTGTCGATGAGGACGGTGGCGCCGTTGGCGGCGAGTACCTCCACGGCCGTGATCCGGGCGGGTTCGGACAGCGCGTGCGTGTCGGCCCCGAGGAAGACCGGTCCGTCGGTGCCCTGCCGGTCCCGGTAGTCGCAGATGGCCTGGGTGGTGGCGGCGATGTGGTCCTCGTTGAACGCCGCGGCGAGCGCCGATCCGCGGTGCCCCGACGTGCCGAAGGCCACCCGCTGGCCGGGCTCGGCCGGGTCCGGGTGGACGGTGTAGTAGGCCGTCACCAGCCGTGCCACGTCCACCAGGTCGCCGGACTGCGCCGGCTGACCGGCCCGTTCGTGAACCATCGCTTCTCCTAGCGCCTCTCTCGTGGACCGCCACCGGGCGGACGATCATCACGAGTTGTACCCGATACTGCCGCGTCGGCCGCAATCCGGGTATACGGCCCTGCCCGCGGGGCGCGGAGCACGCACGGCACGTGGCCGTTCCGTCATGGCCGGCCGGTGCACACGGAAAGGGCGGCGGGAGACGGCGGGTCCGGAGAATGCCACGTCCGGCACCGGGAATTGGCGCGCTCAACTCGACGATAATTTCGGCACATTAGCGCCGCGGCACGGCCATCATGGGGCACGGCGGCGTACCAGGACAGTCATAGTCGCCTGACACGCCGCAGAATTCGAAGAACCGGTGGTCGGCGGCATGGCCGCTGGTAATTCATCCGGACACGAGCGCGAGTCATACGTGTTTTCCCACGCAGGTTCTGCCACAGTGCAGTTCGGTTTTACCCACTTGATCTCCGCCGCCATATTCCTTTCCGCCGGTGTTCACACCAGCCGGCTCTTCGGGGGGCATGTGAAAGAGAGCCGTGTGTGCTGCAGAAGAGTTGCACCGACGAAAGCCGACTGACCGTCCTTCATCTCGTCCAGCCGGTGGAGGGCGGGGTCGCACGGGTCGTGACGGACCTCGTCGCGGCGCAGGTACGGGCAGGGCTGCGACCGGTCGTGGCCTGCCCGCCGGACGGGCCGCTGGCGGCCGGGGCGTCCACCGCCGGGGCGCGCGTCCATGCCTGGCAGGCGGAGCGCGCTCCGGGTCCCCGGCTGGGGCGGGAGATCCTCACGGCGGGCCGGCTGATCCGTGCGTGCGCTCCCGACCTGGTCCATGCCCACAGCGCCAAGGCGGGGCTCGCGGGGCGGCTGGCCGTGCGCGGCCGGGTGCCGACGGTGTTCCAGCCGCACGCCTGGTCGTTCGACGCCCTGGAGGGCCGGGCCGCCGGACTGGCCACGGCTTGGGAGCGGTTCGCGGCACGGTGGAGCGACCGCATCCTCTGCGTCAGCGAGTCCGAGCGTCTGGCGGGGCAGCGCGCGGGCATCACGGCACGCTGGTCGGTCATCCACAACGGCGTCGACCTCGGCAAGTTCCTGCCCGCCCGCGAGGACACGGCGGCGTCGGCCCGTGCCTCGCTCCCGCTGCTCGACGGGGTCCCGGCCGACGCGCCGCTCGTCGTGTGCGTCGGCCGGCTGAGCCGGCAGAAGGGCCAGGACGTGCTGCTGCGGGCCTGGCACACCGCGGCACCGCCCGGTGCCCGCCTCGTCCTGGTCGGCGAGGGGCCGTACGGGGACGAGCTGCGCCGCACCGCGCCCGAGGGCGTGCTGTTCACGGGGGCCAGCGCGGATGTACGGCCCTGGATCCACGCGGCCGACCTGGTGGTCCTGCCGTCGCGCTGGGAGGGGATGGCGCTGGCCCCCCTCGAGGCGATGGCCTGCGGCACACCCGTCCTGCTGACCGACGTCGACGGTGCGAGGGAGAGCCTGCCGCCAGGACATCTGTCCCACTGCCTCGTGCCGCCCGAGGATCCCGCGGCCCTCGCCGCGGCGCTCACCACCCTGCTGGGCGATCCGGCACTGCGGGCGGAGCTGGGCCGCACGGCGCAGCACCGCACCCGGTCGGTCTTCGACGTGACGAGGACCGCCGGAGCGGTCCTGCGCCTCTACGAGGAACTTGTCGGCCAGTCCCGCCCCACGACGAGGAAGCGCACCGAGCGATGACGACGGAGAGTGCACCTGTTCCCCGAGCCGCCCAGGCAACAGCCGTACGGCATGCGGCTCCCACGGTCCGCCCGCCGCGCGGCGGCAGCCGGAACGCCCCGGCCCCACGGGCCGTCGGAGGCCTCGGGCGCCGCCGGGGCCCGGTGGCTCTCATGGTCTCCGACGCGCTCGCGCTCGGCCTTGCCGTGGCTCTGGTCGCCCCCGGGCCGTGGCCGCCGGTCGTCGCGCTCATGCAGGTGGCCGTCCAGCTGCTCCTGAACTCCTACCGGGGTCTCCACCGGACCGGGCTCTCCCCGTCCGCCCTGGCGGAGCTTCCCTCACTGGCCGGCCCTGCGGTGCTGCAGTGGTGCGTCTTCGCCGAGGCGGTGTCCGCGTACGACCCGCGCCGTGCGGCCGGGTGGGTGGCGCTCGGCTGCGCGGCCGGTCTCCAGATCCTGCTGAGCTGCGGGGGCCGTGCCGTCGTCCACCGGTCCTTGCGGTGGTCGGCCGCGCGTGATCCGCAGTCCACCCTGGTGGTCGGTGAAGGGCCTCTCGCCGACCGGGTCGTCGCCGTACTGCAGGAGCACAAGCGGTACGGGATGCGGCCGGTGGGCCGGGTGGGGCGCTCCGGCCCCGATGCCGACGAGGCCGCGGACGCGCCGGCGGGCGAGGCACCGCTGCCCGTCCTGACGTCGGTACAGGACGCCGGGCGGGCCGTCGTGCAGAACTCCGTGCGGCACGCCGTCTTCACCGTCCCGCCCGGGGCCACGTCCGACGGGGCGGACCTCTTCGCACTGTTCGCGCGGCACGGCTGCCGGGTGTGGCTGATCACCGACCAGCGGGCGGCGGGCTACCCGGCCATGGCCAGGCCCGACCATGTGTGGGGTTTCGCCGCCCACTCGCTGTACGCGGGACCGCACCGCCCGGTGGCGCACCGGGTGAAGCGGGCCATGGACGCGGTCCTGGCCTCGGTCGCCCTGGTCGTGGCGTCCCCGGTGATGGCGGCCTGCGCGCTCGCGGTGCGGGTCTGCGACGGACCGGGGGTCATCTTCCGCCAGGAGCGGATCGGGGGTTACGGACGTCCGTTCGTCCTGCTGAAGTTCCGTACCCTGCGCCCGGCGGACGCGCACGAGTCGGCCACCCGGTGGAACGTGTCGGCGGACCGGCGCATGAGCCGCGTCGGCAGGATGCTGCGCAGGACGTCGCTCGACGAGCTGCCGCAGCTGTGGAACGTGGTGCGCGGCGACATGAGCCTGGTCGGGCCGCGCCCCGAACGCCCCTACTTCGTCCAGCAGTTCAGCCGCACATACCCCGGTTACCGGTCCCGGCACCGGATGCCCGTCGGGATCACGGGACTTGCCCAGGTGCACGGGCTGCGCGGCGACACATCGATCGAGGACCGGGCCCGTTTCGACAACCGTTACATCGAGACCTGGTCGCTGTGGCAGGACCTGTGCGTGCTGGCGCGCACGGCCGGCTCGGTGTTCCGGCTCGGAGGCAGCTGAACCGTGACACTCACCGTGACCGTGGCACCCGTCGTGCCGGACGCCCGGGAGAAGGCCGCCCCTCGCGGGTGGCGCGACCGCTGGCCGTTGCTGCCCCTGATCGCGACGGTCCTGCTGCCGGCCGTCCCGGCCGACGGCACATCGGCCGGGACCGTGGCCGGTGTGCCGGCCGCCGATCTCCTGTCGGGTGCCGCCGTACTCGTCTGCGGGGGCCTCCTGCTGTACCGGCGGCGGCGTCCCCTCACACCGGCCGCCGCCCTGGTGCTGGGCCTGCCGGCCGTGGGCATCGCCCTGGCCACGGTCACCGCCGCGGATCCGATGGCGGCCCTGCCGGGGTTCGTGCGGTACCTGCAGATCTTCGTCCTCGTACCGGCCGCCGTCCTGCTCCTGGTCGAGGACGCCACCGGGTTCCGTGTCGTCGCGGGGGCGCTCGTCCTGCTGGCGGTCGTCCAGGGCGTGACGGGGGTCCACCAGTACGTCACCGGCACCGGCGCCTCCTACATGGGCGAGGACATCCGCGCCGTCGGCACCTTCGGCCCCGGCGATGTGATGGGGATGGCCACGGTCGTCGCCTACGGCCTGGTGGTGGCACTCGCGTACGCGCTGCGCACCCCCGCGGGCGCACCGCGTCGGGCGGTGCCGTGGGCTCCGGTGACCGCCGTACTGCTGGTCGTCCCGCTCGCGCTGTCCTTCAGCCGGGGAGCGTGGATCGCGACGGCGGCCGGGGCACTCGCCGTGATCTGCCTGACCGGGCTCCGTCAGGCCGTGCGCGTCCTGGCGGTGCTGGGCACGGTCGGGGTCGTCCTGGTGGGCGGCTTCGGCGTCGGGTCCGAGATGATCTCGCAACGGCTCACCAGCATCACGGAGGTGACCAGTGCGCCCGACCGGTCGGTCAACGACCGCTACACCATGTGGGCCGCGGCGGCGGGGATGTGGCGCGAGCGGCCGGCGACGGGTGTCGGTCTCAAGGGCTTTCCCGCGCACCGGGACGGGCACGCCTCGATCGGGCTCTCGGCGGGCAGCGACACGGCGGGGGCCGGCCAGGAGTTCCGTAAGCAGCCGCTGCTCTCCCCCCACAACATGTATCTGCTGGTACTCGCCGAGCAGGGGCTCGTCGGCCTCACCGCCCTGGTGGGTTCCTGGGCGGCGCTGCTGGTCGGCGGGGTGCGCAGGCTGGTGCGCGCACGGGCCCGCGGTGCGGCGGCCGTCGACTGCGGTCTCGCCGCCGTCGGGCTGATGACCTGGCAGACCGTCGACTTCCTGTACGCGGACATCGGCGGCCCCTCCACCGTCCTGACCGGGATCGTGCTCGGGCTCGCGGCATGGTGGGCGCTGGCCGGGCCGGAGAGGACGGCCGACGCGTGAGTGGGATCGTCACGGACAGCGGCCCGGAGGCGCCGGTCGCCGGAACGTCCGCGCATGATGCCAGGACCGGGTCGGGACGCTTCCTGGCCAGGGCGGCGGGCGGCGCAGCCGGACTCACCGTGGTCGCTGCCCTGTTGGGGCTCGTCCGGGACCAGGCCGTCGCCCGGCTCTTCGGCGCCAGCCATGCCAGCGACGCCTTCCTGATCGCCTGGACGGTGCCGGAGATGGCGTCCACGCTGCTGATCGAGGACGGCATGGCGCTGCTGCTCGTGCCGGCGTTCAGTCTGGCGCTGACCCGGCGGGCGGCCGGTGGGCATGCGCAGGACCCGGTGCGTGTCCTGGTGGCCGACACCCTGCCCCGGCTGTTCGCCGCGCTGGCCTGCGCGGGGGGCCTGCTGATCTGGGGAGCGCCCTGGGTCGTCGGCGTCCTGGCTCCCGGGCTCGACGACCCCGGGCTCGCGGTGGACTGCACACGGCTGACGGCCGTCACGGTGCTCACCTTCGGTGTCACGGGCTACTTCAGCGCGGCGTTGCGGGCGCACGGCAGATTCCTGGCACCGGCCGGGGTCTACATCGCGTACAACGTCGGCATCATCGCGATGACGCTGGCGCTGCACTCCTTCTGGGGGGTGCGCGCGGCCGCCGCCGGGGTCGCTGTCGGCAGCCTGCTGATGATCCTCACCCTGCTGCCCACGTATCTGCGGCTGGTGCCCGTCAGGCGCGGGAAGGCGGCGGCGGTACGGGCGCGGGCCTCGCGTTCCGCGCCGCTGGGTGCGATGGTCCTGGCGCCGGTCGTCCTGTTCGTGGTCAGCCGTCAGTCGCAGGTCTTCGTCGAGCGGTTCCTCGCCTCGTCCCTGCCGGCCGGGGCCATCTCCCATCTCAACTACGCGCAGAAGGTCGCGCAGTTGCCGATGGTGCTGTCCATGATGATCTGCACGGTGACGTTCCCCGTCGTCGCGCGGGCCATGGCGGCCGGGGACCGGGAGGGTGCCAGGAAGCGGGTCGAACGTGATCTCGCCCTGGCCGGCACCGTGGTGCTGCTGGGCGCGGCCGTGGTGATGGGCTGTGCGCCCCGGATCGTCGAAGTGCTCTTCCAGCGCGGCGCCTTCGACGCGGCGGACACCGCCGCCACGGCCGGTGCCATGCGGGTCTACGCGCTCGGTCTGCTCGGCCACACCCTGGTCGGCGCCCTGTGCCGGCCGTTCTTCTCGGCCGGCAGGCCCACCTGGTACCCGCTGGGGGCGATGGGCGCCGGGCTCCTGGTCACCACCGCCGCCGGGGCGCTCCTGACCGGCCCCTTCGGCGTCGACGGCATCGCCGCGGCCAATGCCGTCGGCATCAGCACGGCCGCGCTGCTGATGCTCCTGGGGCTCGGCTCGCGGGCGGTCGCCGTACGGACCGGGGCGGTCGCCCTCTCGCTCGCCCGGCCGGTGGCCGCGGCCGCGGTCGCGGCCACCGCCGGCCGGCTGGTCATCGGTCTGGTGCCGGGCCCTGTGCCGGGGCTCGCGGCCGGCTGTCTTCTCGTACCCACGGCGTTCCTGCTCACCGGGCTCGTGCTCCGGGCCCCCGAAGCAGTCCATCTGCTGGCACTCATCCGACAGAGGTTCCCCGATGGCCGCTGACACCTCTCCGCTCCAGGTCCGGACACTCCCCATCCGGTCCCAGGCGTGGATTCTGACCTATCACTCGGTGAACGATCCCACCCAGGATCCGTACGGCATCACCGTCTCCGCCGACCGTCTGGACGAGCAGCTGACCTGGCTGCGCCGGCGGGGGCTGTCCGGCGTGGGCATCGCGGCGCTGCTGCGGGCGCGGGCCGCCGGGAAGCGGGGGCTGGTCGGGCTCACCTTCGACGACGGGTACGCCGACTTCGTGGACGAGGCGCTCCCCGTGCTGCTCGCCCACGGCGCCACCGCGACGGTGTTCGTCCTGCCCGGCCTGCCCGGCGGCTCCAACGACTGGGATCCGCTCGGTCCGCGAAGACCACTGCTCACCGATGAGGGCATCCGTACCGTGGCCGCCGCGGGCATGGAGGTCGGCTCGCACGGGATGTTCCACCGCGATCTGACGGAGCTCGGTGACGACGAACTGCTCCGGGAGACGCACGGCAGCCGGGAGGCCCTGCACCGCATCGTCCGACAGCTTCCAGCCGGCTTCTGCTATCCGTACGGCACGGTGGACCGGCGGGTGCTGGAGTCCGTACGGCAGGCGGGATACGCCTACGCGTGCGCGCTGGCTCCCGGTGCGCTGTCGGGGCCGCTCGCCCTGGCCCGCACGCATGTCAGCCATGCCGACCGTGGTGCCCGTCTGCGGGCCAAACAGGTGCGCCACCGACTGCGGTACCGAAGGGCCGGCGCGGCGTGGCCGGGTGATGCCGGGTGAAGGCGCTGCATGTCATCACGGGCCTCGGCGTCGGCGGGGCCGAGCAGCAGCTGCGGCTGCTGCTGCGCCATCTGCCGGTGCGCTGCGACGTCGTGACGCTCACCAACCCGGGAGCCGTCGCGGACGCGCTCCGCGCGGACGGTGTCCGGGTCAGGAACCTGGGGATGACGAGCAATCGCGACCTCGGTGCCCTGCCCCGGCTGGCCCGCATCATCCGGCGCGGTTCGTACGACCTGGTGCACACCCATCTCTACCGGGCGTGTGTGTACGGAAGGATCGCGGCGCGGCTGGCCGGGACCACCGTGCTGTCGACGGAGCACTCGCTGGGGCGCGCGGAGATCGAGGGCCGGCCCCTGACCCGCGGCACCCGGGAGCTGTATCTGCGCACGGAGCGGCTCGGCGCGGCGACGGTCGCGGTCTCCGACACCGTCGCGGGCAGGCTGCGCGACTGGGGGGTGCCGGCCGCCCGGATCCACACCGTGCCCAACGGGATCGATGTGGCGGCCTTCCGCTTCGACAGCGCCCGGCGGCACGCCACCCGAGCCCGGCTCGGCATCCCCCGGACGGCCTTCGTGGTGGGGGGTGTGGGCAGGCTGGTGCCCGGGAAACGCTTCGACCTGCTGATCCGCGCGGTCGCCGATCTCCCCGGCGCCTGGCTCGTCCTGGCCGGGGACGGCCCTGAAGCCGTGGCGCTGCGCGCGCTCGCGGCGCGGCTCGGTGTGACCGGCCGGGTCAGGTTCCTCGGCGAGTGCGGCGCATCGGGCGACGCGGGCGACGCGGACGCCCCTCCCGGCGTCCCCGCGGTGCTCGGTGCGGTCGACACCTTCGTCTCGGCGTCCCGCGAGGAGTCCTTCGGCCTGGCCGTCGTCGAGGCCCTGGCCGCGGGGCTGCCCGTGGTGCACGCGGCCTGTCCCGCCATCGACGATCTCCCGCAGGGCCGGGTGCCGGGCACCACCCGGATCGGATCCGACGGGGGTGATCCCACGGCGGAGCTGACGGCCGCGCTGCGGCACCGCATGGAGTGCGGTGCCCGCAGACTGCCGCCGCCCCGCGCCGTGGACCACTACGACATCAGGTCCAGCAGCCGTCGCCTCATGGATGTCTACGCACAGACCATCGACACCGCCTCCGCCACCGTCCCCTCGACCGAGAGAGCACCCCTATGACCGAGTCGCCCGAGCAGCAGCCGGCCGCCCCCGGACGGCCGCGCAGGCTCCGCCCCGCGTTCGTACCGCCTCGTTGGTGGCCGCTGCCCGCCGGCGTCCTGCTCGGAGCCGCCTGCGGATTCTCCTACGGCATGCTCGCCACCCCCGAGTACACGGCCACCAGCTACGCCATGGTCACCGCGGCCAAGGGCATCGACCCGGCCGCGGCCGTGGGCTACGCGCAGTCGTACGGACGTCTCGTCACCAGCGACGCCACGCTCACGTACGCCAAGGGCGCCGCCGGGGAGCCGGTGGGCGAACTGCGCACGCATGTGAGGTCCGAGACCTCCCCCGACTCGCCCATGATCGCGGTCACCGGTACGTCGGCCGACCGGGGCCGCGCCGCAGACATCGCCAACGCGGTGACCGAGGCGGTGGTCGTCAGCAGCGGGCACGTGGCGAAGGACACCGGCGTGACGCTGATCAAGTTCTCGCACGCCGTGCCGCCCTCCGATCCGGTGTCCCCCTCGGCACCGCTCGGCACGGCCGTCGGCGCCTGTGCCGGCGGGCTGGCCGGCGGACTGGTCCTGCTGGTCCGCCCGCGCCCGGGACGCCGGGACGTCACGGCCCAGGTGCCGGGCCCCGCCCAAGGCGGCACCACCGGCGAACGGGAGCTCGTCCGATGAACCACCACCGTCATGAGCCGCTCACCGTGACCCTCTGCCGGGATCTGCCGGACTTCACGGACCTCGCCGGGGAGTGGGACGCGCTGCACCGCAGGTGCCCCACCGCCACACCGTTCCAGAGCCACGCCTGGCTCCACTCCTGGTGGCTCTCCTACGGGGTCCCCGGCCGGCTCCGGGTCCTGCTGGCGCGCCGGGGCGGACGGCTGATCGGCGCGGCGCCGCTCATGCTGGTGCACCGCCCGATGCCCCTGCTGGTGCCGATGGGCGGCGCGATCTCCGACTTCTTCGACATCCTGGTGGACGGCGAGGACACCCCGGCCGCGGTCATGGCACTTGAGCGCGGGCTGCACCGGGCGGCCACCCACACGGTGGTGGACCTGCGGGAGGTCAGGCCGGACGCGTCGGCGCACCTGCTCTTCGACGCGTGGTCGGGCGCCCGGAGCAGTCGTACGGACTCGACCTGCATGGAGCTGCCCGCCGAGCCGATCGACGCCCTCATCGGGCGGATGAGCAGCTCGCGCGGGCAGCGGGCCCGGGCCAAGCTGCGCAGGATCGACGCGCTGGGCATCGAGTGCCGCACCGCGCCCGTGCACGGGGTGGCGAGCGCGATCGGCACCCTGTTGCGGCTGCACGAGCTCCAGTGGCTCGGCAGGGGGATCAACCCGGAGCACCTGCGGCCCCGGTTCTGTGCGCATCTGGTGCGCTCCACCCGCCGGATGGTGCGCGACGGCGAGGCCTCCGTCCGGCAGTTCCTGCTCGACGGTGAGGTGGTGGCCGTCGATCTGTCGTACCGGTCGGCACGGTTGTCGGGGGGTTATCTCTACGGGGCCGCTCCCCTGCTCAGGGAGACGAAGGCGGATGTCTCGACGATGCTGCTGCGCGAGATGACCCGGGAGGCCGAGGGGCTGGGCCTCGGGGTGCTGAGTCTGCTGCGCGGTTCGGAATCGTACAAGAACCACTGGGGCCCGGTGCCGGTCGTCAACCGTCGTCTGCTGCTGGCCCGTTCGGCGCTGGAGCCGCTGCTGCGGATGCGCGAGACACAGCTGACCGCCCGGGACCGGGCCGCGCGGACGGTGAAGTCCCGCTTCCCCGCCGCGCGCGACTGGCGGGGGCGGCTCGGCGAGCTTCCGGCGGCCGGGGCCGCACTCATCGGCCGGAGTTGAGCCGTGATGATGAGTTTTGATCTGATCCGTTACCGTCTGTCGACTTTCGCGTTGTCAGGGCGTACCGGCCGCACGTTCGGTGGCCGGATTCGACCCTCTCAAGGAGAACTGATGTCGCGTATCTCGAAGGTGGCCGCCGTCATGGCAGGTACCGGTGCCCTGATCGCCGGCGGCGCCGGCATGGCTGCCGCCGACTCCGGTGCGGAGGCCGTCGCGGCCCAGTCGCCCGGTGTCCTTTCGGGCAACGCCCTCCAGGTGCCCGTCCACATCCCGGTCAACGTGTGCGGCAACACGGTCAACGTGATCGCCCTGCTGAACCCCGCGTTCGGCAACACCTGCGCGAACACGTCGGACAGCCACGACGACGAGGGTGACTACGGCAGCTACGGCAACTGACCTCCCCCGAGGCGCCGTCCGGGCCTCCCCTTGCCGCGTGTGGAGCGGAGAGGGGAGGCCCGGCCCGTTCCCGGCGGGGCACGGCCCGTCGACGGCGGAGCCCGCGCGGCTCAGACGTAGCGGTAGATCCCGCTGTGCTCCATGAGCTGTGAGGGCGCCACGTCCCAGGGCGGCATCGGCTGGTCGAGCGGATAGACACGGCCCCGCTGCGGGTCGTCGGCGGGCAGGGCGCGGGCCGGCAGGTAGCGGGAGCGCGGATGCGCCTTCTGCCAGCGGTCCCACAGCAGGTCGATGAAGGCGTGGTGCAGCCAGAAGGCCGGGTCGTCCGGCGAGGCCGCGCCCGCCATCGACCCGCCGATCCAGTTGTGCACCGTGTTGTGGTTGGCGGTGGCGCGGTTGCGCAGGGCCCAGCCCTCGACCCTGTTCCTGAACCCGGTGGCGCTGGTGCTGTTCCAGGGCGCGGTGTCGTACACGGGGTCCTTCAGCGCGCGCTCCACGTCCGCCGCCGAGGGCAGTTCGAGCGGTGCGGACGGCCTGCCGAGGTTGCGCCGCAGGAAGGGGTCGTCGGTGACTCCCGCACGCAGCCGCCAGTTCCCCTGACGGTAGGCGAACGGCCCGGTCATGACCTGGCGGTCGCCCGGCCTTCCGGTGCCGCCCAGGAAGTCCTCCGCCCACAGGGACGCACCCGTCGTGTTGTCCCGTGTCCAGTCCCAGTAGGGGATCGACACGCGGGAGTCGACCGCTCGCAGGGCCTGCTCGAACTCCAGGAGGTATCTGCGGTGCCAGGGGAAGAAGGACGGGGTCATATGGGCGGGCCGCGGCCCGGTCTCGGCGTCCGTGACGTAGTAGCGCCGGTGCAGGTCGACGAACTCGTCGTAGCGGCCCGATCGTTTGACCTCCAGGATCGCGTCGACCAGGCGTTTCTTCTCGGTGCGCGTGAGGTCGCGCTGGTTTTTGCGGCTGTACACGCGTGCTCGTCCTTAAGGGCTCAGATGGTGTGCGGGGAGACGGCCGACAGCTGGCTGGTGCCGAGTTCGTCGACCGCGGCGCGGGCCGTCTCACGGAGGGTGGGGAACGACTCGTAGTGGTTGACGGTGCTGAGGTAGCTCCCGTCGGCGCGCCTCATCACGTGCAGCGTCCTCCCGTCGATGGTGACGTCGGTGCCGTGCTCCGCGGCGGCGGCTCCGGCGTGGCCCGCGTAGGACTGTGCGCCGGCCGGCACCATCGCCGTGGCCGTGCCCTTGATCTCGCGGCCCTTGTACTGCTCGGAGAAGCGCTCGGGCCCGGGGGCGTCGTGCTCAGGGGCCGCGCTTCCGGGCTCCGGGGTTCTCATCAGGACCGGGGCGAGCGCGCCGCCGGTGCCGGCGATCACGGTCGCTGTGAAGGCGGTGCGCAGCACCGCGCGGCGGGCCGGCCGCGCGGTGCCGGCCGGCTCCCCGCGTGTGGCGTCGGTCGGATTCATGGTGTCTGTACCTCTCTCTCCTCCGCAGGACATCACGCGGGAGCGGGAATTCGGCGGCTCTGTCCGGTCGTGTCGGCCGAGGTGGCGCCACCCGGCGGGTCAGCATGGCGGTCCGAACTCCCGGAGGTCGCTCATGAACGCACCGACGCGGGTGCCCGCGCCCGTAGTGCGAGGAACAGCCGGTACCGATCTGGCCGATCCCGCCTTCTGGCGGCTCCCAAGGCCGGAGCGGCTGGCCGCGTTCGCCCGGCTGCGGGAGCTGGACGCGCCGGTGCGCTTCACCCCGCGGACCGGCACCCGTACGCCGTTCCACGCGTTGGTGAAGCACGCAGACGTACGGGCGGCCAGCAGGCAGCCGCGGATGTTCGCGAGCTCCCCCGGGGTCACCACTCCTGAGCCGGCGCCCTGGGCGAAGGCGCTGTTCGGCAATTCCATGGTGAACATGGACGGCGCCGAGCACGCCGGGCTGCGCAGGACCATTTCCCGGGCCTTCACGCCGAGGCTGCTCGCCGCCGCCGAGGAGAACATCGGCGCCGTCGCCCGACGGCTCGTGGCCGAGGCGCTCGCCGATGGACCGGGGGACTTCATGCGCTCGGCGCCCTCGCGCATGCCGTTCGAGGTCATCTGCGACCTGATGGGCATTCCCGGGCGCCATCGCGCCCGTATCGCCGCGCGCATCGACCACGCCTCGCGGTACGTCGGGGTGCAGAGGCGTGGCCGCGCCCGGCTCCGGATCCCCGGTCGCGGCCTGCGCTCGCTGGCCCGGATGCAGCTGGAGATGGCGGGCATCGCCCGTGAGCGGCGCCGGGTCCCTGCGGAGGACATGATCTCGGCGCTCGTCCGTGCGGACGTCGACGGGCAGGCCCTGTCCTCACGTCAGCTCGGCGCGTTCTTCTCGCTGCTGCTGGTGGCCGGTGTGGAGACCACCAGGAACGCGATCGCGCACGGGCTGATCCTGCTGACCGCGTACCCGGAGCAGCGGGCCCTGCTGGAGTCCGACTTCGACCGCTACGCGGACGGCGCGGTCGAGGAGATCGTCCGCCACTCGACCCCGATCATCCAGTTCCGCCGGACGGTGGCGGCCGAATGTTCCCTCGGCGGCCACACCTTTCTGCCCGGGGAGAAGGTCGTACTCCTCTACGCGTCCGCGAACCGTGACGCGTCCGTCTTCGACGACCCTGATGCCTTCGACATCACCCGGTCGCCCAATCCGCACCTCGGATACGGCGGTGGAGGTCCTCACCACTGCCTGGGGGCGCATCTGGCGAAGCTGGAGATGAAGGCGCTCCTCCGCGAAATGCTCAGCCGTCCTGAAATCCTCCGTGTGTCGGGTGAACCAGGTCTGGTCGATTCGAATTTCGACAACCGTGTCGGGTCGCTTCCTTTCACCTTCGGGGCGGGTCACCGAAGTCACCCGAATGGTCTGCTGTGAGCCCGGCGAAATCGCGAATGGACTATCACGGGCGGCCTCACAGCCCATTGTTGAATGTTTCTCTTTAGGGTCGACAGGGTCCGAGACAGGCCGCAATCCAAGGAGGAGCCGTGCCCGTACAGCGCCGTCTCACCAATTTCGGCGTCGGGGCGACCGCGCTCTGCCTCCTCGTCGGCGGTGCGCTCGTCGCCGACCGCGACCCGTCGGACACCCAGTCCGGCAAGGACACGGCTCGGCAGGCCTCGCGGCCGGACACGACCACGGCCATCGGCGCCTATCTGGACTACGGGCCGAAGGGCGTACAGCGCATGGGGGAGCTGTCGCGCTGGCTCGGCGGCACGGAGCTGCGTGTCGGGCACAGCTATCTGCCGGGTGACCTCTGGGAGAACATCGAGGGCAGCCCCGGCTTCCTCGCCTCGTGGGCGGCCTGGCGGAAGGCTTCCGCCGACCGGATGTTCGTGCTCAACACGCCGATGCTGGAGCGCAACGAGGAGCATGTCTCCGACGACGAGGTGCGCGGCCTACTGCGGCAGGGCGCCGAGGGGCAGTTCGACGAGCACTTCCGCCGGCTGGCCGAGCGCCTGGTGCGGCTGGGGGTCCCGGACACGGTGATCGTCCTCGGCTGGGAGATGAACGGGACGACGTACACGCACCGGTGCGGTCCCGATCCCGACGCGTGGAAGGCGTACTGGAAGCGTGTCGTCACCACGATGCGCTCCGTGTCCGGCCAGAAGTTCCGTTTCGACTTCGCACCCAGCAGGGGGCGGGACGCCGTGCCCTGGACGGAGTGCTATCCGGGCGACGACGTCGTGGACATCATCGGCATGGACTCCTACGACCAGCCCCCCGCGCGGTCCTTCGACGAGCAGGTGAGCGAACCGTACGGTCTGCAGAAGCAGGCCGACTTCGCGGCCGAGCACGGCAAGCCGATCTCGTTCCCGGAGTGGGGGCTGTTCCGCAACGGCGACAACCCCGAGTACATGCGCCGCATGCTGGAGTGGATCGAGAAGCGGAAGCCGGTGTACCAGACGATCACCGACTACTGTCCGCACGGGGTGTGGCAGTGCACCGACAACCCTGAGTCCTCCCGGGTGTTCCGCGAGAAGCTGAGCGGGCTGCCGGACGCGGCCGAGCCGTCGGCGCCCGCCCCCGAGCCCAGCGCGACACCCACGGCGCCGAAACCCGACAAGCCCACGCCACCGGAGCCCGCACGGGACCCGAACGAGTCGGGATGGTGCTTCACCGTCCCGCTGAGCCAGTGGTTCGGCCAGTGGCTCGGCGACCGCGAACTCTGCGTACGCCGCTGAACGCCGCTCACCACCCGGTCCACAACAGATGGTTGACCAGCAGGGCGACGAGTGCCTGGGCGGCCAGCCAGCGACGCCGGCCCAGGTCGGGGAGCAGTGCGGCGGCGGGCATCAGCCAGACGACGAAGGGCTGCCAGATGCGTTCCGTCTCCGCCTTGCTCATCCCCGAGAGGTCGGCGGCGACGACGACCAGGAGTGCGGCCAGGGTGAGCACGGCCAGCCGCTGGGCGTCCGTCGCGGTGCCTGAACGCAGTCCGCGCAGGGCGGCGGGTGCGGACACCGCCGTACGGCGCAGACCTGCGACGGTGGCGAGGCCCACGGCCAGCGTGGCGCAGGCGAGGTTCCCCCAGACCCAGTAGGAGTAGGGACGGGTACCGCCCGCGCCCTGGTAGTAGCGCTCGACCAGCAGGTGGTAGCCCTCCCACCAGTTGAAGCCCGCCAGGGTGAAGGCCGCGGGCACGACCAGTGCGCCGAGTGCCAGGGGGACGAGCGGGCGCGTCGTACGGGCCAGCAGGAGGACGGCTGCCAGCAGGGCCGCGATGAGCGTCAGACCGTAACTGAGGTAGCAGGTCAGCCCGAACAGCAGTCCGGACCCCAGTGCGGCGGCTGCCGGGTACCGGGCCGCACGGGTCGCGGCCAGGGCCAGCAGCGCCACCGACCATGCGGCGACTCCGGCGAAGTAGCCGTCCGCCGATGTGCCCGTCCAGACGGCGAAGGGGGCGAGGACGAGGAACGGAGCCGCGCGCCGGGCGAGATGTTCACCGGCCAGCGCGCGCACCGCGACCAGCACGGCCACGGCGGCCGAGCCGCCGATCACGATGCACCACATGCCCGCCCAGCCGCCGCCCCCGAGCCCGACGCGGTCCAGGCCCACGAAGGTGAGCGTGGCACCCGGCGGGTGTCCGGCGACATGGGCGGGCCAGTTGCCCGGCGGGCCGATCACGATGTGGTCGGTGAATCCGCGCAGGGCGGCGCCGACGTCGTCGAAGCGGTCGATCACGCGCAGGTACTCGTGCTTGGTGGTCAGCCGGCGCTCGATCCCCCGGTACCAGCCCTCGATGAGGGCGAGCGAGACGATCCAGGCCACCGAGCCCGCCCAGCAGGTGAGCAGCAGGCGCCGCCAGGGCAGCAGGGCGGCGAGCCGTGGACCGTACGCGACGACCGCCACGCCCACCGCGGCGGCGGCCGGAGTGCCGGGGCCGACGTGCGGGTCCCAGGAGGCCAGGAGAGGCGGCCAGTGGACCTGCAGGCTGCCGTCGCCCTCCTGGATCACCCATCCGACCGCTATGGCCACGGCCACCAGCAGCGCCCCCGCGACCGCTGTCGCGCGATCCCGGCGCCGGCCGGCGGGCTCGGTCGGGGCGGGCCTGGCCGGGGCGGCGGGCTCGGCGGTACGGGTCGGGTCGCTGCGTTCCTCGGTCGTCACGCAGGCACGCTACGCACCGGCGGGGCTCCATGGGCGGTACGACGCCGCCGCGTCACGGAACCGTCAGAACTGCCGTCCCGTCACCTGACGGGGCAGGCGGCGGCGTCAGACTTTCGTCAGGAGTCGTACACCTCTGGGAGCGGTGTCCCCGGCATAACGTCGGCACATGCGCGACAGACTTCAGGAGGCCGGTGCACGCCTCCGCTCTCCCGGCCTTCCTCTTCCCACCGAGCCCGGCTTCTGGCGCAGTCCGGTGCGCGGGGTCCGGTTCACGGCCGTTCTGGGTCTGGTGCTCCTCGCCGGCACCACCGTGCTGTTCGTGACCGGTCTGTTGTCGTACGCGGCCTACAACCCGGACCTCGCCACGGTGAATGACAAGACGCCGGGCAGGGGCCTGCTCGGCTTCTACCTGTTCGACTGGCCCACGGGTCCGCACTGGCTGTACCGGCTGACCCAGGGGGTCCATGTCACGCTCGGCATCGTCCTCGTGCCGGTCCTGCTGGCCAAGCTGTGGTCGGTGGTGCCGAAGCTCTTCGCGCTGCCGCCGGCGCGGTCGGCCGGACACGCCCTCGAGCGTCTGTCGCTGCTGCTCCTCGTGGGCGGGGCGCTGTTCGAGTTCGTCACGGGCCTGCTCAACATCCAGTTGGAGTATCTGTTCCCCGGGTCCTTCTACCCGCTGCACTTCTACGGTGCGTGGGTCTTCTTCGCCGCGTTCCTCGCGCACACCTGCCTGAAACTCCCCCAGGCGCTCCGGGTCCTGCGCCGGGGACTGCCCACGGCGGAGTCCGACGAACTGGCCTCGCCGCGCCCCGCCGCGCCGACCGTCTCCCGGCGCGGCGCGCTGGCCGTCGTGGGAGCGGGGTCACTGCTCCTGCTCGTCACCTCGGTCGGCCGGAGCTTCGACGGTGCCCTGCGCAGGACCGCTCTGCTGACTCCGCGCGGCGGCGCCGAACCGGGGCAGGGTCCCAACGGCTTCCAGATCAACAAGACCGCGGCGAAGGCGGGGATCCCCCTGGCCGAGACGGGGGAATCCTGGCGGCTCACCCTGGTCGGACCTGCCGGGGAGGTACGGCTGTCGCGGGCGGAGCTGCTGGCCATGACGCAGCACAGCGCGGCGCTGCCGATCGCCTGCGTGGAGGGCTGGTCGACGTCCGACCAGTGGTGGCGCGGGGTCCGTCTGCGTGACCTCGCCGCGCTGGCCGGCTTCCCGGACGGGCCGCCGGGGGTGCTGGTGGAGTCACTCCAGCGCAGCGGGCCCTTCCGGTCCGTCGCGCTCAGGGACAACCAAGTGCGCGACCCGCTCTCGCTGCTGGCGCTCGGCGTCAACGGTGAGGCGCTGTCGCCGGATCACGGCTATCCCGCGCGCGTCATCGTGCCGGCCGCCCCCGGCGTGATGAACACCAAATGGGTGAGCCGCCTGACCTTCGGGGAGCTGTGATGAGCATTCCGCGCCGTCTGCGGGTTCTGCGCCGCTGGTACGGGGAGGGCCCGCTGCATCTGCTGCTGATGGTGTCCTCGTTCGCCCTCGCGGGATACGCGGGGGTGCGGCTGCTCGACGGGGACACCCTCATGATCCTCGTGTGGTTCGTGGGCGCCGCACTGGTGCACGACCTGCTGCTGGTGCCGCTGTACTCGGCGGCCGACCGGGCACTGCGGGTGCCCTTCGCGCGGCGCCCCCGGCTGGTGAACCACGTACGTGTGCCGCTGCTCCTGTCCGGGCTCCTCCTGTTGATGTGGTTTCCCCTGATCACGCGTCACTCGGAGCGCTACGAGCCGGCGAGCGGGATGTCCCCCGACAGGTTCCTGGGGAACTGGCTGCTGATCACGGCCGTACTGTTCGCCGTGTCGGCGCTCCGGCTGGTCGTACGCACCCGCCTGGAGCGGCGCAGGGCGAGGAACGGGCGGCCGTCGGCCTCCCACTGATCGACGGGTTTCCAGTCGCCCGAGCGCGCGTAGCCGAGCAGGGCGGACGGGCCGACGCGGGCCCAGGGGAAGTGCGGGGCGGAGCTGCCCTGTTCCCGGCCGTCGTCGAGGCGTACCTGGACCTGCTCGTCCACGTCATGGGGCGCGGCCTCCGTGATCAGCAGCCCGCCCGGTGCCAGCACCGCGGCGACCCGGCGGAGCAGGGCGCCGGGGTCACCGCCGATGCCGATGTTGCCGTCGATGAGCAGGGCGGTCCCCCAGCGGCCTTCGCCGGGCAGCGGCTCGAACACGCTGCGGCGGAGCGCCGATCCGCCGATCCGCTGGGTGCGTCCGATGGCGGCCTCGCTCACGTCGATGCCCAGGGCCCGGTGGCCGCGCGCGGCCAGTGCGGCGACGAGGCGTCCGGGCCCGCAGCCGATGTCGATGACCGTACCCTCGCTGCGGCGCAGCGCCGACAGGTCGGCGGCGTCGGCGTCCGCGCACCAGCGTTCGACGTCGAGGGGCAGCAGCCAGCCGTCCTTCCGGCGCAGGAAGAGCGGGCCGCGGCCCTGGTCCAGCGCTCGCGCGTAGGGGTCGGCCGTCGCCCAGGGGGCGGTGCCGGGGCCGGCCGGTGGCAGCACCGTGCTCATCGGACCTCCGCCCGGCTCAGTCGGGTGAACGTACGGGCGAACCGTCCGTGCGGTGCGGCGGCCGCGACGTACGCGGCGTCACCTGCCGTGTCCACGTCGCGCAGCGGCGGCAGGTCCCGGACGGTGAGGCCGTGGTCGGTCAGGCGGGCGCGCTGGAGTCCGCCCGTGCCGGGGAGGGACATCGGGACGCCTCGCACGAGGCGGGGATCGGGGGCTGCCAGGCCCAGGGCCCAGAAGCCGCCGTCCTCGGCCGGTCCGAACCAGGCGTCGCAGTCGTCCCAGGCGCCCGGGGAGAGCGCGGGAGCCAGCAGGTCCGGGGTGATCTGGGGGGTGTCCATCCCGATGAGGAGGGCCGGCCCCGTACAGCTGCCGAACGCCGCGGCGATCCGTTCGTCGAGGGTGCCGGGGATCTGCGGCAGTACGTCGAAGCCCTGAGGCGTCCAGGGGCCCGGACACCCTTCGAGCACCAGGACCCGGCGCAGGGCCGGCAGGGTGAGCACGGTCCGCAGGGTGTCCTCGAGCGCGGCTTCGGCGAGCGCGGCCGCCTCCTCGGGGCTGAACGGCGGCGTGAGCCGGGTCTTGACCCGGCCGGGAACCGGCTCCTTGGCGATGACCAGCAGGGTCGTGGATCCGTCGGGTCGCGTCGGTGCGCTCATCGGGACACCTCCGGCGTGACGCACGTACCGGCCTGCCGCTGCGGAGGCTGCCGCAGCACCGCACGCATGTCCCGCACGGCGTTCCAGGTCCCTCTCCAGGTGCCCGTGACCTTGGACTTGCCGGTTCTCGGCAGATACGGCACGTCCGTCTCGGTGACGCGCAGTCCGGCGTCCGACGCGCGCACCACCATCTGCAGCGGGTAGCCGCTGCGACGGTCCGTCAGGCCGAGCGCCAGCAGCGCCTCCCTGTGTACGGCCCGCATCGGCCCCAGGTCGTGCAGCCGGAGGCCGGTGCGGCGCCGGAGCATCCCGGACAGGGCGGTGTTGCCCAGCCTGGCGTGCAGGGGCCACGCCCCGCTGGTGGTGGGACGGCGCCGGCCGAGGAGCAGATCGGTCTCCCCCTCGGCGATCCGCCGTACGAAGCCGGGGAGCAGTGCCGGATCGAGCGAGCCGTCGCAGTCGCAGAAGCAGACGTACTCCGCCTCGGCCGCGAGCAGCCCCGCGTGGCAGGCGGAGCCGAAGCCGCGGCGCGGTTCGTGGACGACGGTGGCGCCGAGCGAGCGGGCGATGTCCGCCGACCCGTCGGTGGAGCCGTTGTCGACGACGACGGCGCGCCATCCTTCGGGGACACGGGCCAGCACATGGGGCAGGGCCTCGGCCTCGTCGAGGCAGGGCAGAACGATGTCGGCGCGGGGAGAGCCGGCGAGATCAGCCGGTGAGGAGTCGGTCACAGCGATCACCCTACGGAGCGAAAAGCGGCATTCCGGGCTTCGGGTTCTTACGAAACGTGGACGTCGACCGTGTGGCGGTCGGGGACCCTCCGTCCGGAGGGCCGGTGATGCCACAGTGGCGGGATGCAGAACATCTCCTCCCCTCCGGACGGTCGCGCCGCGTCACCGAACGGACACGCCGACGGCGTGTCGCACGGCCGTGTCCTGGTCGTCGACGACGATCCGACCGTCGCGGAGGTCGCCGGCGGATACCTGGAGCGCGCGGGCTACGACGTCGGACTCGCGGGTGACGGGCCCATGGCGCTGGAGAGCTTCGCGGCGCTGCGGCCCGACCTGGTGGTGCTCGACCTGATGCTGCCCGGCATGGACGGCTTCGAGGTGTGCCGCAGGATGCGTGCGCGGGGACCCGTGCCCGTCATCATGCTCACCGCGCGAGGGGACGAGGACGACCGGATCCTCGGGCTGGAGACCGGCGCGGACGACTATGTGACCAAGCCGTTCAGCCCGCGCGAACTGGTGCTGCGGGTGGACGCGGTCCTGCGCAGGGACCGGCGTACGGGGCCGGGGTCCCCCGCCACGCTCGACGGGGCGGGGATCAGCCTGGAGCCGCTCGGCCGCCGTGCCACCCGCGACGGCAGGGACCTCGCTCTCACCCTCCGCGAGTTCGACCTGCTGGCATTCTTCCTGAGCCACCCGGGACAGGCGTTCACCCGTGAGGAGCTGATGCGGGAGGTCTGGGGGTGGGACTTCGGCGATCTGTCGACGGTGACGGTCCATGTGCGGCGGCTGCGCGGCAAGGTCGAGACCGACCCCGCCCGCCCCGGTCTGATCCGCACGGTGTGGGGTGTGGGGTACCGCATGGACCTGCCGGGCGACGACATCCCGGGGTGCTGAGCACATGACCGACATCCTGCTCATCGCTCTCCTCGCCTTTCTCGGCGCCGCGGCGGCCGGGCTGCTGGGGGCGCTTGCCCTGCGGCTGCTGCGGCACCGCCCCCTGGTGGTCTCCCTGACCGTCGTCGCCTCGGTCGCGGTGGCGGCGATGCTGGCCGGGACCCTGACCGTGGCCTGGGCGATGTTCCTCTCCCCGCACGATCTGACGGTGGTGACGACCGTCGTCGCCATGGCCGCCGCGGTGTCCCTGGCGACCGCGATGCTGCTGGGCCGCTGGGTGGCCGCCAGGAGCCGGGAGCTGACGCTGGCGGCCCGTTCCTTCGGCGAGGGGGGCACGTTCGCCGCTCCTGAAGGCCAGGCCACCACCGCGGAACTCGCCGCGCTCACCCGTGAGCTGGCGGCCACCAGCGCGAAGCTGGAAGGCTCCCGGGAGCGGGAGCGTGCTCTGGAGCGGTCGCGCCGGGAGCTCGTCGCCTGGATCTCGCACGATCTGCGGACCCCGCTGACGGGGCTGCGCGCCATGTCCGAGGCGCTGGAGGACGGCATGGCGGCGGACTCGGGCCGCTATCTGCGGCAGATACGCAGGGAGGTGGAGCGCATGAACGACATGGTCGGCGACCTCTTCGAACTCTCCCGGATCCACGCCGGGTCGCTCACACTGACGCCCACCCGGGTGTCCGCCCACGACCTGGTCGGCGACGCGCTCGCCGGGGCCGATCCGCTGGCCCGTGAGCACGGGGTCCGCCTCGTCGGCGACCGGGTCGACGCGGTGCCCGTGGAGGTCGACAGCAAGGAGATGGGCCGGGTCATGGGCAACCTCCTGATCAACGCGATCCGGCGCACGCCGGCCGACGGAACGGTCGCGGTGGCGGCGCAGCGCTCACCCGACGGTCTTGTGCTTTCGGTGACCGACGGATGCGGCGGGATCCCCGAGGAGGATCTCGCGCGGGTGTTCGACACGGGCTGGCGGGGCAGCCCGGCCCGTACGCCGCCGGCGGGGGCCGGCCTCGGGCTCGCGATCGTCCGCGGGATCGTCGAGGCGCACTCCGGCCGGGCGGACGTACGCAATGTGGCGGGTGGCTGCTGCTTCGAGGTCACCCTTCCCCAGGCACCCGGCTGAGGCCGGTCGCGCCCGGTTGTTCCACGGCGCCCCGCAGCGGCGCCGTGGCGAACTCCCGCATCCCCGCGGCGAACTCCGTCTCCGGCTTCCAGCCGAGCTCCTCCCGCAGGCGCCGCGAGTCGGCGGTCACATGGCGGACGTCCCCGAGCCGGTACTCACCGGTGACCACGGGTGCCGGACCGCCGTGGGCCGCGGACAGGGCCCGGGCCATCTCGCCGATGGTGTGCGGTGTGCCGCTGCCCGTGTTGTAGGCGTCGAAGGTGCCCGGTTCCCGCTCCCCCAGCGCGCCGAGCGCCACCGCGTTGGCCGCCGCCACGTCCCGTACGTGCACGAAGTCGCGCCGCTGGCAGCCGTCCTCGAACACCTGGGGGGCCTCGCCCCTGGCCAGGGCCGAACGGAAGAAGGACGCGACACCGGCGTACGGGGTGTCCCTCGGCATTCCCGGGCCGTACACGTTGTGGTAGCGCAGGGCGAAGGCCCGGCCGCCCGTCGCGCGTGCCCAGGCCGCGGCGAGGTGTTCCTGGGCGAGCTTCGTCGCCGCGTAGACGTTGCGCGGGTCGCCTGCCGCCTCCTCGGTGACCAGGCCGGGCACCAGCTCGGCGCCGCAGACGGGGCAGCGCGGCTCGAACCGTCCCGCGTCGAGGTCGGCCACGGCCCGGGGTCCTGGCTTCACACCGCCGTGCCGGGGGCAGTCGTAACGCCCCTCGCCGTAGACCACCATGGAGCCGGCGAGCACCAGGTCACGGACCCCGGCCTCGGCCATCCGGGCGAGCAGGACCGCGGTGCCGAGGTCGTTGCACCCGACGTACTCCGGCGCGTCCGCGAAGTCCTTGCCGAGACCGACCATCGCCGCCTGGTGGCACACGGCGTCGACCCCGGCCAGCGCGCCGGCCACCGCTTCCCCGTCCCGTACGTCCGCCACGATCGTCCGGACACCCGGCTCCGGCGCACCGGCCTGCGGGGCGCCGGACGCGGCGGGTCCGTGTGCGGACGGCAGCAGAGCGTCGAGCACCACCGGCTCGTGCCCGCCGGAGAGGAGCGTGCGGACGATGTATGACCCGATGAACCCGGCTCCGCCGGTGACCAGTACGCGCATGGCCGCCACGCTAGGCCGCCCGGGGGCGTGAGGCGCGGTCCGGCACGCCCACGTCACAGGACCGTAAGACGCCGTGCGGACGGCATCCGGCGGCTCCGGGCAGGTCGCTCCGACGCGTCGCTTCCCGATCACCGGGGTGTCTTCGATACTGGGTGGCGTACGCAGCTGAGACCGAGAACCGCCATTCACGCCGACGGACGGCCGGAATCATCGGCCCGCCGTGGCTCTGCCCAGGAGGAACCGTTGCGCATGCTCATCAACGTGCCGGAGACCGTCGTCGCGGACGGACTCCGCGGAATGGCCGCCGCCCACCCCGAGCTCGTCGTGGACGCCGAGAACCGTGTGGTCGTCCGGCGTGACGCCCCGGTGGCCGGGAAGGTGGGGCTCGTGTCGGGCGGCGGGTCGGGGCACGAGCCGCTGCACGCCGGCTTCGTCGGACCCGGGATGCTGTCCGCCGCGTGTCCCGGCGAGGTCTTCACCTCCCCGGTGCCCGATCAGATGGTGCGGGCCGCCGCCGCGGTCGACAGCGGCGCGGGCGTGCTGTTCGTCGTCAAGAACTACACGGGGGACGTGCTGAACTTCGACATGGCCGCCGAGCTCGCCGAGGACGAGGGCATCCAGGTGGCCCGGGTCCTGGTCGACGACGACGTGGCGGTGGCCGACAGCACCTTCACCGCCGGCCGGCGTGGCACCGGGGCGACGCTGTTCGTCGAGAAGCTCGCCGGTGCGCTCGCCGACGAGGGCGCACCGCTGGAGCGGGTGGAGTCCCTGGCCCGGCGGGTGAACGAGTCCTCGCGGAGCTTCGGCGTGGCGCTCAGCTCGGTCACCACCCCGGCGAAGGGCACGCCGACGTTCGATCTGCCCGCCGGCGAACTGGAGTTGGGCATCGGCATCCATGGCGAGCCCGGCCGTGAGCGACGCCCGATGATGACGTCGGGAGAGATCGCCGACGTCGCGGTCCACGCGGTGCTGGAGGATCTGCGGCCCAGCGGCCCGGTACTGGCGCTGGTCAACGGCATGGGCGCGACGCCGCTGCTGGAGCTGTACGGATTCAACGCCGAGGTGCAGCGGGTGCTGTCGGAACGCGGGGTGGCGGTCGCTCGTACGCTGGTGGGGAACTACGTGACGTCGCTCGACATGGCGGGCTGCTCGGTGACGCTCTGCCAGGTGGACGAGGAGATGGTGCGGCTCTGGGACGCGCCGGTGCAGACACCCGCGCTGCGCTGGGGCCGATGAACGGATTTTCCGCCGTGTGTTCCGCCGTGTGTGAGGAAAAGGAGACCCTGTGCTCGACACCGATTTCTTCCTTCGCTGGATGGCCGCCGCGGCTGCCGCCGTCGACCGTGAGTCGGACCGGCTGACCGAGCTGGACTCCGCGATCGGGGACGCCGATCACGGGAACAACATGCGGCGCGGCTTCGAAGCGGTGAGCGGCGTACTCGACAAGGAGAGCCCCGGGACTCCGGGGGCGGTGCTGACACTGGCCGGCCGGCAGCTGATCTCGACGGTCGGCGGGGCCTCCGGGCCGCTGTACGGGACGCTGCTGCGCCGCACCGGCAAGACGCTGGGCGACGCCACGGAGGTGACTCCGGGTCAGCTGGCGGAGGCCTTCGGGGCGGGCGTGGCCGCGGTGGCGCAGCTGGGCGGTGCGCAGGCGGGCGACAAGACGATGCTCGACGCGCTGCTTCCGGCCGCCGAAGTGCTGGGTTCCTCCTTCGAGCAGGCCCGTGACGCGGCGCTGGCCGGTGCTCTGGCGACCGTGCCGCTGCGGGCGCGCAAGGGCAGGGCCAGCTATCTGGGTGAGCGCAGCATCGGCCATCAGGACCCCGGGGCCGCGTCGTCGGCGCTGCTGGTCGGTGCGCTCGTGGATGCCGCGGGACCGGGCGACGGAGGCACCGCGTGAGCGACGGGAGGCAGGTCGGGATCGTGCTGGTCTCGCACAGCGCACCGCTGGCCGAGGCCGCCGTGGAGCTGGCCAGGGGGCTGGCTGCCGGCGGCGCGACGGCACCGGTCGCGGCGGCGGGGGGCACATCGGCCGGTGGCCTGGGGACGAGTGCGGAGCTGATCGCCGAGGCCGCGCGGAGCGTCGACCGGGGTGCGGGGGTCGCTCTGCTCGTGGACCTCGGCAGCGCGGTGCTCACCGTGAAGGCCATGCTGGCGGAGGGTGACGAACTGCCCGACGGCGCCCGGCTGGTGGACGCCCCCTTCGTGGAGGGCGCGGTCGCCGCCCTGGTGACGGCGTCGGCGGGGGGCGACCTGGACACGGTGGAAGCCGCGGCCACGGACGCCTACGGATACCGGAAGGCATGAGGAACTGCGCCGGCGCCCCCGTAGGGAGGGGCGGCCGGCGCAGGGTGTCGCAGGTGTCCAGGGGGGCGGGGTCAGGCGGTCTCGACGGCCGATGAGAAGGAGCTGACGGCGAGTCCCGCTCCGCCCTCCCACGGCTCGAACCCGGCCTGGACGCTGGTGAGATACCAGGAGTCCTGAGCCAGGCCCCTGGTGACGGTCTCGTCGACGAAGTCCTTGACGTCGAAGCTCCAGCTGTCGATCGCGGACGGGGCCACGAACGAGATCACGTCGTTGCCTCCGTTGTTGCCCGTCCACACCTCCCAGTCACGTCCGGCGACCGTGGCGGACCCGGTCTGCGATCCCACCGGCTGGATGGGGCCCACCCGGTTGAACCAGATCATGATCTCGGTGCTGTTCACGCCGTCCGTGCGGGGCGTGGGGTCGAGCCAGATGTCGTAGGCCGCGTCGTAGACCGCGTCGTCGACGTACTCGTAGGTGATGCTGGTCGGTGCGCCGCTGATCGAGCCGATCTGGGCCGGAAGCCCGGTGCCAGGCGAGCAGTTCGTGTAGTGGCAGCCGTTGAAGACGGACGGGTACGACTTGGGCGCGCCCGTCGTCGGGACCGAGCCCTCGGCCCGGGTCACCTCGAAGCCGTTCGCCGTCACACCGACGCACTGCTCCTCGGCGATGCCCCAGCGGTTGTTCTGCACCACGTACTGGTCCTGGATGACCGCCGAACCGTATGCCTGGCAGACCTCGGTGTCGGCGTGCGCGGGCGCGGCAGCGGTGGCGAGGGCCGCACACGAGACCAGGGCCACACCGAGCGCGGCAGCCCTGGTGCGTATGGACCGGAAAAAGCGGATGGGGCTCTTCATGGTGTCCCTTCGGTAGAGCCGAGACGCCGGGCAGGGACCCGGCAGGGCCAGAACTGGGAGCGCTCCCACTCCATTCCAGCGTGGAACCTATGGGGCCGGTGTGACGGCGCGCAAGGCCCGCGCCGTCACCGATTTCCCGCGCCGTCACCCATGGACGACGGGGTGTCAGGCGGCCGGCGCCACCGCCCCGGCCGCGATCCGGATCCGTGCCTGCCGGGTGACGCCGTTGACGCTCACCGCGAGCGTCACCGCGCCCGGCCTGAGCGCGGTGAGCGTGCCCGTGGCGGGGTCGAGGGTCGCGATGTGGCGCCCTCGTACGCCGTCCGCGTCCCCGATGTGGACGTTCGGGGACGCGGTCCAGTCCGCGCTGAGCGGGAAGGCCACCGGGACGGTCAGGGCACCCTGGGTGACCTGTGCGCTCACCTTCGCGCTCTCCCCCGCTCCGAGCGTGGCGGGGGCGTCCAGGGCCAGGGCGTCGACATGCGCGCGGGTCTGCGCGGAGACCCAGTCGGGTCCGCCCTTCCACGGCTTGCGGCGCGCCGCCGTCTGTTCGCCGGCGGAGACCCGGTCGGCGCCGATCAGCGACCAGCCGGTGAACCCGCCCTCGTCCGCGGGGGCTGCCGGCGCCTTGCCCGAGTTCCCGTTGACCAGGTACGGGACCCCGTCCACGTGCGAGGCGTCGAAGACACCGACGTGGCTGCCGATGAAGGCCGCGCCCTTGCCCGTCGTACGGCGGAAGTCGGCGAGCCACCGCTCGACGAGGGCGGCCTCCTTGCGGTCGCTCAGCCGGCTCCCCTTCTGCACGGTCGGATCGCGCGGCGGCACGTGCTCGATCAGCATCACGGACCGGACGGACCGGTCATCGGCCGCCGCGTCCAGCTGGGCACGCAGCTGCTCGATCTGGGCGAAGCCGCCGCCGCGCAGACCGAGGCTCGACGTGTCGAGCGTGACGACGCGGGTGCCCTTGTGGTCGAACGTCCGCTGTGCGGGGCCGAACTCCGAGGTGAAGTCGTCGATCGTGCCGCCCATCACCTCGTGGTTGCCGGGCACGTAGTACCAGGGCAGCGAGTCCCCGAGTTCCTCTTCCAGGACCTGGCGGGCGAAGGCGAGATCGGCGGGGGATCCCTCGTCGACGAGGTCGCCGTTGACGACGAGGAAGTCGGGGTGCGCCGCCTTGATCTCGCGCAGGGTGCGGCGGGCCTGTCGGACGAGGGCGCTGTCCGGTTCGCGTGCGACGAACTGGGCGTCCGACATCACCGCGAACTGCCAGTCACGGCCCTCCACCTCGGCGGCGGATCCGATCAACGGGTCGGCGGGCCGCTCCTGTTCGGGCAGCTCGACGGTGGGCGGCACTTGGGCGGTCAGGCCGTCGATGACGATCTCACCGGTGTACTGCTGGGCCGCGGCCGTCTCGGCGAGGTAGAAGCGGGACACCGACAGCGGCGTCGCCGCACCGGGCGGCACGGTGAAGGTGACCTGCCGCCAGCCGGTCCAGGTGATGTAGGGCCCCCGCAGCAGCTGGTCGGAGCCGGCCGCGTCCTTGAGGTGCAGCGTCGGCCAGGCGCCGTTGCCGTCGCCGTTGATCCAGAGTGTGAACGCCTGTGGCCGGCCCGGCACATCGACGGGCTCGGGCGGGGCCGCGTAGGCGGCGCGCGTCGCGGTCGACCGGGTGAAGTCGTAGGTGAGGCGCAGGCCGGTGCCGGTGTGCCCGTCCGGGGTCGCGGCGAGCGATCCGGCCGCGCGGGCCTGGCTGAACGTCCAGGATCCGGCGTCGTCGAAGTCCGACACGGTCTGCTCCGAGAGGCCGACAGTCACCGCGAGCGTCGTGGCCACGCCCGCGACGGTCGCCTTGATCTGCCCCGCTCCGGACCCGGTGAGGGACCTGACGGTGAAGGACCCCTGGCCGTCGTCGTCGACGGCGAACAATGTGTGGTCGTAGTCCAGGGTGAGGTCGGCGGGCTCGACGGGGGCGCTCGCGCCGTGGGCGTCGAGTCCGACGATGCCGAAGCCGCCGACGGCCTCCTTGTCCGCCAGGCCGACGCGCGTGGTGGTGGGCCGGATCCGGTCCAGCCGGTCGAGGACGGTGAGTGTGGTCGCGCCGTGGGCTCCGGCCCGTTCCGCCCGGACGTCGGTCGTGCCGCCGCCGCGGGCGGTGAACGTTCCCCGGGCGTCGACGCTGCCGACCGTGGCGTCGTCGGTACGCCAGCGCGGGTTGCCCGCCGCGGGGCCGTACGTCTCGTCGTATCCGGCCGCGGTGAGGCGGCGGGTCAGTCCGGGGAACACCCGCTCGGGGTGACCGCCGGCGACCGGGTCGTCGCCGGGGGCGGCAGCGGCGGGCGTACGGGTCTCGACCCAGAATCCTTCGAGCCGCCCGCTCCCGTCCGGGGCGGTCAGGGCGAGGCCGTTGGGGACGGTGCGCTCGCTGCCGTCGGAGGGGCTGTTCTCGACCTGGAGCGCGTCGCTGCCGGGCTCGCGGGCGACGAGCGTCGACGAGCCGCCGCCGTCGAGGTTCAGGGCGCTGTACGAGCCCGCCTCGCGCATCATCTCGCCCAGCTCGGTGAGGGTGACGCCGCCGCTGTCGCTCTGGCGGCCGTCGACGGTGATGACCTGCATGGTCCTGCCGTCCTTGGAGAACCCGACGGCGGTGCGGGGCGCGGCGGTGTCGTTGCCCTCGCCCTCGTGGTCCTGCGCCGCCCCGTCGACGACGAGCAGCTCCCGGCCGCCCACTGCGGTGCGCGGCACCGCTCCGCCGTCGGTGCGTGCCCGGTAGGCGACGGCGACCGGGTCTCCTGGCCGCAGGGCGGCCAGCGGGGCGGCGCCTACCTCACGGCCGACGAGGACCACGGTGTCCTCGGGCACGGGGCCTGAGCCGGGGGTGTCCGACACCGAGACCACCTTGCCGTCACGCACGGCGACTTCGGCGACGGGCCGGGCATCGTCGACGGTCAGCGCGCGGTCGGCGGTACCCCAGGCAGAGGTGTAGGCGCCGACGCCGTCGGCGGGCACGTTCGCCGCGTTGTACGCGGCGAGCGGGTGCGTGCCCGAGGGGAGGGTCAGTGTGCCGTCGAAGTACAGCTCCAGGACCCGGCCCGCGTTCCGCGGCCCGATGCCCACCGCGTGGCCGGCGCCGGGGGCCGGGGAGTGGACCGGCCGGCCGTCCTTGATCCCGGGGCCCTCGGGTGCTCCGGTCCCGTCGATGTCGAAGAAGTCCCCGTTGATCGCGGCGACGGTACGCCGGCCGCGCCCCGGGTCGTGCGCGGCCGCGAGCTCGGAGACCGTGTGCCGGTCCGCGACCTTGCCCGAGGAGAGGTAGTCGGCGCGTACGCCGCTGCCGTCGAGGTCGACGGAGAGGGTGTCGACCCGCAGCCACTTGTCGGATTCGAGGCGGTCGTAGGAGCTCAGACGTACGCCGGGAGCGACGGGGCGGGAGGCGCGGGCCGTCTCGATGCCGTCGCCGTCCACGACGGATCTCGCGCCGCCGGAGGGGCCGCTCGCGGCCGGCGGGGCGACGGGTCTGAGGATCTCGGCGGTGGTGTGCGGGCGGGGGTCCGGGGTCGGGTCGGCTGCCGCGGGCGCGACGGCGCCGAGCGCCGTCGCCGCCACCGTCGCCAGCAGCACGAGTGGCCGAAGGGTGCCGCGTGAGATGCCAGGGCCCACAAGTCCTCCTGGTGCGGAGCGGGTTGCTCACCGGAACTGCGCTGTCGGCGGACAGCATGACCGGGCCGGATGGGAGGCACCAGAGGGCAACAGGGACATCAGGAGGAACAACGCGCGGCGAACGGGTGACCCCGGCGGCCCCGGCGCGCCCGCTCGCATCGCCGCACCTCGGTCCGGTGGCCCCGGGCGCGCCGGGGCCGCACACTTGACGGCATGTCGGCAGTCAGGCGCAGCGCGGGGCTTCTCCTCTTCCGGACCGTGACCTGCGCGGACGGCCGGCCGGACGCCGAGGTGCTGATCGGCCATATGGGCGGACCGTTCTGGGCCCGCCGCGAGACGGCCGCCTGGTCCGCCCCCAAGGGCGAGTACGAGCCGCCCGAGGAGCCTGCCGCCGCCGCGCGCCGGGAGTTCGAGGAGGAGCTCGGACTCCCCCTCCCCGACGGGGCCTGGGTGCCGCTGGGCGAGACCCGTCAGTCCGGCGGCAAGACCGTGACCGTATGGGCGGTGGAGGCGGACCTCGACCCCGGCCTGGCGGTCCCCGGCACGTTCACCATGGAGTGGCCGAGGGGGTCCGGTGTGCTGCGGGAGTTCCCGGAGATGGACCGGTTCGCCTGGTGCACACCGGACGAGGCCGTCGAACGGCTGGTCGCCGGCCAGCGGGTCTTCGTCGAGCGGCTGCGCGCCTACGTACGCGAGGGGCGCGCGCCTTCGGAGGCGTAGACCGTGGCCGTCATCGCGCGTCCCCCGGGGGCGTGGGCCGTGGCCGTCATCGCGCGCCCTGCCCGCAGTTCGAGGCGTTCGCCGGTGAAGCGGCTCCGGAAGCTGCGGTCGTGCGAGACGACCACGACGCCTCCCGCGTACCCGTCGAGCGCCGCCTCCAGCTCCTCGACCAGACCGAGCGCGATGTGGTTGGTCGGCTCGTCCAGGATCAGGAGATCCGCCGGACGGGTCACCAGCCGTGCCAGGGCGAGCCTGCGCTGCTGCCCGATGGACAGGGACGCCACGGGCACGTGCAGGTCATCGGGGCGGAACAGTCCGAGGGCCAGCAGTTCCTCCACGTACTCGTCCGGGAATCCCGGCCGGCCCGCGGCGAAGGTGGCGAGCAGGGTGCGGCGGGTGGGCCTGACGGGGAGCTCCTGCGGGAGGTAGCCGATCGCGCCGCGCCGCCTGACCGTGCCGGCGTCCGGCACGAGGTCTCCGGCCAGGACGCGCAGGAGGGTGGTCTTGCCCGCGCCGTTGGGCCCGGTGACCAGAAGCCGGCAGCCGGGCTCGACGCGCAGCGAGGGCAGGTCGAGACGTTCGCCGACGCGGACGGAGTCCAGCTCGGCGAGCGGGGCGGATGTGCTGTCCCCGGCCGCCGGCCCGTCGTGCGCGGAGGCGAGGGCCAGGTCGGCGGTGAAGCGCAGCGGCCTTGGGGGTGCGGGAACGGGTGAGCCGCGCAGCGTCTCCAGCCGGGTCCTGGCGGTCCTGACCTGGCCGGACAGCTTGGCCTCGTGCGACCTGCGGTGCTTGCCGAAGCCCTGCCCGGGGTCCTTGCCCGTTCCCGCGAGGCGGCGTCCGGCGGAGCCCACCAGCTCCTCGGCGCCGGCCAGCTCGGCCAGCCACTCCTGGTGCTCCTGGGCCCATCGGCGGCGGGCGGCGGCCTTCGCCGTGCGGTAGCCGTCCCAGCCGTCGCCGTACCGGGAGACGCTCCGCAGATCACGGTCGACCTCCAGGATCACGGTGGTGATCCGCTCCAGGAACGCCCGGTCGTGGGTGACGGCGACCAGGGTGCCCCGGTGCGCGCGCAGGTGCTCCTCAAGCCAGCTGACCGCGGTGGCGTCGAGATGGTTGGTCGGCTCGTCGAGGAGCAGGAGTTCCGGTGCGGCGGCCAGCACACAGGCCAGGGCCAGCCGGGACTGCTCACCGCCCGACAGCGTCCCGAGCACGCGGTCGCGGCTGAGCCGGCCGAGCCCGAGGCCGTGGAGCGCGGCATCGGTCCTGGCGTCCGCCTGGTATCCGCCGCGCTCCTCGTACGCCGTCAGCAGGTCCCCGTACGCGGCGAGCCGCGCGTCGGTGGGGTCCCCGTCGGACAGCGCGCTCTCCGCCTCGCGGATCGCCCGTTCCAGGGCGCGGAGTTCGGCGAGGGCGGCGTCGACGGCGTCCTGGACCGTGCCGCCGGGGTCGAGGGTGAGGGTCTGCGCGAGGTGACCGGTGCCGCCCGGGAAGCTGACGGTGATGTCACCGCTGTCCGGGGTCTCGGCGCCGGCCATCAGCCGGAGCAGGGTGGACTTCCCCGACCCGTTCTCGCCGATGACACCGGCCTTCTCGCCGGGGCGGACGGTGAGGGACACCTGGTCGAGTACGGACCGGTCGCCGTACGCCTTGGAGACGTCGTTCATGGCCAGCTGGGCGCGGGGGTGCTGAAGAGACATGGGTGCTTTCCCTGAAGTGACAGGCCCTCGGCGGGGCGCGTCCCGACGTCGGGGACGGAGGGAGCGCACCGCGTGAGCGTGGTGTCGGACAGCGGGGAGGACTGCGGCCCACGGTGTGACCCGGAGGGTCACACGGCGACGCTCGGCGTCGCGTGGCGGCGTCCTTGCCGTGTATCAGAGAAAGAAGTAGTACGAACCCATGCGGCCAGTGTAACCATGCCCGGGCGCCCGCACCGGTGATTTTCCGGCGGCGGGCCACCCCGCCCGGTGCGGGCGGGCCCGGACGGTGTACGCCCGCACCCGCACCGGCGCGTCGGGGTGCTCAGCCCCGGCTGATCTCGAAGTGGTCGACGCGCTCTCCGGACTCGGCGAGCGCCGTGACCTTCATACGGGCGTTCCGGCCGGTCTCCACCTCCACCGCGAGGAACGAGAAGCCGGTGTAGCGCACCCGGGACCACTCGACGGTCTCGGTCGCCTTTCCGCCACCCTTGACCACGTGGTAGGTGTCCACGCTCTCCGTGTCCGAGAGGTGGCCCTCGTAGCTGTCGGGCGCCGGGAAGTCGTACAGCGCCTTGCCCGCGCCGCCGGCCGTGACGTACACGATGCCGTCCCGGGTCGGGTCGGTGCGCTCGCCGATCGGGACCGCGCGCCGCACCGTGTTCTTCAGGATCGCGTCGGTGCGCTCGTAGACGTGGTTGTGGCCGTTGATGACCAGGTCGACCTGGTGCTTCTCGAAGAGCGGCACCCAGGCGTCACGCACTCCGCCGTCGGAGGCGTGCGCGTTGGTCGTGGAGAACGCGCAGTGGTGGAAGAACACCACGAGGAAGTCGATGTCGTGCCGGGCCCGCAGCTCGCCGAGCCGCCGGTCCAGCCAGCGCGTCTGCTTGCCGTCGCTGATACCGAAGTTGGCCGGGATCTCGTACGAGACGTCGTTGGCGTCGAGTGCGATCACACCGACGTTCCCGTGCGTGAAGGAGTAGACGCCGGGCAGACCGACCGGGTCGGGGCCGTTGTCCGGCAGGGTCCAGCGGGCGTTCTGGCCGCCGTAACCGTCCGGTGAGTACCAGGCCTCCATGTCGTGGTTGCCGGTCGTCACCATCCAGGGCACGGTCTTGGCAACGGTCTCCGTCTGCGCGAGGAACTGGTCCCAGGTGCGGGCGTCGTAGACGTCGTCCTCCTGTCCCGAACCCGACGGGTCGGCGTAGCAGATGTCGCCCGCGTGCAGGTGGAAGGCGGGGTGCTGACCGAGGATGAGCTGGTCGTTGCCGAGCGCTTCGTAGCTGACGCCCTGGTCGCCGAAGGCCGTGAAGGTGAAGGCCTCGGCGCGCGCGGGCGCGGTGGTGAAGGTGCCGAGCGTGCCCAGGTTGCGGGTGTCGGCCGGGTCGAAGCCGTCGTGGCCGACGCCGTAGTAGTAGGTCGTGCCGGGCTTGAGGCGCTCCAGGGCCGCGTGTACGTAGAACTGTTCGGCGGCCGCGATCTTGCCGTCGTTGAGCAGAGGCGTCGTCAGGTTACGCATCTCGGCGTCGATCCTGCGGCTGAGTGTCCACGGCTTGAGCCCGATCCGGATGTAGGGCCGCTTCACCGCGAAGGGGACCTGCCAGGAGACCGTCATCTGGCTCTTCGTGTCGGCCCCGTACGCGAGGTGCCGGCCGAAGGGGGCGACCAGCGAACCGTCCACCCGTGTCGAGCTCGGGCGCGAGGTGACCGCGTCGTGCGTGGCGGCATACGCCGGCTGGGAGGCGATGCCCGAGGCCAGACCGGTGCCCGCGACGGCCGCGGTGGCCACGCTCGTGCGGAGCACACCGCGCCGGGTGAGCCGGCCGCGCAGGTACTCGTGCTGCTCGGCCATGCTCATGCGGCCGGCGAGCTTCTCGGGGATTCCGAAACGGGGGATGTCCATGGCCGAAAACATCCATGGGATTCCTGACCGCAGCCCATCGGATAGATGAACGCTACACGTACAAGATCCCATGAGTCCCTATGGTGAACACGGGGTGTCGTGGAACTCAGCCCACCCGCACGGGCAGTGTGCCGAATCCGTAGGCGATGAACGACTCCACCTGGGCGGCGGGGACGTCCGGATCGGCGAGCCTCAGGGCCGGGAAGCGGGCGAAGAGCGCGGGCAGGGCGATCGACGCCTCCAGGCGGGCCAGCGGGGCGCCGACGCAGTAGTGCACTCCGTGGCCGAAGGCGAGATGGTCCTTGTCGATCCGGGTGGGGTCGAAGTGGTGCGCGTCCCCGCCGTGGCGTCCGGGGTCGCGGCCCGCGGAGGCGTACGTCGCGAGGATCGCGTCACCCCGGGCGATGGTGATCCCGTCGTGCAGCTCGATGTCGTCGACGGCGTACCGCAGGGGGAGGTTGGCGATCGACGGCGCCCAGCGCAGCGTCTCCTCGACGACCTCGCTCCAGGCGATGTCGCCGGCGAGCACCCGGGCGAGGTGGTCCGGGTGGGTGAGGAGGGCGTGCACGGCGTTGCCGATGAGGTTGACCGTGGTCTCGTGGCCCGCGCCGATGACGAGGAGGAGGGTGTCGAAGAGTTCGTCCTCGGTGAGGCCCGAGCCCTCCTCGTCCCGTGCGGCGATCAGCGCACTGGTCAGATCCTCCCCGGGCTTCCGTCGCTTGGCCGCGACGAGCCCGGCCAGCAGGGCGTGGACCTCCTGCCAGGTGGCGAGGGCCTGTTCGGGTGTGACGGTGGTGTCCATGACCTCACCGACGAGCCTCGCCGTGTCCGCCCTGCTCCCGGCCGGAACCCCGAAGAGCTCGCAGATGACCTCCATGGGCAGGGGGTGCGCGTAGGCCGCCCTGAGGTCCACGGGACCTTCGGCGGCCCGCTCCGCCATCGCGTCGAGGAGGCGGGCGCCGATCTCCTCGATACGGGGGGCCAGCGCATCGGTGCGGCGCTTGGTGAAGGCCGGGGAGATGAGTTTGCGCAGCCGCCGGTGGTCGGCGCCGTAGGCGGTGAACATGTTGGTCACGCCCACCCAGGTGTTGACCCAGGTCTCCCGGAACTTCCCCTCGATCCAGGCGGGCCAGTGCCGGTCGGGGTCCTTGGACACCCGGTCGTCGGCGAGCAGCTGCTTGAGCACCTGGTGCCCGGTCGGCGCCCAGGCCGTGATTCCGCCGGGCAGTTCGACCCGCGCGACGGAGCCCTGGGCGCGCAGGGCGTCCGCTTCCCCGTGGATGTCGCGGCCTGCGGGGTCGATCACGACGGAGTGCTGTCCCATGGGTAACTCCTGTGTGTGGGGGCCAGGATGGGACGAGCGTACGGCCGCCCGGGTTCATGATCCAGGCCGTCCGACGGCACGGCTGTGCCGTCGGACGGCCTGGATCATGGGAGCGGATGTCAGAACAGCGGGGGCTCGGCGAACCTGACGAGCTCCAGGGCCTGTTCGGGGAACCAGTCACCCGCGGCCGGGTCGAGCGTCCCGCGCTCCGGGTCCTCGGGCCCCTCCGTCCCGCGCAGGCAGAGACCGTCGGACTCACCCGGGATCTTGATCCACAGACGTGCGTCGTGGAGCGGGTCGCCGGTGCGGGTGGTGGGACGGGCGCCCAGGCCGCGGTCCGGCGGGTTGCACCATTCCTGCGGGTCGGTGTACGTGTCTGCGGGCGGGGTCCAGGTGCCCTGGCCGTTGCGGCTGGAGTCGGTGATGAAGTGCTTCATCCGGGCGGGGTCGGTGTCGTCATGGGCGTCGAGCCAGGCCTGGGCGTCGGCGCGCGGCCAATTCTGGTCGGGGCAGTCGGCGGCGTCGCCGCCCTTGTCCACGTAGGCGAGGCAGGAGGAGATGAGCGTGCCGTACCAGGCGCTGTCCTCCTCGGTGAAGTAGTTGGAGGCGTTGGTGTAGAAGCCGGTGGCCCGCTCCACACCACCTTCCACGAGACGCGGCACGATGCTGGTGACCGAGTGCCAGCCCGGGTGCCCGGTGTCGAGGTAGACCTTGGTGCCTGCGAGTGGCTCCAGTGTGTCGACCGCGTAGTTCACCTCGGTGTAGCGGGCCGCGGTCTTCGTGCCCTCCGCGTCGTCCTGCCCGCAGTCGGCGGGGAGCAGGGCGAGGGAGTCCGGCTCCAGGACGACCAGCGCCTCTCCGTCCCCGATGCCCCGGGCGACGGCGTCGATCCAGTCGCGGTACTCCTCGGTCGTGGAGGCGCCGCCGCCGGAGTAGTTGGCGCAGTCCCGGCCCGGGACGTTGTAGAGGGCGAAGGCCGGGACGGAGTGCTGTCTGCCGGCCTCACGCACGACCCGTCCCGCCTCCTTCTCGACTTCGGCGGGGCTCTGGTCGCCGAACCAGACGGCGTGCGGCGTACGAGCCATGGCCACGACTCCGGCGGCGTCGCGCACCTTGCCATGGCGTACGAGGTCCAGGGCCTGGGTGTACGCGCCGGGGTTGGCCTCGGGGGCGTACAGCCGGTCACCGCCGCTGCCGGTGCGGGTCGCGGCGGTGGTCCGCGCATCGTCCACGGGGCCGGCGGCGGCCGTCTGCACGGTCAGCAGAAGGGCTGCCGTACAGGCGAGAGGCAGGGCTTTCAGCAGGGTGGTTCCGGTGCGCATGGGTGTCCGTCCCTCTGTCGCGGCGAACGTGCGGGAGCGCTCCCATCAGACGATGCGGGAGCGCTCCCATGAGGGTTCCCGAGGGGCATGTATGCGTCAAGAGTGGTGCGGGTGTTACTTCGTGCCGCCGTTCACCGGGGACTCCCCGAGGTACTCCTCCGTGCTCCCGCCGTGCGTCGGTCTGCTCAGGACCAGCACGGCCACGTCGTCACGGCGTACGCCCCCGGAGAAGGTCGCCAGGTCGGCCTGGAGGGCGTCCAGAACCGCGTCGGGCTCGCGCCCCACCCATCGGCCGAGCCGTTCGTCGAGGGGGTAGAAGGCGCCTTCCGCGTCGCGCGCCTCGGTCACCCCGTCGGTGAAGACCAGCAGCGCGGCGCCCGGGGGAAAGTCGATCCACTCGGCGGCGCGGGCCTCGCCGCCGAGATCCTCCATGCCCAGCGGCACGGACGTCCGGCGCAGGATGACCTTCGACGCCTTCCCGTCGTGCAGCAGCCGTGGCGGCAGATGACCGCAGTTGACGACCCGCACCCGGTCGCCGCCGTCGAAACCCAGCAGCAGGGCGGTCACGAAGCGCTCGGTCTCGCCGGACTCCGCGGAGAATTCGTTGTGCCGGACGACCGCGTCCTCGACGGCCTCGGCCACGGCGGTGAGCTCGGGCTCCCTCACGGCCGCCTCCCTGAACGCGCCGAGCGCCGCGAAACCGGCACCGATGGCCTGCAGCCCCTTGCCCTGCACATCGCCGATGATCACGCGCGTCCCGTGGGGCGACTGCACGACCTCGTAGATGTCACCGCCGACGAAGCGGTCCTCCTCGATCGGCTCGTAGAGGCCGTGGGCGCAGACCTGCCGTGTGGTGACGGGGAGCGGGCGCAGGATCTGGCGCTGGAGCGCGACGGCTGCCGTGCGCAGTCTCGCCACCTCGTTGGCGTGCCGGATCCGCGCGACACAGGCGACGACGCCCAGTCCGCAGGCGAGGGCGGAGAAGCCGATGAGGAAGACCACGCCCCAGAATGCCCCCGACCAGATGAACCGGGAGCCGATGACCACCAGCATGACCCATACCGCCACCACGGTGGTCTGGCGGACCGTACAGAAGACGGAGGCCAGCGCGGGCAGTACGACCATGAGGGGGACGAGCGGAAGCTCGCTGTGGGTGAGTGCGTCGAGGACGACGACCACGGCGGTCAGGACCAGGAGCCACAGCGCGAGCGCCCAGTTCCCGATGCGGGGGGCGCCCGCATCGGCCTCCTCCTGGTATGTGCCGGGCAGCGGCGCTCTGTGCGCCGCTGACGGGCGCCCGAGTCCCATGACCACGGCACGCCTCCCGCTTGTTCGTCCCTAGTGCCCCACGTGTTCCAAGCTACCCGTACCCCGGCCCCGGGGCCTGGCGTCGGCATGCGGCTCCACCTCCGCCGGCACCAGGGCGGAGAGGAACGCGGTCCTGCGGCGCAGGGCGAAGCCGAGGGACTCGTAGAGCCGGATGGCGGAGGTGTTCGACGCGGCGGCGTGCAGGAAGGGCGTCTCGCCCCGCTCCCTGATGCCGTGGGCGACCGCCCTGATGAGACGGGTCGCGAGCCCCTGGCCCCGCACCGAGCTGTCGGTGCACACACCGCTGATCTCGGTCCAGCCGGGCGGGTGCAGCCGCTCCCCCGCCATCGCGACCAGGACCCCGTCGCGGCGGACACCGAGATAGGTGCCGAGCTCGACGGTGCGCGGCAGGAACGGGCCGGGGCGGGTGCGCTCGACCAGGTCCAGCATCTCCGGCACGTCGGCCGGGCCGAGGAGCACGGTCTCCGGGTCGGGGGCGGCTTCCACGGACTCGTCCACCAGCTGGACGCCCTCGGCCTGGAAGACGATCTCCCAGTCGGACGGCGGGGGCTCGCGGAAGGCGGTGAGCGTGACGGACGCGCCGGGGCCCGCGAGCGCGGCGACATCGGCCCAGTCCTGGGCGTCGGGCGCCTCGGGCAGAGCGAGCCAGGGGGTGACGTCGGGGCGGTAGCGCAGGATGCGGCCGCGCCGCTCGGCGAAGTGGGCGTGCGGACCGGTCAGGGAGGCACGGGCGGGGTTGTCCAGCGGGTGGGGCGGATCGGCGGACAGGGGTGTGGCCTCGGGCATGGACTCTCTCACTCCGGTCGATGTGCGGGCGGCGACAGAGAGGGAAGGCTGATCCGCGCGTGCGTATTCCCGGGCCGCCGGTCCGTTCACACACCCGCAATCGAAGTGCTCCGGCGTGCACCACCCGGCGGCCGGTCCTGCGAATCGTGCATCACTACGTGGGTTACGCCCCCAACCGGCGTCGGGCTGTGGCACTCTGGAGATGACCGCCCCACCGGGCTCCCCCGTACCGGTGGGGCGGTTCTGTGTGCTCCCACAGGCCGGGCTCCGCCGTCGCGGCCCGGAGGGCGGCCGTTGCCCCTCCCGCCGTCTTCGGCATGAATCCGGCTCAAATCGTCCCCCTCCGGCATGAGTTGCCGAGAGGCGGGCAGGCGATTACACCTCACGGCACACCATTCGAGGAGCGTGACGGGATGACCGCGCACACTGCACAAACCGCCGACGCGGGACGAGCAGGTGCTCCGGCCCGGCTTCCACGGATCGAGGACGCCGGGCAGGTCGCACCCCAGGACGCGCGGAAGCTGTCGAAGCTCTTCTTCGACCGCCTGCGGGTGATCGAGGAGGGCACCCCCGAGTACCAGTACGCCCGGAACACCCTGATCGAGATGAACCTGTCGCTCGTGCGGTTCGCCGCCGGACGCTTCCGCAACCGCGGCAGCGGCGACATGGAGGACATCGTCCAGGTCGGCACCATCGGTCTGATCAAGGCCATCGACCGTTTCGACCTCACCCGCGAGGTGGAGTTCACCTCGTTCGCCGTGCCCTACATCGTCGGTGAGATCAAGCGCTTCTTCCGGGACACCACCTGGTCCGTACATGTACCGAGGCGGCTTCAGGAGTTGCGGGTGGATCTCGCGAAGGCGAAGGAGGCTCTGGCCGCCGACCTGGACCGGGACCCCTCGGTGCGGGAGCTCGCCGAACACCTCGGCCTCGACGAGAAGGAGATCACCGAGGGCATCGTCGCGGCCAACGGCTACACGGCGGGATCGATCGACCTGCCGGCCGACGCTGCGGAGCCGACGGGTCACGCCTCGGGCGGGCGCACCATGGCCGATGTCCTGGGCGAACCCGACCCCGCTATGGAGACGGTGGAGAACCTCCACGCGCTCGCCCCGCTGCTGGAGGATCTCGACGCACGCGAGCGCCGCATCATCGACATGCGTTTCGGCCAGGAGATGACACAGGCTCAGATCGGCGAGGAGCTCGGCATCTCGCAGATGCATGTCTCCCGGCTGCTCAGCCGCCTGCTCCGCAAGCTGCGCAGCGGCATGTTCACCCAGGACTGACGCACACCCGACGCCGGGCCGGCCCCCAGGGACGAGGGGCCGGCCCGGTGTGTCTGTTGCGGCCGCATGTCAGCTTCGTGGCCACGTGCGCGAACTGCTTCCGTCCCGGCGCGGACGGGCCCTACGGTCCGTAATCAGTACGCACCGCGCCGCCACGATGCTCCGCGGACATCCTCCGAACGACCGTGCGAGGTATGACATGAGCCAGCCCGTCGACTCCGTCACCGCAGGACACACCCCTGAGGACCAGGACCGGCAGGACGCCGGGGCCGCGTGGTCCTTCGAGACGAAGCAGATCCACTCCGGCGCGGTCCCCGATCCGACGACCGGGGCCAGGGCGGTGCCGATCTACCAGTCGACCTCCTTCGTGTTCAAGGACACCGCGCACGCGGCCGACCTGTTCTCACTGGCCGAGCCCGGCAACATCTACACCAGGATCCACAACCCCACCCAGGACGTCCTGGAGCAGCGGATCGCCGCGCTGGAGGGCGGGGTCGCCGCGGTCGCGCTGGCCTCGGGCCAGGCCGCCGAGACGCTGGCGCTCCTGACGCTGGCGGGCGCCGGGGACCATGTCGTCTCCTCCGCCTCCCTCTACGGCGGTACGTACAACCTGTTCCGGCACACGCTCCCCCGGTTCGGGATCGAGGTGTCGTTCGTCGAGGACCCCGACGACATCGAGGCCTGGCGGGCCGCCGTCCGGCCCGGTACCAAGGCCGTGTTCGCGGAGACGCTCGGCAATCCGCGCGGCGACGTCCTCGACATCCGGAGCGTGGCGGATGTCGCGCACGAGGCGGGCGTCCCGCTGATCGTCGACAACACGGTGCCCACGCCCTATCTGCTGCGGCCGCTGGAGCACGGCGCGGACATCGTGGTGCACTCCGCGACGAAGTTCCTCGGGGGCCACGGCACCACGATCGGCGGTGTCGTCGTGGACGGCGGCACCTTCGACTTCGGCGCGCACGCCGAGCGGTTCGCGGACTTCCACGCCCCCGACCCCAGCTACCACGGGCTGCGCTACTGGCCGGACCTCGGACACGGTGCGTTCGCCGTGAAGCTGCGGGTCCAGCTGCTGCGTGACCTCGGGCCGGCGCTGTCGCCGCACTCGGCCTTCCTGCTCCTCCAGGGGGTGGAGACGCTCAGCCTGCGTCTGGAGCGGCACACGTCCAACGCTCTGGCGCTGGCCCGCTGGCTGGAGGCCCGGGACGAGGTGTCGGCGGTGCACTACGCGGGACTCGGGTCGAGCCCCTGGTACGAGGCCGGACAGCGCTATCTGCCGCGCGGCGCCGGCGCGGTGCTCGCCTTCGAGCTGCGGGACGGGGTGGAGGCGGGAAAGCGGTTCGTGGACGCGGTCGAGCTGTTCAGCCATCTCGCCAACATCGGCGATGTACGGAGCCTGATCATCCACCCGGCGTCCACGACGCACAGCCAGCTGACCGAGGAGCAGCTCGCCGCCACCGGAGCGACCGCGGGCCTGGTGCGGCTCTCGGTGGGTCTGGAGAACGTGGACGACCTCAAGGCGGATCTGGAGGCAGGGTTCCGCGCCGCGAAGGCCGCGTCCTGAACCGCGTCTTCGAGCCCCCGGCGCTTCCCCTTCCGCCGGCTTCCGGAGGCCGGCGGGAGGGGGATCCGCCCGGCGGGCGCTCATGGGTGGCGCTCGACGGGCCGCTCGGTCTCGAGTCCGGTGCCACGCTGCCTGACGTACGACTGGCGTACGAGACCTGGGGGCGGCTCGCGCCGGACGGGGCCAACGCGGTGCTCCTCCTGCACGCGCTGACCGGTGACAGCCACGCGGCGGGTCCCGCCGGGCCGGGCCACCCGTCGGCCGGCTGGTGGGACGCGCTGATCGGCCCCGGCCGCGCCCTGGACACCGACCGCTGGTTCGTCGTCGCGCCGAACGTCCTGGGCGGGTGCCAGGGCAGCACAGGGCCCGCCTCCCTGCGGTCCGACGGTTCCCGCTGGGGCGGGGACTTCCCCCGTCTGACGATTCGTGACCAGGTGACGGCGGAGGTGTGGCTGGCGGATGCCCTGGGGATCGGCCGGTGGGCGGCGGTGATCGGCGGTTCGATGGGCGGCATGCGGGCGCTCGAATGGGCGGTGAGCCGCCCGGACCGTACGGGATCGCTGCTGGTCCTGGCGGCTCCGGCCGCGTCCTCGGCCGAACAGATCGCGTGGGGCAGCACGCAGATCGCCGCGATCCGCAACGATCCGGGCTGGCAGGGCGGCGCCTACCACGACGCACCGCCCGGCTCGGGCCCGCACCAGGGCCTCGGGCTGGCCCGGCGGATCGCCCATGTCACGTATCGCAGCGAGGCGGAGCTGGGGGCGCGGTTCGGCCGACGGGCGCAGCCCGGTGAACTGCCCGCGCGGGGCGGTCGCTACCAGGTGGAGTCGTATCTCGACCATCACGCGGCCAAGCTGGTGCACCGCTTCGACGCGGGCAGCTATGTGGTGCTCACCGAGGCGATGAACGGACACGACGTGGGCCGGGGCCGCGGAGGCGTCGCGCGTGCGCTGCGCGGGGCGGAGATGCCCGCCCTGGTCGTCGGCATCGATTCGGACCGGCTCTACCCACCGGCGCAGCAGGCGGAGCAGGCGTCGTTGCTGCCGGGCGCGGACCGCCTCCGGATCGTCGAATCCCCGTACGGGCACGACGGCTTCCTCATCGAGACCGATCAGGTGGGCGCTCTCGTACGGGAGTTGCTGCCGCCGGCCGCCGAACCGTGTCCGGGACGTGGTGAGACACCCGGTGACGGTGGTCCGGCCTACTCGGCGGGCCGGCCCGCGTAGTAGGTGGCGATCATGTCCTGGTCGCCGTGTCCGGCGGCCTCCGCCCGGGTGAACCGCTCGGCGGATGCGGCGACCAGGTCGAGGGTGACCCCGGACGCCTCGGCCGCCTCCAGGATCAGCCGGGAGTCCTTGAGCGCGGTGGAGAGCGCGAAGCTCGGGCTGAGGTCCCCGGAGAGCACCGCGGCGGACTTGGCCTGGAGATACGGGGTGTCCAGCGGGCCGCCCCTCATCGCGTCCAGGAAGAGCTGCGGGTCGAGCCCGAGGCCCTCGGCGAGATTCAGACATTCCGCGACGCCGTTGACCATGTTGATCACCCAGGTGTTGGCGACGAGCTTGAGCCGGGTGGCCGCCCCCGGCTCCTCCCCGACCCACACGGTGCGCTGTCCGATCGCCTCCAGGACGGGCTGCGCGGTCGCCCGGGCGTCGGACGGGCCGGAGACGAACACGGTGAGTGTGCCCTGCTCCGCGGGCTGCTTGGTGCCGGAGACGGGGGTGTCGAGGTAGACGAGCCCCAGTCCGGCGGCCCGGTGGGCGAGGTCGGTCGTGGCGTCGAGCCCGACGGTGGCGCTCTGCAGCCAGACCTGTCCCGGGCGCAGGCCGGGGGCCGCGGCGGTGAGGGTCTCCGCGACGGACCGGCCGTCGTTCAGGGTGGTGAGGACGACATCGGCTCCCCGTACCGCTTCCTCCGGTGTGTCCGTCACGACGGCGCCGTGGGCGGCCAGGGGTTCGGCGCGCGAGCGTGTGCGGTTCCAGACGCGGACCGGGAGCCGGTCCCTGAGCAGGCTGCGGGCCATCCCGGATCCCATGATCCCGGTGCCCAGGACCGCGACGGTCGGCGTACCGGATGCGGCGTCGGCGGGGGATGCGGTGGTCATGGGTGGGTTCCCTTCGTCGGTGCGGACCGGTTCCTCGACCGGAGGGCTCAAGACTGCCGCAGGGCGCCTTCCAGAACGGCGCTGTGCACGGCTCTGGCGAGTCGTGCGCCCCAGAGCGAACGCGGTCCTGCGAACGGTTCGCCGGGCCGCTCCCCCGGGTCGGGCGCGGCGACGCAGACCGCGTCCGTCGGTGTCCCCGAGCAGTCGAGTCCGGCCTCCAGCAGGCCCTGGACCTTCGCCTCGGTCGCGGTGGCCACGGCGTTGACCAGGGCGGCGTCGGAGAGTGCCACGGGGAGGGTGACGACGATGTTGACCGTCCCCGGGAGAGGTGGCCCCTCGGTGCCTTCGGCCGGGACGGCCGCCCACCCCCGTACGCCGAGACCGCTGGTGACCGTGGCGGTCGCGCCGCCGTCGTCGGCGACGGTGTGCGCGGTGACATCGGCCGCGGTCATCAGTCCCGCCCCGGGGCCGGACAGCGCCTCGGCCGCCGCGATCTCCGAGAGGTGCCCGGCGGGGTCGACGCGGGGGTAGCCACCGGGCACCTGGGCGTTCAGGATCCAGGCGCGCGGGCCGAGCCCGCCGCCGAGCACGGCGCTGCTGCACACCCGCCAGCCGGGTCCGAGCCGCCACACCAGGTGGTGCAGCCCGATGCCGTCCTCCTGGCGGGCCAGCAGCTCGCCGCGCTGCCGGGGCAGACGCGTGCTTACGGATCCGATGGCGCACCCCCCGTGACAGGCCTGCCGACGGTCGGCGGCAGCGCGTCGATCATACGGGCGGGCCGGTGCGCCCCGGCCGCCCCGTCCGGACCCCGGCTCACTCGAATGGCGTAATGGGCTCGCGGGGCGGATACCCGCGTGGAACGGGGCCACCGCCCCTCTCCGATGTCCTGGGCCGCTCGCCGGTCGAGCCGGGAAGTTGCACCGTCCATCCGGGTGAGGCGCGATGGAATCCGGACGCGCCTCCCCTGCTGGACCCACCCACAGGACGCGCCCGGGCGAGGAGGAATCGGCCATGGGAGCCGCTGACGGTTTCACGGATTCCGGAGAACTCGACGGTCTGACCGTCTACGACAGTGACGGGGAGAAAGTCGGCACAGTGGGGCGGGTGTACGTCGACGACGACACCGGCAAGCCCGACTGGATCACGGTCAAGACCGGCATGTTCGGGATGAAGGAGAGCTTCGTACCGCTGGCCGGAGCCCGCCGGGTGGGCTCCGACCTGCACGTCTCGCATCCGAAGGACCGCGTCAAGGACGCCCCCCGGGTGGACGCCGACGCGCATCTGTCCGTATCGGAGGAGGAGGAGCTCTACCGGCACTACGGGATGACCAGGAAGGCCACCGGCGGTGCGGGCGGCGACGCGCGCACGACGTCCGGGACCGGAACGGGAGCCATGGGTGCCGCGGGCGCCGCGGGTGCGGCGGGTGCGGCCGGAGCAGCCGGCACCGCCCGTACGACCTCCGGCGGCCAGGCGAAGGCCACCGGCACCACCGCCGGCGCGGGCACCACGGGTGCCGGCACGGGCAAGCACCGCGACACGGCCTCCACGACGTCCCGCCCGCTCGCCGGAGCCGGAGCCGAGCGGTCCGCCGCCGGTGCCGGCGGCGAGGAGATGCTCCGGTCCGAGGAGCAGCTCCAGGTCGGTACGGAGGAGTACGAGAGCGGAACGGCACGCCTGCACAAGTACGTCGTGACCGAAAACGTCACGCGGACGGTGCCGGTGTCCCACGACGAGGTGCGCGTCGTACGCGAGCCTCTGCAGCCGGGCGAGAAGGCCACGGGTGTGAAGGGGACGAACGATCTCGGCGAACAGGACGTCGAGGTCACCCTGCACGCCGAACGAGCCACCGTCCGCAAGGAGTCGGTCCCGGTGGAACGGGTCCGCCTCGAAACCAGCAAGGTCACCGAGCAGAAGGAAGTCTCCGCCGAGCTCCGCAAGGAGAAGATCGACTACGCGGACGGCAAGGACGACATGGGCAGCGACAAGGACATGGGCGGCGAGTTCGGCCAGGGACGTCGTCGCTGACCCCCTCACCCAGCGGCGAAAGGCCGCGCGACAGTAGCGAGGGGCGGACCCGGGTGGTTCACGGGCCCGCCCTTCCGTCGTAGGTCCGCTCTTTCGCCGTAGGTCCGCTCTTTATTCGTACGTCCGCCTTTTCGCCGTACGTCCGCCCCGTCTTCGCTCACCCCGGCAGGAACCGCACCGAGGGGCGCCCGTCGGGGCCTTCCGGCGTCACCACGGCGCGCACCCGGTAGACATCGGCGATCAGTTCCTCGGTGATCACCTCCGACGGCGTCCCGCCCGCGACCACCCGGCCGTCCTTCATGACGGTGACCCGGTCGCAGAACATCGCCGCCAGATTGAGGTCGTGCAGCGCGATCACCGCGGTGAGGGGCAGCGTGGTGACCAGGGAGAGCAGCTCCAACTGGTGCTGGATGTCCAGGTGGTTGGTGGGTTCGTCCAGCAGGAGTTCGCGTGGCTGCTGGGCCAGGGCACGGGCGATCTGCACACGCTGGCGCTCCCCGCCGGACAGGGTGTGCCAGGACTGGGCGGCCCGGTCGGCGAGTCCGGTGCGCGCAAGGGCCTCGCGCACCGCCTCCTCGTCCTCCGGCCCCGGCGACGACCAGGCACGCCGGTGCGGGATGCGGCCGAGGCGTACGACGTCCAGCACGTTCAGGTCGACCTGTGTGACCGCGTGCTGGTCGACGACGGCCACGCGGCGGGCCACACCTCTGCGGCCTGTTTCGGCGAGCGTACGGCCGTCGAGCGTGACGACGCCCGCACCGGGGGCGAGCACGCCGGCCATCACCCGTAGCAGCGTCGTCTTGCCGGAGCCGTTCGGCCCCAGGAGCCCGACGGTCGCGCCGGGTGGCGGGGCGATGCTCACCCCGTCGAGGACGATCCTTCCGCCGGCCTGCCTGGTGACCCGCGCGGCGCGCAGGCCGTCGCCGGGGGTGACGGTCCGGTTCACGCGCTCCTCCGTGTGCGGTGGAGGACCAGGACGAAGACGGGCACCCCGATGAGAGAGGTGACCACACCGACCGGGACCTCCTGGGGGTCGAGTACGGTCCTGGCCAGCGTGTCGACCCAGACCAGGAAGACAGCTCCGGCGAGCGCGGTCACCGGCAGCAGCCTCCGGTGCCCCGACCCGGCCAGTGCCCTGGCGGCGTGCGGCAGGACGAGGCCGACGAACCCGATGGCGCCCGCGGAGCTGACGAGGGCCGCGGCCAGCAGAGCGGTGGTGCACAGCAGCACGATCCGGGTGCGAGCGACATGTACCCCGAGGGCGGCCGCGGCGTCCTGGCCGAAGGCGAAGGCGTCGAGTGTGCGGGCGTGCCCGAGGCAGATCAGCAGGGTCACCGCCAGCACGGCGGAGCACATCCACACATCGGTCCAGCCGACCCCGCTCAGTGAGCCGAGCAGCCAGAAGAGCACCCCTCTGGTCTGCTCCGCGTCGGCCGCGGTCATCACGACGAAGGAGGTGATCGCGGAGAAGAGCTGCATGGCCGCGACCCCGGAGAGGACGACCCGGTCGGTGGATCCGCCGAGCGTGTGGCTGAGGATCAGGACCAGGGCGAACGAGCACAGGGCGCCGACGAAGGCACCGCCCGGGACCGACACCGCTCCTCCGCCCACGCCCAGGACGACCACCACGACCGCGCCGGTGGACGCCCCGGAGGAGACGCCGAGGACGAACGGGTCGGCGAGCGGGTTGCGCAGCAGCGACTGCATCACGGTGCCGCACACCGCGAGCCCGGCCCCGCACACGGCGGCGAGCAGGGTGCGGGGCATGCGCAGGTTCCAGATGATGCCGTCCCGGATCGGGGTGAGCCGCCCCTCGCCGATGCCGAGGTGCGAGGCCACCGCCGACCAGACGTCAGGGACGGAGATGCGGGCGGGTCCGATCGTGACGGCGACCGCGACGGACAGGAGCAGCAGGACGGTCCCCGCGGTCCACAGCAGCCCCTCGCCCAGGATCCGGGCCCTTCCCGCGGGCGGTGTCGCCGACGGCCGCTCCTCGCGTGCGCCGGGGACCTGTTCGGTCTTCGTCACCCCGCGAGTCCGAAGGAACGCAGTCCGGCCGCGACGCGCTCCACGCCCTCCACGGTCCTGATGGTCGGGTTCATGGCCTGGCCGCTGAGCAGGACGTAGCGCTTGTGCCGGACGGCGGTCATGTTCTTCGTGGCGGGGTTGGACTCCAGGAACTCGATCTTCTTCCGGGCGCTCTCGGCCGTCTCCGACTCGCGGGTCAGGTCGCCGATGACCAGCACGTCGGGGTCACGGTCGGCGACCGTCTCCCAGTTGATCTGGGGCCATTCCTCGTGCGAGTCGTCGAAGACGTTCTTCGCGCCGAGCTCCCGCGTGATGATGCCGGGTGCGCCGCAACAGCCCGCGAGGTAGGGGGCTTCGGCGTTGGCGAACCAGTAGAGCAGGGTGGTGCCGGACGCGTCGATGTCCGCGGTCGCCTCGTCGACCCGGTCCTGGAGGCCGGCCACCAGCTTCTCACCGCGCTCCGGGACGCCGAACACCTTGGCCAGATCGCGCACTTCGTCGTAGACGCGGTCCATGGCCAGGGGCTCGGAGCGGGAACCGTCGCCGCCGCCGCTGTTGTCCTTGCCCGCGCAGTCGGCGGGTGAGAGGTAGCTCGGTACGCCGAGATCATCGAACTGATCGCGTGTCGCGACGCCGCCCTTGCCGAGGATGGATTCGAACGAGGCGCTGACGAAGTCGGGTTCCTCGGCGAGGACTCTCTCGGAGGAGGGCTGGTTCTCGGCGAGGCGGGGCACGGTGGCTTCGTCCTTCTCCAGCCCCTTCATCACCGGGTCCGTCCAGGTCGCGGTTCCGGCGAGCCGGTCGGCGAGGCCGAGGGAGAGCAGGATCTCCGTCGATCCCTGGTTCAGGGAGACGGCGCGACGGGGTGCGGCGTCGACGGTGACCGTACGGCCGCAGTTCTTCAGCGTCACGGGGAAGCCGGCGGCGGCACCCGCGGCCCCGTCGGATGAGCCGCCGCCCGGGCCACAGGCTGCCAGGAGGGCGAGCGCGGCGGTGAGCAGGGCTGTGCGGCGTACGGCGCTGACTATGGGGAGCACGGAATCCTCGGCGTTCTCTGGGCTCATGCGCGAAGCCCGTTACAAGGGCCGCTTCCCGGTGCGGAAGCGGGTGCCAGCAGGTCTTCGGACTCGGGTTCGTCCGGGCGGAGCGCCTTCCCGGTGCACCCTGAGGTGCCCCAGTGGCCGTGGCCCCGCCCGTTCCCCTCACCGCTGCGCGTCAGCTCCGGATTCGCACCGGATTCCCTGACTCCACGTGGAGTGTGACTGGCATCCGCAAGCTATCACGTGGCGCGCCGACGGCCCCGGGCCCTCGGCGGTACGGCCGACGGGCGCCGCCGGCTCCGGGCCGGGCGCCCGTCGGGCGGTTCAGCGCTTGGGGTGAACCGATTCGCCTCCGTCCCTGTGCGGCTTCCCGCACCGGCGCGAGAGCACGGACGCCGTACCCCAGTAGGCCAGCAGGACGGCGCGCAGGCCCAGGGTCTCCAGCCGCTCGCCCAGGCGGCCGCACACCGGCCGCACCCTGCGTGGGGCGCTCATCGGGTGTTCGCCCGGCCGGTGTGCCAGGGGCCCCGGGGGTCGTCGTACGCGTCCGCGTAGCCCGGTCCCGCGATCGGCCAGTCCGCGAGCAGCTTCTCGGGCAGGGCGAAGGCGTCGGCCAGCTCGGGGGCGTGCGCGGCGACCGCCGCGAGGAGTTCCTCGGCGGCCTCCGGGAGTGCGTCCACCTGAGCGCGGCTCAGGAGACCGGCGGACAGCAGATCGCCGCTGTTGCGGGACACCCACTCGACGGCGAACAGCCGCTCCAGCTCCCCGACGCGGTCCCTGGCCTCCCCCGCGGGCAGCGCCGCGCGCGCCTCGGCGTAGGCCTCGGCGGCCTGCCGGTACGCATGGGCCTCGACCCCGCGCAGGGCCGGGCCCGAGGCCGCGTTCCAGCGTCCGAGTGTGTCCGCGTCGGGCGCGCGCGTCGCGCGGGCCCTGGCCCGGGCGAACCAGATGTCCTGGACGGCCGCCATGAGCCGGCCCAGGAAGCGCGGGTCGCTCAGCTCACCCGGCTCCGGGGCGGGGTCCTGGACGTCGTCGCGGCCCGGCTCGGCGGCGAAGAGCATGTCGGCCGCCGCCTTGGCGTACAGCGCGATGTTGTCGCCCTCCGCGGTGATGGCCCCCTCCACGCCTGTGACGAGTTCGGTCATACCGTTGTTCTCCAGCAGCGCCTGCGCGCCGCAGCGTTCACGGCTCTCGACGATGACGTCACGGGCCCGCCAGGTGATCCACGCCTTGGCGACATCGACGAGAATGCCCGCCTCTGCCCGCCCGTCCTCGTCCGTGCGGGCCTCCCACCGCTCCTGGGCCCGCCGGTGGAGCAGGCTCATGGCGAAGACCGTGGCCATGGCGGAGGCGAGCGGTCCGTGGTGGGTCCGGTGGGCGCTGACCGGCACCGGCGGTGCGCCACGGGTCCCGGAGATCATCCGGTGCCCGCCGTAGCGCACGGCGACCGCCAGGGTCGCCCTGGCCGAGCCCGCCGCGCAGGCGCTCATCGAGATGCGGCCGGGGGTCACCCGCCCGATCGAGGCGAGGAAGCGCCGTCGTCTGTCCCCGGGACCGGTTCTGAAGCCGCCCGGGGTTTCGCCCTCGTCGCCGTCTCCCAGCAGGGCGTCCCGCGCCACGAAGAGCCGGTCGAACGAGGTCAGGCAGTGGTCGACGGGGCTGCCCATCCGGGCGGGCAGCCGCCGCACCCGGACCCCGGGCAGCGCCCGTACGTCGTCGGTGAGGTGCACCAGGAAGAGGCGCACCCCGTGGTCGGATCCGTCGGCCACCAGGCGGGCGGCGACCAGGCCGGACTTCGCCCCGCCCGCCGGGCTCGTGTTGGGCATGAACTTCTGCGCGCCCGGGTTCGGGGTGTTGAGGACGAAGCCGTCCCGCTCACGGTCGTACGTCGCGGTGGTCTCCATCGCGGCCGCGTTGTTGCCGTGCGCCACCTCCGTACAGAGGAAGGTGCCGATGCGCCGCATCGTCAGATAGTCCGACAGATCACGGCGGCCGGTGCGGTCGTGGTCCAGGAGACTGCCGAGGAAGAGGTTGTAGTGGATGCCCGCCACGGTGGTCAGCGCGGGGTCCACCGGACCGAGCCAGGCGTGCAGGGCGGCCAGCGCGCGCGGATCGGCGGCCAGACGCGCTCCGCTGTCCAGGGAGAGGTTGAGGACCCGCAACCGGTCGTAGGCGAGTTCCAGCCGCTCCTCGGGTGTTCCGCCGGCGGGGCGGCGGAACGGTTCTGTGCTGATCAGCCGCTGCCAGAATCCGTGCTCGCGGCGGAATTCCGGACCGAGGAGGACGCCGGTCAGCAGTTCGGTGGTGGACGGTGGGACGGTGTCGGTCAGGGTCACGGTCATGAAGAAATCAACGACCGTGAGGGGGGCGAGGACACCGCTGGGCACGCCGGCCGGTCAGGGCGACATATGCCGGGACCCGGCGCGGCACACCGCCCTGAACGGCCCCCGGCTCAACCGGCGTCACCCTTGCCCTCGTCGCCGTAGCGCCGTTCGAATTTGGCGACCTGTCCCTCGGTGTCGACCACCCTGGCCCTGCCCGTGAAGAACGGGTGGCTCTCGGCGGAGATCTCCACATCGATGACCGGGTAGCTGTTGCCGTCGTCCCAGTCGATCGTCTGCTCGCTCGACGCGGTGGACCGGGTCAGAAAGGCGTACCCGGCGGAACGGTCACGGAAGACCACGGGACGGTACGACGGGTGCTTGTCCTGCTGCATCTCTGCTCCTGGAGGTACGGGGATCTCACGTCCCGGCTCCCGCCAGCCTCACCAGGTGCACACCCCCGCGCGATCCGGGACGTCCGTACGGAGCAGAGATATCAGCCGGTGCCGTCATCGAGGGGCGGCTCCGGCCGAGGCATCCTCTTCAATCTCCCGCCACCGCGTCCGCCACCAGCGAGAGGAACCGCGCCTGGGCCTGGGGGCTGCACAGCGGTTCCGGGTTCCACGGCGCGATCCGGGCGCCTGCTCCTGCGGCTTCCCAGGCGGCGATCCCGTCGAGCGGGACCGCGTTGGACCTGACGTCCGCCAGGACGATGTCGGGCTCCAGGGCCGCGGCGTCCGCCCAGTCGAGGGTCGCCCAGTTGACCCCGGCGCCGTCGGGCGGGGCGACGAGGCCGACCCCGAGCTCGGCCAGCACGCGCAGCTCGGGCCACATCTGGGGCCGGGCGACGTACGCCTGTTCCGGGCCGGCGGGCGAGAGGGCCAGCACCCTGGGGCCGCCGGGGGTGCTCGTGGCCGCGCGGAGCCGCTCGCGGGCGGCGTGCAGCTCGCCGGCGGCGGCCGGGACCGGCTCGCCGCCGAGCGAGCGGGCGAGGTCCGCGAACCGGTCGGCGACCCGGTCGAGGGTGCGCGCCTGGCCCACGTCGATCACGACGACCGGGACGCGCTCCTCCAGGTGCTTGGCGGTGTCCGGGTCAAGGCCGTAGAACTGGCCGTGGCCGTAGCTGACGGCGACGACCAGGTCGGGCCTGCCGCGTAACAGCGTCTCGACGTCCAGGGCGTCACCCGCGCCGCGGTAGTCCACGGTGTCCAGCGGGAGGGTGCCGGTCTTCGCCAGGTCGGGCTCGGCCCCGTCGTGCCCGGAGCCGAAGATTCCCTCCGGGCGTATCCCGTAGTCCCACAGTGTCGCTCCCGCCTGGACGTACGCGAGCACCCGGGACGGCCGGTGGTCCACCACCGCCAGCTGGCCCCGGTCGTCCGCGAAACTCCACGCGCTCTGCTCAGTCATGCCACTCACCCTTCCGAGCCGGCGGCCTGGGCCCTCTCCCGGGCTCGCCACCCACTACCTGCCCAGCCCATCGGCTCCACACCCGCCGTGGAGCGCCCCAAATATGTCAGTGGCCCAGGATCGGGTACGTCGATCGCCCGGAAGCCGAGCCGGTCGTAGAAGGCCCTGGCCGGGGTGTTCGCCGTCAGCATGGCCAGATGGACGGCCTCGGCCCCCTTCTGGTGCAGCGCGCCCAGGAAAGCGCCCATCAACTCCCTGCCGTGGCCCTTGCGCTGCCACGGCGGCAGCAGGTCGATGTGCAGGTGCGCGGGGTGTGCGTCCAGCTCCGGGAGGAGCATGCGCTCGGGGGTGTACAGGAGCGCCGTCATCGCCTCGGTGAGCGTGGCGGGTTCGCCCTGCGGCTCGGGGAAGCGGTCCGTCACCAGGGGGAGCCAGACCTCGCGGAAGGCCTCCACGAACCGCCGGGTGTCCGCGGTGCCCAGGACGTAGCCGACCGCGTGCCCCGCACCGTCGTCCAGGACGAAGACCAGGTCAGGTTCCAGGTGGGCGTAGGGCTCGGCGAACAGAGCGGGCATCAGCCCCGGATCGGGATGAAGACCTGTGCTGTCACCGCCGTTGTCGGCCGTGCGGACGCAGATGTCCGCGAGGGCCTCCCGGTCGGTGCGTCGGTAGGGGCGTACGTACGCGGTCCTGGTCATCGCCTCATCCTTCCCTTCTGGGAGCGCTCCCACAAGGCCCGGGGCGGCTCAGGGCGCCTCGCGCTTCTCGTCGTCCGCGCGGGCGAGTTCGACGTTGAACTGGACGCCGGTGAGGAGCGCCAGGTTGGTGAACCAGATCCAGATCAGGAAGACCACCAGGCCCGCCAGCGAGCCGTACAGCCGGCTGTAGCTGCCGACCCGGGTCGCGTACAGCGCGAAGCCCGCCGATGCGACCAGCCACAGGAACGCCGCGAGCACACCGCCCGGCAGAGCGCGGCGGACATGGCGTGCGGAGCGCGGGCCTGTGCTGAAGAGGACCAGGATCAGGCAGGCGACCAGGCAGAGCAGCACGGGCCACTTGAGGCCCTCCCAGAGCGTCTCGCCCGCCTGCGGAAGGCCCACCCTGCGTCCGAGCCAGCGCGCCAGGGGTCCGGTGAGCACGAGCGCGCAGGCGCTGGCCATCAGCAGCACCAGCAGCCCGACGGCGGAGACCACGATGACATGGGCCTGGCGCAGGGGTGGCCTCGTGTCCTTCATCCGGTACATGGCGTGCATCGCCCTGCGGAAGACCGCCAGATAGCTGGAGGCCGACCAGATGGCGCTCACGCTGCCGGTGGCGACGAGCAGCCAGACCGCGGTGCGCTGGTGGGTGGCCGCCTCCAGGGGCCGGCGCAGCGCCGCCCCCGACTCGGCCGGCGCGAAGGCCGTGATGTCGGCGATCAGGGCGTTCGTGGCGCCGGGGTTGGCCAGACCGATGACGGACACGGTGACCAGGAGCGCCGGGAGCAGCGCCAGGATGGCGTAGTAGGTGAGGGCCGCCGCCCAGTCGGAGACGTCGTCGTTCCACAGGGACACGGGGGTCCGGCGCAGCGCGGTGCCCCAGCGTCCGGGCACGCCGGGCTCTGCCGAGGGCGCGGTTCGATCCGCGACGGTGTCATCGGTCCTGCTGGGCACGTGCGTACTCCGGGGTCGAGAGAAAGGACGGACGCCGGGGACGTCCCATGACGGCCCGGCTGCTCCCTTTCTCTCATGCCTCGATTCCGCAGTCCTACTCCAGGTCGGCTCAGTCGTTGACCGCGGTGAGCAGCACGACCGCGTCCTCCAGGGCCAGCAGCCCGTGCCGCTCCTGCGGAATGGGGTGCAGTCCGCCCGCCACGAGGTCCACGTCCCCGGATCCGGCGGTGAGCCGGACCGCGCCGCGCAGCACCTGGAGCGAGGCGGCGGGCGGCGCGTTGTGCTCGTCGAGGGCGGACCCCGCGGTGAGCGCGATCACCGTCTGCCGCAGTGGTTCCTGGCGCAGCAGCAGATGTGCGCTGCGCCCGTGGGCGTTGGCGCGGGCCGCGGCCAGGTGCTCGTCGGCGAGAGCGTTGAGATCATCCATACGACCACTGTGCCGCAGCCCCCGCTCCCCCGCTATCGCTTCCCGCGCAGCCAGGCGGCCGTGTCGTCCGGCAGCAGGCCCGAGGGGTCCAGCGGCCCGCTGGTCAGCAGGATCTCGTGAGGGCTTTCGGGGAGCGGGACGGGGCTCCCGGAAAGGTTGACGACACAGATCAGGCCATGGGTCCGCTCGAACGCGAGCACGCCGGGCGCCGAAGGCAGCCAGTCGAGCCGGCCGCCGGCCGTCTCCTCGGGCGATGCGGCGAAGCCGGGTTCCTCGCGGCGCAGCCTCAGCCCCTCGCGGTAGAGGGTGAGCATGGATCCTGGATCCGCGCTCTGCCCGTCGGCGGCGTACGAGGGCCAGGCCGCCGGCTGCGGAAGCCAGGGTTCGACGGTGGATCCGAAGCCCGCGTGCGGCTGGTCCGCGGACCAGGGCAGGGGCACCCGGCACCCGTCACGCCCCGGGTCGACGCCGCCGGAGCGCAGATGCATGGGGTCCTGGATCCGGTCGCGGGGGATGTCGGCCTCCGGCAGCCCGAGCTCCTCGCCCTGGTAGAGGTAGACGGCGCCCGGCAGCGCCAGGGAGAGCAGGGCGGCGGCCCGTGCCCTTCGGGTGCCGAGTTCCAGGTCGGTGGGTGTGCCGAAGACCTTGGCCGCGAAGTCGAAGCCGGTCTCCTCACGCCCGTAGCGGGTGACCGTGCGGGTCACGTCGTGGTTGCAGAGCACCCAGGTGGCGGGGGCGCCCACCGGGGCGTGCTCGGCGAGCGTGTCGTCGATGGTGGAGCGCAGCAGCCGGGCGTCCCAGGGGCAGGCCAGGAAGTTGAAGTTGAACGCGGTGTGCAGTTCGTCGGGGCGCAGATAGCGGGCGAAGCGCTCGGAGTCGGGGAGCCAGACCTCGCCGACGAAGATGCCGTCGTACGTGTCGGCGATGGCACGCCAGGAGCGGTAGATGTCGTGGAGTTCGTCGCGGTCGATGTACGGGTGGGGATCGCTGCCCGCGGTGAAGTCGGGCAGGGCGGGGTCCTTGGCGAGCAGGGCCGCCGAGTCGATCCGTACGCCGGCGACGCCCCGTTCGAACCAGAAGCGCAGGACGTCCTCGTGCTCCTGGCGGACGGCGGGGTGTGCCCAGTTGAGGTCGGGCTGTCCCGGGGCGAACAGGTGCAGGTACCACTGTCCGTCGGCGAGCCTGGTCCACGGGGTGCCGCCGAATTCGGAGACCCAGTCGTTGGGCGGGATCTCCCCGTGGGCCCCGCGCCCGTCCCGGAAGTGGAACAGCTCGCGCTCCGGGCTGCCCGGGGCGGCCGCCAGTGCCGCCTCGAACCAGCTGTGCCGGTCGGAGACATGGTTGGGGACGATGTCGATGATGGTACGGATGCCCAGCGCTCGGGCCTCGGCGATGAGCTTCTCCGCTTCGGCGAGATGCCCGAAGGCCGGATCGATGGCCCGGTAGTCGGCCACGTCGTAGCCGCCGTCGGCCAGCGGGGAGAGGTACCAGGGGGTGAACCACAGGGCGTCCACGCCCAGTTCGACCAGGTAGGGCAGCCTGGCCCGTACCCCTGCGAGATCGCCGGTGCCGTCTCCGTCGCCGTCGGCGAAGCTGCGTACGTAGATCTGGTAGATGGCGGCGTCGCGCCACCACGGTGTGGTGGCGTCGGTCGGACGGTTGGCTGCCACGTGGCGTTCCTTTCGGGCAGGAGGTACTCCGCCCCGGCCCGGGCGCGGGGTGTGCAAACGGAGGGCCGCTGCGGCGGAGTGCTGGTGAAGACGGTGGGGTGGGGCAGGGTGGTGGCCCGGGTGTCAGCCCTTCAGACCGCCCGCGGTGAGACCGCTCATGATGTTGCGCTGGAAGATCAGGAAGATCAGCAGCGTCGGGATGGACGCGATGGTGAGCGCGGCGATGAGGACGTTCTCCGGGACCCCGTTGGACAGCGAGTAGATGCCGACGTTGAGGGTCTGCTTGCCCGGGTCGGGCAGGGTGAGCATGGGCCAGAGGAAGTCCTTCCAGACTCCGACGATCGCGAAGATGGAGACGACGCCGAGGATCGGCCGGGAGATCGGCAGGATGATGGAGCGCAGGGTGCGCAGGGGCGAGGCGCCGTCGATGGCCGCCGCGTCGAGGAGTTCACCCGGGATGGAGTCGAAGAACCGCTTCAGCAGGAAGATGTTGAAGGCGTTGGTGACCGAGGGCAGCCAGATCGCCCAGGGCGAGTTGAGCAGGTTGCGCTGGAAGATCGGCACGTCGAGGACCGTGAGGTACTGCGGTACGACCAGGACGGTCGCCGGGATCATCAGGGTGGCGAGCATCATGCCGAGGATGACCTTGCCGAAGACCGGTCGCAGCTTGGACAGCGAGTAGGCGGCGGCCACGTCGAGGACGAGCTGGAAGACGAGCGCCCCGAAGGCGTAGTAGAGGGTGTTGAAGAGCAGCCTGGCCAGGTCCATCACGTTCCACGCCTGGGAGTAGTTCTCCGGGTGGATCGAGGAGGGGAAGGCGGTGGGCGGGCTCTGCACGACTTCCTGGGTGGTCTTCAGGCCGCCGGTGACCATCCAGTAGAGCGGGCCGAGGAAGGCGAGGGTGAAGACCACCGCCACCAGGGCGAAGACGACCCAGTAGGCGGCCCTCCCCCGGGGCCGGCCGAGCTGGGCCGGTGAGATCAGGGTCCGCTGGCGGGCCTGGTCCGCGTCCCGGCGGCGGGCCCTGCCCTTGCCGGGGCCGCGCCGGGAGACAAGCGTGTTCGATGCCATCGTCGTGCTCCCGTCCTAGTCTTCGCTGCCGCGGCTGAGGCGTACGTACACCGCGGAGAAGCCCGCGAGGACCACCAGCAGGAGGAGGCCGAGTGCCGCCGCCGCGCCGTAGTTGTTGAAGTTGAAGGCGTACTGGTAGATGAGGTAGACGACCGTCGTGGTGGAGCCCTCGGGGCCCGCGCCGTTGGTGAGCAGGAACGGTTCGGTGAAGACCTGCATCGTCGCGATGATCTGCATGAGCAGCAGCAGCGACAGGATGAGGCGCGTCTGCGGGATGGTGACGTGCCAGATCTTGCGGAACAGCCCGGCGCCGTCCAGCTCGGCCGCCTCGTAGAGCTCGCCGGGGATGCCCTGGAGGGCTGCGAGATAGATCAGGGTGGCGCCGCCCATGCTCATCCAGGTGGACGCGATGACGACGGAGAGCATGGATGTGCTGGTGTCCTGGAGCCATTGCTGGGCGGGCAGATGGAAGAACTCCAGGATGCGGTTGAAGAGTCCGTAGCCGGGGTCGTAGAAGTACTTGAAGAGCAGGACCGAGGCGACCGGCGGCAGCATGACGGGCAGATAGACCAGCAGGCGCAGATACCCCTGGGCGTGCCGGAACTCGTTGAGCACGACGGCGACGACGAACGGGACCGCGAACCCCAGCAGGAGCGCGAGGACCGTGAAGAGCAGGGTGTTGCGCCAGGCCTGCCAGAACGCGGGGTCGTTGAGGACGTAGGACAGATTGGACCAGCCGGCCCACGTCGTCGTGCCGTTCTCGGTCTTCTGGAAGGCCAGGAGGAATTCCCTGACCATCGGATACCAGGAGAAGAAGGAGAAGCAGAGGACGGCTCCGATCAGGAAGCCGTGCGCCGAGATGTTGCGGCGCACGGCGCGCGCGAAGTCCTCGCGGCCGGAGAACCGCCCGGTGCGGGGTCGTTGCTGCCCGGGTGGCGGTGTGCTCGCCCTTCCGGTGGCCAGGGTGGGGGCCGACATGGTCTCTCCTCGGTGCCGGTTCCGGTCGCTCGTCGACGGGTGGTCCTGATGCGGGGCCGGGCCCGGCAGGCCCGGCCTCCGCACGTCCGTCACTGGTTCGCCAGGACCTGATTGACCTGTTGCTCGGCGGTGTCGAGCAGCTTGTCGACGTCGGCGTCCTTGTTGGTCAGGACCGCGGACATCGCGTTGTCGAGGATCTTGTAGACCTCCTGGGCCTTCGGCGGCTCGGGCTTGCCCTGGACGGGGTTGTCCATGAAGGCCTTGAAGTTCGCGACGGGCATGGTGGCGTTGGCGACCCGCTCCGCGTCGTCCTTCGTCTTGCTCTCGCCGAGGAAGAAGTTGGGCTGCGGTAGCCCGACAGGGAGCTTGTCCGCCTTGGTGCGGGACCACTGGAACTGCCCCTTGCCGGGGCTGAGGTTCTTGAAGTTCAGCCAGGCGACGGCGGCCTTGATCTTGTCGGGCGAACTGCCCTTCTTGATCATGTAGTTGTTCCCGCCGAAGAGCGTGCCCTCGCCCCCGGGGATCGGGCCCATGCCGAAGTTCTCGTACTCCGCGCCGAGCTGCTGCACCATGTACGTGATGTCGTCGGGCGCGGCCAGGAACATGCCGAGCTTGTCGGTGGCGATCTGCTTCTGCAGGTCGCCCCACTTCAGCAGCTGGGTCTGCCCCATGCTGTCGTCCTCCCAGCGCATGTCGTGCAGCTGCTGGAGGACCTGCTTGCCCTTGTCGTCGTTGAAGGCGGCCTTCTTGCCGCTCGCGTCCACGACGTCCCCGCCCAGGGAGTACTGCGCGGCGGTGAAGTGCCAGCCACCGTTGTTGCCGGCGCTGTACTCGCCGAAGCCGGAGATCCCCTTGCCCAGTCCCGCGATCTTCGCGCTCGCGGTACGGACCTCCTGCCAGGTCTTCGGCGGGGAGTCGGGGTCGAGACCGGCCTGGGTGAACAGCTTCCGGTTGATCATGAGGCCCATGGTGTAGTTGCTGGTCGGCAGCGCGTAGAGCTTGCCGTCCTTACGGGCGACGTCGAGCACCTGGGGCTGGATCTCCTTCAGCGCCGGCACGGACGTGTCGGTGACGTACGCGGATATGTCCTCGGCGCCGTCGTTGTCCAACACCTGCTGGAGGTCGGTGAAGTACGCGTAGAACACGTCCGGCTGAGACTTGCCCTTGAGCATGGCGGTGAAGCGCGGCGGCTCCAGGCACTGGCCGGGCGTGGACTTCCCGTTGATCCTGACGTTCGGGTAGGTCTTGTTGAACGTCTTGACGTCCTCCTTCCACTCGCGCAGCTCCGCGGCCTTCGCGGCCGGCGGCATACAGTCGATCGTCAGCGTCACCTCGGCCTTCGGATCGAGCGGCGCGGACGGATCGGACGAACCGCTGCCGGAGTCGTCGTTCCCGCCGCCGCTGCTGCTGCTCGTGCCGCAGGAGGCGAGGGCGGTCAGGGCGAGTGCGGTGACGACTGCGGCCGCGGAGGCACGGCGGGTGCGGCGGAACCCAGCACTTCTCATCGGTGGTCCCCTTCGGGCATGAGCACGGAAGGCCTCGGCCGACTGTCTGCCGGGGCGCGGCACACTCAACCACCGCCAACAACCCAGCGCAATATCTCGCGCAGTTTTCGTAAATGTTTGACAGCATTCCGTATGCGGTGCGACGCCGGACAGCAGCGAGTGGCCCCGAACGGCCGCGCCACCCGCGAACATCGGCCCCTCACCACCCGGGATGATGTCCGCAAGAGACAGACTTCTGACCGCAAGAGGTTACGCACAGCGAGGAGCGGGGCCCGCGGCATGCGGACCCCGCTCCCGTGGAACCGGCCGGGGGTCAGAGACCTCCGGTGTGGAGAAGCCGGTCGGGCGAGCCCGCGCCGAGACCCGTCAGCACACCGGTGGTCGCCTCGTCGGCGAGCCCGTCGGCGACCTCCTGCGGCGACGCGTCGGGGTGCTGTTCCTTGTAGAGGGCCGCCGCACCGGCGACATGCGGGGCGGCCATGGACGTGCCGCTCAGCTTCGTCGAGCCGCCGCCGAGCTTCGCGGACACGATGTCCACCCCCGGGGCGTACAGCGACACACAGGTGCCCCAGTTGCTGAACGTCGCCTGCCGGTCCTGGTCGTCGGTCGCCCCGACGGCGAGCGCGTCCTCGGCGCGCGCCGGGGAGACGTCGCAGGCGTCCTGGTTCTCGTTGCCCGCGGCGACCACGGGCAGGGTGCCGTCAGCGGCCACCGCGTCGAAGGCGTCGTCGACGGCGGACGACGCGGGTCCGCCGAGCGAGGCGTTGACGACGGCCGGCTGCTCGGCGTTGTGGGCGATCCAGTCGAGGCCTGCGATGATCCCGGCCCAGGTGCCGGAGCCTTCGCAGTTGAGCACCCGTACCGGCACGAGGGAGGCGCCCGAGGCGACTCCGTACGTCGCGCCGGCGACGGTGCCGGCCACATGCGTGCCGTGGCCGTTGCAGTCCTCGCCGTCGCGCCCGTCACCGATCGCGTCGTAGCCGGCGCCCACCCGGCCGCCGAACTCGCTGTGGGCGGACTCGATGCCGGTGTCGAGGATGTACGCGGTCACGCCCTTGCCCGTGCCGTCCACGTCGTACGTGCCGTCCAGCGGCAGCTTCCGCTGGTCGATGCGGTCCAGCCCCCAGCTCCCGGCGACGGCACGCCCTCCCGCGGCCTCGGCGGCGGGAGGCGAGACGGAGGCCTCGCTGTTCTCCTCGACCGTCTGGACGCCCGCCGCGCCGCGCACCTCCTGGAGCTGCGCGGGCGTCAGCGAGGCCGCGAATCCGTGCAGCACCTTGCTGTACGTGAAGAGGGTGCTGACCCCGAGCTGTTCGGCCACGGCGGCCGGCTTCTGCTCGGGCGAGAGGGTGACGATGTACTGGCCGGGCACGGCCCGTGTCGACTTCTGCACCGGCACAAGGGCCTCGCCGGTGTCTGCGGTGGCCGTGGTGGTGCCGATCAGGGGGGCGATCAGCAGTAGAGCGGCTGGTGCCCAGCGGGCGCGCAGGCGCATGCGTTCTCCCTTGGGATGGAGGAGCGGATCGCGGACCGGTCGGGTCCGCGAACGTGCGAACACCTGACCCTTCGTCCACATCCGCGGCGAGCCTGAGCCGCGTCAGCCGGACAGCGCAACGATCGGCGCCGGGCGGACCCGTTCGGCCGATCGCATGGAAGGTCATATGAAAGGTTTCAACTCCTCCTTGCGAGCGAAGATAGACCGGCACCGCAGGGGCGTCAATGCCGCGCACAGCAGCTCCGCAACTGCCGCCAAGGAAGGGGGTCGATCACGCAAGAACCCTTGACAGGGACCGGTCACAACTCTAACTTCGCGGAACTGAAACGATTCACGTCCGCCTCGTTACGGAGCCGCGTTGTGATCAGCAGAAGACGACTGCTCAGCACCACAGCCGCCACCGCCGCGCTCGCCGCGGTGTCCGCCCCTGTCGCCGCCGCGGCCGAGCCCGCGCGGACGGCCGCCCGCCGGGCGCGCGTCACCGGGCCGACCGTCGAGTACGTGCGCCATCCGCTGGGCCTGGACACCCCACGCCCACGACTGAGCTGGCCCGTCGCGTCCGAGAGCCCGGGTCTGGTCCAGGCCGCCTACCAGGTGCGCGTGGCCACCACCCCCGAGCTCCTCGGGAAACCCGATGTCTGGGACAGCGGCAGGGTGGAGTCGGCGCAGTCCGTACTCGTCCCGTACGCGGGCCCTGAAGCGGCCTCCCGTACGCGCTACTTCTGGTCCGTGCGGATCTGGGACGCGGACGGCCGGGCCTCCGCCTGGAGCGAGCCGTCCTGGTGGGAGACCGGGCTGCTGGAGGCCGCGGACTGGTCGGCCGGGTGGATCGCCGCGCCCGCCGCGCTGACCGCCACCCCCGCGCTGGACGACGCCTCGTGGATCTGGTTCCCCGAGGGGGACCCAGGCGTCGAGGCGCCCGCCGCCACCCGGTGGTTCCGCGGCCGGGTGGAGATTCCGGAGGACGTCACCCGCGCCCGTCTGGTCATGACCGCCGACGACGGGTTCACCGCCCGGGTGAACGGCGTGCGGGTGGCTCACGCGGAGGCCGACGGACCGGCCGAGAACTGGAAGCGCCCTGTTTTGGTGGAGGTGACCGGCCCTCTCTCCCCCGGCGCCCAGGTGATCGCCGTATCGGCGACCAACGCGGTCACCGGACCCGCCGGGCTGCTCGGGGTGCTGGAACTGACGACCGCGGACGGCACCACCACGGCCGTGACCGACGCCGAGTGGCGGGCCACCGACACGGAGCCGTCGGAGGGCTGGGACTCCGTCGACTACGACGACAGCGCCTGGCCGGCCGCCGCGGTCCTCGCCCGCTGGGGCTCCGGCCCCTGGGGTGAGGTGGAGGTGGCCCACTCCCCCGCCGTACAGCTGCGCCGGGAGTTCCGGCTGAGCGGCAGGCGCGTGGCGCGCGCCAGGCTCTACTCGACGGCGCTCGGCCTGTACGAGGTGTTCCTCAACGGCGAGCGCGTCGGTGAGGACCGGCTGGCCCCGGGCTGGACGGACTACAACCAGCGGGTGCAGTACCGGACGCACGATGTGACCGCCCTGCTGACCAAGGGCGCCAACGCGCTCGGCATCACGCTGGCGAACGGGTGGTACGCGGGCAACATCGGCTGGTTCGGGCCGCACCAGTACGGCGAACAGCCCGCGGCCCTCGCCCAGTTGGAGGTCACCTACACCGACGGCTCGACCGAGCGCGTGGTCTCGGGCACCGACTGGCTCGCCTCGACGGGACCCGTCACCGGGGCGGACCTGATGGCGGGCGAGGACTACGACGCCCGGCTGGAGACCGACGGCTGGACGCGCCCCGGTTTCGACGCGGACGGCTGGCTCGGGGCCGCCCCTGTCGAGGGGGTCACGGCCGCGCTCGTCGCCGAAGTGGACGGCGCCTGCCGCGTGGAGCAGGAGCTGACGGCGCGTGAGGTGACCGAACCGGAGCCGGGGGTCTTCGTGTTCGACCTCGGCCAGAACATGGTGGGCACCGCGCGCCTCAGCGTGTCGGGGCCGGCCGGTACGACGGTGCGGCTGCGGCACGCCGAGGTGCTGAACCCGGACGGCACGCTCTACACCACCAATCTGCGTACCGCACGCGCCACCGACACGTACACGCTCAAGGGAGGCGGCCAGGAGACCTACGAGCCCCGGTTCACCTTCCACGGGTTCCGCTACGTCGAGGTGACGGGCTATCCCGGCACTCCGCCACGCGACGCGGTCGTGGGCCGTGTCATCCACACCTCGGCGCCGTTCACCATGGACTTCAGCACCGATGTGCCCATGCTCGACCAGCTCCACAGCAACATCACCTGGGGACAGCGCGGCAACTTCCTGTCCATTCCGACGGATACCCCGGCGCGCGACGAACGGCTGGGCTGGACCGGTGACATCAACGTGTTCGCGCCCACCGCGGCGTACACGATGGAGTCCGCGCGCTTCCTCACCAAGTGGCTCCAGGACCTGCGCGACGCCCAGACGTCCGAGGGCGCCTTCACCCATGTGGCCCCGGACCTCCCGGACATCGGCAACGGCGCGGCGGGCTGGGGTGACGCAGGGGTGACCGTGCCATGGGCGCTGTACCAGGCCTACGGCGACGTACGGGTGCTGGAGCAGTCCTGGGCGTCGATGACGGACTGGCTGGTGTATCTGGAGGAGCACAGCACGGGGCTGCTGCGGCCGGCCGACGGCTTCGGCGACTGGCTCAACATCGAGGACGAGACGCCCAAGGACGTCATCGCCACGGCCTACTTCGCCCACAGCGCCGATCTCGTGGCACGGACGGCCGAGGTGCTCGGCAAGGACCCCGCGCCCCACCGGACGCTCTTCGGCCGGGTGCGCGACGCGTTCCGCGCGGCGTACGTCTCCGCCGGCGGGCGGGTCGAGGGCGACACGCAGACGGCCTACGTCCTCGCGCTCTCCATGGATCTGCTGGCCGAGGCGGACCGAGGACCTGCGGCGGACCGGCTGGTCGCCCTCATCGAGGCGAAGGACTGGCACCTGTCGACGGGCTTCCTGGGTACCCCGCGGCTGCTGCCCGTGCTCACGGACACGGGTCACACGGATGTCGCCTACCGGCTGCTGCTTCAGCGGACCTTCCCGAGCTGGGGTTACCAGATCGACCGGGGCGCCACCACGATGTGGGAGCGCTGGGACTCGATCCGCCCGGACGGCAGCTTCCAGGACGCCGGGATGAACTCCTTCAACCACTACGCCTACGGCTCGGTCGGTGAGTGGATGTACGCGAACATCGCGGGCATCGCCCCCGGCGCACCCGGCTTCCGCGAGATCCTCGTACGGCCGCGGCCCGGCGGTGGGGTGACGCGGGCCGGGGGCCGGTTCCACTCGCGGTACGGGCCGGTGACCACGCGCTGGCGGAAGGACGCGGACGGCTTCACCCTCGATGTCGGGGTGCCGCCGAACACCAGCGCCGAGGTGTGGGTGCCGGGCGGCGACCGACGGAGCGCCGGCCGGGGGCCCGCGGCCTTCGTACGGCTGGACGACGGGTGCGCGGTCTTCACGGCGGGCTCGGGCACCCACCGGTTCACGGCCTCCGGCTGACGGGCCGCCGCGCCGGCGGGTACCGCCGCGTGCCCCGTGGGACGGCGTCCCACGGGGCACGCCCGGCCGTCCACTACCCGGCCTGGGCGAAGGGGTCGGTGCCGGACGCCACCCGGAGCACCGCGACCGCCCGCGGGGGAAGCGTCAGGCCGCCCCCGGCCACCGGCGTGGGGCCGGTGAGGATCTCGCCGTCCACCGTGTCGAACGCGACCGGCTCGTCCGTACGGTTGACGAGGAACCAGTACGCGTGGGAGCCGTCGGTCCGTACGGTCAGCTCCACCCGTCCCCGGGCGTGGGCGGGAAGCTCGCTCCGCACACCGGCACCGGAGAGCAGGCGCCCCAGCACGTCGGGCAGGCCCTGGCTGCCCAGCCGGGTGGAGACGTACGCGGCGGAACCGCCGTCCTGGGGCACGCGCCGGGTGATGGCGGGGCGCCCGGCCTGGTCCCCGGTCCTGTAGCGCGCCAGCACCGTGACCTCGGGGTCGGTCAGATCGATCCGGTCGGTCCACACGGTGCCGACCGCGCCGTCGTCGAGCTGTACGTCCTCGCCGTCGCGCAGGGGGCCGAACTCCTCGATGCGGATGCCCAGCAGATCGCGCAGCGCTCCCGGGTAGCCGCCGAGGTGGACGTGGTCGTTCTCGTCGACGACACCCGCGTAGTAGGTGGTGGCGAGGTGCCCGCCGCCGTGCACATAGGCCTCCAGACGGCCGGCCAGTGCCGTCGGTACGACGTGCAGGAGGGGGGCCGCGACGAAGTCGTAGCCGCTGAGGTCGGCCGAGGTCGTGACGACGTCGGCCCTGACGCCCAGGGACAGGAAGGCGGAGTACCAGTCGAGCACCTCCTGCCGGTAGTCGACCAGGGAGGACGGCTGGGAGTCGCGTTCGACGGCCCACCAGGAGTCCCAGTCGTACACCAGGGCCGCGCGGGCGGGTTCACGCACCGAGCCGGTGACCGGGGTGAGCGTCTCCAGTGTGCGGCCGAGTTCGGCCACCGAGCGGAACACCTCGCTGTCGGGGCCGGCGTGCGGCACCATCGCGGAGTGGTGCTTCTCGGCGCCCGCCGCCGACTGGCGCCACTGGAAGAAGCAGACCGCGTCCGCCCCGTGGGCGACATGGAGCAGGGAGTCGCGGGCGAGTTCGCCCGGACGCTTGGCGACGTTGACGGGCTGCCAGTTGACCGCACTCGTGGAGTGTTCCATCAGGAACCAGGGCCGGCCCTGTGCGATGGAGTGGGTGAGCGCGGCGGAGAAGGAGAGCTCGTCCAGGCGCTGCGGCCCGGGGTGGGTGTAGTGGTCGTTGGAGACGAAGTCGATCTCCGCGGCCCAGTCCGGGTAGTTCATGCCCTTCGTCCCGCTCATCACCATGAAGTTGGTGGTGGCGGGGATGTCGGGGGTGATCCGGCGCAGGACGTCGCGCTCGGCCCTGAGGTAGTCCCTGAGCGCGTCGGACGAGAAGCGCTTGAAGTCGAGCTGCTGGGTCGGGTTGGCGTGGCTCGCGGCCAGTCGTGGCGGCTGGATCTGGTCCCAGTCGCCGTAGTACTGCGACCAGAAGGAGGTGGCCCAGGCACGGTTGAGCTCATCGAGCGTGCCGTAGCGCGTGCGCAGCCAGTCGCGGAAGGCCCGGGCGGCGTCGTCGGAGTAGTCGTAGATGTTGTGACAGCCGAGCTCGTTGGAGATGTGCCAGGCGACCACGGCGGGGTGGTCCGCGTAGCGGGTGGCCATGGCCTCCACCAGTCGCAGGGCGTATCTGCGGAAGACGGGCGAGGTGGGCCGCCAGTGCTGTCGGGCGCCCTGGGAGAGGGTCTCACCGGTGTGGGTGACCGGCAGGATCTCCGGGTGCAGGGTGGTGAGCCAGGGGGGCGGCGACGCGGTGGCGGTGGCGAGGTCCACCGAGATGCCGCCGCTGTGGAGCAGGTCGAGGACCTCGTCCAGCCAGTCGAAGTCCCACCGGTCCTCGGCCGGTTGCAGACGGGCCCAGGAGAAGATGGCGACGGAGACGACGGTGACCCCGGCCTCCCGCATCAGCCGGACGTCTTCCTTCCACACCTCGCGTGGCCACTGCTCCGGGTTGTAGTCGGCCCCGTAGGCGAAGCGCGCGGGGCGGTCGTCGCAGGTCGGGCGCAGCCAGTGGCGCTCGGAGGTGGGGGTCATGATGAATCCTTTCGGATACGAGATGCGGGTACAGCAAAGGGCGGCCACCCGTCGGCGGGCGGCCGCCCCGTGCCGGTTCAGCGGCTTGAGGTCACTTGTTGACGGTGAAGCCCTGATCGTTGCCGTACTTGACGGACTTCTCCTGCCACGCCTTCAGCCCGTCGGCCAGCGTGGTGTCGGAGACGTATGCCTTGCCGACGGAGTCCTTGAAGATGGAGTTGGCGTACACCTGGAAGGGCAGGTACGACCAGTCCTCGGGCACCTGGCTGGCCGACCGGGCGAAGATCTCGTTCGCCTTCTGGCCGCCGAAGTACGGGAAGGTGGTGTCGAGGAACGACGGGGAGGACAGGTCGGCCGTGGTGGCGGGGAAGGCGCCTTCCTTGAGGCGGGCCTGGACGCCGTCGGAGTGGTTGGCGTACTCGTTGAACGCGTACGCGAGCTCCTTGCTCTTGCTGTCCTTCATCACGGCCAGGGAGCTGCCGCCGTTCTCGGAGCTGACCTGCTGGCCCTTCTTCCACTGCGGGAGCGCGGCCGCGCGCCAGTCACCCGACGCCGACTCCGCGCCCGATTCGAAGTTGGCGGGCATCCAGGCGCCGGTGGCGAGGGTGGCGATGGTGCCGTCGGCCAGCCCCTTGTACCACTCGTCGCTCCAGTTCTCGATGGGCGCCAGGAGCTTCTCGTCGAGGAGCTTCTGCCAGACCTTCGTGAAGGTGGCGACGCCCTTGTCGGCGGTGAGGTCGACCGTCACCTCGGTGTCGCGGTTCTTGAACGGGGTCCCGCCGGCCTGCCAGATCAGGCTGGTCATGAACCCGGGGTCACCCGTGTCGTTGGCTATGTAGGCCTTCGGGTCCGCCGTGTGCAGCGCGCGGGCGGCCTCCAGGTACTCGTCCCAGGTCGTCGGGATGGCGATCTGGTGCTTGTCCAGCACCTTCTTGTTGTAGAAGAGCGCCATCGGGCCGGAGTCCATGGGAAGCGCGTAGACGGCGTCCTCCTCGGTGACCGCGTTCCACGGGCCCGGCGAGTAGTCGTCCTTGTACTCCCCGGCGCCGTAGTTGCTGAGGTCCTCCAGGGACTTGCCGAGCGCGAACTGGCCGACGGCGTAGTACTCGATCTGCGCGACGTCCGGGACCCCGGATCCGGCCTGGAGGGCGTTCTGCAGAGCGGTGTACTGGTCGTTGTTGGTGCCGGCGTTGACCAGCTTCACCTTGACCTTGGGGTACTTCTTCTCGAAGTCCTTGACCACGGTCTTGAGTGTCGGCTCCCATGCCCACACCGTGATGGAACCGCCCTCCTTGAGGGCCGACCGGAGGTCACCTCCCGATACGGACTTGTCCGACGCGGTGTCGTCGTCGGAGGACCCGCACGCGGTGAGACTCAGCGCGGCCGCGCACAGCAGGCCGACGCCACGCATCGCGCGTCTGGTCATGGTTCTCATAATTGGTTCACTCCGTTGTGGTGAGGGTGGTGCATGAGCCGTCGAGCGTCCGCACGGGGGTGCGGGGCTGGAAAGGGGTGGAACACCGCGCCGGTCGCGGGCCGGCACGAACCGGTCCCGGAGCGCGGAGATTCGGTGGCCGATGCGGCCGGATGGCGGGTCACTCCTTGACGCTGCCTGCTGCCAGGCCGGACTGCCAGTACCGCTGGAGCAGCAGGAAGGCGATGACGAGCGGCACGATGGTGAGCAGCGAGCCCGTGATGACCAGGTTGAAGACCGGCTGGCCTCCCGCGGTGGACGCCTGCGCGTTCCAGGCGTTCAGACCCAGGGTCAGCGGATACCAGTCCGGGTCCTTGATCATGATCAGCGGCAGGAAGTAGTTGTTCCAGGTCTGCACCATGGTGAAGAGCAGGACCGTCACGATGCCCGGGGCCAGCAGCGGGAGCGCGACACGGAAGAACGTCCGCAGCTCGCCCGAACCGTCCATCCTGGCCGCTTCCAGGAGCTCGGTGGGCACGGCCTCGGCGGCGAACACCCACATGAGGTAGAGCCCGAACGGCGAGATCAGGGACGGGATGATGATGGACCACGGCGTGTTGGTGAGGCCCATCTTGCTGAACATCAGGAAGGTGGGCACCGCCAGCGCGGTCGCGGGCACGGCCACCGCGCCGATGACGGTGGCGAACACGGCGCGCTTGCCGGCGAAGTCGAACTTCGCCAGGCCGTAGCCGCCGAGGACCGCGAGGAAGGTCGCTCCGCCGGCGCCCAGGACCACGTACAGCACGGTGTTGAGCAGCCAGCGGACGAAGATGCCGTCGTCGTAGGTCAGCGTCTGCGAGATGTTGTCCCAGAGGGCGAAGTCACCGCTGAACCAGAGGCCGAAGGAGCCGAAGAGGCCCTTCTGCGTCTTGGTGGCGTTGATGACGAGCCAGGCCAGCGGCATGAGCGCGTAGAGCGCGGTCAGGCCCATGAGCACCGTGAGCAGCACACTGCGGCGCGGCCGGTCGATGGAGCGGCGTCGGTGCGTGGCGCGGCGCGGCGCCTGGGCGCGATGAGTGGTGCGCCGGGGCGCCTGCTCGGCGGTGAAGGGAGGGGCACTCATGGTTCACGCCTCCTTTCGCATGCCGCGCAGCTGGACCGCGTAGGCGATGATCATCGTAACGACTCCCATGATGAGGGAGACCGTGGCCGCGTAGTTCTGCTGCCGTCCCGAGAAGGACAGTGTGTAGGTGTAGAAGTTGGGTGTGAAGTAGGTGGTGATCGCGTTGGGTGCCAAGTCCTGGAGGATACTTGGCTCGTTGAACAGCTGGAAACTGCCGATCACCGAGAATATGGTAGCGATCACCAATGCGCCACGTATCGCCGGGATCTTCACCGCGGCGATGATCCGCCACTGCCCGGCTCCGTCGATCTCCGCGGCCTCGTAGAGGGACTTGGGGACGACGCGCAGCGCCGAGTAGAAGATCAGCATGTTGTAGCCGATGAACTCCCAGGTGACGATGTTGCCGATGCTCGTCAGCACCAGGGAGGGCGAGAGCGGGTCGGGCAGCGACACGCCGAGGGCGTCGTTGATGTTCCCGACCAGTCCGAAGCGGGTGCCGTAGATGAAGCCCCACATCAGTGTGGCGACGACGGCGGGCACCGCGTACGGCAGGAAGACGGCGATCCGGAAGAAGCTCTTCCCGTAGATCCTGCCGCTGTCGAGGGCCAGCGCCACGAGCAGCGCGAGGCCGAGCATGATGGGCACCTGCACCACGAGGAACAGGGCCACCCGGCCCACCGCCGACCAGAACTGATCGTCCTTGAAGGCCTGTTCGAAGTTGTCCAGGCCGACGAACGACGTTCCGCCCACCAACTGGTCGCGGAAGAAGCTCAGATAGAGCGAGTAGATGATCGGCGCGAGGAACACCAGGGCGAACACGGCCATGAAGGGCCCCACGAAGAGCCACCCCACCCGTCCGTGCCGACTGCGGGTCTTCCTGGCTGGTGGGCGGCGTCCGGTCGTGATCGGCGTAACGGCCGTCATGGGTGCTCCTGTTGTTCCGGTGTCGAGCATGGCCCCGGCCGGATGGGGACACCGGACATCATGGAGGCGCTGTGCTTGAGAACCGATGTTTACGTAAACATTTTTCGGTGAGATGATGTCTACACGCCCTCTTCCCCACGGTCAAGGCCGGGGTTCCGGAGGAGGCTCCACCACCCCGCCGGCCGGTCCGGACAGCGCCCGTACACCCGGGCGTTCACGTCGGTGCCAGGCGTCCGAAAGTGGTAGAAACACCGTTGAACCGGGGCTCCGGGTCCGCACGCGGGACGCGCCGGGTGCGAGGTGGCGGAGGACTCGCGGAGTCACGACGGAGGCAGACGAAGTGCAGGGACAGGAACAGGCCATGGACCGGCCGGCCCACAAGGAAGCGTCCATGGCCGATGTCGCGCGCCTGGCCGGGGTCTCCTCGCAGACGGTCTCCCGGGTGTCCAACGGGCATCCCTCGGTGTCCGAGGAGACCCGCGAGCGGGTACTCTCCGCGATGAAGGAGCTGAACTACCGGCCGAACAGCGCCGCCCGCGCCCTCAAGAGCGGGAAGTTCCGCACCCTGGGCGTCATCCTGTTCACCCTGGCCACGACCGGCAACGTCCGCACGCTCGAGGCCATTTCCGCCTCCGCGGCGGACGAGGGCTACGCCATCACCCTGCTGCCCGTCGCGACGCCCACCAGCACGGGCGTCGCGGGGGCCGTCACCGTGCTCGGCGAGCAGGTCGTGGACGGCATCATCGTGATCATGGAGGTCCGTCTCCTGGACGCCGCCATCTCGCTGCCGCCGCACACCCATGTGGTGGTGGCGGACTCCGACGCGGGCGACCGTTACAGCGTCGTGGACACCGACCAGTCCGGCGGGGCCAGGGCGGCCGTGCAGCATCTGCTCGACCTCGGACACCGCACCGTGGTTCATGTGGCCGGTCCCCCCGAGTCCTTCGCCGCGCAGCGCCGCGCCCATGCGTGGCGGCGGACCCTCGAGGACGCGGGGCGCCCGGTCCTGCCGCCGGTGAGCGGCGACTGGTCGGCGGCCTCGGGGTACGAAGCGGGGCTCGCCCTGGCGGCCGACCCCTCCTGCACCGCGGTCTTCGCGGCCAACGACCAGATGGCGCTGGGTGTTTTGCGCGCACTGCACGAGCGGGGCAGACGGGTGCCCGACGACGTCAGCGTCGTGGGGTTCGACGACATAGCCGACTCCGCCTCCTTCCTCCCCCCGCTGACCACGGTCCACCAGGACTTCGGCGAGATCGGCCGGCTGTGCGTGGACGGGGTCCTGCGCCAGATCCGCAGCGAGACGACCGAGCGCGGCACCACCCTGGTCCCGACCCGGCTGGTGGTCAGGGCCAGCACGGCGCCGCCCCCCTGACACGCCGCCCGCCGCCTTCAGCCCGCGCCGATCCCGAGAAGCTCCGGTTTCGTGGCCAGCGAGGCGAACCGCCCGGCCGGATCCGGGACCAGCCGGCGGGCGTCGAGGTCGAGGATGCCGCCCACCCCGGTGATCTCCGCGGCCACCGTGCCGTCCTCCTTGACGATCTGCTGCCGGAGCTCGAAGGTCTTGCCCGTGCCGTAGAACAGCTCGCAGCTGACGCGCACCCTGTCCCCGCCGCGCAGTTCCCGCAGGTACTTCACCGTCACTTCCAGCTGCACCGGCCCGACTCCATGGGCGAGCAGCTTCTCCTGCGCCACTCCGGCCTCCCGCAGCAGCTCCCACCTGGCGTGTTCGGCGTACTGGAGGTAGACCGCCTGGTTGAGGTGGCCCTGGGTGTCGAGCTCGTAGCCGCGCACCGTGACGTCGACGAAGAAGGTCATGCCCTACGGAACGCGTAGCTCCCCTCCCCCATTCCTCTCCGCGACGGTGTGCGCACTCCCTTTACGAACCTGTCATGTCCAGGTAACTTCCGGTGACGCTCTCACCGCCCGCCGTCCGCCGTGCGCAGGTGCGGGAAGCGCAGTTCGGTACGGCTGCGCGCGGTGTCGCCCGGGCGCAGCACGGTGCTGGGCAGGTCGGGCCTGTTGGGTGAGTCGGGCAGGTGCTGCGTCTCCAGGCAGACGGCGCCGTGGCGTTCGTGGCGGCGGCCGGTGCCGTCGGTGAAGGAGCCGTCGAGCTGGTTGGCGGTGTAGACCTGGATGCCCGGCTCCGTCGTCCACACCTCGAGGATCCGGACCGCGTCGGGGGCGGTGAACCGGGCGGCTCGGCGCAGTCCGCCGCCGGCCTCCCGCAGCACCCAGCAGTGGTCGTAGCCGCCCGCCGCGCGCAGTTGTGCGTCATCGGCGCCGAGGCGCTCCGCCAGCAGACGCGGCTCGGTGAGGTCGAACGGGGTTCCGCGGACATCGGCCGGTGGTCCCAGGGGGATTCCGTCGTCGTCCACCGGCAGATACGTGTCGGCGTCGACCTCCAGCTGGTGGCCGAGTACGTCGTCATGCCCGGCCAGGTCGAAGTAGGCGTGGTTGGTGAGGTTGACGACCGTGGGGCGGTCGGTGACGCAGACGTAGTCGACGGCGAGGGTGCCCGCCGTGTCCAGGGTGTACGTCACCGTGCTGTCCAGCGCCCCGGGGAAGCCCATGTCGCCGTCGGGGCTGTGCAGGGTGAGCCGTACGGACACGGTGTCGTCGGTCCGGGCATCGGACGCCTCCCACACCTTGGTGTGGAAGCCCTCCGGCCCTCCGTGCAGGGCGTGGCCACGGTCGTTGGCCGGAACGTGGTGCTCGGTCCCGTCCAGGACGAAGCGTCCGTGGGCGATGCGGTTGGCGTAGCGGCCGACGACGGCCCCGAAGTAGGGGTGTTCGGCCGTGTAGTCGTCGACGGCCGCGAGCGAGCGGACGACGGAGCGGGTGGCACCGGTGGTGTCCGGCACGGTGAGGCTGTGCAGGGACGCGCCGTAGGTCAGGACCTCCGCTCTGACTCCCGTGCCGCTGTCGAGGGTCCACAGGTCGGTCGGGGTCCCCTGGGCGGAGCCGAAGGGGGTGCGGTGCACGGTGGGGCGCGGCATCAGTGGTCCTCGGTGTTGCGTGAGTCGGGCCCGGCCTTGGTGGATTCGCGGACGACGAGGCGATAGCCGGGGCGTGGCCTGCGCGGTTCGGCGACCGGTGCGCCCGTGAGCTGCTCGACGAGGCTGTCGACGGCCAGGCGGGCGATGGCTTCCTTGTCTGGTGCGACGGTGGTGAGCGTGGTGGTGGTGTAGCGGCTCTCCTCGATGTCGTCGAAGCCGACGACGGCGATGTCCTCGGGGATCCGCAGGCCGCGTTCGGTGATGGTCCGCATGGCGCCGATGGCGATGAGGTCGTTGTACGCGAACACGGCGTCGGGCGGGGGCCCCTGGTCGAGGAGGAGTGCCATGCCGGCGGCGCCGTCCTCACGGCCGTATCCGTCGGTGACGACGACGAGGGACTCGTCCGGTGTGATGCCGGCGGCTTCGAGTTCCTCGCGCCAGCCGCGCAGTCGCAGATGCGCGGGCTGGCGCTCCTGGCCGGTGCGGGAGCCGAGGAAGGCGATCCGCCGGTTGCCCTGGCCGATGAGGTGGCGCACGGCGGCTCGGGCCGCCGCCACGTTGTCGATGGCGATGTGGTCGTACGGCGCCTGGTACTCCCGCTCCCCCAGCAGGACCAGCGGCGCCGTCTCGGTGCGCGCCATCAGGTCCTCGGTCTCCAGGTGGATGGGGCTGAGGATGAGGCCGTCGATCACATGGGACCTGAATCCCTGGCTGACCAGGAGCTCCTTCTCCCTGAGGCCGGCGGTGTGGTCGACCAGGACGGTGTAGTCGTGCCGGGCGGCCGCGTCGATGACCGCTCCGGCGAGTTCCGCGAAGTACGGGTTGCCGAATTCGGGGACGGCGAGGGCGATGATGCCGGTGCGTCCTTTGCGCAGATGACGGGCGGTGAGGTTCGGCCGGTAGCCGAGCTCGTCGATCGCCTGTTGCACCTTGGCACGCATGGCCGGTGTGACGTGCTGATAGTTGTTCACCACGTTCGACACGGTCTTGATGGACACGCCCGCCCGTTGTGCAACGTCCTTGAGGCTGACGCCCACGGCACTCCTTGGTTCGGCTCGGCTCGGCTTGGCTCTGTGTGCCGGCCCTGGGCGGCCGGCTCGTCGTCAGGTGCTTCTGCGACTGCGCGCGAGATAGCGCTGGGCCACCACCACAACGATAAGGAAGCCGCCGCTGACCACCGACTGGTAGGAGGAGTTGAGCGAGCCGATCTGGTTGATCAGGTTCTGGATGACGGCCAGCAGCAGGACGCCCCAGAGGGTTCCGCTGATGGAGCCCGCGCCGCCGATGAGCAGGGTGCCGCCGATGACGACGGCGGAGATCGCGTCGAGCTCCATGCCCACGCCGACGATGGTGACGCCGGAGGACAGCCGGGCGGCGTTGAGTGCGCCGGCGAGTCCGGCGAGCAGCCCGCTGAGCGTGTAGACGAGGATCTTCGTACGGGCGACGGGGAGGCCCATGAGGGTGGCCGCGTCGCTGCTGCCGCCCACGGCGAACAGGGTCTGCCCGAAGGAGGTGCGCTGCAGGACGAGTCCACCGGCCCCGAAGAGCACCAGGGCGATGACGAGCGGGTAGCCGAAGCCCCAGACGCTGCCCTGGCCGAGTTCGCCGAAGGCGGAGTCCTTGGCCACCAGATAGGTGGTGGAGCCCTCGTCGGTGAGGGCGAGCAGCAGGCCGCGGGCGCCCAGCAGGGTGGCGAGGGTGATGATGAAGGGCGCCATGTTGCCGCGGGCGATCAGCAGCCCGTTGAGCAGGCCGATCCCGCCGCACACCACGAGGGGCAGCAGCAGCGCGACGAGGATTCCGTACTGCGAGCCCCAGGCGGCGAGTACTCCTCCGAGTGCGAAGACCGAGCCGACGGAGAGGTCGATGCCGCCGGTGATGATGACCATCGTCATGCCGAGTGCGACCACGGCGAGGAACGAGGCCTGGGTGGTCACCCCGCGGGCGTTGTCCAGGGAGGCGAACGTCGGGTAGATGAACGAGGCGGCGATCACGACGATCAGCAGGACCGCGAGTACGCCCTGGCGTTGCAGGAGTTCGGCGGCGCGCTGCCTGCCGGTCCGCTCGGGGCCGGCCGCGGGGCGCGCCGGCGGGGTGTGCGGTGCGGCGGGGGCCGCGGTGACGGGCTTGGTTTCGTTCATCGGGACCGACGCTCCCGGGCGACGTAGACGGCGGCGATGATGATGGCCGCCTGGGCGATCTGTGCGGTGGAGTCGGGCAGGTCGTGCTTGACGAGCGTGGCGCGCAGGAGCTGCATGAGCAGGGCGCCCGCCACGGTGCCGAGCACCCGGACGGAGCCCCCGTTGAGCGGGGTGCCGCCGACCACGACCGCCGTGATGGCGGAGAGTTCCATGAGGGAGCCGAGCGAGGAGGGGTCGCTCGCGGTGAGCCTGGCGGTGGCGAGGATCCCGGCGAGGGCCGCGAGTACTCCGCAGAGCACGTACACGCCGATGAGGACCCTCTTGACGGGGAGTCCGGCGAGCGCGGCGGCGGAGCGGTTGCCGCCGATGGCGACGATCTGGCGGCCGAAGGTGGTGCGCTGCACCAGGAAGGCGACGGCCACGGCGAGGATTCCGGCGATCAGGACGACCAGCGGGATCCCGAGGAACGAGCCGGTGCCCAGCGACAGCAGGTCGGGGTTGACGATCTGCTTGAGCTGGCCGTCGGCCACGACGAGGGCGAGTCCTCTGCCTCCGACGAACAGGGCGAGTGTGGCCACGATGGGCTGCAGCCCGACGAGGGAGACGAGAGCGCCGTTGACGGCTCCCACGACGGCGCCGGCCAGGAGGGAGACGACGAGCGCGGGGACGAGCCCGTATCCGAGGTAGAGCGGGAGGAAGGCGGCGGCGAGCGCCATGGTCGAGCCGACGGACAGGTCGACGCCCTCGGTGCCGATGACCAGGGCCATGCCCAGGGCGACGATGACGATGGGGGCGACCTGGATGAGCTGGGTGCGGAAGTTGTCCGCGGTCATGAAGTGGTCGGTGAACAGCGCGTTGAAGAGCAGCACCACCGCGACGGCGACGTACACGCCGTAGCGCTGGTACCAGGAGGGGTCACGCAGCCGTGCCAGCGGGCTCTCGGACTTGTGGGGCTTGTCGCTCCTCGTGGGCGGGGCGACGGCGGTCTGGGTCATCGGGGGTCCTCCTGGGCGGCCTGCGCCCTGTCCGCCGGGTCCGGTGCGTGGTCGGCGAGGGTTTCGAGCAGCCGGTCCTCGGCCACGTCGTCGCCCGTCAGTTCACCGGCGACCGCTCCGCCGCGCAGGACGACGATCCGGTCGGCGCCTTCGATGAGCTCCTCGATGTCGGAGGAGATGAGCAGGACGGCGAGGCCTTCGCCTGCGAGGTCGTCGATGAGGCTCTGGACCTCGGCCTTGGCTCCGACGTCGATGCCCCGGGTGGGTTCGTCGAGCAGCAGGACCTTGGGTTCGAGGCAGAGCCAGCGGGCCAGCAGGACCTTCTGCTGGTTGCCGCCGGAGAGTTCGCCGACCTTCTGCTCGGGGCTCGACGCCTTGATGCGCAGGCGCTCCATGAAGATGTCGACGATCCGGTCCTGCTTGGCGCGTGAGACGACACCGGCCCGGGAGAGGCGGGGCATGGCCGCGAGCACGATGTTCTCGCGCACCGAGAGACCGGGCACGATGCCCTCGGCCTTGCGGTCCTCGGGGAGCAGGCTGATGCCGGCACGGATGGCGGCGGCCGGGGTGAGGCGCTTCAGCGTGGTGCCGTCGACGGAGAGTTCGCCCGAGTCCAGGGACAGTGCGCCGGACAGGGCCTTGGCGGTCTCGCTGCGGCCGGAGCCGAGGAGCCCGCCGAGGCCGAGCACTTCGCCGGCGTACAGCGACATGGATATGTCGTGGAGCTGGAGGCGGCTGGTGAGGCCGGTCGCGGTGAGTACGGGGGTACGGGCGGCCTCGTGGCCGTCGGCGGTGAAGCTGGTGACGCCGGAGCGGCGTACCTCGGAGAGGTCGCGGCCGAGCATCATCGACACGAGCTGCATCCGGTCGAGGTCGGCGAGGTCACCGGTGTGGATGTGGCGTCCGTCGCGCAGGACGGTGACCCGGTCGCAGATCCGGTAGAGCTCGTCCATGCGGTGGCTGACGTAGAGGACGGCGATGCCCTGGCCGCGTAGGCGTTCGATGACGCCGAAGAGGGTCTCCACCTCGCGTGGTTCGAGCGATGAGGTGGGCTCGTCCATGATGACGACCTGGGCGTTGACGGACACCGCACGGGCGAGGGCGACCATCTGCTGGGTGCCGATGCCCAGGGTGTGCAGGGGGCGCCGGGGGTCGACGCGTACGCCGAATCTGTCGAGCAGTTCGCTCGTCTCGCGGTGCATACGGGCGAAGTCGATGAGCCCGAAGCGGTTCCTCGGTTCCCGGCCCAGGAAGATGTTCCGCGCCACGCTCATCAGCGGGACGAGGTTGACCTCCTGGTAGATCGTGGAGATGCCGGCCTGCTGGGCCTCGAACGGCCGGGCGAACCTGACGGTCTCGCCCGTCATCCGGAGTTCGCCCCCGTCCGGCCGGTACACACCGGTCAGTACCTTGATGAGGGTGGACTTCCCCGCGCCGTTCTCACCGACCAGTGCGTGGGTCTCCCCCGCGCGCAGCGAGAAGGAGACGTCGTCGAGCGCGACGACACCGGGGAACCGCTTGCTCACCGAACGGGCTTCGAGCACCGTCGACGCCGTCTGTCCGGCAGCCTCCGGTGCCTGAGGTACTGCTTCGGGTGGTGCCATGGATCTTGCCTTCCGCTGTCCGGGGGGTGAGGGCCCGGAGCCGCCGTGGCCCGGTGCGGGAGCCACGGCGGCGGGGGCCGTTGTGTTCAGGAGCGGATCAGAACGCCCCGCCGAGCGATTCCTTGGCGTTGGTCTCGTCGTAGGCGCGGTCGGAGATGATGATGTTCTCCGGGATCTCCTCGCCGTCGTAGAACTTCTGGGCGGTCGCGAAGGCCAGGGGGCCGAAGCGGGGGTTGGACTCGATGACGGCGTTGTACTCGCCGTTCACCACGGCCTGGACGGCGCTACGGGTGCCGTCGACCGAGACGATCTTGACGTCCTTCCCGGGCTTCTTGCCGTTCGCCTTCAGCGCGGTGAGGGCGCCGAGTCCCATCTCGTCGTTCTCCGCGTAGACGGCGGTGATGCCGGGCTTGGACTGGATGAGCTGCTCCATGACCTGCTGGCCCTTGTCACGGGCGAAGTCACCGGTCTGCTGGGCGACGATCTCGATACCGGGCGCCTCGGCCTTGATCTGGTCGACGAAGCCCTTGGTGCGGTCGGTGGTCGTGTTGTTGCCCGACGTGCCGAGGAGGATCGCCACCTTGCCCTTGCCGTCGGTCGCCTTGATCATCGCGTCCGCCGCCCGCTTGCCCTGCTCGACGAAGTCGGAGCCGAGGAAGGAGACATAGTCCTTGCAGGCCGTGGAGTTGAGCTCACGGTCGATGGTGAGGACGGGCACCTTCTTCGCCGCAGCGGCCTTGAGCGCCGGCTCCAGGCCGTCGGAGTTCAGCGGGGCGACGATGAGGAACTGGGCGCCCTGCGACAGCATGTCCTGGATGTCGCTGATCTGCTTGGACAGCTGCGACTGCGCGTTGGTGGTGAGCAGCTTCTTGACGCCGACCTTCTTGGCCTCGTCCTTGATCGACTGGGTCTCGGCGATACGGAACGGGTTGGCCTCCTTCTCCGACTGGGAGAAGCCGACCACGGCGTCCTTGAGGTCGAGCTTGGGCGCGCCGTAGCTCTGCAGGGAACAGCCGGGGCCCGAGGCGGCCTCGGGGGACTTGGCCTCCTGCGCCCCCTGGCTGCTGTCACCGCTCGCGCTGTCCGAGCTCTCCGACTTGGAGCAGCCGGAAGCGGCCAGCGTGGCGGTGGCGGCCAGCAGGCAGGCCGCGGCGAGGGTACGGGATCGACGCTGGATCATCATGCGCGGGACGCTCCTTGGCGGGGTGACGGCACACCGTTCGGCGTGCGGTCGGGCATGGCGGGACAGTGCATCAGCCGGTCAACGGCACTGATGCTTCATCCCTCACGGCCCCCGCTGCGAGCTGCGGAAACTGCGGTCGTGAGGGCTTGTACGGCCTCTCGGCGGCTCGGTTTACAACGTTATATAGGCGGGGTGGCGCAGGCGGCAAGGGAGTTGTCGATGCGTTTCCAAAATGTGTCGCCCCGAGGCGCGGTTCACCGTGCGACGCCCGCGGGGTGGCGGCGCACCAGGTGCCGCACACCCTCTGGACACCGGCATGAGCGCGTGCTGTCATACCGCCGACATCAATTTTCCAACGTTGCACAAGAGTTGTCGTGTCCGCAGGACCGGGGCCCGGCAGCCGTCTCGCCATGCGCCGGTGCCGACCGTCGCCCCGCCCGTGTCCGGCAGAGCAGAAGCGGAGACCCCACACGATGCCACTGAACCGCAGACAACTCATGACGAGTGCCCTGGTCACCGCCGCGGCGGTCACCTCGGCCGGCCGCTGGGCCACCACCGCGACCGCCGCCGGAGGCGTGATGGCGGCCGCCCACGGCGGCCACTACTCCCCGAACGCCGATCCGCTGCACCCGACGGCGTTCCTGAGGCTGCCGCCCGGGCGAATCACCCCCAAGGGCTGGCTCGCCGGCCAGTTGCGGCTCCAGCTGGACGGCCTCTGCGGCCGCTACGAGGAGGTCTCGCACTTCCTCGACTTCGAGGCCTCCGGCTGGGTACGCCCCGCCCTGGACGGCTGGGAGGAAGTCCCCTACTGGCTGCGCGGATACACGGAGCTGGCGATCGTCACCGGTGACGCGACGGCGCTGGCCACCACGCGCCGGTGGATCGACGCGATCCTCACGACCCAGCAGTCCGACGGCTTCTTCGGCCCGAAGGCCCTGCGCACCGCGCTCAACGACGGCCCCGACTTCTGGCCGTACCTCCCCCTGATGCAGGCGCTGCGCTCCTGGCAGGAGTACAGCGACGACAACCGGATCATTCCGTTCCTCAGCAGGTTCTTCCGCTTCATGAACGAGCAGGGCCCCGGCGCGTTCGACACCAGCTGGATCGCCCTGCGCTGGGGCGACGGCCTGGACAGCGTGTACTGGCTGTTCAACCGCACGGGCGACACCTTCCTGCTGGATCTCGCCGACAAGATCCACCGCTACGGCGCGGACTGGGGCGACAACCTGGTCGACCCGCACAACGTCAACATCGCCCAGGGCTTCCGCGAGCCCGCCCAGTACGCCCTGCGCAGCGGCGATGAGCAGGACACCCGGAACACGTACGGGACGTACGCCAAGGCCATGGACGCGTATGGGCAGTTCCCCGGCGGCGGCTTCGCCGGTGACGAGAACGTCCGGGAGGGCCACGGGGACCCCCGGCAGGGCTTCGAGACCTGCGGGATCGTCGAGTTCATGGCGAGCCACCAGCTGCTCACCCGGATCACGGGCGACCCGCTCTGGGCCGACCGCTGCGAGGAGCTGGCCTTCAACTCGCTGCCCGCGTCGCTCGACCCGTCGGGCAGGGCCATCCACTACATCACCAGCGCCAACAGCGTCGACCTCGACGACGTACCCAAGCAGGACCGGCAGTTCCAGAACGGCTTCGCCATGCAGGCGTATCTGCCGGGCGTCGACCAGTACCGCTGCTGCCCGCACAACTACGGCATGGGCTGGCCCTACTTCGTCGGGGAGCTCTGGCTCGCCACCCCGGACGGCGGGCTCGCCGCGTCGATGTACGCCGCCTGCGAGGTCACCGCGAAGGTCGCGGACGGCACGGAGGTCACCTTCACCGAGGAGACCGGCTATCCGTTCACGGACACGGTCACCCTCTCCCTCGCGTCCCCGAAGGCGCTGAGCTTCCCGCTGGTCCTGCGGGTGCCCGCCTGGTGCGCCGAGCCGGAGGTCGAGGTCAACGGCGAGCGGGTGGAAGCCCCCGCGGGACCCGCCTTCACCCGGATCGAGCGCACCTGGTCCGACGGCGACCGGGTCACCCTGCGCCTCCCCCAGCGCACCACCGTGCGCACCTGGGCGGACAACCACGACTCGGTCAGCGTCGACCACGGGCCGCTCACCTACTCCCTGCGCATCGACGAGTCGTACGAACGCATCGGCGGCACCGAGCAGTTCCCGCAGTACGCGGTCCACGCCACCTCCCCGTGGAACTACGGCCTCGTCCTGGACGGCGAGCGGCCGGCCGTCTCCCGGCGCCGCCGTGCCGCCGACGACAACCCCTTCACCCTGGACGGCACCCCGCTGGTCATGACCGCCCGCGCCCGCCGCATCCCCGAGTGGAGCGCCGACGACGAGCACGTGGTGGCGCCCCTGGGACCGAGCCCCGCGCGCAGCACCGAGCCGGTCGAGGAGGTCACGCTCGTCCCGATGGGCGCGGCGCGGCTGCGCATCACGTCCTTCCCGACGGCGAGCCCTGACGCGGCGCCCTGGCTCGCGGACCGCTGGTACCGGATCGGCAACCGCAACTCCGGCAAGGTGCTGGGCGTGGACGGCATGTCGGGCGAGAACAGCGCCCATGTGGTGCAGTTCGCCGACACCGGCACCGCCGACCACCTGTGGCGGCTCGTCGCCAACGGCGACGGCTGGTACCGCATCCGCAACCAGCACTCGGGCAAGGTGCTCGGCGTGGACCTGATGTCCACCGAGGACAGCGCGCACGTCGTCCAGTTCGACGACAACGACACCGCGGACCACCTGTGGCAGCTCGTGCCGGACGGCGAGGGCTGGTACCGCATCCGCAACCGCAACTCGGACAAGGTGCTGGCCGTGGACGGCATGTCCACCGCCGACAGCGCCCACATCGTGCAGTACGCCGACGACGGCACCGCGGACCACCTCTGGCAGCTGCTCTGAGGGACGGTCCACCACTCCGCTCACGCCACCCCCGCGCCGCTCGGCGCCGAGGGGTTCCCCGGAAGGAGTTCCCGCTCATGACATCCGCACCCGCACCACGGGCCCGCACCTGGTGGAGACGGTTGACGGCCGGCGCCGGCCTGCTGGCCCTCCTCGCCACCGCGCTGGTCACGGCGGCGACGGTCCCGGCGACGGCCGCCCCCACGGAGTGGGCCCCGAAGCCCGCGCCGATGACGACGCCCTGGACGGACGAGGTCCCCGTCGACGACCCGCTCCCCGAGTACCCACGCCCCCAGCTCACCCGCCCCGACTGGGCGAACCTCAACGGCATCTGGGACTTCGCGGTGACCGGCCGCGACGACCCCGAGCCCGAGGCGTTCTCCGAGCAGATCAGGGTTCCGTTCGTCGCCGAGTCCTCGCTTTCCGGCGTCAAGCGCAGGATCACCGAGAACGACAAGCTCTGGTACAAGCGCACCTTCACCGTGCCGGCCGACTGGAGCGGCCGACGGGTCGTGCTGAACTTCGGCGCGTCCGACTGGCAGAGCACCGTCTGGGTCAACGGCACCGAGGTCGGCGCGCACAAGGGTGGCTTCGACGCGTTCTCGTACGACATCACACCCCAGCTCGTCGACGGTACGAACACCGTCGTGGTCTCCGTGTACGACCCGACGCAGACCGGTGGCCAGGCCGTCGGCAAGCAGCGGATCAACGAGGTGGACCCGCACGACGGCGGCGGGATCTTCTACACCGCGGCCTCGGGGATCTGGCAGACGGTCTGGCTGGAGCCGGTCGCCGAGTCGCACGTCACGCGCCTGGACATGACACCGGACCTCGACGACAGCACCCTGCGGGTGACGGTGCGGGCGGCTGCCGCCGACGGCCGCAGCGCCCGGGTCACCGTCTCCAGCGGGGACACCGTGGTGGGCACGGCGACCGGTGCGCCCGGTACGGAGATCTCCGTACCCGTGCCGGATCCCCATCTGTGGGACCCGGACGACCCGTTCCTGTACGACGTACGCGCCGAACTGCTCGACGGGACGTCCGTGGTGGACACGGTGGGCAGTTACGCGGGCATGCGGTCCATCGCCGTCGAGAAGACCGACGGGGTCCTGCGCCCGGTGCTCAACGGGAAGTTCGTCTTCCAGACCGGCACGCTCGACCAGGGGTACTGGCCCGACGGCATCTACACGGCGCCCACCGACGACGCCCTCAGGTCCGATCTCCAGGCGCACAAGGACCTCGGGTTCAACATGGTCCGCAAGCACATCAAGGTCGAGCCGCAGCGCTGGTTCTACTGGGCGGACAAGCTGGGCCTGCTCGTCTGGCAGGACATGCCCGCGATGGACACGGACAAGTCCCCCGACGCGGCGGCACGGACCCAGTGGGAGGACGAGTACCACGCGGTCATCGACCAGCACCGCAGCTCACCGTCCCTGGTCATGTGGGTCGACCAGAACGAGGGCTGGGGCCAGTACGACCAGGCCAGGATCGCCGACGAGGTGAAGGCCTACGACCCGTCCCGGCTGGTCGACAACATGAGCGGGGTCAACTGCTGCGGTTCCGTGGACGGCGGCAACGGCGACGTGGTCGACAACCATGTCTACGTCGGGCCGGGCAACACCGCGCCCACCGCGACCCGTGCCGCGGTCCTCGGCGAGTTCGGCGGTCTCGGCTACAAGGTGCCGGACCACGAGTGGTACCCGGGCGGCGGCTTCAGCTACGAGGACCAGCCGAGCACCGAAGCGCTCAACGACCGCTTCGTCGGGCTCATCGACAGCATCCGCGTAGGCCAGCTGCCCGCCGGGCTCTCGGCCTCGGTCTACACGGAGATCACCGACGTCGAGAACGAGGCGAACGGGCTGCTCACCTACGACCGCCAGGTGGTCAAGGTGGACACCGCCCGGGTGAAGGCCGCCAACCAGGCCCTCATCGAGGCGTCGAAGAACCCGGCGCCGCCCGTCACGCTGCCCACCGGCGAGTACGCGTCGCTCCGGGTCACCACACCGGGGTACACCGACAAGTACCTGCGCCACTACGACCAGCTGGCGTTCACCGAGGTGGTGGACGAGGGCAGTGCCGATGTGCTCAAGAGCGACGCCACCTGGAAGGTCGTCACCGGCCTGGCGAACGACAACTGCTATTCGTTCGAGTCCCGCAACTATCCCGGTGAGTACCTGCGTCACCAGGCCTTCCGGGTCCGCCGTGACGCGGACGACGGCTCGGACCTGTTCGACGCCGATGCCACGTTCTGCGCGGTGGCGGGCACGGACGGGGTGAGGCTCTCCAGCGCGAATCTGCCGGGCAGCTATCTGCGCCACATCGATTCCGAGGTGTGGCTTGCCACCCCCGGCGGTGGCCACGCCTGGGACGACGCGGCGACCTTCACCGAGGACACCACCTGGGCGGTGGAGGCACCCTGGGCGCCCTGAGGTGAGCCGGTGGGTCCGGTGCCGGTCCCGTCGGGGCCCGCACCGGACCCATCGGTGGCTCAGGCGTCTCCCATGACCAGGCCCTCGATGGTGTGCTTCTGGACGATGGGGGTCAGCTCCTCCACCACGGGGCACTGCATGTGCGCCCGCACCCGTCCGGGCAGTGAGGCCCAGTACCCCCGGGTCACCGCCATGTCGTGCTGCGCGTCGTTGCCGGCGCCGGGAGCGTCGACGCCCAGGACCAGGACCGGTCGCGCGTCCTGCGAGTGGTTGGCCGTCCCCCGGTGGATCGTCAGGGCGGACCTGGCCGAGATGTCCCCGCGCCTCGGGTACTTGCGTTCGGCGAGTGCGGCGTACCGCGGATAGGTGTCGCGGGGCGGGAACATCCCGTGGCCGAAGCCGGGGTCGTCGTCCCACTGGGTGCCCGGCGCGATCTCGAAGGGGCCCATGTCGTCACGGGTGTCGACCGCGGTGAGGTTGAAGGCGAGCGACGTCAGCCTGCGCCGGTGCCGGGTGGTGTCCGGCATGGGGAAGTCCCGGTGCCAGGGCTGGTTCACCGCTCCGGCCAGCGGGACGTCGAAGCCCAGCTCGACGATCCGGTAGTCGGGCCCGAGGACCGCCTCGGACACCCCACGCACCCAGGGGTGGTCGACCAGGTCCACGAATCCCCTGAGCTGCTCGGGATGTATCTCGACGTAGTAGCGGTGCGGCCCCCGGCCGACCGCTCCGCCCTCCCTGGCGCGCGCCTCGGCGAAGGCCTCGTCGATGTCCTCGCGCATCACGTCGGCCCACCGCGGGGTGAACGCGCCCCGGTGGGCCGTGATTCCGGCGGTGTACAGGTCCTGGACGGCCGCGTCGAAGTCCGCGGCGGGGGTGGTGGCTCGGGGCATGGCGATGGTCCCTTCATCGGCGCAATGCGGCGGGGTACGACGGGACATGCCGTCGGCGCCTTCATGTTGCAACGTTGCAATCATCGTGGCAAGAGTGAGTGCGCACCCTGCTTCGACGGGGCTGTTACGGTGCACAGCGCAAGGGCACGGCACGCCGGCCCGCCCCGTGCGAACCGAGGGACAGGAGCTCACCGACCGTGGCAGCGAGACTCAAGGACGTCGCCCTGCTCGCCGGCGTCTCCGTCCGGACCGTCTCCAATGTCGTGAGCAACACCGCGGCCGTCGCCCCGGCGACGCGTGCCCGGGTCATGGCGGCCGTCGAGGAGCTGGGCTACCGCCCCAACCTCGCCGCCCGTAACCTCCGGCAGGGCCGCACCGGCCTCATCGGGGTGGTCGTGCCCGAGATCCACTCCCCCTACTTCGGTGCGCTGACGGGTCTGCTCATCGACGCGGCGCAGGAACGCGGGTGGACGGTCCTCCTGGAGCGGACCGGTGGGCGCACGGACCTGGAGCGGCGTCTGCTGGACGGCTCGGAGGGGCACCAGGTCGACGGGATGATCGTCAGTCCGTGGTCGACGCCTCCGTCCGAGCTGGCGACGCTCGCGGGCGGTCTGCCGCTCGTCGTCCTGGGTGAGCTGGAGCCGGACGGGGCCATCGACCATGTGGCCCTGGACAATGTGGGAGCGGCGCGCGACGCCACGCGCCATCTGGTCTCGCGGGGCCGTCGGCGCGTCGCCGCTGTCGGCCTCCAGCCGGGCCTCGGGCACGGTACGGCGGAGCTGCGCACCGAGGGCTTCCGGCAGGCGCTGCGTGAAGCGGACCTTGATCCGGCGGCCGAGGTCGAGGTGGCCGATCTGCACCGGACCGAGGGAGCACGCGCCATGCGTGAACTGCTGAGGGTGCCCGGCTTCGTCGACGCGGTCTTCTGCTTCAGCGACGAACTGGCCCTCGGCGCCCTGCGCGTGGCTGCCGAACAGGGTGTCCGGGTACCGGAGGACGTGGCCGTGATCGGGTTCGACGACATCGAGGACGGCCGGTTCGCCACCCCGTCGCTCAGCACGATCGCCCCGGACCGTGAGCAGATCGCCGAACGCGCGGTGCAGTGCCTGACCGAGCGCGTCCTCGGCCGTCTCGACACACTGCCTGCCCGACGGATCGTGGTCCCGCACCGCCTGATGGCCCGTGAGAGCACCGGGGCGGCGCTCCCCCCGAGGTGACATGCTCCGGTTCTGCCGTACGGCCGCCTGTCGCCGTGGCCCATGACGCCGGTGCTCCCGGCAGTGCGGCGCGTGCGCGCACTGCCGGGAGCGGTCTGCGGGGTTCTGCCTCCTACCGGCCCGCGGACGCGCCGGCGGCGATGACCTCCTCGTTGATCGCCCGCACCTTGGCGGGATCGACCTTGATCTCCCGGCGGTCGTACGTCCAGAGACCGTTGAGCTCGTTCTCCAGGTCGGTCACCTGGGTGTAGATGGAGCCGGAGAGCTCCTCGCGGGCCGCGTCCAGGTAGTACGTCCGGGTGTTCTCGACGTACTTGGCGGTCAGGGCGTCCTTGTCGGCGACACCGCTGTAGATCGCGGCCGGCGCACCGGGCCACATGTTCCCGGGCATCCGCAGGGTGAAGCCGCCGTGCTCACCGTCCATCGCGGCCCGGGTCTCGTCCGGGGATGCCGGGTCGGTGTTGTTGTAGTCATGGTGGTCGATGATCTCGCCCTTGCCCGAGTCACCCTTGGAGTCGCAGCAGTTGACACCGCTGTGGGCGTTGACGACCCGGGAGGGGTCCGCGGCCTTGACCTGCTCCGCGATCTTCCCGGTCTCGGTACGGTCCCACTCGCCCCAGCCCTCGTTGAAGACGATCCAGGCGCCGATCGACGGGTAGTTGTGCAGCTGCTCCATCATCTCGGCCCCCTGATCGAGGAAGGCCTTGTGGCCCTTCTCGCCGGTGAGGTTGCCGGAGACGAAGTCCTGCCACACCAGCAGACCCAGCTGGTCGGCGTGGTAGTACCAGCGCGCGGGCTCGACCTTGATGTGCTTGCGGACCGAGTTGAAGCCCAGGTCCTTCTGCGCCTTCAGGTCGAAGACCAGGGCGTCGTCGCTGGGCGCCGTGTTCAGGCCGTCGGGGTAGAAGCCCTGGTCGAGCTGGGCGAGGGAGAAGAACGGCTTTCCGTTGAGCACCAGCTTCTGGTAGCCGCCGACCTCGGCGACCTCCAGGGAACGCATACCGAAGTAGCTGTCCACGCTGTCCTTGGAGCGGCCGTCCTTGAGGGTGACCTCCAGGTCGTACAGGTAGGGGTCGTCCGGGGTCCACAGGTGCTGCTTGGAGACCGGGACACTCAGCTCGCGGTTGGCGGCGCCGGTGACCCGGCCGACGACCTTGCCCTTCTTGTCACGGGCGACCGCGGTGACACGGGCGGACTTCGAGGCGTCCTCGGAGTTGACCGTCAGGGCCAGCCGGCCCTTGTCGATGTCCGGCGTGGTCGTCAGGGAGTCGACGGCGGCCGGAGCGACGGGCTCCATCCAGACGGTCTGCCAGATGCCGGAGGACGCGGTGTAGAAGATGCCGCTCGGGTTGGCGGACTGCTTGCCGGTGGGCTGGTCGGCTCCCGTGGTGTCGGTGACCGCGACCACGATCTCCTGGGGGCCGCTGCCCTTGACCGCGTCCGTGATGTCGGCGCTGAAGGCGGTGTAGCCGCCGGTGTGCTCGGCGACCTGCTTGCCGTTGACCCAGACCCGCGCCTGGTAGTCGACGGCGCCGAAGTTGAGCTTCAGACGGTCGTCGTGGCTCCGCTTGCCGACCGACCAGCTCTTGGGCACGGTGACGAGCTTGCGGTAGAACATGTGGTCTTCGTGGCGCTCGAGCCCGGACAGCTGCGACTCGACGGGGTACGGCACGGTGATGTGCTCGTCGAGCTTCTTGCCGAAGACCGGCTTCTCACCGGCGGCCGCTCCCGCGAACTCCCACTGGCCGTTGAGGTTCTTCCAGTCGTCGCGCACCTGCTGCGGGCGGGGGTACTCGGGCAGCGGGTTCCTGGAGTCGACCTTGTCGCCCCAGGGGGTGGTCAGCCGGTGCGTGGAGAGGTTCTGCGCCCTGCGGCTGATCTCGGGGACGGCCTCCTCGCCGGCCCGCAGGCCGCCCTCACCGTCGTACACGAACTTGACCTGCTGGTCCTTCTGGACGGGCGCGTCCAGGGTGATGTCCAGCGCCTTGGGGTCACCGGGCACCACGGCCGCCGCCTTCACGGGCATCGGAGTGGTGTCCGCCTCGATGGCGAGGTGGTCCTTGATGCCCTCGATGCCGCTGACCTCGTTGTCGAAGGCCGCACGCAGCTTCAGGCCGTCATCGGCGACGGCCAGTCCGACCGGGTAGATCTCGAAGTCGGCGGGCGGGGTGAAGGCGGACTCGGGCACGAGCTGCCGGTCGAGCTCCGCGGACGACCAGCGCAGGAACATGTTCGCCCCGCCCTCGTCCTGGAACATCTCCAGCCGGAACGTGTGCTGTTCACCGGCCTTCAGGGCGACCGGAGCGCTGGTCTGCTCGTTGTCCCAGTCCGGCTCCCAGTGGTCGATGACCGCCTTGTCGTCGATGAAGAGCCGGAAGCCGTTGTCCCCGATGGCGGCGAAGGTGTAGTCGCCGTCCGCCGGGGCCTCGATCTGTCCCGTCCAGCGGGCGGTGGCGTTCTCGGCGTGGCCGGTGGCCGACTCGAACGCACCGGTCAGGTTGGGGAAGTTGATGTCCGGGTCGAGGGCGGTCGCACCGAGCTCGGCGAAGTCACGGGCGCCGGGCTCGGACATGGCGAAGTACTCGCCCTTGAGGCCGTGCACCTCGGTGGACGGGTCCTCCTTCACGGACGCCGAAGCGGAGGCGGCTCCTTCGGCGGGAGCGGAGGCGGCGGCCGGGACCATGGTGGCCCCGACGGGCAGCAGCAGCGCCGCCGTACAGGCGAGCGTTCTCAAGAGGGTGCGGGGGCGGGCAAGTTGTCGTATCAAGGCGTCGTCCTCGTCGAAGAAGCCGAAGTGCTCCGGACCGCGAAGCACTGCACATAGTCGAACATTGAGCCACAGCCTCAAACACCTGACAACGGTCGTGCACACAGAATTTTCAACGATAGAAAAACGAGACCCCTCCCGACGGCGTTCGCCGGACGCACGGAGCCCGGCGAGCGGCGTCGCGCCGCCCACCGGGCTCCGGAACAGGGCCTGTCGGTGTACTACTGCGGAAGACCCGCAGGCCCCGTGGCCCAGGAGGTGTTCGGCTCGTCGGCGAGCCGGTAGGTCAACGACCCTCCGCGGGTGACCAGTCGGGCATCGGTCCACGACCTGTCACTCGTGCGCCCGTCGACCTTGACGCCGTCGATGTACGGATGTGTCGCGTCCGCCTGCGGGGCGCTGATCCGGATGTCCCCGCCCTGCGGCCGGTCGAGCACCGCGGCCGGGAACAGCGGCGCCCCGAGCAGCATGGTGGCGCTGCCCGGCGTCTGCGGATAGAGGCCGAGCGCCGAGAAGACGTACCAGGCCGACATCGTGCCCAGGTCGTCGTTGCCGGGCAGACCGGCGGGACCGGTCCCGTAGACCGTGTTCACGATCTCACGCACGGTCTCCTGCGTCTTCCACGGCTGCCCCAGGGCGTTGTAGAGCCACGGGGCGTGGATGCCTGGCTCGTTGGTCGGGTCGTAGCGCAGCGAGTCGCCGCCCTTGACCGACCATGAGCCGTCCTCCTTGTGGAAGAAGCCGTCCAGCCGCTCCGCCGCCACGTCCCTGCCGCCCATGGCCTCGGCCAGGCCCTGCACGTCCTGCGGGACCATCCAGGTGTACGTGGCGCTGGTCCCCTGCGCGAAGCCCGTGTCGCTGCCCGGGCTGAAGGGGGTCACCCAGGAACCGTCGAGGTTGCGGGCCTGGATGTAGCCGGTGGTGCCGGCGCCGTCCGTGGCCTCGGGATTGTAGACGTTGCGCCACCACAGGCCGCGCTCCTCGAAGGACTTGGCCTCCTCGTCACGTCCGAGCAGCCGGGCCCATCGGCCGAGAGCGGCGTCGGCGACCGCGTCCTCCAGGGTCTCGGCGGCACCGCCCCAGCAGTGGCAGACGTCCTGGGCGGCGTAGTGGGAGTCCAGGTACTGGGCCAGGTTGGGCCGCTGGCCGGTGCACTGGCCGGGGCATCCGGCGTCGGAGAGACCGTCCTCGTGGGGCACCGTGGCCTGGCGGGCCAGGGACTCGAAGGCGCCCTCGTAGTCGAAGTTGCGTACGCCCATCGCGTAGAACGTGGCGAGGGTGGCGGCCGTCGGGTCGCCCGTCATCACATGAGTGGCGCCGTTGACGTGCACCCAGCGGTCCCAGACGCCGTCGTTCTGCTCGGAGAAGTTGTAGAGCGACTGGGCGAAGTCGCCCGCGATCTTCGGTTTGAGGAGAGCGAGCAGCTGGATCTGGGCGCGGTACTGGTCCCAGCCGGAGAAGTTGCTGTACTGCGCCTTCTGACCGCGCGTCACGCGGTGCGGCTTCCCGTCCATGCCGGGGTAGCGGCCGTCGGTGTCGCTGATCAGGTTCGGCTGCATCAGCGAGTGGTACAGCGCGGTGTAGAACGAGGTGCGCTGCGCCTCGCTGCCGCCGCCGACGCGCGCGGAGGACAGCTCGCGGTCCCAGGCCGCGGATCCGGCCCGTGCGATGTCGTCGACGCTGTCCCTCGGGGAGATCTCCTCGCGGAGATTGGCCTCGGCGCCCTCCTGGCTGACGTAGGAGATCCCGATCCGCATACGGACGTCGTCGTCGGCCGAGGTGTCGAAGCCGACCCAGCCGCCGGAACCCCGGCCCGCGCGGTCGTCCCCCGTGGCGTACCCCTCGCCGCCGCTTCCGGTGGTCGCGCCCGGCGCGAGGGTGTCGTCCCGCCAGGTGCCGGTGGAGGAGAAGGCGCGGTCGAAGGAGGCGGTGAAGTAGAGCCGGTAGTAGCTCTTGCGGTTGTTGGTGCCGCCGTTGGCGCGGCGACCGCAGAAGGCGCCGGTGAGCACCGACCCGGTCACCTTGCGGTGCGCGGTGTCGATGTTGATCTCGGCGTCCTCGCTGCCGTTCAGGGAGTTGGACACCCGGAAGAGCAGATTGGCGGGCTTGTCCGCCGGGAAGCTGAAGTCCGCGACGCCCGCGCGCTCGCTCACGGCCAGGTCCGCGGTGGCGCCGGACTCGAGGCCGACGGTGTAACGGCCGGCCACGGCGCGCTCGTCGTCGTGCGAGAAGTCGGACGCGTAGACGGCGTCCTTCGTGTCGGCGGACGGCGACGAGGTGATGTCGCCGACGATCGGCATGATCGGGACATCACCGGCGGCGCCGGGGTCGCACCCGGCTCCGTTGACATGGGTGAGGCTCAGGCCGCGCATCCGGGTCACCCCGTGCTCGTAACCGTTGGCAGCCCCGGTGCTCGTCTGGTCGCCCTTGGTGCTGGTCGGCGACCAGGCCATCATCCCGTACGGACGGACCGCGCCGGGGTAGGTGTTGCCGCCGTTCGACGTGCCGATCATCGGGTCCACATAGGCGGTGGGCCGGGTGACGAGCGCCTCGGCCTGGGCGGCCGGCGGCATGACGGCGCCGGCGAGCGCGCCGGTGATGACGATCGCGGCGGCCCGTGCGGCGAGGCGCCGGGCCGGGGACAGTCTGGAGGGCATGTTCTCGGAAACCTCCGACAGAGTTGGACAACGTTGTCAACGCCGTTCGGAGTGCGACGCCGCATCGTTGATCGATTCGGCCCGAGCGTAGATCCCCACGGCGTGCCTGGGAATGCCGCGGACCGATCCGACCGGTGAACTACCGGTGAACGCGGTTCGGGAACCGAGTCGCTGGGATGATGGTGACCGCCTGCCGACGGGACCGGCCGGCAGCAGAGGAGCGAAATGATCCGCTGGACCCACGCCTTCGTCGACCGCCCCGCGCCGGCCGCCGGCCGCGCCGCCGCCTTCTGGAGTGCGGTCACCGGAACCCACGCCTCCGCCCCGTGGGGCGAGCGGGGCGAATTCACCACCCTGGTCCCGGAGGAGGCCGATGCCTGCCTGGTGGTCCAGGCGGTGGGCGGAGCGGGCGGAGCCCATCCCGATCTCGCCGTCGAGGACATCGGCGCCTTCACCGCACGGGCCCGTCTGCTGGGAGCCGATGAGGAGGCCGGACGCCCCGGACTGGCCGTCCTGCGCTCCCCCGGCGGCCAGCCCTTCTGTGTGGTGCCCTGGCGCGGCAGCCGGAGGCGGCCGCCCGTCCTCGTCGACGCCGACGGGACCCGGAGCCGTCTCGACCAGCTCTGCCTCGATGTGTCACCGGCCGCGTTCGAGGCCGAGGTCGCCTTCTGGACGGCGTTGACGGGCTGGGACTCCCGCCCCGGCGTGCACCCCGAATTCCGTACGCTCCGCCCGCCCCCGGAATCGGCTGTCGATGCGCCCGTCCATCTGCTCCTCCAGCGGCTGACGGAGCCCCGCGCCGCCTCGGGCCATCTGGATCTGGCCTGCTCGGATCTGGCGGCCGGCCGGGCACGACACGAGCGGTACGGTGCGCGGTTCGTGCGCGACGGCGACGGCTGGACCGTGATGCGGGACCCGGCGGGCGGGGTCTACTGCCTCACCGGGCGTGATCCCGGGACGGGCGAGTAGGCGGCCGGGGCTGCCGCGCCCCCGGGGGTGCGGCAGCCCTTCGGCGTGTGCGCGCTACGGCGTCGTGATGCTGGGCCGGGGCGCGGTCGCCATCCCGTCGCCGATGGCGAAACTGGGATGCGGCGGCTGGTTGTAGGCGGTGTTCTGCCAGGCCAGCGCTGTCCGGTACATGGTGTCGTGGAGCAGTGTGGTGATCCTGGTGTCCGTCTCGTACGGCGTGGAGTAGATCCGCAGCGCCGTGTTGTTCGTGGTCGGCCAGACGACTTCCTCGCGCCAGTCGCCGAAGAGGTCGCCGGAGAGCGCGGGCGTGGCCTTGGTGCCGTTGTTGGAGTGGACGGATGATCCGGTCAGCAGACGGGTGTCGGACGATGGGCCGTACTTGTCGATATGGGTGTCGTCGAGCAGCTCCCGGGTCGTGTCGCCGTCCCACCACGCGAGGAAGTTGGTGCTGGACGGCTTGTGGCTGCTGACGGTGTCGCCGTTCGGGCCCCGCAGACCGGAGACGGCGGACGACCAGGACTCGGCGCCCGGGCTTCCCGACCAGATGTCACCGGACACACCGCGTCCGTTGTCGCCGTTGGCCGACGTGGACCAGAGGATCTGGCCGGTGGCGGCGTCCGCCATCCAGGAGGACGGCTTCGAGCTGTCCTCGTCGACCTTGAACTCCTCAAGTCCTGGCCTCGACGGATCGAGGTCCCCCACGTGCATGGCGTCGCCGTGGCCGTTCTTCGTCGTCCACAGTCCACGGCCGTCGTCGTCCACGGCCATCGCGCCGTAGATGATCTCGTCCTTGCCGTCACCGTCCGCGTCGGCGACGGACAGCTGGTGGTTGCCCTGACCGTCGTATCCCTTGCCGGAGTTGGTCGAGCTGTCGGTGTCGAAGGTCCAGCGCCTGGTGAAGGCTCCGTCCCGCCAGTCCCAGGCCGCGATGACACTGCGCGTGTAGTAGCCGCGCGCCATGATCAGGGACGGCCTGCTGCCGTCCAGATAGGCCGTGCCGGCGAGGAAGCGGTCGACACGGTTGCCGTAGGAGTCGCCCCATGAGGAGACCGTGCCGCGTGCCGGGACGTAGTCGACGGTGCCCATCGCCGCGCCGGTGTTCCCGTTGAACATGGTCAGGAACTCCGGGCCCGACAGGACGTATCCGGAGGAGTTGCGGTAGTCGGCGGACGAGCTGCCGATCACCTGTCCCGCGCCGTCGACGCTGCCGTCGGCGGTCTTCATCGCCACCTCGGCCCGGCCGTCACCGTCGTAGTCGTACACCTGGAACTGGGTGTAGTGCGCGCCGGAGCGGATGTTGCGCCCGAGGTCGATCCGCCAGAGCCGGGTGCCGTCGAGACGGATCCCGTCGATGATCGTGTTGCCGGTGTAGCCGGACTGGGAGTTGTCCTTGGCGTTGGTGGGCTGCCACTTCAGTACGAAGTCGAGGGCGCCGTCGCCGTCCAGGTCGCCGACGGACGCGTCGTTGGCCTCGTAGGTGTAGGCGACCCCGTCGGGCGTCGTCCCACCCGCGGGCGGGCTGATGGGCACGTCCTTGTATCCGCCGCGGAACTGGATCGCGTGCACGGAGTCGCTCTGCTCCACGCCGTCGACGACCGCGCGGACCGTGTAGTCGGCGGAGTCGGGCGCGTCGGGGTGGAAGTAGTTCGTCGAGTCCGTGACCGGCGCGTCGTTGACCTTGGTGCCCGCCCGGTAGACGTTGAACGACACGTCGTCGGGGTCGGTGCCCAGCCAGCGCCAGCTGACGAAGTTCCCGCCGTCGGTGTGCACGCTCACGACGCCGCGGTCCAGCGCCTCGGCCTGCCGGGCGGTGGCGGCCTGCGAGGAGGGGCCGAGTGCGACGAGCCCGCCGGCGGCGAGCAGCCCGGCCAGGAGAGCGCCGGTCAGCGCCCGGGTTCGGGTGATACGACGTCTGCGGCGGGGGCGGGAATCGGAGTGGGGAAGCAGAGGCTCCACGAGAGGCACCTTCGGCAGGGGACGGCTTACGCCCCCTCAGTTGCTCCCGGACGCCGAAAGGTTGCCGCCTGGTTCCGCCTGTGTCACGGCGTGCTTGCCGCGGCCCGCGCCCACCGCGTGCGCCGCGGAGTGCAGCGAGCGCAGGGCGATCAGCAGGAAGCCGATGTCGTCGAGGTAGACCGGGTCGGGCAGGAGGTCGACGGGCGACACGGTGTAGATCACCGAGGCCCATACGAGCGCCTTGTTGTGCAGGGGGATGCCCGCGTCGACCAGGAGCCTCCTGGCCCGGATCACGCGCACCAGCAGGACGGCCGCCGCACCCGCCATGAGCAGGAGCGCGCACACGCCGATGAGGAGCCAGACCGAGATGTCCATGGCTCATCGTCTCCTGGCGGGGCGTCGGGAGTGCGGAGGCCTCACCCGTGGCTCCTGGCGTGCTGCCGGGCGCGACGGCGCCTCAGCGCACGGCGTTCGTCCTCGTCCGTTCCTCCCCAGACGCCCGCGACCTGGCCCTTCTCCAGCGCCCATGCCAGGCACCGCTCCTGTACGGGGCAGGCCCCACAGACGGCCTTGGCCTCCTGTGTCTGTAGAAGCGCGGGGCCGCCGCTGCCGATGGGGAAGAACAGGTCGGGGTCCTCCTCGCGGCATGCCGCGTGCGTACGCCAGTCGTCCACGTCTCTCACTCCTCTTCATGGTTCCGGGTCGCGCACTGTGCGCGTGACCGTCATCCGGCGTTCGAAACCACGCGGGCCGGCCTTCAGGGGTTTCCGGCGGGCCGGCCGGCCCCCGGCAGGGGTGATCCCGGCAGCGACGCCCCCGGGTGCGGCGCCGCCGCGCACGCGCTGTCCAGCCGGATGCGGTAGTCCATCACCGCGGCGGGGTCGTCGATGATGTCCACCCGGGCCCCCGCGTTCTCCAGCACCGCGCGGTCGCCGATCTCCGGGGCGGGTACGCGCAGCAGATGCAGCGCCGGGACCCCGGTCATGGGATGCGGCGGGTAGTCGAGGGGCATCACCTGCACCGTGAGGTGCCGGCGCTGAGCGGCCTCGTCGAGCGCCGCCCGCTGCTCCGCCATCACGGCCGGGCCGCCGACGGTGGTGTGGAGCGCGGCGGCCGGCATCAGGGCCCAGAGGGCGGCTCCACGGGCCTCGATGCGGCGCTGCCGCTCCGCCAGCAGTTCCAGGTGCCTGGCGCCCGGCGACGGCGGATCGGGGTCGAGGCTCCGGCGCAGGGCCGCCTCGTACGCCGGGGTGCGCAGCAGCTCGGGGACCAGAGCGGGGTGCCAGGTGCGGACGAGTGCGGCGGAGGACTCGATGCCGATGACCTCCTGCTGCCAGGGCTCCAGCACATCCCGCCAGGCGTGCCACCAGCCCGGCAGGTTCGCGGCGGCGATGCCCGCCATGATCGGCTCGGCCTCCGCTTCGGACACCGCGTAGCACTCCAGGAGGACGCGGACCTGATGGGCGTCGAGTCCGGTCTCGGCGCGCTCGATGCGCCGGACCGTGGCCGGATGCGCACCCAGCGCCACGGCTGCCGCCTGGAGGCTGACGCCCGCGTGCTGCCGCAGCTTCCGCAGGCGTGCCGCGAGCACACGGTGCTCGACGGTGGGGCCGGACCGGGGCCTCATCGATTTGCCTCTCTTTCGGGCCCGAAACCGTGGTGGTTCTGAGCGGTATCGACGCCGATTCGGAACCATCCTGACATTCTGCCTCTTGCAAAGTATGCACTTTGCACGGAGAGTACGTACATGTCGGAAATAGTCACGTGCGCGCGTCCGACCCTGGAGGCATCGGGCGGGCGGAGCGCACAGAGCTGGTGGATCCCCCGTCTCCCCCGGGGCGTGCCCGTGGCCAGGCACCGTGTACAGCAAGCCATGCGGGGCTGGGGAGAACCGGACGAGCGCGTCGAGGCGGCGGCTCTGGTCATGACCGAGCTGGTCACGAACGCGGTGGAGCACACCGCGGGCCGGCGCATCCGGTGCCGTCTGCTGCGCACGCCCGGAAGGATCCGGATCTGCGTCTGGAACCGCGGCCGGCGGCACATACCCGAGCTGCCCGGCCCACGGGCCGAGCAGCCGTCCGACGCCCCGCCCGAGGAACTGCACGGCACGGAGGGCCCCGGACCTGTGACCCTCGACGGACCGGACGGCATGGACGACGGCTTCAGCCTGGCGTCGGTGGCCGAGGACGGACGGGGTCTGATGCTGGTGGACACGCTCGCGACCCGCTGGGGTACGCGCACCAGCGTGTCCGGCCGGCTCGTCTGGGCCGATATCTGACGACCCCGGGACGGGACCGCGAGCGGCGGTGACTCAGACGAGCGCCGTCCGGCACTCCGGGTGTCCCCAGCCGTTGGGATTCTTGGCGATCATGTCCTTGGCCGCGTACGGCTTCCCGCAGTGGCACCGGCCCGCGAACTTCGCCCGGATCGTGCCACCGGAACGCGCCTTGCCGGCGGAGCCTCCCGCGGCCCCACTCTTCACGGCGCCTGCCGTCCGGCCCTTCGTCGAGCGGGCGGGAGCGGGGACGGGCAGGCCGGTCGCGCCGTACGCCGTCCCGGCGGCCTGCTGCGAGACGGCCACCTCACTCGCGGCCTGGTCGGCCAGCGCGTTGAGCGGATCTCCGTCCACCTGGTGGGCGGGCACATAGCGGAACGTCACAGCGCGGCTGCTCAGCAGCTCGTCGATGCCGACCACCAGCTCCCGGTTGGCGACCGGCTTGCCCGCCGATGTCTTCCAGCCGTTGCGCTTCCACCCCGGCAGCCACTTGGTCACCGCGTTCATCGCGTACTGCGAGTCCATGCGCACCTCGACGGGCACGCCCGGATCGGTCGACCTCAGCAGCTCCAGCAGGGCGGTGAGCTCGGCGACGTTGTTGGTGGCGGTGCCCAGCGGGCCCGCTTCCCAGCGCAGGGGGTTCCCCTGGTCGTCGGCCACGACCCATGCCCAGGCCGCAGGTCCCGGATTTCCCTTCGATGCCCCGTCACACGCGGCGATGATGCGCTCGTTCATGCCCCTGATCATGCCAGCCCCGGCGCTCAGGGCACGATCGAGTCGACGTACCCGCCGTCCACCCGCATGGCCGCACCCGTGGTGGCCGACGCCTGCGGCGAGCTGAGGTAGACGACGAGGTTCGCGATCTCCTCGGGCTCGATCAGCCGCTGGATCAGGGACTGCGGACGGTGCAGGCGCATGAACTCGCGCTGGGCCTCGTCCCACGGAAGATCACCCACGAGCTCGCGTACGAAGTCCTCGACCCCGCCGGTGTGTGTGGGCCCGGCGATCACCGAGTTCACGGTCACCCCGGTACCGGCGGCCTCCTTGGCGAAGCCGCGGGAGACGGCGAGCAGGGCGGTCTTCGACATGCCGTAGTGGATCATCTCGGCGGGGATGACGATCGCGGAGTCGCTCGCGATGTTCTGTACGCGCCCCCACCCCCGCTCGGTCATGCCGGGCAGATAGCGGCGGATCAGGCGCGCCGCACTGAGGACGTTGGTGTCGAAGTAGGTGCGCCACTCCTCGTCGGTGATCTCCAGCGGCGGCCTGGAGCCGAAGATGCCGAGGTTGTTGACGAGGATGTCCGCGTCGGGCACCGCGGCGCCGAGCTCCGCTGCCCCCTGCTCCGTGGCGAGGTCACAGGTGACCGTGAGGACGTCGGCGTCCGGCTCGGTGCGGCGCAGTACGTCCGCCGCGTCGTCGAGCCGGGCCCGGCCTCGTCCGGTCAGCACGACACGCGCTCCGGCGCCGGCCAGTCCGGTGGCGATGGCGAGCCCGATGCCCTGCGAGGAGCCGGTCACGACAGCCGTCCTGCCGGCGAGATCGATGCGCACCCTGCGGTCCTTCCGTCCGTGTCCCGCACGCTGCGGGGCCTTCACCCTCGCACTCCCCCGCCCGGGACGCCTTCCGGCTGTCCGCCGCCGGGTCCGCCCCCGGAACGGGGCCGATGCGGCGCGGGGCCCCCGGCCAGGACGAACCGGCCGGGAGCCCCGTCGCACGGCTCAGAGAACGCCGGACTCGGAGACGGCGATCTTCGCCTTGGTCGTGCCGGTCGAGGAACCGAGCGACTCGATCTTGCGGACGAGCTCCATGCTCGGCTCGTCGGCGACCTCACCGAAGACGACGTGCTTGCCGTCCAGCCACGGGGTGACGACGGTCGTGATGAAGAACTGCGAACCGTTGGTGTTCGGGCCCGCGTTGGCCATCGAGAGCAGACCCGGCTTGTCGTGCTTCAGCGTGAAGTTCTCGTCCGCGAACTTCTCGCCGTAGATGCTCTTGCCGCCGGTGCCGTTGCCCCGGGTGAAGTCACCGCCCTGGAGCATGAATTCCGGGATGACGCGGTGGAACGGCGAGCCCGCGTAGCCGAAGCCCTTCTCGCCGGTGGCGAGCGCGCGGAAGTTCTCCGCGGTCTTGGGGGTCACGTCGTCGAAGAGGTTGAACACAATCCGCCCAGCGGGCTTGTCGTCGATGGTGATGTCGAAAAACGCCTTGATGGTCATGAGTCCATCCTGACATCAACCGGCACCTCCCGATGCACGGCCCCCGCCCCGCACGGGCCGCGCGTCGCACGCGTACGGCGTACCACGGCGTGAGCCGTGGTACGCCGTTCCGGTCAGGGAGAACGCCGCTTCCCCCTGCCGGTGTCCTCAGCGGTTGCCGCGGTGACCGCCGGCGCGGTGCCGGCCCCAGGACTCGGAGTCGACCTTGCGTCCGCGGTTGTCGCGGAGGGTGGCGGTGTCCCTGCTGTCCCACACGTGGGCGCGACGGTTCTGGTAGACGTCGTGCCGGGTGTCACGGCCGGAGCCGGTGTGGACACGGACGGAGGAGCGGCCGGCCAGCCGCAGGTCGAAGGTGTACGAGCGGCGGCTCTCGTCGGTGAGCGTCCAGCCCCGGAGGTTGACGGCGTGGCGGCCGGTGTTGGTGACGGTGACCCACTCGGCGTTCAGGCTCCGGTTGGAGCCGTTGGCACGGCCGGGGCTCGCGTGCTGGATCTTGCCCAGGACGACCGCCGGGCGCGGCGCCGGCCGGTTGTGACCGTGGTCCCGGCCATCGGCCGTGGCCGGCAGGGCTGCTGCGGCGAGCAGGGCACCCGAGGCGAGAACGGTGGCGGTGATCCGTCGTGCGGAACGGGACATGGAAACCCCTCATCATGCGGGCCCGGAAGGGAGCCGGGCGTCTTTCCGATCCCGGCGTCATGCCGGGAACGCACACTTTGTCCGGCTTCCGGGTCGGCCGGAAGGCGCCCTGGTCCACGTGACGAAACACGGACATCTCTGTCACACGGGACAGCGCCCGGCGGGCCCCGATCCCCTTGCCGCGCCTGCCGTGGGCGCCCCGGACCCGTGTAACAGCGGCGACAGCGCTTACCCGGACAGGGGTTCTCCTACCGACGGGAAAGAAGCTCGCGCGTTCGAGCCTTCAGGATCCAGCGCGAGGGCGCGATCCGGACGCGCTGACCTCCGCCGGTGACCAGCGCGCTCACCGGCGCCATGGGATCCAGCGCCATCGTCCTGGCCAGCAGGACGCCCGCGGCCAGTGGGAGCAGGGTCACGGCCAGCGCCGCGCCGGCGCTGGTGAGGTTCTGGATGCGGGGGCGCGTCGGCGCTTCGGTGACCATGGTCCCCATTCGACCAGCGGCGCGACGGGCCGGGATCGGTCCGCGTACTCAGACGCCGGCGATCCGGGTACTCACTCCGGGGGCTCGGGCGGGCCCCAGTGGGAGAACCTGGGCAGCCACTTCACCCGGTAGTCGGGGTGCCCGGCGTGTTCGGCGGCCATCTGCCGGACGACGAATCCCAGGCCGACGGCCCGGCCCGAGGTGAAGTCCTGAGCCGGGCGGTCGCTGTCCAGGACCGAGATCTCCTCGTACTCGTCCAGCAGGACCCTGGTGGTCTCGATGCGGCGCAGGGTGCGCGCCGGGTCCTGGAAGGCGATGTGGCGGTCGTAGCCGCGCGAGCGCACGACGAACGCGATCCCGCTCGTGCGGTCGTGCACCTCGCCGGGCGCCTCGGCAGGCGTCCGCCAGCCGTCGCCGCCCGCTTCCCTCGCGGTGCTCTCCTCCTCGGCGAGGCGTGCCCGCACGAAGGCCAGGAGGTCCGAGTTGTCTGCCATCTGGTTCCGAATCCTTCTCCGTCACAGACCGCGGCGGAAAGGCCACTCACCGCCACGGGCCCGTTCTGCCCGACCAGCAGAGGATGCCTCACGGGCGCGCCCCGGGCGCATTCGGCACGGGGCGCGTTCCGTATGACGGACATCTCGGCTGGCTGTGACCGGCGGGATTCAGAGTGCCGGCGCTCGCCGCCCTTCTCGGACACCGGCCGGGGCCGAGGGCTCCGTGCCCGCCTTCGCGCACACCGAAGCCGCTGTCTCCGCGGCGTAGGCCAGCATGTCCCGCACCTCGGCGGGCTCCGGCTCGGCCGTGAAGGCGCCGTGCGCGCCCATCCGGCTCAGCAGGCCGGCCGCGAACGCGTCGCCCGCGCCGATCGTGTTGACGACATCGACGGGTGTGGCGGCGACGGACACGGGCGGCGCGGTGGCGGTGTACGCCGTGCTGCCCCTGGCGCCCCGGGTGAGGATCACCAGCCGTCCTCCGGCCGCCAGGCTCCGGCAGGTCTCCTCCGGGCCCGCTCCCGGCCACAGGCGCTCCAGGTCCTCGTCGCTGGCCTTCACGACCTGCGCGAGCCGGCACAGCTCGCGCAGCGCCGCCGCGCCGTCGTCCGCGCCCAGGGTGCGGTCCCGGCGGACGTTGGGGTCGACGAAGAGGAGGGAGTGCTCGGCCGCCGCGGCGGCGGTCGCCCGCACCGCGGATGCCGCGGGCTCCACGACGGCCGCGAGCCCGCCCACGTACACCGCGCCGAATGCGCCGGCCCGCGCGGACAGGTCGGGCAGCTCGAACGTCGCGGTGTCCTGGAGGTGGAAGTGGTAGTCCGTGCCTCCCTCCCCCGGCTCGGCGACCGCCAGCGCGGTGGGCAGGCCGGAGCGCGCGCACAGCGTGGTGGTGACCCCGGCGGCCCGCAGCCGCTCCTCGATGGTGCGGGCGAAGCCGTCGCCGCCGAGCCCGCCGGCGAAGGACACCGGGGTGCCGAGCGTGGCGAGGCCCACGGCGACGTTGGCCGGGGCCCCGCCGAACTGGGCGGCCCGTACGCCGCCGTCCCCGGCCACCGGCACGAGGTCGACGAGGGCCTCACCGAGCACGAGGACGGCGCCCGGCCCGCCCGTCACGGTTCGACCACGATCTTGCGGCCGATGCCCGCCTTGAAGCGGTCGATGGCCTGGGAGTACTGGTCGAGCGGCAGCCGGTCGCTGATGAAGACCGCCGGGTCGAGCACCCCGGCGGCGAAGAGGGCCGCCGCGCGCTCGTAGCTGTGCAGGACCGCCATCGAACCGGTGATGGTGATCTCCTGGTTGTAGATGCGGTACGGCTCGATGACCGCCGTCGTCGCGTAGTCGGCCACCCCGAACTGGAGGAAGGTCCCGCCCTTCGCGACGCGTCCCAGGCCGTCCTGGATGGCGCCCGCGTTGCCGGTGGCGTCGATGACGATGTCCCAGCCCGCCGGACGCTCCAGCTCCTCGGCGCCGGCCGCCGACCGGGAGCAGCCGAGAAGGCTCGCGGTGGCGAGGCGGTCGGGGTTGATGTCCAGGACGTCCACGGACGCCGCCCCGGTGCGCTTGGCGAGCTCCAGCATCATCAGGCCCATGGTCCCCGAGCCGTAGATCAGCACCTCGGCGCCGAGGGTGCTGCTCATCACGTCGTATCCACGGACCGCGCAGGACAGCGGCTCGATCAGGGCCGCGTCCTTCACGTCGATGTGCTCGGGCAGCCGGACACAGTTGGCGACGGGGGCCACGGCGTACTCGGCGGCCCCGCCGGAGACGGTGACGCCGATGGCGGCCCAGCGTTCGCAGAGGTTGCCGCGTCCGATGCGGCAGTAGCGGCACTCGTGGCAGTGCAGGGAGGGGTCGACGGCGACGCGGTCGCCGACGGCCAGCTCCGTGACGTCGCGCCCGATGCCCACGATCTCACCGGCGAACTCATGCCCGGGTACGAGCGGCAGGGAGGGCGCGAACTCGCCCTGGAGGATGTGCAGATCGGTGCCGCACAGTCCGCACGAGGCGACGGAGACGACGACCTCGCGGGGTCCGGGCGTGGGGTCCGGGACGGTGGTGACGGAGATCTTCCCGGGTGCTTCGACGATCGCTGCCCGCATTATTTCACTGCTCCGAGAGACAGGCCCTGGACGAGTTTGTCCTGGGCGGCGTAGCCGGCGGCGAGCACCGGCAGGGACACGACGACGGACGCGGCACACAGCTGGGCCAGGAAGAGGCCCTGGCTGGTGACGAATCCGGTGAGGAAGACGGGTGCGGTCTGGGCGACGACGCCGGTGAGCACCCGTGCGAAGAGCAGTTCGTTCCAGCTGAAGATGAAGCAGATCAGCGCGGTGGCCGCGATGCCGGGCGCGGCCATCGGGGCGACCACCCTGGACAGGACGGTCGGCAGTCGCGCGCCGTCGACCTGGGCGGCCTCGATGACCGAGACCGGCACGTCCGCGAGGAAGGACTGCATCATCCAGACCGCGATCGGCAGGTTCATCGAGGTGTAGAGGATGACCAGGAGCCAGATGTTGTCGAGCATCCCGGCGTTCTTGGCGAACAGGTAGACCGGGAGGAGCCCGGCGACGACGGGCAGCATCTTCGTGGACAGGAAGAAGAACATCACGTCCGTCCACTTGCGCACGCGCCTGATGGAGAGGGCGTAGGCCGCCGGGAGCGCCAGCAGGAGCACCAGGACCGTGGAGAAGAAGGACGCGCCCAGCGAGTTGAGCAGGGGCGGCCACGGGGTGACGCCGGTGTCGGCGCCGAAGAAGGCGCGGTAGCCGTCGAGGGTGAGCGGCGCGAAGAGGGAGGGCGGGTTGGTCGCGGCGTCGGACTCCGCGTGCAGCGAGGTCAGCAGCATCCACAGCGCGGGCAGGCAGAACGCGAGTCCCGCCGCCCAGGCCAGCAGGCCCAGTGCGGTGGAGCGGCGTCGGGCCCGTCGCAGGAGGCGTCGCGCGGACGGGGCGGGTGCGGTGGTGGTGGTCATGCGCGGTTCGCCTCCTCACTGAAGAGGGACGAGACGGTCCGCAGCGCGAAGGTGGCGATGATGATCGTGCCGATCACCACCACGACTCCCGCGGCGGACGCCAGTCCGTATTCGTGGGCCTGGTAGAAGGTCTGGTAGATCGTGTACGGGAGGTTGGCGGTGTCGAGGCCGCCGGCGGTGATCGTGAACACCGCGTCGAAGTTCTGCACGATGTAGACGGCGCCGAGCAGGATGCCGAGTTCGAGGTACCTGCGCAGATGCGGCAGGGTCAGGAAGCGGAAGGTCTGCCAGGCGCTCGCACCGTCCAGGCGCGCCGCCTCGATGATCTCCGCCGGCCTGCTCTGGAGCCCGGCGAGCAGGATGAGCATCATGAACGGGGTCCACTGCCAGACCAGTGCGGCGATGACGGCGAGCAGTGGCATGTCCGCGATCCAGTCCGGCTGGCTGGGGTTCGTATCGCCGAAGAGGTCGCCTATCCAGCTGAGCGCGCCGTTGAAGAGCCCGTACTCCGGGTTGTAGAGCGCGTGCTTCCACAGAAGGGCCGCGGAGACCGGCACGATCAGGAACGGCGTGATGAGCAGCGTACGGACCACGCCCCGGCCGAAGAACGTACGGTCCAGGAGCAGCGCGAGTGCCAGTCCGATGACGACGGTGGCCAGCACGACACCCACGGTCAACAGGATCGTGGTGATGACCGAGTCGCGGAGCCCTGCGTCGGTGAAGACGGACGCGTAGTTGCCGAGGCCGTTGAAGGCGCGTTTGTCCGGGCTGAGGGAGTTCCAGTCGAAGAGGGAGATCACCAGGGTCGCCACGAACGGCAGCTGGGTGACGACGACCAGGAAGATCAGGGCGGGCAGGAGCGGCGCTCTGGTCGCCCAGGCCCGCCGGCGGCTCTTGCTGTCGCGGTCGGGGGCGGTCGGCCGCGGTGGTGACTGGGGTGTGGTGCCGAGTGTGGTGGTCATCGGTACTCCTTGGCGACCTGTTCAGCCAGCTTCTGGGAGGTGGCCAGTGCCTTGTCGACGGACTGGCGGCCGGCGATGGCCGCGCTGATCTCCTGCGCGACCCTGGTGCCGAGATCGGTGAACTCGGGGATACCGACGAACTGGATGCCCGGCACGGGGCGTGCCTGGGTGCCCGGGTTCTTCGGGTCGGCCCCGGAGATGGCCTGTTCGGTGACGTCGGCGAAGGCGCCTGCCGCCTTGCGGTATTCGGGGTTCTCGTAGGTGGAGGCCCGCTTGCCGGCGGGCGCGTCGGACCAGCTGCTGGTCTCGCCGACGAGTGACTCGTACTCCTTGCTGGAGGCCCAGGAGACGAACTTCCACGCGTCGTCGGACTTCTTGGAGGCCTTCTGGATGCCCCAGGCCCAGGTGTAGAGCCAGCCCGAGCTCTTGGTCTTCTCCACCGGCGCGGGAACGTAGCCGATCTTCCCCTTCACCGGGGAGCCGGCCGCCTCCAGCGAGCCGGCGCCCGCGGTGGCGTCGTACCACATGGCCGTCTTGCCCTGCGTCATGTTGTTGAGGCACTCGGCGTACCCGGACTGGGAGGCGCCGCGCTCGCCGTGCTTGCGCACGAGGTCGACGTAGAAGCGGGTCGCCTTCTTGAACTCGGGCGAGGTGAGCTGGGGTTTCCAGTCCTCGGTGAACCAGGTGCCGCCCATGGTGTTGACGACGGTGGTGAGCGGCGCGACGAGTTCGCCCCAGCCGGGCAGACCGCGCAGGCAGATGCCCTTCATCCCGGACTCGGCTCCGTCCGCCTTCGCCGCGAGTCCTGCCACCTGCTGCCAGGTGGGGTGCTCGGGCATCGTCAGGCCCTTGGCCTCGAAGACGTCCTTGCGGTACATGAGGAAGGACGACTCGCCGTAGAAGGGTTCGGCGTAGAGCTTGCCGTCGGCGGTGAGCGACTCCGTCAGGGGTTCGAGGATGTCGTCCTGGTCGAAGTCGGTGTCCTCGGCGGCGTAGGAGTCCAGCGCGTGCAGCCAGTCGTTCTTCGCGAAGAAGGGCACCTCGAAGTTGCTGATGGTGCCGACGTCGTACTGCCCTGCCTGGTTGGAGAAGTCCTGGCTGATCTTGTCGCGGACATCGTTCTCGGGGAGCACGGTGAAGCGGACCTTGATGCCCGTCTCCTTGGTGAAGTGCTCGGCGGTGAGCTTCTGCAGCTCCAGCATCTGCGGGTTGTTCACCATGAGTACGTTCAGTGCGTCACCCCCTCCGAACGCGGTGCCGCCAGCTCCGGCGCATCCGGCGGCGAGGAAGGTCATCACTGCCGTGCCCGCGACCGCACGCACGCGGATCCCACGGCGTCGTTGCTGGTGGGGCATAAATTCTCCTGATCGGTCGTAGCGGCTCGTGGATATCGGGTGCCCGCGCTCCCCCGGCCTCTCCTGACGGTTCCGGGCATGGCGGGGCGGCCCGCCGGGCCTCCTCGTCGAAGGCGGCGGGTGACGGGACGGGGGAGAAATCGGGGACGGGGGACGGGGGACGAAGGGGTGGGGTAAGGGGGGTGCGGGGGCGGCGGGGGCGGTTCGCCGTCGTGTCAGACGCGGATGACGTTCGGGCCGAGCAGGGAGTAACGCTGGGCTTCCGCGGAGGGCAGCCCGGTGTCGGTGACGACGGCTTCGAAGTCGCCGACGCCGGCGAAGCGGCAGAAACTCACCGCTCCGAACTTCGAGTGGACACCGGCGAAGACGCGGCGGCGGGAGCTGCGCATGGCCTGCGCCTTGACCTCGCCGACCGCCGGGTCCGGGGTGGTCAGCCCGTACTGGCGGGAGATGCCGTTCGCACCGATGTACGCCAGATCGATGACGAAGTCGGCGAGCATCCGGGTGGCCCAGTGGTCGACGGTCGCCATCGTGCTGCCGCGCAGACGTCCGCCGAGCAGGAGCACGGCGACCTTCTCCGCGTCCGCGAGGACCGTGGCCACCGCCAGGGACGCGGTGACCACCGTCAACGGCCGGTCACGGGGCAGGGCTTCGGCGATGAGCTGGGGAGTGAAACCCTCGTCGACGAACACCGTCTCGGCGTCGCCGAGCAGATCGGCGGCAGCCGCCGCGATCCGTGACTTCTGCGGTACGTGGTGCGTGGTGCGCATCGCGAGGGTGGTCTCGAACCCCGCGCTCTCGACCGGGTACGCACCACCGTGCGTGCGCCGTACGAGTCCGTGTTCCTCCAGGGTGTGCAGATCGCGCCGGATGGTCTCCTTGGCCACCTCGAACTGTTCGGCCAGCCGGTTCACGTCGACCGAGCCATCCCGTCGGGCCGTCTCGAGAATTCCTCGTCGGCGTTCCTCGGTGCCCACGATCCCATCCCTGCGCTAGGTGCGAATGCGTCAGGCCCGGTGTCCGTTCGGGCCCTGGCATAGGTTGTACAAGCAGTGGCGGGTGTTCGGCCAGCTTCTTCGCGCCACTGCCTGTGCCCGTTCATGCCCGTTTCACCGGGGCTTCCCGCACTGGTCGGAGCGCCTTTCGGCTGTCGTAACACGGAAGGCACGGTCCGTTATGGACACCTCATCGCCCGTTTCACGACCGTATCGCGGTCAAGGCACCGCCCGGTGCGGGCGCGACGAGGCGCCGGTGTCCGCCCGGCACGGCGGAAGGGCTGTGGCAGACTGCGCCGGCGGGAACGCTTCAGTTCGCCCCATCTGCAACGGAGTTCGGGATGAGTACCGGGATACCCCAGCCGCCGATCGACACCAGCAGGCCCCACCCGGCCCGGGTCTACGACGCGCTCCTGGGCGGCAAGGACAACTACCCGGTGGACCAGGCGGTGGCCGAGCACCTGCCGGCCGAGGCGCGGACCGGGGCGTTGCAGCAGCGCGCGTTCATGCACCGGGCGACGGCGTGGCTGGCGGGCGAGGGCGTGGAGCAGTTCCTGGACATCGGTACGGGCATCCCGACGGCTCCGAACCTCCACCAGATCGCGCAGGAGATACGCCCGGCGTCGCGCATCGTCTACTGCGACAACGATCCGATCGTCCTGCGGCACGCCGAGGCCCTGCTGGTCAGCAGCCCGGAGGGGGTCACCGACTACGTCCACGCCGATGTGCGCGAGCCGGGCACGATCGTCGATGCCGCACGCCGGGTCCTGGACTTCGACCGGCCCGTCGCCCTGTCGCTGTTGGGGCTGCTGCACTTCCTGCCCGACGAAGAGGACCCGGACGCCATCGTGCGCGCCCTGGCCGGCACACTGGCGCCCGGCAGCTTCGTGGCACTGTCCCAGGGCGCGTCGGACGTGAATCCGGAGCGGGGCGAGCAGGGGACCGAGGAGTACGGGAAGGGCGGCATCCGGCTGGCGCTGCGCACCCGTGACGAGTTCGGCCGCTTCTTCGACGGCCTCGAACTCGTGGATCCGGGTGTCGTGACGGCACCACGGTGGTTCCGCGGCTCGGCCGCCCCCGAGCAGGAACCGAGCGGGATGTACGTCGCGGTGGCCCGCGTCCCGTAGGACGGCCCCGCGGGCCTGGCCGGAACCGCCCGGCCTTCGCACACGCGTCGGCGGCTCAGCTGCCGAGCCAGGCGAGTGCGGCCACCGTCACTGCGCTGACCCCGGTGTCCAGCGTCGGCTGGACGACAGGAGCGAAGGAAGCGCTGTGGTTGACGGGGATGTCCTGGGCGACGGTCCCCTTCCTGGCGGCTTCGGCGTAGCGCTCGGGGTCGATCCCGCCGATCGCCCAGTACGTGAACGGCACCCCGAACGCCTGGGGGATCTCGCTCAGGTCCTCACTGGCGGTCTGCAGTTCGACGGTGTGGGCGTCGTCGCCGAAGTAGGCGTTGAAGGCGTCCGCCACGCGCCGGGTCGGCTCCTCGTCGTTGACGGTCGGCGGGAAGGAGGTCGTCCGCTCGAATTCGGGCTCACGGGGCGCACCGGACGCCTCGCACTCGGCTCTGACGATCCGCTCGATCGCCGCCAGGACCTGTCCGCGGGTGACGTCGTCGTAGGTGCGGACGTTGAGCTCGATGACGGCACGGTCGGGGATGACGTTGGGGCCGCTGCCCGCGTGGATGCTGCCCACCGTCACCACGGCGGGGGTGGTGGCGGCCAGTTCCCGGGCGACGATGCCCTGCAGCCGTACGACGATCATGGCGGACATCACCACGGGATCGATCGCGGCCTGGGGCATGGAGCCGTGCGCCCCTCGTCCGTGGACGGTGACACGAAGGCTGTCCGCGGCCGACAGGAACGCCCCGGGGCGGGTGCCGACGTATCCGGCCGGGTAGGGCAGGACATGCTGGGCGAGCACCACGTCGGGCCGCGGCGCCTTCCCGGTGAGGCCGTCGTCGATCATGGCCCTGGCGCCGTCGCCGTTCTCCTCCGACGGTTGGAGGAGCGCGACGAAGGTGCCCCGCCAGACATCGCGTTTCTGTGCCATCAGCTGTGCACAGCCGATCAGACAGGTCACGTGCACATCGTGGCCGCAGGCGTGCATGACCGGCTGTTCGCTGCCGTTCCCGTCGGTCGCCGTCGCGCCGGAGGCGTACGGGAGGCCGGTGTCCTCCTTCACGGGGAGGGCGTCCATGTCGGCCCGGGCCATGACGACCGGACCGTCGCCGTTCGTCAGGACGCCGATCACGCCGGTGCCGCCGATGCCTTCGGTGACGTCGTAGCCGCAGGCGCGCAGGGCGTCCGCGGCCTTCTTCGCGGTGCGGTGCTCCCGCAGGCCGAGTTCGGGGTTTCGGTGGAGGTCCTTGTAGAACTCCTCCAGATCGGGGCGTACGTCGGTAAGGCCGGCCAGGACGGTCCGGGCGGGTTCGGTCATGATGGCTCCTTGCGTGGGTGCGGCTCCCCGCTCCCACCTCGGGTTTCAGGTGGTTCCGGTGCGTTGAGGTCGTACCGCAGGCCGAACACGCGGATCAGGAAACAGGCCGTCGCCGCTCCCAGCGCCGCGGGCAGACCGTAGAAGCCCCACTCGACCGCCGCCACGGTCATCGCGGCAGCCACGAGGGCGGGAATGGCGTACAGGCCGCTGCGGAGCACCGAGGGGATCCGGCCGACGAGTACGTCGCGGATCGTGCCGCCTCCCACCGCGGTGACCACCCCCAGCAGGACCGAGGGGGCGACGCCGAGACCGGAGTCCAGTGCCTTGCTCGCACCGGTCACGGCGAAGGTACTCAGCCCGACCGCGTCGAGTACGACGATCGCCGTCCCGATCCGGCGCAGGTGCCGGCTGAGAGCGAAGGCGATCAGCCCGCCGGCGGCGGCCAGCGTGTAGTAGCGCCAGTCGCGCAGGGTCGCGGGAGGGAGCGAGTCGATGAGGATGTCGCGGATGAAACCGCCGCCCAGCGCGGTGGTCATGCCGAGCACGACGACGCCGACCACGTCCAGCCGCGCGGCGCGTACCGCGGTCAGGGCGCCGTTCAGCCCGAAGGCGAACGTCCCGGTCAGGTCGAGGACGAGCAGCGGCGTGGGTTCGGAGCTCATGTCCGGTGCCCGCCCGTCACGGGGCGGACGGGGCGCTCAGACGAGGTCATGGCCGGGCAGCGGTTGTTCCGTCCAGATGACCTTGCCGCCGTCGTCGGTGTAGCGGGTGCCCCAGCGTTCGGCCATCTGGGCGACGAGGAACAGTCCTCTGCCTCCCTCGTCCATGCTGGCCGCCTGGCGCAGATGGGGTGAGGTGCTGCTGCGGTCGGACACCTCGCAGATCAGCGTCCTGTCACGGATCAGCCGTACGCGGATGGGGCCGCTGGCGTAGCGGATGGAATTGGTGACCAGTTCGCTGAGGATCAGCTCGGTCGTGAACGCCTCCTCGATCAGGGTCCACTCGTTGAGCTTGCGGGACACCTCGGAGCGGACCCGGGCGACCGCCGAGGGGTCGGACGGCACATCCCATTCGGCGACGTTCTCGGGGGCGAGACGCCGGGTGCGCCCGATGAGCAGCGCGATGTCGTCCCTGGCCCTGGCGGGCACCATACGGTGCAGGACGGCCTCGCAGGTCTCCTCCGGTGTCCGGTCGGGGTGGCCGGTCAGGGTTTCGCGCAGCAGTTCGAGTCCTACGTCGATGTCGCGGTGCCGGTCCTCGACGAGCCCGTCCGTGTAGAGCACCAGCCTGCTCTCCTGCTCGAGCTCCACGACGAGCGTCTCGAAGGGCATGCCGCCGAGTCCCAGGGGCGGGCCGCCCGGCACGTCCGCGAACACGGCGTCGCCGTCGGGGCTGACGATCACCGGCTGGAGGTGGCCGGCCCGCGCCATGGTGCAGCGCCCGGACGCCGGGTCGTAGATCGCGTAGAGGCAGGTGGCGCCGGTGACACCGCCGCCCTCCGAGCCCTCCGAGCCCTCGGCGGACTCGGCGGACTCGTCCTGGTCGATGCGGGCGACGAGCTCGTCCAGGTGCCACAGCAGCTCGTCGGGGGGCAGGTCCAGGGTGGAGAAGTTGTGGACGGCCGTGCGGAGCCGGCCCATGGTGGCGGCGGCGTGGAGCCCGTGCCCGACCACGTCACCGACCACGAGGGCGACCCGGGCGCCGGGCAGCGGGATGATGTCGAACCAGTCGCCGCCGACACCGCCGAGCCCGCCGAACCCCGCCTGTGCGGGGAGGTAGCGGTAGGCGGCCTCCATGGCGCTCTGCTCGGGGAGCCCCTGCGGCAGCAGGCTGCGTTGCAGGGTGACGGCCACGTTGTGCTCGCGGGAGTACCGGCGCGCGTTGTCGATGCTCACCGCGGCCCGGGCGACGAGTTCCTCCGCGACGGAGAGGTCCTCGTCCTCGAATGGCTCGGGGGTCCCTGCTCGCCAGAACAGGGCAGCGCCGAGAATCACGCCCCTGGCCCGCAGCGGGACGGCCATCAGCGAGTGGAATCCGCTCTCCACGATGCGTTCGGCGCGTTCCGGGTTCTGCTGCAGCCATCCGCCGCGCCTGGCCAGGTCGCTGTCGAGGACGGACTCCCCCCTGAGCAGGCCCGCACCGATGTCGGTGTTCGGCAGGAAGCGGATCACCGAGCCCAGCGGGTAGAGGCCCGTGTCGTCGTGGGGACCGCTGAAGGCCGAGCGGCGCAGGCCGTCGGTGGTGGCGCGGACGGCCGTCGGCTCCTCACCGCGGAGCACGGCCTCGACCAGGTCCACCGTGGCGTAGTCGGCGAACCGCGCCGTGGCGAATGCGGACAGTTCCTCGCACGTGCGTACGACGTCCAGGGCGGTGCCGATCTCGGTGCCCGCGTCGTAGAGGAGCTTCAGCCTGCCGCGCGCGATGGCGGCCCTGCCCATGAGCGTCTGCAGCTCCGTGGTGTCCCGCAGGGTCGTCACGCTGCCGGGCGGTCCGCCGTGCCGGTCCGTGGCGCGCTGGCTGACGGCCAGCAGGCGGTCGCCCACGGAGTGCACCTCGTCGGTCGCGCTGCGCCCCGAGGCCAGCAGCCCGGTGGTGTCGGTGTCGAGCCCGAGCTCGTCGACCGGTCTGCCCTCGATGTCCTGGGGAAGGCCCAGGAGCCGTCGTGCCTCGTCGTTGGCCAGCAGCAGCCGTCCGTCGCCGCCGACGATGACCACGCCCTCCCGGACGGCGTGCAGCACCGCGTCGTGGTGTTCGTACATCCGGGTCATCTCGGTCGGGCCGAGACCGTGGGTCTGGCGTTTCAGACGCCGGGTGACGAGGGCGGTGCCTCCCATGGTGAGCAGCAGGATGCCGGCGGCCGAGCCGAACAGCAGCGGGAACTGGCCCTCGGTGACCCCGCTGACGTTCTTGATGGTGATGCCTGCCGACACCAGGCCCACGACCTGGCCGTTCGCGGCCTTGACGGGCACCACCGCCTGGACGAGCGGGCCGATGGTGCCCTCGATCTTCTCGGTGACGGTACCGCCGGCCAGGGCAGGGCCCACGGTCCCGACGAACTTCTTGCCGATCCTGTCGGGCAGCGGGTGGGTGTAGCGGATGGCCTTCAGGTTCATGACGACGATGAAGTCGACCCCGGAGCGCTTGCGCGCCGCCTCGGCCCTGGGCTGGAGCAGGGCGGTGGGGTCGGGGCTCTGCAGCGCGGCTTCCGTGCCGGGGGCGTTCGCGAAGGCCTCGGCCACGGCGACCGAGCGGTTGCGGGCTTCGCGTTCGCTGTCGGCACGGGACTGGAGCACGAGCGCGGCCACCGCAGCAGCGACGAGCAACACCACGATCGCCACTTGCAGGAGAAAGACCTGACCAGCGAGGGTTCTCATGCGGAGAAACGCACGCGGGCGGCCGTAGCGTCCGGCCATGTCCCCCTTTCTACACGGATTCCCGCTCCCCCGCCGCGCGGGCGGGGCGGCCGAAGCGCACGGGGACGCCCGGTGAGTACAGCACGCTCAGCGGCTCCCCGACAGGGGCCGGCAGCCCCGCAGCCGTCACCAGGCTCTCCTCCCACTCGACGAGCTCCGCGCGGTGCAGGGGCCAGCGGGGGTGGGCGTTCGGCAGGAACATCGGGCGGCCGTGCAAGGTGCTGTGCAGGCCCCACCGCGCGGTCAGGAAGTGTTCGAGCTCGCTGGGCGCCCCGATCCGCGCGCCGGGGCGGAGCACGATCCGGCTGTGGGCGCCGCGGGGGCCGGGGACGCGCCGTCTGCTGGTGTAGGTGACGGTGTCCGCCTCATGCCGGATCTCCATGCGGGACCACGTGTACGGCAGCTGGAAGGCGGCCCGGGCGACGGCCACGGGGATCAGCCTGGAGGCGTCGAGGGAGCGGAAGACCACCCCGCGTCTGCCGTGCGCGTCCCGTGAGTACAGCCGGACATTGGTCTCGGGGAAGGTGCCCAGGTACGGGATGCCGGGGAGGCGGAGCCATCCGACACGGTGCATCCGGAAGGCGACGAGCCCGACGTAGGTGACCCCGTCCAGGGTGTCCGGCTCGGTCCCGGCGGGCAGCAGCGGTGCCACGTCCCCGGGGTCGGCCGCCCAGTGCAGGAACGCCAGGTCGAGCCAGGACTGTGTCATCAGCGGTTTCATCCCCGGGTGCGGCGGGTCCGGGGTGACGGGCTGCGGCGCAGGCGGTGAGGGCGGCATCCGGACAGGATGGCAGAGGGCAAGCCGGTCGCGTCAGGCCGCTACTGGAGGGCGTGCACCGCGGCGCCGAACAGTGCGGGCAGCCGCTGCGCCGCGGGCACGATCAGCCCGGCGGACCAGGGGCGGCCGGCGGCACCGAGCAGGGCTGCGGTGAGCAGCCGGTGGCGTCGTGTCAGCCGGGCCCACTGCGCGGGGTAGGCCTCGGGCCGTCCCGCGGCGAGGCAGTCGACCGCCGCCGAAGCGGTCGCCGCCGCCAGGGCGATGCCCTCGCCGGTGAGCGCGTCGACGTAACCCGCCGCGTCACCGGCCAGCAGGACCCGGCCGGTCCTCGGTGCGCTCGCGCGCCGGCGCAGCGGGCCCGCACCGCGTACGGGACCGGCCTCCTGGCCGGTGAGCCTGTCGGCCAGCTCGGGGAACGCGGCGAGGTGCCGCTCGTGGGGGCGACGGTGGCGGCTGAGCACGGCGACACCCACCAGGCACTCCCCCACCGGGGTCACGTACGCCTCGCCGTGGCGCGACCAGTGGACCTCCACCAGGTCCGTCCAGGGGGCGGTGGCGTAGTGCCGGCGCAGCCCGTATCTGCGGGGTGCCGAGCCGGGGTGCTCCAGGCCGAGCGCGCGGCGCAGCGGTGAGTGCAGGCCGTCGGCCGCGATCAGCCAGCGCGCCGTGAGACCCGCCGCCGTGACGCTGTCCGGCCCCTGGCGCACCTGTGTGACCCGGCCCGTCACGACGCGCACCCCGAGCTCCTGGGCACGCCGGTGCAGGGCGGTGTGCAGTTCGGTGCGCCGTACGCCGAGCCCGGGGGCGCCCCGGAAGGCGGCCTCCGCGTGCCGGGAGCCTTCGATGTACCGGATCCCCCGGAGCTCGCGGCCCGCGGGGGTGACGCCCAGGGCGCGCAGGGCGGCCACTCCGCTGGGCATGATGCCCTCGCCGCAGGCCTTGTCCACGGGTGTGGGGCGTGGCTCGACCACGACGGCCTCCAGGCCGGCCGAGGCGGCCCGGATCGCCGCCGCCAGGCCGGCCGGTCCGCCGCCCGCCACCAGGATGTCGATCACGTGCGTGCGTCCGCTCCCGCGATGCGGGCCAGGGCGCTGTCCTCGCACGGGATGCGTACGGTCATGAGCGCCGCGTTGAACACGGTGAACAGCACGGCGGTCACCCAGGCGCCGTGGACCAGCGGCAGGGCGGCGCCTTCGGCGGCGACCGCGACGTAGTTCGGGTGGCGCAGCCAGCGGTAGGGCCCGCCGGTCACCGGGGGCAGTCCGGGTACGATGATGACCCGGGTGTTCCAGCGGTGCCCCAGGGTGTGGACGCACCACCAGCGCAGTCCTTGTGCGGCGGCCACCACCGCCACCATGGCCCAGCCGGACCGTGGCACGAAGGGGCGGCCGGCCAGCCACACCTCGGCGAGACACGCGACGAGCAGCCCGGTGTGCAGGGCCACCATCACCGGGTAGTGCCCGCGGCCGGCCTCGGTGCCGCCCCGGGCGAGGCTCCAGCGGGCGTTGCGCAGCGCCAGGACGAGTTCGGCCAGTCGCTCGGCGGCGACGGCGAGCACGAGGGCCGTGTACCAGATCATGTGTTCCTCCGGACTACCAGCGCAGCAGCACGAGTTCGCAGCAGAAGCCCGGTCCCATGGCCAGCAGCAGACCGGGGGTTCCCGGCTCGGGCTTCGGCTGCTCCAGCGTGTCCCGCAGGACGTGCAGGACCGAGGACGAGGACAGGTTGCCGACCTCGGCGAGCGAGCGCCAGGTGACGTCCAGGGCTCCTTCGGGCAGGGACAGGACATCGCTGACGGCTTCCAGGACCTTGGGGCCTCCGGGGTGGCTCACCCAGCGGGCGATGTCCTTGGGTTTCAGCCCGTGTTCTGCCAGGAAGCCTGCGACGTCCTCGGCGAGGTACCGGCGTACGACGTCGGGGACGGCCGGGTCGAGGACCACGGCGAAGCCGGAGCTTCCGATGTCCCAGCCCATGACATGTCCGGTGTCCGGGTAGAGCCGGCTGCGGGTGTCCACCACCTCGGGCCCGTCCGGCGGTGCGGGGTGGTCGCCGCCGACGAGTACGGCGGCCGCCGCGCCGTCGCCGAACAGGGCGGTGGCGACCAGGTTGGCGGCGCTGTCGTCGTCGCGCTGGAAGGTCAGGGAGCAGAGCTCCACGGAGAGCAGCACGGCCACCTGTCCCGGCCTGCCGAGCAGGTAGTCGTGGAGCCGCGCCAGCCCGGCGGCTCCGGCGACGCAGCCGAGCCCGAAGACCGGGAGCCGTTTCACGTCGGGGCGCAGGCCGAGACGCCCGACCAGCCGCGCGTCGACGGAGGGGGCGGCGATGCCGGTGACCGAGGTGAACATCAGCAGGTCCACGTCCTCGGGGCGCAGCCCGGCCTTGCGCAGGGCGCCGCGGACGGCTTCGGCGCCGAGGCCGACGGCCGAGTCGATGAACACGTCGTTCGCCGCGCCGAAGCCGTCCAGTTCGCCGTAGCGCTCCAGGGGCAGCACCGTGTTCCGGGTGCGCACGCCCGCGTTCGCGTGGATCCGGTCCAGCACACGACGGTCGGCCCCGGCCGGCAGGCAGGTGCGCGCCACCATGTCGGTGACGTCGCCCTGGGTGTGACGGTGGGGTGGCAGGACTCCGTGTACGGCCGCGATCCGGGTCACCCTGGCCACCGCTTCGGAAAGGTCATGCTCCCCATCCTGCCCACAGAGCGTGGTGAATCACCGCAGATACGACACGCGGCTTCTGTGTTCCCGCACCCCGGATGTCCCTACGATCACCTCGTGGACACCACGGACCGGCCGGCGTACGCCCCCACCGCGCGACAGTGCCGCGCGGCGGCGGGGCTCGCGCTGTCCTGCCATCCGGGTCCGGTCGTGGCGGTGACCGTGCTCGTGACCTCACTGGCTGTCAGCTCGGGTACGGGGGCCGGCCGTTGGGCGCTGATCGGCGCGGCCGTGTTCACCGGTCAGCTCTCCGTCGGCTGGTGCAACGACGCCTTCGACGCCCGCCGTGACACCAGGGCCGGGCGTAGGGGAAAGCCCCTGACCCGGGGGGCGGTGGGCCTGCGCACGGTGTGGGGCGCGGCGTTCACCGCGCTCGCCCTGTGCGCGGTGCTGTCGCTCGCGTGCGGTGCCGCCGCGGGTGCGGCGCATCTGACGGGGGTCGCGGCGGCGTGGGCGTACAACCTGAGGCTGAAGGAGACCGTGGTGTCCTGGCTGCCGTACGTGATCGGCTTCGGGTGCCTCCCCTGCCTGGTCGCCCTGAGCCTGCCGGGTGGTCCCTGGCCCGCGTGGTGGGCGGTGGCCGCGGGTGCGCTGCTGGGCGTCGCCGCCCATCTGGGCGACGTGGTGGCGGACATCGAGGAGGATCTGCGGGCGGGGGTGCGCGGGCTGCCCCAGCGGCTGGGGCCCGCCCGCACCAGGCTGCTGCTGCCCTTCCCGTTGGTGGCGGCCACCGCGGTGCTGGTGCTGGGGCCCACGGGGTCCCCGGGTGGACGGGGAGTCGCGGTCCTCTCCGGGGTCGCTCTCTGCGCCGTGGCAGCCGCCACGGCCTGCGCCGGTCCACGGCGGCTCAGGACCTGGCGCAAGGCGGCGCTCGCGGGGACGGTCGCGGTGGCGGCGGCGGATGTGGCGCTGCTGCTCGCGCGGGGCGCGGAGATCGCCTGACGGCCCGTACGGGCGGTCGCGCCGTCCGTACGGGCCGTCAGGTGTGCCGTGGCCGCTACTGGCCGGCGAGACCGGTGTGCGCGATGCCGCGCACGATCTGTCGCTGGAAGAACGCGAAGACGATCAGGAGCGGTGTGCCGGCGATCACGAGCGAGGCCATGATCTGGGCGTACCGCACCCCGAAGGTCGACTGGACGCTGACGAGGCCGACGGGCAGGGTCATACCGCCCGGGTCGGTGGTCACGAGGAACGGCCACAGGAAGTTGTTCCACGTCGAGATGAAGGTGAAGATCGCCACGGCCGCCAGCACGGGCCTGGACAGCGGTATGACGATCGTCCAGAACACCCTCCAGCGGCCGGCGCCGTCGACGAAGGCCGCCTCCTCCAGTTCCCGTGGTACGCCTTCGAAGAACTTCACCAGGATGAACACCATGGCGGGCACGGCGACCTGGGGCAGGATCACGCCCCAGTAGGTGTCGACCAGGCCGAGCTGGACCATCTCGCGGAACAGGGGCGCGATGAGCACCTGCGGGGGCACCATGATCCCGGCGAGCACCAGACCGTAGAGCAGCCGCCGGCCACGGAAGTCGGTGCGGGTGAATCCGTACGCGGCCATCGCGCACGTCACGACGGTCAGCAGGGTGGTCATCACGGAGATGTACGCCGAGTTCATGAGCCAGACCATCAGGTCGCCCGACTCCCAGACCTTGCTGTACGCCTCGAAGGTGACGCGTGAGCCGATCCAGGAGAGCGGTGTCCTCGTGGTGTCGCCCTCCGGCTTCAGGGAGGTGGCGACCGCCCAGGCGAGCGGCAGGAGCCAGGCCGCGGTGAGGAGCAGGGCGACGACGAGCAGGACGATCCTGCCGCGCGTCCAGCGCGGCCGACGGCCCCCGGTGTCCGCGGCCCGCTCGGGCGGTGCGGCGGGGCTGGTGGTGACGGTGGCGGAACCGCTCACTTCGCGGCCTCCTCAGCTCGGCGCCGGGACAGCAGCGGCTGCACCAGGGAGACGGTCAGGATCAGGGCGAAGAAGATGTACGAGACGGCCGAGGCGTAGCCGATGCGGTAGCCCGTGAAGCCCTGCTGGTAGACGTACTGGAGAATCGGCCGGGTGGAGTCGTCGGGGCCGCCGCCGGTCATGATGTACACCTGGTCGAAGATCTTCAGCGAGGCCAGCACCTGGAGGACCACGACCAGTCCTGTGGTGCGGCGGAGCATCGGCAGGGTGATGTGCAGGAGCCGCTTGCCCGCGCCGGCGCCGTCGAGTTCGGCGGCCTCGTACAGATGCGCGGGGATGGCCTGGAGAGCCGCGAGGTAGAGCAGGAAGTTGAAGCCGACCGTCCACCAGACGGTGGTCGCCACGATGCTGAGCATGGCGTACCGCTCGTCGGTCAGCCAGCCGATCTCCGGCGTCAGCCCGACGGTGGCGAGCAGCTGATCGGCGAGGCCGAAGCCGGACGGCAGGATCATGTTCATGAACAGCAGGCAGACGACCCCGGACGGCAGCAGGAAGGGCGCGAACCAGCTGAGCCGCCACAGCCACTGCACCACCCGCAGCTGGTGGGCGAGCAGCGCCAGTACGAGGCCGACCACGACGAGCGGGACGGTGGACAGGACCGTGAACCAGACGGTGTTCCACAGCGAGGACCAGACGGCGGGGTCGCGTACCGCCTCGGCGTAGTTGTCGAGGCCGGTGAACTCGCCTCCGGTGCCGGTGATGTTCTCGCTGGTGAGGCTCGTGCCAAGGCCGGATATCAGCGGCCAGACCAGGAATCCCGCGTACACGAGGAGGAAGGGGGCGATGAACACCAGGCCGTGTTCGGTCCACTTCCTGCGCACGGTCCGGGAGGGACGCCCGGCCGCACCCCGGTCGGGCTTCGCCACGGAGGGCGGCGGCGCCGCGGTGGTGGAGGTCATGTCGCGGCTCCCGGGAGGGGGTTGCGGGTGTCGAGGAGTTCCCGCAGCCGGGCCCTGGCCTCGGTCACGGCGTTGCGCGGGCTCCGGGAGCCGGTGAGGACCCCGGAGAACACGGCGCCGAGCTCGATCCACAGCCGGGAGGCGGAGCCCGCGAACCACGCGGGCTCGTCGAGCGCCACGTCGTCGATCACGGTGCGGTATTCGGACTGCGGTTTCAGGGCGAGGTAGGCCGGGTCGTCGAGCACCGGCAGATAGGCGGGCACATGGCCGCCCTCGGCCCAGGCCACCGAGTGTTTGAGCATCCAGGCGACGAGGGTGTGGGCCGCCTCGTTCGGGGCGCCCCCGCGGTCGCTGCGGTGCGGCAGGACGAAGGCGTGGCAGTCGGCCTGGGTGGCCGCGGTCCCGAAGAGCGCGGGTATGCGGGCCATGGAGAACGGGAGCCCGGTGGCCCTGAAGGTGGAGATCTCCCATTCGCCGTTGAGGTGGAAGGCGGTCTTGCCTCCGTTGAAGACGCCGATGGATCCCGCGTAGTCGACGCGGCGCACCATCAGCCCGTCCTCGATCAGCCGGGCCAGGTACTCCAGGACCCGCAGCGCCTTGGCGTCGTCGAGCGCGAGGCGCTTGCCGTCGGCCGAGAGGACCTTGCCGCCGGTCTGCGCGTAGAAGGTGGAGAACAGACGCCAGGGGGTGATGCAGTCGGGTCCGAGCGTCTCGGTCACCAGGCCTGGCTGCCCGGTCGCCTTCTTCGCGGCACGCAGCGCGTCGGCGAAGTCCTCCGCCCCGCTGATCGGTTTGAGCCGGCCGCCCGACATGAGTCCGGCCTTCTCGCAGACCTCGGTCTGGTAGTAGAGGACGAAGGGGTGGGTGTCGAGCGGGACGGCGTACTGCCGGCCTCCCACCCGGCCACGGCTCCAGATGTCCGGCGGGAAGTCCTCCTCCCGTATGCCGTGTTGGGCCAGCAGGTCGAGGTCGAACGGGTCGAGGAGCCTGCCGGGTGCGAAGCCAGCGAGCCGGGCGAGATGCAGGGCTGCGAGCTCGGGCGCCCGTCCGCCGGCGCCGGCCATCCCGAGCTTGGTGTAGTACGGGGCGCCCCACTGCAGGGTCGAGGCCTCCAGCGCGATCTCCGGGTGTCCGGCCCGGAAGTCGTCCAGCATTCCCTGCATGTTGACGCCGTCGCCGCCGCCGAACAGATGCCAGTACCGCAGCAGGGTCTGTCCAGGACCCGCGGCGGTGGCGGGCGCGGCGCAGCCGGACAGGGAGCCCAGCGCTCCGGCGGCTGCGAGGGCGCCGGCACCACCCACGAGGGCTCGGCGCCGGCTGAGGAGAGGTGGTCGCATGGGCGGCTCGTCTCGGCTCGTCAGTGAGGTGCGGGGACGCGTGCGGGAAGGGCGGCGCGTTCGAAATCTCGACGCCTGCCCGCCACTTCGGACGGGACCGTAGGCCCGGGAAAAGACGGCGTCAATGACTCTCGCTGAAATTGCGAACGATGTTCGACATGACGAACACAGGGGTGCGTGCGAGGAGATGTCGCGCGGATGCACACACATTTCCTACCGGGGGGTAGGCTCCACGGCCTCCTTGCTATACCTTCCGTCTAATAAGCGGGACGACGGTGCATGACGCCTCGTCACCGACATGTCAGGCGAGCGCACCAGGGACATCACTGACGAGCCGAGGAGCCGCACCATGGCAAGCAGCACCGTTCGACCGAATACCGAGGACGGGCCGCCCGAGGACCACCTCACCCGGCGCCTGCTCGAATCGGCCGCCAAACTGGCGTACGACCCCGCCACGGAGGTCGACTGGGACACCCCTCTGGACAAGGACTTCCACGGCGCCAGCCCCGAGTGGAGCACCCTGTACGGCACCGCGTACTGGGGCGAGCTGAGCGAGCAGCAGCGCAAGGAACTCACGCGCCAGGAGGCCGCTTCGGTGGCCAGCACGGGCATCTGGTTCGAGATGATCCTCCAGCAGATGGTCCTGCGCGACGTCTACGCGAAGGACCCCACGAGCGCCGACGTGCAGTGGGCACTGACCGAGATAGCCGAGGAGTGCCGGCACTCGATCATGTTCGCCCGGGGGGCGCAGAAGCTGGGTGCCCCGCCCTACCGCCCGCACCGGCTCGCGGTGGAGCTGGGGCGGGCCTTCAAGACACTCGCGTTCGGCGAGGCGGCGTACGCGGCGATCCTCGTGGCCGAGGAGGTCCTCGACGTCATGCAGCGCGACTGGATGCGGGACGAGCGGGTCGTGCCCTTCGTCCGCACCATCAACAACATCCATGTCGTCGAGGAGTCCCGGCACATGAAGTTCGCCCGCGCGGAGACCCGCAGGCACCTCAGCGGTGCGGGTCCGGTGCGGCGGCGGATCAACGCACTCGTCATCGCCATCGCGTCGTACGTGATCGTCACCAGCATGGTGAACAAGGGCGTCTACGCCAACGCCGGGCTCGACGCGGAGCGCGCCATCGGCGAGGCACGGGCGAACGAGCACCACAAGTCGATGATGCGTTCCAGCTGTTCGGGCCTCATGGAGTTCCTGGCCTCGGCCCGCCTGCTCACCAAGCCCGCCCTGGTGTTCTACAAGCGTGCCCATCTGATCTGAGCGGACGACATGACCTACGCCATCACCCAGACGTGCTGCGGCGATGCCACCTGCATCTCGGTGTGCCCCGTCAACTGCATCCACCCGACGCCGGACGAACCCGACTTCGGGCGGACGGAGATGCTGTACATCGACCCGAAGTCCTGCATCGACTGTGGTGCCTGCGCCGACGCCTGCCCGGTGGACGCGGTCTTCCCGGTGGACAGCCTCCCCGCCCCGCAGCGGGAGTACGGCCCGCTCAACGCCGCGTACTTCGCGGACCGGGAGCCGGCGCGGGCCGCCGAGGGGCCGAACTTCCACCGGTGGGGGGAGCCGGCCTTCGAGCGCAGCCTGCCGTCGGACTTCGCACCGCTGCGGGTCGCGGTGGTGGGCACCGGACCCGCGGGGATGTACGCGGCCGAGGACCTGCTCCTGCACACCGGCGCGGAGGTGACGCTGATCGACCGGCTGCCCGTCGCGGGCGGGCTCATCCGCTACGGGGTGGCGCCCGACCATCTGTCGACGAAGAAGGCCGGCGAGACCTTCGCCAGATTCCACACCCATCCTCGGGTGCGCATGCATCTGGGCCTCGAGGTGGGCCGGGACGTCACCCCGCAGGAGCTCGCCGCGCATCATGACGCGGTGATCTACGCGGTGGGCGCGCCGGCCGGCCGCCGGCTCGGGATTCCGGGCGAGGACCTGCCGGGCAGCCTCTGCGCGACGACGTTCGTCTCCTGGTACAACGCCCACCCCGAGGTCGCTCCGGACGCGGTGGACCTGTCCGGCGAGCGGGCCGTCGTGGTCGGCAACGGAAATGTGGCCGTCGACGCGGCACGGATCCTGGTCTCGGACCCCGACGCGCTGGCCGCGGGCGACATCGCCGGCCACGCGCTGGACGCCCTGCGCTCCGGCTCGGTGCGCGAGGTGGTGCTGCTGGGGCGGCGGGGGCCCGAGGACGCGTCGTACACCAGGTCGGAGCTGCTCGCGCTCAAGCACCTGCCCGGTGTGGAGCTGGTGGTCGACGCGCACGACCCGAGGACCGGTGCGGCGATCGACGCCGCTGAGCCGGGCGACAGGGCTGCCCTGCTGGCGGATGTCGCCCGCGAGGAGGTGGACTGGTCGCGCCCGCCGCCCGCGGGACGGCGCATCGTGTTCCGCTTCCACTCCGCGCCCGTCGAGGCGCTCGGTGACGGCGGTGATGGTGTCCGCGCCGTCCGGGTCACCGGCGGCGACGAGGGCGCGGAGATCCCGGCCGGGCTGCTGCTGCGGGCCGTCGGTCAGCGTGGACTGCCGCTCGGCGGGCTGCCGTTCGACGAGGCGACGGGCACCGTTCCCCACGAGGGCGGCCGGGTGGCGGGCCTCCCGGGGACGTATGTCGTGGGCTGGATCAAGCGCGGCCCGTCGGGTGGTATCGGAGCCAACCGGACCTGCGCCGCGGAGACCGTGGGCACCCTGCTGGACGACGCCGTAGCCGGGGCGCTGCCCACGCCGGAGCACGGCGCGAAGGCGTTCGCCCGCCTCGCGCGGCAACGTAACCGGCGGATCGTGGACGCCCGCGGTCTGGCGGGGATCGAGCGTGCTGAGCTGGCCAGGGGACGCCGGGAGGGCCGGCCCCGGGTCAAGCTGGCCACCCTGCCCGAACTGGTGGCCGCGGCCAGGAGCGGCCGTCGGCGGATCCCCGGCTGACCCTGACCCGCACCCGGCGCTCAGCGGCGGCACCCGGCGGACGGACCGGGTACCGCCGCTGAGCGGGTCCTGGGGCGCTGAGCGGGTCCTGGGGCTCAGAGGGGGGCGCCGACCCCGTCGACCGTGTCGTGCGGCCGGCCCGGCGCCTCCTTCTGCCCGCGTTCCACGACCGATTCGAGGATCTCCCCGACCCTGATCGCGGTGTTCGACAGCAGGGACGACGTGATGCCGTGGGTGTGCTCCGTACCGCCCTGAAGATAGATGCCGCACCGGAGCGCGGGGTCGGCGGCCACCCGGTAGTCGCGCTCGACGCGGACCCGTCCCTGGTCGTCGCGTCGGCAGTGCTCGGCGACGTCGCCGAGGAGACCGAGGGCGTCGGGGGGCAGATAGCCGGTGGCGTAGACGACCACATCGGCGTCCAGCGTCGTCCGCTCGCCCGTGACCAGTGACTCCACCGTGGTGCGGACCGTGTCCGGTGTCTCGACCGCGTCGGTCACCCTGGAGACGTTGAGGAACCGCAGCCGCTCGGTCCCCAGGACCTTCTCCTGGTACGCGGTGCGGTAGAGGTCGTCGATGAGATCGATGTCCACCACGGCGTAGTTGGTGTTGCCGTGATAGTCCATCAGCCGTCGTTTGGTCTCGTCGGGGGCCGTGAAGTACGCGTCGACCGCGTCCGGGTCGAAGATCCGGTTGGCGAAACCGCTGTCGTCGGCGGGGCTGTAGCCGTAACGGGAGAAGACCGCGCAGACCTCGGCGTCCGGGAAGCGGCGGTGCAGATACGCCACGTTCTCGGCGGCGCTCTGACCGGCCCCGACCACGACGAAGCGGGTGGGCTTCGGCTGGGCGCTCTCCAGGCCGTCCACCCGGGCCAGCAGGTCGGAGGTGTGCCAGATCCGCTCCGAACGCTTGACACCCTCGGGCATCTGCGGCCGAAGGCCGGTGCCGATCACCAGGTTGCGCGCCCGGTGGACCACCACGTCCGAGCCCGAACGGGACGTCACGTCCACGTACTCCACGACGCCGTCGACCTCGACGGGACGGACGTCGATGACCTCGTGCCCGTAGGACACCATGTCGTCGACCTGTGCGGCGGCCCACTCGAAGTAGGCGTGGAACTCGACCCGCAGCGGGAAGAGGCTCTTGCCGTTCACGAAGTCGATCAGGCGCCCCTGGCTCTGCAGATAACAGAGGAAGCTGAATTCACTCGACGGGTTGCGCAGCGTCACCAGGTCCTTGAGGAAGGACACCTGCATCGTGGCGTCGTCGATCAGCATCCCGCGATGCCAGCCGAAGCGCGGCTGGCTCTCGAAGAAGTGAGCGGTGACGGCCTGCTGCCTGCCGACGCGCGAGTTGCGCTCGGTGAGCGCTATCGCCATGGCCACGTTGGACGGCCCGAAGCCGATTCCTATGAGGTCGTGCACCGGTGGTGCGTCGTCGGGTGAAGCCTGTGACATGTCACTCCCAATCGTGCGGGACAGCCGCTTGGCGGACGTGGGGAAAAGCGGAACAGAACACACCGGCTGAGCGGCAGCCGAGGCGGAACTTAGGTAAAGCTAACCTCATCTTCGCGCGCTGTCGACAGGGCAAATCGGACACGGGCGGGACTGGAGGGCATCAACTCGCCTTGCGGTGACAGGCATTGCGCACTTAGGTTAGGCTTGCTTAACTAAGCATCTTGTTGTCGTTCCGAGGAGGAACTCGTGCGGGTCGTCATGTTCGGCTATCAGACGTGGGGGCACCGGACCCTGCGTGCTCTTCTGGACTCCGACCACGAGGTGGTGGCGGTCGTGACGCACCCCAGGAGCGAGCACGCCTACGAGAAGATCTGGAGCGATTCGGTCGCCGACCTCGCCGAGGAGAACGGCGTACCCGTCCTGATCCGCAACCGGCCCGACGACGAGGAGCTGTTCGCCCGTCTCAAGGAGGCGGAACCGGACATCATCGTGGCCAACAACTGGCGTACGTGGATCCCCCCGCACATCTACGGACTCCCGCCGCACGGCACGCTGAACGTGCACGATTCGCTGCTCCCGAAGTACGCCGGCTTCTCGCCGCTGATCTGGGCGCTGATCAACGGCGAGCGTGAGGTGGGCGTCACCGCGCACATGATGGACGCCGAACTCGACGCGGGCGACATCGTGGTGCAGCGCGCCGTGGAGGTCGGCCCCACCGACACGGCCACGGACCTGTTCCACAAGACCGTCGACCTCATCGCCCCGGTGACCACGGAGGCGCTCGACCTGATCGCGTCGGGGCGCACGGACTTCACCCGGCAGGACCGCTCTCAGGCCACCTTCTTCCACAAGCGGGCCGCCGAGGACATCCGCGTCGACTGGAACTGGCCGGCCGAGGACCTGGGGCGTCTCGTGCGCGCGCAGTCCGCCCCGTATCCCAGCGCGTTCACCTACCACAAGGGCAGGCGTCTGGAGATCGTGACGGCGGTCGTCTCGGAGGGCCGTTACGGCGGCACCCCGGGAAGGATCTTCTACCGCGAGGGCGAAGGCGTGGTGATCGTCGCCGGTGCGGACGCCAGGACCGGCCGCAACCACGGTCTGGCCATCACCCGGGTGCGCACGGAGGACGGCCAGGAGCTGCCCGCCACCGAGTACTTCACCTCGATGGGCGGCTACCTCACCGGCCGGCCCTGATCTCGCGGTTCCTCCCGGCCGTCGCCACGATAGGAAGAACCATGCAGCAGCCGAGCTCTCCGGGTGCGGAACCCGCCCCCCGTGCCGCGGGCATGACGCCGTCGAGTGTGCTGAGCCTCAACGCCTATCTCATGTACGCGACGGGCAAGGCCGCACGGCGCAGGCTCACCGACACCCTGACGGCTCATGGGCTACGGCTGTGGCACCTGACCATCCTGGCCATGCTGGACGACGCCGGCCGGCTGTCCAAGGGCGATCTGGCCTCGCGTCTCGACATGAACCAGAGCGATCTGACCAGGACCGTCACCGACCTGGACACGGCAGGCTACGTCGTGTGCGCCCGCGACACCTCGGACCGCCGGCGCATCGAGGTCACCCTCACGCCGGCGGGCCGGTACGCGCTGGCGCGGCTCAACACCGAGGTGTCCGCGACCGAGGCGGACCTCCTCACCCCGCTGACCCGCGAGGAGCGTGAGCTGTTCGCCGCCCTGCTGCGGCGTGTCCACAGCCATCTCGAACGGGACCGGGCGGTCAACGGACCGCTGCCGGCGCCGTGATCTCCGCGAGGCGTCCGGCGTCCCCGGTGCCGGGTTCGGCGGTGTAGAGCATGATGCGCAGGTCGCTGCCCGCCACCGTGAGGACGTCGCAGTCCAGGGTGACGGGTCCCGCGTCCGGGTGGTCGATGGTCTTGCGCGCCGCCTCGTGCCGCCCCGACGCTCCGGAATCCCACAGTCCGGCGAACCGGGCGCTGTGCGCGCGCAGATCATCGACCAGCTGCTTCAGCCGCTCGTCGGCCGGATAGCGGACGGCGGCCGTGCGCAGGTCCGAGACCAGGGCGGCCTCGAAACGCGCACGGGCCTCCGGGGTGTACCGGGCGCGGCCGGGCGGGCCGACGAGATTGCGCCACACCGCGTTGCGCGCGTTGCCGCGCCACTGCGAGGGGTCGCCCATCAGCGCCGTGTACGGCGGGTTGGCCAGCAGCAGGGTCCAGGTCGCGTCGTACACCGCGACCGGGGTCCCGGCCAGCCTGTCCAGCATCCGGTGCACGCTCGGCGGGATGTACGCGGGCACCGTGTCAGGGCCTGGTGGGGCGAGACCTGCCAGCTGGAACAGCTGGGTGCGTTCCTCCCCCGGCATCCGCAGCGCTCCGGCCAGGGCCTCGACGACCTGCGCCGAGGGGTGGGAGGCCCGGCCCTGTTCGAGGCGGGTGACGTAGTCGACGGAGATCCCGGCCAGCAGCGCCAGCTCCTCACGGCGCAGACCGACCGCACGCCGTCGCCCGCCGGCGGGCAGCCCCGCGTCGCCGGGTGCCACCCTGTCGCGCCGGCGGCGCACCGCCTTGCCGAATTCCGCCGTCGCCATGTCCCCAGTGTGCACGGCCGGCCCGCGCCCGTCCTGGTACCGGTGGTCCCAGGAAAAGCAGGCGACTGGCCGGGCCCGCCGTGCGGCGCGAGTCTGGGTCCATGACCACCACACTGATCACAGGAGCGAACAAGGGTCTCGGCTTCGAGACCGCCCGCAGGCTCATCGAGGCGGGACACACCGTGTACGTCGGCAGCCGGGACGCCGAGCGGGGGCGGCAGGCCGCCGAACGGCTGGGCGCACGCCTGGTCCACATCGACGTCACCGACGAGACGTCCGTCGCCGAGGCGGCGAAGAGCGTCGAGGCCGACGGCGGGCTCGACGTACTGATCAACAACGCCGGGGTCGAGGGGACGGTCGTCGGCGCCGGGGACACGACCGTGGACACCCTGCGGCCGCTGTTCGAGACGAACGTCTACGGCCCGGTGCGTGTCACCCACGCGTTCCTGCCGCTGCTGCTCCGGTCCGCCGCGCCGGTGGTGGTCAACGTGAGCAGCGGCCTGGCCTCGCTGACCATGGTGAGCGCACCGGACACACCCACCCACGCGTACCCCGGTGTCGCCTACCCGGCCTCCAAGACCGCGCTCAACATGATCACCGTGCAGTACGCGAAGGCCTTCCCCGGCATCCGGATCAATGCGGTGGAGCCCGGCTTCACCGCCACCGACCTCAACGGGCACCGGGGCACGCAGACCGTCGAGGAAGGGGCCGGGATCATCGTCCGTATGGCGCAGGTGGGACAGGACGGACCGACCGGGGGCTACTTCGACGCCTCGGGGCCGCTCCCCTGGTGAGCGCCCCCGGTGGTGGGCCGCTCAGGCGTCCGCCGTCGACCGGGCCTCGGCCGCCGCGCGGTAGAGGCGGCGCGGTAGCCCCGAGCGCAGGTGCCACGATGCCGCGCCCGGGCCGATCTCAGGCCTCGGGCGCGGCATGGTTAACATATGAGCACCGCCTAGCTCGAAAGATGGACTTGTGACTGCCACCGAGGACACGTTCACCCGTTGGAAGACCCGTGAGGAGATCGCGGAGTCGATGATCCCGATCATCGGGAAGCTGCACCGGGAGCGGGACGTCACGATCCTGCTCCACAGCCGCTCCCTGGTGAACAAGTCGGTGGTCAGCATCCTCAAGACCCACCGGTTCGCCCGGCAGATAGCCGGCGAGGAGCTCTCGGTCACCGAGACGCTGCCCTTCCTGCACGCCCTCACGGCGCTCGACCTCGGCCCGTCGCAGATCGATCTCGGCATGCTCGCCGCGACGTACCGGACCGACGGACGCGGCCTGTCGGTGGCCGACTTCACCGCCGAGGCGGTGGCCGGCGCGACGGGCGCCAACAAGACGGACCGCCGCGAGGCGCGTGACGTGGTCCTCTACGGATTCGGCCGCATCGGCCGCCTCCTCGCCCGTCTGCTGATCGAGAAGACCGGTTCGGGGAACGGCCTGCGGCTGCGCGCCGTCGTCGTGCGCCGCAGCGCGGGACAGGACCTGGTGAAGCGCGCCTCCCTGCTGCGCCGTGACTCCATCCACGGCCAGTTCCAGGGCACGATCACCGTCGACGAGGCGAACGACAGGATCATCGCCAACGGCAACGAGATCCAGGTGATCTACTCCGACGACCCGACGTCGGTGGACTACACGGCGCACGGCATCAAGGACGCCATCCTCATCGACAACACCGGCCGCTGGCGCGACCGCGAGGGCCTGTCCCGGCATCTGCGCCCCGGCATCGCGAAGGTCGTCCTGACCGCGCCGGGCAAGGGCGATGTCCCCAACATCGTGCACGGTGTCAACCACGACATGATCAAGCCGGACGAGCAGATCATCTCCTGCGCCTCCTGCACCACCAACGCGATCGTCCCGCCGCTGAAGGCGATGGCGGACGAGTACGGCGTGCTGCGCGGCCATGTGGAGACGGTCCACTCGTTCACCAACGACCAGAACCTGCTGGACAATTACCACAACTCGGACCGACGGGGCCGCTCGGCGGCGCTCAACATGGTCATCACCGAGACGGGCGCCGCTTCCGCCGTCGCCAAGGCGCTTCCCGACCTCGACGCGAAGATCACCGGCAGCTCCATCCGGGTCCCGGTGCCGGACGTCTCGATCGCGATCCTGAACCTTCAGCTCGCGCGGGCCACCGACCGCGACGAGGTGCTCGAACATCTCCGCGATGTGTCCCTGACCTCGCCGCTCAGGCGCCAGATCGACTTCATCACCGCCCCCGACGCGGTGTCGAGCGACTTCATCGGCTCGCGCCACGCCTCGATCGTCGATGCCGGAGCCACCAAGGTCGAGGGGGACAACGCGATCCTCTACCTCTGGTACGACAACGAGTTCGGCTACTCGTCCCAGGTCGTCCGGGTCGTCCAGCACGTCTCGGGGGTCGAGTATCCGACCTACCCGGCCCCGGCGGCCTGATAAAAAAACGGTCGAAGGCCCCGCCCCCCGACCTCAGACCAGGTCGTCCTCGGTGTCCGGCAGCGGCTGTTCGGCCCAGATGGTCTTGCCCGTACTGGTGTAGCGGGTGCCCCAGCGCTCGGTGAGACTCGCGACGAGCAGGAGGCCGCGTCCGCCCTCGTCATAGATACGGGCGCGGCGCAGATGGGGGGCGGTGCTGCTGCCGTCGAAGACCTCGCAGATCAGCGCGGTGTCCCGGATGAGACGGAGCCGGATGGGGTCGCCCCCGTAACGGATGGCGTTGGTGACCAGCTCGCTGACCACCAGCTCGGTGGTGAACACCGCGTCGTCCAGACCCCATGCGGCGAGCTGTACGGCGGCCCGCTCACGGGCGTTGGAGACGATGGCCGGATCGGCGGGGAACTCCCACGCGGCGTAGTGGCCGGCGTCGAGGCGCCGGGTGCGGGCCAGCAGCAGGGCGATGTCGTCCTCCGGCTGCTCGGGAACCAGCGCGTCCATGACCGCGTCGCAGGTCTGTTCGAGGGAGAGGGCGGGACGGCCGAGCACCTCACGGAGCTCGGCCAGCGCGGTGTCGACGTCGCGGCCCGCCGTCTCGATCAGACCGTCCGTGTACAGGGCGAGCCTGCTGCCCTCGGGCAGCTGGTACTCGGCCCCCTCGAAGGTCAGGCCGCCCACTCCGAGCGGCGGCCCGGTGGGCAGCTCCAGCTGGCTGACGGTGCCGTCGGGCCGGGTCAGCATCGGCTCGGGGTGGCCCGCCCTGGCCATCATGAGGTGGCCTGTCGCCGGGTCGTAGACGGCGTAGAGGCAGGTCGCGCCGGCGACCTGCCCGCCGTCGGCGCTGTCCGCCGGCTGCTCCCGGTCCAGCGTGAGCACCAGGTCGTCGAGCTGGGTGAGCAGCTCCACGGGAGCGAGGTCGACATCGGCGAGCGTCCGTACGGCGGTGCGGAGTCTGCCCATGGTGGCCGAGGCGTGCAATCCGTGGCCGACGACGTCGCCGACCACGAGCGCGACCCGGGCGCCGGACAGCGGGATGACGTCGAACCAGTCACCTCCGATGCCCGTGCCGCTGGCGCTCGGGAGGTAGCGGGCCACGACCTCGACCGCCTGCTGGCGGACCGCCCGCCGGGGCAGCAGGCTGCGTTGCAGGGCGAGTGCCGTGGCGCGCTCGCGGGTGTACCGGCGTGCGTTGTCCACGCAGACGGCCGCCCGCGACACCAGCTCGACGGCAAGCTGCAGATCGGCGGCGCCGAACGCCCCGGGGGTGCGGTGCCGGCAGAACAGGGCGATGCCGAGGGTGACACCACGGGCCTGAAGCGGGACCAGCAGCACCGAGTGGATCTTGTTGTCCAGGAGGCTTCGCGTCCGCGCGGGGTCGCCCCCCGTCCAGCGCCGCAGCGACTCCTCGTCGACGGTGAAGCGCGCCGGTTCTCCGTGGACCAGTGCGCGGCCCACCTCGGATTCCCGGTCGTAGGCGTGGATGCCGCCGAGCGGGACGACGGCCTCGGGACATCCTTCGAGCACGGACTGCTGGGCCACCCGGTGGAAGCCGATCGAGTCGCTGCTCATCACCGAACGCGCCTCGTCGCCCCTGAGCACCTCGGAGAGCAGGTCGACCGCGACGAAGTCCGCGAAGTCCTCGATGGCGAGCTCCGCCAGCTCCTCGGCGGTGCGGCCCACATCCAGGGTGCTGCCGATACGTCTGCTGGCCTTGTTGAGCACGGCCAGGCGCTTCCTCGCCCAGAACTGTTCGGTGGTGTCGAGGGTCACGACGGACACGCCCTGGACCTCACCTGCGGCGTCCCGCACCGGAGAGAGCGCCGCCTGCCATACGTGCTCGTGGTCCCCTATCACCAGGTATGTCTCGTAGGGCTCGCCCTGGCCGGTCCGCAGCACCCGGTCGATCGCTTCCTGGAGGCCTTCGCCGCCCTGCACGACCACCCCGGGCCCCGACTCCCCCGGCCGCAGTCCGATCATGGAGGCCTCGTCCTTGCCGAGCATGGCGAGCGACGCGGTGTTGGCCATGGCGAATCTCTCGTGCCGGTCGAAGTACGCCACCATCACCGGCAGCTGCTCCAGGATCCGGCAGCGCAAGGCGTCGGACGGCACGTCGGCGGCCCGCCCGTCACCCGCGGCTTCGGGCGCGCCCCCGCCCGCGGGTGGACCGGCGGGCTCCGTCTCGTCCATGCTCACGGGCCGATCACTCGTCCTCCCGCCTGGTCAGGCCGCCCACAGACACATCCATGCGACCTTTGTCCAAGAATGCCCCTGCGGCTCCCCGCTCTCAACCGGCCCCTGCCCGAGCAGAGCCGATTGGCTCAGCCGGCGCGGAGCACCAGATCGGCGAAGCGCTCGCCGATACGGAGGTGCGCAGCGGCGTCGGGGTGCAGCGCGTCGGGGAGCGGCAGCTCGGCGAAGTCCTTCTCGCCGTAGAGCTCGCGGCCGTCGAGGTGGCGGATGTGCGGGTCGCCCACCGCCCGCTGCGCGACGATACGGGCGAGCTCCTCCCTGATGACGCCGAGGGTGAGCTTTCCCGCGGCGGTCTCGGCGGGGTCTCCCGAGGCCCGGAATCTCAGCTTCCCCTCGGCGATGCCGCTGAGGTCCGGTACGGCGGGACCCGGCGTGTCCTCGTGGATGGGGCACAGGAGGGGCGAGACGACCAGCAGCGGAGTGGTGGGGTGGCCTTCACGGATGGTGTCCAGGAAGCCGTGGACCGCCGGGGTGAACGCCCGCAGGCGCATCAGGTCGGCGTTGACCAGGTTGATGCCGAGCTTGACGCTGATCAGGTCCGCGGGTGTGTCGCGTAGCGCCCGGGCGGTGAACGGGTCGAGCAGGGCGCCGCCGCCGAACCCCAGGTTGATCAGCTCCACCCCGCCGATGGCGGCGGCCCGTGCGGGCCAGGTGGTGGTGGGACTCGCGGCGTCCGAACCGTGGCTGATCGAGCTGCCGTGGTGCAGCCACACCCTCCGGTCCGGGGCCGGGACGGGCTCCACGGGCGCATCGGTGCGCAGCGCGATCAGCTCGGTGGTCTCGTTGTGCGGCAGCCAGATCTCGACGACCTTCAGCTCGGCGGGCAGGCCGTCGAAGCGGAGGGTTCCCGCCGGCCCCGGTGTGACCTCGGCCGATCCGGTGGTCATGTCGATGGTCAGGATGTTGCCGCCCGGCACATGGGACCGGTCCGTGAGCCGGCCGTCGACCAGCAGGTCGTAGACCCCGTCGGGCCGGGGCGGGACGCCCACGTACACCCGTTTGGTGGGCAGCGTGTCCAGCTCCACGACGGTCGCCCGGGTCCGCAGGACCAGCCGCACCCCGGAGGGCTGGGACTGGGCCGTCGCCAGCCGGCCGTCGGTGTTCTGGGCGCGCGCCCGGGCGGGCAGGCGGTGCGGCAGCAGACCTCGCTCGGTGTGCTCCGGATCGAGGGCGCCACGCAGGAGATCCGCGGTGAGGGGGGTGGTCAACAGTTCGCCGGTGCTCATTTTCCGCCGCCCGTCGGAGCGGGCCAGTTGCGCAGCAGGGCGTCCAGTGCGTCCAGGACACGCACCCAGGTCTCCTCCGTGCCCGGGTCGCTGTGGCTGAAGCTGCCGCCCGCTTCCATGGTGATGTAGCCGTGGAAGACGCTGCCCAGCAGCCGGACCGCGTGCGTCTGGTCCGGTTCGGACAGGTCGTAGCCACGCAGGATCGCGCGCGTCATCCGGGCATGCCTGACGCCGGCACTGGCGGCCGCGACTTCCGGGTCGAGCCTCAGCTGCGCGGCGGCGTAGCGGCCCGGGTGCTCCCTGGCGTAGTCGCGGTAGGCGTTCGCGGACGCCTCCAGTGCGTCCTTGCCCGCCCTGCCTGCCAGCGCGGCGGAGACATGGTCGGCCAGTTCCGCCAGGGCCAGCAGGGCGATCCTCGTCCTGAGGTCCTGGGAGTTCTTCAGGTGCGAGTAGAGACTCGCGTCCTTGACACCGAACTGCCGGGCGAGTGCCGCGACGGTCACCTTGTCGAAGCCGACCTCGTCGGCCATGTCCGCCCCGGCCAGCGTGAGGCGTTCAGCGGTCAGTCCTGCTCTCGCCATGGCCATCCCTCTCCTTCGCCTGACCCGGCGGATCCGGTCCGGCAAGTTCGATTATGCATTTACCTAATACCTCTAGGCAAATAACGATAGCTATTCAGTTCGACACCCCGAGCTACCGAAACTTTCGGCACGAGGGGGAGCGAACGCCGAGTCACCTCTCCCGAGAATCGACACCCACCCACTCTCCACGCCGGCACACCATGCCCCCGAGCGGGACAATCACCCCCACGGCACCTAGCTTCGACCTCCGACGGTTTCGTAATTCTTGCCGAAACCATTGACACTTGACAGGGTCAGTTCAAAACTGACGCCGTCGGCAGACCTCGAGAAGGGTTCTTCCATGCGCATCACGCCACGTCTGTCCCTACGGCCGGTGATCACCGCACTGACCGTGGCCACGCTGGCCGCGACCGCCACCGTCGCCGTGGACACCACCCCGTCCCACGCCGCCGCATCCCGCGCCGCCGCCTGCAACGGGTACGTCGGGCTCACCTTCGACGACGGCCCGTCAGGCAGCACCGCGGGCCTGCTCGCCGCCCTGACGCAGAACGGGCTGCGGGCCACAATGTTCAACCAGGGCGAGTACGCCGCCGCCGACCCGGCCCGGGTGCGGGCACAGGTCGACGCCGGCATGTGGGTCGGCAACCACACCTACACCCACCCGCATCTGACCGGACTGAGCCAGGACCAGGTCGACTCGGAGATCTCCCGGACCCAGCAGGCCATCGCCGACGGCGGCGGGGGCACGCCGAAACTGTTCCGCCCGCCGTACGGCGAGACCGACGCGACCGTGCAGGCCACCGCGGCTTCGTACGGCCTGACCCAGATCATCTGGGACGTCGACTCCCAGGACTGGAACGGCGCGAGCACCGACGCGATCGTGCAGGCCAACGCGCGGCTCACCGACGGTCAGATCATCCTCATGCACGACTGGCCGGCCAACACGGTCGCCGCGCTCCCGCGCATCGCACAGGACCTGGCGGGCCGGGGGCTGTGCGCCGGCATGATCTCCCCTCTGACCGGGCGCGCGGTGGCCCCCGACAGCGCCGGCTGACGGCCGGTACTTCTCCGGGCCGTGGGGATCGGCGGCCCTACCCGCCGTCCCTGTCGGTCGAGTTGGACGCGACACTGCACCTTTTGGCGCTCACGTTGCCTATTCTGTTCGAAAGCTGATCACCGCTGTCGCGCACGCACACCTGGAGTACGCCATGTCCGGACCGGAGAACGTTGTCCCCTCCCTGCGCATCGACACCAGCAGGCCCCATCCCGCCCGGATGTACGACTGGTTCCTCGGGGGCAAGGACAACTACCCGGTGGACGAGGCGTTGGGCCGGCAGATGATCGCCGTCGAGCCCGGGGTTCCGGTCATGGCGAAGGTGAACCGGGCCTTCATGCACCGCGCCACCCGCTGGCTGACCGGCCAGGGGATCAGGCAGTTCCTCGACATCGGTACGGGGATCCCCACCGAGCCGAATCTCCACCAGCTCGCCCAGCGGGAGGCGCCGGACTCGCGGATCGTCTACTGCGACAACGATCCGATCGTCCTGGCCCACGCCGAGGCCTTGCTGAAGGGCTCCGAGGAAGGCGCCATCGACTACGTCCAGGCGGACGCGGGCGATGTGGACGCCATAATCGAACAGGCTGGCAAGACCTTGGACTTCAGCCGCCCTGTCGGACTCTCACTGATCGCGCTGCTGCACTTCGTCAGCGACGAGGACGGCGCATACGAGCTGGTGGAGAGGCTGACCGAGGTGCTCGCGCCGGGCAGCCATGTGGCGATCTCCCATCTCACCGCCGACTTCCACCCGGAGTCCACCCGTGCGGTCGACAAGATGTACAAGGCGAACACGCTCACTCTGGCGCCCCGCACCCGGGCCGAGTTCGCCCGCTTCTTCGACGGCCTCGACGTCGTCGAGCCCGGCATCACGGCGGCCGAGGTCTGGCACCCCGAGCTCGGTGAGCCGGTCCCCGGCCAGGACGACATCGTGAGCCCCGGCTATGTGGCGGTGGGCCGCAAGCCGTAGCCCCGCCGTCCCGGGGGCGGCCGGCCGACGGTGGCTCAGGCTGCCTGCCGCTCCCGGTGCCGTACGCAGGAGAGAACCACCACGAGCGGCCAGAGCGACTGCGCGAAGGTGATGACGCGTTCGGCCGCGCCGGCGATGTCGAACACGAGGAGGGCGAGCAGGAACCAGGCGCCGCCGAGCCACATCAGCGCGGCCGCCGCCACGGACGGCCGCAGCCGCAGCCCCCACGGCGGGGTCATCGCACGCACGATTCCGGCCGCGCCCGGTCCTGACATGGTCCGCGGGACGAGGGTGCCGCGTCGCACGGCCAGCACCGGCCACACCGCGAGGAGCGAGAAGCCCACGGTCACGATCACACCGTGGGGGTATGAGCCGCCACTGCTCGGAGCCGGGAACAGGGCCAGCAGCATCGCCGCGATCCCGCCGCCGGCCAGCGCCACCCGCCCGAACGGCGCGGCGGGTCGCAGGCCGCAGGCGGTGACCACATGACAGGCTCCGAGGGCGACCAGGGCCGATGTCATCACCCAGTACCCGGCGGCGCCGTCGGCAGCCAGGATGCTGATCGTCGTCGACGCGGGGTCGTAACCGGGTCCCTGAAGCCATGCCGCGACCGCCCACCCGCCGACGAGCAGGATCGGGGCGCACACCGAGGAGATCAGGACCCACCAGGAGACAGACCGCATCGGTGAACGGTAGAACGTCCCGGCCGACAACCGGTGGTGTACACGCAGGCGAGGGGCTATCCCGCTCGCGAGCGGGTAGGAGCGTCCATCGGACGTGCCCCGAACAGAGGAGAACCCGCTGTGCTGAAACCCAGTCCTCAGGATCTGAGGGTCGCTCTGGCCCGCTACGCCGACGCACGCATCGAGGACGCGCGCCGCTCCACGGCCGCGACGGCGCGGGCCACCGAGGACGCCTCACGCACCCTGTGTGTCCTGACCGGTGCCAAGGCCGTTCCGCAGGCCCTTCATGCCGCCGACACCATGCTCGGTATGCGCCCGTCCGCCGTCGGTACTCCGGGCCGGTGAACAGCCGTCGGGGCGTCACCGGTGAATCCGGCGACGCCCCGGGCACCGGATTCACTCCGGGGCGGCCGTCAGGGATTCGTAGTAGGCGCCGAGATGCCGGAGGTAGTAGAGGTCGCCGGTGTCCTGATCACGTTCGAAGCGCGGGGCGTCCTTGATCTGATCCTTGGTGCATCCGACCTTGATCGTCCTCCTGCTGTCGTCGACAGCCGTCACCAGGCCCGCGGGCACGACCACGCTTCTCCCGAATCTCCAGACGCCCGCGTCTATCACCAGGTGCCCGAATCCCGGTACCGGCGAGAGTCTGATGACGGTTCCGATGCTCCCGTCCTCCGCTTCGACGCCGTATCCGATCACGTCGTCGCCCAGCGAGCGGTCCACCTGTGCCGGAACTGCCCAGACCGTTTCCATGATCGCCTCCTCCTCGGCGGTCGGCTCGATCCGGCCGCCGGACCTTCCATATGCCCCCTGGCGCGCAGGCGATGCGGTCCGGCGGGACCGTACCTCCTACGGAGCCATCTCGTACGACCCGGACAGTGCCTCGACGCGGTCCCAGACCCGCGCCGAGCGGGCGTCGTCGACGACGGGACGCCGTACCGCGTCGAGGGCCCACCGCTGCTGTTCCGTGGTCGCCGAGTCCTTGCCGTGCAGCTCCACGGCGTGCGCGGAGAAGTCACGGACGAGCACGGAGAACAGCTCGTCGAGCACGTCCTCGTCCAGACCCGTCAGCTCGGCCTGCTCCAGGATCAGTTGTCCGTGGACCACCAGCGCGAAGAGCTGACCGACGGACAGCAGGAAGTCCAGGTCCCGGCTCTGCCGCTCGTCGGGCGCGGCCCGGGACACGAAGTCGCACAGTGCGTCGGCCTGCTCGCGGAAGCGGGCGACGTTGGGGACGGAGGCGTAGGCGTCGTAGGCCGGGCGCCAGTCGTGGAAGCGTACGGAGCCGAGACCGCGGGCCGGTCCCTGCCGGAAGAGGAACGCGTCGTCGGCGGCGTCCAGGCGCGTCTGCACGGGCTCGTAGCCGGCCGGGTCGAGCAGGTGGTTGCGCAGGAACTTCAGGATGAGGGCGAGGTTGACGTGGACCGTGCCCTCCAGCTTGGGCAGGCTCCGGATCTCCACGGCCGCCTGGGCGAAGTAGGTGTCCTTCTCGAAGCCCTTGGCCGCGATGACGTCCCACATCAGGTCGATGACCTTCTCGCCCTCCGTGGTCACCTTCATCTTCGTCATCGGGTTGAACAGCAGATACCGGCGGTCGTCGGGTCCGGCCGAGCGGAAGTAGTCGACGGCGCGGTCGCTGAACAGCTTCATGCCGACGAGCCGGACGTAGGCGTCGGCCAGCTCGCGGCGCACATGCGGGAAGGCGGTCACGGGGCGGCCGTAGAGGATGCGGTTCTGCGCGTGGGTGACGGCCTCGTACATCGCGTGCTCGCAGATGCCGATGGAGGCCGTGCAGAGGTTGAACTTGCCCACGTTGACGGTGTTGAGGGCTGCGTCGAAGGCGGCGCGGCCGGTGTGCAGGACGTCGTCGGGGCCGACCGGGTAGCCGTCGAGGCGGAACTCGCTGACGTACTTGGAGGAGTCGACGACGTTCTTCACGAGGTGGTAGGCGTCGTGGCGGCTGTCGGCCGCGAAGAAGACGTAGCCGTCGGGGCCTTCGACGTCGGTGCGCCTGCCGAAGACGGAGACGAGGCCGGCGGCGTTGCCGTTGCCTATGTAGTACTTGGAGCCGGTGGCCAGGAACCCGCCGTCGCCGTCCGGTGTCAGCAGCATGTCGGTGGAGTAGATGTCGGCGCCGTGTGCCTTCTCCGACAGGCCGAAGGCGAACACCTCGCCCTGGGCGAGGAGTTCGGCGGCGCGGTCACGGGCGGCCTGGTTGTCGCTCTGCCAGACGGGGCCGAGACCGAGGATGGTCACCTGCCAGGCGTACCAGTAGTCGAGTCCGTAGAACCCGAAGATCTCGTTGAGCGCGGCGATCCGGGCGGTGTCCCAGCGCTGGTCCTCGCGCCCGGCGGCGGAGGCGGGGGTGAGGAAGGTGGCGAACAGGCCTTCCTTCGCGGCGAAGCCGAGGAACTCCCCCAGCCAGGCGCGTGACCTGTAGTCCTCGATGATCCGGCGCTTGCCGCGGTCCTCGAACCAGTCGATGGTGGCGCGCAGCAGCCTGCGGGTCTCGGGGTCGAAGCGCGCCGGGTCGTAGGCACGCGGGTGGAACAGCAGCGGGTCGGCCATGGTGGAACGCCTTCCGGGGGGGTACGGGCGGGAGGGGTCGGTACGGTTCAGATGCGCCGGCCGGCCGAGCCGAGCCGGTGGAGCGTGGCGAGTACGTCGTCGAGCCAGGCGACCGTCATGCGCTCGTAGGCGATGCCGCCGCGCAGTACGACGTGCTGGAGCTCCTGCCCCGCGTCGAGCGGTACGGGTGCGTCGGGGCCGGTGAAGTCACGGAGTTCCCCGGCCAGATAGTGCGCGAGCCTGTCACTGTGCACCCGGTGGTGCCGCTCGACCTCCTGGAGCAGAGCGGCCGGGTCGTCGAAGGCCGCGCCACGGATCTTCACGGCGAGGTCGTGGCGCAGGCTCTCGGGTTCGATCGGTTCGTGCAGCCAGCCGGAGAGGACGGTGCGCCCGGGTCCGGCGACGGAGTACTCCTTCTTGTCCGGCCGGCGCTCCTGCTCGATGTCGCGCACATCCAGCAGGCCTTCGCTCTCCATGCGCTTGAGGACGCGGTAGATCTGCTGGTGGGTGGCGGTCCAGAAGTATCCGATGGACCGCTCGAACCTCCGGGCGAGTTCATAGCCCGAACCCGGCTGCTCCAGCAGGGATACGAGGATCGCGTGTTCGAGGGCCATGCCCCGATCGTTCTATGCAACTGGTTGCATAGCAAGCGGCGGCGGGCGGGTGAGACGCTCCTCACCCGGACCGCCGCCGCGCCGGACGGTGTCAGCTGTCGCCCCACGGCGAGTCGTACTTCTCCGCGAGCGCGCCCGCCTCCTCGGGTGTGAGCAGGCGAGGGGACCGTTCCCCCAGGGCGAGGAGCAGGGCGGACACCTCTTCGAGCTCCACCGCGGCTTCCACGGCGCTGGCCATGGTGGGGCCGGCGAGTACGGGCCCGTGGTTCTGGAGGAGCGCGGCGCGGAGCGGGAAGGGCAGCCCGGCCAGGTCCTCGGCCTGGTCGGCGTCGCCCGGCGGGGCGTACGGGACGAGCGGGGTCTGGCCCACGCGCATCACGAAGTACGGGGTCAGCGGCGGTATCGCGCTCCTGGGCGACCATGGGGGGATGCAGGAGACCGCCGTGGAGTGTCGGGCGTGCAGATGGACGACGGCGCGGGTGCCGGCGTCGCGCCGGTAGAAGGCGCTGTGCAGGGGGAACTCCTTCGACGGACGCGGTCCGTCGATGTGGGTGCCGTCGATGGCGAGCTCGCTGAGCCCGTCGGGGTCGATCTCGGCGAGGTCGGCGCCGGTGGGGGTGATGAGGATGCGGTCGCCGGCCCGGACGCTGAGGTTGCCGGAGGAACCCGGGCTGAGTCCGAGGGCCGCCAGCCGGGCGCCCGCGGCGGCGAGATCGGTGCGGGGGTCGCTCATGCCAGCGCGCTCCAGGCTTCCGTGAAGATGGTGGTGTCGCCGAAGTTGCCCGACTTCAGGGCGAGATCCACGGCGTGGTCCCGGCCCTGCGCCCGGCCTTCTGCCCGCGCCCAGGTCACACCGGGCGCGATGGGCGTGCCGATGGCCAGGGTGCGGATGCCGAGCGCGGTGACGACGGCTCCCGAGGTCTCGCCGCCGGCCACGAGGAGGCGGCGCGCACCTGCCGCGACCAGGTCGCCGGCGCAGGTGGCGAGGGCCAGCTCGACCAGTTCGGACGCGGGCGTGGCCTGCTGGGGCGCCTGCTGTTCGAGGTCGCCCAGGTCGTCGACAGCGTAGATCAGGGGCGGCTTTCCCGGGTCGTCGTCCCAGGCCCGGCGGGCGAAGGCGACGAGTCCGGCGACCGTACCGGTGAAGTCGGCGCGCAGGGCGGTCAGGTCGAGCTTGCGGTGCGGCAGGTGTGCGCGGGCGTGGGCGACCTGGGCGCGGGTGGCGGACGAGGCGCTCCCGGAGAGGACGACGCCGGGGTCCCCCGGGCGGGAGGCCGGGGTGGCGCGGGCGGCTTCGGCGTGCGGACCTGTGAGCCCGAGGGCGAGGCCCGCCGCACCGGTGACGAGGGTGAGGTCGGCGGTGGCCGCCGAGACGGTCACCAGGTCCTCGTCGCTCACGGCGTCCACGACGACCAGGGCGTCGGCGAGCTCCGGGGCGTCCAGGGCGGCGCGCAGCGCGTCACTGCCCTCGCGCACGGTGTCGAGCCCGACGAGGCGGACCGGGTGTCCGGTCTGCGGGGTGAGCAGCCGGCCGAGATGGGAGTCGCGCATCGGTGTGAGCGGGTGGTGCCGCATGGGGCTCTCTTCGAGGAGCTCGCCATGGACGAGGAGGAGGCCGTCGCGGACGGTGCGTCCGGTCGCGGGGAAGGAGGGGACGACGACCGTGCGGTGTTCGCCCAGCTCCGCGAGGAGCGCGTCGGTCACCGGGCCGATGTTGCCGCGCGGGGTGGAGTCGAAGGTGGAGCAGTACTTGAAGTAGAAGCGCTCGCAGCCGGACGCGCGCAGGGCACGCAGGGCAGCGAGTGACGTGGCGACGGCCTCCTCCACGGGCGCGGTGCGCGACTTGAGTGCCACCACCACCGCGTCCGCGTCACGCACGGCCGTCTCCCCCCGGCCGTCGGAGCAGGCGTCGGGGCCCACGGCCACGACGGTCCTGTGGCCCCGGGCGACAAGCATCGTGGCGAGATCGGTTGCTCCGGTGAAGTCGTCGGCGATGGCCCCGAGGGTCGGCATCGGACCTCCTTGCGTTGGGGGGTGCGGTACCGGGTGGAGTTCCCCGGCAGCCTGCGTGTGAAAAAATGTTAACAGACTTTACGCAGACGATATCTGCTGGTACATCTTGTTAACACGCTCCCTTGTGGTGCTCGTGCCGTGGCCGAGAACCGCGTCTGCCGGAGCCGTTCAACCGAGCCGTGTGCCCGTCTAGGAGAGCCCATGAACCTGCATCACCTGTTCGCCGGAACCGGCGACCGGACCGTGCGCTACGCGCTGTCCGGAGCCGGCGGCGGCTTCGCCCGGACACTGCTCGCCCAGACGCCTCGCATCGGACGTCTGGCCCCCGCCGTCCTGTGCGACCGTGACGTGGAGCGGCTGCGCGGCATGCTCGTCGAGCTCGGTTACCCGGCGGAGCGCCTGGCCGTCTGCACGGACGCCGAGGAGGTCGCGCGGGCCGCCGATGACGGGGCCGTCGCCCTGGTCGCGGACGGCTCGCTGCTGTCCGCGGCACCCTGGGACATCCTGGTCGAGGCGACCGGAAGTCCGGCCGACGGTTACGCCATGGCCAGGGAGGCGCTGACCGGCGGCCGGCACGTCGCGATGGTCAGCAAGGAGGTCGACTCCGTCGCCGGGCTGCACCTCGCGGACCTGGCCCGGGACAACGGCGTCGTCTACACCACGGCCGACGGCGACCAGCCGGCCAACCTCATCGCGCTCGTGACCTGGGCGGAGCTGCTCGGCCTCGACATCGTGGCGATCGGCAAGTCCAGCGAGTACGACCTCGTGTTCGACCCGGCAACCGGCTCGGTCACCCAGCTGGACACCACGGTCCCCGCTCCCGAACTGGCCGGGCTGCTGACCCTCGGTTCCGACGTACGCGCCACGCTCGCCGCCCGCGCCGCGGCCGTGACCGCGCTGCCGACCGGCGCCACCGCCGACTACTGCGAGATGGCGGTCGTCGCCACCAGCACCGGCTTCCGGCCGGACGTCGAGCGCCTGCACTACCCGGTCGCCCGGATCGCCGAGCTCGCCGACGTCTACGCCCTGCGCGAGGACGGCGGGCTGCTGCACCGCGCCGGTGCCGTCGACGTGTTCAGCGCGCTGCGGCTGCCGGACGAGGCCTCCTTCGCCGGCGGCGTCTTCGTCGTCGTACGGACCGGCGACCCGGTCACCTGGGAGACGCTGCGCGGCAAGGGACACGTGGTCAGCCGGGACGGGCGCTACGCGGCCGTCTATCTGCCGTACCACCTCATGGGTGTCGAGACGCCCGTCTCGCTGCTGTCCGCCGTGCTCCACGGCCGGCCCTCCGGCGGCACCGACCCGCGCGCCCACGCCATGCTCGCCGGCCGGGCCCGGCGTGATCTGCCCGCCGGCACCGTGCTGGAGATGGGCGGCCACCACCACGACGTCACCGGCGTCCAGGCCGTGCTGATCCGCGACGAGGACACCCCCGCCGACGCGGCTCCCCTCTATCTGGCCGCGCACGCCACCCTCGGACGCGAGGTACGGGCAGGCGACCTGATCACCGTCGGTGACCTCGCCGACCCCGACGCGGACCTGCTGCACGCCTGGACCTCCGGGCGCGCGTCGCGCGCCACCGATGCCCCTGCCACCCACGCGAGCCGATGATGAGTACCGACCTCCAACACCTCCTGCTGGGCGCCGCCGCGGTCGTCGTCCTGATCCTGCTGATCACCAAGGCCAAGCTCCACCCGTTCCTGGCACTGGCCCTCTCGGCCCTCGGCCTGGGACTCGCCGCCGGCCTCGGCCCCGGCGACACGGTCGACCACTTCCAGGACGGCTTCGGCGACGCGCTGAAGAGCACCGGGCCCACCATCGGCCTCGGCACGATCCTCGGCGGCATCCTGCTGGGTTCCGGCGGCGCCGACCGGATCGCGACCGTCTTCATCGGCGCCCGGCCGGTCAAGTGGATCCCGACGGCGATCACGGCCGCCGCCCTGCTCATCGGCATGCCACACCTCTTCGACGTCAGCTTCGTGATGCTCGTACCGCTGGTGTACGCCGTCGCCAAGCGCACCGGCACACACCTGCTGTACGTGGGGCTGCCTCTCGCCGCCGGCCTCTACATCTCGCACGGCCTGCTCCCGCCGCACCCCTCCCCGACCCTCGCCGTCTCGGCGTACAGCGCGAACACCGGCCTGACCATCATGTACGGCCTGATCATCGGCATCCCGATCGCGGTGATCAGCGGACCGCTGCTGACGAAGTTCGCCTCACGGTGGTTCGGCCCGGCCCCCGACCTGGACAAGGGCCCCATCCCCGAGACCAGCCCCGAGCCGGAGAACCGCAAGCGGCCGGCCTCCTTCGTGCTCGCCCTGATCACCGTGCTGCTGCCGCCCGTCCTGATGCTGATCGGGACCGTGGGCACCTCGAACACCGCGGAGGGCTCGCTGCCCTACGCGATCTTCGAGGCGTGCGACTCCTCGGTCATCTCCCTGCTGGCAGCGGTGATCTTCGCCTTCTTCGCGCTGGGTCTGCGCTCCGGCTTCGGTCTGAACCAGCTCCAGAAGATGGCGGGCAAGGGCCTCGGCCCGGTCGGCGGGATCGTGCTGATCCTCGGCGCCGGCGGCGGTCTCAAGGCGATGCTCACCGCGACCGGCATCGACAAGCTGATCTCCGACTACGCGGTGGACTGGTCGATACCCCCGCTGCTGCTCGCCTGGCTGGTCGCCGCCCTGCTGCGCATCTGCCTCGGCTCGGCGACGGTGGCCACGGCCGCCGCCACCGGAATCGTCGCCCCTCTGATCGGCGCCTACCCGGGCCTCTCCCCCGAACTGCTGGTGCTGGCGACGGCGTCGGGCGCGGTCATGCTGTCGCATGTGAACGACTCCGGGTTCTGGCTGTTCAAGGAGTACTACCAGCTCTCGGTCGCCCAGACCTTCCGCACCTGGACCCTGATGCTGTCCCTCCAGTCACTGCTCAGCCTCGGCGGAGTACTCCTGCTCAGCACGTTCGTCGGATCCTGAACGCCGCGCCCTGTTGGGACCCCGCGGCGCGGGACGGCACAATCGAGCAGCGGCCACGGTGGTCGCGCGAGGAAAGGTAAGAAGCAGTGGCCGACGAAGAGCAGTTGCCCCTGATCCCCGATCAACGGCGCGAGCTCCTGTTGAAGCATCTGCGGCGCGACGGGGTCCTGAGCGTGCAGCAGATCACCCAGCTCTTCGGCGTCTCCCACATGACCGTCCGCCGCGACATCGCCGAACTGGAGCGTCAGGGGCTGGTGTTCTCCGTGCCCGGCGGGGCGCGGATCGCCAGCCACCTCCAGAGCGAGCCCAGCTTCCAGGCCAAGTCGGCGATGGAGCAGCCCGAGAAGCAGGCCATGGCCACGGCGGCGGCCGAGCTCGTACGGGAGGGCATGACGGTCTACCTGGACGCGGGCACGACCCTGCTCGCCATGGTGCCGTTGCTCGCACGCCATGAGTCCCTGACGGTCGTCACCAACGACTTCACGACCGTCGACCGCCTCATGGGCTCCTCGCACCTGGACGTCATACACATCGGCGGCCAGGTGGACCCGTCCAACCGGTCGAGCGTGGGCCGGCTCGCGGCCACGACGCTGCGTCAGCTGGCGCTGGACATCGCCTTCATCAGCACCAGCTCCTGGGATCTGCTGCGCGGCGTGACCACCCCTTCGGCGGCGAAGGTGGAGGTCAAGCAGGCGGCGATGGAGTGCACGGGGGCGAGCGTGCTGGTCGCCGGAGCGTCGAAGTACGGGACGTTCGGCAAGTTCCGGGTGGCGCCGCTCAGCGCGTTCGACACCATCGTCACCGACGACTCACTGGCGGAGGCCGCCGCCGAGGGACTGCGGGCCGGCGGCGCCGACCTGCGGCTGGTGGGCGCCTGAGGGGACTCGGCCGGATGGCGCCCGGTCCCTGTCCTCAGCCGCCGCGGACGTCCTGCGCCGATGACGCGGGCGTCGGCGGTGGCGTGTCCTGTGTGACGCGGGTGCCCGGATGCCGGTGTGCGCACAGGAACGCGACCGCGAGCGCGATGGCCATCCCGTAGAACACCCACTGGTTCGCCTCGGCGAAATCCAGTCTGACCGCGTCCATCGAGTCCCTCATCAGGGTGGCGACGTGCCCCGTGCCCGTCGGCCGCTGCGCGTCCGGATTTCCGGTGACCGCCTCGGCGACCGACCGGGCCGCGTCGTGCGCCGCGCCCGCCGGGACCCCGTCGGACCTGAGGGTGTCCACGACCTTGTCGGTGGTGACGTGCGTGAGGATGGTGCCGAAGACGGCGATGCCGATGCTCGCCGCGTAGTTGCGTACGGTCTGGGTGAGACCGGTGACCTCACCGTACGAGGCACCGATCGACCGGTTGACCGCGTCGGTCGAGGCGGGAGCGAGGAGGAAGCCGATACCCGCGCCGGCGAGCGCGGCGTAGGGCCACTGGTCGTGCATCGACAGGTGCGTCAGCTTGTTCGCCCACAGTGCGAACCCGACGGCGCCGAGCGCCGTGCCGAGCTTCATCGCCGGACGGGCTCCGCGCCGGTCGAGGATCCGGCCGCCCCACTGGGAGGCGATCCCGAAGCCGATGAAGAAGTACAGCAGGTACAGGGCGGCCTGGTTCGGTGATGCGCTCAGCGAGATCTGTGCGTAGACCGATGCGAAGAAGAACACCGGGACGAACGCCAGCATCGCGAAGAACAGGACGAGCATGTCGACGGTGAAGGCCCGGTCGCGGAAGACACCCAGCTTGATGAGGGGCTCCGCCACCCCCAGCTCGTAGCGGCAGAACACCGCCAGGACGACGAGCCCGCCCACGATGCACGCCCAGGTGGCGACGCTGCTCCAGCCCCAGGCGGACGCCTGCTGGAAGCCGAGCACGCTCAGCCCCATGCCCGCGGCGACCAGGACGGCGCCCGGCACGTCGAGCCTCTCGCGCCTGCGGCTCTCGGGGATGTGGGCCATGGCGGCCAGGACCAGGGCGATGACGGCGATCGGCACGTTCACCCAGAAGATCGCCCGCCACGTCCAGACCATCAGCCAGCCGCCGAGCAACGGCCCCACCGCGGTGAGCGCACCCGACACACCGAAGAACAGCGCGAGCGCACGGCCCCGCTTCCCCACGGGGAACACGGCGATCACCACGGCGAGCGCGGCGGGGAACATCAACGCCGCGCCGAGCCCCTGCAGGGCCCGGAAGATGATCAGCCAGGTCTGCGCGAAGTCACCCCTCGGGACACACCCGCACAGCACGGAGGAGATGACGAACAGAAGGGTGCCGATCACCATCACCCGGCGGTGCCCGAAGATGTCGGACAGCCGTCCGCCGAGCGCGAAGAAGGCGGCGAGCGCGAGCAGGTAGGCGTTGACGACCCACTGCATCCCTGAGGACGAGAGGCCGAGTTCATCGATGATCCTCGGAGCGGCGACGGCGACGATCGTCTGGTCGATGAAGGTCATCGACACGGCGAAGAGCATCGCCGCGAGAGCCAGTGACCGATGGGAGGAGTCCCTCCCGGCAGGGGGGCCGGCCGCGCCTGAGCCGGTGCCCGGAAGGGGGTCGGTGCGCATGGTCCGAGTGTGGCCCGGAAGGGAACCGCCCGCACGTCCAGGCCGCGTTCCCGTACGGCGGATGGCGGTGCTTCAGCTCTTCCCCGGCAGCAGCCGTTCATGGCCGCCACGGGACCGGTGCAGCGCCAGCATGGCCTGGTCGTCCTTGGGCCGGCCCCCGACGTGGCGCCGGACATCCAGGATCAGCGTGTCCAGGATCTGCCCCGGGGTGAGGCGTTCGGCGGAGCGTGTACGTCTGCCGAGCACGAGGGGCAGCCGGGCGACGGGGTCGTAGAAGCGTCCGGTGGCGTCGCGGGACTCGGTGACGCCGTCGGTGAAGCACAGCAGGGTGGAACCGGCCGGGAAGGGGAAGCTGTCGACCGGGGAGGCCCACGCGCCCAGATCGCTCATGCCCAGCGGGGGCGCCTCCTCGGATGCCTCGAGGAGGGTGGTGCGGCCCTGTACGTCGAGGAGTACGGGGGACGGATGGCCCCGGTTGACCAGGCGTACGGTCTCCAGGTCCGTGGAGAACTCCGCGATGAGAGCGGTCGTGAAGCCCTCCTCCTGCTGCTCACCGCCGCGTCTGCCTCCCTCCCGCAGAAGGGCGCGCTCCAGCCGGGTCACCAGCTGCGGCAGGTCCTCGGCCTCGTCGGCCGCGTACCGGAAGGCACCCAGGTCGGCGCTGACGGCGCTCACCGCCCCGAGCCCCTTGCCGCGCACATCACCGACCATCACCCGGATGCCGTACGGGGTGCTCTGGACCACGTACAGGTCCCCGCCGATCAGGGCCTCGCTCTCGGCCGGCACGTACCGCGCGTCGATGTGCAGGTCGCCCAGGCGCGACGGCGGCCTGGGCAGTACGGCCCGCTGGGCGACGGCGGCGACCTGCTGGGCGCGCCGGGCGCGGTCGTCCCCTCTGCGCAGCGTGCGGTGCATCAGGACGGCGAGCGCGGTGACGGCCGCAAGGGTGATCTGGTTGGCCACGCCCGCGCGCCAGCCGAAGGTTCCGTCGACCTGTGCGAGGAACGCGTGCACGATCATGGCCGTGACGCCGACGCCGATGATCGCCCGGACGCCGCAGAGCGGGGCGGCGGCGACGGGCGCCGCGATGAGAAGGGGCGCGGAGGTCACGTCCTGCGGCGTGACCAGGTCGACCGCCACGGCCAGCACGATGAGGCCTACGGGGATCCACTGGGTTCTTGAGCGCTGCGGCACTCCCCCACGCTGCCCGCAAGCGCGGCCCTCCGCATCCCCTGGCCGTCGATGTCCGGCGCACAGGGCGGGCCTTCCGACGGGAATGAGCCTCCTGTGGCGCGGTTCCGGCCGGTGCGCCTCCATGTGATGATCTTCGGCCGGACGCGCGGAAATCACCGACTGCTAGGGTCGCCACGGACAGCACTCTCTCGGTGAGGAGACCGGACGTGGTGGGAGACGACGACATCTCCGGGTGACACCCCGGATCTGATCGGCCGTGGGCAGGTGCGCGACCGCACCGTGCCGCGATGCCGCCTGTCGCTCCCGTTCCCCGCGTCCGCCCCGGGCGGAAGTCTGCCCGCCGTATGTCACCCGAGGTCACTCCCATGTCTGACACCTCCACAGCTCTGCTCGCACGCGATGTCGTCCGCTCCTTCGGCGCCGGGCGGGTGGTCGACGGCTTCTCCCTCACCGCGGCGCCCGGCCACCGCATCGGACTGATCGGGGAGAACGGTGTCGGCAAGTCGACACTGCTCCGCCTGCTCGCCGGGGCCGACGAACCGGACGCGGGCAGCGTGACCCGCCCGGCCGATCTGGGCTTCCTGCACCAGGAGATGCCGTTCGCCGCAGCGGCCACGATCGCCGACGTGCTGGACGAGGCCCTGCGCGAGGTCCGCGACGAGCTCACCGAACTCGAACGCCTCTCCGCGCGGCTCGCCGGCACCGAGGAGGGCTCCCCCGGCTACGCCGCACTGCTCGACGCCTACGGCGTGCGGCTGGAGCGCGCTCAGGAACAGGGCGCGTGGGACGCGGACCGGCGCGCCACGATGGTGCTGGAGGGTCTGGGTCTCGGCGGGCTCCGGCGGGACCGGACGCTGGGTTCCCTGTCCGGCGGGCAGCGTGGACGTCTGGCTCTGGCGTCCCTGCTGGTCCGCAGGCCTTCGGCGCTGCTCCTGGACGAGCCGACCAACCATCTCGACGACAGGGCCGCCGCGTTCCTGGAGGAGCAGGTGTGCGGTCTGCCCGGTGCCGTCGTCGTGGCGAGCCATCACCGGGCGTTCCTGGATGCCGTGTGCACGGACCTGATCGACCTCGACCCCGCCGTGGACGGACCTGTGCGGTACGGCGGCAACTACACGGCCTACCAGGCCGAGAAGCGCGCCGAACGGGAGCGCTGGGAACGGCGCTACTCCGAGGAACAGCAGGAACTGGAGGCGCTGCGCGGATCGATCGGCACGACGACGCATCGCGTCGCCCCCGACCGTGGACCGCGTGACACCGAGAAGATGGGCTACGGCCTACGGGCCGGGCGGGTGCAGAGCCAGATCTCGCGACGGGTGCGCAACGCGGCGCGCAGGGTGGACGAGCTGGAGCGGCACCGGGTCGCCGAGCCTCCGCAGCCACTGCGGTTCCGGCGCACCGCGCTCGCCGGACCTTCGGGTGACGACCTGCTCGTCTCCCTGCGCGACGTACGGGTGCCTGGCCGTCTCTCCGTCGGGCGTCTCGATGTGTCGGCGACCGAGCGGCTGCTCGTGACGGGGGACAACGGGGCGGGGAAGTCGACGCTCCTGGCCGTGCTGGCCGGGCGGCTCGGGGCGGACGGCGAGGTACGGCGCAAGGAGGGGCTCTCGGTGGGCCTGCTGACCCAGGACACCGTGTTCGACCGGCCCGACCGCACCGTCCGGGACATCTACGCGCAGACGTTGGGGGCCGAGCGTGCGGAGGCCGTGCCGCTCGGCTCGCTGGGTCTCATGAGCGAGGCGGACCTGGGGAAGCAGGTCGGCCGCCTGTCCGTGGGCCAGCGCCGCCGGCTCGCGCTGGCCCTGCTGGTGGCGCATCCCCCCGAGTTGCTTCTGCTCGACGAGCCCACGAACCATCTCTCGCCCCGGCTCTGCGACGAACTCGAGGCCGCCATGGGAGCGGGGCCCGGAGCGATCGTCCTGGCCGGTCACGACCGCTGGCTGCGCAGGCGCTGGCGGGGGCGCGAGCTGTGCTTGCGGCCGTGTTCGACGCATCCCTCCGAGTGAACGCATCCTGGACATCACGTCCACATGGTGAGACACGCTTGCGGAGGCCCACGCCTGCGGCGTCTTATCGCGCGTGTGCAAACCGAACAGATACCCCCTGATCAACCGGCCTCCGACGACAAGGCGGCGAGGCGCGCCGTCACGGTGTTCCCGGTCCTCGTACTCGTGGCGGGCGTAGCCGGTCTCGTCACCCCCGGCACGTTCGGCGGCTGGACGGAATCGGTCCCGTACCTGCTGGGGATCGTCATGTTCTGCATGGGCCTGACGATGACTCCGCTCGACTTCAGGGGCGTGGCGAAGCGCCCGTGGGCCGTGGCGATCGGCCTGGTCGCGCACTACGTGATCATGCCGGGGCTCGGCTGGGCCATCGCCCATCTGCTCGGGCTGCCGCCGCAACTGGCGGCCGGGCTCATCCTGGTCGGCTGCGCACCGAGCGGCACGGCGTCGAACGTGGTGACCTTCCTGGCGCGCGGTGATGTGGCGCTGTCGGTCTCCGTCGCGACCGTCTCCACCCTGCTCGCGCCCCTGGTGACACCGCCGTTGACGCTGCTGCTGGCGGGCGCGTATCTGCCGGTGGACGCCGGGTCCATGATCACGGACATTCTCAAGACGGTGCTGCTCCCGGTCCTCGGCGGTCTGGCGGTACGACTGATCGCCGGGAAGCTCGTCGACCGCGTGCTGGGTCTGATGCCGTGGCTGTCGTCGCTGGCCATCGCCGCGATCGTCTGCGCCGTTGTGGCGGGCAGCGCCAGCACGATCAAGTCGGCCGCCGTGACGGTGCTGATCGCGGTCGTGCTGCACAACGGCCTGGGGCTCGCGCTCGGTTACGGCGCGGGCAAGCTGGCGAGGCTCGGCCCGCCCGCCAGCCGCGCCATGGCCTTCGAGGTCGGCATGCAGAACTCCGGGCTCGCCGCCTCGCTGGCGACGGCCCACTTCAGCCCGCTGGCCGCCCTGCCCGCCGCGGTGTTCTCCGTGTGGCACAACATCTCGGGCGCCCTGGTCGCCGCCTGGATGTCCCACCGGTCCCGGCACGAGGAGGCCCACGCGGTCGCCGGTACGGCGCCGAGGGCCGCGACCGCCGAGGAGTCCTGACCAGGCCCCCGGCCATCCGGCGGTCCCGACGTGCGAAGGCGTTCGTCCCGGTCGGGGACGAACGCCTTCGCACGTCGGGCGGCTTACGGCCTTACGCGGAGCCGGCCGCCATGCTCCGTATCAGGCTCTTCGGCCGCAGGTCGGTCCAGTTCTGCTCCACGTAGTCGAGGCAGGCCTGGCGGGTGTCCTCCTGGTGGGCCACGGTCCAGCCGCCGGGCACCTCGGCGAAGGCAGGCCACAGCGAGTGCTGCCCCTCGTCGTTGACGAGCACCAGATAGGTGCCGTTCTCGTCCTCGAAGGGATTGGTCACCGGTACTCCTAGCACTTAGGTAAGGCTAACTTCACTTGTCGGTGCCACCTTACCCAGTCCGCCGGTGCTTGACGCCCCGCGCCCCACAGACCACGCCCCCTCAGCCCTTCCTGACCGCCTCACCCACCTGCGCAGGCGAGACGCGCCAGGGGGCGCCGTGCCCCGGCAGCACCCAGGACGCCGACAGCCTGGCGATCCGGTCGAGGGAGTCGAGCGCCTCGGCCGGGTCGTCCGTGAAGGGGGCCGGCTGCGGTCCGGTACGCCCGGTGAGGACATGCCGCGTGGTGAGGGCGTCACCGACGAAGACCGCGTCGGCGAGCGGGACATGGACCGCCACACTCCCCGGGGAGTGACCCGGCATGCCCACGATCTCGGGCTTGCCCGGCAGGTCCAGGACGTCGCCGTCACCGAACTCGGTCACCGCGCCGACGTAACGGGTGCGCAGGCCGTTCTTGCGGAGGGAGTACCCGAAGAAGCCGAGCGCCGCGGTCAGACGCAGGGGACCGACCGCCACCTTGGGCTTGTCGCCCGTGCGGGCGCGCTCGGCGTCGGCCGCGTGCACGAACACCGGGACGCCGTGCTCGCTCCGCAGACGCTCGGCGAAGCCGATGTGGTCCGAGTCGCCGTGGGTCAGCACGAGTCCGCGGATGTCGTCGGCGGACTTGCCCAGGGACTCCAGCTCCTGCTGCAGGTCCCGCCAGTGGCCGGGCAGCCCCGCGTCGACGAGCGTGATGCCGTCGGGGGTGTCGATGAGGTAGCACGCCACCAGATCGTTGCCGAGGCGGTGCAGGTGGGGTGCGATTTTCATGAGGTCTCTCCCGAAGCCGGGGCGGCGAACACGAACAGGAACATGATGGCTAAGATACTTAGCTATGATGGCTATCGTCAATAGCCATGAGCGGAAGGATGGACCATGCCGACCCCCGAGAAGACCTCGTTCAGCGCAATCGTCACGGCGGGCCGCGACCTGCTGGAGGCGGGTGGTCAGCAGGGACTGACGATGCAGGGGGTCGCCGAGCGGGTGGGGGTGAGAGCTCCGTCGCTGTACAAGCATGTCGCCGGCCGCGCGGCGCTTCTCACGGCCGTGGCCGAGGCCACCGTCGACGACCTGACCTCCCTGCTGGAGACGACCGACGGCTCGCTGGAGGAACTGGCACGCTGCTACCGGCGGTTCGCCGGGATCCGGCCCGAGGGGTTCCGGCTGATGCACTCCACGCACGCACCGCCCAGCTCCCTGGCCCGCGCGGCAGGACCGGTGCTGCGGGCCTCCGGGGAACTCGCGGGCGAGCGGGACGCGCTCGACGCCGCGCGCCTGCTGACCGCCTGGGTCACCGGCTTCATCGAGATGGAGCTCAACGGCGCCTTCCGGCTCGGGGGCGACGTCGCCGGCGCCTTCGAGTACGGCCTGCGCGGCATGCGCCGGGCCCTCACGCCCGACCCGGCCTGACGGCCGCCTTTCGCCGACGCCTTCACGGCCGCCCCCGGAACGCCTCACCTCCCGGCGGGCGGACGTCCCGCGTGTCGAGTGGGACACCCTGGCGAGGGGACAGGAACCCGGGGCGCCGTCACCCGAGGAGAGCGGCGACGGTGATCAGTGCCGGGACCGAGACCGCGGTGGACAGCAGGATGGACTCCCGGGCGAGCTGTTCGGCGATCCGGTACTGCGAGGCGTAGGTGTAGAGGTTCTGGGCGGCGGGCAGCGCCGAGACCACGACGACGTCCAGCAGGGCCGCACCGTGCAGATGGAAGACGCCGGCGCCCAGGCTCCAGGCGATCAGCGGCTGGGCGGTCGTCTTCAGGGCGGCGGACAGGACGATGGCCCCCTTGTTCTCCCCACGGGCCGGCATGCCGCTGCCGCGCAGGGAGATCCCGAAGGCCAGCAGGACCGCGGGGACGGACATGTTGCCGATGAGGGTGAGCGGTTCGAGTGCCGGGGACGGGACGGTCCATCCGGTGGCGGCCACCACGACACCCGACAAGGAGCCGACAGCGATCGGATTGCGCAGCGGGGTGGTCAGGCGCTGCCACAGGGGGCGGGGCTCGCCCGGCCGGCTCAGGTCGAGCACGGTCAGCGCGAGCGGGGTGACGACGATCTGCTGGAAGAGCAGGACGGGAGCGACGAGGGAGGCGTCGCCCAGCACATAGACGGCGATGGGGATTCCGAGGTTGCCGGCGTTGACATAGCTGGAGCACAGAGCGCCGACGGTGACCTTCCCCGCGCCCCAGCCGCGTATCAGCCCCACGGTGATGAAGAGGGCGGCCGCGCAGACCGTCGCTGCCGCGGTGACGAGCAGCCGCTGGGAGAAGACCACCGAGAGGTCGGCGCCCGCCAGGGTGGTGAAGAGCAGTGCGGGAGTCGCCACGTTGAAGGCGAGCCGGGTGAGGACCGTCCGTCCGTCGTCCCCCAGGTGTCCGCGGCGCCCGAGGACGTAGCCGATGCCTATGACGACGGCGATCACCGCGAAGCCGGTGAGTACTCCCTGCATGAACGTCCTTGCCGAGGCCGGGAGCCGCCGTCCTGGAGCCGCCGCGCTGCCCGCGGCTCCTCGAAGCCCTCCCGCTGATGTGTTGACCAGGGCTTAGCTTACGGTCATCGCCTCGGGCGGCTGCTGCCGCCTCTCCCCGCGGCGGCGGTGGCGAAGCGGGACGGCGGCGTACCGAAGACGCGTGTGAAGGCCGCGGTGAACGCGGCGGGAGAGGCGTAACCGAGGCGGCCACCGACCTCACTGACCGACGCGGTGCGCAGGAGCGGCACGGCCGCGAGCAGACGGGCGCGGGCCCGCCAGACGGCCGGGCTGTCGCCGGTCTCCGTACGGAAGCGCCGGGTGAAGGCCCGCTCGCTCATATGCGTCGCCGCGGCCCAGGCGGCGTTGGTGACACCCGCGTCGGGGGCGGCCAGGTAGGCGCGGCAGAGCGTCGCGAGATCGGCGGACGCGGGGATCCCCACATGGAACGGCAGCGGTGCCCGCTCGGAGATCTCATGCAGGAGGAGCGCGGCGATGGTCCCCTCGCGCCCCGAGAGGCTGTAGTCGGGCTCGAACTCCACGGCGGCCAGGAGCAGTTCCCTCAGCAGTGGCGGCACGTCGACCACCATGCAGCGGGCGGGCCACCAGGGGACGGCATCCGGCTCGATGTACAGGCTCCTGGTGCTCACCCCCAGCATCCGGACCCGGTGACGGGTGGCGGCCGGGATGAGCACGGCACGCTCGGGTGGGACGGTCCAGGTCCCGTCGGCGGTGTCCACGACCATGACGCCCGTGGCTCCGTGGAGGAACTGCGCTCGACGGTGCTCGTGCCAGTCCAGCATGTGCCCCGGCGGATAGTCGGTGCCGATCGGCAGGACGACCCGGTCCACCTGGTCGACCTCGGTCAGCGGGACGTTCTTCACCGCTCCACCGTAGCGGCCGGGACGCGAAAGAAGTGTGCCGACCATCGCATGCCGGACGTCCGGCCGAGCTGGTGGGGTGGGTCCCATGGACGTGATGACGCTGATCGGGGTCGGGCTCCTCACCGGGGTGACGACCGTGCTGTTCGGGTTCGGGGGCGGATTCGTCGCCGTGCCGGTCGTGGTGTGGGCGGATGCCGGGCTCGGCGGGGACGCGATGCGGGTCGCGACGGCCACATCGGCCCTGGTGATGGTGGTGAACGCGGGGTTCGCCACCGCCGTCACCCCGCGACGGGTGCTCCTCGCGCTCCGGGGCAGCCGTGCGCTGCTGCTCCTGCTGGCGGCGGGCGCCTCGGCCGGCGCGCTCGCCGCACGGCTCGCTCCGGCCGGCCCGGTCCGCTGGGCGTTCGTCGCCTACGTCGCCCTCACCGTCGCCGACCTGCTCCTGCGCCCCGGCTTCCTGCGCGCGTCCGTGCCGGACGGGGCGGACGGGTCGGACGGGGCGAGCAGGGTGTGCGAGGCGGACGGGGCGGCCTCGGGCGCGCCTCGCCCGCTGCCGGCCGTGCTCGGCGCACCGGTCGGCGCCGTCGCCGCGTTCCTCGGCGTGGGAGGCAGCGTCATGACCGTCCCCGCGATGCGGCGCGCCGGGCACCCCATGCGCACGGCGACCGCGCTGGCCAACCCCCTGACCCTCGCCATCGCGCTGCCGGCCACCGCGGTGTCCCTGGGCACCGCCGCAGTGCCGGCCGCCACGGACGCGCATGTGCACCTGGTGGGACTCGTCGACGTCCGAGCCGCATCGGCGCTGCTCATCGGGGCGCTGCCGGTGATCGCGATACTGCGACGCCGCCCGCCACGGATCCCCGACCGCGCCCACGCGTGGGCCTACATCGGGCTGCTCACCACCGTGACCGTGGCTGTGCTGTTCCCGGCCTAGGCCCCTCGGGCCCCACGGGCCCCTCGGTGCTCTCGCGCAGGACGAGCCGGTGCGCCACCACACGGTCCTGGGGCGCCTGGACCCGGGACTCCCCCGGCCCCGCGTCCTGCGCCGTGGCCTCCTCGATCCGGTGGTTCAGGAGCTGGACGGCGACCCTGGCCACCGCCGCCTTGTCGGGCGCCACGGTGCTCAGTGTCGGCACGCTGAACCGGCCGCCCTCCACATCGTCGAAGCCGATCACCGCCACGTCGTCGGGCACGCGGAGGCCGTGTTCGTACAGGGCGCGCAACGCCCCCAGGGCCAGCTGGTCGTTGAGGCACAGCAGACCGTCGGGCCGGGGGCCGGTCCGCAGGGCCAGGGCCACCGCACGGGCGCCCTCGGGCATCCGGAACCCGTCCACCGGCAGCAGTGCCTCGGGGTGGTGGGCGAGACCCGCCTCGGACAGAGCCGCGAGGTAGCCACGCGTACGCGCCTCGGCCGTCCCGAGACCGGGGGCCTCGCGTCCGCCGACCGCGAGGATGTTCCGGCACCCGAGGCCGATCAGATGCTCGGTGGCCTGGCGCGCGGCCTTCTCGTTGTCGATGGCCACATGGTCGGCGCCCTCCTCGAGGAGCTCCCCGAGGAGCACGGTCGGCGGGGCACCCGCCCGCTCCCTCACGTCGTCCGCGGTGAGGGCGAGCGGGCTGAGGATGATCCCGTCCACGAAGTCGGAGCCGAAGCCGGCGAGCGCGGCCAGCTCGTGTTCGCGGTCCGCGCCGCTCTGGTGGATCAGTACCGTGAGCGAGAGCTGCTCCGCCTCGCGGATCACATGCCGGGCGAGCTCCGCGAAGTACGGGACGTCCAGCTCGGGGACCACGAGCGCGATGATGCCGGTGCGGCCCTTGCGCAGGTGCCGGCCGGCCAGGTTCACCCGGTATCCGAGGTGCTCTATGGCCTCGCGGACCACACGCCGGGTCCGGTCGGAGACATGGACGTAGTCGTTGATCACGTTGGACACGGTCTTCTCCGACACCCCGGCGTGCCGTGCGACGTCCTTGATCCTGGGCCGTGCCACGGCCGCCCTCCCTGCCCTCGATCGCTGCCGAGTCTATGTCCCGGCCGCCCGGGGGCCGTCGGGGGCATCGGGATGCGACACGAGGCACGTCCCGGGGTGTCGAACACCCGTACCGTCCGAACTCTTTACAGCCAATGTACATCGATGTAAAAACATGTCACCGCACTGTTTCAGCCAGTGCCACCACCCACGTGCCCCGTGCGGTGGACCCGCCCATGCCTGCGGTCCACCGTCGCTCCGGCATGAGCGTCCGGCCGTCGAAAGGTCCGCGATGAGTTCTTCGTCCCCCGCCCACGAGGCGTCGGCCGCGCCCGGCCCCGGCCCGGCACCCGGGATCGGCCGCCGCCGCTTCCTGCGTTACGGAACCGCCGGCGCGGGCGCGGTTCTCGCCATGGGCCCCCTGGCCGGCTGCTCCTCGCCCGCCTCCGCGTCCGGTGCTTCGGCACTGAGCGTCTGGGACCTGTTCCAGGGCGGTGACGGCATGCTGATGGACGACATGATCAAGGCCGTCTCCAAGGGCCCCGACGGCTTCGAGATCGATCGCACGATCCTCGACTGGGGGCCGTCGTACTACACCAAGCTCGCGATGTCGGCCGCGGGCGGGCGGGCCTCCGACGTGGCGGTCCTGCATCTGTCCCGGCTGGCCGGATACGCACCGGGCGGGCTGCTGGACCCCTTCGACCTGGATGTGCTCGCCGAGTTCGGTGTGACCGAGAAGGACTTCACCCCGGCCGTCTGGTCACGCACGAAGCACCAGGGGGCCGTCTACGCCATCCCCTTGGACGTCCACCCCTTCATCGTCTTCTACGACCGCGACGCCGCCGCCAAGGCCGGGCTCCTCGATTCGAAGGGCGAACTCGCCCCGATGGGTTCGCCCAAGGCGCTCCTCGAGGCCGGCAAGTCCCTGGCCGATGTGACCGGCAAGTCCGGCATCCTCTTCGGCCATGTCACCGACACCGCCCAGAGCTGGCGGCAGTTCGCCGCGTTCTACGCCCAGACCGGCGCCTCCTTCACGCTGCCGGACGGCGGTACGGCCGAGATCGACACCGACGCGGCCGTGCAGGTCGTGTCGTTCATGCAGCAGCTCTTCGACGGGCGTACCAACCCGAACAACCTCGACTACAACAGTGCGCTGGCCGGATTCATGGGCGGCCGGGGCGGGATGGCCATGCTCGGCGAGTGGGAGCTGCCGACCCTCCGGGAGTCCGGCATCCCGCTGGGCGCCGCCCCCTTCCCCCAGGTGTTCGGCCACCCCGGTGTCTACACCGACTCCCACAGCTTCGTCCTGCCGCACCAGGACAGCCCCGACCCGGCGCGCCGCCGGGAGGCGCACCGGTATGTCGCGCAGATCCTCAAGCAGAGCATGACCTGGGCGAGCGCCGGACACATCCCCGCCTACCAGCCCGTGCTCGCCGATCCGGAGTACGCCGAGCTGAAGCCGCAGTCCTCCTACGCGGACGCCGGGAAGGTGGCGGTCCTCGATCCGCCGAACTGGTTCGCCGGTGCGGCCTCGAACTTCCAGAACCGCATGTGCCAGCCGCTCCAGTCGGCGCTGCTCGGCAACACCTCCGCCGAGAAGGCGGTACGCCAGATGGTCCGCGAGGCGAACGCGCTGCTCCAGCAGCCCAACCCGGTGGCCTGACCGAGCAGAAGGAGTTATCGACGTGACCACCACCACGCCCGTCGGCGCCCCCGCGCCCACCGGCGAACCGCCGCTCGCCACCGCTCGCCCGCGGCGCTCCCGCCGGCGCGGCCCAGGCATGCTCTTCGTCCTGCCCTTCGCGGTGCCCTTCGTGCTCTTTCTGGTGTGGCCCGTGGTCCAGGGCCTCTGGATGAGCTTCACCGACAGCTCGCTCGCACTGCGCGCCACGTCGTTCGTCGGGTTCGACAACTACGCGGAGGCGTTCGGTGACCCGGACGTCTGGAGCAGCCTCGGCAACACCGTCTTCTTCACCGCGGCATCCAGCGTCCCTCTGGTGCTGATCGCCCTCGTCATGGCGCTCCTGGTGCACAGCGGACTGGCCGGCCAGTGGGTGTGGCGGCTGTCCTTCTTCGTGCCCTACCTGCTGCCCGTGACCGTCGTGACGCTCATCTGGACCTGGCTCTACCAGCCGGACGTCGGCCTCGGCAACGAACTGCTCGGGGCGCTCGGCATCGGCCCGGTCGGGTGGCTGTCCGACGAGTCCGTCGCGATGTGGTCGGTGGCCGTGCTCACGGTCTGGTGGACGGTCGGCTTCAACTTCCTGCTGTACCTCGCCGCTCTCCAGTCCCTGCCGACGACGTACGACGAGGCCGCGGCCCTCGACGGCGCCGGTGCCTGGCGGCGGCTGTGGTCGGTGACCCTCCCGCAGCTGCGCAGGACCACCGTCCTGGTCGCGATGCTCCAGATCCTCGCGTCGCTGAAGGTGTTCGACCAGATCTACATCCTCACCAAGGGCGGCCCCAACGGCTCGACCCGCCCCCTCCTCGAGTACGTCTACGACGTCGGGTTCACCGGCTACCGGCTGGGCTACGCCTCCGCGGTCTCCTACGTCTTCTTCGCGCTCGTCATCGTCGTCTCACTCGCGCAGTTCCGTCTCTTCCGCCAGGAGGACTGACCGATGTCCACCACCGCAACGACCCTGCGGACGCGACGCCGCCCGCCCAGGGAACAGGCCGGATCCCCCCTGCTCCTCGGTCACGGCCGGCTGCCGCGCATCCTCGCCGGCAGTGCGGTCACCGTGCTGGCCGCCGTCTGGCTGCTGCCGCTCCTGTGGGCGGTCGCCACCTCCTTCCAGAGTGAGCAGGACGTCTCCAAGCCGGGCCTGTCACCCTTCAAGGGCGCCTTCACGCTGTCCGCCTACGAGCAGATACTCGAACGCGGCAACGTGCTCCTCTGGGCCGCCAACAGCTTCCTGGTCGCCGGGGTGGTCACACTGATCACCGTCACGATCTCCACCCTGGCCGCCTACGGCTTCTCGCGCGGCACCTTCCGCGGCCGCCGGGTCCTGCTCGCCGTGACCATCGCGGCGGTCATGGTCCCACCGCAGCTCCTCATCGTGCCCCTGTTCGAGCAGATGCTGATGTTCAACCTGGTGGACACCTACGCGGCGGTGATCCTGCCCCAGGTGGTGGCGCCCATGATGGTGTTCATCCTGAAGCGGTTCTTCGACGGCATACCCCAGGAACTGGAGGACGCCGCCCGGCTCGACGGCGCGTCCGAGGTACGTGTCTTCCGGTCGGTCGTGCTGCCGCTCTCCCGGCCGATCGTGGCCGCCGTCTCGATCTTCGTGTTCATCGGCGCCTGGAACAACTTCCTGTGGCCCTTCATCGTCACCAACGATCCGAACCTGATGACGCTCCCGGTGGGCCTGGCCACCGTCAAGGACGCCTTCGGCATCCAGTACGCCCAGGCCATGGCCTCCGCTCTGCTGGCGGCGCTGCCGCTGGTCGTGGTGTTCCTGCTCTTCCAGCGCCGCATCGTCAGCTCGGTGGCCACCACAGGCCTCGGCGGATCCTGACCCGCCTTCTCTCTTCTCTTCCTCCCTCCGTACCACCACGGGGCCGCCGTACGCCGCCGGCCCGACGACCCACTGGAGCACGCGTGCCCATCCACTCCGTACCGCGCCCCGAGTACCCGCGACCGCAGTTCGCGCGCCGCGACTGGCTCAATCTCAACGGCCTCTGGCAGTTCGAGACCGACCGAGGGGACAGCGGTCTCGAGCGGGGCCTCCTCAGCCGTGAGCTGGACAGCGAGATCCTCGTACCCTTCCCGCCCGAGTCCGAGCTGTCGGGCATCGGCGACACCGACTTCCTGGAGGCCGTCTGGTACCGGCGGGTCCTGTCGCTGCCCGCCGAGTGGGCGGGGCGCCGGGTCCTGCTGCACTTCGGGGCCGTCGACCACGACACGACCGTCTGGGCGGACGGCACCGAGGTCGCACGCCATCGCGGCGGCTTCACCCCGTTCACGGCCGATCTCGGAGACATCGCAGGATCCGGGCGGGACGTGGTGATCACCGTCAGGGCCCGCGACACCCGCTGGGGCCCGCAGGCCCGTGGCAAGCAGGCCACCCGGTACGCCAACCACGACTGCAACTACACCCGGGTGACCGGTATCTGGCAGACCGTCTGGCTCGAGCCCGTCCACGCGGTGCATCTGCGGCGCCCCCGCATCACCCCCGACCTGGCGGGTTCCGCCTTCCACCTGGAACTCCCGCTGTCCGGCGGCGCTCTGCCGGGACACCGGGTGCGTGCCGTCCTGAGCGACGGGGACGGAGAGGTGAGCCGCGCCGAGGCGCGCGCCGACCTCGACCTCGCGCCCCGTCTGCACCTCCCGGTCCCGGCGGACAGGCGGCGCGAGTGGGGCCCCGACGACCCGCATCTGTACGACATCGGGCTCGAACTCGTCGACGAGCGCGGCGAGGTGCTCGACTCGGTGGAGAGCTACGCCGGTCTGCGCGCCGTCGGGCTGCGGGGCAAGGCGGTCACTCTCAACGGGCGCACGGTCTTCCAGCGGCTGGTGCTCGACCAGGGCTGGTACCCGGACGGGCTGATGACCGCGCCCACCGACGAGGCCCTGGTGCGCGACATCGAGCTCGCGATGGAGGCGGGCTTCAACGGGGCGCGGCTCCACCAGAAGGTCTTCGAGGAGCGCTTCCTGTACCACGCGGACCGTCTCGGTTACCTGGTCTGGGGCGAGTTCGGGGACTGGGGCTGCGAGACGGGCGGCTCGTCGGGGAACAACCAGCAGCCCGACTCCTCCTACGTCAGCCAGTGGCTGGAAGCCGTTGAGCGCGACTACTCGCACCCCTCGATCGTCGGCTGGTGCCCGCTGAACGAGACGTACCAGAAACTGCACGACCGCATCACCGGGCTCGACGACGTCACCCGGGCCATGTTCCTGGCCACCAAGGCCCTGGACACCACCCGGCCCGTGATCGACGCGTCCGGTTACGCCCACCGGGTGGCGGAGACCGACATCTACGACGCCCACAACTACGAGCAGGACCCGGAGACCTTCCGGCAGCTGATGTCAGGACTGGCCAAGGGCGAGCCGTTCGTCAACACCTACGAGAACGGGGCCGCCTACTCCCAGCCCTACCGTGGGCAGCCGTACTTCGTCAGCGAGTTCGGCGGCATCTGGTGGAACCCGGAGGCCGCGGCCGAGCTGTCCGGCGAGGACCGCACCGCCTCCTGGGGTTACGGCGAGCGGATACGCGACGAGGAGGAGTTCCACGCCCGCTTCAGCGGCCTCATCGGGGTGCTGCTCCAGGATCCCGCGATGTTCGGCTACTGCTACACGCAGCTGACGGACGTCTTCCAGGAGGAGAACGGCATCTACCGCTTCGACCGCGGCACCAAGCTCGACGTGGCACGCGTCCGCGCCGCCCAGTCGCGCCCCGCCGCCATCGAGGAGTCGGAGGGCCGCTGACCCATCCGGGTGCGGGCCTCCCCAGGGGGCCCGCACCCGGGTGGCACCGGCCGCGCGCCCCCGCCTCTCGTATGCGGGTCGGTCTAAGCTGGAGGCCCGGACCGAGGACGACGAGGGGGACGCGATCAACACCGCCGAAACGGGCCGGCGCCCGCTGGACTCCGCCGGTGTCCTCAACGCGAAGAACACCCTCCTGGAGCTCCTCGGCCGTGCGGGAGTGTTCAGGGGCGAGGCCGAGGAGCTGATCGCGCTCGTGGAGGCCGGTGCCGTCGCCGACGCGCACAGCGAGGTCGGGAAGGCCGCGGGCGCCCCGGCCGGCCACGGGGAGCCGTACACCACCGGCTGGCACGACGGTGCCAGGGCCGTCGGCGACGAGCTCGCCCGCGTCGCCGAACAGGCCCTCGACCGTGCTATCGGCCCGGCGGCGTCGGGCTCCACCGCGGCGCGCCTTCCCCCGGTGGGCCGGGTGGACGTGGAGCGGGTGAACGTCGCCGTGACGCCCCTCTATCTGGCGTTCAGCGAGCGCTCGGGCCTCGACCCCGAGGTGTCGGACGAGGTGCTCACCGCGGTGATCGGCACGCTGAGTGTCGTCGGCCGGGTCGGTTACGCCGGACAGCTGGAGCAGTTCACCGAGACCCACCGGGAGCGGCTGGAACGGCTGTACGCCCGGTACGGGCCCGGCAGCCGCATCGCCGTCCACGGCCGCTACTCCCTCCTCCACTCCCCCACGAGCATCGCCGTGCTCGAACGCCTCATGAGCGCACCGGCGGCTCTGCGGACGGAGTGGGAGCACGCGGAACTGCCCCCGGCCTGGCTGGAGGGTCTCACCAGCGCCTGGCGAGCGTCGGACGGTTCATGACTTCCTGGCCCGGGTCCTCGGCAGCCTGGTGGCCCCGGCGGCGGCCAGCAGACAGAAGCCGAGCACCCACCAGAAGGTGTCACCGAACGCCGAGGGGATGTCCTGGCCCCGGTGGGACAGCCGGCTCTGGAGGACCACGGCGAGGGCGGCGGTACCCACCGAACCGCCCACGGTGTTGAGCAGGTTGAGCGCTCCGGACGCCCGTGGCAGCTGCTCGGGTTCGATGCGGCTGTAGACGATGTTCATCACGGGCGCGCCGACCATCGCCATGCCGAGACCGCGCACCGCGAGCGCCACGACGATCACGGCGTCGGGGATCCCGTGGCCCAGCTGGGTGAAGGGGACGGTCCCCGCGAGGATCAGCACGATGCCGGTCACCACGAGCGTCCGTGGCGCGACCTTGTCGATGGTGCGGTTGACCAGGACGGATCCGGCTGCGGCGCCCAGCCCCTGCGGGGCCAGCAGCAGTCCCGCCTGCCACGCCGACAGTCCGCGGCCGGTCTGGAAGTAGAGCGGCAGCAGGAACGTCGTGCCGAACACCGAGGCGCCGAGGACCACCAGGGCGAGGGCTGCGGCGCCGAAGGGCGGCCGGGCGAACAGCCGGGGGTCGACCAGCGGGGTTGTGCGGGTCCGAAGCCCGTGCACGGTGAAGCCGGCGAGCATCGCGAGACCCACCGCCACTCCGGCCACGGCGGGCAGGGTGCGGCCGTGGGCGACCTCGGTGAGTCCGTACACCAGGACGGCCAGGCCGGGCGAGAGCAGCAGGGCCCCCCGGGCGTCGAACGGGGTCCGGCGTGTCGACGGCGCCACCGCGGGGACGAAGCGGCGGGCGAGCAGGGCGGCGATCACACCGATCGGCAGGTTGATCAGGAACAGCCACGGCCACGACGCCACGCCGAGTACCGAGCCACCGACCAGCGGGCCGAGCACCGGTGAGAGCAGCGGGACGACCGCGACGACGCTGATCACCCGCCCGGTGCGGTTCGGTCCCGCGATACGGGCCAGCAGCGCCTGCCCGGTGGCGGGCAGCAGCCCGCCACCGAGACCCTGGATCACCCGGAAGATGACCAGGCTGGTCGCCGACCAGGCCAGCGCGCACAGGACTGAGCCGAGCAGGAACACGCCCACGGCGGTGAGCCAGGTCCGCTTCCCGCCGAACCGGTCGGCCAGCCAGCCGGACGCCGGCACCGCGGCCACCACCGCCAGCAGATAGGCGGTGGTGACCCATTGGATCTCCGCGACGGAGGCGCCGAACTCCTCGGTCAGGGTGTCGATGCCGACGCTGACGATGGTGGCGTCCAGCGTCGCCATGAAGGTGCCGAGCACCAGGATGAAGGCGACCCCCAGCAGCCGCCGGTCCACCCGCTCGGCGGGAGGCGCGACGTCCCCGCTCATCGGTCCTCCAGGAGGTCGAGCGCAGCCGCGTCCAGGTGCTTGTCGAGGGACCTGAGCAGATCGAGCAGTTCGTCGGCGAGCCCTGCGGTGTCCACCCCGGCCCGGTGGGCGAGCACACCGGTCCAGCCCTCGCCGTCCGGCATGACCGTCAGGGTCACCGGGTGGTGCGTGGCCTCACGGAAGCGGGTGCCGACGACCCTGAGCCCGGGGGCGGGTTCGCGCAGCCGGTCGGGGTCGACCGGGTAGTTCTCGAACACCACCATGCTGTCGAAGAGCCTGCTGCGGCCGGTCAGCCGCTCCAGGTCGGCCAGCGGGACGTGCTGGTGCTCCACCAGGGCCCGCTGCCCGGCCTGGAGTGCGGTGAGCGTCTCGGCGAAGGTGCCGTCGAGCCGTGCCCGTACGGGGACGGTGTTGGCCAGCAGCCCGATGATCTCCTCGACGCCGTCCAGCTCGGGGGGCCTGGAGGCGACCATGGCGCCGAAGCAGACGTCCCTTCGTCCTGAACGCCGGGCGAGCAGCACCGCCCAGGCGCCCTGCACCAGGGTGTTGCGGGTCAGTCCGCGCCGGGCCGCGGTGCGGGTGAGGTCGGCCACCAGGGCCGGGTCGAAGTCGATGACCTCGGGTTCCTGCCAGGCCGGTCCGGGCTCGACGCCGCCGAGGTGGTCGCCATCGGGCAGGCCGTCGAGCTCGGCCGCCCAGGCGGCCAGGTCGGGTTCGTGGTCGGCGCACCAGGTCAGGTAGTCGCCGAACGGTACGGGGGCGGGCAGATCCGGGGCCACGCCCCGGAGCCGCGCCGTGTAGAGGGCGAACAGTTCGGTGAGGATGCGCGGGGCCGACCAGCCGTCGGACAGGACGTGATGGGTGGTCAGCACCAGGTCGGCGCGCTCGGCACCGCGCCGGATCACGGTGAGGCGGACGAGCGGACCCGCCGCGAGGTCGAAGGGCTCGGCCAGGTCGGCGGCGAGCACCTCGCCGGCCGGCCTGTCGGTCACCCGGAAGTCCGGGCGGGGCGCCATGGGGATCACCGCCAGCGTGGCGGGGAAGACGGCGCCCATGTTCGGGTGACGGGCCAGCAGTTCGTCGCCGGCGGCGCGCAGGGCTTCGACGTCGAGCGCGCCGGCGAGGGAGAACGTCGACTGCACGGTGTACGGGTCGGGCCGCTCGGTGCGCGAGTGCCGCAGCATCACCTCCTGCAACGGGCTGAGCGGCTGTACGGCGGCCACCTGGCGGTCGGGGCCGAGCGCGCCGATCTCCGGTGCGGACGCGGTGCGCAGGAGCGCGGTCCGCAGATGCTCCGCCAGCTCCTCGATCTCGGCGGGGGTGAACAGCGCCGAGGGTGAGGTGATCCGTACCCCGAGCGTCTCGTCGCGCACCAGGGCGTTGACCATCAGGCTGTGCGGCAGGGGCATGCTGTCTGACCCGCCGGAGCCGAGGGGGTCGGCGTCCGGGGGCGCCTGCCAGGGTGTCTCGTCGGCCGGGGCTCCTGGGTACTGGCCGAGGTAGTTCCAGGCGATCTCGGGCCGCACGGGGTCGAGCAGGCCGGCCGTGGTGAGGATGCCGTGGCCGAGTCCGTCGCCCTGGGCGCGCAGCCGCTCCTTCACGGCCTGTACGTCGTCGTCCGCGTCGAGCAGCACGGGGTGGACGGCGGTGAACCAGCCGACGGTCTGGGACAGGTCGACCTGCCGCGGACGCCCGTGGCTCTCCAGCGCGACGAGGAGCTGCGGCGTCCCGCGCCAGGCGCGTACGGCCCGGGTGAGCGCCGTGAGCAGCACGGCGTCCGGGGTGGTGCGGTAGGCGGCGGGCAGCGTCGTGATCAGGGCGCGGGTCGCCTCGGTGTCGAGCCGGAGCTCGTGGTGCGTCGCCGTGGCCACGGTGTCGACGGCGGGGTCGAGCGGGCGGCCGGCGAGTGCCGGGGCGCCGCTCGTCCGCTGCCAGTGCGGCAGCTCGTCGCGCCGGTCGGCCGCGCGCAGCGTACGCGCCCAGCCGAGGAACGACTCGCCGTGCCTGGCCAGGGTGCCTCCGGAGTGGGCGTGTTCCACGTCGTCCAGCAGGACGCGCCAGGACACGCCGTCAACGACCAGGTGGTGGGCGATCAGCACGAGGCGGCCCGGCCAGTCGGGGCCGGCGTCCACCCACACCGCGCGCAGCAGGGGTCCGGTGCGCGGGTCCATCGAGGCGCGGGCCGCCTCGGTCCCGGAGTCGGCCGCTGCCCGCAGGTCGCCGCCCGCGGGGACGCGGGTCAGTACGTCGGCCCCGGTGACGGCGCCGACGGGCGGGATGCGCAGGACGTCGTCGGCCAGGTGGGCCCGCAGCACGTCGTGGCGGGCGAGTACCGCGTCGAGCACGGACCGCCAGCCTGACTCGTCGCCGCCGGGCGGGACGCAGATCTCCACCCACTGGCAGAAGGCGTCGGCGGCGGACCCCGCGCGGCGCAGCAGGTCCCGCATCACCGGGGTCAGCGGCGCGTCCCCGACCGCGGGTGCCTCACCCGCGTCGAGGTCCCTGGCGCGGGCGGCGATGCCGGCGACGGTCTCCCCTTCGAACACGTCCTTGGCGGCGAGACCGAGCCCCTGGCGCCGGGCGCGCGAAACCACTTGGAGGGCGACGATGCTGTCCCCGCCGACTGCGAAGAAGTCGTCGTCGAGGCCGACGTCGTCGGTGCCCAGGATGTCCCGGAACACCGCGAGCAGCAGGGCCTCGGCCTCGGTGGCGGGTGCACGCCGTGCGGCCGCGGTGATCTCGGGCGCGGGCAGGGCCGAGGTGTCGAGCTTGCCGCTGGGGCTCAGCGGAAGCCGGTCGAGCGGCACGAGTGCCGTGGGCACCATGTGGTCGGGCAGTTCCCCGGCCAGGTACTCGCGCAGTCGTGCGGTGTCGAACTCGGCGTCGTCGGTGGGGATGACGTAGCCGACGAGCCTGCCCTCCCGCATGATCACGGCGCAGGCGCGGACGTCGGGATGGCCGGTGAGCGTGGACTCGATCTCGCCCAGTTCGACGCGGAAGCCCCGGATCTTGATCTGGTGGTCGGCACGGCCGATGAACACCAGCTGTCCGTCGGGCCGCCACCGCACCAGGTCGCCGGTGCGGTAGATCCGCTCCCCGGGCGGGCCGTAGGGGGAGGCCACGAACGTCGACGCGGTGAGGCCGGGGCGGCCGAGGTAGCCCCGGGCCAGGCTCGGGCCGCCGAGGTACAGCTCACCCGTCACCCCGACGCCGACCGGCTGGAGGCCGTCGTCGAGTACGTAGGCGCGGACGTCGGGGTCGGGGCGGCCGATGGGCAGCGGCCCCGTGTCGTCCGGGTCGTAGCGCCACAGTGTGGAGTTGATGGTGACCTCGGTCGGCCCGTAGGCGTTGAACATGGCGCTGCGGCCCTGGCCCCAGCGCCGTGCCAGCTCGGGGTCCAGGCGCTCGGCGCCGACGACGAAGAAGACGTCGGGGTCGACGGTGCGGTCGTCGGGCATCGCGGCGAGGAACGAGGGGAGCAGGTTCACTCCGGTCACCCGGTGCTCCACGATGTAGTCGAGGAGTTCGTCGCCGGGTACGCGCACCTCCTCGGGCGCGATCACGGAGGTGCCGCCGGAGAGCAGCGGCACCATGGTCTGCCAGAACGCGACGTCGAAGCTGGTCGACGCGAAGTGCAGGTAGCGGTCGCGCTCGGTGACGCCGACGACCTCCTCCTGGAGTGCGATCAGGTCGGGCACACCCCTGTGGGTCACGCCGACGCCCTTGGGGCGCCCGGTGGTGCCCGAGGTGTAGATGACGTAGGCGAGCGCGTCGTCGGTGAGCGCGGCGCGTGCCTCGGCGGGATCGGTGCCGGGCGCCGAGGCGAGGGTGGCCGGGTCGTCGAGGCGCAGCACCGGGATCTCGCGTGCGACGGGCAGTTCGGCGCCCGTCGTCACGACGGCGGCCGGGGCGATGTCGTCGAACATGTAGGCGAGCCGCTCGCGCGGGTAGCTCGCGTCCATCGGTACGTACACGGCACCGGCCTTGATCACGCCGAACAATGCCACGGTCATCTCGATGTCACGTCCGAGCAGCACGGCGACGGGGTCCTGCGGCCGTACCCCGCGCGCGATCAGCGCATGGGCGAGCCGGTTGGCCTCGGCGTCCAGTTCGGCGTAGCTCAGGCTGCGGTCGCGGCAGACCAGCGCCTCGGCGTCGGGCTTGCGGTCCACCCAGGCGGCGAACTCGTCCAGCCAGTGACCGCGCGCCCTGGCGGCGACGATCTCGGTGCCGGTGCGCAGCATCCGCTGCCGTTCGTCGGCGTCGAGCGCGGGCAGCCTGATAGCCGGCCGTGCCGGGTCGTCGACGATCTCCCGCAGGAGGTTGTGCAGCCAGCGGCCGTAGTCGCGTACGGCCGACGCGTCGAAGGCGCGCGGCTGGTAGCCGAGGCCGATCGTGATCTCGTCGTCGGGGATCACGATGACGGTCAGGGCGTAGTGGGTGGCGTCGGTGATGTCCACGCCCGCCAGGTCGAGCCCGGGGGCGAGCGGGGTGCGCTTCCGGCTGGACAGCGGGAAGTTCTCCATCACCAGCATCGTGTCGAAGAGTTCACCGATGCCCGTGGCCCGCTGGATCTCGGGCAGCCCGATGTGGTGGTGCTCGCCCAGCGCGACGCTCTCGGCGTGCACCTGTGCCATCAGGTCACGCGCCGTCGTGTTCCGGCCGTGCCGGACGCGTACCGGGATCGTGGTGCCGAGCTGGCCGATCATCGACTCCACGCCGTCGACCTCGGCGGGCCGCCCGGAGACCGGGCAGCCGAACACGACGTCCTGGCGCCCGGTGAGCCGGCCCAGCAGAAGTCCCCACGCGGTCTGGAGCACCGTCGTCAGGGTGACGCCCTCCTCGCGGGCGAAGGCGCGCAGCCGGTCGCTGAACTCGCGGCCGAGACCGACGGTTTCGCGGCCGGGGCGCTCGATGCCGCTGCCGGTGCTCGCGGGTGCCAGCCTCGTCGCGTCGTCGACGCCGGCCAGGGCGTCGCGCCATGCGCCGAGCGACACCTCACGGTCCCGGCCCGCCAGCCACCGGAAGTACTCCGAGAGCGGCCGGCCTGCGGGGGCGGCGGGCCCGCCGCCGAGCTCGGCGTAGATGGCGAGCAGGCTACGGCCGACCAGTGGCATGGACCAGCCGTCGAGCAGGGAGTGGTGGTTGGTGATCACCAGCTTGTGCTCGGCGGGTCCCACACGGGACAGCAGGAAGCGGATCAGCGGCGGCCTGCTGGGGTCGAACGGGTGCTCCAGGTCGGCGCGCGCGGCCTCGGTGAACCGGTCGTCCTCCCGCCAGTCCAGGGCGATGTCGGAGGGGATCACCTGCACCACGTCGTCGCCCGCCGTGCCCAGGTAGACCCGCAGGGCGGGGTGCCGGCGCAGCAGTTCGCGTGCGGCCTCGGCCATCCGCTCCGGGATCAGCTCACCGACCAGGGTGGTCACGGCCTGGACGACGTAGACGTCGGTCTCGTCGTCGTCACGGAGCAGGGTGTGGAAGGAAAGCCCGACCTGGAGCGGGGTGGCGGGCAGTACGTCTGCGATGCGGCCGGTGCGTTCGAGGGTGTCGATGGCCGCCTGGTCGAGGTCGACCAGCGGGAGGTCGGACGGGGTGAGCCCGCCCCGGGTGTGCAGTGCGTGCTCGGCCAGGGCGTCCAGAGCCGTGGCCCAGGCGCTCTGGAGGGCCTCGACGACATCGGTGCCGAGCACCTCGGTCGCCGCGGTCCACTCGACGGCCAGCCGGGGCGCGCCCTCCTCGTGGACGAAGCAGTTGAGGGCCAGGATCTGTTCCAGCGCCTTGGCGCCCGGCTCGGTCACCGAGAAGGCGTCGCGCTCGGGCAGCCGCCATCCGGTGTCGGACAACGGGGCGAACCTGCCCAGGTAGTTCAGCAGGACGTCCGGGGGCGGGGTGGCCGAAAGTTCGGCGCTCGTCCCCGGGTCGAGATGGCGCAGTACGCCGTATCCGATGCCGGCGTCGGGCACGGCGCGCCGGGCTTCCTTGGCGGCGCGCAGCGCACGCCCCACGTCGTCGGACGCGGGGACACGGACGGGGTACTCGCTGGTGAACCAGCCGACCGTGCGGGACAGATCGAGGTGTTCGCGGCCGTGGCCCTCCATCGAGACGGTCACGTCGTCGCCCGGCAGACCCCAGGTACGCAGGGCGAGCACGAGCGCGGCCAGCAACACCTCGTCGACACCGGCGCGGTACGCGGCGGGCAGGGTGGTCAGCAGCGCGTCGGTGACCTCGGGCGAGGCGACGGTGACCGAGCGGTGGGCGGTCGACACCGTGTCGCGCGCCGGGTCGAGCGGCCGGGCTCCCAGCCGGGACGCGGCGGCCAGCGCGGTGCGCCAGTGGTCGAGTTCGCCCCGCCGCGCGCCGGTCGTGCCCTGTTCGGCGAGGAGCAGCGCGTGCCTGCGCCAGGAGGCCCCGACGGGGGCGAGGGCGCCTCCGGTGGAGGCGATGTGCAGGTCGGGCAGCAGGACTCGCCAGGACACCCCGTCCATGGCGAGGTGGTGCACGACGAGGACGAGCCGGTCGGGGGTGGCGTCGCCGGTGCGCAGCAGAGCGGCCCGCAGCAGGTCGCCCGTCCTGGGGTCGAGGTCCGCCGCCAGCCGCTGGGCCAGGGCGTCGGCGTCGACGTACTCGCCGCTGACCTCCTCCACGACCGCCGGTACGGTGCCCCGGGGCAGCACCTCAAGGCCGTCGGCCGTCCGCAGCCGCAGTGCGTCGTGGTGGTCGAGCACCGCCCGTACGCCGGTGACCAGGGCGTCCCGGTCCAGCGCGTCGACGCTCAGGGCGGTCCACTGGGCGTATCCGGCGATGACGTCCACATCGGGGTGGGGATCGAGGAGTCCGCGTACGATCGGCGGCGCCGGAACGGGCCCTGTGGGTTCGTCCACCGGCTCGGCAACGTCCACCAGCAGCTCGGCGGACGCTGCCAGGGCGGCGAAGCTGCGGCGGGCCAGCAGGTCACGCGGGCGCAGCCCGAGACCGGCGGCGCGCAGCCTGCTGCTGACGGTGATCGCGGTGATGCTGTCGCCGCCGAGTGCGAAGAAGTCGTCGTCCACACCGACGCGTTCGACCTCGAAGGTCTCGGCGAGCACGGCGCACAGCAGCCGCTCGGGCTCGGTGCTCGCCTCCCGGCCTCCGCCGGCGGAGACGGGCGCGGGCAGGGCGGCGCGGTCGAGCTTGCCGTTGGGTGTGACCGGCAGTTCGGGCAGCACCACAACGGCCGCGGGCACCATGTGGTCGGGCAGCCGCTCGGCGAGGTGGGCGCGTGCCTGGTCCCCGTCGACGGACGCGGACACGATGTATCCGATCAGCCGCGAGGACAGCACCCTGGCGGCCGCGGCGGTGACCCCGGGGACGGCGGCGAGTGCCGCTTCGACCTCGCCGGTCTCCACCCGATGTCCACGGATCTTGATCTGCCCGTCGCCCCGGCCGCCGTATACGAGACCGCGGTCAGGCACCCAGCGGGCCAGGTCGCCGGTGCGGTACATCCGGTCCCCCGGTGCGCCGAACGGGTCGGCGACGAAGCGTTCGGATGTGGCTCCCGGCCTGCCGAGGTAGCCGCGCGCCAGGTGCGGTCCCGCGAGATAGAGCTCTCCCGTGGTGCCGCCCGGGACGGGCTGCAGCGCGCTGTCCAGGACGTAGGTCCTGGTGCCTGCGAGCGGGTGGCCGATCGTCGGCTCGTCGCCGTCGATCCGGGCGGTGGTGGCGTCGACGGTCGCCTCGGTCGGGCCGTAGATGTTGCGCGCTGCCGTCCCCGATCCGGCGACCCGCTGCCACAGTGCGGGCGGGGTCGCTTCCCCGCCGAGCACCAGCAGCGTGGGCCGCAGGTCCAGCAGTCCGCCCTCGATCAGCGGGGCGGCCATCGAAGGGGTGGTGTCGACGATGTCGATGCCGTCACGGGTGTACGCGGTGAGCAGGGCGTCGGCGTCGCGGATCGTCTCGGCGTCGTAGACATGCAGGGCGTGCCCGCACAGCAGCCACACCAGGTGGTCGAAGGCCGAGTCGAAGGCGAAGGAGTAGGTGTGGGCGACGCGCAGCTGCCTGCCGGCGGCCTGTTCGGCCTCCGCGACGACGGTGGAGCGCTGGTGGTGCAGCAGTGCGGCCAGACCGCCGACCCGGCCCAGGACACCCTTGGGGCGTCCGGTCGAGCCCGAGGTGTGGATGACGTAGGCGAGGTGCTCGGGGTGCCGGGGCGCGGCCAGTTCACCGGCGATCAGGGGCGCTCCGGACAGGCCTGCGGCCTCGCCGAGAAGGGTGTCCCAGGGCAGCCCGTCCATCGCGCCCGAGGTCACCACCAGTGCGGGGCGGGTGTCGTCGATCAGCTCGTGGAGCCGCTCGGGCGGGTACGCGGCGTCCAGCGGCAGGAACGCGGCGCCCGCGTCCAGCACCGCCAGCAGGGCGACGACGGAGTCGGCGGAGCGGGGCAGCGCGAGCGCCACGACGTCGTCGGCGCCGATGCCCCGGGCGCGCAGGGCGCGGGCCACCCGGTGCACCCGGTCGGCGAGTTCCTCCGCGGACAGCCGGACCTCGCCGCACACCAGGGCCGTACGTCCGTCTCCCGCGGCGGCCATCGTGTCGAAGGCGGTGGGCACGTCCACCGGGGTGCCGGGCAGCGCGGGCGGGCACCAGGGCTCCATCAGCCGGTCCACGTCGCCGGTCATGGCGATCCGCCCGACGGGCGTGCCGTCGACGAGTGCGGCCAGCAGCGTCCGCAGCCCGGACAACAGGCTGTCGACGGCCGCCTGGTCGTTGGTCCGCGCGTCGACCTCGAAGCCGAGCAGCAGTCCGCCGTCACGGGTGGGCAGGACGCTGAGGCCCATGTCCTCCGGCGGGCCTCCGGCGACGTTGCGCATCACACCGCCCGACCCTGCGAAGTCGATCGCCAGGTCGAACGCCTTGAGGTTGATGCCGCGTCCGTGCAGCAGGGCGCCTGCGCCAGGGGCGCCGAGGTCCTGCGGCAGGTCCTCGCCCCTGTACCGCTGGTGTTCGCGCATCTCGCGCATGGCGGACGCCACCCGCGTGCTCAGCTCGCCGAGCCGGTCGCCGCCGCGCACGGTGACCCGGAGCGGCAGCACGTTGACCGCCATCGCGGGCGTACGCAGTTCCGCGGGGCTCGTCCGGCACATCAGCGGCAGCGCGAACACCACGTCGGTGCGGGCCAGCATCCGGTGCAGGAAGGCGGCATACCCGGCGATGAGCGCCTCGCCCCAGGTGACGCCCTCGGCGTCGGCGAACGCGCGCAGCCGGGCCGTCTCCTCGGGGGTGAGGACGGTGCGGGCGGTCAGGGTGCGGTCGGGCGCGCCGGCGGTGCCGGGGCCGTCGAGGGAGCCGAGTTCGGGCAGCGGGGTGAACCGCTCGACCCAGTACGCCCGGTCATCGGCGAACCGGTCGCTCTCCCGGTAGGCCCGGTCGGCGGCGACGAGGTCGGCGAAGCTGCCGAACTTCGACTTCGCCGGCTGGGTGCCCCGCACGAGGGCGGTGTAGCGGGCACCGGTGCGGCGGGCGAGCATCGCGGCGGAGTAGCCGTCGAACACCAGGTGGTGGCCGAGCTGGGTGTACCAGACCTCGTTGTCCGAGAGCCGGATGACGGTACGTGAGCAGAGCGGCCGGTCCACCATCCCCCGGCACGCTTCGGCCGTCCGCGCCCGCTCGGCGTCGACCAGCGCCTGGGCGGCGGCCACTGGGTCGGCCGCGTCCCTGACGTCGAGCACCTCGGGCGGCTCGACCGGATCCTCGCTCACCGCCTGGCGTGGCCCGTCGGGGGTGTCGTACACACGCAAGCGCAGCGTCTCGGCCTCCTCGGTGGTCGCCCTGACCGCCTCGACCAGCGCCTGGACGTCGACCGGCTCGCTGCCGGATATCTCGACCACGTCGCCGACCACGTAGTACGGCGAGTCCGGCTCCAGGCTCTGTGCGTTCCAGATGCCCAACTGCGCGTGGGTCAGGGGGAGGCGGCCGGAGGGCACGCTTGCGGTGCTCAACTTACTCTCCTTGAAGTGTGGGCACGACCATCGGTGTGCCGGTGACGGGGTCGGGGACGATGACGCTGGGCAGGTCGAAGACGTCCTTCATCAGGGCGGCGTCCACGATGTCTCCGGGGACGCCCTCGGCGACCACCCTGCCGTCCCTCATGGCGACCAGGTGATCGGCGAACCGGCATGCCTGGTTGATGTCGTGCAGGACGGCGATCACGGTGCGGCCCTCGTCACGCAGCCGTGCCAGCAGGCTCAACAGCTGGTACTGGTGGGTGATGTCGAGGAACGACGTGGGTTCGTCGAGCAGCAGGTAGGGCGTCCGCTGCGCGAGCACCATGGCGATCCACACCCGCTGCCGCTGCCCGCCGGACAGCTCCTGCACCGGCCGGTCGGCGAGGTCCTCGACCCCGGCGCCGGCCATCGCGTCGGTGACGGCCTCCTCGTCCTCGGCGGACCACAGCGCCAGCAGCGACTGGTGCGGGAACCGTCCCCGGCTCACGAGCTGACGGACCTTGATGTCGTCGGGGGCGAGCGGATCCTGCGGCAGGAAACCCAGTTGCTTGGCGAGCGCCTTGGGCGCGTACCCGCCGACCTCACGGCCGTCGAGCTCCACGTGCCCTTCCTCCGGGCGCAACAGCCGCACCAGCGCGCGCAGCAGGGTCGATTTCCCACAGGCGTTGGGGCCCACGACGGCGGTGAACGCGCCGTCGGGGACGTCGAGACTCAGCCGTGTGGACACGACCCGGTCTCCGTAGCGCAGGGTGATGTCCCGCGCGCTCAGGCGTGCGGTCACGCGCGCCTCACCTCCTTGGTCAGCAGCCAGATCAGATAGCAACCGCCGATCGCGGTACTCACCACTCCCACGGGCAGCGCGACGGGCGCCAGCAGCATCTGGGCGAGCAGGTCGGCGCCTTGGAGCAGGACCGCGCCGGTGAGCGCGGCGGGGAGCAGCGGCACACCGGCCGCGCCGGCGAGCCTGCGGCCGATCTGCGGGGCCGCCAGGGCGATGAACGCGATGGGTCCTGCCACCGCGGTCACCGTGGCCGTGCAGCCGACGCCGACCAGCACCATCAGCAGCCGCAACCGGTTGAGTCCGACCCCGGTGGTCGCCGCGACCGCGTCACCGAGCGATGCCTGGTGCATGGCGTGCGCCCGCGTGGTCATCAGGATCAGCAGCACGGCGATCAACGCGAACGGGATGCCCACGTCGTCCCAGCCCACACCGTTGAGCGATCCCGCGCTCCAGCCGACGGCGGCGATCGCCACCTCCAGTTCGGCGCGCAGCACGATCCAGGAGTTGATGGCCGTCACCATCGCGTTGACCGCGATGCCGATGACCACAAGACGCAGTCCGGAGAAGCCCCGTCCGTACGCCAGCAGGTAGATCGCGGCCGCGACGACCAGTCCGCCGAGCACGGAGCCCGCGGCCAGTTGCACGGACGTGCCGGACAGCACGGTGATGGCGACCAGGGCACCGGTGTAGGCGCCGGCGTCGAGGCCGATGACGTCCGGGCTGCCCATCGGGTTGCGGGTGAGGTTCTGGAAGAGCGCTCCCGCGACGCCGAGTGCGGCGCCGAAGACCAGCCCGGCCAGCACACGCGGCAGCCGCCAGTCCGAGATCACCACGGAGCGTTCGGTGCCGGTCAGTGCGGCGAACACCTTGGCAGGGGACGCCCAGGAGGCGCCGTAGCACAGCCCGAGCAGTCCGAGGCCGAGCATCAGGGCGACCATGACCGTGACCAGCACGACGGTACGGCGTTCGATTCTCAGTCCGAGTGTCTTCACAGCGACCCCGCCCCGTAACGCCGAACGGCCCAGATCAGCATGGGGCCGCCGAGGAACGCGGTCACGATGCCCACCGGCACCTCACCGGTCGGCAGCAGCACCCGGGACCCGATGTCGGCGACCAGCAGCAGCACAGGACCCAGCACCATCGTGTAGAGGATCAGCCAGGGCACCGAGCCCGCGGCCGGCTTGCGCACCAGGTGCGGCACGATCAGGCCGACGAAGAGGATCGGCCCGGCCACCGCCGTCGCGGCGGCGCAGAGCACGGTGATAAGGACCAGCGCGACGGCGCGCACCCGGCCGACCCCGGCGCCCAGGGTGTGCGCCACGCTCTCGCCCAGCGCCAGGGCGTTGAGCGCCCTGCTCAGCAGGAGTGCACCGAGCAGGCAGACCGCGATGGCGGTCAACGGCAGCCCCAGTGGCGCCTGTTCGCGGGCCGCCAGCGACCCGACCGACCAGAATCTGTACATGTCGAAGACATCGGGCAGCATCAGCCGCAGGCCGAGCGCGACGCCGCTCAGCACCGCGGTCATGGCCACGCCGGTGAGCACGAGGCGCAGCGGCGAGCGGCGCCCGACGGCGGCCACCAGCAGGGCCGCGAGCACGGATCCGATGACCGCGAAGCCGAGTTGGCCCGCCTGTCCGGCGGCGAGTCCCAGCGCCGAGCCGACGGTGATGGCGAACCCGGCGCCCGCGGTGACCCCGAGGATGCCGGGCTCGGCCAGCGGGTTGCGGGCCAGCGTCTGGATCAGCGCGCCCGCCACCGCGAGAGCGGCGCCCACCGCGATGGCCAGCAGGGAGCGGGGCAGCCGGACGTCACGCACGATCACGTGGGCGTCGGTGCCCTGGTAGTCCAGCAACGCGCGCACGACCTCGGTCGGGGGGACCGGGTGGGCGCCGACGCCCATGCTGAGCACGGCGACCACCGCCAACAGCACCAGTCCCCCGACGAGCAGGCCGATCTGTGGTCCGGCGGTCCGCTTGACCCCCGCCGGACCGGACGCGCGACCCGCGACGGTCACCGGTCCAGCAGAGGAGCGAACGACTTGTCGATCGCGTCCAGGGTGTTCATGGCCTCGCCGTAGGTGGCGGCCTCGGTGTAACGGATCGGGAAGGTCTTTCCCGCCTTGACGGCGGGCAGGTTCTTCCACAGCTTGGAGTCGAGGACGTACTGCACCGCCTCGGAGACGCTGCCGTCGGCCTCGACGGAGTACGTCAGGGCGTCGGCCTCGCCGAAGGCGTCCGGGAGGTCCTCGACGGACGGGTACTCGCTGACCGCGCGCGAGCCCTCGCCGGCCTCCTTGACCTTGCCGTAGTACTTCGCACCCAGGTCCTCGGCGATGTTGGTGCCCCACGAACCGCCGAACTCACGCTGGAAGGTGCCCTTGGCGACCTCGCCGTAGGCGCCGACGTGTCCCAGCTTGAGATCGGGAAGCACGTCCTTGTACTTCTTCGCCAGCTCGGCCGCCTTGGTCTCGTACGTCTTCTGCGCGGCGTCGAACTTCTCCAGGGCGCCGGCGGCGTCGGCCTGCTTGCGGGAGAGGCTGCGCCAGGCGGACGGCACGGTCGGGCCGATCGCCACGACGGGGGCGATGGACTCGAGCCGCTTGACGTCGATGTCCCCGAGCACGGGAGCGGGCACACCGATGACGATCAGATCGGGCTCGGCCTCGGCGATGGCCTCGTAGTTGGTCTCGGCCGCCTGCTCACCCGCCACCTTGGTGAGCTTCTTGTACTCGGCGAGGTCCTCCTTGCTCATCATCGGCTCGCCGCGCTTCCACGACGAGATCCCGACGAGGGGCGCGTCGGCCTCGATGAGGGCCGGCACGGCGTAGCCGGTGGCCACCACACGCTTCGGGTCGGACGGAATGGTGATCTTGCCGTTGTCCGCGGCGAACACCCGGGTCTTGTCCTTGCCCGCGGAGTCCGACCCGCCCCCACCGTCCGACGAGGATCCGCATCCGGCCAGGACCAAGGCCAGCGACACGGCACCGACGAGACCGGAGGTTCTGCGTATGGACATTCCTGCTCCTTGAAATTTAGGTAAGGCTTACCTTAGTTGAAATTTTCCCGCCGAGACACCACGGGGCGGCACAGGTCCGCATCCCGGACACCCGGTCGGTCAGTGGTCGTCCTCGTCGAAGTCGGCGACGCCGCGCTTCCAGTAACCGGTGATGTCGTGATCGGCCTTCTCCAGCCGCAGTTCGTCGCGGACCCAGCGACGCAGCGGCTTGATCTGCCCCGCCTCCCCCGCGACCCACACGTACAGCCGCTCACCCTCGGGAACCGTCACCTCGGTCACGGCCCGCACGAACGCGTCGTCCGCGCCCACCGGCCGGTCGCCGCGGTGCAGCCAGCGCACCTCGACGCCCTCCGGCGCGGCCAGCTCGATCTCCTGTGCGGCGTCGACGACTTCGACGAACGCCCAGCCCCGCGCGGTCCTGGGCAGCTCCTCCAGCCAGCGTGCGATGGCCGGTAGGGCCGTGAGGTCGCCGGCGAGCAGATAGCGGTCGTAGGAGTGCGGGACGATCAGCCCGCCGGGCGGTCCCGCGAGATGCATGACGGCGCCCGGCCGGACCACCGAGGCCCAGTCCGACACGAGGCCGCCCTCGTGCAGCGCGACGTCGATGTCGATCTCACCGGCGGCCGGGTCGTAGCGGCGCACCGTGTACTGCCGCGAGACGGGCGCCGGGCGCGGCCAGCGCAGCATGTCCCCGTTGCGCTCGGGCAGCCGCAGCGTTCCGTCCGGATCAGGGAGGATCAGCTTCACGTGCTCGTCCGGCGAGTGGGCCTCGAACCCCTCGGTGCCTGGGCCGCCGAGAGTGACCCGCAGCAGACCGGCCCCGACCATGGCGGTACGGACGACCCGGGTCTCCCGGATGCCGATCGGGTAGCCCACCTTCTCGGCGTGGAGCCCCGCCCGGACCTCCGCGATCCGGTCCAGATGGCGGCTGCGGTGGTCGACCCGGCTCATGCGGCCCCACCCGTCAGCAGCTCGGTCCAGTGGGCCAGTTCGGGCTGCTCCGCCAGGTCGGCGTACTCCAGCTCCTCCACACCCGCGGCACGCCAGCGCTCGACCAGGACCATGGTCCGCACCGAGTCCAGGCCGTGGTCGGCGAGGTTGTCGTCGGGGGCGATCTCCGCGGGGTCGCAGCCGATCAGTTGCGCGACGTCGGCCAGGACGCGTTCGGCCGACAAGGTCTGGTTCATGGGATGACTCCTGAGTGGATGGACGGCGACGGCTCGGTCGGCTCCGGTGCCGCGATCACGCCACTACGGCTCACCCACCAGAACCTAGGCGAGGCTAACCTAACTTCGCGCTCCGTGGTGCGGCATACGCAGGGCCGACCCATGTGACGCAGGCCTCTCACCACGTAAATCCGCCAGACATGACCTGCCGTCACGGCACCGCACGGACCCGGCGTGCGGGCAAGAAGTACGGACAAGAGGTGGCGTATCAGGCCATCGTCAGCCGGACGCGGCGGAAGGCCGCAGACCATCCCTCAGCAGATCGAGCATGCGCGCCGCCTGGTCGCGCTGCTCGGGGGCGCCCGCGACGGCCAGGATGCCGGCGAGGGTGGCACCCACGTCGGAGGCGTCGACGTCGGCACGGATGTCGCCGGCGGCCACCCCGGCGTCGAGGAGCATACGTACGACCTCGACCAGCTCCTCGCGCATCCGCCCGTACTCGAGCTTCCCGGACGAGACGACCGCCCGCAGTGTCTCGATCATGCCGTGCTTCGTCACGGCCCATTCGGCGAACAGGTCCATCCACAGACGCAGCGCGTGGGCCGGTGGATGGGCGGCGAGAAGCTCCTCCGCGCCGCTCCGCAGATGTTCGGTCCGGTCGTGATAGACGGCTTCGACCAGGGCTTCCCTGGTGGGGAAATGGCGGTAGAGCGTGCCGATCCCGACGCCTGCCTCCTTGGCGATCGCGTCGAGCGGGACCCGGCGTTCACCGGACGCGAAGGCGCGCGTGGCGACGGCGATCAGCGTGCGCCGGTTGCGGCGGGCCTCTGCGACCCGGGCGCGCGGGGGATCCGACTCATGGGACGACACGTTGCGGAGTGTACTCCGTTTGGATAGAGTCACGCCCCAATCGGAGGACCCTCCGATTGGGTTGTCGGTCCGGCATCGATGAGCTGAAAGGCTTCGCACATGGGCGTGTTGATTGTTTTCGGTTACGGTCCAGGAATTTCGCACGCGACGGCGGAGCGGTTCGGGCGCGAGGGGTACTCCCTCGCGCTGGTCGCGAGGAACGCCGAGAGGGTCGACGAGGGGGTGGCCCGTCTGAAGGCCGAGGGCATCGAGGCCGTGGGCTATCGGTCCGACGCCAGGGATCCGGAGATGATCCGGCGGACGGTCTCGCGTATCCGCAAGGACCTCGGGGTCGTCTCCGCGGTCCTCTGGACCGCCTTCAGGAGTGGCGGGGTGACGGATGTCCTCGCGACCCGCCCGGAGGACGTCGCCCGGGTGTTCGACGTCGGGGTCATCGGCCTGCTCACCTGCGTGCAGGAGGTGCTGGACGACCTCCGGTCGAGCCCGGGCGCGGCGGTACTCGTCGCCAACGGCTCGGTGGGTGAGCACTCCTCGGAGAGCGACGCCTTCACCAAGCTGCTCGGCATCGACGGTGTGGCCCTCGAGAACGCCGCGAAGTCCAAGCTCGTCGGCGTACTCGCCGAGCGCCTGCGCGAGTCCGGTGTCCACGTCGGCGAGGTGACGATCGCGGGGTCGGTCAAGGGCACGGCGACGGCGAGCCCGACCGCCATCGAGCCGTCACTGATCGCCGGGACGTTCTGGTCCCTCGTACGGGACCGCGACAGGACCCGGGTCCGCATGACCGAGTAGCCCGCTCGCGAAGGATCGACTCACCCGGCGGCGATGGCACGCATCAGACCTTCGAGGTCACGCTCCCCCTCCGGTGTCTGGATGCCACGTTCCAGGGCTCCGGACATAAGCTTCGCGGTGGCCTCCGTGTTCACGAGCGCCGACCACGCGTCGTTCTCCTCCCGGAGACCGGCCACGAGGTCCGCCGGGGGCACGACCCGCTTCGCCTGGGCGATGATCTCCGGACCGAGCGCCGCGATGTCCGTGGCGAGGGTCTCGACGAACACGTCCAGGTCGGCGGCGGGCACCGCACGGTTGATCCAGCCGTACGCGGCGGCCCTTTCGGCGTCCAGGAGTTCGGCGCCGAGAAGCAGTTCGAGAGCGCGGTTCCGGCCGACCCGTTCACGCAGATACTGCGTGCCGCCGCCCCCGGGAAGGATGCCCATCAGCGATTCGGGCTGGCCGATCCGGGCAGTCTCCTTCGCCGCGAAGGCCATGTCGGCGGCGGCGACGAACTCCGCACCGCCGGCGCGCGCGACGCCCGCGAGCTTGACGATGCTGATCTGCGGCTGGTGGCGCAGCAGCTCACCCGTCGCCTGGAACACGTTCACCTCGGGGTTGCTCGCGGCGATGCCCCGCAGCTGGTCCATCCCCTCGAGGATGTGCAGGTCGACATGGGCAAGGAAGAACTCCTCGTTCGCGCTGGAGAACACGATCACCCGCACGGACAGGTCGTCGCGGAGACTCCCCAGCAGCTCGTGCAGTTCACGCATCGTGGTCGCGCCCAGCGCGTTCACGGGCGGGTTGTCCAGCACGACGTGCGCGACCCCGCCCCGGATGTCGACGTGAAGGGTGGTGAAGCCGGCCAGATCCATGGGTTCTCCGGTTGTCATCAGGGGGGTAGGTTTGCGATGCATACCTAATCTCGATCCCCGGTCGAATGCCGTCAAGAACGCACTTTCAGGGCACCAAGGATCACGAAGGACACCGCCATGGCACCGAACACCGTCCACTCCGAGCCCCGGTTCAGCGTCGATTGCCCGAGCCGGCCGATCCTGGACCAGGTCGCGGACAAGTGGTCGATGATGGTGCTGGCGGTGCTTGAGCAGCCGACCCGTTTCAACGAGATCAAGCGGCAGCTCGAAGGAGTGACACAGCGCGTGCTCACTCAGACGCTGCGCCGTCTCGAACGCAACGGCATGATCCGGCGCAGGGTGCTCGAGACCTCGCCGGTGGGTGTCGAGTACTCCTTGACCCCTCTCGGTGAATCGTTCCGCGAGCCGTTCACCCGCCTGTACGACTGGACGGTCGAGCACAGTGCCGAGATCGAGCAGGTGCAACGCGCCTACGACGCACGGACGGCGTCCCGGTGACCCCCGCGGGGGCACAGTGGCTCAGGGGCGAGCTGCTGGAGATAGCCACGGCTCTCTTCCCCGACCATCCACCGCAGGTGGTCCGTGAGTGGGCCGACCCCGTACGGTGGCGCGACCCCGCACCCATCGGCCACCGCTTCCTGGTCCTCCTCTGCCTGGGCGGCGACGGACGCCCGCCGGCCTCAGGATTCGACGACATGCTCGACGTCCTCGAAAGGGCCGGCTGGGCCCCGCGCCGATGGACCCCGAGGGGTGACGGAGCGGCGAGGTCGGCGACGGCCCGGCGCGAGGACTTCGAAGTGCGGGTCCACCAGGGCGGCGGCCGGGGCATCCTGACCGTCACCGGCTGGGCCCCGACCGTGTACACCGGACGGCAGTGGGGCGAGCCACAGTTCACGATCAGCACGGCCGGCGGGGTACTGTGCAACGACTGCCACGGCTGGGGCGATTGCCTGACATGCGAAGGCAGGCCCTACAGCGGCGGAACAGGCGGCTACGGACGATGCTGGTGCGCCGGCAGCTCCGATCCCGGCCTGTGCATCGAATGCACCGGAACGGGACTCCTCACCCCGGAGGAGGCGACGTCGATGCGACGGCACCGCGGGCTGCCCGACACCGACAGCGGTGACACCGAGAGCCACGACTCCAACACCAGCGCCTTCGTGGCGGTCAGCGAACGGCTCTGCGGATGCGGGGAGTTCCGCTGCTTCTGGCGCAACACCGTCGCCGAGTCCGACGGCCATCTCCTCTCCCGCTTCACCGGCACCTGCCACGGCTGCGGCGCACAGCGCGACCACTCCTTCCTGCTCCCCCTGCCCGGGAACACCTCCGCGTAGGGCACCTCCGGGCAGTGGCGCCGTCCCGCACACCGCCCGTCCGAACTATGGTGTCCCACCACATACGCCCCTGACCTGCCCCTTCCTACGGTGTGGCGACACGAACCCGTCCCCGCCAACTGTCCGGAAGTGGTGCACATGGCCTCCGCAGCAACCGCTCCGCCAACACCCGGAAGCCTCAGGCGCATCGTCGCCGCGAGCCTCGTCGGGACCACCGTGGAGTGGTACGACTTCTTCCTCTACGGCTCCGCCGCCGCGCTGGTCTTCAACAAGCTGTTCTTCCCCGGGTCCGATCCGCTCGTCGGTACTCTCCTCTCCTTCCTCACCTACGCCGTGGGCTTCGCCGCCCGACCGATCGGGGCCTTGGTGTTCGGGCACTACGGTGACCGGCTCGGGCGCAAGAAGCTGCTGGTCCTGAGCCTGCTGATGATGGGGAGCGCGACCTTCGCCATCGGGCTCCTGCCGACGCACGCCACCATCGGTTCCGCCGCACCCGTGCTGCTCACCGTCCTGCGCCTGATCCAGGGCTTCGCGCTCGGTGGCGAGTGGGGTGGTGCCGTCCTGCTCGTGTCGGAGCACGGCGACGCGAAACGGCGCGGGTTCTGGGCGTCCTGGCCTCAGACAGGGGCGCCCGCCGGGCAGTTGCTGGCGACCGGGGTGCTCTCCGCCCTCACCGCGCTCCTGTCGGATTCCGCCTTCGAGGCCTGGGGCTGGCGGATCCCCTTCCTCCTCTCCGGCGTCCTCGTGATCCTCGGACTGTGGATTCGTCTCTCTGTCGATGAATCACCTGTCTTCAAGGCCGCCCTTGCCCAGGCCGCCCTGCGCAAGGCGGCTGCCGCTCCCGCCGAGAAGATGCCTCTGGTCGCCGTTCTGCGGCATCACTGGCGCGATGTACTGATCGCCATGGGCGCGCGGATGGCCGAGAACATCAGCTACTACGTCATCACCGCGTTCATCCTCGTGTACGCGACGACATCCGCGGGCCTGTCCGATCAGACGGCGCTCAACGCGGTACTCGTCGCGTCCGCCGTGCACTTCGCCGTGATCCCGCTGTGGGGCGCGCTCTCCGACCGGGTGGGGCGCAGGCCGGTCTATCTGCTGGGCGCCATCGGTGTGGCGCTGTGGATGTTCCCGTTCTTCGCGCTGATCGACAGCGGGAACTTCGGCAATCTCCTGCTGGCCGTCATGGTCGGCCTGATCTTCCACGGCGCCATGTACGCACCGCAGGCGGCCTTCTTCGCGGAGATGTTCGCGACGCGGATGCGCTACTCGGGCGCGTCGATCGGCGCCCAGTTCTCGTCCGTCGCCGCGGGCGCCCCCGCGCCGCTCATCGCCACGGCGCTGCTCGCCGACTTCGACAGCTCGACGCCGATCTCGCTGTACGTCATCGCCGCCGCGCTGCTCACCGTGCTGGCGATCGTCTGCGCGAAGGAGACCAGGAGCCGGGACCTCACGGACATCGGGCCCGACACCGGACGGGGGGCCGCGGATGCCGCGACGGTGCCGTCCGATGCCGGTGGTGCCTGAACGCGGCCGGTCAGGCCCCGGCGGCCGGAGTGGGCTCGAACCAGGTGGGGCCGTCCGTGAGGGACTGCTTGATCCGGAACAGCGAGAACTCGCTGAGCGAGGGCAGCGCGTCCACGTCGAACCAGGCGACCTCCAGCGACTCGTCGTCGTTGACCCGCGCCTCGCCGCCGGTGGCCCGGCAGCGGAATGTGATGTCGACATACTGACAACGGTCGCCATTGGCGTACTGCACGGGCTTCAGCGCCTGGGTGAGCACGACCCGCTCCGCGACACAGCGCACCGCCGTCTCCTCGTACACCTCGCGCTCCGCTGTGGCCGCGGGCTCCTCGCCCGGCTCGCCGATCCCGCCGATGACCGACCACTTGCCCGTGTCCGACCGCCGGCCGAGCAGCACCCTGCCCTGGTCGTCGAAGACGACCGCGGTGACCCCCGGCAGCAGAAGCAGCTGGTGACCTGCGGTGGCACGGATGTCGCGGATGAAGTCTGGAGTAGCCATGCGCCCGAGCCTACGTGGCGTCCTGAGCGTTCCGCGCACCGGCCGAACGGGCCTTCCTCGCCCGCACCGACCTGGCCGTGGACCACCCGAGACCGGCCACGGCGAGCAGCGCCAGTACGCCCTCGGGCAGGGCACCCAGCCGGGTGGCGGGCGTGAGCGAGGACCGCAGCGGCACCTCGTCGACCAGGGCGTCCGGGGTGAACATCTTGGTCTTCTCCACGATCGTGCCGTCCGGCCGGATCACCGCGCTGACGCCGCTGGTGACCGGCACGACGACGGACCGCCCGTGCTCGACCGCCCGCACCTGGCTCATGGCCAGCTGCTGGTAGGTCATCTCGCTGCGTCCGAAGGTCGCGTTGTTGCTCGGCACGGCGATCAGCTGTCCGCCGTCCTTGACGGTGTCGCGTACGGCGTCGTCGAACGCCGCCTCGTAGCAGGTCACGAGCCCGACCTTCGTGCCCGCGAGGTCGAACACCCCGACCTTGCTTCCGGGGCCGAAGTCGCGCTGGACCCGGTCGACGTCCTTGCTGAAGATCCGTGCGAAGGACCGCATCGGCATGTACTCGCCGAACGGCTGGATGTGCCGCTTGTCGTAGGTGCTCACGGGGCCGCTCTTCGGGTCCCACTGGATCAGGGTGTTGCGGAGAAGCCCGGTGTCGGGGGTGAGGACGGCGCCGATGACGGTGGGGGCTCCGATGGCCCGCACGGCGCGGTCGATGACGTCACGGGCGTCGGCGTTGCGGTACGGGTCGAGGTCGGAGGAGTTCTCCGGCCACAGGACGAAGTCGGGCTGGGGCACCTTCCCGGCCTTCACGTCCTCGGCGAACTGTTCCGTGCGCTTCGCGTGGTTGTCCAGGACGGCCCGACGCTGGGAGTTGAAGTCGAGTCCCAGGCGCGGCACGTTGCCCTGGATCGCGGCGACCGTCGCGGTGCCGTCCTCGGGCGCGTCGTCGACGAGCGGGAGGGCCGCCAGCGCCGCGACGACCGGGGCGGCCACGGTGACAGCCGCGGCGACGACGGCGGCGCGGGGCACGGTGCGGGTGGCGCGGTAGCGGAGGACCTGCCGGACGGCCTCCAGGAGCCCGAAGCCGCACAGCACGACAGCGAAGGTGAGCAGCGGGGTGCCGCCCAGCGCTGCGAGCGGCAGGAAGGCGCTGTCGGCCTGGCCGAAGGCGATCTTGCCCCAGGGGAAGCCGCCGAAGGGGACGCGGGCACGCAGCGCCTCGTCCAGCGTCCATACGGCGGCCGCCCAGACGGGCCAGTACGCCAGCCGGGAGACGGCGGCGATCCCGATGCAGCCGATGGCGATGAACACGGCTTCGGCGAGCGCCAGCGCGAGCCAGGGAACAGGGCCGACCTCCTCCCCCGTCCAGTGCAGCAGCGGCAGCATGAAGCCGAGGCCGGAGAGGAGGCCGAGCCCCAGCGCCGCGCGGGCCCGGCGCCCGGTGAGGACCCAGCCCAGCAGGGCGAAGCCGGGCAACACCAGCCACCACAGGGGCCGGGGCGGGAAGCTCACGTGGAGCAGCGCACCGGACAGCACGGCTGCGGCAGGCCGGACGAGCCGCGCCCACGGTTTTCTGCCGCGGGGCACGGGGGCGGGCTGCGGTTCGACGGTGGTGATGGTGGCGCTCACCTGCCGGAGTCTACGGTGAGCGGCTGTGCGAGCGGCAGCGGCAGCAGGTGACAGGCGCGACAGGCACGACAGGCACGACAGATGTGCCAGGTGACGGGTCCTGCCGGCTCAGCGCCCCGGGGTCTTCCCGGCGCCGGTGAGGTGCAGACGGTCGCGGATGAAGCGTACGGCGGCCTCCGCGTCGTCCACCGTGACGGTGAACGTCCTGCCGTCCCCCAGCCTGAGCACCAGCGCCTCCCCCCGGCGCACCACCACGGCCGTGCCCTGGTCGGGCCGCCAGCGGTATCCCCAGCCGCCCCACTGGCGGGGGGTGACGGTGGGCGCGAAGTCCGCGCCGACCACATGGGTGAGGAGGATCCGGCGCCTGGGCAGTCCGGCGTGGCCGCAGCGCACTTCGAGTGCGTCGCCGTCGACCTTGACGGCCACGTGGACGAAGGCGAGCGTCCCGAAGAGGATCAGGAGCCCCGCGGCGACACAGCCGATGACGGACATGAGGAGTGGGGCGAAGCCGCCGCTCCAGGCCGAGTCGACCGCCAGCTCGATGCCGAGCGCGAGGCAGGCCGCGCCGACCGCGGCGAGCAGCCACTGGAAGCGATTGGTGGCCCGTCCCGTCCAGACCGTGCTCGCGGCCTGGCTCGAACCGTGCCACCTGTTACCGGGGTGGTCCGTCATGCCAAGCAGCGTACCCACGTTCCGCGCCGCGGGGAGGGGGTGCGCGGCCCCGGCGAGGCGCCGGGCACGGTCAGATGGCGGAGGTCACTGCCTTGAGCAGCCGGCCCTCGGCGTAGACCAGAGCGGTTCCGGGCAGGTCGGCGGCGTGTCCGCCGAGCAGGACGTCGAGCGTGCCGACGGGTTCGGCCGACGGTGCGGGCGCCGCCCCGACACGGCGCAGCGCCTGGGCGGCCACCGCGTCCGCGGAGCCGTGGAGCACGAGGGGCGCGCGGCCCGGCCGGCCGCCCCCGACGGCGGCGCGAATGCGCTCGGCCACCAGTTCGTAGTGGGTGCAGCCCAGTACGACGTCCGTCACATCGGCCGGGGTGAGGGCGGCTGCCGCGGCCACCGCGCGGTCGATCGCCTCCTCGTCGGCGTGTTCCACGGCGTCGGCGAGACCCGGGCAGGGGACCTCGGTCACCTGCACGGAGTGGGCGAAGTCATGGATGAGCCCCCGCTGGTACGGGCTCCCGGTGGTGGCCGGCGTGGCCCAGATCGCGAACGGGCCGCCGCCGGCGGCGGCCGGCTTGATCGCGGGCACCGTCCCGACGACCGGCAGCCCGGGCTCCAGCTCGGCGCGCAGCGCGGGCAGGGCGCGGACGGACGCGGTGTTGCACGCGACGATCAGGGCGTCCGGCCGGTGGTCCGCCGCGGCGCGTGCCACGGCGAGCGCGAGTCGGGTCACGTCCTCGGGCGTACGGGGCCCCCAGGGCATCGAACCGGGATCCGACGACAACACCAGATCGGCATCGGGTCGAAGCCGGCGTACCGCGGCGGCTGCCGCGAGCAGGCCGATTCCCGAGTCCATGAGTGCGATCTTCACCCGGTCACCATAGTCGACGGCCCTTGCGGTACCGCCTCGGTGGGGCACACTTCGACGGATGAGTGCCGTTGCCTGGATCGCCGTGGGTTCGCTGATCGTGTGGGTGTGGCTGCTGCTGGGCCAGGGCTTCTTCTGGCGGACCGACCAGCGGCTGCCGGTGCGCGAGGAGCCCGCCCGCTGGCCATCGGTGGCGGTGGTCGTGCCCGCGAGGGACGAGGCCGAGGTCCTGCCGGTGAGTCTGCCGTCGCTGCTCGCCCAGGACTATCCGGGGGACGCGGAGATCTTCCTGGTCGACGACTGCAGCGAGGACGGCACGGGTGAGCTCGCCCGCGCCCTGTCCGCGCGGTACGGAGGGCTGCCGCTGACGGTGGTGGCACCCGGTGAGCCGGAGCCGGGGTGGACGGGCAAGCTCTGGGCGCTGCGGCACGGGATGGCGCTGGCCCGGCAGCGTAAACCTGAGTTCCTGCTTCTGACGGACGCCGACATCGCCCATGAGCCGGACAGTCTGCGGGAGCTCGTCACCGCGGCCGGGAGCGAGGGCGCCGACGGCTTCGACCTGGTCTCGCAGATGGCCAGGCTGCGGGTGACGAGCACCTGGGAGCGTCTTGTGGTGCCGGCCTTCGTCTACTTCTTCGGGCAGCTCTATCCGTTCCGCCGGGTGAACGGCAAGGGCTCACGGACGGCCGCGGCGGCGGGCGGCTGTGTGCTGCTGCGGGCCGGAGCCGTCGAGCGGGCGCGGCTGCCCGATTCCATCCGTTCGGCGGTGATCGACGACGTGTCGCTGGCGCGTGCGGTACGGCGCGGCGGCGGCCGGATCTGGCTGGGGCTCGCCGAACGGGTGGACAGCGTACGGCCCTACCCCCGGCTGGCGGACCTGTGGCGCATGGTCTCGCGCAGCGCGTACGCGCAACTGCGGCACAGCCCTTGGCTGCTGGCGGGCACGGTCCTCGGTCTCGGCCTGGTCTACGTCGCGCCGCCGGTCACGCTGGGCGCCGGGGTGCTGGCGGACGATCCGGTGGCGGCGGTGGCGGGCGGGGTCGCCTGGGCCGTGATGGCGGGGACGTACATGCCGATGCTCGGGTACTACCGGCAGTCGCTGTGGCTGGCACCGCTGCTGCCCTTCACCGCGGTCCTCTACCTCCTGATGACGGTGGATTCCGCGGTGCAGCACTACCGGGGGCTCGGCGCGGCCTGGAAGGGGCGTACGTACGCCCGTCCCGAGGCCGCACCGGAACCCTGAGGTTCAGCCGCTGCGGGTCACTTGCGCCCGGGGGTCCAGTTCATGCCCCACCCGTAGGCGGCGTCGATGGTCCGCTGCGGGCTCACCCCGCGCTGGGGGACGAGATAGCGGGCCTCGCGCTGCACGTTGAGGTCCCCTCCCTCGCCACTGATCAGAGCGAGCGCGCAGACGGTGGAGGGCACGGTGCATTCGTCGAGGGAGAAGTCGATGGGCGCGCCGTTCTGCGGCTGGAGCGTGACCGTGGCATGCAGATCGGCGAAACTGCGGGCGCCTTCGTAGATGGTGACGAAGATCAGGACGCGCCGCAGCCGGTCCTTGTGGTCGAGGTTGACCGTGAGGTTCTCGCCGGTCGAGACGGCACCTGTGCGGTCGTCGCCGTCGAGGTGGATATAGGGCGGCTGCCGGAGAGAACCGAAGGCGTTTCCCAGCGCCTGCACGACTCCCTTGCTTCCGTCGGTGAGTTCGTAGAGCGCGCAGAGATCGAGGTCCAGGTCCGCGTGCTGGGCCACGGCCCTGCCGAGCTTCGCGCCCCAGCCCTTGAACTGCTTGCGCACTTCCCAGTTGAGGTTGACGCGGAGCGCTCCGGAGGTCCCGCCCTGTTTCGACAGGGATACCGAAGGGGCCTCCTTGGTCAGCGTGACCTTGGTCAGCCGCACGGGCTGCGCGACGGGCGGCGCGGGGGGCGGGGGCGGCGGGGCCTGCCCGCCGTACGGGGGCGGAGCCGGAGGCGCCTGCCGGCCGTACGGGTGCGGCGCGGGGGGCGGCGGCGGAGGCGGCGCCTGAGGGGGCGCGGCCTGGGTCGGCGTGCTCTGCTGCGGCTCGTCGACGGAGATACCGAAGTCCGTCGCGAGGCCCGCCAGTCCGGTGTCGTACCCCTGGCCCACCGCCCTGAACTTCCAGGCGCCCTGCCGCAGGTAGAGCTCACCGAGGATGAACGCGGTCTCGACGGTCGCGTCCGCGCTCTCGAAGCGCGCGATCTCGGAGCCGCCCGCCTGGTCCAGGATTCTCACATAGAGGCCGCTCACCCGTCCGAAGGTGCCACCGTCCGCCGATGCGGCGATCACGACACGGTCGATCGTCGGCTCCATCCGTGCGAAGTCGACGGCGAGGCAGTCCGTGACCGAGTCCCCGGCGGTCCGCTTGCCTTCGTGGCGCACCGCTCCCGACGCGTGCGCCGGCTGGTTGTAGAAGACGAAGTCCGCGTCGCTGCGCACCTTTCCCGTCACGAGAAGGAGTGCGGAGGCATCCACGTCAGGTGTCCCGGGAGAGGTACGCCAGCCCAACTCGACCCGTACGGCCCGAGCCGGCACCGCGACATTGGTTCCCTTTTGCATGGTCATGCTCGCCCCCATCACCAGTCCGGCTGCCCGGAGAGTTTCCCGCCAACCTAATCCCCGACCCCCTGGCAGCCCACACTCACTCCCGTGCAATTACAGGAACCCCGAAATCACAGAAGTGCCTTCGCTGTTAACGGAGCCTTTAGCGAGGTTTTGACAGGGCGGCCATCCAAAACCAGCGTAAATCGGATAACCCCAGGATCGGGGGCTCCCCAACCAGCACATCGTGGGCTTAACTTATGTGTCATGACCTCCCCTCGCTCCACCTACGGCAGCGGCTACTACGCCGCGCCGTCGTTCCCCGACACCCCGATCTACGACTCCCTGGTCGCCGAGCGGGGTACCCCTCAGATCGCGCCGATCCGGGTCCCTGCCGCCTACGACACCGGGAGCAGCTACCTGCCGGCTCTGCCGTCGGCGCTTCCGGCGCTGCCCGCGGCCCCGTCGCAGCACACCGGGTCCTACGGCCACCCGCAGCCGCAGTACCAGAACGCCGGGATGCAACAGGCACCGATGATGCAGCCCGCACAGCTGCACCAGGCTCCGGCGCCGTACATCCCGCAGCAGCCGTCGGCACCCCGGGGCTACCAGCAGCCGTCGGCGCCCCGCGGCTACCAGCAGCCGCCGCAACAGCAGCAGCGGCCCGGCACGGGTTACGAGGCGATGCGTCCCGCGTCCCCCCGGCCCGCGCCCACTCCCGCGCAGTCGCCGTACGAGGACCCGTACAACCGCCCGTACCAGAGCCGCGGGTACTGACGGACACGGCCACCCACTGTCAGTGACCACTGGCAGGATGGCGGCATGCTCTCACCCGTACTCGGCGCCGCATACGTCCATCCGGTCAAGTCGCTGGCCGCATGTGTGGCCGACACGGTCGCCGTCGAGCCATGGGGACTCGCCGGGGACCGCCGCTGGATGCTGATCGACGAAGGGGACAGGGTCGTCACCCAGCGGCAGCAGCCCCGGATGGCGCTGCTGTCCGCCGAGTCGCTGCCCGGCGGTGGAGTGGCCCTGTCGGCGCCGGGGAGGCCGTCGTTGACGGTGGAGGTGCCCGATCCGGCCCGCACGGTCGTCGCCGAGCTCCACCGGAGCAAGGTCACGGTGGTGGTGGCGGGGAGCGCGGCGCACGCCTGGTTCAGCGCATGCCTCGGTGCGGAGGTCCGGCTCGTCCATCTGGACGCGCCGTCGCACCGCAGGCCTGTCGATCCGGAGTTCGCCCGGCCGGGCGAGACCGTGTCGCTCGCCGACGGCTTCCCGCTGCTCCTCACCACCCGTGCCTCGCTGGACGCGCTCAACTCGCTGGTGGCGCAGGGGGATCATCCGCGGGAGGGTCCGCTGCCCATGGACCGGTTCCGGCCGAACGTCGTCGTGGACGGCACCGCGCCCTGGGCCGAGGACGACTGGGGGCGGATCGCGATCGGGGAGGTCGCCTTCCGCGTCGCCAAGCCGTGCGGGCGGTGCGTCATCACGACCACCGACCAGCGGACGGCGGCGCGGGGCAAGGAGCCGTTGCACACGCTCGCCCGGCACCGGCGGGACGGGAGGCATCTGCTCTTCGGCCAGAACCTGGTCCCGGAGGGCACCGGCGTGATCCGGGTCGGGGATCCGGTGCGGGTCCTGTGCTGACCGGCTGGAACTCGTGCGGGTGCGGGGGACGTTGGCCGGGCCGTGAGGTTACTCTCTCTTCTCTGCCGGAGGGCGTGATCACTGCCCTCCCGGGCTATCACGGACAGGGAGAAGGGGGTGCATGACTGTGCGAGCGGTTCCGGGACTCCGGCGATGGCGGCACAATCCCTTGTACCGTGCCACGGACCGTCATGAGGCATGGGTGGCGCTGGCCGCGCTGCTGCTGATGCTGGCGGCTCCTGTGCTCGGCTGGAGGGTCGGCTCCCTCACGGACGACGCGCTCCGGCGGACGGTGCGCACCCAGCACGAGCAGCGCCGTCCGACCCCGGCCGTCGTGGTCCGCGGGGTCCCCGGCACGTCCCGTGTCGCCCAGGATCCCGACGCGCCCGTCACCGAGGGCTCCATGCGTACGTCGGTGGTGGCCCGGTGGCTCGCCCCGGACGGCACGGCACGCACGGGCACCGTGTCGGCGGGGCCGACGGAGACGGCTCCCGGCACCCACATCCAGATCTGGACGGACGCCCGTGGCCGCTCGGTGATGCGCCCCATGGACATCTCGACGGCCCGGATGCACGGGGTGCTCGCGGGCGTGGGCTCGACGCTGCTCGCCGGCGGTCTGACGGAAATGGCCCGCAGATTCGTCGTATGGCGCATGATGCAACGACGGCACGCCCGGCTCGACCGCGCCTGGGCCCAAGTCGGCCCCGACTGGGGCAGAACGGGTACGGGAACCTGACTCGGCAGGCTGCGGTTCCTCCGGTGCACGGCCGGCCGGTGGCCTGACCGTCAACCCTCGCCCGTCACGCGCGCTACGGTGGACCGGCGGCACACGCGGACAGGCACGAGGCAGCGCACACGGCACAAGGTGGGGGCACAGCAGCACCATGGCACAGGGCACGGTCCAGGTGACGCACACCGGCACATCGCGCTGGCGGCGCCGTACGGGCGAGTACGCATCCCTCGCCGCCGCCCTGGAGGCCGCAGCGGACGGTGACGTCCTCACCATCGCGCCCGGCACCTACCGGGAGAATCTCGTCGTCCACCGCGCGGTGACACTGCGCGGCCCCGAGGGGTCCGCCGGCTCGGTGCGGATCGCACCGGCCGACGGCGTCCCCCTGACGGTCCGTGCCTCCGCCGTCGTCCAGGACATCCATGTGGAGGGCCAGGACTCGGCGGCTCCCGCGCTGCTGGTCGAGGAGGGCGCTCCCGAGCTGTCGGACCTGCGCATAGTGACCAGGTCGGCCGCCGGTGTCGAGGTGCGGGGCGTGGCCAGGCCCACCGTGCGCCGCTGCACGGTCGACAACCCGGCGGGCGTGGGCATCGCCGTACTCGACGGCGCCGGCGGCGTGTTCGACGAGTGCGAGATCGTCTCGGCCGGACAGTCGGGTGTCTCGGTGCGCGGCGGAGCGCACCCCCGTCTCGAACGCTGCCGTGTGCACCATGCGTCGGGCGCGGGCCTGAGCGTCACCGGGGAGGGCAGCGGCCTGGAGGCGGTGGGCTGCGAGGTGTACGAGATCAAGGGCAGCGGGGTGCACATCGACTCCCGCGGCACCGCGCACCTCACGGACTGCACCGTCCACCGCACGTCCGCCGACGGGGTCACCCTGGACACCGACGCGGTCCTCACACTCGCGGACTGCGACATCCACGACATCCCGGAGAACGCGGTCGATCTGCGCTCCCGCTCGGTCCTCACCCTGACCCGCTCCACCGTCCGCCGGTTCGGCCGCAACGGCCTCTCGGTCTGGGATCCCGGCACCCGTGTCGACGCCAATCAGTGCGAGATCCACGACAGTACGGGCGACTACCCGGCGGTGTGGGTCAGTGACGGGGCCACGGTCATACTCGACTCGTGCCGCGTGCACGACGTGCCCGACGCGCTCTTCGTCCTCGACCGGGGCTCCCGCGCCGATGTCGTGGACAGCGATCTGACCCAGATCCGCAACACGGCGGTCTCGGTGAGCGACGGTGCGACCGCACAGCTCGACGACTGCCGGATCCGCGAGGCGTCCACCGGTGCCTGGTTCCGTGACCACGGCAGCGGCGGCACGCTGAACAACTGCACCATCGACGCGGCGCAGACCGGGGTCATCGTCACCAAGGGCGCCGATCCGACCATCGAGAGGTGCACGGTCACCTCGCCCGCGGAGGCCGGTTTCTATGTCTCCGCGGAGGGCCGGGGCACCTTCGACAGCTGCCGGGTCTCGGGCAGCGACGGCTACGGCTTCCATGTGATGGACGGTTGCCGCTCGACCCTGACGCGTTGCAGGACCGAGCGCTGCGCACGCGGCGGCTACGAATTCGCCGACGGTGCGGGCGGCGACGGGCACACGGGCGGTCCCGTGGTCCAGGACTGCACCAGCGACGAGAGCGGTCTGCGCGGCAACGCCGCCGCTCCCCCGCCCCCCGCGGTCCTGACGGCGACGCAGGCCACGCCCGGGCTGCTCGGCGCGATGCCGGAGCAGCGCGCCGCCGAGCCCGCCGCCCCCGAGGCCCCGGCCGAGCCGGCGCGCGACCCGGGTGCCGTACTGGGCGAACTCGACGCGCTGGTGGGCCTCGACAGCGTCAAGCGCGAGGTGCGGGCGCTGACGGACATGATCGAGGTGGGCCGGCGCCGCAGGCTGGCCGGTCTGAAGGCGGCGTCGGTGCGCAGGCACCTGGTCTTCACCGGGTCCCCGGGCACGGGCAAGACGACGGTCGCCAGGCTGTACGGGGAGATCCTGGCCTCGCTGGGTGTCCTGGAGCGCGGCCATCTCGTGGAGGTGTCCCGAGTCGACCTGGTCGGGGAGCACATCGGGTCCACGGCCATCCGTACGCAGGAGGCGTTCGACCGGGCGCGCGGCGGGGTCCTCTTCGTCGACGAGGCGTACGCCCTGTCGCCCGAGGACTCCGGACGTGACTTCGGCCGGGAGGCCATCGACACCCTGGTGAAGCTGATGGAGGACCACCGCGACGCCGTGGTGGTGATCGTGGCCGGGTACACGCAGGAGATGGAGCGCTTCCTCAGCGTCAACCCCGGTGTGGCGTCCCGTTTCTCACGGACCATCACCTTCGGCGACTACGAGCCGGACGAGCTGCTGCGGATCGTCGAGCAGCAGAGCGACGAGCACGAGTACAGCCTGGCGGAGGGGACGGGGGAAGCGCTCCTCAAGTACTTCACGGCGCTTCCCAAGGGCCCCACCTTCGGCAACGGCCGAACGGCCCGTCAGACCTTCGAGTCGATGGTCGAGCGGCACGCCGGCCGGGTCGCCAGGATCGGCGAGCCCAGCACGGACGACCTCACCATGCTCTACCCCGAGGACCTTCCGGCGCTGCCCTGAGCCGCCGCACCCAGGTCCTGCGCGCCGGCCTGCTGGGGCACGACCGGCCCGAGCCGTTCCAGGAGGGCGGCGCGCTCGACGGCGAAGACCGGGTCGGCCTGGTAGTCCGAGTGGCCCAGGATGGGCTCGGGCAGCGGGTGTTCGGTGGTGCGGCCGTAGACCAGCGGGTCCTTCAGCGGGCCCCTGTCCACCTCCTGGCCGTCCCCCTCGTCGATCCGGACCGGGCCGCCGATCGGGTCGGTCGCCCGCCAGAGGTTGCGCCAGCAGTGCACGGACCGCTCAAGACCTTCGAGGGGGAGCCGGCCGAAGTAGGCGGGGAACCAGCGCCCGTACAGTCGCTCGATCGGGGAGCCGTACGTGAGCAGCGCGACCCTGCTCCGGGCCCGGTCGGGGAGCTGCCACACCGCGGCGGCCGCGAGCACACTGCCCTGGGAGTGGCCGGAGATGACGAGCCTGCCGCGGGTGTGCCCGGTCCAGGCGCTCATCCGGGAGGAGAGGTCGGGGACGGCGCGCTCGGCGTAGCAGGGCGGCGCGAACGGGTGGGCGGCGCGCGGCCAGAACGTGCCGACGTCCCAGAGGATGCCGATGGTCCGCCGGGCCGAGACATCACGGTAGGCGCGACGGCCCAGGGCGACGAGCAGTATCACGCCGAAGCCGGTCAGCCAGGAGCCGGTCGACTGGGCGGTCTCGGCGACCGATTCGACGAACGGACCTGTGCCGTCAGCCGCGAGTCCCGGGACGTCGCCGGTGAGCCAGGAGCCGGCCACCGCTCCGGCGCCGAGCAGCAGGGTGGCCGATGACAGCAGCCCGATGATGCCGGGGGCCGAGTCGGTGAGCGCCGCGGTGGCCCGGGTGCGTGCGATCCGGGCGGTGCGTCCGGGCTCGGGGCGCTTCTCCTCGTACTCCGCCTCGATCGCGGGTCCCGTCCGCCGGGCGTGGCGAGTGGTGCGGACCGCAAGCCAGACGAGGGGCGGCAGCAGGAGCAGCAGCAGGACCGGGATCACGGAGGCCTGCCAGCTGAGGAGCACGGGCGGTCCCTGGATGTCGGTGTCCTCTCCCATGCCGGGGGTGCCGGGGCCGTCGAGCCAGTCGGCCACGCGCTGGGCGATCCCGCCGGTCATCACTCCGCCGAGGGCGCAGGCGAGCATGGCGACCGCCGGGCCGCCCAGGCCCTTGAGGGTGGTGCGGGGCTCGGGTGAGCTCCGGTAGAGGTTCAGGGCGACCACGGCGAGTACGACGACGAGCAGGCCCTGGCCGAGGGCGAGGGTACGGAAGACGGCCTCGCCGGGGAGGGACCCCGATGACGCCCAGTCGGGGCGTGACCAGCTCGCGTACACCACCGACCAGAGCAGCAGGACGAGAGCGGTGCCCGGCAGGAAGGTGGTGACGGCACGGTCGAGCCGGTGGTCGAGGCGCCGCTCGCTGCGTCCCCGGTGGCAGATCACGGCGACGACGACGAGTGCGCACAGGACGAGGACGGTCTCGAACAGGACGCCGGTCACCGCGGACACGGGTCCGTCGGTGCCCCGGTCGTGCCGGGCGGCCGCGCCGCCGACCGTGGCCGCGACCGTGAGGAATCCAGCCGCGGTGTGGGCCGCGCGCAGCCTGGCCACCAGCCTGCGGCCGTACCAGAAGCCGGGCCTGCCGAGGGCCGGGCGGACCACGGGGACGCCGGAGCGCGCGTCCGTGTCCTCGCTTTCGTCGGTCTCCGGGTCGTCCCAGGTCAGGGGGCGCTGCGACTCGTAGGCGCTCCAGGTGCGGTTGGACAGGTACCAGAGCAGTCCCACCAGGGCGGTGGGCACGAGCGCCACGACGGCCAGGCGGCGTCCGGGCTGGGCGAACCATCCGCCCTGCCCGGTGGAGAGGAAGCCGAGCCAGGAGCGCTGGCCCGCGCAGTCGGGCGTCCCCGCGCACTGCCAGGCCACCAGGTCCAGGGCGACCTCGCAGACCGCGGCGGTCAGCAGCACGGTCAGGCTGAGCGCGACGAGGCGTACGAGCAGCCCGTAGAGCCGGACGGTCCTGGAGCGGCCCTGTGCGGAGGGGCGCATCCAGTGGGCGAGGTTGACCACCATGAACGGGAGCAGCAGCAGCCACAGGGCGCGGGAGCCGTTGCCCGAGGTGAGGTTGGACCAGCAGTAGGCCTCGGGGATGGGCCCGTCCCGGTGGCGCTCGGGGTGCTGTTCGGCGCCGACGTCCTCGGTGCGCCGGTGGACGGCGGCGGTGTCGTCCCCGGTGATCCTGGTTGTGCGCGGATCACCGAGCATCTCCTGCGGGGTGGCGCCGCCGACACCGTGGACGAGCAGTTCCAGTGCGGCGCCGCTGCTCTGCGCGGCCTCGGGCGTGAGGTCGGGGGGCATGGTCGGTGACTCGCTCTCTGGTCCGTCCGGCTCGCGGCCGGTGGGGAGACGGCTTGATCTGAGCTGATACGCAGTCAACACCATCGCGGACGGGAGGCGTCCGGCGCAGCGGCTCTCACCGAATCTCCCCAGTGGAACGGCTCGTGGAGGTGCGTGGCAGGATGAAGGCGTCCCGCAGGACCGCTGCCGGACCGTGCGGACAGAGGGAAGGACCGGGGCCCCGCGTTGAGCGAGAACCAGAACCTGCTCGCGGAGCAGCGGCGTGCGCTCATTCTCGACGATGTGCGCAAGCGCGGCGGAGTCAGAGTCAACGAGCTGACCCGCAAGCTGAGCGTCTCCGACATGACCATCCGCCGGGACCTCGACGCCCTGGCGCGCCAGGGCGTCATCGAGAAGGTCCACGGTGGCGCGGTCCCGGTCGTCGAGGCGAGCACGCACGAGCCGGGCTTCGAGGCCAAGTCGACGCTGGAGCTCAGCGCCAAGGAGGACATCGCGCGCACCGCGGCGACGCTCGCGGTACCCGGCAGCGCCATCGCGCTCTCCGGCGGTACGACCACGTACGCGCTGGCGCAGCATCTCCTGGACGTACCGGGGCTGACCGTGGTGACGAATTCGGTGCGGGTCGCCGATGTGTTCCACGGCGCGCAGCGGCCTTCGACGGCGGGCGGCTCACGGGCGGGTGCCGCCACGGTGGTGCTGACCGGCGGGGTCCGTACGCCTTCGGACTCGCTGGTCGGACCGGTCGCGGACCGCGCGATCGGATCGCTCCACTTCGACGTCCTGTTCCTCGGTGTGCACGGGATCTCGGTCGAGGCCGGTCTCTCCACGCCCAATCTCGCCGAGGCCGAGACGAACCGCCGTTTCGTGCGGGCGGCCAGGCGTGTCGTCGTGGTCGCCGACCACACCAAGTGGGGCACGGTCGGCCTGAGTTCGTTCGCCTCGCTCGACGAGGTCGACTCCTTCGTCACGGACTCTGGGCTGCCGGACTCGGCCAGGCAGGAGATCGAGGAGCAGCTGCCGGGCCTGGTGGTGGCCGGCGGTCCGCCGGAGGAGTAGTTCGGGCTTCCGGCTTCGGGTCTCCTGGGCGGTGGACGTCCTAGGATCGGTTCGTGGCCGTATTCCGCATAGAGCGCTTCACTCCCCTGCCCGCCGCCGAGGCATGGCGCCGGGTGACGCACTGGGAGCGGCACGGCGGTACCGTCCCCCTCACCTCGGTCACCGTCCGGACGGGCCAGCCCACCCGGACCGGTACGGTCTTCGTGGCGCGTACCGGCGTGGGGCCGCTCGGCTTCGACGATCCGATGGAAGTCGTGCGGTGGACCCCGCCCGCAGCCGGCCGGGCGGGGGTGTGCCTGCTGGAGAAGCGGGGCTCCGTGGTGCGTGGCCGCGCGTCGATCGACGTCTGCCCGACCGGTTCGGGCTCGCATGTGATCTGGGTCGAGGAGCTGCGTGTGAGGCTGCTCCCCCGCTGGGCCGATCCGCTCCTGGTGACTGCGGGCAGGCGGATCTTCTCCCGCGAGCTCGCCACCCTGCTCGACGACTGACGCACCGCACGGGCACGGGAACGCGCCTCACGGCCGGCCCAGGAGGAGCGGCGACGGGGCCGGTGAGGTATCCCGGAACCATGGGCTTCCGGCAGTGGGCATACGGACATCGCGACGGACAGGACGGCTCCCGGTGGAGCCGGGCGCTCCTGGTGGTGCCGTTGGCCCTGATCGCCGTCGTGACGGTCGTCGACATCAGCGTTCCGCCCGAGGTCCATCTCGGCCCGTTCCTCGTGGCGGCGCCCGCCCTCACCGCGTCGTTCGCGGGTCCGCGTGCCACCGCGTCCGTCGGCGCCGTCGCGGTCCTGGCCCAGGTGGTCGTGGCCGTGGCGCGCACCAGCATCGCCGACCTCAATCACATGTACCAGATCGCCGCCCTGTTCCTGATCTCGGCCGCTGTCACCTTCTTCGCCCACCTGCGGGTGCGCAGAGCCGCGGAGATGGTGCGGTTGCGCACCGTGGCCGAGGCTGCGCAGCGCGGCATTCTCCGGCCCCTGCCCGTTCGCAGCGGCCCGCTGCGGATCGCCTCGGTCTATCTGGCGGCCGAGGAAGGGGCCCAGCTCGGCGGTGATCTGTACGCGACCGCGCGGACGGCCAGGGGAACCCGTGTGATCATCGGCGATGTCCGCGGCAAGGGTCTCGCCGCCATCAGCGGTGCCGCGGGGGTGCTGGGCGCCTTCCGCGCACTGGCCCGTCAGGAGGAGCACCTGCCCGATCTCGTCGCCCGTCTCGACAGCAGTGTGACCGCCCACCGGATCGACTCCCTGAACGAGACGCAGGGCGGGTCCGACGACCAGGACATCGCGGAGGTCTTCGTCACCGCCGCCGTGCTCGACATCCCGGACGCGGAACCGGAGCTGCGGCTGGTGAGCTGCGGACACCCGCCGCCCCTGCTGCTCCGGGCGGGACGTGTACGGACTCTCGACGCGACGCGACCGGCTCCGCCCCTCGGCGTCGGGCCGCTGACGGACACCGGACCCGAGGAGGACGTCTTCGACTTCCGTGCCGGTGACATGCTGCTGCTCCACACCGACGGTGTCACCGAGGCGCGGGACGGCTCGGGGCGCTTCTATCCGCTGACCGAGCGGGTGGCCCCGTGGCCCGTGACAGGTCCGGGACCGCTCATCGAGCTGCTGCGCGCCGATCTGCTGCGTCATGCGGGCGGTCATCTGGGCGACGACGCGGCCATGGTCGCGGTCGAACGCCTTCCCGGCCCCTGACGAGCCGTGTCCGCCGCGCGGCCGGCCGGCTCAGGCGGGCCAGGTTCCGGTGGCCAGGAAGTGGTCGATCGTCTCGGTGTAGGGCCGGATGTCCATGCCCTGTGCGCTCAGCCAGGCGTCGGAGTAGTACTTGTCGAGATAGCGGTCGCCGGGGTCGCAGAACAGCGCGACGACGCTTCCGGTGCTCCCCCGCTCCACCATCTCGGCCACGAGCTTGAAGGCGCTCCACAGCCCGGTGCCGGTCGAGCCGCCTGCCTTGCGGCCGATGGCGCGCTCCAGCACACGGACTGCGGCGACGCTGGCCGCGTCGGGCACCTTCATCATCCGGTCGATGGCCCCGGGCACGAAGCTCGGCTCCATCCGGGGTCTGCCGATCCCCTCGATGCGTGAGCCGCAGTCGCTGGTCGCCAGCTGGTCGTGCCGGGTCCATCCGTCGAAGAAGCAGGAGTTCTCCGGGTCAGGTACGCAGATCCGGGTGTCGTGCTGCATGTAGCGGACGTAGCGTCCGATGGTCGCGGAGGTGCCGCCGGTGCCCGCGGTGGCGACGATCCAGGCCGGCTCCGGATACCGCTCCAGCCTCATCTGCTGGTAGATGGACTCGGCGATGTTGTTGTTCCCCCGCCAGTCGGTGGCGCGTTCGGCGTAGGTGAACTGGTCCATGTAGTGACCGCCCGTCTCGGCCGCGAGGGCCGCCGACTCCTCGTACAGCCGGCGGGAGTCGTCGACGAAATGGCATTGCCCGCCGTGGAATTCGATCAGCCGGCACTTCTCGGGGCTGGTGGTCCTGGGCATCACCGCGACGAACGGCACCCCGATCAGCTTCGCGAAGTACGCCTCCGAGACGGCCGTCGAGCCGCTGGAGGCCTCGATGACCGGCTTGCCGCGGCGGATCCAGCCGTTGCAGAGCCCGTAGAGGAAGAGCGAACGGGCCAGCCGGTGCTTGAGGCTGCCCGTGGGGTGCGTCGACTCGTCCTTGAGGTAGAGGTCGATGCCCCAGTGCTCAGGCAGCGGGAAGCGCAGGAGGTGGGTGTCCGCCGAGCGGTTGGCGTCGGCCTGGACCTTGCGCACCGCTTCCTTGAGCCAGGCCCGGTAGTCGGGGTCGCTCCGGTCGACGTCGACGGTCTCCATGAGGCCACCGCCCGTTGTCTGCTCACTGGTGTCCATCAGCGGTCTCCTTCGGGTGACGGCGGTAGTCCGTACCTCCCACGATATGCCCCCCACCTGCACAAACGTTCACTTTGACGACCCATAGGCCTCCCTTGGCCCAGGCACCCCGCCGCCGCACACCGGAACGTCCGGATCCTGGCCTTCGGCAGCGATCGGTCGCCGTGGGGGCTGGCGTAGAGGCCCGGTCCGCGGGCAGACTTGCTGAAGCTGGCACAAGGGGGGCGAAGTCGTCATGGCCGAGACAGAGTTCAGCGCTGCGGATTTCGGTGCGCGGAGGTTCGGCGCGGCCGACTTCAGAGCGAGTGACGTCAGCATCCGGCGGTGGGCGCGGTCGCTGACCAGGGCCGGCCAAGTGATTGTCGAGGACGGCCGGATCGCGCTGCTCACGAGCAACGGGCGGGAGATCGCCAGCGCCCCGGTGAGCACGGTGAGCGCGGGCAGGCCGTGGTTCCTGGCAGCCGACTCGGCGATCGCCCGTATCGACGGGGTGCGGTACCGGCTCACCATGGGCCAGCGCAACCGCAGGCCCGGCGGGGCCGCACCGGTCCGCAGGTTCCTGGAGGCGCTGCGCGGTGCCGCGGGACGAAGGGCCTGACGCTACGGTCCGGTACGCCCACCGCGAGTTGCGGAGCCCAACCCCCTGAGTCACGCTGGTCACACGTCACTGATGGTGCACCGGCGGTGACAGCGGAAGCCGCCCCCGCCGGGAGCCACGCAGGGCGGACCACGCATGACCAGACACAGCAGTCAGCCATCTGCTGGATCCGTTCCTTCGTCTTCTTCCGGACCTATTTCGGGGAGTCGCAGCCGTGATCAGCGAGCCAAGCAGGCACTGCGCGGTGGAGCTCAAGGCCCTGCCGTCGCGGATCGGTCAGGTCCGCAGAATCATTTCGGCGCAACTGCGCTACTGGCATCTCGATCCTCTGATCGACCAGGCAGCGCTCGGTGTCACCGAACTGCTGACCAATGTCCACCGGCACGCACAGCCGGACAAATCATGCACCGTCGAGATCGAGCTGCTGCTCGACCGGCTGACGGTCTCCGTCCACGACCACGATCCCCGGCTGCCGACCGTCTGCGACGCCGATCAGTCCGCGACCTCAGGGCGCGGACTGGCGATGATCGCCGCGGTCAGCGAGAGCTGGGGCGTACGACCGAGCGACGACGCGGGGAAGGTCATCTGGTTCACCCTGCCCGCACCGTCGTTCACCACCGCTCTGCCCCCACTCCCGGTGTACGGGTCCACGACCGACGGCCCGTTCGGGTCGGACATCGTGGGGCTCACGGAGCCGACGGCAGCACGGACCCGGGCCCGCTCGGCCGTCGTCGGCTGACCGGGACCGGCCGCGCACCGTACACAGCGCACGCGCACCGTACGCAGCGCACAGGAGCGCGCCGGTCCACTCGTGACCGGCGCGCTCCTGCCCGTTCGCGCCCGGACCTCACCCGCCTTCAGTGGTCACCCGGGCCGGCCTTGTCGAAGCGGCCGTAGGGCTCGTCCAGGACGGAGAGCCTGCGCCAGTACTCCTCCTCGTCGATCTCACCGGCGGCGAAGCGCCGGCCCAGCAGATCGATCGGCGACGGCCGGCCGCCCGCCGGGCCGTCCCGCCGGATGCCGTGCCGCTGCCACGGGCCCCCGCGGCCACGCCAGACGGTGCGGCGCAGCAGTGTGATGACGCAGACGGCGACGGCCGCCCAGATGATCGGGAAGAAGAGGATCCAGGGTCCTGGTCCTCCGTAGCTCGCCAGGGTGTTCATCTCGGTCAGCTCCTCGGTCAGGGTTTCGTCCGTGCGTTCCTGTCACTTACGAGACTCGCTCCGCGAGGGGCCCTGAGCGTCGTACGGATGGCGGCAGTTCGCGTACGGCCGCGGGAGTACGCCGAGGCCGGGACCCTGCTTCCGTGCCGGACCTGACGCGCTGGATTCTGTACCTACTGGTAGGTACAGTGCCGGTATGAGCACTCCGGACCGGTTGATCGAGGCCACCCAGGAGCTCCTGTGGGAGCGCGGATATGTGGGCACCAGCCCCAAGGCGATCCAGCAGCGCGCCGGAGCGGGCCAGGGCAGCATGTATCACCATTTCGCGGGCAAGCCCGAGCTGGCACTCGCCGCCGTGCTCCGCACCTCCGCGGGGATGCGCGAGACGGCCGGACGGCTGCTGGACGGCCCGGGCCCCGCGTACGAGCGGATCGCGGCCTATCTGCTGCGCGAGCGCGAGGTGCTGCGGGGCTGCCCGGTGGGGCGGCTGACGATGGATCCCGATGTGGTGGCCAGCGAGGCGCTGCGCGCACCGGTGGACGAGACGATCGGCTGGCTGCGGGACCGGATCGCCGAGGTCCTCCAGGAGGGCCTGGACACCGGCGAGTTCACTCCCGGCCTGGCACCGCGTGAGGTCGCCGCGACCGTCGTGGCCACGGTCCAGGGCGGCTACGTCCTGGCGCGCGCGTCGGGCTCGTCCGCCGCCTTCGACTCGGCGGTCCGGGGGCTGCTCTCCCTGCTCGGCGCACACGTCGCAGCGAACCGTCCGGTCTGAGGAGCCCACGATGCACGCCATGCAGTACGAGATCACCCTGCCCGCCGACTACGACATGGGGATCATCCGCGAGCGGGTCGCGACCCGGGGGCACCTGCTCGACGACTTCCCCGGCCTGGGCCTCAAGGCGTATCTGATCCGCGAACGCGGCGCCGCCTCTCCGGTCAACCAGTACGCCCCGCTGTATCTGTGGTCAGCCCCCGAGGGCATGAACGCCTTCCTCTGGGGCCCCGGATTCCAGGGCGTCGTCGATGACTTCGGCCGCCCCGTCGTGCAGCACTGGACCGGGCTCCTCCACCAGGAGGGTGCGGCTTCGGGGGTACTCCCCCGCACGGCCGTCCGCCGCCGCGAGCGGATCGCGGACACCGTCCGGCCCGCCGACGCGGTGGAGGCCGCCCTGGAGGAGAGCCACCGACTGGCCGGCACTCCCGGAGCCGTGCTCAGCGCGCTGGCGATCGACCCGCGCCACTGGGAGCTGCTCCACTTCACCCTCTGGGAGCACGAGCCGTCCGGCGCACCGGGCGACCGCTACGAGGTGCTGCACCTGTCGTCGCCGGAGCGTGACCGGCTGGGGCAGGGCCGGCAGTGGTGACCCGGTCCGGTTCCCGGACGGCGTCGCGCGGCGGGACGCCGCGCAGGCGGGCGACCGCGTCAACGGCGGGCACACTCGCCCGGCGATGAGGTCCTGGAAGCGGTACTGGTCGCCGATCCGGCGCGTGCGTTCGCCCGCCCCGGCCGCCGTCCGAGCGGATCCGCCGCAGGTCAGGCGAGTGCGGTCAGCGGGTCGTCGAGCACCGGCTGCCAGGCCAACTCGGCGGCGCCCACCAGGCTGTTGTGGTTCAGCGTGCAGGACAGGATCGGCACACTTCCGCTGCGGCCCCACAGGCTGCGGTCGGCGACGACGGCCCGCAGGCGTTCGGGGTCGGCCTCCAGGAGATCGCGGTGCAGGCCGCCCAGGATGATCCGGTCCGGGTTGAGGATGTTGACCAGCCCGGCGAGGCCGAGGCCGAGCCGGTCGATCAGCTCCTCGGCGGCGGCCCGCACATCGGGGTCGCCGTACTCCGTGCGCAGCAGGTCGCCGGACTGCTTGAGCAGCGACTCCTCGGGGCCGGGCTCCCGTCGGGCCGCCGTGAGGAAGGCGAGAGGGTCGGTCTCGACGTCGAGGCAGCCCCGTCCGCCGCAGTGGCAGGGGCGGCCCTCGGGGTTCACCGTGAGATGCCCCACCTCCAGGGCGAGGCCCGAACTCCCGCTGTGCAGACGGCCGTCCAGGACGAGCGCGCCGCCCACCCCGCGGTGCCCGGTGGCGACGCAGAGCAGGTGCTGGGCGCCACGCCCCGAGCCGTGCCGGTGCTCGGCGAGAGCGGTGAGGTTGACGTCGTTGGCGGTGAACGCGGGCCCGGTGATGCCGACGGCGCGTACGCGGCCGGCGAAGATCTCCCGGACCGGCGCCCCCGCGGGCCAGGCGATGTGCAGCGGGTTGAGCGCCGTCCCCTCGGGTTCGGCTACGGCGGAGGGCACGGCGAGGCCGGCGCCGACACAGCGCAGCCCGCTCTCCCGCAGGAGCCGGGCCCCGGCGTCGACGACCTCGCCGAGGACCTGGGCGGGATCGGCCTTGACGGCGACACAGCCGGGCGCGGTGGCCACGATCCTGCCCCCGAGCCCCACGAGCGCGGCGCGGAAGCCGTCGGAGTGCACCTGTGCGGCGAGCGCGACGGGCCCGCTGTCGCGGACGGAGAGACGGTGCGAGGGGCGGCCCTGCGAACCGGCGGCGGAGCCCGGGCTCGAGTCGACCTTGATGAGCCCGAGCGCCTCCAGCTCCGCGGCGACCGCGCCCGCGGTGGCACGGGTGACGCCGAGCTCGGAGGTCAGTACGGCGCGGGTGGGGGCACGGCCGGTGTGCACGAGCTCCAGGGCGGGCCCGAGCGCGCTGCGGCCTCTCTCCAACTTCGTCCGCGTGGTGGTCGACTTGCCGTTCATGGGGGCGAGTCTCCCATGATCCGGGGCCGTTTCGGACGCCGCGGCGTCCGGTGGCGTTCACCGGCCGGCCACCGGTGAAGCACCCTTGCGCGCGTCATGGGACGACTCTATGCTCACTTTGTGCCGCAAGTAAACAAAATACGGTCGGCCCGGTCGGAAAAGCTCGGCGGAAACACCGCTCCGCCCTCGCCTGCCCGGCTCCGTGCCGCACTGACCGTGTTCTTCGCCCTCGACGGGTTCCTGTTCGCCGGCTGGGTGGTCCGTATCCCGGCCATCAAGCACCAGACAGGGGCCTCCGCTTCCACCCTGGGGCTCGCCCTGCTCGGTGTGTCCGCCGGTGCGGTGATCACCATGATGCTCACCGGCAGCCTGTGCCGGCGCTACGGGAGCCATGGGGTCACCGTGGCCTGCGGCGTACTGCTGTCCCTGAGCATCGCCCTTCCGGCGCAGATGGCTTCGGCGCTCACCCTCGGTCTCGTGCTCCTGCTCTTCGGAGCCGCGTACGGCGGGCTGAACGTGGCCATGAACAGCGCGGCCGTCGATCTGATCGCCGCGCTGCGCCGCCCCGTGATGCCGAGCTTCCACGCCGCGTTCAGCTTCGGCGGCATGGCCGGCGCCGGGCTGGGCGGGCTGGTCGCGGGCAGCCTGTCGCCCGCCGCCCATCTCTTCGCCCTGACGGGCCTCGGCCTTCTCGTCACCGCGGTCACCGCACCGGTGCTCCTGCGCGCCCGGCCTCCCGCGTCCCCCGCATCCCCCGCGCAGGAGCGGCCTGCGGACGCCCCGGAGCAGCCGAAGGGGATGGGCGCCCACGCGCGCCGGATCGTCGTCCTGTTCGGCGTCATCGCCCTGTGCACGGCGTACGGCGAGGGCGCGCTGGCCGAGTGGGGCGCGCTGCACCTCAGCCAGGATCTGGGGGCGGCCCCTGGTCTCGCCGCCGCCGGATACTCCGTGTTCGCGCTGACGATGGCCATCGGCAGGCTCACCGGCACCGCCCTGCTCGAACGGTTCGGACAGACCCGGACGCTGGTGGCCGGCGGGGCCACGGCGGCGGCGGGCATGCTGCTCGGCGCGCTGGGTCCCGCCGTCTGGCTGACGCTGCTCGGCTTCGCCGTCGCCGGCCTCGGCCTGGCCAACATCTTCCCCGTCGCGGTCGGCCGGGCGGGTGCGCTCGCCGGGCCCAGCGGGGTGGCCGCCGCGTCGACCCTCGGCTACGGCGGGATGCTCCTGGGGCCGCCGGTGATCGGCTTCCTCGCCGACTGGATCTCCCTCCCGGTGGCACTCACCACGGTGACGCTGCTGGCCGCTGTCGCGGCGGTCCTGGGCTGGACGGCCCGCAACGTGGGCGAACACGTGAACGGTTGAGTAGGCGTACTCAGGCGCCGCCGGCTCCCCCGGCGCACGATGGAGACATCAGCCATTCAGGGGAGCGGATCATGCGACACCACATGGAGACCAACCGGCAGCTGCGCACGGCGGCACGACTGACCTTCGGCAACACGGCGTCACGGATCTATCTGGGGCTCGTCCTGGCGACCGTGGTGTTCGTCGCCGTGGACGTGCTGTTCGTGACCCACGAGGACGCCTCCTTCTCCGGCGTCTGGGTGTTCTTCCTCGCCGCGCCGACGGTGTTCGTCTTCCTCATGGGCGGTTCGATGGCCTGGGCGGAGTCCGGAGGCCCCGGGTGGTTCATCTACCTCGCGCTGGTCGTCTCGGTGCTCGTGCAGGCCTTCGCGCTCGGCTGGTTCTCGCAGCTGGTCCGCGGCCCCTCCCGCCCCGGCCGTTCCGCGCACCCCCAGGGCGCCTGACGCGTCTGGCACAATCGCCGCCGTGGAGATGTCCGAGCATGTGAGCGCTCTTGCCGCGGAGGGCCGCGCCCTGGCCTCCGCGGCCCGCGACGCGGGGCCGGACGCCCCCGTACCGACCTGCCCGGGGTGGCGGATCCGGGACCTTCTCGGCCACACCTCCATGGTGCACCGCTGGGCGACCGCGTTCCTCGTCGACGGCCACCGGACGTACCACCCCATGGAGGAGGAACCGGAACTGGACGGCGACGCGCTGTTCGACCGGTTCACCGAGGGCCACCGCCTGTTGGTCGATGCGCTCCGGGCCGCACCGGCGGACCTGGAGTGCTGGACCATATTCTCCGGTCCGTCCCCGCTCGCCTTCTGGGCACGCCGGCAGGCGCACGAGACCAGGATCCACCGGGTGGACGCCGAGTCGGCGCGGGGCGGCCCGCTCACGCCCGTGGCGCCACCGCACGCGGTGGACGGCATCGACGAGCTGCTGGCCGGGTTCCACGCCCGCGACAGGAGCCGGGTACGCACCGAAGTGCCGCGGACGCTGCGGATACGGGCTGTCGACACGGGCAAGGACACGGACGCGGTGTGGACCGTGCGGCTGTCGGCCGGCCCACCCGTCACGGTGCGTGGGGCCGACGCCCAGGACGCGTCCGCCGACTGCACCCTGAGCGGCACGGCCGACGAGCTCTACCTCGCCCTGTGGAACCGCCTGCCGCTCACGTCCGTAAGCCTCTCGGGAGACCCCGAGGTGGCCGGGTTGTGGGAGCGGAACTCGGCAGTCGTCTGATCGTGGGCGCCCGGCCGGCGGACGCTCCGGGCGGCCGGGAGCCGCACCCTCAGCCGAGCCAGCCGGGGCGCACGAGCCCCGACTCGTAGGCGAGCACGACGAGTTGCGCCCTGTCCCTGGCACCCAGCTTGACCATGGCGCGGCTGACGTGGGTCTTGGCGGTGAGCGGGCTGACGACGAGCCTGCGGGCGATCTCCTCGTTGGAGAGACCGATGCCGACCAGGGCCATCACCTCCCGCTCGCGTTCGGTCAGTTCGTCCAGGACCGTGGCCTCCTCCGGTTCCTTGGAACGGGCCGCGAACTCGGCGATCAGCCGCCTCGTCACCCCCGGTGACAGCAGGGCGTCCCCGCCCACCACCGCGCGCACCGCCCGCAGGAGCTCGTCCGGTTCGGTGTCCTTGACCAGGAAGCCGGAGGCTCCGGACCGGATCGCCTCGAAGACGTACTCGTCAAGTTCGAAGGTGGTGAGCATGACCACCTTCACCTCGTGGAGGTCCGGGTCGTCCGTGATCGCGCGGGTCGCGGCCAGACCGTCGAGCTTCGGCATCCGGATGTCCATGAGCACCGTGTCCGGGCGCAGTTCGCGCACCAGGCGTACGGCATCGGCCCCGTCGGCTGCCTCGCCGGCCACCTCGATGTCCGGCTGGGCGTCCAGCAGCGCCCGGAACCCGGCCCGCACCAGCAACTGGTCATCGGCGAGCAGTACCCGGATCACGACGTCTCCTCTGTTTCTGCCTCGTCCGCGGCGGAGGTACCGCCCCGGCCGGGCCTCAGCGGGAGTTCCGCCGTGACCCGGAATCCGCCGTCGGGCCGGGGGCCCGCGTCGATGGTGCCGCCCAGCGCCGCGGCCCGTTCCCGCATCCCGATGAGCCCGTTGCCGCTGCCTCCGGCGTCGTCCCCCGTCGCGGGACCCTCGTCATCGACGGTGAGCCCGAGACGCGCGCCACGGTACGCGATGCGGACACGGGCGGTGCGCGATCCGGAGTGCCGCACCACGTTCGTCAGCGCCTCCTGCACGATGCGGAAGGCCGCGAGGTCGGTACCGGGCGGCACCGGCCCCCGTTCGCCTTCCGTGTCGACGCTCACGGTGAGCCCCGCCCCCGCCGCCTGGTCGACCAGCTCGGGCAGGCGGTCGAGGCCGGGGGCCGGGGTACGGGGCGCGTCGCCCGGGGTCCTGAGGTTCTCCAGGACCTGGCGTACCTCGCCGAGCGCCTCCTTGCTGGCGGACTTGATCGTGGTCAGCGCCGTACGCGCCTGTTCGGGATCGGAGTCGAGCAGGGCGAGCCCGACCCCGGCCTGGACGTTGATGACGGAGATGCTGTGGGCGAGGACGTCGTGGAGCTCACGGGCCATGCGCAGCCGCTCCTCGTCGGCCCGCCGCTTCTCCGCGGCCTCGCGTTCCGCCCTGGCCGCCGCCCACTGCTCGCGCCGCACCCGCAGAAGCTCGGCCGCGGCGACGATCGCCACGACCCAGGCGGTGATGAAGGCCTCCTGGGCCCAGGGCGCGGGGCCGTCGCCGTCGGGCGGCAGCCATCGGTACAGCCAGTGCGCGGCCAGCAGATGCCCGGCCCACAGGGTGCCCAGCGACCACCATGCGGCCATGCGGTGGCCCGACACGATGGCGCTGAAGCAGCCGACCGCGACGGCGAGGAAGACCGGGCCGTACGGATATCCCAGGGCGAGATAGACGAGCGCAGCGGCGGAGCTACCCGCGACCGCGACCACAGGGTGACGGTGGCGCACGAGCAGCACGGCGACCGCGGCGAGCAGCAGCAGCCTGGCGACGACGCCCAGCGGTTCGCGGCCCTGGCCGTGCGCGGCGATGGTGGTACCCACCATCACGATCACACCGATCACGACGGTCGACGGCCAGGGCGTCCGGTCGCCGCGCCGCCGGGGCCCGGCGAACCTCCCGCCGCCGTACCTTCCGCGGCCGTACCTTCCGCGCCACGAGGGCCCACCGCCGGCCCGTCCGCCTCCCGGCCCCGGGCGGCGGCGGCCCCTCATCGGCTGCCCTCGCTCCTCGTGCATACCGGCCACGCTAGACGCGCGGACCCCCGACGCACGTCAGCCGGGCGGGGTGATCGCGCGTACTCCCTGGGGAGTAGCCGTCCGTGAGGCGCGCGGCCGGACCGTGCGCCGGTCCGCACCGGACCGCGTCCCCGGGCCGGTGCCCCGGGACGCTCGACCTCATCGGACTGACCCGCCTCGGGTCACTGTCGGCGGTCCATCACATGGATCGCCCGCTGTGCCAGCGGATGCGTGCGGACCAGCTCGGCCAGTGACGTCGTCCCCCGGGTGATGCCCGCGAAGGCGTTCCACGCGGGGCGGAAGCCCGTGAGCACCGCGTGCAGGAGCGCGGGGCGCCGCTCGAACAGCTTGAGCATGCGGCGCCCGACGCTCATCTCCACACCGAGCCCGGCCTTGATGGCAAAGGCGTAGTTGAGCGCCTGCCGCCGGGCGTCGACCGCGTCGTGCGACTCCGCGATTCGCACCGCCCATTCGCCAGCGAGCCGACCCGACCGCAGAGCGAAGGAGATGCCTTCCCGGGTCCAGGGTTCGAGCAGCCCCGCCGCGTCGCCGCAGACCACCACCCGTCCTCGGGAGAGCGGCGAGTCGTCGCTGCGGCACCGGGTCAGATGGCCGGAGGAGACCGACGGCTCGAACCCGGCGAGACCCAGCCGGCCGACGAAGTCGTCCAGATACCGCTTGGTCCCCCCGCCGTCGCCGCGCGCCGAGATGACGCCGACGGTCAGCGTGTCGCCCTTGGGGAAGACCCAGCCGTAACTCCCCGGCATCGGGCCCCAGTCGATGAGCACCCGGCCCGCCCAGTCCTCGGCGACCGTCTCCGGAACGGGAATCTCCGCTTCGAGTCCGAGGTCGACCTGGTCGAGCTTCACACCGACATGAGCCCCTATGCGGCCGGCGCTGCCGTCCGCGCCGACGACGGCACGGGCGAGCACCGTCTCACCACCGGCCAGCACCACGGCGACCGTACGCCGGTCGGGGACGGCGGTGCCGTGCTGCTCCACCCGCGTCACCGAGGCGCCCGTGCGCAGCTCGGCGCCCGCCTTCTGCGCCTCCTCCACAAGACCGGCGTCGAACTCCGGACGGTTGATCAGCCCGAAGAGCATGCGCTTGGACCTGCGGGTGCGCGACAGCTTCCCGTTGAGCGAGAAGGTGACCGTGTGGATGCGGTCCTTGAGCGGGAGTTCGAAGCCGGGGGGCAGGGAATCCCGCGAGAACCCGATGATTCCGCCGCCGCACGTCTTGTAGCGGGGGATCTCCGCCTTCTCCAGCAACAGCACCCGACGGCCCGCGACGGCCGCCGCGTACGCCGCGGAGGCTCCGGCCGGGCCCGCGCCGACCACGACGACGTCCCAGACCGCGGACTCCCGCGGTTCGCGCGGCTCCGAGGACTCCTGCGGTACCGACGTCGACTCATCCGGCTCACGTCCGGCGTCTGCGTTCTCGCTGCTCACGATGTGCTTCTGCTCCCGATCCGACCAGTGGCCCCAGCTGCTCACGGCATCCTACGGCGCGTCGCGGCCGAACTCCGCTGTGGGAGGATCTGCCGTGAATCCGTTGTACCTGCGACGTCGCCGACCGCGGCGTCGCACCCGGCCGCGTTCACACCGCGCCCTAGTCCTAACGTCGCACCCACGAGGAGCGTGCCCATGACCGCCCGTCCGATTTCCGAGACCGTTGCCTCGCTGATGCCCCGTGCCAAGGCGGAGCTCGCGGAGCTGGTGGCCTTCCGGTCGGTGGCGGACCCCGCTCAGTTCCCGAGGAGCGAGTGCGAGGCCGCGGCCGGCTGGGTCGCCGGCGCACTGCGCACCGAGGGCTTCCAGGACGTCGCCCTGCTCGACACCCCCGACGGAACCCAGTCGGTGTACGGCTTCCTGCCCGGCCCGGCCGGCGCCCCCACGGTGCTGCTCTACGCGCACTACGACGTGCAGCCGCCGCTGGACGAGTCCGCCTGGCTCTCCCCGCCGTTCGAGCTGACCGAGCGCGACGGCCGCTGGTTCGGCCGGGGGGCCGCGGACTGCAAGGGCGGATTCATCATGCATCTGCTCGCGCTGCGCGCCCTCAAGGCGAACGGCGGCGTCCCGCTCTCCGTCAAGGTGATCGCGGAGGGTTCGGAGGAGCAGGGCACGGGCGGCCTCGAACAGTACGCCGAGGCGCACCCTGAGCTGCTCGCCGCCGACTCGATCGTCATCGGTGACACCGGCAACTTCCGTCTGGGGCTGCCCACCGTCACGGGGACGCTGCGCGGTATGAGCATGCTGCGGGTGCGGCTGGACACCCTCGAAGGGAACCTGCACTCCGGACAGTTCGGCGGCGCGGCACCGGACGCGCTGGCCGCGATGATCCAGCTGCTGGCATCGCTGCGGGCCGAGGACGGCACGACCACGGTCGACGGGCTGACCACCGACGCGCAGTGGGACGGACTGCAGTACCCGGAGGGCGAGTTCCGTACGGACGCCCAGGTGCTCGACGGCGTGGAGCTCATCGGCACGGGCACGGTCGCCGACCGTATCTGGGCGCGGCCCGCGGTCACCGTCATCGGCATCGACTGCCCGCCGGTGGTCGGAGCCACCCCCTCGCTGCAGGCGAGCGCCCGGGCGCAGATCAGCCTGCGGGTGCCGCCCGGCCAGGACGCCGCCGAGGCGACGCGGCTGCTGACCGCCCACCTCAAGTCGCACGCCCCCTGGGGCGCGCGGGTCCAGGTCGAACAGGTCGGCCAGGGGCAGCCGTTCCGCGCCGACACCACCAGCCCCGCCTACGCGTCGATGGCCGACGCCATGCGGCTGGCCTACCCCGGCGAGGAGATGCAGACCTCCGGCATGGGCGGCTCCATCCCGCTCTGCAACACCCTGGCCTCGCTGTACCCGGAGGCGGAGATCCTGCTCATCGGGCTGAGCGAGCCGGAGGCCAAGATCCACGCGGTGAACGAGAGCGTGTCGCCCGAGGAGCTGGAGCGGCTCTCGGTCGCCGAGGCGCTGTTCCTGCGCAACTACGCGGAGTCGAAGAAGGCCTGAGCCACCGCCCGGCCCCGGCCCCCGGTCCTCGCCCCGGTGCCGTCCCCGTCCCCGGGGTACGCGCTGGGCGAAGTCGCCCGGAGCAGATGTCCGGGCGGCCCGGGGCCCGCTCTCCGTACGTTCGCCGTATGGACACCATCGAGGTACTCCCGCGGCTGCACATGTTCCGTTTCCCGATCGGCCAGGCCTACCTCTGGCGTGACGGCACGGACCTCACCCTGATCGACGCCGGGGACCGGCAGGCGGCGGCCGCCATCGCGGACGGGGTGCGCGGGCTGGGCCTCGACCCGGCCGCGATCAGGCGGATCGTCCTCACCCACGGCCACCGCGACCACTGCGGCGCCGCACAGGAGCTCGCCGACGCGTACGGCGCGCAGATCCTGGCACACGCCCTGGACGCCCCGGTCGTCCGGGGCGACGAGCCCGTGCCCGAGCCCGTCCTGCACGACTGGGAACGCCCTCTGTACGCCCGGGGGCTGACCCTTCCCGAGGCGCCGCCCACCCGGGTCGACGGTGAGCCGGCGGACGGCGACGAGCTGCCGTTCGGGGGCGGCGCCCGGGTGGTCCACTCCCCCGGGCACACCCCGGGCTCCATCGCCATCCATCTGCCCCGGCACAAGGTGCTCTTCACCGGCGACGCCGTGGCAGGCGTGGGCCGGGTGAGCCTGGGCGTGTTCAACACGGACCAGGCGCAGGCCATGGCGTCCTTCCGCCGGCTCGCCGCCCTCGGCCCCGATGTCGCCTGCTTCGGCCATGGCGATCCGCTCACCGTCGGCACGGCGGCCGCGCTGCGGGCCGCCTCGGAGTGAACGGCGGCCCGCAGGACGCTACGGACCGCCCATGGGCACCCCGGCCTCCAGATTGAGCACGGTGGACCGCTCACGGGCGCGCAGGGCCCAGCGGAGCCGCTCGTAGCGGGTCGGCGGGAGCAGACCGGCGGCCTCCTCCTCGGTGACGAACCGCCAGCCGCGCAGTTCCGAGCCCGGCAGCAGCAGCCGCGCGGCGTTCTCGCCGCGCAGCCGGCCGCCGTCGAAGAGGAAGCGCAGCCCTCCGTACGCGGGGGGCCTCGGCGCCTCCCAGTCGACCACCAGGAGCTCCGGCACCGTGTCAAGGCACAGCCCGAGCTCCTCCGCGACCTCCCGTATCCCCGCCTGGGCGGGGGCTTCCCCGTGCTCCACCACACCGCCGGGGAACTCCCAGCCCGGCTTGTAGGTGGGGTCGACGAGCAGCACCCGGTCCTGCTCGTCGAAGAGCAGCACCCCGGAGGCGACGGTCTCGGCACGCGGCGCGGGGGTCTGGACTATCCCGCACTCCCTGGCCTCCCCGGTGCGCAGCGCCTCGGCTATCCGCTCGGCCGTCTCGTACGGGGTGAGCGCGCTGGTGTCGATCGTGTGGGCGTCGGCCGTGATCCAGCCGAGCGCGGCCCGGTAGGGCTCGATGTGCTCGTAGGCCCACTGCCTGACGCGCTCGCTGTGTCCGGGGTCGTCGGCGAAGTCCTCGCGCTCGGCGATCCGCTTCCGCAGGATCGTTTCCTCAGGTGAGAGCAGTACATGACGCACCGGTATACGCCGGGAGGCGAGTCCCCCGAAGATCTCGTCGCGGTACTCCTGCCTCAGCAGCGTCATCGGCACCACCAGCACACCGGAGAGTTCGGCGAGCAGCGCGGCCGCCGTGTCGACCACCAGACGCCGCCATATCGGCAGGTCCTGGAAGTCGGTGACCTCGGCGAGTCTCTTCTGCGGCAGCAGCCGGCGCAGCCCTCCTCCGGTCAGCCCGGGGTCGTAGAGGGTGCTGTTCGGGATCAGATCGATCAGTTCGCACGCGGCGCTGGTCTTGCCCGCACTGAACGCGCCGTTCAGCCAGACGATCACGGGTCCCCCTCTTCCGTAGCCCCCTGTGGCTTGCCCGCAACACCCCGCTCCGGAAACCCCGCCGGAGCGATGTGCTTGCCCCGGCGCGGGGCGCGGGCGCCGGGGCGGGCCCCGACGGAGGCTACGGGGTGGCTGCCGCGCGCACGCCGTTCGAAGCGCCGGGACGGAGCGTCGATGCCGCGGCCGCCGCGCCCACCAGGCCCGCGTCGGTGCCCATCACCGCGGCTGTCACGGTGAGGCCCTGGACGAAGGAGAGCGTGGCGTAGTCGCGCAGGGAGCCGCGCAGCGGGGCGAGGAGCACCTCACCCGCACCGGCGACTCCTCCCCCGATCACGGCGATGTCGATGTCCGTCAGGGTCGCGGTGGCGGCGATCCCGGCGGCGAGCGCCTGGGCGGCCCGCTCGAAGGAGGCCGTCGCGACCGGGTCCCCGGCCTGCGCGGCGGCGGCCACCGCAGCGGCCGTGGCGTCTCCGTCCGGGCCGGGGCGCCAGCCGTTCTCCAGGGCTCGCCGCGCGATGTTCGGTCCGCTGGCGAGGCGTTCCACACAGCCGCGCGCACCGCAGGGGCAGAGGTCCCCGTCCAGGTCGACGCTGATGTGGCCGATGTGGCCGGCGTTGCCCGAGGGGCCCGGGTGCAGCTTTCCGCCGAGTACGAGACCGCCGCCGACGCCCGTGGACACGACCAGGCACAGGGCGTTGTCATACCCCCGCGCGGCGCCCAGCCAGTGCTCGGCCGCCGTCATCGCGACCCCGTCACCGACGAGGGTGACCGGCAGGCCACCGGTCGCCGCGGCCACCCGGTCCACCAGCGGGAAGCCGCGCCAGCCCGGGACGTTGACCGGGCTGACCGTGCCGGCCGAGGCGTCCACGGGCCCCGCGCTGCCGATACCGACCGCCCTGGCCCTGTGCCACAGCGGGGAGGCGGCGAGCTCCGCCAGGACGTCACTCACCGCGCCCATCACGGCCTCGGCACCCTCGCGGGCCGGCGTGGGGCGCTGCGCCCGTACGAGAAGGGAACCACCGCCGTCCACCAACGCCCCGGCGATCTTGGTACCGCCGATGTCGAGCGCGGCGACGAGGTCGGTATGCATCGGTGTGGACTCTCCGGAGGGGTGAGGCGCAGGACCTGCGACTTCAATCAGATGTTCCTCCCAGTCTCCATTCTCTTGACAACGTTGTCCAGGGCCTATGCTCGACGCCACAGCATCCGGCCCCCTCCCGGCACCCCCGAGAGAGGCCGGAATCGCCCGTTCCCGACGACAGGACAGCGCACCGTGGCCGAGACCGCCCGCCATTCCGAGTCCCGCTACGGCAACAGGCCGACCATGAAGGACGTGGCAGCCCGTGCCGGAGTAGGTCTCAAGACGGTCTCCCGCGTGGTGAACAGCGAGCCCGGAGTCACGCCCGACACCGAACGCCGCGTCCAGGAGGCCATCGAGGCCCTCGGATTCCGCCGCAACGACAGCGCGCGTGTCCTGCGCAAGGGCCGCACCGCCTCGATCGGCCTCGTACTGGAGGACCTCGCGGACCCGTTCTACGGCCCGCTGAGCCGCGCCGTGGAGGAGGTGGCCCGCTCCCACGGCGCGCTGCTGATCAACGGTTCGAGCGCCGAGGACCCGGAGCGCGAGCAGGAGCTGGTCCTCGCGCTCTGCGCCCGCCGGGTGGACGGGCTGATCGTGATCCCGGCCGGTGACGACCACCGCTATCTGGAGCCGGAGATGAAGGCGGGCATCGCCACCGTGTTCGTCGACCGCCCGGCGGGCCGGGTCGACGCGGACATGGTCCTGTCGGACAGCTTCGGAGGAGCGCGCGCGGGCGTCGCCCATCTGGTCGCGCACGGCCACCGCAGGATCGGCTTCATCGGCGACCAGCCGCGCATCCACACCGCGACGGAGCGACTGCGTGGCTACCACACGGCCCTGACCGACGCGGGGATCCAGGTCCAGGACCCCTGGGTCTCTCTCGGCCCGACCGATCCGGCACGGGTGAGGGCGGCCGTCGAGGCCATGCTGACCGGACCGGATCCGGTGACCGCGCTCTTCGCCGGCAACAACCGGGTGACGGTCACCGCCGTCCGGGTCCTCGCAGAGCACGAACGCCGGGTCGCCCTGGTCGGTTTCGACGACATCGAGCTGGCCGATCTGCTCGGCATCACCGTGATCTCGCAGGACGCCGCCGCGGTCGGCCGCACCGCGGCGGAACACCTGTTCCGCCGCCTCGACGGCGCCGCTCACGCCCCTGCCAGGGTGGAGCTCCCCACCCGGCTCATCGCGCGCGGTTCGGGGGAGCTCCCGCCCGGGTGAGCGCGCCGTACGCCCCCGCGCGCCGTACGCCTACGGCGCCGTCACGGTCAGCGCGCCGCGGCGGGGTGAGGCGAAGGCGTCGAGGTCGGCACGGGTGAGGCCGGTGAGCTCGGCGACCTCCGCGGTGTCCAGGGCGCCGCAGTCGATGCCGCGCAGCAGATAGCCGCTGAGCGCCTTCGCGGTGGCGGGCTCGTCCATGACGTCCCCGCCGGCCTTGGCCACATAGGCGGCGAGCCGGGACGCGGCCTGGCCGAGACCCTTGCGGTAGAAGGTGTAGACGGCGGCGTAGCGGGTGGGCAGATGGCCCGGGTGCATGTCCCAGCCCTGGTAGTAGGCGCGGGCCAGGGCGCGGCGCGTGAGGCCGTGGTGCAGGCGCCAGGCGTCGTGGACCTGCTGGGTGGGGCCGACCGGGAGCACATTGGTGGAGCCGTCGCAGACCCGCACCCCGGTGCCCGCGGCGGCCACCTGCATGACCGCCTTGGCGTGGTCGGCTGCCGGGTGGTCGCTCGCCTGGTAGGCGGGACTGACGCCGACACAGGCGCTGTAGTCGAAGGTCCCGTAGTGCAGACCGGTCGCCCGGCCCCTGGCTGCGTCGATCATGCGGGCCACCGCGGCGGTGCCGTCGGCCGCCAGGATGGACTGGCTGGTCTCGATCTGGATCTCGAAGCCGAGGCGGCCCGGGGGCAGACCATGGGTCTCCTCGAACGCTTCGAGCAGCCGCACGAAGGCGGTGACCTGTTCGGGGTATGTCACCTTGGGCAGCGTCAGGACGAGCCCGTCGGGCAGCCCTCCGGCCCGCAGCAGGCCGGTGAGGAAGATGTCCGTGGTGCGGATGCCCCGGTCGCGCACGGCGGCCTCCATGCACTTCATCCGGATGCCCATGTACGGCGCGGCCGTACCGTCCGCATACGCCTCGGCGACCAGACGTGCCGCGCGGGCGGCGGCCTCGTCCTCCTCGGCGTCGGGGCGCGGCCCGTAGCCGTCCTCGAAGTCGATGCGCAGGTCTTCCACCGGTTCGCGCTCCAGCTTGGCGCGTACGCGGTCGTGCACGGGCTCCGCGAGCTCCTGCGGGATACCGAGGACCGAGGCGAGCGCTGCGGCATCGGGTGCGTGCTCGTCGAGCGCCGCCAGCGCCTGGTCGCCCCAGGTGCGGAGCGTCGTGGGGGCGAAGGCGTCGGCCGGGACGTAGACGGTGTGGACGGGCTGGCGGGTGCCGGGGTCGCCCGGGTAACGGCGGGCGAGTTCGGCGTCCACCGACGCGAGGGAGGCGCCGATCTCCTGGCCGACCGCACCGGCGAGGCTCGTCGCCACCTTCTCCTGCTGACCCATGACCGCACCCTCCACCGCTACTATTTCCGCTTCCTGGAAGCTTTAATCCGCATAGTGAAGTTATAAGTCTCCGCCGTCCGCGTCAATGGTGATCGGAAACAGCCCGGGGCCGCGCGGTGAGAACACCACGCGGCCCCGGGCCTTCGTACGGGCGGAACTCCTGCCGGGTCAGCCCTTGCGGGTCTTGACCTCGTCGGTGAGCTGCGGGACGACATTGAAGAGGTCGCCGACGACGCCGTAGTCGACGAGGTCGAAGATCGGGGCCTCGGCGTCCTTGTTGACCGCGACGATGGTCTTCGAGGTCTGCATGCCGGCCCGGTGCTGGATCGCGCCCGAGATGCCGGAGGCGATGTACAGCTGCGGGGAGACCGACTTGCCGGTCTGACCGACCTGGTTGGTGTGCGGGTACCAGCCGGCGTCGACCGCGGCACGCGAGGCGCCGACGGCCGCGCCGAGGGAGTCGGCGAGCGCCTCGATGATGCCGAAGTTCTCCGCGCCGTTGACGCCACGGCCGCCGGAGACGACGATCGCGGCCTCGGTCAGCTCCGGACGCCCGGTCGACTCACGCGGGGTGCGCGAGAGGACCTTGGTGCCGGTGGCCGCCTCCGAGAAGGAGACGGTGAGGGCCTCGACGGCCCCCGCGGCCGGGGCGGCCTCGACGGCGGCCGAGTTCGGCTTGACCGTGATGACCGGAGTGCCCTTGGAGACACGGGACTTGGTGGTGTACGAAGCGGCGAACGCGGACTGCGTGGCGACCGTGCCCTGGTCACCGGCCTCCAGGTCGACGGCGTCGGTGATGATGCCGGAACCGATACGGAGCGCGAGGCGGGCCGCGATCTCCTTGCCCTCGGCCGACGAGGGCAGCAGCACGGCGGCCGGGGACACCGCGTCGTACGCGGCCTGCAGGGCGTCCACCTTCGGTACGACGAGGTAGTCGGCGAACTCCGGTGCGTCGGCGGTGAGTACCTTGACCGCGCCGTGCTCGGCGAGCTTGGCGGCGGTGTCGGCGGCGCCGTTGCCGAGCGCGACGGCGACCGGCTCGCCGACCCGGCGGGCGAGCGTCAGCAGCTCCAGGGTGGGCTTGCGGACGGCACCGTCCACGTGGTCGACATAGACGAGAACTTCAGCCATGGGACTTCAATCTCCTGCGTGCGAAAGAGGCGGGGCGGCGATGGGAACGGGCGGGGCTCAGATGAACTTCTGGCCGGCAAGGAACTCAGCCAGCTGCTTGCCGCCCTCGCCCTCGTCCTTGACGATCGTGCCCGCCGTGCGTGCGGGGCGCTCGTCCGCGGAGTCGACCGCGGTCCAGGATCCGCCCAGGCCGACCTCGTCCGCCTCGATCTCCAGGTCCTCGAGGTCCAGGGACTCGACCGGCTTCTTCTTCGCCGCCATGATGCCCTTGAACGACGGGTAGCGGGCCTCGCCCGACTGGTCGGTCACCGACGCCACGGCCGGCAGGGACGCCTCAAGCTGCTCGGTCGCGGAGTCACCGTCGCGGCGGCCCTTGACCTTGCCGTCCTCGACCGAGATCTCGGAGAGCAGCGTGACCTGCGGGACGCCGAGGCGCTCCGCGAGCAGCGCCGGAAGCACACCCATGGTGCCGTCGGTCGACGCCATGCCGCAGATGACCAGGTCGTAACCGGTCTTCTCGACGGCCTTGGCCAGGACCAGGGAGGTGCCCATGACATCGGTGCCGTGCAGGTCGTCGTCCTCGACGTGGACGGCCTTGTCGGCGCCCATCGACAGCGCCTTGCGCAGCGCGTCCTTGGCGTCCTCGGGGCCCACCGTGAGCACGGTGATCTCCGCGTCGTCCGCCTCGTCGGCGATCTGCAGCGCCTGCTCGACCGCGTACTCGTCGAGCTCCGACAGCAGACCGTCGACGTCGTCACGGTCCAGGGTCAGGTCATCGGCGAAATGCCGGTCGCCGGTGGCGTCGGGCACGTACTTCACACAGACAACGATCCTCAAGCTCACGCCGGCTCTCCTACTGCATCGTCATTTCTGGGCTGCCTTGTGCACGCAGCATAGGCGCCTTATCGGGCGGTTTCCGGCCGGGGCGACCCGGCTCCGCTCAAATATTACTCGCCAGTACATCCAGTTCTTTACCCATGAGCAAGCGCTTGGAACTGTGATGTAGCCAACGAGGTCGCTTCCGCCGCCGCCCCGCTCGCCCTCAGTCTCGCAGAGCCGTGAAACGGCCTTGGTGATAGACCAGCGGCCTGCCGCCCTCCGAGGGGTCCCCGGCCACGACCTCGGCGATCACGATGCGATGGTCCCCCGCCGGAATCCGGGCCACCACCCGGCCCACCAGCCAGGCCACCACTCCCCCGAGCACCGGGACCCCCTCGGGGCCGCTGCGCCAGTCGGTGGCCGGGCCGAAACGGTCGGCACCGGTGCGGGCGAACGTCGCGGCGAGGTCCTGCTGGGCCTCGCCGAGTATGTGCACGCCCACGTGCTCCGTCCCGGAGACCACGGGCCAGCTGGAGGAGGAGGTGCCGACCCCGAAGGAGACCAGGGGCGGCTCCGCGGCGACGGAGCTGAGGGAGGTCGCGGTGAAACCGACCGGGCCCGCCGCGCCCGCCGCGGTGATCACGGCGACGCCGGCGGCGTGCTGCCGGAAGACCGAGCGCAGGAGTTCGGGGGCAGCCGTCCGGGTGCTGTCGAGATCGAGCGATGCCGTCATGGGGAGATCCTTCTGCGAGGGGGCGTAGGGGTCCGTGGGTTCGTCAGACACCCGGACACCGCGCGCTCGCGTGGCGCGCGAGGTCGATGTGGACCCGGCCGAAGAGCAGAGGTTCAGGCGGCATAGCGTCAGAGTGACGATGCGTGTTGTACACAGTCAAGTGCGTCCCGCCATGTGGGAGATACGTCACGGACCGTCACATTGCCTCCCCCAGCGCGGCGACGACGTCCGCCGTGCGCGGTGCACCTGCCGCCCGGCGCACGACCCGGCCCGTCGCGTCGAGCACCAGCACCGTGGGCGTACGGCTGATCCCGAGGCTGCGTACGAGCGTGAGATGCGCCTCGGCGTCGATCTCGACGTGGGCGACGCCCTCCACCATCCCGGCCACCTCGGAGAGGGTGCGCCTGGTGGCGCGGCACGGCTGGCAGAACGCGGTCGAGAACTGCACCAGGGTGGCCCGATCCCCCAGCTCCGCGCCGAGTTGAGCCGCGTCCAGCGTCCCCGCGGTCGTCCGTCCGTCCATCCCGGGCCTCCCTGCCAGAGCTCTACGCAAAGGGTCAGCACCCTGCGGCCGCATTACATTCCCGGAGGATTCACGTGACGAGAATCTCCCGCGCCGGGCCCTTTGGGGCTGGCCACGGCGTCGCACATGGGGCACGATCGCCCCAATGCCGAAAACCTACGGCTGCGTAACTTCCGCCGGGAGAACCCTCCCCAGGCACTGAAGAAGGGTCTTCATCCAGATGGCAGAACTCGTCTATCGACCGGTCATCGGCGCCGCTCGCACCCTGTTCAAGGCGCTCGACCTGAAGATCGACACCCAGGGTTCGGAGCACATCCCGAAGGCCGGTGGCGCGGTTCTGGTCAGCAATCACATCAGCTATCTGGACTTCATCTTCACCGGGCTGGGCGCCCTGCCGCAGAAGCGGCTGGTGCGCTTCATGGCGAAGGAGTCGGTCTTCCGGCACAAGGTCTCAGGACCGCTGATGCGCGGCATGAAGCACATTCCCGTCGACCGCAACCAGGGCGAGGACGCCTACGCGCACGCGCTCGCGTCCCTGCGCGCGGGCGAGATCGTCGGCGTGTTCCCGGAAGCCACCATCTCGCAGTCGTTCACGCTGAAGAGCTTCAAGTCCGGCGCCGCACGGCTCGCCCAGGAGGCGGGCGTACCGCTGATCCCGATGGCGCTGTGGGGCACCCAACGGCTGTGGACCAAGGGGCGTCCGCGCAATTTCCGGCGCAGCCACATCCCGGTCACGCTCCGCGTGGGCGAGGCCGTGGAGGCCCCCACCGACCAGTACGCGGGAGCCATCACCCGCCGACTGCGCGAGCGCGTCCAGGAGCTCCTGGAGGCCGCGCAGCGCGCCTACCCGGTACGCCCCAAGGACGCGGCCGACACCTGGTGGGTCCCGGCCCACCTGGGCGGCACGGCCCCCACCCCGGCCGAAGCCCGCGACCACAGCTGACGGCACCACGCCGCCGCCCGCGCCCCGCCCCGCGCGCGGGGCGGGGTCAGAGGGTCGTGGGGAGGGTTCGGTCCAGGTGGTTGCGGTCGGGCGCCGTTCGCAGTGCCTGGAGGACTGCCGGGTGGGGGGTGTCGTGGATCAGCGGGTGGTCCGTCTCGCCGGCCTCCGGCCTCGGCACGAAGGCGAGGTGCTCCTCATCCGCGGAGAAGCGCGTGTCGATCCCGCCCACGTTTCCGCGCGGATCCTGCCGGACCCATCGGTCCCACCCGGGAAGACGCACCGCGACCAGACCGTGCACGACGAGGCCGGCGCCGTCGCTCCCGCCGAGGCGCTGGTAGCAGAAGCCTGCGGGGATGCCCGCGGCCCTCAACAGCGCGGCCAGGGCGTGTGACTTGGCGTAGCAGATGCCGGTGCGGGCGGCCAGGACGTCGGAGGCGCGCCAGGTGACCCGGGGGTCTCCCACGTCCGTCGAGTGCGGGATGGTGTCGCGTACGAACGCGAAGGCGTCGGATGCGTATGTGTATGCGTCGGCCGTCCCGGCGCCCAGACGCTCGGACGCCTCCCGCACGAGCGGGTGGCCATGGTCGATGACCTCGTCCTCGGCCAGATAAGCGGAGAGTTCCGAGGCGCTCTGGATCAGCTTCATGCCGGGCGAGCGTAGCCATGCGGCCGACCGGATGCAATGCATTTACGGCCGACCGCATGGGTATGCATCGTCGTATGCGGCGCTACTGCCGTGCCATCTCTTCCTTGAGCGCCAGCACGAAGGCGTCCACGTCGTCCTCGCGGGTGTCGAAGGCGCACATCCAGCGGACGTCTCCGGCCTTCTCGTCCCAGAAGTAGAACCGGAACCGCTTCTGCAGCCGCTCGGTGACCTCGTGCGGCAGCCGCGCGAAGACGGCGTTGGCCTGCACGGGGTGGAGGATCTCCACCCCGTCCACCGCCCTGACGCCCTCGGCGAGCCGCTGGGCCATGGCGTTGGCGTGGCGTGCGTTGCGCAGCCAGAGGTCCTTCGCGAGCAGCGCCTCCAGCTGGACCGAGACGAAGCGCATCTTGGAGGCGAGCTGCATCGACAGCTTGCGCAGATGCTTCATGGCCCGTACGGAGTCCGGGTTCAGGACGACGACGGCCTCGCCGAAGAGCGCACCGTTCTTGGTGCCTCCGAAGGACAGGACGTCGACACCGACCGTGTTGGTGAACGTGCGCATCGGCACGTCCAGCGAGGCCGCGGCGTTGGCTATGCGGGCGCCGTCGAGATGCACCTTCATGCCCCGCGCGTGGGCGTGCTCGCAGATGGCGCGGATCTCGTCCGGCGTGTAGACGGTGCCGAGCTCGGTGTTCTGGGTGATCGAGACGACCTGCGGCATCGCCCGGTGCTCGTCGTCCCAGCCGTACGCCTCGCGGTCGATGAGCTCGGGTGTGAGCTTGCCGTCCGGGGTCGGCACGGTGAGCAGCTTCAGCCCGCCCACCCGCTCCGGCGCCCCGCCCTCGTCCACGTTGATGTGCGCGGACTCGGCGCAGATCACCGCACCCCAGCGGTCCGTCAGCGACTGGAGGGCCACGACGTTGGCCCCCGTGCCGTTGAAGACCGGGAAGGCTTCGGCGGTGGGGCCGAAGTGGCTGTGCATGATCCGCTGGAGGTGCCCGGTGTAGTCGTCCTCACCGTAGGCGACCTGATGGCCGCCGTTGGCGAGGGCGATGGCCTCGAGGACCTCCGGGTGCACACCCGCGTAGTTGTCACTGGCGAAACCGCGGACCTGCGGATCGTGGTGACGTCGCGCATCGGTCCTTACGGTTGCGGGGTCAGCCACAGACGCTTTCCGTTCACTTCTCCGGCGGGCATGTCCCAGACTCCGGCGATGGCCTCGGCCAGCTCCTTGACGTCCGTGAAACCCGCGAACTTCGCATTCGGGCGCTCGGCGCGCATCGCGTCGTGCACCAGTGCCTTGACGACCAGGATCGCAGCAGCCGACGTCGGGCCGCCGTCGCCCCCCGCCTTGCGGAAGGCGTCGGCCAGGGCGAGCGTCCAGGCCTCGGCCGCCGCCTTGGACGCGGAGTAGGCCGCGTTGCCCGCGGTGGGGTTGCTGGCTCCGGCCGCGCTGACCAGCAGGTACCGGCCCCGGTCGCTGCGCTGGAGGACCTCGTGGAAGGCGAGCGAGGTGGACTGGACCGTGCGGATCAGCAGCTTCTCCAGGAAGTCCCAGTCGGCCAGGCTGGTGTCCGCGAAGCCGGCGCCGCCGCGCCAGCCGCCGACGAGGTGGACCAGACCGTCGACACGGCCGAATTCCTTCTCCGTCTTGAGGGCCCATTCCCGCGCGGCTCCGGGATCGAGAAGGTCCACCGTGTCACCGGTGACGGTCGCCCCGCCGTGCGCGTAGCGCGCGGCGTCGACCGCTTCCACCAGCCGCTCGGGGTGGGAGTCGGACGCGACCACGGTCGCTCCCGCCTCCGCGAGCCTGAGCAGGACGGCGCGTCCCGCCGGCCCCGCCGCTCCGGCCACCGCGACCACCGCGCCCTCGAGCACGCCGTTGTCGGCCCCGCCTGTTCCGTTCATCGCCACCGCCTCCTCAGAACCCGCGCTCACGCGGCTGCCCGCCCGGCTTCCGCCGCAGTGATTCCCTTGGTCGAGGCAATCACATGCTTCAGCTTCTTCGAGAGCGCCTCATAGAACATGCTCAGGGGAAACTCGTCCGGAAGCACGTCGTCGACCAGCTTCCGCGGCGGTTGGTTCAGGTCCAGGGCGTCGGGGCCCTTGGCCCAGCGGGACCCCGGGTGGGGTGCGAGATAGGTCGCGACCAGGTCGTACGCCTTGAACCAGTGCACGAGCTTGGGACGGTCGATGCCCTCGCGGTAGAGGGTCTCGATCTCACCGCAGAGCTGGTTCGTGACCTGCGGTGCGCGGGCCCAGTCGATCTTGAGCGTGTTGTCGGTCCAGCGGACCACGTCGTGCTTGTGGAGGTAGGCGAAGAGCAGCTGACCGCCGAGGCCGTCGTAGTTGCGTACGCGCTCGCCGGTGACGGGGAAGCGGAACATCCGGTCGAAGAGCACCGCGAACTGGACGTCGCGGCCCTGGCCGAAGCCGTCGGCCTCCAGCTTCACCGCCTCCCGGAAGGCGGTGAGGTCGCAGCGCAGCTCCTCGAGCCCGTACATCCAGAACGGCTGGCGCTGCTTGATCATGAAAGGGTCGAACGGAAGGTCGCCGTGGCTGTGGGTGCGGTCGTGGACCATGTCCCAGAGCACGAAGGCCTGCTCGCAGCGCTTCTGGTCGCCGAGCATCTCGCGGATGTCCTCGGGCAGTTCGACGCTCAGCAGATCGACGGCGGCCTCGGTCACGCGGCGGAAGCGGGCGGCCTCACGGTCGCAGAAGATGCCGCCCCAGCTGAAGCGCTCAGGCGCCTCGCGTACGGCGATGGTCTCGGGGAAGAGCACGGCGGAGTTGGTGTCGTAGCCCGAGGTGAAGTCCTCGAAGGTGATCCCGCAGAACATCGGGTTGTCGTAGCGCGTGGCCTCCAGGTCGGCGAGCCACTCGGGCCAGACCATCCGCAGCACGACGGCTTCGAGATTGCGGTCCGGATTGCCGTTCTGCGTGTACATCGCGAAGACGACCAGGTGCTGGAGGCCGTCGGCGCGGCCCCCGGCGGGCTGGAAGGCGAGGAGGGAGTCGAGGAAGTCCGGCACGCCGAAGCCGTCGTCGGCCCAGCGACGCAGGTCGGCGACGAGTGCGCGGTGGTAGGCCTCGTCGTGCGGGAGCAGCGGGGAGAGCTGCTCGACCGCGGTGATCACGCGCTGGACGACGGCTGCGGCGGCTTCCGCGGAGGGGGCCCCGTCCGCGTCGAAGTCGATCGAGCCGTCCTTCGACTGCCAGGGGCGGAACTCCTCCACGGCACTCTTGAGCGTCGGCCAAGCCGGGTGCTCCACAACCCGCTGGGCAGAAGCTATCTCGTCGGTGGCGGCGGCATGCTCAAGAATTTCCGTCATAACACTTCCTTCACGGGAGAACCTCGCGTCAACCCACCGTATCCATGTGCGGTTCCCTGGGACAAGTCGAGGGCAGAAAATTATCCTGTCGATCCCCAGGTTCACCGCTATTTTTCCTGCCATGCGTCGGCTCGACAACTTCTTCCGCCGGACTGTCCGGGCAGGGGCCGTCCTGTGTGCGAGAACTGCTTGTCTGGGGGTAGGAACCGCACGCGGGGCGGACACGACGGACGGAAGCGGGAGTGCCTTGACTTTTCTCACCATCGGTCATCGCGGGGTCATGGGAGTCGAGCCGGAGAACACGCTGCGCTCCTTCGCGCACGCGGAACAGGCCGGTATGGACGCCGTCGAGCTGGATCTCCATCTGAGCAAGGACGGCGCGCTCGCGGTGATGCACGACGCCGCCGTGGACCGCACGACCGACGGGCGTGGGCTGATCGCCGACAAGACGCTGGCGGAGCTCCGTGAGCTCGACGCGGGTCTTGGCGAGCGGGTGCCCGTCTTCGAGGAGGTGCTCGACGCGATCGGCTCGCCCCTCCAGGCCGAGATCAAGGACGTGGCGGCGGCGAGGGCGCTGGCCGACGTGATGCTGCGGCGCGACCTGGCCGCTCGCGTCGAGGTGTCCTCGTTCCACGACGAGGCGGTCGCCGAGATCGCCCAGCTGGTCCCCGGCGTGCGCACGGTGCTCATCGCCAGCCGCTGGGAGAGCGATGTGGTGGACCGGGCGAAGGCGGTGGGGGCGGCGACCCTCGCCCTGAACATCCGCCGCCTCACCCTGGAGGTGGTCGAGCAGGCGCACGCGGAGGGTCTGAAGGTGATCGGCTGGGTGGTCAACACCCCCGACCATCTGCGTCTGGTCCGCGCGCTCGGTCTCGACGGTGCGACGACCGACCATCCGGAGATCCGGCGGGCCGGCCGCTTCACCGCCTGAGGCGTCCGCCGGTGCGGGCGGGCGCCCCGCGCTACAGCTCCTTGACCAGGAGCTCGAACGCGAGATCGTCGCGCTGCGGGATGCCGAAGCGCTCGTCGCCGTACGGGAAGGGCGTGAGCTCTCCCGTACGGCGGTAGCCCCGGCGCTCGTACCAGGCGATCAGGTCCTCACGGACCGAGATCACCGTCATGTGCATCTCCTTGACGCCCCAGTCGTCGCGCGCCGTGCGCTCCGCCTCGGCGATGATCACCTTGCCCAGGCCCGCGCCCTGCAGCTCGGGCCTGACCGCGAACATGCCGAAGTACGCGGCCTCTCCGCGGTGTTCGAGCTGGCAGCAGGCGACAGGACCGCCGTCCCGCTCGGCGATGAGGACGCGGCCCGTGGGGACGGCGAGCACCTCGCGCACCCCGTCGGCGTCGGTGCGCTGCCCCTGGAGGATGTCCGCCTCGGTGGTCCAGCCGACCCGGCTCGCGTCGCCGCGGTAGGCGGACTCGACGAGTCTCACCAGGGCCTGCACGTCGTCGCCTGTCCCGTCGCGGAAGGTGAGTTCTGCCGGTGCCGTGGCCGGTGCGCTGTCCATGTCGCTCTTCTCCGCCGGTGTGCTGCCGAGGTGGTCCTCCCGAGACTAACCCGGCCGCGACCGCCCCTCGCAGGCCCCTGACGCGCTCCCCGGTACACCGATGCGCCCCGGTAGCGGCGGCCGGACCGGGGCATCGATGGGACGACACCGGCGTGATGCGCCACAGGGCGCCACAGGGGGAGGTGCACCGTGCACGGACCGGCACTGTCCGGCTGGTTGCTCATGGTGCTGTGCGGGGCCACCGGGGCGTACTGCCTGCTGCGCACCCGCACGGGCACCGCGCGTGAGCGCGCCTCGGCGCGTGCCGAGGCGCTGATGGGCTTCGGGATGGCCGCCATGGCGGTGCCCGCGGCCCTGCTCACGCTCCCGGAGTGGATGTGGGTGGTGTACGCGGTGGTGTTCGGCGCCGCCGCGCTGCGCGCGGTCGGGTTCGCGAGGGCGGGCGGCCATCATCTGCACCATCTGGTCGGCTCGCTGGCCATGGTCTACATGGCCGTGGCCATGGCGCCGGGCGCCGCCCACGCCACGGGCGGCGGGCACGCGGGCCATGGCACGGGGGCGGCCGGGTCCGCGGGTGGTGTCCCCTTGCTGACGGGTGCGCTCCTGGTCTACTACGCGCTCTACGTCCTGCACTCGGCGGGACGGTTGATACCGGCGCCCGCTCCCGTCGGCGTACCGGACGGCGGCGGCGGGAGTCCGCGCGGGAGCGCAGGCGTGGGCGGCGGGACGGCGGCTCCGGCCTGGGGCGCGCGCCCGGAGCTGGCTCTGGCGTGCAGACTGACCATGGGCATAGGCATGTTCGCCATGCTTCTCACCCTGTGAGACGCTCGGCCCCGCTCCCCGTGTCGTACGTCACTTGGCGTGCGCGGCCATACCCGTGGGTCCCACGGCCCTCATAGTCTGACGTCCATGGTCGTCTCCCTCGCTCTGCTGCTGCTCGGTGTGCTGGCCGCCGCCGTGGCCCCGGGCCTGATGGCAAGGGCCCGGTGGCCCGAGCGTGAGCCGGTCGTGGCGCTGTGGGTCTGGCAGTGCGTGGTGGCGGGCGTCCTGTTGTCGTTCGGGCTCTCCATGACCTTCAGCGCGGCCGCCGCCTGGCAGATGGTCCGCGGTCATGTCTTCGCCCCCGCCCCGCGCGGCGTGGTCGAGGCGTACGCCCTGGGCGCGTACGGGCCGTGGTCGGCGGTCATGGCGGTGTTGCTGGCGCTCGGCGGGGTGTGGACGGCCGCCATGCTCGTACGGGAGATCCACCGCGCCCGGGCCCGCCGCAGGCGCCGCCGCGCCGAACTTCTGGTCCGTTCCCCTCTGCTGCCGGGTGAGGAACCCGGCGCCGGACGCCTCGTGGTGCTGGAGGGGGAGCGGCCCGACGCATGGTGGCTGCCGGGCACGGCTCCTCAACTGGTCATCACCACGGCGGCCCTCGCCCGGCTGAAGGGGCGCCGGCTGGACGCGGTGCTGGCCCACGAGCAGGGGCACGCACAGGCCCGTCACGACTGGCTCCTGCACTGCTCGGGCGCACTGGCGACCGGGTTCCCCCAGGTGCCGGTCTTCGCCGCGTTCCGCGACGAGATGCACCGCCTGGTCGAACTGGCGGCTGACGACGTGGCGTCACGGCGCTTCGGGCGCCTGACGATCGCGCTCGCACTGGTGGAACTCAACGAGGACCGCGGGGTGTTCGGACCCGCTCCGGCCTCCGGGGCCCAGGTGCCGCTCAGGGTGGACCGCCTGCTCTCACCCATGGAGCGGCTCACCGCGGGACGTCGGCTGCGGCTGACGGCCGCCGCCGCCCTGGTGCCCGTCGTCCCGCTGCTCGTGGCCTTCGTGCCGGGGCTCAGCGCGCTGGGGTGACCCGCCGGGGTGGCTCCCCCGCGCGGGATCGTGCACGAGGATCGTTCCCATGCACTCCCCTCCCCGCCCCCTGCGCACCCGGGCGCTCCTGACCGCCGGCCTGGTCTGCGTCTCGCTGTCCGCCGTTCTGCTCGTGCTGGTCGCGGTGCGCTGGTCGCCCTTGATGTCCCTGGACACCACGGTGGCTCAGGCGCTGCACCGCCGGGCGGTGTCCGGGCCCGGGCTCGTCCGGGTCAGCCGGGTCCTGTCGGACCGGGTCTGGGACCCCTGGGCCATGCGTGCGCTGACCGCCGTCGTCGTGGCCTTCCTGTGGTGGCGCGGCTCCCGGCTGCTCGCGGGGTGGGTCGCCGCGACCTCCCTGCTGGCCACGCTCGTGCAGCAGGGCCTGAAGGCGGCCGTGGGCCGGGAACGCCCGCGATGGCCCGATCCGGTGGCCTCGGCGCAGTACGCGGCCTTCCCCTCGGGCCATGTCATGACCGCGGTGGTGACCTGCGGCCTGCTCCTGTGGCTGCTGCGTCTGCACGGCGCACGGTCATCCGTGTGGTGGGGCTCACTGGCACTCGCCGTGATCTCGGTCGCCGGCGTGTCCCTCACCCGCGTCCACCTGGGGGTGCACTGGCTGAGCGACGTCCTGGGCGGAGCGCTGCTGGGCGGCGCCGTGGCCGCGTTCTCCGCGGCCGGGTACACCACGTACGCCCACCGCTCCCGGCCGACGGCCGACGGCAGGGCAAGCCCGTTGTAGAAGGCCCCGGCGGCGGCGAGGATCGGGGCATGCAGATCAAGGGCGTACTTTTCGACTTCTCCGGGACCCTCTTCCATATCGAGTCCGTCGAGGCGTGGCTGCGTGCCGTCCTGGACGACCGGGGCACCGCCGTGGAGCGGGCCGAGTTCGAGCACTGGACGCGTGGGCTGACCGACGCCGGGGCGCTGCCCGGGGGCCCGGCGCCGGTGCGGATCCCGGCGTCGCTGTCCGCCGCGTGGGCCGGTCGCGACCGTAGCGCGCGCACGCACAGGGAGGCGTACACCGGACTGGCCCGTCAGGTGGATCTCCCAGACCCTGGCCTGTACGACGCGTTGTACGAGCGCCATATGAGCCCTGCCGCCTGGCGGCCGTACCCCGATGCGGCGGAGGTGCTGCGCGGGCTGCGCCGCAACGGCGTCCGCGTCGGGATCGTCAGCAACATCGGCTGGGATCTGCGCCCTGTCTTCCGCGCACACGGCCTGGACGAGCTTGTCGACCTCTACGTCCTGTCCTACGAACACGGCGTGCAGAAGCCCGATCCGAGCCTCTTCCGCACCGCGTGCTCGCGGCTGGGGTGTGATGCGGCGGATGTGGTCATGGTCGGGGACGACCGCCACGCGGACGCAGGCGCGGCCGATGTGGGCTGCGAGGTGCGTTTCGTGGACCATCTGCCGGTGGCGGAGCGGCCGGACGGGCTCCGGGCGCTCGGGCTCCTGGAACCCACCGGGGAGGCACCGCCGACGCGTCGCTCGTGAAGGATTCCGGGAGACGGTGTGAGGGATATCCCTGTCACCGGAGGGGTCCGAAGGCCCGTCGGGGGTTTAGCTTGGTGGACATGTCCCCGTATCCGAACCCGTCCGCCACCGTGCGCCCCGCCTCCGTGGTCAATGAAGAGATCCGCACCCTGTGGCAGCGCTCGGGCGGACTGCTGTCGCCTGACGAGGAGACGGAGTACCAGCGCCTGCTGGTGGAGTGGGCCACGGCGGCGGGTACGAGCGCGCGTCCGGCCGCCTGAGGCTTCGGGCGGGGCCCCGCCCGTCTGATTCCGGCGATCCCCCGCATCGCCGGAATCAGGGGTTACAGCATGTCCCCGCGCCGTGCACGGGTCAATGAGATAAACGTGCCCCGCCGGGCGGAGAGCGTCCGGCGGGGCACTGTCTTTCACCTGCGGGAGAGACTGCCGCTGTGCGGCCGTCGTACGGCCGTCAGCGGCCGAAGTACTCCGGCTGCGTCTGCACGTTGAGCTCGGGCAGCCGCACCTTCTTCGCCGGGTCGGTCCTCCGGTCGTCGAGCTTCAGGACGTCGAAGCCCTTCTCGATGTCGTTGGAGTAGATGTAGCCGTTGTAGTAGTACGCCGACCACGGGCCGGCCGTGGTGACCTCGTCGAGGGTGACAGGGCCGCGCTCGAAGTACGCGATCTCCTTGGGCTTCGAGGAGTTGGTGAAGTCCCACACGGAGACCCCGCCCTGGTACCAGGCCTGGACCATCAGGTCACGGCCCTTGACCGGGATCAGCGAGCCGTTGTGCGCGACACAGACCTCGGTGTCGGCCTGCGGGCGGTCGATCTTGAAGTAGGAGCGGAAGACCAGCTTGCGGTGGTCGCCCTTGCCGGTGATGTCGTAGATGCCGTCGGCACCGTGGTCGGGGCCGATCTCGTCGTTGCAGGTGGCCGCGCCACCGCCACCGAGCTCATCGGTGAAGACGACCTTGTCGGCCGTCTGGTTGAAGGTCGCGGAGTGCCAGAACGAGAAGTTCACGTTGTCCTGGATGCGGTCGATGATCTTCGGGTTCTCCGGGTCCTTGATGGAGAACAGCAGACCGTCGCCCATGCACGCCCCGGCCGCCAGGTCCTTCGAGGGCAGCACGGTGATGTCGTGGCAGCCGGTGGTCTCGGAGACGCCCGGGTTGGTCGGCGCACCCGGGTTGCCCCCGTCGGGGAAGAGCACCGGGAAGTTCACGATCCGGGACTTCTCGGGCGCGCTGCGCGGCACCTTGATGACGGAGATCCCGTCGTGCGGGGGCTGGCAGTCGGGGAAGGTCTCGTTCGGCGCGTACGAGGAGACGTACACGTAGACGTTCTTGCGCTCGGGAACGATCGTGTGGGTGTGCGACCCGCACGCGGTCTCGACGGCGGCGACGTACTTCGGGTGGCGCTTGTCGCTGATGTCGAAGACCTTCATGCCCTCCCAGGAGGACTTCTCCGTGGCGGGCTGCGTCGTGCTCGTGCACGAGTTGTCGCTCCGCGAGGAGTCGGTCGACAGGAAGAGCAGGTTCCCGGAGACCGAGATGTCGTTCTGCGAGCCGGGGCAGAGGACCTGCGCGACGGTCTTCGGCTTCTTCGGGTTCGCGATGTCGAAGATGCGGAAGCCGTCGTAGTTGCCGGCGTAGGCGTACGTGCCCTGGAAGGCCAGGTCCGTGTTGAGCCCCTGCAGCGCGTCCTTGGGGACGTTGACGAGATGCTTGATGTTGTCGCTGTGGACCATCTCGTCCACGCCGGGTATCTCACCGCTCTCGATGGCCGCCCTGGCCTCGGCCTGCTCGCTCGCGGAGACACCGCTTCCGGTGGTGGCTCTGTCGCCCGGGTCCGGTGTCGCGGCCGCGGTTCCGGCCGTGAACAGCGTGGCGATGAGCCCGGCCGCGGCCGCGGCCACGCCCAGACGTCTCCGCCGCACGCTGGTGGTGTGCAACGAGGTCACTGTGTCCTCCCTTGTGTCCGCTCTTCGAAGAACGGTTCATGGACCCCGGCAGTATCGTCCCTCTCATGTACACATCAACAGATGGCAACAGAGACGTAACAGAAGTTTTTGATCACCGGCCGGTGGTAGGTGCTAGGACGGTCTGCAACACATTCATCCGCCAGTGGAGGTCGCCGTGTTGATGCCCCGTCGGACCACACACCCGCGCGCGGCCGCCCTGGCCACCGCGCTCGTGGCCGCCGTGCTCACCCTGAGCGCCTGCGACGGCGACGACGGGGCGAAGGCCGCGTCGGACCAGGGCCCTTCGGTCGTGGCGCCGGGAAAACCCGGTGAGCCCGCCAGGACGCTGTCGGCCGACGAGGCCGTGAAGGAGGCCGGCAACGACACCCCCAACTCCGCCGACTTCGGCTACGCCCGCATGATGATCGAGCATCACGAACAGGCGCTGGTCCTCACCGCCCTGGTCCCCCGGCGGGCGTCCTCCGCTTCGGTCGAACGGCTCGCGAAACGCATCGCGGCATCTCAGAAGCCCGAGATCGGTGCGATGGAAGGCTGGCTGAAAAAGAACGGCGGAGACGAGCGCGAGGAGACCCACGACCACTCCGCCATGCCCGGGATGGCGACCGACCAGCAGATCGAGCGCTTGCGCGGCGTGAAGGGCAAGGCCTTCGACCAGCTGTTCCTCAAGCTGATGATCGCCCATCACCAGGGCGCGGTCACCATGGCCACCGAGGTTCTCGCCGACGGCAACAACGTGCTGATCGAGGAGATGGCCACCGATGTCGTCGCCCAGCAGACCGTGGAGATCAGCCGGATGCGCGGCCTTCTGACCTGACGGGCGTCAGCCCTGGCCGAGGCGCTCGGCCTGCCGGTCCACCCCGGCGAGAACGCTGTCCAGCAGGCCGGGGAAGAGGGCGTCCAGATCCTCCGCCCGTACGCAGCTCAGCTTGGCCGTGCCCCGGTAGAACTGGGTGATGACGCCGTTCTCCCGGAGCACCCTGAAGTGGTGCGTGGTGGTGGACTTGGAGACCGGGAGATCGAAGTGGGAGCAGGCCTGCTCGTCCGTCGCACCCGCCAGCTGGCGCACGATCCGGAGCCTGATCGGGTCGGACAGCGCATGGAGCACGCCCTCGACGCGGATCTCCTCGCGCGAGGGGTGGGCGAGCACGCGAGCGGCGTTCGACGTCACGGTGGCTCCACTTCGTACCGGGGTCTCCATTGTACGAGAGTCGTCGTATTTTGTGCGGACCCGGTGGTGGTCACTGTCCACGGGCCGCCACGACGAGCCGGGCGCGCGGGCTGCCGTCGGGCCTCCGGCCGAACTCCTCCAGGGGCAGCAGCCGTACGGCGAACCCGGTCCGTACGAGGTCGTCCACCACACCGGCCAGCGGGAACGTGCGGTAGTACATGACGAACGGTGGACGCCACAGCGCGTTGCGTGCCCGCATGGCCAGGTCGAAACCGAGCAGCGACCAGTAGGCACGGGAGCCCACCGCGGGCGGCGCGGCCACCGGGAAGACGAACAGGCCGCCGGGGCGCAGCGCCTCGTACACCTGGCCGAACAGTCCGGGGCGCTGGTCCGGCAGGAAATGACCGAACGCCCCGAAGCTCAGGGCCAGGTCGAAGGCGCCCCTGAACGGCAGCGCCAGGGCGTCGGCACGGACCCAGTCCGCGGCAGGGCCGCCCGCGTGCCCGGCGTACGCGGCGCTGGCGACGCCGAGCATGCCGGAGCTGAAGTCGACCCCGGTGACCCGCTCCCGGCAGAGCCTCCGCAGCACCCCGACTCCCGCCCCGGTGCCGCAGCAGACGTCCAGACCCCGGCCGAAGGGCCCGAGGGGCCGCATCGCGTCGGCGACGGCTTCGAGCACCCGGTCCGGGGTCCGGTAGGGCGTCAGGTCGAACTTCGGGGCGAGCAGGTCGTATCCGCGCATGGTCGAGGAGAACGCCTGTACGGCCAGCTCGCGCAGGGTCGGGCCCTCATGAGTGAACATCGCCGCTCAGCGTACCCACGGACAAGGCGTCACACGGCGTAGCCGTACTGTTCGGGCGCTTGCGCGTCGCCGCCGAGCACGCGCGAGGCGTTGCGCGCGAAGTAGGGGTCGCGGAGCAGCTCCCTGCCGAGCAGGACGGCGTCGGCGCCGCCGTCGGCGACGATCTTCTCCGCCTGCACGGGGTCGGTGATCAGGCCGACGGCGGCCACCGCGAGGCCGGTCTCCTTGCGCACCCGCTCGGCGAACGGCACCTGGTAGCCGGGCTCCAGCGGGATGCGCACCTTCGGTGCGAGACCTCCGGTCGAGACGTCCAGCAGGTCGATGCCGTGCGCGAGCAGCTCGCGGGCGAGGCGCACGGTGTCGTCGGCGGTCCAGCCCTCGCGCGGATCGTCCTCGTTCTCGCTCAGCCAGTCGGTGGCGGAGATCCTGAAGAACACCGGGAGCTCGTCGGGCCACACGGCGCGCACGGCGTCCACGACCTCCAGCGCGAAGCGCGCGCGGTTCTCGAAGGAGCCGCCGTAGGAATCGGTGCGGTGGTTGCTGTGCGGGGAGAGGAACTCACCGATCAGATAGCCGTGCGCCCCGTGGATCTCGGCGACCTGGAAGCCGGCGTCGAGCGCCCGGCGGGCGGCGTCGGCGAACTGCCGCACGATCTGCTGGATGGCGTCGACGCTCAGCTCGGTGGGAACCGTGTGGTGCTCGTCGAAGGCGAGCGGGCTCGGGCCGACCGGCGTCCAGCCCTCGGGGGCGTCGGCGGCTATGGGCGCTCCGCCCTGCCAGGGCCGGCCGGTCGACGCCTTGCGCCCTGCGTGGGCGAGCTGGATGCCGGGGACGGTGCCCTGGCCGCTGAGGAAGTCGGTGATGCGCCGGAACGCCTCCACCTGGCGGTCGTTCCAGATGCCGAGGTCCGCGGGGCTGATGCGGCCCTCCGGGCTGACGGCGGTGGCCTCGACGAGGGCGAGCCCGGTGCCGCCGACCGCGCGGGAGGCGTAGTGGGCGAAGTGCCATGCGCCCGGCGCACCCACGTCGGGCCCCGACGCTTCCGCGCTGTACTGGCACATCGGCGCCATCCAGACGCGGTTGGGAACGGTCAGGGACCGCAGGGTGTAGGGCTCGAACAGTGCGCTCACAGGAGGCTCCGAATCCACGGGACGCGAGGGGGTGTGTCATACGAGAATCACCGTACTACGAGATTTACCGTACTACGGCGTTCATCGAATTATGAAGCCCGCCCCGAGGCTCCTCCCGTGCCGCCCCCGATGCGCCTCCCTCACCTCCCGGGCAGCAGCCGCCGCCGGAGACGGATGTCGGCCTCGGCGCCGTACACCTGGCTCCAGCTGCGTCCGCCTCCCGATGTCCAGGTCACCTGGACGTTCGCCCCGTCCGTCCTGACGGACTCCACCGTCATGAGCCGGTCACCGTCCCGTACGTCGCCGCGCCGCAGCTCCCGCGCCTTCACGGTGACGGGCTCGGCCGACCGCGCGTTCTCCGCCTCGACGGCAGCGGCGACGAGCGCCGCTGCCAGCTCACGCGCGGCGGCGGGGGAACAGGACCAGGAGGCGGCCCCCGCCGATGGACCCTCGATCCGGATGCCGACCCGTGGTGGCTCCTGGGCCTGCCCGGGGGCCACCACCAGCGTGGCGCCGTTCCCCTCGGTGTCCCGGATCTCGATGCTCATCCCTGCCGCCTCCTCGTCCCGCTCCGGTCAGCTCAGCCGGAGACTCTCCGGCGGGCCCAGATAGCTGGGCTTGAGACCGCCGGTGTCCACCACGAGGTTCTGGAGTACCACGGTCGGGTCGACCATCCAGAATTTCAGCACATGGGCGCCGGCCCGGCCGATGCGGTGCCGGGTGGCGGTGCGGTTGACGTTGTCCGAGGTGTTGCGGGCCCACCGGTTGTTCATGGCGCCGTCGTCGGACCCGGTGGCCTCGGTGATGTTGACGGACTGCGGGGTGTCGTCGTCGAAGGAGACGGCGTAGGTGAGTCCGTCGGTCGCCAGGGCGTTGTTGCGGGGTGAGAGGTACGCCCAGACGGTCACCGGTCCTGTGGTGAACAGGCTGACCCGGTACTCCAGCCGGGGCCCCCGGCCGCCCGGGGTCTGTCGCGGTGCGGTGACCGGGAAGGGCTCCATGCCCGATCCGGTGCGGCCGATGCCGGGGATGCGGCGCCAGGAGATTCCGCCGCGGCCGACCGTCCGGTGGAAGTGGTCGGCCTCGATGGAGACGTACCCGTTGGCCTCGACGAAGCCCGTCAGCTGCGCGCGGGTCCGCCGGGGCCGGTCGACCACCGCGCTCACGACGACCTCGCTGCCGCCCGGCCCCGACACGGTGACGGGCACCCGGGTGACGCCCTTCGGTGCCCGGGACCAGTCGACCCGGAAGGTGACCCGGGTCTGGGCGTCGACCCGGCCCCGCGTCCGGTCCGCGATCAGCCAGGAGGCGCCTGTACGGATACGGAAGTCGAAGGGTACGGTCCCCCGGTTGAACACCTCGACATACTGCGCGGGCTGGCTCTGGTACGGGCTGAAGACCGGCAGGACCGCCTCGCCGCCGCCCTTGCCCGAGGCCGGCCACCAGTCGGACGAGCCGTCGACGGCCACCCCCATCTCGGCCGTGTGCGGGAGTTCGATGCGGCGCACCGCGGGGAAGATCTCGTCCGCGATCGCCACATCGTTCAGCTCCGGCTGCTGCCAGGGTGCGTTGGGCCCGTAGCGGTCCACGTCGCCGTAACCGATGTGCGGCTGCGACTGGAAGCCCTCCCACTTGCCGTCGGCCACCTCGGTGTCGAAGCGCCGGGCCAGGGCGAAGTCCTCGGCGAGAGCCGCCTCTGCGGTGGCGGCGAGCTGGTTGGTCAGCGCCCGGCCCTGGGGGGCGTAGTGCAGGTTGGTGAACTCCGCCTCCCGCAGGGCGTACAGGTTGGCGCTCGCGCGCACCGCGTATCCGACGAGCTCGAACCAGGCGTCCGCGGCGGACGCGGGAAGGGTCTTCCTGACGCGCTCCGCGGCGGCGTCCAGACGCTGCCAGTCCTCGGTGACCCGCTCCAGCTCGCGGTAGTCGACGATGCTGAAGGGCGTGGCCTTGTCGTCGTAGACGACGGCGGACTCGTCCGTCCCGAGGTCCTTCGCCGGGTCGAGGGTGATCTTCCGGTTGAGCAGCTCGGGCTTGCGCCGGGACTGCAACCGGGCGTACGTGCGGAGGATCTCGGCGATCTCCTCGGCCTGGCGCTCGCCGAAGTTCTGGGCGGCGTAGCGCTCCTCCCACTCCGGGAGCGCGTCCAGGGACCAGCGGTCCGGGTCCCAGGCGTACTCCAGGAAGAACTGCGTGGGCAGTTCGTTGCCCTTGAGGTCGCCGACGTTGGTGACCCAGAGGCCGTGGTTGCCGTAGGCCGCGCTCTGGTGCAGCTGGTCCCACATGTTGGGGAGCGAGGTGGTGTCGACCCACTTGTAGTTCCGCCCCACCCCGACGTAGTCGAAGTGGTAGTAGAGGCCGTAGCCGCCGCTGCGCGGGTCGTTCTCCAGGTCCGGCAGCTTGCGGACGTTGGCCCAGTTGTCGTCGGTCAGCACGACGGTGATGTCGTCCGGGACCCGCAGGCCCCGGTCCCAGTAGTGCTGGACCTCCTTGTAGAGGGTCCACACCTGCGGAACCGCGTCCTCGGCGCCGAGTTCCTCGGCGATGATCTCGCGCTGGGCGGCGATGATCTCCGTCATCAGCTCGATCCCGTCGCCGTCGGGCAGACCGACGTCACCGTTGCCGCGCATGCCGACGGTGACCACCCCCTCGAAGTCCTCGTCGGCCATGCGGCGGATGCCGTCCCGCCAATAGGCCTTGACGGCCTCGGCGTTGCTGCGGAAGGACCATTCGCCGGTGCCGCCGTACGGGTCGTGTCCCGGCTCGGTGATGTTCCCCTCGCTGTCGCGCACGGCGGCGACGGCGTGCCGGTTCCACTCCTCGATGCCCCGCATCATGGGGCCCTCGTGCGAGGTGCCCATGACGACGCCGTAGGCCTTCGCGGTGGCGTGGTTACGCGGGTCGTCCTCGGCGAAGGCCCGGCCCCAGACCGCGGGCCAGAGGTAGTTGGCCTTCAGACGGAGCATCACCTCGAAGATCTTGGCGTAGAAGTCGGCGTTGAAGCCGCCCTCGAACCCTGGTGCCTTTCCCGGGCCGAAGAAGGCGGGGGCCCAGGTGCCGAGCGCCGGATTCTCGTCGTTGATGAAGAACCCGCGGTACTTCACGGCGGGGGTGCCCTGACTGTGCCGGCCGGGCAGGACGTACAGCGCGTCGCGGTGGACGGGGGTGACGTCGTCCCACCAGTACCAGGGCGAGACCCCGATGCCCCGGGAGACGTCGTACGCCCCGAAGATCGTGCCGCGCTGGTCGCTGCCGGCGATGACGAAGGCGCGGTCCACGCCGGGCAGCGGCCTCTCCACCACCGTCTGCAGGCTGGTCTCCCACCTGCCCTTGATCCCCGAGACCTTCAGCCTGCCCGCGGCTATCAGGCCGTCGATCAGCGGGCTGCGGCCGATGGTGCCCACGAGGACGATCTCACGGCCTCGGGGTGCCGCGTCCCGGGAGAGCGCGGGGCGGACGCCGGTGACGCGCTCGATGTCGTCCCGGAGGTCGCCCGCGACCCGCACCACCCCGTCGTGGTCCTTGTCGCTGACCACGATCGGGGCCGCCTCTCCGGCCCTGACCAGGGAGAAGGCGCCGGAGCTCGGCCTGAAGGAGATGTACGCGCCGGGGTCGGTGGGACGGACCGCAGGCCAGTGGCCCGAGGCGGCCGGCGCCGCCTGGGCCTCACCGGTCAGCCCCATCAGTGATCCGAGCGGGGTCGCCGCCACCGCCGTGAGCCCGAGGCCGGCCCCGAGGACCGATCTGCGACTGGTGTGCTTGTCCATATCACTCTCCCCATTTTGTTCACATGCATGACAAATTGGACGGGTGCACGCCCCTGGTGGATGTCCGGTGCGGGCACGAGGCCGTCAGTCGGTCGTTCCGGGCGCCTTCGCCGGCTGCCGGGCGGCGTCGGCGACCGGTCCGTCGTCCTCGTCCGGGGCGGGCGAGAGCGCGGCGACGATGGCGTCGGCGGTGTCGTCCGGTTCCGGGCCGATCAGGCCGACGACGACGTACACCACGAGTGAGGTGACGAGCGGGGTGACGATCACGAGCGTCTGGTCGGAGCTGTCGAGCACGAACTTCACCAGGACGTACCCGAGCAGCCCCAGCGCCCAGGAGGACAGGGCGGCCCGTGGTCCGAACCGACGGAAGACGGGCAGCAGTCCCAGCAGCATCGGGATGGATATGGGGCCCATCACGGCGGCGACGAGTCCGACGATGATGCCCAGCACACCCCCGAAGTGGTCGGCCTCGATCGCGACGATCATGCTGACGCTGATGAAGACGACGGTGCACACCCGGGCCAGGAGCAGTCCGGTCGCCGGGGACAGGACGCGGGCGCGGCGTACGACGGCGGGGATGATGTCCCGGGTGACGACGGCGGAGACCGCGTTGGCGTCCGACGAGGCCATCGCCATGGTGTGCGAGAACATCCCCGCCAGCGTCAGCCCGACGAGCCCCGCGGGCAGGTACGACTCCGCCATCAGCGCGTAGACCTTCTCCGGGTCGGCGATGTCCGGCAGCAGCACGGCCGCTGCGACCGGCGGGAAGAGCAGGACGGCCGGCCAGATCACGTACAGGACGGCGGAGAGCCCGGCCGAACGGCGGGCGGCCTTCGGGGAGTCCGTGGCCATGTACCGCTGGGCCAGGTTCCACATGCCGCCGTTGTACTCGAAGAGCTTCACCACGACGTACGCGCCGAGGAAGGTAGCGGTGTACGGGCCGACAAGCGGTTGGCCGTGCCCGTCGGGCAGCCTGTGCCAGATGGTCCCGAGGCCCGCCGGGCCGTCGCCGAGCTGGTCGAGTACGACCCAGAGCATGGCGAGCGCGGCGGCGCCCTGGATGATGAACTGCCCGAAGTCGGTGAGCGCGTCGGCCCACAGGCCTCCCACCGTGCAGTAGAGGAGGGTGACGACGCCGGTGATGAGGATGCCGACGGTCATCGACATGCCGGTGAACACGTTGAGCAGCACGGCGACGGAGGCCCACTTGGCGGCCACGTCGAACACCTTCAGCAGTGCCCCGCTCCAGGCGAGCGCCTGCTGGGTCGGCACGTTGTAGCGCTTGGCGAGGTATTCCAGGGGCGATGCGACCGCGTAGCGCTTCCGCAGCCGCTGCCAGCGCGGGGCGAACAGCCAGGCGCCCACCGCGGTCCCGAAGGCGAGCGGCAGGAAGGCCCAGACGTAGACGGTGATGCCGTAGCTGTAGGCGATGGCGGCGTACGCGACGAACACGGCCGCGCTGTACCCGGACATGTGGTGGGAGATGCCGGAGAGCCACCAGGGCATCCGGCCGCCGCCGGTGAAGTAGTCGCTCACATTGCCGATGCGGCGGTGCGACCAGAGGCCGATGAGCAGCATCACCAGGAAGTAGCCGCCCAGGGCGGCCCAGTCGAGCGTGGCCATCAGAACTCCTCGATGTACGTACGTGACCGGGGTGGCCAGCACATTGCCTTGGACATGACAGGTCTCCTTCCATGGCGGTGCCTGGCCCCGAGTGCCGCCCCGGCACGTCCGGGGCGGCCTTCGAAAGTTTCGATATCGTCCCGCGCACGCCCGAGGGGTGCGCGGGACGGGGGTGCGGGGGCCGTGGCCCCCGCACGTCACTTCTGCGCGACCGGCGCGTCGACCGATGTCGCGCAGACCATGCGGCGCCCGTGGCCGACCATCCGCTCGGGCCCGGTGAGACGCAGCCGTACGGTGTGCCTGACGTCGGCCACGTCGCTCGATGTGGCGAAGCGCAGCTCCAGATCGCCCGGCTCGACGACCCTGCGTCCGCCCGTCCCGGTGAAGGAGACCAGGTCCGGGTGGAATCGGAAGCTGACCTTCCGGGACTCCCCCGCGGCGAGCTGCACCCGGGCGTACCCGATCAGCCGGGCATCGGGCCGGGTGGTCTGGGCGACCGGGTCATGGACGTAGAGCTGGACCACCTCGGCCCCGTCCCGGTCACCGCTGTTGCGGACGGTGACCGTGAGGTCGGTCTCGCCGTCGGTGGGAAGCTCGGCCGGCACCTCCGCACCGGCCTCCCAGTCGAACGAGGTGTACGAGAGCCCGTGGCCGAAGGCATAGAGCGGCGTCGGGTCCAGATTGCTGACCCCGTTGGCCAGGCCGAGCGGCGGCTGCAGATACGTCCACGGCTGGCCGCCCGGTCCGTCGGGAACGCTCACCGGCAGCCGTCCCGAGGGGTTGACCCGCCCCGAGAGCACACCGGCGAGCGCCGGACCGCCCTCCTCGCCGGGGAAGAACGCCTGCACGCAGCCGGCCAGCCGGTCCGCCCGCCCTCCCAGCGCGTACGTACGTCCCGTCAGCAGCACCAGGACGACCGGGGTGCCGGTCGCGAGCAGCGCGTCCAGGAGCTCGCCCTGGAGACCCGGCAGCGCCAGGTCGGCCACGTCGCAGCCCTCGCCCGATGTGCCGCGGCCGAACAGCCCGGCCCGGTCGCCGAGTACGGCCACACAGACCTCGGCGCCGGCCGCCAGCGCGGTGGCCCGCTCGACCCCTGAGGTGTCGGTGCCGTCCACCTCGCAGCCCTGTGCGTAGTCGATGCCCGCGCCGGGGAACTCCTCGCGGAGGGCCTCCAGCACCGTCGGCACGTCGATCCCCATCGACGACTCGGGGTGCTGGACCCCGACATGGCTGGGGAAGGAGTAGCAGCCGAGCATGGCCAGTGGGTCGTCGGCGCGTGGCCCCACGACCGCGATCCGCCCGGTGCCCTTCAGCGGGAGCGCCCCCTCGGGGTTGGCCAGCAGGACGCAGGACCGCTCGGCCAGCAGCTTGGCCAGCGCCCGGTTGGCGGGCGGGTCGAGGTCCACGGTGCCGCGCGCCTGCTCAGGATCCACCCCGTCGAGCGCGGCGGGCAGGGGCTGCCGGTCCGGATCGAGCAGGCCGAGCTCGCACTTCTGCAGCAGGACCCTGCGCAGGGCGCGGTCCACCAGCTCCTCGGCCACGAGTCCTTCGCGCACCGCGGCGACCAGCGCGTCACCGTAGCTGCGTACGGTGGGCAGCTCCACGTCGACGCCCGCCGTCAGGGCGACACGGGCGGCGTCGCCCCGGTCGGCCGCGACCTTGTGCAGGGTTTCGAGGAAGCCGATGCCGAAGTAGTCGGCGACGACGGTGCCGGTGAATCCCCAGGTGTCCCTGAGGAGCCCGGTGAGCAGGTCCGGGTCGGCGGCTGCGGGGAGCCCGTCGATCTCGGCGTACGAGTGCATCACCGAGCGGGCGCCGCCGTCGCGGAGGGCCATCTCGAACGGCGGCAGGATCACATCGGCCATCTCCCGGGCGCCTGCCCTGACCGGGGAGAGGTTACGGGCGCCGGCCGACGCGGAGTAGCCCGCGAAGTGCTTGAGCGTGGCGACGATCCCGGTGGACTCCAGGCCCCGGACGTACGCGGTACCGATGGTCGCGACCAGGTAGGGGTCCTCGCCGATGGTCTCCTCCACACGGCCCCAGCGCAGGTCCCGCACGACGTCCATGACCGGTCCGAGACCCTGGTGGACACCGACCGAGCGCATGTCGCTGCCGATCCGGTGGGCCATCTCGGCGACCAGCTCGGGGTCCCAAGCGGCGCCCCAGGCCAGCGGCACCGGATAGGCCGTGGCGCCCCAAGCCGTGAAGCCGGCCAGGCACTCCTCGTGGGCGAGCGCCGGGATGCCGAATCTGTTCGCCTCGACGATCCGGGCCTGAGCGGTGGCCAGCGAGACGGCACCGACGCCCGGGTCGACCGGGGCGGTGCCGAACGGCCGGGTGAGCTGGCCGAGTCCGCGGGTGGTGATGTCCTCGAAGTCGACGGCGTCGACCATGTCGTTCTGGTGCGGTGCGACTCCGTCGCCGTCCGCGTCGGCGCCCACCCAGATTCCGTACAGCTGGGCGGACTTCTCCTCGAGCGTCATCCGGGACGCCAGGTCGGCCACCCTCACCTCGGGGCTGAGTGAAGGGTCGCGCCACGGGCCGTCGACAACGGGGGGCGGTTCGGCCTGACGGGCCTGCGGGACGGGGTGGATCGCCATGACGGCAGGGGTTCCTCTCATGAGTGCGGTGGTACGGGCGGCGTGGGTGTACTACTTGCCGCCCACCCCCATCAGTCCGTTGATCAGCGCCCGCCGGGCCACGAGGTACACGGCGAAGATGGGTATGACGGAGAGGACGATCGCTGCCAGGACCGCGGGGATGTTCACCCCGAACTGGCTCTGGAAGTTGAACAGCCCGAGCGTCAGCACGCGTTGCTCCTCCGACTGGGTCAGGATCAGCGGGAAGAGGAAGCCGTTCCACGCCTGCAGGGCGGAGAAGATCGCCACGGTGCTGATCCCGGCCCTGGACAGCGGAACCGCCAGCTGCCAGAGCATGCGTATGGGCGAGGCTCCGTCGAGGGCCATCGCCTCGTACATCTCCTCGGAGACGTCACGCATCGTGCCGCTGAGCACGAGGACCGCGACGGGCATCGCGAACGCAGCGGTGGGCAGGATGATCGCCCACAGGGTGTCGTACAGACCCATCTTGCCGATCATCAGATACAGGGGCACGATCACTGCCTGCGCCGGGATCGCGACACCGAGCAGGAAGGTCCTGAAGGCGAGCGACGAGAGACGGCTGCGGGTGCGCACCGCCACGTACGCCACCGGGACGGAGAACACCAGCACGAGGGCGACCGTGGCCACCGCGACGACCGCGGTGTTGACGATCAGCGAGAGGAACCCGCTGTCCAGCACGAACCGGTAGTTGTCGAGCGTGGGCTCGGTCGGGATGGCCAGCGGGTCGCCGTTCAGCGCCTGGTCCTGGTGCATCAGTGACGCGGAGACCAGCGTGTAGAGCGGCACCAGGACGATGACGAGCCAGATCAGCGAACCGATGCCGGCCACGGGGTTGCCGAGACGGCGGCGGGCCGGGCGGCCGCGACGCGGCGGGGCGGGGGTCACGCGCTGCTGCGGCGCGGCGGGGCGGGTGTCGATCGACATCTCGTCACATACCTTCCCGGGTGGACCGCATGGACCCGAAGCCACTGAGCCGGACCATGATCAGCGAGATACTGGTGGCCACGACGACGAGCGCCGTGGCGATGGCCGCCGCGTAGCCCAGGTCGTACGTCTGGAAGCCGGTCCGGTACATCAGGTAGGGCAGGATCGTGGTGTCCGTTCCGGGGCCGCCCTTGGTCATGATGAGCACGGTGTCGAAGTAGGTCAGCGAGCCGACGATCATGAGGACCGACGAGGTCGTGATCGTGTGGCGCAGCTGCGGCAGGGTGATGTGGAAGAACTGCCGCACCATGCCGGCGCCGTCGATGGAGGCGGCCTGGTAGAGGACCTCGGGGATCTGCCGGGCGCCGCCCTGGTAGATCAGCGTGTGGAAGGGCATGAACTGCCAGCCGCCGACGAACGCCACCACGAGCAGCGCACCGGTGGACGAGCCCATCACGTTGGGATCGATACCGAGCCAGGGCCCGATCGTCTGGATCACACCGAAGTTGGGGTCGAGCAGGGCACGGAAGAGGATCGAGATCGCGGTGGTGGAGAGCAGCAGCGGGATGAAGAAGACCGCGGACAGGAAGGCGCGGCTGCGCTGGCGGCCCGCGGCCCAGACGCCCAGCAGCAGGGCCACCGGGGTCTGGAAGGCCCAGCTGATCGTGGTGAGCAGAAGGCTCAGCCACGCGGCCTGGCCGAATTCGGAGTCCTTGAAGAGCCTGGTCCAGTTGTCCAGGCCGGTCAGGGTCGGGGAGCCGAGCCCGTCCCATTCGCAGAAGGAGAGATAGAGGGCGATCATCAGGGGGACGATCGCGAAGGCGGCGAAGAAGAGGATGCCGGGGACGGCCCAGGCGACCGGCGGGCGGCCGACGTTACCGGCGGCCGCCTTCCCGTCTCCGCGCCTCTTCACGACCGGAGTGTGGTGGGACATCGTTACTTTTCGGCCTTCATGGATTCGACGAACTGCTCGGGGGTCGACTTGCCGGCGAACAGCTTGTTGGTCTCCGTGAGCAATGTCGTGGCCTCCTTGGATTCGAGAGCCTGGTCCCACGAGAGGGTGAAGCTCGGGGCCTTCTCCACCATTTCGTACTGGTCGGTGGCGAACTTCGGGTTGGGGGAACCGCTCAGCATCGAGGCAGCGTTGGACGTGGTCGGGACGTCACCGTTGTCGACGAGGGCCTGCGCGTAGGTCTTCGACGCCATCGTCTTCAGGAAGGCGATGGCGGTGTCCTTGTGCTTGGTCCTGGCGTTGATGGACCAGTAGTTGGTGGGGTTGCCGACGACGTTCGCGGGGTCGCCCACGCCGCCCGCGACCGTCGGGAAGGCGGTCCAGCCGAGGTCCTTCTCGGCGAAGTCCCGGGCCTTGCCCAGCTGCGTCGAGTACTCCCACGAACCCATGAGGTGCATCGCGGCCTTGCCCTTGCTGAGCAGGGTCGGCGCCGCGCCGCTGCCGTAGTCCACGGAGTTGAAGTTCTTGCCGAAGGCTCCGTCGTCGATCAGCTGCTTGACGGTCTGCGCCGTCTTGAGCACCGCCGGGTCGCCCCAGCCGTCCGGGTCGCCGTCCTGCATCTTCTGGAAGACCTCGGGGCCGCCGATCCGGTCGAGGAGGTACTCCATCCACATCAGCTCGGGCCACTTCTCGGCGCCGCCGAGTGCGAAGGGGGTGACGCCCGCGGCCTTGAAGGTCTTGATGGCGGCCTGGAGGTCCTCCCAGGTCTTCGGCGGCTCCACGTCGTGCTCGGCGAAGAGGGACTTGTTGTAGAAGAGCATCACGGGCTGCATGCCGCGCATGGGGACCCCGTAGACCTTCCCTTCGAGGCTGCCGGCCGTCATGATCGATGGAATGAAGCCGTCCTTGAGTGTGGCGTCGTTCTTGATCGTCGACGTCAGGTCGACCAGATCCTCGGAGTCGACGTACGGCTTGATGGATCCGCCGCCCCAGTTGAAGAAGACGTCCGGGGCGCTGGGCGAACCCATGGCGCTGCGGAGCTTGTTCACGTAGTCGCTGCCGGGAACCGGAACCAGCTTCACCTTGACCTTGGAGGTCTTGTTGAACTTCTTGACCGCCGCTTCCTGAACCTTGACCGCGTCGTCCCCGTAGACGTAAGCGGTGATGGTGCCGCCGTCGCTCCCGCCGCCACCGGAACCGCAGCCGGCCAGCAGACCGGTCATGACCATGGCCGCGCCCGCCGCGGCCCATCTCGTCGAACGTGTGCCCTGAGTGAATATCCCCGACCGCATGACCGCACCCTCTGTCGAATGTTTCGGCGTGCCTATCGAATGTTGCCGGAACCGTACGGTCGTGTTTCTGGCCCGTCAAGAGGTCGGGAGCAAGGATTTACGAACCTTGCCCGGACGGGAGTCCGGGCCACGAGGGAGCTACGATTCGTGCATGAGCCCCGCAAAGGTCCAGCCCCAACAGGAGAAGGCGCCCGTCGACGAGTCGTCGGAGAGCACCGCCACGCTGGCGGAGATCGCCCGAGCGGCCGGAGTCTCGGCTCCGACAGTTTCGAAAGTGCTGAACGGGCGTGCCGATGTCGCCCCCGGCACGCGTACAAGGGTGGAGGAGCTGCTGCTGCAGCACGGCTACCGCCGCAGGCGCGGCGCCTCCCAGCAGTCCCGGCTCATCGACCTGGTCTTCCACGAGCTGGACAGCGCCTGGGCGATGGAGGTCGTCCGGGGCGTCGAGAACGTCGCCAGGGGCGAGGGCCTGAGCCTCGTCCTCTCGGAGAGCGCGGGCCGGCTCACCCCGGGCCAGACCTGGGTGGACGGCGTCCTGGCCCGTCGCCCGGCCGGTGTGATCCTGGTGCTCTCGGACCTCGACGCGGCGCAGCGCGCCCAGTTGACCAGCCGCTCCATCCCGTTCGTCGTCGTCGACCCGGCGGGCGACCCGGGTGACGACATCCCGTCGGTCGGTGCCGCCAACTGGCAGGGCGGCCTTGCCGCCACCCGCCACCTGACGGGTCTCGGCCACCGCAGGATCGGCGTCATCGGCGGACCCGCGCGCATGATGTGCAGCCGCGCCCGGCTCGACGGCTACCGCGCGGCCCTGGAGACCTCCGGGGTCCCGATGGACCAAGGGCTCGTCCGGGAGGGCGAGTTCAACCACGAGGGCGGCTACACGGCCGCCCTGGAGCTGCTGCGACTGCCGGACCGTCCGACCGCCATCTTCGCCGGCGACGACCTGCAGGCACTCGGCGTCTACGAGGCGGCGCGTGAGCTGGGCCTGCGGATCCCGGAGGACCTGAGCGTGGTCGGCTTCGACGACCTGCCGCTCACCCGCTGGATCGGCCCGCCGCTGACCACGGTGCGCCAGCCGCTCATCGAGATGGCCGAGACCGCGGCCCGTCTGGTTCTCGACCTGGGCCGCGGCAAGCAGCCCGCGACCACCCGCGTCGACCTGGCAACGAGCCTGGTGGTCCGCAGCAGCACCGCGCCACCGGCCGGCTGAGGAGCCCCGGCGGGAGGAACGGGCGGGCGGGGGCGGGTCCGAGGGGATCCGGGGCGGCAGTAGAGTGCGGCCCGTGGCAGCACGACCGTTGAAAGAAATCGTCGATCCGGGATGGGCGCAAGCCCTGGAGCCGGTGGCCGAACGCATCGCCGCCATGGGCGACTTCCTGAGGGCGGAGATCGCCGCCGGGCGTACCTACCTGCCCTCGGGGCCCCATGTCCTGCGGGCGTTCCAGCAGCCCTTCGAGGACGTACGCGTCCTGATCGTCGGGCAGGATCCCTACCCGACGCCGGGGCACGCGATCGGCCTGAGCTTCGCCGTGGCGCCGGACGTCGGTCCGCTGCCGGGCAGCCTGGAGAACATCTTCCGGGAGCTGCACGCGGATCTGGGGCTTCCACGGCCCTCCAACGGCGATCTGACGCCCTGGACCCGGCAGGGGGTGCTCCTGCTCAACAGGGCGCTCACGACGGCCCCCAGGCGCCCCGCAGCACATCGGGGCAAGGGCTGGGAAGAGGTCACCGAGCAGGCCATCCGCGCGCTGGCGGCCCGGGGGACGCCGCTGGTGTCGGTGCTGTGGGGGCGCGACGCGCGCAACGCGCGTCCGCTGCTGGGCGATTACCCCGCGATCGAGTCCTCGCACCCCTCCCCCATGTCCGCGGACCGGGGCTTCTTCGGCTCGCGCCCCTTCAGCCGGGTCAACGACCTGCTCCAGCGGCAGGGCGCGCAGCCCGTCGACTGGCGACTGCCGTGACGAGCGCCCCCGATCCGCCGTTCGTCGTCGGCGTCGACTCGGGCGGGTCGGGGCTGCGTGTGGCGCTGGGGCCGGTGGACGCGGTCCGCCCGGTGCGCACCACCGTCTGCGCCGAGCCGGTGCGGACAGGAACGGACGGGATCGACGCCGGGCACCTCCTGGAGCAGCTGCTGCCCGCCGTGAGCCGGCTGCTGGAGCAGACGGACCGGGCCGGAGCGGCCGTGGCCGCCCTGGCGGTCGGGGCCGCGGGGATGGCGACCCTCGGCGACCAGCTGCGGGCCCGGCTGCCCGGCGCCCTCGCGGACGCGCTGGGGGTGCGGCGGATCGCCCTGGCGGCCGATGCGGTGACCGCGTACGCCGGAGCGCTGGGGCAGCGTCCTGGAGCGGTCGTCGCGGGCGGCACCGGCATGATCGCGCTGGGCACCGATCTCACGTCGTGGCGCAGGGCCGACGGCTGGGGGCATCTGCTGGGCGACAGCGGCGGGGGCGCCTGGATCGGCCGCGCGGGGCTGGACGCGGCGATGCGGGCCCACGACGGCCGACGCGGCGGGTCACCCGCGCTGCTGACACGGTCGGAGGCGGTCCTCGGACCCGCCACCGGCCTTCCCGGCCTGCTCTATCCGCGTACGGACCGCCCCGCGCTGCTCGCCTCGTTCGCCCCCGAGGTCGCGGCCTGCGCGGACGAGGACGAGGTGGCCGCGGGGATCCTGCGGGAGGCCGCCGCGCACATCGCCGAGGCGGCGGCCGCGGTCTGCCCGAGCTCCGATGGCTGCGAAGTCGCTCTGACCGGTGGGCTGTTCCGGATGGGCGAGCCTCTGCTCGGGCCGTTGCGCGGCGAGCTGGCCCAGCAGATTCCGCGGGCACGGGTGGTCCCCGCGCAGGGCGATCCGCTGCACGGCGCACTGGAGGTCGCCCGCGCCCTCGCCGGCCCGGGCCTTCGGCTGCCGCCCCACCCGTCGCTCCTGTTCGTACCGGGAGTAACGTAGGCGATTCGGCCGATCATCTGTCTGGACAGAGCAGGTCAGTTGCCCGCTTTGCCGCTCAACAGACATATACGGACAGATAACGCCTGACGCCCCCCTCCCCGAACAGAGGGGCACCCAAAACCAGTAGCATGCGGCGCCATGAGCACCCCCACTGGGCCCGCTTCCGGCCTGCCTGTACGAATGCCGCGACCTCGCCAGTCCGGACGGCACCGCCGCCCGGAGCCCGTGGTCGCACCTGAGGGCGCTGCCGCGCTCGTTCTTGCCCTTCCCGGTACCCCTTCCCCGGCCTCGCGCAGCCTGGCCGAGGAAGTGATCAGCATCGCCCGTTCCGAGCTGCCAGGTCTGAACGCACAGATCGGTTACCTCGACGGCGACGACGCCGAATATCCCACCCTCGTCTCCGTACTCACCAACGCCGCCGCCGAGCGCACCGCGCGCTACGAGCAGGCCGTCGCCGCGGGCCGTGAGGTCGCCGAGCCCTCGGGCCCGTCCGCCGTCGTGGTGCCGCTGCTGGCGGGCCCGGACAGCGCCCTCATCCGGCGTATACGGCAGGCCGTCGTGGACAGCGGTACGCAGACGGAGCTGACCGACGTACTGGGTCCGCACCCGCTCCTCGCCGAAGCGCTGCACGTACGCCTCTCGGAGGCCGGTCTGGCACGCGCCGACCGCGCGAGGCTGTTCACCGTGGCGACCGCGGCCGACGGCATCGTGCTGGCCACGGTGGGCGGCGAGGAAGCCGTGCAGGCCGCCGGGATCACCGGCATGCTGCTGGCCGCGCGTCTCGCCGTACCGGTGATGGCCGCGGCCCTGGACGTGGACGGTTCGGTCGCCTCGATCGCGGCGCAGCTGCAGAACTCCGGTTCCGAGCAGCTCGCGCTCGCGCCGTACCTGGTGGGCCCGGAGATCGACGCCGCGCTGCTGGAGGCCGCCGCGAAGGAGGCCGGCTGCTCGACCGCAGAGCCGCTCGGCGCCTACCCGGCGATCGGCAAGCTGGTGCTCTCCCTGTACGCGACGACGCTGGGGATCACCCCGGCGACCCCGCAGGGCGCCCAGGCGCACTGATCCGTGCCTCGCTCCCGGCGCCCGCACCGGGCGCCGGGAGCGAGGAGTCAGTCGGTCGTCAGGCGAAGACCACGCAGGAGGCGGCGGGAACGTCGAGGGAGCCCGCGTGCGCCGGGATTCCCGTCTCCGCGTCCACGGCGAACCAGCTGACGTTCCCGGAGTGCTCGTTGGCGGCGTACAGCCACTGCCCGGTGGGGTCGAGGGTGAGATCCCGGGGCCACCGTCCGCCGCAGCCCACGGCCGCCGCCAGGACGGGCTTCTCGGCCGTCTCGTCGAGCGTGAGGACGGAGATGCTGTCGTGACCGCGGTTGGCGGTCCACAGGAACCTGCCGTCGCGGGAGACGACCAGCTCCGACGGGTATGTACGCACGCCGGGGTCCTCGGCGGGGTCGTGCGGCAGGACCTGCGTCTCCCCCAGCGGTTCGAGCCGGCCCGCGACAGCGTCCCAGCGGCACACGGTGACCGTCGGCTCCAGCTCGTTCAGGACGTACGCGTGTCCCCCGGACGGGTGAAAGGCAAGATGGCGCGGCCCCGTCCCCGGCCGTAGCGCCGCCTCGGTGTGCGGCCGCAAGGATCCGGTGGCGGGGTCGAGGGCACAGACACGTACGGAATCCGTGCCGAGGTCCACGCTCAGCACCCAGTTCCCCGAGGGGTCGGCCAGCACCTGGTGCGCGTGCGGGCCCGACTGGCGGCCCGCGTCGGGACCGCTGCCCTCGTGCCGCAGGACGCCGGTCGCGGGCCCGAGCGAGCCGTCGTCCTGGACGGGCAGCGCGGTGACGCTGCCGGAGCCGTAGTTGGCCGTCAGGAGATGCCCCGCGGCGAGGGCCAGATGGGTGGGGCTGCTCCCGTCCACCGGCCGTACGTCGCCGATCAGCCGCGGCGCGCCGTCCTCGTCGACGGCGAATGCCGCGGCGGCGCCGTCGGAGGTCTCACTGACGGCGTACAGCACGGGTTCCCCCGTCCCGGGAGCGCGTCCGGTCGCGAGGAAGGACGGGTCGGTCACGGCGTCCGTGGACGCCAGCACGGACGGCGCCCCGGTGTCCCGGTCGACGGCGGCAACACTGATCCCACGCCCGCCCGCCGAGGTGAACGACCCTATGAATGCCCGCTTCGCGTGGTCGTCGCCCATCGCGCCACCCCTCTTCACGTCCGTCACGATCTTCCCGTCCGACGGTAGCAGGCGGCGTTTTTTGGTCCAGACCAATTCAACCCGTTCGTAGGGGCGTCAGGCGCCGATCAACGGAGCGCGCGGGGAGCTGTGCAGAGGCGCGGCGAGATCCGCGAGCGCCCGCTCCAGGGTGTGCAGATGCGCCAGCGCGGGCTCGGCGGCGCCCTCGGGCCGCATACCGCCGGCGGTGGCCGTCGCGGCACGGCTGCGTGCCCGTACCGGCGCCGTCAACGCCTCGACGGAGGCCTCCACACGCCAGCAGGCGGCGGCCAGACGGGCGTCGTGGGACGCCTCGGGGTCCGCAGCGACGGACGCCAGGCCCCGCACCTCCCGGGCGCAGACGTCGAGCAGCGCGAGCACCCGCCCTGCTCGCGCCTTGCGCGCCCGGAGCGGACTGAGCGGATGGACGAGCGGGCCGAGCGTCAGCCGCACCCGCCCGAGGATCGCCTCCAGTTCGGCGACGCGCCGGTGCGGGTCGGCGCCCTCGCTCCCGGCGAGCCGGGCGGCGGCCTCCGCCGTGCAGGTGTGCACGCACCGCAGCGCGCGCTCCACCCACGCCTCGGTCACCGCGTGCGTGGTCACCGGAAGCACGAACAGCACCGCCAGTACGGCGCCGAGCGCCCCGACGGCCGTCTCGGTCACCCGCAGCACGAGCAGATGCGCGTCCAGCACGCCGAGAAGTCCGTAGAGCATGCTCGCCATCACGGTCACGGCCAGCATCATCCAGGTGTAGGAGACGGCAGCGGTGTAGAAGATCCCGAACACGCTGACGGCCACGACCACGGCGGCCACCACCGGCTCATGGTGCAGCGGTACGGCCACGGCGAAGCCGAGACCGATCCCGAGCACCGTCCCCAGCAACCGTCTGAACCCGCGCACCACGGTCTCGCCCCGCGAGGTCGTGGCCACGAACACCCACCAGGTGGCGCCGACCGCCCAGTACCAGCGCTGGTCGGAGAGCACCTGCCCCGCCGCGAGCGCGAAGCCGGCCCCGGCCGTCGCCTGTACGGCCTGCCGCGTCGTGATCCGTCCGAGCCCCGAAGCCCCGGCGGGGAGGGCGGGTGCCACGGGTGCCCCGAGCCGCCGCTCGTAGCACCACAGCCCGAACCGGACGACCGACGAGGCGACGAGCGACAGCAGCACGGCCGCGTACAGCTCGGGCAGCCCGCCGGGCTCCGTGTGCAGGAACTGCGCGGAGAAGTAGGCCATGAAGCCGAACACGCCCAGCGAGTGCCCACGCGGCCCCCACCGCCGCGCGTACACCCCGGCCCCCACGACGGCGAGGAAGGCCAGGTCACGGGCGACGGGCATAGCGTGCAGCACGGCGGCGAGGGTGAGCACCGGGAGACCGACGACAGGGAGCAGCGCGGTCGTGACCGCCTGCCCGCGCACTGTCGGATCGGCCACCGTGAACAGGGCGAGCAGCGCGGCCAGGCCACCGGCGACAGCCGCCGCCAGCGAGTGCCCGACCGCTCCGCACAGCGCGACGGCGAGCCCGATGCCGAGCACGGCCCGGGAGGCGAACCGCAACCGCAGCCGCCCCGGATCCGGTGCGACGAACGCCCTCTTCAGCAAGTCGCCCTGCCCCTTTCACCCATCGACCGGCGCGAGGACCGGCGCAGACACGAGAAAGGCGCCACAGAGATCCCGGAGGGACCCGCAGCGCCGTTGACGGAACCATCTCAGCATCTGAGGGCTGCTGGTTCAACCGAGGCCGCCTGCACTGGGCCAATGGCCCAGCCTAGAGCCGTTCCGATCGGCACAGCAGTGCCATACGGCCAGTCACCCAGGGCCATGTGTCCGACCCGGGGCGACAGTGGTTCGACGGCGGGTGGTGAGGTCCGCGTCCGTGATCCGGCGGCCGCCGGGCGCGGTCTCAGTCCGCCAGTCGCCGGGCATGCTCCGTGGGCCAGGCGGCGGCGATGACGATGAGCCTCCCGGCCCGAGCCGTCCAGGCCCGCCGGAAAGGCAAGGATCACGCCACCCGCCGGCGTCAATGTCCGTAGCGGCTACGGCACAGCTCGACGATCTCGGCGGACGCGACGCCCTGGCCGCGCGCGCAGACGGTGCGCATGTCGTACGTCTGCTGCGGCTCGGCCCGGTGCGGTGTGTCGGCGCCGGACGGCGGCTCGGGGCGGGCGGGGGCCGCGCCCTGCGGCTGGTCCCGCGCCTCGCGGCGGGCCGGTGGCGGGGCCGCGTCCGCAGGTGCCGGTGTACGCGCCGCCTCCTCGCTCTTCCCCTTCTTGTTCTTGCCGCTCTCGCGCTCCCGCTCTTCATCCGCCTTCCCGAGGGCGTCATGGACGGCCGAGGGCGCGGTGGGCGCCGTGGACGACTGCGCGGCGGGGGCGTTCGCGGACCGGGCGGAAGCGGAGGGCACGGGCCGATCCGCCTCGGCCGGGACGGAGACACAGCCGGCCGCGCCGAGCAGGGCGACAAGCACGAGGGAGATGGGCCGCAGGTTCATGCCCTGGTCAACGACGGGCCGCGCGAGCGGACACGTCCAGGACCCTCACTCAGCGCGACACGGGGCCGTCCTTCAGTCGGGCAGACCGGACCTGGCGATGTCCAGGGCGCGCTGGATGGTGCGGGACAGCGAGGCGGGCCGCGGGTCCTCGCTCCATGCCCACTGCTCGACGGCGATACGGAGCGCGCCGTTCAGCAGGGTCGCCCGCACGCGTGGTTCGAGGTCGTCAGGCCCCTGGCCCGTACGCCCGGCGATGACCTCGGCGAAGGGCCGCTCCGCGTCGTGGTGGACCTGGAGCCATACCGCGCGCAGCCCGGGCTCCGTGCGCGTGAGCCCGACCAGGTCGCGCAGCGCGTCCGCGTCGGCCGAGTCGTCCTGCGGTGAGGACGGTGCCCCCGTGACTGTCTCCGCCAGCGGCCGGTCGCACGGCCACGACCTCATGAGCGCGGTGACGAAGTCGAGGGCGTAGCTCAGCAGTGGGCGTACGCACTCCTCCTTCGACGAGGTGTAGCGCCACAGGGTGCGCTGCGAGATCCCCGCCGCAGCGGCGATCTCCTCGGCGGTGGTGGCGGCCACACCCCGGTCGGCGAAGAGGCGTACGGCCTCGCGGGCGATCTCCAGCCGGGTGGCGGCCTTACGGCGCTCGGTCAGCGGTGGGCGCCCCAGGCGGGTTCCGGCGTGCGCGGTATCCACGATTTTCGGCCACCTTCCCTCCGGCTGCGCCCATCGTAGCGAGATTCTTTCTGGCGCGGTTCGCCATTTTGGCACTCTCCGCCAATAAAGATACCGTGCCCCCTGACACCGAACACACCCTCGACACGAGGAGCACCACGTGAGCGCCATCAGCAACACACCCGGCCGCAGCGTCATCGTCACCGGCGCCGGTTCCGGCATCGGGCGGGCGACCGCCCTGCTGTTCGCGAAGGAGGGGGCCCGCATCGTGATCGCCGACGTCGACGACGCGTCCGCGCGTGCCGTCGCCGGGGAGGTGGAGCGGGCCGGCGGGACCGCGGTGACCGTGATCGGGGACCTGCGGGACCAGGCCGTCGTCGACCGGGTCGCCGCGACGGCGGCGGCGGAGTTCGGAGGCGTGGACGTCCTGGTCAACAACGCCGGAGTCATGGACAGCATGTCGGCCGCCGCCGAAACCCGTGACGACGAGTGGGAGCGCGTCATCGGCATCAACCTCACCGCGCCGTTCCGCCTCGCACGAGCCGTACTGCCGCACATGCTCGCCGCGGGACGGGGCGCCGTCGTGTTCACCGCGTCCGAGGCGTCCCTGCGGGGCAGCGCGGCGGGTGCCGCGTACACGGCGTCCAAGCACGGCATCGCCGGCCTGACCAAGTCCCTGGCGGTCATGTACCGCGACAAGGGCATCCGCTCCAACGCCATCGCACCCGGCGGCACCCTCACCAACATCCGGGTCGACGCCGACCGGGGCGCACACGGACCGGCCGCCCTCGCCCCCTACATGGGCAACGTCGGCTCGCCCGCGCAGGCGGAGGAGCAGGCGGCGGCGATCCACTTCCTGGCGTCCGACGCGGCGAGCAACATCAACGGGGCGATCCTCCCCGTCGACAACGGCTGGTCAGCGGTCTGACCAGCCCGGGACGGACCGTCAGTTTCGGGCCACCCCCGCCCCCTTGGCCGAGATATGCATCTACCACATGATATGTATCATGCACTTCGAGTGCCGGCCGGCCCCTGAACCGCCAAGAGGAACGAGACACGTATGCCTTCCCCCCACGCCTCACCCACGCCCACCGGCCCCGATGCGCGGGAGCTCGGCTTCGACCCGCAGGAGCTCGGCTTCGACCCGGAGGAACTGCGCCGCAAGTACCGTGCCGAACGCGACCGGCGTATCCGGCCCGACGGCAGCGCCCAGTACCGGCGCGCCACCGGTGAGTTCGGCTACTACGACGCCGACCCGCACGCCGACCCGCACTTCACCCGGGAACCCCTGCTGGACCGGGTCGACGCGGTGATAGTCGGCGGCGGATTCGGCGGTCTCCTCGCCGCCGCGCGGCTGCGCCAGGCGGGCCTCGGATCGATCCGGGTGATCGAGAAGGGCGGGGACTTCGGCGGCACCTGGTACTGGAACCGCTATCCCGGCATCCACTGCGACATCGACGCCTACACCTATATGCCGCTGCTGGAGGAGGTCGGCTACATCCCGAAGTGGAAGTACGCGCCGGGCGAGGAGATCCGCGAGCACTCGCAGGCCATCGCCCGGCACTTCGATCTCTACCGGGACGCCTGCTTCCAGACCGAGGCCACCGAACTGCGCTGGGACGACGGGGCGTCGGAGTGGACGGTCGGCACGGACCGCGGGGACCGCATCAGGGCTCGTTACGTGGTGGTGTCCAGCGGGACGCTCAGCCAGGCGAAGCTGCCCGGCATCCCGGGCATCGAGACGTTCGAGGGCCACACCTTCCACACCAGCCGCTGGGACTACGCGTACACCGGTGGTGACCAGAACGGCGGCCTGACGGGACTCGCCGACAAGCGCGTGGCACTCATCGGCACCGGCGCCACGGCCATCCAGGTCGTCCCGCACCTCGGAGCGGACGCACGCCAGGTGTACGTGTTCCAGCGCACGCCCTCCTCGGTCGACGTCCGCGCCAACCGGCCCACCGACCCGGAGTGGGCCGAGTCGCTCGAGCCCGGCTGGCAGCGGCGGCGCATGGAGAACTTCCTGGAGGTCGTCACCGGCCAGGCGGCCGACGAGGACCTGGTGGACGACGCCTGGACCAGCACGGCCCGGCTCCAGGAGAAGCTGATCCCCACCGACGCGCACGCGGACGTGCCGGAGGAGGAGCGTGAACGGGCGTACGAGATCGCCGACTTCCAGAAGATGAACGAGATCCGTGCCCGGGTGGACGCCGTCGTCCAGGACCGCGAGACCGCGGAGAAGCTCAAGCCCTGGTACCGCTACATGTGCAAGCGGCCCACGTTCAGCGACCACTATCTGCAGACCTTCAACCGTCCCAACGTCACGCTGGTCGACACCGCGGACAGCCACGGCGTCGAGCGCATCACCCCGGACTCCGTGGTGGTCGGCGGGATCGAGTACGAGGTCGACTGCATCATCTTCGCCACCGGGTTCCAGGTGGGCATCTCCGGTGTGATGTCAGGGAAGCTCCCGGTGTACGGGCGGGACGGTGTCGCCCTGCTGGACTCCTGGGCGGAGGGGCCGAAGACGCTGCACGGGTTCTACAGCAACGGCTTCCCGAACTTCTTCCAGCTCGGCCCGCTGCAGAACGCCAGCTCCGTCAACTACGTCCACATCCTCGACGAGCAGGCCACGCATGTCGCCGAGGTCGTCGCCGAGTCGCACAAGCGCGAGGCCAGGCGCGTGGAACCCACGGTCGAGGCGCAGGAGGAGTGGGTGGCGACGATCCGCCGCAAGGCCCCGAACCTGCACGCCTTCCAGGCGGAGTGCACCCCCGGCTACTACAACAACGAGGGCAAGCCGCGGGCGCGCAGCGAATCCTTCGGTGACGGTCCTGTCGCCTTCCACGAGCTGCTCAAGAACTGGCGCGAGGGCGACGGCATGGACGACGTACTGGTCGAGGCGGAGTGATGCACGTGCGCGAGACGGACGAGCCGGCAGCGGCGTATCCCAGCAGGTTCGACGGGGCCCGGCCACGGGCCGGCCATCCGGCGGCCGAGCGGCTCAACCCGGCCAATCCGCTGTGGGGTTCCAACGGCATCGCGTTCGGCCCCGACGGGCGGCTGTACGTCGCCGAGTTCCTCGGTGGCCGGATCAGCGCGGTCGATCTGGCAGGGGGCGATCTCGATGTCGTCGTACCGTCGGGCGGGCCTGTCCAGTCACCGGACGACCTGGCCTTCGGGGCGGACGGCTCGATGTACATCGCCGACCTGGTCCCGGGCCGCGTCTGGCGGCGCAGTCCGCAGGGCGAGTACTCCCTGGTGTGCGACGAGGTGAAGAACCCCAACGGCATCACCTGCGTGGGCGACCGGCTGTTCGTCAACGAGATGAAGCCCGACGGCCGTCTGCTGGAGCTCTTCCCCGACGGAGGTGAGCCGGCCGTGCTCACCGAGGGGCTCGCCATGGGCAACGCGATGCAGCGCGGGCCCGACGGGTGTCTCTACTACCCGCACATGATGAGCGGGCAGGTCTGGCGCATCCCACCGGACGGCGGTGAGCCCGAGATGGTCGCGGACCAGGTGCACCTGCCGGTCGCGGTGCGCTTCGACCGGGGCGGCGTCCTTCACGTCCTGTCCCTCGGGCCCGAGGGCAGGGTGACCCGCATCGACCTGCACGGGACCGGGTCGAGGACGCTGATCACCAGTGGGGTGGAGGGCCTCGACAACGCGGCGTTCGACGCGGAGAACCGGATGTTCGTCTCCAGCTACGCGAGCGGTGGCATCACCGAGATGCGGCCCGACGGGCGGACCCGGACGATCGTGCCGCGCGGTTTCGACGGTCCCTACGGCGTCACGGTCGGCCCGAGCGGCACGGTGTACGCGGCCGACCACTACCGGGTGGCGGGTCCACCGGCCACCCCTGAAGCCACGCCGACAGACAGGGCCGCCAGGGCTGACGGGACCGGCAGGGCCGACGGGGCGGAGAGCGTCGTCGGCCCTGCCGGGAACGGGAGGGCGGACGACGCCGGTGAGCCTGCCCGTCATGTCCTGGCGCCGTTCGTCCACGGCATCGCGGCTGACGGCGGGGTCCTGCATCTGACCTCGCAGTTCGGCGATGTCAGGACCTACGACCCCGAGGACGGTTCGATGCGTACCCGGGTGAGCGGACTGAGCCGGCCCATGGGTATCACGGTGGGCCCGGCGGGCTCGCTCGTCGTCGCCGAGACGGACGGCGGCAGGGTGCTGGCCGTCGACGCGGACGACGAGGTCACCGTGCTGGCGGAGGGGCTCGGCCGTCCGGTCGACGTGGCCTTCGACACGGCGGGACGGTGTCACGTCAGCGACGAGCGGACGGGTGCCGTGCTGCGGCTCGGGCAGGACGGGGCGGCGACCGTCGTCGCCGACGGCCTCGATGCGCCGCAGGGGCTGACGATCCTGGGCGACACGCTCTACACGGTGGAGACCGGGCGCCACAGGGTGCGCGCGGTCTCCCTGACGACGGGGGCGAGCTGGACGGAGGCCGACGATCTGCCGGTCGGCCCGTCCCCGGGCGCCGCGCCCGCCCCGCCGGGGGCGGAACCCGCGCTGTTCGCCAACGGTCTGCCGGGCCTCGCCCGCCGCTTCGCCGGGATCGCCGCCGCACCGGACGGTTCGCTCGTCCTGTCGGCCGACGGCGAGGGGACCCTGCTGCGGCTGACTCCGTCCGAGCATGAGGTCTAGAGTCGAGCGACCGATCACCGATCATGGAGGAGAGCTGCCGGACATGGCGGTGGACGCCCTCGACACCCGCATCCTCCGGCTGCTCATCGAGCAGCCGCGCACCAGCGTGCGCGAGTACGCGCGCATCCTCGGTGTGGCACGTGGCACGCTCCAGGCCCGGATGGACCGCCTGGAGCGGGACGGCGTGATCACGGGCACGGGCCCAGCGCTCTCCCCCGCGGCCCTCGGCCACCCGGTGCTCGCCTTCGTCCACCTGGAGGTCACCCAGGGGCATCTGGACGAGGTGGGTGACGCGCTCGCCGCCGTCCCCGAGATCATCGAGGCGTTCTCGACGACCGGGGGCGGCGATCTCCTGACCCGCGTGGTGGCCCGTGACAACGGACATCTGGAGGACCTGATCCAGCGGCTGATCCAGCTGCCCGGCGTCGTCAGGACCCGGACCGAGGTGGCCCTGCGCCAGCGTGTCGCTCACCGGGTCCTGCCGCTGGTCGAGGCGGTGGGGCGGGCGACGGACCCCGGCTGATCACCGTCGGGCATGCTGGAGGCCATGAAGACCCCGCGCCTCCCCGCTCCGCCCGTCCTCTTCGATCTCGACGGCACCCTCGTCGACAGCGAGCCGAACTACTACGAGGCGGGCCGCCGGCTCCTCGCCAGGTACGGGGTGCGGGACTTCAGCTGGGAGGACCACAGCCGCTTCATCGGGATCAGCACCCGTGAGACGCTCACCGCGCTGCGGGAGGAGCACGGGATCGACGCACCGGTCGACGAGCTGCTGGCCGGCAAGAACGCCCTGTACCTGGAGCTGGCCGGCACCTCCACCACCGCCTTCCCGGAGATGCGTGCCCTCGTCGGGCAGCTGCACGGGGCCGGGGCGCCGATGGCGGTGGCGTCGGGGTCGTCGAGGGCGGCCATCACGGCCACACTCGCGGTCACGGGCCTGGACGCGCACCTGCCCCTGTACGTGTCCGCCGATGAGGTGGCGCACGGCAAGCCGGAGCCCGACGTGTTCCTGGAGGCCGCCGCGCGGCTCGGCGTGGCGCCGGAATCGTGCGTGGTTCTCGAGGACGCGGCCCCCGGGATCCGGGCGGCACGGGCGGCGGGAATGCGCTGCGTGGCTGTTCCCGACCATCGGGCGCCCGCGGACGGGACGGTGTTCGGGGAGGCGGACCTGCTGTTCCCCGGCGGGCAGGAGGAGTTCACCGCCGCTGCTCTGCTCGACTGGCTCGCCCGTGAGTGAGAAGTGGATGAGAACAGGCCGGTCCTGACCATCGATTGGCCGGATTCCGTGTCCGGGGCTCGGGCCGGGCGACCGGAGCTCCGGGGGACGGATATCCTGATCACGCCGCGCACCCCCACGCACCGTACCGAGGCGATGAGCCCGATGAGGTCGCCGCCGCGGCAGTCGGAGCGGGCCAAAATTCGAGATTGGTGTGCACAGGTGCTGGTTGCTGGACGGTACCGGCTGATATCCCCCATCGGCCGTGGTGGTATGGGCGAGGTGTGGCGCGCCACGGACGAAGTCCTGGGGCGGGCCGTGGCGGTGAAGCTGCTGCTGGGCGACCAGGCCGATGCCTCGTCGACCGCGCGCTTCCGCCTGGAGGCGCAGACGGCCGCGCGTCTGAGCCATCCTCATCTGGTGGCCGTGTTCGACTTCGGGTCCTGGGAGGACCGCTTCTTCCTGGTGATGGAGCTGGTCGAGGGACAGAGCCTCGGGGATCTGCTGGAGGCCCAGGAGTCGGTCCACCCTGAGCAGGTCGCGCGTATCGCCGGCCAGGCCGCCGCGGGTCTGGCCGCGGCTCACCGGCAGGGCATCGTCCACCGGGACATCAAGCCCGGCAACCTGATGCTGGACGCCGACGGGTCGGTGAAGATCGGGGACTTCGGCATCGCCCAGTTCGTGGACGACCCGTCGACGGCGCTGACCACGGCCGGCCATATCGTCGGTACGAGTCTGTATCTGGCTCCTGAGCGGGCCCTCGGGCGGACGGCCGACTCCGCGTCGGACATGTACTCGCTGGGCTGCGTCGTCTACCAACTGCTGGTCGGGCAGCCGCCGTTCCGCTCGGACACGGCGACCGCGACGCTCTACCAGCACGTGGACACGCCTCCGGTGCCGGTCAGACAGCGAGGGGTGGACGTCTCCCCCGCCTTCGATTCGTATCTGCTGGGCCTGCTGGCCAAGCAGCCCGAGGACCGGCCGAGCGCCCAGCAGGTCTCCGACTGGTTCCGTACGGATGCCTGGCGGGGGCGGCCCGAGCCGCTGCCGCAGCACACAGCCGGCGCGCGGCCCGCGGCTGCGCGGTCCGCCGCCCCGTCCGCTCCCGCACCGGCCCCCGGCGCCCCGGCTGTCCAGGGCGCGTCGACGTACCGGCTGCCGCAGGCCACCGGCCGCAGAAGGGCCACTCCGGCGCCCCGGGCCTCCAGGTCGGCGACGAAATCGGCCACGACGCGCCGGATCAGCACGAGTGAGGCCATCCGTCGCCGTCCGCGCGTGGCGAGCGCCGTGGCCGGAACGGTCGCCTTCCTGGCGGCGGTGTATCTGGGCACGATCCTCTTCGCGCCGGACACCGGGGCGGCGGACACCCCGGATCCCGGCACCACCCCGACAGCGGGGCTCGATTCGCCCGCGCCCGCCGGTCAGGACGGGGACGGCGGGGACGAGTGAGCCGCGGGCTCACCAGCGCGGGTGGACCTCCGCGCGGATCCGTCGGTCGTACAGGTCGCGCACCGCGTCGAGGGTGCTCTGCGGGAGCGGCGGGAGAGCGGCGGCCGACGCGTTGGCGCGTGCCTGCTCCACCGACCGTGCACCGGGGATGACGCTGGTGACCCCGGGCTGCTGGATGATCCAGCGCAGCGCGGTCTGCGCCGGGGTGGCGCCTTCGGGAGCGAGCTCGGAGAATTCGGCGGCGGCGGCCACACCGGTCGCGTAGTCGATACCGGAGAAGGTCTCGCCCTGGTCGAAGGCCTCGCCGTGGCGGTTGTACGTGCGGTGGTCGTCGGGGGCGAAGACGGTGTCGGCGGTGTACCTGCCGGAGAGCAGCCCCGAGGCGAGCGGGACGCGCGCGATGATGCCGACCCCGGCGGCCACGGCGGCGGGGAGGACCTCGTCGAGTGGCTTGAGGCGGAAGGGGTTGAGGATGATCTGGACGCTCGCGACGCCGGGCCTGGCGATGGCCGTGAGCGCCTCGGCGCACGTCTCCACGCTCACCGCGTACGCGGCGATCCGCTGCTCGGCGACGAGCGTGTCCAGGGCGTCGTACACGGCGTCGGAGGAGTAGACGGCCGTGGGCGGGCAGTGCAGCTGGACGAGATCGAGGGTGTCGACGCCCAGGTTGGTGCGTGAACGGTCGTTCCAGCTGCGGAAGTTGTCCAGGACGTAGTTCGCGGGGAGCTGCTCGGCGCGCCTGCCCATCTTGGTGGCGACGAAGATGTCCGCATCCGGGCGGTCCTTCACATAGCGGCCGATGAGCTGCTCGCTGCGGCCGTCGCCGTAGACGTCGGCGGTGTCGAAGAAGGTGACCCCCGACTCGACCGCGGCATCGAGGACGCCGAAGGCGTCGGCCTCGCGCACCTCGCCCCAGTCCCCGCCGAGCTGCCAGGTGCCCTGTCCTACGACCGATACGTCACGGCCGGTCCTGCCGAGTGTTCGCTGCTCCATGCAGATCATGCTACGTCGGCACACCGGCCGGCGGCAGCGGGTGCCCGCCGGCCGGTGTCCACGCTCAGTCGCCGGTGGTCACCCGGACGTAGTCGACGACGAGTTCCTGCGGGAACTGCGTGCTGTCGTCGGGGTTGCCCGGCCAGTCGCCTCCGACGGCGAGGTTGAGGATGAGGAAGAAGGGCTTGTCGAACACCCAGTCGTTGCCGTTGACGTCCGCGGGCGTCCTCTCCTGGTAGACGACGCCGTCGACGGACCAGCTGATGGAGTCGGGGGCCCAGTCCACGGCGAAGGTGTGGAAGTCGTCGGCGAAGTCGGCTCCGTCGGGGAGGTTGTAGCCGGCGCCGATGCCGCCCGCGCCGGAGTAGCCGGGGCCGTGCAGGGTGCCGTGGACGGTGCCGGGCTCGAAGCCGACGTTCTCCATGATGTCGATCTCACCGCTGTTGGGCCAGCCGACGTCACCGATGTCGGCGCCCAGCATCCAGAAGGCGGGCCATATGCCCTGGCCGCGCGGGATCTTCATCCTGCTCTCGACGTGGCCGTACGTCGAGGTGAACTTGCCCGAGGTGTTGAGACGGGACGAGGTGTACTCGCAGGTCCCGTACCAGCACTGGTAGTTGGCGGGGTTCTCCTTGCGGGCGGTGATGACGAGGTTGCCGTTGCCGTCGAGTGCGGCGTTGTCGGTGCCCGCCGTGTAGTACTGCCCTTCGTGGTTGTCGACGTTGTCGCCGGTCTCCGTCAGCCACTTGGCGCTGTCGACGGCGGAACCAGCGGGTCCGTCGAAGTCGTCGGAGAACGCCACGGCCTGCGCCGAGGCGGCAGCCGTGGAGGAGGTACCCGTGTGCGCCTCGGGTGCGGCCGACGCGCCGGCGGGCAGCGCGGTCATCACCACGGAACAGCACAACAGGGAGAGAGCGGCGTACAGGGTGGTGCGGCGCCTCTTCGAGAGACGGCGTACGCGGTGGGGGGAAGGCACAGTCATCACTTCATTTCAGGTGGGGGGATGACAGTCATGCACATGACAGATGCGCCGAGAGATGAACGCGTGAGGCGTGTACCCCGGACGTATCTTTCAACACTTGATTTAAGGCAGTGCCCGCAGGTCCGTCAAGGATCTGGTCCAGACCGGACGGGTACGGGCACACGTCATGGCCTGTTCACACAGGACCCGGCACGACTGCCGCCGTGCGACGTGCGGCCGATGACCGCACAGTGGAGGCATGGACTGTGCGGGCCCCGCGCGGCCGACCGGGCAGGCGCGCATCGTCCGACGCATCCCGGCGGAAGGATCAGGCGTGGACAGCGACAGCACACGGCGTTTCGTGGTGCAGATCCACGACGCCCGGCGTATGCATTTCGACTTCCGCCTCGAGGTCGACGGCGTCCTGAAGTCCTGGGCCGTGCCGCGCGGCCCCTCGGACAATCCGAGCGACAAACGGCTGGCCGTGCCGACGGACGACCACCCCCTGGAGTACCGCGAGTTCGAAGGCGTCATCCCACGCGACCAACAGGGCAGCGGCGCGGTGATCGTCTGGGACCAGGGCACCTACAGCCCCACCAGCCACGACCTCGCGGGTGCGCCCGTCCCGTTCGCCGATTCCCTGGAGCGCGGTCATGCCACGTTCCGGCTCGACGGGGCCAAGCTGCACGGGGAGTTCGCACTCACCCGCTTCCGCATCGACGACCAGGACGGGACCCCGGGACCCGAGGCCTGGCTGCTGATCAAGGCCAACGACCGGCAGGCCGTCCATGACAGGCCGGGCACCCCCGATCCCTACCACGCCCGCTCGGCGCGCACCGGCCGCACACTGCACCAGGTCGCCGTGGCCGAGCGGGAGGGCGCTGCCCACTGAGCGGCTCAAGGCAGCGGCGGCGCGCCCCCCTCGGACGCGGTGAGCCGCTCCAGGACATCCGGGTAGCGGGAGCGCCACACGTCGTGCGGCAGCAGTCCCGCCGGCTCGGCCGCTTCACCGGCCGGCAGCCGGGGTGAGGCCGCCCGGTCGGCGAGGAGGGTGAGCCCCTGGTGCCGCGTGCGCCGGTCCGCGTGCCGGACGAGCGGTCCGAGCTCGGAGAGATCCGGGTACCGCTGCCGTGGCCACGCGTCCGCGGGTTTCCTCGTCACCGTCGGATATTACGACTCACCCGTGTACGGCCTCACTCGGTTCACGACCTCACCCCGACCCGGGCCGCCAGTTGCTCACGCAGCCGGGTCAGGCGGGCGATCTCCGCATCGATCACGGCCAGCCTCCGCGCGGCGACCCCGGGATTCGGCCGGTTCCCGGTCCCCGTGCCGGCGCACCGCTGCGGCGGACCGTCCATCAGGAGGTCCAGACGGTCGGCGCAGCCGCTCAGGTCCTCCACGGTCAGCCCCAGGGACAGCAGCTCGCGGATGAAGCCGACCCGGGCGACATCGCGTGCGCTGTACTGGCGCTGCCCCGTGGTGCTGCGCGCCGGAGGGGGCAGCAGCCCCCGCTCCTCGTAGAACCGAAGCGCTCTCGGTGTGGTCCCGGCCGCCGCCGCGGCGTCACCGATCCGCATGTCCACCCCCATGTGCCGCTGTGCCGTCCCGGCCCTACACCTCGACCACCACGGTGCCGAGATGCTCTCCGTCCATCAACGCGTGCAACGCGCCGGGGGCCTTGTCCATGCCCGCGATCCGTACCTGCGGAAAGGTGATCTCACCGGAGCGCAGCCACCCGCCGAATGTCCGGATCCACTCGGCGTGGACCTCCTGGTGGTCCTGCCCGGTGATCCCCCGCAGGGTGATCCGCTTGAGGACCAGCTGGAACGTGTCGAGCTCGACCGGCGCCGTGGCCCCTCCCCCGTCTCCGGAGAGCTGACCCGCCAGGGTCCCGACCAGGGCGAACCGGGCGCCGGGCCGTGCCGCGCGTACGGCCGCCCGCAGCTGCTCACCCCCGACCATGTCGACAAAGACATCGATACCCTCGGGTGCCGCTTCGGCCAGCCGGTCGGAGAAGGAGTCTTCCGGTGCCCTGAGCACGACCGCGTCGTATCCGAGACCGTCCGTCATCCGCTCGGCCTTGGCCGCTGAGCCCGTGGATCCGATCACGCGTCCGGCGCCCAGCAGCCGGGCGATCTGACCCGCCATGGAGCCGATCCCTCCCGCACCGCCCGAGACGAACACGGTCTCCCCCGGCTGGAGTTCGGCGAACCGGGTGAGGGCCGCATAGGCCAGGGAGCCCTGGGAGAAATGCGCCGTCCGGTCGGGGAGCGCGCCGTCGTCGAGCAGCGCGCACTTCGCGGCGGGCACCACCGCGTACTCCCGCCAGCCGAGGAAGTGCGAGACCGGCGCGCCCACGGGCGGTCCGGCGTCGCCCGGACGCTCCACGACCTCGCCGACGGCCGGCCCGAACAGTGCGTCACCGGGGCGGAGACCGGGGACGGGTGCGCCCTCGACCCCGCCCCCGATGAGGGTGCGCAGGGCGGGGAAGACCTGGAAGTGCGTGTTGCGGACCAGCACCTCCCCCTCCCTGGGCCGTGGCAGTGGCTGTTCCACGACGCGCAGATGCTCGGGGCGCGGCAGTCCGCCGGGTACGGCCGTGAGCTGTACCTCGCGGGACGTACGGGGCAGGGCCGGGGATGCGGTCATGGCGGACTCCTCGTCTGTGTGCTCCGGGCCGGGGTGGCCGGAAGCACGCAGACGCTAAGCCCTCACCCTTACGTCAGGGGCAAGCCGCGGACACGGCCGGGCGCCGGACGGCCTCAGGAGTTCTTGACCGAGGCGAGGTGGGCGAACACCACCACGTTGTCCTCGTAGTCCTTCTTCTTCTTGTCGTAGACGCCGCCACAGGTGATCAGGCGCAGCTGTGCGGTGCCTTTGTCGGCGTACACCCGGTCGTTCGGGAAGTCCGCCTTGCTGAAGGTCTCGACCGAGTCGATCTTGAAGGTGGCGATGGCGCCGTCCTGACGGGTGATGTCCACCGAATTACCGGCCTTGAGCGTGCTGAGCAGCAGGAACACGGCGGGGCCGGTCCTGGTGTCGACATGCCCTGCCACCACCGAGGTGCCGCGCTCACCGGGAGTGGCGCCGTCCTTGAACCACCCCACGAGATTCGGGTCGTTCGCGGGCGGCGCGTCCAGTTGTCCGGAGGAGCCGATCGACAGCGGGGTGAAGGGCGCGTCGACCGCGATCGACTTGATCGAGATCCGCTGGGGATCGGACGCGGGCAGCCCGAGCTGAGCGGCGGACGACGATGCCTTCGGCGCGGGCGCCGCGGTGGACGAGGGCGCGGGGAGGGAGACCACGGAGGGGGCCGGCGGGACTCCGGCCGAGGCGTCGAAGGAGTTGTAGACGAGGAGGAAGCCGAGCCCCACCGCCGCGACGGGCCACAGCAGAGAACGGCCGAGGGCAGGGGAGGCGGCGGAATCTGGTTCGGACTGCTGCGGGGCGGCCATGCGCGTGCTGCCTTTCGCGTACGGGAGTGACGGGCGGGCGGTACAGGCGGGCGATACAGACGTACGGGCGATACGGGCGTACAGGCGGTACGGACGTACGGGAAAATCGGCGCGGCCACCGCCCGGATGAGGGCGGCGGCCACGACAGGATTCATTCAGCGGTGCGGGGCACCTGTCAGACAGCCGCGGCACCCGAGGCGTTGCGGCGGCGCAGCTTGTACGCGACGGCGCCGAGGCCACCGAGCATCAGCACGGATCCGGCGGCCAGGCCGCTGCCGGAGAGCGCCATCGCTCCGCCGCCGGTGTGGACGCCACCTTCGGGCTTCTCGTGCTTCCAGTTCTTCTCGCTGTCGCCGGAGCCCGAGCCGGACTCCTTGTCCTTCTGCCAGTCGTCGGACGACACGGCGGACAGCGCGCCGCCGCCGGCGTGCACCCCGCCCTCGGGCTTCTCGTGCTTCCAGTCCTTCTCGCTGTCCGAGCCGGACTCCTTGTCCTTCTGCCAGTCGTCGGAGAACAGACCGGCGAGCGCCCCGCCACCGGTGTGGACGCCGCCCTCGGGCTTCTCGTGCTTCCAGTCCTTCTCGCTGTCCGAGCCGGACTCCTTGTCCTTCTGCCAGTCGTCGGACGACAGACCGGCCAGCGCGCCGCCACCGGCGTGCACACCGCCCTCGGGCTTGGCGTACTTCCCCGAGTCCGACTTCTCGTGGTTGTCGTGGCTGCCGGCGGAGGAACCGCTGTCCTTGCTCCAGTCGTCCGCCGAGGTCACGGCGTATGCGGCGGGAACGGAGACCGCGAGGACCGCCGTGACGGCGGCCGATGCGAACAGGGTGCGGGTAGAGCGCATGGATACACAGTCCTTTCGCCACCCCCGCGCTGGCCGGCTGGTTGCCGGCTCCTCGGATCACGGGTGCGACGTGATCCACCGTCAGTCGAAATCCGGGGACCCACCACTCGGGGAGGCCGCATTCGAGGGACCCGGTGGGCTCATCGTGTGACAGGGAGCCAGATGTCACCCGTTGGACGGCACGCCACGCCGTGAGGAGGTTTGGGCGGCGACGATCATCCGTGTAGAGGGGGCCTCGGTGCTCGTAGGATCGCGACATGAACGACATCGCAGCGTCCGGCTGCTGCTCCCCCGGCCGCGGGAGGCCTGACGGCCTGTCCGGAACCACCCACTCCGACCAGATCTCCCCCCGCCACGACACCCCTCGGCCGCCGGACACGAAGGGGACGACGGTGCTGCTCCCCGGCGGGTCGTTCCTCATGGGCTCCGAGGATCCGGACGGGTTCCGGGACGACGGTGAGGGGCCGGTCCGCGAGGTGCGGGTCTCCGCCTTCCACATCGACGCGCACGCCGTCAGCAACGAGCGGTTCGCCGCGTTCGTCTCGGCCACCGGGTACGTCACGGAGGCCGAGCGGTTCGGCTGGTCGTACGTCTTCGCCGGGTTCCTCCCGGCCGCGCTCCGGCGCGGCGCCGGCCGTCCCGACGCCACTCCTTGGTGGTGCGGGGTCGAGGGCGCCCGGTGGAACGCACCCGAGGGACCCGGAAGCGCGATCGAGGACCGCGGGGACCATCCCGCGGTGCACATCTCCTGGAACGACGCGCGCGCGTACTGCCGTTGGGCGGGTACCCGGCTGCCGACGGAGGCCGAGTGGGAGTACGCGGCCCGGGGCGGTCTGGAGCAGGCCCGCTATCCGTGGGGCGACGAGCTGACGCCGGGCGGGGAGCACCGCTGCAACATCTGGCAGGGCCACTTCCCCACGAAGAACACCGCCGACGACGGCTACGCGGGCACGGCCCCGGTCGATGCCTACCTGCCGAACGGCCACGGTCTGTACAACATGGCGGGCAATGTCTGGGAGTGGTGCCAGGACTGGTGGAGCACCGCACACCCCACGGTGCGCCGGAGCGACCCGCGTGGTCCGTCCGGGGGCGAGTCCAAGGTGATGCGGGGCGGTTCCTATCTGTGCCACCGCTCGTACTGCAACCGGTACCGGGTGGCCGCCCGTACCCGCAACACCCCGGACAGCACCACGGGGAACCTCGGCTTCCGGACCGTGCGCACGGCCTGACCCCGCTGCCATTGCGGCAACATGAATATTTTTCCGGGTCATTGACTAAAAAATCGCATGGTCCTCATGCTGGACGCCATGCACTCACACGGTGGCCCTCTCTCGCGGCTGAGGCGCGGGCACGAGGAACGCGTACTCGGTCTGCTGCGCCGGCACGGACCCCAGAGCCGGGCCGAGCTCGGACGCCAGGCCGGGCTGTCGCGCACCACGCTGTACGACATAGTCGGGACCCTGGTCGCGAGCGGCGCCGTCGTCGCGGCCGCCGCCGAGCCAGGTCCGCGCAAGCGTGGCCGTCCGGTGGAACACCTCACGCTCAATCCGGCGGCCGGCCAGGCTGTCGGCATCGACTTCGCCCGCCGTGCCGTCCATGTGGCCGCCGCCAACGTGGCGCACGAGGTGATCGGTTCGGCGAGCCGGGCCCATCCTCCCGGGCTCTCCTGGGAGCGGCGGGTGGAGCTGGCCGAGCGGCTGGTCGCCACGCTGGCGGGCGGCACGCTCCGGCTGGCCGCCCTCGGCACGACCGGTGCGGTCGGGGTCGGCGTCGTCGGCCCGGTACGCACGGCGGGCGGCACTCCGGAGGAGCCGCTGCGGGCCCTGGCCGGGCTGCTCGGCAAGCGGTTCGGGGCCCCGGTCCTGCTGGACAACAACACCCGGCTCGCCGCCCTCGCGGAGTCCACCTGGGGAGCGGCGTCATCCAGTCAGGATGTGCTGTATCTGCGGCTGTCGCACGGAGTGGGCGGCGGGCTGGTCGTGAACGGCTCGCTCCACCGGGGCATGGACGGCCTGGCCGGCGAGCTCGGGCACATCACCGCCGATCCCGACGGCGGACCGTGCGAGTGCGGGGGCCGGGGGTGCCTGGAGACGATCGCGTCGATCGGTCCTGTCCTCGCCTCCTACCGCACGCTGGGCGGACGTGCCGATGACGTACCGACCCTCCTGAGGGCGGTCGAGAACGGCAACCCGGCGGCGCATCAGGTCCTGCGGGAGGCGGGCGCCAGGACCGGCGCGGTGCTCGCGGGGGTCGTCAACGCCGTCGGTCCCGGTGTGATCGTGCTGGGCGGTGAACTGGCCCGGGCCGGCGACGCGCTGCTCGCACCCGTGCGGGAGGCACTCGACGCCCATGTCATGCCGTTGGCCCGTGGACGCGTGACGCTGCTGCCCGCCGGGCTCGGCGAGGCGGGCGGCGCGCTCGGCGGAGTCGCCCTCGCCCTTCATGAATCCCCTCTGCTCGCCCGCTACCCGGAACCGGGCAGCGAAGACCTTCCCGAGGACGCCACATGAGTTCCACGGAGACACCCGTCAAGCGGGACGCTCCCGCACGGGAGAGCACCGAGAGCGCCCAGGAGCCACGGCGGAAGCGGCCCCGTGTTCCCGCGCTCGCCCTGAACCTGATCGCGCTGGTGGCCGGCATCGGTGTGTGGTCCTGGCTGGCCTCGCTCGGGGTGCAGGGACTGCCGGGCCCCGTCGCCGTGGCCGACAAGGCGGGTGAGCTGATCGCGGACGGCACACTGGCCGACGACGCACTGGCCAGCCTGCGGCGGGTCCTGCTTGGCTTCGCGCTGGGCACCCTGCTGGCCGTGCCGGTGGGCTTCCTGATGGGCTGGTACCCGGTCGCGCGCGGGCTGCTCGAACCGTACGTCCAGTTCTTCCGCACGGTGCCTCCGCTGGCCCTGATTCCGCTGGCCATCGTGCTGATGGGCATCGGCGAGGTGCCCAAGATCTTCGTGATCTTCCTGGCGGCGTTCCTGTCGAGCGTCGTGGCCGCCTTCCAGGGTGTCGTGGGGGTCGACAGGACGCTCATCGACGCGGCCAGGGTGCTGGGCGCCAGGGACGGGACGATCTTCCTCAAGGTCGTCGTGCCCGCATCGGCGCCGTTCATCCTCGTCGGGATGCGGATCGGTCTCGGCTCGGCCTGGGGCACGCTCGTCGCGGCGGAGCTGATCGCCGCGCAGAAGGGCCTCGGCTACGAGATGCAGAAGGCCCAGCTCTACTACGACCTCCCCACCATCTTCGTCGGCGTGATCACCATCGGCCTGCTCGGCCTGCTGATGGACCGGCTGCTGCTGCTCGCCGAACGCCGTCTCACCCGCTGGCAGGAGACCCGATGAACGCCAAGATCTCCTTCCGGGACGTCTCACGGACCTTCCCGATGAAGAAGACCACCTTCACCGCCCTGGACGAGGTGTCGCTGGACATCGGTGACGAGGAGTTCGTCACCGTCGTCGGCCCGTCCGGGTGCGGCAAGAGCACCCTGCTCAATCTGGCCGCCGGGCTGGCGGTCCCGACCTCGGGCGAGGTGCTCGTCGACGGGAAGCCGGTCACCGGGCCCGGACCCGACCGTGGGGTGATCTTCCAGCAGTACGCGCTGTTCCCCTGGCTGACCGTGCGCGGCAACGTCGAGTTCGGGCTGAAGCTGGCGTCCGTGCCGGCCGCCGAGCGAAAGCGGCGGGCGGAGCGTGCCATCGGTCTGGTCGGCCTCACCGACTTCGCCGACGCACTGCCCAAGACGCTGTCCGGCGGGATGAAGCAGCGCTGCGCCATCGCCCGTGCCTACGCGGTCGATCCTCAGGTGCTGCTGATGGACGAGCCCTTCGGCGCACTGGACGCGCTGACCCGGGTCCAGCTGCAGGACCAGCTCCTGGACACCTGGAGCCGGGACAGGCGGACGGTCCTGTTCGTCACGCACGACGTCGACGAGGCCGTGTATCTCGCCCGGCGTGTCGTGGTGATGGCGGCGCGGCCCGGCCGGATCCAGTCGGTCATCGATGTGGACCTGCCGTATCCGCGTACCGAAGCCATCCGGCTCTCGCCCGAGTTCGCCCGGATCCGCAACGCCGTGTGGACCTCCGTCTACCACCAGACCCCGGCCGCCGCGGCCGCCTGACACCGCACCTCCCACCGAACTCCCCTAAGGAACCCGCGTCATGCGTCTGTCCCAGCGCGCCCTCACAGCGGCCGTCGCCGTGTCCGCCCTCGCACTCTCCGTCACCGGATGCTCCGGCGACTCGTCGTCCGGTGGATCCTCCACCGTCCGTTTCGGTTACATCAGCGACTACAACGGTGCGAGCCTGCTGGCCATCGCGGACAAACAGGGGCTGTGGAAGGACCAGGGCCTGAAGGCCGAGTACAGCACGTTCACCAACGGCCCCCTCCAGATCCAGGCGCTCGGATCGGGCAGCCTCGACTACGGGTACATCGGCCCCGGCGCCTTCTGGCTGCCCGCCTCGGGCAAGGCCAAGATCATCGCGATCAACACCCTGGGCCGTGCCGACCGGGTCATAGCCCAGCCCGGCATCACCTCCGTCAAGGACCTCAAGGGCAAGAAGGTCGGGGTGCCCGAAGGCACCTCGGGTGCGATGGTGCTCGATCTGGCCCTGGAGAAGGCCGGGATGTCGGAGAAGGACATCGAGAAGGTGCCGATGGACCCGTCCACGGTCGTCTCTGCGTTCGCCGCCGGTCAGATCGACGGGGCGGGCCTCTGGTATCCGCTGATCGACAACATCAAGGCGAAGAAGCCCGGTCTCCAGGAGGTCGCGAGCACCGAGGACTTCAAGGACAGGGCGTTCCCCAACGCCTTCGTGTCGCCCGCGAAGAGCGACGCGAAGCAGGACGCCAAGGTCGTCAAGGTCCTCCAGAAGGCCAACGACTGGCGTGCCGCGCACCCCGACGAGACCATCGACGCCACCGCGGCGCTGCTGAAGATCGACCGCGCCGAGGTGGTGGCGGACGCGGCCAACGTCGAGACGCTGTCGACCGCCGACCTGGTGGCCAGGACCGAGGACGGCACCGTGGACGGCTGGCTGGACGGGCTCGGCGAGTTCTTCGTGAACACCGGCCAGCTCAAGAAGGCCCCGGCCGTGGACACGTACTACGGGGGCGACCTCTACACGAAGGCGTTCAAGAAGTGAATCTGCTGTTCCTGATGACCGATCAGCACCGGGTGGACACCCTCGGCTGTTACGGCAACCCGCATGTCGCCACACCGAACCTGGACCGGCTGGCGGCCACCGGTACACGCTTCGACCGCTTCTACACGCCCACCGCGATCTGCACCCCGGCCCGTGCGAGCCTGCTCACCGGGCAGGCTCCCTTCCGGCACCGGCTGCTCGCCAACTACGAGCGCAACGTGGGGTATCTGGAGGATCTGCGGGAGGACGCCTTCACCTTCCCGGCGGCCCTGGCCGAGCGCGACTACCGGCTGGGGCTCATCGGCAAGTGGCACGGCGGTACCCACCGCAACGCCGCCTCGTACGGTTTCGAGGGCCCCGATCTGCCGGGCTGGCACAACCCCGTCGACCACCCGGACTACCTGGCGTATCTGGAGGAGCGCGGACTGCCGCCGTACCGCATCTCCGAGCCGGTCCGGGGCACCGCGCCGGGCGGGAACCAGGGGAATCTGCTGGCGGCCCGGCTGCACCAGCCGGTGGAGGCGACGTTCGAGCACTATCTCGCCACCCGCGCGATCGAGCATCTGGAGCGTTACGCGGCGGGCGATGAGCCGTTCTTCCTGGCCACCCACTTCTTCGGCCCCCATCTGCCCTACCTGCTCCCCGACGCCTACTTCGACCTCTACGATCCGGAGCTCGTCGAGCTGCCGCCGTCCATCGCGGAGACCTTCGAGGGCAAGCCACCGGTGCAGCGCAACTACAGCGCGCACTGGGCGTTCGACACCATCCCCATCGAGACGACGCGCAAGCTGATCGCCGTGTACTGGGGTTATGTCACCCTGATCGACGAGCAGATCGGGCGCATCCTGACCCGCCTCGACGAGCTGGGGCTCGGTGACGACACCTCGGTGTTCTTCACCGCGGACCACGGCGAGTTCACCGGCGCCCACCGGCTGCACGACAAGGGCCCGGCGATGTACGAGGACATCTACCGCATCCCCGGCATCATCCGGATTCCCGGCGCGGCCCCCCAGGTCAGGGACGAGCTGGTCAGCCTCACCGACTGCACGGCGACGCTGCTCGAACTGGCGGGCTGCGACCCGTCCCCGGCGGTGGACAGCCGCAGCCTGGTCCCGCTGGTCAGGGGCGAGAGCCCCGAGTGGCCCGGCGAGCTGGTCGCGGAGTTCCACGGCCACCACTTCCCCTACCCGCAGCGGATGATCCGCGACGACCGCTACAAGCTCGTCGTCAACCCGGAGTCGGTCAACGAGCTGTACGACCTGGAGGCCGACCCGCACGAGCTCAGCAACCGGTACACCCACCCCGAATTCGCCCCGGTGCGCGACCGGTTGATGCGGCGGCTGTACGAACTGCTGCGGGAGCGGGGCGACAACTTCTACCACTGGATGACATCGATGTACGACATCGGCGCCTCCGACCACGACCCGAGCCTCAGCGCCTTCGAGAACGACGACACGACCTGGACCGCCGCACAGTGACACGGCCTGACCCCGCCCCCGCCGGTGTTCCGGTGGGGGCGGGGTCGTTCGTACCCACCGGCCGGACACCTTCGGCCAATGTCCGCAATGTCTTGCTGAAACACTCTGCAAGTTCTTGCTGAGATCGTCCGCAGCTGCTTAACTCGCCTGCAATCAAAGGTCATTGCCAACCCGCCTGCGAGGTCGGCGCGGGGCTGGACGACACCGCCCCCTCGTGTGCGAGAGGAACAGCGATGAGCAGCGAATACGACGTCCTCGTCCTAGGAGGATCGGGCGTCGACACGATCGCGTACGTCCCCGAGCTCCCGCTTCCCTACGCCGACAGCTACATGATCCAGCCGGGCATCGAGACCCGTGCCGGGCAGACCGGCGACTTCGTGGCGCTGGGCCTGAGCGCGCTGGGACTGCGCACACACCACCTCGACATGATCGGGGACGACCCTTCGGGCGAGCTCATCAGGGCCTTCCACCGCGACCGGGGCATCGGGTTCAGCGAAGTGCCCCTGCCCGGCGGGACGAAGCGGGCCGTCAATCTCGTCGGTCCTGACGGCCGGCGGCTCTCCCTCTACGACGACACCCGCTCCCACGAGTCCGACCGGCTGCCCGAGGAGCTGGTCCATTCCCTGGCGTCGGCGAGCCGCCACGCGCATGTTTCCATCACCTATCCGTGCGCCTTCGCCCTCCCCCAACTGCGCGAGGCGGGCCTGAGCATCTCCACCGACCTCCACAACTGGGACGGCGAGAACCCGTACCACGAGCCGTTCGCCTACGGCGCGGACATCGTCTTCGTCTCCACGGCGGCCCTGCTCGACAAGGAGAAGACGATGCGCCGCATCCTGGAGCGGGGGCGGGCCGAGGCCGTGATCGCCACCGCGGGGGCCGAGGGCGCGTATCTGCTGACCGCCGACGGGCTGGTCCATGTCCCGGTGGTCGAGCCGCGCAGGCAGGTGGTCGACTCCAACGGGGCGGGCGACGCCTTCGCCTCCGGTTTCCTCTTCGGCCGGCTGACGGGCGAGGACCTGGCCCGGAGCGCGCTGTACGGCTCGGTGGCCGGCGCCTACGCGTGCACCGTCCCGGCGACCGTGAGCGACGCCATCGACCGTGCGGGACTTCTCGCGGAGGTCGCCGAGCTCACGGGAGGGCCGGCCGACGGCCCCGGGGACGGCGGGCCGGTCGAGGGCGGACGATGACCTCCGCTTCGTACAGGGCCTCCTACGATGTCGTCGTCCTGGGCGGGGGGTGGCCGGCTGTGTGCCGGCCTCGCCGACGGCGGTGGCCAACGCCCCGATGTTCGGGATCCCCGGCCGACACCAGGTACTCCGCCGCCCCGTGACACGACCGCCGTCAGGCGGGCCGTGTCACAGCGGCGGCGCGGGGCCCGGCGCGAGGAGGATCGCCGGGCCCCGCCCCTCCTCCTCACCGAGCGGACGAAACTCCGCTGCCGGAGGGCTCTCCCACCTGGATCCCCCGGCCGTTGGTGGAGACGTACACCCGGCCGAAGACCCGTGGGTCCCCGGTGATCGCCGCACCCGTCCAGGCCCACTGGTGCGCGTCGTCGTTGATCCGCGTCCAGGTGGCGCCCTCGTCCGTCGACCGGAAGATGCCGCGCACCCCGTCGATCTTCGCGCTGACGAAGACGGTCTGGTACGAGGCCCCGGGGGCCGCCTTGCCGAAGCCGACGCTGTCGGCCTCCTGCACGCCGGACAGCTTCGTGAAGCTCGTGCCGGAATCCGTGGAGCGCCAGAGCCCGTACGCGCCCGTGGACGTGCCGCCCGCGAGCCAGATGTCTCCCTCGGAGCCGGGCAGCGCCTTGAAGCGGACCTCGCCGTCCGCCGGGAGGCCGGTCGCCTTCGCGGTGAACGTGGCGCCGCCGTCGGTCGACACGTAGAAGGTGCCCGCCTTGAACCCGTAGAACTTCTCCGGGTTCTCGCGGTCCGACTCGACCGTCGCTCCCTCCGGGATTCCGGTCGACGCGGTCCAGGAGTTACCGAAACCGGTGGTGTGGTGGACGGCCGCGCCTTCCGGGCTCCAGACGAATCCGCTGCCGTCGGCCGCCGCGGCGACCGTGCCGCCGCCGGTGACTCCGGAGGGCTCGGAGCCTGCGAACCAGTTGGCCCCGTTGTCGGTGGAGAAGCCGATGTGCGGAGCGGCCTCGGCGTCGCCGACCCGTACGACGGTGTCGGGTGATGTCTCGGCGAAGTCCAGGCTGGTGGTCGAGTCCAGGTTGGGCGAGGTGAACATCATGGCGGGCACCGCGTCGAGGTCGGTGTGCCGGAAACCCCCGATGTCACCGAGCGCGCTCAGCAGCGGTGCACCGGAGGGCGGGCTCGCCAGGTCGTTGACGGCCGTCTCCTCCAGGCCCTTCACCATGGGTGTGATGGTGAACTCGCTCCCGGAGTCCCAGTTCGTGAGGTTTTCGGTGCCGTAGACCGTGGCGCCCGTGCCGTACATCATCCGGTCCGAGTCGAACGGGTCGATCTCCAGGGACTCGGTCATCCAGCCCAGCTTGGGCGCGGTCTCCGGCGGGGCGGGGTTCGCGCCCCAGCTGAGCCAGGGGACGGAGGAGACGTCCAGCGCGTACCGGTTGGAACGGTTCGGATAGCTCGTGTAGTCCCACGCCTGTGTCCATGTCGCGCCGCTGTCCGTGGAGCGGAAGATCTGGGTGTCGGGCCACCACGAGCTGTAGGCGGTCGCCATCAGGGTGCCGGGTTCCTGCCGGTCGACGGAGATGCCGCCGAAACCGTAGAAGGTGTCGGCCTCCGCGACGGGACTGACGTCCGCCCATACGCCGGACTCCGTGTCGTACCGCCAGATCTGCCCCTTCCCGCCGTCGTACGGGCCACCGGTGTCGCTCAGCGTCAGATAGAGGTAGCCCGTCGATGAGTCGAGTACGCCCTTGTGCGCGAGGTATCCCGTCGGCTGGCCGGCGATCCTGGACCAGGTGGAACCGCCGTCCGTGGAGCGGTAGACGGTGTTCTCCTTGTCGGCGACCCCGACGTAGATGTCCCGCGTGGCGCTGCCCGCGCTGCCGGAGCGTTCGTCGAAGGTCACCCACACGATGCCCTGGTTGTCGTTGCCGTATCCGCTGGTGTCGGTCGGGTCCTGCGCGTAGTTGCCGGGATTGGGGAAGGCGGTGACCTCCGCCCAGGTGACCCCGGAGTCCGTCGACCGCCACAGCCCGTTGCCGCTGGGAGCACCGAGGTACAGCACGGAGTTCTTGTTCGGGTCGACGGCGAGCCGCTCCCCCATCCCTCGCCCCGGCATGTTGCCACCGAGCTTGAAGGGCAGCGTGGCCGCCTTCCAGGAGGCACCCCGGTCGGAGGAACGCAGCACAGCTCCGTTCGTCGGGTCCCAGTCGTTGGTGTACGTGCCGACGGCGGCGTACACGTTGTCGGGCTCGGCCGTGTCGGAGGCGAGGCTCACCACGCCCGACCAGCCCCAGCGGTCCCAGTCCACCCAGTCGAGCAGCGGCGTCCACTGCTTGCCCGCCTGGTCCCAGCGGTAGGCACCGCCGATGTCGGTGCGCGCGTAGGCGAGGTTCTTCTCGGACCGGTTGAAGACGATGCCCGGCACGAAGCCACCGCCATCGATCCGGGCGTTCTTCCATGTGTATGGGTCCACATCGGCGGACACATCCGATGCTTCGGCCGCTGAGGGCCCTTCGTCCGGGCGTGCCACGGCAGGGGTTCCGGTGATCGACAACCCCGCGGTGAGGGCAAGTGCCGCCAGTAGGGCGGCGATCGGTCTGGCGCTCAAGCGCACGGAAACGTCCTCTCCGAGCTGGACCGCCGCACAGCGGCGGTATGGGATCGAGACAGAGATGGGAGCGCTCCCATAAGGCATCACGATGGTAGCGCCGCACCTCGCCCGAGAGAAGGGTGGTGCACGCGTTACATCGGATGAATCCGAAGGGAGTCAATGGCGGCACACCTTCTCCACATCTTCGGAGACCGGGTGACACACAGAACACGTGAAATCGAAAAGCGCTTCATAAATGCGCCGTCCACACACGACCTGGGCATGAAAAAAATAGAGCCCTGTTCACCTTTTACGGTCCCGTGAATATCGATAGCTTCCGAACTCCACGCGGCACCCCTCGTCACCTGATCCCGGAATCGCAAAGGGTTTCCGAGTCCGAGCCGGATCGGTGAAACCTGCACACGGAGTGCGCACAGCGATCACGGGTCCGCGTGCAAAAGTCCAGGCCTGGACCAGCCTGTTGGCCGATTCGGGCGGGAGTGCCCCACTTGGGCGGCGCGACATCACAAGGCCGCCGAATTCATCCCGTGAAGCTCGTGAAGAATCTGCCACCATGAAATGACCACCTCTGCACGTAAGTCGATTCCAGCGGGTCGACAACCACAGATCCGCCGCAGTTCGATTGGCTGTACGAGGCGCCGGCGTGCTTTGATCCTGGCCCATACGGAGTCCGCACCCCCGGTTTCCGTATATAGGCAATTTCTATACGAAGGGCAGCGCTCATCATGAACAACACCCCCCAGGTCCAGACCGCCGAGATCTCCGACAGCGACCTCGACAACGTCTCGGGCGGCCTCGTCGGCGGCGTGGTCGGCAACGTCACGGGCACCGTCGACGGCATCGTCCCGGTCTCCGGCGTCGTCGGCTCGGTCACCGGTCTCGTCGAGTCCGCCACCGGCGTGAACACGGGCGCGGTCACCGGTCTGGCCTCCGGCCTGACCGCCGGTCTCTGAGACGCGGCAGCACCCCGCCGAGCCCCGGAACCCGATGGTTCCGGGGCTCGGTGCCGACCGCTGACAGGTGAGGGAAGAGTTCCGTGCAGTTCCGCCAACAGGCCCTTTCCAAGCTGCAGTCGCCCGAACAAATCGATCTTCCGGTGCGCTTCGCCCGCCCGCAGGGCCTGCTCGTCCTCTGCGTCACCGTCGCCGTGATGGCAGCCGCCTGCTTCTGGGCCGTGACGGGATCCGTCGCCAGCACGCTCGACGCCCCCGGCATCCTCACGCACTCCCGCGGCAGTTACATCCTGCAGAGTCCGGTCGCCGGGCAGATCACCGAGGTGCTCGCCGACGAGGGCGCGACCCTGCCCAAGAACTCCCCCCTGCTCAAGGTCCGTACGCCGCAGGGCGAACGCGTCGTCCGTACGATCGACGCGGGGCGGCTCACCTCGGTCACCGCCACGGTCGGCGCCGTGGTCACCACCGGGGCGGACGTGGCGAGCGTCGAGCGGACCGACGGGGCCGACGATCCGCTGGTCGTCATGCTGTACGTGTCCGGCAGCAGTGCCGCGTCCGTCCCGGTGGGCGCCTCGGTCGACCTCACCGTCCAGTCCGTGCCCGCCCAGCAGTACGGGGTGCTGCGCGGCAAGGTCGCCGCGGTCGGCAGGGCCGCGCAGACACAGCAGCAGATCACCCGTTTCCTCGGCGACGCACAGCTCGGCGAGCAGTTCTCGGAGCACGGGCGGCCGTTGGCGGTCCTGGTGAAGATCGAACGCTCGGGCTCCACGAAGTCCGGCTACCTGTGGTCCTCGGCCGAAGGACCGCCGTACGCGCTCGGCTCCATGACCCTGGCCACCGGCTCCGTACGTCTCGCCGACCAGCGCCCCATCGATTGGCTGCTCCCGTGACCGCACCGCACCCGTCCCCCACCGCTCAGCAGCTGCCCCCGCCCGGCCGCGGCCGGCACCGCCCCGAGGGGTCCGCGGGCAACAGGCGGAGGTCTCGACAGGCCCCGAAGGCCGGGCGCACGAAGACCGTGCGCACCCCCACCGTGCTCCAGATGGAGGCCCTGGAGTGCGGCGCGGCCTCGCTGGCGATGGTGCTCGCCCACTACGGCCGCCATGTTCCGCTGGAGGAACTGCGCATCGCCTGCGGGGTGTCGCGGGACGGCTCACGCGCCAGCAACGTCCTCAAGGCGGCCCGTGGTTACGGTCTCCAGGCCAAGGGCATGCAGATGGAGCCCGCGGCACTCGCCGAGGTGCGGGCACCGGCGATCCTGTTCTGGGAGTTCAACCACTACGTCGTGTACGACGGCATGGGGCGAAGGCTGGGACGGCGGGGCGTCCACATCAACGACCCCGACAAGGGGCGCCGGTTCATCCCTGCCGAGGACTTCGACACCAGCTTCACCGGGGTCGTCCTCGTCCTCGAGCCGGGTGCGGACTTCGAGCGCGGTGGCCGTAAGCCCGGTGTCATGACCGCGCTGCCAGCCAGGCTGCGCGGCACGACGGGCACGATGCTGGTCGCGCTGCTCGCCAGTCTGCTGCTGGTGGCCGTCGGCGCCACGCTCCCTGCCCTGAGCCGTACCTATATCGACATGTTTATGATCGGTGAGCAGACCTCGCTACTGGGCGTGCTGTTCGCCGCGATGGGCGCCATGGTCGCCCTCACCGTCGTACTGACCTGGCTGCAGCAGGCGAATCTGCTGCGCGGGCGCATCATCTCCTCGACGCTGGGCAGCGCGCGCTTCTTCCGGCATCTGCTCCGGCTGCCCGTCACCTTCTTCTCGCAGCGCAGCCCCGCCGATCTCGTCCAGCGTCTCCAGTCCAACGACGCCGTGGCCGAGACCCTGGCCCGGGACCTCACCGCGGCGGGCGTGGACGGCATCGTCGTCCTCCTCTACGCGTTCCTGCTGTGGACGTACGATCCGCAACTGACCGTCATCGGGGTGGGGATCGCGCTGCTGAACGTGGTCGCGATGCGCATCGTCGTACGGCTGCGGGCCACCGGCACCCAGAAGCTGCGGGCGGACAGCGCGCGGCTGACGAACACCTCGTACACCGGTCTCCAGCTCATCGAGACGATGAAGGCCACCGGTGGCGAGAACGGCTACTTCCGCCGGTGGGCCGGTCAGCACGCGACGACGCTGGAGCAGCAGCAGCGCCTCGGGGTGCCGAGCGCCTGGCTGGGTGTCGTCGCGCCCGCGCTCGCGACGCTCAACAGCGCGCTCATCCTGTGGATCGGTGGCCTCAGGGCCGTCGAGGGGCACATCTCGGTCGGTCTGCTCGTCGCCTTCCAGGCCCTGGTGACCCGCTTCACCGCGCCGGTCACCCGGCTCAACGGGGTGGCGGGCCGGATCCAGGACTTCGCCGCCGATGTGGCCCGCCTCAAGGATGTCGAGAACTTCCCGGTGGACCCGCTGTACTCGCGCCGGGAGCCGGCCGCGAGCACCCGCCGTCTCAAGGGCCATGTGACGCTGGAGGACATCACCTTCGGCTACAGCCCGCTCGACAAGCCGCTGCTCACCGGTTTCTCCCTGTCCGTGGGTCCTGGGCAGCAGGTGGCGCTCGTCGGCGGTTCGGGCAGCGGCAAGTCGACGGTCTCGCGGCTCATCTCGGGGCTCTACAGCCCCTGGGAGGGCACGATCCGTATCGACGGACGGCGCCTGGAGGACATCCCCAGGGGCGCCCTGGCCGCCTCCGTGTCCTTCGTCGACCAGGACGTCTTCCTCTTCGAGGGGACGGTCCGTGACAACGTGGCGCTGTGGGACCCCTCGGTCCCGGACGAGGCGGTGACCGAGGCGCTGCGGGACGCGGCGCTGTACGACGTCGTCGCCCGCCGCCCCCGTGGCATCCACGGCCGGGTGGAGCAGGACGGCCGTAACTTCTCCGGTGGACAGCGCCAGCGTCTGGAGATCGCCCGGGCGCTCGTGCGCCGCCCCAGCATCCTGGTCCTGGACGAGGTCACCAGCGCGCTGGACGCGGAGACGGAGCGGATCATCATCGACAACCTGCGCCGGCGCGGCTGCGCCTGTGTGGTGATCGCGCACCGGCTGAGCACCGTGCGCGACAGCGACGAGATCGTGGTCCTGGACCACGGGACGGTCGTGGAACGCGGCCGGCACGAGAATCTGGTGACCGCCGGTGGTCCCTACGCCGAGCTGGTCAGGGAGCACTGACGTGGCATCCGTACATCCACTCGCCGGCCAGGAGGCTCCCGGGCAGGACCAGGTCATCGGCGCGCTGGGAGCGCTGGGTGAGCCGGTCGACTGCACCGGGCTGCGGAGCCTGTCGCTGGAGGGCCCCCAGGTGCTGTGGCTCGTCGTGGGCGGCGCCCTCGACCTGTTCGCCGTGGACGCGGTGGAACAGGGGCACTGGCACTTCCTGGGCCGGCTCGAACCGGGGACGCTCGTCCTCGGCCCGGTCGAGGGCCCGCAGCACACCTTGGTCGGGCGCCCCCTCCAGGAGTGCGCGCTCCGCCGGATCCCGCTGCGTGAGCTGTACCGGCCCGAGTACGCGGACCAGGGGGCGTACGAGGGGCAGTACCGCGGTCACTACGACACCGGGGACGCCACACTGAGCCTGCTGGAACACGCCTTCTCACTCGGTGTGGGCCGGGGCAGGCGGGTGCTGTTCGAGGCCCCGCTCGACGGGCGGACCGCCGTCGACGGGGCGGTGGGCGACGACGACATCCTGTGGCTGCCGGTGTCGCCCGGCGATGTGCAGTACGGCGCCGCCTTCAGCGCCGAGGCCGCGGGTGACCTGCTCGTCGATCCGGCGATGTGGCAGGGGATGGTCAATCAGCAGTACCGCCTGCTGTCGGCGCTCGACCGCTGGATCGAGCGGCTGGAGCGTGCCCACGAGGACCGGACGGCGGCGGGCATGAAGGCGGGCGAGGCCGTCCGTAAGGAGGCCGACCAGGCGCTGCTGACCTCGATCGGCCGCTCCGGGAGAGGGACTTCGCCCGCTGTGGGGGCGTCGGACGACGCGGTGTACGCGGCCTGCCGTCTGGTGGCGCGGGATTCCGGGATCGTCCTCGCCGAGCCCGCGGCGGGCGGGGCGGTGAGCGACCGGATCGACCCGGTGGAGCGGGTCGCGGTCGCCTCGCGCGTGCGTACCCGGGCTGTGCGGCTCGACGGGCGCTGGTGGCGGGAGAACTCCGGGCCGCTGGTGGGCCATCGTGCCGCGTCAGGAGCACCGGTCGCCCTGCTCTGGCGCCGTGGCCGCTACGAGGCGGTCAATCCGCTGACCGGGCGGCGCAGCCGTGTCGGCGGCGACTCGGCCCAGGAGTTCGACGAGCGCGCCGTGATGTTCTACCGGCCGTTGCCCGAGCGGCCGTTGGGCAAGTGGCGGCTGCTGCGCTTCGGTCTGTTCGGGACCAGGGGCGACCTGCGCAGGCTGGTGCTGGCGGGGCTGGTGACGGTGGCCCTGGGGTCACTGGTGCCGATCGCGACCGGGAAGGTGCTCGGCGTCTACGTACCCAACGCCGAGAACGCCCTCATCGTGCAGGTGGCGGCGGCCGTCATCATCTCGGGTGTGGTCTCGGCGGCCTTCATGCTGATGCAGAACCTCACGATCCTGCGGATGGAGGGGCGGATCGAGAGCACGCTCCAGCCCGCGGTCTGGGACCGTCTGCTGCGGCTGCCGACGAAGTTCTTCACCGGACGCTCCACGGGGGAACTGGCGAGCGCGGCGATGGGGGTGAGCTCCATCCGCAGGGTGTTGTCGGGCACCGGGCCCGTCGTGGTGCAGTCGGGCACGCTCGGGGCGATGAACCTGGGTCTGCTGCTCTGGTTCAGTGTCCCGCTGGCGCTCACGGCGGTCGCGATGCTGGTGGTCATCGCCGGGGTGTTCCTCACCATGGGCATGTGGGAGCTCCGCTGGCAGCGCCGTCTTGTCGTGCTGGGCAACCAGCTGAACAACCAGGCCTTCCAGACGCTGCGGGGGCTGCCCAAGCTGCGGGTGGCGGCGGCCGAGAGCTTCGCGTACGGCGCGTGGGCCGCGGAGTTCGCGCGCAGCCGTGAGCTGCAGAAGCGGGCGGGCCGGATCAAGAATCTGACGACCGTCCTCAACGCGGTGTATCTGCCGCTGTGTTCGCTGATCGTCTTCGTGCTGTTGGCAGGCCCGGCGCGCGGGTCCCTCACGGCCAGTGAGTTCCTGACGTTCAACACGTCCGTGACGATGCTGCTGACGGCCGTCACCCAGCTCACCGGTGCGTTCGTGTCGGCGGCCGCCGTGCTGCCGATGTTCGAGCAGATCAAGCCGGTGCTCGACGAGGCACCCGAGGTTCGCGGCGCCAGCACCCAGCCGGGCACGCTGTCCGGGGAGATCGAGGCCAGAGGGGTGTCCTTCCGCTACTCCGACGACGGTCCCGTGGTCCTGGACGAGGTCTCGCTCAGCGTGCGGCCCGGCGAGTTCGTCGCGATCGTGGGCCCCAGCGGATGCGGGAAGTCGACCCTGCTGAGGCTGCTCATCGGTTTCGACGAACCGGTGTCGGGCAGCGTCCTGTACGACGGTCAGGATCTGACGTCGCTGGACCGGGCGGCCGTGCGCAGTCAGTGCGGAGTGGTCCTGCAGAACGCCCAGCCGCTGTCCGGGTCGATCCTGGACTGCATCTGCGGCGCCGAGGTCTTCACACAGGAGGAGGCGTGGGAGGCCGCCGCGATGGCGGGACTGGCCGAGGACATCAAGCGGATGCCGATGGGGCTGCACACGATGATCTCCGGTGGCGGCTCGATCTCCGGAGGGCAGCGCCAGCGGCTGATGATCGCCCAGGCGCTCGTCCGGCGCCCCCGCATCCTGTTCTTCGACGAGGCCACCAGCGCGCTCGACAACGAGACCCAGCGCACCGTGATCGAGAGCACCCGGTCGCTTCGGGCCACCCGTGTCGTCATCGCGCACCGGCTGTCCACGGTGATGGACGCCGACCGTGTGATCGTCATGGCGGGCGGCCGTGTCGTCCAAGAGGGGCCGCCCGCCGAACTCCTCGCGGACACGGGCGGGCAGCTCCACGAACTGGTACGGCGCCAGATGAGCTAAAGCCTCTGCCCGCCCGGCCTCGGGGGTTCCACCGCGTCGCGGATGCTGGCGCGTGCCGCGGCGGCGACGGCTTCGGCGGTGATGCCGAACTCCTCGTACAGCCGCTGGTAGTCGGCCGACGCGCCGTAGTGCTCCAGGCTGACGATCCGGCCGGCGTCGCCGACCACCTCGCGCCAGCCCTGCCCGACGGCGGCCTCGACGCTGACACGGGCGCGCACGTCCGGTGGCAGCACCTCGTCCTGGTAGGCCTGCGGCTGCGCGGCGAACCACTCACGGCAGGGCATCGAGACCACGCGTACGGACAGTCCCTCGTCGACCAGCAGCTTGCGTCCGTCGAGGGCGATCTGCACCTCCGACCCGGTCGCCACGAGGATGACGTCGGGGGCGGTCCCCGGGTCCTCCACCAGGACGTAGGCGCCGCGCGCGGCTCCTTCGGCGGAGGCGTGGACGCCGTCGGCGCGGTCGAGCACCGGAAGGTTCTGCCGGGTCAGGACGAGACCGGCCGGGCGGTCGGTGTGCTCCAGGACGGTCCGCCAGCAGACGGTGGTCTCGTTGGCGTCGCCGGGGCGTACGACGTCGAGTCCGGGGATCGCGCGCAGCGCGGCCAGGTGTTCGACGGGCTGATGGGTGGGGCCGTCCTCACCCAGGCCGATCGAGTCATGGGTCCACACATAGGTGGCGGGGAGCTTCATCAGGGCGCCGATGCGCACCGCGGGGCGCATGTAGTCGCTGAACGTGAGGAACGTGCCGCCGTAGGGGCGGGTCAGGCTCTGCAGCGCGATGCCGTTGAGCACGGCGCCCATGGCGTGCTCGCGGATGCCGAAGTGCAGGGTGCGGCCGTAGGGGCCTCCCGGGAACTCGGCCGTCTGCCGGTCGGCCGGGATGAAGGAGGGCTCGCCCTCCATGGTGGTGTTGTTGCTGCCCGCGAGGTCGGCGGAGCCGCCCCACAGCTCGGGCAGGACCGGTGCGAGAGCGGTGAGGACCTCACCCGAGGCCTTGCGGGTGGCCATGCCCTTGGCGTCGGCCGGGAAGTCCGGCAGGGCGTCGGTCCAGCCGTCGGGCAGTTCCTTCTCCCGCAGCCGGTCGAGCAGCGCCGCACGTTCCGGGTCGGCGGCCCGCCAGTCCTCGTAGGTACGCCGCCAGCGTTCCCTGGCTTCCCTGCCCCGCTCCCCCACGGCCCGGGTGTGGGCGAGTACCTCGTCCTCGATGGGGAAGTACGTCTCGGGGTCGAAGCCGAGGAGCCGCTTGGTGCCGGCGACCTCCTCGTCCCCGAGGGCCGCCCCGTGCGCCTTGCCGGTGTTCCGCTTCGTCGGTGCGGGCCAGCCGATGATCGTGCGCAGCATGATCAGTGAGGGCCGCGAATCCTCCGCCTTCGCCGCCTCGATCGCGGTGAGCAGGGCGTCGACGTCCTCGACGTAGTCACCCGTGCGGGTCCAGTCCACGGTCTGCACATGCCAGCCGTACGCGGCGAAGCGGGCGGGGACGTCCTCGCTGAACGAGATGTCGGTGTCGTCCTCGATGGAGATGTGGTTGGAGTCGTAGAACGTGATGAGGTTGCCGAGCCGCTGATGGCCGGCCAGCGAGGCGGCCTCGGACGCGACGCCCTCCATCATGTCTCCGTCGGACGCCAGCACGTACACGTGGTGGTCGAACGGGCTGGTGCCGGGCGCGGCGTCCGGGTCGAGCAGACCGCGCTCCCTGCGTGCGGCCATCGCCATTCCGACGGAGGCGCCCATGCCCTGGCCCAGCGGTCCCGTGGTGATCTCGACGCCGCGGGTGTGCCGGTACTCAGGGTGGCCGGGGGTCGCCGATCCCCAGGTCCGCAGCGACTTCAGGTCCTCCATCTCCAGGCCGTAGCCGGCGAGGTAGAGCTGGATGTAGAGCGTGAGGCTGGTGTGGCCGCACGAGAGGACGAAGCGATCCCTGCCCAGCCACTGGTCGTCGGCGGGGTCGTGCCGCATGACCTGCTGGAACAGCAGGTAGGCGAGTGGCGCCAGACTCATCGCCGTACCGGGGTGGCCGTTGCCGGTCTTCTGGACGGCGTCGGCGGCGAGCACCCGCACGGTGTCCACCGCGCGCAGGTCCACCTCGCCCCACCCCGCCCGCTCGGCGATCGGCCGGGCGAGGCTCGGGTCTCGCGGTGCTGTGCTGCCGGAAGAGGATCGCTCGGGCGCCATGGTGTTGTCTCCCTCGGACGTCGCTTCTCGGTACGACGGGGCCGGTCGGTGCGGCTCGCCACCCCTCGCATCCTCCGTTCCCCGGCGTTCCGGCGCACCCGGAACGCCGAGGCGGAGGCGACGAACTTGTTCGTCACGAACATGTTCGTTATGGTCGAGGTGTGACTCCGCGACCCTCATCCCCCCGAAGCCGCCGCGAACGCCCGGCCAAGCCCGCCCTCACCCACGAGGGCATCGTCACCGCGGCGGTCCGCCTCATGGCCGCCGAGGGACTCCAGCGCGTCACCATGCGCCGCCTGGCCCAGGAGCTCGACACCGGCCCGGCGTCGCTGTACGTGTACGTCGCCGGCACCGCCGAGCTGCATGCCGCGATCCTGGAGGAACTCCTCGGCGCGGTCGACCTCGCGCCGGTGGCGGACGAGGGCGACTGGCGCGACCGGCTGGCGCAGGTGCTGCTGTCGTACACCCGCGTCCTGTTCGACCACCCCGGTCTCGCCCAGTCCGCCCTGGTCGCACGCCCCGTCGGGCCGAACTATCTGGCGCTGGTCGAGAATGTCCTCGCTCTGCTGCACCGGGGCGGAGTGCCCGACGGGCAGGCCGCCTGGGGGGTGGACGTACTGCTCCAGGTGGCCACCGCGACCGCCGCCGAGCAGTCCGCACGCCAGGGAACACCGGGCGCCGATGACGAGCACGACGCGTTCGTCGAGGCGCTGGGGCAGGCATCCGCCCTGACCCACCCGCGCATCGCCGCGCTCGGCTCCGACCTGGCGTCCGGAGCCCCGCACCAGCGTCTGGCCTGGATCTTCCGGGCGGTCGTCAACGGCACGGCGACGACCCCCCGCTGAACGTCACCCCCGCCCCACCCCGAATCCCAGCAGAAAGCGGAGGCACCACCATGAACACCACCGCACACGCACACCACCCCGTCGCCGTCGTCGGGGCAGGCCTCGGCGGCCTGGTCCTCGCCCGGGTCCTCCATGTGCACGGGATCGAGTGCGCCGTCTTCGACCTGGACGCCGGCCGGGAGGCGCGTACCCAGGGCGGCATGCTCGACATCCACGAGGACACCGGGCAGGCGGCGTTGCGCGCCGCGGGGCTGTACGAGGAGTTCCGGGCCAGGGTGCACCCCGGCGGCGAGGCTCTCCGCGTGCTCGACAAGCAGGCGGCCGTCCTCCTGGAGGAGAAGGACGACGGCGACGGCGGGCGCCCCGAGATCGACCGGGGCGATCTGCGCGATCTCCTGCTCGACGGGCTTCCCGAGGGCACCGTCCGCTGGGGCAGCAAGGTCACGGAGGCCACGCCGCTCGACGGCGGGCGCCACCTGGTGACACTCGCCGACGGCACCGCGTTCACCACCGGTCTGCTCATCGGCGCGGACGGCGCCTGGTCGAGGATCCGGCCGCTGCTCTCCGACGCCCGGCCCTCCTACACCGGCATCTCCTTCGTCGAGCTGGACCTCTTCGACGCCGACGTCCGCCACCCCGCGTGCGCCGAGCTGATCGGGGGCGGGATGTTCTTCGCGCTCGGTGACCACCAGGGGTTCCTCGCCCACCGCGAGACGGACGGCAGCCTGCATGTCTACACGGCCAGGCGCTCGGCCGAGGACTGGCTGTCCACGATCGACTTCACCGACACCGGGGCCGCGAAGGCCGCCCTGCTGGAGCACTTCGCCACCTGGTCCCCGGGCCTGCGCGACCTGATCTCCGAGGCGGACGGCCCGCTGACCCCGCGGCTCATCCACGCGCTCCCGGTCGAGCACCGCTGGCAGCGCGTCCCCGGTGTCACCCTGCTCGGCGACGCCGCCCACCTGATGTCCCCCTTCGCCGGTGAGGGCGCCAACCTCGCCATGATCGACGGAGCGGAGCTCGGCCAGGCCCTGGCCGCGCACCCGGGGGACGTCGAGACCGCCCTGTCGGCCTACGAGTCGGTCCTGTTCCCCCGGAGCGAGCGGACCGCCCGGGACTCGGCGGAGAGCCAGGAGACGCTGTTCCACGACCGTGCCCCGCAGCCGCTCCTCGACATGTTCGCCTCATTCGGAGCGTGACCTGCCCCGCGGCGTCGCGGCACGGCCGACGGCCTCAGGTGGTCTGCTCGTCCCGGGCGAAGAAGCCGATGACGTCGTCGAGCGTGGGGTTGTCGGGGGTTTCGGCCTCGGCCTCGGCGACCGCGGCGCTGCGAGGGAACATCGATTCCTCGTACGCGGTGAGGGCGGCCTCGGTGTCACCGGGGTGGGCGGCGAGTGCCTCACCGAGCTCCGCTCCGTCCAGCATGGCCAGATTGGCGCCTTCGCCGTTCGGGGGTATGAGGTGGGCGGCGTCGCCGACCAGGGTCACCCCCGGCACCCGGTCCCAACGGTGCCCCGCAGGCAGCGTGTGGTGCGGGCGCACGACCGGCACGGTGTCGCTCTCGGTGATCAGGGCGGTGAGCTCCGGAGCCCAGCCGTCGAACTCCCGCGCGATCCGGGCCACGGCACCGGCGGTATCGGTCAGGTCGATGCCGTCGAACCAGTCCTGGGGCTTGGTCAGCATCACATAGGTGTGGAGGATCCCGCCCTTCTCCCGGTGGGCCCCGATCTGCCTCTCCCCCGGTTCGAGTGCGAACATCGACCCGCCACCGACCGCCTTCGCGGCGGCGGGATGCCGTGTGTCGGCGTCGAACAGCCAGGTCTCGACGAACGACGTGCCGGTGTACTCGGGCTCGGCGCCCGAGAGCAGCGGCCGCACCTTCGACCAGGCGCCGTCAGCGCCGACCAGCACGCTCGTGGTGACACTGCCGCCGTCGGTGAACACCACCTCGTGGCGGCCGCCGCCCAGGCCGCGTACACCGCTCACCTTCCGTCCCCACCGGACGGTGCCGGCCGGGAGCGAGTCGAGCAGCAGCTGCCGCAGCTCGCCTCGCTGCACCTCGGGGCGTCCGCCCGTGCCGTCGTCGCCCTGGTCGAGCAGGACGTTGCCGTCCCGGTCCAGGACCCGCATCGCCTGACGGCCCTCCAGGATGATGTCGCGGAACCCGTCCATCAGCCCGGCCGCCCGCACGGCCAGTTGGCCGTTGTAGTCGTGGATGTCGAGCATCCCGCCCTGGGTACGAGCGGTCGGTGAGGCCTCCGCCTCGTGAACGGTGACCGGGATGCCGTGAACGTGCAGGACACGGGCGAGCGTGAGGCCGCCGAGTCCGGCGCCGATGATCGTGACGTCAGTGGTCATGCTGATTCCTCGCTTGTCGCACGCCTGCCGGACGGTCACCGGCAGGATCTGTGACAAGGGTCCTGACCTCGTCCGACAGGCCTCCGACGCCGGGCCGACAGCGCCGACACGCGACCGACAGCGGCGACCGGGCCACAGGAGGGCCGCCCTGTCCGCGACCCCCGGACGCACGAGGTCGCCGACGCGCCTTCCGGTGTCGGCGAGCCCTCCTTGCGCGCCCTCACGCGCGACCCGGTGGCCATCGCCGTGACCGCGCTCATGAGTCTGCAGAGCATGAGCTACTACGCGGCCCTGACGTGGGTCCCCACCCTGTTCCAGGACGCGGGCATGAACGCGGACCCGGCCGGCTGGATGCTGTCGTACTCGGCCTTCCTCGGCATTGCCGCCTCGCTCGTGACGCCCTCGATCGCCAGGCGGACGAACCCGGCGTGGCTGCCCGTCGCGGTCGCCGTCGCGCTGACCGGTTCCGCCTTCGCCGGGCTGGCCGCGGCTCCCGTACAGGCACCGTACGTCTGGATGACCCTGCTGGGGCTCGGCCAGGGTGCTTCCCTCAGCCTGTCGCTCACCTACATCGTCCGGCGCTCACCCGACGCCGCGCACACCGGCCATGTCTCGATGATGGCCCAGGGGCTTGGCTATCTCCTGGCCGGCCTCGGCCCCGTCGGCCTCGGCGCACTCCACACCGCGACGCGCGGCTGGACCGTCCCGCTGATGGCGCTCATCGGGTTGCTCGTCCTGCAGATGTGGGCCGGCGTGCTCGCGAGCCGTGAGCGCCACGTCCTGGCAGGCCGCACCTGAGGGACGGATTTCGCGCCCCGGGGGCGGTCCCGGCGGCCGCCCTCAGGCCGAACGGGTGTATCGACGGATGCGGTAGCGCAGCCCGGACGTGGAGGTCCCCCAGCCCCGGTCATCGGTGACCTTCCACTCCGGGCCCGGCACCGGGGCGTGGACGTCGCCGCGCGCCGTCGATTCGACCTCGGTCACCGAGAGCGTCGTGGCGTACTCGATCGCGGCACGGTAGATCTCGCCGCCGCCGATCACCCAGACCTCGGTGGGGAAGGCCGACTCCTGCGGCTCGCCCGCGAGTTCCAGCGCCCCGGCGACCGAACCGGCACGTTCCGCGCCTTCCGCCGCCCAGTCCGGGTCGCGTGTCACCACGATGTTGCGTCGGCCGTCCAGCGGACGGAAGCGCGCGGGCAGCGAATCCCATGTCCTGCGCCCCATCACCACCGGATGACCGAGGGTGGTCGCCTTGAAATGCGCCATGTCCTCGGGGACGCGCCACGGGATCGCGTTGTCCGCGCCGATCACTCCGGCAGGGGTCTGCGCCCAGATCAGCCCGATGTTCACACCGCTACCGGGGCCTTGATCGCCGGGTGGTGCCGGTAGCCGAGCACTTCCACATCGGAGTAGGCGTAGTCGAAGAGCGAGTCGGCCCGGCGCAGACGCAGCTCGGGGAACTCGAACGGGGTGCGTGAGAGCTGCTCGGTGACCTGCTCGACATGGTTGTCGTAGATGTGGCAGTCGCCGCCGGTCCAGATGAAGCTGCCAGGTTCGAGGCCGGTCTGCTGCGCCACTAGATGCGTGAGCAGGGCGTAGCCGGCGATGTTGAACGGGACGCCGAGGAACAGGTCGGCGCTGCGCTGGTAGAGCTGGCAGGAGAGCTTGCCGTCGGCGACATGGAACTGGAAGAGGGCGTGACACGGTGCGAGCGCCATCTCGGCCAGTTCGCCGACGTTCCAGGCGGAGACGATCATCCGGCGGGAGTCGGGGTCGGTCCGCAGCGTGGCGAGTACCTCGCTGATCTGGTCGATGTGCCTGCCGTCGGGGGTGGGCCAGGAGCGCCACTGCCTCCCGTAGACCGGACCGAGCTCGCCTTTCGCGTCGGCCCACTCGTCCCAGATGGTGACGCCGTGCTCCCGCAGCCAGCCGACGTTCGAGTCGCCGCGCAGGAACCACAGCAGTTCGTACACGATGGATCTCAGGTGCACCTTCTTGGTGGTGACCAGCGGGAACCCCTGCGAGAGGTCGTAGCGCAGCTGGTGCCCGAAGATGCTTCGGGTGCCGGTGCCCGTCCGGTCGGCCTTGGCCGTCCCCGAGGTGAGTGTCATCCGCAAAAGGTCTTCGTACTGGGTGTCCGCCACGGGCGTCGAGTCTACCGGCCCGCGGCCCGGAAACGCCGCAACTGACGACTTTATTGTCAATAATATCGTCAACTCCTCTTGCTCCGGACGGGACACCGGGCTACGTTCCTTGCTCGTGACGCCGCTCCCCCGACGGGCCACGGTGGCAACACCCCCATGCCCCGAGCGAGGCGGAGACCGAACATGCTCCTGCGGTCGATGGGGCGCCGGTGGAGTCCGGCCGCCCTCGTACCCACGTTCGCCGCCCTGGTCGCGCTGGCCACCGGTGCGGGTGTCGCCCTCGCCGACGGCGGTGGCAGTGGCGGTGAGGGCCGGGCCGGGAGCTCCCCGGTCTCCGTCACGGCGAGCGCCGGCACGTCCGGGATCGCGCCGGCCATGGACTGCGCCGGCTCACATCACCGCCACATGGGTGAAGCGGGCCGCCGTGTGCAGCTCGGACTCGATGCGCCCCGCGGTCAGGCGCAGCTCGGGCAGCACCTGCTCCAGACACGCCTCGATCGTCCGGCTGCTGCTGTGCATGGCGACGTTGACGGATGCCACAGCGGCGCCTGCACGGTCGCGCACCGGTACGGCGATGGAGCGCAGGCCCGCTTCCAGCTCCTCGTCCGCCAGGGCATAGCCCTCCAGGACGACACGCTCCAGCACCGCTTCGAGTTCGGTGCGTTCGACGACGGTGTGCGGGGCGAGGGGACGCAGCTCCGCATGGTCGAGGAGGGACCCGCGCTCGCCGAGGGGCAGGCCGGCCAGCAGGACGCGGCCCAGCGAGGTGGCGTAGGCGGGGAAGCGGGTGCCGACGGTGATGTCCACGTTCATGATGCGGTGGGTGGCCGCACGCGCCACGTACTGCACGGAGTCGTCGACGAGGACCGCGAGGGACGCGGAATCATGGATCCGCCCTGCCAGCGCGGAGAGGTGCGGATCGGCGATCCGCGCCAGGGTGACGCGGGAGAGCGGTGGGTACCCGAGGGCCAGGACGCGAGGTGTCAGCCGGTGCTCACGGCCGTCGGCCGTGACATAGCCGAGGTGTTCGAGCGTGATCAGGGCGCGGCGCGCGGAGGCGCGTGAGAGGCCCGTCGCGCGCGCGACGTCACTGAGCGTCGGAGCCGCGCCGCCGTCCCCGAAGGCGGTGATGACGGTCAGGCCCCGTGCGAGGGATTCGACGAAGCCACGGCCGAGCTCCTGCTTGGAGGAGGCGGTCCACGAGGCGAGGGGCCCCGAGGGGGGCGAGGGGTCCTCGGGGGGTGCGTCGCGCAGCCGCCGCTCCATCGACGAGGCCGCGTCGCGCAGCCGGGACAGCACGTCGTCGCGGAGCCCGTGCGCGGTGTGCCTGCTGGTGTGGCTGACCACGCTCAGCACGCATCCGACAGCGCCGCCGGGGTCCCTCACGGGCACGGCGAGTGCGAGGAGGCCGGGCTCGATCAACTGGTCGTCCACCGCCCAACCGTCCGACCTGGCCGCCTCCACCCGCTCCTCGAACAGATCGTCCGCCGGGCACGGCCGCAGCGACAGGGACGGGAAGCCCTCCCCCTCGGGGTCCGATGTCCGCCGCTCCCGCCAGGCCGCCCACTCCTGGGCACCCCAGTCGGTGGCGAACAGGGTGCCGGGTGCGGTGCGTTCGGCGGGCAGCAGGTCGCCGATGCGCATACGCAGGGACATCGGGCGCCGACGGGTGGCCTGATGGACGAAGCGGATTCCCCCGCCGTCGGGCACGGCGAGGGACACGGACTCGTCGAGCTCGTCCGCGAGGGCGTCCACCTGGTCCCCCAGGAGCCCGGGGAGGCGGACCGACGAGAGGTAGGCGTTGCCCAGCTCCATCAGGCGTGGCGCGAGGGTGACGGTCCTGCCGTCGATACGGACGTATCCCGTGCGGGCGAGCGTGAACGTGACCCGGTCGACGGTCGAGCGGGCCAGCCCGGTGGCGCGCTCCAGGTCGCTGAGGCTGAGGGAGCCGTCCGCGTCGGTCAGCCGGCGCAGCACGGCGATGCCGCGTATCAGCGGCGCGACGGCCTCAGCGGGCACCTGGGCGCCGGTCCCGCCGGCCTCGCTGGTCCCGGCGGTCCTGGTCGGTGGCATCCGCGCCTCCCTCGGGTGTGTCCCTGCCGGAAACGGGACCGGCAGGGGCCCGGACCGTTGACACAGCTCCGGCCCGGGCGGCAAACTCATGGACATCATAGTGAAGGAAACTTCACTATGCGAACACTACTGGATGGGCGGTCCCATGGACAAGGTGGTCGCGTCAGCGGCGCTGGCCGTCGCCGACGTGCCGGACGGCGCGTCGGTGGCAGTGGGGGGCTTCGGCCTCAGCGGTGTGCCGAACGTGTTGATCGATGCCCTGTACGCGAGCGGTGTCAACGGGCTCGGTGTCGTGTCGAACAACTGCGGAGCGATGGACTCCGGTCTCTCGGTGCTGCTCTCCGCCGGCCGGATAGGCCGGGTGACCGGCTCGTACATCGGCGCGAACAAGGAGTTCGCCCGGCAGTACCTCGGCGGTGAGCTGGAGCTCGAACTGATCCCGCAGGGCACCCTGGCCGAGCGCCTCCGGGCCGGCGGGGCGGGCATACCCGCGTTCTACACCCCGGCCGGCGTGGGCACTCAGGTCGCCGACGGCGGCCTCCCCTGGCGCTACGACGGCGATGGCGGGGTGGCCCTGGCCTCCCCCGCCAAGGAAGTGCGCGACTTCGACGGCACCGAGTACGTACTGGAGCGGAGCATCCGCACCGACTTCGCCCTCGTCAGGGCGGCGAAGGGCGACCGGCACGGCAACCTCGTCTTCAACAGGTCCGCACGCAACTTCAACCCGCTCGCCGCCATGGCCGGCCGCGTCACCGTCGCGGAGGTGGAGGAGCTGGTCGAGCCGGGCGGGATCGACCCGGACCATGTGCACCTGCCGGGCATCTTCGTGCAGCGGGTGGTCGCACTGACCCCCGAGCAGGCCAGGGACAAGCAGGTCGAGAAGCGGACCATCACGGAGCGGGGGGCACAGGGCTGATGGCCTGGAACAGGCACGAGATGGCCGCCAGGGCGGCGGCGGAGCTGCGCGACGGCGAATACGTCAACCTCGGCATCGGGCTGCCGACACTGATTCCCAACCACCTGCCCGACGGCGTGCACGTCGTCCTGGAGTCCGAGAACGGCATCCTGGGCACCGGCGCCTTCCCGTACGAGGAGGACGTGGACCCCGATCTGATCAACGCGGGCAAGGAGACGGTGACCGTCAGGCCCGGCGCGTCGTTCTTCGACTCGTCGCTCTCCTTCGGCATGATCCGCGGCGGACACATCGACGCCGCCGTCCTCGGGGCCATGCAGGTGTCGGCCGGGGGCGACCTCGCCAACTGGGCGGTGCCGGGGAAGATGGTGACCGGCATCGGCGGAGCCATGGACCTGGTGCACGGCGCCCGCCGCGTCATCGCGACCATGACGCACACCGCCAAGGACGGCAGCCCGAAGATCGTCGAGGAGTGCACTCTGCCGCTGACCGGCAAGGCGTGCGTCGACCGTGTGATCACGGACCTCGCCGTGCTCGATGTGACCGCCGACGGCCTGGTCCTGGTGGAGACCGCCCCCGGGGTCAGCGCCACCGAGGTCCTGGAGCGGACGGCCGCTCCGGTCCGTACAGCCGAAAGGATCACGTCATGAGCTTCCGCCCCCGCGACGTGTACATCGTCGACGCCGTCCGCACCCCGATCGGCAGGTACGACGGAGCCCTGGCGCAGGTACGCCCCGACGACCTCGCCGCCCACGCGATCCGCGCGCTGCTCGACCGCACCCCTGAGCTCGACCCCGCGCGCATCGGTGACGTCGTCCTCGGCAACGCCAACGGCGCGGGCGAGGAGAACCGCAACGTCGGCAGGATGGCCGCGCTCCTCGCGGGTCTACCGGTCTCCGTGCCCGGTGTGACCGTCAACCGGCTCTGCGCCTCCGGCCTCGAAGCCGTCGTGCACGCGGCCCGTGCCGTGGCGCTCGGGGACCACTCGCTCGTCGTGGCCGGCGGTGTCGAGTCGATGACCCGCGCCCCGTACGTCCTGCCCAAGAGCGACCGCGCCTTCCCCGCCGGGCACACCGAGATGTATTCGACCACCCTGGGCTGGCGCATGGTCAACCCCCGGATGGATCCCCGGTGGACGGTGTCGCTCGGCGAGAGCGCCGAGCTGATCGCCGAGAAGCACTCCATCAGCCGTGAACAGCAGGACGAGTTCGCCCTCGCCTCCCACCGGAAGGCGTCGGCCGCGCGGGCGGCGGGGCTGTTCGACGGGGAGATCGCTCCTCTGACGATTCCGCGCCGCAAGGGCGACCCGGTCGTCGTCGACCGGGACGAGTGCGTCCGGGACGACGCGTCGCTGGAGGCGATGGCGAAGCTGCGCCCGTCCTTCCGTCCGGAGGACGGGACCGTCACCGCGGGCAACTCGTCCCCGCTGAACGACGGCGCCTCGGCCCTGCTGCTGGCCGACGAGGAAGGGCTGCGGGCCACCGGCCGCGAGCCGCTGGCCCGGATCACGGCCTCCGCCGTCTCGGCCAACGAGCCGCACTACTTCGGGCTCGCCCCCGTCGAGGCCGTGAACAGGGCGCTGGACAGGTCGGGCAGGAGCTTCGCGGACCTCACCACCCTCGAACTCAACGAGGCCTTCGCCGCCCAGGTGCTGGGCTGCGTCGCCGAGTGGCCCGACCTCGACCCGTCCGTACTCAACCCGCGCGGCGGAGCCATCGCGATCGGCCACCCCCTCGGCGCCTCCGGAGCCCGCCTCGCCGGGGCCGTCGCCCATCAGCTCAGGGCCGCCGGGTCCGGGGTCGGTGTGGCGACGCTGTGTATCGGCGTGGGCCAGGGCTCGGCACTGGTGCTGGAGCGCTAGGACGGCCGCGCTCCCGTCCGGCGGGCCCCTCCCGAGCGGCGGAACGGGCCCGCCGGATGAATGATGAACGGATGCTGTGGTGCCGCGGGTGCCCTCCGGCCTCCTGGCCGGGCGGACCGGACGATGTGATGACCGCGACGACGGGTGTGGAGCTCCGCCCGGGGCCGGCGGGGGCTGCTCGATGAGGTCTCCCGAGGGGCCGCTGGGGACCGGGTTCATGCGCGCGGTCTTCGACAGCCTCGGGTCCGGCGTGCTCGTCACCGACACCACGGGCCGGCTCACCGCCGCCAATCCACGCGCGTGCCGGCTCCTGGACCGCCACCGGGAGGAGATGCTCGGTCACGACATCCACGACCTGCTGCACCGCGCACCGGACGGCGACACCATCCCGCGGAGCGAGTGCTACATGCTGACCGCCCTGGAGAGCGGCCGGCCCACGGAGGGCAGCGAGGAGATCTTCCTGCGCGGTGACGGCGGTCTGGTGCCGATCATCTGGGCGGTCACCCCGCTGCACCACGAGGGACGCATGGAGGGCTCGGTCGTGGTCTTCCACGATTTCAGCCTCCACCGTGACGCCGCCGAGCAGACCGCCGCCCACCTGGCCGCCCTGGAGGGGCTCACCGCCCGGCTGACGATGGTGGCCGAGGTGTCGACGGTCCTGATCTCCTCCCTGGACACCCCGGAGATGCTGCACAGACTGGCCGGGCTGCTCGTGCCCGACATGGGCGACTGGGCGGCGATCGACGTACACACGGCGGGCGAGATGCGCCGCGTCGCCGTCCACGCCCCTCGCGGCCACCTGGCGGCGCAATCGCTCACGGGTCCGCTGCCGCCCCTTCCCGACGCCACCCGCTCGGCCGTGGTCCAGGCGCTGCGAGGCGCGGAGCCCGTCGTCCTGGACGCGGACGCCATCGCCAGGCAGCCGGACAGCCCGCTCGCGCTCGCCCACCGGGAGCTGTTCGACCGGCTGGGAGGACACTGCGGAGTCGTGGTTCCCCTGCACAGCCGGCGGCAGGTGTTCGGCGTGCTGACCATGGCCAGGACCGCCCCCGGCTCCTCCTACTCCGAGGCCGAGCTCTTCGTGCTCGGAGACATCGCACGTCGCGCAGGCCTGGTCATGGAGGCCGCCGAGCTGTTCGAGCAACAGCGCCACGTCGCCGAGACCATGCAGCGCCAGCTCCTCACCCCGCTGCCCCAGGTCGACCACCTGAAGCTGGCAGCCCGCTATCTTCCCGCCGAGAGCGCCGCCGAGATCGGCGGGGACTGGTACGACTCCTTCCTCCTCGGCGACGGCGTCCTGACGATGATCATCGGGGACGTGGTGGGCCACGATCTGAAGGCCGCCGCCCACATGGCCGAGGTACGCAACATGCTGCGTGCCCTGGCCTGGGACCGGACCGAACCTCCCAGCGTGATCATGCGTCGTCTGGACGAGGCCATGACCCACACGAGTGATGCCCCCATGGCCACCTGTGTCTTCGCCCGTATCGAGGGCGACGAGGGCGGGCCCTGGGAGTTCCACTGGGTCAACGCCGGCCATCCACCGCCCCTCCTGATCACCGAGGACGGGCACACCCGCTTCCTCGATGCCGGCCACGGCCCGCTCCTCGGTCTCAGCTCGGCCCTGCACATGGGTCTCGGGTGGCCGGACGCCCACGCGGAGATCCCGCCCCGCTCGACACTCCTGCTGTACACGGACGGGCTCGTCGAGAGCCGCACCCGTGACATCGGAGAGGGGCTCGACACACTGCGCCGGCATGCGGCTGCCCTGGCCCGCCGCGATGTCGAGGACTTCCTCGACGAGCTCCTCGTCCGTATCCAGCCCAGCGGCGACGATGTCGCCCTGCTGGTCCTGCGCACCCCGGCGGCGGGCGCCGTCATCGGCGAGGCACCGGCGCAGCACGCGCACAGCCCGGCCGCCCCGAACCGTGCGGCACCCGGCTCCAGGATCGAGGACAGCCCCGTCAGGGACACCTCGGAGCCGTCCTGACGCATACCCAGGTCGTTCCGGCAAGGGGGGCTGGCGCCACCTTCGATTCGGGTCCGGGGCGTACTGATCTCACGTCAGAAGCTTGGCAGGGTCGTCGGTGAGCGACCGAACGGCCCGCGGGATCCGGGCCATGACTCAGGGGGAAGACCCATGCACCGTAAGCGCATCGCCGCCGCGGCTCTGCTCGCCGCCACACTGACCGGAACACTCGCACCCGTGGCGGCGGCCCGCCCGTCGGACCCGGTGCAGAGGCAACTGGATCTGCTCGTGGACCAGGACGGTGTTCCCGGGGCCCTTGCGTACGACGGCGGGAAGACCCGCACGGCGGGGGTCGGGGACCTGGAGTCCGGCCGCCGGATGCCGGACGCGCAGGGCCGGTTCAGACTGGCCAGCGACACCAAGGCGTTCACCGCCACGGCCGTGATGCGTCTGGTGGCGGACGGTCGGATACACCTCGGGGACCGCGCCGGGACCTATGTGCCGCAGCTCGCCGAAAGCTCCATCACCGTACGGCAGCTGCTGAAGCAGACCAGTGGGCTGCCGGAGTACAGCGCGCTGGTCGACTGGTCGGAGGCCGGCACGTCGGAGGAGTATCTGGCGCTGGCGCTCGACGCGGAGCCCGTCTTCGAGCCCGGGCAGGGCTGGGGCTACTCCAACACCAACTACCTGGTGCTCGGCATGGTGATCGACAAGGCCTCGGGGGTCGGCTTCCGCACCTACGTCGAGCGCACGGTCCTGCGTCCTCTGCATCTGAAGAACACCTACTGGCCGGCCCCGGGCGAGCTGACGCTGCGCGGACCGCACGCCCGCAACTACGGCGTACACCCCGCGCTCCCGGAAGCGGGCATCGTGGATGTGACCGAACTCCCCGGGTACGAGTTCGGCGCGTCAGGCGGACTCGTCTCCACCCCCGAGGACCTCAACGCCTTCTGGGACGGCCTGTTCGGCGGCCGGCTCCTGCCGGGGTGGGCGCTGCGCCTGATGACCGGGGACACCACCGACATCGGCGGCCAGGACGTCTACCCCGAGGGCAGCCGCTACGGCTACGGCGTCGCGTCGATCCCGCTCAGCTGCGGCGGCGTCTACTGGGGCCACGGCGGCGACCTGCCCGGGGACTCGGTGGGCGGCGGCCGGGCCACCGGTGGCCGGGGCACCGTGACCGTCTACACCACGACCTGGGCGGCCGAGGGCGAGAGCCTCGGCCATCTCCAGGGTGCGGTGGACGCCGCACTGTGCGCCGAGGACCGCGGGTGAACCTCGCCCGGGAGACCGCGTCGGCTTCCCGGGTGCCGGCCCGCGTCCGTGACACGCGGGACCGATGACGTTCCACCCCTCCCGGAGTCCGAGGAGTGGCACAGTCATGTCCCGTGCCGAAGAGACGGCAGCAGCCGACGGAAGAGAGTGATGCGCGATGAGACTTGTCGTACAGGAGTTCCTGACCCTTGACGGTGTCTCCCAGGGCCCCGGGGCTCCGGACGAGGACCGCAGCGACGGCTTCGAACAGGGCGGCTGGTTCGTGCCGTACCTGGACGAGGAGTTCGAGGAGGTGGCGGCCACCTGGCTCGGCACGGCGGACGCCCTGCTGTTCGGCCGCCGTACCTACGAGAACTTCGCACGGGACTGGCCGACGATGACCGAGCACCCCTTCGCGCCCGTCATGAACGGCCTCCCCAAGTACGTCGCCTCCCGCAGCCTCGACGCGGGCGGCTGGAACCCGACGACGGTCCTGAGCGGGGATGTGCCTGCCCAGGTCGCCGCACTGAAACAACAGCCCGGCCGCGACCTGCAGATCCATGGAAGTGCCCGGCTGTCCCAGTCCCTGCTCGCCGCGGGCCTGGTCGACGAACTGCGGCTCGTGATCGCCCCGGTCGTGCTGGGCCACGGCCGCAAGCTCTTCCCGGACGGGGGTGCCCCGGCCGGCCCGCGGCTCGCCGGTCACCGCAGGACAGCACCGGGGCTGTCGGTCCACACCTTCGAAGCCACGGACCTTCCTCGACCGGGGGTCTACGGGGCCGGCCGGGACGAGGACCGTTCCTCACCGAGCTGACGCGGCGCCGCGATCACCGCGCAGCGCCTGGACGAGCCAGGGGTACACCGGGACCAGGTGCGGCAGCACCTGCCAGCCGTTGACGATCCACACCAGCCGCCAGTACCGGTCGACCACGGGATCGTGCGCCTCTTCGAACCGCTCGGCCATCCAGTGCCGGAACTCTGTGTCCGGGGTGCGAGCGAACGCCTCGGCGAAGCGGTGCACGAGGCCGTCGACGACGGGTGCGGCCCCGCTGCCGAGCGGGTCGACACCCGCCTCCATGGCCTCGGACACCTGCCGGCGGGTGTGGTCCATCAGTTCCTCGCCGGCCTCGCTCTCGATGCCGAGTGCGTGTCCGGCGGCCTGGCGCACGGCCGTCCGCCTCATCCGGATCCGGAAGTCCTCGTCGCCGACCAGCTCGGCGAGCTCCACCCACGCGGCGACCTGTTCTGCCGAGGGGTCGTCGGGGAGATCGGGAGTGGCGGCGCGCACCATGGCCACCGCGGCGGGGTCGGCATCCACCGAGCCGAAGGTGGCGACCACGAAGTCGTCGATCAGACGCCGGCGTTCCTCACCGGACAGCTGGGTGATTCTGTGCATGAGTTTGGTCTCCTCGAGATCGGATCCGCGTCCGGCCACGACACGCAGCACGCTCCGGCGCAGTCGAAGCACCCGGATCTGGACGTCCAGGGCGTCGGCGTGCGCCGCGGCGACGTCTGCCACCGAGAGCTCACGGTCCAGCACCCGTTTGATCGTGGCCAGGTCCATGCCCAGTTCGCGCAGGGTGCGCAGGAGTTCCAGGCGAAGCAGTGCGTCGAGGTCGTAGAGCCGATAACCGGCGGGACTTCGGCTGGTCGGCGCCACCACTCCCGAGTCGGAGTAGAACCGGATGGTCCTGACGGACAGGCCGGTCCGCCGGGAGAGCTCCCCGATCGGGTAGAGGGTCGTGACGTCGTCCATGTCCCCCACTCTGGGGTCTCCAGTCGGTGGAGACTCAAGGGGGTGACCCACCCCCAATTCAAGTACCGGTATAGTATGGCCGGTATAGTTATTGGTTGCACGAGAAGGACGCCGCATGATCGAGATCCTGAATTCCACCCTGCTCGCCCGAGCGAAGGAGACGGGCACGCTGGTGGCCGACATCCTGCAGACATTGAAGAGCCGCAGCACGGTCGGCACGAACCTTCTGGACATCGACCGGTGGACCAAGGCCATGATCGTCGAGGCGGGAGCGGAGTCCTGCTACGTCGACTACGCGCCGTCCTTCGGACGCGGGCCCTTCGGCCACTACATCTGCACGGCCGTCAACGACGCCGTACTCCACGGGCTGCCCCACGACTACAAGCTCGCGGACGGCGATCTGCTGACTCTCGACCTCGCCGTCTCCAAGGCCGGAGTCGCCGCGGACTCCGCCATCAGCTTCGTCGTGGGCGAGGCGAAGACCCCGGAGAGCGCCGCGATGATCAGCACGACGGAGCGTGCGCTGGCCGCGGGGATCGCCGCCGCAGGGCCCGGGGCCCGCATCGGCGACATCTCCCACGCCATCGGCACGGTCCTCGGTGAGGCGGGGTACCCGGTCAACACCCAGTTCGGAGGCCATGGCATCGGTTCGACCATGCATCAGGACCCGCACGTCCCGAACACCGGTCGGCCCGGCCGTGGATACACACTGCGCCCCGGGCTGCTGCTCGCACTGGAGCCGTGGATCATGGCGGACACCGCCGAGCTCGTCACGGACCCCGACGGATGGACACTGCGCAGCGCGACGGGCTGCCGGACGGCACACAGCGAGCACACGATCGCCATCACCGAGGACGGAGCCGACATCCTCACCCTGCCGCGACACTGAGGGCTCTCCCGTAATCCCTGACGGGACAGCCTTCAGGGTGCGGTGCGACAGGTCCCCGGCGTCCGGCCCATGGTGCTGCCGAACGCGTCGATGAACGCACTGGTCGTGGCCCATCCGCACCGTCGTCCCGTTTCACTGACGGTGGCCCCTTCCGCCAGCAGCACCATGGCATGGAACACCCTGACGTGGGTCCTCCACTGCGGATAGGTCATGCCGAACTCGCTCCTGAACAGCCGGGCCAAGGTGCGTTCACTCACTCCGACGCTCCGGGCGAGCCAGGCGGCGGTCCGCGGCTGCCGCAGATCGTCGGTCACCAGCGTGCACGCCCGACGCAGCAGGGGACTGTCGGGGGTGGGCACCGTCAGCGGCTCCACCAGGGCCCGCCGCAGTCGGTCCCGCAGGACGGCGCGCAGATGGCGTGCCTCCTGCTGCGGGAGGGACGGTTCGCTGCACGCGATGATCAGCTCGCGCACCAGGGCGTCCACAGCGACGACCACCGGCGTCCGGGACTCCAGAAGGTCGTCATGGACGGCGAAGCCGAGCGTGTGCACGGAGCTGTGCCCGTGCACACGGTGGTGATGCCAGGTGCCCGCCGGAATCCACAGGGCGCGCGCGCTGGACGCCACCCGGGAGGCTTCCCCTGTATGCACCGCCAGCACACCGGAGCTGACGTAGAGGAGCTGGTGGTAGCCGTGCTGGTGACGGCCGATGACGTCACCGGCGAGGTGGGCGTGGGTGGAGCTTCTGGGCTCCTCCACCCCCTTCCCCGGCTGACTGTTTTCCGACATATCTCGTCAGAATAACGGAAGCGGCGCACCGTGCCGTCCTGACAGCGTGATGACCATGCCCGAGACGTCCCACACCCCACGCACCCCACGTGATCTTCCTCCCGCCGTTCCGCCGACACTGCGGACCCGGCTGACCTCAGGTCTGCGCGGCGGCGCCCTCGACACCCGCCCGCTGGCGGTCCCTGTCTTCCGCCGCCTGGTGATCGGACAGGGCGCGGCGTTCGTCGGAACCATGGTCACGGGCGTCACCATCCCGGTGCAGGTGTACGCGCTGACGCGGTCGTCGCTCGCCGTGGGGCTGACCGGGCTCGCGGGCCTCGTACCGCTCGTGGTCTTCGGGCTGTACGGCGGCGCGATCGCCGACCGGTTCGACCGCCGGACGCTCTACCTGGCGTCGGCTTCCGTCACCTGGGCGGTCACACTCGCCCTGCTGTTCCAGGCGCTGGCCGATCTGCGGTCGGTGCCTCTCATCCTCGCCCTCGTCGCCGTACAGGCCGGTGCCTTCGCCGTGTCGTCCGCCGCCCGGGGCGCGATCATTCCCCGTATCGTTCCCGCCCCCCTGATACCCGCCGCGAACACCCTGTACTTCACCGTCGGCAATGTCGGGCAGGTCGCCGGGCCCCTCGTCGCGGGCGTACTGATCTCGCTGCCGAACGGCTACTGCTGGGCGTACGGCGCCGATGCCGTGCTCTTCTCCCTCCTCCTGTACTCGGCGTTCCGCCTGCCTTCGGTCATGCCGACCGGCTCGGGGGCCGTGGTCGGGGGCCTTCGCTCGGTCTTCGACGGGCTGCGGTTCATCGCCGCCGCCCCCGTGCTCTGGATGTCCTTCGCGGTCGACATCGCGGCGATGACGTTGGCCATGCCGACCGCCCTGTTCCCCGCGGCGGCACAGCTGCGCTACGGCGGAGGAGTGGGCCTGCTGTACTCGGCCATCGCCATCGGGTCGGTCGCGGCGGGACTGTTCAGCGGCTGGATCGGACGTGTGCGCCGCCAGGGCAGGGCGCTGGCCGTCGCCGTCACCGCCTGGGCAGCGGCCATCGCACTCGCGGGCACCGTCCATCAACTGCTCGCCGCCGCGGTCCTGCTGGCCGCCGCCGGAGCGGCGGACCTCGTCAGCTCGGTCTACCGCCAGACGATTCTGCAGACCTACGCACCCGACGCCATGCGGGGCCGTCTGCAAGGTGTCTTCACCGTCGTCGTCGCCGGCGGCCCACGCCTCGGGGACCTGCGTGCCGGGGCCATGGCGTCGGCCACCGGCCTGGGTGTCGCGTGGACAGGCAGTGCGCTGCTCTGCATGGTCGTCGTCATCGCCGGCGCACTGCTCGTACGACCGTTCTGGCGCTACACCGTCACCCCTGCGCAGCCGGGGTCGGCTGCGCGACCGGAAGCCGCGCACCAGCCGTAGCACCGGCGGTGTGCCACGGCCTCCGTGACCGGGCCGGCCTCACAGCTCGCCGGGGCCGTCGACCCTGCGGAAGGGTAGGCCGAGCAGGTCGGCCGCGGCCTTGAAGTCCTTGGCGCGGTGGCCCGTGCAGAGGGCCCAGTGGTGGCCGATTCCGGTCGCGGACCAGGCGTCCGTCCACTCCCCCGGGTCGAAGCCGAAGTCGACGCGCGAGGTGGTGTTGCCGATCTCCAGCAGGGGTCCGGGTACGACCTCACCCTCGGAGACGATGAAGCAGAAGGTGCCGTCCGCCTCCTGGCCGATGCCGAAGGTGGTGACCGGCCCGTGCCGCACATCGGACTCCACGCTGACTCCCCAGCCGCGCTTGCCGTGGTAGACGCCGAGTCCCCGAAGGAGCGGGCCGTCGGACGAGATGGCGAGGTGGGCCGGCCCGTCGTGTCCCATCTCGACCACCCCGTCACGGAAGTTGAGCGCCTGGAGCTCGGTGAACGAACCGCCGGCGCCGAGCGTGTCGGCGATCAGCATGGCCAGGCTGGTGCGGAGTTCGTACTCACCCGCGACCGGGATGCCCCGGGCGGTCAGCAGGGAGGCGCCGAGGATCATGCCCGCGCCGAGCCGCTCATGGATCTCGCCGTCGAGCCCACGGTGGTAGTACGCGAGGCTGTCGAGGCCGAAGTCCTCCACCAGGCGGTCGAGTCCCACGGAGACCCTGGCGGCCCAGTCGAGGTCCGCCTCGTTCACGGAGCCGTCGAGAGTGAAGACCTTCCGGGCCAGGGCGACACGTTCGGCGGCCTGCTCGTCGGTCACGGCGGCGACCCTGACGCGCAGGTCGTCGAACTCCAGCACCTCCACATGCCCACCGAGCTGCCCGGACACCAGGGTCATGTCGGTGGAGACGTCCAGCATGCCGGGATACAGGTGCCCCATCAGACCGTGCCGCCCGTGGCGCGTCGCACCGCGCACGCCCGCCGCAGAGATCCACCGGCCGATCCGTGTCCAGGCGTTCTCGTCGCGCAGATGGCCCGAGACCGAACGGAAGGGGATGCCACTGCGCCGGAACACGTTGGCGACCTCGGGGAGCGGGCACTGCCCGCAGTAGGCCAGCCACCGGCCCGTGTCGGTGTTCGGGTGGTCCATCGCCTCGGTCGGCTGGAGGTCGATGACCAGGACGGGCGTGTGGGTGCGCTGGGCGACCGGCAGCACCATCGAGGCGGTCAGATAGGTCGTCAGGAACGTGACGACGATGTCGCAGTCGGCCCTGCGCAGCTCCTCCGCGGCCCTGGCGGCCTCCTGCGGATCGGAGATGAAGCCGGCGTCGACCACCTCGCAGCCCATCTCCTCGAACCGCCCGGTGACGAACCGCGCCGAATCCCGCAACTGGTCGAGGAGGCCGGGGAACTGCGGCCAGTACGCACCGAGCCCGCCGGACACCAGCCCGACCCGGGTGGGCCGCCGCCGCACCCGGGCCTGCGCCCCGTCGGGCACGTCGGGCACGTCGGGGGCAACGTCGTCCGTCATCAAGCGCACCTTCCTGAAGGTTCCACGCCCGTGAGACTAGACAGCGCCGGGGCGCCCTGACTAGGAGTTGAAACGTATCAATCCCGCGACGGCCCTGCTCGCGCCCACCCGCCCCACCCCGTACGACCCCAGATCAGTCGAGGAGTTCCCCCAGCCGCGCGGCGGAGCGGACGACGGTCTCGCCCAGCGCGTCGAGGCCGGTCATGTCGAAGACCGAGACGCCGATACTGACGGTCGCCTCGCCGCCCCGGGAGGGCACCGCGGCGGAGATCCCGGTCACGGCCGGAATGACCTCGCCCCTGGTGACGGCGTACCCCTTGGCGCGGGCCTCGGTGACCTCCGCGCGCTCGCCCTCGCGGTACGGGCCGTGGCCGAGCAGGGCCAGGCCGCCCGACCCCTGCTCGATGGGATGGGTCTGACCCGGCCGGAACGACACATGCACCAGGGCTTCGCGCGGTTCCACCACCACGAGCGCCCGCATCTCGGACGGGCCCTCCCTGACCAGCAGGTGCGCGGTGGCGCGGGTGGCCTCCGCCAGCTCGTCCAGCACCGGGCCCGCCAGCGTGCGCAGATCCTGCTGGACGGGTTCGGCCAGAGCGACCAGGCCCGTGTCCAGCACGATGCGACGCCGGTGGTCACGGCGGCAGAGCTGATGCGCCTCCAGGGTCCGCACCAGGCGGTGCGCGACCGTGCGGTGCACTTCCACGGCATCCGCCAGCTCGCTGACGGTGAGGCCCTGCGGGCGCTCCGCCAGCACCCTGAGGATCAGCAGTCCATGGTGGAGCGTCTTCGACATGCCGGTGTCGAGCGCGGGGACCGACCGGGTCGGTGGTGTGTTCATGAATCCATCCCTTGACGGGTTTCAGCCACGTTGCCTATGCTCGCATTATTCGCACAGTGAGTGCGATTATCGCACGCTCACTCGCCGTGCGGCAAGCTCCCCTCCGGATCTCGGGACAACCGCCGGAGCGGGGCACGAGCCGAAGGGACGCCCGCATGGACCCCAGCACGCCCGCGCTTCCCGTCAGTGTCCAACTGGCCGGAATCCAGCAGCTCTATCACCTCCAGAGCCATCTCATCGACGGAGGCCTCGCCTCGGAATGGGCCGACACCTTCACCGCGGACGGCACCTTCGACTCCCCCACCTACCCGGAGCCGGTGACCGGCACGGCCGCGCTGACCTCGTTCGCCGAGCGGTTCGCCGCGGGCTGTGCCGCCGAGGGCACGGTGCGACGGCACGTGGTCGGGAACGTGGCCGTGACCGGCGACGACGGGGACGCAGGGCTACGGGTGGCGGCGTACCTGCAGATCGTCGCGACACCCCGGGGTGGCACGCCCCGCATCGAGCGGTTCACCACCCTCACCGATCAGGTCGTCCGTGACGGGGATCGCTGGCGAGTCGCCTCCCGCGTGGTGCGCCGGGACGACACGGGCGGCGACACACCGTCCTGATCCCCTTCACGACCCTGCGGACCACCTCCTCCTGACCGTCGCCGATGCCGGGACCGCGTTCCCGCATCCCCCACCGCATCTCGACGAGCACTCTTCAACGACGAAGGAAAACGGAACCACCGATGAGCGACAACACCGCATACCCGCAGGTCACCGGCGCCGAAGGGCCTGGACGTGTGGTCGGCAGGCAGCCCACCGCCGTGTATCCCGAACTGGCCGGCACCACCGCTGTCGTCACCGGCGCCGCCCGGGGCATGGGCGCCGTCTTCAGCGAGGGCCTGGCACTGCGCGGGGTGAACGTCATCGCCGCTGACATCGACCTCGACGCGATGAAGGCGACCGCGGGGGAGATCAACGCACAGCAGGACGTGCTGCCCCTGGACTCGACCCGTGGACGGGTCGTCCCGGCCTCCGTGGACGTCGTCGATGCGGCGGCGCACGAGGAGCTGGCCCGGCTCGCGCACAGCGAGTTCGGCCGCCTGGACCACTGGATCAACAACGCCGGCATCTTTCCGCACGCCTTCGTGGGGGACATCCCGCCCGAGCAGATCGACGCCGTACTGAAGGTCAACGTGCAGGGCGTGCTGTTCGGTTCGCAGGCCGCCGCACGGCACATGCTGCCCGGCGGCGCGATCGTCAACATGTCGTCGGTGTCCGCGGTCCGGGTGCGCAAGGGGCGGGCCGCGTACTGCGCGTCCAAGGCGTCGGTGGCCCATCTGACCGAGTCGCTGGCCGTGGAACTCGGTGACCAGGGGCTGCGGGTCAACTCGATCGCGCCCGGTTACATCGACACCGAGATGACCCGGTGGGTGCGGGAGGACCCGGCCGCGCTGAAGCACGCGCTGGACAGTGTGCCGCTGCACCGCCTCGGTTCGCCGCAGGAGGTGCTGGGCGTGCTGCTGTTCCTGCTCTCCGACAGCGCCCGCTACGTGACCGGGCACGGCATCGCGGTGGACGGTGGCTCCCGCCATGTCTGAGCCGACTCCGGCAGGCCCGGAGGCGAACCCGCTGACTCCCGCGCCGGCGGCCGACCTGTCCGGCGGGCACCGCGAGACGGTGCGCTACCCGTCGGTCGTGCTGATCACGGGGGCCGCGGCCGGGATGGGCGCCGAGCACGCCCGCGCCCTGGCCCGCCGCGGCAGCCATGTGCACCTCGCCGACATCGCCGACTGCGCACCCCTGGTGCGGGAGATCACCGAGGCGGGCGGCCGGGCCACCGCGCACACCCTGGACGTCACGGACCCGGCCGGCTGGCGCGCGGTCGTGGACGCCGTACGGAGCGCCGACGGCCGTCTGGACGGGCTGGTCAACAACGCGGGTGTCTCCCGCAGGCTGCGGTTCATGGACACCACGGAAGAGGTGTGGGACCGGGTCCTGCGGATCAATCTCCACGGCCCGTTCCACGGCATGCAGGCCGTCGCGCCCCTCATGCGCGACAGCGGCGGCGGTTCCATCGTCAACATCTCCTCGATCTCCGGACAGATCGGCTACTTCTCGCCCTCGTACTCGGCGAGCAAGTGGGGTCTGACCGGGCTGTCCAAGTCCGCGGCCGGTGAGCTGGCCGCCTGGCGGATCCGGGTCAACTCCCTGCATCCGGGGCTGGTCGGCACCGGACTGCTCGCCGGGTCGGACACCTTCGTGGAGTCGGCGCTGCGCAGCGTCCCCGCCGGACGGCTCGGCGAGGTGGACGAGGTCACCGACGCGGTGCTGTTCCTGCTGTCCGACCGCAGCTCCTACATGACCGGCGGCGAGCTGACCCTCGACGGCGGCCTGGTCTCCAACGGGCTGTACCACCGCATCCTCGACGACGCCGAAGGAGCACTGTGATGACCGACTTCGACGCGCTCGACGTGATCGTGGTGGGCGGCGGCGGGGCGGGCCTGGCCGCGGCGGTGGCCGCCGCCGAGGACGGCGCACAGGTCGCGCTCTTCGAGTCCGAACGCGAGCTGGGCGGCTCCACCCAGCTGTCCGCGGGCATGTTCACCGCGGCCGGGACCAGTGTGCAGCGCGGCCTGGACGTGGAGGACACCGCCGAGCGTCACTTCCAGCACTACATGGACCTCAACCAGTGGCAGCTCAAGCCGGGTCTGATCCGGGCGTTCTGTGCCGCCGCGGGTCCCACCCTGGAGTGGATGCTGGGCCTGGGCCTGGACGTCCCGGCCGCCGTGTCGCCCGACGCGCACACCCCGGGCCTGTGCCGGGCCGGAGTGGAGGACGTCTGGCGCGGACATGTGCCACGCGACCAGGGCTACGGCCTGGTGCAGGTGCTCGACCGGGCACGGCGCGAGCGCGGTGTCGAGGCCGTCCTCGACACCCGGGTGGAGCGACTGCTGTTCGAGGAGGGCCGGGTCACCGGTGTGGTCGCCGACGGCATCGAGGTCCGGGCCGGTGCGGTGGTCGTGGCCAGCGGTGGCTTCGCCCGCAGTCCGGAGCTGCTCGACCGTCACTACCCGCAGGCGCGCGCCGCGGGCGAGGCGCTGTTCGTGGTGGCCGCCCCGGGCAGCCGCGGCGACCACCTGGGTTTCGCGGAGCAGACCGGCAGCGCGCTCACCGGGCAGGGCTGGGGCTTGATGCTGCCGACCGCCTACTTCCAGCGGTACCACCACTGGCAGGCCGGGTTCCCGCCGAAGTCCCGGGTGTACGTCAACGGTGCCGGGCGGCGCTTCATGGACGAGGACGCCTCGTACGCCGTCTCCAGCGGCATCATCCTCGCCCAGGACGGTCCCGTGTGGGCGGTGTTCGACGAGAAGGCCAGGCTGGGGCTGCCGGCCGGGTACGCGGACTGGACGCCCGAGCGCATCGCCGACGAGGTGCGCGCCGGGCGGCTGCTGAGCGCCGGCTCCCTGGGTGAACTGGCCGCCGCCATGGACGTACCGGCCGACGCGCTGACCGCCACGGTCGCGCGGTGGAACGCCGGCCTCGCCACGACCGGGCAGGACCCGGACTTCCTGCGCGAGGAGTCGCTCGCCGCGAAGGGTTCCCCGCAGGCACCCGAGCCCCTGGCCGCCGCACCGTTCCACGCCGCCCGGGTGCTGCCCACCGAGCTGGTGTGCACCCATACCGGTCTGGAGATCGACCGGGACGCCGCCGTCCTGGACCGCACCGGTACGACCGTGCCCGGGCTGTTCGCCGCGGGTGAGGCCGGGGGCGGAGTTCTCGGCATGCGCTACGTCGGGGGCGGCAACGCCATCGCCAACGCCCTCACCATGGGGCGCCTCGCAGGCCGTAACGCGGCCCGCGGACGCTGACCCTCTCCCCCTCCCCTCAATCCCCTCAGGAGCAGTCATGGGAGCGCACCTCAACGCCGAGGACACCGCCCTGGGCAGCAGAGTCACCCGGAAGGTCTCGTACCGGATCTTCCCCATCGTGGGCCTGTTGTACGTGTTCAACTACATGGACCGGTCCAACATCAGCTATGCCCAGCTGGGCATAGAGCACGAACTGGGCATCACCACGGCCACGTTCGGCGCGGTCGCCGCGATCTTCTTCCTGGCCTACGTGTTGCTGGAGATTCCCAGCAACATGATGCTGAAGAAGGTCGGGGCCCGTCTGTGGCTGGCCAGGATCGCCATCAGCTGGGGTCTGGTCACGGCGGTCACCGGCTTCGTCCACACCGTCACCCATCTGTACGTCGCGCGCATCGCCCTGGGTATCGCGGAGGCCGGGCTCTTCCCCGGTCTCCTGCTGTACCTGACGTTCTGGTACCGCGGCCGGGAGCGGGGCCGTGCCATCGCACTGCTGGCGCTGGCGCAGCCGGTCGCGATGATCCTCGGTTCCATGACCGGCGGGTGGATCCTCGACCACGTCGACTGGCTGGGGATGAGCGGCTGGCGCTGGGTGTTCATCCTCCAGGGCGCGCCCGCGGTGCTGATCGGCCTGGTCACGCTGATCTGGCTGCCTGACCGGCCGTCCGACGCCCGGTTCCTGACGTCGGACGAGAGCCGCTGGCTGCAGAAGGAGATCGACAAGGAGTACACGGCGGGCTCGGCCCGCAAGGAGACCGTCCGCGACCAGCTGCGGGCGATGAAGAGCGGCAGGGTGCTCTACCTCGCGTTCGCCAACTTCTTCGCCGCGTGCGGTCTGTACGGTTTCTCCTTCTTCCTGCCGAAGATCGTCCAGCAGCTCGATCCGTCGTACTCGGCCACCAACATCGGGCTGCTCGGCACCATCCCCTACCTGGTGGGCGCGGTCGCCATGCTGCTGGTGGCGCGCAACTCCGACCGCACGGGCGAGCGTCGCTTCCACATCATCGGCCTGATGCTGCTGGGTGCGGTCGGCCTGGCCGGCACGATCGCCTTCCGGCACGAACCGGTGCCCGCGATGGTCTGTCTGTCGCTGGTCGCCGTCGGCGTGCTCGGTTACATGGCGCCGTACTGGGCGCTCGCGGCGCGCATCCTGCCGCGCGAGCAGACCGCCGTCGGCCTGGCGGGCATCAACTCGATCGCGGCGCTGGGCGGTTTCTTCAGCCCGTACATCATCGGCAAGAACGCCACGGCGGACGATGTCACCGTCGGCCTGTACTTCCCCATCGCCTGTCTCGTGGTGTGCGCCGTGATGCTCGCCTTCCTGAAGGTCCCCCGGGAACGTCAGCCCGACGATGCCCTCGGGCCTCGCACCACCGCGGGCGTCTGACCCGCCCGGACGACGTCACGCCACCACGACGCAAGGAACAGCCATGCCGTACTACCGCAGTGTCGGAGACATCCCTCCCAAGCGGCACACCCAGCACCGTGACGCGGGGGGCCGTCTGCGCTTCGAGGAGCTCATGGGCGAGGAGGGGTTCTCCTCCGACTCCTCGCTGCTCTACCACCGCGAGATCCCGTCCGCCATCACGGACTCCCGTCCGTGGCGGCTGTCCGGCCAGGAGACGGTCGCCAACCATCCCTTGAAGCCGAGGCATCTGAAGCCGCACGAGCTGTGGCCGGGTGACGACGGGCGCGACACCGACGCGGTGACCGGGCGACGGATGCTGCTCGGCAACGGCGACGTACGCATCTCCTACGTCGTCGCCGGCGCCGTCTCGCCGCTCTACCGCAACGGCATCGGCGACGAATGCGTATACGTCGAGGCCGGTACGGCCGTGGTGGAGACCGTGTTCGGAAAGCTGACCGCCCGCGCCGGGGACTACGTACTGCTGCCCCGGGCCACCACCCACCGGTGGCTGCCCGAAGGCGACGAGCCTCTGAGGCTGTACTGCATGGAGGCCAACTCACACATCTCGCCGGCCCGCCGCTACCTCTCCCGTAACGGGCAGTTGCTGGAACACGCCCCGTTCTGCGAGCGCGACCTGCACGGCCCCGCCGAACCGCTGTCGGCCACCGGCACGGACGTGGACGTGTACGTCAAGCACCGCGGGCCGCGGGGCGAGGTGCTGGGCACCGTCTTCACCCAGGCCACGCATCCCTTCGACGTGGTCGGCTGGGACGGCTGCCTGTACCCGTACACCTTCAGCGTCCACGACTTCGAGCCGCTGACCGGGCGCGTGCACCAGCCGCCGCCCGCGCACCAGGTCTTCGAGGGCGACAACTTCGTGATCTGCAACTTCGTCCCCCGCAAGGTGGATTACCACCCGCTGGCCGTCCCGGTGCCGTACTACCACTCCAACGTGGACAGCGACGAGGTGATGTTCTACTGCGGGGGCGACTACGAGGCCCGTAAGGGCTCCGGCATCGGGCAGGGTTCCGTCTCCCTGCACCCGGGCGGGCACGCGCACGGACCTCAGCCCGGCGCCTACGAGCGGTCCATCGGCGCCGAGTTCTTCGACGAACTGGCCGTCATGGTCGACACCTTCCGCCCGCTGGAGCTGGGTGAGGGCGCGCTCGCCGCCGAGGACCCGGGCTACGCCTGGACCTGGGCGGGCCGGGGGCCGGCCTCGTGAACACACTGCTCGCCGGGCTCGTCGACGACGCGGGTCTGTTCCCGCCGACCGCCCTGCCGCCGGCCGATGCGGTGGCCCGGCACCGCCGGGACCTGGCCGCCGGTCATCCGATGCACGCCCTGCGGTTCCTCGTCCCGGTCGGACGGCTGGAGGAGGTCCGGTCCGAACTACGGCCGGACGACCGGCTGCGGCTCGGCCTGATCGCGGACGCCGCCGGGCCGGGCGATCCCGGCGGCAGGCTGGGCGATGCGCTGGCCACCGTGGCCGCCGACACCCGTCTGGAGACCGCGCTGGTGGAGGCACCGCTCGCCGTGTTCGGCGAGGATCCGGCGTCGGCGCTACCCGCCGTACTGGCCGCCACCGCCGATACCGGGGTGCCGCTGTTCCTCGAGCCGGCCTCCCCGTCGGACATCGACGCCCTGCTCGATGCGGTGACCGACGTCGGCGCACCCGGCGTGGGCGCCAAGCTGCGCTGCGGCGGCGTACGGGCCGAGCTGTTCCCCTCCCCCGCCGAGGTCGCGCACTTCGTCACGGTGTGCGCGCGGTCCTGCGTCCCGTTCAAGGCGACCGCCGGACTGCACCACGCGGTACGGCACCGGGACCGATCGACCGGGTTGACGCACCACGGTTATCTGAATCTCCTGCTGGCCGCCGCGCTGGCCGCGACCGGGCCCGTGAACCCGGCGGCGGTGCTGCGTGCGCTGGAGACGACCTCGGGCGACGTCCTGGCCGAAGCCCTGGGCGCGTTGCCCGGACCGGCGCGAACCGCCGCCCGCGCCCTGTTCCTCTCCTACGGCTCCTGCTCCACCAGTACACCGGTGTCCGAGGCCCGCACTCTCCTCGACGCCCCCTGAAAGGACTGCTCCGCGATGACTTCCCCCAGCTGGGTCCCGGTGCCCGACGGCTCGCCGTTCACCTCGCACACCCTTCCCTACGGTGTGTTCGCCCCGGAGGGCGGCGCGCCCCGGGTCGGTGTCGCCATCGGCGACCATGTCCTGGACCTGGCCAGGGCGCTGGACGACAGCACGTTCGCACGTCCCAGCCTGAACGCGTTCCTGGCTCAGGGCCGCGCCCGCTGGCGCGAGGTCCGCGCGCTCGTCATCGACCTGCTCACCGACGCCGGCCGACGGGACTCGGTGGAACCCGCGCTGCACCGTGCCGACCGGGTGCGGATGCTCCTGCCGTTCGAACCGGCCGACTATGTCGACTTCTACGCCTCCGAGCACCACGCGGCGAACATCGGCCGGATCCTGCGCCCTGGTCAGGAACCGCTGACCCCGCAGTGGAAGCACCTGCCGATCGGCTACCACGGCAGGGCCGGGACGCTCGTGGTCTCCGGCACGGACGTGGTCAGGCCGTGGGGGCAGACCAGGCCCGCGGACGGTGGCGACCCGCCGTTCGGTCCGTCCCTGCGGCTCGACATCGAGGCCGAGGTCGGCTTCGTCGTCGGCACCCCGTCCCGGCAGGGCACCCGGGTCGGCGTCGACGACTTCGCCGACCATGTGTTCGGCGTGTGTCTGGTCAACGACTGGAGCGCCCGTGACCTCCAGGCCTGGGAGTACGTGCCGCTCGGCCCGTTCCTCGCCAAGTCGTTCGCCACGTCGGTGTCACCGTGGATCGTGCCGCTGGACGCGCTGGAGGCGGCCCGTACCGCTCCGCCGGATCGCACCGAGGAACTACGGCCGTATCTGCGTGACGGCGAGAACTGGGGTCTCGATCTCGCACTGGAGGTCCGGCTCAACGGCCAGGTCGTCTCCCGCCCTTCGTTCACCTCGATGTACTGGACGCCGGCGCAGATGCTGGCGCACATGACGGTCAATGGTGCCTCCCTGCGCACGGGTGACTTCTACGCGTCGGGAACGGTCAGCGGACCGGGCGAACAGGAGCGCGGCTGTCTGATGGAGCTCACCTCGAACGGCCGGGAGCCCGTGGAACTGCCCGATGGTTCCAGCCGTACGTTCCTTGAGGACGGTGACGAGGTCACCATCACGGCGACGGCGCCGGGACCGGACGGTACCCGCATCGGTTTCGGCGAGGTCCGGGGCCGGATCGTCGCCGGCCCCGACGCCGGGCTGGAGGGCTGAGGACATGGACAAGGTGATCGCCAGTGCGCGGGAGGCGGTGGCCGACATCGGCGGCGGCGCCTCGCTCGCGGTCGGCGGCTTCGGCCTGTGCGGCATTCCCACGGCGCTGCTGGGCGCCCTGCACGAGAGCGGTGCGGACGGGCTGCGGGTGGTGTCCAACAACTGTGGCACCGACGGCCACGGCCTGGGTGTCCTGCTCGCCGACGGCCGGATCAGCCGGGTGACGGCCTCGTACGTCGGTGAGAACAAGGAGTTCGCCCGCCAGTACCTGGGCGGTGAACTGGAGGTGGAGCTGATCCCTCAGGGCACGCTGTCGGAACGGCTCCGTGCCGGCGGCTGCGGCATCCCTGCGTTCTACACACCCGCAGGCGTCGGCACGCAGGTCGCGGACGGTGGCCTGCCGTGGAGGTACACCGCCGAGGGCACGGTGGCGGTGGCCTCTCCGCCCAAGGAGCAGCGCGCCTTCGGGGACCGCACCTATGTGCTGGAGGAGTCGGTCACCACGGACTTCGCACTGGTGCGCGCCGTACGGGGTGACCGGTACGGCAACCTCGTCTTCCACCGCTCCGCGCGCAACTTCAACCCTCTGGCCGCGATGGCCGGCGGCGTCACCGTCGCGGAGGTCGAAGAACTGGTCGACGGCACGCTGCATCCGGACGAGGTGCACCTGCCCGGTGTCTTCGTCCAGCGGGTGCTGCCGCTCACCCCCGAGCAGGCAGCGGACAAGTCGGTCGAGAAAGTGACGGTGCGCTGATGCCCTGGAACCGTGACGACATGGCAGCCCGTGCCGCGGCCGAACTGACCGACGGCTCCTACGTCAACCTCGGTATCGGCCTGCCCACGCTGGTGCCCAACCACATCCCGGACGGCGTCGACGTCGTCCTGCACTCCGAGAACGGGATACTCGGTGTCGGCCCCTACCCCCACGCCGGTGCGATCGATCCGGATCTCATCAACGCGGGCAAGGAGACGGTCACGCTGAGGCCGGGCGCCTCGTTCTTCGACTCGGCACTGTCCTTCGGCATGATCCGGGGCGGACACCTGGACACCGCGATCCTCGGCGGCCTCCAGGTCTCGACCGGCGGCGACCTCGCCAACTGGACCGTGCCCGGCAAGATGATCAAGGGCATGGGCGGGGCGATGGATCTGGTGCACGGTGCCCGGCAGGTGATCGTGCTGATGGACCACACCGCCAAGGACGGCGGCCCGAAGATCGTGCGCGACTGCACGCTTCCGCTCACGGGCAGGGCGTGCGTCAACCGCGTCATCACCGACCTCGGGGTGTTCGACGTCACCCCGCCCAGCCTGACGGTCGTCGAACTCGCGCCCGGCGTGACCCTCGCCCGGGTCCGCGCGGCCACCGACGCCGACGTCGTCACCTCCGCCGGCCTCGCCGACTCCCCCGCCCTCTCCGGCGGGCAGCGGACCCGGTCGTGAGATCAACGGCCGGCCGGTGACCGCCAGACCAGCGAGTAGCGCCAGAACAGCCGTCGCCGCAGTCTCGCGCCGGGGAGTACGTCACCGGCCGCCCTCACGATCTCGTCGAAGGTCATCTCCTCGGTGCGGGTACGGGCCGTCATGGAGACGGGCCGGGCGGAGGGGCGGCCCCTGTTCTTCAGCCAGCCCGTCGCGGCGTTGGCAGGAACGGCGACCGCGCCGAGAAGGTGATCGACGGGGGTCCGTGCGCGGTACAGCCCGAGGACGACCAAGGTCCCCCCGGGAGCCAGACCGCGCCGGAACGCGGTGAGCGCCGCGGTGAAGGGCAGATGGTGGATCGTGGCGACGCAGGTGATGACGTCGTAGGAGCCGGCCGGGAACCCGTTCGGCAGCTCCGCGACGGTGAAGGTCACAGGCAGCGTGGCGGGGGTCAGCTCCCGAGCCCGGACGGTGATCACCGGATCGGAGTCGATCGCCGTCACGGCCGTCCCACGTCCCGCCAGGTGCCTCGCCAGATCACCGCTCCCCGCGCCGGCGTCCAGGGCGCTGCCGAAGCGTCTTGGCAGCTGCCGAAGGATCCACGGGTGGTAGTGGGCGTTGTGGTCCCAGGGATATGCGGCGTTGAATCGTTCCAGAGTCCGCAGGACACGGGGCGAGAGAATCTTCATCCGCCCAGTCCATCAAGTCCCGGCAACGCGTCACAGCACGGGCCCCCGGCAGGGAACGGGGCGCGAAGGACGCGCCGATGACGGCCCGTCCGTCCATTCCCGCACCCGTCGGGTGCGACGCGGTGCTACCCGATCTCCGCATGATGGGTTAGGTTAGGCATACCTAAGTAGCTGTAATGAGGTCTCCCCGCCCGCTCCTCTGGAGAACTTGGATGCGTCCTTTCAACTCCCGCGTCACACAGCCCACCCCCGCCGAACGCGTGCTGTCCATCCTGACCGCGGCCCACTCGATGACGGTGGTGTGCGACGGGCTCGACCCCGTCGAGGTGCACCGCCTCGACGGCACGGCCGCGATGGGCCACATCCACCTGCACGAACCGTCCGAGTCCGGCACTCCCCAACCGGGCCCCCGCATCCCCGTCCGGCTGGAGTTCACCGACATCGCGCCGACCCCCGTGCGCGACCGCACGCGCGCCCGCGTCACGGTGACCGGGCTGCTGGCGGCCCCGTACAGCACGGACGCCGAGGAGAGCACCTGCATGGAGTTCGGCCAGGCGGTCTTCGAGGACCACGGCGGCCGCTCGTTCGTCACGCTGGACACGCTCCAGGAGACCGACCCCGATCCCATCGCCACCAGCGAGGCGGCGATGCTGACGCACCTCGTGGACGACCACGGTGAGCTCGTCCCCCTGCTCCTGCGTCTCGTGCAGCCGCAGCCGGAGAAGGGCGTGACGCGCGTCCTCCCGCTGGGGATGGACCGCTACGGCGTGACGCTGCGCCTCGAGTACCCGGGCACCCACCGCGACGTGCGCCTGCCGTTCGCCAAGCCCGTCGCCCGGCTCGACCAGGCAGGCCCCCAGATCCACGCCCTGCTCGCCGCGGCCCGGCGTGCGTCCCACCGCAATCAGCTGCTCACCTGACCTCGGGGGTGCGTCCCACCGCGGTGGGACGCACCCGGAGTACGCGGCCGACGGCGTCCGACACGAAGTCAGGGCGTGGTGCGGTCGAAGCACCGCTCCAGCTCGTCGACATCGTAGAAGTAACTGCCCTTCGCCACCGGCTCGCAGCCCTGCTTGAAAGCGGTCTGCTTCTCGTTGTAAAGCATCCGCACCAGGTACCGGTTCCCCTTGCGGAACAGGTCCCACTGGATGTTCGCGGCCATGGGCGCGACCGATGACCCGCGCCATGGGTTGCCGGCGTAGGTGAACGGCCTGGCCGGTGAGACCTGCTTCGTGCTGCCGGGCAACCCCATCAGCGCCGCCAGCGGGATGATCTCCTCGGCATGCGTGAAGCGCAGCTCCGCGCCCACATCGCTGGTTCCGGCGCGCTTCGCCTCGATCTTCTCGAAGAAGTCGTCCAGGAGCACGCCCGCCATCTTGTACGTGATGTCGCTGCCGGTGAAGCCCGGCCCCTTCTCGTAGAAGTCCTCCGCGTCGCCGAGGTAGGCGAACCACCGCGCGTCACGGGGTGCGATGTAGCGCTTCATGTTCCACGCGCCCTCGTCCGCCATGGCGGGCGCGATGGCGTAGAGGGCGTGGACGGCCTGCGCGGCCTCCACCTCGGTACCGATGGAGGCGAACTCGCCCGCCGAGACCCGCTTGACGAAGGCAGGCTTGAAGATCTTCTTCAGGACGCCACGGGCGGCGGTGTGCGTGGCGGGCTGCTCGATGATCGCGTCGAGAGTGGCCGCGAGTCGTTCGTCGTTCTCGACGTAGTCCCGGTACTCCTCGCCGCCGGCCGACTTGTGGAAGTAAAGCAGGTCGGGGTCGGTCCTGGCCGGAGAGATGAGCGGCCCGACGGCCGGGTCGCCCTCGGCCAGGGCCTCGGCGAAGAGCGTGCCGCTGTCGACCGCGCGGTCCTTGCCCGAGTCGACGACGTCGATCCGTTCGGAATCGTCCACGATCTTCGAGAAGAGGCCGGGGAGCCGCTGCCGCAGCCGGGCGGCGGTGTCCCGCATCTCGCGCTCGCCCCGGCCGCCGAGCTGTCCGTACCCGATCCTGTCCATGGCGGCGAGCAGCGACCTGACCTCGCTGCCGAACCCCTCACCGGTGCGGGTGAGTTGACCCTCGCTCCTGGCCTTCTCCCACAGGGCCAGGATCAGGTCGCCGTCCTCGCTGTCGGAGGCCGCGCGGGAGCCGTGGCGGGAGACCGTCTCGGTGAACACGGGGGCGAACCCCTCGGGTGCCTGCTCGTACGTCCGGAGGTCCTGCTGCGGGGCGTACGTGGTCTTCGTACCGTAGAAGCCGGGTGAGCCGGCCTTTGCCTGTGCGGGCAGGGCCGCCGTCAGCAGCACGGATGCGGCAAGCGCCAGAGCAGTGGCAGTGGTTCGTTTCTGCATGAGGTCAGTCACCGGTTCAGGTCGAGACATGTCGTCGGTCGAGTGCCTCCGCATCATGGGGCGGCCGGGTGAACGCCGTACTGCCGCGACATGACGGACGCATGCGCCCATGAGCTCGACGCGCCGGCCTGGGCCGGAAACGCGTCCGGGAGGCGGCATCTGCCACCTCCCGGTCCTGTCGGCGCGTCCTCAGGTCTGGGGACGGCTGCCGTGGTTCGCGCCGTTCTTGCGGCGGGCCTTCTTCTTGCGACGTCGCTTCGAGGACATCGAACCTCCTGAGTCGGTAGTTTGTGCACCCTATCCACCGGATGGTCAGCACCGGTGATCAATGGGCCCCTTACCCGGCAACGTGTCGGCAAACACCCGAGGCGGATCCGGACAGGTGGCGTACGTCACGGCGTGCCCACGGCGTGCGGCAGCGGGGCGGTCCGCGCCCGGCGGGCCGGCGTCCCTGCCTCCATGGACAGCCGTCGACCGGCTGTGATGTGATCCGGTGCGGCGGAACGGCCCCACCTTCCGCCGCGCGATCACCCGTGGGTCCCCGCATCGCCACGGCGAGCGCCCGGGTCCGTCCCCCAGGCTCGAAAGTTCCGTACATATGCAGAAGACCAAGGCCGCACTCTGGGAATTCCTCCAGGGGCTCGGCAAGACGTTCATGCTCCCCGTGGCCCTGCTCGCGTTCTGCGGCATCATGCTGGGCATCGGCTCCTCGCTCTCCAGCGAGGCCGTCACCGACAACCTCCCCTTCCTGAAGGCCGAGGGCTTCCACCTCGTCTTCACCTGGATGGCCAACACGGGTCTGGTCGCCTTCACCTTCCTGCCCGTCCTCTTCGCGATGGCGATCCCGCTGGGCCTCGCCCGCGAGGACAAGGGCGTGGCCGCGTTCTCGGGTTTCGTCGGCTTCGCCGCCATGAATCTCGCGGTGAACTTCTATCTGACCGCCAAGGGTGTCGACTTCGAGGACCAGGGCGCGATCGAGCACTACGGCATCGCCGATGTGCTCGGGGTGCAGTCCATCGATACGGGACTGCTCGGAGCGGTAGCCGTTGGCATCGTTGTCAGCCTCCTCCACCAGCGCTTTCGTACGCAGCGGATGCCTGACGCGCTGGCCTTCTTCGGCGGGCTGCGCTTCGTCCCGATCATCTCCGCTCTCGTCCTGAGCGTGCTCGGTCTGCTCATCCCGCTGGTGTGGCCGACCTTCAACGGCTGGATCACCGCCGTCGGTCGCGGCATCGGGCACACCGGTGTGTTCGGGCCGTTCTTCTTCGGCATGGGTGAGGTGCTGCTGCGGCCGATCGGGCTGCACCACATCCTGGTGGCGATGTTCCGGTTCACCGACGTCGGCGGCTCGGGTGCCGTCTGCGGGGACAACGTCTCCGGGGCCCTGAACATGTTCTACGCGCACCTGGACTGCGCGGGCGCCCCGAGCAGCGCCGTCACCGACGCGACGCACTTCCTCTCCCAGGGCAAGATGGCGGCCTATCTGGGCGGCCTGCCGGGCGCGGCTCTCGCGATGTACCACTGCGCGAACAGGAAGATGCGCCCGGAGATCAAGGCCCTGCTGGTGTCGGGCGTGGTGGCCTGCGTGGTCGGCGGGATCACGGAGCCGCTGGAGTTCCTGTTCCTGTTCGTCGCACCGTGGCTGTACGCCATCCACGCGGTCCTGGTCGGGCTCGGCTTCCTCACGGCGGCCCTGCTCGGGGTCTTCATCGGGAACACGGACGGCAACGTCATCGACTGGCTGGTCTTCGGTGTCCTTCAGGGGTCGACGACCAAGTGGTATCTGGTGCCGGTGATCGCGGCGGTGTGGTTCGCCGTGTACTACTTCCTGTTCCGCTGGGCGATCAACCGTTTCGACCTCAAGACCCCTGGCCGCGAGGCGGAACCCGAGGAGAAGGAGGAAGAGGGCGCCGGGCCCGCCTCGGCGGCGGAGCCCGCCCGTGAGCTGGTCGCGGGGAAGTACGACGCCGTCGCCATCCTCGACGCGATCGGCGGCGGCGACAACATCCGGTCGCTGGACAACTGCATCACCCGCCTGCGTATGACCGTGGAGGACGCCGAGCAGGTGGACGAGGCGCGGCTGAAGAAGCTGGGCGCCATCGGTGTGATCAAGCTCGACGGTCACACCGTGCAGGTCATCATCGGGCCGCAGGTCCAGTCGGTGAAGGACGCCATCGCCACCATGATCCCGGTGGGCTGACCATGACCGCCCCTTTCACCTCACCGTCCGGCCGGGATCCGTCCGGCCGGGACCGGCACGGCCAGGATCCGTCAGGCCCGGATCCGTACGGCTTCGACACCGTGGTGGACCGGCACGGCACATGGTGCACTCAGTGGGACTACGTCGAGGACCGCTTCGGTGTGCCGGATCTGCTGCCGTTCACGATCTCCGACATGGACTTCGAGACGGCGCCGGAGATCCTGGCCGCGCTGCGCGGCCGTCTTGACCACGGTGTGCTCGGCTATTCGCGGTGGCGGCAGGACGACTTCCTCTCCGCGATCGTCCACTGGTACGCGACACGGCACGGGACGGCCGTCGACCCCGGGTCGGTCGTCTACGCACCCTCCGTCGTCTACCAGTTGTCGCAGCTGCTCCGGCTGTGGTCGCGCCCCGGTGACGGTGTGGTCACCCACACCCCCATGTACGACGCGTTCCCCAAGACCGTGGCGGCCAACGGGCGCCGGCTCCTGGAGTGCCCGATCGACGACCCGGCGGAGCTGGAGCGGCTCCTGGCGCTGCCGGACACGTCCGTGCTGCTGCTGTGCTCTCCGCACAACCCGACGGGCCGGGTCTGGTCCGCGGACGAGCTGGACTCGATGACGCGGCTGTGTGCCCGGCACGGCGTGGCCGTCATCAGCGATGAGATCCATTCCGACCTGGCCTATGCGCCGCACGTCCACCGCCCCTGGTCCCGGCACGGCGGCGAGGGCCGGTGGGCCATGATCACCTCGGCGTCCAAGTCGTTCAACATCCCGGCCCTGACCGGCAGTTACGGGATCATCGGTGATCCTGCCTCGCGCGACGCCTATCTGAGACAGCTCAAGGAGGCCGACGGTCTCTCCTCCCCCGCCGTGCTGTCGCTGGTCGGCCACATCGCCGCGTACAGGGAGGGCGCGCCCTGGCTGGACGCACTGCGTGCGTATCTCGCGGGCAACCTCGCGATGGTCGCGGACCGGCTCCGCACGGAGTTCCCGCAGCTCGGCTGGGAGCCCCCGCAGGCGGGGTACCTCGCCTGGATCGACCTGCGGCCGCTCGGCGTGGACGACGACCGGCTGCAGCGCGAGCTCGTCGAGGTGGAGAAGGTGGCCATCATGCCGGGAGCGGCGTACGGCTCCCCCGGGCTGGTCCGGCTCAACGTGGGTTGCCCGCGGTCCAAGGCGGTCCAGGGTGTCGAGGCGCTGGTGCGCGCGCTGCACCGGCAGTAGGGGCCGGTCCGGCACCGTCCGGGCATTTTGCCCGTGCATGGTTCCGCGCCGACTCTTGACATCTATATAATTGCCATATGCATCAATCGCCGTCCCCGGCGGGCCCCACCGACGAGCAGCGCATCGAAGCCGCCGCCCGGGGTCTCCTCAGAGGCATCGGGCGGCTCTCGCAGACGCTCTTCCGCACCGGTGATTTCGGGCTCAGCCGCAGCCAGGTGGCCGTGCTCGACGCCCTGGAGGACGGCCCCCGGCGGGTGACCGCGCTCGCCGCGTACACAGGCATGGCGCAGCCCCGCGTGACCGTGGTCCTGCAAAGCCTCGAAGACCGCGGCCTGGCCACGCGGGAGCGCCGCGCCGCCGACCGGCGCGTCGTGGAGGCCTCCCTCACCCCGGCCGGCCGGGAGCTGTTCGAGCGTGGGCGCCGACGCATGGCCGCGGCCCTGCTGCGCGGTCTCGACGCAGGCGTCGACGACTCCGAGCGCGCCGTGAGCGCCGCCCGTAACGCCCTCACCACCTTGCTCGACGCGATGGATTCGGAGCCCAGTTGATCAGCCCAGGTACCGCGCCGTCGGACACGGCGCCGGAACGCGCGCCCTCCGCACCTCCCCCCACGAGCCCCGCACCCGCGACAGGTCCCGCGCGTGCCGTCGCACCGCACCGGGTGGGCGGGCCACGGCGCCGCTGGGACTGGATACTCGCGGCGGACCCCGGCCTCGGCCAGCTCCAGGCGGGATGGCGCACGCTCGTCGCGATGGTGACCTCGCTCGCGGTCGGCTACGGAATGGCGCGCGCCCTGGACGTCCCGGCCATGATCGGCATGATGGTCGGCGGGATGATGGGCCTGATGAGCGCCTTCGCCGTCGCCGAGAACACCTGGCAGCGGCTCGGCCGAGCCATCCTGTGGATGCCGTTCCCCTACGCCGCCGTCCTGTGGCTGGCGGCCGAGCTGCACGATGACCGCGGGCTGGAGATCAGCCTGATGGTCGCGGCGCTCGCGCTGACCTTCCTCCTCGCCAGGTTCGGGCAACTGTCCCTGCTCACAGGCATGATGCTGTTCAACGGCCTGATGGTCGGCATGATGGCGGACATCCCCGTGTCCATGTCGGGCAAGGCCTTCGTCGTGGCCCTGGTGTCCGCCGCCGCGGTGCTCGCGACACGGCTGGTGTTCTGCTACCCGATGCCGCGTGAGGACCTGCTGCGCACCCAGCGCGCCTTCGTCGTGGAAGCGCGCCGGGTGGCCGACGCGGCCGTCGAGACCCTGGACCCCGACGCCGACCGGGAGCGGGCCGTGCGCCGTATGACGCGCGCCCTGCACCACCTCAACGTCACCACCGTCACCATCGACGGCCGGCTCGCCCGGCCCGAGGTCGCCGCCGACCCCGGCATGGCCGAGCTGCTGCACCGCCACCTCTTCGACGCCGAGCTGGCCCTGCGCGGCATCGGCCGGGCCGTGCAGGACCTGGCCCGCCTCGACGCGTCACCGCAGCTGCGCGAGGCGGTGGCCGTCGCCCTCGTCATCGCGCGGGACACCCCGCTCGGCAGTGCCCAGGGCCTGCGCCCGGCCGCCGAACGCATCCGCCGTCAGGCCCACCTCGTGCTCGGCGCATCCGTGGCGGGCGACGGACAGGCGGAGACCGTCGAGCCGGCCTGCCGCGTGGCCCAGCTCCTCGACTCCCTGGCCGGCTCGCTCTCCCACTGGCTCGCACTGGGCTGGGACTCCCCCGGGTCCCCCGCCCGGGTCCCCTTCCAGCCGACGGTTGCCCTGGAGCGCGACCGTCCCGCCGGGTCGGCCGCCGCGACGAAGCGCCTGCTCGCCTCGCGGACGGAGAAGAGCTGGCGGCGCGCCGTCCCGTTCGTACGCGCACCGCTGCACGCGGGGATCGCCGCGGCGATCGTCTGCCCCATCACCGACGCGATCGACCCGCAGCGCTTCTACTGGGGTCTGGTCGGCGTGATGATCACCCTCTTCGGCACGAACACGACGCACGAGCGCCTGCGCAAGTTCGGCCACCGCATGGCGGGTACCGTCGTCGGCGCGGTGATCGGCATCGTCCTGCTCCGTCTCGTGGGCCACGGCCATGTCTACGGGACGCTCACGGTCATCGTGGCGGGCCTCACCCTCGGGGCCTGGGGGATGCAGCGTGCGTACGCGCTCTGGGTCGTCGGGCTCGTCGTCGCCCTGGTGCAGTTGTACGGGCTGACGACGGCCTACGGAGGCATGGACCATCTGCTCGGCGAGCGGCTGCTGGACAACGGCCTCGGGATACTCGTCGCGACGGTGTGTGCCGCACTGATCTTCCCGCTGTCCGGCCGCAGGATCACGCGGGAGGCGGAGCGCGGCTATGTGTCCACCGTGGACAACCTGGTCTCGCAGCTCGCCCTGCGCTGGGAGGACCCCGAGGCACCCGTCCGGCTGCGCGGGGCCGCCCGCGCGGTGGACTCCGCCCTGTTCGAGGTCGTGAGCCTGGCGCGACCGCTGGTCCGGATGCCGCGCGGTCTGCGGGGGCGCGACGCGGAGAACCGCACCGCGCTGCTCACCACGGCGACGGGCCATGCACGCGCCCTCGCCGCGGCCGCCGACATCGACATCGACCTGGCCCCGAGGTCCGCCGAACGGTTCGCCCGTATCACCACGACGCTCAGCCGTTCCCTGCACACCCTGGACCGCTCGCTGACCACGGGTGAGCCCGAGGGTGCCTGGCACCGGGTGAGCCCGCTGGTACGGGAGCTGAGGGCGGACCTCGATCAGGCGCCGCCGGGGCCCCGGGCATCGCGGATCCGTACGGCGCTGCGGGAGCTGGCCGCACTCGACGAGACGCTCGCCGGGTACGCGGAACGGTGCGGGCTCACCGTGCACAGCGGCACCCCTGTCGCTCCGGCCGCCTCGCACGGAGGGGTGACGGTCACCGGTGTCGTCCGGTGCGCCGCACACCCCGCCGGATGCGCGGGATGGCTCACCGTGATCGACGCACGAGGGAAGAGGGTCGCGGCAGGACCCGTACGGTCGGGCCGGTATCGCGTCGACGGGCTCCGGCCGGGAAGCCACACGCTCGTCGTGGCGGGGACGTCCCATGCTCCGCACGCGGAGTTCCTGTACGTACCCCAGGCGCGGGAGGCCCGTCCGGTCGGCCACGACATGCGGCTGCGGGCGGCCGGGACAGCGGGTTCACGGATTCCGCCATCACCTTGACGGCCGGCCGAGGGGGACGGTCGGACGGTCACCCGAGGACGAACGGGAGTCGCGCGGCCAGTTCGCCCAGTTCCGCCCTCTCCGTGTCGTCCGGGCGGCGCCGTCCGGTGCCGACCAGCAGTGCGTCCTTGTCCGGGAGTGAGGCGGGGAAGGGCGCCCCGGCGATCTCCTCCAGCAGCAGACGGGAGCGGCGGAGTCCTTCCTCGGGGGCTTGCGGGGCATCGGGGAGGCGCGCGACCAGATCGAGGTGGTGCAGCGTCCACTCCAGGACGTACGCGGTCAGGTAGTCGTCGACCGTCAGGACCTGGTCGCGCGTGGCGACCCTGAGGCCGGGACGGGCGAGTCCTGCCGCGCGGCCGGCGGCGGACCCCACGTCGTCCAGGTGGAACTTCAGCAGCCAGGGCTCCTCGTACGCGGCGGCGAGACGGACGGTCAGCGCGTCGAGCGGGTCGTCACCGCTCGGCGGCGTCCCGGTGACCTCCCAGTAGGTCGCCGCGTCGCGGGTCGGCTCCGTATCGGCGGGTGTCGCCAGGGTGATCAGGACGTCCTGGGCGTCGATGACCAGATGGCACACCAGGTCCCGTACGAGCCACCCGGCGCAGCCGGACGGCCGCGTGAAGTCCTCGTCGGAGAGCCCGGCGACCGCCGTGCGCAATGCGTTCCAGGTGTGCGGGAAGAGATCCACATCAGCACGCTAGTGCGGCGTGGCACAGCCGTACAAGCTCCTACCGCAGGGTGGACTCGACACCGGCCAGGATGAGGTCGATGCCGGCCAGGAACTGCTCGCGGTCGTCATGTTCGGGCAGCTGCGCCGCGATCTGGTGCACGAACGGGTACCGCTCGGGGTCGAGCCGCGCCCACTGCGCGGCGGCGGAGCCGAGAACGGCCTCCCGGTCGGTGCCCGGCGGGTACAGGCGGGCGTTCGCGGCGTTCTGCCCGGCGACGCCGAGGGTGTAGCTCACGAGCGCCGATGTGGCGTGGAACTGCGCCTGCGCGGGGACCCCGAGCGCCTGGAGCCGGCTGCCCATGCCCTCGAAGATCTGCGGCATCGCGACCGTCCACGTGGCCCGGGAGAGCTGGGCCCCCACCCACGGGTGCACGTCGATCGCGTCGAAGACCCCCAGGGCGAGGGCCCGGATCGTCTCCCGGGGATCCGAGCCATCGGGGACCTCCGTCACGACACGGGCGATGACGTCGTTGGTGGCCGCCACGAGCAGTTCGTCCTTGTTGGCCACGTGCCAGTAGATCGCCCCGCTGCCCGTGGCCAGGCTCGCGGCGAGCGCGCGGAAGGTCAGAGCGCCCTCACCGCCGGTGTCGAGGATCTCGATCGCGGCCTCGACGATGCGCTCCTTCGAGAGCGCGTCCGTCCGCCGATCGGTCCGCTGTGTCCTGGTCGCCATGTCCACCAGTTTGACACGCCTGGAACGTCGTTCCAACATGGAGCCGTGGAACAGTGTTCCAATCAACGTACCGATCACGCACCGATCACGTTCCGATCAACGTCTCCATCAGGTTCGGAAAGGAATCCACGATGACTGCACCGATCACGATCGTCGGCGCCGGCCTGGGCGGCCTCACCCTCGCGCGCGTCCTCCATGTCCACGGCATCTCCGCCACGGTCTACGAGTCCGACCCCTCGCCCGAGTCCCGCACCCAGGGCGGCCAGCTCGACATCCACGAGGACGACGGACAGCGCGCGCTCGCGGACGCCGGCCTCACCGACGCGTTCCACGCGATCATCCATGAGGGCGCCGACGCGGCACGCGTGCTCGACGAGCACGGCGCGCTGCTCCTCGACATCCCCGGCGACGACTCGATGGCGCGCCCCGAGGTGCTGCGAGGAGACCTGCGCCGGATCCTGCTCGACTCCCTGCCCGAGGGCACGGTCCAGTGGGGGCGCAAGGTCAGCGGCGTCCGGCCACTCGGTGACGGCCGGCACGAACTGGCCTTCTCCGACGGCTCGACCGTGACCACCGGCCTCCTCGTCGGCGCCGACGGGGCCTGGTCAAAGGTCAGGCCCCTGCTCTCGGACGCCGTACCCGCCTATGTCGGCACGACGTTCGTCGAGACATACCTCTACGACGTGGACAACCGGCACCCCGCGACCGCGGCGGCCGTCGACAAGGGCGCCATGTACGCCCTGACCCCGGGGAAGGGGATCGTCGCGCACCGCGAGGCGGGCGGCATCCTCCACACCTATGTGGAGCTGAACCGCCCGGCCGAGTGGTTCGACGCCATCGACTTCACCGACGGGGCCGCGGCGAGCGCCCGGATCGCGGCCGAGTTCGATGGCTGGGCCCCGGAGCTCACCGCGCTGATCACGGACGGCGAGACCGCTCCGGTGGCGCGCAGGCTCCACACACTCCCGGACGGGCACCGGTGGAACCGCGTGCCCGGGGTCACGCTCATCGGCGACGCCGCGCACCTGATGCCGCCCTCGGGTGACGGTGCGAACCTGGCGATGTTCGACGGCGCCGAGCTCGGCAAGGCCGTCGCCGCCCGCCCCGACGACATCGAAGCGGCACTCACGGCCTACGAGGAGGCGATGTTCGCGCGCGGCAAGGCCTTCTACGCGGACGCGCACGAGATCCTCGACCTCTGCCTCGGCGACCGCGCACCGTTCGGATTCATCGACTTCTTCAACGGCGTACCCCAGGGCGGATCCTGAGTACAGGGGGCGCTAGGGTCCCCGGGCATGCACGAACCGCACGAGCATGAGCCCGACTCCCTGCGCGCGACCCGGAAGGCGTACGACACCGTGGCCGTGAGCTACGCCGAGCGCGTACCCCCGGCGTTCGAGGACGACCTGCACGGCCGCGCGATGATGAGCACGTTCGCCCGGCTCACCCGGTCCCTGGACGCCGGACCCGTCGCCGACCTCGGCTGCGGGCCCGGCCATGTGACGGCGCATCTGCAGTCCCTCGGGGTGGGCGCGTTCGGCGTCGACCTGTCCCCCGCGACGGTCGCGGTCGCCCGGCGCCGGCATCCGGAGCTGCGCTTCGACGAAGGGACGATGACCGATCTGGACCTGGCGGACGGCAGTCTCGGCGGCGTCGTCGCCTGGTACTCGATCGTGCACACGCCCTGGGAGCTGCTGCCGGTCGTGTTCGCGGAGTTCCACCGGGTGCTGGCCCCTGGCGGCCATCTGCTGATGGCGTTCAAGGCGGGTGACAGGCTCAAGCACCTGGAGAACGCGTACGGGCACGAGCTCTCCCTCGACGTCTACTGGATGTCTCCCGACCGCATCGCCGAGCTGCTGGGCCGGGCCGGCCTGGCGGTGGACGCCCGGCTGATCACCGAGCCGAAGGAACAGGACAGGCCCCGGCAAGGTCAGCAGGCGTACGTACTCGCCCGGAAGCCGTGAGCGGGGACGGCTCCGGGCCGGCGGCGGGGCAGCGGTCGTTCAGCCCGTGGGCGGCTCGGCCGCTGCCAGCATGTCCTCGATGAGGCCGACGGCGCGCGCGGTGCCGCCCTCGGCCCGGGCAGCGGCCCGCAACCGCTCGGAGCGGGCGGCGCGGTCCGTGTCCGTCACCAGGTCGAGCAGTGCCGTGCGCAGGGTCTCGGGTGTGGCGTCGGCGGTGTCCACACGGCGGGCGACGCCGAGTTCGACGAGCCGGTCGGCGTTCATGAACTGCTCGGCTCCCTGCGGCACCGCGATCATCGGAACGCCCGCCAGGAGCCCTTCTCCGCAGCCGCCCATCCCGGCATGGGTGACGAAGGCGTCGGCCTGTTCCAGGATCGCCCGCTGCGGGACCCAGGAGCGCACCTCGACGCCGGACGGGACGTCGCCGAGCTCTCCGGGGTCGGTGTACCTGCCGATCTGGAGCACGACGTGCCAGCCGGGCAGGTCACCGAAGGCGGCGATGCACCGGCGGTAGAAGTCGGGCCGGTGGGTGTACGCCGAACCGAGCGAGATCAGCAGCACGCGGTCCGCACCCGCCGGGCGGGTCCAGTCGCCGGTGACCGCTCGGGTGTCGTAGCAGGGGCCGACGAAGGTCACCGTGCCGGTGTCGACCCGATCGGCGTTCGGCTGCATCGCCCGTGGGATCAGGGCGAGGGCACGGGCCGGCGGTCCGGAGAAGGCGTCCACGTCCGTGGTCGTCGCCCCGCACTCCGCGAGCCAACGCGCGAACCTCTCCTGGTAGGCATCGGCGCCCGGCAGCTTCCGCAGCTGCGCCGCGACCTCCTGCTCGTAGCCGTCCCAGCCGACGAACGTCGGGGACAACTGAAGGAGGGGACGTCCCTGTGCCTCGGCGAGTGCGCGTGCGGCGTAGGCGCCGATGTCGTAGAGGTACAGGTCGGCCGGATCGTCGTCGTAGGCCGCGCGCAGCAGCGGGAGCGTCCGGACGGCGTCGTCGAGGAAGAGGCTCGCCGCGGCGATGGGATCGGAGGGCCAGTCGTTGTCGACGACGGGCAACGAGGAGCTGACGGGCAGGAGTTCCGCGCCGGAGGACTCGATCCGGTCGGCCACGAAGGGGTCGTTGGCGTAGGTGACCCGGTGCCCGCGGGCCACCAGCTCACGGATGACCGCGAGGCTGGGCAGGACATGGCTGACGATCGGGACGCCGACCATCGCGATGTGGGAGCGGCGAGGAGACATGGGCGATCACTCGTTTCCGGCGCGGCGGGCGGGGGTGCAGGGCTCATGGGGGCGGGACACGGCGTCAGGGTCGTCCGGTGCGCACGGCGGCCTCCTCCAGGTCGGTGACGCTCCCCGACATGATCGTCCGTACGTTCGCGGTGATGTGCCGCACGGGCCAGTCCCACCACGCGACGGCGAGGAGCCTGGCGACGTCCGCCGCGTCGTAGCGGGTGCGGATGAGCTGGGCGGGGTTGCCGCCGACGATGCCGTAGTCGGGGACGTCGCCGGTGACCACGGCGCCTGCGGCGATGATCGCGCCGTGACCGATCCGTACGCCGGGCATGACCGTGGCGCCGTGCCCGAACCAGACGTCGTTGCCGACGACGGTGTCGCCCCGGTCGGGCAGTCCGGTGATCAGGTCGAAGTGCTCGGCCCAGGAGCCGCCCATGGTGGGGAAGGGGAAGGTGGACGGTCCGTCCATGCGGTGGTTGGCGCCGTTCATGATGAACCGCGTGCCGGTGCCCAGCGCACAGTACTTGCCGATGACGAGCCGCTCGGGCCCGTAGTGGTACAGGACGTTGCGCGTCTCGAAGGCCGTCGGGTCGTCCGGATCGTCGTAGTACGAGTAGTCACCGACCTCGATCAGGGGCGAGCGCACCAGCGGCTTGAGCAGGACGACGCGCGGGTGCTCGGACATCGGGTGGAGCACGGTGGGGTCGGCGGGAACGGGCTGCATCGTGAAGACGGTTCCTCTCGGACGGAGCACTAGTGCGACAGTTGTATCTTTAAGATGCTTGCACAGCGGAAGCATGTCGATCAACCGGATATGGGATTGCCGATGACACAGCCGACGGCCCCGAAGCCCGACCGCCGCCCCGGCGGCCGGACCGCCCGCGTCCGCGCCCAGGTCCTCGACGCGGTGCGCGCCGAACTCACCGAAGGCGGCCACGAAGGACTCACGGTGGAGGCTGTCGCGACCCGCGCCGGAGTGCACCGCGCCACGGTCTACCGGCGTTGGCGCGATGTGGGCGGCCTGCTCGTCGACGTCATCGACGCGGCCGGCGAGACCGACTGGCGACCGCCGGACACCGGCTCCCTGCGCGGCGACCTGACGGCCCTCAACGAGGAGATCCAGCAGTCCCTGGTCGTACGGCCGTCATTCGCCGTCGCCCTGATGGCCGCCTCGTTCCACTCCGAACAGGCCGCGCGGGCGCAGACACAGCTGTGGGCGGACCGGTACGCCCAGTGCGAGGTCCTGGTGGACCGCGCCGTCGAGCGCGGTGAACTCCCGACGCGAGGCACGGATGCCCGGAGCCTGCTGATCGCCGCCACGGCGCCGCTCTACCACCAGCTGATGCTCCTGCGTGCCGATCCCGACCCGCGGCTCCCGGAACAGGCAGCCGAGGCGGCGGTGCTGGCGGCCGGCGCCGGCGCCTTCACCGCCCGTCGGGAGGAGGACGCCTGACCGAGGAGAGAAGGGGTCACTGATCGCCGCGCAGGTACCGCGTGACCATGCCGACCAGTTCGTTCTCGAAGGTCTCGACGGGAATGGTGCGCGGGTCGGCCATCAGCTTGTGCGTGTTCACCTCGACGGTGAAGACGATGAGCTCGGCCGCGGTGTCGAGGTCCCGTACGCCGACGTCCGGGTGCCGGGCGAGGAGGTCACGCACCTGGCCGACACGGTTCTTCTGGTGCCGGTCGATCGTGTCGAGCAGTTCCTGCGAGAGCGGCGCCTCCTCGAACATGATCCGCAGCAGCTGCGGATCGTCACGGTGGTTGTCGATCGCATCGCGGACCAGTGCCCGCACCATCGCCTCCAGGCTCCCGGCGGACAGATCGAGCCGGTCCGCCTGCATCCATGTGCCACGGTCGATGTGCCGCACCAGCAGTTCGGCGAGAACGGCGTCCTTGTTCGGGAAGTACTGGTACAGCGAACCGATGGAGATCCGGGCGCGTTCCGCGATGCGGTTGGTGGTGCCGGCGGCATAGCCGTACTCGGCGAAAACGTGAGCAGCCGCCGTGAGGATGCGCTCACGGGTGAGCTCGGCGCGCACCTGGCGGGGCTTGCGACGTGGCTGTAGACGGCGGTCGGCCGACGGCATCCGATGGTCCCTTCACGGCAGGAAAAGCGAGTAGCCAAAGAAGTGAGTGATTGTTCAGAATAATGCCATGAGCTGCGGAAACAAGGCCACACCTGGAGCGGGTGATACGCCGTGATCCCCAAGGTGCACCTACCCGAGTCCCGTACGATGATCACGCTGGAGGTACGTCGGCGCGCGTTCCTCACCCCGGGCTTCGCGCGTGTCACCCTCGGCGGTCCTGCCGTGCGGGACCTCACCGTCGCCGGTAACGACCAGGCGGTCCGCCTGTTCTTCCCCCGCGAGGGACAGACCACCCTGCGGATGCCGACCGTCTCGAACGAGGCATGGATGGCCCAGCTCCTGCTGATGCCGAAGCCTGCCCGCCCGTGGGTGCGCAACCTGACCGTCCGGCGCGTACGGCCCGCGGACGAGGAGATCGACATCGAGTTCGCCCTGCACGGCGACTCGCCCATGTCGTCCTGGGTGCGCCGGGCCGAGCCGGGCAGCCCGGCCGGGATCTTCGACATGGGCACCACGTACCGGCTGCCGGAGCACGCGACGGCGCGACTGCTGGTCGGTGACGAGAGCGCGTTGCCGGCCATTCTGTCGATCATCGAGGGAGCACCGCCCTCGCAGGTCACGGAGGCGTACGTGGAGGTGGCGTCCTCGGCCGACATCCGGCCCTTCGAGGCACCCGCCGGCGTCCGTATCCACTGGCTCGGTCGCGACGACAGCCGACTACGGCCAGGCGCCCGGGCGCTGGAAGCCGTACGCCAGGCATCGCTTCCGGCCGGCCCCTTCTACACCTGGGTCGCGGGCGAGTCCCGGCTGGCGACGAGCGTACGGCGGCATCTCGTCAACGACCGCGGCGTGCCCAAGCGGGACATCTCATTCGTCGGTTACTGGCGCCTGGGCCGGTCATCGCCCGGCTGAAAGGAACTCTCATGCGACAGTCCGAGCGGTGGAGCGGCCTGAACCGGCTGACGACGGTGGACGAGCTCGGGGCGACCGTCGGGCGCCCGGCGCCCGCGGTCATGCTCAAGCAGATCAGCGCCCTCGACGAGGGCTGTCGGGCCGTCCTGGCCAGGTGTCCGATCGCGGCCTTCGGCTACCGGGACAGCGACGGCACCGGCAGGACGACGTTCATCGGCGGCAGGCCCGGGTTCGTACGTGTCCACTCGCCCACGCGGATCTCGTTCTCCCTGCCCCCGCCCGGCGATCCGCACGGTCCGGTCTCGTTCTTCTTCCTGCTGCCGGGTGTCGGAGAGATCCTGCGCGTCAACGGTTCGACGGCCACGCGCAAGGAGGCGGTGCTGACCGTCGACGTCCAGGAGGCGTACGTGCACTGCGCACAGGCCGTCCTCAGGTCCCGTCTGTGGCAACCGCCCGCGCCCACTGCCGTGCCTGCCGCTGGGATCACGGGTGACGGCCCGCTGTGCGGCCCCGGTGTCGCCGACTTTCTGGCCGCGGCACCCTTTCTCGCGCTGTCCACGGCCGACGCGTCCGGCGGGAGCGACACCAGTCCGCGCGGTGACAGGGAGGCGGTCGCACGCGTCCTGGACGGCCGGACGCTCGTGATCCCCGACCGCAGGGGCAACAAGCGCGCCGACACGCTCCACAATCTGCTGCGGGACGACCGGCTCTCCCTCGCCGCGCTCGTGCCTGGACGCAGCGGTGTGCTGCACATCCGGGGTCGTGGGGCGATCACCGACGATCCGGAGCTCCTGGAGACGATGGCCCTGCGTGGGGTGTCTCCGCACCTGGCGCTGCTCATCGACGTCGAGCACGCCGAGGTGCGGGGCAACGAGGCCGTGGAGCGGTCCCGGATGTGGGCTCCTGGTGTGCGCCCCGGCCGTGGCGACATGCCGGACCTGGTGGCGCTGGCGGGCGAGCACCTCGCGGCTGGTTCCTCCGGTGCCTCCGGTGTGCCGCCCGCGTTCCTGTTGAAGGCGATCGGGGCGCTCCCTGGGATGTCCCGGCTCATGCGGTTCGCGGCCGACCGCCTCTACCGCTCGGGGCTGCGCAAGGAGGGTTACGAGGACGCCGACCCGGCCGGGAGCCGGCCGGGTCGCGGCTTCCTGCGCCGGCGCCGTGCGGACGGTGGGCACCCCCTCGCCGGTGAAGCGCCGGAAGCGCCGGAGCACGCCCTGCGGGACGTGCGCGTCGTCGAGGTGCGCAAGGAGACACCGGGCGCGGTCACCGTCGTGCTGGAGGATGCCGAAGGGGACCCGGGGCCGTTCGACTTCCGGCCCGGCCAGTTCTTCACCCTGGTCGCCGACATCGATGCCCGCCCGGTACGACGGGCCTATTCGGCCTCGTCGGCTCCCGGTTCCACGCGGCTGGAGGTCACCGTCAAGCACATCGACGGCGGCCGGTTCTCCACCCATGTGCACCGCGGTCTCCGCGTGGGGGACCGTCTCGCGGTGCGCGGTCCGTCGGGGTCCTTCCACGCCGAGGCTGAGCCTCCTGAGGAGGTCGTCCTCATCGCGGCGGGCAGCGGTGTGACACCGATGATGAGCATGATCCGCGCGCGGCTCGCCGCCCGGCAGGACACCGACAGGATCGCGCTGCTCTGCAGCAGCCGCCGCGCGGACGAGGTCATCTTCGCCGAGGAACTGGCCCGGCTGGCGAAGGACAACCCGGACCGGCTGTCGGTCACCCACGTACTGACCAGCCAGGACGGTCGGCTCGACGCGGACGGCGTGCGCCGGTGGATCACCCGCCTCTCGCCGTCCCCTGACGCCCACTACTACACCTGTGGTCCCGGCCCCTTGATGGACACCGTCCGGAGCGTCCTGACCGGGCTCGGAGTCCTGGACGAGCTGGTGCATCAGGAGCACTACACCAGCGGAGCGGACAGGGGACCCACGGCGACGGCCCCGCAGAAGATGACCGTCGAGCAGGAGGGTCGCCCCGTCGCCACGGTGGTGGTCGAACCGGGCCAGACGCTGCTCGACGCGGGACTCGCCGCCGGGCTGCCGATGCCGCACTCCTGCACGGTGGGGAACTGCGGCGACTGCATGGTGCGGCTGCGCGGCGGAGAGATCACACAGAACGAGCCGAACTGCCTCACCCCGCAGCAGAAGGCCGATGGCTACGTACTGACGTGTGTGGGCTGCCCCCTGTCGAAGGTCACCCTCGACATCACGGACCCCTGACCGCTGTCCGTCCGCCTCCGGTCCTCCTCCGGTCACCTCCCGGTCGCGTGCCACTCGCGGCCACGGCCTCGCCCTGGGTACCTATGCCTGAAATGTGGGACGAGGGGTAGGCGGGCGGTTGTATGAGGCGGGTGGTGCGACCGAGCGACGGGGATGCGACATGGAACAGCTGACGGCGAGGTACGGACCCGAGCAGGATGGTCCGCGGGACGGCAGGGGCGTCATGGCGGGGAGTGCCGCGTACGCCATGGACTCGGGAGAGATCTCCCGTGCCCGCGCCTTCGTCCGGGACTTTCTGTCCGACGCGCGCACACTGCGGGGTGTGGATGTCCCGACACGGGCGCTGGAGATCGCACAGCTGGTCGTGAGTGAGCTGGCCACGAATGTCTGCAAGTACGCGCCCGGCCCGTGTCTGCTGGATCTCGAAGTCGACGGCGACCGGCTGCTCGTCACCATGTGGGACTCGGGCGCCGTGCTCCCCAGCGCGCTGCAGGGCGACCCGGTACGCGAGGGGCAGCACGGCCTGGAGATCGTGCTCGCGCTCTGCCAGAGCTTCGAGGTACGCCGCGAGCCGGTCGGCAAGCGGGTACGCGTACAGGTCTCGCTGCTCGAAGACGCGGAGGACGACGACGCTCCGGTGGGCCTCTTTCCCTGGTGACGGACGCCTTGGTGTCCGACACCCGAAACGGCCTTCAGCGCCGTGCGAGCGCCAGCAGACTCAGTCCGAACATCAGGACGCCCAGCGGGAGATGGACCGACGGTATGTGCGCGATACCGAGCACGACCTGTACCGAGGCCAGGGCCAGGAAGCCGGAGGCGTGCCGGATCGGGCCGGCCGGGCCGCCGCCCGGTTTCCACGCCAGCACCGCGGCGAGCACGTAGAGCATCGACGCGCCGTACATCACGCGGGCTCCGACGCTGTGCAGCGTCTCTCCGTAGGACGCGGTCAGCAGCAGTCCCGCGGAGATCGCCTGCAGGAAGATGGTCAGCGTCTGCAGCGCGATCGCGGTCCGCAGAAACGAGATGCGGCGCTCTGTCGTCACCTGGGTCGTCGCCATGCCACGGTCCCCTTTTCCGCCCTGGGCATCAGCCGGAGGACAGTGGATCGGTAAGGTCTCACCGGTCCGACGACGCGGGCCTGCGAAAGGTAAGGCGAGGGGACGGGCCGGGAGCATGGGGGCTGCTGGGACGAACACCGATGAGCCCGCCGGTGAGCGGCGCCAACTGATCAATGTGGCCTACCGGTTGCTCGGATCGCTGGCGGAGTCCGAGGACGCCGTGCAGGAGGCCTACGCGCGCTGGTACGCGCTGCCGCCTGATCGGCGGGCCGAGATCGTGTCCCCGGGTGCCTGGCTGACGACGGTGATCGGCCGCATCTGCCTCGATGTGCTCGGCTCGGCGCGGGCCCGGCGCGAACGCTACGTCGGCGCCTGGCTGCCTGACCCGCTGCCCGACCACGCCGAGTGGCCGCACGGCCCGGGGATCGACCCCGCCGACCAGATGGTCCTGGACGAGTCGGTGACCATGGCCTTCCTCGTCGTCCTGGAGTCGATGACGCCTGCCGAGCGGGTGGCATTCGTCCTGCACGACGTCTTCCGCTATCCCTTCGCCGAGATCGCCGGCGTCCTCGGCCGGACCGCCGCCGCCTCCAAACAGCTCGCGGCATCCGCCCGCCGGCGGGTACGCGACGCCCGGCCCCTGGTGAATGAGTCCGGGCAGGCCCGTCAGGCCGACACGGTGCGCCGGGTCAAGGAGGCCTGGGAGGCGAAGGACATCGTGGCGCTCGTCGGCCTCCTCGACCCGGCCGCCGTGATGACCGCCGACGGTGGCGGGGTCGTCGGCACCGCCCTGCACCCGGTCGAGGGGGGTGCGGGGATCGCCCACTACATGGTCGCCATCGCCGAGCGGGCTGCGACGCTCGAACTGCTGGAGCGCTCGGTGAACGGCGCACCGGGCCTGGTGGCCCGGCACGCCGGCACCGTCATGAGCGTGGCCTCGTTCGAGATCGCCGACGGCCGTGTCACCCGTCTCTGGGTGGTCCGCAATCCGGCGAAGCTGCGGTCATGGACGGGAATGGTCAGACAGGCCCAAGGGCGCGGTCCAGCAGGGGCAGCAGGCGGTCCCAGTGGTGCTGGAGTGCGGCGGGGTCGAAGACATCGGTGTCGGACATCGTGAAGCCGTGGACGCTGCCCGGATAGATCTCGGACGTGTGGTCGACGCCCGCCGCGTCCAGGGCCTCGTTGATCTCGCCGAGTGCCTCGGGGGTGATGTCGCTCGCGGCGTGGCCCAGGTGGACCTGGGCGGTGAGCCCGGAGAAGAGGCGGCGCAGGTCCTCGGGCCCTTCGGCGCCCACGGGACCGTGGAATGTGGCGACGGCGGCCACCTGGCCCGGGTGGGCCACGGCCGTGCGCATCGCCAGGAGACCGCCGATGCAGTATCCGGTCACCCCGACGGGTCCTGCGGCGACCTCGGGCCGGTCGGCGAGGAAGCCGAGGTAGGCATCGGCGTCACTCAGGATGCGTTCGGTGGTGTGCGCATGGATCAGGGGCATCAGCTGGGACATGACCGCGGGCCGGGCCTCTTCCCCGATGTACTCGGGGACTTCGATCACCGGTGTCGGGCCGTTCCGGTAGAAGGGGTTGGGGACGAGCACGTAGTACCCGTGCGCGGCCAGTTCGACGGCCATCTCCCGCAGCACCGGCCGGATACCGAAGCCGTCCGGGTACATCAGCACCCCTGGGTGCTGCCCGCCCTGGTCGGGGAATGCGGCGAACGCGTCGGACGTGCCGTCCGTGGTGGGAATCTGCAGCGTCGTGGTGGGCATGGGTCTCCAGTCGTGGTCGATATGACGAGCTGTGATCAACACGAGTGGAGGCGGAGCCCGCGCGGCGGCACCAGGCCGCGCGACCGGCAGCGGGCCGCCGTCGGCCCGTACGGCACTCAAAGGAGTGCCGGGTCATCAATCTGTGCGTGGCGCGATGCCGTCCCGGTCGTCATCGCCCCACAACGTAGTTCACCGGCCGGGATCGACGCCAGCCTCTCCCCCTCGCTCCCGGTCACCACTCCTCCGCCGAGCGGACGGTGACCCGGTCCCCGCTCCGGACGACCAGGACGCGGTGGACCTGTCCTGAGGCGGTGCGGGCGGACCGCAGATCCTCGCTCGGCCGCACGGTGTGCGGATGTACGCCGGCCTGTCGCCCGACGTGGTCCTTGACGGCGATCGCCTCCAGGTGGTCCCTGCCTCTGGAGCCGGGCGGGAGGCCCATGGCGTGTGCGACCGTGCCTCTGAGCCAGTCCATCTGGTCGATCTCGTCGGCATGGAGCTCGGTCGTGCCGTCGGCGTAACGGCACAGCCCCACCCCTGGTGTGGGTTGGCGGAGGGTCAGGAAATCACGGCGTTCGACGAGCGTGGCACCCGTCAGTGGGCCGACGGACAACAGGATGTTGGTCAGACGTAGTTCGACGGCGACCCGTCCCTCCAGACACAGCTGGATGTCGATCACGGACCTGGGGCGCAGGCCCGTCTCGTCGGGGAGGAGCCCGCCGAACCGGGCCTCGATCTCCACCTCACCGCTGTCCGGCAGCGCTTCGAACAGCTCCAGCCGGTCCACCCGGAGCGGATAGCCGACCATGCCCTCACCGATCCGCGGGGACCACCGCCACAGGCCGGCCGACGGGATCGCCTGGATGAGGGCGTCCATGACTCCCTGGTGGAGACATCCCCTGGGCACCGAGCCACGGGCGATGTCGGCGACCGCGGAGGACCCGGCCGCCCCGATGGCCAGCGACGTCAGATACTGGAACGCAGGGCCGTGGAACAACTCGGCCGCGGCGTACGGATCGGGCTGGGCCACGGCGTCCGGCAGCGGGGCGAAACGCTCAGGGCGGCGCTCCGGCCGGTCTCCCACCAGCACGGTGCCACGGGCCACTTCCTCGTAGCGGGACAGCTCCGCCCTCGCCGCCTCACGCCACATCAGCAGCGCAACGTCCAGGCCCGCTTCCGTGGTCACCACCTCTGTCCGGAACCGGACCGGTGTGGCGACGGGGATCCAGCGCCGGAGCTGAACGTCGCGTACGGACACCACTTGACGGCCCGTCCGGTCGACTGCCGCCTGGGCGAGTTGGTCGACCACCGACATCATCGGCAGCGCGGGCACCGTCCAGGTCGGCCGGTGGTCGCTCGTCCAGCGCTCGACGGCCGGATCGAGCGTCCTGTCCGTCACATCCGACGGGCCGTCGTCCCGGGGCACTGCGCGGACACCGATTCCGCGGGCGTGGTACAGACAGATGTCATCTCCCCAGAGCCTCGCCTCGGCCAGCGCGTAAGGCCCGCGGGCGTCCTGGCCGACCTCCAGGATCTCCAGGTCGATCCTGATGAGCCGGTTGGCGGGGGTGATCTGCCCCCGGTACTTCCATGCCACCTCCTGGCCGGACAGGACGGGCTCGAAGCGGGGCTGGGGGATGCTGCCGGTGAGTCCCCGCTCGATCAGGTAGAACCGGAGCAGTTGGCACATGGCCTCGATGCCGAGTGAGCCCGGCTGGACCGGGTCCTGGAAGAAGTGGGCCCTGAAGAACCACTCCCCCGCGTCGACGTCCTTCTCCGACCGCAGCCGGCCCAGCCCCGCGCTTCCCCCTTCGGGCCAGTAGCCCGTGACCCGGTCGATCATCAGCAGCATCGGACCGGGCAGTGCGGCCGGGCCTGCGAAGTAACGGGCGGGCCTCGCCGTGAGATCGACCGTACGCGCACACGGCGCGTCCAGTGCGGCGCGGGCGCTCTCCGGGACGGGCAGCCCGGCCTGGTGGTCGAAGGCCGACGGAGGGAAGAATCCGAACACCGTGGACAGGGTGAAGACCTCCTCGCCGTCCGCGAGACACCGGATCGCGAAGGACAGGATGATCATCCCGCCGGTCCGCGAGATCGAGGTCAGCTCCGCCTCGGTCCTGACGGTCCGGGTCGCCGGTGTGATCTCCCCGGTGACCGTGCCCTTCCCGTCGAGGTTACGGAAGAGCAGATCGGTGTCGGCGGTCAGCGGACATCCCACGTAGGCCGCCAGCCACCCGCAGGGCTGCAGGGCGGTCTCCATGAGTACGGCAAACGGCATGACGTGTTCGGCGTTCTGCTCGAAGTACCAGACCTCGTCGGGTACGTCGTACTCGGCGGCCACCCGGCTGCCCTGCCGCATACCGTTCGGCGGACCGTCCACGGAGGCGATGCGGGTCATGAAGTGATAGGGCGGGCCGGGCAGCCGTGCGATCCTGCGTGTGCCGTCGAAGATCTGCGCCCCGGGGCCGAACGCCGCGCTCGGCCTGCCCCACGCGCATGCCAACAGGGACGCGTAGTCGAAGACGGGCCGCCCGTCCGACGTCACCTCCGCGCCGGTGGTCCCTTCAACGCCGGTGGTCCCTTCCACCCCTGTGGTCGCTTCAGCGCCGCGTTCGCGATGGCCGACGAGCCCTCCGAGTGACGCCAGTGGCACCGGGGTTCCGCTGGTCTGCTCCCTGTGTCCGCCGAGCTGCCCCCAGTACGAGAGGGGCCAGTCCGGAACGAGCCGGAGGGCGATGTCCTCGCCGTGGAAGGCCTTGACCCCGTCGACGGTGCCCAGGATGTCGGCGTAGAGCGTCGGTTCGGGACCGGCCGATACACCGCGCACGAACACCTCGTACACGATCCTGCGGCTCGCGGGGGTGGCCTGTCCACGGCATCGGGCGGTGCAGGCGCGCCCGGTGACCGGCTCGAAGCGCCAGCCGTCCCTGGCGACGGTGAAGCCCAGCGCCGCCAGGTGGAACGCCATTGCCTGCAGACCGGCTTGGAGCATGAGGGTGCCCGGCATGCAGGGGTCGTTCGTGAAGTGCCCCTCGAAGAACCAGTCGTCCGGTGAGACGGGTGTTTCCGCACGGAGGTACCCGCGACCCCACGGCCCTCCGGCCGGGTCAAAGGCGGTGACCTCGCGCAGGAGCATCAGACGGCCCTCGTCCGGACGGGGTGAGCGCACGTGTGATCTGGTGACGTCCCAGTCAGGGCCGAAGCAGTCCGCCGGCCGGCCGGTCGCGAAGGCCCGTACCTGTTCGGCGGTGAAGGACGACCGTGCGCAGGATGCTGCCGGGGCGTCGTACGGGAGGTCCGGGGCCGGTGGGCTGACGGCGGGGCTCCAGCGGACGCCGTCCGTGTCGTCGAGTTCGGCCTTGGTGAAGAAGCCTGCCTGACCGTCGCGGACGCTCAGCCGGAGCTCTTCGCCGACGTAGCAGTCGTAGTGGAAGAAGAACAGGCGCACACCGTCGTGTTCGGCGTGCCGGTCGATGTGGATCTCGTACCGCAGTGTCTCGCCGGCCTCGGGCGGGCTGCCGTGGTAGGTCACCTCGCAGCCGAGCAGCCGGTAGGCCCGTGCGCCCCGGTTGAGGAGATCGACACCGAGCCAGCTGATCAGCAGCAGGTCCGCCTGGCCCGCCTCGATCATCAGGCCGGCCGGCATGCGTCCGGCGGAGTCGAGGTACCAGCTGTCGAGGCGGACGTCCGTCTCGGTCCTGATGGTGCCGGTGGCGTGTTCCGGGCCGAGTTCGGCGAGGGCGGCGGGGACGGCGTCGATGCCCGTGACCCGGTCGGCGAGCAGCATCGGCGGGCCGGGCATCCTGGTCTGCACCTCGTAGGCGTCCTGTCCGGCGAACTTGGGTCCGAACAGGGTGGAGACCGGCTGTACGGCGAGGTGTTCGAGCTGTGCCCGGTCGAACACGGTGACCGGCCGGGGGGCGGGAGTGGGAGCAGGGGCGGGGGCAGGGCCCGCCGGGGGTGGCACTGCGGTGCCGGCCGCCATCTGTGCGAGTGCGGTGGCGAGTTGGGTCCTGGTCCGCAGGAACCTCTGGTGCGCTGCGGCGTGCTGGGCGGTGACGTCCTGGTGGAGGGCGATGACCCGGTGGGTGTGCCGTGCGACCAGTGTGCGCATGTCCGTCGCGCGCGGTTGGATCGCGGCGGGGAGGACCGCGGGGGCGACGGGAGCGACGGGAGCGACGGCGGATGGCAGGGCGGCGGATCCGGCCGCGACGTGCTCGGTGGCCGTGGGTTCGGCGGAGGCGAGGGCGGCGGCGACGGGTTCGGTGGCCGTGGGTTCGGCGGGCCGGCAGGCCGGGACCTGGTCCAGCCGGGGCGCCCTGGGCATGATCACCGCGGGCTGATCGAGGGACGGCAAGGTGATCTCCCGGTGGGCCGGAACAGTGATGGTGGGGGTGTCATCGGCCGCCGAGGGGGCGACCGCGGACCGCAGTCGCTCGAAGAGTGCCTCCGCGCGGACGGGTACGCCGGCGGCGACGAGTTCCACCACGGCCAGGTGGAGCGGTCCGAGGCCTCTGTCCGCCGCGTCGAGTGCGACGGCCACATGTTCGCGTTCGCCCAGGATCCGCTTGATCCATCCCGTGCACAGGCCGCGCGGCCCGTGCTCGACGAACACGCGGACCCCGTCGGCCCACGCCCGTTCGACCGTACCCACGAAGTCGATCGTCCCCATGCCCTGCGCGGTGACGGCGTCGGCCGCCCGCTCGGCCGTGACGGTGTACCAGTGGGTGGTCGCACCGCTGTAGAACCGCACCCCGGGTACGGCGTCGGTGGGCCGGTGGTGGAGATTCCACCACCGGTCGCGTACCTCGGAGAGTTCGGGGGCGTGGGCGGCCAGGTCGTAGTCGACCGGGATCGCGTGTGCGGTCCCGAGCCGCGCCACCACTGCCGCGCAGGCCCGTGACTCGCCGCCGACCACACACACGCCGGGGGCGTTGACCGCCATCAGATGGACGGCGCGTTCGTCCGTCAGCGCTTCACGTACCTGGTCGAGGGGTGCGGTCAGCAGATAGCTCGCCCAGCGGTCACCGTCCACGCCGATCCGTTCCCAGACACGGCGTACCCCTCGCAGCTCGCCGGTGAGTTCGCTGGTGAACAGGCCGCTGTCCCGGGTGTCCCGGTGGAGGGCGGCCACATCGCGCCATGCGCCCAGGGCAGCCAGGGCGGCGGACTCGCCGGAGGAGTAACCGATGGCGGCGTCCGGACGCAGCCCGAGCAGACCCCGGGTCAGCTCGACATGGACCGCGGACAGCTGGGCGGCGCCCCAGATCTGGTCCAGCACGGTCGGCGCCTCACCGGATCGGGGCTGCCCGACGGCGTCCCCGTACGTGGCCGCCACCGTGTCGCCGAGCGAGGGCAGGGCCAACTGCACCTCACGGCCCATGCCCGGGTAGGCGGCCGAGCCGTTCGTGAACACGAAGGCGACCTCGCCCCGCACGGGTGTCTCGCGGTAAGCGGCGCCGGGTGGCTTGACGCCGTCCCCGGCGAGCCAGCGGCGCGCGGCGTCCCGGCGCGTACGGGGGTCTCCGTCGGACACGAAGGCCAGCCTCGCGGGTCCTTCGGGGGATTCGGCGCCCGACTCCAGGGCGGCCAGGACGTCTTGACGGTCCCGCCCGGAGTACACGTGCAGCCGTGGCGCCGGTCCGGTCGCCCATGCCCCGGCGTCGGCCGCCCGTAGCCCGACACGCATGGGGACCGCCTCCAGCGGTGACACCACCGCGTGCGCGGTGCGCAGCCCCGGAGCGGCGTCGGCAGGTCCGCCGGTCCGTGGCAGGGCGCGGTGCCGTAGAGCGGTCACCGCGGCGGCGACCGCGAGCAGCCCCTGGGCGGCGTGGGCGCGGCCGAACAGTCCTGCCGGGTCGAATCGGGCGTCCGAACCGTCGCCGATCACCACGTCCGGGTCGCCGGTCGCCTCGGCGTCGAGGAGGGCGAGCACGGTGTCGCCGTCACGACGTGCATCGGCAAGGCGCTTGAGTACGAGGACCACGGCGGCGTCGCCTGTGGTGGTTTCGCGTCCGAGCTCGCGCAGGGCGGCCCGATGGACCGGTTCGCAGGAGAGGTCGACGGCGCCGACGAGCGCCGCGTCCGCCTCCCCGGCGCGGAGCGCCCGTGCCGCGAGGTCCAACGCGACCGTGCCGGAGGCCTCTTCGGCAGAGACGGTGTAGCCGGGACCGCCCAGATCGAGCTGGGTGTTGATCCGGTTGGCCACGAGATTCGGGAGGGTGCCTACCAGTCTCTCCGGGCCCATGGGGGCGCTGAAGGCATCCCGGAAGCGCGCGGCAGGGCCTGGATCAGTGGCTGCTTTGCCTGTGGGTTTCCCGGCGTCCTCCTCCAGCCAGAACGGTGCACGCCAGCGTGCGGGGGCACGGCTGTTCTGCGTGTCCATGCCCGTCCCGACGACGACCATGGTCCGCTCCCGCGGCAGGGTGACGTCCCGCGCCGCCTCCCGTGCGGCTTCCAGCATCAGGATCTGCTGGGGCAGCGCCTGCCCGACCGCCAGCGGCGGAAAGCGGAGACCGGGCAGGGTCACATCGATCTCTGTCGCCGGACCGCTCCCGCTGCCGTCGAGTACCGCGCGGGTGAAGTCCTGGGTACGCGCTCCCTCGCCGGCCCGGGCGGCCATCGCCACGATCGCCAACGGCTGTCCCTGCTGCGGGCGCTGCGGGCAGGGCAGAGCAGCGTCCGTGACACCGTCCGTACCGTCCCAGGCGTCCACGACCAGATGGGCGTTGGTGCCGCCGAACCCGAAAGCACTGACCGCCGCGCGACGGAGGCCAGGCCACTGCTCGGACTCGCTCAGTACCCGCAGTGGTGTGCCGCGCAGCTCGGTCAGCGGCTCCTCGGCGGCGAGGGTGGCGGGGCGGACGCCTGCTCGCATCGCGCCGATCACCTTGAGCAGCCCGCCCACACCGGCAGCGGCCAGCAGATGTCCGACGTTGGACTTCAGCGAGCCGATGGGCACATCGGCGCTTCCTGCGAAGACTTGCGCCATGCTGCGGACCTCTTCCCCGTCCCCGACGGGTGTTCCGGTCGCATGGCATTCCACGAGCGAGACGGTCCGCGGTGCGATGTCCGCCATGGCGTAGGCCAGGCGCATCGCGCGCTCCTGGCCTTCCTGTGCGGGACTGAGCAGTCCTCTGCCACGCCCGTCGTTGGACAGTCCGACTCCTCGGACGACTCCCAGGACCGGCGCACCCTGCGCGAGGGCGTCACGCAGACGCATCAGTGCGACGAACCCTGCCCCCTCGCCGGGGAGCAGCCCGTCGGCGTCCCGGTGGAAGGGGCGGCTTCGGCTGGTACGGCTCACCGCGGACAGTCCGCAGAACCCCACGTGCAGGAACAGGCTGTCGGCCCGGTTGACCGCGCCGGCCACCATGATGTCCGCCGTCCCGTCATGCAGGCGGTCACAGGCCAGTTTGATCGCGTACAGGGAGGAGGCACAGGCCGCGTCGACCGCGAAGGCTCCCGCGCCAAGACCGAGAGCCTTGGCCGCGAAGTGCGCGGGAAGCCCCGAGGAGAAGCGGTTGCGGGCGTCGGGCCTGCTGCGTACGGCCGCGGGCAGCAGGGAGGGCGCGCCTTCCGACAGCCATACGTGCTCGGCGTAGGCGGATCCCGAGCTCGTGGGGTAGGACAGGTTGCCCAGGACCAGCCCCGCACGGGCCGAAGGCCCCTCCCGCCCGGCCTCGCGCAGCGCCTGCCGGGCGCCGTGGAGCACCCAGTGGAACAGTTCGTCGAGGCCGAGAATCTCCTCGGGTGCGACCTGGAACCCTGTCGGGTCGAACGCCGGCCCGAAGTCCCGTACGTAGCCGCCGACATCGGTCCAGGTACGGTCGAGGTGGTCGTCGACGGTGCCCATGGCCCACCGGCGCGGCAGGCGCCATCTGCCGTCCGGGACCGGTGCCAGGCTGCACCGTCGCGCGGCGATGTTGTCCCAGAAGGCGTCGGGGCCGAGCGCGTCGGGGAAGACACAGCCACGGCCGACGATGGCGATCGGGTCGAATCCCATTACCGGTCTCATTTCACGAACACGGACGATCCGGGTAGCGCGGTGGTGCGGCGAGTGGCCGCGGTGGCGGCACTGGTGTGGCGAGTGACCGCGGTGGTGCGTCGGCGCGGGCTCAGGAGGGGCGTCGTACGAGTTCCACGCCGAGCAGCTCCACCGAGGGGAGGCCGTCGGGGCCGATGAGAGCCGCGTCGCAGCGGGCTCCCGTGTCGTGCACCTTCCTGGCCCGCACCACACACCGCACGGTGTCCTGGAGGGGGCCGGGCCTGTGCACCCGGCACTCCGCGACCGCCATCGGCAGGGTGGCGTCACCGAGCGCGTGGTCCGCCCACAGCAGGGCGAGTTGAAGAGCACCGTCGGTGGCGGCCGTGTCGAGCTGCCAGTGGTCACCGCCCCAGCCGAGCTCGGTCAGGCCCGCCACCGTCGCCTCGGCTCCGTCCGCGCCGACGCCGTGGACGGCCCGCAGGGCGTGGAAGCCCGGACCGTGGAACAGCACCCGGCCGTCGTAGATCTCGGTGCACTGCGGCGCGGCAAGCCCCGAGGGGGTCTCCCAGCTCTCCGGTCGTGGCCGGGTCGGCTCGAAGTCCATCTGGACCCGGATGTGCGGTGTGCCCTCGTCCCCGACGAGTTCGGCCTCCAGAGCGGAGGGCGAGCCCGTCGACGCCCGACGGCCGCTCAGGGTGAGCCGGTGGCCCGCACCGTCCAGGTGCGGCAGAGCGACCCTACTGAAGACGCGGAGATCCCTCAGCACGAGGTGACCGGCGTCCGGCCGCCACGCCGTGGCCGCGCCCGCGAAACGGTCCAGGGCCATCGCGACCGGCAGAACGGGGACGCCGGCGATGTCGTGGTCGGCGAGGTAGGCGTGGGTCCGTGCGTGGACGCGCATCTGCGCGGCGAGCGGTTCGACGACCGCCCCCAGCGGGGAGTCGGGGCCTTCCCCGGCCGCGATGACGACCACCCTGGTGTCGGTGCCCGAAGTGCCCAGCTCGGCGGTGAAGGCCGCGGCGCCCTGTCCGACGGGGATGAGCGGCACTCCGGAGCGGCCGAAGTGTTCCGCGAGCGCGGGCGTGACCATGCCGCCCTGCCACGGGCCCCAGGCGATCGACCGCACCAGGCAGTCGGGCCTCCTGGCGCGCTCGGCGCAGGCCACGTGGTTGAGCACCTCGTTGGCCATGGCGTAGTCGCTCTGTCCGGCGTTGCCGAAGACCGCGGCCACGGAGGAGAACAGGACGATCGTGTCCAGCGGATCCTTCTCGGTCGCCGTGAGCAGCTCGCGCAGGCCGCCCGTCTTGGTGGCCAGGACCAGGTCGGTCTGCGCGTCGGTCTTGTCGGCGATCAGCTTGTCCGCCAGCACTCCGGCGCCGTGCACGATTCCGGTGACCGGCCCCCAGTCGCGGCGTACCTCCTCCAGTGCCCCGCGCAGGGCTTCGCCGTCCCGGACGTCCACCGGCAGATACCGGACCTCGGAACCGGCGCTCCGGAGGGCTGCCACGGTGGCCCTGACCTCACGGGTGGCCAGGATCCGCCGGGCCTCGGCGCCGATCGCGGTGGGGGTGGCCCCGTCTGAGCGTTCGGCGAGGGCTCGGGTGAGTGCGGCCTCGTCGGTCGCCCCGGCCAGACCGTGCGGTTCCTCGGCGAGCTCGGTGCGGCCGAGCAGCACGATGCGGGGCCTGTGGGCACCGGCGAGGTCCAGCAGCGCGGCGGCCGTCACCCCGCGGGCTCCGCCGGTGGCCACGATGACGGATTCGGCGCCGATGCGCGCGGCCCGGCCCGGTTCGGCCGGTGCCGGAATCACGACAGGGGTGGTACGGGTACCGTCGGCGCGCAGGCCGATCTCCGTCGCCGGTCCGCCGTCGAGCAGTTCCCGTACGACCGCTTCGGCGACGGCGTCCGCGTCGCGCCCTCCGCGCTCACAGTCGATCGCCTTGACCACGGCCGTGGGCCACTCCTTGGCGACGGTCCTGGCCAGCGCGGCGATACCTCCGAGCCAGGCACGCTCGGGCTGACTGCCGCGGAGCCCGAAGTCACCTCCGGTGTCCTGTACGGCCACGAACACCCCGCCATGGGTGGTGAACTGCGGCGCGAGTGACCTCGCCGCTTCGAAGGCGTCCCGTTGCAACGCCCGCGCGGCCTCGGGTGAGTCCGCCGGGGCGAGGCCCCCGAGGTGCACGACCGCCCGTGCGTCCGGGGACACGCTGGACACAACGGTGGCGCGCAGCCCGTGGTCGGTCAGCTTGGCCGCCACCAGCTCGGCGACGCCGAGCCCGTCGTCGGTCACAGCGATCGGTTCGTCCCCGAGACCGGCCAGGGTCAGTCCGGGTGCGGCGGTGTCCACCGTACGCACGGCGAGCCTGCTGACCGAGGATGCCCCGGCCGGCTCGCGCCGGGGGGCGGGGACCTCCGGCGCGGCCACGACGACGGCGGCCGGAGGAGCGGCGGCCGGAGGGCCGGTGGCGGTGGCGACGGTGAACGCCTCGACGATCTGCCGCAGCGTACGGAGCTTCAGGAGCTCTCCCACGTCGCCGTTCGCATGGGCACCGACCCGCTCCCGCACGGCGGAAAGGATCTCCACCCGCTTGATCGAGTCCACCCCCAGATCGGATTCGAGCTCCATGTCCGCGTTCAGCATCTCGACCGGATACCCCGTCCGTTCCGCGACCACGGACAGCAGCAACTCCTCGAAGCCGTCGGCAGAGACGTCCGGGGGTACGACAGACGTAACAGACGCGACAGACGTGACCGGAACGGCAGGGGCCACCGGAGCGACCGAGGCAACGGGGACAACCGGAGCGACCGGAGCGACCGGAGCAGCAGACACCACGGCCGCCGGAGGAGCCGTGACGGCATCCGGCGGCGTGGCGCCCTCGGGTACGCCGGAGGGCCGAGCCGCCGGCGCCACGACGGGCATGCCGGGAGGCGTGAGCACCGCCGGAGCACCCCCGCCGGCCCCCTGCGCCCCGAGCATCGCGCTGAAGGTCGTCTCCGTCATCTGCAGGAACGCCAGGTGACTGTCGATCAGCATGCGCTGACAGGCCTCGTGGGCCTGCGCGGTGTAGCGCTGCACGTTGTCGAGCACGGCGAGCAGGCCGCCGCCATCCGTCTCCGGGCCCGCGGCGGCTACCACAGGCGCGGCGGCTGCGGCGGGCATCGATACGGACGCCGGCACGGCGGCTGCCGGGGCCTGGGCGGCTGCCGGGGCCTGGGCAGGTGCCGGTGCCTGGGCCGGTGCCGGTGCCTGGGCCGGTGCCGGGACCGGCACAGCGGCCGGCGGTGCCTCGGGCGTACGAGGCGGATTCGGCGCCGGCAGTGATGCTGCGCCTCCGGCGGGCGGGTAGACACGCCCCTGGTTCCTGCCGTTGATCTGCACGGTCATTCCGGGCTTCCGCTCCTCGGCTGCTGCTGCGGGCGGCGCGTAGGGTGCCCACAGGTCTTCGTGGTCGAGCGGGACGCCCCACACGGCGAGCCGCCCGAGTGCGTCCTGCAGGGAGGTGACGCCGTTGCGTCCCTTGCGGTCCAGGCCGACCGCGAGGTGCGTACGGTCGCCGAGGATCTGTGCGACGAGGCCCGTGAGCGTGTCACCGGCGCCGACCTCGACGAACGTCCGCACCCCTGCGGCGTACATCGCCTCGATCTCGTCGCTGAACAGCACGGGTGAGGCGAGATGGCCGGCGATCCTCTGCCGGATCTCGTCGGGGGCCGACGGGTACACCGAGGCATCGGCGTTCCCGTAGACGTCGAGCAGGGGCTCGCTGACGGCGACCCCGGCCAGGTGGGCGAGGAGCGGAGAGGTCGCCCCTGCCACGACCGGGCTGTGGAAGGCCGTGGCGGCTTCCAGCCGTCGCGTGGTGATGCCATCGGCGGCGAGCTTCTGCTCGACGACGCCGACCGCTTCGGCGGCTCCCGAGATCACCGTCTGGGCAGGGGCGTTGTGGTTGGCCACCCAGACGTCCGAGGCGCCGCACCCGGCGATGACGTCCTCGACACGCTCGGGTCCGGCCGCCGCGGCGGCCATCGCGCCCGGCAGCGCGGCCGCCTCGCGCATCAGCTCCCCGCGCCTGCGGGCGAGCCTCACCAGGGACTCCGCGTCCAGAACGCCCGCCGTGTGCAGCGCCACCAGTTCGCCGAAGCTGTGTCCCGCCACGCAGTCCGGCCGTACGCCGAGACCGCGCAGCACCTCGATCAAGGCGAGGCTGTGCACGGCGAGGGCGGGCTGCGCCCACTCGGTCGCGGTCAGCAGTGCCTGCTGCGCGTCCCGTTCAGCGTCGCTGAAGGCGGGCGGCGGGATCACCACACGGTGCAGCTCGCCCTGTCCGCCGTCGCCTGGCTCCATCGTCCCCAGCCGGTCCCAGACCGACTGGGCGGCCGGGGACAGCATCGCCACGTCCGCGCCCATTCCGACGTACTGCGCGCCCTGTCCGGGGAAGAGGAATCCGATCCGGCCGACGGAGGCCTCACCGGTGGCGTAGTGGACGCCCGTCGGTGTGGAGAAGTTCGTGCCCGGCTGCCGCCCGATCAGTGCGCAGGCCTGGTCGAGCTTGTCGGACAGGTCGTCGCTGTCCGCCGCGACGATCGCGAGGCGTACGGGATCATCCGCGCGGAAGTCCCGCTGGCTCGCCCGTGCGACCTCGGACAGGGGCCGGTCGCTGTCGGTCCTCCGTTCCAGCAGGGCGGCCGCCGTCGGGGCGCTCAGGAGCACCAGCTCGCTGGGAACGGTCCGGGTACGCCAGGCCGTACGCGCGCCGGAGCCGACGGAGGGCGTGTACTCCTCGACGGTCACATGGAAGTTGCTGCCGCCGAAGCCGAAGCTGGAGACGGCGGCCCTGCGCGGCCGGTCGGCGGAGCGTACCCACGGGCGGGTCCGGGTGTTCAGGTAGAACGGGCTGTCGTCGATGTTCATCGCGGGGTCGGGCCGCTCCACCTTGATCATCGGTGGGATCACCTGGTGGCTCAGGGCGAGGACGCTCTTGAGCAGACCCACGGCACCGGCGGCGCACTTGGTGTGGCCCACCTGCGACTTGACCGAGCCGATGGCGCACCACTGCCGGTCCTCGCGGTCCGACTCCTCGTAGACCTGACGCAGTGCGGCGAACTCCGCGGCGTCCCCCGCACGTGTGCCGGTGCCGTGTGCCTCCACCAGCTCCACGGTCTCCGGGCCGTAGCCCGCCTCCTCGTAGGTACGTCGCAGGGCTCGGGCCTGTCCCTTCGGCATCGGTGCGTAGATCGCGCCGCTCCTGCCATCCGACGAGGTACCGATCCCCCGGATGACGGCATGGATCCGGTCACCCGCGCGCTCGGCGTCGGCCAGTCGCTTCAGGGCGTACATGGCGATGCCCTCGCCGAGCATCGTGCCGTCCGCCGCGTCCGAGAACGGCCGGCAGTCGCCGCTGGGTGAGAGGGCGGGCGTCTTGGAGAAGCACATGAACGTGCTCGCGTCGTTGGAGGCGTCGACACCTCCGCTGATGACGAGGTCGGAGCGGCCGAGGGAGAGTTCGGCAACCGCCGTCGAGAGTGCGGCGAAGGAGCTGGCGCATGCCGCGTCCGTGATGTGGTTGGTGCCGTGCAGATCGAATCTGTTGGCGATGCGGCCCGCGATGACGTTGCCGAGGAGTCCCGGGAAGGTCGATTCCTGCCAGGGGGCGTAGTGGCCGGTGATGCTGTCGCAGACGGCCTGTGCCTCCGCCTCCGGGATCCCGTTCTCCCGGAGTGCCTTGAGCCAGACGGGGCGCTGCATCCGCGCTGCCATGTGCGTCAGGAGTTCCGTGGCGCCCGCTCCGAGGATCACGGAGACGCGGTCACGGTCCGCTCCGGCGAGGCCGCCCGCGTCGGCGATGACCTGCTCGGCGACGGTGAGGGCGAGCAGCTGCACGGTGTCCGTGGCGCTGAGGCTGTTCGGCGGGATCCCGAACGCCAACGGGTCGAACGCGACATCGGACAGGAAGGCTCCCCGACGGGCGTAGGTCCTGTCCGGCACGGTGGGGTCGGGGTCGTAGTAGTCCTCGACGAGCCAGCGGTCGGCCGGGACGTCGGTGATCAGGTCACGACCGGACAGGACCGTACGCCAGAACCCGTCGGCACCCTGGTCACCGGGCATGAGAGCACCGATACCGACCACGGCGATCGGGACCTGTCGGGGGCGAGAGGCGGACATGCTCTCCACTTCCTTGCTGATGAGGGGCGGGCGCGAAGGACGGTCAGGCGAGGCGGCGCGGGGTGTAGGCGAACGCGGAGGGCGGCACGGGCACGCCGTACGTGCGGAGCTGGTGCGCACGGGTCGCGACGGCGGCTCCTTCGAGCAGGTTGAGCGCGATCTGTACGACGGAACGGTTGGCCGGGTCCGCCAGAAAGCTGCCGGCGGTCCACCGGTTGAACGCACCCATCGCCGGACCGCACCAGATCTGGTAGTCGCTGCGCCGGGAGGCGTCCCCGGTGATCGCCCAGCGGCTCGAACTCCCCAGATACCAGCGGAAGACCAGCGCCATACGGTGTTTGGGGTCCTTCGCCGCGCGGTCCGCCTGGGCGGGGTCACGCTGCTGCCAGAAGTGCCGGGTCCGCTCCCACACCTCGTCGAGCGGGGCCCTGAACACATCCCGTTCGAGCTTGGCACGCAGCTGCGGCGGCAGGTCGTCCAGCGAGGGGTGCGCCTGGTACGCCTCGTGGAGATGACCGGCCCGCTGGGCGAACAGGGTGCCCCGGCGCAGGACTTGGAGCTTGACGCCCGCCTCGAACATGTCGGCCGCCGGTGCCATGATCACATCGGCGGTGTCGGCGTCGGCCAGCATCGCCTTCGCGTCGTCCGAGATTCCCGCCTCGACGGCGACCTGGTTCACGGACCCGGTCAGGACGTAGGCGGCGCCGAGTCCGAACGCGGCGGCGACCCCATCCGGGGTGCCGAGACCGCCTGCGGCGCCGACCCTGACCTCCCGCGTGTATCCGAAGCGCCGGGCGAGTTCGTCCCGGAGGAGCAGGATCCGCGGCAACAGGGCGCCGAGAGGCCTGTTGTCGGTGTGTCCCCCGCTGTCGGACTCCACCGTGAGGTCCTCGGCCACGGGCACCAGCGCGGCCAGTGCGGCTTCCTCCGCACCGAGCTCCCCGCTCTCGACCAGGCGGCGCAGCAGTTCGGGCGGCGCGGGCGACAGGAAGCGGGCCGCGACCTCGGGCCGTGACACCTTGGCGAAGACCCGGGTGCGCCGCACGATCCGTCCGTCCGGGCCCCGGCGGAGCCCGGCGGCCGAGCACAGGACCACGGCCGGGGTGAGTTCCATGTACGCCGACGCCGAGACGCAGGGGACGGCGTGGCGCAGGAGCAGCTTGGCGACCTGGTACTCCAGATCGGGTTCGTTCGGTGAATGGATCAGGTTCACCCCCCAGTTGGGCAGGCCGGCCAGCTCAGCGGCCAGCGCGCGCACCGCCCGCTCCACCTCGGGAAGGGCCAGGCCGCCGGCGCCGAAGAATCCGAGCATCTCGGCCCTGGCCATCGCCGCCACCATCTGTGTCGTCGCGATGCCGTTCGCCATTTCCCCGGCCACATAGGGGAAGCGGACACCGTGGGCCTCGCAGAAGGTCCGCCCTCCCAGCCACTCCGGGTACAGCGGCGGCAGGGTGCCGACGGTGTCGCCCGGGGGCCTGGGCCCGGTCACCAGGCCCAGTGCGCGGCCGGTGGGGTCGGCGACGATATGGGCGGGGTCCCGGAACCGCCCGACGCGGGCCGCGATCTGCTCCGGGGTGAAGACCGGTGAGGCGGTGACGGCCTCGTCAGGAGGTGCCGGCAGGGACAAGGGTCGGATTCCCGTCAGGAGGAGGGGTGGGCGTCGTGCCGGTGGTCAGATAGTCGAGATCGACGCGGATCCCGGACGAGCACGGGCCGAGCAGGGCGCGTACACGCGTGTCGTCGAACCGGCGGCGGTGGCTGAGGTACGGCGTGAATCCGGGGAAGAGGTCCGCGGCCGCCTCCAGCGGTTCCGGGTCGTCCGGCCTCTTCTCGACGAGCCGCACCTTCACCGGTGCGATCCGCTCCATCAGGGCGGTGAGGACCGTGGCCGCCACATCGTGGTCGTGGACGACGTGGTAGACGTCGGCGCGTCCCGAAGGCGGCCGGCTCGCCAGCCGCACCATGACGGCCGCGGCGTGCTCCACCGGCATCAGGTTCAGGTGCCCTTCCGGGTGGCCGGCCAGCCGCACCACCGGCCTGCGGTCCTCGGGTACACCGGGGCCGGACCCGTCGCTCCGCAGTGAGGCCCGTACGATCCGGGAGAGGAACTGCAGGGGGTGCTGGGGCAGTTCCGGGTACGGGGGCAGATCGGTGACCAGGATGCTCGGCCGCATGACCACGACGGGACGCCCCTGAGCGCGCGCCCAGTCGTGGACGAGGACCTCGGCCTCGTACTTGGACCGTTCGTAGTTGTTCTCGAAGCCGTGGCGGCTGTCCAACTCGTCCTCGTAGACGACACCTTCGCGGCGTGCCCCGCCCACGAATGCGGTACCGACATGGTGGAGCAGTGGCTTACGGCTGCCCGCAGCGGCCAGCTCCAGCACGCGCCGGGTGCCTTCGACGTTGACGCGGCGGAGGTTGCCGATGTCGTCGTCCAGGTTGATGTTGCCCGCGCTGTGCCAGATCACGTCCAGTTCGTCGGCGAGCCGCTGGAACGCCTCGTCGGTCAGCCCGAGGCCCGGCCGGCCCAGGTCGACCTCAACGACACGGAGCCTGCGGGGAAGGTCCGCGATCAGCGCGCCCGGGGCGTCGGTCAGCTCCAGGAAGCGTGCGATCCGCCCGAGCGCGCAGGCCGACCCGGCGTGCGCGAGGACCGTCAACGAGTCGTGGCGCTCCAGCAGCTCACGGACCAGACGCAGTCCTAGGAAGCCGGTGGCCCCGGTGAGAGCGACTCGCACTGTGTGTAACTCCAAGGTCCAGAGAACGGGCATCCGGTTGGCTCGCCCAGGAACCGTGGAGTCGGCTGAACAGCCGTGCGTCACACCCGATCGGTCTCCCGTCACGGACAACCACCGTTCGCCGTTCAGGGAAACGCTCATGCCTGTCGCGTTGGCTCAACTTCACCCGATTGGCCCCGCGTTCCGGCAGGTGACGGTCAAGGGTCCGCTCTTCCCTGCCTGTTCGGGCGCACACACGTCAGGACCCGCGCCGGACGCCTTCCACCTGCCGGTGGGACGTCCCGTCACGCACAAGATCTACCGTGACGCCGATCATCCCTCCCGGCTGGTCCTGCCGTTCACGACAGCCGCGAAGCCGTCCTGACGGAACCCTGGGGTGGGTCAGACGGGCAGTCGGGGCACGCTCTCGATCAGTCGGCGGGTGTAGGTGTGCGCGGGTGCGCCGAGCACCTGGGACGTCGCCCCCTGCTCGACGACCCGACCGCGCTCCAGCACGGCGGTGCGTTCGCACAGTGACGCCACGACCGACAGGTCGTGGGAGACCATCACCAGGGTCAGCCCTCGCTCCTCCTTCAGCTCGGCCAGCAGATCGACGACCTTCACCCGGGTGGTGACGTCCAGCGCACTGACCGGCTCGTCGGCGAGCAGGACACGGGGGTCGCAGACCGTGGCGCGGGCGATGGCGATGCGCTGGCGCTGGCCGCCGGAGAACTCGTGCGGATAGCGGTCGACCGCGTCCGCCTGGAGACCCACGCGCTCCAGCGCGGCGGCCACCTTGGGCCTCGCCGTGGAGCGGGTGTCGAGGCCGAGGGAGCGCAGCGGTTCCGCGACGATCGCACCGATCCGCCGGCTGGGGTCGAGCGAGGAGTAGGGGTCCTGGAAGACGCACTGGACGCTGCTGCGGAAGCGGCGCATCTGCTCACGGTCGCGCGTGTCGAGGTCGGCCCCGTCGAAGCGGACGGTGCCGGCGGTGGGGCGCGCCAGGCCGAGCAGCAGGCGCAGCAGTGTCGTCTTGCCCGCCCCGGACTCGCCGACCAGCGCGAGGCTCTCGCCCGGTTCGACGGCGAGTGACACATCCCGCACGATGTCGGGCGCGCTCCTGCGGTAGCGGACCGCGGCGTCCTTGAGCTCCAGCACGGGTGTCATCGCGGGCTCCTCAGGTCCAGGGCGGATTCCAGCTTCCGGGCACTGGCGACCAGGGCCCTGGTGTACTCCTCGTGCGGCGCGCGTACGACGTCGAGGACCGCGCCCTGCTCGACGGCCCGGCCGTCCTTCATGACCAGCACCCGGTCGGTGACCGCGGCCACGACCGCGAGGTCATGACTGACGAACAGGACGGCCATCTCCCTCTCCTGGACCAGGCCGTCGATGAGTTCCAGCATCTCGGCCTGCACGGAGACGTCCAGGGCCGTGGTGGGCTCGTCGGCGATGAGCAGCTTGGGCTCGCAGGCCAGCGCCATGGCGAGGGCGACGCGCTGACGCTGTCCGCCGGAGATCTCGTGCGCGAAGGCGCGGGAGATACGGGCGGGGTCGGGCAGCCGTACCTGTTCGATGGCCTCGTGGACGGCCTCGCGCAGTCGCCTGCCCTTGAGGCCGGTACGGCGGGCGAGCGGTTCGGCGATCTGGCGTCCGAGCCGCATGAGCGGGTCGAGCGCGGTCATGGGCTCCTGGAAGACGACGGCCGCGTCCCGGCCGCGAACGCCGGTGAGCCGCTTCTCGGGGGCGCCCACCATCTGTGTCCCGGCCAGTTCGACGCTGCCCGCCGAGGTCATGCCGTCGGGCAGCAGGCCGAGCACAGCGAGGGTCGTCAGGGACTTGCCCGAACCGGATTCGCCGATGAGGCCCAGTCGTTCTCCGCCGGCCACGGTGAAGGACAGGTCGTCGACCAGGGTCCGTCCGTCGGGGGCGCGTACCGTCAGTCCGCTGACGTCGAGGAGAGTCATGTGCGCCTCCGCCGGGTGGCCGGGTCGAGGGTGTCACGCAGGCCGTCGGCGATGAGGTTCACGCCGATGACGAGCAGGACGAGCAGGATGCCTGGCGCGAGCGCGCCGGCCGGCGCCGTGGTGAAGGTGGCCTGGGCCTCCTGGAGCATGCGGCCCCAGGAGGCGTTGGGCGGTGGCGCTCCGAGGCCCAGGTAGGACAGCCCCGCCTCGGCGAGCACGGCGAGCCCGAACTGCAGGGCGAGGTTGACGGCCAGTGTGGGCCAGATGTTGGGCAGCACGTGGGAGAGGACGGTGCGCGGCCAGGAGGTGCCCGAGGTGCGTGCCGCGGTGATGTAGTCCTGGGCCAGGACCCGTTTGACCAGGATGCGCACGAGCCGTGCCACGATCGCGCTCTGTGCCAGGCCGATCGCCAGGATCGCGGAGCCGAGTGTCGCCGAGCGTGCGGCGACGACCAGCATCGCCAGCAGGAGCGTCGGGAAGGCGATCAGGATGTCGAGGAACGCCGAGAGGGTGTCGTCGAGCCAGCCCTGTGCGTACGCCGCGAGCACGCCGAGGGTGACCCCGACGGCGGCCGCGATGAGCACCGACCCGAGCCCCGCCTCGACGGCGATGCGTGAGCCGGTCATCACCTGGGTGAACAGGTCGCGCCCGAGCTTGTCGGTGCCGAGCAGATGGGAGCCGTCGGGTCCTGTGAGCCGTCCGCCGGATGTGTCGTCGGCGTCGTAGGGCAGCCAGAAGAACGACACCACGGCCGACAGGGCGATCAGGCCGGCGAGTACGCAGCCGACGACGAGGGTGGCGGAGCGCCGGGTGCGCCGCTTCGTGGGGGCGAGCAGGTCCGTCCCGGTCATCGGGCACCTCCCGAGAGCCGGCCGCGCAGCCGCGGGTCGACGGTCCGCTGGACCAGGTCGGCCACGAAGCCGATCACCAGCACCGCGAGGGTCGATACGAACAGCACGCCCTGGATGACCGGGTAGTCGTGCTGGGCGATGCCGGTGGCGAGCATCGAGCCGAGGCCGGGCAGGGCGTACACCGACTCGACGACCACGGCGCCGAGCAAGGTCGAGGCGAGCTCGATGCCGAGGACGGAGATCACCGGTACGGCGGCGTTGCGCAGCCCGTGCCGCCACATGGCGAGCCCGAAGGACGAGCCCAGGGCGCGCGCGGTGCGCAGGTAGTCGCTGCCGAGGACGTCGAGGGTGGCGGAGCGTACGTAGCGGATCAGGGACGCGCTCATCACCAGGGCGATGGTCACGACCGGCAGGACGAGGGCGCGGACCGCCTCCGCCGGGTCGGCCCAGCCGTCCTGCGGGAAGCCGCCCGACGGCAGCCAGCCGGCGTTCAGCGCGAACACCGCGATGAGGATCATGCCGAGCCAGAACACGGGGATCGCGATGCCCAGCTGGGACACGCCGCTGAGCAGCGCGCCGTACCAGGTGTGCCGCTTGTACGCGGCGACGAACCCGGCGGGCACGGCGACCAGGACGGCGAGGACGAACGCGGCCAGCGTGAGCGGCACGGTGACGTTCAGCCGGGCGCCGACCTCGGGTCCCACGGGCAGGGAGCTGACGAACGAGGTGCCGAGGTCGCCGCTCGCCAGCTGCCCGATCCAGTGGGTGAACTGTTCGGGCAGCGGGCGGTCGGAGCCGATGGAGTGGCGGGCGGCCGCTATCTGCTCGGGCCCGGCGCCGACCGCGGTGAGCGCGTTGGCCGGGTCGCCCGGCAGCATGCGCAGCAGCACGAAGAGCACCACGCTCGCCAGGACCAGGGATACGGCCAGGAAGGCGAGCCGGCGCAGCAGATAGCGCGCCATCAGCCCGTCTTCTTGATGTCGTAGGCGAAGAACTGCGAGTTCAGGCCGTTGAGCGGGTAGCCGGAGAGCTTGTTGCTCGCGACGACGATCTGCGGGTAGAGGTACAGCCAGTCACTGGCGGCGTCCTCGGCGGTCCTGCGGTTGACCTTCTTGAGCAGTTCGGTCTGCTCCTCGGTGCTGGACGCCTCCTCGGCCTGCTCCACCCACTTGGTGACCTGCGGGTCGTCGTAGCCCCAGTAGAAGTCGGGGTTGCCGTACCAGACGAGGTCGCGGTCGTTGACGTGTTCCTGGAGCGTGGCCGTGAAGTCGTGGTTCTTGTAGACCTTCGTGTACCACTCGTCCGGGGTGATCGTGTTGATCTTGACGGTGATGCCGACCTTGGCGAGCTGGGACTTGATGAAGGTCGCGGCCGTCGGGTGCGGGTCGTAGTTGGGGGTGTCGAGGGTGAAGCTGAAGCCCTTGGCGTAACCGGCCTCGGCGAGCAGCTTCTCGGCCTTCGCCACGTCGTGGGCGTTGACGTCGGTGAGGTCCTCGTACCAGGGGTCGGTGGGCGGGACCATCGACCCGATCTCCTTGCCGTAGCCGCCCCAGACGGATTCCAGCAGCTTCTTGTCGTCGATGGCGGCGGACACCGCCTGTCGCACCTTGACGTCGGTGAAGGGCTTGGCCTTGTCGTTGAACGCCAGCAGCAGCTTGGTGGTGGAGTCGCCGTCGTTCACCTTGTAGTTGCCGGTGTTCTTGAACTGCTCGATGGAGTCGGGCGACTGCTCACTGGTGACCACGTCGACGGCGTTGGTCAGCAGCGCGTTGTTCAGCGCCGATGCGTCCTTGTAGTAGTGGAAGACGACCTGCTTGTTGGCGGCGGCGTCGCCCCAGTAGCCGTCGAAGCGGTTCAGGCTCAGCGCGGAACCGCGGGTCCACTTGTTGAGGGTGTACGGACCTGTGCCGTCCTCGGTGGTCTTCAGGTTCTTCGCCTGGGAGTTGATGATCCAGACGTAGGAGAGGTTGTAGACGAAGGAGATCGACTTCTTCGACAGCGTGACCTTCACGGTCCGCTTGTCGGGGGTCGCGATGTCCTTGACGACCTCCAGGTTGCTCTTGCGGGCGGACTGGGAGTCGTCCGCGAGCACCTTCTCCAGGCTGTACTTGACGTCCCGGCTGGTGAGTTCCTTGCCGCTGTGGAACTTCACGCCGTCACGCAGGGTGAAGGTGTAGGTGAGGCCGTCGTCGCTGGTCGTGTAGTCCTGGGCGAGGAGCTTGTCGACCTTGCCGTCGTCGGTGAGTCTGAACAGGCCCTCGTAGGCGTTGCCGTTGAGCGCCTCGGTGCCGCCCTGGCCGCCGCCCGCGGTGTTGTCGAGGTTCTGCGGCTCGTAGAGCGAGCCTATGTTGACGACCGCGTCCTTGTCCCAGGTGCCGCCCGACGCGCCGGAGCCGCCGGATCCGCCGCAGGCGGTGAGCGTCACGGCGAGAGCGGCGGCGGAGGCGACGCCGTACGAGATCTTCTTCTTGGTGCTCATGGGTGGGGGCTCTTTCGGTCCGGGGAGCTGCGGGGGTGATCAGTGCTGGGCGTCGAAGCCGTCGCGGAAGAGGGGGAGCTTCTCGCCGGCCTCGACGGGCAGGTGGAAGCGGTTCTGTCGCGGCGGCATCGGACAGTTGTACTGATCGGAGAATCCGCAGGGCGGCACGAAGGCCCGGTTGAAGTCGAGGACCACCCGGTTCTCGTCGTCCGTGCGCCGCACGAAGAGGAAGCGGCCGGCCCCGTAGGTGGTCCCGCCGTTGGTCGGGTCGCCGAAGACGAGCAGCAGGGTGCCGTCGTCGTCGAAGGCGCTGAGCGTGTAGGCCCGGCCGTCGACGGTGAGGGTGATGTCGCCGGGAACGACCAGGTCGCGGCTGCCGCCGTTGTCCCGGATGTGCTCGAAGGCGATGCTCCGGGCGCCGGGGACGGGGGTGTACGTCGCTTCCAGGACCCAGTCGGGGTCGTGGGGGAAGGCGTCGACCCGGTCGAAGTGACGGATGGCGGGCGCGTCGGCGTCCCAGAAGCGCAGACCGTACTCGGTCTCACCGGTGACCCGCTCGGTGCGCCTGAGTGTCGTGACGGTCACGGTGTCCGGCAGGTCCGCGTGGGCGTCCACCGCGTCCGGGATCTCGCCGGGCGGAGCCCAGCGGGTTTCGACCAGGGCGAGGTTCCCGGTCGGTGACGTGAGCGAGCGATGGCGCTCGGCACGCCAGGCGTCCCATTCCTCCGCGGGATCGACGGGATCGGCGGGGTCGACGGGGGCGGAGTGGGACACAGCAGTACTCATTCGTCTAGGCGGGCAGCCCCTCACAGTCCCTGATCAACAAGGTGTGAATAAGTGGCCAAAGCATCACCTTTATTGACCATAAGCTCATCTAATGTCAAACGTCCGCGCCATTTTGTGAGACGGATCTCTCCCGTCGCGCCCAGGGGCTCGCCCGTCACGGCCGGGAGAGCCCCTGGGTCTCGCCGTCGTCCTGGTAGCTGTAGCGCTTCCCTGTCCAGACGTCCCCGATGTTGTGGTAGCCGCGCTCCTCCCAGAAGCCCGGCCGGTCCGCGGTCAGATACTCGATCCCCCGAAGCCATTTGGGGCTCTTGTAGCCGTACAGGTGGGGTACGACCAGGCGCAGCGGGAAGCCGTGTTCGACGGTGAGGGGCTCACCGCCGCGGTGCGTGGCCAGGAGGGTCGTGGCGGCGGCGAAGTCGGCGACCCGCAGATTGGCGCTGTAGCCGTACTCGGCCCAGGCCATCACATGCGTGACCCCGGGGGCCGGTGGCACCAGACGCAGGAGGGTGGCGGCGGGGACGCCGAACCACTCGTGGCCGGTCGATGTGATCCCCTGCGCACAGTGCAGGTCCGCGACGACGGTGGTCCGCGGGAGCGCGGTGACCTCGTCCCAGGTCCAGCTGTGGGTGGAATCCCCCGCCGTGGCACCGAAGACCTTCAGGTCCCACCGCTCGGGCCGGAAGCGCGGGACCGGCCCGTAGTGGGAGACCGGCCAGCCGGCCACCCTGCTCTGCCCCGGAGGGAGACGGTCGGCTGTCTGCGGCCCGGGAGGAGACGGGGCCGGGCAGTCACTTCCCACGTGTGATCATCTCCCTGGAGGCAGGCACGGCGAGGCACGGAACACACCTCGTACATACATTCTCTCCCCCGGTTCCCCGAGGTCACGGCAGGTGCCGCTCACACGGCGCGGCCAGGCATCTCACACCGGGACGCCCTGGCGTGTGCGTGAGGTGTAATCCCGGACGCTCCCCCGGCGTGACGGCGCGGAAACCCGGTCTTTCTACGGTGCTGGTGAGGGACCCGGGTCTGCGGTGACCGCACGGGCCCGCTCACGGGGTACGCGAGGCGGGAAGTGGAGGTTCGGTGCCGGCTGGCTCGAAGAAGGACAGTGTCCGTACGGTCTGTTCGTACTGCGGGGTCGGCTGCGGGATCGTTCTGGACATCACGCGGGACCCCGCCGACGGCAGGCGCCGCGCGGTGAAGGCGTCCGGGGACAAGGCCCACCCCTCCAACTCCGGCCGCCTGTGCACCAAGGGCGCGACGAGCGCGGACATGATGGCGGCGCCCGGACGCGCGGCCAGGGCGCTGCTGCGCACCGAGCGGGGCGCCCAGCCCGCCGAGACGCACGTGGACGAGGCGATCACGTCGGTGGCCGGCGGGCTGCGGGCGATCCTGGACGAGCACGGGCCGGACGCCCTGTCCTTCTATGTCTCCGGGCAGATGTCCCTGGAGGCGCAGTATCTGGCGAACAAGCTGGCCAAGGGCTTCGTCCGGACGAACCAGATCGAGTCGAACTCCCGGCTGTGCATGGCCTCCGCAGGTACCGGCTACAAGCTGTCGCTGGGCGCCGACGGCCCGCCCGGCTCCTACCAGGACTTCGACCACGCGGACGCGTTCTTCGTGATCGGCGCCAACATGGCCGACTGCCACCCGATCCTCTTCCTGCGCATGGTGGACCGGATCAAGTCGGCCGGGGCCAGGCTGATCGTCGTCGACCCACGCCGCAACGCCACCGCCGACAAGGCCGATCTCTTCCTCCAGATCAATCCGGGCACGGACCTCGCCCTGCTCAACGGCCTGCTGCACCTGCTGGTCGCGAACGGCCACACGGACGAGGCGTTCATCGCCGAATTCACCGAGGGCTGGGGGGAGATGCCCGCCTTCCTCGCCGACTACCCGCCCGGCAGGACGGCGGAGATCACCGGCATCCCCGAGAGCGACATCCGCCGGGCCGCGCGGTGGATCGGCGAGGCAGGCGAGTGGATGAGCTGCTGGACCATGGGCCTGAACCAGTCCACCCACGGCACCTGGAACACCAACGCCCTGGTCAATCTGCACCTCGCCACCGGCGCCCTCTGCCGCCCCGGCTCCGGGCCCTTCTCCCTGACCGGCCAGCCCAACGCCATGGGGGGCCGGGAGATGGGTTACATGGGCCCCGGGCTGCCCGGTCAGCGCTCGGTCCTGGTCGACGCCGAGCGCACCTTCGTCGAGGACCTGTGGAACATCCCCGAGGGCAGCCTGCGTACCGAGGTGGGGCGGGGCACGGTCGAGATGTTCGAGCGGATGGCCGCCGGTGACATCAAGGCGTGCTGGATCATCTGCACCAACCCCGTCGCCTCGGTCGCCAACCGCAGGACCGTCATCGCCGGTCTCGAAGCCGCCGAACTCGTCGTCACACAAGACGTTTTCGCCGAGACGGAGACCAACGCCTACGCCGATGCCGTCCTGCCCGCGACGCTCTGGGCCGAATCCGACGGCATCATGATCAACTCCGAGCGGAACCTCACCCTCGTACAGGGCGTCGTCGACCCTCCGGAGCAGGCGCTGCCCGACTGGCAGCTGATCGCCCGGGTCGCCTGTGAGATGGGCTTCGCCGACGCGTTCACCTACAGCGACGCCGAGGAGGTGTTCGAGGAGCTCAAGCGGGCCTGGAACCCCACGACGGGCTGGGATCTGCGCGGCGTCACCTACGAGAGGCTGCGCACCGCACCGGTCCAGTGGCCGGCACCGGCCGCCGACGGCCCTGACCGCAATCCGGTGCGCTACCTCAACGACGGGGTGAGCCAGACCCTCCTGGAGCGCGAGGACGGGACCCGTCCCCGGCTGGCCTTCCCGACCGCGAGCGGACGCGCGCGCTTCTTCGCCCGTCCGCACCTGCCGGCGGCTGAACTCCCCGACGACGACTACCCGTTCGTCCTCAACACAGGCCGGCTCCAGCACCAGTGGCACACGATGACCAAGACGGGCAAGGTCGCCAAGCTCAACAAGCTGGACGCCGGGCCGTTCGTGGAGGTCCATCCCGAGGACGCCGACGCCCTCGGGGTCGTGGAGGGCGACCATCTGGAAGTCGCCTCGCGCCGAGGGCGCGCCGTGCTGCCCGCCGTGGTCACCGACCGTGTCCTTCCCGGCAACTGTTTCGCGCCCTTCCACTGGAACGACCTGTTCGGCGAGTACCTCAGCGTCAACGCCGTCACCAGCGACGCCGTCGACCCGCTCTCCTTCCAGCCCGAGTTCAAGGCCTGCGCCGTCGCTGTCTCCAGGACAGCCGCCCCCGTGCCGGCCGCGCACCCGCACACCCAGCCGGAGACCGCACCCGTGACCCCCGACCCCGTGCCCGCCCCGGCTGCAGCGGCGGTGGACGTCCACGCGCTCGCCGCGCTGTTCGGCACCGACGGCCTCGCCCCCGCACCCCTGGCCGAGCACGAGCGCCGCTATCTGTCCGGCTATCTCTCCGGTCTCGCCCTGTCGCCACCCGACGACGGGCGTGTGCCCGTCCTGCCGCCGGGCGCCCCGCTCGGCCCGGGTCACGCCCTGTGGGTCGACGGCGTACTCGCCGGTCTGTACTCCCGCTCCGCACCGCCCGGCGGCGTCGCTGCCACCGCGTCGCCCGCGCTGCCCGGCGCCCCGGGCAGCGACAGCGCCGTACCGACCCGCCGTCTGGTCGTGCTGTGGGCCTCCCAGACCGGTAACGCGGAGGAGTTCGCCACCGGGGCGGTCGACCGCCTCACCGGGACGGGCCGTACGCCCGAACTGCTGCCGATGGCCGAGGCGTCCCCGGCGCAGCTCGGCGCGGACACCGATGTGCTCCTGGTGACCAGCACCTTCGGTGACGGTGACGCCCCCGACAACGGCGTCGGTTTCTGGGAGCAACTGTCCGCCCCGGTCGCCGGACGGCTGGACGGAATCCGGTACGCGGTCATCGCCTTCGGTGACTCCAGCTACGACGACTTCTGCGGCCACGGCCGCCGGCTCGACGAGCGCTTCGAGGCCCTCGGGGCGACGAGGCTGGTCCCCCGTCTCGACTGCGAGCCGGACTTCGACGAGGACGCCGACCGCTGGCTCGGCCAGGTCGTCGCCGCGTTGACGGCTGCCGAGGAGCGGCGGACCGTGCCGGCGGGCCCGGCCGATACGCCCCTTCCCGAGCCCGGCGCGGCCCCGGCGGCCGCCACGGCGTCACCCTCGGCTCCCGCACCGGCGGGCCACACGAAGGCATCGCCGTTCGCCACCCTGCTCGTCGGCAACAAGCTCCTGAGCCTGCCCGGCTCCCAGAAGGAGATACGGCAGTTCGCCTTCGACACACGTGACGGCGAACTCGCCTACGACGCGGGGGACGCCCTCGGCGTATGGCCGGCCAACGGGGCACCGCTCGTCGCCGAGTGGCTCGCCCTCACCGGGCTCGGCCCCGACGAGCCCGTCGACCTCGGCGACGGCGCGCCGCTCTCCCTCGAAGAGGCGCTGCGCACCCGCCTGGACATCGCCCGCATCACCACCGACCTGCTCAGGTTCACGGCGGACCGCACCGGAAGCCATGATCTGAAGCGCCTCCTGCGGCCGGACAACAAGGACGCGCTGGCGAAGTGGAGCTGGGGCCGGCAGGCCGCCGACGTCGTCGCCGAATTCCCCGTCCGCGCTTCGGCCACGGAGTGGACGGGGATCCTGAAGCGTCTCCAGCCGCGCCTGTACTCCATCTCCTCCAGCCCGCTCGCCCACCCCGGCGAGGTCCGCCTCACGGTCTCCGTCGTCCGCTACGCCAACGGCCTCGGCCGCGAGCGCGGGGGCGTGTGCTCCACCTACCTCGCCGACTGCGCCGACGACGGCCCCGTCCAGGTCTTCGTCCAGCGCTCACCGCATTTCCGCCCGCCCGCGGACCCCGCCACCCCCATGATCATGGTCGGTCCCGGAACCGGTGTGGCGCCCTTCGTCGGCTTCCTCGAGGACCGTCTGGCCCGCGGCCACACCGCCCCCAACTGGCTCTTCTTCGGCGAACAGCGCCGGGCCACCGACTTCTACCACCGCGAGGAGCTGGAGGCCCACCTGGCATCAGGTCACCTCGACCGCCTCGACCTCGCCTTCTCCCGCGACCAGCGCAACAAGGTCTACGTCCAGGACCGGATGCGGGAACACGGCCCGCGCCTGTGGCAGTGGCTCCAGGACGGCGCCCACTTCTACGTCTGCGGCGACGCCGCACGCATGGCCAAGGACGTGGACCAGGCGCTCAAGGACATCGCCGTCGCCCACGGCGGCATGGAGGGCGACGAGGCCACCGCCTTCGTCAGGCGGCTGGCCGCGGACAAGCGCTACGTCCGGGACGTCTACTGACAACGCCTCGCACCCGCCTCGTCCCGATCGCGCCTTGTCCTGATCGCACCCGTGTCCTGATCGCTACACGAGGTGTCCCAACCCATCGATTGCGACACCTCCGCACGCCCTCCTAGACTGCCTTCAGGAAAGGCAAGCCTTACCTGAATTTCGGTTGGTGCGTCCAGAACACTCCGCGGCGACACGGCTGTGCCCGGGTGGGTGAACCGGCACCTCAGGCACCCGAACCCTGGAGCTCCGCCATGCATCCGTACGACCGGCCTCCGCGGGCCACCGCGCCTGCCACGGGTGGCCGGTCATGAGGTCCGGACTGTCCGCGGTGCTGCCCGACCTCTCCCCCTGGCGCTCCTCCCGTGACTTCCGGCTCCTGTGGGGCCAGGGGCTGATCACGAACTTCGGCAGCTTCATGGCGCTGGTCGCCCTGCCGCTCCAGATCAAGGAACTGACCGGGTCACCGCTCGCGGTCGGCGCGATGGGCGCCGTCGAGCTGGTGCCGCTGGTGGTCTTCGGGCTGTACGGCGGAGCGCTCGCGGACGCGGTCGACCGGCGCAAGGTCATCCTGCTCACCGAGGCCGGGCTCGGGCTGCTCGCGGTCGTCCTGCTGGTGAACGCGATGCTGCCGGAGCCGATGCTGTGGCCGCTCTACGTGGTGGCCGCGGGCGTTGCGGCGCTCGCCGGTCTCCAACGGCCCGCGATGGACTCGCTGCTGGCCCGGATCGTCCCGCACGACCAGCTCGCGGCGGCGGCCGCGCTCAACGCGATCCGCTGGCAGGCGGGCGCCATCGCCGGACCTGCCCTGGCGGGCCTGGTGGTGGCGTACGCCGGCAATGTGCCCGCGTACGGCACCACGGTGGCCTGTTTCGCGGTGTCGGTGACGATGTGCCTTCGGCTGGCCTCCGTGCCGCCCGCCGAGAACGCCGGGAAGCCGTCGCTGCGCGGCATCGCCGAGGGCGCGCGCTACGCCTGGTCGCGGCCGGTGCTGCTGGGCACCTACGCGGTGGACCTGGCGGCGATGTTCTTCGCCTTCCCCAACACCATTTTCCCCTTCCTCGCGGACGAGCTGGACGCAGACTGGGCCCTGGGCCTGATGTACACCGCGGGTTCGGTCGGCTCAGCGCTGGTGAGCCTGACCAGCGGCTGGGTGTCCAGGACACAACGGCACGGGCTGCTGGTCGTGTTCGGCGCGGCCGGCTGGGGACTGGCCATCGCCGCGGCCGGCTGGACGTCCAACGTCTGGCTGGTGCTGGTGTGCCTGGCCCTGGCCGGCGCGGGGGACATGCTGAGCGGGCTGGGCCGCTCGACCCTCTGGAACCAGACCATCCCCGACGAACTGCGCGGCCGGCTCGCCGGCATCGAGGTCCTCTCGTACAGCATCGGCCCCCAGCTCGGCCAGGTGCGCGCAGGCGCGATGGCCGGCTGGACGGGCGCCCGCCCGGCGATCTGGACCGGCGGCCTGGCCTGCGTGGCCACGGTGGGCGCCCTCGCCGCGGCCCTGCCCAGGCTTCTGACCTACGACGCCAGGACCGACGAGGACGCCCTGCGCCGCCGCACGGCCCACGAGGCCGCGACGGGCCCGCGGGGGAAAGCAGCCCTGGACGGCACCGCGGCGGAGCAGTAGACCGCCCGGCGCGCACGCTCGCTACACGCGAGCCGCGTCCTGGCCCGTGGCGCCCGCCGCCCCGTGGCGCAGACCGTCGTGGAGGATCGTTGCGATGCGGATCGCGTCGTCCTTCCAGCCCTCGGCGCGCAAGCCGCAGATGCCGCCGAGGGCGCGTAGGACCACACGCCCGCTGACGTCCTCGCGGACGAGTCCGGCCGCGACACCCGCAGCGAGCAGCTCGTCCAGGGCGCCGGCCATCTCCAGCCGCGCGTCCTCGAAGATCGGCGAATCGGTCGCCATGATGCTCTCCAGCACCTCACCCATGCCCCTGCCCACCGCCGCGTGCTCCACGAGCAGCAGCAGAAAGGCGCGCAGGGCGTCGTCCGGGGCCTGCCGCGCCAGGAGCCCGGCGGGTGCCGCGCAGAGCTCGGCGACCTCCTGGCGGTACACCTCCGCGATGAGCGCCTCGCGCGTTTCGAAGTGGCGGTACAGCGTGCCGACGGACACGCCTGCCCGATGGGCGATCTCCTCCACATGGGCGTCCTCGTCGGCGAGGAAGGCCTCCCGCGCCGCGGTCAGGAGCGCTTCGCGATTGCGGCGGGCGTCGGCGCGCAGCGGACGTGATGACGGCAACGGTCCTCCATAAGGTGAATCGGACTCCGTTTAGATGTACGGTTTCCGGAGTCAGGTTCACTTTAACCGAGGAGTACGACCATGACGATGAACGAGGACGACGGGCTCAGCGGCCTGCGCGTACTGGTGACCGGAGGCAGCCGGGGGCTGGGGCAGGCGACGGCGCGTCGCTTCGCCGCGGCCGGCGCCACCGTGCTGACGGCCTCACGGACCCCGCCCCCGGAGGACCTGCCCGCGCTCTTCATCCCCGCCGACCTGCGGTCCGACGAGGGAGCCGCGGCGCTCGGACGGCGCGTGACGGACAGCGTCGGAGGCGTCGACGTCCTGGTCAACAACGCCGGAGCGGCGACCCCGCCCACACCGACCCTGGAGCGGTCCGACGCGTCCTGGCTCGCGGATCTGGAGATGAACCTGCTCAGCGCGGTCCGGCTCGACCGGGCCCTGGTTCCCGGGATGACCGAACGCGGCTCCGGCGTCGTGGTACACGTCTCCTCCATCGCCAGCCGTCTCCCCCAGCCCGCCGAGGCGTCGTACGCCGCGTCGAAGGCGGCGCTCAACGCCTACAGCCGCGAGCTGGCGACGGCGGTGGGTGGGCGCGGCGTACGCGTGGTGTGCGTGCTGCCGGGCTTCGTGGTGACCGAGGGGGCGACCGACCATCTCCAGCAGATGGCGAGCAGCCGGGGCGTGGGCATCGACACCGTCGAACAGCAGCTCGTGGACCACCTCAAGGTGCCGATGGGACGCCCCGGCGAACCCGAGGACGTCGCGGAGATGATCACCTTCCTCGCCTCCCGCCGCGCCAAATGGCTCACCGGGGCCCAGTTCCGGGTCGACGGCGGCATCATCCCCGCGGTCTGACCGCACCCGGGCCTCTCGGGCCTCCCGGCTCCCGGCTCTTGTCGGGCCGTCCGACAACGTACGGAGACATCATGAACTTCAGCTTGGCTTCACTGGTCGTGGAGGCCGCAGACCTGGAGAGCGAGGGCGCCTTCTGGCACGGGCTGCTCGGCGGCTCCCTCACGAGGACGGCGACCCACCACTTCGTGCAGACCGACGGTCTGCCCGTGATCGTGGTCCAGCACTCCCCCGGTCATGTGCCGCCGCAGTGGCCCGACGGCTCTTCCCAGCAGATGCACTTCGACCTCTTCACCGACGACGCGGCGAGCGCGGACGCACGGGTGACCGCGGCCGGAGGTCGCCGGCTGCGGCCGACCGACGACGTCGGCTCCGCCGCCCGGCAGGGCTCGCGGGTGTACGCCAGCCCTGCCGGACATCCCTTCTGCGTGCGCTCCTCCTGAGCGCGACCGGGGCCGCCGCTCGCTCGCTCAGCGCTGCGGGAGCACCCGCACGCGGGCGGGCGGGGTGACATCGGGCGCCGTCTGGACAGCCGTTCCGTCCGTCTGGCGTGCCGTCACATGGAGCTGCGAGATGGCGTTCGTGAGCGTCAGTCCGGCGGCCGACGGATCCAGTTGCCAGCGCTGGGTGCGCTTGTCCGCCGCGCATGTCTCCTGGGTGAGCTCGGCTCCGGGCTCCAGCGGCGCGCCCAGGTAGCGCTTGCCCCGGTCGACGTCCAGGCAGAGGCCGGTCTCCGCCGACCGCAGCGTCCGATAGCCGTCAGCGGTTGCGGTGACCTTCCAGGCCGCCGCACCGCCGGACGCGAAGCCCACCGTCGCACCCGCCTCATCGGCATCCGGCCCGAGCCGCTTCCGGCCTGGGCCGACCAGTGCGTACGTACCGTCGGGCAGGGACGTACGGACGTGGTCCGCCCACCCCGGCGCATGCCCGATCCCCCGCGCCAACTCCTCGAACCCGTCGTACGTGGCACGCGGCGTCGGTCCGCCCCAGGTGGCCTGCGCGATGAACCGCAGGGGCATGAACGCCTTGGCCTCGACCTCGTTCTCCGTCTCCGCGGCACCGCTGTCGGGCCACATGCTGATCTTCGCGCCGGTGAGGTTCGCGGGCCGTGAGGTGAGCGTCTCGTCCTCGAAGCTGAGCGGCGTCCAGCCGGATACGTACAACTTCCTTGTGTCCATGGTGAATCCGCCGCGCACCAGATACAGCGAGTAGGCGGAGTTCATCACCGGGCGGCCCTCGGCGATGAGCGAGGACGGCTTCTGCGGGTCTTCGCCGCCCAGCCAGTGCTCCACGGCGATGTCGGCGTCCAGCGGGACGACCGCGTTGCGCCCCAGGAGCCCGTCGTTCCAGACGCGCAGCGTGTGGCCGCTCTCGCGGACGTGGCCGCCCACCCGGTTCACGAAGTCGGTGAACACGTCGTCCGGCGTCGCGTCGGGGCCGAACTCCTCGGTGGCGTACGCCTGGAGCTGCGGGAAGTCGGGGTAGGCGGAGCCGATCATGTATTCGTCGGCGCCCATGTGCCAGGACCGGGTTCCCCAGACGTCGAGCGCCTCGTCGACGAGTGAGGTGTAGTACGTGAACGCCTCGGGGCGGGTGATGTCGAGCCGGGGCGGTGACGCCGTGCCGTCCTTGTCCTTGAGCTGGAGTTCGGGGTGGTTCTCCAGGTAAGTGTCCATGTGGCCGGGTGAGTTGATCTCCGGGATCAGCTCGATGTGGTAGCGCTCGGCCATCGCGACCAGTCGGCGTACCTCGTCCTTGGTGTAGTACCCCCAGAACGCCGATTCCGGGTCGACATCGCTCTTCACCTTCGCCTCGATCCAGAGCTGGTTGAGCTTCTGGTACGCCATGTCGCGCATCAGCCGCTCGAACCAGTCCAGCGAGATGTGGATGTAACAAGCGCAGACGCCGACTCCGCGCTCCCGGTACTCGGGGACGTCCACGGTCGTGCCGGCGGGCGCGACGCCGTCCTCGCGCAGGAGTTGGAGCACCGTGCGGGTGCCGTGGTAGACGCCGGTGGAGGTGGCACCGGTGACGGTCAGCCGGTCGCCGGACTCCAGTCGGTAACCCTCGCTCCCCAGATCCTGGTCACCGCCGGCCTTTTGACGCAGCACGATGTCGCCCGGCCCGCCGTCCGGGGCCGTCACCACCGCGGGGCTCCGTCCGGTGACCTCTCCCAGCTCACCGGCGAATCTGCGGGCGTCCGCGGTGGTCCGGGCGTCGGCGTGATCGAGCACGATCCGCGCACCCGCGGCGAGCCGGAACTCTCCGGGCTCCGCCTTCCACTCCCGCAGAGCGGGCAGCACCGCCGGGGCCGCCTCGTCGGCCGTGGCCACGCCCGGCTCCCGGGCCCCCGCGGCGGGAGCCTGGAGCAGTGCCGCCGCGACCGCCGCGACCGTACAGAACACTCCGATGATCCCGCGCCGTCGTCCGTTTCCCATGGCCACCTCTCTGTCGACGCCGGTTTCCGCTCGTCCGGGCAGCGCGCGGGCAGGAACATGCCAAAGCAAGAAGCCCGATCAGGCGGCGTTCGTCAGAGTAGGGGCGAGCATCACAGAGGTCTAGACCCCACACGTCTTACCTCCTTGTCCGGGCGCCCTTGTCCAGGCCCGCGGCCACCATCCCGCCCGTCGACACCCTCCGCGAGTTGCCGAACGCGCATGGTCACCCCCACCATGGAGGTCTCGTCCGGAGGCCGACTCGTCCGGTCCCAGGGTCGTGGACGGAAGGGGTTCGGCGTATGGCCAGGTACTTCGAGAGCGGCACCGGTGAACTCGTCCCCGACGCGCTGTCCGGTTTCGCCCGCGCACACGCGGACCTCGTGGCGTACGACCCCACCGACGGATTCCTCACCGCCAGGCACCCCGCACCGACCCGGCGGGTGGGTCTGCTCTCGGGCGGCGGCTCGGGGCACGAGCCCCTGCACGCCGGATACGTCGGCGCGGGCATGCTCGACGCCGCCTGCCCAGGGAGGGTGTTCGCCTCCCCGCACAACCGGCAGATCTTCCGGGCCTCCCGCGCGGTGGCGGGACCGCAGGGCGTGCTGCACATCGTCAAGAACTACACGGGCGACCGGATCAATTTCGGGATCGCGGCCGAGCGGCTCGCCGACGCGGGAATCACCTGCGCGCGGGTCCTCATCGACGACGACCTGGCATCCGACTCCGAGGAGGTCGCCTCCGGGCGCCGTGGCACGGGTGCCACGATGCTGGTGGAGAAGGTGCTGGGCGGCGCCGCTGACACGGGAATGGGACTCGACGCGCTGGTGGAGCTCGGCACCGCCCTGGCAGGCCGGTGCCGGACGCTCGCCGCGGCCTCCGCCGCGCATCACGCACCGGCCACCGGCGAGCGGGCGTTCGATCTGCCGTCGGGAGAGCTGGAGTACGGCGTCGGGATCCACGGCGAGCGCGCCGACCGCACCAGGAGCCAGAAGCACACGGGCGCGCTGGTGGAGGACATGGCGGGCGCTCTGCTCGACGCGCTGCGCCCGGGGCCCGACGACCCGGTCGTGGCCCTGGTCAACGGTCTCGGCTCGGTGACCTCGCTCGAGCTGTACGGCATCTTCGGTGAGCTGGCGCGGGTCCTCGACTCCCGGCGGGTGCGGCTCGTCCGGCACCTCGTCGGTGACTACGTCACGGCACTCGACATGCGGGGTTTCTCCCTGACCCTCATGGTCGCCGACCCCGACACCCTGCGCTTCTACGATGCGCCGGTCCGCACCCCGGCGTTGCGATGGTGAGCGGCAGCCGGGCCGCCGTGGCCCCGGCGGCCCGCGACAGGAGCAGGAGGACGGGCCCATGACGACTGCCTCGTTCGACGGGACGCAGACCCGTGGCTGGATACTTCGGTTCACCGAGTCGGTGTACGCCACCGAGGCCGAGCTGACCGCGCTCGACCAGCGTGCGGGGGACGGTGACTTCGGGACCAATCTCGCGGCCGGTGTCCGGGCCGCCGGACTCCTGCTCGACCGCACGAACCGCGCCGCCGGGCCGGCGGAGACCCTGGGCACCATGGCCACCGCCTTCCTCGACGAGATCGGTGGGACCAGCGGCCCCCTGTTCGGTCTGCTGTTCCAGGCGCTGAGCAGGGCCGCACCGGACTCCGGGCCGGGTCTGACGACGGCCGCACTGGCCGACGGCACCGCACAGGGCCTGGCCGCCATCCGCCGGGTGGGTGACGCCTCGCCCGGGGACAAGACGCTGGTCGACGCCCTGACCCCGGCCTCCGCCGCGCTGCGGGCGGCGGAGGGTGCGCCGCCCGCGACCGCTCTGGCCACGGCGGCGGACGACGCATGGCGGGGGGTGCGGGACACCGCATCCCTCTCGGCGCGCATGGGCCGTGCGAGCTATCTGGGTGAACGCGCCACGGGCATTCCCGACCCCGGAGCGGTGGGGATCGCCCTGTTCTTCGCCTCGGCCGCCGGCACCGTGCACGCCCTGGGCCCGCATCTGGATCCGGCCACCGGCTGACCGCGAGGCTCCCGGCCACCGGTAGCCGCAACGCCCCCGGCGCCCGGTGACCGCGGCGCTCCCGGTGACCGCAGCGCACCCCGTGCCCCGTGACTGCGGGCCCCCTCTACGCGCCGATCCGGCTGCGGGCCCACGCCACCAGCTCACGGTCGGCGAGGCTCGCGACCCAGAGGTCGGCCCGCTCCGCCTCAGGGCCGGGCGGGCAGGGACCGACGCCGAGGGCACGCAGGCCCGCCCGGCGGGCGGACTCGATGCCCGTGAGCGAGTCCTCCACGGCCAGGGCCTCCTCGGGTGGCACCCCGCACAGCCGCGCGGCCACGCTGTAGACATCGGGCTCCGGCTTCGGCCGTACGTCCTCGCCCGCGACCACGACATGGCCGAAGGAGCCCAGGAGACCGGCCCGGTCGAGGCACGATTCGACCATCTCACGGGGGCAGTTGCTCGCCACCGCGAGAGGGAGATGGCGGGCGGCCAACCGGACCAGCGCGGCGGCGCCCGGCATGGTGACGGGGTCCGCGTCGACCAGCGCGGTGAAGGTGGTGAGGAGGGTGTCCGCCAGGTCGTCCGCGAGGTCCGGTTTCCCGGTCTCCTCGGCCATGAGCGCACCGCACTCGGTGTAATGCACGCCCTTGGCACGGTCGGCGAATCCGGCCGGCGGCTTGAGGCCGAACACCCGGAATGTGGCGTTCCGGGCCTCCTGCCAGTGCCGTTCCGTGTCCATCAAGGTCCCGTCGCAGTCGAAGACGATGGCTGATGGGGACCACTCCAGGATGTTTCGAACTGTCATGTAACTGCCGTTCTCGGAGGCTGCGCCCGGCCCGTTCGATGCACAGATGCAGAGGGATGCCGGGATGCAGGCGACGTGGTGCGCAGCGGTGAGGAATCGGAAGATTTCGCACCGCTGCGGGCGACCGCGCGCACATTGCTGAGCACGTCAGTACGTCAGCACGTCGCGGCGGACATAGATCGTTGTTTTCGGCACGTGCCGAAAACATCGTGGCGGTTACGTTATTTCGGACTCTCCGATTTCCGCAATCACCAATTCGAGTGCATGAAAATTCTCCGGCCACGGACAGCGGGAACCGGCACACGGGACGGAGAGGAGAGCCGAGAAGCCCGGCACGCGGACAACACACCTGGTGGGGCAGCACTTCCGGTACACAGGGACGCCGCACGGGCCGCAACCGCCGGACTCAGGCGAAACGTTCATTCCCCGGCGGGCGTCAGATTGCGTGAAACATCCGCCGCATGTGCACGGCTGACGAATAATAGGATCTTCGCGCGATGCGACCGCACCTTCCGTCGGGAGGGACCGGATCCCCACGCCGCAGCGATAGCACGTTTGAGCGAAGGTGGAACTGAAGTGCAGGACAGGGCCCGCGCAACTCGCAAGGCTTTGCTGGAATCAGCAGCACATCTATTTGTCGAACGAGGTTATGCGGGAACGAGTGTCAATGACATAAGTGATCACTCGGGAAAGACCAGTGGGGCGATCTATTTCCATTACTCGAGCAAGGAGAAGCTGGCACTGGCCGTGGCCCGGGAGCAGTTCGCCACCTGGCCGCAGCTCGCCACCTCCTACACCGCGCCCGGAATCCCCCCGCTGGAGAAGCTGGTGGCCCTGAGCTTCCGTGTCGCACGTTCCCTCAGCGAGGACGTCGTGGCACGCGCGGGCGCACGGCTGTGGGCGGAGCGCCGGGGCATCGAGGCGGTCGTGCCCACGCCGTTCGACACCTGGAACCTGGCCGTCACCCGGCTCCTCGCCCAGGCGCGTACGCGGGGCGAACTCGCGGCAGGCGTGAAGCCTTCGGCCGCGGCCGTGACACTCGTGTGCGCGTTCTTCGGGCTCTGCACCCTGACCGACGACCTGCCGGGCGGGCGGGACTGGAGGGAACAGCTCGACCAGTGGTGGCTGCTGGTACTCAAGCCCCTCCAGGCGAACCCGGACCCGGCCGGCCTGCTCGCCCGTGCGCGGGCGCGGATCCCCGCGCGGCACTGACGGGTCACGTCAGCGACGTGTCACCGTGCGACTCCAGGAGCTTGCGCAGCAGGCGGGCGAGCTCGTCGGACTCCTCCCGGCTGAGGGCCGAGAGCATCCGGATCTCGTTCTCCAGATGCTGCGGGAAGAGCGTGTCCGCCTCCCGCTTCCCCTTCTCCGTGAGCTGGATCTGCACCGAACGCCGGTCGCCGCCCTGCGGGCGCACCCGCTCCACCAGACCTCTGGCCTCCATGCGGTCGATACGCCGGGTGACCGCACCCGAGGTGATCATCGAGGCCTTCAGGAAGGCGCCGGCGGTCATCCGGTAGGGCGGACCCGACCTGCGCAACGTGGTCAGGACGTCGAACTCGCCCGACTCCAGGCCGTGTCGGGTGTCGAACTGCCGCAACTCCCGCTCCAGGGTGCGGCTCAGCCGCTGCACCCTGCCCACGATGCCCGCAGGCCAGGTGTCGAGGTCGGGGCGCTCGGCGCGCCAGAGGTCACGGATGGCGTCCACTGCGTCGGACATGGTCTCTCCTCAGTCATTATCTGAACAGTCAGAGACTTGACGCTCAGATACCTGTGGTGTTCGTATGAGGAGGGAGCTTAGCGCGGCGGCCCCGTCGCATCCGCTCCCGTCAAGTGCGCTCGGACGCAGGTCAGTTGCATGTCGAGAGGTGGAGCACCATGACTCAGGAGAAACACGTGGCCGCCCCCGGGCCTTCGGGCGATGAGGCGGCACCCGCACAGGACCGGTTCGGCATCACCGTGGCCGTGGTGTCCGTCGTCGCGGTCCTCGTCGTCGGCCAGGCGTTCATCACCATTCCGCTCATGCCGCGGCTCAGCAGCGCCTGGGGCGTGTCACAGGCGTCGGCGTCCTGGGCGACGACGGTCTTCGCCGTCGCCTACGCGTGCGGCTCCCTGGCGGGCGGCCCGCTCTCCGACCGCTACGGCCGCCGCACCGTCCTGGCGGGTTCCGTCGCCGCCATGGCCGTGGCGACCGCGCTCGTGCCGCTCGCCACCGGCCTCACCTGGGCATCGGCGGCACGGGCCCTCCAGGGCCTCACGGCCGGGTCGTTCATGCCGATGTCGTACGCCTATCTCTCGGAGCGGGTGCCGGAGCGGCGACTACCGCTGGCGCTGACCACCGTCAATGCGGCCGGGGGCGCCAGCGCGGTGCTCAGCCAGATCGAGGGCCAGGTGCTGGGCTCCGCGCTCGGCTGGCGGGCGGTCTTCCTCCTGTCGGCGCCGCTGCTCGCCCTGGGGGCCCTGGCGATCCGGCGGGTCCTGCTGCCCGGCACGGTGAGGATCCACGGACAGGGCGGCGCGGTCCCGGGCGGTGGTGCGCGCGTCCTGCTCTCGGCGCGGCTGCTGCCGCTCCTGGTCATCTCCCTGCCCCTGCTCGGCAGCATCACCGCGATCTACACCGTCGTGCAGCTGTACGGACCGGCCGATCTGGTCGGCGACCCCGGCGCGATGCTGGGGCTGCGGGCGAGTGCGCTGCCCGCGATGGTGCTCGCCGTTCTCGCCGCTCCCCTGCTCGGCCGTGTTCCCGCGCTGCGGCGGGCCGCCGCGGCGCTCGGCCTCGCCGGGGCCGGGCTGGTCGGCGCGGCGCCGGCCGGGGGCGGCACCGTGGCACTCGGGGCCGCCCTGTTCGTCTTCGTCCTGGCCGTCTCGACCGCGGGCCCCGCCGTCGTCCAGGCGATCGGCGCGACTGCCGGAACCGCCCGCACCACCGCGATCGCCGCCTACGGCTTCCTGCTGAACCTCGGCTCCGGCGCCGGCGCCCAACTCCCCCTGGCCATCGGCAACGTGGCCGGTGTGGCGCTCACGCTCGCCGGCCTGCTGACGGCCTGCGTAGGGCTGCTCGCCCTCGCGCGCCGGGCGGCCGTCAGGCACGGTCGCATCAGCCCAGCAGATCCGGTGAACGCAGCATCTCGGGCGGGACACCCCAGGCGTCGACCAGATCGACCGCGAGTGGACGCACCTTGCGGCACAGGTCGTTGACCTCTCGGCTGATCGCCTTGGAGCGCTGGACGGACAGCCGGCCGTGCTCCATGAACCAGGCACGGTCGGCCTCGATCGTCGAGAGGGCGAACAGGTCGCACAGCAGGCCGAGCGCGACCTTGTTGCCGCTCTCGGGCAGCGCGCGCACCGCGTCGACGAACGCCTCGAGCACCAGCCGCTCGACATGTGCGTGGGCGACCGCGATGACGTGGTCCTGCACCTGCGAGAAGACGGCGCCCGCATCGCGCTTCTGGTCGATCCCGCGCTTGAGCCGGCGGGCCACGCCCGCGAGCATGTGCTCCTCGCGGTAGCGGAACATGGCGAGTTGGTACTCCGAGTCGAGCAGACCGGCTTCCTGGTCCCACGCGTCACCGCCGGGCAGCAGGTCACGTACCCGCTCCAGCAGCTTGTGGGCCGATGTCTTCTCGATGACCGTCTCGACGGCCAGGTTGGTGACGTAGCGGACCATGCCGAGCTGGTCCAGGTCCTCGAACTCGCTGGCGTGGTGGGTGAGCAGGCCCTTGGCCACGAGCTGCAGCAGGACGTGGTTGTCGCCCTCGAAGGTGGTGAAGATGTCGCTGTCGCCCTTGAGCGCGGCGAACCGGTTGACGGAGAGATAGCCGGCGCCGCCGCACGCCTCGCGGCACTCCTGGACGACCCGGGTGGCGTGCCAGGTGCCGAGCGCCTTGGTGCCGGCGGCCCGTGACTCCAGCCGGCGCCGCCCCTGCGGGTCGTCCTCGGTGCCGGAGAAGACCTCGTGCAGCTGCGTACGCACGACGTCCTGCGCGAAGTGCAGTGCGTACGTACGCGCGATGAGCGGCAGCAGTCGGCGCTGGTGCAGACCGTAGTCGAGGAGCAACTGCTCCCCCGCGTCCGGGGACGCTGCGAACTGCCGGCGTCGCACGGCGTACTTCGTGGCGATCACGAGGGCGACCTTGGCGGCGCCGACCCCGGCGCCGCCGACGCTGACCCGGCCCTGCACCAGGGTGCCGAGCATGGTGAAGAAGCGGCGGTCGGGGTTCTCGATCGGGCTCTCGTAGACGCCTTCGGCGGTGACGTCGGCGAACCGGTTGAGAAGCGCCTCGCGTGGCACCCGGACGCCGTCGAACCGGATGCGGCCGTTGTCCACGCCGTTGAGGCCCATCTTGCGGCCGTCGTCCTCGATCCGGACACCGGGAGCCACTTCACCGCCGGCCCTGACCGGCACGACGAAGGCGTGCACCCCTTCGGACTTCCCGCCCACTTCCAGCTGGGCGAAGACGACGGCCAGCTCGGCGTGGCGGGCGGCGTTGCCGATGTAGTCCTTGCGGGCCTGGTCGCCATCCGTGGTGATGACGAACTCCTGGCGGTCGGCGTCGTACACCGCGCGGGTGCCGAGCGCCTGGACGTTGGAGCCGTGCCCGGTCTCGGTCATCGCGAAGCAGCCCATGAGCTGCCCGGTGATCAGATCAGGCAGATAGGCGTCATGGTGGCGTTCGGTGCCCAGATGCAGGATCGCGCCGCCGAAGAGTCCGAACTGCACACCGACCTTCACCAGTACGGACAGGTCACCGAAGGCGAGCGTCTCGAACGCGGCGATGGAGGCTCCGATGTCACCGCCCCCGCCGTAACGGCTCGGGAAGCCCATGCCGGTCTGGCCCGTCGCGGCCATCTCGACCACGAGTTCACGGACCCGCTCGCGAAACGCGTCAAAGCCGAGCTCCTCGGCCTCATCGAGTACGGACGCATGCGTCACGAGGTTCGTCCGGACGAGGTCGCGGATCTCGGCGTACTCGCCGTCGAGCACCTCGGTCAGCGCCCGGACGTCGATGTCGGGCCGGGTGTATCCGCTCGCGGCAGCGGGTGTGTCGTCAATGGCCATGCCCCTCCGCTACCCCGCCCCGTGACGATCAAAAGCGGCCGACCGGGTGGCAGCCTCCTGTTGCCTTTTGATCGCACCGCAAAGCTTGGATGTTCTTTTCTGGTTGCCTATGTAGACAGTCGTCGTAGCCCGTGTGACCGTTACGACGGCACTCGGCCTCACCCCGCACATGCACTGTTCGTCCACCGACGGAAGTGAGACACATGAGCTCAGGAATACGCCGCCGCAGCGTCCTCACGGCGGCCGCTCTCGGAAGCGCCGCAGGCTCGCTCGCCCTGGCGGCCACACCGGCATCGGCGGTCGGCGCCGATGCCTCCTCGGGAGGAGCACTGCCCGCCGAGGACGGCTATGAGCTGTGGCTTCGCTACCGGAAGGTGCGGGACCCCGGTCAGCTCGGGCGGTACCGGAAGGCGCTGGGTTCCCTCGTCAGGGAGGGCGGCGGCCCGCTGCAACGTTCGGCAGCGGACGAGCTGGTCCGGGGCCTGACCGCGCTGCTCGGCACGAAGGTGACACCCCGCACCCACGCCCCGTCGGGCGCGGCGCTCGTGGTGGGCACGCCGACGAGTTCCGCCCTCGTCCGCGCGCTCGTCCCCGCGGCCGACCTGGCCGAGTTGGGCGACGAGGGCTACGTCATCCGCAGGGTCACCGAGGGCGGCCGATCCCGTGTCGTGGTGGCGGCCCACGCCGACCGGGGTGTCCTCTACGGGGCCTTCCACCTCCTGCGGCTCGTGCAGACCGGACAGCCGCTGGAACACATCGACCTCGCCGAACGGCCGGCCGCCCCACTGCGCGTGGCCGACCAGTGGGACAACATCGACGGTTCGATCGAACGGGGCTACGCGGGCCGCTCCTTCTTCGACTGGGACAAGCTGCCCGAACTCGACGAGCGCTACACGGACTACGCGCGCGCCCTCGCCTCCCTCGGCATCAACGGCGCGGTGATCAACAACGTCAACACACCCGCGACCTACCTGGCCGAACCGTTCCTCACCAAGCTGGCCGCGCTGGCAGGCGTGCTGCGTCGCTACGGCGTGGCCCTGTACGTCACGGCGAACTTCGCCGCGCCGATCGACCTGGACGGACTCGACACCGCCGACCCCTTCGACCCGGGGGTGCGCCGATGGTGGGCGGAGAAGGCCGAGGAGATCCACGACAGCATCGAGGACTTCGGCGGCTTCCTGGTGAAGGCCAACTCCGAGGGCCGACCCGGCCCGCTGGACTACGGACGCACCCACGCCGACGGTGCCAACCTCCTCGCGGACGCGCTGCGCCCGTACGGCGGCATCGTGATGTGGCGGGCGTTCGTGCACGACACCGACGAGAAGTGGGACCGGCAGGGCTACCTCGACTTCACCCCGCTGGACGGGAAGTTCGCGGACAACGCCGTGCTTCAGATCAAGAACGGCCCGATCGACTTCCAGGTCCGCGAACCCGCCCACCCGCTCTTCGGCGCCCTGCCGAGGACCAACTCGATGGTCGAGTTGCAGGTGACGCAGGAGTACACCGGGCACTCCACGCACCTGTGCTATCAGGTGCCCCAGTGGAAGGAGGTACTCGACTTCGACACGCTCAAGGAAGGGCCGGGCAGCACCGTGGCCCGCGTCGTGACCGGCCGGGTGCACTCCTACACGCACTTCGGGTTCGCGGGCGTGATGAACTTCGGCGACGCCAGGAACTGGACCGGCTCCCACCTCGCCGCCGCCAACACCCACGGCTACGGGCGGCTGGCGTGGAACCCGGACCTGTCAGCGGCCGAACTCGCGGCCGAGTGGACCCGGATGACCTTCGGGAACGACCCGCACGTCGTGCGTACCGTCTCCGGCCTGCTGCTCGGCTCCTGGCACACCTACGAGGACTACACCTCGCCGCTGGGCACCGGATACCTCACACATCCGCCGGACGGCTCGGTGACCGGCCACTTCGACCCCAGCCCGACCACGACCACCCAGTTCCACAGGTCGGACCGCGAGGGCATCGGCTACGACCGCACCTCAGCGACCGGCGACGGCTACACGGACCTGTACGCGCCGGCCGTCCGCGACGCCTACGAGTCGTTGGAGAACTGCCCGGAGGAACTGCTCCTCTTCCTGCACCATGTGCCGTACACGCACCGGCTGGACAGCGGGAAGACGGTGATCCAGCACATCTACGACACCCACTTCTCGGGTGCGGCACGGGTCGCCGAGATGCGCGGGACCTGGGACGGGCTGCGCCGGCGCATCGACCACCGCCGGCTCTCGGACGTCCACCGCCGGCTGGACGAACAGTCGGTCCAGGCCGTCCGTTGGCGTGACACCCTCGTCGCGTACTGGTTCGAGCTGAGCCGGATCCTCGACGCGCACCGCAGCTGGCTCCAGGCCGTCGTCGCCCCGGCCGACACGGCACTGTTGGGCGGAGAGCGCAACGAACTGCCCGTACAGGTGGTCAACGCGACCGGCTCAGGGCTGCGCACGGACATCACGCTGGACGTACCCGACGGCTGGAGCTCCGAGCCGGCGAACTGCTACGTGGACTCACGGGGCGACCGGACGGTGAAGATGACGGTCGTGCCCCCGTCGGCCCCGGCGCTCGCCACCCTGCACGCCCGCCCGAGGTCGGGGTCCGTACAGGTCCTCGACTCCTCGCTGCGCAGCGAGGCCAGGACCGTCGTCGTCCCGCCCGCCGCCCGCTGTGTGCACGCACTGGACGCGGGTCCCTCCGACGCACCCGTACTCAAGGACTACAGCCGCCTCGCGCCCGACAGCGGCTGGCACGAGGGCGCGGACTTCGGCTGGGTCGACACCACGCCCGAGGCCACGGACACCGGGCTGTTCGACGTCGTCCGCCGCGACTACGTACGGGCAGCCGCGCCCGCCGTACTGCGGTTGAGGGTGCCCGCGGGACGCGCCACGGCACATCTGCTCACCGGCGACCCCAACACGTTCAACAGGCCGCTGATCGTCCGGGTGGACGGGGACGCGAGGGCGCGCAGCGAGCAGCTCGACGGCCGGGAGTTCACCTGGCTCAGGGTGCCGCTGGACGGCGGGCAATCCGGGCGGGTGGTGGACCTGGAGCTGTCCTCCGACGAGGAGCGGACCTGGCACCTGAGCGCCTGCGTCGTCATGGCGGACGGGGCGGACGGGGCGGACGGGGCGGACGGGGCGGACGGGGCGCCGTAGAGGGTCGGCGGTGGTTCGAGCGGGCGCGCCGTCCGCTCGAACCACCGGCGCCGGGGCCGGGGGTCACCCGGCGATCGGGACCCCTTCCGCGCTCACCCGGACCCCGCCGACGGTGAGTGTCCCGTCGCGGTGCACGGCGACCTTCGCGGCCATCGCCGCCGCCAGGTCGATCCGCTGCCAGCTCCCTCCGTCACCCTGCTCGTCCAGGGCGGACCCGGAGGGGATCTGGGTGGCGGCCAGGACGGTACGCCGCTGGTCGTCGGTGAGCTGGGGGTGTGCCGTGCGCAGCAGGTCCTCGGCCCCGTCCGGCACGGCGGGCGGCAGGCCCTCGTCACCGATGTGCGGGTAACCGTAGGTCATCCGCTGCTGATACACCTTGAGCGCCTCGGCGGTGGGAAGGTACGGCGTCCCGCTGCCGGCACACCGCGTCAGCGTGCGGCCCGCTCCGGACTCACGGCACTTCTGCGTGAGGACGCTCTCCAGCTCGTCCCTGGCCTGCCCCAGGAGTGTCCGGAACTCCGGGTCGGACCAGCGCAGTTGCGCGGTCTTGGCGCCGACGACACGGCCGCCCATGATGTCGGTCGGATAGTGGAAGGCCAGCACGATCCGGTTGTCGCCGTACTCGGAGGCACGGGCGAGGATCTGCGGTGCCAGCTCAGGCAGCAGTGTGGCGAGCGTGATGCCCTGGGCGTAGCCGTGGCTGGTGTGGCCGCTGGGGAAAGAGCCGTCACCCGCGAGACCGTCGTAACCACCGGGACTGTCCCACTGCTCGATGAGCCCCTGGTCGCCGGTGAAACCCATACGGACGAAGGGCCGCTTGTAGCTGTACGCGTCCTTCGCGAGCTGGTACCAGTCGGCGGAGGACTCCGGAGTCTTCTCGATCCGGGCGGACAGCAGTGCCTCGGTCCTGGGCAGTTCGCCGTTCTTCATGGCCTGGCTGTAGAGCGGTCCGAGCGCGGTACCGAGCCCGTCCGCCATGGTCACGTACGGGCTGTTCGCTCCGTCCACCAGCGCCTTGTGCACACGGCTGTCCCCGGGGCCTGAGGGGGCGTTGTTGATGTCCACGACCGTACGGTCGTTGATCGCGGTCAGGTCCTCGTAGGTCGTGCCCTTCTCCATCTCCTCGTTGGGGCCCATGAGGGAGGGTGTGTCGCGCGCCGTGTCGAACGAGCGGAGCAGCCAGGTGACGTAGTCGCCGCCGTCCGGCGCGGTGGGCCGGTCGTCGGAGGCGTAGGAGGTGCTCAGCTGCTGGTCGGTGAAGGGCAGGGAGTCGGTGGCCTGCGCCAGCGAACCGAGCCCGAAGTAGGCGTCCGAGCTGTCGGCGTCGCTCTGGTGCACCTCGACCGCGAGGGTGTTGACGCCCTCGCGCACCGCGGATGCGGGCGCGACGAAGCGGGCCTTCTCCGGATCACCGCTCCCTGTGGCGCCGTCCGGGGTCCGGTACTGGAGGTTCTTCTCTATCTCCCCGTCGGCGTGGCCCGCGATGCGGCTGCCGTTGAGATAGACGGTGACGGTGTCGTCGAAGACGACCGTGCCGACCAGGCCGGTGAGCGAGGCGAGCTGGGCGCGGTCCACCGTGAAGGAGGTCCGGAAGAAGTAGGCCTCGATGTCGTCGCCCGAGTCCTTGCGCAGGTTCAGCTTGGTGCGGACGGGGAAGCCGGACCCGAGGTCGACACCGTCGTTCTTCACGCCGAACGGCCCGGTGGCCTGCTTCCAGGGAACGTCTCCCGCGTCGAAGCCGGTCCGGGTCCAGGCCGTGCGGTCGCTCCCGCCGCGCGCCGGGTCGACGTCCGGGGTGTCGAGGTAGCTCCAGGTCGTCGTGTCGTCGACGACGGCCTTGCCCAGGCTGAGGTCGTCGATCCAGCCGGTGAGCGCCGCGCCGGACTCGGCGTGCTCGTCCTCGTACCGCAGCCGGATCTCGCTGACGCGCCTGCCCGCGAGCGTGCCCAGGTCTGCCTCGACGGTGCCCCACTCCCCCGGTACGGGTGTCGTGCTGCTGTCCACCTCGTACGTTCCGGGGTCACGGCCGTCCAGGTCGCTGTGGACGACCTCGATCGAGACATGGGCCGATGCGGCGTTCTCCGGGCGGAGCGCGTAGCTCAGCTTCGATGTGCGTCCCAGCGGGACATCGAGTCCGGAGCGCAGCACGACCGTCGACGAGGCCCGCCCCGAGTCGAGGACTCGGCCCGCGTAGCGCAGCGCGGCCGATCCGTCGGCCGCGCCCGCGGAGTCGGCGTTCTCCACGGACGCCCCGAGCGCCGAAGCCGATGAGCCGGCGGAGCTGCGCAGGGTCCAGTCCGCGAGCTGGAGCTTCTCGTGATCGCCGGACGAACCCTCGCAGCGGTCGGCGCAGGTGTCGGTGATGCGGAGTTGGTAGTGCCGATAGGGGTGCGGCGTGCCGATGGCGTAGAAATTGCTCTGCCCCCGGGCGTCGAAGCGCTGCTCCTTCTGCTGGTTCAGCACCTTCCAGGAGGGGTCGTCGGCGTCTTCGGCGGCCGTGTCACGGTCACTCCCGAGCACGGTCCAGGTGGCGGGGTCGCGGGGAGCGGCGTCGTTCGCGGAGGTGAGCGAGTAGCCGGTGACGGCCGCCGCGTCGGGCAGGCTGTAGATCACATGGACGGGCGCGTCCTCGGTCGGCCGGCCGCTGTCCCGTGCGTACCACTTGGTCCCGGGGTCCTGGTCGGCGAGGCTCCCCACACCTTCGGTCGCGCTGGTGTCGTTCGGATGCCCGGAGCGCACCTCGTCCACGGTGGTGGTCACCCGCGCGGTCTCGCCCCGCGTGTTGCGGGCGGCCCCCTTGGCCGGGAAGCCGGCGGGCCTGGGCGTACCGGGCTCGTAGGACGTCGCCCAGTACCCCCCGCTCCTCGGCGCGCCGGCCACCGCCCCGCCGGCATCGGCCGACGCGGACCCTGCGCCGGCCCCGATCGAACCGGCCAGGAGCGCGGCGACGACCAGCCCGGCCCCTCTGCCTCTCCCATGTCTCATCAGCGAGCGCACGCCTCACCCCATGTCTTGGACAACGTTGTCAGCATGGGCGAGCCTGGGTCTCATGGGGCGCTCTGTCAATGCCCAGGACCCACACCCCGCATTTCTCCACGTCAGTTGGCCGGATCGGGACCACGGCGGGCCGTGCGGGTTCGACCGGGCGCGGCCTACTCCCGGTCCCGGTCGTGGGTGTCCGTACGGTCAGTCGGACCTGGGGGGGTTCTGCGAGTCGAAGGCGAAGAGGGTGTTCCCGTCCGCGGCCACGATCACCGCACGCCCCGCAAGGGTCACGCGTGGGCTTTCGCCCTGCCCGCCCGTCAGGCCGTCGGCCTGCGGATCCGTGGCCCACAGGGTCTTTCCGTCGCGCGGCGACAGCGCGACCACCCGGCCGGTGGCCGAGCTGAAATACAGTGCGCCTGATCCCGCGACGGGCCCTGACGCGCCCTCCACGCTCGTCTGCCGCGACCACTTCTTCCGGCCGGTCTCGGGGTCGAGCGCCGTCACGAGGCCCGTCCGCCCGCTCATGTAGAGGGTGCCGTCCGCCATGCCCGGTGTCCCCCCGTATGTCTTGGCCAGCCGGGAATACGTGACCTTACGCGAGGCGGGATCGACCCGCGCCACCCCGTCGTAGCCGGTCAGCGCCGGGCCCTCCCTGTGCTCCTGGACGAGTACGAGACTGCCGTCGGCGACACCCACCGGTACGGCGGGACCGTCGACCGCGATGGGCCTGCCCAGTTTCCCCGAGGCACGGTCGACCGTGTACAGAGTGGGGTGGCGCACCTCCAGGTCGTCCACCTCCGCGTTCGACGCACACATCGCCATGAGCTCCGTCCCCAGCGGTACGGGGGCGCACTGCGTGTCCGCGGGGAAGGTCTTCGTCCAGCTGACCTCACCGCTGTGTGCGTCCCGCGCCTCGAAGCGGGAGTTGGAGACATCGACCGTCACGACATCGGAGCCGACCACCAGGGCGTCCTGGGTCCGGCCCGTGACGGCCGTCGACTGGGCTCCGGACGGCACGGACCACAGCTCCCGGCCACTGTCCGCGTCGAAGGCCACCACCTCCTTACGAGGGTCCTGCGGCGCGTCCTCCGCGGCGAAGCGGTAGCCGATCACCGTGTCGTCGGTGGCGCCCACCATGTGCATGCCCTGGACGGGGACACCCGGGCTGTTCGCCGTCCACACCCGCGAGCCGTCGGAGACCTTGATCCGGGTCGCGACGACCCCGCCACCGCCGCAGAACAGGGCGTCGCCGCGCGCGACGCACCGCACCTCGTCAGGAATGTCCTTGCGCCCGCCCAGCACGGCCTTGTGCCAGGGCGCGAAGCCGTCCGGCAGTGCGGCGACCGGCACCGCGACGCTCCTGGTCCCGTCGCCGCTGCTCCCGAAGCCGTCGGCCGTCACCGCGGCGATCCCGCCCCCGATCGCCGCCACGGCGACCGCCGCCGCGAGCACCGGCCGCCACCTGCGGCGCAGCAGGCGGCCGGCGGTGGTGTCCGTGCTCCCGGTGTCGGGATCTGCCGGAGCGGCGCCCGAGGACGGTGCGGCAGGCGTCATGAGGTGGTTCTGGGTGCTCACGTCGCGGGTGCGGCCCCGGCCGGCCCCCGCCTGCGTGGTCCCGCCGAGGTCGGCCGGCAGGTCACGCAGCAGCACGAGCAGCTCGTCCGCCGAGGGGCGCTTCTCCGGCTCCTTGTCCAGGCAGGACTCGACGACGGCGCGCAGGGCCTCGGGCACCGCACCCAGGGACGGCTCCTCGTGCACCACCTGGTACGCGGTCATGTAGGGGCTGTCCGCGTCGAAGGGCCCGTGGCCGGTCGCGGAGTACACCAGCAGTGTCCCCAGCGAGAAGACATCGGACCGTGGTCCCACGCCACGCGGCGCCTGCAACTGCTCCGGCGACATGAAGGGCGGCGTACCGATCACACGCCCTGTCATCGTCAGCGTCTGCTGGTCCGCCGCACGCGAGATGCCGAAGTCGATGACGCGGGGGCCCTCGGGCGAGAGCACGACGTTCGACGGCTTCAGGTCACGGTGGACGACATCCACCCGGTGGATGTCGCGCAGCGCCTCGGCCAGCCCGATGGCGAGCCTCCTCAGCTCCACCCCGTCCAGCGGGCCCTTCGCCGTGATGCGCTGGGCAAGCGTCTGCCCCTCGATGTAGGTCGTGGCCATCCAGGGCTGCTCGGCCTCGGGGGCGGCGTCGACCACGGCGGCGGTGAACGCGCCGCTCACCCGCCTCGCGGCCGCCACCTCCTGCCGGAAGCGGGTGCGGAATTCGTCGTCCCCCGCGAACTGCTGGTGGATCAGCTTGATCGCGACCGGCCGCCCCGAACTCGTACGGGCCAGAAAAACCGTGCCCATGCCGCCCGAACCGAGCCGCGCCTCGAGCGGATAGCCGCCGATCTCTGCTGGATCATCTCCGCGCAGCGACACTCTTCCCGACCTCCTGCCCCTGTGCGCCTGTGCCCCCACGGGCTGTCCTGTCCGTCTGTCCTGCACCCAAACTAGCCGCTGGACGGCCCGGCAGAACAAAGCGGGTGACGATTCCACCTCCCCACCGCCCTCGAACGCGATCCGTGACGCCCGTCCCCCCGGCCGACCACCGGACCTGCGACGATGGGCAGCCCGTACGGATGTTGGACAGACCGTGAGGAGGTGGTGCCGGAGAGCCACGACCGGAGGTGTTGGATCTCATGATCGGCGCGCATCGCCCAGCGTGACTGCGGGGTCACGCCAAGAACCGGCTCCACCTCGACGGCAGCCCGATCGACGGCAGCACCGAGGGCAACGGGTGCCGCGTCCTGCGGACCCTGGCACCGTAGAGGCCGGGGATCTCCGATCGGTGCAATCTCAGAGCCTTCTGATGTGGCGTCATTAGCATCCCGGCCCATGGTGCACGACTACCTCATCATCGGGGCCGGACCGGCCGGACTTCAACTTGCCTCTCTGCTGGAACGCGACGGGTGCGACTATGTCGTCCTTGAGCGGGGAAGCGGACCCGGGACGTTCTTCACCCGGTATCCCCGCCATCGGCAGATGATCTCGAACAACAAGGTGAACACGGGTTTCACGGACCCGGAGCTCAACCTGCGCATGGACTGGAACTCGCTGCTCAGCGACGACCCTGATCTGCTGTTCACCCGGTACAGCGAGCGTTACTTCCCGCCCGCCGACGACTGGGTGCGCTATCTGACCGACTTCGCCGCCCGTACCGGCATCCGCGTCGAGTACGACACGGATGTCATCCGGATATCCCGCGCGGACGGTGTCTTCACCGCCTTCGACGGCGGTGGACGCAGCCGGCAGGCCCGGCGGCTCGTCATGGCGACCGGTGTGTCCCGGTTCAACGAGCCGCCCGTCCCCGGCATCGAACTCGCCGAGCGGTACGACACCTTCGACCCCGATCCCACGTCTTTCACCAATCAGCGGGTGCTGATCATCGGTAAGGGAAACTCCGCTTTCGAGACCGCCGGCTCCCTCATCGAGAAGGCCGCGGTGATCCATGTCGCAGGTCCCCACTCGGTCAAACTCGCCTGGAAAACCCACTACGTAGGGCATCTTCGCGCGGTCAACAACAATTTCCTGGACACCTACCAGCTCAAGTCGCAGAACTCCGTCCTCGACGGCATCGTGGAAAGCATCGAGAAATCCGCGGACGGCGGCTTCCGGGTGATGCTCCGCTACACCAGGACCACGGAACCGCTCCGCGAACTGCACTACGACCGGATCATCGCGTGCACCGGCTTCCGCTTCGACGCATCGGTCTTCGACGAGACCTGCCGCCCCGCGCTCACCATCAACGACCGCTTCCCCGAGCAGACCTCCGCCTTCGAGTCGGTGAACGTACCGGACCTCTACTTCGCCGGCACCGTGATGCAGCAGCGGGACTTCAAGAAGTCCACCAGCGGCTTCATCCATGGTTTCCGCTACGGGACGCGCGCCCTGCACCGCATCCTGGGCGCCCGCCATCTGGAGACCCCCTGGCCCGCCCGGACGCTCACCGCGTCGCCGGAGGCGATAGCCGACGCCGTCATCGCCCGCGTCAACCGCTCGTCGGGGCTCTGGCAGCAGTTCGGGTTCCTCGGCGACGTGGTCGCGGTGGAGGGCGACCGTGTCCGGTACCAGGAGGAGGTGCCGCTCGACTACATCGCCGACGGTGGCCTCGGGAGCGCCGCACACCGGTTCGTCGTCGACCTGGAGTACGGGCCCGATCACGACACGACCGATCCGTTCGACATCGACGTCCCGCGCGTCCTGGAGAACGACGTCGACCATGCCATGGACTCCACGTATCTCCATCCCGTGGTCCGCCACTACCGGGACGGCGCCCTCGCCGGCACCCATCATCTGGCGGAGAACCTCGAGAACGAGTGGAACCTCGCGGCGATCCACCGTCAGCCGCTCACCGCGTTCGTGAAGGAGTGCCTTGACTGAGCAGTTCCCCGGGGCCGTACTCGACATCCTCGACGTGGCGGGCGACCGTCCGGTCTTCGAACACGGCGACCGGGAGGTGTCGGGTGCGGAACTCCTTCGCATGGTGCGGTGCGTCACGAACGGCCTGCGGCGGCGCGGCATCGGACCCGGCGACGGACTCGCCCTGCTGCTGGGGGTCGGCCCCGAGGCGTTCGCCGCGATCATCGCCGCCCATGTGGTCGGGGCCCGCGTCGTCGGCGTCCCGCCCCGGCTGACAGCACGTCAGCAGGCGCACGTACTACGAGATGTCGACGTCCTGGTCACCGACCGGCCCGACCGCCCCGAGGCCCCACCGCACGACACCCGACTCGTCCTGGCACTCGATGAGCTGCTGTCGGCGGCGGACGACGGCGTACGGCCACGGGTCTCCGCACGCCCCGGGGACATCGCCCGGCTCCTGCACACCAGCGGCAGCACCGGCCTCCCCAAGGCGTGCGCCCAGACCTACGCGGCGCTGACCGCGGGCTGGGCGCTCCGCCCCGACGACCGGCCGCCCGCCATCCGTGAGCTGGCCCTGCGCCTGGACCGCTTCCTGGTGTTCGGCACCCTGGCCAGCCAGGTGATGATGGAGTACGGGCTGCTGGCACTCGCCTCCGGCGGCACGCTCGTCACCGCCGACCCGCCGGCCTTTCCCGATGCCCTCGTACGGCACCGGGCGACCGCGAGCGTCATCACGGTGGCCCGGCTCACGAAACTCGTGGCGAGCCAGCGCGAATCGCCCGTGGACCTCGGCGGTCTGCGTGCGCTGATGGTGTCCGGGTCGCCGCTGGAACCGGGACGGCTGCGCGAGGCGGCCGAGGTGCTCGGCCCGGTCGTCTTCCATGGCTACGGGCAGACGGAGACCGGCATGATCTCCATGGCCGTGCCGGAGGATCCGCCCGGCTCCCTCGGAGTGCCGCCCGTCGAGCTGGAGATCCGGGACGCCTCAGGACAGCCGGTCCCGCGCGGCGTCGACGGTGAGGTCTTCGTCCGTACCCCGTCTCAGGGTTGCGGCTACTGGGAGGAACCGGCCCTCACCTCCGAGGTGTTCACCGACGGCTGGGTGCGCACCCGCGACCTCGGCCGGCTCGACACCGCGGGCCGGCTGTGGCTCACCGGGCGCGTCCGCGACGTGGTCATCATCAACGCCCAGGTGCACTACGCCGGACCGGTCGAGCGGTTGCTCGCCCGTCACCGATCGGTGGCCGAGGCGTACGTCGTCGCCGTCCCCGACGACCGTACGGGTGAGGCCGTCCACGCCTACGTCGTACCTGCGGCGGGCCAGGAGGTCCCGGACCTCGGTGAACTGCGTGCCCTGGTCACGGCGGACCTGGGTGAGGCGTGCGCTCCGACCCGCCTCACCCTCATCGGAGAGGTGCCGCTGACCCCTGCCGGAAAGCCCGACAAACGGCGTCTCGAAACCGGTGCCTGACGGCCCATCAGGTCGAGGTCACCCGTCTCCCTTTCCCGACAGGGGCGTTGTCGTCGTGGGCCCATCGGCGGGGACGGCTTCGCCGCGCACCAGATCGTCGAGCTCGGCGTTCAGCCGGATGTCGCCCTCGTCCTGGGCGGCGTCCGGCCGGCTGCTCCCGCGGACCGCGACGGCGATCCCTGCCAGGCCCATGGGGAGCGCGACGAACACCGCGGCGGTGCGCATGCCTCCCGGAGCGGAGAGGACTTGCGCGATGAGCGGCGGTCCGAAGGCTCCGCCGGACTTTCCGACGGCCGCGGCCCAGCCGCCCGCGGTTCCCCGGATGGGCATGGGGTAGATCTCGGCCGTGTAGGGACCGATGAGGGCGATGACACCGGCGGTTCCGGCGAACAGGAGCATCACGGCCGTCAGAAGGACGGACCTGTTGCCGTCCATCCCCACGACGGCCAGTACGAGCAGTGCCGCGACGGTGAGGGACGCGTAGACGACCATGGTGCCCCGCGCCGACCAGCGCATGTAGAGCCAGGCGGCCACCACACAGGTGGGGATGGACAGCAGCGACGAGATGAACAGCAGTGTGGCCGCCGACATGCCGTGCCGGCCCGAGGACTCCAGCTGGCTGGGCAGGAAGGTGATGAATCCCCAGTAGACGAGGCCCCACGCGAGTGCGTAGCCGCTGACGACCAGTGTCTTGGCAGTCTGAGGACGCCTGAACAGGGTGGAGGCCGGGACGTGCCCACGCTGCGACTGCCGGGCGGTGAAGGCGGCCGACTCCGGAATCCAGCGGTTCAGCGCGATCAGGATCAGGACCAGCGGCAGTTGGGCGAACCACAGGACGCGCCACCCGGTCAGCGGGATGAGTACGGCGGCCAGTCCGGCGGCCGCCATGTACCCGCCGGTGGTGGTGAGTCCGGCCTGGAGCACCATGATGGCCGCGCGCCGTCCCGGTGGCAGGCTCTCGGTCATCAGGGCGTAGACGACCGGCAGCATGCCTCCGGCCGCCATCCCCATCAGCGCGCACATGACCAGGATGCCGCCGAAGGTCGGCATGGCGCCGCACACCGTCGTACCGAGGAAGAGCAGGGACGCGATGAGGATCGTGGCCCTGCGGCCGATACGGTCCGCTGCGCGGCCCCAGACGAGGGATCCCAGCACCGTGCCGCTCAGCGCCACCGTGGGCAGCCACGCGACCTCGGAGGCGCTGAGGTGGAACTCCGCACGCATGCCCGGCTGGATGAACGCCAGGGTCGCGGGCTTCATCTGGTCCACCATCAGCGCGAAGCTGAGAACGGCGATGAGACGGCGGCGGTGGCTGCTCGACGGGTTCCTGTGCACCTGAGCGGGGGCGGGGGCAGGAACAGGGGCAGCCGCGGGACCTGCTCCGGGACGCGGCATGACCGCGAACCCGGAGAGCACCACGCCCACGACGATGGCCACCATGGCGCCCCACATCACCCAGGACATCCCCATCATGGCCATGTGGAATCCCATGGACGAGGAATCGATGAACATCCACAGGTGCTGGCCGACACCGGCGCAGTTGAGGGCGACGCCGGTCCAGAACATCAGGGGCCGGGGTATCAGCGATGCCGACCGCTCGGCCTGCGGGCCCGACGTGACGCCGGACAGCGGGGGCCCATGGCCGGGATCCTGGGGCGTCATCCATTTCCTCGTTCCGGGTGAGAGACGGGGCAGCTCCCGGCCCGCGCCTCGTCGAAGTAGCGTGCGGCCGGGCGCTGTCGCCGGGCGTGCAGCACCATGACCGTGCCGAGCACCAGTTGGCGTACGCCCCGGGTGACGTCCTCCACACCGTCCCGCAGCCTGATGAACGTCCGCAGCGCATGGAGGCGACGGGGCCGGGGAGGCAGGTCGCGTGGAATCAGCAGACACGGGGCCCGGTGCGGGTTGGAGCGGGTGTGTGAGGCCGTCGAGTCCAGCCGGTACCGGTTCAGCACCTCACGGACCGCGGCGCGCAGCACGAGCGGCGACAGCCGCCAGGCCGGGCAGGGCCGGTTCGCGGCCATGCCGTACGGGATGTGGTGGACGTCCTTGGCGGCCATGTCCGTCCAGCGCTCCGGGTCGAACGCGTCGGGCCGTTCGTATCCGGTGGCCTGGTAGTCGGGGTAGTTGAAGCACACCACGGAGCCGGCCGGCAGCACGGTCGCGTCGTCGAGCGGGATCTCGCCCGTGGTGATGCGGTGGGCGATCCCGAACAGCGGGTACAGCCGCATCGTCTCGTCGAGCACCTGTGTCAGGTACCGGTCGTTCTCCGGATCGGCCACCAGCCGGTTCTGCACTTCGGGGTGGCGGGCGAGAGCGAGCAGGACGTGCGCGGTCGCCTCGGACAGCTGGACGACCGCCGTGTTGAAGAAGGTCCCTTGCAGGTAGTGCACCTGTTCCGGCAGTGACAGGGAGGCCGGCAGCGGGTGTGCCACGTCGCCGGCCTCGACACGCTCGCGCAGATACGTGGTCAGCCGCGCCCTGCGCCGCGGGTGGCGCAGGCCGGTGCACTTCAGAGCGGTGATCACATCACCGGCGTGCGCGGTGATCAGGTCGCGGGCGTGCGTGGGGCACGGCTCCTGGAAGACCAGTTCGTAGGCGAAGGCGGCCCACGCGGGCATCACCAGGTCCCGCAGCCGGACAAGGCTCACCCGGGTGTCCGGCACCGCGTCCAGCGCGCCTGCGACCGCGCGGCCGGCCGCCGCCGTGAGTCCGGCCGAGCTTCCGGCGACGATGCGCCGCGTCGTCGCGGCCACGTCCTCGTAGCGTTCGCCTGGCTCGAGGTGTTCCTGGTGCACCTCGGGGCCCGGCGCCAGCCAGTACCAGAACAGGTCCGACAGGCCGGCCCCCTCGCTCCGTCCGTCGGCGGCCGGGTGGGCGTAGACCCGCTCGAAGACCTCGGGACCGTGTGCCGCGCTGGGCAGGGTCACCACCCGGTCGCCGTTGACCTTCTCGAAGAGGCGCACGCGCAGTGACACCACACCGCGCGGCAGCCACCATGTGTCCGTTCCCGTCCGGCCGCTCACCACGTCCCGCCCTTCCGTACGACCGAACCGGCCGTCAGATCGGAGTTCCGGCGCCCGCCGCACAGGGCCAGGGTGTGGTCGTACTCGTCGCGCAGCGTCGACAGAACACGGCGTACGCCCGGCTCCCCCTCGGCCGCCAGGCCCCACACCACGGGGCGTCCCACGCCGACGGCCGCCGCGCCCAGGGCGATGGCCACGGCCACGTCGCTGCCTCTGCGCACCCCGCCGTCGACGATGACCGGCACCCGGCCGGCGACCGCGCGGACGATCGCGGGCAGGCAGTCCACGGCCGCCGGGACGGCGTCGCACTGGCGGCCACCGTGGTTGGAGACGATCACCCCGGCCGCGCCGTGCTCGACGGCCGACTCCGCGTCGTCCGGGTGCAGTACGCCCTTGACCAGTACGGGAAGTGCCGTACCGCGCACGATCCCGGCGAGGTCCGGCCAGTGGACCGCCGGGGACATGGGGATGTCCGTGAGCGCGCCGGGCTCCGCACCCGGCAGGTCGCGCATGTTCTCCGCGGCGTAGCCGGGCGGAAGGTCGGTGAACCCGTTGCGCAGGTCCCTGGTGTGCCGGCCGAACACCGGTGAGTCGACGGTGACCACCAGTGCCGTACATCCCGCTTGCTCGGCGCGCCGCACGAGCGCCTCGGTGACCTCACGGCGTGGATGCGGATACAGCTGGAACCACACGGCGGGGGCCGGGGCAGCCTCGCGCGCCGCGGCGACGACCTCGGCGACCGCTGTGGTCGCCGCGGTCCCCGTCACCAGGACCGCGCCCTCGGCGGCTGCGGCGCGGGCCGTGGCCAGCTCGCCGTCCGGATGGACCAGCCGGTGGAAGGCGGTCGGTGCGACGAGTACCGGCGCTGCCCGGGGGCCGCCCGGCAGGTCCACCGCTGTGTCACGCTCCTCGCTGCCGCACAGCACCCTGGGCAGCAGCCGATACCGGTCGAACGCCTGCTCGTTCTCGGCGAGGACGCGTTCGTCGCCCGCGCCGCCCGCCACGTAGTCGTAGGCAACGGGGTCGAGCAGCTTCCGCGCGGTCTCGTGCAGTTCGCGGAGCGTCACGGCGCCACCGTGGTGGCCGGGGTGGCAGGGCTCCGGTGCGCGGCGAGGAAGGTGTTCAGCGGGGTGCGGTGAACCTCCTCGTCGTCCCACTCGTTCTCCAGGTTCTCCGTGATGTGGTGCTCGGCGACGAACGCGCCGTCCCTGTACCAGCGCACGACCGGGTGCAGATAGCGCCCGTCCAGCCCCGCCACATCCCGCTGGGTCTTGCGGCCGGCGGTGACGTCGAAGGGGTCCACCGAGTCGTGGTCGGCCCCGTACTCCAGGGTGATCACCCCGTACGCGTCGACATCGCCGAAGTCTCCGGCGCGCACCGCGTCCGGCACGTGGTCGACGGGGACCTCCTCGGCGTAGCGGAGTGTGCCGTCCGGGTCGAGCAGCAGCAGGTCACCGAGGACGGCGAACTGCTGCCACAGCGCGGAGGACCGGTTGACGCGGGTGATCACCGCGTCGACGGCCCGCTCGGTGGTCTCCCCGAGTTCCGTCACCGGCCATGGCTCACCGTGGTGGCGCTGCCGCAGTTCCCGGTGCAGGGCCCGCACCGCATAGCGGAAGCCGTGGATGAAGCCGGTCGTGGACTTCTTGAAGTCACGGCCCTGCATCAGCGTTCCGGCGAAGTACAGGCCGGGGACGTTGACCGACTCACCGACGGGTGTGAGGGCGGGGAAGCGGCCGTCGACGATCAGGTCCGGTGTGCAGGTGTCGTCGAAGACCGAGGCGTCGAACCGGAATCCGGTGGCGACGATCACCCGGTCGTAGCGGAGGTCCTTGATCACCTCGTCGGCCCGCTCGAAGGCGACCGGGACGCGGAAGCCGTCCTCGTCCCGGTGGATCGCGAGGACCCGGCCGTCGAGGAGGGCGTTCTGCGACTTCAGCTGGTAGCTGTCCAGGAAATTGTTGTAGACCGCGCGCAGATGTCCCACGTAATGCGTTCGCCAGGCCATTTTCAGCGAGCCCGAACCGACGACATGGATGACCGCCGCCGTCTCCATCAGGTTCTCGGCGGTCTCGAAGGCGGAGTTGCCCCGCCCGATGATGAGCACCCGCTGGTCGGTGTAGGACCCGGGATCGGTGTCGATCGTGTCGTAACGTTCGGCCAGTTCGACGCCCGGGACCGACGGCAGGTTCGGCAGGGTCATCCCGGTGGCGGTCACCAGGTGCCGGGCCCGCCACTCCTTGCCGGTGTGGTCGGTGACGGTAAAGCCCTCGTCGTCACGGGAGACCCTCTCGACCGCGGTGTCGTACCGTACGCGCACCCCGGTCCTGGAGGCGAAGTCGGCCAGGTAGCGCACCAGATCGTCGGCCGGCGGGAAGTAGCGGGGGCTGTACCGGGTGAACAGCAGCTCCGGGTCGTCGCTCAGCAGGGAGTTCCAGTCCATCCGCAGCCGCAGCTCCGGATCGTCGTACCCGGTGTGCACCTTGTTGTTCGAGATCAGATAGCGGTGCCGGGGAAAGCGCGTGAAGAACGTGCCCGGACCACTGCCGCGCTCCAGAACGACGTAGTCCGCGCCGTCCCGCTCCAGGAAGGCGGCGAGTTGCAGTCCGGCGGGCCCCGCTCCGATGATCAGATAGTCATGGGTCATGTTCCGGAAGCTATCCACCGGAATTCAGAGCGCTCTGAGATTCCCCGTCTACGTTTCCCGACGTGCTCACCACCACGGACAGCGTCTCACTCACCGGCCCCCTGGACTCCCCCGCCCTGCTCCGCGCGGCGGCACCGCTCACCGTCACGGTGGACGACGCGGCCAGGGCACGCCTGGACCGCGGCCGCCGGCTCTTCCACGATCTGCGGCACGGCGAGGGCGACGAGGCTCCCGCGATCTACGGCGCCACCACCGGATTCGGCGCGCTCGTGGGATACGCGGGCCGGCCCGACGAGGCCGACCAGTGCGACAACACCCTGGCCCACCTCGGCGCGGGCCAGGGGCCCGACCTGCCGCAGGGGATCTGCCGCGCCGCGCTCCTGCTGCGTACCCGGTCCCTCGCCCAGGGGCTGTCCGGCGTGTCCCCCGAGGTGGTCGACCGGCTCGCCGCGATGTTCGCCACGACCTTCGCGCCCGCCGTACCCCGCTACGGATCGGTCGGGGCCAGCGGAGACCTGATCCCGCTCGCCTACGCCACCCAGGCACTGCGCGGCCGGGGCCACGCCTATGTGGACGGCCGCCGCATGCCGGCCGCCGAGGCTCTGACCGCCGCCGGTCTGCGGCCGCTGGCCCTGGACGGCCGTGACGCCCTCGCCCTCGTCAACGGCACCTCGGTCACCACCGCGGCCCTGGCGCTGGCCCACGACGCGGTCCGCGCGGCACATCGCTCATTGATGGACCTGACCTGTCTGCTGGCCGACCTGCTCGGCTGTGACCCCGGCTTCCTCGACGCGGATCTGCTGCGCGCCTACGGTCACGCCGGTGCGATCGACGCCGGGGCGCACATGCGGCGCACCCTCTCGGGCACCATGCCGTCCGGCACCCGGCCGTTGCAGGAGCCGTACAGCATCCGCTGTTCCCCGCAGCTGCTCGGCGCGGCCGAGGACGCGCTGCGTTACGTCGACGGTGTCGTCGCCGCGGACCTCGCCGGCGTCAGCGACAACCCGCTGTTCTTCCCCGATGACCACGACGACGTGAGCGCCAAGGTGGTGCACGGCGGGAACTTCTTCGGGCAGCCCGCCGCGTTCGCGGCCGACCTGCTCGCCTCGGTGACCGCCCAGTTGGGCAATCTCGCCGAGCGCCAGCTCGACCTGCTGATCGATCCGGCGCGCAACGGGGGCCTGCCGCCGATGCTCGCCACGGTGCCGGGCGCCCAGCACGGTCTGCAGGGCGTGCAGTTGGCCACCACCGCGTTCGTGGCGGAGATCCGCCGGGCGGCGACACCGGCCGGCATGCAGAGCCTGCCGACGAACCTGCACAACCAGGACGTCGTGCCGTTCGGGACGCAGGCGGCCCTGCGCTCCTACGACATGGCGGAACTGCTGGGTCTGCTGTGCGGGTCGCTCGCGCTCGGCCTGCGCCAGACCGTCCATGTCGGCGCCCGGCGTCCCACCGCCCCGGGGTGCGCCGAACTCCTCGACGCCCTCATCGACCTGATCCCGCCCGTTGATCCTGACCGTCCGCTGGATGCGGATGTACGCGCCGCTGCCCGCCTGCTCGCCACCCGCGACCTGCCCCGACCGGACGTGCCTGAGCAGGGCTGGGCCGGGGTGCGCACTCCGGGAACGTGATGGTGAACCGGGCACCGCTCCCCGGCCGGCCGGCCGCGGCGACCGTGCCGCCGTGGTGCGTGACGACCTCCCTCAGCAGCGCGAGCCCCAGCCCGTACCGGCCGCGGTCGCCGGCGCGGTGGAATCGCTGGAACAGCCTTTCGGCCCCGCCGAGTTCGAACCCGGGTCCGGTGTCCGACACGGACAGACCGACCGTGCCGGCCGAGCGGGTCAGGGTCACCTCGATCCGCCCGCCCGCCGGGGTGTGGGTGATCGCGTTGGACAGCAGTTCACCGACGGCGCGGCGCAGCGCGGACTCGACACCGTCGACGTACAGGGGATACGGCGGGCTCTCCACGACGGCCACGAGGTGTCCCTCCCGCACCCGGTCGGACTCCTCGGCGACCACCGAACCGGCCAGCGCCACGAGATCGACCGGCCGGTGCTCCGAGCGCCGTGCCGGGTCCGTGGCGAGGCTGGCCGACAGCAGCAGGTCGTCCAGCACGTCGCCGAGCCGACCGACCGAACCGACCAGCCGGGTCAGCCCTTCACGATGCGCTCCCGGCAGCTCGTCGGCGGCCGCCTGCCGCACCAGCACCTGTGCCCGCGTGTACACGAGGGTGAGCGGGGTGCGCAGCTCATGACTGGCGTCGGTGACGAACCGTCGCTGCCGGGCGAGCGCCTCGGCCAGCGGCTCCACCGCCCGGCGGCCGAGGACCACCCCCGTGACGGCCGCCGCCAACAGCCCCACCAGCTCGGCGACGCCCAGCGCGGTCCACAGGTGGTCCCGGTCGGCGAGCTGGAAACGCATGTCGAACACCGCCTGCACGGGCATCCCGTCCCGGACCTGCGTGCGCACCAGATACTCCGTGCGGTTACGCCGTACGGTGCGCTCCACGGGCTCGCGTGTCCTGAGCACCTGGTCGATGTCGGCGCGTATCGGGAAACCGGAGGGGGCGTTCGGCAGCGGGGTCGCGCCGGGTGCGTACAGCCAGGTGCAGACGGGCGGGCTCGACAGGTCGCCGTACGCCGCACCGTAGTGCAGTTCCCGCCGCACCTGTTCGTTCTGCGCCTGCACCATCACCCCGTACGAGACGGCGCCGGCGACCGTGATCAGCAGGGTGATGGTCACCCCGGTGATCACCGCGATCCGCAGCCGCGCGGCGCGTACCGCCGCCCGCTCCGTGTCGGCCGATGACTTCACAACGCCCCCAGGCGGTAACCGACTCCGCGGACCGTGCGGACGACCCGCCGGCCCAGCTTGCGGCGCAGGTAGTAGACATAGGTGTCGACGAGGGAGGAGGCGGATGCCTCCTCGAACACCGTCCGGCGCAGTTGCTCCCGGGAGTGCACGGTCTCCGGGTGCGAGGCGAGCACCCACAGCAGCTCGAACTCGCGGGCCGCGAGGGTGATCCGCTCGCCGTCGGCGAGCCTGACCTCCCGGTGCCCGACGTGCAGACGCCCCGAGCCGATGCTCAGCACATCGGTGCCGTCGAGCGCCCGGCGGCACAACGCCCGTAATCGAGCGCTGAGTTCGTCGAGGGAGAAGGGCTTCACCAGGTAGTCGTCGGCGCCCGCGTCGAGTCCGTCGACCCGGTCGTGCACGGTGCCCATCGCGGTGAGCAGCAGTACGGGTGTGTGGACCGCGCTCGACCGCAGCCGCTCCAGCAGATCGATGCCGTCCAGCACCGGCAGGCGCCGGTCGAGGACCAGCACGTCGTACCGCCGGGTGAGGCCGAAATGCAGGCCCCGCTGGCCGTCGGCCGCCACATCGACCGCGTACCCCTCCCCCCACAGCACTTCGGAGAGCATGGTGGCCAGCTCGCGGTCGTCCTCGACGAGCAACAGCCGCCACGGATCCCGCATACGCCCCTGTTTCAACGTCTCAGTCCCCTCACCCCTCCCCGCAACACCAGTCAACGCCGTTGTGGGTCATGGGGTTCCCGGCCGGGCGGGGCACGTCCCGGCCGGGCCGCGGGGCCACTACTGTTTCGCATCAGATCGGATAACACAGGACAGAGAGGGCGGGACAGTGGCACTCGACATCAATGAACCGTTCGGACAGAACTGGACGCATGCCGCTCAGTTCGGCATCGCGTTCGCTCTCTCCTGCGCGATCGGGTTGGAACGGGAGATCCGCCAGAAGGCCGCGGGGCTGCGCACGTACACGATCGTCGGGCTGGGGGCGGCCCTGTTCACGCTGGTCAGCAAGTACGGCTTCAGCGATGTCCTGGTCGAGGGACAGGTGGAGCTCGACCCCTCGCGGGTGGCGGCGCAGATCGTCTCCGGGCTCGGCTTCATCGGCGGTGGCGTCATCTTCGTCCACCGGGGCTCCGTCCGGGGCCTGACCACGGCGGCCTCCATCTGGCTCACGGCTGCGATCGGTGCTGCCGCCGGAGCCGGCCTTCCCGTCCTCGCCACGCTGACCACTCTCTCGTACTTCTTGGTCGCCTACGGGGTACGACCGCTCGCGCACAAGCTCCCGGCGCTCCGTAACCTCTCCATCGGGTACCGGATCACCTACACCGAGGGAATGGGCACCCTGCGGGAGCTGGTCAACCACTGCACCGACGCCGGGTTCTCCATCTCTGAGCTGACCACCCTGACGGCCGGGGGCATGTTCCGCCGGCGGCAGCGCGAGGCGCCGCGCTCGGCCGAGGGGACCGTGGAGATCGCACTCAGCGTCCAGGGACGCGGCGACGTGGACGCTCTCACCGCGCGGCTCGCCGGCACGTCCGGCGTGCTCGCCTGCAGCAGGAGTGATCTGGCCGACGAATGACACCGCCGGCCTCCGCCGCGTCCTGCGAGCCTGCCTACTTGCCTTCCGGCAGCGGCTCCGCTTCGCAGACCGCGTCGCTCTTGGGGAGCTGCCCGCCGAGCAGATACGCGTCGACCGCGCTCTGCACACACGCGTTCCCGCTGTCGTACGCCCCGTGGCCCTCGCCCTCGTAGGTGAGCTCGAAGCCCACGCCCTTGCCGAGCCGCTCCGCCATGCGGGCCGCGCCCTCGTAAGGGGTGGCGGGGTCCCCGGTGTTGCCGACCAACAGGATCGGCGGCGCGCCCGGCGCGCTCACCTCGGGGTGCTCGGCCTCCCCCGGCACCGGCCAGCCGTCGCAGGACAGCGCGCTCCATGCCATGCCGGGCCCGAACAGGGGCGACCTCTCGACGAACTCGGGCATCTTCGCCTCGACGTCCGCCACGGTGTAGCGGTCGCTGTGGTCGGCGCAGGTGATGGCCCTGAAGGCGTCGTCCTCGTTGCTCGCGTCGTCGTCGGCGCCGCCGTCACCGCCGCCGTCGCCGCCGTGACCTCCTCCGTCACCGCCGCCGGAACGGCGCTGTCCCAGCTGCTGCGCCAGGTCCAGCATGGTGTCGCCCTTGCCGTCGACCGCCGCTTCCAGGCCCACGAGGAGGGCGGGCCAGTAGTCCTGCTTGTAGAGCGCGCTGCTGATGGCACCGGTGAACGTGTCGCCGTCGAGCTCGCTGCCGTCCGATGTGGGAAGCGGAGCGTCGTCCAGCTCGGCCTCCAGCTCGACGGCGGTCTCCACGATCTCCGCGGCACTGTCGCCGAGCGTGCAGCCCCGCTCGACGCACCACGCGGCGAAGTGGTCGAAGGCGAGCTGGAACCCGCCGGTCTGCCCGAGGACCTCCTCCATCGTGTTGAGGGTGGGGTCGACGACGCCGTCCAGGACGGCCCGGCCGACGTTCCGGGGGAACAGATGGGCGTACACACCGCCGAGCTCGGTGCCGTACGAGATCCCGAAGTAGCGGAGCTTGTCGTCGCCGAGGACGTGCCGCATCAGGTCCAGGTCCTGGGCCGCCTCGGTGGTGCCGACGTGCGGGAGGATGTCGCCGGAGTTCTTCTCGCACGCCGCGGCCGTCTCCCGGTTGTACTCGACCAGCGCGTCGATCTCGTCGTCGCCGTCGTCGGGGGTCTCGTCCACACCGTCGTCATCGCCGTCGCCATCGGCGGCGCCCGCGTCCAGGCAGCGAACGCCCCGGCTGTTGCCGACGCCGCGCGGGTCGAAGCTGACCAGGTCGTAGCGGGAGCGGAGTTTCTCGTAGTCGGGGGCGAGGCCGGGCAGGGTGGCGACTCCCGAGGCTCCGGGGCCGCCGAAATTGAAGACCAGCGAGCCGATGCGGTCGCTCGCACGGGCGCTGGAGCCGGCCCGGATCAGTTCGATGCCGATCGACTCCCCCGCCGGCTTCTTCCAGTCCAGAGGCGCCCGCATGGTGGCGCACTGCCACCGGGTGCCGTCCGGCAGGGGGCGGGGGGCCTCGCCACCGCCCTGGAGGGATGAGGGGGCGGCGCAGTCCTTCCAGTCCAGGGACTGCTTCCGGAGACGGTCCTTGTCCGGTCCTTCGGCCGCGGTTCCACGGCCGACACCTTGGTCGGCGTCCTGGTCGGCGTCCTGCGCCGCCGGCCCACAGGCCGCCAGGGAGGAGGAGAGCAGGGCGGCGGCGGACAACAGGACAGCAGCGGATATCACTCGCATCGGTGGCATGGACCCAGCCTCGGGCGGGCAGACCGGAGGCGCACAGCGTGTAGTCCGTTCGAGGGCACGGCCGCCGAGCCGTCGGTCCAGCACCCGGTCTACGTAATTTCCGCTGACGCGAAGCGTCCGTCCGGCGCGGGACCGTGTTCCCATGAAACGACGCACAGCGCTGAAGGCCCTCGGATTCGGTGTCGGGGGCGCGGTCGTCCTCACGAGCGGCGGATACGGCGTCTACTACGCCGTCGCGAAGCAGGACACCTTCGGCAAGGTCGCCTTCGACAAGGCGCTGTCGATCCCGCCGCTGGCCGAGTCGAAGACCGACGCCTCGGGTGCCCGGGTCTTCACGCTCGACATCCGTTCGGGCGAGACCCCCTTCAAGGACGGCCCAGCCACCCGCACCTGGGGTGTGAACGGTACGTACCTCGGGCCGACGATCCGTGCGGCGCGCGGCGAGAAGGTCGAGTTCGCCGTACGCAACGACCTGGACCAGGAGACCTCGCTCCACTGGCACGGGATGCACCTGCCCGCGGCCATGGACGGCGGACCGCACCAGGTCGTCGCGGCCGGAGAGACCTGGCAGCCGCGGTGGACGGTCGACCAGCCCGCCGCGACGCTCTGGTACCACCCGCACGTACACGGCTCGACCGCCGACCACATGTACCGGGGACTCGGCGGACTGTTCATCCTCGACGACGAGACCACCGAGGCGTCGAAGCTGCCGTCCGAGTACGGCGTGGACGACATCCCGATGATCGTCCAGGACCGTGCGTTCGACGGGGACAACCAGTTCGAGCAACGCACGCCGCTGGGCGGCTCGCTGGGCATCATAGGCGACGAGGTGCTGGTCAACGGCACCATCGGCCCGTACGTCGACGTCACGACCAGGCTCGTGCGGCTGCGCCTGCTCAACGGCTCCAACGCCCGCCTGTACAACTTCGGTTTCTCCGACGACCGGACGTTCTCGCTCGTCGCCACCGACGGTGGCCTGCTCTCCCGGCCGTGGAACACCGAGCGCCTGTACCTCTCGCCGGGTGAACGCGCCGAGATCGTGGTCGCCTTCAAGCCGGGCGAGCAGGTGGAGCTGCGCTCCTACCCGTCGGAGTACGGCGGCACCCTGGGGCGGGTCGACGGCTTCGACGACCGTCTCGACATCTGCCGGTTCCGGGCCGCTGACACCCTGTCCGACGACACCGACATACCCGCCTCGCTCGGCGTCGCACCGGACCTCGCCGGCGAAAAGGTCACCAAGGAACGCTCGTTCGTCCTGTCGTCCGACCAGATCAACAGCCGGTCGATGGCGATGGACCGTATCGACTTCGGTGTCCGCGAGGGCACCGTCGAGGTGTGGGACGTGGTCAACGACAACGGGTTCCTGCACAACTTCCACGTACACGACGTGCAGTTCCAGGTGCTGACGGTCGACGGCGGGAAGCCGGAACCACACCTGCGCGGCTGGAAGGACACCGTCCTGCTGGTGCAGGGAAAGCACTACCGGCTGGCGATGCGTTTTCACGGCGACACCGACCCGAACACGCCGTACATGTATCACTGCCATCTGTTGCAGCACGAGGACAGCGGAATGATGGGCCAGTTCGTCGTCCTGGGCGAGGGCGAGAAGGTCGGCGCCGTACCGCACACACACCACCACTCCTGAAATCCCCACCCCCGACCAGATCAAGGATCGCCATGCACGTCTCCGTTTCCCCGCGCCGCTCCGCCGGCAAGGCCGCCGCCACGATCGCCGCTTCCCTGGGCCTGGCCATCGCCCTCACCGGTTGTTCCTCCGGCGACGACTCCGGGACCGAAGCACAGGACACCCCGACCGCGTCGGCCTCCGCATCCGCCACCGGGGCGGCCGGACCGACCGAGGACAACCAGTGCGGCGGGAAGAGCACGGACCCCGACGCGGCCCTCACCCGCTCGTCCGACATCGACATCGACGCGCCCGTCGACAAGGTCTGGGACGTGCACACCGATGTCGTGAAGTGGAAGGAGTGGCAGGACGCGGTGCTGACCATCGAGCGCCTCGACTCCGGCGACTTCTCGTCCACATCCACGTTCCGGTGGACGACTCCCGTGCCCAAGTCGGAATTCGCTCCGGCCGACACACTGACGATCACATCGAGCGTCCAGCACGCGGAGCCCGGCACGTGCGTGATCTGGGAAGGGCCCGCGAAGGGCGAGGCGATCACCATCGACAAGGGAACGCACCTCTGGATCTTCACCGAGACCGACAAGGGCACCCATGTGCACACCCAGGAGTCCTGGGACGCCCCGCTCCTGGACTCGCTGCAGGGGGCTGACCGTGACGCCGTCGCTGACATGCTCGGCGGAGGTCTTGACGTCTGGATCCAGGCCCTGAAGAAGGAAGTCGAGGCCCAGGCGGCCTGACCGCCCCTGGCGGGCCGGCTGACCTGCGGGCGGTAGCCTACGCGCTGTGCACACGCCGGCTCCCACCCACGGTCCGCTGCTCGGCAGGCAGTACGAGACCGAGCGCATCCGCGAGCTGATCGGCGCCGCACGGACGGGCCGGGGCGGCGCGCTCGTCCTGCGCGGTGAGGCGGGCATCGGCAAGAGCACGCTGCTGGAGCACGCGGAAGGGGCCGCGTCCGGATTCCGCGTGCTTCGCGCGGGTGGGTCACCCCTGGAGGCGGAGCTGCCGTTCGCCGCGCTGCACCAGCTCTGCCTTCCGGTGCTGGGGCACCTGGCCGAGCTGCCCGACGAGCACCGTCAGGCCCTCCTGATCGCTTTCGACCTGGCGTCCGGGACACCGGACGTGTTCCGGGCCGGCCTCGCGACCCTGGGGCTGCTGTCGGCGGCGGGCCAGGAGCGCCCGGTGCTCTGTGTCGTCGACGACGCGCACTGGCTCGACGCGGCCTCGTCGAAGGCGCTGACCTTCCTCGCCCGGCGCGTCTCCGCCGAGCCGGTCGCCATGCTGCTCGCCGTGCGACTGCCGTGCGAGACGGAGGAGCTCGACGCCCTGCCAGGCCTGGGCGTCGACGGTCTGAGCGACACCGACGCACGGGCGCTGCTCGCCGCGCAGAGCCACGAGACGCTGGACGAGCAGGTGCGTGACCGGCTCGTGGACGAGGCCCGGGGCAACCCCCTGGCGCTGGTCGCGCTGCCCAGGGCCGGTGGGTTCGCCCCGCCTCGACCCACCTCGGCGCCGACCCGGGTCGAACACGAATTCCGGGCCACGCTCTCCGGGCTGCCCGCGCAGGCACGGCTCCTGCTCACGATCGCGGGCGCCGACCCGACCGGCGATCCCGGGCTGCTCTGGCCGGCCGCGCGCGGTCTGGGCATCGACCTGGCGGCGGCGGGTGAGGCCGCCACCGCCACCGGCCTTGTCGAGTTCGGCACTCGCGTGCGCTTCTTCCACCCCCTGGCGCGGACCGCGGCGTACGGCGCCGCAGCGACGAGCGAGCGGCGGCTGGCCCACCGTGTGCTCGCCGAGGCCACCGACCCGGTCACCGACCCCGACCGGCGCGCGTGGCACCGCGCCCAGGCCGCCGCGGTGCCCGACGAGGATGTCGCCACCGAGCTGGAACGCTCGGCGTCCCGGGCCCGGGCGCGTGGAGGCGCGGTGGCCACGGCCGCCTTCCTCGAACGCGCGGCGGAGCTGTCGCCCGACGCCGCACAGCGGATCGAACGGACCCTCGCGGCCACCCGGGCCCATCTCGACGCGGGCGACACCGACAGGGCTGCCGCCCTGCTGAGGACGGCCGGAAGCTCGGGGCTCGACAGGTTCCAGCAGGCGGAGACCGACCTGCTGAGGGGCCGGATCGCCCTGGTCAGGGCCGAGGACAGCGAGGGTCCCGCGTGGATGCTGCGGGCCGCGCGGAGGCTGGCGCCCCTGGACCCCGAGCGGTCCCGGGAGAGCTACCTGGAAGCGCTCGAGATGAGTCTGCTCATGGGACGCCCGAACGGTGTGATGGACACGGTCCTCGCCGAGGCGAGATCCGCGGCGCCGCACCCGCCGGACATCCTGGACGCGCTGGACATCCTCACATCGAACGGGCACCGGGCGGCCGTGAGCCTGGTCAGGGAGGCTCTCGACGGGGCGGAGGGCCCCCTGTGGACCCGGCACCCCGCGCTCGCGATCATCATCGCGGCGGAGCTGTGGGACCTGGACACCCATATGCGCATCGTCGAATGGCTCCTGAAGCACGGCCGTGAGTCCGGCTCACCGCACGTCCTGCGGCTCGGTCTCGCGCAGGCCGCCTCGGCCGCCGCGCTCTCCGGCGACCTCGACGGGGCGATGGACGCCATCACGGAGGAGGAGGCGATCGCGGACGCGACCGGTGCGCCTCCGGTCATCTACCACCGGCTGCAGTTGGCCGCGATGCGCGGACGCCGCGACGAGGCATCGGCGCTCTTCGGAGCCGTCATGGCGACGGCCACCGCCACGGGGCAGGTGGTCTCCAACATCCACTGGGCGAGCGCCGTACTCAACAACGGCCTGGCCAACTACGAGGAGGCGCTGGCAGCCGCGCGGCGTGCCACCGCCGACGGGGAGCTCTTCACCGCGGGTTTCACCCTGCCGGAGCTGGTGGAGGCCGCCGTACGCTGCGGCGAGCACGCCACCGCCGTCACCGCGCTGGCCTCGCTGACCGAACGCACCGAGGCCTCTGGAACCCCCTCGGGCCTGGGGATCGCCGCGTACGCACGGGCGTTGGTGACGGGAGCGGAGAGCGACTACCGGGAGGCGATCGTCCACCTCACCGACACACCGATGCTCCCCTACCGGGCCAGGGCCCACCTCCTGTACGGGGAATGGCTGCGGCGGCAGGGCCGCAGGCAGGACTGCCGTCCCCATCTACGCACCGCGCACGAGCTGTTCTCCGGCGCTGGGCTCGAAGCGTTCGGCCGGCGCGCCGCCAACGAGCTGCGGGCCACGGGCGAGACCGCGCGCAGCCGCACCGATCACGCCCGCGACCAGCTCACCATGCAGGAACTGCACATCGCACGGCTGGTCGCCACCGGCGCGACATCGAAAGAGGTGGCCGCCCGGCTGTTCCTGAGCCCACGGACCATAGACGCGCACCTGCGCAACATCTACCGCAAGCTGGGCATCAACTCCCGCAGACAGCTCAGGGACCGGCCCGACCTACGATCGGCGGACCCCACCGATGCCGACGGCCCCGGCTGAGCGAACTCCACCGAGCACTGCCCGGCTGAGCGCACTCCACCGCCGCTCGAAGTGCCGCTGTCCTGCCGCCTTGCAGCGCTCCAGGAAACCCGGTCCGCGTCCGCGCCACCGGCCGTCGTTCAGGCCCGGGTGTAGCCGCCGTCGGCGAAGAGTTCGGCGCCGGTGACGAACGACGAGGCGTCCGAAGCCAGGAAGAGGGCGGCCTCGGCTATCTCCTCGGGTTCGGCCAGCCGCCCGAGTGGCACGACGGCTTCGGCGAAGCGGTCGGCGTCCTGCCCCGCGGCACGCCGCAGAGCGGGGGTCCGCGTGGGTCCCGGGCTGAGGACGTTGACCCGGAATCGGCGCTCCCGCGATTGCCGGGCCCAGTTGTGCACCAGGTTGCTCAACGCCGCCTTCGAGGCGCTGTAGACCTCGAGTTGCTCATTGGGGCGCATGCTGTTGCTGGAGCCGATGACCAGGATGGAGGCGTTCTCCGACAGCAGCGGGAGCGCCTTCTGGACGGTGAAGAGCGGGCCCTTGACGTTGACGGCGAGGGTCAGGTCGACGTTCGCCTCGGTGTGGGCGCCGAGCGCGGCGTCCGCGGCGATTCCCGCGTTGGCCACCAGCACGTCGATGTGTCCTGCCTCCTCGCGGACCCGCTCGTAGAGCGCGTCCAGGTCGGCCAGGACCGAGACGTCGGCCCGTACGCCGGTGGCCGCCGGGCCCATCTCCTCGACCGCCGCTTCGAGACGGTCGGTGTCCCGGCCGGTCACGAAGACCCGTGCGCCCTCCCGGACGAAACGGTGGGCGATGGCCAGCCCGATCCCGCTGGTCCCGCCGGTGATCACGGCCACCTTCTCCTGGAGCACGCCTGCCATGTCGATCCCCTTCAGTTGTGGAATGGATCGTCCACAACGTAGGCAGTAATGGACGATCGAGTCAAGAATGGATAGTCTGAGGACATGCCGAGACCACGCGCATTCGACGAACGCCAAGTCCTGGAACGGGCCCGGGAACAGTTCTGGGCGACCGGCTACGCGGGAACCCGGATGGACGACATCGCCCGGGCCACCGGCCTGGGCAAGGGCAGCCTGTACGGTGCGTTCGGCGACAAGGCCAAGCTGTTCCACCAGGTGTTCGGCGACTGGTGCACCGCGGTCGTCGAGGTGGCCGAAGGACGGCTGGCAGGTGGTCCGGACGCGGAGGCCCTGGCCCGGCTGTCGGGATACGTGCACCTGATGGCGGAGAACACCGCCTCCGACACGGAGCGCCGCGGGTGCCTGCTGGCGAAGGGCGCGGCGGAACTGGCCGAGCAGGATCCGACCGTCGCCGACCGGTCCGCCGAGACCATGACGGCACTGCTGACCCTGCTCCGGACGGAGATCAGCGCCGCCCAGCGCCACGGCGACATCGACAGCGCCGCGGATCCGGAGCGGTTGGCGGCACTGCTGCTGACAGTGGTCCGCGGCATCGAGGCGGTGGGCAAGGCCGGCCTGGCCCCGGAGAAGGTACGGAACATCGCGGACACCGCACTGGCGGTCCTGCCGACGCCCGGGGGCCACGACCGCCACCCGTGACGGCGCCGGAGCTGCCGGCCTGCCCTTGGCCTGACGCTGGGCGGTCAGCTCTTGCGCGGTGTGCCAGCTCTGTGCTGCGTATCAGCCCGGTGCTGCGTTGTGTCAGCCCTGTGCGGTGTCGTCGCCCGCCTGCCCGGCGCCCTCAGCTGAGCCTGCCTTCTCGCGCATCTTGCGCACCAGCTCCGCCTTCCGGTCGGCCGCACCCTGGCGGTCGAGGTTGCGGTGCGGACCGTTGTTCTGCCGTTCGGTCCGGGACAGCTTCTTGCGCTGACCGCCGCCCATGCCCACGGGGTTGTTGATGTTCTTGCTCACGGTCATGGGTTCTCCTGGAAGTGATGTGAAGTGATCTACGGATTCATCGGCGGGGGGGGCGGCGACATCGAAGGACGTCAGCGGGGCCCCATCACGCGCCCATTCACACATCGGCGTCCGAAGAACATGCCGAAGACGTTACCCGGTTCCGCCGGCCCCGCACACCAACACCTTCGCCGCCCCGACAAGAAAGAAGCTCCGCCACCTTGAAGTGGCTGGTCAGTGGGGTGGCGTGACCTCGTTTCGGGGTGCTCGTGCTGGTCGTGGGCGGCTGCCTGGGGTGCAGATCGTCCGGCGGGGTGGTTGCCGATGAGTTCAGCGTCCTCGAACGGTCCATCCATCGACACGACCGTTCTCGACAGGAGTGCCATGTCCACCATCCAGCCAGTGATCCTGACCGCTGACCAGGACGTTCTGCTCGGCTTCTATACGGAATTGTTCGGCGCTGAGGAGATCTTCCGGGTACCGGAGGAAGGCCCGGCCTTCTACCTCGGCCTGCGCATCGGCGACACCGACCTCGGGCTGGTGGCCAAGGAGGACGCGGGGACCGGGGCGGGGCCACGGATCCTGCTCAGCATCGGTGTCGACGACGTCGACGAGACGCTCGGCCGGGTGGAGGCGCTGGGCGGCTCGGTCAGCGGCGGCCCCAACGACATGCCGTGGGGACAGCGCGTCGCCCACATCCAGGACCCCGACGGCAACCCGGTGAACCTCACCCAGCCGATCCCGCCTCGGTGACGCTGCACCGCGTCCGGCGGCCAGGCCCCGGTCGGCCTCCTTCTCGGCGGGTGCGTGCAGTCACGCGGTGTCCTTGGTGAGGCGGGGCCAGGCGGCCTCGCGCAGCAGGCGCAGGCCGTTGAGGCCGACGATGACGGTGGAGCCTTCGTGGCCGGCGACACCGAGCGGAAGGGGAAGGGTGCCGATCAGGTCCCAGGCGACGAGGACGGCGATGAACGTCCCGGCGATGGCCAGGTTCTGGAGCACCAGACCCCGGGCGATGCGTGAGAGCTGTACGACGGAGGGGATGGTGGCCAGTTCGTCACGGACCACGACCGCGTCGGCGGTCTCCAGAGCGAGGTCCGATCCGGCCCGTCCCATCGCGATACCGGAGTGCGCGGCGGCAAGGGCGGGCGCGTCGTTGACACCGTCGCCGACGACCAGCACCTTGCGGCCCTGCGCCTCCCACTCCTTGACGGCGGCGACCTTGTCCTGGGGCAGCAGCCCGGCGCGGACCTCGGTGATGCCGACCTCGGCGGCCAGGCGCACGGCGGCGCGCTCGTTGTCGCCGGTGAGCAGGACGGGGGCGCGGCGGGTCAGCCGGGTGAGGGCGGCGACAGTGGCCGCCGCGTCCGGGCGCAGCCGGTCGGCGACGCCGAGCACCCCGACCGGGGCGCCGTCGGACAGGACGGTCACCGCGGTACGTCCGGCCTCTTCCAGTTCGCTCACGGTCCTGCGGTGCGGGGTGTCCCGGGTGTCGGTGAGGAGCCGGTCGGGAGCGCCGACCGTGACGGTGCGGCCGTCGACAGTGGCGGTGACGCCCTGGCCCGGAGTCGAGGTGAATTCCATGGCGTCGGCGAGGTCCAGGCCACGGTCCCGGGCGGCGGCGACGATCGCACGGGCCAGCGGGTGTTCGCTGGGGTGCTCGGCGGAGGCCGCCAGGGCCAGCAGCGCGGCGTCGCCGAGATGACTGCCGGGCAGCGGGCGGATGTCGGTGACGTAGGGGGCGCCTTCGGTCAGGGTGCCGGTCTTGTCCAGGGCGACGGTGTCGATCCGGCCGAGGCGTTCCATCACGACGGCGGACTTCGCCAGCACGCCCCGGCGCCCGGCATTGGCGATGGCGGACAGCAGCGGCGGCATGGTGGACAGCACCACCGCGCACGGCGATGCCACGATCATGAACGTCATCGCCCGCAGCAGCGCCGCATCGAGGGCGTCACCGAAGACGAGCGGGACGCCGAAGACGGCGAGGGTCGCGATGACCATGCCGATCGAGTACCGCTGCTCGATCTTCTCGATGAACAACTGGGTGGGGGCCTTGGTCTCGGAGGCTTCCTCGACCATCTTCACGATCCGGGCGATCACCGAGTCCGACGGATCCCGCTCCACCCGCACCCGCAAGGCGCCGGTGCCGTTGACCGTACCGGCGAACACCTCGTCCCCCGTCCGCTTGGGCACCGGCAGCGGCTCGCCGGTGATGGTGGCCTGGTCCACGTCGCTTGCGCCCTCCACCACCTGCCCGTCGGCACCGACACGCTCACCGGGGCGGACCAGGATCAGGTCGCCGACCGCCAGGTCCTCTGTGTCCACCGTCTCCTCGGCGTCCACCGTCCCCTCGCCACCGTCCGGCAGGAGGCGAGTCGCAGTGGTGGGGGCGAGGTCGAGCAGACCGCGCACGGAGTCCGCGGTCCGCGCGGTGGCGAGGGCCTCCAGGGCGCCGGAGGTGGCGAAGATGACGATCAGCAGCGCGCCGTCGAGGACCTGGCCGATCGCGGCGGCCCCGAGCGCGGCCACCACCATCAGCAGATCCACGTCCAGCGTCTTGTCCTTCAGCGCCTTCAGCCCTTCCCAGCCCGGTTCCCACCCGCCGGCGACGTACGTCACCGCGAACAGCGCCCCCCACAGCCGGCCGGGGCCGTCCAGCAGGTAGACGGGTAGGGCAAGCAGGAACAGCACCAGGGAGGCCAGCGCCCACCGGGCCTCCGGCAGCGCGAGCAGACGGGTGTGGCGCCGGGGCGGGGCCGGGCGGGGGCCGCCGGCGGGCGGCGCGGACCGCTGGTCCAGGACGGAAGACATGGCAAAGGAACCCTTCACAGGCGGGCCGAGGGCAACACTCACACCGTACAGGAACACATGAACATGTATTCACATGTCGTCGCTATGATGGTGAATATGGGCCACGGACGCGACACCATCACCAGCGCCAGCACCCGCGAGCGCCTCGACGCGGTCGGCACCGGCGACGTCGCCGCCACTCTCCAGGCCCTGGCCACCCCCTCCCGGCTCTACATCCTGGCCCGCCTCCAGGAGGGCCCCTGCTCGGTCGGCGACCTCGCCGAAGCCGTCGGCATGGAGAACTCGGCCTGCTCCCACCAGCTCCGCCTGCTGCGCAACCTCGGCCTGGTCACCGGCGAGCGCCAGGGCCGCAGCATCGTCTACTCCCTCTACGACAACCACGTCGCCGAACTCCTCGACCAGGCCCTCTACCACGTCGAGCACCTGCGTCTCGGACTGCACGACGCCCCCGCCGGCGAACCCGCCGCCACCGTCGCCCACTGACGAGGGCACCCGCACCGGCGCATTGATCCACCCGCGCCGAACCTCCGCTGTAGCTACCCGGCTTGGGCATCGTCGGCGCCCGCGTGGCGAAGCCGGTACGAACCCAGGTGCCCCTCTCCAGGCCGCCCCGGTAGCGTGCGCCGGCATGACATCGAAATTGGAACGCCCTCCATTCCAAGCGGACGAACGCACCGCGCTCATCGGCTGGTTGGACCTGCAGCGGCAGATCCTGCGCTGGAAGTGCGAGGGGCTGGGCGACGAGGACGCGCACCGCTCCGTCATCCCGACGTCACCGGCCATGACGATGGCCGGTCTCATCTCCCATATGCGCTGGACCGAACACGTGTGGCTGGAGGTGGCGTTCCTCGGCGGCGACAAGGAGCAGAACCCGTCGTTCGACGAGTCGAGGGAGGACGCCGACTGGCACACCGATGGCCGCCCCCTCACCGAGCTCCTCGCGGAGTACGAGGCTCAGTGCGCCCGCAGCAATGAGATTGTCGCCGCGGCCTCACTCGACGACATCGGCCGGCACCCCGACTTCCGTGCCGGCAGTGCCAACCTCCGCTGGATGCTGATCCACCTCGTCGAGGAGACGGGGAGGCACGCGGGGCACGCGGACATCGTCCGGGAGTTGCTCGACGGCGCGAAGGGCTACTACTAAGCGCGGCTGCGCGCGGCGGGCGCGGGCCCCTCGTCCGAGTAGCCAGGCCCGTACGAGGAGGACCTCAGGCGAACCATCACCCCTCCCGGGCGCGGTTCGCCTATCCTGAAAACCGGCAACTCTCGCAATCCAGAGAAGGCGTTCATTTCGGTGACAGCGCACATGCCCGCCCTGCGTCCTCTGTCGGATCTGCTCCGCGAGCATGCCCGGCGCCTCGGTACCAAGACCGCCTTCCAGGACGGCCGTTGCGGTGTGACCTACGGGGAGCTGGAGCTGCGAACCGGCCGGCTCGCGGGGCATCTCGTCAACCTCGGTCTGCGCCACGGCGAGCGAGTGGCGATTCTTCTGGGCAGCCGGGTGGAGGCCGTCGAGAGCGTGCTCGCGGTCGTGAGGGCGGGCGCGGTCGGTGTGCCGATGGATCCGCGGAGCACCGGCGCCGAGTTGGCGTATCTGCTGGACGACAGCGGAGCCCGGGTCGTCTTCACCGACCAGTCCTCGCTGGGTCAGTTGCTGCCATTACTGCCGAACCGCCCTCGGCTGAGCGTGGTGCTCGTCCAGGATGACGGAGCGCAAGGTGGATCCCCCGCGGCGGGGGCGAGTGGCGGACCGGCCGACGAGGCGGGCATGTTCCGCTACGCGCCCCTGGTCGCCACCGAGCCGCCCGTGCAGGCTCCGGATGATCTCGGGCTCGACGAAGTGGCCTGGCTCCTCTACACCTCCGGGTCGACCGGCCGGCCCAAGGGCGTGCTGTCCACCCAGCGCAGCCGGCTGTCTTCGGTGGCGTCCGGCCTCGTCACCGTTCTCGGCCTGACGGCTGACGACCTCCTCCTCTGGCCCCTCCCTCTTCACCACGCCATGGGGCAGGTCCTGTGCGTACTCGGGGTGACCGCGACCGGCGCATCCGCCGTGCTCCTGCCGCGGTTCTCCGTGACGGACGTACTGGGTGAACTACGCCGGACGGACGCTCGGTTCACGCTGCTGGCCGGTGTCCCGGCGACGTACGCCAAGCTCCTCGACGCGGTGGGTGACGGCGGGCTGGGGGCACCCGCGCTGCGTGGCTGCGTCAGCGGGGGCGCGGCCGCGGCTCCCGCTTTCCAGCGGGAGTTCGAGGACGTGTGCCGGGTTCCGTTCCTCGAACACTACGGAAGCACCGAGGCGGGGCCCGTCACCATGACGGCGCCCGGTGCCGCCCGGGTGGCCGGCTCCTGCGGCCGTGTACTGCCGGGCATGCGGGCACGTATCGGCGACGGATCCGGTGCCGAAGCCACGGGCGAGGGCGAGGGCGAGTTGTGGGTCTCCGGGCCCGGTGTCATGGCCGGGTACCACCAACGGCCCGACGACACCGCCGAGGTGCTGCGCGACGGGTGGTACCGCACCGGCGACCTGGCCCGAATCGACGCGGCCGGTGAAATCACCCTCACCGGCCGCGCAAGCGAGCTGATCATCCGGGCCGGGAAGAACATCCACCCCTCCGAGGTGGAGGCGGTACTGCTGGCGCTGCCGGGAATCCAGGATGCCGCCGTCGCCGGCCTTCCGGATGACGCGGTCGGTGAGATCCCGGCCGCCTATCTGGTCCCGGCGGACGACGGAGTCCTGGACACGAGGGAGATCCTCGCCGCGTGCCGGGAACATCTCTCACCGTTCAAGGTGCCTGCCGCCCTCTACGAGGTGGACACGATCCCGCGCACCGCATCGGGCAAGATCAGGCGGTACGCGCTCGCAGACCTGTCCGCACGCCGTCTGCCGCCCGGGGCCCCCACCGGGGCCCCCACACCGACCGGTGCGCCGGCAGTGGACCTGACGGCTCTGGTGCGGACCGAGGTCGCCGCCGTGCTCGGCTGCGCCGTGGACGAGGTCGAGCAGGGCACCGCGTTCCGTGACCTGGGGCTGGACTCGTTGACGTCGACGGTGCTGTGCGACCGGCTGTCGGCGGCGACCGGTCTCCCGCTGTCCGAGGCCGCGCCCTTCGACTTCCCCACCACGGCCGAGCTCGCCGCGCATCTTCGGGCGCGGCTCACTGGCGGAACGGCGGCTGCCACGCCCAGCCGTCCGGAAGCGGCAGGCACCGACGAGGACCCCGTGGTCATCATCGCCATGGCGTGCCGCTTCCCCGGCGGTGTGAAGGCCCCCGAGGATCTGTGGCGGCTCGTCGACGACGGTATCGACGCCATCACGCCCTTCCCCACCGACCGGGGGTGGGACGTGGACGGGCTGTACGACCCTGAACCCGGGCGGTCAGGCCGTACCTACGTACGTGAGGGAGGCTTCCTGACCGGTGTGGACCGCTTCGACCCGGCCTTCTTCGGGATCTCGCCCCGCGAGGCGCTGGCCATGGACCCGCAGCACCGGTTGCTGCTCGAAGTCGCCTGGGAGGCCTTCGAACACGCGGGGATCGATCCCAGCACGGTGCGCTCCACGCCCACCGGTGTGTACGCCGGACTCATGTACAGCGACTACGCCGGCCGTCTCGCCCGCACACCCGAACGGGTGGAGGGCTACCTCGGCATCGGCAACGCGGGAAGCGTCGCCTCCGGCCGCATCGCCTACACACTGGGCCTGGAGGGGCCTGCTGTCACCGTGGACACGGCGTGCTCGTCGTCACTGGTGGCCCTGCACCTGGCGGCCCAGGCGTTACGCGGGGGCGAGTGCTCGCTCGCGCTCGCCGGAGGCGCCACCGTGATGACGGCACCCCGCTCCTTCGTCGAGTTCAGCAGGCAGCGGGCCCTCGCCCCCGACGGCCGCTGCAAGGCGTTCGGGGCGGGGGCTGACGGCACGGGTTGGGCCGAAGGCGCGGGAATGCTGCTGCTGACCCGGCTGTCGGAGGCCCGACGAGCCGGCTACCCGGTCCTGGCCGTGGTGCGCGGTTCCGCGGTGAACCAGGACGGCGCCAGCAACGGCCTGACCGCACCGCACGGCCCGGCGCAGCAACGGGTGATCCGTCAGGCTCTGGCGGACGCGCGCCTGGCCCCCGCGGAGATCGACGCGGTGGAGGCGCACGGCACGGGCACCCGCCTGGGCGACGTCATCGAGGCGAAGGCGTTCCTGGAGACCTTCGGGCAGGCCGGTTCGCGGGAACACCCGCTGTGGCTCGGCTCGGTCAAGTCCAACATCGGGCACACGCAGGCGGCGGCGGGTATGGCCGCCATGATGAAGATGATCCAGGCCATGGCACACGGCGTACTGCCGCGTACGCTGCACGCCGAGGAGCCGAACCCCGGCGTTGACTGGTCGTCGGGCGCGGTGTCGCTGCTCACCCGTTCGGTGCCCTGGCCCCGGACCGGGCGTCCCCGGCGGGCGGGCGTGTCGTCCTTCGGGATCAGCGGGACCAACGCGCATGTGGTGATCGAGCAGGCGCCCGTGGAGCAGCCCGGGGCCTTGGTCCACCCGGAGAACGGGGCCCCGGCCGACCCGCCGACAGCGGTCACGGTGCCGGCAGAACCGTTCCCGGTGACGACCGAGCCGGCACCGGTGACAGCCGTGCCGTTCCTCGTCTCGGCGAGGAGCGCACCGGCGCTGCGCGCACAGGCCCGACGGCTGCATGCCCACGTGAGCGGGCGTCCCGACGCAGACCTGGCGGACCTCGTGGACCTCGCCTTCTCCCTGGCCACGACCCGTGCCCGTTTCGAGTACCGCGCGGTACCGGTGGCCGGTGACCGCGCAGAACTGCTCGCCTCGCTCGACGCGGTGGCCGAAGGCCGCTACCGGCCGGGCCTGAGCACGGGCGGCCCTCGTCCTGCGGGCCCGGTCGCCTTCATGTTCACCGGCCAGGGCAGCCAACGAGCCTGTATGGGCCGGGGTCTGTACGAGACCCATCCCGCCTACGCGCGTTCCTTCGACGAGATCTGTGCGCTGATGGACCCGCTTCTCCCGGAGCCACTACGGGACGTGGTCTTCGCCGCCGAGAGCACTGACGCCGCCGATGGCTCCGGGGGCTCGCGGACGGACGGGCTCCTGCACACGACGCGGTTCACGCAGCCCGCGCTCTTCGCTCTGGAAGTGTCCCTGTTCCGGCTGCTGGAGTCCTGGGGCGTACGCCCGGACATGGTCGCAGGACACTCGGTCGGCGAACTGGCGGCGGCACACGTCGCGGGGGTGCTGTCCCTCGCGGACGCCTGCACCTTGGTGGCGGCACGCGGCCGTCTGATGGACACACTGCCCAGCGGTGGGGCGATGGCCTCCGTACAGGCTGACGAAAGCGAGATGACCGCGTACCTCGCGGCCGGGGCGCACGAGGTGCGGGGCGTTGACATCGCAGCCGTGAACGGGCGATCCGTGGTGGTGGTCTCCGGGGACGAGCCCGCGGTACTGGAGGTCGTCGCACACTGGCGCGAACAGGGGCGCGCGACCACCCGTCTGCGGGTGAGCCACGCCTTCCACTCGGCGCGTATGGAACCCATGCTCGAAGCCTTCGGCCGGGTCGCGCACGGAATCAGCTACTCCGCTCCAAGGATTCCCCTGGTCACCGCCGTGGCGGGCAGACCAGCAACCGTCGAGGAGATCTGCTCGCCCCGGTACTGGACCGACCACGTACGCCGACCGGTCCGGTTCGCCGACTCGGTGCGATACCTGCGGGAGCAGGGGGCCGCACACTTCGTGGAACTCGGCCCGGACAGTGTGCTCGCCGGCCTGACACGCGATGTCCTCTCCTCCGGCCGCCGCCCGGTCGAGGATGAGATGGCGGCGGGCGCGTCCGACGACGGCGGAGACGGCCCCGCACTCCTGGTCGTCCCGACACTGCGCGGCCCACGGCCGGAGGCCGACGCGCTTCTCACCACTGTGGCCGCCCTCCACGCCCACGGTGTGGAGGTGGACTGGCACGCGTTCTTCGCCGGGCGCGGCGCACGGCGCACGGCGCTGCCCACGTACGCGTTCCAGCGTGAGCGGTACTGGCTGGAGGCCGACCCGTCCGGTTCGGCGGCGGAGCCCGACGCCGCGTCCCACCCGTTCCTGCGGGAGGCGACGACGACGGCTGACGACGACGGTCTGCTGCTGAGGGGCCGGCTGTCCCTGCGTGACCAACCCTGGCTCGCCGACCACTCGGTGCTGGACACGGTGCTTCTACCGGCGACGGCCTTCGTCGACATGGCGATCCACGCCGGGGACCTGGCGGGAGCCTCCCTGCTGGAGGAACTGACGCTGACGGCACCGCTCGTGCTGACCCTCGACGAGACGGCCGAGCTCCAGGTGAAGGTGGCGCGAGCGGACACGGACGGGCGCCGCACCGTGGTGTTCCACGCACGGACGCACGCCCCCGGATACGGCGAGGGTGGCGAGGGTCCTTGGACCCGCCATGCCTCCGGCGTCCTGAGCCCAGCGGACTCCGACCCTTCGCACGTACGGACTTCCGTGGACGCGCCGTCCCCGTGGCCTCCGGCGAGCGCCGTACCGCTCCCGCTCGCCGCCGAGGCAGGCAGCGGTCTCTACGAGGAACTCGCACAGGGCGGACTCCGTTACGGAGCGGCCTTCCAGGGCCTGCGGGCAGCCTGGCGCCTGGGTGACGAGCTGCTCGCCGAGGTCGAACTCCCGGAAGAGGAACGCGCAAACGCCGCCCGGTTCATCCTGCACCCGGCTCTGCTGGACGCTGCGCTGCACACCCTGACGCTGGGTCACCGCCGCCCGGACGCGGGCGCGGGCGGAGCCGGGGCGGTGCTGTCGCTCCCGTTCGCCTGGAGCGGTGTGCGGCTGTACGCGTCCGGCGCCCGCACACTGCGCGTGCGGGTGTCCTGGGCAGAGGGGAACACGGCCCGGCTGGAGCTGACCGACAGGGCCGGAGCTCCCGTGGCCACGGTGCGCGCACTCGCACTGCGGCCGCTGTCCCGCGAGCAGTGGGGCGGCGTACGCGCACCGCGCGACTGTCTGTTCCGCCTGGACTGGACACGTCTGCCGGATCCCGCCGCCCCGACGCCGGCGGAGCCACCTCGGTGCGGGCTCCTGGGCGATCCAGGCGCCCAACTGACCGAGACACTCCGGCAGTCGGGATTCCTGTCGACGGTCTACGCGGATCCGGCATCGGCGGCAGCCGACGCCCCGGCCGTCGTGGTCGCCTGTCCTCCGCTCACCGGAGCAGACAGAGAGGACGGAGCGGACGGAGCGGACGGAGCGGACGGAGCGGATCGCGCTTCGGCCGCACACCGTGCGGCAAGCTGGGCGCTGAGGCTCGTCCAGGGCTGGCTCGCCGAGGACCGTCTCGCCAACTCGCGTCTCGTCATCCTCACTTCGGGAGCCGTCACCGTCGGAGTGGAGCCGGACGGAAACACTCTCGACAGCGACGCCGCTCTCGTCCACGCGCCCGTCCGGGGGCTGCTCCGCTCGGCCCAGACAGAGAACCCGGGCCGCTTCTCGTTGATCGACATCGACGGCCATCCCGCGTCCACGGCCGCCTTGGCCGGAGTCCTGACGAACTCGGAGCCACAGACGGCCGTACGCCACGGTGCCACGTACGTACCGAGACTGGTCCGCGTACCACCCCACGCTGCGACTCCCACAACAACCGCACCGGCAACGGCCGATGGTGCGTCCCGTCACCTGGACCCGGACGGGACCGTCCTGGTGACCGGGGGCTCGGGCTCCTTGGGCATGGCATTCGCCCGGCATCTCGTGGTCGCGCACGGAGTGCGTCACCTGCTGCTCGTGGGGCGGCGGGGAGCCGATGCGCCCGGAGCCGCCGAACTGCGCGCGGAACTCACCGAGCGAGGCGCGGAGGTGACGGTGGCGGCGTGCGATGTCGCCGACCCGACTTCCCTCGCCGCTCTGCTCGCGAGCGTGCCGGGGGCACACCCGTTGACCGGTGTGGTGCACACCGCCGGGGTGCTGGACGACGGCGTCGTCCCGGCGCTCACCGAGGAACGGCTCGACCGCGTCCTGCGGCCGAAGGTGGACGCGGGCCTCGCCCTGCACGAGTTGACCCGGGACAGCGACCTCGCGGTGTTCGCCCTGTTCTCGTCGGTGGCCGGGGTGTTCGGCTCCGGCGGCCAGGGCAACTACGCGGCGGCGAACTCGTTCCTGGACGCGCTGGCACAGCACCGCAGGGCGCTCGGGCTGCCCGGCACCTCACTCGCCTGGGGGCCGTGGCAGCAGAGCGGCGGGATGACGGCCGGGCTCCGGGCCGCGGACCTGCGCCGGATGACCCGTTCCGGTTTCGTCCCGCTGCGGACCGAGGAGGGCCTCGCGCTCTTCGACACCGCGATCGAGGGGCAGGACGCTGCCGTCGTGGCCGCCCGTCTCGACCAGTCCGCGCCCCGGGCCTTCGGGGGACCTACGGCGCCACTCTCCCGCGTACCGGGCAGGGAGCCCGAACGGAGGAGGTCTTCCGTCTCGCTCACGGGGCCCGGCACCGAGGACGAGGACTCCCTGCGCCGACAGCTGGCGGCCGTGCCCCCGGGCGAACGAGGTGCTCTGCTCCTCTCGCGGGTCCGCGCGGAGGCCGCCCTGGCACTCGGCCACGGAGTTGACGGTGGCGCGGTCGAGGCGGACCGCGCGCTGGCGGAGTTGGGCCTCGACTCACTGGCCGCGGTCGAACTCCGTAATCGGCTAGCGTCGCTGACGGGGCTTGCCCTGCCGGCCACGCTCCTGTTCGACTACCCGACGCCGCGTGGGGTCGCCGCCCACCTGGAGGAACGCTGGTCCCTGGAGGCCCTCGAAGCACCCGGCCCCTCGGCCACTCCAGGCACCGCAGGTCCGGCATCGGCCGACGTGGCTCCGGGTGGTGTCCCGCCCCGGCAGCCGGACAGCGCGGTGGGAGGGACCCCGGCCCCGGAGAGCAGGGACGCCGATTCCTTGTCCGCGCTCTTCCGTACGGCATGCGCTCGTGGCAAGGCGTGGGACGGGATGGTTCTCCTGACGATCGCGGCACGTTTCCGTGAGGTGTTCGATGCCGCCGAGGTCCCCGGCTCAGCGCCCTCGGCCGTCACCCTCGCGACAGGGGGTTCCGGGCCACGCCTGATCTGCTTCCCCGCCTTCAGCACGCTGTCAGGGCCTCACGAGTACGCCCGCTTCGGGCCGGGCCTCCAGGGCAAGCGCCCGGTTTCGGTGGTGCCGAACCCGGGGTTCCTGCCACAGGAACGGCTGCCCGCCACGCTGGCCACCTTCGTGGCGGCGCAGGCTGCTGCCGTGCGCGCGTGCGCGGGCGACGAGCCGTTCGTCCTGCTGGGGCGCTCGGCCGGTGGATGGGTGGCGCACGCAGTCGCCGAGGAGCTTGAGAGCGCGGGCATGATTCCGTCCGCCGTCGTCCTCATCGACACCTATCCGGGCGAGGAGAGCGGTCCCGGCGGCGGCAGTGGCGACAGCCCCGCACTCTCGGCGATGACCGCGGGCATGCTGGACAACGCCGCGCAGTTCGCCTCGGCCGACACCGGCCGGCTCACCGCGATGGCGCACTACCTGGCGCTCTTCGCCGGCTGGAAGCCCACGGCCGTTGCCGCCCCCACCCTGTTCGTACGGGCCGCGGACCGCCTGCCCGGCATCGAGGCGGCCGAGCCATGGGGCCTGCCGCACTCCGAGATCACCGTGCCCGGTGACCACTTCACCGTGCTGGAGGACCATTCCCGTACAGCCGCCCTCGCCATCCACACCTGGCTCTCCGAGCACCGCCCGGCGGCCACGCCAGGACAGGACGCCACACGGTGAGCGGCTCGGACGCGGCTACGCTGGTGCGGTTGTCATACTTACAGCAGGAGGACGCACGTGGCTCGCCCGTACCACCCCGGACCAAAGCAGTTCGTCTTCGCCGCCGGTGACGGCAACGACCAGCAGGTCTCCGTGAGCGACCCTCAGGAGGCGTACGAAGCGTTCTCCGCGTTCTTCGGGAGTCGCGACTCCGACATCTACACGATCGAGGACGAACCGGCGCGCCAGAGGCTGGTGCTCATGCCCGGTCAAGGTGTGATCGCCCGGATCGAGACGTCGCAGCAGCCGCGGTCGGAATACCTCCGAGTCGGCAGGGCCAACCGCTACCTGCCGAGCACGATGCTGTTCTTCGAGAAGGGATGTGCCGGCCTCGACCGCTTCGGCCAGTGGTTCTCGGACCTCGCGGATCTCGACGCGTCGCCGGAGACTCGCGGTGCCACCCGCGCCGACACGATCACGACCGAAGCCGCAGCCATCGAAGAAGTCGCCCGGATCTGGGCGGATTCGGGCATCGTGGATCCGAGTGACGAGTACTACGTGTTCTTCGACTCGCACGATGCCGGCGATGACCGAGCCGAACGAGCCGAGCTGCTCAAGCTGATCGAATTTCTCGGTATCGACCGAGTCGACACCCCGGCCGAGTCCTCCGACGGCGAAGTCTGGGTCCGCACCGATACCCGCCTCGACGCCGCATTCGAACGGTGGTCATGAACGGATGGCACATCGACGATCGCGGGCAACGGGCTGAGCGGCACGCTGTCTACGCCGAGCCGGATCGCCGACCTGGCCTCGGTGTGCCCGCTGTCCTACCGACGGCCGTCCGGGTCACCTTCCCGGGGCTGGAGGCGCAGACCGCCAGGTTCGCGGTCGCTGAGGCCCGCTACGGACTCGGCGGTGTCCTCGCCTCGCTGCCCGCCTGCCTGTACGTGAACCATCCGCACCGCATCGGGGACGCGGAGTTCAAACCGTCCGGGCTCCCGCAGCCGTCGACGCCGGGCTGCTCGTCCCGCCCACGCTGATCACATCCGGGTTCCTGGAGTGCGACCCGTCGGGTCAATGGGCGTGGCTTCAGGCGGAGACGGAGCTGCCCATGGTGTCGGCGATGGCTGACCGGTCAGTCAGCCACCCTGGGTGCGCCGACGTGTGAGCGGTGCCGGTCCACGATTCCCTCGACGATCTTCATCAGCCGGTCTCCCGTCCGATCGATGCTTCCGTTCTCTGTGCTGACCTGCACCCCTTCGAGTACGAAGGTGATCTCGGCCGCGGCCTGTCCCGGGTCGGGCATCCCGGCTTCGGTGCACATGCCGATCAGCCTGCGGGTCTGGTCGGCCTTGTGCTCCTCGATCACCTGCCGTGCCGGATGAAGGCGGTCGGGCAGCTCCGCGAGGGAGTTGATGAACGGGCAGCCCCTGTACGAGATCGTCGGCAGCCCCTCGGCGATGAAGCGGGCCAGGCCCAGAATCTGCTCCTCGGGCCGGCCGGGGTACTCGGTTTCCACACGGTCGAAGGCCGCCCGATAATCGGCGGCGACGATCCGCAGCCACTCGGCGACCAGCGCGTCCTTGGTCTCGAAGTGCCGGTAGATCGCCATTTTGGTGGTCTCGGCCTTGTCGGCGATCGCCTGGACCCCCACCTGCCGGATCCCTTCCTTCTGGAAGAGTTCTTCGGCCGCGTCGAGAATCCGCTCACGAGGTGGCAGCTTCGCCACTCTGCTCGGCCTGCTGAGGGTCGATGCCATCGCTGCTCCATCACTCCGGCCGGTCAATCGTGGGGTTCACACACCTCACGGTACCAGCCCGACCTCTTCGATACCGTATGGTATCGCCCAGCACCAAGCGGTATCGTTCTTGTCAGGGAGTGACAGTGAGAGTTTCTGAGTACGTGAGCTTTGACGCGGTCGGGCTGGCGGAGCTGGTGGCCAAGGGCGAGGTGTCCCCAGCCGAACTGGAGGCAGCCGCGCGCAAGGCTGTACAGGCAGTTGATCCGCAGATCAACGCCGTCGTGGAGACATGGCAGACCGACGACGAGCCTGTCCCCGGCAGCGCACCACTGGCCGGCGTCCCGTTTCTGATCAAGGACATCGCGGTGGCCATGGCCGGGAGGCGCATGGAGCTGGGCAGCCGCCTGGCGGCCGGTAACGTCGCGGGTGCCGACTCCTCACTGATGCTGCGCTTCCGTCGCGCGGGCCTCGTGACGTTCGGGCGCACCGCGACGCCGGAGATGGCGTACGGCATCTCGACGGAATCCGCGTTGTACGGCGCGACCCGCAACCCGTGGGACCTGGAGCGGAGTGCGGGCGGATCAAGTGGGGGCGCGGCCGCGGCTGTCGCCGCCGGGGTGGTCCCGGTCGCCCATGGCACCGACGCCGCCGGATCGCTCCGTATCCCGGCCGCCTACAACGGCCTCTTCGGGATCAAGCCCACCCGTGGCCGGGTGTCCATGGGGCCCGACGTCGACGAGGTCTTCAACGGCCTGGCCGTGCACGGCAGCGTCAGCCGCACCGTACGCGACAGTGCGGTACTGCTCGACCAGATACGCGGGCCGGAATCGGGCGACCCCTACTTCGCCCCGCAGCCGTCACGGCCGTACGCGGAGGAAGTCACCCGTCATCCGGGCTCGTTGCGCATCGGTGTCCTCGCCCGCGCGTGGGGCGGGCGCCCCACCACCGCTCCGGTGACCGACGCCCTCTCCCGCACCGTACGGTTGCTCGAATCCCTCGGCCACCAGGTGACGGAGGCCGAGATCGGCCTCGGCGCCGACTGGGAGGAGTTCGTCCTGGCCAATGCCCGGCTATTGGCGGTGAACCTCACCACCCTGGTCGACGGGTTGGCCAACGCCTTCGACCGTCCCGTCGACGCCTCGACCCTCGAGCCGGTGACACTCGCCGGTTACCACTACGGGCAGCGGGTCGGCGGTGCGCAATTCCTCACCGCTCTCGCGATGCGGAACCGGGTGGCCCGAAGCCTGGCGCGGTACTTCGACGCGTACGACATCCTCCTCACGCCGACTCTGCCGGAGCCTCCCCTGCCCCTGGGCACCCATACCGAGGGTGCAGAGGCACTGGACGGCCTCGGCTGGATCGAGCGCATCAATGACCTGGCGCCGTTCACCATGCCGTTCAACGTCGCAGGCACGCCCGCCATGTCCGTGCCCATGACCGCCGACGCCGCGACGGGGCTCCCGGTCGGCATGCAGTTCGCTGCCGGATACGGCCTCGAAAGCCGGCTCTTCCGCCTCGCCGGACAACTGGAGCAGGCAAGTCCGTGGTCGGGTCTGACCCCCACGGTATGGGCGGGGAACCAGCCGGGCAGCTGACGAACGCCGCCTGCACGCAACGAATCGGCACTCGGTACCCGGGCCCCGGCCCAGAAGTCACAGGCGTGTCGCCCGGCGTAGCAGCCGGTCGATGTTCTCGTGACTGCACCCGTCGGTGGGGGTCTGGACGACGAGACGGACGCCGGGGTAGTCGGTCAGTTCCATGCCGGTGGCACGCAGGCTCACTTCGCCGATTCCCGTGATGTCGTAGCGCTTGTCGCACAGGTGCGGTGGAGCGACGTCGTGCGTGGCCCAGAGCCGGGAGAACAGCGGGCTGGCGGCGCACAGACGGGTGACGAAGTCCTGCCATCGCGGGTCGCCCGCGTTCTGGCTGTAGCGATAGCGGAACCCCGCCACGGCCTCGGGCGCCTGCTCGTCGCGGTTGACGATGCGGTACTGCCCCTCCGGTGCCGCGAAAAGGTGCCAGAGGGTGTTGCGCCTGCCGGGCGGGGCGCTGACCAGAGCGGGGTGCAGGGCCGCGTATGCGCGGTTCCAGCGCAGCACGTCGGTACGGGCGTCGACCAACATGGCGGGCAACGGGTCCAGGGCTGCCAGGACGGTGTCGAGGTGGCCCGGGAGTTCGGACGGCGGATCGCTGGTGACCGGCGGCTGGGGGACCTCGGCCAGACGGTAGAAGTGGTCGCGCTCGGCGGCATCCAGAGACAGCGTGCGGGCCACCGCGTCGAGCACCTGGGAGCTGACGTTGATCGGCCGCCCCTGCTCCAGCCACGTGTACCAGGTGATGCCGACACCGGCCAGCTGGGCGACCTCCTCGCGGCGCAGTCCTGGGGTGCGCCGCCGGAGGCCGGGGAGGATGCCGACGTCCTCGGGTGAGACCCGCGCGCGTCGTGAGCGCAGGAACTCCCGTAGTTCGGTCCGGTTCGTGGTGGTCGGCACAGGTCCACTGTGCCAGAGCCGGACGGTGTCGGCCTGGTGCTGCCAGTACCCGTATCAGCGGGCTCCTGGCACCGGTGTCCGCACAGGGCGCAGGCTCGCACCGCCTGGGTATCCCAGGACGTTCCCTTCGGAACGATCACCAGGACGAACGGACGACGAGTTCCATGAGCAACGCGTTTCACCACAAGGTCGCGGTCGTGACGGGCGGCAGTGCCGGTATCGGCCACGTCACCGCGCGGAAGATCGCCGAAGGGGGCGGCACCGTCTACATCACGGGACGGGACCTGGACGCCGTGACGACGGCGGCCGCGGACCTACCGGGTGATGTCATCGGGGTGCGGGCCGACTCGCGCTCGACCGACGACCTCGACCGGCTCTTCGCGCAGGTGGAGCGGCGCAGCGGCCGGCTGGACGTGCTGATCGTCAACGCGGCGGCTATCGCGACCGCACCGCTGGGCACCATCACCGAGGACGTCATCAGGACGGTCTTCGACGTCAACATCACCGGCACGGTCATGACCGTGCAGAAGGCGCTGCCGCTGCTGGCGAACGGTGGCGTCATCGTCCTCACCGGCTCGATGGCCGCGCACAAGGCGTCGCGCGGGCGGAGTCTCTACGCGGCCTCCAAGGCCGGGGTCCGCGCCCTCGCCCGCACCTGGGCCCTTGAGCTGACCCCACGCGGGATCCGGGTGAACGTGGTGAGCCCGGGCCCGACGGACACGCCTGGTATCGCGCAGCTGGCCGCCACCGCCCAGGAGCGCGAGGCGCTCATCGCCACGATGGGCACCGGGACACCGATGACCCGGGCCGGTACCGCGGAAGAGGTCGCCGCCGTCATCTCCTTCGTCGCCTCGGACGCGGCCTCCCATGTCAACGGCGCCGATTACCAGGTCGACGGCGGATACGGCCAGGTCTGACCCCCTCATGGGGCAGCCGCAGTTCGCCGTACGCGCGCATGTCCTCGCGCCCTTTCGGAACATCAGTCGGGACATCAGTCGGGACATCAGTCGGAACATCAGGACGGGCGCCGTTCCCGCAGATCCTTCGCCTTGACCCCGACCAGCAGCAGGACGACTGCGAGCAGCACGATTCCGGCGCTGATCTGCAGACCGAGTGACAGGCTGCCGGTGCGCCCCTGGATGAACCCGAGCAGGGACGGCGACGCGGCCGCCGCGAAGGATCCCATGGAGGTGACAAGGGCTATCCCGGTGGCTGCCGCACGCTCACCGAGGTAGATGGAGGGGATCGAGTAGAAGACGGTGAGGCCCGAGTAATGGGCGGCTGCCAGGACCGCGAGGAGGACCACGACCAGGGCGACATCGTCTCCGGCGACCGAGATCGCCACCATGGCAAGAGCGGCGACGGTCCAGCTGAGGGCCGCGTGCCAGCGGCGTTCGAGGGTGCGGTCGGAGTGCCGCCCGACGATCAGCATCACGACGATGCCGAGCAGGGGTGGCAGGGCGGAGAAGAACCCCAGGTCGAGGACGTCACCCACGCCTGCCTCTGCGATGATTCGCGGAGTCCAGAACGAAACGGCGTTGGCGAGCGTGTAAGCACCGCAGGCACAGAGGCCGATGATCCACACCTTGGGGTCCCGCAACGCGAGCAGCAGCCCTCCGTGTCCTTTTCCGGTCTTCGGCTCACCCTTCTTGCGCTGCTGGTCCGCGTCGAGGTCCGCCCGGACGGCTGCCCGCTGGGCGGGAGTCAGCCAGCGCGCCTGCTCGGGATCGTCGACGAGCCACAACAGGACGGCGCCGGCGAGCAGGAGGGGAGGGATTCCCTCGATGATGAACAGCCACTGCCAGTCGGCGATGCCGGTGCCGCCGTCGAAGGCCTTCATGATGCCGCCCGACATGAGTGAGCCCAGGACGCCGGATACGGGGACACCGGCGAAGAACACGGCGGTCATGCGCGTACGCCGCGCGGAGGGGAACCAGCGCGAGAGGAAGTACAGGGCTCCGGGGAAGAAGCCGGCCTCCGCGACGCCGAGGAGGAACCTGGCGATGTAGAAGGTGATCTCGTTGTGGACGAGTGAGGTGCCCACGGTGACGACACCCCAGGACACCATGATGCGGACAAGTGTCCTACGGGCACCGAGGCGGGCCAGCAGAGCGCTGCTGGGCACCTCGAAGAGGATGAACCCGACGAAGAACAGGGTGACGCCCAGACCGTAGACGGCGGAGTCGAAACCGAGGTCGCGCTCAAGTCCCTGTTGGGCGATTCCGATGTTGGTGCGGTCCACGAAGCTGACGATGTAGCAGATGACCAGGAGCGGCATGACGCGCCAGGCGATGGTGCGATAGGTCGCGGCGCGGTCGACTCCGGAGGTGTCGACTGCGTCCTGCGGTTCGATGGAGGTCGAGGGGTCGGCCACGACGTACGACTCCTTTGTCGGGGTATGTCGCCGAGAGCGGCGGGCAGGGCGAGTTTCCGTCGCCTGAGTTGATAAAGTCAACACCTTGGCGGAGATAGCATGCCTCCATGGTGAAACGTGACGACGGCCAAGACCTGGTGCCGATCTCCGAACTACTGTCCTACCGGCTCACGCGGACCTCGTCGGCCCTGTCGCGCAGCGCGGCGCTCAGATACCGTCGCGAGTTCGACGTGAGCCTCGGCGAGTGGCGGTCGATCGCGCTCATCGCGGCCGATCCGACCCTGACGCTCAACCGGCTGGCCAGACGGGCCGGCCTGGACAAGGCCCAGATGAGCCGCGTCGTGCGGGGCCTCGTCGAACGCGGCCTGGTGACGCGCACCGAGAGCACGGGCCGCAGCCGCCAGCTGGCCCTCACCGACTCCGGTATCGAGGCGTACCGGGGGCTCATCCGCGCCGCGAACGAACGCGATGCCGCCTTCGCCGCGGCCCTCTCCGAGGACGAGACCCTCGCCCTGGAGCGCGCCCTGGAGAAACTGGCCGAGCTGGCACTGTCCCTCGAACGACAGGAGCGGGAGCACCTCGACGACAACTGATTGTTGACTTTATCAACAGAGGGCGGGTAAGTGTTGTCGAGTCATCCCAAGGAGGTGGCTCGATGACCGACACGGTCACCGTCTGCGAGTGTTTTGCCCGGGACGGGCTGCAGCACGAACCCACGTTCGTGCCTACCACTACCAAAATCAATCTGCTGGAGGCCTTCGCCTCCGCGGGCTTCCGCCGCATCGAGGCGACCAGCTACAGCCATCCGAAGTGGGTGCCCGCCTTCGCCGATGCCGGCGAGGTGTTGGGTGGTGTCACCCGACGCCCCGGGGTGGCGTTCAAGGCGACGTGCCCCAACCCACGCGCTGTCGAACGGGCTCTGGCAGACCTCGACCGCGGTGTGGGGGCCGAGGAACTGAGCCTGCTGGTATCGGCCAGTGAGAGCCACACGGAAAAGAACCTGCGCACCTCCCGGATGCGACAGTGGCAGCGCGTCGAGGAGATGGTCGCCCTGGCCGACGGCCGGTTCCGGCTGGTGGGCGTGGTGTCCGTGGCATTCGGCTGCCCCTTCGAGGGGCACGTCGACCCCGGACGCGTCGCCGAGGACGTCGCCCGGTTCGTCGACCTGGGCGCGGACGCCGTCACGCTGGGAGACACCACAGGGGTCGCCACTCCCCCGACGGTCACCGCTCTCTTCAAGCGTCTGGAGCGGGCGCACCCCGGCCTCGCGGTCGTCTCACACTTCCACAACACCCGTGGGACAGCTGTCGCGAACGCGGTCGCCGCCCTCGACGCCGGCTGCCGCCACTTCGACAGTGCCATCGGAGGAGTCGGCGGCCATCCGTCGAAGATCGGCTACGGAGCGGGCCTGACCGGAAACGTCTGCACCGAGGACCTGGTGAGCCTGTTCAGCGCGATGGGCGTGGACACCGGCATCGACCTGGATGCGCTCGCCTCTGCCTCCCGGGCCTGCGAGGAGGCGCTGGGTCGCCCGTTGCACAGCATGGTGGCCCGCGCAGGTTTCCACCGCTCCACCGCCGCCACCGCCGCCGCCGCCACTGTCTGAACCCCCTTCCCCCTCCCCCCTCCCACCGCTCGAGCGAGGAGAACCTTCCGTGACCGTCACGACCAGCGGGCAGCCGGCCGACGCGGGTGCCACCACCGACGTACTACGCGTCGATGACCACGGCCCCGTCCGTGTTCTCACCCTCCATCGTCCCGACAGACTGAACGCTCTGGACACGGCCCTCACCCGGGCGCTGAGCAGCGCGCTGACCGCGGCCGAGGACGACGACGGGGTGCGTGCGGTCGTCCTCACCGGCGCCGGCCGCGCCTTCTGCGCGGGCGCCGACCTGTCGGAGTTCTCGGCTCTCACCCCCGACCAGCCGGACGCCGTGCTGGAGCGGGCGGCGCTCACCGCACGCGTACAGACCCAGATGCAGCAGATGGGGACGCCCGTCGTCTCCGCCGTGCGGGGTGCGGCGGTGGGCGGAGGTGCCGGCCTCGCCATCGGAGCCGATATGACGGTCGTGGGCACGGACCTCAGGTTCGGCTATCCCGAACTGAAGCACTCCATCGTTCCGGCCCTGGTGATGACCGGGCTCCAGCGGCACCTGAACCGCAAACTCGCGTTCGAGCTGATCAGCACGGGACGGCTGCTGACCGCAGCCGAAGCGCTGGAACACGGCTTGGCCAACCGCGTCGTCGAGCCGGACCAGGTGCTCGACTCCGCGCTGGAGACGGCGGAGCGGTGGGCCGCGGTGGAACCCCGTGCTCTCCGTGCGGCGAAGGACCTGTTCTACCGTGTCGCGGATCTGCCGACCGAAGCGGCGATGCGCGTGGGCCAGGACGTCAACGCACTCATGCGGGGGTTCCGCCGGTGACACACACGACCACGCCCGGTCCGCTCGACGGCGTCACCGTCCTCGATTTCTCCCGGGTTCTCGCGGCCCCCATGGCCACGCAGATCCTCGCCGAACAGGGGGCCACCGTCATCAAGGTCGAGCGGCCCGGTGCCGGCGACGAGACCCGCGGCTTCGAACCCCGCCTGCCGCACGGCGAGAGCGCCTACTTCTTCGCCTTCAACCGCGGAAAGCACTCGATCACCCTGGATCTGAAGGACCCACGCGGCCAGGAGGTCGCCCGACGGCTGGCCGCCCGGGCCGACGTGATCGTGGAGAATTTCCTTCCCGGTGCCATGGAACGGCTGGGGCTGGGATACGAAGACCTCTCCGCCGACAACCCCGCCCTGGTGTACATTTCAGCCACCGGTTTCGGACAGAGCGGTCCCGACCGCCGCCGCAAGGGCTACGACACCGTCTTCCAGGCACTGTCCGGGGTCATGGCGATGACCGGAGAGCCCGAGGGCCCGCCCAGCAAGGCGGGTGTCCCGGTGGCGGACATGACCTCCGGGCTCTGGGTCGCCATCGCCGCCCTCACCGGCCTGGCCGGCCGAGGTGCCACCGGCCGCGGCCGGCACTTCGACGTCTCCATGATGGACGTCCAGCTCAGTCTCCAGGCCCTCAATGCCGCCCGCCTGTTCGCCCTGGACGAGGACCCGGTCCGCACCGGCACCCAGCACCCGGGGCGGGTCCCGTCCGCCGCCTTCCGCGCCGCGGACGGCGAGTGGCTGCACATCAGCGGAAGCGACCAGCACTGGGCGCCGCTGTGTGACGTGCTCGGTCTGCCCGGCCTCGGGGCAGACCCGGAGCTGCGGCACAACGCCGGACGCGTCGCCCAGCGTGACCGCGTCATGACCGCCCTGCGGGCGGCCGTCGCCGGGCGGGAACGCGAGCCGCTCCTCAAGGAACTGCGCGCCGCCGACGTCCCGGTCGGGGAGGTACGCGGAGTACGTGAGGCACTGAGCGACCCGCACGCACGGGCACGAGGCGTGGTCACCGATTTCGAGCACCCCACGGAGGGCACATTCAAGGCCCTGCGTACGCCGCTGCGGGAGACCGGTGGCGAGCCGGCGCCGGCGGGAACCCCACCACTGCTGGGCGCCGACACCGAGTCCGTACTCGCCCGGTTCGCCGGGCTCGACGACCACGCGATCGAGGGCCTGCGGGCCGCAGGAGTGATCTAGATGACCGTGTCCACCGAGCCGCCCGTCCCGGACGCGCCCCGGGTGACCTGCGCGGTCACCGACGGCATCGCCCATGTCGAACTGGCCCGTCCGCACGCCCGTAACGCCGTCGACCTGCCGATGTGCGGGGAACTGCGGACCGTCTTCGAGGAACTCGATGCCGCCGACGACGTCCGCGTGGTACTCCTGTCCGCCCGAGGACCCGCCTTCTGCGCCGGGGCCGACCTCAAGGAACGGGACGGCCGGGACGCCGGCTGGGTCCGCCGCCGGCGCCTCGCCTCCTTCGCCGCCTACGAGGCGATCGAACAGTGCCGCCACCCGGTGATCGCCCTCGTACACGGCGCGGTCGTGGGGTCAGGTGGTGAGATCACCCTGGCCGCCGACTTCGCCGTCGCAGCCGAGAGCACCACTTTTCGCTTCCCGGAGCCGCACTGGGGTACGGTCGGCGCCACCCAGCGCCTGCAACGGGCCATCGGCAAGCGCCGCGCGAAGGAACTCCTCTTCACGAACCGGCCCATGCCCGCCGCCGAGGCCCTCGATCTGGGTGTCGTCTCCCAGGTCGTACCGGACGACCTGCTGGCACAGACCGGCACGGAGGTGGCGGCCACCATCGCGACGGCGCCGGCGCTGGCCATCGCGCTGACCAAGCGAGCCGTCGATCTCGGCAGCGAGACCGACCTCGACCGCGGGATCAGAATCGAGATGGCCGCCATCGAACAGTGCCTGGCGGACGGCGGCTGGCGCGACGGCGTCGACCGGTTCGCCCGCCGCGGCACCGACCACTCCGTGACCACCGATGTGGAGCAGCGATGAATCTCAGGCCGGTATGCCCGCTGACCGCCCACGAGGCGCTGGAGCGCGCCGCTCTGCTCGCTCCCGACGTCGAGGCCGTTGTCACCGCCGAGGAGCGCATCACCTACGCCGCGCTCGCCGCGGAGGTCGCCCGGATCCGGGCCGCTCTCGCCGCCGCGGGCATCGGCCGGGGCGATCGCGTCGGCCTGTGCCTGGGCAACGGGCCCCGCTGGGTCGCCCTGTTCGTGGCCCTGGGCTCGGTCGGCGCGGTGACGGTGCCCGTCAACACCCGGTACACCGCGGACGAGGTGGAGCACACCCTCGTACACGCGAAGGTCTCGACTCTGTTCGTCGCCGACCGGGTGCTGCGCGTCGACTTCCTGACCGTCCTGGACGAACTCGGCCTCGGCCGGGACGGCAGCGCCACCGGTGACCGTCTGCCCGACCTGAGGCGTGTCGTGGTGTGCGCGGAGGAAGCGCCCGGCTGGGCGATGTCCTGGTCGCGGTTCCTGTCCGAAGCCACCCCCGGCGAGGTCCCCGCGACCGGCGCTCCGGACGACATCCTGCTTGTCCAGTACACCTCGGGCACCACTTCCCGGCCCAAAGGCGTGCTGCTCACACAGCGCAGCATGTGCGCCGACGCGTTCTTCTCCGGCGCGCGTCTCGGTCTGCGCCCCGGGGACCGCTTCCACAGCGCCCGGCCCTTCTTCCATGTGGCCGGGAGCACCCTCTCCGTCCTGGCGTCCGTCCAGCAGGCCGCCACCCTCGTGACGATGCCGAAATTCGAACCGGCCGAGGCGCTCCGTCTCCTGGAGAGTGAGCGGTGCACGCACTTCTCCGGCAACGACACCATCGCCCTGATGCTGCTCAACCACCCCGACCGGGCGCTGCGTACGCTCCACCTGCGCGGCGCATGGGTCGCGGCCTCGCCCACCGTCATCCGAAGGGTGATCGACGAGTTGGGTGCGGTCGAGTGCGTGGCCGGCTACGGGCTGTCCGAAGCCTCACCGAACGTCGCCCAGTCCTGTTGGTGGGAGGATGACGCGGTCCGGGCGTCCGGCGCGATGCTGGTCGAACCCGGCGTCGAGGTCCGTATCCGCGCCGCGGACGGAACCAGGGACTGCGCCCCGGATGAGGCGGGCTCGATTCTCGTACGCGGCTGGAACGTCATGCAGGGCTACCTCGACGCACCCGAGGCGACGGCAGCCGCCATCGACTCCGAGGGCTGGCTGACCACCGGTGACGTCGGCGCGCTCGATGCCACCGGGCGGCTGCACTTCATGGGCCGTACCAAGGACATCATCCGGGTCGGCGGCGAGAACGTCGCACCGGCCGATGTGGAGGACACACTCCACCGTCATCCGCACGTCCGCCAGGCCGTCGTGGTCGGGGTCCCCGACGAACGACTGGTCGAGGTGCCGTTCGCCTTCGTCGTCCTGACCGAACCCGGCACCACCGGGGACGATCTGATCGCCTGGGCACGCACCCGGATGGCGGGCTTCAAGGTGCCCAGGCATCTGCGCATCGTCGAGGGCTTCGAAGGCATCGGTATGACCGCCAGCTCCAAGGTGCAGAAGAACCGGCTCGCCGCGCACGCCCGTACTCTCCTCGCCCAGCAGGACGCAGAGGTGTCGGCATGACGAGCATCCCCACTCCGGTGACCCGCCTGCTCGGGGTGCGCCTCCCGGTGATCCAGGCGGGCATGTCCTGGGCCTCGTCGAGTTCCGCGCTGCCCGTCGCGGTCAGCCGGGCCGGCGGGCTCGGAGTCGTCGCCGCGGGGCCCATGCGGCTGCGTGACCTCGCCCGTGTACTCGACGAAACCGCCGACGGCACCGACCAGCCCTGGGCGGTCAACCTGCCGCTCCACCGCGCGGGTGCCGACGACACCATCGACCTGCTCCTCTCCAGGCGCCCACCGGTACTGATCGCTTCCCAGGGCGGTCCGCGCCGCTATCTGGAGCGTTTCCACGACGTCGGCACCATCTGCCTGCATGTGGTGGCAGGTGTCGAACATGCCCGCAAGGCGGCCGACGCGGGAGTCGACGGCCTGGTCGTCGTCGGTGCGGAGGCCGGCGGACACCCGCCGCCCGCCATGGTGACCACACAAGTGCTCGTACGGGCCGTGGTGTCAGCTGTTCCGGAGCTCCCGGTGATCGCCTCCGGCGGCGTGGCCGACGGGGCCGGGCTGGCCGCGATGCTGGCCCTGGGCGCCGGCGCCGCCCAGTTCGGCACCCGCTTCCTCGCCAGCGAGGAGGCCACCGTGCACCCCGGCTACAAAGCTGCGGTTCTCGCCGCCGGTGTGGAGGACACCCGCACCGTCGGCCGTGGCCTCGGGCTCATCCGCGCCGTCGAAAACGACTTCACCAGGCGCATGCAGGACCTGGAGGAGTCCGCCGCCGGACTCGACGTACGACGTGAGGAGTTCCAGGCCGCCAGTCTCAAGGACGCCGCCCTGCATGGCCGGATACGCGACGGCAAGGTGGAAGCCGGCCAGTCGGCGGGGCTCGTCGACACGGTCCTTCCCGCCGCTGACATCGTCACGCGCATCGTCACGGAGTACCGGACCGCGCTCAGCCGCCTGCCCTTGCCCCTGCCCGTCGAGGTATCGCCCGCAGTGACCTCAGGGTGACCTCAGGAGCCGGACGGTGACCTACGGCACCGTGGTGAGGAAGTCCAGGACGAGTGGGCTTGCGACGGCGCGGCACTCCTCGAAGTAGGCGTGCCGTGCTCCGGGGATCATGTGCAGCCGGGCGCCGGGGATCCGGTTCGCGATCAGGGAGGCGTTCACTGCCGGGTTGAGCAGGTCGTCGCTCCCGTGGACGACCAAGGTGGGTGCGTCGATATCGGGGAGGAGCTGCCACGCGTCGTGCTGGTTGCTCGCCACCAGGTGGCGACGCCGGGCGTGGGCGGGCATGCCCGGGTCGCCGAGCGTCCGGTACGGGCCCGGGTGGGCCGCAAGCCAGGCCGGGGTGTACATCAGTTCCAGCAGTGCCTGTCGGGCCGCGCCCGGTTGGGCCTGCGCCAGCGACGTGCGTACGGCGTCGTCGCGTTCGACGCCGTGCGGACCGCCCGGCGACGTGCAACCGAGAACCAGGGCACGCACCCGGTCCGGATGGCGGGCCGCGAGCTGCTGGGCCACGCGTCCGCCCATGGACGTCCCGTAGACGTCGGCCTGGTCGACACCGAGGTCGTCGAGCACCGCGATCACGTCCAGAGCGAAGTCCTCGGTGCTGTAAGGCTTGTCGGGCTTGTCGCTCTCACCCGTTCCGCGGTAGTCGAGCGTGATGGTGCTGCGGCCGGCGTGGAAGTCGTCACGCACACCGTCCCACCAGTGATGGTTGTTCGCCTGGCCCGCCAGCAGAACCAGCGGCTCCCCCTCCCCTCGGATCTGATAGGCGATATCCACCCCGTCAGGCGTCGTCGTGTGCGGCATTCAGGTCGTCACTCCTCGTGGGCAGGTCCGTAATCGAGTACCGCAAGGACTGTATGACCTGCGTGTTCGCCGCTGTGCTTGATTTCTCCATGCCATCTGCGGAGCAACCGAGGAATGAAGCGGCCGATGCAGCCACCACAGCACACGTCCGATCGGGGCACCCTCCGGCGCACTTGCCTGCTAGATTCACCTTGAGTAACTCGCCTTCCTGGTGAGGAGTTGGTATCCCCCAGGGAGGCTTTTTCATGCCCGGAAGCAGATTGCCTCGTGCTGAAGTCGACCACCTTCACCACGGAGCCCTCACCACGGAGTCTCGTGCCAGACATCGCCTTGCGCCGCGCAGACCTTGCCGACAAGCCCACAGCCGAACGCCTGTGGCTGATGTTCCGACATGACATGTCGGAGTGGGAGGGTGACCTGCCCAACCCTGACGGATCCTTCCGAGACGAACGGCTCCACATGGCCTTCTCCGAACCCGATCGGGCACCGTATCTCCTGACGAGCGGTGACCGGCCCGTCGGGTTCGCGTTCGTCCGCGGTCTGTTGGGTCCGACGCGCGTGATGAACAGCTTCTTCGTGGTGCGAGGGGCACGACGGGCGGGGACGGGGACGCACGCTGCTCAGGACATCGTGGCTCGGCATCCGGGACCGTGGGAGATCGCGTTCCAGGATGCCAACCCGGGCGCGGTGCGGTTCTGGCGTCGTGTCGCCACAGAGATCGCCGGCGACGCCTGGACCGAGGAGCGCAGACCGGTGCCGAACCGGCCCGACCTGGCCCCTGACGTGTGGATCTCGTTCAGTACCACGTCCGGATCAAGCGACGTTCGCCCTGCCGACGGCGGCGCGCGCCGCTGAGACGCGGACGAGAACCTCATCCGGACCGGGCGTGGTGGCTCGAACCCGGACTCAGCGATCCGCGCGCTTCACGAGGCGTACTCGTTCGAGATCTCCGTGGCGTAGTTCTTCCAGAGCGGTTGCATGGTCTCGGCGTTGACCGGCTGTCCGGAATCGATCATGGCCTTGAAGTCGCGGAAGTACTGCACATACAGATCCGGCGTGAAGGTGTTCAGCATGACCGCGTTCTCGTCGCCGACGTTGGCGAACGTGTGCGGTGCCCCGGTCGGCACGATGACCCAGGTGCCCGGCCCGGCGTCGTAGTGGTCTTCGCCTACGGTGAATCGGAAGGTTCCCGCCAGCACATAGAAGCCCTCGTCATGCTGGGCGTGGCGGTGCTGCAACGGGCTCGGGGTGCCCGGCGGGATGGTGACCTCGGCGAACCCCAGCCGGTGTTCGGTGTGTTCGCCGTTTTCCAGGATGCGGATCTGCTGCGCCCCGCTGCCGAGGATCTCGCCCTCACCGGGGCGGACGATGTTTACCTTCGCCACGACTTCTCCTGTTGCTCTTGGGTTGCTCTTGCCTGTCTTGGTCACCACCATCCTTTTCCGGACCGGCTGTGCGCGTCCTGGTCGTCCGTGCACGGTTGCTGGTTACGAGTGCGCGAGCGTTGTAGCCGTACGTCGCCTTGAAGAGCTTGCTGAAATGGGTGGGATCCGAGAATCCCCACCGGGCGGCCACAGCGGTGACCGTGACCGTACGTCCGCTTCCGGTCAGCTCGGCCCGGCAGCGCTCCAGGCGGCGCCGGCGGATCAGGGCCGCGACGGTGAGCGGCTGGTCCTCGAAGAGCTTGTGCAGTCGGCGTACGGATATGTGGTGGGCGGCGGCGATGCCGGGCGGGGACAGCTCGGGATCGGCCAGCCGGGCCTCGATGTAGCCGGCGATCCGGTTCCGCAGCCACTCGTCCGGGGCCGGTTGTTCGTCGCCGAGCCGGGCCTCCAGTGCGACCGCGATCAGCTCGACGACAGCCGCCGCCGACCGCAGCGCCTCCGCCTCGCGGAACGCGGTCGCCGACCGCGCCGACTCCCGGGCCAGCACGGAGACGAGCGCGCCCGGGCCGTGGCTGCCGTCGATGCGTACGCCGATGAGCCGGTCGATCTGCGCGGGCCTGATCCGAAGCTCCGTGCGCGGAACCAGGATGGTGACGTGCGCCGCGGCGGTGCTCTCGAACCGGAGCGTACGCGTGGGATCGAGCAGTACCAGGTCGGTCGGCCCGAGTTCGGCGTCACCGCGCCCCTGCTCGATCCGCGTCCGGCCCCTGGTCATCACCTTGATCGCCAGGTTCTCGCCGTCGGAGGCGTCGCGCTCCCTGCCGATGCAGGCGCTCGCGGGTGTGTCGAGGGAGACCAGCCGCAGCGGCCCGAGGTCACGGGTGGCGATCCCGCCCCGGAAATCGGCCCCGGCCAGTCTGTTGACCAGCCGCGGAAACCCGCTGGCGGCCAGCTCGTCCTGGAAGGACTCAAGGTTGCCGGTCACCGGCCGATGATATGGCGGCGCTTCTGCGGGCACGGTGTTCGGGCCAGGTCGTACCGCAGCGAGGTCACCGTTCCACGTCAGTCGTCGTCGCCCGAATGCCGTGTCTTCTGTGTCTTCTGTGTCTTCTGTGTGGTGGCCGAGCCGGGGCGCCGGATGCTCAACAGGACGGACGCGGCCAGGATCGTGACGATCACCGCCAGACTGATGGGCGACGGGATCTCCGGAATGCTGCTGCTGAACAGCTTGTGGGACGCCTGGAGGATCAGTTTCACGCCGATGAAGAAGAGGATGAGCGCGATGCCCTTGCTGAGGTGATGGAACCGGTCCAGCAGCCCGGCGAGCAGGAAGTACAGCGCCCGCAGTCCGAGGATGGCGAACGCGTTGCTGGAGTAGACGATGAAGGCGTCATCGCTGACCGCGAGTACGGCCGGCACGCTGTCCAGCGCGAAGATCAGATCAGCTGCCTCGATCGCCGCGACAACGGCAAGCAGTGGGGTGGCGACGCGCTTGCCGGCTTCCTTCACGAAGAACTTCATCCCGGCGTACTCGTCCCGAACCGGCACGACCTTGCGCAGCAGCCGCACGGCGATGCTGCTGCCCGGGTCGAAACTGCCTTCCTCCTCCTTGAGGATCTTGTACGTGCTGTAGAAGAGGACAGCGGCGAAGGCGAACAGCACTGCGGTGAACCGGTTGACCAGGGCCACTCCGGCGGCCAGGAAGATGCCCCGGAACACCAGTGCGCCGATGACGCCGAAGAACAGCACACGGTGTTGGTAGGCGCGCGGCACCTTGAAGTAGGCGAAAATCAGCGCGAAGACGAACAGATTGTCGACCGACAGGCTCTTCTCCAGCAGCCACGCGGTGGTGTAGTCGACGCCTGGTGTCGCGCCCAGGACCAGGAAGACGATCGCGCCGAAGACGAGGGCGAGGCCGACCCACACCGCGCTCCAGGCGGCGGCTTCCTTGAACCCGATGACATGCGTGTCCCGGTGCGCAAGCAGGTCCACGGTGAGGGACACGACCACGGTGACAGCGAAGGCCGCCCAGAGCCAGAACGGCACGTCGAGCACGGCAGACCCCTCACACGGGCGGGGTGAGCGCCCACCTCTGCCAGGGTTCTGCCCCAGCGGTTCCGGCCTGTCGCCCGCACACACCGGTGCCGCGGCCTCTGGTCGGTGGACCGGTGTGTGCGGGCGGGGCGGGAGTGCGTCCGCGTTGGCGTGACGGGCACGTATGAGGAAACGTGGTGAGGGAGACCGGGCGGCCGGGCGGAACCCTGGACCGTGGTCCCCTCCTCGAAGCCCGGAGGCGTAGGACGGGGGCGTAAGGGCGGGGGCGAAGGGCGTCGCGTCCGGCCGTGACTGCCGTCGGCCGGTCGCGCGCAACGTATGTGGAGATCGGAGGCTCGCCGTGAGTGCGCCTGTTGTCGTGGGTGTGGATGGCTCGGCATCGAGTCTGAGCGCGGTGGAGCTCGCGGCCCGCGAAGCACGGCTGCGAGGGCGCGGGTTGAAGGTGGTGCACGCCTTCATCTGGCCGATGATGCACGTGCCGCAAGGGACGTCGGCGCTGGGGCCGTCGTCGCTGGGCCCTCCGGGAGGCGGGCTGCGCAACATCATGGGCCGGATGGTGGCCGAGGCGGTGCAGCGCGCGCGTTCGGTCGAGCCGGATGTGGAGGTCACCAACGCGGTGGTCACGGGTGAGCCGCTGATGGTGCTGGAGGCCCAGTCCCGTAACGCCGCGCTGATCGTGGTCGGCAGCAGGGGTCTGGGGGGCTTCGTGGGGTTGCTGCTGGGATCGACGGCGGTGCATCTGGCCGCGCACAGCCACTGCCCGGTCCTCGTGGCGCGGGAGCAGTCGGTTCCCGGTGGTCGGATTCTCCTGGGCGTCGATGGCTCACCAGCTGGTGACGCGGCGGTCGATTTCGCCTTCGAGGAAGCCTCCTTGCGGGGATCGTCCCTGGTGGCGCTGCATGCGTGGACCACGTGGAATGCGCCCCTGCCCGCGCCGCAGGATGACGCGGAGCCGTATGCGAACCAGTCGGGTGAACTCGCCTGCGCGGAGGAGCGTCTGGTTTCGGAGACGCTGGCAGGCCATCGGGAGAGGTACCCGGGGGTGACCGTGGAACACCGGGTGACCCGCGGCCGGACCCGTGAGGCACTGATCGAGGAGAGCCGCGCCGCGCGGATGCTCGTGGTCGGAGCCCGGGGGCGTGGTGGGTTCGTCGGGCTGCTGCTGGGATCGGTCAGCCAGGCCATGCTGCACCATGCGCACTGCCCCGTGGCGGTGGTACGGGGCCCCACCGAGCCGCGTTGACACCGTAGTACGGGGCCATATCGAACCTCGCTGAAGCCGGGATGCACGGTCCCGCTCGTCTCCCCGCAGGGCGCGATCTGCCTGGCTACACCGCCTCCGTCCGCGACACCACGATGGCGGCGTCATGAAAGCGGTGTGCCCTGGCTGATGACACGGTGGCTCCATGAACGGTTACGGGTTCGACCTGGCGCTCATCGCCATCCTGATCCTGTTGAACGCGCTCTTCGCCGGCAGCGAGATCGCGCTGATCTCCCTGCGCGAGGGCCAACTGCGCCGTCTGCGGCGCCGAGGGGGAAGCCGGGCGGCACGGCTGGTCCACCTCACCGAGGACCCCAACCGCTTCCTGGCCACCATCCAGATCGGCATCACACTGGCCGGATTCCTGGCCTCCGCCACCGCCGCGGTGTCCCTGGCCGAGCCTCTGGTCCCTCTCCTGGGATTCACCGGACGGGTAGCCGAACCGCTGGCCATCGCCCTGGTGACCCTGGCGCTGACCTTCGTCACCCTGGTGGCCGGGGAACTCGCGCCCAAACGACTGGCGATGCAGGACGCCCAGCGCTGGGCTCTGGTGGCAGCCACCCCTCTCGATCTTCTGGCCACCGCGGCCCGGCCCGCCGTGTGGACGCTGGGCAGGGCCACCGACCTGATCGTGCGCCTGCTGGGCGGCAATCCACGTGAGGCTCAGCAGCCGCCCGGCCCGGAGGAACTGCGGGACATGGTCATCAGCCACCGTGGCCTGACCGCACAGCAGCGCACGATCATCTCCAGCGCGTTGGAGATCCAGGAACTGCCGGTGCGCGCGGTCCTCGTTCCGCGCCGGGATGTGTTCACCCTGCCCGACGACATGCCGACGGCCCAGGCTCGACTCGCCCTGGCCCGCTCCGGCCACTCCCGCGCACCGGTCCTGCGCGCCGGGCACATCGACGATGTCGTCGGCGTCGTACACCTGCGCGACCTGACCATCGGCGAGGACACGGCCTCCGTCAGCGCACTGGCCCGCCCGGCGCCGTTCCTCTCAGACTTCGTGAAGGTCTCCGAAGCGCTACGACGGCTGATGGCCGACCACGAGCAGCTGGCTCTCGTGGTCGACGAGCACGGCTCCATCGACGGCATCCTCACCATCGAGGACCTCTTGGAGGAGATCGTCGGTGAGATCTACGACGAGACGGACAGCGACACGACGATCGTGCGCCCTCAGCCCGACGGGTCATTGCTCCTGCCCGGCAGCTTCCCCGTCCATGAGCTGCCCGACCTCGGGGTCGACCTCGGCGATTCCGTCCACGGCCCGTACACGACCATCGCCGGCCTCGTCCTGGACCTCCTCGGGCGGCTGCCACAGCAGCCCGGGGACACCGTCCGGCTCGGACAATGGACCATCGAGGTCACCGGCGTCGAACGGCACGCGATCACGGCCGTCCGCCTCCGCCCGGTGTGAAGGGCGGGGGGCAGGGCAGCCTCGTCCCCTGCTCGCTCGTCGTCGGATGCACCCACGTATTCCGGAAGGCCGCCGGCACCTTCGACCCATCCGTCAACCGTCGCCGTCGGGTGCGTCCGGCTCTCGATCGGCGAGCATGAGCGGCACGATGCGCTCGCGGATCTCTCGGGCGGACGGCGGACGGCCGTGCAGGAGCAGGTCCAGGATGATCAGTGCCGGTCCGACGTCGGCGCGCGCGTCCAGATCCGGTACGTCGCCCAGGACCCGACGCAGCCGGTCGCGGTGTCCCTGCCGCAGCGGGGCGAGTTTCGCCTCCCGGACCGCCGCGGCCAGTTGCGGGTCGCTGCCGGACAGGACGACCGCCAGGAGCGGCTTCGAACGTTCCGCCAGGCCCACGGCCAGCGTGTCGAGCCCTGCGAGCAGATCGGCCATCGGGTCCTCGGTCTGCGGCACTTCCTGGTGGCTGACGGCCCCCCGGAGCGCTTCGAGAACGAGGGTGTGTTTGTCCGGCCAGCGGCGGTAGAGCGCGCCCAGCCCGATCCCGGCGGATCGCGCCACGTCGGCGACCCGCAGCCCTGCGTAGCCCCGTTCCTCCAGCAGGGACCGGGTGGCCTGTAGCGCCGCCTCGCCGACGGCGGGGTCGAAGGGCCGGCCACGCGGTCTCGTCGCATCCTCCATGCCCGCGATCTTAACGGAAACCTTGACTTCTGTTATTTGGCACCGTAAAAACGGAAACAAGGACTTCCGTAAATGCTCGCCGATCCGCGGCAGTCCGCGACGATCCGTTGTGCTCTGCCGAACTCAGGAGGTCTCGCATGGACTTGAACCTCACCGGGCGCCGGGCCGTCGTGACCGGGGCGTCACGGGGCATCGGTGCCGCGATCGCGCGGGTGCTGGCCGATGAGGGCTGCTCGCTGGACCTCGTTGCCCGGGACGCGCCGACTCTGCGCAGCCTGGCCGAGGAGATCAGCACGGGTTACGGGGTGGCGGCACGGGTCCATACGGTCGATCTGCGGGATCCGGACGCCGTCGCCGCCCTTGCCGAGCAGGTCGGCTCCATCGACATCCTGGTCAACAACGCCGGCGACATTCCCGGCGGGCCTCTCGACACCCTCGACGACCACGCCTGGCGACACGCCTTCGACCTGAAGGTGCTCGGGTACATCGGCCTCACCCGCCACATCTACGCGGGCATGAAGCAGCGTGGTGGCGGTGTGATCGTCAACAACATCGGTGCGTCGGCCGAGCGGTTCGACGCCACCTACATCGCCGGCTGCACCGGCAACGCCGCGCTGACAGCGTTCACCCGCACCCTCGGCGGAGCGAGCCTCCTCGACGGTATCCGGGTCGTCGGTGTCAGCCCCGGACCGGTCGACACCGAACGCATCGTGGCGCTGCTCAGGAGCTTCGCCGAGGCACGGCTGGGCGATGCCGACCGCTACGCCGAACTCACCGCGCGGTTCCCGCGAGGCCGAGCCGCCACCCCGCGCGAGATCGCCGACACCGTCGCCTTCCTCGCCTCGGACCGCTCCGCCTACACCAGCGGCGCCGTCCTGACCGTGGACGGCGGCATGACCGCTGCATCCAGCGTCTAACCCCTGTCGTACCGGCCCAAGGAGGCGCTTGTCGTGCACTACACGTTCGTCGGTCTCTCACTCGCCCTGGCGGCGGTGTTCCTCGCCACCGGCTCGGCCAAGATCCTCCGCGCGCGGTGGACCGTCCATGCCGCACAGCATCTCGGCTACTCCGCCCGGTCGTTCCGAGTGATCGGAACCCTGGAGGTCGCCGCCACGTTCGGGCTGCTCGCGGGCCTTGCCTGGACGCCACTGGGCACGGCTGCGGCGGTCGGGCTGGTGGCACTGCTCATCGGCGCCGTGCTCGCGCACCGGCGCGCCGGTGACGCCATACCGGCCCTGATCCCCCCGGCCTGGCTTGCTCTGGCGTCCGCCGCCACGGCGGCCGTCGGCATCGTGCAGTGACAGAAGGGGACCACCCTCAGCAGGCCGGAGGTCCGTTCACGCACGCACGGTACGGAGAACCGGCGGCGCGCCCCAGCTGAACGATCTTGGTCAGCCCAGAAAGCTCAGCCGCACCTGCCGGTCCGTGTTGTCGACGTTCGTGTCCACCAGGCAGACGGACTGCCAGGTTCCGAGCTCCAGTTGTCCCCCGATCACCGGCAAGGTGGCATGTGGTGGCACCAGTGCCGGGAGCACGTGGTCGCGGCCGTGGCCGGGGGTGCCGTGGCGGTGGTGCCAGCGGTCGTCGCTGGGGAGCAGGGTCCTCAGGGTGGCCAGGAGGTCGTCGTCGCTGCCGGCCCCGCTCTCCAGGATCGCGATCCCGGCGGTGGCGTGGGGCACGAAGACGTTGAGCAGGCCGTCCCGCCCGTGGGCCGCCCGCGCGAGGAACCGCGCGCAGTCCTCGGTCAGGTCCCGGACCGTTTCGGTGCGTCCTGTGATGACGTTCAGCAGGTGCGTGGTGAAGGTGTCGGATGACATGAGCCCATTCTCTCGCCGCCGAGACGGATCGCGCCCCGGGAAGATCCGGGAAGATCCAGGGCACGCCCTCGGTTGGTAGAAGCGTGAACTACTTTGGGGCGAGAGAGCTGGACGTGGTCGTCATCGGCGCCGGGCAGGCCGGGCTGTCCGCCGCCTACCACCTGCTGCGGGCCGGCCACCGGCCCGACCAGGACTTCGTCGTGCTGGATCACGCACCCCTGCCCGGGGGCGCCTGGCAGTTCCGGTGGCCCTCTCTCACGTACGGCAAGGTGCACGGCATGCACTCCCTGCCCGGTATGGAGCTGACGGACGCGGACGACTCCCGGCCCTCGTCCGAGGTGATCGGCGCCTACTTCGACGACTACGAGCAGCACTTCGGTCTGCGGGTGCACCGGCCGGTGGATGTGGCCGCCGTACGTGAGGGCGAGGGCGGTCGGCTGCTGGTCGAGACCTCCGAGGGGACGTACGCCACGCGTGCGCTGATCAATGCCACCGGCACCTGGGACCGGCCGTTCTGGCCGCGCTATCCGGGTCAGGAGACCTTCCGGGGGCGGCAGTTGCACACCGCGGACTATCCGGGTCCTGCGGAGTTCGCCGGTCTGCGGGTGGTCGTCGTCGGCGGGGGCGCGTCGGGCACCCAGCATCTGATGGAGATCGCCGAGGTGGCTGCGGAGACGTACTGGGTGACACGACGCCCTCCGGTGTTCCGGGAGGGGCCGTTCGGCGAGGAGCAGGGGCGGGCCGCAGTGGCCATGGTCGAGGAGCGCGTACGCCGCGGGCTCCCGCCGCAGAGCGTGGTGAGTGTGACCGGACTTCCGGTCAACGACGCCGTACGGCAGGCACGTGAGCAGGGCGTCCTCGACCGGCTGCCCATGTTCGAGCGGATCACGCCGGGCGGCGTGGCCTGGTCCGACGGCCGCACCGTGGAGGCGGACGTGATCCTCTGGGCGACCGGCTTCCGTGCCGCGGTCGACCATCTGTCGCCACTGAAACTCCGGGAGCCGGGCGGTGGCATCCGCGTGGAGAACACCCGGGCGGTGCGGGACCCGCGTGTACATCTCGTCGGTTACGGGCCGTCCGCCAGCACGATCGGGGCCAACCGGGCGGGCCGGGCCGCGGTCCGTTCCGTCAGCCGGTTGCTGGGCACTCAAGAGAGCAGAACACACGAACAGGGGATCGGGTGTTCGCTCGAACGCGTGGTCGCTCCGGGATTGGTTGCTCAACTACCCCACGGCAGCTGATGATTACTGAGCGCACACAACGGGCTGCAGACCGCAACTGCGCGCGTCCCACATTTGCACCACGCACAAGGAGAAACACCGAATGAACATCCTGACCGACCTGCTTGCCGGCATCGTCCACTTCGTGGGTTGGCTCGTCTGACCGTCTCCGCACAACGGCGCCGCCGCTCCCCGTCCCACGGGAGCGGCGGCGCTGCCGTGTGTCGGTGCGGCGTAGAGAAACGCGGCCAGGGACACCGGCCCCACACCGGACCGCCCCGCGCACCCCGCCCCGCCCCGCCTCAGACCGCCGCCGGGGCCGCATGGCCCCTGTCGCGGCGGATCAGCGCGGCATAGCGCCCGTCCTGCGCGAGCAGCTCCTCATGCGTGCCGCGCTCGGCCGTGCGGCCTTCGTCCAGGACGACGATCTGGTCCGCGTCCCGGATGGTGGAGAGCCGGTGCGCGATCGTGAGTGTGGTGCGGCCCTTCGAGAGGGCGTCGACAGCCTGCTGCACGGCGTGTTCCGTACGCGTGTCGAGCGCGCTGGTCGCCTCGTCGAGGATCAGCACGGGCGGGTCCCTCAGGATCGTGCGGGCGATGGCCAGCCGCTGCTTCTCACCGCCCGAGAACCGGTACCCGCGTTCGCCGACGAGGGTGTCGTAGCCGTCGGGCAGCCCGGCGATGTGGTCGTGGATCTGGGCCGTGCGGGCCGCGGCCTCCATCTCCTCGTCCGTGGCGTCCGGCTTGGCGAAGCGGAGGTTCTCGGCGACCGAGGCATGGAAGAGGTACGTCTCCTGGGAGACGACGCCGACGGCTCGGGCGAGGGTGTCGAAGTCCAGGTCGCGCACATCGACGCCGTCGATCAGGACCCGGCCCCCGGTGACGTCGTACAGCCTCGGCACCAGATAGCTGAGCGTGGACTTGCCCGATCCGGTGGGGCCGACGACGGCCAGGCTGCTCCCCGCGGGCACGGTCACATCGATACCGCTCAGGGTCGGGCCGCTGTTCTCGTCGTAGCTGAAGGCGACGTCCTTGAAGGCGATCTCGCCGCGGATCTTCTCCAGCCTGACGGGCTTCTCGGGCTCGGCGATGTCCACCTCGAGGTCGAGATACTCGAAGATGCGCGCGAACAGGGCGAGTGACGTCTGCATCTGCACACCGGTGGAGAGCAGGCTCACCGCCGGCCGGAGAAGGCCCTGCTGGAGCGAGACGAAGGCGACCAGGGTGCCGATGGAGACGGGCGTGACACCCGACTGGAGCGTGAGGCCGGCCGCCCAGTAGATGACGGCGGGCATGGCGGCCATCACGATGCCGATGGTCGACATCCGCCAGCGGCCCGCCATGCTGGAACGCACTTCGAGGTCGACCAGACGCTCGGACTCCTCGGAGAACGCCTGTGTGAGGGAGTCCGAGCGGCCCATGGTCCGGCCGAGCAGGATGCCGCTGACGGACAGCGACTCGGTGACCGTCGCGGCCATCGCCGCCATCTGCCTCTGGCGCTGGGTGGTGATCTTCGTGCGCTCCTGGCCCACGCGACGGCTGATCCAGACGAAGACGGGCAGCAGGAGCAGCGAGACGATGGTGAGCCGCCAGTCCAGCGCGAGCATGGCGACGACGGTGGCGACCACGGCGGTGAGATTGGAGACCAGGGAGGTCGCGGTGGAGGTGACCGTGGCCTGCATTCCGCCGATGTCGTTGGCGATGCGGGACTGGACCTCGCCCGTGCGGGTCCGGGTGAAGAAGGCGAGCGGCATCCGCTGCAGCTGGGTGTAGACGGCGGTGCGCAGGTCGTGCATGACGCGCTGGCCGACCGTCGTGGAGATCAGGGTCTGCAGGACGCCGAAGACGCTGTTCATCACGGCGGTGAGGATCATGCCGAGCGCGAGGAGCGTCAGCAGACCCGTGCGTCCCTGAGGGATCGCGGTGTCCAGGACCTCGCGGAGCAGGAAGGGAGAGGCGACCGACACCAGCGATGAGGCGCCGACCAGCAGTCCGACCACGGCGAGTCTGCCTCGGTAGGGACGGAAGAGCCGGAAGATGCGGCGCAGCTCGGCGGGCGGCTGCCCGGGTTCCTCGGCCGGAGGTGTCCAGGTGGGTTCGTCGGGTTTCATGGGCTCCTTCGAGAGCGTGCGGCGGGCGTGCGACGGGTGGGGTGCCCGTGTGGCCGGCAGCCGACGCGGAGGTCCGGGGCGAAGAGGCGGAGGTCCGGGAAGAGCTGACAGATGAGCGGGCTTTTGAGAGCGTAGCTCATTGTTACCTCTATACACAATGAGCCAGGTCCTGGTAGTGTTCCCCCATGGAATCCCCCGACTCCGACGGCATGCTCGCCGAGCAGCTGCTGCGGCTGACCCGCCGTCTCCAGCGCATTCAGAGCCGTCAGCTGGAGCCGATAGGCATCACCCCTGCCCAGTTCCGCCTGCTGCGGACGACCGCGCACTACGAGGGCCCACCCCGGATGGCCGATCTCGCCGAGCGCCTGGACGTCGTCCCCCGGGCGGTGACCACCCTGGTCGACGGCCTTGAGGCGAGTGGCCGGGTGCGGCGCGCCCCGGATCCGGCCAATCGCCGGGTGATCCGTATCGAGATCACCGAGGAGGGCCGGGCGGTGCTCCGCTCGATGCGCGACGGGCGCAAGGCCGCCGCGGAGGAGATCCTGGCCCCGTTGACCGCCGAACAGCGTGAGGTGCTCGGCGGGCTGCTCACCGCTCTGGTCGACGGAATGCCGGAGCGCCGCCGCTGCTGAGGCACCCGGTGCGGCCACCGCACCGCGCCGTCGAGGGGATCCTGACATGCCGCTGCTGGAGCCGGACCCGGAAGCCCTGCGCCCTCGGACGGCCCGCGCGCCGTCCCCCGATCGGGTGCCCGGCTGGAAGGCCTCGGGGACCCCGGCGCGGCTGAGGGCCGACCTGACCGCGCTGCTCGGTCCTGAGAAGGTCCTGTGGAAGGTCTCCGACCTTGTGAAATACGCCTCCGATGCCAGCCCCTACCGCTTCCTGCCGCAGGTCGTGCTGGTCCCCGAGGACCTCGACGACGTATCGGCGATCCTCTCCTACGCCCACGGCAACGGCCGTGGTGTCGTCTTCAGGGCCGCCGGCACCAGTCTCAACGGCCAGGCGCAGGGTGAGGACATCCTCGTCGACGTACGCCGCCACTGGACGGGGGTCGAGGTCCTGGACGGTGGCGCCCGCGCCCGGATCCGGCCAGGGACCACCGTCATGCGGGCCAACGCCGCTCTCGCCCGGCACGGCCGGATCCTGGGCCCCGATCCCGCCAGCGCCATCGCCTGCACCGTCGGCGGTGTCGTGGCGAACAACGCCTCGGGGATGACCGCGGGGACGACAAGGAATTCCTACCGTACGGTCTCCTCGCTGACCTTCGTCCTGCCGAGCGGCACAGTGGTGGACACGGCCGACACGGACGCCGACGAACTGCTGCGTCACGCGGAACCGCACCTGTGCGACACGCTGCTGGCCCTCAAGGCGGAGATCGAGGCCGACGAGCGGCTCACCGACCGGATCCGCGCCAAGTACGAGATCAAGAACACCAACGGCTACCGCCTCGACGCGTTCCTCGACGGATCGACGCCCGTGGAGATCCTGCGTGGCCTCATGGTCGGGTCCGAAGGCACCTTCGGCTTCATCTCCGAGGTCGTCTTCGACACCCTGCCCCTGGACCGGCGCGTCTCGTCCGCCCTGCTGTTCTTCCCCTCGCTCACGGCGGCAGCGGCGGCGGTGCCCCGGTTCAACGAGGCGGGTGCGCTCGCCGTGGAGCTGATGGACGGCAACACCCTGCGCGCCTCCGTCCGTGTCGAAGGCGTCCCCTCCGACTGGGCGGGGCTCCCGCAGGGGACGACGGCGCTCCTGGTGGAGTTCCGAGCCCCGGACGACGGCGCGCTGGCGGACTTCGAGCGGGCCGCCGCATCGGTCGTCGCGGACCTCGACCTGGTGACTCCGGCCCTCTCCGTGACCAACGCGTTCACCCGGGACGCCGCCACCGTCTCCGGCTACTGGAAGGCGCGCAAGGCGTTCGTCACCGCCGTCGGCGGCTCCCGCCCCTCGGGCACGACCCTGATCACCGAGGACTTCGCCGTCCCGCCGTCCCGGCTCGCGGATGCCTGCGAGGCGCTGCTCGCGCTCCAGGCGGTCCATGGGTTCGACGCCGCAGTCGCGGGGCACGCGGCGCACGGGAATCTGCACTTCCTGCTCGCGTTCGACGCCGCGAAACCGGCCGACGTCGAGCGGTACGCGGCGTTCATGGACGCGTTCTGCACGCTGGTCGTCGACCGCTTCGACGGGTCCCTGAAGGCCGAGCACGCCACCGGCCGCAACATCGCGCCCTTCCTGGAGAGGGAGTGGGGCGCCGTGGCCACCGAGCTCATGTGGCGCACGAAGCAGGCCATCGACCCCGACGGCGTCCTGGCCCCCCGGATCGTCCTGGACCGGGATCCGGCGGCGCATCTGCGCGGGCTCAAGACCATCCCCAAGGTCGAGCCGGTCGCCGACCCGTGCATCGAGTGCGGGTTCTGTGAGCCGACCTGCCCCAGCGAGGACCTCACCACGACGCCGCGTCAGAGGATCGTGCTGCGCCGGGAGATGATGCGGCAGCCCGACGGCTCCCCGGTCGAGGCGGGGCTGCTCGATGCCTACGGTTACGACGCGGTGGACACCTGCGCGGGCGACTCCACGTGCAAGCTCGCGTGTCCGGTGGGCATCGACACCGGGGCGATGATGAGGGACTTCCGGCATCACCGGCACTCCCCGCGTGAGGAGCGGGTCGCGGCGCTGACCGCGCGGTATTTCAAGGCGGTCGAGACCTCGGCGCGGATCGCCATCGGCGTGGCGGACGCCGTCACGCGTCATGGCGGCGACCGGCTGCCGGTGGCCGTGACCCGGCTGGCCCGCAGGGCCGTGCGCCCGGATCTGGTGCCGGAGTGGCTGCCCGGTATCCCCGGTGCCGCCTCTCGCCGTCTCCCGCCCACCACCAGGGCGGGTGCGAGCGCCGTCTACTACCCCGCCTGCGTGAACCGCATCTTCGCCGGCCCGGAGGACGAAGCGACGTCGTCACTCGCCGATTCCGTCGTCTCCCTGTCCGCGCGGGCGGGCAGGCCCGTCTGGATCCCCGAGGACGTCGCCGGGACCTGCTGCGCGACGATCTGGCACTCCAAGGGGTACCACACGGCCAACGCGGTCATGGCCAACCGCATCGTCGAGGCCGCCTGGGGCTGGACCGCCGGCGGCGTGCTGCCGCTGGTCGTCGACGCCTCCTCGTGCACGCTGGGCCTGGCGCACGAGGTGGTTCCGTATCTCTCCGACGACAACCGTGCGCTGCACGAGGAGCTGACCGTCCTCGACTCGCTGGTCTGGGCCGCCGATGAGCTGCTGCCCACGCTGACCGTGTTCCGCAGGACGGGTTCCGCCGTCCTGCATCCCACCTGTTCGATGGAGCATCTGGGCGATGTGGCACAGCTGCGTACGCTGGCCGAGGCCTGCGCCGACGAGGTCGTCCTGCCGGACGACGCGGGCTGCTGCGGGTTCGCCGGCGACCGCGGCATGCTGCACAAGGAGCTCACCGACTCGGCGACGGCCAAGGAGGCGGCGGAGGTCGGCACCCGGGAGTACGACGCCTACCTGTCGGCGAACCGGATGTGCGAGATCGGGATGGACCGGGCGACGGGCCACCGCTACCACTCGGCGCTGATCGAGCTGGAGCGGGCGACCCGGCCGACGCTCTGACCCGAGGCCGGCGCCGCCTGCTCCGCCACTCGCCCTGCCACCGCCCTGCCACCGCTCGGCCGTCGGAGGCTGCCCGTGGACCGGGAGCGGGGTCCAGAAGTCCATGGTTTAGACACAGGAGTCCAACCGCTTCCCTTGCGTCGGAACAGCACCACCGTCCAAGGTCCTCACCAAGGTTCAGGGATCCGCCGGTTCACGCGGGTCCCTGAACCTCGTATGCGCACCGTCGAATCCCCTCTCTGGAGGCCCGATGAATGACGACGACGCACCACAGGACCAGAACCCCCAGGGGCAGGACCCTCGGGCCACGGACGACGGCTCGCTGAGCCGTCGTTCCGTTCTTCGCACCACGGCCGGCGCGGTGGGAGTGGCCGGCACCGGGCTCGGGCTCGGAGCACTCGGCGCCGGCCCGGCATCGGCCGCGCAGGACGCGCGGGACACACACGCCGGCAGTCCTCTGTCCGTACCTCCCCGCAAGGGCGCCACCATGGCCGGGGTCCCCTTCGACCGGCGTTCAACGGTGCGCGTCGGCATCGTGGGCCTCGGTAACCGCGGCGGCAGCATGATCGACCTCTTCCTCGCCGTCGAGGGGGTGCGGGTCGTCGCCCTCTGCGACCCGGTGAAGGAGAAGACCGAGCAGGCCGCCGCGAAGGTGACGGCCGCCGGCCAGCCGGCACCCGCCGTGTACACCAAAGGGGAGGACGACTACGAGAATCTCTGCGCGCGCGGAGACATCGACTTCGTCTACGTGGCCACGCCCTGGGACTTCCACTTCGAGATGGCGAAGACGGCCATGCTCAACGGCAAGCACGTCGGTGTCGAGTGTCCGATAGCCCTGAGACTGGACCAGCTCTGGGAGCTGGTCGATCTCTCCGAGCGGACCAGACGCCACTGCATGCAGCTGGAGAACTGCTGTTACGGACAGAACGAGATGCGGGTGCTGCGAATGGCGCACGCCGGTCTCTTCGGCGATCTGCTGCACGGGGCGGGCGCGTACAACCACGATCTGCGCGGCCTGATGTTCGACCCGGACTACTACGAGGGCCCCTGGCGACGCCTGTGGCACACCCGGATGCGAGGGGACCTCTACCCCAACCACGGCTTCGGGCCGGTCGCCGGCTACATGGACGTCAACCGCGGTGACCGCGCCGTCAGCATCACGAGTGTCGGCTCTCCCTCACTCGGGCTCGCCGCCTACCGCAAGGAGCACATGCCGGCCGGCGACCCGAGCTGGAAGGAGACGTACATCGAGAGCGACCGGACGATCAGTCTCGTCCAGACCGCCAAGGGCCGGGTGATCCGCCTGGAGCACGACGTCTCCACGCCCCATCCCTACTCGCGCATCAACAGCCTCGGCGGCACCAAAGGGGTGTTCGAGGACTACCCCGAGCGGATCTACCTGGAACCGGACCACTCGAACGACGAGTGGGGCGACTTCGGCGCGTACGCCGACTGGGACCACTGGCTGTGGAAGGAGCACGCCGACCCGCCCGGCGGCCACGGCGGGATGGACTACATGCTGGTGTTCCGGCTGATGCAGTGCATACGGCTCGGACTCGTCCCGGACTTCGATGTGTACGACGCCGCCACCTGGACCGCGCCCGTGCCGCTGAGCCATCTGTCGATCAAGGCCAAGGGCGCGCCGCAGGAGATCCCCGACTTCACCCGGGGCGAGTGGAGGAAGGCCCGCGCCGGCATGGACTCCGAGAAGCCCGAGGAGTAGCCGGAGTTGTCGGCCGGAGCCCCGCCAACCCCGGCAGGTGGCGGGGCTCCCCTCCCCCACGGAAGACGGAACCGGCCGTCACGGCCGAATAATCGGTTGCCGTGCACGGGGCCAGGAAGCGAACCTTGCACGGTTTGGTCCCCCGCTGTTCCCCAGTTCATCCAGTGCCCAGTTCCTCCTGTTCCACGAGGTCCGTCATGGATCTCCGCTTCCGATCCTTGGGACGTCATGCAGATTCGCGATCTTCCGTATTCGGATCCCGGCGATCCCGATGTGCGGTCCGGCCCCCGTTTTCTGGTCTGGCTCGGGCGGCAGCAGCTCACCGGCCAGCTCAAGTCCCTGTGCTGGGGGCTGCTTCACCACTGTGCGATCGCGGGCCTCCCGCTCGCCGTGGGCCTGGCGGTGCAGGCCGTCATCGACCGTTCCGGCCGGGGCCTCGCGGTGGCCGGTGTCCTGCTCGTCGCTCTCGGCGTCCTCATCGCCCTGGGCGACACCATGCTCCACCGCACGGCCGTCACCAACTGGATCACCGCGGCGGCCCGGGTGCAGCAGCTCTTGGCGCGCAGGACGGCCGAGCTGGGCTCGGCGCTGACCCGGAGGGTGGCGGCCGGTGAGGTGGTCGCCGTGTCGACGGGTGATGTCGAGAAGATCGGATGGTTCGTCGAGGCCCTGTCACGCTTCTTGGCGGCCGCGACCGCACTCGTGCTGATCTGCGTCGGTCTTGTCCTCTATCTGCCCTCGCTCGGGGTACTGGTCGCCGTCGCCACCCCCGTCCTGGCACTGACCGTCCTGCCGCTGCTCCCCCGGGCCACCCACCGCGCCGATCTGCAACGCGAGAAGGCGGGCCGGGCCACGGAGCTGGCCTCCGACACCGTCGCCGGACTGCGGGTGCTGCGCGGCATCGGCGGCGAGGAGCTGTTCCTCGGGCGCTACCGGCGTGCGTCCCAGGAGGTCCGGAAGGCCGCGGTGCACAGTGCGCGGATGTGGGCGCTGATCTCGGCGATCCAGGTGTTCCTGCCGGGAGTTCTGCTGATCTCGCTGGTCTGGTACGGCGCGACGCTGGCCCGCGACGGCCGGATCGACGTCGGCCAGCTGGTCACCGTGTACAGCGCGGCGACCCTGATGCTCTTCCCTCTGCGCAATGTGGAGGAGATCGCGATGGCGTACTCCTTCTCACGGCCGTCCGCGCAGCGCGCGGTCCGGGTGCTGTCCCTGCGCCGCGGCACCCAACCACCGACCGCGGACGTCACCGCCGCGCCCCGGGGCGATCTGTACGACCCGGTGACCGGACTGATGGCGCCGCAAGGCCTGTTCACCGCCGTGGTCTGCGGTGACCCCGACGAGGCGGGACGGCTGGCTGAGCGGCTCGGCGGCCACGCCGGAGCCGGACCGGCCAAGGACGCTGCCGCAGCCTCGGCGCCCTCGGTCCTGCTCGGCGGGGTGCCGTTGGACGAGCTGCCGCTCGATGCGGCGCGGGCCGCCGTGCTGGTGCAGGACAAGGACCCGGTGCTGCTCTCCGGGACGCTTCGCGAGCTGCTGGACGTCCCCTCATCGGGAGGCGTGACCGCCGAGGACGCGCTCACCGCGGCCCGGTGCGGTGACGTACTGGACGCGCTGGCGCAGGCGTCCGTCGACACGGACGGCGACCCGATGAACACGCGGATCACCGAGCGCGGCCGGTCCCTGTCGGGCGGTCAGCGGCAGCGGCTGGCACTGGCCCGTTCGCTGGTCACCGACCCGGAGGCGCTCGTGCTCGACGAGCCGACGTCCGCCGTGGACTCGCACACGGAGGCCAGTGTCGCCGCCGGGATCGAGGAGCTGCGCCGGGGCCGTACGACCGTGGCGTTCGCCTCGTCACCGCTGTTGCTGGACCTCGCCGACCGGGTGGTGCTCCTGCACGAGGGCACGGTCGTGGCAGCGGGCACGCACCGCGAACTGCTGCGGGACGAACCTCGCTACCGGGCGGTCGTGACCCGTGAGACGGAGACCGAGGCCGAGGCCGAAACGGCGACCGAGGCCGAGGCGCGGGAGAGGATCCTCGCGGCCGAGGGTCCGCACCAGGTCCCTGCGGCCCACACGGCACGCACGGTCGAGGAATTCGAGGAGCGAGCATGATCGGCCTGGCCCCGCCGGAGTACGACCCGGCCGCACCGCAGTCGGCGACGACCCTCCCGGTCGGTACGTCGACGACCGTACGGACCTACGTACGCGCCCTGCTGCGGCGCCACCGCAGGCCGTTCGCGGTCCTGATCGCGGCCAACGCGGTCGCGGTGATCGCGTCGATCACCGGCCCCTATCTGCTCGGCGGACTTGTCGAGGATCTGTCGAACGGGGTCACCGACCTCCATCTGGAGCGCACCGCCGCCGTGTTCGCCCTGGCGCTGGTCGTGCAGACCGTGTTCACACGCGCGATGCGGCTGCGGGGTGCGGTGCTCGGTGAGGAGATGCTCGCCGATCTGCGCGAGGACTTCCTCGTACGTTCGGTGGCGCTGCCGCCCGGCGTACTGGAGCGGGCCGGTACCGGTGATCTGCTGTCCAGGATCACCACGGACATCGACCGGCTGGCCAACGCGATGCGCGAGGCCGTGCCCCAACTCGCGATCGGTGTGGTGTGGGCGGGGCTGCTGCTCGGCGCGCTGACCGTCACCGCCCCGCCGCTGGCGGTCGCCGTGGTGGTCGCGCTGCCGGTGCTGGTCGTCGGCTGCCGCTGGTACTTCCGGCGCGCGCCGTCCGCGTACCGCTCGGAAGCGGCAGGTTACGCGGCGGTCGCGGCCGTGCTCGCCGAGACCGTGGACGCCGGGCGGACCGTCGAGTCCCACCGGCTGGGGGCCCGGAGGATCGCGCTGTCGGACCGGCGGGTCAAGGAGTGGACGGCCTGGGAGCGCTACACCCTGTTCCTGCGCTCGGTGCTCTTCCCGGTCATCAACACCACGTACGTGACGATTCTCGGCGCGGTGCTGATGCTCGGCGGCTGGTTCGTGATCGAGGGCTGGCTCACCGTGGGACAGCTGACGACGGGTGCGCTGCTGGCACAGATGATGGTGGACCCGATCGGTCTGATCCTTCGCTGGTACGACGAGTTGCAGGTCGCCCAGGTGTCGCTGGCCAGGCTCGTCGGCGTACGGGAGATCGAACCCGAAGCGGGCGACGGTCTCATCGGTCCTGACGGCCGGGAGGTGCGGGCCGAGGAGGTGAGCTTCGGCTATCGCGCGGGCGTCGACGTCCTGCACGAGGTGTCACTCGATGTCGCCCCCGGCACCCGGCTCGCGCTGGTCGGGCCGTCGGGGGCGGGCAAGTCCACGCTGGGGCGGCTGTTGGCGGGGATCTACGCGCCCCGGAAGGGCTCGGTCTCACTGGGCGGCGCCGAACTCTCGCTGATGACGGCGGAGCGAGTACGGACCCAGGTGGCTCTCGTCAATCAGGAGCACCATGTGTTCGTGGGCTCGCTCCGGGACAATCTCCTGCTGGCCCGTACGGATGCCGAGGACGCGGAGCTGTGGGCCTCGCTCGCCGCGGTGGACGCGGACAGCTGGGCGAAGGCTCTCGACGAGGGGCTGGACACGGAGGTCGGCTCGGGCGGTCAGGCCCTCACCCCGGCCCAGGCCCAGCAGATCGCCCTGGCCCGCCTCGTCCTGGCGGATCCGCACACGCTGGTGCTGGACGAGGCGACGTCGCTGCTCGACCCGCGGGCGGCGCGGCACCTGGAGCGGTCCCTGGCGCGGGTGCTGGACGGCCGTACGGTGATCGCCATCGCCCACCGGCTGCACACGGCGCACGACGCGGACGTGATCGCGGTCGTGGAGAACGGCCGGATCACCGAACTGGGCAGCCACGAGACGCTGGTGGCCGCGGACGGCGCGTACGCGTCCCTGTGGCGCTCCTGGCACGGCTGAGCGGCGGCGCTCCTGGCGCGGCCGAGTTCGCCGGAGACAGGTCGGCCCGGAGCGCGGGACACCGGCCGGTCTAGAGTTCGATGTATGACGCATCCGAGCGTGGACCCGGGGATCCCGGACCGTCGTGGCCCGCTGCGGTATCTCTGGTGGCTCGTGACGAGTCAGCGCCGCCGTATCGCCGCCGGAGCACTGCTCGGCAGCGCCTGGATGGTCTGTCTGACGCTGCCGCCGTATCTGCTCTCGCGCGCCATCGACGACGGTCTTGAGCCGGGGCGAGGTGGCGCTCTGGTGGGCTGGGTGGCGGCTCTGCTGGGTGTGGGGGTGCTGAACGCGTGGCTGGCCATCATGCGCCATCGCACGATGACCAGGGTGCGCCTGGACGCCGTCTTCCGCTCCGTGCGGGTCGTGGTCGGGCACGCCACGCGGCTGGGCGGTGCGCTGCCGCGCCGGGTCACGGCCGGCGAGGTCGTCACGATCGGCTTCGGTGACGTCGCCGTCATCGCGAACACGCTGACCATGACCGGCCCCGGGATCGGCGGGGTACTCGCCTACGCCGTCGTGGCCTGTCTGATGCTGACGGTGTCACCGCTGCTGGCCGTGGTGGTGCTGCTCGGTGTGCCGCTGCTCGCCGTGGTGGTCGGCCCCCTGCTCGGGCGGCTCCAGGGCGCCGAGGCGACGTACCGGGAGCGGCAGGGCGGGCTCGCGGCCCGCTTCGCGGACATCGTCGGGGGCCTGCGCGTCCTCAACGGCATCGGTGGCAAGGACGTGTACGCCGAGCGCTACCGGAACGGTTCGCAGGCGCTCCGCGCGGAGGGCTACCGCGTCGGCACGGTGACCAGTTGGATCCAGGCGCTCGGGGTCGGTCTTCCCACCCTGTTCCTCGGGCTGGTGACCTGGCTGGCGGCCCGTATGGCCGCTCAGGGGACCATCAGCGTCGGCGAGCTGGTCGCGGTCTACGGATACGCCGCGGTGCTCGTGGTGCCGGTGGAGGCCTTCATCGAGGCGGGCTACGACCTCAGCCGCGGGCTCGTCGCCGCCCGAAGAGTCGTACGGTTCCTGGACCTTGAGCCCGAGTTCGAATCCGAGTCCGAGTCCGAGCCCGAGCCCGAAGCCGAACCCGAAGCCGCGTCCGGCGGGGCGCCGGCCACGCTGTGCGACCCGGAGTCCGGCGTCGAGGTGGCGCCTGGACAGCTGACCGCCCTGGTCAGCGCCAGACCGTCGGAGTCCGCGGCGGTGATCGACCGCATCGGCCGGTTCACCCCGTCCGCCGCCACCTGGGGCCGGATACGCCTCGACGCGATCGACCTGACGCAGATCCGCAGCCGTGTCCTCGTCGCGGACAACGAGGCCGATCTCTTCGCCGGCCCGCTCCGCGAGGTGATCAGCGGCGCCGGGGACCGGGACGAGGAGGCCATCGCCCGAGGGGTCGAGGCCGCCATGGCGCAGGACGTCGTCCGGGGCCTGCCGGACGGACTCGACTCACACATCGACGCGCAGGGCCGCAACCTCTCCGGAGGCCAGCGCCAGCGCATCCGTCTGGTCCGGGCCCTGCTCGCGGATCCCGAGGTGCTGCTGGCGGTCGAGCCCACATCGGCGGTCGACGCGCACACCGAGGCTGCGGTCTCGGCCCGGCTGCGGGCCGCACGGTCGGGCCGTACGACGGTCGTCACGAGCACCTCACCGCTCCTGCTGGACCAGGCGGACACCGTGTACTACCTCGTCGACGGCTCCGTCGCCGCCGTCGGCAGCCACCGTGAACTCCTGGACGGACAGCGGGGCTACCGCCTCCTGGTGTCACGCGGCGGCGACGGCTACAGCGGCAGTGAGGGACCGGACGAAGGAACCGTTCCGCCGCTCCGGGAGGCCGTGCGGTGACCGTCGACTCCGCAACCGAAGCCCGGTCCCTGCCCATCGCACGCCCCTTCGAGGTACGCCGGGCGGCGCTGCGCCTGATCCGCGTGGACGGCCGCGCGTTCGCCGGCGTGATCGCCCTCAACGCGCTGGCCGCCGCTGCCGGGCTCGTCGGCCCGTGGCTGCTCGGCCGCATCATCGACGAGGTCAGGGACGGGGCCGCGGTGTCGTCGGTGGACCGTCTCGCGCTCACCATCCTGGTCTTCGCGCTGGTGCAGCTGCTCCTGGTCCGTTACGCCGGCTACGTCGGTCACCGCTTCGGCGAGCGGACGCTGGCGCGCATCCGCGAGCAGTTCGCCGACCGGGCACTCGCGCTGCCCGACGCGGTGGTCGAGCGAGCCGGCACGGGCGATCTACTGACGCGGGGCACCACCGACGTCAACGCGGTCGGCGCCACCCTCAGGGACGCCGGTCCCGCGATCCTGATCGCCGCCACCCAGGCGCTGTTCATCCTCGGAGCAGTCTTCGCGCTCGACCCGCTGCTCGGTGCGTGCGGCGTGCTGGGCCTGCTCGGCATCTGGTTCGCCTCGCGCTGGTACCTGCGCCGGGCGCTCGACGCCTACCTCGCTGAGGGAGCCGCCAACTCCGCTCTCGCCGAGCAGCTCGCGGCCACCGCCGCCGGCGCCCGCACGGTCGAGGCACTCGGGTTGCAGCAGCGCCGTATCGCGGCGAGCCAGGAGGCGATCGAGACGTGCCGCAGGACCCGGATGCGGACGCTGTTCCTGCGCAGTGTGCTCTTCCCCGCGGTGGACGTCTCCTATGTCCTTCCGGTGGCAGGTGTCCTGCTGATCGGCGGGGTGCTGCACGCCCACGGCGCGATGAGCCTCGGCGCCGTGGTCGCGTCGGCCCTGTATCTGCGGCAGCTCTCCCAGCCCCTGGACACCGTCCTTCAGCAGATGGAGCAGGTGCAGAACAGCAGCGCCTCGTTCGCCAGGGTCGAGGGCGTCGGCCTTGCGGCGCCCGCCCCGTCGGCCTCGTCCCCCGCACCGGCCGACGACCGGATCGAGGTGGCCGATGTGCGCTATGCCTACGGCGACGGGGGCGACGTCCTGCACGGGGTCGACCTGACGGTCCGGCCCGGCGAGCGGCTGGTGATCGTCGGCCCATCGGGCGCGGGCAAGTCCACGCTGGGCCGGCTGCTGGCGGGCATGGACGCTCCGCGCACCGGCTCTGTGACCGTGGGGCAGGTGCCGGTCGCCGGTCTCGACGCCGACCAGCTGCGCCGGCACGTCATCCTGGTCACCCAGGAGCACCACGTGTTCCAGGGCACGGTCCGGGACAACCTGCGGATCGCCTCCGCCGAAGCGACCGACGCCGGGCTGCGCGCGGCGCTGGACGTCGTCGGCGCCGGATGGGCCGACGAGCTGCCCGACGGTCTGGACACCGACCTGGGCCCCGGAGGGTACCGCCCGGACGGCGCCGAGGCGCAGCAGCTCGCCCTGGCCCGTGTGGTGCTGGCCGATCCGCACACGCTGGTACTCGACGAGGCCACCGCGCTGCTGGACCCGAGGACCGCCCGGCACACGGAGCGGGCACTGGCCGCCGTCCTGGAGGGCCGGACCGTGGTCGCCATCGCGCACCGGCTGCAGACGGCGCACGACGCCGACCGGGTGGCCGTGATGGAGGACGGCCGGGTCACGGAGCTCGGCACGCACGACGAGCTCGTGGCGGCCGACGGCGCCTACGCGGCGCTCTGGCGCTCCTGGCACGGTGAGCGGCTGCCCGCCTCCTCCTGAGCCGCGCCGCTCGCCCACCCCGCCTTCCGCGCCCGGCGCACAGGACGACACACAAGAGGCGAACTCGGTCCCCTGCGGTGAGGATGAGGGAGTGACTGGCTCCGGATACGGGGCAGGCGAGCGATGACCGCGTAAACCCGAGAAGGGACGCACACCGTGGCACGACCCAGGATTCTCGTTGTCGGCGCCGGCTTTGCCGGGGTCGAGTGTGTGCGCCGGCTGGAGCGCACCCTCGCGCCCGGCGAGGCGGACATCGCGCTCGTCGCTCCGTTCTCGTACCAGCTCTACCTGCCGTTGCTCCCTCAGGTCGCCTCCGGGGTGCTGACCCCCCAGTCGGTCGCCGTGTCCCTGCGCCGCAGCCGGCGCCATCGCACCCGGATCGTGCCGGGCGGGGCCATCGGGGTGGACACGAAGGCGAAGGTCTGTGTCGTCCGCAAGATCACGGACGAGATCGTGAACGAGCCGTACGACTACATCGTGCTGTCCGCAGGCAGCGTCACCAGGACCTTCGACATCCCGGGGCTTGTCGAGAACGCCCGGGGCATGAAGACGCTGGCCGAGGCCGCCTACATCCGCGACCACGTCATCTCCCAGCTGGATCTGGCCGACGCCAGTCACGACGAGGCGGAGCGTGCGTCCCGGCTGCAGTTCGTGGTGGTGGGCGGCGGGTACGCCGGTACGGAGACCGCGGCGAGCCTTCAGCTGCTCACCAGCAACGCGGTCAAGCACTACCCGAGGCTGGATCCGAAGCTGATCAAGTGGCATCTGATCGACATCGCGCCCAAGCTCATGCCTGAGCTCGGCGACAAGCTCGGTCTCAGCGCCCTGGAGATCCTGCGCAAGCGGGGTATCGAAGTCTCGCTCGGTGTGTCCGTGGCGGAGGCCACGCCGGACAAGGTGACCTTCACGGACGGCCGGGTGCTGCCCTGCCGCACGCTGATCTGGACCGCGGGCGTCGCGGCGAGTCCGCTCATCGCGACGCTGGACGCCGAGACGGTACGCGGCCGGCTCGCCGTGACTCCGGAGATGACCCTGCCCGGGAACGACGGGGTGTTCGCGCTCGGTGACGCGGCGGCGGTGCCGGACCTGGCCAAGGGCGAGGGGGCGGTCTGCCCGCCCACGGCGCAGCACGCCATGCGCCAGGGCCGCCGGCTCGCGGACAACATCATCGCGTCCCTGCGCGGCCGTCCGCTCCAGCCGTACGTCCACAAGGACCTGGGTCTCGTGGTGGACCTCGGTGGCGGGGACGCGGTGTCCAGGCCGCTGGGCGTCGAGCTGAGGGGCATGCCGGCGCAGGCGGCGGCACGGGGCTACCACTGGGCGGCCCTGCGGACGAACGTCGCGAAGACCAGGGTCATGACCAACTGGCTGCTCAACGCGGTCGCCGGTGACGACTTCGTGCGTACGGGGTTCCAGTCGCGCAAGGCGGCCACCCTGCGCGACTTCGAGTACACCGACGCCTATCTCACGCAGGAGGAGATCCGCGCGCACACCGCGGGCGCACAGGCCCGCGGTTGATCCGGGTGGCCCGCCCGGGCCGGGCCAGGTCCGGGCGGGCCCGGTCCCGGCCGGGGAAGGTCCGGCCGGCGAAGGTCCGGGGAAGGTCCCGGCGGGTCAGGTCCGCCGTGCGAGGACCGTGTCGACGGTGTCCGCGTCCTCGGCCCGCTTGTCCTCGCGATAGCGCAGCACACGGGCGAAGCGCAGGGTGACGCCTGCCGGGTAGCGGGTGGAGCTCTGGAGTCCGTCGTATGCGATCTCCACGACGAGTTCGGGGCGCACCGTGACCACGTGCCCGTCGTCGCCGGTGGCCAGCTCCCGCAGGCGTTCGGTCTGCCAGGTGAGCAGCGCGTCCGTGAGCCCCTTGAAGGTCTTGCCCAGCATCGCGAACGTACCGTCGTCCCGCCGTGCTCCCAGGTGCAGGTTGGAGAGCTTGCCGGTGCGTCTGCCGTGGCCCCACTCGGCGGCGAGCACCACGAGGTCCAGGGTGTGCACGGGTTTCACCTTCAGCCAGGAGGCTCCCCTGCGGCCCGCGCTGTACGCCGCCGTGCCGCCCTTGACGACGACGCCCTCGTGGCCCCGTGCCAGCGTCGCGTCGGAGAACGCCACCGCGGCCTCACGCTGCGGCGCGTCGGTGGGGTCGTCCACGACGACACGTCGTACGCGCATGGGTTCGGGCACCAGTGCGGCCAGCTCCTGGTGGCGCGCGGAGTAGGGCAGGTCGAGGAGTTCACGGTCTTCGACGAGGAGCACGTCGAAGAAGACGGGCACCACGGGAACGGCACCGGCCGCCGTGGCGACGTCGCGCCGGGATCCCACCCGGCCCGCGGTCTCCTGGAAGGGGCGGGGCCTCCCGTCGGCACCGAGCGCGATCACCTCTCCGTCGAGGATGAACCGGTCGGCGGGGAAGCCGGTCACCGCGGCGGCGAGTTCGGGGAGCCGGTCGGTGATGTCGTCGAGCGTGCGGGTGTGGACGCGCACCCGGTCCCCGTCCCGGTGCACCTGTACGCGAATGCCGTCCAGCTTCTCCTCGACGGCGCAGGGCCCCAGCCGGTCGATCGCCTCGGTCACCGAGCGGGCGGTGTGCGCCAGCATCGGCTGGACCGGACGGCCGACGGTGAGCCGGAAGGAGGCGAGGACCCCGGGGCCGTCCGCGAGGAGCCCACGGGCGACGGGGCCGAGCGATCCGGCGAGCATGACGGCGCGCCGTACCTCCGCGGCCGGTGCTCCGGCGGCGTCGGCCAGGGCGTCGACGGCGACGGCGTCCAGCGCGCCCTGCCGCACCTCGCCGGTGAGCAGTGCGCGCAGGAAGCGCTGCTCACCTGCGGTGGCGGCGCCGAGCAGCCGTGCCAGCCGCTCCTTGCGGGCCGCTTGCGAGCCGGGACCGTTGAGGGCTCCGATCGCCGTCAGCTCCGCGTCGGTCTCCGTCACGGTCAGGGTGGGGGCGTCGGCGGGCGTCACCTCGTGGCGCAGGGCGCTCCAGCCGATCCCGAGCCTGCCCTGCGGGAGGCGTCCCGCGAGATAGGGGATGACGACCGGGACGTCGTCGGGCCCCGTCTCCCGGAAGAGACCGGCCAGCAGCGCGGTCTTCCGGCTACGGGCCGACGTCGCGGCGACCTCGAGGGACACGTGGGCGAGCCGGGCGAGCAGCATGCCGCCCATGGTGCTACGACGGCGGGCGCACCGCCCGCCGGAGGAGGCCGGGGGCGGTGCGCCCGCCGTGGAACGCCGCGGTGTCAGACGACGTTGAGCGCGGCGATGCCGCCGATCGCGCCGAGGATCATGAAGACCGGCATCAGCACCTTGATCTCGACCCAGCTGCCGGCCCTGAACCGCATGGCCTTCGGCGGTCCGATGGGGTACCAGCGCTTGCGGCCCAGCGGGATGGGCCACAGGATCGGGCAGCCCGAGACCGTCAGGGCGTCGCCGATGTCGTGCACGAGGGCGCCGAGCACGATCGGGAGCCCGAGCCAGAGATACTCCTGGCCGGCCCCGCTGAACAGCCAGTCGGAGCCGTTGCCCGGCTGGTCGAGTACCCCGGCGAGGATCCAGGCGCTGGTGGCGCCCAGCAGCCACACGAGGACGTCGCTGGAGACCCTGGCCGCCCGCCACAGCAGGCCTTCCACGGCGAGCACGAGGTGGACGAAGAGGATGGCCAGAACCGCCCACCGGCCGCCGAAGATGGCGGCGGCGGAGCATCCGGCGCCGATCAGCACCGCCCAGAGCCAGGTGTGGGTGAGCGTGCGGTGACCGCCGGTCCTGCGTGGGTCACCGGCGCTCCGGGTGGCCTTGTAGACGGCGTACGAGAGCTTGTCGACTATCTCGCAGACCGCCTTGGAGACCGGTCCGAAGGCCCGGGAGATCGTCGCCGACTTGTGGTCGAGGTCCGGGGCGAGCGCGGCGCCCGCGGTGATCAGAGCCCCCACGACCAGCACGGGCCAGGGCATCGTGTGGCCCGCGGCCTTGGCCGCCGCACCCACCCCCAGCCAGGCCGCCGCTCCTGACAGAGAGTGTGCCGGTCCCATCATGGCTGTTTCCCGCCCCCATCGTGATCTCGGCCGTGTGTCCAGGCCGGGCCGCCATTGCCTGTGTGAGGCAGCCGAGTTGAGTGGGAAGCGTATCGTCCGTGATCTTCGCCGGGTCCGCCGGTTCCCTCATCCGGGCCGGGGGCATGCAAGATGGGGGCGTGACCCTTATCGATCAGCTGCCCCCGACCGCCGACCCGGACGCCCTCTTCGAGGCCTTCTCGTCATGGACCGAATCGCAGGGCATCACCCTCTATCCGGCTCAGGAGGAGGCGCTGATCGAGGTGGTCTCGGGGGCGAACGTGATCCTTTCCACGCCCACGGGCTCCGGGAAGAGCCTGGTCGCGGCGGGTGCGCACTTCACCGCGCTGGCCCAGGACAAGGTCACCTTCTACACCGCGCCGATCAAGGCGCTGGTCTCGGAGAAGTTCTTCGACCTGTGCAAGCTCTTCGGCACGGAGAACGTCGGCATGCTGACCGGCGACGCCTCGGTCAACGCCGACGCGCCCGTCATCTGCTGCACCGCCGAGGTGCTCGCCTCGATCGCGCTGCGGGACGGCAGGTACGCCGACATCGGCCAGGTCGTGATGGACGAGTTCCACTTCTATGCGGAGCCCGACCGCGGCTGGGCCTGGCAGATCCCGATCCTGGAGCTCCCGCAGGCCCAGTTCGTCCTGATGTCGGCCACGCTCGGCGACGTCAGGATGTTCGAGGAGGACCTGACCCGCCGCACCGGACGCCCGACGTCCGTGGTGCGCTCCGCGACCCGTCCTGTGCCGCTCAGCTACGAGTACCGGCTGACGCCGATCACGGAGACGCTCACCGAGCTGCTCGACACCCGGCAGTCGCCCGTCTACATCGTGCACTTCACGCAGGCCGCCGCGGTGGAGCGGGCCCAGTCGCTGATGAGCATCAACATGTGCACGAAGGAGGAGAAGGAGAGGATCGCCGCCCTGATCGGCGACTTCCGCTTCACCACCAAGTTCGGCCAGAACCTCTCCCGCTACGTGCGGCACGGGATCGGGGTGCACCACGCGGGCATGCTCCCCAAGTACCGCCGCCTCGTCGAGAAGCTGGCGCAGGCGGGCCTGCTGAAGGTCATCTGCGGCACGGACACGCTGGGCGTCGGTGTCAACGTCCCCATCCGTACGGTGCTGTTCACCGCCCTCACCAAGTACGACGGCACCCGCGTGCGCACCCTGCGCGCCCGTGAGTTCCACCAGATCGCCGGCCGTGCGGGCCGCGCCGGTTTCGACACGGCGGGCTTCGTCGTCGCGCAGGCACCCGAGCATGTCATCGAGAACGAGAAGGCCGTCAAGAAGGCGGGCGACGACCCCAAGAAGAAGCGCAAGGTGGTCCGCAAGAAGGCTCCCGAGGGCTTCGTCGCCTGGTCGGAGACCACCTTCGACAAGCTGATCCAGTCCGAGCCCGAGCCGCTGACCTCCCGCTTCCGTGTCACCCACACGATGCTGCTCGCGGTGATCGCCCGCCCGGGCAATGCCTTCGACGCGATGCGCCATCTGCTGGAGGACAACCACGAGCCGCGCAAGGCGCAGCTGAGGCACATCCGCCGGGCCGTCGCGATCTACCGTTCGCTGCTCGACGGTGATGTCGTGGAGCAGCTGGAGACGCCCGACGCGGAGGGCAGGATCGTGCGGCTGACCGTCGACCTCCAGCAGGACTTCGCGCTCAACCAGCCGCTCTCCACCTTCGCGCTGGCCGCCTTCGACCTGCTGGACGCCGAATCCCCTTCGTACGCCCTGGACATGGTCTCCGTCGTCGAGTCGACGCTCGACGACCCGCGGCAGATCCTGGCCGCCCAGCAGAACAAGGCGCGGGGCGAGGCCATCGGGCAGATGAAGGCGGACGGTGTCGAGTACGAGGAGCGGATGGAGCGGCTCCAGGAGGTCACGTACCCCAAGCCGCTGAGCGAGCTGCTCTGGCACGCGTACGACGTGTACCGCACGAGCCACCCGTGGGTCGGTGACCACCCGGTGTCGCCGAAGTCGGTGATCCGGGACATGTACGAACGCGCCATGACCTTCACGGAGTTCACGTCGAACTACGAGCTGGCCCGAACCGAGGGCATCGTGCTGCGCTATCTGGCCAGTGCGTACAAGGCCCTGGAGCACACCATCCCGGACGATCTGAAGTCCGAGGACCTGGAGGACCTGATCGCCTGGCTCGGCGAGATGGTGCGTCAGGTGGACTCCAGTCTGCTCGACGAATGGGAGCAGCTGGCCAACCCGGAGGTGGAGACGGCCGAGCAGGCGCAGGAGCGGGCCGACGAGGTCAAGCCGGTCACGGCCAACTCCCGTGCCTTCCGGGTCCTGGTGCGCAACGCCATGTTCCGCCGGGTGGAGCTGGCCGCTCTGGACCGCGTCCGTGACCTGGGCGAGCTGGACGCCGAATCCGGCTGGGACGAGGACGCCTGGGGCGAGGCGATGGACGCCTACTGGGACGCGCACGAGGACCTGGGCACGGGTCCGGACGCGCGCGGCCCGAAGCTGCTGAAGATCGACGAGGAGCCGGAGCGCGGTCTGTGGCGGGTGTGGCAGGCGTTCGCCGACCCCGCGGGCGACCACGACTGGGGAATCAGCGCGGAGGTCGATCTCGCGGCCTCCGACGAGGAGGGCCGGGCAGTCGTCCGGGTCACGCAGGTGGGACAGCTGTGACGGCGCGTCCCGGAGAGTGGAGAACAACCGCATGACGACGAACCCCGCCGACGGCCTGGTCGACCTGCTCGACCTGGAGCGGATCGAGGTCAACATCTTCCGTGGCCGCAGCCCCGACGAGTCCCTTCAACGGGTCTTCGGCGGGCAGGTCGCGGGTCAGGCGCTGGTCGCCGCGGGCCGGACGACCGACGGGGACCGCCCTGTCCACTCGCTGCACGCCTACTTCCTGCGTCCTGGCCGCCCCGGTGTGCCGATCGTCTACGACGTGGAGCGGGTGCGGGACGGCCGGTCGTTCACCACGCGGCGGGTCACGGCCGTGCAGCAGGGCCGGACCATCTTCAATCTGACGGCGTCCTTCCACCGCCCCGAGGAGGCCGGCTTCGAGCACCAGCTGCCGCCCGCCCGCGTGGTGCCGGGCCCCGAGGAGCTGCCGACGGTCGCCGACGAGGTGCGCGAGCACCTGGGTGGGCTGCCCGAGGCCCTGGAGCGGATGGCGCGGCGCCAGCCGTTCGACATCCGCTATGTCGACCGGCTGCGCTGGACGCGCGACGAGATCCAGGACGCGGACCCGCGCAGCGCGGTGTGGATGCGCGCGGTCGGCCCGCTGGGCGACGACCCGCTGGTGCACACCTGCGCGCTGACGTACGCGAGTGACATGACGCTGCTGGACGCGGTGCGCATCCCGGTCGAGCCGCTGTGGGGTCCGCGCGGCTTCGACATGGCCTCGCTGGACCACGCGATGTGGTTCCACCGGCCGTTCCGGGCCGACGAGTGGTTCCTGTACGACCAGGAGTCGCCGATCGCCACGGGCGGCCGTGGGCTGGCCAGGGGGCGGATCTACGACCGTCAGGGGCAGTTGCTGGTGTCCGTGGTGCAGGAGGGGCTGTTCCGCCGTCTCGACGGCGCGTAGCGCTGCCGCGCGCGGTCGGCGGCGCGTAGCCCGGCCGCGCGTAGCGACGGCACGTGGTCCGACAGTGGTCATATCCCGGACGAAACACCACATCGTGGTATCACCGTGACCATGACGATGTCGGCCGAACCCGGGGCAGCAGCCGGGACCGAGCACCCGGATCCTCTCGTCGTCGTACGCAGCCGGAGGTACGTGGTCCTGCTGGTCGTCGTGGCGTTCCTCGGAGTCCCCGTCTCCGCGGCCGCGTTCGGCTTCCTGGCCCTCGTGCACAAGATCGAGTCGCTGACCTACGACGATCTGCCCCGGGCCCTGGGGTTCGACGGCACGCCCCTGTGGTGGCCTGTGCCGCTGCTCGCCCTGGCCGGTCTGCTGACCGGGCTGACCATCCGCCACCTCCCGGGCAGCGGCGGGAGCAGCCCGGCCGACGGCATGGCGCACTCGGGCGCGCCGGCCGCGGCGGAGCTCCCGGGCATCGCGCTCGCCGCGCTGACCTCGCTCGGGCTCGGCGCGGTGCTCGGACCCGAGGCGCCGCTGATCGCCCTGGGCGGCGGGCTGGCCGTGTACGCGGTGCGTCTGGTCAGGCCGGGCATCGCGCCGAGCGCGGGCGCCATGGTGGCGGCGGCGGGGAGCTTCGCCGCCGTCAGCACCCTGCTGGGTTCGCCGCTCCTCGGCGCTTTCCTGCTGATGGAGGCGTCGGGGCTCGCCGGTATGACGCTCGGCCTGGTGCTCGTACCCGGGCTGCTGGCGTCCGGTGTCGGCTCGCTGATCTTCATCGGTCTCGGGTCGTGGACCGGCCTCGGAACGTACTCCCTGGCGCTGCCCGGAGTGCCGCACCCTTCGGACCCGACCCTGGCCGGGTTCGGCTGGGCGATCGTCCTGGGGGCCGCCGCGGCCTTCGCCGGCACCGGGATCAAGCGGCTGTCCCTGGCGCTCCGGGAGCGGACCGGGCGGCGGACCGTGCCCTCGACCGTCGTGATGGGCCTGGCCGTCGGGGTGCTGGCGCTCCTGTACGCGGAGAGCACGGGCCAGGACGCGTCCCAGGTGCTCTACTCGGGCCAGGACGCCCTCGGGCCGCTGCTCGCCACGGGCACGGGCCTGTCACTCGCCACCCTTCTGACCCTCCTGGTGTGCAAGGGGCTCGCGTACTGTGTGTCGCTGAGCAGCTTCAGGGGCGGGCCGATCTTCCCGTCCATGTTCATCGGCGCGACGGGCGGCCTCGCACTGTCCGAGCTGCCGGGCCTGGACGCCACTTCGGGCTTCGCCATGGGCATCGGGGCCATGTGCGTGGCGATGCTGAGGCTCCCGATGACATCGGTGCTGCTGGCCACCCTGCTGCTGGGATCGGCGGGCATCACGGTGATGCCGCTGGTCATCGTGGCGGTGGTGGTCTCGTACGTGCTCATGCTCAGGCTCGAACGCCCGCCGGGCACCGGTGACTCCCCTGCCGCGCCTGTGAAAGGACCCGATTCATGACCCAGATCGTCCCCGTGTCCGGCCCCGAACTGGTCACGTACGCCGATGAGCTGGCGGCCCTGCTGATCGAGGCCGTGGAGGGCGGGGCGTCGGTCGGGTTCCTCACCCCGCTGGACCGGGAGGCGGCGGCCGTCTGGTGGCGGGAGCGGGCTGCCGAGGTCGAGTCGGGGAGCCACCGGATCTGGATCGCCCGGGACGACGAGCGGCCGACGGGCACGATCAGCCTGGTCAGGGCGGCCATGCCCAACGCCCGTCATCGCGCGGAGGTCTCCAAGCTCATGGTCAGGCCGTCGGCCAGGGGCCGGGGGGTCGGCCGGGACCTGCTCACCGCTGTCGAACGGTCGGCGGCCGACGAGGGGCTGACGCTGCTGGTGCTCGACACCGAGACGGGGAGCGACGCCGAGCGTCTCTACGCGTCGGCGGGCTGGATCCCCTGCGGCTCCGTCCCCGGGTACGCGGCGGACCCGCTCGGCACGCTCAGGGGAACGACCTTCTACTACCGGACACTCGGCCCGGGTGAAGCCGCCTCACAGGGGCCGTCACAATGAGAGGGACGCCACCGCCTCAGCGATCGCCACCGAGGAGACATCCCATGACGCTGCACGACATCCCGCTCCGTACGCTCACCGGCGAGCCGACGACCCTGGGGGCCTACGAGGGCTCCGCCGTCCTCCTTGTGAACGTCGCCTCCAAGTGCGGGCTCACCCCGCAGTACGCCGGTCTGGAGAAGCTCCAGAAGGAGTACGGGGAGCGCGGGTTCACCGTGGTGGGCGTGCCCTGCAACCAGTTCGCGGGCCAGGAGCCGGGCACCGCGGAGGAGATCGAGACCTTCTGCTCGACGACGTACGGGGTCAGCTTCCCGCTGCTGGAGAAGACCGACGTCAACGGTGAGAGCCGGCACCCGCTCTACGCGGAGCTGACGAAGCTCGCCGACGCCGACGGCGCGGCCGGCGACGTCCAGTGGAACTTCGAGAAGTACCTGATCTCCCCCACGGGCGAGCCGGTCGCCCGGATCCGCCCCCGCACCGAGCCGGACGCACCCGAGGTCGTCGCGGCCATCGAGGCGCAGCTGCCGCGCTGACGGGCCGCACACAGCACGCAGGGCCGGACCGCACAGCGGTCCGGCCCCATGACGCGTTCCTAGCGGATCGGCATCCCTGACAGGGTGCGGGCGATCACCAGGCGCTGGATCTCGCTCGTGCCCTCGAAGATGGTGTAGATCGCGGCGTCCCGGTGCATGCGCTCGACCGGGTACTCGCGGGTGAAGCCGTTGCCGCCGAGGATCTGCACGGCCTGTGCGGTGACCTTCTTCGCCGTCTCGCTCGCGTAGAGCTTCGACATGGAGCCCTCGGCCGCGGTGAACTGCTTGCCTGCGCTCGCCATCCAGGAGGCGCGCCAGACGAGGAGGCGCGCGGCGTCGATCTGCGTACGCATGTCGGCCAGCTGGAAGGCGATGCCCTGGTTGTCGATGATCGGGCGGCCGAACTGGGTGCGCGTCTTGGCGTAGTCGAGGGCGACCTCGTAGGCGGCGCGGGCGGTGCCGACCGCCATGGCCCCGACGGCCGGGCGGGAGGCCTCGAAGGTCGCCATGGCCGCGTTCTTCACCCGCTCGCCGCCCGCCCTGGCACGCTCACGGGCACGCGCCAGGCGCTCGTCGAGCTTCTCCTTGCTGCCGAGCAGGCAGTGGCCGGGGATACGGACGTCCTCGAGGACGACCTCGGCGGTGTGCGAGGCGCGGATGCCGTGCTTCTTGAACTTCTGGCCCTGCGAGAGGCCGGGGGTGGCCGGCGGGATGATGAAGGAGGCATGGCCCTTGGAGCCCAGATCCGGGTCGACGACGGCGACGACGACGTGGACGTTGGCGATACCGCCGTTGGTCGCCCAGGTCTTGGTGCCGTTGAGCACCCACTCGTCCTTGGCCTCGTCGTACACCGCGCGGGTGCGCATGGAGGCCACGTCCGAGCCCGCGTCCGGCTCGGACGAGCAGAAGGCGGCGAGCTTCACATCGGCCGCGTCCCCGTACATCTGGGGTATCCAGGTGCCGATCTGCTCCTCGGTGCCGTTGGCGAGGACGCCGACGGCCGCGAGGCCCGTGCCGACGATCGACAGGGCGATGCCCGCGTCACCCCAGAAGAGCTCCTCCATGGCCATGGGGATGCCGAGGCCCGTGGGGTCGAAGAACTGCTGGGCGTAGAAGTCGAGGCTGTAGATGCCCACCTTGGCCGCCTCCTGGATGACGGGCCACGGCGTCTCCTCACGCTCGTCCCACTCCGAGGCGGCCGGCCTGATCACCTCGGCGGCGAATCCGTGCAGCCAGTCACGGACCTGCTTCTGGTCGTCGTTGAGCTCGAGCGTGAACTCGGCCATGGTTCCCCTCCATGCACTTCCGGCTAAACCCGTTACTAGCGGTAACAACAGTCTGTTACCAGCAAGTAGCCTCTGTCAACCGCTGAGCTGCGGATCCGCACACGGCTGAGCAGGGTGTTACGTTGCCCGAGCGTGACGAGATCGCAGGACAGCCGGGTGGGGCGGGAGAACACGACATGGAGACCGCAAGAGGGGCCGAACGGCAGCGGACAGCGGCGGAAAGACGCCGCCGCGAGCTGCTCGAAGCCGCGGACCGAGTGGTACTCAGAGACGGCCCGAAAGCGTCGATGAACGCGATCGCGGCGGAGGCCGGGATCACCAAGCCCATCCTCTACCGGCACTTCGGCGACAAGGGCGGCCTCTACCGGGCGCTCGCCAAACGCCACACCGACGCGCTGCTGAGCGCCCTGCGGGCCGCACTCGACGCGCCCTCCGAGCGCCGCCGACGGGTCGAGTCGACGCTGGACACCTATCTCGCGGCGATCGAGGCACGCCCCCAGGTCTACCGCTTCCTGATGCACCCGTCCGACGATGCCGCCCCCGCCCCCGAGCAGGGCTTCGACGTCGGCCGGCACTCCGCGCCGCTGCTGCGCCGCCTCGGCGAGGAGCTGGGGAAGGTGATCTCGGAGCGGGTCGACCTCGGACCCGACAGCGAGCAGATGGCCCGCATCTGGGGACATGGCATCGTCGGCATGATGCACGCGGCCGGCGACTGGTGGCTGGGCGACCGGCCGTGCTCGCGCGAACAGCTCGTACGCAGCCTCGCCGATCTGCTCTGGGGCAGGCTCGCCGACGCCGGTGACCTGCCCGGCGGCCCGGGGTTCTGAGACCCGGGGTTCTGAGAACCGAGGGGCCGTGGGGCCGAGGGGTCAGCCTTCGGCTGTGGCGGTACGCCCCCAGGGCGCCCGCCGGGCCGCGCGCAGCGCCCTGGCGCGGCGCAGTCCGGTCAGCCGGTCGGTGTAGACGCGGCCGTCGAGGTGGTCGCACTCGTGCTGGAGGCAGCGGGCGAACCAGCCGGTGCCGGCGATCCGTACGGGCTCGCCCGTCACCCTGTGGCCCTCGACCACCGCGTGGTCGAAACGCGGCGTGCTCGCTTCGAGGCCCGGCAGCGAGAGGCAGCCCTCGGCTCCACGTACGGTGATGCCGTCCGCCTCGACGAGCACCGGATTGACGACATGGCCCAGGTGCCGGACCTCGTCGTCGTCCGGACAGTCGAAGACGAACACCCTGAGGGGGAAACCGATCTGGTTGGCGGCGAGCCCCACACCGTTCGCGGCGTACATCGTGGCGAACATGTCCTGCACGAGCCGGGCGAGCGACGGGCCGAAGTCGGTGACGTCGTCGCACGGCCTGTGGAGCACCGGGGCGCCGAGCAGACTCATGGCACGAACGCGTCCGGAACTGCCGGGGATCGGGCGGTTTCGCATGGGGAGAAGCGTACGTTCCACGTGACCTCCACGATCCCCGTGGTGCCGAGGTGCGGTCGGCGTGCCGGACATCGATAGGCTGGGCGCGGACTTACGCAAGGAGGATCTAGGACGATGGCAGGCAACACGGAACCGTTGTCGCCGCGGGCCAAGCTCGCCGTGACGGCGGGCAAGGCGGCGGCGGCGGTGTCGCGCGCTGCGGGGCGCGGCAGCGGATCGGTGATCGGCGGCCGGGTGGCGCTCAAGCTCGACCCCGACCTGCTCGGGCGGCTGGCGCAGCACCTGGACGTGATCCTCGTGTCCGCGACGAACGGCAAGACGACGACGACCCGGCTGATCGCGGAGGCGCTGACGGCCGCGGGACCCGTCGTGTCGAACGCGCTGGGAGCCAACATGCCGGCGGGTATCACCTCCGCGCTGGCCGGGGGCTCGGACGCGCGGTACGGCGTGATCGAGGTCGACGAGAAGTACCTCGCGGGTGTGGCACGCGACACGACGCCGAAGGTGATCGCGCTGCTCAACCTCTCCCGCGACCAGCTGGACCGCGCGGCGGAGACCCGGATGCTGGCCGAGAAGTGGCGGGAGGGCCTGTCGGGCTCCAAGGCCGTGATCGTGGCCAACGCCGACGACCCGCTGATCGTCTGGGCCGCCTCCTCCTCGCCCAACGTGGTGTGGGTGGCGGCCGGACAGGCGTGGAAGGACGACGCCTGGTCCTGCCCGTCCTGCGGCGGTGTGATGCAGCGCCCCGGTGACGACTGGTTCTGCGGCGAGTGCGGTTTCCGCCGGCCCGCGCCCAGCTGGGCGCTGAACGGCGACTACGTCCTGGACCCGCACGGTTCCGCGTGGCCGATCCACCTCCAGCTGCCGGGCCGGGCCAACAAGGCCAACGCCACGAGCTCGGCCGCGGTGGCCGCGGTCTTCGGCGTGCCGCCGCAGGTCGCCCTGGAGCGCATGTATCAGGTGCAGGCGGTGGCGGGCCGTTACGACGTCGTCAACTTCCTCGGCCGTGAGCTCCGGCTCCTGCTGGCGAAGAACCCGGCGGGCTGGCTGGAGACGTTCTCCCTGATCGACCCGCCGCCCACCCCGGTGATCCTCTCGGTCAACGCCCGCGGCGCGGACGGCACGGACACCTCCTGGCTGTGGGACGTCGACTACACCCAGCTCTACGGTCACCCGATCTTCGTGCTCGGCGACCGCAAGCTGGACCTCGCGGTCCGGCTGGAAGTGGCCGGACTGGACTTCCGTGTCTGCGAGACCCTGGACGAGGCCGTCCAGATGGCCCCGCCAGGCCGCATCGAGGTCATCGCCAACTACACCGCCTTCCAGGATCTGCGCCGTCGTGTCGGCAACTGACCCCCGCGCGGGCAACCCCCGGAGAGGACGAAGCATGAGCAACAACAGCCTGCGGCTGGTGTGGGTCTACCCCGACCTCCTCAGCACCTACGGCGACCAGGGCAACGCCCTGGTGGTGGAGCGCCGGGCGCGGCAGCGCGGCCTCGACGTGGCGCGCGTGGACGTGCGCAGCGACCAGCCCGTCCCGACGTCGGGCGACATCTATCTGATCGGTGGCGGCGAGGACCGGCCGCAGCGGCTCGCCTCGGAGCGGCTGCGCCGTGACGGCGGACTGAACAGGGCCGCGTCGAACGGCGCGATCATCTTCTCCGTCTGCGCGGGCTACCAGATCCTCGGCCACGAGTTCGTCAACGACCTCGGCGAGCGCGAGGCGGGTCTCGGGCTGCTCGACGTCGTCTCGACGCGGGGCGAGGGCGCCCGGTGCGTCGGCGATGTGCTCGGCGACATCGACCCGAATCTGGGGCTGCCGCCGCTGACCGGTTTCGAGAACCACCAGGGCGTCACCCACCTCGGCCCCTCGGCCCGTCCGTTCGCCCAGGTGCGTCTCGGCCGGGGCAACGGCACGGGTGACGGCACGGAGGGCGCGTACAACGACACCGTGTTCGGTACGTACATGCACGGCCCGGTCCTGGCACGCAATCCGCAGATCGCGGACCTGCTGCTGAAGCTGGCCCTGGATGTGAACGCCCTGCCGCCGAGCGACGACCGGTGGTACGAGGCGCTGCGCGCCGAGCGGATCGCCGCGGCGACCCAGCCGGCCTGAGGCGCCACCCGCGGACCGGCCCCTTCGGCGGGCCGGTCCGTACGTGCGCGTCGCGTGTACATCCGGTGTACGTCCAGCAGTCGGACAGTGGGTTCGGTACGGGCACCTCGCGCCGGTAGGGTGGCGGGGATCCAAACCGGACGACGTGGTCCGGCGTCGGCCCACGTTGCAAAGGTTTCCCGGGCAATGCGAATTGGTGTGCTCACCTCCGGTGGCGATTGCCCCGGCCTCAACGCCGTCATCCGCTCCGTCGTGCACCGCGCGGTCGTCGACCACGGCGACGAGGTCATCGGCTTCCACGACGGCTGGAAGGGCCTCCTCGAGTGCGACTACCGCAAGCTCGACCTCGACGCGGTCGGCGGCATCCTCGCCCGTGGTGGCACGATCCTCGGCTCGTCCCGTGTCCAGCCCGCGCATCTGCGTGACGGTGTGGAGCGCGCGAAGGGCCATGTCGCCGACCTCGGCCTCGACGCGATCATCCCGATCGGCGGCGAGGGCACGCTGAAGGCGGCCAACCTGCTGTCCGAGTCGGGCCTGCCCATCGTCGGTGTGCCCAAGACCATCGACAACGACATCGCCTCCACCGATGTGACCTTCGGCTTCGACACGGCCGTCGGCGTGGCGACCGAGGCGCTGGACCGGCTGAAGACGACCGCCGAGTCCCACCAGCGGGTGCTGATCGTCGAGGTCATGGGCCGGCACACCGGCTGGATCGCACTGCACTCGGGCATGGCGGCCGGTGCGCACGCCATCGTCGTACCCGAGCGGCCCTTCGACATCGACGAGTTGACCGCACTGGTCGGCAAGCGCTTCTCGGACGGCAAGAAGTTCGCGATCGTCGTCGTGGCGGAGGGCGCCAAGCCCCGGGAGGGCTCGATGGAGTTCAACCAGGGCAAGACGGACATCTACGGCCATGAGCGCTTCGCCGGTGTGGCGACGCAGCTCTCCGGTGAGCTGGAGCAGCGTCTCGGCAAGGAGGCCCGCCCGGTGATCCTCGGCCATGTGCAGCGTGGCGGAACCCCGACCGCGTACGACCGTGTGCTGGCCACCCGCTTCGGCTGGCACGCGGTGGAGGCCGCCCACCGCGGTGAGTTCGGCATGATGACGGCGCTGCGCGGCACGGACATCACGATGGTTCCGCTGGGGGCCGCTGTGGAGACCCTGAAGACGGTGCCCGCCGAGCGCTACGCCGAGGCACAGGTCGTGCTCTGACCGTCCCGACACACCCTGGACCGCCCCCGGCCGCACCCGCGGCCGGGGGCGGTTCTAGTCTGGACCGGACAACCGGCACGAATCGGGGGGTGTCCCCGGCGGGAGTGAACAGATGGATCACGGCGGGCACGGCATGAACATGGATCTGCCGCCGTTCACGCTGGGACGCGGCCTCGAATTCTCCGCGGACCCCTTCTTCCTGATCGGCTGCGTCCTCGCGCTCCTGCTGTACGGCTACGGGGTCGCACGGCTGCGCGGCAGGGGCGACGGCTGGCCGGTGAACCGGATCGTGTTCTTCGTCATCGGCGTGCTGTCCATCGCCCTGGTGATGTGCACGGGGCTCAACGACTACGGCATGGTCATGTTCAGCGTGCACATGGTGCAGCACATGATGATCAGCATGGTGTCGCCGATCCTGCTGCTGCTGGGCGCCCCGGTGACGCTGGCGCTGCGGGCGCTGCCCGTGGCGGGGCGTGGGCGTACGGGTCCGCGTGAGCTGCTGCTGAAGCTGCTCCAGAGCCGCTACATGAAGATCGTCACGCATCCCGTCTTCACGATCCCGCTCTTCATCGCGAGTCTGTACGGGCTCTACTTCACCCCGCTCTTCGACTTCCTCATGGGGTCGAAGACGGGCCACATCGCGATGATGGTGCACTTCCTGGCGGTCGGCCTGGTGTTCTTCTGGCCGATCATGGGGGTCGACCCCGGCCCGCACCGGCCCGGTTATGTGATGCGGATGCTGGAGCTCTTCGCGGGGATGCCGTTCCACGCGTTCTTCGGGATCGCGCTGATGATGGCGAGCCAGCCGATGGTGAAGGCGTACGAGAACCCGTCCGCCTCGCTGGGTATCGATGCCCTGGGCGACCAGTCGGCGGCGGGCGGCATCGCGTGGGCCTTTAGCGAGATCCCGTCGGTGCTGGTGCTGATCGCGCTGGTCTTCCAGTGGTACGGCTCCGAGCAGCGGACGGCCAAGCGTTCCGACCGTGCCGCGGACCGGGACGGCGACCAGGAGCTGAAGGCGTACAACGCCTATCTCGCCTCATTGCAGGCGCGCGGGCAGTAGCGCTGGGCACCCCGAAGGGGTGACCATGGCTTCACCGGCCGTGCGGCCGGGTGAGGAGCGTGTGCTCATGCCTGGATCCACGAAAACCATGGGAGTGCTCACGGTCGGCGCGCTGGTCGCGGTGACGGCGTACACGGTGGCACTGGGGAGCAACGGCTGGCTCTGGTTCGGCTGGGTGGTGCTCGGGCTGGCCACCCTGGGCATGGTCGCCGCCCGGGACACCTGAGCCCCGGGCAGCGGCTACCGGCGCGGCCGTCACTCCGCGGCGCGTCTGGTGAGCAGGTACTCCGCGGTCACCGCGACCCCGCGGTCCTCGTCGTGCGACAGCTCCTCCAGTGCGCGAGCCGTCGTGGCGCCCGGGATGTCGGCGAGTGCCTGGGTCAGCCGCCGGCGTACGGCCGCCCCCGCGTCCGGGCGGGCGAGACGGCTGACCAGGCCGTCCGCGATACGGTCCGCGAGCTCCGGACTGTCGGCCAGCGCGCTCAGCGCGTCGGCCGCGTCGACGTCCCGCATCTCCTCGACGATCATGTCGAGGAGCGTCGGCACCACCTCGGCGGCCCCGCGCGCCCCGAGCTCCAGGGCCGCGTAACCACGGACGGCGGGGTCGTCGCTCGCCAGCGCCCTCCGCAGCAGCGGGGTCACGTCCTCCCCCGGGATCTCGACGAGGCTCTGCACCGCGCGCTTGCGTACCTCGGCGACGGGTGAGGCGAGACCCTCAGCCAGCAGCTCGGGCCCGCCGGCGCCCGCCTGCGTCAGGGCCCAGCGCAATGCGCCGGCCACATGTGGGTCCGCCTCGCTCAACACCCCTTCGACCAGTGCTTCCACCGGCACCGCTTCGTCGACCGAGGACAGGGCCGCCCGCTGACGCCGCCCGGCGCTCTCCGAGGTCAGGCCCTGGAGGAGTGCCACCGTCCGCAGGACGTCCTCCCAGTCGCCGGGCCGCGCGGCACCGATCCTGCCCAGCCGTGTGAGCAGTTCCGTCTCCCGTGCGATGCGCTCCCGGGTCTGCTGGATCAGGTCGTCGACGAGCGCGGAGGGCCGGAAGCCGGGATCGTCCAGCGCGCGGCCGACGTCCCTGAGGGACAGCCCGAGCGAGCGCAGGCTCTCGATATGGAAGATCCGCCGAATGTCGTCCTCCGCGTACTCCCGGTAGCCGCCTCCGGTGCGTTCCGTCGGCCGCACGAGACCGAGCGACTCGTAATGCCGGAGCATGCGGGCGCTCACCCCCGACCGCCGGGCCACCTCACCGATCAACACGAGCCTGCTGTCACCCTTCTTCATCCGTACCACCGAGGGCGACCATGCGCTTCGCCTCCTCGACGGCGAACTCGAACCCGGCCTCCGGGTCCCGCAACAGCCGTTCCGTGGCCAGCGCGTGCGTGCGTACGCCGGGGTCCGGGTCCGCAGCCGCCGTGCGCAGGGCCGGCAGGATCACCTCGCCGAGTGCGACCAGGGCCCGGCTGAGGCTCAGCCGCATCTCCCGTGCGCCCCGCCCGAGTTGCGTCGCCAGCGTGGCCGCAAGCTCTCCCTCTTCCCCGGACGGCACCAGGACGACAGCCGCCCTCCAGGCGCTCCGCGCCACCTCGTCGTCGGCGTCGGACAGCAGATCCCGCGTGATCACCGGCCATGCGCCCCGGTCCCCGATCTTGGACAGCGTGTGCAGGGCCTGGCTTCGTGCCTGGGCACACTCCGAGCGGACCTCGGCGAGAAGCCCGGGGACGGTCACCGAAGCCGAGTGGCGGGTCAGCGCCCAGGTGAGCATCTCACGCACCTGGAAGTCGGGCTCGACCGCGCAGCGTCGCAGCAGCGCTCCCACGAACCTGGGGTCGGGCGTCGTACCGACCGCCATCGCCGCCCGCAGCCGCACCGCCGCGCGGTCGGCCTCCAGCCCTTGAAGGGCACGGGTCACATCGGTGTCCTGCATCGGCAGGGTCATCGCTACCACCTCCTCGGCCCCACTGAAGACCTTGCCACGGTGACAGGGTCAAGCCGGGCGCCGACGCGTGCACCCGGCCGCGTAGGCTGCCCGGGTCGGGGGAGCACTCAGGGGGAGACGGCGGATCATGGCTGCGGGGATACGGGGGCGCCGGTGGCTGCCCGGCGGACGGACGCTCGGAATCGTGGCGGTGGTGCTCGCCGTCGTCGCGGGCGCCGGCTGGCTGGCCAAGCCGGTGTGGCAACCGTGGTGGTACGCCGCGACGCTGTGCGGAGGCAATCTGTCGGGCGGCGAACTCGCCGACCTTCTGCCGAACGAACGGCTGCGGGCCGCCAAGGACACCTTCGGCTCCGGGGACAGCCGGCTCAGATGTGGCGTGGACGAGAACGACGGCAGGCACTACGTCCTCGATGTGGAGGCGCGGATCGACACGGGCGAGCGGCTGGGACTGCTGGACATGGAGTTCGCCATCCCCCGCGACCTTGAGTACGCCTATCCCGGCTCGGTCCCGGGCTTCTACGGCCGGTTCGGCCCGGTGATCATTCAGGAGTGCCCGAAGCTCGGCCGCGACACCGAGGGCCGCAAACAGCGTCTCGTCACCATGGTGTACACCCATGGCGTGGAGAGCGCCCCCTCACCCCAGTCCCTGCGCACCGGCGTGCGGATAGCCAACGGCGCCAACGCCGAGACCGGCTGCGGGGCCGCGTCCTTGCCACTGCCGGACCGCGTCGCACCCCAGCGGAAACTGTCCGTGCGCCAGGCGGAGGGCACGATGTGCGGCTGGCTGGCCCGGGCCACGCTGCCCCGGAGCCCATCCGGCAAGAAATGGCAGGTGGTCGCGCCCACGGATGAGCGGGCGACGATCACCAGCTGCTCACTCATCGACTCCGGGACCGGCGAACCCGCCGTGAACCTCACCGGCTGGTACGGCGATTGGGCGGACAAGCCCTTCGAGCGACTGCTCCAGTCCAACGTGCAGCTTCCGAAGGCGTTCAGCGCCCACGACGCACTGCTCGGCACCGACCTCGGGCGCGCCTGGGCCCGCTGCGCCGGGGAGTCCGCGAACTTCCTCGCCAACAGCTATGCGCAGGACCCTGCCCAGTCCGCGCTGCCGATGAGTGATGTGCGCCGGCTCCTCAACGCGTTCGCGACGGACCAGGCCGAGCGCCGGGACTGCACCGGCCTCCAACTCCCCGACCACACCGTCCACCCGGACGCGTACTGAGGGCCCCTCCCTGTGAGAAATGACGGAAGTCGGCGATGATCGTCGAACTCGCACGCGGCATCAACGACCCTGCCTTATCCAGGAGTTGCCAATGGAACGGCCCCGGCCACAACCCGCCGCACGGGTGTCCGCTCTGGCGGCCGTGGGGGCGCGGCTCTCCCTGCTCAGCGACCGCCGGCTCGGCGACGCGGTGGCTGCCGGGCCGGCACTCGGGTCCGGCATCGGCGGCAGACGGGCCGAGATGGAGGTCGCGGGAGTGCCCGTCTTCGTCAAGCGGGTCCCGCTGACCGACATCGAGTTGCGTCCCGAGCATGTGCGCTCGACCGCCAACCTGTTCGAGCTCCCTCTCTTCTACCAGTACGGAGTGGGGTCGGCGGGGTTCGGGGCCTGGCGTGAACTGGCCGCGCACCTCATGACCACGGCCTGGGTTCTGAGGAACGAGTACGCGGGTTTCCCCCTGCTGTACCACTGGCGGGTCCTGCCGGATCGAGCCCCGGCCGACTTCGCCGATGAGTTCGGAGGCATCGCGGGAGCCGTCGCGCACTGGGAGGGGTCGTCTGCCGTGCGTCGCCGGCTGGAGGCCATCGGCAGGTCCTCCTTCAGCCTGGTGCTCTTCCTGGAGCATGTACCTCGGACACTCGGGGCCTGGCTCGCCCGTACCCGTGATGCGGGCTGGACGGAGCCAGGAGGCGACTCCCCCTACCTGTGGGCGGAAGACGCGCTGCTGAAGGGGACGGAGTTCATGAGCTCACGCGGGCTGGTCCACTTCGACACCCACTTCGACAATCTGCTCACGGACGGTCAACTGGTGTACTTCGCGGACTTCGGGCTCGCCTCCAGCCGCGACTTCGAACTCTCTTCGCCGGAGGCCGCCTTCCTCACCGACCACCTCCTGTACGACCGCTGCTACGCACCCGGCCACCTGCTGCGCCACCACCTGCCCGAGGCCGTGCGCGGTGGCGCAGAACACGAAGTGTTCCTGCGCGAGTGGATGGCCGGGCGCCGCCCCGACGGCGTGCCCCCCGGAATCGGGGCGATCATTGACCGCCACGCCCCGCACGCCGTCGTCCTGGACGGATTTCATCGTCGACTGATCACGGAAAGCAAACGAACTCCTTTCCCCGCAGAGGAAGTTCGCCAGGCCCTCGTCGGCACGTCGGGCATGTAGGAGTACCGCGACAGGAATGCCGCGGCAGGAATGCCGAGAGTCACCGCACCGGAGCCTTACTCCGGTGCCTGGAAGCCGCCGAGCCGCTGCTCCAGCAGTTCCGCCAGCCGCAGAGGGGTGCGGTCCTCGTACATCGGGCCGATGAGCTGCACCCCCACCGGCAGTCCTTCGGGGGTCCGGCCCGTGGGTACGGCGGTGGCGGGCAGGCCGGGCATGGTGGCCAGGCCGGCCCAGACCAGCTGGTCGAAGAAGGGGTACTCGACGCCGTCGATGTCGATCCGGCGTTCCAGCAGATCAGGGTTGTGGTCGTGCGGGAACGCGGGAGTGGGCGTGATGGGACACACCACGGCGTCGAACTCCGCGAACAGCCGCCGCCAGCCCTGGCGGTGGAGCTCGCGGCGGTTGTTCGCCTCCATCCAGTCGCGGTGGCTGAACACCATGCCGCGCAGCCGGGCCGCGGAGAGGCTCCGGTCCTGCGCGCTCAGCCCGGCGGCGCGGGTCCGCAACTGCTCGTAGGCCTCCACGGGGAAGCGCGCGGTGGATCCCGAGAACATCAACTCCGTGTAGAGCAGACCGGCTTCGGCCAGGTCCGGCAGCAGCGCGCTGTGCCGGACGACGCGGGCGCCGCCGTCGTCGAGCGCGTCGGCCACCCGGTTCACGCCCGCCCGCACGGCGGCCCCGGTCGGAATCAGCGGATGGCTGTCGAGGACCAGGACCCGGAAGTCACCGAGCCGCTCGTAGCGCGCGGGCGGCAGCCTCACGTCGTACGCCACGCCGTGCGTCAGCGGGTCGGGTCCCGCCATCACGTCGAGCAGGAGCGTGAGGTCGCGGGCGGTACGCGCCATCGGGCCGACGACGGCCAGGTCGAGGTCGACCGGCAGGGCAGGGTCGGACGGCGGGACCATACCGCGGTTCGCGGCCAGCCCGAGGGTCGGCTTGTGCGCGTAGACACCGCAGAAGTGCGCGGGGGTACGCAGCGAACCGCCGATGTCGGAGCCGATGGACAGCGCGCCGAACCCGGACGCCAGGGCCGCCGCCGATCCACCGGAGGATCCGCCCGAGGTACGACCGTGGTCCCACGGGTTGTTGGTGGTGCCGTAGATCTCGTTGAAGCTCTGGAGGTCCTGAAGGCCCAGGGGCACGTTGGTCTTGCCGAGGATCACCGCGCCAGCGTCCTTGAGACGTGACACCTGCACCGCGTCCTCGGCAGGCATGTGGTCCCGGTGGAGCGGCATGCCCCAGTTCGTGGGCAGCCCGGCGACGTCGTAGCTCTCCTTGACCGTGACCGGGATGCCGAGCAGCGGCCGGTCCTCACCGCGGGCGCGTGCCAGGTCCGCTTCGCGCGCGGCGGCCCGCGCACGGTCGAAGTCCCGCACACAGACCGCGTTGATCTCCTTGTCGTCGTGCTCGATACGGGTGATCGCCTCGTCGGTCAGCTCCGCCGAGGTCACTTCACCGGCACGCAGGGCAGCCACGAGTCTTTCGGCCGACTGAAGATTCCATTCCATGGAACCGGACCGTAGTGACCCCGGGGGCAGGTCATAAAATGTTGTTTCGCGCAACGGGTCGGCCGACTCAGGTGTCGTCACCCAGGGTTGAGGCGCCGGCCGCTCGCACCTCGCCGAGCGTCCGCCGTGCCACCTCGGCGAACTCCTCGGCGCAGGCCGCGTCGCTCCAGCGTTCGTAGGCGATCTTCATGACGAGCGCACCCACTTCGGCGGCCACGCGTGAGGTCAGGTCGGGAACGCCGCGTCGCCTGAGCGCTTCGGCCATCGAGGCGGTGAGGCGCAGCCCCTTCAGCGCCTCGCGTTCCCGCAGTTCCGGATTGGCCGCGATCACCGCCTGCCTCCGGGCGGTGAACGCACGGCGCGAGGACACGAAGACGTCCCTCCCGACCACCTCCAGGGCATGAGCCACCGCTTCGAGCGGCGTGGCCGCCGCCGGGGCCGCCGCGACCCCCTCGGCGAGCAGTGCGGACATCGTGTCCCCGCCGAAGAGGACCTCCCTCTTGTCCGGGAAGTGCCGGAAGAAGGTGCTCTTCGTGAGTCCCGCGCGCTCCGCGATGTCGATCACCGTCGTGTTCTCGTAGCCCCGCTCCGAGAACAGGTCGAGGGCGGCGACCACGAGTCGCTCGGGTGCGTTGGGTTGCCAGCGGGCCATGGATCCAGCTTACGGCACTTGGTCCCGTCACTCATGTACGGTGATAGGACCAAGTCCCATCACTTGCCTGCTGGAGGTCCGCCATGAGCCGAGCCGTCATCTACGAATCCTTCGGAGGCCCCGAGGTCCTGGAGCTGCGGGAGGTCCCGGAGCCGCACGCCGGCCCCGGTGAGGTCCGCGTCCGGGTGACGGCCGCCGGGCTGAATCCCATGGACTGGATCCTTGCCTCGACGCCCGAGGCGGCCGAACGGTTCGGCGTCACCCTGCCCTCCGGCTTCGGACACGACTTCGCCGGCGTGGTGGACGAGGTCGGCCCGGGCGCCCAGGGTTTCACCGTGGGTGACCGGGTGCTGGGAGGCGCACTGGGCAGGGCCGCCGCCGATTTCCTGGTGGCCAAGGTGCCCACACAGGCGCCCGATCTGCTCGCCCGCACACCGGACGGCATCAGCGACGAGGTGGCGAGCACCCTTCCGGTGGCCGGAATGACCGCGGCCGCCGCTCTCGCCGCGATCGGTCTGCGCTCCGGCGACACCGTCCTGATCGGCGGCGCCGCCGGCGGCGTGGGCGTGTTCGCCGTACAGCTCGCGAAGCTCGCCGGTGCCCGGGTGATCGGGACCGCATCGGAGCGCACCTTCGACTTCCTGCGGGAGCTGGGCGCCGAACCCGTGGCATACGGTCCCGGGCTCGGCGACCGGGTGAAGGCCCTGGTCCCCGAGGGTGTGACAGCGGCGACCGACCTGTTCGGCACCGAGACCGCCGAGACCGCGCTCGCACTCGGCGTACCGCCCGAGCGGATCTCCACGATCGCCGCGGGAGCCAACCCTCCCGGCGGCGTGCGGGCGACGGGCGGCAGCGAGGCGGAGCCGGACGCCCTGCGGCGCATCACCGACGCGATCCTGGCCGGCACCCTCACCGTGCCGATCGCCGCGACCTTCCCCATCGAGCGGACCCGCGAAGCAGTGGCGCTACAGGCCGGACGCCACGTCCACGGCAAGGTCGTCATCACCCTCTGAGCCGCACATCCGCCCAGACGCACTTGGTGTACGCGTCGCAGACCGCGCTCCCCCACCGGGTCGCGTGGGCCTCGACGAGGAGCAGGCCCCTGCCGGAGGCGGTGGCGGGCAGAGTGCGTTCGGGGCGGGTGTCGGTGACCTCGATACGGACCGCTTCCTCCAGGAGCCGCATGGTCAGCCGGAAGTCGCGGCCCGGCAGGCGTCCGTGCGTGATCGCGTTCGAGGCGAGTTCAGCCGTGACATGCGCGACCGCACGGGCGCCGTCGGAGTCGTACGGCCGCCCGGACCACTCGGTGAACTGCTGAACGGCCAAGGTCCGCGCCAGGCGCGCACCGCGCGGTGTACTGCTGAACCGAAGACGCAATTCCTGTGGTTTCACGACGCCATGGTCGACCGCCAAAACCTGCCCCGACCAGGGCAGAAGGCCGTACGAGGCAGGGTCGTACGCGGCTCGTCCGACCGCACCCGGCACGGTTGTACGGGTCTTGTACGGGCTCTGTACGGGTAGGCGGCCGTGCCCCGGGTGATGTCACTCACGTTGATGTGTGGAGGGGCGTACGCACCGGTGGCCGAGGGGACGTGAGGGCTGTGCGGGAGACCAGGAAGGACCGCGCGACGAGCGCGAAGGCGGAGGCGGACAGCGACCTGCCCGGCGCGTGGGTGGCCTACGGGACGCTCCTGCAACATCTGCGCAAGCGGGCCGAGTTGAACCAGCAGGCCCTGGGCGAGGCCATCGGCTACTCGCTGGAGCAGGTCGCCTCGGTCGAGCAGGGCCGCCGCCCGGCGAAGGAAGCGTTCACCGAGGCGGCGGACAGGGTGCTGGACGCCCGGGGAGTGCTGGAGGTGCGCCAGCCCGGTGTGGACCGGGCGAAGTTGCCCCGGTTCTTCCGCGGCTTCGCGACCATCGAGGCGGAGGTGCTGAGCCGGTTCTCGTACGATCCGCTGCTGGTGCCGGGCCTGTTGCAGACCGAGGCGTACGCGCGCGCGGTGTTCGCGGGCCACTGCCCGCCGTTCAGCGAGGAGATCGTGGACCGGCACACCGAAGCGCGGCTGGGCCGACAGAAGTTGCTGACACGGGACCCGATGGCCGAGCTGTCGTTCATCATCGGCGAGGAGGCGTTGCGTGACCCGGTGGGTGGCCCGGAGATCATGCGGGGACAGTGGGTACGCCTGCTCCAGGCAGGTGCGTTGCGGAATGTGGAAGTGCAGGTGATGCCCACCGGCCAGGGGTTCCATCCCGGTAAGAACGGGCCGTTCGTGACGGTCCAGACGAATGAGCACGAGCACCTCGGGTATTTCGAGTCACAGGGTGTCGGGTGCACGGTGAGCAAGCCATCGGAGATCAGCGCGTTCGGGCTGCGATATGGCAAGCTGCGATCGCAGGCGCTGAATGTCGAGGAGTCTGCGCGGCTCATCGAACGGCTGGTGGGAGAGACATGAGCGTGGAGCGAATGACCGGAAACGCGGACGGGCTGCGCTGGTTCAAGAGCAGCTACAGCGGATCCGACGGCGGTGACTGCGTCGAGGTCGCCGTGAGCCGCGGCTCGGTCCACGTACGCGACTCCAAGGCCGCGGGCAACGGCCCCGCCCTGCGCATCGGCCGCGACGGATGGGCGGCGTTCGTCTCGCACGCGGGCGCGTAGCGCGGCGGTACGGACGGTCGGTGGGCGTCAGCCCTTCGACTTCCGGTGCTGTTCCCAGGCGTCCCGGACCTCCAGGGAGATCCGCCCCCGGGGCCGTACGTCGTAGCCGCGGGCCCGTGCCCAGGAGCGGATCGACCCGGTGTCTGCGGGGCGTGCGGGTGCGAAGCGGGCGGGCTTCTCGGCGAGGTCGTCCGGGAAGAGAGGGACCTCCTCGCTGCCGTCGAGGACCGCGGCGAGGAAGGCTGTCAGGGTTCCGTCGTAGGTGAACCAGCCCGGGCCACGGGCCTCGTTGACCGCGATGCGCCAGCGGTCGGGGTCTCCTGAGGGGTCCGTGATCCAGAAGAGGTACTCCCCGTTGCCGGTCACGGCGCACGCGAAGAGCGTCTCCGGATCGTACGGAACGGGATGCGTGCCCTGTTCGTGGTCCTTGCTCAGCCGCGCACGGAGTCTGCCGGGCATGGGGCCCGTGAGGTCGACGTACTCCGTCGCCCCGTGCGGCTGGTAGACGTGGACGTAGTCGTTGAACGCTCCGGGCCCGTATCGCTCGGCCAGCTGCTTGTAGTCCTGCGGCAGCGGCGTGCCGAGGTTCGCCTCGATGGTCTCCCAGCGAGGTTTCGTGGCGCGGCCCGGAGGCGGGCAGAGCTTGGTGAGAGCGGTCATTCCAGCCATCGGCCCAGTGTGGCGGACGAAGGGGAGTGGTCGCACGACATATGGGGCTATGGAGCCCGAATGAGAGTTTAGGCACGTGGCGGTGCCCCGCCCAGCGCCTGAACCCGCACTTCATTGACGGACATCTGACGTCTTATGTACGGTCACGCATGGGCCCGTGGGGGTTCCGGGCGCCGGATCCGGCTGGTTCCGGAGATCGGCGCCGGCCGACCGAGAGGAACGTATGCGTACCGACGCTGCCGCACCCCAGATCCGGATCGACGCCCGTGGTGGCGCGGCCGAACTCGTCGTCGACGCCCGGACACTCGCCCTCGCGGCGGGCGACGCGACGGGAACGGTCCAGGTCGATGTGGCGACGACGATCGACGGTCCGCTGCTCGCGATCCGCGGTGAGCGCGGGTCCCTCACCCTCACGGTGACCGACGGCCGCGTGGACGGATCGATCAGGTGCCAGGGAGAGGTGCGCCATCTGGACGCCGAGGACACCGTGGGGATCGACGACGGGCGGGTGCACAGCGTCGCGGTCACGGTCGACGCGACCGGAACCCATCTGTTCGTGGACGGCTATGAGGCATTTTCGGCCACGACGACAGCGTGGTTCGCCGCTCTCGGGCCGACTTCGATCGAGGTGGACGCGCAGGGCATCATGACGCCGTCGCGCCTGACCGTCTGGGACGCGCCCCTCACGGCGAACGCCGTGGTCGCACAGTCCGTCGTGGAGAAGCCACTTGTGGAGTTCTCGGCGGCCGAGCTGTCCCCCCGCGACGCCCGGCGCCTCGGCTCACTCGACGAGGGCTCGATCCGCGCACGCTGCCGTACCCGCGGCCTGGGCCAGGGAGGCGTCATCCTCCAGGGCGGCGGTACGGCCGGCACCCTGACCCTCGCCATCGACGACGGCGACCTCACCTTCGCCGTGACCGCCGACGGCGCCGAGGTCGCCGGCGTCCGCGCCCCGGGGCACTGGGACGACGGCCACTGGCACGACATCGTGCTGGTCAGCGGGCGCGGCGCCCTCGACCTGTACGTCGACGGCTTCCAGGTGCTGCACGCGGCCGGCACCGCCTTCTTCCAGGACATCGGCCAGGTGGAGCGTGTGGTCGTGGGGGCCGACCTCGTGGGCACCCGTCTGTTCGGTGAGGCGCAGACCGCGGCGATCCATGAAGCGGTGCTCTCCGACCACCAGGTCAAACGGCTCGCCTCGGTCGAGCCGCTGGAGACCCGGGCCCTGTTCGACACGGGCCTGGAGGGCTCGATCAGTTATCGCATCCCGGCGCTGCTGACCCTCGGATCGGGTGTGGTCATCGCCTGTGCCGACCAGCGTGTCAGTATCGCGAACGACTGCCCCAACGACATCAACTTCGTCGTACGGCGCAGCCTGGACGGCGGCGGCAGCTGGGAGCCCGTCCGCACGGTCCTCCGCTATCCGGGCAGCGGTCGTCTCGGGACGTCCGTGAGCGACCCGGTGATCGTCCAGGACCGCGAGAGCGGCCGGGTGACGGTGCTGATCGACCAGTTCCCCGGTGGGTACGGGCAGCCCAACGCGGAGGTGGGCACCGGGTACGACGAGGGCGGGCGGATGATCCTCACCGACCGGGACGGCGCCGTGCACCTGCGCGAGGCGGACGGCAGTGTCGTCACGGCCGACGGGGAGGAGTCGCCGTACCGGGTCGCGGACGACGGGACGGTCACCCGGACGGGGAAGGCCACGGGAAAGACCGGGGGGAAGGCCGGAGGGAAGGCCGCGGGGAACATCCACCTCGCCGCGGGTGTGGACCCCGACGAGTCGCTGCTGAGCGTGCGCACCTCGTACGTCCAGATGATCTGGAGCGACGACGACGGGGCGACCTGGAGCGGCCCGGAAGACCTCACGCCGCAGGTGAAGGAGGGCTGGATGCGGTTCTTCGGAGCTTCCCCGGGCAACGGGATCCAGCTGACGCGCGGCGAGCACCGGGGCCGCGTCCTCATGCCGGTCTACTTCAACCACGAGGAGGGCCGGACGTTCTCCTGCGCCGCCGTGCTCAGCGATGACGGGGGCAGGAGCTGGCGGCGCGGCCGGTCACCGAACGACGGTCGGGTGCTGGACGGCGTCGAGCTGTCGTCCCGTGACCTTGATGACGGCCGGGCTTCGCTGTACGAGTCCGTCCTCGTCGAGGGTGGCGACGGATCGGTGCACGTCTATGCGCGCAACCAGCATCCTTCGGGTCGGGTCGCACACGCGTCGAGCACGGACGGTGGTGAGAGCTGGGGCGAGGTCGGGTTCGATTCGCAGCTTCCCGAGATCTTCTCGCAGCCCAACGCGATCACCGTGACCCTCGACGACGGGCGCGGGGCGACGGTGTTCGCCAACGCCTCGCAGCTGTTGCCGTTCCGCGGGCGTGGCGTGCTGCGGATGTCCTTCGACGACGGCCGGACGTGGCCGCACAACCGGGTGCTCAACCCCCGTCACCACGTCTACCAGTCGATGGCGCAGCTTCCCGACGGACGGCTGGCCGTGCTGTGGGAGCGTGAGTGGCAGGGCCTGTTCCTGACGGTCCTGCCACTCACGTGGCTCACGGCGTCCCGGAGTACCGACAGCTGAGACCGTCGGCCTCAGCGCCGTACGGTGGCCCCGGCTTCCGCGCCCGCCGGGGCCACCGTGCGCCCGGGCAGGAGCCCCATGACATGGCCCACGGCGGTGAGCCGCTCGTCGACCGTGGCGTCGCCCGGCACCTGGATCTTCGCCCCCGCGTAGGAGTACGCGCCTTGGGCCGCCCGGAGACAGCGGCGTACCTCGTCGGCGTCCATGAGGGAGGCGGGCTCGTCCTCGGTGAGGGGCAGGTGCGCGTCAGCCCAGGGGCCCCCGTACCTGTTCGCTGTCGGGCCGGCGCCGGAGAACATGACGCCCTCCAACAGTCCTTCGGAGACGAGGCGTTCGATCTGGGCGAGTGGCCTGGCCCGGTCCTGTGCCTCGATCGCGGAGCGGCCCCAGTTGACGGTGATGCCGATCCCCGCGTCGCGCGCGAGGGGGATTTCGTCCTCCAGCGCCAGGAACCGCTTCTCGCCGGGGACGTCCGGCGCGTACGCGTCGCAGTGCTCCAGGACGAGCCGGGTGGACCAGGCGCCGTCGGCGGATGCGCCCGCCGCGATCTCTCCGAGAGAACGGGCGAACATCTCCCCCGTGGCGGTCGTCGAAGGCGCGGTGTGGATGTGGACGGCGGAGACCGACTGCTCGCCGGTGAGCTGGTTCAACTCCTCGGCGGCGACACGGGCTTCGCGAAGGAAGGCGAGTGCTGCCCGGCGGCCGTCGGGGTCTCCCGATGCCAGCCCGAAGGTGCCCGAGATCCCCACGCGCGCCATCGTGCCGGGAATCAGGGTGATCACCGAGCGGGTGAAACGGCCGCGCGTCCGTGCGGCCAGCCAGGGCAGGTCGTCCCCGAGGCCGTCGCGGAGGAACGGGATCTCCAGGCCGTCGGCGATCCCCCGGCCGGCGAGCTCCTCGTAGAAGCGCTCCTGGTCGGTGCGCGGGGAGGGCAGTGCCGCGTACGCGCCCACCAGGGCGGCGGGCCGTGCTGTGGTCATGGTGTCGAGTCTCCGGTGGTCATGGGCTCCGTCACGCCGAGCGCCTTGCCGATGGGGTCGTAGTGAGACGTGAGCGCCGCGTGGAAGGCGAGGACGTCGCCCGCCTCGGCCGCGTCGAGCATGAGCCCGTGCGCCCGCGCCGTCTGGTCCATGTCGGCCGCGACGGAGAGCCCCAGGGTGGGCACCACGACGGTGTGCACCTCCCAGAACGCGCTGACGAGCTGTCCGATCAGGGCGTTGTCCAGCCGTGCCAGCAGTCCGGTGTGGAAGGCGCGGTCCTGCTGGGGGAAGGTGCGCCCTTCCCCGGCCACGGCGACCATCTCGTCCACCAGCGCGTGCAGGTCGGGGTTGGACGTGCCGGCCAGGCTCGCCACGATGCGGTCGGCCATGCCGTGGTCGAGTGCCTGGCGGATCTCGACGACGTCACGCAGTGCGCGCAGGTCGTCGCCCGGGCTCAGCACACCGCGGAAGACGAGCATCTCGACCAGGGCGTCGAGCGACATGGCGCCCACATATGTGCCGTGGCCGTGGCGGACATCGACGATGCCGAGCGTCGACAGCGTACGAACCGCTTCCCGCACGCTGGAGCGCGAGACGTTGAGGCGCTCGCAGAGTTCGGCCTCCGTGGGCAGCAGGTCGCCGGGGCGCAGGCCCTCGACCAGGATGAAGTCCTTGATCTGGCCGGTGGTGGTAGCCCGCCGCGAGGCGCTCGCTCCGCGCGGCGCCTCGGGCGCGAGCTCCCTGAAGCTCCGCTGTGCTGCGGCCATCGTTCCCCCTCGGTTCGCCGTCCTGAGGGGGATCCTACCTAAGATCAGACGTCAGATGTTCTGAGCGGCGCTACGTGCCGGTCGCGCTGTCCTGAACCTGACTTGTGGGGCAAGTGATTCGGCTGCCTAATAGGGCGCGAGGTTGAGCGACCGCGTCTCGGGGGGAACAGATGGGAACGCCTGAAGCGCCACCACCACCGCCACCGAAGCCGACGCACCCCCCTGCGTCGCGTCCGTGGAAGGGGGCACGCGCGCGGGCCGGCGTGACGCCCGCCGCGGCAGCGCCGCGCATCCCGCCCCAGGGCACCCTCGTCATCAGCAAGCGGCTGCTCTGGGTACGGGGGGCCGCCTACCCGCTGGAGAACATCGTCCGCGTCTACACCTTCGAGCTGACGCCTCGCCGTGGAGCGGCGTTCACACGGTTCCTGAAGCGGGGCGGGGCCACCCTGATCTTCCTGCTTCTTCTGACGTGGTTCTCGGACACGTCCAGGTCATCGTACGGATCTTCCGATTCCGACGGTCTGGCTGACTTCCTGCTGGCTGTCGGTGTGGTCGTGCTCACCTACTTCGCCGGTGAGATGGCGAGTGTGGTCTTCGCCAGGAGCCACCCTGTCCTCGCCGTCGAGACGAACGGCCGGTCCACGGCTCTGGTGACGGGAGAGATCGGCTACCTGAACGGGCTGGTGTACGCGATCGCCGAGGCGATCGACCTGCCGGACGCGGAGTTCCACGCCACGGTGACCTCACTGTCCATCACCAACTACGGCGACTACCATTTCGGCGACACGGCGAACATCTACGGTGGTTCCGGGCACACGGGGGTCGTGAAGTGACGGGCGACAACTACCACTTCGGGGACTCGGTCAACATCCACGGCGGTGACGGCCACACGGGCATCGCCCACCATCATCATGCCCCGCAGCCGAACCTCGACGAGACGCTTCGGGCCGTGATCGAGATGGCGCGGGCGCTGCGCGGCGATGTCTCCGACGAGGGCAGGGCCTCCATCGACGGCGCGTTGCCCGCCCTCGCGGCCGGCGGGTCCGCAGGACCCCTCGCGCGACGCCGCTCGCTGGCGGCCATCGCGGCCGTCGCCTCCGGCGTCGGGGCGATCGGCCAGCCACTTCTGGACACCGTAAAGTCCGCACTCGAACTCCTGGGCCGCTGATCGCGCGGTCGCCCCTCGGCGACGTCGCCGGGTTCGGCGACGATCAGGCCCGGCAGGTCGTACGCGTAACACAGCTACGATCAGTCGCCACAAGGGACTACGAGTTCGTCACACCGTGTGTGGACTGGCAGAACGCGGCCAACAGCCCGGTCCGGAAGACTAGGAGAGAAGCTGTGTTCTATTACGTTCTGAAATATGCGGTGCTGGGGCCCCTGCTCCGGCTCGCGTTCCGGCCCCGTATCGAGGGGCTCGAGCACATCCCCGACGAGGGCGCCGCGATCGTCGCGGGCAACCATCTCTCCTTCTCGGACCACTTCCTGATGCCGGCGATCCTCAAGCGCCGCATCACCTTCCTCGCGAAGGCCGAGTACTTCACCGGCCCCGGCATCAAGGGCAGGCTGACCGCGGCCTTCTTCCACAGCATCGGGCAGATCCCCGTGGACCGCTCGGGCAAGGAGGCGGGGCAGGCGGCGATCCGCGAGGGGCTGGGCGTCCTGAGCAAGGGTGAGCTGCTGGGCATCTACCCGGAGGGCACCCGCTCGCACGACGGACGGCTGTACAAGGGCAAGGTCGGCGTCGCGGTGATGGCGATCAAGGCGGGGGTTCCGGTCATCCCCTGTGCGATGGTCGGCACGTTCGAGATCCAGCCGCCCGGACAGAAGGTGCCCAGCATCAAGCGGGTCACGATCCGCTTCGGGGAGCCGCTGGACTTCTCCCGGTACGCCGGTCTGGAGGACCAGAAGGCGGCGATCCGCGCGGTCACGGACGAGATCATGTACGCCGTCCTCGGGCTCTCGGGACAGGAGTACGTCGATGAGTACGCGGCCAAGGCGAAGGCGGCCCAGGCCGAGGAGTCCAAGAAGCTCCCCCGCAGGTCACGCTGAGACGGTGGGCTGGGGCACCGTCAGTCCAGGATGGGGATGAGCCCCAGCCCGAAGACGACGTAGAAGAGCGCCGCCACGGCCAGCCGTCCCGGAGTGAGCCTGTGGGCGCGCATCGTCAGCAGGAGGTAGACGATCGCGGCCATGGTGATCAGTCCGGACCAGAGCAGGGGGCCGTCGAACTTCCAGGTGGTGAAGAGCAGCCCCAGGCCGCTGGGGACGGTCGCCTGGATCATCATGGCGCCGGAGATGTTCGCCAGGGCGAGCCGGGTCTTGCCCTGACGGACCCAGATGATCGCGTTCATGACCTCGGGCAGCTCCGTCGCGATCGGTGAGAGCAGCAGTGCGGTGACCGCGGCCGGGAGTCCGAGCATCGGGCCGATCGTGTCGAGCTGCCTCACGAACAGCTGGGACGCGAGGAAGATGACGGCCAGTGCGGCCAGGGTCTGGACGACGACGGCCCAGGTCGCCGGGGCGTCGGCCCGGGGCTGGAGCTTGAGGGGCTCAAGCTCCTCGTGCTCGTCGCCGTCGTCGCCGCGGCGGATCTCGTGCCAGAAGTAGACGGCGTAGGCACCGAAGAACAGCAGGCCGAGCACGGGCTTGAAGGCGAAGGTGACCAGGCCGAGAGCGACCTTGACGACGAAGACGGGCAGGAACCACTTCTGGTCCTTGGCCAGCCGCCTCATGTCCTTCGCGGCACCCAGCGCATCGACTCCGTCGGTGTCGCCGGCCCCCGCGCCGGCCTGTGTACTGCCCGCCGCGGGGGTCGGAGCGTCGTCCTTGCGGCGTTCGATGTGGAGCATCACGCCGGTCACGCCGTAGGCGACCGTGGCCAGCGCGAGCGGGCCGCCCATCGCCGCCCCCACGCCGATGTTCTTGGCCTCGTCGTCGGCGCCCGTCGTGACCGCGACCAGCGTCACCACCGATTCCGGCAGCGCGGTGCCGAACGCGGCGAGGATCGTGCCGACCGCCATCCTCCCGACGTCGAGGCGCTGCCCCAGCCACTCCACCGCGTTGACGAACCACTCGCACGAGAGATAGATCGCCACCGCGCACACGATGAGCGACACGAAATGGATCACACCGACCGCCCGGTCCTCCCGCGACGTGCGTACAGCGCCGACAAGGAGCCGGGCCTCTCGCCCACCCGGCCGATTCTGCACGGGTCCGGGCACCGGGAGCCGTAAGGACTCCCGCATGTCGACGACCGGTTCCCGGGGCTGCTCCCCCGCGCTGCATGTGCGGAATCTGCTGTGGGCCGAGACCTCTGGTCCTGCCGCCGGGCCCGCCGTAGCGTCTCCCGCATGAGCAGAGGACGAGCATTCGTACTGGGAGCCACGGGGCAGATCGGCCGACCCGCGGTCCGGGCCCTGGCCGAGGACGGCTGGGAGGTGACCGCCGCCTCGCGGGGCGGCGGCCGGGACGACGGCTGGGACGACACGGTCCGCGCCGTCGCCCTCGACCGCGAGGAGGAAGGTGCACTGGAGGCCGCGCTGGGCGACGGCTGTGACCTCCTCGTCGACATGGTCGCCTTCGGCCAGGGCCACGCCGCACAGCTCGCCGGGCTCGCCGGCCGTGCGGGTTCCGCCGTCGTCCTGTCCAGCGGCGCGGTCTACGAGGACGACAAGGGCCGCAGCTTCGACACACAGGAGGAGCCCGACGGCTTCCCGGAGTATCCGGTACCAGTCCGGGAGTCCCAGCCCACGGTGGCGCCGGGGGACGCGACCTACGGCACGCGGAAGGCCGCGCTGGAGCAGGAGCTGCTGGCCCTGGGCGACGCGCTGCCGGTGACGCTGCTCCGGGCGAGCGCGGTACACGGACCGCACTGCCGGACGCCGCGCGAGCTGTACTTCGTCAAACGGCTGCTGGACGGGCGCGAACGAAGGGTCCTCGCGTACGGCGGGGAGAGCCGCTTTCACCCGGTCCATGTGTCCAACATCGCCGAGCTGATCCGCCTCGCGGCGCTGCGCCCCGCCTCCCGGGTGCTCAACGCCGCGGACCCCCAGGCCCCGACCGTCGCCGAGATCGGCGCGGCCGTCGACGGTGTGCTGGGCCGGGAGACCGAGACGGTGCTGGTGGCGGGCGCGCCGCCCGAAGGGGACGTCGGGGGCACCCCGTGGAGCGTCGCCCACCCCGTCGTCCACGACATGTCGGCCGCCGCACGGGAGTTGGGCTACCGCCCGGTGACGGGGTATGTCGAGTCACTGCCGCGGACCGTCGAATGGCTCGTCGCACAGCTCGAAGGGCGCGACTGGCGGCAGGCGTTCCCGAAGATGCTGAGCAGCTACGGCGAGGGGCTCTTCGACTACGCGGCGGAGGACGCCTGGCTCGAGCGGTACGACAGGAGGGCGTGAGCGAGCGGCGCCGCACGGACGCCGGGGGGGGGTGAACGGGCGGCCGCCGGACTTCATCGGCCGCCCGCTCACGTCAGGTGGTGATCACGGCGTCGGTGTGGCGTGCGGGGCGCACGTCACATCGCGCCGGTCGGTCTTCCCCGTGAGCAGGTAGGTGTCCACCCGCTCGTTGACACAGGGGTTGACCAGGCCGGTGACACCGTGCGAACCGGCGCCCTCCTCGGTGATGAGGCGGGAGCCCTTGAACCGCTTGTGCAGCTCGACGGCGCCGGCGTAGGGGGTGGCGGCGTCGCGCGTGGACTGCACGAGCAGCACCGGGGGCAGGCCCTTGCCGGTGTGGACGTCCAGCGGGGTCCGCTGCTCGGACGGCCAGGTCGCGCACGGCAGGTTCATCCAGGTGTTGGCCCACGTCATGAACGGGTTGTCCTGGTGCAGCCGGGTGCTGTCGCGGTCCCACTTCTTCCAGCTGGTGGGCCACTTGGCGTCCGCGCACTCGACGGCCGTGTACACGGCGTTGCCGTTCTCCGCGCTGATGTTGCCCGCGGTGTCCGACAGGTCGGGTGCCGCGGCGTCGATCAGCGCCTGGGTGTCGCCGCCCAGGTAGTCGCTCCAGACCTGGGCGGTGGGTGCCCAGGCGGAGTCGTAGTACGGCGCGCTCTGGAAGAATCCGATGAGTTCGGCGGGGCCGAGTACGCCGCCGATCGGGCTCTTCGCGGACGCGGCGCGCAGGGTCTGCCACGCCTGCTCGACCTTCTCGGGCGTGTCACCGATGTGGTAGGCCGCGTCGTTCTCGACCACCCACTCCTTCCAGTCGTTCCAGCGCGTCTGGAAGGCGATGTCCTGGTTGAGGTTGGCCTCGTACCAGATGTTCTGCTTCGCGGGGTTGACCACGCTGTCGACGACCATGCGGCGTACGTGCGTCGGGAAGAGCGTGCCGTAGACCGCGCCCAGGTAGGTGCCGTAGGACACGCCCAGGAAGTTGAGCTTCTTCTCACCGAGCGCGGCGCGGATGACGTCCAGGTCGCGTGCGGTGTCGGGCGTGGTCATGTGCGCCAGCATGTCGCCGCTGCGCTCGGCGCAGCCCTCGGCATACTCGGCCGCCAGCTTGCGCTGGGCCCGCTTGTCGGCCTCGCTGCCGGGCACCGGGTCGGCCTTCGGGGCCTTCACGAACTCCTGGGGGTCGACGCAGGAGATCGGCGCGGAGTGGCCGACCCCGCGCGGGTCGAAGCCGACGAAGTCGTACGCCTTCGCGGTCTTCTTCCAGAGAGGGTTCTCGGTGACGACGCGGTTCGGGAACGCCATGCCCGAGCCGCCGGGGCCGCCGGGGTTGTAGAGGAGCGCGCCCTGGCGTTCCTTCTTCGTGCCCGTGCTGACGTGGCGGTCGACCGCGAGCTTGATCTGCTTGCCGCGCGGCTTGGTGTAGTCGACCGGAACACTCACCCAGCCGCACTGGATGGGCGCGGATATCGCCCAGTCCTCGGGGCAGTCCGCCCAGTCGATGCCCGTCTTCGCGGCCCGCGCGGCGGCGATCTGGACCCCGCGCGCCTCCTGGCCGCCGTGGTGCGGGCCCTCGGCGCCTGCGGCGGGCACGACTGTCGCCCCCGCTATGAGCGTGCCCGCGATCAGTGTGCCGGCCGAACCGAGCACCGCAGTGCGTCTCACGTGGAACCTCCCCCTGTGTGCCGCGCCGCCGGTGGCGGCGCGTTGGTCATGTCCAGGCCGATCCTTTCGTCTGTGAGGCCACCGGGAACAGGGCGTACGCATGTTTCTTTACCGAACCAATAACCGGTGCACCCTGTCCCGCTGAGCGAACTCACGCTCCTCGGCGCGCGTTCGTCTCCTTCAGCAGACCTTCGAGCGCCTCGTCCAGCACCGCGCGCAGCAGCCGCGCGTCGGCCGCGAGCGCTGTCACCAGGACCGCGGGCCCGGCCAGCGGGGTGAGCACAGCAGTGGGCCCGAGCAGTCGCGGCGTGGGCGGCGCGTGGCCGAACGTGGGGTCGACGACGAGCAGTTGCCCGACGGCTCGGTGGCCGCCCAGGACGGCGGCGCCGTCCCAGCCGCCGGGCGCTCCCGGCCCGTACGCCAGCTGCTGGTCGAGGAGGGCCCGCCCGGCTCTCCGGACGGTCAGGCGCGTGGAGAGCCGCCCTGTGTGTTCGCCGTGCCGGCCCAGCACCTGTTCCTCGCGCAGTACCAGGCGTGCGGTAACGGCGAGTTCGGCCCGGGTGGTCATGTCGAGCGCACTGCCCTGCGCCGAGACGACCTGTTCGGGGAGCCAGTGGAGTTCTGCCCCCTCCCCCACGCCGAGCCGCACGTCGTACGAGGCGGGGCGGCCCGCGTCCGGGCCTGCCCCGGGCAGTGCCACGGTCGCGGCGGCGGAGTCCACCGTCACCCTCGCGCCGTCACCGGCCAGGGCATCGACGGCGAGCCGGTCGCCGCCGAGCGGTGCACTCATCGCGCCGACCACGGTGACGCGCGCGTACGCGGGATCCGGGGACCTGGTCCGGCGCAGGGCGAGCGGTCCCTCGCTCTCCAGCACGGGAAGCGCGGTGGATCCACGGCCGTCGGCGGCGGCCGTGATCCGGGCGGTGGCCGTGACGCTCATGCGGTCCAGTCCGCGAGCCGCGCCCGCACCCAGTCGGCGACGGGTGCGACGCCGTCGGCCCCGGTCAGGGAGGTGAACACCACCGGCAGGTCTCCGCGTTGTGCCGCGGCGTCGTCGGCCATCCGGTCCAGGTCGGAGCCGACGTAGGGGGCGAGGTCGGTCTTGTTGACGACGAGCAGGTCGGCGGTGGTGACACCGGGACCGCCCTTACGCGGGATGTCGTCGCCACCCGCGACATCGATGACGAAGACCTGGGCGTCGACGAGCCCCTTGGAGAAGGTCGCGGTGAGGTTGTCGCCGCCCGATTCGACGAGGATCAGATCGAGGGGCCCCACGGCGTCCTCCAGGTCCTCGACGGCTTCGAGGTTGGCGGAGATGTCGTCCCGGATCGCGGTGTGCGGGCAGGCGCCGGTCTCGACGGCCTGGATGCGCTCGGGCGGCAGCACCGCGTTGCGGAGCAGGAAGGCGGCGTCCTCTCGGGTGTAGATGTCGTTGGTGACGACGGCGATGGACACCCGGTCACGCAGCGCGCGGCAGAGGGCGGCGACGGTCGCCGTCTTGCCCGATCCGACCGGCCCTCCCAGGCCGATCCGCAGCGCGCGACGGCTGCCGTCGGGGCGCGTGGAGTCGGCGCTGACGGCGGCCGGGGCCTGGTGCGCGTGGTCGAGATGCATGGGTGCGACTCCTTGGTGAGGACGGGGTGGTTCGGGGCGGCGGGGGTGGTTCGGGGCGGGGGTGGTTCGCGGCCTCAGGATGCGAACAGGCGGACGGGCCAGGCCGCGTGGGCCTCGGCCGCGATGTCGAGCAGCGGGGCGGAGGCGGCCGGCAGTGCCTCGATGCCCTGGCCTGCGGCCTCGGCGGCCTGCTCGGCGACCCGGTCGAGGGCGGGCGCGAGCCGGGCGAGGACCGCGGTGGCCTCGAAGGGGTCGAGTGACAGCAGGCGCACCACCGCCGTGGCGGGCCCGCTGACCGTTTCGTAGGCCACGCAGTGTGCGGCGTCGGCGGCTCCCAGGCCTGCGGCGTGCGCCGTGAGCCCGAGGACGACGGGCTGGTGGGCGCCGCGTGGCCTGGCCTCGGCGAGCGCGGCCAGTGCGGGGCTCGGCCAGGTGGCCCGCGCCGCCCTCATGAGCTGCCGGCCGAGTCTCCGGGCGACGTTCCTGAGCGCGGGCGACGGTGTCCGGGCGTCGGCCGCCTCGTCGAGGGCGAGCGGGTCGATGCCCTGGGCCGCTGCGGCGGCCAGGGCCGCGGAGGTCAGTCCTGTGGTGTGGAGCCGCCCCAGACAGAACGCCTCAAGGTCCTGGGCGTTCCGCAGGTGTCCCGCCTTGACGGCCGCTTCGGCGCCACCGGAGTGGGCGTGCCCGCCGGCGGGGAACCGGCCGTCGGCGAGGACGAGCAGGGCCGCGCGCGTGGTCGTCACGTAACCGTCCCGCCCTCAGAAGAGGAAGTAACGCTGGGCCATGGGGAGTTCGGCGGCCGGAGCGGGTTCGACCGGGTCACCGTCGATGGTGACGGCGAAGCTGTCGGGGTCGACCTGGACCCGGGGCAGGGCGTCGTTCTCCCGCATGTCCGCCTTGGTGACGCCGCGCGTGCTGGTGATCGGCACGAACTCCTTGCCGAGCCCCAGCCGCTCCGCCAGTCCGTCCTCGACGGCTGCCGAGGACACGAAGTTACGGGAGTTGGCCGCGGGAGCCCGGCCCATGGCACCGAACATCGGTCGGGGCATGACCGGTTGGGGCGTGGGGATCGAGGCGTTGGCGTCGCCCATCTGTGCGTAGGCGATCTGGCCGCCCTTGATGACGGTCTGCGGCTTGACGCCGAAGAACGCCGGATCCCACAGCACGAGATCGGCGAGCTTGCCGGTCTCGACGGAGCCGATCTCCTGGTCGAGACCCTGGGCCACGGCAGGGTTGATGGTGTATTTGGCGACATAGCGACGTGCGCGATGGTTGTCGGCGGGACCGTCGCCCGGGAGGGCACCGCGCCGTCGCTTCATCACATGGGCGGTCTGCCAGGTACGCAGGATCACCTCGCCGATACGGCCCATGGCCTGGGAGTCCGAGGAGATGATCGAGATGGCTCCGAGGTCATGGAGGATGTCCTCGGCCGCGATGGTCGAAGGCCGGATCCGGGACTCGGCGAAGGCGAGGTCCTCCGGCACCGTGGGGTTGAGGTGATGACACACCATCAGCATGTCGAGGTGTTCCTCGATGGTGTTGACGGTGTGCGGCCGCGTCGGATTGGTCGAGCTGGGCAGGACGTGGGGCTCCGAGACCACACTGATGATGTCGGGAGCGTGCCCACCACCCGCGCCTTCGGTGTGGTAGGCGTGGATGGTGCGCCCCGCGACGGCGGCCAGCGTGTCCGCGACGAACCCGGCCTCGTTGAGCGTGTCCGTGTGGATGGCCAGCTGGGCCCCGGTCTCCTCGCACACGCCCAGGCAGGCGTCGATGACGGCGGGGGTGGCGCCCCAGTCCTCATGAATCTTGAACCCCAGTGCTCCGGCCCGCAGTTGGGAGTGCATGGCGTCCCGGGACATCGTGTTGCCCTTGCCGAGCAGACCGATGTTGACGGGACTGCCGTCGAGCGCCTCGAACATCCGGGCAAGGTGCCAGGGGCCCGGGGTGATCGTCGTGGCCTTGGTCCCCTCGGCCGGGCCCGTGCCTCCGCCGACCAGCGTGGTGATCCCGGAGGAGAGCGCCTGGTCGACGAGGGTCGGCGAGATGAAGTGGACGTGTGCGTCGATGGCCCCCGCGGTGATGAACTTGCCGTTGCCCGCGATGATCTCGGTCTCGGGTCCGATGACCAGCTCGGGGTGGACACCGTCCATGGTGTCCGGGTTCCCGGCCTTGCCGATCCCGGTGATCCGGCCGTCACGGATGCCGATGTCGGCCTTGACGACACCCCAGTGGTCGATGATGACGGCGCCGGTGACGACGGTGTCCGGGGCGCCTTCGGCGCGCGTGGTCCGCGCCTGGCCCATCGATTCACGGATCACCTTGCCGCCGCCGAACACGGCTTCGTCCCCTGCGTGTCCGGGGCCGCCCGAGCGGTCCTCCTCGATCTCGACGAGGAGACAGGTGTCGGCGAGCCGGATGCGGTCGCCGGTGGTGGGCCCGAACAGATCGGCGTACACGGGGCGGCTGAGCTCAGGCATCGAGGGGACCTCCGGTGTCGCCACGCAGTCCGGGGACGGTGCGCAGACCTGCGAGCGGGACGAGTTCGACGTCGACGGGGATGCCGGGCTCGAAGCGCACGGCGGTTCCGGCGGCGATGTTCAGCCGCAGCCCGCGGGCCGCCCGACGGTCGAAGTGCAGACCGGGGTTGGCCTCGGCGAAGTGGTAGTGCGAGCCGACCTGGACGGGCCGGTCCGCCGCGTTGAGTACGGTGAGACGGGTGACGGGGCGCCCCACGTTGAGCGCGACCCGATCCTCCGCGAACAGGATCTCTCCGGGAATCATCGGTCCCTCCCCCGTCAGACGATCGGTTCGTGGACGGTGACCAGCTTGGTGCCGTCCGGGAAGGTGGCCTCGACCTGGACGTCGTGGATCATCTCCGGGATGCCGTCCATCACGTCGTCGCGGGTGAGGATCCTCCTGCCGGAGGCCATCAGTTCGGCCACGGTCCGTCCGTCGCGGGCACCTTCGAGAAGGTGCGAGGTGATCAGCGCGATCGCCTCGGGGTGGTTCAGCCGCAGTCCGCGTGCCCTGCGCTTCTCGGCGACATCGGCGGCCACATGGATGAGCAGGCGCTCCTGTTCGTGCGGAGTCAGTTGCACGCTTCCACCCTCTTCGTCTTCCGCCCGGTACCTGCCCCGGGCGCGGCGGGACCCTGCCCTTCCTTCAACATTCTGTTGAACAGGAGGAGGATTCCGCGACCAGGTAGGGCACGTTAAGGCGGAAGTTTTTCCGGCGCGTTAACTGCTCTTGGGTGGATCCATGGACATCAGCGCCCGCAGACCGTTCTCCAGGACCTCCGGCCGGACCCCGCCGAAGAGCGCCTCCTGCGCGATGAACCCCTGGGCCGCGGCGATCAGGGTGCGGGCGACATCGTCGGACGGCACATCCGCACGCATCAGCCCGGCCGCCCGGTAGGCGTCCACCAGCTTCCCCCAGGCGGCGCGCATGCCGGCGTAACCGTCGTCGAGCGTCTTCGCGAGGCGCTCGTTGCCCATGGTCTCGGCCCAGACCTGGAGGACGAGCGCGGCACACACCCGGCGCTCCATCCCGTACACCTGCCGGTCGAACACCCCGCGCAGCACCCTGCCGAGCAGCCGGTCCGGGGTGGGCGGCGGGGTGAGCTCGGCGGCCTCCTCGAAGGCGCGCCGGATACTGCCGAACGCCTCGTCCGCGATGGCCGCGATCAGATCGTCCTTGCCCGAGAAGTAGCGGTAGACGGCACCTGCCGACAGCCCGACCTCCTTCAGCACGTCCTGCATGGAGGTGCCGTGGAAGCCGTTTCGGGCGAAGCAGCGCGCGGCACCGGCGAGGATCTGCCGGCGGCGGGCGTCGAGGTGCTCCTGGGATACGCGTGCCATGGAACCAATGTAAAACGAACGTTCCTTCTTGACAAGGGTCCGGAACGGCGGGGACAGTGACGGGAACCCTAAAACGAACGATCCTTCTCTTTGAATTGAGGCAGTCACCATGTCTGCTGCGCCGAACCGCCGCGCGCTCGCGGTCATCCTCCTCGTCCCGCTGATCGTGACGCTCAGTCTCTGGGCGTTCGCCTGGCCCGCCGCCCGGATCGCCCCACGCGATCTGCCGGTGGGCGTCGCGGGTGCGGCACCGGCGGCCGACCAGCTCCAGCGGCAGTTCGAGCAGCGCGAGGGCGCCTTCGAGGTCCACCGTTACGCCGACGAGGCCACGGCCCGCGGGGCGATCGAGGACCGGACCGTATACGGCGCCCTGGTCATCACCGAGAAGGGCCCGCGGCTGCTCACCGCATCGGCGGCGAGCCCCGTCGTCACCCAGCTGCTGACCGCCGCGGCCGAGGGAGCCGCCCCCGAGGGGACCTCCATACCGGTCACCGATGTCGTCGCGGCACCCGAGGCCGATCCGCGCGGCGCCGCGCTCGGTGCGAGCCTCCTCCCGCTGGCCCTCGCGGGCGTCGCCGCCGGGGCGCTGGTGATCGTCATGAGGCTGCGCGGCACCCGGGCGGTCGTGGCACTCGTCGGTGCGGGGGCCCTGGTGGGTGTCGCCGCCACGGCGGTGGCCCACAGCTGGCTGGGCGTGGTGACGGGTGACTGGTGGACGGAAGCGGGCGCCATCGGCCTCACCGTGCTGGCCATCGCCTCGGGCGTCGCGGGCCTCGCCGCACTGCTCGGCCCGAAGGGCATCGGCGTGGGCGCCCTGCTGATGGTGCTGCTCGGCAACTCCTTCTCGGGTGTCACGAGCGCCCCCGAGCTGCTGCCCGAGCCGGTCGGGGCGATCGGTCAGTGGCTCCCGCCGGGCGCGGGCGGCACCCTGCTGAGGTCGGTCGCGTTCTTCGACGGCGCCGCCGTCGGCGGGCCCGTGCTGACCCTGGCGGTGTGGGCCGCAGTGGGCCTGGCCGCCGTACTGCTCGGCGGCCGCCCGCGCGGGGCTGCCGAGGCCGGCCCCGCGGAAACGGCCGACCGCCCCGAACCGGCCCTCACCCGCTGACGGGACACCTCCCGGACGAGCCGCGCCCCCGCCAGGACTGGCCGGGGTGCGGCTTCTCGCGCTCCCGCACCGCCGCGCACCCGGACGGGGTCAGCGCCCCCGGTCCTCCGGGCGACGGCGCTCGGGGCCGCCGTGCCCGGAAACGTGGTGCTCTGGGCCGCGGTACTCGGAGCCGCCGTGCCCGGAGCCATGGTGCTCGGCGGCGATCCCGAAGCGGTGCCGTTCGCCCGGAGCGGACGACACGGAGCCGAAGGAGGACACCGAACTGATCGCCTGCTCCTCGGCCGCCGCCTCCCGCGCCGCCGCCTCGTCATCCTCAAGTCGTTGCAGGTCAGCGGCGGATACCAGGGCGACCAAAGGCTTTCCGTGCCGCGTCACCACCACACGTTCACCCCCGTAGACGACACGGTTGATCAGTTCGGCGAGGTCGGCCCGGGCCTGCGTCACCGGAATCTCGTAAGCCATGGACCCATCTTAACCTCCTGTACGTCCTGTACGTCCTGTACATTTTGTACGTACGCCGATTCGCTGCGATCCGAGGAGAGGCACCGCCATGTTCCGTCCCGCCGCCCGCTACGTCCTGCCCGAGTTCACCGAGCGCACCGCCTACGGGTCCCGGAGCGTGGATCCGTATTCGAAGCTGCTGTCCGAGCGGATCGTCTTTCTCGGCACACCCGTCGACGACACCGCGGCGAGCGACCTGATCGCGCAGTTCATGTACCTGGAGCACGCGGAGCCCGACCGGCCCCTGTCCCTCTACATCAACTCACCGGGCGGCACCTTCAGGGCGATGACGGCGGTCTACGACACGATGCGTTTCCTCACCTGCGACGTGGAGACCTTCTGCCTCGGCCAGGCGAGCTCAAGTGCGGCGGTGCTGCTCGCGGCAGGCGCGCCCGGACGCCGACATGCCCTGCCCGGCGCCCGGGTAGTCATCCAGCAACCCGCCCTGGACGAGCCGATGCAGGGCCAGCCGTCCGATCTCGACATCCAGGCACGCGAGTTGGAGCGGGAGCGGGAGCTGCTCGTCACGATGCTGGCGCACCACACGGGGCGTGCCGCACAGGAGATCGGCGCAGCCATCGAACGGGACACCATCCTCGACGCCCCGGCCGCCCTGGCGTTCGGAATGGTGGATCACATCACGCAGAACCGCACACTGTCCCAGCCGCCGCACCCCGCGAGGTGAACGCCCGATGCTCTCACCCCAGTTCCCGCCGCTCCCCGCGCTGACCCGTGCCGAGGCCGAGTTCATCGACTGCTATCTGGAGGTGCTCGACCAGCTCGGCCGCATCAACCCGGCCCGAGGCAGCGACACCTACGGGGCGCTCCGGGCGGCCCAGGCCCTCGCGTCCCGGGCCACCGCCCTGCGGGAGGCACTCGTGTTGATGCATGAGCGGGGTGAGTCGCGGATCCACGCGGACACGCTGGCAAGGGCGCTGCGGGCGCTGGACGGCGAGCGTCGCGCCGGGCGGGTCGCCGTGCCACCCACCCCGTCGAGTTGAGCGCTTCGCCGACCGAATCGGCCACCTGACCCGCGTTTCGGCGCCTTTTCGACACGCCCGGTCGGCCGATGAGTTTCCCTCGCTCGATCGGCGTAGGTGCTCCCCCGGCCGAGGGACGGCCCAACTTGCGCGACTGGTGCGGACACTGAGCGGAATCTGTCGCTCCGCTGCTGGTGCGCGGCTGGTCAGGCATGTCCGTCACGGATCGGGAACGCCCGCGTCCACCCGATCGGATCAGTCGTGACGACTCTCACTTATGGCCAGTTCAGCGAGGAAATCTGACAGTTCATGCGTAAAGATCCCTGGGACGACAAGCCCCCGCCACCGCGGCGGGGCGGTCCGGGCGGACGCCGAGTCCTGCCGCTGTCCGGATGCCTGGTCGACAGAAGTGGATCGGCAGGAGTGGAGGACCCGAGCACATCGGGCCGCCCGGTCATCCGGACGGCCCTCGGGGTGAAGCCGCACCGCGCGGCCGGGCAACTTCGCCAGCCCGAACCCGACAGGTCATCCTTCACAGGCGGCTGACGAAGGGTTGCGCATGACTGCGCAGGTTCATGTCCCGTCTCTGTTCGCCCGGGTGGGTACGGCCTCGGTTCTGACACTCGCCGTGGGCACCACCATGATGACCCCCGGTTTCGTGAACGACGCCGAGGCCGCCGCCCATTCGACGAAGGCACTCAAGATCGCCGCTTCGAAGAAGGGCGCGCCCTACAGATGGGGCGCCACGGGCCCCAGCCGTTTCGACTGCTCCGGGCTCACGCTCTACGCGTTCAAGAAGGCCGGCAAACAACTACCCCGCACCGCACAGCAGCAGTACAACAAGACCCGCCATATCTCCAGGTCGCAGCGGAAACGCGGCGACCTGGTCTTTTTCCATGGCGGCAGCGGTGTGTACCACGTCGGCATCTACGCCGGCGGCGGGAAGATCTGGCACTCGCCGAAGACCGGCGCCGTGGTGCGGCTGGAGAAGATCTGGTCCAGCAGCGTCCTGTACGGGAGGGTCGCCTGACGCCCCTCCTCGTCCGGTTCAGCGCAGCAGGGGCCCCGTGACCAGCACAAGCCCCAGCGCGGTGAGCGCCGTGCCGCTGCCACCCTCGATCGCACGGGTGGTACGCGGCCGGCGCAGCCACCGGCCCAGCCGGTCCACCAGCAGGGCCACGGCCGGGAACCAGAGGAGTCCGAGCAGGACGACCACCGAGGCCAGCAGCACGGTCCTGGGCAGGGGCGGCTCCCCGTCGGGGACGAACTGGGGCAGCAGGCTGAGGAAGAGCACCGGCGCCTTCGGATTGAGGGCGTTGGTCAGGAAGCCCTGGCGCAGCGCACGTCCGAGCCCCGGCTGCGTCCTGTCCTCGGCCTCGTCCTCGGCCTCGGTGCCGGCTCCGGCGGTCGCCCGTCGTGCCCGTCGCCGCATGGCGCACAGGCCGCTGATCCCGAGGTAGAGGACGTACGTCCCACCGAGCAGTTGGAGGGAGCGGAACAGGACGGGCACCGTCACGAGTACGGCGGCGAGGCCGGCTGCGGCCAGCGCGGTATGCACCACGAGTCCGCCGACGACTCCCAGCGCGGTGGCGAGCCCGGCCCTTCGGGACGCCAGCGCGTTGCGTACGACCACGGTGAAGTCGGCGCCCGGAAGCGCCACCATCCCGGCGGCCACGGCGACAAAGGCGAGCAGCTGTGCGTCCATGCGCCCACCCTGCCTGCCCAGGCCCCCTAGCATGTACTTGCAATCTTGTGGGTCTGCCAAAAGGAACGCTTAATGTACGACCCGACACGGCTGGCCGCGCTGGTGGCGGTGTCCGAGGCCGGCTCGATCACCCGCGCCGCCGCGCGGCTGGGTTACACCGCGCCCGCACTCTCGCAGCAGCTGGCCAAGCTGGAGAAGGAGGCCGGAGCCGCGCTCCTGGTCCGCCACCACCGCGGGGCGCGGCTGACGGCGGCCGGCGAGCTGCTGGCGGGCAGGGCCAGACGTGTGCTGGACGAGATGGACCGGGCGCGGCACGAGCTGGCCGGGCTGGCGGGCCTCTCGGGCGGCCGGCTGCGGGTCGGCACGTTCGTGACGGCCGGGATCCATCTGCTGCCGCCGGTACTCACCGCGTTCCGGCGCGCCCACCCCGATGTGGAGCTGGCCGTCACGGACCACGAACCGCCCGCGGGGGTCGCCGCCGTGGCGGCGGGCGACGCGGACCTGGCGCTGACCCATGCGTACGAGCCCGCGGCCACCGAGCCGCTGCCCGCGGGGGTGTTCGCCGAGCCGCTGCTCGTCGAGGAGCTGGTGCTGGTCACCGCGCCCGGCCAGATGTTGTCCGAGGACAGCTGGCCGTTGCCCGTGGCCGAGCTCGCGGGCCGGCCGCTGATCAGCAGCGCGCCCGGGCATCCGCCACGGCGCGGGGTGGAGCGTGCGCTGGCCGAGGCGGGGGCCACCCCCGCCGTGGTGTGCGAGTCGCCCGGCTACGCACTGGTGTGCGCCCTGGTCAGCGCCGGGATCGGCATGGCGGTGGTGCCCGAGATGGTGGCCGCGACATCCCCGGCGCCGCTCGCCGTGCGGCGCCTGGAGCCGGCCGCTTTCCGGCGGACGATCTCCATCGCTCACCGTGGCGAGCGGAACACCCCTGCGGCGACGACGCTGATGGCACTGCTGCGCAGTGGCTTCGGCCGGGCCACCGCCCCCTGAGAGCCCCGCGAGGTGTCAGGTCTGCGCGGGAACCGGCCAGGGCAGGGCGATCGACACGGTCTTGCCGCCGTCCGGGGTGGAACAGACGCCGAGCCTGCCGCCGTGCTCCTTGGCCAGGGCCCGGATGATCACCATGCCGCGGCCGTTGTCCTGCCGGACCGCGGCGGGCAGCCGCTGGGGCCAGCGCGGGTGGCTGTCCGTCACTCCGAGATAGAACTCCACGTCCCGGTCGAGGCGGAGGTCCACCGTGAAGGTCGGTGACTGCCCGAAGGTGTGCTGAACGGCGTTGGTCGCGAGCTCCGAGACGATCAGCCGGATGGTGTCGGCGGTGTCGCCGTCCTCGGCGAGGCCCCATTCGGCGAGCACCCGGCCCACGTATCTGCGGGCCGCCGAGACCGATGCCGGATCGCTCGGCAGAGTGACGGTTGCTTCCTGATGGTCTGCCATGGCGACGCCGTCCCTTCCCGACCCGACCGCCCCGTGGCCGGCCTGGGTTGTGCTTCGCGTCAGACTGCCACCCGTGCCGCCCTCCATGACGGCGATCCACGAAGATATGCATATATCTGTCGCTCATTACGGTGAACTATGCCCCCCGAGCCCTTTACGGGCGTAACACTGGCCCCTCTCCGAGCCGGACCCGCGCGGGCGGCTCTTCGTACAACGAGAGGACGCCATCATGCGAAACGGCCCAGCGGTACGCCGTCGCAAGCTCGGGGAGGAACTGCGCGGTCTGCGCCACACCTCCGGACTCACGAGCCGGGACGCAGCCGGGATGCTGGGCTGGCACCAGTCGAAGGTGAGCCGGATCGAGACGGGGGCGACCGGGGTGACACCCGGTGATGTGACCCGGCTGCTCGACGCCTACGGCGTGGACGACCGGCAGTTGCGCTCGCTGCTCCAGTCGCTCGCCGGCTCGGCCGGTGGAGGCGGAAGCGGCTGGTGGCACGCCTATCGCGGCCTCATCCCGCCCCAGTACCGCGACTTCATCAGCCTGGAGTCCCAGGCCGTCGCCGCCCGCACACTCGAGACCTCGGTGGTCCCCGGCCTCCTGCAGACCGCCGACTACGCGCGCGCCGTGACCCGGTCCACGCTGGACGGCCTGCCGCCCGCACAACTCGACTCCCTGGTGGAGGTCAGGCTCGCCCGGCAGAGCGTCCTGCACGCACCCAGGCCGCTGCGGCTCAGCGCCGTACTGGACGAGGCGGTGTTACGGCGGGGGGTCGGCGGCCCCCGGGTGATGGGGGAACAATTGCGCCATCTGGCTCGGGCGGCAGAACTACCGCATGTGACGCTGCAGTTGCTCCCGTTCGAGGCCGGGAGCTATATCGGCCTCACAGGGCCTTTCGTAATTCTCTCTTTTCCGAACACTTCTGATCTAGATGTGGTCGTTCTTGACCATTTGACGAGTAGCCTCTATCTGGAGCGGGGAGAAGACCTCGAGGCGTACAGCTCGGCCTTCCGCACGATGCAGGCTCACGCGCTGTCGCCCGCGCGTTCGCTCGACCTCATCGCCGCGGCAGGACGCGGTGGTTGACGGAACCTTCAGACTGCCCGAGGGGGGCACGATGTCCGACCGTCTCTTACTCCCCGCGCACCGGTGGCGGCGCAGCAGCCGCAGCACTGGGATGAACAACTGCGTGGAAACCGCGCCGCTGGGTCAGGATCAGCTCGCCGTACGGGACTCCAAGGACGTCGGCCTGCCACCCCTACGCTTCTCCGCGAGGGCGTGGACATCCTTCGTCTCCGGGCTGCACGGCCGGCCGGTCAGCTGACCGCCTCCGGCGCTGTCGCCACGACCGTGTTCACCGCCCTGCCGATCTGATCCGGAGTGAGGTCGGCCCGAGCCGTCAGCCTCAGCCGCGAGATCCCGTCCGGCACCGACGGCGGCCGGAAGCATCCCACCGAGAGACCCGCCGTACGGCAGTCGGCGGCCCAGCGCACGGCCGAATCCGGCGAGGGCGCGCGGACCGACACCACGGCGGCGTCGGGGCGTACGGCCCTCAGCCCGGCAGCGGTCAGCCGGCCGTACAGCTCGGTGGCGACCGCTCCGGCCCTCGCCGCGCGTCCGGGCTCGCGGCGCAGCAGACGCAGGGCACAGAGCGCCGCGCCGGCCGCCGCCGGTGCGAGGCCGGTGTCGAAGATGAACGTACGGGCCGTGTTGACCAGATGGCGGATGACCCGGTCGGGGCCGAGCACCGCTCCGCCCTGGCTGCCGAGCGACTTGGACAGGGTGAGCGTGGCGACGATCCCCTCGCGGCCCGCGAGCCCGGCAGCCGCGAGCGCGCCGCGGCCTCCCTCCCCCAGGACGCCCAGGCCGTGCGCGTCGTCCACCAGGAGGGCGGCGCCCGCGTCGCGGCAGACCTCGGCGAGTGGGGCCAGCGGGGCCGCGTCGCCGTCCACCGAGAAGACGGAGTCGGTCACGGCAAGGGCCCGCCCGTCGTGCGTCCTGAGCATCTCGCGCACGGCCTCGGGGTCCGCGTGCGGGACGACGGCGGTGGCGGCACGGGCGAGCCGGCAGCCGTCGACGATCGAGGCGTGGTTGCCCGCGTCGGACACGATCAGCCCGTCGTGTCCGGTGAGCGCGGTGAGGGCGGCGAGGTTGGCCGCGTAGCCGGACGAGAACACCAGGGCCGCCTCGAATCCGCAGAAGTCGGCGAGCTCGCGCTCCAGTTCGGTGTGCAGTGCGGTGGAACCGGTGACGAGCCGCGAGCCGGTGGCGCCCGCGCCCCAGGTCAGTGCGGCGTCGGCGGCGGCCGATGTGACCTCGGGGTGCCGGCTCAGCCCCAGATAGTCGTTGCTCGCGAGATCCAGCAGCTCCGTTTCTGCGGGCCGGGGGCGCAGCGCCCGTACGAGCCCCGCGTCGGCGCGGCGCCGGGCCTCGTCGTCGATCCAGTCGAACGGGGCGTAGGACATGAGCGGGTCCTTTTTGTAGGCAGCTCACAGACCCTAACCGGGTGCGCAACAGGCCAGGGTGTGGCAATACACACAGCATCGGCCGCCTCTCCTGTCCGGTTCCTCCTTGGCCGATCGTGGTGCCGTACGTAAGGATCTACGCCATGGACCTGCTGAATACGCTGGTGGACAAGGGGCTGCGGCGCGAACTGCCGACCCGTGACGAAGCGCTCGCCGTACTGGCGACCTCGGACGACGACCTGCTCGACGTGGTGGCCGCGGCCGGCAAGGTACGCCGCCAGTGGTTCGGCCGGCGCGTCAAGCTCAACTATCTGGTGAACCTGAAGTCCGGGCTCTGCCCCGAGGACTGCTCGTACTGCTCGCAGCGGCTCGGCTCCAAGGCCGGAATCCTCAAGTACACCTGGCTGAAGCCGGACGAGGCGACGCAGGCCGCCGCCGCCGGGGTGGCCGGTGGCGCCAAGCGCGTCTGTCTGGTGGCGAGCGGCCGGGGACCGACGGACCGGGATGTCGACCGGGTGTCGCAGACCATCGAGGCGATCAAGGGGCAGCACGAGGACGTCGAGGTCTGTGCGTGCCTCGGCCTGCTGTCGCAGGGCCAGGCCGACCGGTTGAGGTCGGCGGGCGCCGACGCGTACAACCACAACCTCAACACCTCCGAGGGGACGTACGGGGAGATCACGACCACCCATACGTACGCGGACCGGGTGGACACCGTGCAGCAGGCCCAGGCCGCCGGGCTCTCCGCGTGCTCGGGGCTGATCGCGGGCATGGGCGAGACCGACGCCGATCTGGTGGACGTGGTGTTCTCGCTGCGCGAGCTGGACCCCGACTCGGTGCCGGTGAACTTCCTGATCCCGATCGAGGGGACCCCGCTCGCCAAGGAGTGGCACCTCACGCCCCAGCGCTGCCTGCGCATCCTGGCGATGGTCCGGTTCGTCTGCCCGGACGTCGAGGTGCGGCTCGCGGGCGGGCGCGAGGTCCATCTGCGCTCGATGCAGCCGCTCGCCCTGAACCTGGCCAACTCGATCTTCCTGGGTGACTACCTCACCACCGAGGGCCAGTCGGGACAGTCCGACCTCGACATGATCGCGGACGCCGGTTTCGAGGTGGAGGGCGCGGACACGACGACGCTCCCCGAGCACCGCGCGCCCGCCGGAGGCGGCTGTGGTTCGCACGAGGGCGGCTGCGCTCCGTGCGGGGAGCCCGCCGAGGCCGCCCCGGAGCTGTCCGAGGTCCTGGCGGCGGGGAGTACGGATCAGGCGGCCCGCACGGATCTGGTGGCGGTCCGCCGTCGCGGTGCGGGGACGGACCTCGCGCCCAATGCCTGATCCGCTCCGCCCCGCCGAACTCCTCGCCCTGGACCGGGCCCACGTCTGGCATCCCTACGGTCCGATGCCGGGCCGGCAGGAGCCCCTGGTGGTGGAGTCCGCGTCGGGGGTGCGCCTCCGGCTCGCCGAACCCGCCCACGGTCACCGCGAGTTGGTGGACGGCATGTCGTCCTGGTGGTCGGCGGTCCATGGCTACAGCCATCCGGTGCTCGACGAGGCCGCACGCGGCCAGCTGGACCGGATGAGCCATGTGATGTTCGGCGGGCTCACGCACGAGCCCGCCGTACGGCTGGCGACCCGCCTGGTGGAGATCACTCCGGAGCCGCTGCGGCATGTCTTCCTCGCCGACTCGGGGTCCGTCTCCGTCGAGGTCGCCGTCAAGATGTGCCTGCAGTACTGGCGTTCGGCGGGGCGGCCCGCCAAGCACCGGCTGATGACCTGGCGCGGCGGGTATCACGGGGACACCTGGCAGCCGATGTCGGTGTGCGACCCCGAGGGCGGGATGCACGAGCTGTGGTCGGGTTCCCTCCCCCGGCAGATCTTCGCGGACGCCCCGCCGGACGGCTTCGACGCCGAGCCCGACGACGCGTACGTGGCGCATCTGCGCGAGCTGGTGGCCGCCCATGCCCACGAGCTGGCAGCGGTGATCGTGGAGCCCGTGGTCCAGGGCGCCGGCGGCATGCGCTTCCACTCCCCCGCGTATCTGCGGGTGCTCCGCGAAGCGTGCGACGCGAACGACGTCCTGCTGGTGTTCGACGAGATCGCGACGGGATTCGGCCGTACCGGGCAGCTGTTCGCGGCCGGCCACGCCGGGGTGTCACCCGATGTCATGTGTGTCGGCAAGGCGCTGACGGGCGGCTACCTGACGCTGGCGGCCACCCTGTGCACCTCCGAGGTGGCCGAGGGCATTTCGAGCGGCGATGTGCCGGTGCTGGCGCACGGTCCGACGTTCATGGGCAATCCGCTCGCCTCGGCGGTGGCCTGCGCCTCCGTGGATCTCCTGCTGAGCCAGGACTGGGATCTTGAGGTGAAGCGGATCGGCGACGGTCTGCGCCGGGGTCTCGCGGAGGCGGCCGGTCTGCCGGGCGTACGGGACGTCCGGGTGCTGGGCGCGATCGGCGTCGTACAGCTGGATCACGAGGTGGACATGGAGGCCGCGACACGGGCCGCGGTCCGCGAGGGCGTGTGGCTGCGCCCGTTCCGCGACCTCGTGTACACGATGCCGCCGTATGTGACGGGTGATGACGATGTGACACGGATCTGCCGGGCCGTGTGCGCCTCGGCGAGGGAGGGCTGAGATGACGATCCTCGTGGTGACCGGGACGGGCACCGAGATCGGCAAGACGATCGTGACAGCGGCGGTGGCGGCCGCGTTCCGTGACCGTCGGGTCGCGGTGCTCAAGCCCGCACAGACGGGTCTCGCACCGGAGGAGGCCGGAGACGCCGCCGAGGTGGCACGGCTGGCGGGCGCCCATGTGACCGCCGTCGAACTGGCCCGTTTCCCGGAGCCGTTGGCCCCGGAGACAGCGGCACGCCGAGCGGGTCTCGCGCCCGTACGCCCGTACGAGATCGCGGAGGCAGCCCAGAAGCTGGCGACCGAGCACGACCTGGTGCTGGTCGAGGGCGCGGGCGGGCTGCTGGTCCGCTACGACGAGCAGGGGGCCACGCTCGCGGACGCCGCGCGGCTGATGGCGGCTCCCGTGCTGGTGGTGGCCCCTGCGGGTCTTGGCACCCTGAACGCCACCGCGCTGACGACGGAGGCGCTGCGCACCCGTGGTCTCACGTGTCCCGGGGTGGTGGTGGGGAGCATGCCGGCCGATCCCGATCTGGCCTCACGGTGCAACGTCGACGACCTGCCGGTCGCCGCCGGCGTCCCGCTGCTCGGGGCGGTGCCGGCCGGCGCGGGTGCGCTGGATCCCGGGGTCTTCCGGACGCGGGCTGCGGACTGGCTGGCACCGGAGCTCGGCGGGAACCTCGGGAGCGGCGGCTGAGCCGGGCTCCCAGGCCGCCTGAGGGACGCGGGTCACAGGCTCCAACGGCGCAGCTCGTCGGCGATGATCCGGACGTCGGCCTTGCCCTCCTTCACCAGCCGGGCGAGGTCGCGCACCTGCTCGGGAGAGGTGATGACCTTCAGCCCCGAGGCGACGAGATAGCCGTAGGCGACGGCGGAGGCGAACATCGCGTTGGAGTGTTCGAGCGCGGGCACATGGAGGAGCAGCTGCAACAGGGCGGCCGCCCTGGAGTGGGGGTCGCTGTAGACGGGGCTACCGAAGATCTCCGCCTCGTGCCGGCTGACGGCGGCGACGAGCGCGCCCCAGTCGACGACCTGCGGGTCACCTGGCGTCTTGTGCTCCGCGACCATGAGCAGCCACGAAAGGTCGATCTGCAGGTTCAACGGGTGCCTTCGCGCTCCGGGCCGAACTCTTCGGCGAACACCGACTCGTACTGCTTCATGAAGTCGGCCGCGGCCTCGACGAAGGTGTGTCCCACCTCGCCCGCATCCTGTTTGACCAGCTCCTCTATGTAGCGGTTCACGCTCATCCCCCGCTGCAGCGCGCGCTGTCGCGCCGCCTCGGCGGTGGCCTCGTCCACACGAACGTTCAGCTGAGTCTTGGGCACGCCCTTACGCTAGCGCGCGTGCGCTAGCACCCGCAAGGGGAGCGGGACGGCACAGCAGCAGCGGGGCGAATGAGGTTCGCTGTTTTCCCCCGCGCTCTGATTGGCTCGTGTCATGACTGATCTCCGCATCCGCCGCGCCACCCCGTCCGACACCGACAGCGTGCTGCGCTTCTGGGCCGAGGCCGCGGAGGGCACCAGCATCAGCGACGACCACGACGGAGTGGCCGCCCGCCATACAGTGGATTTTGCCTATCCTTTACTATGGATCCTCGACCGTCCGACCCTTTCGAAAGGTGTGAGCGTCCGCCCATGGGCGAGCCCCCCAGTAGTAGATACCGCCGACATCGAGCGAAGCCTCTGCCCCTGCCCGATCATGGGACGGAGGTGAACCGATGACCGAAGTGCTCCTGCTGCTCGTGGCGCTGCTGCTCGCCCTCGCCTGCGGCGCCTTCGTGGCGGCCGAGTTCTCCCTGACCACCGTGGAGCGCGGCGATCTCGAACGCGCCGTCGAGCGGGGTGACCGTGGTGCTGCGGGAGCGCTCAAGGCCGTACGCAGCCTCACGTATCAGCTCTCCGGCGCGCAGCTCGGCATCACCGTCACCAACCTGGTGGTGGGCATGCTCTCCGAGCCGTCCATCTCCAAGCTCATCCGGGGACCTGTGGAGGCGACCGGGCTCTCGCCCGGTGTGTCCTCATCGCTGGCCCTGGTGATCGGCACGGCTCTGTCCACCGTGGTGCTGATGGTGATCGGTGAACTCGTCCCGAAGAACTGGGCGATCTCCTCCCCGCTCGCCGTCGCCCGCACGGTCGCGACGCCGCAGCGCGCGTTCACAGCGGTCTTCCGGCCCTTCATCAGCCACCTCAACAACACCGCCAACCGGATCGTGCGCCGCTTCGGCCTCGAACCGGCCGAGGAACTCGCCTCCGCACGCAGTCCGCAGGAGCTGGTCGCACTCGCGCGCCACTCCGCGAAGGAGGGCGCGCTGGAGGCGGACACCGCCGAACTCTTCGTACGCACCCTCAACCTGTCCGAACTGACCGCGGAGAACGTCATGACCCCCCGGGTCCAGGTCACCGCCCTCGACGTGCTGGCGACCGCGGAGGACGTCGCGAACGCCACCCGGGCGACCGGCCTCTCCCGCTTCCCCGTCTACCGGGGCAGCCTGGACACGGTCGTCGGCGTCGCGCACATCAAGGACGTACTGGCCGTTCCGGCGGACCAGCGGCCCCGTAAGCGGGTGTCGGACATGCTGCGTGAACCGCTGCTCGTGCCCGAGACACTCACCGTGGACCGCCTGCTGGACCGGCTCTCCGGAAAGCTGGCCATGGCCGTCGTCATCGACGAGTACGGCGGCACGGCGGGAGTCGTGACGCTGGAGGACATCGTGGAGGAAGTCGTCGGCGAGGTGCGGGACGAGCACGACCCGCACGAGACCCCCGACCTGGCGGCCGCGGGCGAGGACGCGGACGGACGCACCCTCTGGTCGGCCGACGGCGCGGCCCGCACGGACCAGCTCCGCACGATCGGACTGCGGGTACCGGACGGGCCGTACGAGACGCTGGCCGGTCTGATCGCGACGGAGGTCGGCCGCATCCCGGTCGTCGGTGACTCCGTCGAGCTCACGGGGTGGCGCATCGACGTGGTCGACGCCTCGGGCCACCGCGCGGCGCGTGCTCTGCTGCACGCCCCGCTTCCGGGTGCCGACGACGACCCGGCGGAGGACGACCGATGATCGCCGTCCAGCTCTTCATCGGTCTGCTCACCCTGGTCGTCAACGCCTTCTTCGTCGGCGCGGAGTTCGCGCTGATCTCCGTACGCCGCAGTCAGATCGAGCCCGCGGCCGAAGCCGGTGACCGAAGGGCCCGCAGCGTCATCTGGGGCCTGGAGCATGTGTCGGCGCTCCTCGCGGCGGCGCAGCTGGGCATCACGCTCTGCACGCTGGTGCTGGGTATCGTCGCCGAGCCCGCCATCGCCCATCTGCTGGAGCCCGTCTTCGACGGGGTGGGCGTGCCGCACGGGCTCGTACATCCTATCTCGTTCGTCATCGCGCTGACGGCGGCGACCTATCTGCACATGCTGCTGGGCGAGATGGTGCCGAAGAACATCGCGCTGGCCGAGCCGGCCCGCACCGCTCTGCTGCTCGGACCGCCCCTGGTGACGCTCGCCAGGGCCCTGAAGCCGGTGATCTTCACGATCAACACCTTCGCGAACACGCTGCTCAAGCTGTTGCGGGTGGAGACCAAGGACGAGGTCTCCGCGACCTTCTCCGACGACGAACTGGCACGCCTCGTCAAGGACGCCGAGGACTCCGGGCTCGTCGACGACCGCTCGGCGGACCGTCTGCGGCACGCGCTGGAACTGGGCCGGCGTCCGGTGAAGGACGTGGTCCTTCCGGTCGACCGGGTGCTCTACACCCGGGTCGGCACGACCCCCGAGGAGCTGGAGCGGCTCTCGCACGAGTCCGGCTTCTCGCGCTTCCCGGTGACGGACAGCGAGCAGCGCATCGTCGGGTACCTCCATGTGAAGGACGCCCTGGACGCCATGCCGCGTGATGTGCCCTTCCCCGTGACGGCGTTGCGGCCGATCGCCCGGGTGCGTGCGGCGACACCGCTGGACGATGTGCTGACGGCACTGCGACGCAGCCGTACGCATCTGGCGGCCGTGCTCGACGAGGACGGCCGGCTGGCCGGCATGGTCACGATGGAGGACGTGCTGCGCGAACTGGTGGGCAGGCCCAGGACCCGCTGACGCCCGGTCCGCCGACAGGTCCCGCCACCCACGGGTGACGGGGCCTGTCGCGGTACGATCGGCAGCGCCATGGAACTGAATGCCTCCTACACCAGTCTTGTCGCGGTCGGCGACTCCTTCACCGAGGGCATGTCGGACCTGCTGCCCGACGGTTCCTACCGCGGCTGGGCCGACGTCCTCGCCTCCCGGCTCGCGGCCCGCGCACCCGGCTTCCGGTACGCCAATCTCGCCGTACGGGGCAAGCTCATCGGCCAGATCGTGGACGAGCAGGTCGAGGTCGCCGCCGCGCTGCAGCCGGACGTGATCACACTCGTCGGCGGACTCAACGACACCCTGCGCCCGAAGTGCGACATGGGCATGGTCCGCGGCCGACTGGAGGAGGCGGTGGAGCGTCTCGCGCCGTCGTGCAAGACCCTGGTGCTGATGCGCAGCCCCGGCCGGAACGGCCCCGTGATGGAACGCTTCCGCCCGCGGATGGAGGAGCTGTTCTCGCTGGTCGATGACCTCGCCGAGCGCCATGGCGCACGGGTGACCGATCTGTACGGCGCGGCGTCGCTGGGAGACCAGCGGATGTGGGACGTGGACCGGCTGCACCTGACGGCCGATGGCCATCGCCGGGTCGCGGAGGCGGTCTGGCAGACGCTGGGCCTGCCGGCCGAGAGCGACTGGCGGACCCCGCTGCCGGAGTCCCCGCCGGCGCGGTGGACGCGGCGACGCATCGACGACGCCCGGTTCGCCAAGCAGCATCTGCTGCCCTGGATAGGACGGCGGCTGACCGGCCGCTCGTCAGGCGACGGCCGGGCCGGCGCGCACTTCGACGCGGAGCTGGGCAAGGCGTTCTGGATCACTCCGGCGGACGGGGCGACGCCAGGACCGGTGACCGGCTGGCGCCGCCTGGACGGCTGACCTGGCACTCGTCAGGCCACGTCTCCGCCTCGGCGGAACGCGGCCACGTTGCGTACGGCCCAGTCGGCGAAGGTCCGCGGAGCGTGGCCGGTGACCCGCTGGACGTCCTGGCTCACGTGCAGTTCGGCCGGGGTCGGCGAGCCGATGATGTCGAGGGTGTCATCGGCGAGTTCCACCGGCATGCTCCGGGCCATGGCTGCCCTGGCCTCATCCCGGGTGAGCTCATGGAACGTCACCGGCGAACCCAGCGCGGCGGCGATGGCCTCCGTCTGCTGGCGCGGAGTGATCACCTCCGGGCCGGTCAGCTCGTACACACCGCCGTTGTGCCGGTCATCCAGCAGGCAGGCGGCCGCGACCGCCGCGATGTCCGCCGGGTCAATGATCGGCACCCCGATGTCCCCGAAGGGCGCGTGCACGACCTGCTGTCCGCGGACGGAATCCGCCCACCACAGGGCGTTGGAGGCGAAGCCGCCCGGCCGCAGGACGGACCATTCGAGGCCGGACTCCCGCAGCGTGTCCTCAAGGGCGCGCATCGCGACCCGCGTGGTGCCGAAGGGCCTGGTCACCACGCCGAGCGTGGAGAGCAGGACGACCCGGCGTACCCCTGCGGCCGCGGCTTCCGCGATGATGTCGGCGGGGTTGGCCCCAACGGCGTGCAGGTCGCCCGACAGCAGCAGGAACAACGCGTCCGCCCCGTCCAGCGCGGGCTTGAGACCGGCGGGCTCGGCCAGGTCGGCCGCCACATGGCGGGCCCCGTTCGGCACCGTCGCCGTGTGCCGCGACACGGCTGTCACATGCCTTCCCGCCTCGGTCAGCGCCTGCGTCAACGGTCGGCCGATGTTTCCGGTGGCTCCGGTCACCACGATCATGTTCTGCTCCTCGTCGGGATGTGAACGACGTCCGTATGTCGTCCGTGGCCGTCACGCTAGGAGCTGAGGCTTACTTTTGGTAAGGACATACCTCGAGGTAAGTTCATGACATGACAGAAGGCATGCAGGACAGGGCGGTCGGGACAGGCAAGCGGTATGACGTGTTTCACACCGACTGCCCGGCGCGCGACGTGGTCGACCATGTGACCAGCAGGTGGGGCATCTGGGTGCTGATCTCCTTGCGCGGCAGCGACCTGCGCTTCTACGAACTGCGCGAGAGCATCCGAGGCATCAGCGAGAAGATGCTCGCCCAGACCCTGCGCGCACTGGTCGAGGACGGTCTGGTCCGCCGGGAGGTCGCCCCGACGACGCCGCCCCAGGTCACCTACGGACTGACCGAGTTCGGCCGTGACATCGGCGAGCCGCTGACCGAGCTGTTCGACCGGATCACCCTGCGGCTGTCACCGCGGGAGTGACGCATCACCTCTGACCTGGAGCTTCCTACATCAGGCCGACGGTTCGGACCTCGTATGGACGGCCGGTAAACTCCGGACACGTGACTGCTGTGTCTGCGAAGCCTCGCATCCCCAATGTCCTGGCCGGCCGCTATGCCTCCACGGAGCTGGCCGTCCTCTGGTCCCCCGAGCAGAAGGTGAAGCTGGAACGCCAGCTGTGGCTGGCGGTGCTGCGCGCTCAGAAGGACCTCGGGATCGAGGTACCCGACGCGGCCCCGGCCGACTACGAGCGCGTGATCGACCAGGTCGACCTCGCCTCGATCGCCGAGCGCGAGAAGGTGACCCGGCACGATGTGAAGGCGCGGATCGAGGAGTTCAACGCGCTCGCCGGCCATGAGCAGGTCCACAAGGGCATGACCTCCCGGGACCTCACCGAGAACGTCGAGCAGCTGCAGATCCGGCTCTCGCTGGAGCTGATGCGCGACCGCACGGTGGCCGTCCTGGCGCGGCTGGGCCGGCAGGCGGCGGAGTACGGCGAGCTGGTGATGGCGGGCCGTTCGCACAACGTCGCCGCGCAGGCGACGACGCTCGGCAAGCGCTTCGCCACCGCGGCGGACGAGCTGCTCGTGGCGTACGGGCGGCTGGAGGACCTGCTGGGCCGCTATCCGCTGCGCGGCATCAAGGGGCCGGTCGGCACGGCGCAGGACATGCTGGACCTGCTCGGCGGTGACGCGGGCAAGCTCGCCGACCTGGAGCAGCGCGTCGCCGAGCACCTGGGCTTCGCCCACGCCTTCACCTCCGTCGGCCAGGTCTACCCCCGCTCCCTCGACTACGACGTGGTCACCGCGCTGGTGCAGCTGGCCGCCGCGCCCTCGTCGGTCGCCAAGACCATCCGGCTGATGGCCGGACACGAGCTGGTGACCGAGGGCTTCAAGCCGGGCCAGGTCGGCTCGTCCGCGATGCCGCACAAGATGAACACGCGCTCCTGCGAGCGGGTCAACGGCCTGATGGTGATCCTGCGCGGCTATGCGTCGATGACGGGCGAGCTGGCGGGCGACCAGTGGAACGAGGGCGATGTGTCCTGCTCCGTGGTCCGCCGGGTCGCGCTGCCGGACGCCTTCTTCGCGTTCGACGGCCTGCTGGAGACCTTCCTCACCGTGCTCGACGAGTTCGGCGCCTTCCCCGCGGTCGTCGCGCGTGAGCTGGACCGCTACCTCCCCTTCCTCGCCACGACCAAGGTGCTGATGGGCGCGGTGCGGGCCGGTGTGGGCCGTGAGGTCGCGCACGAGGCCATCAAGGAGAACGCGGTCGCTTCGGCCCTCGCCATGCGGGAACAGGGCGCCGAGCGCAACGAACTGCTGGACAAGCTGGCCGCCGACGACCGGATCCCGCTCGACCGCGGTGAGCTGGACGCCCTGATGGCCGACAAGCTCTCGTTCACCGGTGCGGCCGGCGACCAGATCGCCGTCCTGGTGTCCCGGATCGAGGAGATCACCAAGCAGCACCCGGAAGCCGCCGCGTACACCCCCGGCTCCATTCTCTGACGGTGACGGCCCCCTCCACCGCCGGATGACCCCCGAGGAGCTCCTGGCTGCCCGCGATCGCGTCGTACCCGACGTGGTCGCGGGCGGTCTGCGTGTGCTGTTCTGCGGAATCAACCCGAGCCTCATGACCGCCGCCACGGGCCACCATTTCGCCCATCCCGGCAACCGGTTCTGGCCGGTGCTCCACCGGTCGGGATTCACACCCCGGCAGCTGAAACCCTCGGAACAGGATCAGCTTCCGGGCTACGGCCTTGGCATCACCAATGTGGTGGCCAGGGCCACGGCACGCGCCGACGAGCTGGAAGCGGAGGAATTCCGTGCGGGGGGACGGGTCCTGTCGGCCAAGGTGGAAGAGCTGGGCCCGCTGTGGCTGGCCGTGGTCGGAGTCACCGCCTATCGCACGGCCTTCGGCGAACGCCGGGCCCGGATCGGCCCGCAGGAGCGGACGATCGGCGGAGCCCGCGTATGGGCGCTGCCCAACCCGAGCGGCCTGAACGCCCATTGGACCGTGGCCACCATGGCGGACGAGTACGCGCGGCTGCTGGCGGCGGTCGGCCCGGCCGGCACCCCGGAACCACGGCCGACCCGGAGCCCTCAGGGCGGGTCGACCACGGTCACCAGCACGCCCAACTCACAGCCGGGCCCGTCCTCCTCCAGGTAGAGCACGACGGCGATCCACCGGTCCTGTGCCCACCAGAGCGGCAGATGCTCACAACTCGCGACAGGCTCGGCCCAGGGCTCGGCTATCACCTCCCCCGCCATCATCCGCTCCTGTGCGCTCCAGAGGCTGATCCTCTGCGGTTCGCCCCAGCGCAGGGTGAGCAGCGAGAGCAGGGCATCGTGCTCCGCCAGGCACTGCGCCTGTAATGCGAGCCGATCCGCCTCGTCCCCCTCCCCGTGGTCGTCCTCACCGAGGAGGAGCGCCGTGTGGTAGCCGGGCCCGCTGATTCCCGAGCCCGTCGGAACCCGCTCCGAGGGAAAGTCCTGGGTGCGCATCCCGTCGATGAGGCGGAGGTGATGTGCGGTGGTCATACCGTCAGTAAACCGTCTGCCACTGACACATGGTGCCTGCCGGGTCTCCCCACCCGCCTCCGATGCCGGAAACCGGGCTCCTTCCGCCTGCCGACGCCCGCGCCTCGACTCGCCCCTCGCCCTCCCTCAGGCATCTCTCGTCCGCAGGGTCCACCAGCCGGCGACCAGCGCAGCCCCCGCCCACACGGCGGTGACCGCCAAGCCTCCCCAGGCGCCGAGACTCCCTTCCGGATTCTGGTGGAGCACCAGCTGCCCCGCCTGATCGGGCAGATACCGGACGATGTCCCCGGCGACATCTCCGACGACGAAGGAGACGATCAACAGGAAGGGAATGAGCGTGCTGAGCACGGCGACGGCGCTGCGCAACACCGTCGTGAGACCGGCGGCGAGCAGGGCGATCAGCGCAAGATAGATTCCGCCGCCGAACGAAGCGCGCAGCGCGCCGGTGTCACCCAGGCCTATCGCATACTCCCCCATGAACATCTGCCCCACCAGAAACGCCGCGAAGCTGGTGACCATCCCGATGGCGAGGGCGAGTCCGCCGATCACCGATATCTTCGCGGCATAGAGAAGGCCTCGCCGGGGGACGGCCGAGAGGGATTGACGCAGAACGCCGTTCACGAACTCCGAGGACAGGGCCGTCGCCCCGAAGTTCAGCGCCGCGATCTGCCCGAAGTTCAGCGCGTAGAAGGCGGAGAACAGCAGGTCATGGTCGGGGTTGTTCGCCTCCGCGCGACCCACGGTGGCGAACGTGAGCACGGTGACGGCAAGCGTTACAGCGAATACCGCTATGAGCGAGAACACGATGGACCGCACTGATCTGATCTTGATCCATTCGGAGTGCAGCACGGCCTTCGTCGAGGTGGTCACGGTGGTCAGGCCTCCTGTGCCGTGAGCGGTGCGACCGCTTCAAACTCTGATGCGTCTGCGGTGAGATCCAGGTAGGCATCCTCCAGGGTGGTCCGCGGGTCGGTGAGTTCGAGCAGGGGGATCCCTTCGGCCGCGGCTGCCGCGCCGATCTCCTCCGCCTTTGCCCCGTCGACCGTCCAGCACCCGTCCTCCTCCCGCACCGGCACGTATCCCTTGCGGATCACGGCCTCCCGGAGCCGAGTGTCTTCGGAGGTGCGTAGCCGGACACCGGGCCGGCTGCGGGAGTCGAGGAACTCCCGCATCGGCAGATCCGCGAGCAGCCGTCCTCGGCCGAGGACGATCAGGTGGTCGGCGAATGACGAGGTCTCGTTCATCAGGTGGCTGGAGACCAGGACGGTGCGTCCCTCCCGGGCCATGCTTCGCATGAGCTCACGGATCCAGATGATGCCTTCCGGATCCAGCCCGTTCGACGGTTCGTCGAGCATCACCACATCCGGCTCGCCCAGCAACGCGGCCGCGACCCCGAGGCGTTGGCGCATTCCGAGCGAGAACGTCTTGATCCTCCGCCCGGCAACCGCCTCGAGCCCGGCCTCCCCCAGGACCTCGTCGGCCCTGCGGGCGGCTATGCCGTTGCTCACCGCGAGAGCGAGAAGGTGGTCACGCGCCGTACGTGAGCCATGAGCCGCCTGTGGATCGAGCAGGGCGCCGACCCGGTGCAACGGGGCTCCCAGCGTCGCATACGGGTGCCCACCGACGGTGGCGGTGCCGGATGTGGGCCGGTCCAGGCCGAGGACGAGTCTCATGGTGGTGGACTTGCCCGCGCCGTTGGGGCCGAGAAAGCCCGTCACGCGGCCGGGGCGCACACTGAACGTGAGCCGGTCAACCGCCTTCGTGGACCCGTAGTCCTTGGTCAGTTCGTCGACGTCGATGCTGGTCATGACCCAAGGCTGGCTCCCAACCCTCGGTGGAATCCTCCCCCGCCAGGGTGGTTCGTCTCCCTCGCTCGGGGGAACCGTCCGTGACCCTGCGCTGAGACGATGACGGCATGCGCCACTTTCTCGGGCCGCTGGCCGCGCCTGTCACGTACAGCCGCTGGCTGCATCTGCTCATTCCTGCCGCCGTCGTCAGTGTGTGGATGTTCATCGCCATCGACACCGCCTGGATGCCGATGCCGTTCGTCTTCGCGATTCCGATCGGTCTGCTGCCACCAGTCCGCCTCGTCGAGGGCGCACAGGCGCAGTTCCTCCTCACACCCGGCGAAAGCAGCCGGGCCGGCCCCTCGATATCCGCGGCGCCCGCGGCCACATGGGCGGACCGTTGGCGCACCGTGGCCTGGCTGGAGGTCAGGCTGCTCCTCACAGCCGCAGCAGGCTTCGCCACCGTCTGGCTGCCGGTCACGACGCTCGACCTCATCCGGACCTCGGCAGGCGCGGATCCGAGCCTCGGGTGGTTGACCGGCTTCCTCGAAGTGCGGTGGCTGTGCGCGCTGCTCGCGCCCCTACCGATCCTGGTACTTCTCGGATGGGTCGTCCTGTGCGGCGAAGTGGCCACGGCAGCGGCCCGTGGGCTGCTGGGACCGTCACCGACCGAGCGGATGACCGCGCTGGAAGAGCGCACCGAGCAGCTGCTGGAGCGTAATCGGATAGCGCGCGAGCTCCATGATTCGATCGGGCACGCGCTGACGGTCGCAGTGGTACAGGCAGGCGCCGCCCGGACAGCCGGCAGCGCAGAGTTCACCGAGCGAGCGTTGACCGCCATCGAGGAGACGGGTCGGCAGGCGCTGGACGATCTGGAGCGAGTCCTGCGCGTGCTGAGGGAATCCGACCTTCCCGCCGGGGCCCACCCCACCCTGGCCGAGGCCGACCGGCTGCTGGAATCGGCTCGCGGCTCCGGTGTGAAGATGGACGTAGAGATGACCGGGGCACTGGGTCTGCTCCCCGGCCCTGTGTCACGCGAGGGCTACCGGATTCTGCAGGAATCGCTCACCAATGTGCTGCGTCACGCCGGCACCGTTCCCGTACGGGTGAGGATCGCCGTGGCGAAGGAGAGGCTGGAGCTGGAGGTGGCCAATCCGCTGGGGGCTTCGTCGCGCGGCCCGGGCAGCGGCAGCGGGCTGCGAGGTATCCGGGAGCGGGCCGCTCTGCTGGGCGGCAAGGCCATGACGGGCCCGCACAAAGGGGAATGGATCGTGCGGGCGACCCTTCCACTGGATCCCATAGGCTGATCGGATGCCGGTTACCGTGCTTCTGGTCGACGACGAACCTCTGGTGCGCGCAGGGCTCCGCGCGGTCCTGGAAGCGCAGGGCGACATCGAGGTGGTGGGCGAGGCGGCCGACGGCGCCGCCGTGATCCCCCTCGTCGGTCGGCTTCGGCCCGACGTCGTGGCCATGGATGTGCGCATGCCCCTGATGGACGGGATCGAGGCTACCCGAGCGGTACTGCGCACCGTTGCCGATCCGCCGAAGATTCTGGTGGTGACCACCTTCGAGAACGACGAGTACGTGTACGAGGCTCTGCGCGCGGGGGCGGACGGTTTTCTGCTCAAGCGAGCCCGGCCCGCGGAGATCGTCCACGCGGTGAGGCTCGTGGCCGAGGGTGAGTCGCTGCTGTTTCCCGCCGCGGTCCGGCAGCTCGCTGCGGACTACGGCACGAGCAGGGCGCGCGACGCCATGGAACGGGCGGCGCTCACCGAGCGTGAGGCGGCAGTGCTCCGCCTGATGGCACGGGGCCGGTCGAACGCGGAGATCGCCGCCGAACTGATCGTGGGCGTGGAGACCGTGAAGACACATGTCAGCGCGGTCCTCGCAAAGTTGGGGGCCAGGGATCGTACGCAAGCGGTGATCGCGGCTTACGAGTCCGGCTTCGTGTCTCCACGCTGACGCCGGCGTGGAGTGGCGGGCGGCGGGTGGCCGGGAGTGGTTCCGGTTGGGTCTGTGTGGGTGCTGGTCGCCGAGGTCGGGGTCAGCGAGTACGATCCGGCAGACATGGGCACGACCTGGGAGGACACACGGTGAGCAGGCTGACCGGTGGGGACCCGTCGCTGCTGCGGAGGATCAATTCCGCGGTGGTGCTGCACGCTCTGCGCGGGGCGGATTCGCCCACGCTCACCGACCTGACCCGGATCACAGGTCTGTCGCGTCCCACGGTCGAAGGTGTCGTCGAAGGGCTCATCGCGGCCGGGCTGGTGGTGGAGGCCCTGCCCGACGAGAGCGGGGCCAGGCGTCAGGGCCGGCCCGCGCGGCGCTTCAGGTTCCGTGCGGAGGCCGGGCACCTGCTGGGCATCGAGATCGGCCCGCACCGGATATCCGCCCTGCTGTCCGGGCTCGACGGCAGGATCGTCGGCGCGGGATCGCGGGACGTCTCCGAGACGGCGTGCGCGGATGACAGGCTCGACCAGGTCAGAGGCATGATCGCCGATGTGCTGCGGCGCACCGGTGTGCAGCGCAGCAGCTTGCGCGCGGTGGGCGTGGGCAGTCCGGGCATCGTGGAGGCGGACGGCACCGTGCGTCTTGGCACGGCCCTGCCGGGCTGGACCGGTCTCGCGCTCGGCGAAAGGCTGCGGCGTTCCTTCCGGTGCCCCGTCCTGGTGGAGAACGACGCCAACGCGGCGGCCGTGGCCGAACACTGGAAGGGCGCGGCGACGGAGTCCGACGACATCGTCTTCGTTCTGGCGGGCTTGAGCCCCGGCGCCGGGTCACTCATCGGGGGGAGGCTGCACCGTGGGTTCGGCGGGGCCGCCGGAGAGATCGGGGCGCTGCATCTCCTCGGCCGTGAGGTCACCCCGGAGCATCTGCTCTCCACGACGGACACCCCGCTGGACCCGTTGGACGAGCATGCGGTCGCCGAGGTCTTCGCCAAGGCCAGGCTCGGCGACGCCGGGGCGCGGGCAGCCGTCGAGCGGTTCATACAGCGGCTGGTGCACGATGTCGCGGCTCTGGTGCTGGCGCTCGATCCGGAGCTCGTGGTGATCGGCGGGTGGGCCGCCGGTCTTGACGGTGTCCTCGACCCGCTCCGCGACGAGCTCGCCCGCTACTGTCTGCGGCCGCCCCGGGTGACCCTGTCGCTCCTCGGTGAGGCGGCCGTCGCCACCGGCGCGCTGCGGCTGGCGCTGGACCATGTCGAGGAGCAACTCTTCGCCGTGGAAGGGACGGTGACGGCCCGTCGCTGAGCGGGCCGGGCCTGGCCTGGGCGATGGACGGGTGGCGAGCGCCCGGTGTCAGGAGGCCTTGCGCTCCTGCTCCTCGTGACTGATCTCCAGCGCACCCGAGTCCCCGAAGGTGAGCCGGCAGGTGTCCGCCCTGTAGGTGGCGACGGAGACCGCTGCCGTGCCGGCGGCGGCCAGATACCGGGTGGTGACCACGAGGACCGGGGCCCCGGGCAGCCGGTCGAGTTCCCTGGCGTCGTCCGCCCGCGCCGAACCGAGCTCGACCGAGCGGTCCTGGCCGTCGAGGTCGAGCCGGTGCAGTTCCCGCAGGACGCTCCGCGCCCTGACAGGCCCGGACGGCGCCTCGATGGCGGAGAGTTCGGGCACGGACCCCGCCGGTACGTACAGCAGCTCGGCCGCCACGGCCTGCCCGTGGGCGACCCGGATACGGCGCACCACATGCACGGGCTCGTCGGCTTCCATGCCCAGCAGCACGGCGACCGAGGCGGGCACGGGGTCCATGGCGCAGTCGAGCGGCTGCCACGCCTCGTCGGGGTCGCTGCCCGGCCGGCCGTGCGGTGCGGTGGTCACGGCCACCTTGACCCGGGGCGGTGCGACGGTGGTGCCCACACCGCGGCGTCGCTGCAGCCGGCCTTCGAGCTCCAGCTGCTCCAGCGCCTGACGGAGCGTCGCCCTGGCGACACCGAAACGCGCGGCGAGGTCCCGCTCGTTGGGCAGTACCTCACCCACCGCGAAGTCCGAGTCGAGCGCCTCACTGAGCAAGGTCTTGAGGTGCCAGTACTTCGGCTCCTGCACCGATTCCAGCTGCGTGGTCCCCACCCTGTCCTCCGCATCCGCCCGGTGGCTTGTTTTCCCCGACGTTATTTATTAAAGGTTCCTGCCTTATCGTTCAGACCTTAGGACGGCGAACCACCTTGGTCAAGACCAATCCTCGCCCCGTCACCGTGCGGAACGACGCACTGCCGCAGAGCGTTCACGGGACGTTCGTGCCGCCGTGAGCCACGGCAACACGCATCACCCCGGGAGGGACCCGGGGTGATGCGAACGGAAGGGCCTCAGGCCGGGCGCACGCCGGCCAGCTTGTCCGGGTTGCGGATGATGTAGACGCACCGGATCGCCCCGTCGGCGACCTCGGTCTGGAAGACGGTGTCCACCTTCCCGTCGACGCTGAACACCAGGGCGGGCCCGCCGTTGAGCTCGACGATCCCGGCCTGCGCACCGGCCGGCCACTCCTGGCCGACGGCGAGGAGGAAGCGGCCGACCTTGTCGGCGGTCTCGATGACCCGCCGCGGTGCCTTCGCCTTGCCCCCGCTGTCACCGACCAGGCGCACATCGGGCGCCAGCAGGGCGAGCAGCTGTTCCAGGTCCCCGCCCGAAGCCGCGGCGAGGAAGCGCTCGGTGAGGTCGCGCCGCACGGCGGGGTCCACGTCGTAGCGCGGTTTGCGCTCCTCCACATGGTGCTTGGCACGGCCGGCGAGCTGCCGCACCGCGGCCTCGGACCGGTCGAGGGCGGCGCCGATCTCCGCGTACGGGAAGCCGAAGGCCTCGCGCAGGACGAAGACCGCGCGTTCCAGCGGGGAGAGGGTTTCGAGGACGACCAGTACGGCCAGTGACACGGAGTCGGCGAGCACCGCCCGCTCCGCCGAGTCGGCCACGGCCGGGCCGAATTCGGTGACCACCGGTTCGGGCAGCCATGGCCCGACGTACGCCTCCCGACGCGCGTGCAGATGGCGCAGCCGGTCGATGGACAGACGGGTCGTGATCCGCACGAGATAGGCCCTCGGCTCCCTCACGTCCTCCCGGTCCGCCGACGACCAGCGCAGCCACGCCTCCTGCACCACGTCCTCCGCGTCGGCGACACGGCCGAGCATGCGGTAGGCGACCCCGGTGAGGAAGGGCCGGTGTTCTTCGAAGAGTTCGGTCACGGTCGCGGCAGTCACTCTTCCATCCCAGCCGACGGGCCCGGGGGTGTCCAGCGGGAAACGCGCTCGCCCCGTGAACTGGGCGCTACCCGGCAGTGGTCACCGCGGGCACGGCGTCCCGGCCACCGCGGGCGCCCGGCGCCCGCACACCCGAGCCGAGGACCACCCCGAGTCCCACCAGCAGGCTTCCCACGCCCTGCCCCAGGCCGTACGTCCCCGTGCCGACCAGCGGCGCGGTCAGCGCGGCCGATACGGGGATCAGCCCGGAGAAGAGCGTGGCGCGTTCGGCCCCGATGCGCCGCATACCGCTGTACCAGCACACGAAGCCGATGACGGTGACCACGGCCGCCTGCCACAGCAGCGCCAGTGCCTCCCCCGCGGTGGGCGCCCGCAGAAAGCCGCCCCCACCGGACAGGACGTCGAAGAGGAGGCCGAGCAGCGTGGCTTCCACGGCCGCCACCGCGCACACCACGGCCGAGAGCAGCTTCGGTCCGAGGGGGCGCAGCACGGGTACGGCGAGGACGGCGAATCCGACCTCGCCGCCCAACGCGCCCACCGAGAAGAGGAGGCCCGCCAGGTCGGTCCGGCCCCAGCCCTGGACGGTGAACGCGCCGACGGCCACGAGCCCCGCCGCGCACAGGACGGCCCGGGCCGGCCGGCGCCCTTCCAGGACGGGTACCAGAACGCCGACGACGATCGGCGCACAGCCGACGAGCACTCCGGGTACCGCCGGTTCCGCGGTGCGTTCCGCGGCCAGTACCGCCAGGTTGAAGCCGACCATTCCGATGGCCGCGAGTGCCCCCACCCGGGCCCAGTGCCTGCGGGTGAGTGTCTTCAGGACCGTGGAGGGCCGGGGGCCGCCGCCCGGGCGCAGCAGCGGCAGGAGCAGCAGCGCGGCCAGACCGTATCGCAGGGCTTGGCCGCCCGCGTACGGGAAGTCTCCGAGGACGCTGTTCGCCGTGAAGGAGGCGCCCACGAGGGTGCAGGCGAAGGCCGCGAGAAGGGCTCCGCGCAGGGAAGTCGCTTTCATGGGGCCGACGCTAGATTTCGCGGCGGTCCGGATTAAGGTCCACTTCCATGACGTCTTCGGGGACCAATCCATCACCGTCTCCGGCCTCGCCGGGCGGCGGAGGAGGCGCCTCCGCCGCCTGGGAACTGCTGCTCCCCGCCGCCTCGGCCCCCGCACGCCGCCGGGGTCGCGCGCTCCAGGAGGCCCTGCGCGATGCGGTGCGTTCGGGCCGGCTGCCGGCCGGTACCCGTCTGCCGGCCAGCCGTGAACTCGCCGCCGACCTCGGGGTGTCGCGCGGCCTGGTGACCGAGGCGTACGAGCAGCTGACGGCGGAGAGTTACCTCCGCGCCGGCCGCGGCGCGGGCACCTGGGTGAGCGGTGCCGTGCGGCCCGCCGCCCGGGTGGCGCGGGATCTGTCACCGCGCGGGCCCGGCGCTCGGGTGGACTTCCGGCCCGGCACCCCGGATCTCTCGCTCTTCCCACGGAGCGCCTGGGCCTCGGCCCATCGGGCGGTCCTGGACCGGCTGCCGCACAGCTCCCTCGGCTACCCGGATCCGCGCGGCCTGCCGGAGCTGCGCGTGGCGCTGGCGTCCCTGCTCACCAGGCGTCGTGGCGTGGTGGCCGACCCGGAGCGGGTGGTGGTGTGCTCGGGAGTGGCCCAGGCGACGACCCTGCTCGGCTTCGTCCTGCGCGAGCGCGGGGCGACGACGGTCGGTGTCGAGGACCCCGGCAGCCCCGAGCACACCTCGCTGTTCGCCTCCACCGGCCTGACCACGGTTCCGCTGCCGCTCGACGCCGGCGGGCTTGCGGTGGACCCGCTGGTGCGCTCCGGTGTGCGCGCCGTGGTCACGACCCCGGCGCACCAGTTCCCCACCGGCATCGCGTACTCCTCCGGGCGACGCGGTGAGCTGCTCGACTGGGCCCGGCGCACCTCGGGCGTGATCATGGAGGACGACTACGACGGCGACTTCCGCTACGACCGGGCGCCGGTGGGGGCGTTGCAGGGGCTGGACCCGGAACACGTCGTGTACACCGGCTCGGTGAGCAAGTCCCTGGCTCCCGGCCTGAGGCTCGGCTGGCTCATCGCCCCCGAGTCGATGACCGACGCCGTGGTCGCCCGAAAGCGCACGATGGACCTCGGCAATCCGGCCGTCGACCAGGCCGTACTGGCGGACTTCGTGGCCGGCGGCGGCTACGACCGGCAGCTTCGCCGCTGTCAGCGCGCGTACCGGGAGCGCCGTGACGCCATGACGGGAGCACTGGACGCGCACTTCCCCGGGACGCGGGTCAGCGGGATCTCCGCGGGTCTGCACATCATCGCCCGGCTGCCCGAACGGTTCGGTCCGCAGGAGGAGTTCCTGCGGCGGGCGACGGCCGCCGGGATCGCGCTGCGCCCGCTGAGCGACTGCACGGCGGGCGGCGCGAAGGACGGCACCATCCGTCTGGTACTCGGTTACGCGCATCTGGCGCCCTCCGCCATCGAGCACGGCGTACGCCTCCTGGCCGAGGCGGCACGACGCGGCCCGGCGTCCCGGGCCCCCGGCGGGCGAGGCGCACCGAACGGGTCGTAGGGGCGCGGCGTAGGGGCGGGTCTCAGGGGCGGACCGAACCGGTTGTTCATCTGCGGTTGGCGTACCGGCCGCTGCCGGGGACTAGGCATGGGTCTGCACCCAGCCTGCACGACCCCGCTGTTCCGGCAGCCGCATCCGCCCCTGGAGGCGCACCGATGTCCCACCGTCCCCTCGTCCCCGGCCGTCGCACCGTGCTGCGCGGCTCGCTCCTGGCCTCGGCGGCCGTCGCCGTGCCCGTGACGGCCGCCGCCGCGCCCGCGTTCGCACGGTCGGGCCGGCCGAGCGCGTCCTGGGGTGTGCAGGTCGGTGATGTCACGGCGTCGTCCGCCCTGGTGTGGGTACGTTCCGACCGCCCCGCCCGGATGGTGGTGGAGACATCGGCGACCGAGTCCTTCCGCCGCGCCCGCACCTGGCACGGCCCGCTCATCGGCGCGTCCACGGACTACACGGGCACCACCCCGCTGCACGGACTGCCGGCCGGCGAGCAGGTGCACTACCGCGTCACGCTCGCCGACCCGGACGACCCCCGCCGCTCGGGCAAGCCGGTGTACGGAACCTTCCGCACGGCCCCGGCCCGCCGTCGTGACGGGGTGCGGTTCCTCTGGTCCGGCGACATCGCCGGACAGGGCTGGGGCATCAACCCCGACATCGGCGGCTACCGGGTGTACGACGAAATGCGCCGTCTGGACCCGGACTTCTTCCTGTGCAGCGGCGACAACATCTACGCGGACGGGGTGCTCGAACCCAGCGTGACACTGCCCGACGGGCGGATCTGGCGCAACATCACGACCCCGGAGAAGTCGAAGGTCGCCGAGACCCTGGACGAGTACCGCGGGAACTTCCGGTACAACCTGCTCGACGACAACCTGCGGACGTTCAACGCGCAGGTTCCCGCCATCATCCAGTGGGACGACCACGAGGTACGCAACAACTGGTACCCGGGGCAGATCCTCGACGACGTCCGCTACACCGAGAAGAACGTGGATCTGCTGGCCTCGCGCTCGATGCGGGCGTTCCGCGAGTACTTCCCGGTCCCGACGCTCCAGGTGCCGCCGCAGGAGCGGCGCATGCACCGTGTCGTGCGGCACGGTCCGCTGCTCGATGTGTTCGTCCTGGACATGAGATCCTACCGCGACGCCAACTCCCCCGGCAGGCAGCCCGACGACACCACGGGCATCCTCGGCGCCGAGCAGCTGACCTGGCTGAAGCGCGAGCTGTCGCGGTCGCGTGCGGTGTGGAAGGTGATCGCCGCCGACATGCCGCTGGGCCTGGTGGTCACGGACGGCGACACGGACTTCGAAGCGGTCGCCCAGGGCGACCCGGGCGCACCGCTGGGGCGCGAGCTGCAGATCGCGGAGCTGCTGCGTCACATCAAGCACCGGCGCATCACGGGCACCGTCTGGCTGACGGCCGATGTGCACTACACCTCCGCCCAGCACTACGCTCCCGAGCGCGCGGCCTTCAAGGACTTCGCGCCGTTCTGGGAGTTCGTCTCGGGCCCGCTGGCCGCGGGCAGCTTCCCGGCCAACGCGCTGGACGGCACGTTCGGCCCTGACCGGGTGTTCGTCAGGGCACCGGACCGGGAGAACGTGTCCCCGATGGAGCAGCCGCAGTTCTTCGGAGAGGTCGACATCGACGGCGGCAGCGGGGAGCTGACCGTACGGCTCAGGGCGCAGGGCGGCGATGTCCTGTTCACCAAGGTGCTCCAGCCCGGGCGTATCGGGCAGTGATCCATGCAATATCGCCTGAAGGTGACCAGATCCACACGTAACCCATCAGTCACAGTGCGTTCGTGATCAGGCAACACCGTTCGGTCAGAGTGGAAGACATGACTGATGTGACATCCGCGAAGAGTGCCCGCCGTCCGCACCACTGGCGGCGGGACCTGATCGAACTGGCCGCGCTCTTCACCGCGGTGGCGGTGGCCGACGCGGTCGCCAACCTGATCGGGCACCAGCCCGACGGGCCTTATCTGCTCATGGCGTCGGCCGTGGCCCTGGTGGCCACGGCCACCTTCCACACATGGTGGGCAAGGCGGCACAGCCACGCGCCGCCCCCCGATACGGGGCTCGAAGCGGCAGAAGCGGCAGAAGGGGCCGAAGCCGTCGAAGGGGCCGGCGTCGATGAGACCGGCGAGACGGTGCTCTGGCGGATGCGGACGACGGTGCGGGACGCTCCCGGCACCCTGGCCGCCCTCTGCGTCGCCCTGGCCGGACACCGGATAGACATCCTGACCCTGCAGACCCACCCGCTGGCCGAAGGCACCGTCGACGAGTTCCTGCTGCGCGCGCCCGCGGCACTGCCGGCCCAGCAGCTCACCCGGGAGATCTCCGCCGCCGGCGGATCGTCGACCTGGATCGAGCGCGCGGACGCCCACGACCTGGTGGACACGCCCACCCGGGTCCTGGGCCTCGCCACCCGCACGGCGCTGGACGCGGCCGAGCTCCCGCTCGCCCTGCGTCAGCTCCTGGGCCGGTGCACCATCCACTCGCTGCCCGCCCTGTCGGTCACCGGCCGCCCGACGGGTGAGAGCGCACCGGTGGAAGGCGTCCTGGAGGACACCGTGATGCGGCTGCGCGATCCCTCGGGCGGTGTCATCACCGTGGAGCGCCCGTACCTCCCCTTCACCCCGACCGAGTTCGCCCGCGCCAGGGCCCTGGTCGAGCTGGACGCACGGCTCGGCCCGCGTGTACCGCGCAGTGAGGACGTCCTGACCCTGCCCGAGGGCAACGAGATCACCGTGCGCCGCGCGGACCGGGGTGACCTCGACGCGTCCCTCGCCATGCACGGCCGCTGCTCCGAGAGCACACTCGGCCTGCGCTACCACGGTCCGGTCCGTGACGCCGACCGGTATCTGGACCACCTGCTGAGCCCCCGCTTCGGCCGCACCCTCGCCGTGCAGACGGCATCGGGCCGACTGGTGGCGCTCGGTCATCTGCTGTGGGACGGCGACGAGACCGAGGTCGCCCTCATCGTCGAGGACGACTGGCAGCGCAGGGGCATCGGTTCCGAGCTACTCGCCCGGCTGGTGGCCCTGGCCGTCGAGGCGGGCTGCGAGAGCGTCTACGCGGTGACACAGGCCCACAACACGGGGATGGTCGCCGCCATGCGGGCGCTCTCGCTGCCCCTCGACTACCAGATCGAGGAAGGCACCCTCGTCGTCACCGCCAGGCTCACCGCGACTCCTGCACAGCGGTCCGTCCCGCCGGTGACGGAACCGGCAGATCAGCACTTCCGGCGCTGAGCGCCTGGCACAGATCCGCCCAGAGGTCCTCGACGTCCTCCAGGCCGACCGACATCCGCAGCAGACGGTCACCGACCCCGGCGGCCCTCCGGTCTCCTTCACCCACGATGCGGTGGCTGATGGAGGCCGGATGCTGTATGAGGGTGTCCACACTGCCCAGGCTCACGGCGGGCGTGATCAGACGGACCCCCGCGATGATGCTGTGCGGATCCCCGAACACCTCGAAGGACACCATCGCGCCGCCCACCTCCGGGTAGTGCACCCGGGCGACACGGGGGTCGGCCGAGAGCCTGCGGGCGAGTTCCGCCGCGGCGGCCGAGGCGGCCCGTACGCGTACCGGCAGGGTGGAGAGACCGCGCAGCAGCAGATAGCCGGCCATCGGGTGCAGCACTCCCCCGGTGGCGAAGCGCACCTGCCGCAGGGTCGCGGCGAACTCCTCGTCGCAGGCGACGACTCCGCCCATCACATCGCCGTGACCGCCGAGGTACTTGGTGGCGCTGTGCAGCACGATCCGCGCGCCCTCCTCGATCGGCCGTTGCAGCACGGGCGTGGCGAAGGTGTTGTCGACGAGGAGCGGCACGGAGCCGCAGGAGTGCGCCACGGCCCTGGTGTCGATCTCGGCGAGGGTGGGGTTGGCCGGCGTCTCGACCATCACCAGACCGGTGTCCGGGCGGATCGCTTCGGCGATGCCCGCAGGATCCGTCCAGGTCACCTCGGTGCCCAGCAGGCCGGCGCCCAGCAGGTGGTCACTACAGCCGTAGAGCGGGCGTACCGCGACGACATGGCGCAGCCCCAGGCTCGCTCGGGCGAGCAGGACCGCCGTGAGCGCCGCCATTCCGCTGGCGAAGGCGACGGCGCTGTCCGTCCCCTCGAGCCGGGCCAGCGCCGTCTCGAAGCGGGCCGTCGTCGGGTTGTCGAGGCGTGCGTACACCGGCGGGCCTTCCGGCCTGGCACCGGTGGTGGCGAAGGCGTCGATGCGCTCGGCCTCGCCCCTGGAGTCGTACGAGGGATAGGTGGTGGACAGATCGATCGGCGCGGCGTGCAGTCCGAGGGAGGCGAGATCGTCGCGTCCCGCGTGCACGGCTTCGGTGGCGAGCGCCCTGGACCGGAAGGAGGGCTGGGATGTCAGCGAGGAGGCTTCGGTGTCCATGTCACCCAGCCTGAACAGGGACCGGCGATCGGTGTCCATCGGCCGTGCTACGTTCGCCCGATGTCTGAATCCGTCGTTCTCGATCCGGTTGATCTGCACATTTTGCGTCTCCTGCAGAACGATGCGCGGACGACGTACCGGGAGCTCGCGGCGGAGGTCGGAGTGGCGCCGTCCACGTGTCTCGACCGTGTGGCGCGGCTGCGCAGGTCCGGTGTGATCCTCGGCCACCGGCTCCGGCTGGATCCGGCGCGACTCGGCCGGGGCCTGGAGGCGCTGCTGCTGGTGCAGGTGCGGCCGCACCGCAGGGAGCTCATCGGCCCGTTCGTCGAGCGGATCAGGGCGCTGCCGGAGTCCCTGGCCTTCTTCCACCTCACCGGTCCTGACGACTATCTGGTGCATGTGGCGGTCGCCGACCCGACGGATCTGCAACGCCTGGTGCTGGACGAGTTCACCTCACGCCGTGAGGTGGCCCGCGTGGAGACCCGGCTGATCTTCCAGCAGTGGGAGTGCGGCCCCCTGATGCCGCCCGCCACGGGCACCTCGGACCGGGCCGGGCACCCCTGAGCTTCCCGGCGTCTCCGCGCCACGAAGGCGCTTCCTCCGGCCGAATCCGGTTCCCCCGTGACGTGGAGGCCTTCGCCGTACGAGGATGTCCCCATGTCAGACACATCGAGCAGCGCACTGCCGCGCCAGGTCGCCGACGCCTACGTCGACGCGTACATCGAACTCGACCCGATCACCGGTACCTATCTCGGTGTCGCGGAAAGCTCCCGCCGGCTGCCCGATTTCTCGCCCGCAGGCCAGGACGCCATGGCGGGACTCATCCGCGACACCCTCGTACGACTCGACGCAGCCGAGCGGCTCCCCGGCGCGGACACCGACGAGGAGAGGCGTTGCGCGCGACTCCTCCGGGAGCGCCTGACGGCCGAACTCGCCGTCCACGATGCCGAGGAGGGCCTGCGCGCCGTCTCCAACATCCACTCCCCCGCGCACAGCCTCCGTGATGTGTTCTCGGCGACGCCGACGGCGACGGACGAGGACTGGGCCGCGGTCGTGGACCGGCTGCGGGCTGTCCCCGCGGCGCTTGAGGGCTACCGCGCCTCGCTGGCCCTGGGTCTGGAACGCAAGCTCCACGGCGGCCCGCGCCCGACGGCGACGTTCATCGGTCAGCTGGGGGCCTGGGCCGGGGAGGACGGCGACCCCGGCTTCTTCCAGGACTTCGTGACCGAGGGCCCCGCGTCACTGCGCCCGGAGCTGGACGAAGCAGCGGAGCAGGCCACCGCGTCCCTCGCCTCGCTCCGGAACTGGATGCGGGACGTGTACGCCCCCGCGGTCGAGGGCGCCCCCGACACGGTGGGCCGGGAGCGTTACGCCCGCTGGGCGCGCCAGTTCAACGGCACGGACCTGGACCTCGACGAGGCGTACGCCTACGGCTGGTCCGAATACCACCGGCTGCTGGCCGAGATGAGGACCGAGGCCGACAAGATCCTCCCGGGCGCGGGCCCCTGGGAGGCGCTCGCCCATCTCGATGTCCACGGCAAGCACATCGAGGGCGTGGACGAGGTCCGGGTCTGGTTGCAGAACCTGATGGACGAGGCCATCGAGGCGCTCGACGGCACCCACTTCGAACTCGCCGAGCGGGTCCGGAAGGTGGAGTCCCGGATCGCTCCCGCCGGGGGCGCCGCCGCTCCGTACTACACCGGGCCCTCGGAGGACTTCTCGCGGCCGGGCCGCACCTGGCTCCCCACCATGGGCGAGACACGCTTCCCGGTCTACGACCTGGTGTCCACCTGGTACCACGAGGGCGTGCCGGGACACCACCTGCAGATCGCGCAGTGGACGCATGTCGCCGACAGCCTCTCCCGCTACCAGGCCTCGGTCGGCCAGGTCAGCGCCAACGCCGAGGGCTGGGCGCTGTACGCCGAGCGCCTCATGGACGAGCTGGGCTTCCTGCCCGACGCGGAGCGCCGCCTCGGCTATCTGGACGCACAGATGATGCGTGCCTGCCGGGTGATCGTCGACATCGGCATGCATCTGGAGCTGGAGATCCCCGCGGACTCCCCGTTCCATCCCGGTGAGCGGTGGACCCCGGCACTGGCCCAGGAGTTCTTCGGCAGCCACAGCGGCCGGCCCGCCGACTTCGTGGAGAGCGAACTGACCCGCTATCTGTCGATGCCCGGCCAGGCCATCGGCTACAAGCTGGGCGAGCGCGCCTGGCTGCTGGGCCGGGAGAACGCCAGGAAGGCCCACGGCGACGCGTTCGACCTCAAGGCCTGGCACATGGCGGCCCTCTCGCAGGGTTCGCTCGGCCTGGACGACCTGCTGGACGAGCTCTCCAAGCTCTGACCCGGCAGCGCGGGGCCGGTGCACGGCACAGGCCCCGCGCCACCGGCACGCCTGTGCCCCTCCACCGACCGTCCGAAGGACGAGATCCGTATGACTCCGCCCGGCTTCCTGTTCTGCTGCGACCCGCTGCGGCCACGGCATCCCGATTCCGAGTTCGCCCAGGAGGCGTCGGCGGCGGGGCGCGCCGGAGCGCGGACCGTCCTGATCGATCACGACGCGCTGCTCGCGGGGGATCCGGAGGCCGCCGTGAGCCGCGTCCCCCGGGACTCCGGCCCGTACTGGTACCGGGGCTGGATGATTCCGCCCCTGCGCTACGCGGAGCTTGAGCGCGCGCTCGCCGCCCGGGGCTGTTCGCTGCTCACCGATTCCACCGCGTACCGCACCGCCCATGAACTCCCCGGCTGGTACGAGGCGTTCACCGCCGTCACCCCGCGCAGCTCCTGGCGTGCCCTGTCCCCGGGAGAGCCCGTACCGGATCCGTCCGAGTGGTCGGACCTCGCCGGGGATCTCGGGCCCGCCCCTGGCCCCGGCATCGTCAAGGACTTCGTGAAGTCCCGTAAGCACGAATGGCACGAGGCGTGCTTCGTGCCGGAGCTGACGGACACGGAGCGGCTCGCCGGAGTCGTCGGCCGGTTCCTCGAACTGCAGGGGGATTTCCTGGCCGGCGGAGTGGTGCTGCGCGCCTACGAGCCGTTCGTACCCGGAGGCGAGGCACGGGTGTGGTGGCTGGACGGCCGGGCGGTGCGGGTGACAGCCCATCCGGACACACCCGGTCTGCTCCCGGTGCCCGAACTCGACGCCGTCGGCGAGGCCGTGCGCGCGCTCGGCTGTCGGTGGGTGACCACCGACATGGCCCTGCGGGAGGACGGCGCGTGGCGGGTGGTGGAGGTGGGTGACGCCCAGGTCAGCGGCCTGCCCGCCGACGACGACGGTGAGGGCCTGTTCGAGGCGCTCCTCGGCGCGTGAGCCGGCCCCCGCTGTTCAGCAGCCGCAGCCGCCGGGCGATCAGCCGCTGAGCGTGCCCGTGCCCGCGGCCCGGTGGACCACCGCCGAGCCGTGCCGTTCCTTGACCACTTCCAGCTGGGCGGGGATGCGGCGGCGCAGGTCGGCCACGTGGCTGACTATGCCGACGCTGCGGTCGCGTTCGCGCAGGGAGTCCAGGACGTCCAGCACCTCGTCCAGCGTCTGGTCGTCCAGGCTGCCGAAGCCCTCGTCGATGAAGAGCGTGTCGAGGCGCACCCCGCCCGCCTCGTCCGTCACCACATCGGCGAGGCCGAGTGCGAGGGCGAGCGAGGCGAAGAAGGTCTCGCCTCCCGACAGTGTCGCCGTGTCGCGCTCCCGGCCCGTCCAGGCGTCCACGACGTGCAGGCCGAGGCCCGCCCTGCGGCCCCCGCTGCGCTCGTCGGAGTGGACCAGCGTGTAGCGGCCGGCCGACATCCGCTGGAGGCGGGCCGTCGCCGCTGCGGCCACCTGTTCGAGGCGGGCGGCCAGTACGTACGCCTCCAGGCGCATCTTGCGCTCGTTGTCCGCGGAGGTGCCGGCGGTCAGCCCTGCGAGGCGGGCCACCCTCTCGTACTCCTGGCGCAGCGGTCCCAGGTCGCGCACCTCCGCCTCCGCACGGCGCGAGAGGCGGGCGAGCTCCGCGCCGCGCTCCTGTGCGGCGGCGTGCGCGGCGGCGCCCTCGCGCAGCGCCCGCACGGAGCGGTCGTACGCCTCCTGCGCGGCGTCCGGTGTCGCGGCGGGCTGTTCGGCGGCGGCCCTGGCGTCCTCCTCGGCAAGCCGGTCGGCGACCGTGGCCGCCTCCGTCTGCCAGGCGTCGATCCGGTGCTGGAGCTCCCGCTGCGCCGTGTCGTCGAGGAGCTCGGCCACGGCGGCCTCGGGCGTGGCGAATCCGGCCCGGAACGCGGCGTCGGCCAGTCTGCCGTCGGCCTCCTTGAGCCGCTCGGCCGCGCCCTGCTCGGCGCGCAGCGCCTCGGCGGCGTCGGCGAGCAGCCCGGCGCGGCGCTCCAGCAGAGCGGCGTGCTCGGCCACGGAGGCGCAGTGACCGCGGGCCTTTTCCAACTCTGCTTCCAGCGCGGCCTGTTCGCGGTCGAGCGCTTCCTGTTGCGAGGTGCGGGCAGCCGCGCGCCGCTCGGCCTGCTGCCGGTCGTCGATGCGGCCCAGATGCTCACGCTCGGCGGCGGCGAGCGCTTCGCTGGCCGCATGCGTTCCCGCGGCCAGCCGATGCGCCTCCGCGTGCTCCCTGCCCAGGCGGTCGACGGCTTCCTGCAACGCGGCCACGGAGGCGGAGGCGGACGTCGGGGCGGGGGCTCCGGTCGCGGCCTGCCGATCCGCCGCGGCGGGGGCGTCCGCACCGTCCCCCGGGTCCGCCGCCTCCGCACGGGCCGCCGCGAGTCGCTCGCGCAGGACCCCGAGCTCGCGCTCCGCCTCCGCGCGTGCCTTGTCGGCCTGCTGGAGGGCGGCGAGCGCCGCCTCCTCCATGGCCCGGTCGACATGGCCGGCCTCCGCGCGGGCCGGGTCCGGGTGCTCCGCCGAGCCGCACACCGTACAGGCGACTCCGTCGACGAGCTGCCCTGCCAACTCCGCCGCGATACCGCGCAGTCGCTGCTCCCGCAGCTCCAGCCAGCTCTCGCGCGCGTCCACGGCGCGCTCGCGAGCCGCGGTCAGAGCTGTCGCCGCCGTCTCCTCCTGGGCGCCGAGAGCGTCACGGCGGCGCGCCGCCTCCAGCCTTCTGCGCGCGGGGTCGAGCCGGCCGAACAGCTGTTCCGCGCGCGTCGTCGCGTCCCGGGCCCTCTCGATGCGTTCCATGAGGGCGCTGCGGGTGACGTCCCAGCCCGCCAGCCACTGCGACGTCTCCTGGATCAGTTCGTCGTCGGCACGGGACTGCCGCTCCAGGCGGGACCGTTCGGCGTCGATGTCACGGCTACGGTGCTCGGCACGGCGTGCGGCGTCGAGTGCGCCCAGCTCCGCCCGCAGCCCGCGTTCCGATCCGGCCAGCTGCTCGAAGCCGGCCTCCGACAGCTCGGGGGGCAGCCCGGCGCGGGCGCGTTCGCGGGCCGCGGCAGCCGTGCGGTGGGCCCGTCCGGCCTCCTCGCGCAGCTCCAGCGCCGGGGCGACCAGGTCCGCCTTGCGCGCGCGGGCCAGCTGTCCGTGGCAGCGGTCGCGTTCCGCGCGGCGGTCCTCGAGGTCCTCGGCACGGCGACGGGTCTCCTCGTACCGCCGCTGGAGCCGGGCGAGTTCACGCTGGGCTTCGAGCAGGTGGCCCGCGGCGGCGTTCCGGCCCTCGGCCGCGTCCAGCACCGACCGGGCGATGTCGAGCCGCTCATGGGCCGCGACGCGCGCGACGGCGGCCCACTGCAGGACCCCCTCGGCGAGGCCCGGCTCTCCCGGCCGCTCCTCGGGCAGCGCCGCTTCCCCGGCCGCGGGGCCGGCCGCCTGTGCGATCCGCTGGGCCAGGGCGAGTATCTGCTCGTCCGCCGCCCTGACCCGGGCCTCGGCCGTCCTTCGCAGCTCGGCAAGGCGCTCCTCCACGGCCGCGAACCGCCGGGTGTCGAAGAGCCGGCCGAGCAGCTTTCCGCGCGCCTCGGCGTCGGCGCGCAGGAACCGCGCGAAGTCACCCTGCGGCAACAGCACCACCTGGCAGAACTGGTCCCGGCTCATCCCGATGAGCCCGCCGATCTCCTCGCCGATCTCCTGGTGGGAGCGGCTGAGCGACTTCCAGCCCTGTTCGGCGTCGTACTCCCGCAGCCAGCTCTGCGCCTTCTCGGTCGTGAAGCCGCCGCCCCTCTTCTTGGGACGGGGCTGGGCGGGCCTCCTGGTGATCTCCAGGCGGCGCCCCCCGACGGTCAGCTCCAGGCGCACCTCGGTCGGCCGGTCCACCTGGGCGTGGTCACTGCGCAGGGATGTGCCGGGGCTCTGCCGGGCCCCGGGCACCGCCCCGTACAGGCCGTAGCAGACGGCGTCGAGCACGGAGGTCTTGCCTGCGCCTGTGGGACCGTGCAGCAGGAAGATCCCCGCCGACGACAGGGTGTCGAAGTCGACCTCCTGTGTGCCGCCGAACGGTCCGAACGCGGTCAGGGTCAGCCTGTGCAGCCTCAACGCGACACCTCGTCCACTGCGTCGCTCACCCGTACGTCGTCGAAGACGGCGCGCAGCACCGTCCGTTCCTGTGTGCTGGGCCCGCTGCCGCCGCGTACATGCGCCACGAAGTCCTCCGCCACCTGCTGGTCGTCACGCCCCTTCAGCCGCTGCGCGTACGACGCGAGGGGGTCCTGCGGGGAACGCTCAGGGTCGAAGACCAGGCTGAGCGTGTGCGGGAAGCGCTCAGTCAGCCGGGCCATCGGCTCGTCCGGCCGCGCCGGGTCGGTGAGGGTGGCCTCCACCCAGGACTCCCGGTGGCGTTCGAGGGCCGGGTCGTCGAGCAGCGTGTCGAGACGGCCCCGGAGCCTGGCGAGCGGACGCGGCACCGGGCAGTCGACGCGCTCGGCGGCGAGGTCCTGGCCAGGGCCGAGGTCGATCAGCCACATCGTCTTGCGGTGCGCGTGCTCGGAGAAGGAGTACGCGAGCGGCGAGCCCGAGTAGCGCACGCGCTCCGCGACCTTCTGGCAGCCGTGCAGGTGGCCGAGCGCCACGTAGTCGACGCCGTCGAAGACTCCTGCGGGCACGGCGGCGACACCGCCGACGGTGATGTCACGTTCGCTTTCACTGGGTTCACCGCCTGCCACGAACGCGTGCGCGAGCACGACGGACCTGGTCCCTTCGGGCCGGGTGGCGAGATCGGCCCTTACCCGGTCCATGGCCGCCGTGAGGACGGCCTCGTGACCGGCCTTCGCCGCACCGAGGCTGTCCTTGACGAGTGCGGGTTCCAGATAGGGCAGTCCGTAGAAGGCCACGTCGCCGTGTGCGTCGTGCAGCACCACCGGGGTCGCGCAGTCCGCGGGGTCGGTACGCAGATGGATCCCGGCCCGTGCGATCAGCCCGGCTCCGACGCCGAGCCTGCGGGCGGAGTCGTGGTTCCCGGAGATCATGACCGTCGGCACTCCGGCGGCGGCGAGCCGGTGCAGCGCGTCGTCGAAGAGCTGGACGGCCGACAGCGGGGGAACGGCCCGGTCGTAGACGTCGCCCGCCACGACGACCACGTCCACCGCGTGTTCCCGGACGGTTCTCACGAGGTGGTCGAGATAGGAGGCCTGGGCGTCGAGCATCGAGACGCGGTGGAAGGACCGCCCCAGATGCCAGTCCGAGGTGTGCAGAATCCTCACGGCGTCACTCCGACCATGGTCACGGCCCGCATGTTCCCCTTCATCCGCTTCATCCGCCCGCGACTTCCCCGTACGCCTCGCCGCCCAGTTCGAGCGTCGCGGAGCCTGCGGTGGCATCGGCCAGCCAGGCCCTGAAGTCCTCGACTTCGGCGTCCGGCAGCCCGATCGCGAGGGTCACGGCCTCCGCGTAGGTCACCTCGTGAACGGCCCGGCCCGTCGCGCGCAGATCGTTCTCCAGCTTGCCCGCCCGCTGGTGGTCCACGGTGATCGTCGCGAGGCGGAACCGGCGGCGGGTCGTCGTGCCCAGGGCGTCGAGCGCCTCACCGACGGCCCCTCCGTACGCCCGGATCAGTCCGCCCGCGCCGAGCTTGACCCCGCCGAAGTAGCGGGTGACGACGGCGACGGCGTACCGGACCTCCCTGCGCATGAGCATCTGGAGCATGGGGACCCCGGCCGTCCCGCCCGGCTCCCCGTCGTCACTGGCCTTCTGCACGGAGGCGTCGGCGCCGATGACGTACGCGAAGCAGTTGTGGTTGGCGGCGGGGTGCTCCTTGCGGACGCGTGCGACGAAGTCCTGCGCCTCCTGCTCCGTGGCGGCGGGGGCGAGCGCGCAGAGGAAACGCGAGCGGCTGACCTCGGTCTCGTGCACGCCCGCGTGGGCGACTGTCCGGTACTGCTCCTGCATCCGCCCACCCTATGCGCCGGTCCGCCCCGCGTTTTCACCCTTCCGTGGGGAATGGCCGGCCCCGGCCGTCCGTTGTCAGGGCATGTACGCAGACGATGAGACGGTTCGCAGGATCCTCCAGGACACGGGCGACACCTGGGCGGTGGTCGGTCTGTCCACCAACCGCTCCCGCGCGGCCTACGGCGTGGCGGAGGTCCTCCAGCGCTTCGGCAAGCGGGTGGTGCCCGTCCACCCCAAGGCGGAGCCGGTCCATGGCGAACAGGGATACGCCTCACTGGCGGACATACCCTTCCCGGTCGATGTGGTCGATGTCTTCGTCAACAGCGACCTGGCGGGCGCGGTCGCCGACGACGCGGTGGCGATCGGCGCGAAGGCGGTGTGGTTCCAGCTCGGCGTGATCGACGAGGAGGCCTACGGGCGCACGCGCGCCGCCGGCCTCTCCATGGTGATGGACCGCTGCCCGGCCATCGAGATACCCCGCCTGGGCGCCGGCCGCTGACCGGGGCCGCCTCCTGTGGTGGGAGGCGTGGTGTCGCGCGAGGCCTCCGACGGGGAGAATGTCCGCCGTGACCTCACATCTCGTGACCTCGCATCTCGTGACGCCACAACCCGTGGTGCCGGAGCCCGTGGTGCCGGAGCCCGTGGTGCCGGAGCCCGTGACGCCGCAGCTCCTCCTCGGCGATGAACGCACCGCGTCGCAGCTGTGCGAGCTCGGTGTGCGGCGGGGCGGTGTGCTGCTGGTGCACGCCTCGATGCGCTCCGCGGGCGGCAGCGCCCGGAGCATGGCCGATGCGCTGCGCAGGGCTCTCGGCCCGGAGGGCACGCTGGTCGTCCCAGCCTTCACCCCGGAGAATTCCGACACCTCGCGCTCCTACCTGGACCGGGTCAGGGGGCTGAGCGACCGGGCCCGCGCGGAGGTCCGTGCGACGATGCCGGCGTTCGACCCGGAGGTGTCTCCCGCGCCGTCGATGGGGGCGTTCGCCGAGACGGTCCGGCAGTCACCGGGTGCGCGGCGCAGCGCCCACCCGCAGACCTCGTTCGCCGCGCTCGGCCCGGCGGCGGCGAAGCTGCTCGGGGGCCACCGCCAGGACTGCCACCTCGGCGAGGACTCTCCCCTCGCCCGGCTGTACGACGCCGATGCGCAGGTCCTGCTGCTGGGGACGGGCTTCGACAGCTGCACCGCCTTCCACCTCGGTGAGTACCGCCGCCCGGAACCGCCCCGCCGTCTCTACCGCTGCGTGGTGGCGCGGGAGGGCCGGAGGCGCTGGTGGGAGTACGAGGACATCGCGCTCGACGACAGCGACTTCGCCGCCATCGGAGCCGATTTCGGCCATGAGCGCCCCGGGGCGGTCGACACCGGCCGGGTGGGGGCGGCGCCCAGCCGACTGTTCCGGCTCCGTGCGGCGGTGGATTTCGCCACGGGGTGGCTCGGGCGCCGCCGTGCCGACGGCCGCTGAGGGCGGAGCTCCGTCCCACCTGCTGCCGGGCCGCGGCCCTGCAGCCCGGCCCTGTCTCAGACCCCGAGCCCCTGGAGCACGACCGCTCCCGGCAGCGCCGCCAGCGCCTTGCCCGGGACGATCAGCTTGCCGCGGCGGCGGCCGCTGCCGATCAGAACCCACTCCTGATCCACCACGGCGGGGTCGACCAGCAGGGGCCAGGCCGCCGGGAGGCCGATCGGGGTGATCCCCCCGTACTCCATGCCGGTCTCGCCGACGGCCACATCCATCGCGGCGAACGATGCCTTGCGGGTGCCGAGGTGCTTACGCACCACCCCGTTCACATCGACGCGGGCTCGGGAAAGCACCACGCACGCGGCCAGGGTGGTCTCGCCACCCCGCTTGCCCGCGACCACCACGCAGTTGGCCGACGCGTCGAGCAGCTCGGGGCCGTAGTGCTCGGCGAACACCGCCGTGTCGGCGATCCCGGGGTCCGTGTCGACGAAGACGACCGACTCGGCGGGGACGCCGCCCCAGCCGGCCGTCACCGCCTCCGCGACGGGCGGGGTGAGCAGGTCGAGACGGCCGACGGCAGGGGAGACATCGCTGAAGATGTCCAGAAGAGCACGCATGTCGCTCACGCTAACAGCCCCCGCGAGCCGCTCACTTGCCCTCAATCAGGGCCGGGCTCACTCGCCCTCGGGGAGGGCCGGGCTCACTTGCTCTCCCGCCGGACCGGCGGGATCGTGACCGCCATGGTCATGTCGACGGGCTCGGAGCCGTCATTGCCGTAACTGTGCGGCACATGGGCCTCGAACGTCGCCGAGGTACCCGCCGGCACCGCGTGGGCCTCCCCGTCGACGATCAGGGTCAGTTCACCCGCCGTGACATGCAGGAGTTCCACCGTCCCCTCCGGATGCGGGTCGGAGACGCTGGAGTCGCCCGGCATCAGATGCCAGGACCAGAGCTCGATCGGCCCCCTGGCCTCCGTGCCCACCAGCAGTGTGGTCGAACTCCCCGCCTCCGTCGACCACATGCGTACCGCCTGGTTCTCGGGCACCAGGCGCACCTGGGGCCCCTGCTCGTAGTCGAGCAGGGTGGTGATGCTGATACCCAGCGCGTCGGCGAGCTTCACGGTGGTGCCGACGCTCGGGTTCGTACGGGCCTGCTCGATCTGGATGATCATGCCGCGACTGACCCCCGCCCGGGCCGCGAGAGTGTCCAGGGTGAACCCGCGCTCACCCCGCCAGCGCTTGAGGTTGCGGGCGAGCGACTGGGTGAGCTGATCGAGGTCAGACACATTCCGTCCAATATTCTGGATGACAGGGTCAAAAATACTGCACTACGGTGTGGTGTACCCACCCGACCACCGCACTGTACTGCGAGGCACCCCATGACAGCGCTGTTCGCCCTGGCCACGAGCCTGCTCTGGGGACTGGCCGACTTCGGCGGCGGACTCCTGACCCGGCGCACGCCCGCTCTCACCGTGGTGGTCGTGTCCCAGTGCATAGCCGCCGCGGTCCTCGGGATCGTCGTGCTGGCGACCGGAGGCTGGAGCGAGGCCGGGGGCCGCCTCTGGTTCGCGGTGGCGGCGGGAGCCGTCGGCCCGGTCGCGATGCTGAGCTTCTACAAGGCCCTGGCGCTGGGACCGATGGGCGTGGTCTCGCCGCTCGGGTCCCTCGGTGTGACGGTCCCGGTCGGCGTCGGGCTGCTCGTCGGTGAGCGGCCTGGACTGCTGCAGTTCGCCGGGATCGCGGTCGCCGTGGCGGGGATCGTCCTGGCCGGAGGCCCGCAGCTGCGCGGCGCACCGGTGCAGCGCCAGGCGATCATGCTGACCCTGCTGGCCGCCTTCGGCTTCGGCGCGGTGATGGCGCTGATCTCGGAGGCGTCCACGACCGTGACCGGGCTCTTCCTCGCCCTCTTCGTCCAGCGGGTCACGAACATCGCGGTGGGCGGAACAGCCCTGTACGTCTCCGTGCGCCGGGGCGGCCGCGCGCTGCCCGAGGAGGGCGGGGCCGGCGTCGTACGGGCCGCGCTGCCCGCGCTGGCCTTCGTCGGGCTCGCCGATGTCGCGGCCAACGGCACGTATTCGATCGCCGCCCAGCACGGCCCGGTCACCGTGGCCGCCGTCCTGGCCTCGCTGTACCCGGTGGTGACGGCGCTGGCCGCACGGGGCGTGCTGGGTGAGCGGCTGCGCGGTGTACAGGCGGCGGGCGCGGGCCTGGCCCTGCTCGGGACACTGCTGCTGGCGACCGGCTGAGGGTCCCCGGGCGTCCTCGGGACCGGTCATCCCCCGTCGGTCACGTCCTCCAGCAGCACCGCCACAGCGGCCAGCTGCTCGGACGTGACCCCGTCGGGGATCGGGACAGGTGCGGGCGTACGCAGCGGCGGCTGCCAGCCCTTCTCCGCGTCCCAGCTCCGCACCACCCGGGCCGGCGCCCCCGCCACCACCGCGCGGTCGGGGACCTCTCCACGTACGACGGCCCCGGCGGCGACCACCACGTTACGGCCGAGCCTGGCCCCCGGAAGGATCACCGCTCCCGTGCCGATCCAGCAGCCGGGTCCGATCTCGACCGGCTCCATGCGCGGCCACTGCTTGCCGACCGGCTCATGGGGGTCGTCGTAACTGTGGTTGGTGGAGGTGATGTAGACGTACGGACCGCAGTAGGTGTCCGAGCCGATCGACACCGTGGTGTCCGCGATGACATGGCTGCCCCGGCCCAGCACCACGCCGTTGCCCAGGGTCAGGACGGTCTCGGCGCCGAGATCCAGATCGGGCATCAGCCCGGCCGTGAGGGTCACCTGTTCGCCGATGATGCAGTGATCGCCCAACTCGATCCAGGGTTCCCCGAACACGGTCCCCTGCGGGAAGGCCAGCCTGGTTCCCGTACCGATACGGCCGAACCGCAGCCGTCCGGGGTGCTGTGCGGTGACCGCCCCCGTCTCCTGCACCCAGGCCCAGACGCGGTGGACGGCGCGGGACATGAGACCACGCCGCAGAAGGGCCAGGGAGGAGAACGTGTTCCTGTTCGTCGGCACCCGCTCACGGTAGTCGGCCCGGCGTGAGCCGGTCCGCGCGAGGTGCTGTGATGTTCACCCCACCGGCCCGGCAGGCCGGGACCGTCCATTACGGTTCGTGCGGAGCAAGAGCCCCGAGTTCGCACCACAACCTCACCCCGTTTCACCGGAGGAGCAGACGATGGCATCGCAGGCACTGGTCACCGGCATCGGCGGCAAGGAGCCGGACATCGACCCGGACGCCTTCCTCGCGCCGACCTCCGTCGTGGTCGGCGAGGTGACGATGGCCGCGGGCTCCAGCGTCTGGTACCACGCCGTGCTGCGTGGCGACGGCGGTCCGATCTCCCTCGGCCCCGACAGCAACATCCAGGACAACTGCAGCGTGCACACCGACCCCGGATTCCCGATGACGGTGGGTGCCAGGGTCTCCGTCGGTCACAACGCGGTGCTGCACGGCTGCGTCATCGAGGACGACGTCCTGGTCGGCATGGGTGCCACCGTGCTCAACGGCGCACACATCGGAGCCGGTTCGCTGATCGCGGCGCAGGCCCTCGTACCGCAGGGGATGCGGGTGCCGCCGGGGTCCCTCGTCGCCGGCGTACCCGCGAAGGTCAAGCGGGAACTGACCGCCGAGGAGCGTGAGGGCGTCACCTTCAACGCGGCCGGTTACGTGGAACTGGCGAAGGCGCACCGCGAGGCGCTCCGCGAAAACGAGAACGAGAACGAGAACAGGAAGGCGAACTCGGACGCGGACGCGAACGGGAGCTGATCAGTCGGCCGCGGGGACGGTGTCAGGCTCCGAGGACTGCGCCGGGCCCGGCTGCTCCGGCCCTTCGGCCTGCTCCGCGGCCTTCTTGGCGCGGTTCTTCAGCACCAGCATGGAGATCGCGCCGATCAGCACGGCGGCCAGCAGCCCCAGCCACGAGAAGCGCTTGAGCCACGCCTCGGCGACGACTCCCACCGAGTAGATGACGGCGGTCGTACCACCGGCCCAGACGATTCCGCCGAGCACATTGGCGATGAGGAACTTCCAGTACGGCATGCGCAGGACTCCGGCCAGAGGCCCCGCGAAGATCCGCAGCAGTGCGACGAAGCGGCCGAAGAAGACCGCCCACATGCCCCACTTCTCGAACGACCGCTCCGCCATGGCGATCTGGGGAGCCCCGAAGTGACGTGGGAACTTCCCGCCGAGCCAGGCGAGCAAGGGGCGCCCTCCCTTACGGCCGATGGCATAGCCGATGGAGTCACCGATGACCGCACCGGCCGACGCGCAGGCGCCGAGCACCACGGGGTCGATCTGACCGTGCTGGGAGGCGAGGAGCGCCGCACTCACGAGGACGATCTCGCCGGGCAGCGGAATGCCCAGGCTCTCGACCGCGATGACGACCCCCACCAGGAGGTAAATGCTGACCGCGGGGACGGTCTCGAGCCACTCCTGGACGTGCAACGCGGGTCCTCCCCGTAAGAGATCAGCAGCCGTGCACCACGGATGGTGCACGGCGTCAGCCTACCGGGCCGGGCAGCGGTCGTGTCGGCCGCGCCCCCCTTGTCCGGGCACGGGGCCTGGGCCGGGGGTCAACGGTTCGGACGCAGGGTCCAGACCACGCTCATCTCGCTGGTGACGGCGCCGTCGGCACGCCGGATCTCGACGCTCACGGGAAACTCCGGGCGCTTCCCCTCGTCCAGTTCGGCGACCACGTCGGCCGCCGGGCGGCGCAGCACGGCGGTCGCGGTGAGGTCGCCCATGGCCACCTTCTTGAAGGCCATCTCCGTGGTGACGGGCAGCGGTACGGCCCTGGTCATCTGGTCACCGAAGGCGGCGACGACGATCGCGCCGCTCGCCGACTCCGCGAGCGTGAACATCGCGCCGGCGTGGGGGCCCGCGAGGTGATTGTGGTACTCGGCCCGGTCGGGCAGCGAGAGGACGGCGCGCTCCGGGGTCGTCTCGAGGTACGTGATGCCGAGGGTCCTGACCATCGGGACGCTCGCGGTAAGGATCTCGCCGACTGTCATCTCTTCAGTGCTCATGGCCGCGATGTTACTAGCGGGTAGCAGTCTTTGACCATCCCCTCACAGGGGCGCCGGTAGCTGAGCGCTCCCCACCCCTCTATGGTTACTGGCCATGTGGCCAGGACAGCAGCCGCCCGGGGGCGAGCAGAACCCGCAGGACCAGAATCAGAACCCGTACCAGCAGCCGGGGTACCAACAGCCGAATCCGTATCAGCAGCCGGGATACCAACAGCAGGGCCAGCCGGGATACCAGCAGCCCAACCCGTACCAGCAGCCCACGGTGCCGCAGTACGCCGTGCCGGGCGGGCCCGGCGGCCAGAAGCCGGACGACGACAAGAGGAAGACGACGATCATCGCCGTCGTCGCCGCCACCGCGGTCGTCGTCGCGGCGGTCGTCACCGGTGTCGTCGTCATGAACAAGGACGACGACAAGGGCGGCTCGAACGTGGCCGAGGGCAAGGCGTCCTCGTCGCCGTCCGCGAAGGCCTCCGAGTCCGCTTCGGCCCCCGCCGAGAACCCGCGCGGCGGCGAGGACGCGGCGCCCACGGTTCCTGGCTGGAAGGTCGTGACCAACCCCAAGTGGGGTACGCAGTTCGACGTGCCCGGCGACTGGGAGGTCTCGGGTTCCGGAGTGTTCGCGGGCTTCTCGGACCACAAGGACCCCGAGGGCGCGCCCGCCGTGGGCTTCTCCGCACCCGCGTACTACAAGTCCAAGTGGTGCACCGACGACGCCGACAAGGACGGCACCAAGGAGGACACCGAGCTGGCCGGTGTCGGCACCAAGGGCGCGCAGGGCGCCAAGAGCACCGACGAGGCCGCGACGAACGAGGCGTCCAACTGGGTCTGGGCCGCCTATGCGCAGTCGGACCCCAAGGACAAGGTCAAGACCGCCGAGCCCAAGGCGTACACGACCAAGTCGGGCCTCTCGGGCAGCACGGTCACGGCCACCGCCACGGGGCTGGCCAACAAGGGCAAGTGCGACACCGACGGCAAGTCGATCGCGTTCTCCTTCAAGAACTCCAAGGACGAGTACTCGACCTGGGTCCTCTTCGCCGCCGCGGGTGTCGACGACGAACTCCCGGACGCCACCATCCAGAAGATCCTCAGCACCGTACGTCTCGTGGAGGGCGCGGAGTCCACGTCCTGAGTCTCCCGCCCCGGCGGCCGGGGCGCCGTATTTGCGGTGGGGCGCGGCGGCGGGGATAGTCCCCTGGTGACCTCCGCCGCCTCCTCGCACTCCCCCGCCCCCCGATCCCTGCCGGCAGGCCGCAATTTCGGTCTGCTGACCGGCGCCGCGGTCATCTCCGGTCTGGGTGCCAACGGCGCGCTGATCGCGGCGGCGTTCGCGGTCCTGGAGTCGGGCGGCGACGGGGGCGACGTCGGCCTGGTCGCCGCCGCGCGTACGGCGCCGCTGGTGCTCGTCCTCCTGATCGGCGGCGCGGTGGCGGACCGGCTGCCGCGTCACCGGGTGATGGTGGCGGCGAACACCCTCAACTGTGTCTCCCAGGCGCTCTTCGCCTGGCTGGTGCTGACCGGCAACGCCGAGCTGTGGCACATGATGGTGCTGACGGCCTTCTGCGGCACGGGACAGGCCTTCTTCGGCCCGGCATCCGAGGGCATGCTGATGTCCAGCGTCAGCGGTGAACAGGCGGCCCGCGCCTTCGCCTTCTTCCGGATGTCGATGCACGGCGCGGCCATCGGCGGTGCCGCGCTCGGCGGCGCCATGATCGCGGCCATGGACCCGGGCTGGGTGCTGGCCGTCGACGCGGCGGCGTTCGCGATCGCAGGAGTGCTGCGGGCCTTCCTCGATGTGAGCCACATCCCCTCGCGCGTGCCGGGCGGCGGGCTGCTCGCCGACCTGCGGGACGGCTGGCAGGAGGTCGTCGGCCGGCCCTGGCTCTGGGCCGTCGTGCTCCAGTTCTCCGTGGTCGTGGCCGTCGTCGGGGCCGCCGAGGCGGTGTACGGCCCGCTGGTGGCGCGGGACGAGCTCGGCGGCGCCCGCCCCTGGGGGTTCGCTCTCGCGGCGTTCGGCGTCGGCACGCTGGGCGGCGCGCTGCTGATGATGCGGTGGAAGCCCAGACGGCTGCTGCTGGCCGGGACGCTCTGCGTGTTCCCGCTCGCCCTGCCGTCCGCGGGGCTCGCGATCCCGCTGCCGGTGGCCGGACTCTGCACGGTGATGTTCGTGACCGGGGTCGCCATCGAGGTGTTCGGGGTGTCCTGGATGACGGCACTCCACCAGGAGATCCCGGAGGAGAAGCTCTCCCGGGTCGCGGCGTACGACTGGTTCGGCTCGGTCGCGATGGTGCCGCTGGCCACTGCGGTGGCCGGCCCGGTCGAGACGCTGGTCGGCCGCAGCCAGGCTCTGTGGGGCTGTGCCGCTCTGATCGTGCTCGTGACGGCGGGCGTGCTGCTGGTCCCCGACGTACGGAATCTGACGCGCCGCAGCGCGGTCAGGAACATCAGCGTCCCCGAGCCGGCCCGGGAGTCAGCCGATACCGAAGGCGCCGTCGGGGGGCTCCGGTGAGGCCACGGCCTCGCTGTCCCGCACCGGCTTCGCACCCCGCATGAACCGGGTCAGCCCCGCCCCGTACTCGACCCGTGCGGGGAAGACGTCGGCCGCGCACAGCCTGGTGAGCGCCGCGATGTCGAGCGGGGCGCGGGAGGCGAGCAGCACGGCGTTGCCGAAGCGCCGGCCGCGCAGGACGGCGGGCTCGGCGATGAGCGCGAGCTCGTCGAACACCTCGGCGAAGTTGGCCAGTTGTGACCGCAGGAAGGTGAAGGGCGCGCTGTCGGCCAGGTTGGCGGCGTAGACGCCTTCCGCCCGCAGGACCCGCCCCGCGGCCCGCGCGTACTCCACGGAGGTGAGATGCGCGGGCACCCGCGCGCCTCCGAAGACATCGGCGATCAGGAGGTCGGCGGACCCTTCGGTTGCGGCTTCGAGCCAGCCCCTGGCATCGGTCGCGTGCACGGTGACGTCGGCCCGCTCGGGCAGCGGCAGCTGCTCGTGGACCAGCTCGACGAGCCCCCGGTCCGCCTCGGCGACCTGCTGCCGCGACCCGGGTCGGGTCGCGGCGACGTAGCGCGGCAGTGTGAGCGCGCCACCGCCGAGATGCACCAGGTCCAGCGGGGTTCCCGGTGCGGCGGCCCGGTCCACGACATGGCCGAGCCGGCGTACGTACTCGAATTCGAGGTGCTCCGGCTCATCGAGATCGACGTAGGACTGCGGGGCGCCGTCGACGGTGAGCAGCCAGGCGCGCTCCCGGTCGACGTCGGGCAGCAGCCTCGCGGTGCCGAGGCCGGTGTCGCGGATGACGGGTATCGACTCGTTCACGCCCCCATTGTGACGGGCGCCGGGGCCTTTCCCCGCCCACAGCCGGGCCGCACCGATTCACCCGCTCCAGACCGCGGCGACCGCTTCGGTGTGGGCGGCGGCCTGGGCGAGGCCGGCCCTGGCCGCGGCGGCCCTGCGCGCGGGGTCCAGGGAGTTGCGGCCGATGGCCTTCTTCGTGTCCGCGTCAGGGGTGATGACCTCGACCCGGGCGCCCGCGGCCTCCAGTTCGGCGGCCTGCGCACGGGGCGAGACGATCACCTTGTTGCCGCCTGCGGTGGGGGCGATCACGATGACACGTCCGTAGCCCGAGGCGAGGTGGGCGTTGGCCGGCGAGTGCACGCCCCCGTCGATCCAGCTGCCGCCTCCGGCGTCGGCCACGGGCTGGACCACGGGAACGGCGCAGCTCGCGGTGACCGCGTCGGTGAGCGGGACCTCGCCCGTCCTGCCGAAGGTGTGCAGCGCGCCGGTCGACGCGTCCACCGCGGTGATCAGCAGGTCGCGTTCGGGCCATTCGGGCGACGGGAGCCGGCTCGCGATCGCCTCGCGCCGCTCGGCCGCGGTCGCTCCTGGCCGGCTGTCGCGCGCCAGGGCGCCCAGCTTGCGGCCGTAGTCCTCGGGCGTACGGGAGGAGAGCATCGCTCGCGCGTACCGCAGGATGGTGACGGGTCCGAGCCGGGCCGCGGCCCCCTTGCCGTCCTCCGGATCGGCGAGCTGCCGCTCGTAGAGGTCACCGACGGCGACGAGTCCCGAGGCCAGCTGCGCCCCGACGATGGCCCCGGCCGAGCTCCCGATGATCAGATCGGCCGTGGAGAGATCGACGCCCGCCTTGGCGAGCCCGTGCAGGATGCCGGTTTCCCAGGCGGTGCCGGTGACGCCTCCGGCGCCCAGAACAAGAGCTGTGTCTGCCATGACCCCAGTCTGCTGCACGGTGCGCGGCCCGCCTCCCCGGGGCCTGGGAGACGGGCCGCACCGTGGCCGTCAGAGCAGAGCGGTGACCGTGCCGGCGCCGACCGTACGGCCGCCCTCGCGGATCGCGAAGCCGAGGCCGGACTCCAGCGGGACGTCACGGCCGAGCTCGACGGTCAGGGTGACCGTGTCGCCGGGCCGCGCGACCGCCACATCGCCGAGGTCGACGTCGCCGACGACATCCGCCGTACGGATGTAGAACTGCGGCCGGTATCCGGTGGTGACCGGCGTGGTCCGGCCCCCCTCCCGGGCGGACAGGACGTACACCTGCGCGGTGAACTGACGGCTCGGCGTCACACTGCCGGGCGCCGCCACCACATGACCGCGGCGCACCCGGTCGCGCTCGACCCCGCGCAGCAGCAGCGCGACGTTGTCGCCGGCCTCCGCGGACTCCATCGGCTTGCCGAAGGTCTCCAGGCCGGTCACGACGGTCTCGATGTCCGCGCCGAGCACCGACACCCGGTCCCCGACCCGCACGGTGCCACGCTCCACGGCGCCCGTGACGACGGTGCCGCGCCCGGTGATGGTGAGCACGTTCTCCACGGACAGGAGGAAGGGCGCGTCGGTGTAGCGCACCGGAATCGGTACGTACGTGTCGACGGCGTCCAGCAGCCCCTCGATGGACGCGGTCCACCTTGGGTCCCCCTGGAGCGCGCCGAGCCCCGACACCCGTACGACGGGCACGCTGTCCCCGCCGTACCCGTGCGCGGAGAGCAGCTCGCGGACCTCCAGCTCCACCAGGTCGGTGAGCTCGGGGTCACCCGCGTCGGCCTTGTTGAGGGCGACGACGATGTGGTCGACGCCGACCTGACGGGCCAGCAGCACGTGCTCGGCGGTCTGCGGCATGATGCCGTCGAGCGCGGACACGACGAGGATCGCCCCGTCGAGCTGCGCCGCTCCGGTGACCATGTTCTTGATGTAGTCGGCGTGACCGGGCATGTCGACGTGCGCGTAGTGGCGGGTGTCGGTCTCGTACTCGACGTGCGCGATGTTGATGGTGATGCCGCGCTGCGCCTCCTCGGGGGCCCGGTCGATCCGGTCGAACGGCACGAAGGTGCCGCTGCCACGCTCGCTGAGCACCTTGGTGATGGCGGCGGTCAGGGTGGTCTTGCCGTGGTCGACGTGGCCCATGGTGCCGATGTTCAGGTGCGGCTTGGTGCGCACGTATGCCGTCTTGGGCATGGCTCGTTCCTTGGATTCGAAGCTGAGAGAAGAAGACCCCAGGGCCCGGCCGACCCTCCCCTTACGGGGTCCGCCGGACTGTCGGGGGAGGGTCAGCTTCGGGCGCCGCCGAAGGCCGCTGCGGCAGCGGCGAACGCTGCGTCAGGTGCTGCCGCGGCAGATGCGGCCACGAGGCTCAGGGCAGCCTTCGGCGCGTCCGCGACTGCGGACCGCGCTGCGAGGAAGGCGTACCGGAACATGTCCCTGAGCATGCCGGAGCGGTGCGAAGGCGTCGAATGGTTTTCCGGCGGACCGCACATGTCCGCCGTGCGGGAGAGTTCATCGGCCGCCCGGAGCACCCGACCGCCCCGTGTGTCGTCGAGGTAGCGCGCTTCGACGGCGCGGCTCGGTGGAGGGGAAACGTATGGCGACGTTCGTTCTGGTGCCCGGTGGCCGGCACGGCGCCTGGTCGTTCGAGGCGGTGGTTCCGCTGCTGGAGCGCGCCGGTCACTCCGTTCATGGCCTGACCCTGACCGCGGGATGAGCACGCTGCTCGTCCCACTGGGGGATCGGGCGCGCAGTCCGGGTCCCCCGGTGGGACGTCGATGTCATGGGCGGTCAGGTTCCCGCGAGGCAGCGCCGTCTGAGGCGACGTCCGGCGGCCCCGGGAGCGTCGAGGCCGACCACGGTCCCCCGTTCCGGTCGCCCATAGCCCTCGTCCACACATACGGCGATCACACACCTGTTTCGGTTACGCTCCCCAGATGCTCGACCCCGTCCCCGCAACACGGTCCTCAACAGGCCTCGCAGTGCGCTGTACGAGGGCACTGCTCTCCCCCTGGTCCCGGTTCTCCCTGCTCGTGGCGGTTCTGCTGGCCTCGGCCGTCATCATGTTGCTGTTCGAGCCACAGCGGCTGCTGGCCTCCGGCGGCTGGCCTCCGCACCTCGACGGTTCCGCCGCCGCGATGCTGTTCGGGCTTGCGTACGGCGTGTGCACCGTGGCCTTCGTGCCGCGGCCGCTGCTCAATCTGGCCGCCGGTGCGCTGTTCGGTGCCCAGGCCGGGCTCGCGGCCGCGCTGGCCGGCACCGTCCTCGGCGCCGGTGTCTCCTTCCTGCTCGGCCGGGTGCTCGGGCAGGACGCGCTCCGGACGCTGCTGCGCGGCAAGTACCTGAAGGCGGCTGACGGGCTGCTCAGCCGGCACGGGTTCAGGTCGATGCTCGCGCTGCGGCTCTTCCCCGGGGTGCCGTTCGCCGCGGCCAACTACTGCGCGGCGACCTCCCGCATGGGCTACCCGCCGTTTCTGCTGGCCACCGGTCTTGGCTCCATCCCGAACACGGCCGCGTACGTCATAGCGGGCAGCTCCGCCTCCTCCCCGACATCGCCGGTGTTCCTGGCCGCGATGGGGTTCATCGTGCTGTCCGGGGCGGGTGCGGCACTGGTCGCCTGGCGCAGGCGGCACCGGCTGGGCCGGGCGGGCGCCGCCTCCGGGGAGGCGGCGCCGAAGGCGGGGGCACGCGCGGGCGACGCGGCGTAGCCAGGGGCAGGCGGGAGTCTGTTCACCTGTAGGCGATACGCTGCGCGCAACCGACAGAGGATGTCCGGGGCCGTGGCGTCCCGTCCCCTTTCTGACCGCATCCGCACGCCGCCGACGGCCTCCACGTCCGTCGGCCGTTGCATGAGTACCTCCGGGATGGCCTAAGCCCCATGAGCTGGTTCGAATCATTCGTCCTGGGCCTCGTTCAGGGACTGACCGAGTTCCTGCCGATCTCTTCCAGCGCGCATCTGCGGCTGGCCGCGGCCTTCGCGGGCTGGCACGACCCGGGAGCCGCGTTCACCGCGATCACGCAGATCGGCACGGAGGCCGCGGTCCTCATCTACTTCCGCAAGGACATCGCCCGGATCCTCTCGGCCTGGTTCAGGTCACTGTTCAATGCTTCGATGCGCAGCGACCACGACGCCAAGATGGGGTGGCTGGTCATCATCGGCTCCCTCCCCATCGGCGTACTCGGCCTGGCGTTCAAGGACCAGATCGAGGGCCCGTTCCGCGACCTGCGCCTGATCGCGACGACGCTCATCGTGCTGGGCATCATCCTGGGTGTGGCGGACCGGCTCGCGGCCCGCGACGAGACCGGCGGCAAGCACCGGGCGATCAAGGAACGCAAGACGCTGAAGGAGCTGGGCGTCAAGGACGGTCTGATCTTCGGCTTCTGCCAGGCGATGGCCCTGGTCCCGGGCGTCTCCCGCTCGGGTGCGACGATCAGCGGCGGGCTGCTCATGGGCTACACCCGTGAGGCCGCGGCCCGCTACTCCTTCCTCCTCGCGGTTCCCGCGGTGCTGGCTTCGGGTGTCTTCGAGCTGAAGGACGCGGGCGAGGGACATGTCTCCTGGCCGCCCACGATTTTCGCGACCATCATCGCGTTCGTCGTCGGTTACGCCGTCATCGCATGGTTCATGAAGTTCATCACCACCAAGAGCTTCATGCCGTTCGTGATCTACCGCGTGGTCCTCGGCATTCTGCTGTTCGCCCTGATCGGGGCGGGTGTGCTGAGCCCCCACGCGGGCGAGTCGGCCGGCTGATCCGGCTTGTCGCGGGCGGGAGTCACTCCCGGCCACCGTGCGGCTCGCGCACGAGGCCTCGGAGGCCGGGCTGCGGTCCGCCTGGCGCGGACGGCGGTGGCGCACGGCCCCTTGGCGTGCGGCTCCCGACGGCCGAGACTTGGGCGATGACACAGCGCGTGGCTCTCGCGACGGTGATGGACCGGCTCTCCATCGATGCAGTGATCACCGATTACGCCGTGGCCGTGGACGACGGCGTCTGGGAGGACTACGGCGCCCTGTTCACCCCGGACGGGCGCGCCGACTACCGGAGCGCGGGCGGTTCCGAAGGGTCGGCCGCCGAGGCCGCACGGTGGCTGGCGGAGAGTCTGCGGCCCTTCCCCGGCCGCCAGCATCTGATCGTCAACAGGCGGCTGGATCTCCAGGATCTGGGCGGATACCCCGGCGACCGGGCCCAGGTGCGGGCCGACTATCTCAGCCCGACGGGCCCTGAGGCCTGGGACGGGGAGTCGGCTCCCGCGCTGGTCACCGGCGGCCGGTACGTCTTCGAACTGCGGCGTACGGCACCGGGCTGGCGGATCCGGAGCCTCACCGCGCACCAGAAGTGGCGGTTCGCCCCGGGCGCGGCAGCCGGCTGATCCGCGGCACAGGAGCCCGGGTGGCCACGGCACGCCCTCTGTGCGCTGCTGATCTTCTGCACCACACTGGGATGGATCAGGCGCACGACCGGCGAGGAGGGCACGCATGCCGATGTGGCGCGGGCGGCTTCCGTACGAGCGGCTGCTGCGTTCACGTACCGGGCGCGGCGTCCTCGCCCTGTGCGCGGGGGCCCTGCCGGCCCTGACGTTTCCCGCGCCCTCGCTCTGGTGGTTCGCCTATGTCGCGCTGGTGCCCTGGCTGCTGCTGATCCGGTCGGCGGGCACGGGACGTCGTGCGGCGCTCGACGGCTGGCTCGGCGGCACGGGCTTCATACTCGCCGTGCACCACTGGCTGATGCCGAGCCTCCATGTCTTCATTCTGCTGCTCGCCGCCCTGCTGGGGCTGCTGTGGGTGCCCTGGGGCCTGCTCGTGGCCCGGCTTCTCGGCGGTGCGCCGTCCGTCCGGAATTCCCTGGCCGCTGTGGTCGTGGTGCCCTCCGGGTGGCTGATGATCGAGCTGGTCCGCTCCTGGGAAGGGCTCGGTGGCCCCTGGGGGTTGCTGGGCGCCAGTCAGTGGGACGTTCCGCCGGCGCTGCGGGTCGCCTCGGTGGGAGGCGTGTGGCTGGTGAGTCTGGGCGTCGTGGCCGTGAACACGGTGGTCGCCGTACTCCTCGCCGTGCCACCGGCCCGCACGGCCGGGGCCGCGTGCCTGGTGGTGGGGGCGCTGGGGGTGGGTGCGACAGCGCTCTGGGCGCCACGGCCCGAAGAGACCGGCACGACCAGGATCGCCGTGGTGCAGCCGGGTGTCGTCGAGGGCCCCGGCAGCATCGGACGCCGCTTCGCGCGCGGTGAGGAGCTGACCCGCGGCCTGGCGGACCGGGACGTGGACCTGGTGGTCTGGGGCGAGAGCAGTGTGGCCGTCGATCTGTCCCGGAGCCCGGAGACGTCGGAGCGCGTCGCCGCGCTGTCGCGCCTGACCGGCGCCGATGTGCTGGTCAACATGGACGCCCGGCGGGCGGACGGCCCCGACCGCGCGGGGATCTTCAAGTCGGCGGTGCTGGTGGGACCTGACGGCCCCACAGGGGACCGCTACGACAAGATGCGCCTGGTGCCCTTCGGCGAGTACATCCCGGCCCGCGCACTGCTCGGCTGGGCCACCTCCGTGGGCAAGGCCGCGGGCGAGGACCGGCTGCGCGGCAGCGGTCCCGTGGTGATGGACCTGCCGGACGGGCTGCGGGTGGGCCCGGTGGTCTGCTTCGAGACGGCGTTCCCCGACATGAGCCGGCAGCTGGCGAGGGACGGCGCGCAGGTGCTGGTCGCCCAGTCGTCCACCTCCACGTTCCAGCACAGCTGGGCCCCCGAGCAGCACGCCTCGCTCGGGGCGCTGCGGGCGGCCGAGACGGGCCGCCCGATGGTGCACGCCACCCTCACGGGTGTGAGCGCCGCGTACGGCCCGCGGGGCGAGCGCCTGGGGACGCCGCTGGGCACGGACGCGAGCGCGGCGGCCGTGTACGACGTACCGCTCGCCCGGGGCACCACCCTCTACGTCCGGCTGGGAGCCTGGCCCGTGTACGGCGCGTCGGCGGTGCTGGCCGTCTTCTTCGCCGCGGCGGGGCTGCGGTACCTCAGGACGCCTGCTCCGACGCGTCCAGGACCACTCGCTCGCACAGCCGGTGGGTCTCCAGGGCGTCCCTGGCGCTGAGGACCTCGCCGGCCCGCACCGCGTCGAGGAAGGACAGCGCGCTCTGCTCGATGCCGCGCTGCCTGGCGACCGGCACCCAGTCGCCGCGCCGGCGCAGCGTCGGCTGACCCTTGTGGTCGACGACGTCCGCGATGTTGAGGACCTGGCGCTTGGAGTCCTGGCCCGACACCTCCAGGATCTCCTCCGTCGACCCGTTGAGCCGGTTCATCGTGCCGATGGCGGTGAATCCGTCGCCGGACAGCTGGAGCACCACATGGTGCATGAGCCCTTCGACGATCCGCGCCCGCACGACGACCCCGGACACCGGCCCAGGGGCCAGGAAGCGCAGGGTGTCGACGACATGGATGAAGTCGTCCAGCACCATGGTGCGCGGGGCCTCGGGCAGTCCGACGCGGTTCTTCTGAAGGAGGATCAGGTCGCGCGGGTGCTCGGCACACTGCGCGTACGACGGGGCGAGCCTGCGGTTGAAGCCGACCGCGAGTGTGACCCCGCGCTCCTCGGCGAGGTCCACCAGCCGCTCGGATTCGGCGAGTTCGTACGCGAGGGGCTTGTCGACGTACGTGGGGACGCCCGCTTCGAGCAGCCGCCCCGCGATCTCCGGATGCACGGCGGTGGGCGCGTGCACGAAGGCGACGTCCAGCCCCTGGGCCAGCAGCGAGTCGAGGTCCTCGTGGCGCTGCCGCCCCGGAATCCGGTAGGCGTCGGCGACGGCCGCCAGCGTGGCCGGGGTGCGGGTCTGCAGATGCAGTTCGACTCCGGGCCGCGTGGCCAGTACCGGCAGATACGCCTTCTGCGCGATGTCGCCGAGCCCGATGCAGCCGACCTTCACGAGATTCTCCCTGTCGTCTTGACCAGGGACGCGTCACGGTCCGGCCGTCCGTCCTCCCCTGGCCCCGGCAGCATACGTGCGCTGCGGCGGCTGCCAGTCGCAGATGCCGTCGAAGGTGCGCAGGACGAGACCGGGTCCGAAGCGGGCGACCGCCGACATCAGTCCGTCCCGCAGGGCGACGGCCGGCGCACCCGACAGCCCGGTCATCCGGGAGATCCGCACCGCCTTACGGACCATGGCGGTCGTACGGGGGTGCCTGTCCGCGCTGTAGGCCGCAAGGCCCGCTCCCAGGTCGCCGCCCGGCGTGACGTGGTGGACGAGCACGACGGCGTCCTCGATGGCCTGGTTTCCGCCCTGGCCGAGGGAGGGCAACATGGCGTGCGCGGAGTCACCGACGAGCACGGTGCGGCCCCGGTGGAAGGAGGGCAGCGGATCGGTCAGCTGGTACACGTCGTGGCGCAGGACCTGGTCCGGCTCGACACTGTCGATGATGGAGGGGATCGGGTCGTGCCAGTCGCCGTACCGGCGCACCAGCTCCGCCTTCTCGTCGGCGACCCGTTCCCCGGCGGGCGCGACGGCCGCCGCATAGGCGTAGATCCCGCCGTCCTTCAGCGGGTGGCTGCCCCAGAGCTCGCCTCGGCCCCAGGTCTCGTGCGAGCTGAAGGCGCGTCCCGTCCCCGGAGCGAGGACACGCCAGGTGGTGAATCCGCTGTACGCGGGGCCCGGGTGACGGGGGAACAGCTCGGCGCGCACGGCCGATCCGATGCCGTCGGCACCGATCACCAGGTCGGCCTCGATCTCACCGGAGTCCGTCCCGACGATCGCCGGGCTGCCGCCGGGGCGCCCCGGATCCACGAGCCGTGCCGGTGTTCCGGTGCGTACGGCGTCCTCGGGAAGCCGGGTGCGGAGCAGGCCGATGAGCGCTGAGCGATGCAGCAGGACGAGCGGGCCGCCGAACCGTTCGGCCGCGGCGGTGCTGTCCGTGCGGGCGAGCCAGCGCCCCTTCGGTGTGCGCATGCCGCCGTCGCCCTGCCAGGCCGCGAGCGCCCTGACCTCGTCCCCGAGCTCGATGACGTCCAAGGCCCGCTGGGCGTTGGGGGCGAGGCTGATGCCACTGCCGACGGGTTCGAGGGAGGGCGCCCGCTCCAGCACGGTGACCTGCCAGCCGCTCCGGTGCAGCGCGGCGGCGGTCGTGAGTCCGCCGATCCCGCTGCCGATGACCACCGCTCGCAATGTCGCCATGACCGACTCCCTCTCGGAACTACACCTGTAGTGCCCAGATTCCACCGTACTACAGCTGTAGTGGCGGCGGTAGATTGGTTCCATGCCCACACGCACCGCGCCCTCTCGCGCCGAGCTGATCGCCGACACCGCACTCGCCCTGCTCAGGGAGCACGGGATGAGGGGGCTCACCCACCGGGCGGTGGACGAGCGCGCCGGGCTCCCCCAGGGTTCGACGTCCAACCACGCCCGCACCCGGCAGGCGCTGCTGGAAGCCGCCGTCCGCCGGCTCGCCGAGCTGGAGGCACGGGTGCTCGCTCCGGGGGAACTGCTCACGGCCGGTGATCCGGCCGGGGCCGCCGGGGCGGCCTGGCCAACTGGAGCGGCCGAGGCGGCCGCGGGCCTGGCCCGCGCGCTGCACCGGTATCTGACCGGCTCCACCGACCTCCTGGTCTGCCGCTACGAACTGGCCCTGGAGGCCACCCGACGCCCCGCCCTCCGGGCCCACTACGACGAGGCGGGCCGACGGTTCCGCGAACCCCTGGTGGCCCTCATGACGGCAGCGGGATCCGCCGAACCGGAACGTCACGCACTGTCCGTCGTGGCCTGGGCGGAAGGCATGATGTTCGCCTGCGCGGTGGGTTCCTACCACCGGGCCATCCCGACCGAGGAGGAGCTGCGCAGAGGCTGCGGCGAGCTGCTCAGGGGGATGCTCGGCGGCGATCAATCCCATGGCGCCGTCGATCACCTCTGAGCGAGGATGAGGCGTATGACGACCCAGGAACGCTCCGCGCCCGAGATCGACGCAGCCGAACGCCGGATGCTGGAGGGGTGGCTGGACTACCACCGCACGACTCTGGCCATGAAGTGCGAGGGGCTGACGGACGCCCAGCTGCGGGAGGCGTCCGTACCCCCGTCGGAATTCACACTGCTCGGCCTCGTCCGGCACCTGGCCGAGAACGAACGCGGCTGGTTCCGCGAGGTGCTGGCGGGCGAGGACCTGCCGCCGATCTACGGGACGGACGAGGACCCGGACGGGGAGTTCCATCTCGCCGACACCGACACCTGGGACGAGGCCAGGACCACATGGCTCGCGGAGATCGAGGCGGCCCGGGCGAACGCCGCGAGGTTCACGCTCGACGACTTCTCCGTCGGTGTGGGCAAGCGGGGCAAGCCCTTCAACCTCCGCTGGATCTACACGCACATGATCGAGGAGTACGCCCGGCACAACGGCCACGCCGACCTCGTACGCGAACGGATCGACGGCGCGACCGGCGCCTGAGGCCCCAGGACGCCGGGTGGCCACTCCCCGACGGGGAAATCAGCTCGCTCCCGCGGGGAGGACAGGTCACTCCCCCGTCGCACTCCCCCGCATCCGCTGTTCCATCCGTCCGATGGCCGCACGGATCCCGCCGCCGTACGCGTCGTCGTCCTCCAGCATCCGGGCGGCGTCCCAGGCCCGGTCCAGGTGGATCCGGGCACACCCGAAGCGCTGGAGCTTCAGATAGTCCGCCGCCAGGCTGAGGTGCAGCGAGGGGACAAAGGCCCGCAGGGCGATGGCGTCCCGGTGCTCCGCGGCCGGGTCGGTGTCCGCCGCCGGATGCGCAGCCGTGGCCGCGTCCGCCCCAGGGCCCGCGTCGACCCCCGGATCCGCGTCCACCGCCCCCGTCAGGCCCTCCGCGGCTGTCAGTGCCCGGAGGTCCCAGGCCAGCTCGTCCCCCGGATCGTCCTGGGCATCGGCCATGTAGTGGGCCAGGGTGCAGCGGTGCAGGGCCGCACCGTGCTCACCGAGCTCCGACCAGATGGCCCCGAGCCGATTGCGCGCCTCTTCCCTGTCCCCCGCGTGGAGCAGCATGATCGCCTGGCCGATCCTGGTCATGACGACGTCCCCCGACACTTCCCGCTGCTCCACTACAGAGGTCTCCCTGATCACCGCCGGCCTGTTCCGGTGGCTCAGACGCTAGCCGCAGCCACCGGCAAACCCGCTCAGGCGCGGGCCCCCGCCGTCGGCCGGGTCACGCCGCTTCCCAGATCCGGGATCCGCCAGTCGATGGGCTCGTGGCCCTGCGCGGCGACGGCCTCGTTGATCTGCGTGAAGGGACGGGAGCCGAACCACTTCTTGGCGGAGAGCGGCGAGGGATGCGCACCCTTGACCACCACATGGCGGTCCTGGTCGATCAGCGGGATCTTCTTCTGGGCGTAATTGCCCCAGAGGACGAAGACGGCCGGGTCGGGCCGCTCGGCGACGGCACGGATCACCGCGTCGGTGACCTTCTCCCACCCCTTGGCCTTGTGCGAGTTCGCCTCGCCGCCACGAACCGTCAGCACCGCGTTGAGCAGCAGGACGCCCTGCTCGGCCCAGGGCATCAGATATCCGTTGTCCGGGACCGGCAGGCCGAGCTCGTCGTTCATCTCCTTGTAGATGTTGCGCAGCGACGGCGGCGTCTTCACGCCCGGCCGCACCGAGAAGCAGAGGCCGTGCCCCTGTCCCTCGCCGTGGTACGGGTCCTGGCCGAGCACGAGCACCTTCACCCGGTCGTACGGTGTGGCCTCCAGCGCGGCGAAGACCTGATCGCGCGGCGGATACACCGGCCCCCTGGCCCGCTCCTCGTCGACGAAGTCCATGAGCTCCTTGAAGTAGGGCTTCTGCAGTTCTTCGCCGAGAACGCCGCGCCAGGACTCGGGCAGCAGGTCGGTGTCGGTCACGTCCACAACCTCCGGTGAGCAATCGGTTCTTGCGTACAGAACCTACCGGGGGCCACTGACATCGATCTCTACCAGCTGGTCTTGCGGTACAGCTCCCACATCTGCATGACCGTCTGCGGGTCGAGTGCGCGCTCGCCGCCGCCGATGTCCTCCCCCGAGGCCACGTAGAGCTTGCCCTGCCACAGGGGCAGCAGCCGCACATCCTTGACGAGGATCTCCTGGGCCCGCTGGAACTGCTCGGAGACGGCGCCGCGGTCGCTCTCCTTACGGGAGGACGGCAGCAGCTCCCGGGTGATCTCGTCGGTCAGATACGGGGTGCCGGTCACGCTCTCCTTGCCGACGAAGGGGGCCACGAAGTTGTCCGGGTCCGGGAAGTCCGGGAACCAGCCGCGTCCGAACACCGGGTACTGGCCCTTGCTGAAGCCCTCCTGGAAGGACGTCCACGGCGCGCTCTTCAGGGTGACGCGGAACAGGCCCGACGCCTCCAGCTGGCGCTTCAGCTCGGCGAACTCGGGGGCCGTGGAGGAGCCGTAGCGGTCCGTGGTGAACCAGAAGGTCATCTCGACCGGCTCGGTGATGCCGGCGTCGGTGAGTATCTTCTTGGCCTTCGCGACATCCGGGTCGCCGTAGGTGTCGAAGAAGCTGGTGGTGTGACCTGCGATGCCCTTCGGAACCATGGAGTAGAGCGGTTCCGCCGTTCCCTGGTAGACCTTGGCGACCAGGGCGTCGCGGTCCACCACCTGGGCTATGGCCCGCCTGACGGGGAGCTTCCCCGCGGCCGGGTCCTTGGGGTTGAAGACGAGGAAGCGGATGTCGGCGCCGACCGACTCCACGATCTGCAGACCGTTGTTGTCCTCCTTGTCGTCCTCGAGACCGATGACCTCCTCGGCGGTCAGTCCGCGGTAGGTGGCATCGATCTCCTTCTTCTTCAGCGCCTCCACCATGGGCGTGGAGTCGTCGAAGTAGCGAATCGTGACCGCGTCGTTCTTCCGGTCGGCGAACCCCTTGTAGCTGGGGTTCTTGGTCAGCTCGGCCCGCTTGCCCTGCTCGTAGGAATCCATGACGTAGGGCCCCGAACCGGTGACCTTGCCGTCGTCGCGGATGCTGTCCGCGGGATAGTCACCGGGCGCTACGATCGACATCGCGGGCGTCGCCAGGATGAACGGGAAGGTCGCGTCCGCCTTGTCGAGGTGGAAGACGACCGTGTCGTCCCCCTTGGTCTCCACCCGGTCGAGAGACCCGAGGAGGCCGGCCGGACCGCTCTTGGCCTTGATCTTCCTGATCCGGTCGATGGAGTACTTCACGGCCTGGGCGTCGACCTTCTCCCCGTTGGAGAATTTGAGGCCCGAACGCAGGGTGCAGCGGTACGCCATGCTCGTCGAGTCGGTGAACCGGCATTCCTGCGCCGCGTCCGGCTCGGGGCTGGTGGTGCCGGTCGGGAAGCTCACCAGGGTCTGGAAGACGTTCCTCATCAGCTCCCAGGAGCCGTCCCAGGCCGCCGCCGGATCGAGGGTCGAGGGCGAGCTCGTCGTTCCGACCGAGATCTCCCGGTCGGTTTCCGAACCGCTGTCGGACAGCAGGCCACAGCCGGCCAGCACTGACAGGGAAGCAACGGCTGCAGCGACCTGCAGACTGGCCCGATAGAACACGTGCATGCCTCTCGATCGGCCTTGGCGTCGGCAGACCATACCGCAGCGCCCTACCGGGCAATTGGCTGACCCGGCAGGGCACTTGAGGCAATCAGGGCCAAACTGGCGCGTGTGTCCCTCAGCCGACGCCCGCGTTCAGGAAAATACCGCCGTCGACCACGAGTGTCTGCCCCGTGACCCAGTCGGACTGCTCGGACGTGAGGAATGCCGCCGCTCCGCCGATGTCCTGCGGGACACCGAGCCGGCCCAGCGGGTAGGCGGCAGCCGCCTCGGCTTCACGGCCCTCGTACAGGGACTCGGCGAACCTGGTCTTCACGACGGCGGGTGCGATCGCGTTGACCCGCACGACCGGTGCGAACTCGTGCGCCAGCTGAAGGGTCAGATTGACCATGGCGGCCTTGCTCATGCCGTAGGCACCGATGAACGGTGAAGCGGAGACACCCGCGACCGAGGCGATGTTGACGATCGCCCCGCCGTTCTCCCGCTGCCACGCCTTCCAGGTCTGCTGGGCGAATCCGAGCGCCGAGATCACATTGGTCTCGTAGACCTTGCGGGCGACGTTGAGGTCGAGCTCGGCCATCGGCCCGAAGACGGGGTTCGTACCGGCGTTGTTGATCAGATGGTCGACCCGGCCGAACACCTCCATGGCGCGCTCGACGGCCGCGGCCTGATGCGCCTCGTCGTGCGCCTTGCCCGCGACGCCGATCGCCCGGTCGGCGCCGAGCTTCTCGACGGCCTCCTTCAGCGCGTCCTCGCCACGGCCGGTGATGACGACCCGGTCGCCACGGGCGACGAGCGCCTCGGCGATGCCGTAGCCGATGCCCCGGCTCGCGCCCGTGATGAGCGCGACCTTGCCACTGTCCTGCACAGTCATGTTGTCCGTTGCCCTTCCGGGGTCAGTTGTGCGGCGGGGTCAGTTGAGCGGTCCGCCGGCGACGTACATGACCTGTCCGGACACGAAGCCCGCGTCCTCGCCGGTGAAGAAGGCGATGGCGTTGGCGATGTCCTCGGGACGCCCCACACGCTGCACGGGGATCTGCGTCGCGGCGGCGGCCTGGAACTCCTCGAAGCCCATGCCGACCCGCGCCGCCGTCTGTGCGGTCATCTCGGTGACGATGAAGCCGGGAGCGACGGCGTTGGCGGTCACGCCGAACTTGCCGAGCTCCTTGGCGAGCGTCTTGGTGAAGCCCTGGAGACCGGCCTTGACGGCGGAGTAGTTGGCCTGACCCCGGTTGCCCAGCGCCGAGGAGGACGAGAGCGAGACGATCCGGCCGAACTTGGCCTCCACCATGTGCGACTGGACGGCCTTGGCCATCAGGAACGCACCCTTGAGGTGGACGTTCATCACGAGGTCCCAGTCGGATTCGCTCATCTTGAAGAGCAGGTTGTCGCGGAGCACGCCCGCGTTGTTGACGAGGATCGTCGGGGCGCCCAGCTCGGCGGCCACACGCGCGACGGCGGCGTCCACCTGGGCACTGTCCGACACGTCGCAGCCGACGGCGAGGGCCTTGCCCCCGGCGGCGGTGATCTTCTCGACCGTGTCCTTGCACGCCGCCTCGTCGAGGTCGAGTACGGCGACGGCGCGGCCCTCGGCCGCCAGGCGTACGGCGGTGGCGGCGCCGATGCCCCGTGCCGCTCCCGTCACGATGGCGACGCGCTGCTCGGTGGTGGACATGCTTGGTTCTCCTCGCCCTTGGATCGCGGCTCAGCGGACGTCAGGAAGTTCCCGATAACTGAGCAACCGCTTAGTACCTTCAGCAGACGAGACGCTAGAAGCCCTGGCACCCGGTGTCAACGGCACACGGGTGCCCGGGCGCATGTCACATCCGGATCAGCGCACCAGCAGGTCGAGGAGCCGCTCGGTCTCGGCAGCCGGGTCCATGGTCAGACCGCTGTGCACGACGCCCGGCTGGACGACCGTGGAGCGTGGCGCGATCAGCCAGCGAAAGCGCCGCCCGGCGTCGTCGCCGGCCGCCTGACCCGCCGCCTCGCCGCCCCCGCAGACCCCTTCGACGGCCCGCAGCGCGGCCCGCACCCCGACCACGTCGGCCTGCGGGTCCAGCGCCCTGAGCTTGTTCTCGTCCAGGTGTGTCCGCGCGGCGACGAAGGACTTGGCCCGGCAGTAGACGAGCACGCCCGCGTTGAAGCACTCACCGCGCTCCACGCGCGGGACGACCCGCAGAACCGCGTACTCGAAGACATCACGCTCGCTCATCGGCCGCCGTCCTTGCTGTCACGCCCGGCGCCCGCGGACGCGTCCCGGTCCTTCTTGGTGGGGTGCGGCCAGGGAGTCAGATGCTCGGTGAGCCATCCGGGGGCCTGGGACTGCCGGGACTTCACGGGTTCGTCCATGAGGATGCGCTCATGGATGCTCCCGGCACGGGCCAGCAGCGGCTCCACGTACGCCCGGCGCAGCTGGTCCGTGCTCCCGAAGCCAGGCTCGTCCGCCAGCCACGCGTCCGGCACCTGGGCCGCCACCTCGGTCAGGAGCTCTTCCGTGACGAGCGGGGCGAGCTCGGCGGCCGCGGCGGCGATGTCGGGCCCGAAGGGTGCGAGTACATGGTCGGAGGCGTTGTACGGCTTCGCCGCCGAGGCCTGTGCCCCGGGCCAGTTGTGGTGCCAGATCATGGTGGCCCCGTGGTCGATCAGCCACGGTTCACCGTGCCAGACGAGCATGTTGGGGTTGCGCCACGAGCGGTCGACGTTGTTGATCAGCGCGTCGAACCAGACGACCTTGCCGGCCTCCGCCGCACCCACCTCGTACGCGAGCGGGTCGAAGCCGAGCGAGCCGGGCAGAAAGTCCATGCCGAGATTCAGCCCGGCGCTGGCCTTGAGGAGCTCCTGCACCTCCTGGTCCGGCTCGGCGAGGCCGATGACGGGGTCCAGCTGGATGGTCACCAGGTCAGGCACCCGCAGCCCGAGCCGCCGGCCGAGCTCTCCGCAGATGACCTCGGCGACGAGGGTCTTACGCCCCTGGCCGGCTCCGGTGAACTTCATGACGTACGTGCCGAGATCGTCGGCCTCGACGATCCCGGGCAGCGAGCCGCCCTCCCGTAGAGGCGTGACATAGCGGGTTGCGGTCACTTCGTTCAGCATTTTCCCAGGCCATCCATGTCTCTCACCGTGCCGTCCACGACGGGCCGCCCCGGTCCAGGCCCACACGGCCCGGCCGCCGCCACGAAGTCAGCATAGTGACCGAGCGTGATCGCGGGCGATGCGGCCCTCCACTGCGACGGCGCGCAGATGCGGCTGAGCTCGGCGTTCAACGGTGATGACCTCGGTGTTCCTTGATCGATTCGGCGCGTTTGACGGTCTTGCCGACGCCGTGGCGTCCGGCACGCTCCTAGGGTGGGAACTACAGGCCCAGATCGCGGCCGACGATCTCCTTCATGATCTCGGTGGTGCCCCCGTAGATGGTGGTGATCCGCGAGTCGAGGTAGTCGTGGGCGATGCGGTACTCCCGCATGTAGCCGTAGGCGCCGTGCAGTTGAAGGCAGCGCCCGACGATGTCGACGTAGTGTTCGGTGGCCCAGAACTTCGCGGACGCGGCGTCCACCGCGGTGAGAGCGCCGCGGGAGTGCCGGGCCAGCAGATCGTCCAGGTACACGCGGCCGACCCGCGCCGTGGTGACCATCTCAGCCAGCTGGAAGCGGGTGTTCTGGAAGGAGCCGATCGTTCGGCCGAACGCCTTGCGTTCCCTCACATAGTCAAGGGTCCGCTCAAGCACTCCCTCGATGGAGGCCACGGCGTTGGCTGCGATCGATATCCGCTCCTGCGGGAGATTGCGCATCAGGGATTTGAAGCCCGCGCCCTCTTCACCCAGCAGGTTGGCGACGGGTACCCGCACGCCCTGGAAGTACAGTTCGCTGGTGTCCTGCGCGTGCAGCCCGATCTTCTCCAGGTTGCGGCCCCGCGAGAATCCGGGCCGGTCGGCCTCGATCACCAGCAGGCTGATGCCTCCGTGGCGGTCCGGACCGGTCCTGACGGCGGCGACGACGAGGTCGGCGTTCTGCCCGTTGGAGATGAAGACCTTGCTGCCGTCGACGACGTAGTCGTCCCCGTCGCGGACGGCGGTCGTGGCGATCCCGGCCAGGTCACTGCCGGTACCGGGCTCGGTCATCGCCACGGCGACGACGACGTCCCCGGCTGCGATACCCGGAAGCCAGCGGGACTTCTGCCGGTCGTCGGTCAGATCGGTGAAGTAGGGCAACACGATGTCGTTGGACAGTGTCACCGCCGCGAGGCCGTCCGCCGCGGGGTGGCGCGAGAACTCCTCGCCGATCACCGCGTTGAAGCGGTAGTCGGTGACCCCGGCGCCGCCGTACTTCTCAGGGATGCCGAAACCGAGGATCCCGGCCCGTGTGGCCTCCACGAAGAGCTCCCGATCGACCTTCCCCTCGTGCCGCCAGCGCTCGGCGTGGGGTGCGGCGTGCTTGTCGGCGAAGGCGCGAGCCGTCGCCCGGAGCATTTCGTGTTCCCCGTCGTAGAGCGACCGTTCGGCAGAGGTCACGTCGGTCATCAGGACTCCTCTTTGAGATCCACGTCGGAGGGGTTCGGGGTGTGGCCTGCGGTCAGCCGCCGGGCAGAAGCACCGGCTTCGTCGTCAGGCCGGACCGCTGGTCGGCCACTGCCCGGTCGAGGTCGGCCAGCGGGTAGGTGGTCACCAGACGGTCGAGGGGCAGCCGACCGCGCCGGTATCGCTGGATCAGATGGGGGATGAGCGCCGCGGGGTCGGCATCGCCCTCGACACAACCGCGTATCCGGAGCCCGCGCATCATCAGGGACCGCAGATCGAGGGAGACTTCGGCGGGACCGAGCCCGACCAGGACGAGCACTCCGCACGGCTGGAGCAGGGCAAGCGCCCGGACGATCAGCTCCGGGCGGCCTGTGGTGTCGAGTACGTGGGTCACCGGTGGCATCGGCTCGTCCAGCGAGACGACGGCTGCGGCACCACACCGCTCGAGAAGTGCGCGCCGGGCCCGGACCGGCTCCGCCACCACGACCTCGACGTCCTCGGACAGCGCGGTGAGTGCGGCGGCCGAGCCCACAGCGCCCGCCCCGAGGACCAGGAGACGGTCGCCGTGCCGGGGGCGCAGGACCTTGAGCACCGCGCCCGCGCCGGTCAGGAACCCGCATCCCAGCGGCGCGGCCACCTCCGGAGGGATGTCACCGACGGGTACACAGGAGCGGGCGGCGGTCAACGCGGCCGTGGCGAAGGACGACTGGCCGAAGAAGGACGCGAAGACGGGCTCGCCCCGTACACGTATCGTCGGTGAACTGTCGATACGCCGTCCGGAACCGTTGAGTGCGGTTGCCCATGCACAGTAACCCGGAAGTCCGGCCCGGCACTGCGCGCATCCACCGCACGAGGCGAAGGAGACAACGACCCGGTCTCCGGCCGCGAGCCCCGTGGCAGCGGGACCCAGGTGTTCGACGATGCCGCACCCTTCGTGGCCGAGGACGGCCGGGCGCTCTCCGAGCCCCTGTCGGGTCACCAGATCCGTATGGCATACGCCTGCCGCCTCGATCCGGACGATCACCTCGTCGGACCGGGGATCGTCGAGTTCGGCGTCCACCATCTCGCTGGGCGCCGCACCGCGGGACAGGACCGCGGCGACTCTCATTCGCGCTCCAGGCCGAAGTAGAAGAGGTGGCCGGTGTCGGAGACCGTGGCGGCCTTGCCGTTCATCACGCCGAGGAGGGTGGTGTCGTCCACCCGCTTGAAGTGGTCGAACACCGGTACCCCGTCGTACACCATGGCAGCGGTCACCTCGCCACGGAACTCGATGTTCCAGAGGCCGGCCTCGCCGCGGCACGACACGGTGTCGGAGTAGAGGCCGCCGTCCTCCGCCCGGCAGATCAACGGCTTGGCGTCGTCCAGGGCCACGAAGTGCTTTCCGTACCATCGGCTGCGTGCCAGCACCCGTTCCACCGGATGGCCGGTGCGGAAGGCGAAGCCCCGCCAGGAGCCGAGGATCGACGAGGCGTCGACCGTTTCGAGGTCGGGCCACAGGGCGTCGAGCGCTGCTGGGTCCACCTGTTCCGTCGCCGTCCGCAGAGCGTCCCATCGCTCGCGCACGGGATGCATGCCGCCGCTCATCGCACACGCAGCCGGCGGAGCAGAGCCAGTTGGCCGTTGGTGAGGCGGACGAAGCTCTCCGCCGACCGGCCGGGCGGCGGCCCGAGCCGTACGAGGCGCTGCGTGGCGACCGTCTGGGCCTCGGTGTGCTTGCGGATGCCCTCCGCACCGTGCCGACGGCCGAGCCCGCTGTCGCCCCTACCGCCCATCTCGCCCTCGACGCTTCCCGCCGCGGCGGTCGCGCCGTCGTTGATGTTGACCGATCCGGAGCGGATCAGCCCGGCCATCCGGGCGGCCTCCCGGGTGTCCTTCGTCCAGATCGACGCCGACAGACCGTAGGACCCCTGGTTGGCCAGGTCCAGCGCCTCGTCGTCCGTGGAGTACCGGTACAGCGAGAGGACCGGCCCGAACGTCTCATGAGCGTGGACGTCCATGTCCGGGGTGACGCCCTCAAGGATCGTGGGCGCGTGGAACAGCGGCCCGGCGTCGGGCCGCGCCCGGCCGCCCGTGAGCACCTTGGCGCCCTTGGCCAAGGCGTCCTCGACATGGGCCTCGACTGCCGCGAGCCGTGCCGGTGAGACCAGCGATCCCAGGTCGGTGGTGTAGTCGTACGACCTTCCCAGCCTCAGCGACTCGGTCACCCTGACCAGTTCGTCTCGGAAGGCGTCGTACACCTTCTCGTGCGCGTAGACGCGTTCGACGTGGACGCACATCTGCCCGGTGTTCGTGAACGCGGCCACGGCGGTGCCGACCGCCGCCGCGGCGATGTCGGCATCCTCACGCACGATGAGTGGGTTCTTCCCGCCGAGTTCGAGCGAGGTGCCGATCAGCCGCCGGGCGGCACGCTCGGCGACGGTCCGGCCGGTGGCGGTCGACCCGGTGAAACAAGCGAAGTCGACCGCATCGACCAGCGCGGTTCCCAGGACGACACCGTCACCGGCGACGATCCGCCACAGGTCGGCAGGCAGGCCCGCCTCGTCCAGGAGGGCTCGTGCCCACAGCAGGGTGAGGGCGGCCTGGGGGTCTGCCTTGGAGACCACGCCGTTCCCGGCCAGCAGCGCCGGCAGTACGTCGCCGACCCCGAGGTAGAGCGGGTAGTTCCATGGGGAGACGACCCCGACCACACCTCTGGGTACCCGCACCTGTCTGACCTTGGTGAGGCCGGGGACCATACCCCGCACCCGGCGGGCGGCCAGATACTTGCCGCCGCGCCGCGCATAGTGCCGGGCGATGGTCGCGACCTGCGCCACTTCCTGCCAGGCGTGGTAGCGGGCCTTCCCTGTCTCCCACTGGATCAGGTCGAGCACCTGGTCCTGCCGGTCGAGGAGCAGATCGTGGAAGGCCAGCACGGTCTCACCGCGACGCCCGAACGGCGTTCGTGCCCACTCCCCCTGGGCAGCGGCGGCCACAGCGGCGGCGGACTCGACGTCCTTCGGAACGCAGGAGGGAACGGGGGCGATCGGCGACAGGTCGAACGGCGCGAGCGCGGTCAGAGGCTCCGCGGCACGCGGCTTCGGACCGGTCGCGTCGTGGTGCACCCAGGCACACCACCCCCTGATCAGCTCTTCGCTCACCCAGGGTGGACGCGCACCCGTCCGCGCCATGGGTGAAGGAGCTTCCAACGGGTCCTGCTCCGTGTTCATGAGGACTCCTAGCGAGGGGGCCTGGCAGGTGCGGGGGTCCGGTGGGGCCGCTGCCGCCGCGGTCCGCGGCACGGACAACACCGACGGCGTCGGCCCGAAGCGGCGTTCCAGGGCGTGCACGGGTCTTGCCGAGCAATCGACGCATCGTTATGTTAATCAGAAATCACACCGCAGGACAACCTTGTGGCCAGCTCGAAGTTGGCTTCCTGCCTGCTTCTATGAGGTGCTGTCCGATCGCGTGGAAGGTAGAGAAGTAAATGGAAGATCTCACTCGAAGGCGCGCCCTGTCGATCGGCGCCGTACTTGGCCTCGCTAGCATCGCGAGTACCCCGAGCGCCTGGTCGTGGTCCTCGGCCGGCTCGATCACCGGTACCGACACGGTCACCGACCCCTTCCAGATCTGGGACCCGGACGCGGACGAGGTCGCCGCGCGACTCCTCGCCGACGGTTCGATCCCCGCGGTCAACAAGGCCTGGGACTCATGGATCCGTAACGGCGACGCTCTGCCGTCCGGCATGCCCGGCCACCTGACCGACTACCTGGGGGAGGCCAACCGACTTCCCACGTGGGCGAACTCCGAACTGCTCGCCGCGTCCGAGAAGTTCTACAAGCGCATGAACAGCTATCTGTTCGTATCGGAGAGCCTGGGCAGCGGGATTCTCAGCACCGTGATCCCTCGGGAGGCCAGGGCTGTCTACTGGTCGGCCGGCGGCGCCGACATGAAGGAACGCGCGGCGAAGACCTTCACCTTCGGATACGACCTGCACAGTCCGACGGCCTGGCAGCCCTCGGGGTACTTCGTCGTGAGCGCCAACAAGACGCGCCTGGTGCACTCGGTGGTCCGCAACCTGCTGGTGACCTCGAAGCGCTTCATGGAGACCGCGGACCAGCCGAAGCCCATCAGCAACGGGGACATCCTGGTCACCTTCCACTCCGTGGCCACCGTCGCGTACAACAACATGAAGAAATGGGGCGTCAAGGTATCGGCCGACGAGGAGGCCGCCGACCTGCACGCCTGGCAGGTCGCTCTTCACCTGCTCGGCGTGCAGCACCAGTTCATTCCGGCCAGCTGGGCCGAGGCGCAGAAGCAGGCCGACCAGATGCTTTGGCCCGTGGTCTCGCCGACGGTCGAGGGCATCAGCCTGGCCAGGACATTACTCGGGTACATCGAGGACGCGACCCTGGGACTGACCACCGGCTTCGTCAACGAGATGGTCCGCTACCTGATCGGTGACACATACGCCGACTGGCTGGAGCTGCCGCGGGACTGGGTGTCACGGGCCCTGATCAAGGTGGCCTGGCCGACCTACGTCGCGTTCCGTGAGGGGCTCTCGCCCGTCGTCCCGGACGGCCTCTATCTGTTCGACCAGTTCGTGCGTGGCGTTGCGATGCTGTTCCTGAACAACGCGACCTCGCCGACGCAGACTCCGATCACCCTCCCCGCCGCCAACCGGCCGGGGGCTTGAACCGGCCCCGCCGCACAGGCCCTCCTCGCTACGTCAGACCGAGGGCGCCGATGACCAGAGCGGTGACGGAACTGCGCTGCTCTGGGGTGTCCCGCCAGTGCACCGCGCGACCTGCCTCGACCACGACGCCGAATCCCGCATGGACCAGCACGCGCGCCTGCCGGGGATCCAACTCCGATCGCGCCAGAAGCAGTTGCCGTTCCCACACGGCGATGTGGTCGCGCTGCGCGCGCACGAGTGGCTCTCGCAGTTCGTGGGGCAGACCGATGACCTCGGCTTCGGCGACGCCGGTGAGAGCGGTGTGCTCGAAGCTGTAGGCCACGTAGGTGGCGGCCAGTGTGGCCAGGGCCTCGTGCGGGTCGGCGGTCGCGTCGACACTCCGGCCGACCGCCTGGGCCAGCAGTTCCGCGGCCTGCAGGCACGCCGCCACCAGGATGTCCATCTTGGTGGGGTAGTGACGGTAGATGGCGGACGGGACCAGCCCGACCGCCTCGGCGATCTGACCGTTGGTCACCTTGGCGAACCCGTCCCTGGCGAACAACGGGACGGCGGCGGCCAGGATCTCCGCACGTCGCGTGCGCGGCTCCGGACGGGCGGGCAGTTCGACGGAGCGCGGCCCGCACGTCCGTTCCGCGGGATCGGTGGCGGCCACACCGAGGGCGGATGACAGGAGGACGTCCTCAGCCCGGCGCTGGGCGATGGAGACGCGGTGCATGGAGATGGACCCGATCGCTCCGAGGGCCGACACGGCACTCAGCTCCGCCAGCGGTGTCGCATGCTCCCGGCGCACCGCCTCGGTCACCCTTCCCACCACGCGTGCGAACTCCGCCCGCAGAAGTCGACGGTCCTCGCGGTCGAGGTAGCGGGCCTCCCACCGGTACAGCCCGCCCTCGGCGCGATGGGCCACGGCGACGCGGGTCACCGCATGCAGCAACTCCGGAAGGCCCGCCTCGGGCGGCACTCCGTCCACGGCCTCGACCAGCCTGTTCACCGTGATGGTCGCGCACTCGGCGAACAGCGCGTACTTGTTGGGGAAATGCCGGTACAGGGCCGCCGCACTGATGCCCACCTCGGCGGCGATCTCGCCCATGGAAGCCGCGTGATACCCGCGCTCGCTGAACACCGGGCCGGCGGCCTCGACGATGAGCTGCCTGCGGTTGCGCGGCCGCGTTTCCGCGACCGGATCGGCGCTCACAGGCGAGCGGGCGAACAGGGGGACCGAAGCATGGCCGCAAGTCAATCACAGGACGTCCGCGGGGCTGAAACGGCCGGGGCAACGCCCGCGCGACAAGCGGCCTCCGCTTCACACCCTGTGATTTCTGATTAACAAAACCCTTCTTGGGTGACTGTTTCGCGGGCATAATGACGCCCGTCCTCCACCTCGATCCCCTCAGAGTGCAAGGAGTGGCACGGCCATGGATACTGCTCCCGCCTGGTCCTTCCGGAACCACTGGATGGCGCACGCGGCCACGCACGCGATGATGCGGCCGGACAAGCCCGCCCTGCGATACCTCGGCGCCACCACGACCTGGGCGGGGCTCGCGCGGCGCTCGCTGCAGCTGGCGGCCGCGCTCGCCTCCCTGGGCGTGTGTGAAGGGAACCGGGTGGCCCTGCTGACCCTGAACCATCCCTGGTTCGTGGAGAGCGTCCTCGCCACGAACAGCCTGGGAGCGATGGCGGTCCCTCTCAACTTCCGGCTGGCCGCGCCGGAACTCGGCCATATCCTGGCCGACTGCACGCCCTCCGCGATCGTGGTCGACGCAGCACTGCTGCCGCTGCTCCGGCGGGTACCGGCTGCCTCGACCGACACGGTGATCGTCATCGGCGAGCCCGGTGACGCGACCGGTGACGCGACCGGTGAGCATCTCCCCTACGAGGACTTCCTCGCCGGGCACGAGCCGATGGCACCGCTCGACATCAGTGAGGAAGCCACCGCGCTGATCATGTACACCTCGGGCACCACAGGGCAGCCGAAGGGTGTGATGCTCTCCCACCGCAACATGCAGGCGCAGGCGGTCACCTGTATCCGGGCCATGGACATCTTCGACGACTCCGACATCGGATTCCTCACCGCCCCTTTCTTCCACATCGCGGGGCTGGGGTCGATCGTCGCGAACATCCTGGTCGGCAGCACCGTGGTGATCCACCCGCTCGGAGCGTTCGACCCCGAGGCCGTACTCGACGCCTACGAACAGGAGGGTGCCACCGTCGTCTTCAACGTGCCGCAGCAGTGGGACCTGATCTGTGCCCGGCCCGGCATCCGCGAACGCGATCTGCGGCTGCGTGTCATCAGCTGGGGGGCCGCGCCCGCGAGCGATGCGACCCTCCGTGCCATGAGTCGTTGCTTCCCCGACGCGCTGAACGTCGCGGTGTTCGGACAGACCGAGACATCGCCGATCACCTGTGTGCTACGAGGCGAGGACTCGCTGCGCAAACTCGGATCGGTGGGCCGGCCGATCCCGACCCTCCAGTACCGCATCGTCGACGCGGCCATGGAGGACGTGCCGGCCGGCGAGGTCGGCGAGATCGTCTACCGGGGCCCGACGGTGACTCAGGGGTACTGGAACAAGCCCCGGGAGACCGCGGCGGCCTTCCACGGAGGGTGGTTCCACTCCGGAGACCTGGTCAAGCAGGACGATGACGGATTCGTCTGGGTCGTCGACCGCAAGAAGGACATGATCATCAGCGGTGGCGAGAACATCTACTGCGCCGAGTTGGAGAACGCCATCGCCGAACACCCCTCGGTGCGCGAGATCGCGGTGGTCGGTCGATCCGACGAGCGATGGGGCCAGGTGCCGGTCGCTTTCGCCACGCTGGCACCAGGGACGGCCCTGTCGCTGACCCAGCTCACAGGCTTCCTCGACGGGCGGCTGGCTTCGTTCAAGATGCCCAAGGACCTGGTCGTGCTCTCCGAACTCCCGCGCAATGCCGGAGGGAAGGTCGACAAGCGCAAGCTGGGGTCCGTAGGACGAGCGGCGTGAACAGGCCGCCTCGGCCCATGTCCGTGCCGTCCGGACTCAGGAGGCTCCCACCCAGGAGTAGAGGTGTTCAGGACGGCCCGTGTCGCCGTACTTCAGGGTGAGCCTGATGTGTCCCACGCCTTCGAGGTACTTCAGATACCGCTGGGCGGTGGACCGGCTGACGCCCGTCCGCGCCGCGACCTCGTGGGCCGAGAGCGGCAGAGCACTGCCTGTCAGGGCTCCGCGGATCAGGCCGACCGTGGCGGTCGAGTGGCCCTTGGGCAGGGCGGGCCTGGGTGGCTCGGCCGTCTTGAACGCGCTGAAGATCCGGTCGATCTGGTCCTGGCCCGCTTCACTGGTCCTGGCCGAGTCGTCGAGCGAGCGGCGCAGGGCCGCGTAGCCCTCCAGCCGCGCGCGCAGGCTGGAGAAGGTGAAGGGCTTGACCAGATACTGCAGCGCCCCGTAGCGCTGCGCCAGCTGCACGGTCGCCAGGTCACGGGCGGCCGTCACCATGATCACGTCTGTGTGATGGCCCAGCTGGCGCAGCCGGCGGATCAGGGTCACCCCGTTCTCGTCCGGCAGGTAGTGGTCGAGCAGGACGAGGTCCACGGTGGTGCGCTCCACGCTGAGCAGCGCCTGGGCCGCGTTGTGCGCGTGGCCCACCACGGTGAATCCTGGGACACGGGCCACATAGGCGGAGTTGATCTCGGCCACATGGAAGTCGTCGTCCACGACCAGGACGTTGATCATCGTTCACCACCGACCGTGCTGAGCTCGGCGCCGGCGCACTCTCCCGTGTCCGGACCCTGAATGATCATTTCAGGCAGGATCACGGTGAACACCGCGCCGCCTCCCGGGCGGGCGGTCACCCGGGCCGTCCCTCCGTAGCGTTCGGCGAGCCGGCGGACCAGGGACAGGCCGATTCCCCGGCCGTGCGGGCGGACACCGCCCACCCTGACCGTTGCGGTACGGGAGCCGCCGCGGCCCGGGGTCTTGGTGCTGTACCCCTCGGTGAAGATGGCGTCGCGGGCCTCAGGGGGGACACCGGGTCCCGTGTCGGAGACCTGGAGCAGCACGGTGGCACCCTCCGCCCACAGCTCCACCTCCACGAAGGGGTCCGTGGCGCGCTTCTCCACGGCGGCGTCGAGCGCGTTGTCGATCAGGTTTCCCAGCACCGTCACGAGATCGCGCGGGGCGGCCACCCGGTCGTGCAGTCGTGTACGCGCGCAGACACGCAGCTCGACCGTGCGCTCCGCGGCCACGACGGCCTTTCCGACGAGGAGCGCGGAGACCAGGGGATCGTGGACCCGCTCGGCGATCTCCTCCGCGGAGCTCCGGTGATCGCCCACGGCGTGGGTGACGAAGTCGGCGGCCTGTGTGTATCTGCGCAGCTCCAGCAGCCCGAGCACGGTGTGCAGTCGATTGGCGTGCTCGTGGCCCTGTGCGCGCAGCGCCTCCAGAAGGCCTTGCGTGCTGTCGAGCTCGCGTCCGAGCAGTTCGACCTCGGTCCTGTCCCGCAGGGAGACCACGGCGCCGCCGTCGCCGGTCGGCATCCGGTTGACCACCAGCACGCGGTCACCGCTCACGGTCAGGAGGTCGGCGCCCTCGACCCGCCCTGCCAGTACGTCCGCGGTGCGGCCGGCCGGCATGACGGCGTCGAGGTCGTAGTCCGTCATGTCGGTGTCGAGGCCGAGCAGCCGCGCCGCCTCGTCGTTGACGAGCCGGATCCTGCCGCGCGGGTCGAAGGCGATCACACCCTCACGGATTCCGTGCAGCATCGCCTCCCGTTCGTCGAGCAGCGAGGAGATGTCGGAGAAGGCGATGCCGTGGGTGCGTCGGCGCAGGCGCCGGGAGACCACGACCGCCACGCCTGCCCCCACCGCGAGGGCCGCCGCCGCGCAGAGCAGGAGCGCGGGGAGCGCTCCGATCAGGCGGTGGCGCACGCTGTCGTAGGCGATGCCGACGGATACGGCTCCGACGACATCACCGGAGCTGTCGTACAGGGGGACCTTCGCGCGTGCCGAACGGCCCAGCGTGCCGTTGTCGATCTGTCTGACCTCACGGCCGGACAGCGGGTCGCTCGGGTCGGTGGAGACGTGCCTGCCGATCTCGGCCGTCGTGGTGTGCGACCAGCGCACACCACGCGTGTCCATGGTCACCACGTAGAGCGCCCCGGTGGCGCGCCTGATGCGCTCGGCCTCCCGCTGGACAGGACCGTCCGGTGTCGGCGGGGTCGCCACGAGCCCCCGGGCGATGGCCGGATCCGCCGCGGTGGTCTGGGCGATGGCCAGGGCGCGGTGCATGGCTTCCTCGTCGAGCTCGCGGGCGAGGGGCGCGGTGAAGAGGCTTATGGCCAGGACCACGACTCCGGTCGTGAGGGCCAGTTGCACGGCCAGGACCTGTCCGGAGAGCCGTTGGGGCCAGCGTGGGCGCATGGTCTCCCCTTCCTTCCGTGGGCCTGTGCGGAGCCGTCCCCTTTGCTCCTGTGTAACCGCAAGGTAAACGGCTCACGGATCTCTGCCCACCCCTGTGCGCGGGATCGTGATTCTCGAGTGAGCACAACGAGCAGAACAGGTACTACGGGCACAAGGGCGAGTTGTGCCCACAAGGCTGTCGCCGTGCGAGGGCCGCTCCTACGGTCCCGGTCATGAACATTCAGAAACGTCCGGTCATCGAGTTGCGGGGAGCGAGCAAAGTGTTCCGCACCCCGTCGGGTGGCCTGCACACTGCCGTACGCGATCTCAACCTCACGGTCGAGCAGGGCGAGTTCGTCGCCGTGGTGGGCCCCACCGGCTGCGGGAAGTCCACCACGCTGACGCTGGTGAGCGGGTTGGAGGAGGCCACCGAGGGCGAGGTCCTCGTCAGCGGGGCTCCGGTGTCCGGCATCGGCGACAAGGTCGGCTTCGTCTTCCAGCAGGACGCGGTGTTCCCCTGGCGGTCGGTTCTCTCCAATGTGATGGCGGGGCCACGGTTCCGTGGGGTGCCCAAGGCGGAGGCCAGGGATCGTGCGCGCTCCTGGCTGGCGCGTGTCGGCCTCAGCTCGTTCGAGGACCGCTACCCGCACCAGCTGTCCGGTGGGCAGCGCAAGCGCGTCGCGCTCGCGGCCACCTTCGTGAACGACCCGGAGCTTCTGCTCATGGACGAGCCGTTCTCGGCGCTCGATGTGCAGACGCGGGCTCTGATGTCCGACGAGCTGCTGGACCTGTGGGCCGGCACCGGTGCTTCGGTCGTCTTCGTGACCCACGACCTGGAGGAGTCCATCGCCCTTGCGGACAAGGTCGTCGTCATGACGGCCGGTCCCGCGACCGTCAAGGAGATCTTCACCATCGATCTGCCGCGCCCCCGGCAGGTCGAGGCGGTACGGCTGGAACCGCGTTTCGTGGAGATCTACCGCGAGATCTGGTCCTCGCTCGGTGAAGAGGTCCGCATCACCCGTGAACGGAGTGCGTCCGATGCCGCTTGACAGCACCTCGGCACCCGCCGGGAAAGCACAGACCGAGGCCAGGAGCGCGGACACGGCCGGGCCCCGGGACGGGACCCCGGGCGGAACACGCGCCCAGGCTCGCGCCCGGGCCGCGCGTAACCGTCGTATCACCGTCTACAGCGCCCGTGTCCTCCTGCTGATCGCCCTGCTGGGCCTGTGGGAGTGGCTGGCCAGGTCGGCGGTCATCGATCCGTTCAACTTCTCCATGCCGTCGAAGATCTGGGACCAGATCAGCCGGTGGGCGACGGACGGCACCCCGCAGGGCAGCCTGTGGGAACAGATCTGGTACACGCTGTACGAGGCCCTGGTCGGCTGGATCATCGGCGTGATCGCCGGTGTGATCCTCGGGATCGCGCTGGGCAGGGTCCGCTTCCTGTCCGATGTGCTGGGGCCCTACATCAAGGTGCTCAACGCGCTGCCCCGTATCGTCCTCGCACCGATCTTCCTGATCTGGTTCGGTCTCGGCCCGGCCTCGAAGATCGCCTCGGCCGTGGTGCTCGTCTTCTTCCCGGTCTTCTTCAACGCCTTCCAGGGTGCCCGGGAGGTGGACAGGAATCTGGTCGCCAACGCGCGGATCCTCGGCGCGACCAACCGGCAGGTCACCTTCCAGGTCGTCATTCCGTCGGCGACCTCATGGATCTTCACCAGCCTGCATGTGAGTTTCGGCTTCGCCCTGATCGGCGCGATCGTCGGGGAGTACATCGGCGCCACCAAGGGCCTCGGACTGCTCGTCTCGGCGTCCCAGGGCACCTTCAACGCCGCCGGGGTCTACGCGGCCATGGTGATCCTCGCGGTCGTCGCCCTGCTCGCCGAAGCCCTGCTGTCCTTCCTCGAACGCAGCCTCTTCCGATGGAAGCCGGCCGACGCCGGCGACGGCCGCTGACCCTCGCCGCCTGCCCGGGAAACCAGGGCAACCCGCGAAATCCCGGAACCTCCGGCCTCACCACACTCACAAGGACGTGACCATGCGTACCCATCTCAAGGCATCCGTTGCCGCTGCCGCGACCGTGCTGGCCCTGACCTCCGCAAGCGCCTGCGGCGGGGATTCGTCCGCCGGGACCGAGGGCGGCCAGGTCAAGATCATGGTCGGTGGCCTGGACAAGGTCATCTACATGCCGGCGATGCTCACCCAGAAGCTCGGCTACTTCGAGGCCGAGGGGCTCGACGTCCAGTTGCTGACCGAGCCCGCCGGCGTACAGGCCACCACCTCGCTCATCTCCGGTGATGTGCAGGGTGTCGTGGGCTTCTACGACCACACCCTCGACCTTCAGGTGAAGGGGAAGGAGGTCGAGTCGGTCGTGCAGCTCTCGCACACCTCGGGAGAGGTGGAGGTGGTGTCCAACGCCGCAGCGGACGAGATCAAGTCCCCGAAGGACTTCTCCGGCAAGAAGCTGGGCGTCACCGGCCTCGGCTCCTCCACCGACTTCCTCACCAAGTACCTGGCGGTGAAGAACGGGGTGCAGACCGACCGGATCACCCCCGTGGCCGTGGGCGCCGGGCAGACGTTCATCTCCGCCCTCCAGCAGAACTCCATCCAGGCGGGCATGACCACCGACCCGACGGTCACGCAGATCCTCGACAAGAAGGTCGGCAAGGTACTGGTCGACATGCGCACCCCCGAAGGCTCGCAGGAGGCGCTCGGCGGCCCCTACCCGTCATCCAGCCTGTACATGAACACGAGCTGGGTGAACGAGAACAAGGAGACGGTGCAGAAGCTGGCCGACGCCTTCGTGAAGACCCTCAAGTGGATGGCAGGACACTCACCGGAGGAGATCGCCGCGAAGATGCCGGCCGACTACGCCCAGGGCGGCGCGGAGTTGTACGCCAAGGCCATCAAGAGCACCCTGCCGATGTTCACCGAGGACGGTGTGATGCCGAAGGACGGCCCGGAGACCGTCGAGCGGGTCCTGAAGGCGTTCAACCCCAACCTCAAGGACACGAAGGTCGATCTCAGCAAGACCTACACCACGGAGTTCGTGGAGAAGGCGGGCTGACCACCACGCGGAGGGGCGGCCGGTCCATAATCGAAAGGTGCCGTGGGCGGGCAGCGATGCCCGCTTCCTTTTTCCGTCTGGAGCCCCGTTGAACACGCCACCGGTCAACTCCGCACCCGGCAGCCCCCACCGCATGGATCCCTCGGGCGGCTGCCCCCACGCGGCCAACGCCCGCCTGCTGGCGCGGGGTTCGGTCACCCCGGTGGTCCTGCCCGGTGAGGTGCGGGGCATGGCGGTGCTGGGCCACGAGGCCCTCAGGGACTTCCTCGCGCACCCCGATGTCGCCAAGGACGCACGGCACTTCGCGGCGCTCCAGGCCGGCGAGATAGCTGACGGCTGGCCGCTGAAGGCGTTCGCGACGGTACAGGGGGTGACCACCGCGGACGGCGCCGACCACCGGCGGCTGCGGTCCTTGACGAGCAAGGCGTTCACCGCGCGCCGTGTCGAGGAACTACGGCCGCGTGTCGAGGCGTTGACGGCTTCGCTGCTGGACGGTCTGGACCGGGCCGCATCCGTCGGTGATGGTGTCGTCGATCTGCGTACGCACTTCGCGTTGCCGTTGCCCATGAGCGTCATCTGTGAACTGCTGGGCGTGGACGCCCGGTACCACGACCGGCTGCACCAACTGTCGAATCGCGTGGTCGCCACCGACACGGCACCCGATGAGGCCATGGCGGCCAACCGGGAGATGCTGGAGGTGCTCGGCGCGGTCGCGGCAACGAAGGCGGAGGATCCGGGGGACGACCTCATCAGCGCGCTGCTCGCGGCCCGCGAGGCGGACGGCGACCGGCTCGGCCCGCACGAGCTGATCGGCACCCTGATGCTCACGGTCATCGCCGGTCACGAGACGACGCTCAATCTGATCACCAACGCCGTACGTGCCCTGTGCGCCCACCGGGACCAGCTCGCCCTGGTCCGTTCGGGCGGGGCGAGCTGGGCGGACGTGGTGGAGGAGACGCTGCGCTGGGACAGCCCGGTCAGCTACTTCCCGTTCCGTTACCCGACCCGTGACCTGACGCTCGACGGCACCCTGATCCCCAAGGGGACGCCGGTGCTCGCGGGATACTCCGCGGCGGGCCGCGACACCTCGGCGTACGGCCCGGACGCCGAGCGCTTCGACGTCACCCGTGGTGGCGGGACCCGGCACCTCTCGCTCGGCCATGGCGCGCACTACTGCATGGGCGCCCCGCTGGCCCGCCTCGAGGGCACCACCGCGCTGGCCCAGCTGTTCACGCGTTTCCCGGACCTCGATCTCGCCGTCCCTGAGGCCGAACTGCCCCGCCACGCCTCCTTCGTGGGCAACAGCGTGCGGGCGCTGCCGGTACGCCTGCGGAGCTGATCACGCAGAAGTGGCGGGCATCGGGGTGTGCAGGGCCCGGCCGGCGGCGCGCAGGGCCCCGACGGCGGCCCTGATCGACGGCCGCCGGTCCGCGTCCGCGCGCCACACCGCGTGGACATGGCGTCGCATCGGCTGGCGCACCGGCACCAGGCTCACACCGTCCGGCACCGGCCCTCTTCCCAGCCGGGGTGCCACGCAGACACCGAATCCGGCGGCGATCAGGGCGAGCTGTGTGTGGTGCTCGCCCGCGAGGTGCGCGATGCGGGGCTCGATGCCGGTGGATCGCAGGGTGAACATCAGCCAGTCGTAACAGAATTCGCCCTCCGGCCAGGACACCCAGTCGTCGTCGGCGAAGTCCTCGATGTCCACCTCGGCCCGGCCGGCCAGGGGGTGGCCGGCGGGCATGGCGATGTCCGGTGCGTCGTCGAGGAGTTCGGCCCTGGCCATGCCCCCGGGGACCGGCAGGCGCTTGTTGCTCCAGTCGAGCACCACGGCGAGATCGACATCGCCCCGGAGCACCGCACGGATCCCGCTCTCCGGTTCCAGCTCCGTCGTGCGCAGCCTGAGCTCGGGGTGGTCGGCGCGGAGCAGGGTGAGAGCGGCGGGGAACAGACCACGGGCGGCCGTCGGGAAGGCCGCGAGCCGCACCTCGCCCACCACCTGGCCGCGCTGGGCCTCGATGTCGGACTGCGCGACCTCCACCTGCGAGAGGATCTTCGCGGCGTGGTCGGCAAGCAGCCGGCCGGCGTCGGTGAGGCGGATGCCTCGCCCGTTCCTGGCCAGGAGCTGCTGCCCCACCTCTCGCTCCAGTTTGGCCATCTGCTGGGACACCGCGGAGGTGGTGACATGGAGGCCGTCGGCCGCTCCGCTCACGGAACCGTGCCGTGCCAGGGCGTCCAGGGTCCGCAGGCGTTCCAGATTCAACATGTAAGCAATGCTACGCCAAGCGGCCAACGAAGTCTCACTTGTCCTACGCGGTCCTGCTCGGCATGGTGGACCCATGAGCGCTCCCACCGCACCGAGAACCCGGCCGCCGTCCGACACTCCGCCCCCCGCACCCCCGGCGCGGCGCCCGGTCCTGGACTGGCGGGTCCGTTTCGCCGCGCTGTCGCTCATCTGGGGTTTCAGCTTCCTGCTGATCAAGGTCGGCACCGACGGGTACGCCCCGTTCCAGGTGACGTTCGGACGGCTGCTGTCCGGCACGGCGGTACTCGCCGTCGCGATGGCGGTACGCCGTGAAAGGCCGCCCCGCTCCGGCCGGACCTGGGCCCACCTCTTCGTCGCCGCGTTCTTCCTCAACGCGCTGCCCTTCTCGCTCTTCGCGTACGCCGAGCTGACCATCCCGTCCACCCTCGCCGGGATCTGCAACGCGACCTCACCCCTGTGGGGCATGGCGCTCTCGCTGGTCGCGCTCTCCGAGGACCGGCCCACCCGCCGCCGCGTCGCGGGGCTCGGCCTGGGCTTCATCGGCGTACTGACGGTGCTCGGCGCCTGGCAGGGCTTCACGGGCCTGGACGTGACGGGTACGGCGATGGCGCTGCTGGCCTCCCTCAGCTATCCCATCGGCTGGATCTACGTCCGGCGCACCCTGGCGGGCTCAGGATCGTCCACGCTGGCGCTGACCGGCAGCCAGCTCTTCCTCGGCACCGTACAACTGGCCCTGGTCCTGCCCCTGTTCACCACGGCACCCGCGCACTTCCCGCTGCTGCCCACGCTCGCCGTGGTCGCCCTGGGGGCGCTCGGCACCGGACTCGCCGTCCTCCTCCAGTACGGCCTCGTGCAGGAAGTCGGCCCCACGACCGCCCAGATGGTCACCTACTTCATCCCGGTGATCGCCACGGCCGCCGGAGTGACCCTGCTCGGCGAGCGGTTGAGCTGGAACACCCCGGTGGGCGCCCTGGTGGTCATCGCGGGAGCCGCGCTCACCCAGCTCCGCCCCCGTGCGGCCACTCAGCCGTAGCTCACCGGACGGACGGGTGTCACCGCTGCCGCCACCGCGTCGGCCAGCGGCTCGATGTCGGCGGCGGACAGCGTCGAGACGGTCAGGCGCATCGCCTGCGGCGAGACCAGCCGGAACCGCGCACCCGGGGCCACGGCCCAGCCCGCGTGCAGCATTCTGGACACCGCCCCGGTCTCGTCGCCCACGGGTACCCACACATTCATCCCGGTCCGCCCGTACGCGGGGACGCCCCGCTCCCCCAGCGCCCGTACGAGTGCGTCCCGGCGCTCCCCGTAGGCGCGGGCGACGGCCGCCGTGTCGACCGCCCCCGTCGCCCACAGGTGCGCCGCGGTCCACTGCAGAAGTCCGCTGACCCAGCCGGGCCCCAGAGCCTGACGCCCCGTCACCCGGTCCACGGTGAGCCCGTCACCGGTGAGCACGGCGAGGCGCAGATCAGGCCCGTACGCCTTGGAGACGGACCGCACGAAGGCCCAGCGCTCCGTGACCCCCGCCAGCGGGTGCACCGGCAGGTCGACCATGGCGTGGCCGTGGTCGTCCTCGATCAGGAGGACACCCGGGTGCTCCGCGAGGACGGAACGCAGCTGCGCCGCACGCTCGCCGCCGACCCTGGCACCGGTCGGGTTCTGCGCCCGGTCGGTGACCACCAGGGCCGCGGCGCCGTCCCGCAGCACCCGCTCCACCTCCCCGGGCAGCGGGCCCTCCTCGTCCAGCGCCATCGGTACGACGCGCATGCCGAGCGCCGGGACGAGGTCGAGCAGGGCGCCCCACCCCGGATCCTCTACGGCCACCGCGTCGCCGGGCCTGAGGTGCGCGGCGAGCACGCGCTCGATCGCGTCGAGGGCTCCGGAGGTGACGGCCACCGGGCCCGCCGGCACACCGTCGGCGTCCAGACCGGCCCGTGCGAGCTCCGCCAGCCGGGGAAGCACCGCCGCGTCCCCGTAGCGGCCGGCCCGACCGACGTAATCCTTCGCAGCCGTCGCCAGCGCATCGCCGAGGTCCGGCAGCAGGGCCTGGTCGGGGTTTCCGTCGCCGAGGTCACGCACGCCATCGGGGACCTCGACCCGGAGCGAACCGCGCGCCGTGCTCGCGGGGCGCGGCCGCACCCGGCTCCCCCGCCGCCCCGCCGTCTCGATCACCCCGCGCTCGCGCAGGGTCCGGTAGGCGGCGGCCACCGTATTCGGATTGACGCCCAGCACGGCCGCCAACTCCCGCATGGGCGGCAGCACATGGCCGGGTGCGAGGTCACCCGACGCGACGCCTCGCTCCACACTCGCGGCGATGTCGGATGCACGCCGCCCACTGATCCGATACTCTCCTAGCACAAAGTCAACTATGCACTAGTGCAATGGAGTACGCAATGCCGGACACCCCCACGCCCGACGGCACCGGCCTCCCCGAGGCCGCCGAAGCATACGACCCGACCGCGCGTACGGTCCCGAGCCGCTCCAAGCAACGCGCCTCGTACGATCACACGACGGTCCACTCGATACTCGACACGGCCTACCTCTGCCATCTGGGCTTCGTCCGGGACGGTGCACCCGTCGTCCTCCCGACCCTCTTCGCCCGGGTCGGACAGCGACTGTACGTCCACGGCTCGACGGGATCGCGTCCGTTGCGCGAGACCGGCGCGGCCGATCCGGGCCTCGCCGTCTGCCTGACCGTGACGCATGTGGACGGCCTGGTGCTGGCGCGTTCCGCCTTCCACCACTCGATGAACTACCGCTCCGTGGTGGTCCACGGCATCGCCAGGACGGTCACCGACCCGGAGGAGCGCCGGACCGCGCTCGATGCCATCGTCGACCAGGTCGTGCCAGGCAGGTCGAAGGACTCCCGCCCCGCCGACGCGAAGGAGCTCGCCGCGACCGCGGTGATCCGTCTGGACCTCGATGAGGTCTCCGCCAAGATCCGTACGGGCGGCCCGAACGACGACCCGGCGGACCTCTCACTGCCGCACTGGGCAGGCGTGGTCCCGCTGACGCCCGGATACGCGGCGCCGGTGCCGTCCGACGACCTGGACCCCGCGATCCAGGTGCCGGACTACCTCACCGCGCTCTGAGCCCGTCGGCCGGCGGGCCCTGAGCGGCCCGGGTCAGGCCGCCACGGCGGCCCGGCGGGCGGCCGCCGCGCCGCGTGTCTCGGCGAAGGCAAGACCCGCCACGGCCGTGAGCAGGAGCAGCGTGCCGATGACCGTGGCCGCGGTGAGCCGCTCCCGCAGTACGGTCACCGCGATGATCGCGGCGCTCACCGGTTCGAGAAGCATGATCACGGAGACGGTCGCCGAGCGGACCACCGCGGCGCCCGCGAAGTAGAGGGCGTACGCGAGTGCGGTGGGCACCGCCGCCACATAGACGAGCAGCCACAGCACCTGGCCGGCCTCGACGGTGTGCGGCACGAGGCCTTCGGCCGCCGCCATGGGCAACAGGCCCACGGCACCGATACCGAAGGCCCACGCGCTCGTGGCGAGGGGGTCACCCGCCGCACCGTCCCGCCCGAGCCACCGGGTCAACAGGGTGATCGCCGCGTACCCGGCGGCTGACAGCACCGCCAGCAGCAGCCCCGTGGGCCGCACTTCGGCCCGCTCGCCGCCGAGCACCAGTACGGCGAGACCGACGAGGGCGCCTACCACGGCTGCGAGACCGCCCCTGCCCAGCCGCTCCCCCATCGTCAGGCGCGCGCCGACCGCGATGAGGACGGGCCCCGCGCCCAGCGTGACGACGGTGCCCACGGCGAGTCCGGTCGCCTCGACCGCCGCGAAGTAGGCGCTCTGGAACACGGTGAGACCGACGCCGGTCCCCAGGATGCGCAACAGCCTCCGACGACGCGGCTCGGCGGAACCGCGGGGGCGGCGGGGGCGCAGCGCGAGAGCTCCGGCCAGCAGGATAAGTCCGCCGGCGCAGCGCCAGAACGACAGGGCGAGCGGCCCGAGATCGCTGATCCGGAAGAGCAGCGATGCGGCCGCGCCAGCCGTACCCCAGGCGATACCCGCGACGACGAGATAGACAAGGCTCCGCCCGACGGGCAGGCCGGAAACAGGGTGGGACACGTGACGCTCCAGAAGAAGAGTGGTGGTCGCTCGGCTCCGCGCGCGGGCAGCGACGAACCGCTCGGGACCTGCCCGAGCCCGGTCTTCGTCCGGAGTGGCCGCCTCGCGCTAAGCGACAGGAGGCGGAAGTACGGTCAGCGTCATGATCGGCACCCTACGACGACGGCGGGGGCCGGAACAACTCACCCTCGGCATCGGCCGGCTCGGCCGTCCGGGCCACCGCGACGCCCGGCCCCGACGCCACAGGACCCGAAGGCGGCCTGGGCGCGGACGACTGCGCGATCAGGGCACCGAGCAGCACCACCCCGCCGCCCACGAGCTGCGGCGCCGAGAGGTGCTCGCCCAGCAGCACCCAGGCGAGCACGGTCGCGATGACCGCCTCCAGGCAGGCGACGACGCCCGCGACCTGGGGCGAGAGCAGCCGTACCGACACCACGCCGGTCGCGTAGGCCAGCACGGTCGCGAGCAGCACGATCCAGCCGAGCAGCAGCCAGGCGGGGACGTCGTGCCCGTCCATGTCCGCCGTCCCGCCCAGGACCGCCCAGTCCATGGACCAGGGTCCGGCTACCACCGTCAGGACGGCCGCGCCGGCCAGCAGTCCGTACGCGATCACGCCGACCGGGTTCGCAGGCCGGGCGTCCGTCGTGGGCCCGTGGCCCGCGCCCTGGTCCGACAGGACGAAGTAGCCCACCTGACAGCAGGCCGCGCCGAGGGCGAGCGCCAGTCCGGCCACGTCGAAGCTCAGCCCCGCCCACACCTCGACGACGCAGGCGAGCCCCCCGACCGCCAGCACCACACCAGCGGCGGCGGCGCGGGTCACGGGCCGCCGCTGAACGAAACGCACCCAGCCGAGGACGAGCGCGGGGGCCAGATACTCGATGAGGAGGGCGACACCGACCGGGATGCGCGAGATGGAGGCGAAGTAGAAGGCCTGCACTCCGGCCACGGCGAACAGTCCGAAACCGGCCAGCAGTACGGGCCGCTCCCGCACCAGCCGCCGGTGCCGCCAGGCGACCGGCAGCATGACGAGGGCGGCGCCGGTCACCCGTAGCCACACCACGTGCAGCGGGTCGAGCCCCGCCTCGATCAGCGGCTTGGCCGCAACCCCTGAACCGCCGAATGCGAGGGCGGAGGCAAGGGCCAGGCCCAGACCGGCACTTCTCCCCTGAGTCGCGTGCATCGGCACATCATGACAGCAGGCGTCAGCAGCGTCACCCCTGTGACACCTGTCCGCCGGGTGGTCATGATCACCCCTGCGGGCCCCCGGCGGCCGCACGGTCCTGCGCGCGGGCGCGCAGCCGCTCGACGTCGACCCCGGCCCGCTCCAGCACCTCGACCGCACGGCAGCGGGAATCCGCGACCAGCTCCGCCAGCAGACCGAGGCCGTCGGCATGGCGCTCCCCGCGCAGCAGCGCGTCGCGGGCTGCGCGGTCCATGGCTGCCGCCGCCGAGGGCGACCAGCCCTCGCCCGCCGGTTCCCGTACGGCGGGGAACGCCCCCGAGTCCTCCTGCGTGCCCTGCCAGCGCAGGCCGTATCCGATGCTGCGCTGTACGAGATAACCGAGCACCCTGGCCAGCTGCGGCCCGCCCTCGAAGGCCTCCCGTACCTCCGGGTCGGACTCGACGAGGGAGTGCAGGAGATGGGCCGTGTCGACATGACGGTCACCGTCGCGCACCGCTCGCCTGCGCGCGCCCGTGACCACCATGGCCATCGCGGCACTCAGCCCGTCACCTGCCCACGAGGCGTGGTTCGGCGCGGCTTGCTCGGGGATCCCTGACGTCCGGAATTGCACCTCTCCACCCCATCAGTCCCTTCGAGCGAAAACATCCCCGTCACGGCCCATCCGTCATCCCGCGGAAGGCGGGGAACAGTGGGGGGTCGTCATCCCTGGGGATGAGAACGCGCCACTAGGGGCAGCGCATCGGCCACACCGGAGCACGCACGAGACACATGAGGCACGCGCCAGGCACATGAGGAAGGGCCCCACATCGGGGGCCCTTCTCCAGCTGCTCGTACCGCACGGCTCAGTCCTCGTCGGCAAGGATCAGATAGAGCTTCTTGCGGGCGTCGTTGATCACCGAGAGAGCCTTCTCCCGCTGGTCGGCCGAGCCGGTCTTCCAGACCTGGCCGAAAGCCTCCATGAGGCCGAAGCCGGCCTGCCGGATCTCGTTGACGCCCTCCCAGTCGACACCACGCCCGGCCTCTTCCCAGGGGGCGTCCGGGCCGGACTCGGCCTCGCCGCGACCGAGGTCGGTGAGGGTGAACAGCTTCTTGCCGCCCTCACTGGCGCTGATGATCAGGCCCTCGTCCTCCAGAAGCTGGAGGGTGGGGTACACCGAGCCGGGGCTGGGCTTCCAGGCCCCACCGCTGCGCTCGACGATCTCCTGGATCATCTCGTACCCGTGCATCGAGCGGTCCTTGAGCAGCGCGAGGATGGACGCACGCACGTCGCCGCGCCTGGCCCTCCCCCGGCCGCCTCCGCGGCCACCGCGCCCGCCACCGAAGGGTCCGCCGCCGAAGGGCGGTCCGAACGGTCCGAACGCGGGCCTGCCGCCTTCGAAGTCTCCCCTGCCTGCGCCGCGGCGCCCGGGGCCGTATCCGTGGTCGTTTCCATGTGAACGCATGACTGCGCTCCTCTCATCTCATCATTGTGGTCACGCGACTCTTCTTCGAACGGTCGCGATGCCTCAACGATATATCGGAAGCTATCGCATGGCAACACCCTCCTCACGTCGGTCGTACCTGAAGGTCCCGCACGGGCTGCCGCCAGATGCCCCGGAAGGGATCCGTGGCGGAGGTCGCTCGTCGCGCGGGGGTGAGCACCGCGGCGCCCTACCGGCACTTCGCCGGCAAGCAGGTCCTCCTGATGGCCTGTGCCGTCTCGGCGACGTGGCGTCGCACACGGCAGCCATCGCCAGGACTCTGGCGCGCGAAGCACAACAGGCCCTGGGAGCCTGAGCGTCGGGGAGGGTCAATACACCTAAGGTCTGTCTGACCATTCCCGTCTGCCTCGCGACGACGGGAATGGTCAGACAGGCCTTAGTACCAGGGGCGGGCGTCCTGCGTGGGCAGTGGACGCAGCTTCGGCCAGCGTTCGAGCAGGCGGCTCGCCAGGGCGGAGCTGAGGCGGCCGACGGCGTGCAGGTGATCGTGGTCGCGGGTCATGCCTGCGACCACGTCCAAGCGGTGGACGAGCCGCTCACGGGCGGAGACGTAGCCCCACTCGAAGTCCTCGGCGGGCACCCGGGCGAATTGGTCGGCCGTCCCGCGGTGGGCCCGTTCGACGAGTGCGTCGCCCTGGATCAGCCAGCCTGCGCACGCGTCAGCGAGGTCACCCGGCACGTCCTTCCCGGTGAGGCCGCGCCAGGTGGTCCGATAGACGTTCTCGACCTCCGCGAGCGGGGCGGCGGTGACCGACATGGCACACCAGCAGGTGGGGAAGCCGATGCGGAAGTAGGCGAGTTCGATCAGACCGTTGCCGAGCGAGGCACGCTCGAAGTCGACGAAGCGGACACCGTCGGCGGTGCGCAGGTCATTGCCGGGGCAGGGATCCCCGTGCAGCAACGCATGGTGCGGGGTGGGGTCCAACCGCTCCAGGAGACCGGCGAGTTCACCGGGAACCGTGGACGGCACGGGCACGTCGAGCGCCCTGGCCAGGGTGAGGAAGGACTCGGCATCGGCGGCCGTGGGCCCCGGCCAGGCCGGCAGTGTGCCCGCATCGGAGGGCCCGGTCAGGGCGTGCAGCCGGGCCAGCGACTCGGCGTACCCCGGCATCCAGTCGTCCGTCCTGCCGAGGTCGTCCACATGCTCGAGGACCATCACCCGTGAGGACGGATCCGTGGCGAGCACGGCGGGGGCCAGGGCGGGTCCGGAGGCCCGCCCCGCCAGGCACAGCCCGGCGACCTCCCGTGCGAAGCGCGTGTCCGCGTCGGCGCCCGTGTCACCGTCGTCGGTGATCTGCTTGACGATCACCAGCCGCCGGTCGGCCAGCCGGACACGCCATACCCGTGACCGCGGGCTGCTGTCCAGAGGTTCGGTCAGCTCGGGGGTGCCCACGGCCAGGAGGAGCGCCTCATCGAACGGAACACGGTTCGGCATGCCGACGAGCATAGCCATGTGTTCGCACACGCGAGCGTCTCTGCCACCCCCGGGTCTGCCACCCCCGGGCCGCGGACCCGTGATTGGCCTTGGACCACGCGGAGCGGCCCCGCCTACGGTCACCTTCATGAAGATCCGCATCGTCGACGCGTTCACCGACCGGCGCTTCGCCGGCAACCCTGCCGGGGTCGTGGTCCTGGGCTCCGGGGGCTTCCCCGAGCCGGACCGCCTTCAGCGCCTGGCGGGCGAGGTCAACCTCTCGGAGACGGCCTTCGCCCATCCGCTGCCGCCGGACGGGGAAGCCGACTGGGCGCTGCGCTGGTTCACCCCCACCACCGAGGTCGATCTCTGCGGGCACGCGACGCTCGCCGCCGCCCATGTCCTGCACACGTCGGACGTGGCGAGCGGCACCGTGCGCTACGCCACCCGCTCCGGCGTACTGCGCACCACCGCGCACCGGGACGGCTCCCTGACGCTGGACTTCCCCACGGCGCCGCTGACACCGGTGGACCCACCGGCCGGGCTGACGGATGCCCTCGGCCTGTCCGGCGCCTCGGAGCGGTCCGGCGCCTCGGAGCACCCCACCGGCCCCATCCGCTCCGTCCACGACACAGGTGACCTCGTCGGCGACCTCCTGGTGGAACTGGCCGACGAGGCGACCGTACGGGCGCTGAGGCCGGACTTCCCCGCGCTCGTCTCCTGCTCCCGACGGGGCGTCATCGCCACGGCGGCGGCCGCGGATCCGACGAGCGGGTACGACTTCGTCTCGCGCGGCTTCTTCCCCGGGGTAGGCATCGACGAGGACCCGGTGACCGGCAGTGCCCACACCGCTCTGGCGCCCTTCTGGTCGGCCCGCTTCGGCCGCGACGAACTCGTCGGTCTCCAGGCCTCCGCGCGCTCGGGCCTGGTCCGCACCTCGCTGCGCGGCGCACGCACGCTGCTCACCGGCAGCGCCGTCACGGTGATCGAGGGGGAGCTGCTCGGCGGGCTCTGAGGACTTCGGGCACCGGCCGCCCCGTCATGGGGTGGGCAGCCAGTCCACCTTCCCGGCGAGCAGCGCGTATCCGACGAACGCCCCGATGTCGATCAGCGCGTGCGCCACGACCAGCGGCCCGACCCGCCCCCAGCGCCTGTACAGCAGGACGAAGACGACGCCCATGGCCAGGTTTCCGATGAAGCCGCCGATGCCCTGGTACAGGTGGTAGGAGCCGCGCAGCACGGAGCTCGCCACCAGGGCGGCCATCGGCGTCCACCCCAGCTGCCCCAGCCGCCGCAGCAGATAGCCGACGACGATGACCTCCTCCACGACGGAGTTCTGCACCGCGGAGAGGATCAGTACGGGGAATTTCCACCAGACGTCGGGCAGTGACTCCGGGACCACCGTCAGGTTGAATCCCGCGGTCCGCGCCACCAGGTAGAAGGCCAGCCCCACGCTGCCGATCCCCGCCGCGACCAGGGTGCCCCGGCCCAGATCGGGCCAGGGCCTGGTGCGGTCGAGGCCGAGGGTCCCCAGGCCGGCCCTCTCCCGGATGAGCAGGTGCGCCACCAGCGCGACCGGCACCAGGGCCGTGGCGATGCCGAAGAGCTGCCAGGCGAGGTCGAGCCACGGTCGCCCTATGGCGTACGAGCCGTTGAGCGTGGCCGCCTGGTCCTTGAGTCCCCCGGGTTTCGTCAGCGACCCGATGAAGCTGATCAGGGCGGACACCCCGCTGGCCCCGAGTGAGAGAGCCAGCACGAGCAGCATCTCCGAGCGGAGGATCCGCCGGGACACCCCCTCGTGAGGAATGGATTCAGCCACGCGCCCCGCCTCCACCTGTACCCCTGCCGTCAGCCATGCGTCCGTATGTCGTCATAGCTTGCCCGACGGGTCATGGGCGGCGGGACACCGGCCCGCTTCCTGGTCAGGGCGCGGGGAAACCGACGGGCCAGGTGTGCACCGGCTCCCCCGCCTGCATCAGCTCTCCGTAGCGCCGGGTGGTGGCCGCCAAGGCCGCCTCCCGTCCGAGGCCCGCCTCCAGTGCGCGGTGGTAGGTGTCCACCTGCCAGGAGGCGCCGTTCACCCGGAGCCGGCAGCGCTCCTCGATGACGCCGAGGTAGCGGTCACGATCCGAGGGTTCGATGTTCCAGGCATCGAGCCCGGCGGCCGCGAGCGGCAGCAGTTCGTCCCGTACGAGCTTGGCGGCGGGCACCTTCGCCACACCGCCGGAGCGGCCGGGGCGCGGCCACAGCAGCTCGGCTTCGATCCCGTGGCGGCAGGCGGCGTCGAAGTTGGCGGCCGCCGCCTCGAAGGGGAGCCTGCTCCAGACCGGCCGGGACTCGTCGGCGAGCGCGCGCACCAGACCGTAGTAGAAGGCGGCGTTGGCGATCACGTCGACGACCGTGGGGCCGGCGGGCAGTACGCGGTTCTCCACCCTCAGATGGGCGACGCCGTCGGCGAGCCCGTACACCGGCCGGTTCCAGCGGTAGACCGTGCCGTTGTGCAGGGAGAGTTCGGCCAGGCTCGGGACACCGCCCTCGTCGAGGACCCGCAGGGGGTCCTCCTCGTCGCAGATCGGCAGCAGGGGCGGGAAGTAGCGCACGTTCTCCTCGAAGAGCTCGTACGCCGAACTGATCCAGCGCTCCCCGAACCACGTCCTGGGCCGCACGCCCTGGTTCCTCAGTTCGGGCGGCCGTACGTCCGTGGCCTGCTGGAACAGCGGCGGCCTCGACTCGCGCCACAGCTCCTTGCCGAAGAGGAAGGGAGAGTTGGCCCCGAGGGCGATCTGTACGGACGCGATGGCCTGGGCCGCGTTCCAGACGTCCGAGAAGCGGTCCGGTGTCACCTGCAGATGCAACTGCACGGAGGTGCACGCCGATTCGGGGGCGATCGAGGCGGAGGTCGCGACCAGACGCTCGACGCCCTCGATGTCGAGGACGAATTCCTCACCGCGGGCGGCCGCCATTTGCTCGTTGAGCAGCGTGTAGCGGTCGCCGTCCGACAGGTTCGCCGAAACCAGATCGTCCCGGCCGAGGGTCGGCAGGATACCGATCATCACGATCCCCGCGTCGACCTCGGCGGCCTTCCTGTGGGCATAGGCGAGCCCCGTACGCAACTCCTCAGCGAGCTGATCGAATACCCGGCCGCTCAGCCGGTGGGGAAGAATATTTACTTCCAGGTTGAACATCCCCAGTTCTGTCTGGAAATCCCGGCTCGCGATGCGCTGGAGCACCTCTGCATTCCGCATCCTCGGCATACCGTCCGGTCCCGCGAGATTCAGCTCGATCTCCAGCCCCATGAGATTCCTGGGGCGGTCGAACCTCCGCTCCGACAGGAGCCTCTCCAGCCCGCCCAGGCACTGGGTGAGCTTCTCGCGGTACGCCTGCCGATCGGACGCGGCAAAAGCGCCCGCCACGACCTTCTCGCCCATCGAAGGGTCCCTCCTCGAGTGGGCGGCCCGCGGCACAGGCCGCTCGTATCACGATCGATAATGCCCCGACGAGATGATCCGTAACGCCCCCGGCGGCCCCGCACACCCACTAGTCTGGAGACCGAAGCCGGAGGCACATTCCGAAGGCATGGGGCATAGGCAGTGCGCCTGATCGAGTTGCGCGGTGGATACACCGATGAGTTTCAGCCTACCGCCGGGTGGCGGAAGTGCCTGGGTATGCGTGTCGAGAGCGGCTCGAACCCACGTGAAACACGCAATTCAAAGGCCGAAATCCCCCTTGCGGGCAATATGGGGGACGGGTAGCCGAAACACCGTGTGAACATTTGTCGTATAAACTCTGCGGACGAGGCAGAGACTTGACGGAGCTGACGCACCGGCCCGTCCGTCCTGTCACCGGCCTTTCTATGGCCCCGCACGCCGACAGCGCCGTCGCACCCGCCCAGCATCACCGTGTCTCCGAAGTGAGAGGCGACCCACCATGCCGCTGCATGTCTTCCCGGCCCCAGCGCCCGCACTGCGCAGCGTTCTCGCGGCACTCGGTTCTCCCACCGCAGTCCGCGAAGCCCACACGCCCGCTCTCCGGTCCGTCCAGGGATCGCTGAGCCCCGAACTCCCGCTTCCCGTCCATGTACTGGACCGGATCGTGCCGAACGAAGCGGCACCGCGCACCCGGCTCGCCGGCTGGCGCTTCCTCGTCCGCAGCGGTGAGCGTGCCGTCGCCGCGGCGGACACCATGCTCACCGCCGACGGCTGGACCTTCTCGCACTTCTTCGAGGGCCCCTACATCGCCTCCACCGAACTCGCCGTGCGCCAGGCGGAGTCGACGGCGACGCACTATCAGCCGCGCCTGCTGTCGGTGCCCGAGCTGTACATGCTCACGCTGTGGCTGCATCACGACATCGAGGCGGACGCGGGCGGCGGCACACTCGCGCCGACCGACCTCCTGGTGCCCCTGGCACCCGCCCCCACGGGCATCACGGCTCATCGGCCGCATCATGTCGCGGACCTGCTCCCCGTGATGACCCTGCGTGTCACCCCGGCTCCCCTTCCGGACGTCCCGGGCCTCCTCGGCACACCCGCCTGACCGTCCTGCCCGCGCGCCCCTGTCGGCACACCCGGCGGGGGCGCGCAGCTACCCGTCCGGACTAGTCCGGTCCGGTCACCCCGAACCATCCGAACGGACAGCACAGTTGCACCGATCCGTCCGGCCGGGTGATGCGTCTCGGACGGAGAAGAGCCGCTGGCGCGAAATCCCTGCGGAGTCAGGTCCGTAGGGCAACACTGGGACCGGACCGACCTGACAGGGCGGCGACCGTCGACGCGTCGCCCGACCGCAGGACACGCGAACCGACGCAGCGAAAGAACCCACCCATGTGCCAGCACCAGCCGCCCTGCCCGACCGCTGACTCCAACGACCGGGAAGCCGCCCGCCTGATGGCCCACCACCCGGAACAGGGCTGGAGCCTGCTGTGCAACGGCGTCCTGCTCTTCGAGGACACCGGTGAGCTGCTCCCGGACGGGCAGATCGTCGCCCCGCACCGCTCGCCGAGGAGCGGCCAGGTGGTGAGAGCCGCCTGAGCACGGCGGACAGCACCGGGGGAACAGCACCGGGGGAACAGCACCGGGGCAGGCACCACGGACAGCAAGGCGAACCGAAACACGAGGGGCCGGCCCGGAGAAGTCTCCGCACCGGCCCCCACACGTGTCCGCGGTGCCTACTGGTCGTACTCGTCCAGCGGCGGGCAGGAGCACACCAGGTTGCGGTCACCGAACGCGCCGTCGATCCGGCGCACCGGCGGCCAGTACTTGTCCGAAGGCGTCACCCCGGCCGGGAACACCGCCTCCTCGCGGGTGTAGGCGTGATTCCACCCGCCACCGAGCGCCGCGGCCGTGTGCGGGGCGTTGCGCAGGGGGTTGTCGTCCGCGGTCCACTCGCCGGAGGCGACCTTGTCGATCTCGCCGCGGATGGCGATCATCGTGTCGCAGAAGCGGTCGAGCTCGGCGAGGTCCTCGCTCTCGGTCGGCTCGATCATCAGCGTCCCGGCGACCGGGAAGGACATGGTCGGCGAGTGGAAGCCGTAGTCGATCAGCCGCTTGGCGATGTCGTCGATGGTGACGCCGGTGGCCTTGGAGACCGGTCGCAGGTCCACGATGCACTCATGCGCGACCAGACCGGCCGGGCCGTTGTAGAGGACCGGGAAGTGCGGTTCGAGGCGCTTGGCGATGTAGTTGGCCGCGAGTACGGCGACCTGCGTCGCACGCTTCAGGCCCTCGCCCCCCATGAGGCGTACGTAGGCCCATGAGATCGGCAGGATGCCGGCCGAGCCCCACGGGGCTGCCGAGATCGGGCCGACACCGGTGTCCGGACCAGCGGCGGGCTGGAGCGGGTGGTTGGGGAGGTACGGCGCCAGGTGGGCGCGCACACCGACGGGTCCGACACCCGGGCCGCCGCCGCCGTGCGGGATGCAGAAGGTCTTGTGCAGGTTCAGGTGGGAGACATCGCCGCCGAAGTGGCCCGGCTTGGCGAGACCGACCAGCGCGTTGAGGTTGGCACCGTCCACGTACACCTGGCCGCCCGCGTCGTGCACCTCCCCGCAGATCTCGGCGACGTGCTCCTCGAAGACTCCGTGCGTGGAGGGGTAGGTGATCATGAGGACGGCGAGCTCGTCGCGATGGGCCGCGATCTTGGCCCGGAGGTCCTCTATGTCGACCTCGCCGTCGTCGGCGGTCTTCACCACGACGACCTTCATGCCGGCCATGACGGCGCTCGCGGCGTTGGTGCCGTGCGCCGATGACGGGATCAGACAGACGGTGCGCCGGTCGTCGCCGTTGGCCCGGTGGTACGCGCGCACCGCGAGCAGCCCGGCGAATTCGCCCTGCGAGCCCGCGTTCGGCTGGATGGAGACGGCGTCGTAACCGGTGACCTCGGCGAGACGCTCCTCCAGCTCCCTGATGAGGGTGAGGAAGCCCTCGGCCTGCTCGGCCGGCGCGAACGGGTGCAGCGCGCCGAATTCGGGCCAGGTGATCGACTCCATCTCGGCGGTCGCGTTGAGCTTCATCGTGCAGGAGCCGAGCGGGATCATGCCGCGGTCCAGCGCGTAGTCGCGGTCGGCGAGCTTGCGCAGGTAGCGCAGCATGGCCGTCTCGGAGCGGTGCTGGTGGAAGACCGGGTGGGTGAGGATCTCGTCGCCGCGCAGGAGCCCGTCGGGCAGCGCGTCGGCCGCATCGGCGTCGATCGTCTCGATGTCCCCGCCGGCCCCGAAGGCCGCCCAGACGGCCTCGATCCGGCTGCGGGTGGTGGTCTCGTCACAGGCGACGGAGACATGGTCGGCGTCGACGAGCCGGAGGTTCACCCCGCGCTCACGCGCGTCGGCGACCACATCGGCCGCGGTGCCCGGCACACGGACGGTGAGGGTGTCGAAGTACGCGCCGTGCACGACCTCGCTGCCCGCGGCCCGCAGTCCATCGGCCAGGATGGCGGCGTACCTGTGGGTGCGCCGGGCGATGGTCCGCAGCCCGTCGGGCCCGTGGTACACGGCGTACATACCCGCCATGACGGCGAGCAGCACCTGGGCGGTGCAGATGTTGCTGGTGGCCTTCTCGCGGCGGATGTGCTGCTCGCGGGTCTGCAGCGCCAGCCGGTAGGCCTTGTCGCCGTCCGCGTCGACGGAGACGCCGACGAGTCGGCCGGGCAGGCTGCGGGCGAACTTCTCGCGCACGGCCATGAAGCCCGCGTGCGGCCCGCCGAAGCCCATCGGGACACCGAAGCGCTGGGTGGTGCCCACCGCGACGTCCGCGCCCAGTTCGCCGGGCGAGGTGAGCAGCGTCAGGGCCAGCAGGTCGGCTGCGACGGAGACGATCGCGCCCAGTTCGTGGGCCTGGTCGATGACGGGCTTGATGTCGCGTACGGCACCGGAGGCTCCGGGGTACTGGAGGAGCACACCGAAGACACCGCGCTCGGCGACATCGGCCGGGATGCCATCGGTGAGATCGGCGACGACGACCTCGACACCGGTGGGCTCCGCGCGGGTCTCGATGACCGCGATGGTCTGCGGCAGGGTGTCGGCGTCGACGAGGAAGACACCGCCCTTGACCTTGCCGACCCGCCGCGCCAGCGCCATGGCCTCGGCCGCGGCCGTGCCCTCGTCGAGCAGCGAGGCGCCCGAGGTCGGCAGACCGGTGAGGTCGGCGACCATGGTCTGGAAGTTCAGGAGAGCCTCCAGCCGCCCCTGCGAGATCTCCGGCTGGTACGGCGTGTAGGCCGTGTACCAGGCGGGGTTCTCCATGACGTTGCGCAGGATGACCGGCGGGGTGAACGTGCCGTAGTAGCCCAGCCCGATCATCGGTGCGAGCACCTGGTTACGGTCGGCGAGGGTACGCAGCTCGGCCAGGACCTCGGCCTCGGTGCGCGCCTGCGGGAGATCCAGCGCCTCGGCACTCCTGATCACGTCGGGCACAGCGGCGGCGGTGAGCTCGTCGAGGGAGCCGTAGCCGACCTGGGCGAGCATCTTCGCCTGGGCCCCGGCATCGGGCCCGATATGGCGCTGCTCGAACGGAATGCCCTGCTCCAGCTGGGAGAGCGGAGTGCGACGGGGGGTCATGTGGAGGCCTCCTGGTCTGTGACGACCTGCGGGGGGAGCCACGGCGTGGCTGCCCGAACGGCCTCCCCCTCTGTCATCTCGACCTGAGAGCTTCACCGGCACGCCCTGGGGCATCCCGGCTTTCACCGTCGGTGAGGACGGTGCCGGCGCGGCACGTGCCGCACGGTCCCGCCCTGCTTTCCAGAGTGACCTCGTCCGTGCGGTACGGGGGCCTGAGAGATTCCGGGGAGGAGTTGCTCCTTCGGCGCCCCCGGATCGCTCCGGAGGACTCTCCCGCACAGGGTCAGCAGCCTCTTCCAGCCTACCAGCGGGGTACGGGCGGGCCGTCTCGAGTGGCCGACTGCCCGGATCTGTCCTTTCGTAGTGCCTGTGGAGCAGCCGCGACCACCTGATGCAGCCATGACCAGTGGGAGGCACCGTGCAGACGGACATCGATCCGCGCAGCCTGATCGGCCGCAAGGCCTTCGACCGGCAAGGTGCCAAGATCGGAACGGTGGACGAGGTCTATCTCGACGACGCCACCGGGGTCCCCGAGTGGGCCGCCGTACGCACCGGGCTCTTCAGCCGGGACGCGTTCGTCCCGCTGGAGCCGAGCGAATTCGTCGACGGGACGCTCGTGATCCCCTTCGAGCGGGCCCTGATCAAGGACGCGCCCGACTTCGGTGTGGGCCGCCATCTCTCCCCCGAGCAGGAACTCCAGCTCTACCGTCACTACGGTCTCGACACCTCCCCCTCCGACGGCACGGGCCCCGACAGGGACTTCGGCAAGCTCGCCGGCCACGAGGAGTAGTCCACCGGGTCGCGCACCAGGCGCAGCGGTTCGGCCGTCCGCAGCTGCGGATCGTCGACCCTGAACGTGCGCACCCGGCCGGGCGGCGACCATGGTTCCTCGAAGCGCACGGTGACCCGGCCGACACCGCTGCCCTGCACCCAACCGTGGCCGTGCACCTCGTGCCGTACGTCGTGACCGGCCGGCCAGCGCCGCGAGGCCAGGGGCTCCTCGCTCCCGCTCCCGCCCGCGTCCGCCCCGGCGGCCGACTCCTCCCCCGCGTGCTCCCCCGCCGGCTCCCGCTCGTCCGGTTCCGGGGCGACGGCAGCGGCGGACTCGTCGGCGGCGTGCCGCGCGTCGGCCGCCTGCGCGAAGAGGTCCTCCTGTGTGAAGTCCGCCAGGCCCGTGACACCGACTCCGAGCAGCCGGACGCCGCCGGTCGTGTCCACGGCCTCCAGAAGCCGTGCGGCGGCCTCCCTGACCACCGTGGGGTCGTCCGTGGGGCCGCGCAGCGTCTCGGATCTGGTGAGCGTCGAGAAGTCGTAGCGGCGGACCTTGAGGACGACGGTGCGCCCCGACCGGCCGGCGCCCCGCAGCCGCTGGACGCACCGGTCCGCGAGCCGCTCCACCTCAGACCTGACGCGCACACGGTCGTGCAGGTCCACGTCGAAGGTGTCCTCGACCGACACCGACTTGGCGTCCCGCTCGGCGACGACGGGACGGTCGTCGTGGCCCAGGGCCATGCGGTGGAGCGCGACGCCGTGCGCCTTGCCCAGCAGCCGCACGAGCTCCGCCTCACCCGCCTCCGCCAGGTGACTGACGAGGGTCATCCCCGCACGCCTCAGATGGTCACCTGTGGCGGGCCCGACGCCCGGCAGGATGCGCACGGACATGGGCGCCAGGAGCTCCCGCTCGGTCCCCGGCTCGATCAGCAGCAGCCCGTCGGGCTTCGCCTCCTCCGAGGCGATCTTGGCCAGCATCTTGGAGCCGGCCAGACCGACGGAAGCACTGAGTCCGGTGACCGCCGCGATCACGGTGCGCAGCTGCTCGCCGATCACACGCGCGGACGCCGAGTCGTCGGCGACCCCGCCTGCCTCCAGGTCGACGAAGGCCTCGTCCAGGCTGAGCGGCTCGACGAGCGGCGACAGCCGCCCGAGCAGCTCCATCACCTGGTCGCTCACCGTCCGGTAGAGCGCGAAACGCGGAACCAGATAGGCCGCGTTGGGGGCGAGACGCCTGGCCTGCGCCATCGGCATCGCCGAGTGCACTCCGAAACGCCGCGCCTCGTACGACGCGGTGGCGACCACGCCCCGCGTCCCCAGGCCGCCCACCACGACCGGCTTTCCGCGCAGGCTCGGCTTCGCCGCCTGCTCCGCAGAGGCGTAGAAGGCATCCATGTCCAGATGCAGGATGGTGGGCGCGGCTCTCACATGGACCGATGCTGCCCTACGCCACTGACAACCGCCCCACCTCGCGCGCGCGTCGCGCCGTACCGCCCCGGTGACTCAGCCCGCGCGATTGCGGCGCCGTGCCAGTTCGTCGGCCGGGTTGTGGCCGATCAGGGTCTCCCCCGTGTCGACACGCTCCCCGTGGAGCTGGGACAGCGCCGCGTCGACGTCACGCCAGACCACACCGACCGCGATACCGAAGACGCCCTGGCCGCCCTGGAGCAGATTCACGACCTCGTCGGGCGATGAACACTCGTAGACCGTCGCCCCGTCACTCATCAGGGTCATCCGCTCAAGATCCGTGAATCCGCGTGCCCTCAGGTGCTGAACGGTGGTCCTGATGTTCTGCAGAGCCACACCCGTGTCCAGGAACCTCTTGACGATCTTGAGGAGCACCACGTCCCGGAAACTGTAGAGACGCTGTGTCCCCGACCCGTACGCCGGACGTACGCTCGGCTCGACGAGCCCCGTACGCGCCCAGTAGTCGAGCTGTCGGTAGGTGATCCCGGCCGCCGCGCACGCTGTCGGCCCCCGGTAGCCGATGTCCCCTGCCACTGCCACACCGTCCGCTGCCACCACTGCCGGCTGAACCGGCTGTCTGATGGAGTGGTCGGCCGCACTGCCGTGCTGCCGGTACGGCCCACCCACAGCCGTACCGTCGCCGCTGCTTCTCACGCCGACCTCCGTCCTTGACCTGCCACCTCGAAGGTAGGCAGTCACCAGGGGTGCGTCAACGATCGCCACACTCGGCACGCCGAGTGATAATCACCCTGAGAGTGGTTTCCCGTGACTGATTACCGGGAACGGCTTGTCGGATGCGCTGGCACCACCACCGCGGACGGGGTCACTGACTGTTGGTGCCGAAGTCCTCCGGCGAGATCTGGTCGAGAAACTCGCGGAACTTCTCCACCTCGTCCTCCTGCTCGTCCGGGATCGCGATACCCGCGTCGTCGAGCACCCCGTCACTGCCGTAGATCGGCGTGCCGGTGCGCAGGGCGAGCGCTATGGCGTCGGAGGGACGCGCGCTCACCTCGACCCCGCTGGCAAAGACCAGCTCCGCGTAGAAGACCCCTTCCCTCAGGTCCGTGATGCGGACCTCGGTGAGCTCCTGGCCCACGGCCTCGAGCACATCCTTGAAGAGATCATGGGTCAGCGGCCTGGCCGGAGCCATGCCCTGCTGGGCGAAGGCGATCGCGGTCGCTTCCCCAGGGCCGATCCAAATAGGGAGGTACCGGTCGCCTCCCACTTCACGCAGGAGCACGATCGGTTGGTTGGAGGGCATTTCCACCCGGACACCCACAACGTCGAGCTCGTTCACACAGCAACCCTAGGACGTGCCCGCCATGTTTGGATAGTCGGGCTCCTCCGCCCTCAGAGGAAGCTTGCCTTCAGGGCGCTCTGCACGAGCGCGGCGTGGAGCCGGACGGAAAGCTCGGCGAGCTCCTTCGCCGTGGCCTCCGCATGGGCTCTGGTCTGCGGATTCCGGTGCCGGCGCAGGGGAGCCACCACCTGCTCGACCAGCCCCGCCTCACGCTCGGCGGCCGCCTTGACGGCCCGCAGATGCCTAGGTTCGAGACCGAATCTACCCAGATCCGCCACCAGCCGCGCCACGGTCACCGCCTCGGCGTCGTAGCTCCCGCCGGTGGCCGGCACGATCAGCCCGTACGACTCCCACTCGGCGAGCTGCTCATCGGTGGCACCGGTGGCGGCCAGCAGCTCGGCACGTCCGATACGGCCGGCAGTGGCCTGCGCCGGGTCCTGGTCCCCCGGAGGACCCGTGGGATCACTCCGGCCGCCACCACCGGTCGGCAGGGCTGCCTGCTCGCCCCGTGCCACGGCCTCCAGATGCTCACGGATGACCTTGAGCGGCAGGTAATGGTCCCGCTGCATACGCAGCACCTGCGCCAGCCGCTCGACGTCGGCAGGGCCGAACTTCCGATAGCCCGACGGTGTGCGCTGGGGCTCGATGAGCCCTTCCGTCTCCAGGAACCGGATCTTGGAGATCGTGACTTCGGGAAATTCGTCGCGCAGCTGCGTGAGCACCGTGCCGATGCTCATGGCGCGCTTGCCCGCGGCGGCGGTGCCGTGACCGGCACCGCCTGTCGGTGTTCGCAGCATGGACCTTCCTGGGGGTCCCCCCGGACAGCGTCCGGGGAAGGGTCACACGCCCCGCTGGCTCGCGTAGAAGACCAGCCGGTACTTACCGATCTGGACTTCGTCGCCGTTGGTCAGCGCGACGGAATCGATCCGCTCGCGGTTGACGTAGGTGCCGTTGAGGCTGCCGACGTCGCCCACGGTGAAACTACCGTCCGCACCCCTGTGGAACTCCACATGGCGCCGCGACACGGTCACATCGTCGAGGAAGATGTCGCTCTGCGGGTGGCGGCCTGCCGTCGTCAGGTCACCGTCCAGCAGGAAGCGGCTGCCGGAGTTCGGCCCGCGACGCACCACGAGCAGCGCGGAACCTCCAGGCAGGGCGTCGACCGCGGCCTGGGCCTCCGGGGAGAGCGAGGGGACGGCCGTCTGGCCCGTCGCCTCGGCCTCGTACGCCTCGATACCGGAGATCGAGATGGTCGAGGTCGTCTCGGAGGCACGCTCGGGCACGCCGCCCCTCAGCGGCGCACCGCAGTTGGAACAGAAACGGCTGGTCTCGGCATTGCGATGCCCGCACCTCGTACAAACCGGCATGGACGAGCCCTCCGGAGCGGGGGCGAACCCTCCACCCGTACTTGAGGTCGATGGTTCCCCAGAACCTATGCGCCCTGCACCTCCGGGGTCAACGGACGACGCGCCGGAGCCGGCGCCCTGGACCTCGTCACGGAAGAGAGGGCGCTCCGAGCCCTGCTCCTCGGCACTCTGACGCGGAGCGCGGTGGCGGGCAGCGCTGTTGCTGTCCTCGCGGGCGCTCTTTCCGAACAACTTCGCAAACAACTTCACGGGCGTTTCCCCTTGACCGAAATAGACCCGCCCGTGGGGCAGGACGAACCCTGAATGAACACACCTGCCGACCCGGACATTCTCACAACGTCCGTATCCACCCGACAGTTTCCACCACACGTCACCGATCCGTTGCGCCGACCCCCCGCAACCCGGTGCCCGTGTCCTTCCGACACGGCGCGGCACCGCCTCACCGGGACGACGACCGAGCGTGATCAGGCTGCTTCGCCGGCCGCAGGGCGTCCACGACGATGTCGTCGGCACGCGCCACCTCCGCCGTGGCCTGCTCCTTCTCGAGCGTCTGCACCACACCACCAGGGATGTTCAGCGCCGGCTCCAGGTCCTGCGGCTTGCCGATGACCTTGAACTCGTAGGGAGCCTCGATCTTCCGCCCGTCGACCCTCAGGTCTCCGGCATCACCGGAGAAATAGGTGTCGGCCACCACCCGCACACCATCGATCTCGATGGCCTCGGCGCCCGCCGCGCGCAGCTCCTGGATGGTGTCCAGGAGCTTGTCTGGCTCCACCGAACCGGACGGGTCACTGATGGTCAGGGTGATGCCTGGGCCGTGCGCGGCGACGGTGCCCGCCAGGATCCCGAGCTGCCGCTCCTTCTCGAGCGTCTGCTTACGAGCCTCCTCCGCCTGGTCCGAGCTGTTCTCCAGCTCCGTGCGCTGGTCGTCGAGGCGCTGCTTCTCGTCCTCCAGGCGCTGGGTGCGGTTGTCCAGCTCGTCGAGGATGCGCACCAGGTCCTCCTGGCGGGCTCCACGCAGCGCGCTGTTGTCGCTGTTCGACCTCACCTGGATGGCCAGGCCGAGACCGAGGACGAACAACAGGAGCGCCACGATCAGTTGGGCCCTGCTCACCCTCGGCGGCCAGAGGCCGGCACGCAGCCGCTGACGGCCCGAGGTCCCCTCGGGAGGGGCGGCGGGCCGGGACTGCTCGGGGTCGGGCGCCGACGCGGGCGTCTCGGGCGGGAGCGCCCCCGCGTGGTTCCTGCCGCGCCACAGGTTCTTGTCGGGCCGCTGCCCGTCGTCCGGGCTCTGTTCGTCGCTCATCGGCCTCACGCCCGGAAGACGTGCCGGCGGATGGCCGCGGCGTTGGAGAAGATCCGGATGCCGAGCACGACCACCACACCGGTGGAGAGCTGGGCCCCGACGCCCAGCTTGTCCCCGAGGAAGACGATCAGCGCGGCCACCACGACGTTCGACAGGAACGACACCACGAAGACCTTGTCCACGAAGATTCCGTCGAGCATGGCCCGCAGACCACCGAAGACGGCGTCGAGCGCGGCCACCACGGCGATCGGCAGGTAGGGCTCGACCACCGCCGGAACTTCGGGCCTGACCAACAGTCCGACCACGACTCCCACGACGAGGCCCAGTACGGCGATCACGATGTGCCCTTCCCTGTGTCTGCCGCACCACTACCCGTGTCTGCGGCCTGAGGCTCTGCTGTACGTACGATCAGGCTGGGCGCCGCCGGCAGGACCACCTTCTCCTGTTCGGAGAGGCTGGTGCGGATCTCGAAGCCGTCGTGCAGCGCCTGAAGATACTGGCCGTCCGCACTGTTCCGGAAGGCGGTGGCGAGCTTCTTGCCGTCCCCCACCGCCTGCACCGTGTACGGCGGCACGAGCGGCCTGTTGTCGACCAGTATGGCGTCGCCGGCCGCCCGGATCGCCGAGAGGGCCGTCAGCCGCTGCCCGTTGATGGCTACCGCCTCGGCCCCCGACTGCCACAGCCCGTTGACCACGCGCTGCATGTCCCGGTCGCGTACACGTCCGGTGTCGGCGAAACCGGTGGACTCGCGGGGTCCGCCACCGCCCTGGTCGGTGTCCTCGGCGTCGTCCACCACCAGCTTGATGCCCGGGCCCTCCACGGCGGTGGCCCCGGACAGCAGCGCCACCAGACCGCCCTGGTCCCCGCCGTGCTTCTGGAGTGCCTTGCGCTGCCGCTCACCGACGTCCTTGCGCAGCTTCTCGACATCCGCTTCGAGCGTGTCCGCCGTGGCCGTCTCGGCGTTCACCCGGTCGATGAGCTCTTCGCGTTCCTTGGCCACGACCGGGGCCGCCACCCGGGCCTCCGCGGCACCGAGCGTCACGACGAGAGCCGCGAGCACCAGGCCGGCGGCGAGGCCGAGCTTCGCCCTCAGCGTGCGCGGCAGGCCGTCACGCCCCTGTGACCTGCGACGGGCCGACGCCTCGGCGTATCCCTCGTCGAGACTGTGTTCCATCACCGTGGTCAGCAGCGACATGGACGCGTCGGGGCGAGGACGCGGCGGGGCGCTGCTCCGATCGGGGGGCGGCTGCGACATGCCGCACATCGTCGCACGTCATGCCTGCTACCGCCGAATGGCCCCACCGTCGGTCCGGAAGCCATGACATCCGGCTTCCGGACCGGCGGTCGTCCGCTCAGTCGCCCGCGCTGTCCACGACCGCCGCCCACTCGTCGAGGAGCGCCTGGGCCGAGGCGTCGTCGGGGCCCTCGGCCCACAGATGCGTGACCGCTTCCGCACGGTCGGGCAGCACCATCACCCAGCGGCCGTCGGTCTCGACGACGCGCACTCCGTCGGTGGTGTCCACGCTGCGCTCCCCCGCGGCCTCCACGACGCGGCGCATGACGAGCCCCTTGACCGCCCACGGGGTGGCGAGGTCCCGGCGCAGGACATGCGCACGCGGGATACGGGCGTCGATCTGGCTCAGCGTGAGCTGCGTCCTGGCCACGAGCCCGATGAGCCGGACGAAGGCCGCCGCACCGTCGAAGACGCTGCTGAACTCCGGGATGATGAAGCCACCGCGCCCGTCGCCGCCGAAGATGGTGGTGTCCTCACGGCCCACCCGGGTCAGATCGTCGGGTGACGTGGTCGTCCACTCCACCTGCGTACCGTGGTACGCCGCGACCTGCTCGGCGACGCGGGTGGTCGTGACCGGCAGGGCCACCCGTCCGCTCCTGCGCTCCGCGGCCACGAGGTCGAGCATGACCAGCAGGGCCCGGTCGTCCTCGATGATGCGGCCCCGCTCGTCCACGAGGGACAGCCGCTCACCCACGGGGTCGAACCGCACACCGAAGGCGGCCCGCGCGGACGACACGATCTCTCCAAGCCGCACAAGACCGGCCCGTCGGGACTCGGCGGACTCGGTGGGACGGGACTCGTCGAGCCCCGGATTGATCGTCAGCGCGTCCACACCGAGGCGTCCGAGCAGGCTCGGCAGAACAAGCCCCGCACTGCCGTTGGACGCGTCCACGACCACCTTGAGGCCCGCGTCGGCGATGCCTCCGGTGTCGACGTTCCGGAGCAGGGACCCGGTGTAGGAGTCGAAGACGCTCGACGGGAAGTGCAGGTCACCGATCTCGCCGGGGAAGGCCCGGCGGAATTCCTGCCGGGCGTAGACGCGGTCCAGCTTCTTCTGACGTGCCTGGGAGAGATCGGATCCCCGCTCGTCGAAGAACATGATGTCGACCGAGTCCGGCACCCCCGGGGACGTGCGGATCATGATGCCGCCTGCGCTGCCCCGCGCGGTCTGCTGCCGGGCGACGGGCAGCGGGACGTTCTCCAGGTCGCGGACGTCGATGGCGCTGGCCTGGAGGGCCGAGATGACCGCTCTCTTCAGCGCACGCGCACCACGGGAGTGGTCACGCGCGGTCGTGACGGTCGCGCCCTTCTTCAGGGTCGTCGCGTACGCGCCGGCGAGCCGGACGGCGAGCTCCGGGGTGATCTCGACGTTCAGGATGCCCGTGACACCGCGGGCACCGAAGAGATGCGCCTGCCCGCGCGACTCCCAGATCACCGAGGTGTTGACGAAGGCACCGGCCTCGATGGTCTTGAACGGGTAGACGCGGACATTGCCCTGGATGATCGACTCTTCGCCGACAAGGCATTCGTCGCCGATCACGGCGCCGTCCTCGATACGCGAGGCACGCATGATGTCGGTGTTCTTGCCGATCACGCAGCCGCGCAGATTGCTGTGCTGCCCGATGTACACGTTGTCGTGGACCACCGCGCGGTGCAGAAATGCGCCCGTTTTCACGACGACGTTGGAGCCCACGACGGTGTGTTCGCGGATCTCGGCACCGGCTTCGATCTTGGCATAGTCACCGATGTACAGCGGCCCCCGCAGTACCGCGTCGGGATGGACGTCCGCCCCTTCCGCGACCCACACCCCGGGCGAGATCTCGAAGCCGTCCAGCTCCACGTCGACCTTGCGTTCCAGCACGTCGGCCTGGGCCTTCACATAGCTCTCGTGCGTGCCGACGTCCTCCCAGTAGCCCTCCGCGATGTAGCCGCAGATCAGCTTGCCTTCCTTCATGAGCTGCGGGAACACATCGCCGGACCAGTCCACGGAGGTGTCGGCCTGGACGTAGTCGAAGACCTCGGGCTCCATGACGTAGATGCCCGTGTTCACCGTGTCCGAGAAGACCTGGCCCCACGTCGGCTTCTCCAGGAAGCGCTCCACCTTTCCCTCTTCGTCCACGATCGTGATGCCGAATTCGAGTGGATTCGGGACCCGGGTGAGGCACACCGTGACGAGTGCGCCCTTCTCCTTGTGGAATGCGATGAGATCGGTGAGGTCGAAGTCGGTGAGGGCGTCACCGGAAATCACCAGGAAGGTGTCGTCCTTCAGGGCTTCCTCGGCGTTCTTGACGCTTCCCGCGGTACCGAGTGGCTTCTCCTCGTTGGCATAGCTGAGCTCCATCCCGAGCTCTTCGCCGTCGCCGAAGTAATTCTTGACGAGAGAGGCGAGGAACTGGACGGTAACGACTGTCTCGTTGAGCCCATGCCTTTTGAGCAGCCGCAGCACATGCTCCATGATCGGCCGATTGGCCACGGGAAGAAGCGGCTTGGGCATGCTCGAGGTCATGGGGCGAAGGCGGGTGCCTTCACCGCCTGCCATCACGACGGCCTTCATGTCGGAAACGTCCTCCTTGAAGAGACGACGGTCGAGCCGACTTCACCCGTCGGGGCACCACCACAGCACATCCGGTGCGGGCCGGCGACTCTGCGCGGCCCCACATCAACGAGCTAATCGGCTACTTGATCCGCCTTGACGAGACGGCGGACCTGGACCACGTAGAGGATCCCTGCCCACCAGTAGAGGGTTGTACCCCACCCAGCGAACGCCCATCCGAAAATGGTGCCCAGCGAAGCAAGCCAACCACTTCCGTCACTGAGCAGCAACAAGGGGAAGGCGTACATCAGGTTGAATGTTGCAGCTTTTCCTAGGAAGTTCACCTGGGGCGGCGGATAGCCGTGCCTCCGGAGGATTCCTACCATCACGAGGAGCATCAGCTCACGGGCGAGGAGGGCCGCTGTCAGCCAGAGTGGCAGGATCTCTCGCCAGGTGAGCCCGACGAGGGTCGAAAGAATGTAGAGGCGGTCGGCAGCCGGGTCCAGAAGCCGGCCGAGGCTGCTGATCTGATTCCACCGGCGGGCGAGCTTGCCGTCGAGGTAGTCACTGACACCGCTCAGCATCAGAACCAGCAGGGCCCAGCCGTCGCTGTTGGACCCGCCGAACACGGGGCGGAGAATCAGCCACAGGAAGAGCGGTACGCCGACGAGGCGAGCCATGCTGAGGATGTTGGGGATGGTGAGTACTCGGTCCGTCTGAACTCGAGTCTCCTGGACCTCCACCCGGGGGCCTCCTGTGAAGAACGTGCCAATGATGCCCCCTGACCCTACCCTCAGCCCCCGAGCACCGGTGCACAGGGGTGGAGGAAGGGCCCACGGAACGCAGAAAAGCCCCGTGCCACAAGGGCACGGGGCTTTCCCGGAATAATAGTTCGGCGGCGTCCTACTCTCCCACAGGGTCCCCCCTGCAGTACCATCGGCGCTGAAAGGCTTAGCTTCCGGGTTCGGAATGTAACCGGGCGTTTCCCTAACGCAATGACCACCGAAACACTATGAAATTAACCAACACCGGACAAAAACACGGCCGTTCGTTATTTCAGAACCAACACAGTGGACGCGAGCAACTGAGGACAAGCCCTCGGCCTATTAGTACCAGTCAGCTCCACCCGTTACCGGGCTTCCACATCTGGCCTATCAACCCAGTCGTCTACTGGGAGCCTTAACCCTTCAAGAGGGTGGGAATACTCATCTCGAAGCAGGCTTCCCGCTTAGATGCTTTCAGCGGTTATCCTTTCCGAACGTAGCCAACCAGCCATGCCCTTGGCAGAACAACTGGCACACCAGAGGTTCGTCCGTCCCGGTCCTCTCGTACTAGGGACAGCCCTTCTCAATATTCCTACGCGCACAGCGGATAGGGACCGAACTGTCTCACGACGTTCTAAACCCAGCTCGCGTACCGCTTTAATGGGCGAACAGCCCAACCCTTGGGACCGACTCCAGCCCCAGGATGCGACGAGCCGACATCGAGGTGCCAAACCATCCCGTCGATATGGACTCTTGGGGAAGATCAGCCTGTTATCCCCGGGGTACCTTTTATCCGTTGAGCGACAGCGCTTCCACAAGCCACTGCCGGATCACTAGTCCCGACTTTCGTCCCTGCTCGACCCGTCGGTCTCACAGTCAAGCTCCCTTGTGCACTTACACTCAACACCTGATTGCCAACCAGGCTGAGGGAACCTTTGGGCGCCTCCGTTACTCTTTAGGAGGCAACCGCCCCAGTTAAACTACCCATCAGACACTGTCCCTGATCCGGATCACGGACCCAGGTTAGACATCCAGCACGACCAGAGTGGTATTTCAACGACGACTCCACAACCACTGGCGTGGCCGCTTCAAAGTCTCCCACCTATCCTACACAAGCCGAACCGAACACCAATATCAAACTATAGTAAAGGTCCCGGGGTCTTTCCGTCCTGCTGCGCGAAACGAGCATCTTTACTCGTAGTGCAATTTCACCGGGCCTATGGTTGAGACAGTCGAGAAGTCGTTACGCCATTCGTGCAGGTCGGAACTTACCCGACAAGGAATTTCGCTACCTTAGGATGGTTATAGTTACCACCGCCGTTTACTGGCGCTTAAGTTCTCAGCTTCGCACACCCGAAAGTGCACTAACCGGTCCCCTTAACGTTCCAGCACCGGGCAGGCGTCAGTCCGTATACATCGCCTTACGGCTTCGCACGGACCTGTGTTTTTAGTAAACAGTCGCTTCTCGCTGGTCTCTGCGGCCACCCCCAGCTCACCGAGTAAATCGGATCACCAGAAATGGCCCCCCTTCTCCCGAAGTTACGGGGGCATTTTGCCGAGTTCCTTAACCATAGTTCACCCGAACGCCTCGGTATTCTCTACCTGACTACCTGAGTCGGTTTAGGGTACGGGCCGCCATGAAACTCGCTAGAGGCTTTTCTCGACAGCATAGGATCATCCACTTCACCACAATCGGCTCGGCATCAGGTCTCAGACTATATGCACGACGGATTTACCTACCGTGCGTCCTACACCCTTACCCCGGGACAACCACCGCCCGGGCTGGACTACCTTCCTGCGTCACCCCATCGCTTACCTACTACAAGTCTGGTTCATCGGCTCCACCACTACCCTCAACTCCGAAGAGATCAGGCCGGCTTCACGGACTTAGCATCGCCTGATTCAGTACTGGGCGTTTCAAAGCGGGTACCGGAATATCAACCGGTTGTCCATCGACTACGCCTGTCGGCCTCGCCTTAGGTCCCGACTTACCCTGGGCAGATCAGCTTGACCCAGGAACCCTTAGTCAATCGGCGCACACGTTTCTCACGTGTGTATCGCTACTCATGCCTGCATTCTCACTCGTGAACCGTCCACAACTCGCTTCCACGGCTGCTTCACCCGGCACACGACGCTCCCCTACCCATCCCAGCCCCCGTTAGAGGTATGTGCTGGAATGACACGACTTCGGCGGTACGCTTGAGCCCCGCTACATTGTCGGCGCGGAATCACTTGACCAGTGAGCTATTACGCACTCTTTCAAGGATGGCTGCTTCTAAGCCAACCTCCTGGTTGTCTCTGCGACTCCACATCCTTTCCCACTTAGCGTACGCTTAGGGGCCTTAGTCGATGCTCTGGGCTGTTTCCCTCTCGACCATGGAGCTTATCCCCCACAGTCTCACTGCCGCGCTCTCACTTACCGGCATTCGGAGTTTGGCTAAGGTCAGTAACCCGGTAGGGCCCATCGCCTATCCAGTGCTCTACCTCCGGCAAGAAACACACGACGCTGCACCTAAATGCATTTCGGGGAGAACCAGCTATCACGGAGTTTGATTGGCCTTTCACCCCTAACCACAGGTCATCCCCCAGGTTTTCAACCCTGGTGGGTTCGGTCCTCCACGAAGTCTTACCTCCGCTTCAACCTGCCCATGGCTAGATCACTCCGCTTCGGGTCTAGAGCGTGCAACTCAAACGCCCTATTCGGACTCGCTTTCGCTACGGCTTCCCCACACGGGTTAACCTCGCTACACACCGCTAACTCGCAGGCTCATTCTTCAAAAGGCACGCAGTCACGACTGACAACACAAGTGCTGCCAGCGACGCTCCCACGGCTTGTAGGCACACGGTTTCAGGTACTATTTCACTCCGCTCCCGCGGTACTTTTCACCATTCCCTCACGGTACTATCCGCTATCGGTCACCAGGGAATATTTAGGCTTAGCGGGTGGTCCCGCCAGATTCACACGGGATTTCTCGGGCCCCGTGCTACTTGGGTGTCTCTCAAACGAGCCGTCAATGTTTCAGCTACGGGGGTCTTACCCTCTACGCCGGACCTTTCGCATGTCCTTCGCCTACATCAACGGTTTCTGACTCGTCTCACAGCCGGCAGACTATGAAAAAGAGATCCCACAACCCCGCATGCGCAACCCCTGCCGGGTATCACACGCATACGGTTTGGCCTCATCCAGTTTCGCTCGCCACTACTCCCGGAATCACGGTTGTTTTCTCTTCCTGAGGGTACTGAGATGTTTCACTTCCCCTCGTTCCCTCCACACTGCCTATGTGTTCAGCAGCGGGTGACAGCCCATGACGACTGCCGGGTTTCCCCATTCGGAAACCCCCGGATCAAAGCTTGGTTGACAGCTCCCCGGGGACTATCGTGGCCTCCCACGTCCTTCATCGGTTCCTGGTGCCAAGGCATCCACCGTGCGCCCTTAAAAACTTGGCCACAGATGCTCGCGTCCACTGTGCAGTTCTCAAACAACGACCAGCCACCCACCACCCCACCCTTACAGGCGAGTTCACTGGGGCCGGCAACCAAAGGCAGCCTTACGGCCATACCTTCAGATACCCAACAGCGTGCCCGGCCCGATCAACTTGTTCCGCTTTCCACGCCGAAGCAGTACTCACACAACAAGCTCACCGTGCCGAATAGTCAACGTTCCACCCATGAGCAACCACCGTCGAACATTTGCCGACGAAATGGTCTCTGGATTCCCCGAAGGGAACCTAGATGCTCCTTAGAAAGGAGGTGATCCAGCCGCACCTTCCGGTACGGCTACCTTGTTACGACTTCGTCCCAATCGCCAGTCCCACCTTCGACAGCTCCCTCCCACAAGGGGTTGGGCCACCGGCTTCGGGTGTTACCGACTTTCGTGACGTGACGGGCGGTGTGTACAAGGCCCGGGAACGTATTCACCGCAGCAATGCTGATCTGCGATTACTAGCAACTCCGACTTCATGGGGTCGAGTTGCAGACCCCAATCCGAACTGAGACCGGCTTTTTGAGATTCGCTCCGCCTCGCGGCATCGCAGCTCATTGTACCGGCCATTGTAGCACGTGTGCAGCCCAAGACATAAGGGGCATGATGACTTGACGTCGTCCCCACCTTCCTCCGAGTTGACCCCGGCAGTCTCCTGTGAGTCCCCATCACCCCGAAAGGCATGCTGGCAACACAGAACAAGGGTTGCGCTCGTTGCGGGACTTAACCCAACATCTCACGACACGAGCTGACGACAGCCATGCACCACCTGTATACCGACCACAAGGGGGGCACCATCTCTGATGCTTTCCGGTATATGTCAAGCCTTGGTAAGGTTCTTCGCGTTGCGTCGAATTAAGCCACATGCTCCGCTGCTTGTGCGGGCCCCCGTCAATTCCTTTGAGTTTTAGCCTTGCGGCCGTACTCCCCAGGCGGGGAACTTAATGCGTTAGCTGCGGCACCGACGACGTGGAATGTCGCCAACACCTAGTTCCCAACGTTTACGGCGTGGACTACCAGGGTATCTAATCCTGTTCGCTCCCCACGCTTTCGCTCCTCAGCGTCAGTAATGGCCCAGAGATCCGCCTTCGCCACCGGTGTTCCTCCTGATATCTGCGCATTTCACCGCTACACCAGGAATTCCGATCTCCCCTACCACACTCTAGCTAGCCCGTATCGAATGCAGACCCGGGGTTAAGCCCCGGGCTTTCACATCCGACGTGACAAGCCGCCTACGAGCTCTTTACGCCCAATAATTCCGGACAACGCTTGCGCCCTACGTATTACCGCGGCTGCTGGCACGTAGTTAGCCGGCGCTTCTTCTGCAGGTACCGTCACTTTCGCTTCTTCCCTGCTGAAAGAGGTTTACAACCCGAAGGCCGTCATCCCTCACGCGGCGTCGCTGCATCAGGCTTTCGCCCATTGTGCAATATTCCCCACTGCTGCCTCCCGTAGGAGTCTGGGCCGTGTCTCAGTCCCAGTGTGGCCGGTCGCCCTCTCAGGCCGGCTACCCGTCGTCGCCTTGGTAGGCCATCACCCCACCAACAAGCTGATAGGCCGCGGGCTCATCCTTCACCGCCGGAGCTTTTAACCCCGTCCCATGCGGGACAGAGTGTTATCCGGTATTAGACCCCGTTTCCAGGGCTTGTCCCAGAGTGAAGGGCAGATTGCCCACGTGTTACTCACCCGTTCGCCACTAATCCACCCCGAAAGGCTTCATCGTTCGACTTGCATGTGTTAAGCACGCCGCCAGCGTTCGTCCTGAGCCAGGATCAAACTCTCCGTGAATGTTTTCCCGTAATCGGGATCACAACACGAGAGCGGAACAACCAAGTCGGAATAAGACCGGTCGTCCACAGCGTCCTCGCTGTTGTTGCCTACCCGACCCGAAGGACCGGTAGGACTTTTCAAAGGAACCACCAACCTGCCGAAGCAGGCCGGGGTATCAACATATCTGGCGTTGACTTTTGGCACGCTGTTGAGTTCTCAAGGAACGGACGCTTCCTTCGGTCCCGTTTCACCGGGCCCCTCCGGGCGCTTCCCTTCGTGTTCTTGCGTTTCCGACTCTATCAGACTCTTTCGTGTCCGATTCCCGGCCGAAGCGGGATCCTGCGGGTTACTGCTCGGCGATTAAATCACCACCGATTCGCGTTCCAGTTCTTCGCTTTACGCGTTTCCCTTTCCGGCGAGTCCGACTCTAGCAGGCCTTTACCGGTCTCTTTGACCGGGGGTCCCTCTTCGATCGAAGGCCTCGCGGGCATGCGAGAGCATAATCAGAAGAGTTACAGTCTGGGCTTGGGAGTCACTGTCGGCCCCTGACTCGAGGTCGTGTGGGGGCCAAGCAGGGATACGACAGTACACGGCGGCTGTGAGACGAGGCAAATCGTTTCCGGTGCACCCCTAGGTCGGTCAACCGGTAGCTCTCAGGCGGAACCGGGACTTCATATGACTTACGCTGCTGATCAGTACGCCGCCCTCCAGCAGCCCCGGCGGTGACATACGGATCCCCACCTCTGAGAGGCCCCCATGACCACAGTGACGTCCCCTCTTGCCGGCCGTGCCATCGGGCTCACCGCGGTTCCCGACCCCGTGTTCTCCGGAGCGATGGTGGGTCCCGGTACGGCCATCGACCCCGTGCGCGAGCCGTCCGAGGCTGTCTCGCCGGTCGACGGAATCGTCGTCTCCCTCCACCCGCACGCCTTTGTCGTTGTCGACGACCAGGGCCACGGCGTGCTGACCCACCTCGGGATCGACACCGTGCAGCTCAACGGTGAGGGCTTCGAGCTCCTTGTGAACAAGGGGGACACCGTGACCCGGGGGCAGGGCATCGTCCGCTGGGACCCGGCCGCCGTCGAGACCGCCGGCAAGTCGGCCATCTGTCCCGTCGTGGCTCTGGAAGCCACTGCCGAGTCCCTCTCCGACGTCCGTGAGGACGGCGAGGTGAAGGTCGGCGACACGCTCTTCGGCTGGCAGTGACACCCTCGGAACAGCAAGAGGGAGTGACCGGCCAGTTGGGCAACCACCACGGCGGCGCAGCCGCCGCACAATCGGAGACGGGTGAAATGGAGACAACGCTGCGAGGCGTCGGCGTCAGCCACGGTGTGGCGATCGGCGAGGTTCGGCACATGGGGACCGCCGTGCTCGAGCCGCCGGCCAAACAGATTCCCGCGGACGAGGCCGAGCGCGAGCAGGGACGTGCCCGTCAGGCCGTGGAAGCGGTTGCCGCCGACCTGATCGCGCGCGGCAATCTGGCCGGCGGCGAGGCACAGCACGTGCTCGAAGCCCAGGCCATGATGGCGCAGGACCCCGAGCTCATCGCCGACGTCGAGCGGCGTATCGCGGTCGGCAGCACCGCCGAGCGTGGTGTGTACGACGCGTTCGCCGCGTACCGCGCTCTGCTGGCCAACGCCGGGGAGTACCTCGCGGGCCGGGTCGCCGACCTCGACGACGTACGGAACCGGATCGTGGCTCGGCTGCTCGGCGTTCCGATGCCGGGTGTGCCCGACAGTGACGAGCCGTATGTGCTGATCGCGCGAGATCTGGCTCCCGCCGACACGGCGCTGCTCGACCCCACGCTGGTGCTCGGCTTCGTCACCGAGGAGGGCGGGCCGACCAGCCACAGCGCCATTCTCGCGCGTGCGCTCGGGGTGCCCGCCGTCGTGGCTCTCCCCGGAGCGGGCGAGATCGGCGAGGGCACGGTCGTGGCCGTGGACGGCAGCACCGGTGAGATCTTCGTCGAGCCGAGCGCGGAGAAGCGTGCCGAGATGGAGAGCGCTGCTGCGGCCCGCAAGGCGGCGCTGTCGGCGGTGACCGGTCCCGGGGCCACCTCCGACGGTCACAAGGTGCCGCTGCTCGCCAATGTGGGCGGCCCCGGTGATGTTCCGGCGGCACTGGAAGCCGGTGCCGAGGGTGTCGGGCTGTTCCGTACGGAATTCCTCTTCCTGGACGACAGCAAGCAGGCTCCGTCCGAGGAGAAGCAGATCGCGGCGTACCGCGCGGTGCTGGAGGCGTTCCCCGAGGGACGTGTCGTGGTGCGGGTGCTGGACGCGGGCGCCGACAAGCCGCTGGACTTCCTGACCCCTGCCGACGAGCCGAACCCGGCGCTCGGTGTACGTGGTCTGCGCAGCCTGCTCGACCACCCGGACGTGCTGCGGACCCAACTGACGGCGCTGTCCAAGGCGGCCGAGGGCCTTCCGGTGTACCTGGAGGTCATGGCCCCGATGGTGGCCGACCGTGCGGACGCGAAGGCGTTCGCCGACGCCTGCCGTGAGGCGGGGCTCCAGGCGAAGTTCGGGGCGATGGTGGAGATTCCGTCCGCCGCGCTCAGGGCGCGCTCGGTCCTCCAGGAGGTGGAGTTCCTGTCGCTCGGCACCAACGACCTGGCGCAGTACACCTTTGCGGCCGACCGTCAGGTCGGGGCCGTGTCCCGGCTCCAGGACCCGTGGCAGCCGGCGCTGCTCGACCTGGTCGCGCTCTCGGCCGATGCCGCCAGTGCCGAGGGCAAGAGCTGTGGTGTCTGTGGTGAGGCCGCTTCGGACCCGCTGCTGGCGTGTGTGCTGACCGGCCTGGGTGTCACCTCCCTCTCGATGGGTGCGGCGTCCATTCCCTATGTGCGGGCGACGCTGGCGAAGCACACGCTCGCGCAGTGCGAGCGCGCCGCATCCGCCGCGCGTGCGGCGGACTCCGCCGACGAGGCCCGGCTCGCCGCACAGGCGGTGCTGTCGGGCGAGTGATGCCGGGCGCCGCGCGCGGCAGGACGTGTCCGAGGTGAAGGGGTTCCCGCCGGTTCCGGTGGGAACCCCTTCGCGTCGGTGATGGCCGTCTGTGCCGGCCGTCGGTGACGGCCCGTCCGTGGTGATCAGTCAGTGGTGGTCCTCCGGGGCGTCGGCGCCGAGGTCGAATCCCGCGCAGTACTCGACGCCGGATTCCGGTGGGACCGGCTCTCCCGTGTCGGCGTCGGTGCAGTAGGCGCTGAACACCGCGCCCGCCGTGAGCGGCAGGAGACTTCCTCGGTGCAGCCGCCAGCCGTGCACCCGGTCCGGGGTGTCCGGAGCGGTGGTGCGCAGGACGACACCTCCCTGGGTCTCGAGCGCCACCCCCACGGCGAGCACGGTCGCGAACTCCGCGCCTTCCGACGACGCGAGGCGGGCGGGACCGTCCGCGTCCCGTGCGGTGTGCAGGACTGCGAGGAGTTGTTCGCTCTCCGTGGGTGTGCTGCAGACGATGTGGTGGGTGCCGGGGCCCGCCGTCTCCAGCAGTCGCATCAGCAGGTGGGATGCCCGGTCGAAGGCGGCCCTGCCGATGTCCTGACCGCACTCGGCGCAGTCGCCGAGGCCCGCCAGCAGCATCGTGGCGTACTCCCATGTCGCGCGCCGGACCGCTCCTGAGACGAGCTGCGGGATCAGTTCGGCGATGGGCTGGCCTGTGTAGGCCACGGTGGCACCGCCGGCTGCGAGCTCGGCGGTGAAGCGGCTGCGGCTCGTGCCCGCGTCGGGTTCCAGGCCGGACTCCACGCAGAACTCCGCGTACTCCTCCGGGTCGAAGAGGGCGACGGTGGTGTGCGTCCCCTGCGCGGCCAGTGTCTGGAGCAGGCCCTCGACCTGCTGGAGGTAGACCGTGTGGTCCTCGAAGGTGAAGCTCCGGTAGTGCCGCATGGCCGCGAAGTCCTCGGCGTCGGCCAGGAGGCCGACGGTGCTGGGTGCTTCGCGGCGCAGGGCGCGCCGCATGGATGTTCCGGTGCGCGGCCTGCCGCGTCGGCTCTGCTTGATGTGCGCCATGAGTCCCCCTGTGCACTGTCGATCGATGCTCACTCAGCGTAATCAGAGGGACTGACAACGGCCTCCGCGTCGGTCGGGTCAGTGGCGGGTGCGGGCGAGGTCCTCGTAGAAGCGGAGGAGTTCGAGGTTGTCGATGGAGCCCGGGTTGACCGCCTCGGAAAGGGCTGCGCCCTGGAGGAGCCGCTTGACCGGAACCTCGATGCGCTTGCCGGTGAGGGTGTGCGGGATGGCGGGGACCTCGATGACCTCGTCGGGTACGTGGCGCGGGGAGAGGTTCGCGCGGATGGTCCGCTTGATGCTGTCGCGGAGTTCGTCGTCGAGCGTGGCGCCTTCGGCGAGGTGGACGAAGAGGGGCATCCAGTAGCCGCCGTCCGGCTCCTCGATGCCGATGACGAGGGACTCGCGGATCTCGGGAAGCCTCTCGACCGCCTCGTAGATGTCGGCCGACCCCATCCTGACGCCCTGCCTGTTGAGGGTGGAGTCGGAGCGGCCGTGGATGATGACCGAGCCGCGCTCGGTGAGGGTGATCCAGTCACCGTGGCGCCAGACGCCGGGGTACACGTCGAAGTAGCTGTCGTGGTAGCGGCTGCCGTCGGGGTCGTTCCAGAAGCGGACCGGCATGGAGGGCATCGGCGCGGTCACGACGAGTTCGCCGACCTCGCCGACGAGCGGTTCGCCGGCGGGGTCCCAGGCCTGGAGGTCGGTGCCCAGACAGGGTGCCTGGAGCTCACCGATGTGGACCGGCAGGGTGGGGACCGCTCCCGCGAAGCAGCTGCAGACGTCCGTCCCGCCGCTGACGGAGGCGATCCACAGGTCATCGGCGACCGCGTCGTGGAGCCAGCGGAAGCCGTCGGGCGGGAGCGGGGATCCGGTGGTGGCGACGCACTGGACGCGGCTGAGGTCGTGGTCGCGGCCCGGGTGGACGTCCGCCTTCCGGCAGGCCATGACGTAGGCGGCCGATGTGCCGAAGAAGGTGGCGCCCGTCTGTTCGGCGACGCGCCACTGGGCCTGGACGTCCGGATAGCCGGGGCTGCCGTCGTACAGCACGATCGTGGTGCCGGTGAGCAGGCCGGAGACGAGGAAGTTCCACATCATCCAGCCGGTTGAGGTGTACCAGAAGAACCGGTCGTCGATGCCGAGGTCGCAGTGCAGCCCGAGCTGTTTGAGGTGTTCGAGGAGGATCCCGCCCTGGGACTGGACGATGGCCTTCGGGAGCCCGGTCGTGCCGGAGGAGTACAGCACCCACAGCGGGTGTTCGAACGGGACCTGCTCATAGACCGGTTCGGCGTCGGATGCGGTGAGCGTCGACCATTCGAGTGCGCCTTCGGGCGCGTCGGTGCCGAGGAGCGGGATGTGGACGACCGCGCGCAGGGTGGGGAGTTCGCGGCGGAGCTCGGCCACGGTGGCGGTGCGGTCGTGCTCCTTGCCGCCGTAGCGGTAGCCGTCGACGGTGAACAGGACGACGGGCTCGACCTGCTGGAAGCGGTCGAGGACGCTGCGGGCGCCGAAGTCGGGGGCGCTCGACGTCCAGACCGCGCCGACCGCTGCGGTGGCGAGGAAGGCGACGACCGCCTGGGGGATGTTGGGGAGGTATCCGCTGACCCGGTCGCCCGGGCTGACGCCGAGTGCGCGGAGTTCTGCGGCCAGTGAGGCCGTCTGGCGCCGGAGTTCGGTCCAGCTGATGGAGACCTGGGTGTGGGTCTCGTCGACGTACAGCAGGGCGGGGGCGTCCCGGCGGAGCGGTTCGTCGGCCATGCGCAGGGCGTGCTCGGCGTAGTTGAGGGTGGCGCCGGGGAACCACTGGGCGCCGGGCATGGTGCGGTCGCCGATGACGGTCTCGTACGGGGTGGAGAAGCGTACGTCGAACCAGTCGGCTACGGCTGCCCAGAAGGTGTCGAGCTCGTCGACCGACCACCGGTGCAGTGCCGCGTATCCGCCGTCCGCGGGAGCCCCGTACCGTCCGGCCGCCCATCGCTGGAAGCGGGTCATGGCAGCCGTCTCGACGCGCTCGGGCGCGGGCTGCCAGAGGGGGGCTTCGCCGGCTGCTGAGGTCATGGAGGCTCCCTGGCCTTTCGGTGTGTACGCGGGGATGTGCGTGCGTCGCGCGCACGGGCTGGGGTGTGCGCGTGAACGGCTGTCACGGACGATGCCATGTGATCGTCTTGCGCACCAGGGTCCTCCTGCCATGGCCGCGTGTCCGGCTGTGTGGTGCGGCCACAGGCGACGGCAGGCGACCCACGGCCGACCGCAGGTGAACGGAAGCTGAACGGAGCACGCTTCGGTCCTGGTGGATGGCAGGGTGGCCCTCATGGATGGTCGTGACCTGGTGCGCTCGGTGAGAATGGTCGGTTCCGTGAAGGGGATGCGTACGGTGCGCTCCGCCTGGCGGCGTCGGCGTGCGGATGCGCGGGCGCTCGCGCCGCGCGGTGCGGAGCGGGCGCGGGTGCCCGGTCTTCTGGTCGGTGCCGAGCCAGGTCCTGGCGGTGGGGTCGTGCGGTTCGCGCGTTCGCGGCTGCGGGTGCGGGTGGCGGTGGGCGGTGCGGTGTTCTGGTCCTGGGACGACGCCGAGCCGCTGCCCTCGTACGCCCTGACGGGGACCGGCCCCGAGGCCGACACGCGGGCGCGGCTGGAGCCGGACAAGAACGGCGGCTGGCAGGTGGTGTCGGAGCGGCTGACGGTCACCGTGTCCCGGCACGGCGCGGTGGAGCTGCGTACCCCGGGCGGGGTGGTGCTGCGGCGGGAGCTTCCGCCGCGCTGGTGGGAGCCGGTGGCAGGCGGTGCGGCGCGGTGGGTGCAGCGCTCCGAGGTGCCCGCCGATGCCCGGTTCTTCGGGCTGGGCGGGCGCGCCGGAGGGCCTCGGCTGAGGGAGGGGACGTACCGGCTGTGGAACACCGATCCCGGTGGTCGTTTCGGTCCGGGTGACGACCCGCTGTATCTGACGATGCCGGTGCAGATGGTGGTGTCGGACGCGGGGACGCATCTGGCGTTCCATGACAACTCCTGGGCGGGCAGGGTCACACTGCGGGAGGGCGAGGAGGGCGCGGGGTCAGGGCACGACCGGCCGGGCTCGTGCGAGGTACGGATGGAGGGGGGTCCGCTCCGCTGCTGGGTGGTCGTGGGTACGCCGGCCAGGGTGCTGCGGGGGTGGACGGCGCTGACGGGCGCGCCGGCGCTGCCGCCGTCGTGGGCGCTGGGTCCGCAGCACGCGCGCTGGGGGTTCGGCAGTGAGCAGGAGGTGCGGCGGGTCGTGGCGGGGTACCGGGAGCGGGGGCTGCCGCTTTCGGTGCTGCATCTGGACATCGACCACTACGACGCGCATCAGGTGTTCACGGTCGACCCGGAGCGGTTCCCCGATCTCCCCCGGCTGGCGAAGGAGCTCCGCGCGGACGGTGTCCGGCTGGTGTCGATCGTCGATCCCGCGGTGAAGGCGTCGGCGGGCAACGCGGTGTTCGACAGCGGTCTCGGGGTGGGCGCCCGGGGCGCGTTCGTCCTGGATCCGCAGGGCGCGCCGGTGCGGGGTGAGGTGTGGCCGGGTGAGTGCGTCTATCCGGACTTCACCGATCCGGCGGTGCGCGAGTGGTGGGGTGCGCTGTACGAGGAGCGGCTCGGCCAGGGGTTCGCCGGGGTGTGGCACGACATGAACGAGCCGGTGGCGTTCTCGGCCTTCGGGGACCCGTCGCTGCCCCGTTCGTCACGGCATGCCCTGGAGGGCCGTGGCGGGGACCACCGGGAGGCCCACAACGTGTACGCGCTGGCGATGGCGAGGGCCGGGTACGAAGGGCTGCGCCGGCTGCGCCCGGATGAGCGGCCGTTCCTGTTCTCCCGTTCGGGCTGGGCGGGGATGCAGCGGTACGGCGGGACCTGGTCCGGTGATGTGGCCACGGGCTGGCCGGGTCTCCGGGCGTCGCTGGCCCTGGTGCTGGGGCTCGGGCTCTGCGGGGTGCCGTATTCGGGGCCCGATGTCGGTGGGTTCGACGGGTCGCCGTCGCGGGAGCTGTATCTGCGCTGGTTCCAGCTGGGCGCGTACATGCCGTTGTTCCGTACCCACGCGGCGATCGACGCGGGGCGCAGGGAGCCGTGGGAGTTCGGGCCCGAGGTGCTCGCCCACGCGGGGCGGGCGCTGGAGGAGCGGGAGCGGCTGCGTCCGTACTTCGTGACGCTGGCGCAGTTGGCCCGGCTGACCGGTGCGCCGTATGTGCGGCCGGTGTGGTGGGCCGCGTCCCAGGACCGTGAGTTGCGGGACTGCGAGGACGCGTTCCTGCTGGGTGACGCGCTGCTGGTCGCCCCGGTGCTGGAGGAGGGTGCGGTCCGCAGGGCGGTGCGGCTGCCGCGCGGGCGGTGGTACGACACGGCGACGGGGCAGGTGTACGAGGGGCCCGGCCAGGTGGTGGTGGACGCGCCGGTGTCACGGATTCCGGTGCTGGCGCGGGCCGGTGCCGTGATCCCCGTGCGGGGCGCGGAGGGGGCCCTCGAACTGGAGGTGTGGGCGCCGCCCGCCGGGCGTACCGGCGGCGGGATGGTGGTGCGGGACATGGGCGACGGGTGGGCGCGCGCGGAGGTGGAGCGCTACACGTCGCGTCTCAGGGGCGGGCGCGTGGTGGTCGAGCGGGAGGGCGAGGAGGAGCTGGTGCCGTATCCGGTCCGGGTGCGGGGGCTGCCGGCTCAGCCATAGGCAACGGCCCAACCATAGGCACCGGCTCAGCGGTAGGCGCCGGCGAACCAGGAGCGTACCGCCCGGGTGTGCAGCGGGAAGGCGAGTTCGTCCGGGGTGTGCAGCACGTCGTATCCCGAGGTCTCGTCGGTCGGTGCGGAGCGCGGGAGTCCGGCGGCGGGGCGCGGTGGGAACAGCCCGAAGAGCAGCAGGTGGCCGTCGGGGGAGCTCAGGGCGTCGGCGAGACGTACGTCCGTCTCGTCGGCCCGGATGCCGGTCTCCTCGCGCAGTTCGCGTACGACGGCGTGGCGCCAGTCCTCGGCCTCGTCGATGTAGCCGCCGGGCAGCGCCGTCCCGCCCCGGTGGGGGTGGATGGTGCGGGTGATGACGACGAGGCCGGTGTGGTGCGGTCCGGTGACGGGCAGCAGGGCGACGGCCACGGGCAGCGGGTTGCGGTAGGCGGTGCGACCACAGGCCGTGCAGGTGCGGGGCCAGGCGTCGGTGACGTACAGGGCCCCGCAGTTGCCGCAGTGGGAGTCGTTCACGGCCGGACTGTATCCGATCACTCTTCTCCTGCGGCCCCGGAGCTGATAGACGATGTGCCCATGACAGGAATCGCTCGTCTTCTCCGCGCCCTGGCCGTCGCCGGCGCCACCCTGCTCGCCATGTCCGCCACCGCCCCGGTGGCGGTGGCCGGGCCCGGAACCGTACCCAGGACCGGGCACGGTTCCGAGACCAAGGCTCCGCGGGAGTTCGTCGACCTCCGCTCCGTCGATCCGACGATCATCACGGAGATGCATTACCCCACCGCGCACAACTTCATGGGCGAGCCCGTCGACGGCTACCGGCAACCCGTCTGCATCCTCACCCGGCCCGCCGCCCTCGCGCTGCGTACGGCCCAGCGGAGCCTTCTGCGGCAGGGCTACTCGCTCAAGGTGTACGACTGCTACCGGCCGCAGCGCGCCGTGGACCACTTCGTCCGCTGGGCGCAGGATCTCGACGACCAGACCATGAAGGCGGAGTTCTATCCGGCTGTCGACAAGACGCGGCTGTTCGAGGACGGTTACATCGCGGAGAATTCCGGGCACAGCCGGGGCAGCACGGTCGATCTCACCCTGGTGAAGCTGCCCGCGCTGCCCACCAGGCCGTACCAGCCCGGTGAGGAACTGGCTCCGTGTTTCGCACCGCAGAGTGAGCGCTTCCCGGATAGTTCCGTGGACATGGGGACCGGTTTCGACTGTTTCGACACCCTGTCGCACACGGATGACCCGCGGGTCCAGGGCGTCCAGCGCGCCAACCGGCAGTTCCTCAAGAAGACGCTCACCGATCTCGGTTTCGTGAATCTGGCCGAGGAGTGGTGGCACTTCACCTACCAGCCCGAGCTCTTCCCCGACACGTACTTCGACTTCCCGGTGGCCAGGCGCTCCGTCGCGGGGCACTGACCCCGCACAGCAGGAGCGCGTGGAACGGCAGGAACGGGCGGAGAACGGGCGGAGAGCAAGGGGGAACGGGCGACCGGGACCACCCCCGTGGGCTCCGACCGCCCGTTCCCCTTATCGGGACGCGACAGCGCCGTGTCCGGTTGCCGACCGAGCCATTACGGTGCATTCATGTCTCAGCAGACGTTCGGTTCGTATGAAGAGTTCTGGCCCTACTACGTCGCCATGCACTCCAGAGCGGCGACGCGATGGGTCCATCTGACCGGGACCCTGACCGGCCTCGCCGTGACGGCGTACGGGCTGGCGCGCGGCCGGAAGGGGTACGCCCTGGCGTTGCCCCTGATCGGATACGGCACCGCGTGGCCCGCGCACTTCCTCATCGAGAGGAACAACCCGGCCACGTTCGGGCATCCCGCGTGGTCCCTGCGCGGCGATGTGCAGATGATTCGGATGATGCTCGCGGGGCAGGACGACGAACTGGCCAGGACCGCCGCCGAGTGGCTCGCCGAGAACCGGTGAACCGGCTGTGCGCACAGGGTTGACGGCCCGTCACCCCGGGTGAAGACTCCTTCCACGCGCCACACGGTTCGCGCGGCCCGTACCCCGGTCGGCGGGGGTACGGGCCGTGTCGTGTGCGGTGGGGCGTCAGGTCGCGGCGGGCTCCCGTAACCGTCCGGCCCGCGTCATGGCGTGCTCCACGACAGCGACGAGCACATCCCGTACGGAGGCACGGTCGCGCGCGTCACAGACCAGCACCGGCACCTCGGGGTCGAGGTCGAGTGCGTTCCTGACCGTGTCGGTGGGGAACTGCTCCGCGCCTTCGAAGAGGTTGACGGCGACCGTGAACGGGATCGCCCGGCGCTCGAAGTAGTCGACCGCCGCGAAGCAGTCCTCCAGGCGCCGGGTGTCCGCGAGTACCACCGCGCCGAGGGCACCCTGGGCCAGCTCGTCCCAGAGGAACCAGAAACGGTCCTGCCCCGGGGTCCCGAACAGATAGAGGACCAGGTCCTCGCGCAGGGTGATCCGGCCGAAGTCCATGGCCACCGTGGTGGTGCTCTTGCCCTCGACCCCCGCCACGTCGTCGACGGGTCGTCCCGCCTCGCTCAGCGTCTCCTCCGTACGCAGCGGTCTGATCTCGCTGACCGCACCCACCAGGGTCGTCTTGCCCACACCGAAGCCGCCCGCCACCAGGATTTTCAGGGTAACGGGCTCGACGGGCCGCCTTTTGCGGCTAGAGCGCCCGAAGGCCATTGATCACCTCGCGAAGAATGCTCTCGTCCGGCAGCTCGGCCGGCGGAACGGGACGGGTGACGTGCACCAGCTCGTCCTCGACGAGGTCACCGACCAGGACACGGACCACCCCGACGGGGAGGTCCAGTCCCGAGGCGAGCTCGGCGATCGACTGGGGCAGGTCGCTGCACAGTTCGACGATCTCCACGTGTTCCGGGGAGAGCGTCTGGTTCCGGCCTGGATCGTCCGCCGCCGGTTCGGGGATGACGATCGCGATCAGGTCGAGACGGTGACGGGACGCGCTGCTGGTACGCCCCCGGGTCATCGCGTAGGGCCGGACCACCGGCCCCGCCTCGGCGTCGTACCAGCGCGAGGAGCCCGCTGCGCCGGGAGCGGGCGGTGATCCGGGCGCGGTGTCCCGGAAGGAGTCTGCGCTCATCCCCTCACCTCACCCTCCGGCGGACAGACCGGTGGCCCTGGGGGCGTTGGCCAGGTGCACTCCCACGCGCTTGACCATGAGCGTCATCTCGTACGCCACCTGCCCGACGTCCGAGTCCGAGTCGGCGAGCACGGCGAGGCAGCTGCCGTCACCTGCCGCCGTGACGAAGAGGAAGGCCTCGTCGAGTTCGACCACCGTCTGCCGGACGCGGCCCGCGTCGAAGTGCCGGCCGACGCCCTTGGCGAGGCTGTGGAACCCGGAGGCGACCGCCGCCAGGTGCTCGCTGTCCTCGCGGGTCAGGTCCTGGGACATACCGGTGGCGAGACCGTCGCTGGAGAGCACCAGCGCCTTGCGGATGCTCGCGACGCGCTCGACCAGTTCGTCGAGGAGCCAGTTGAGTTCGCCGGAGCCCTGGCGTGATGCGTTGTGTGCTGCGGCGTTCGGTGCGGTCATGGACCGTCCCCTCCCGGAGTGGTTCCTGGTGCTGTCTCGCCGGGACCGGCCGCGTCGTCCTCGGCGTTCTGCCGACGGCCCCGCTGCCAGCCGCGTTGAAGCGAGGCCATGCGATTGCGTACTTCGTCCGCGTCACGTTCGAGGTCGTCGACGGTGTCCGCGGAGGCGTGACCGGAAGTCCGCACAGCGGAGTCCTCCCGGAGCTGTGGGGCGAGGTTCGCCTGCCGGACCCTGCGCGGGAGACCGCCCACCGTGTCCGGCGCCGGCGGCCGGGCGGCGGGCCCGGGCCGCGACGGCGCCTCATCGGCCGCGGCCGTGTCCCGGCCGGACTCCACCGTGCCGCCTTCGGCGCCGGGAGCGGCCGGGGAGGCCTCCGCCGTGCCGGGGTGGGAACGGCCTCCTTCGCCGATCCGGCGGCTCTGGCCGGTGATCTGCGCCCCCGTCCTGCGGCGTGGCAGCGGGACGGGGCCCGTGGGGCGCATCGGCCTGACGTCCGCCGAGCGTTCGTCGTCCGTCGCGTCGAAGGCCTGCTGGTGCTGTTCCCTGTCGGCTTCCCTGCGCAGGTCGCGGGCCCGGAAGATGCCTCCGCGTTCGCTCTCGGTGTCGTCGAGGTCGGACACCCCGTCGAGGACCGGTGCGAGTGCCGGGTCGAGCTCACGGTCGAGAGCGGGGTCGGTGAACCCGAGTGTGCCCACCGGGCCTTCGAGTTCGACGGGGCCGTCGAGCACGGACGGGTCGGTGAGGCCCGTGGGGACCGGGGAGAGCCCGGCCGGTCTGCCCGGGATGCTCTGGCCCGCGGCACCGTCCCTGCGGGTCTTGTCGCTTCCCGGTACGTCGTCGCCCGGCCGGCCGCGGCCGATCGCCCTCTCGGCACGCCGGTCGAGGCGGAAGCCGGTGCCGTGGGTGTCGGGGGCCTCGGTGAGGAGCTGTCCGGGGATGAAGACGACCGCGGTCGTCCCTCCGTACGGTGAGGTCTGCAGCGACACCCTGACGTTCTGCCGCTGGGCGAGCCGGCTGACGACGAAGAGGCCGAGCCGGTCGGTGTCGGAGAGTTCGAAGTCGGGGGTCTCGGCGAGCCTCAGATTGGCGTCCAGGAGGATCTCGGGCGCCATGCCGAGGCCGCGGTCGTGGATCTCCAGGGTGAAGCCGTTGGCGACGCGTTCGCCGTGCACCTGGACCGCGGTGTGCGGGGGCGAGAACACCGTGGCGTTCTCCAGGAGTTCCGCGATCAGGTGGGTGAGGTCGGCGACGGCCGGGCCGCCCACGCCGATGCGGGGCAGCCGGCGGACCTCGATCCGCTCGTAGTCCTCCACCTCGGCGACCGCCGCGCGCACCACGTCCATCAGCTGGATCGGCTTGCGCCACTGCCGGGACGGTGCCGCCCCGGAGAGGATCACGAGGCCTTCCGCGTGGCGGCGCATGCGGGTGGTGAGGTGGTCGAGGCGGAAGAGGTCGGCGAGCTCGTCGTCGTTCTCGGTACGTCGCTCCATGGTGTCCAGGAGCGTCAGCTGGCGGTGCAGGAGCACCTGGTTGCGGCGCGCGAGGTTGACGAAGACGTCGGACACCCCGCGGCGCATGTCCGCCTGCTTGACCGCGGCCTCGACGGCGGCCCGCTGAAGGGTGTTGAGTGCCTGCCCGACCTGGCCGATCTCGTCGCGCTCGTAACTGAGGTTGGGCGCTTCGGTCTCCACGTCGACCTGCTCACCGGCCGCCAGCCGCCGCATCACGCTGGGGAGCCGCACCCCGGACACCTCGTGCGCGTCCTTGCGCAGCCGGGAGAGGTCGCGGACGAGTTCGCGTCCCACACGTACGGAGACGAAGACGGATATGAGCAGGGCGACGAATCCGAGGACGCCCGCGACACCGGCCAGGATCATCACGCGATATCCGGCGGGCTCGGCGCGGTCCTGGAAGCGGTTGGTCATCTCGGTGCCGTCGTCGGCCAGGTCAGCCAGGACCGGCGGGGCCACTTCCTCCCAGCGCGCGGCGTCGACGGTGCCCGGCTTCGTGAACGGACCGGCCGCGATGAGCTTCCGCTCGGACGTGCGCAGCGGCTCGGTGTCGGGGCTGCGCCAGTACTGCTCCATGCGCCCGCGCTCGCTGCTCGGCAGGAGCTCGAGGTTGACCTCGTACAGGAGGGAGCGGCTGGCGGCGAGGTCGGAGACGACGCGGAGTTCGGGGGCGCCGAGCCGTCCGGCGATGAGGCCCGATGCGACCAGGGCGTCCTCGCGCGAGAGCATCTCGCGGGCCCGTGAGATGCCGACCAGGGCCCTGACCTGCTTGTCCATGGACACGTTCTCCATCGACTGGAGGCCGTTCAGGAAGCGGTAGCAGGGGTCGACGAGGCCGTTGTAGAAGTCGAGTGCCCTGGTCCGGTCGACCGTGCGCTTCTCGACGGACCCGCGCAGCGCGTCCAGGCCGTCGACCTCGCTGAGGATCGAGTCGAGCTGGCCCTTCGACTCGGGGCTGAGCTTGTCCCGTACGTCCTCGTCCTTCGCGCTCCGCCTGACCTCGGCCACGACCTGGTCGGTCCTGGCGCGCTGGCGGCGCAGCAGGGGCAGGGCGTCCGATGCGCGGGGGTCGGCGAGGAAGACGAGTGTCTGGCGGCGTTCGCCCTGCACGGCGCGGATGGTGTCTTCCAGCGGGTGGCCGACCTGCTCCACGATGGCGCTGGCGCCCATCAGCTGGCTCGCCTCGCGGCCGGTGACGTAGGTGGCGAAGATCCAGAGGCCCGTGAGGGAGATGAGCGGCACCAGGAGCAACGCCACGATCTTCCTGCGGATGGACTTCCCGCGAAAGCGCATGGCCTCCCCCAGCTCGGCCCCGCTCCGCGGGGGTGGTCGTGTCGGTTCTGCCGCAGCCCGCCGGGTGCCGGCAGGAGTTCCGTCAACAAACGGCGTGAGCCTACTACTGACCTACCGGTAACTCGAAGAGGTGTCCGGTCGATTTCAGGCCGCTCTTTCCCGAGTTGCTCACCAGTTGTCCTGGTATTCCCCACGATGAAATTCACGAAAGCGACAGAGAAGCCCTGGCAGAACATGATGCGTCCACACACGGCAGTTGGCTGGAATTCTTCGTTCCTGGGGTTTTTGGGGCCGGTTGCGGGCTCCGGCGGGAATCTTCACAACCCGGCGTTCGTCCACATGTACGGGGGAGAAGAACCTCAGGGGGGTACATGCGGTGGGCAAGCGGCTCCGGTCGCGTAGAAGGAACACAAGCCGGGCATCCACCCTTGAGACGGACAGTGGTGGGGAGTTGAAGGTCGTTGGACACGTATGAGCGCCGGGGCACGGCGGCTGCGCCGGTCGGTGCCCGCATCCCGCGGCAGCAGCTGTGGGTGGAGGAACCCGCGATACGGCGCAGGATGCCGGACCCGGTGCGGACGGCCGCCGTGCGCGCGGTCCTGATCATGTCGCTGACCATCATCCTGGCCATGGTCGCCTTCCTGTGCACCCTGGCCGGGTCCTGGCTCGCCTTCCCGATGGTGCTGAGCGGTGTCGCGTGCACGGTGGTGGCGACCTGGTCGGTGCTGGACGTCTGGGTGACCCGGCAGGTGTGGAACCAGCGCCACGGCGTGGTGTCGGTCCCCAGCAGCACGGCGCGCCGGATGCGCAGGGAGCGGCGTGCGGCCAGGCGTGCGGCCCGCGCCCGGGCGCGCGGGGAGGCCCGGATACGCCGCCGGGGCGACGGCCGGCTCTCCCGGGCCTGACGGCCTGCGCGCGCCCCCGCGCTCACGGGCCTGACGGCCTGCGCCCCGGCGCCCATGGAGCTGTCACCCCGGCCCGTCCAGGAGCTGCCCGTTGTCGGTGGCCCTTCGGGCCGGCTCCGCGGGCGTGTCCGCCATCTCCGTACGCATCTCGGGGACGGCGGGACCGGACGCGGCGCCCGTCGCCTCCGCGGTCCGCTTGTACATACGGGTCGCGGTGATCTCACCGTGGACGGTCTCGCCCGCGGGGTCCTGCTGGGGCAGTCCCGGCCTCAGGTGCTCCTCGACGCTGATGTACTTCAGCCCCGCCCGCAGGTCCGCGTCGTTGCGGAGGCGGATGACGAGCGGGAATTCGGCGAGCGCCGTCGTGTCGAACAGCCCGGTCGTGTACAGCAGCTGCACCCCCAGCGCGTCGGAGACCGCGCGCTGAAGCTCCAGCAGATAGGTGGCATTGGCGCGCCCGATGGGGTTGTCGAGGAAGAGCGTGCCCGCGTGCCGGTGCCGGTCGCGGCCCCTGTCGTTGCTGCGCAGGGCCGCCATCGTGCAGTACAGCGCGATGGCGGCGGTGAGCAGCTGGCCGCCTGAGAAGACGTCGCCCATCTGTCCGACCGGCACACGCTCGGCGCGCAGGACAGCGTCCGGTTTGAGGATCTCCACGGCGATGCCCTTGGGCTGCAACGCGGCCTGGACACCGCGCAGCAGGAGGGACATGCCGTCCCTGCGCAGGTCGGAGTTCTTCTTGAGGGCGGCGTGCGTGGCCTCGTCGATGACCTCGCCGAGCCGCTCGGTCAGCGTGGCCTGGTCGGGTTCCTCGAAGCGGATCCGGAGGAATTCCTGGCCCGACCACTCCCCCAGCCCCTCGGGCAGCTGGGAGAGCCGCTGGGCGGAGCGGAGTGTGGTGAGGGCCGACTCCACGAGGCCGCGGAGCCGGTCGACGATGGAGTCGCGGTTGCGCTCCAGCTGGGCCAGCTCGTCGGTGAGCACGCGCAGCCTCGGCGCGAACGCGGCGGCCCACTTCTCGGCGTGGTCGGGCAGGGCGACCGCCGGGAGCTCCCGGATCTGCTGCCTGGCCGGGGTGCGGACCTGTTCGTAGCGGGTGGAGTTGGCGTGCCGTACGAGGACGTCGCTCGCCTCCCGGACGGAACTCTCCGCGGCCGACAGGTCGGTGGCGCAGCCGCGCAGTGAGCGGCGCGCCTCGGCGGCGGACTGCCGGGCCTCCTCCAGGGTGCCCGGGTACGGCTCGGGGGCCTCGGTCTCGTCCTCAGCCCCGTGGTCCCGCAGGAGGTCGCGCAGGAGCGCGGCGGTCTCGTCGAAGCCGCTCGCCGAGTCCTCGGCGGTGCGGTGGGCGCGCAGCAGTTCGGCGTGGGCCGCGCGGGCGGTGTCCAGTGCCTCGGTGGCGGAGGCGAGTTCGGCCGTGGCCGTGCGGAGCAGGGTCTGGGCCTGGTCGGCGTCTGCCGGGGCCAGGTCGGCGGGCAGCTCGGTGTGATGGGGTGCCTCGTCGGCGGGGGCGAGGCGTTCGGCCTCGCCACGCAGCCGGCCGAGCTGCTCGCTCGCCGTGGACGCCCGGGTCTCCAGGAGCTGGACGAGGGACTCGGCTCGGGCGGCGGCGGCCTGCCGGGAGGGGCCGTCGGCTCCGTCGGTGCCTTCGAGGAGCTGGGCGGCGCGGGTGCGGACCTTGTTGGTGAGGCGGTCGAGTTCGGCCAGGGCGGCGCTCTCGTCGCTCTCCGCGCGTGCCTGCTCGGCGCGCAGGTCCGCCCCGACGCCCACCTTCTCGTACAGCTGGGATGCCGCCCTGTACGCCTCGCGCAGGGCGGGCAGCGAGGTACGTGCGGAGGAGGGGCCGGGCTCCGGGAGCGTCTCAGGGACGCCCGCGATCTCGGCGCGCTCGGCGCGCAGCGCACGGGCGGTGCGGTGGGCGTCGTCCGCGGCGCGCTGGGCGGCCCTGCGGTCCTCGTCGGCGGCGCGTGCCCGCTCCAGGAACGCCGTGGCCCGCGCCTCGGATTCCGCTGCCTCGTCGGTCAGTTCACGCAGGCGCGCCTGCCAGCCCGCCCGGTCGCGGAGCCGGTGGGCGAGTCCGGCCAGTGCGTCGGCGGCGCGGCGGGCGTGCTGGGCCGCCTCCTGGCGCTCGTCGCGGACGCGCGCGGCGTCGGCGGCGGCCTCGTCGGCCTCGGCGCGCACGGTACGGGCCTCGGCGAGTGCGGCCTCCGCGGTTTCCGCGGCGGCACGGGCGGTGCGCGCGGCCTCGCCCAGCTCGGCGAGCATCCCGGGCGGGCAGTCGGCGCGCCAGGAGCCGATGCGCGCGGCGAGTGAGCGGTCGGCGGTGAGCCGGGCCGCCAGCGACCTGATGTCCTCGTCGCGGGCCGCGGCCCTGGCCCTGAGTGCCTGGCGCTCCTCGTCGGCGGCGTGTTCGTCGTGCATCGCGGGGTTCGGCGGGACGAGGAACACTCCGTCGGTGCCGGCACCGGCTCCGCCCGGGGCGGGTACGGGGGCGAGGAGGGCAGCGGTGGTGCCCACGGCCACGGCCGACCGGGGGAGCAGGGCCGCTGCGGCCAGGACCTCACGGGCCCGGGTGTGCGCGTCCGGGTCGGTGATGACGACGCCGTCGACGAGCTCGGGCCGTGCGGCCAGGACCGCCGCGTGGTCGGCGGGGTCCACGGCCTGGGCGAGGTAGCGCCAGCCGGGCAGTGCCGGGATGCCGTGCTCGCCGAGGTATTCGACGGTGGCGAGGACGTCGGGGCCAGGCGGCAGCAGCCCGCCGTCGCCGAGGGCGCCGAGGATGCGGGAGTCGTCGGCGGCCGCGGTGCGCAGATCGAAGAGCCGGCGCTCGGCGGCGGCTACGCCCTGGTCGAGGAGGTCCCTCAGCTCGTCGGCGCCGGCGTCGAACTCCTCGGCCGTGAGGGACTGCGCCGTGAGGGACTGGGCCGAGGACTGCGCGTCTCCCCCGGCGGCCTCGTCGTTCCCGTCGGTCGTGGCGGTCCCGTCGGCCGTGGCGGTCCCGTCCGTCGTGGCGGCGGCATTGCGGGGACGCGGGACGCCGGAGCCGGTCGCCGTCGGGAGGCTCAGCAGGTCGGCGAGGCGCGGTTCGGCCGCGATCGATTCCGCGGCCCTGCGCTCGGCCTCGTAGGACTGTTCGGCGGCCTGCGCGCCGTCGGCGGCGCGGGCCGCGGCGAGCTCGGTGCGGCTCTCCGCCGCCGCCGCTTCCCTCGCCTGGTCCGCGGTGGTCCTGGCGGCCTCCCTCGCGGTGTCCCAGGCGGCGACCGCGGCTTGTTCGGCGTCGTTCGCGGCGAGGGCGGCGCGGGCCGGGTCGGCGTCGGGCGCGGTGTCGTCGAGCCAGCCGGCCCGCACGGCTTCGGCGGTCTCCTGCTCGACCTCGGCCAGGCGCTGGCGCAGATGTCCTGCCTCGCTCCGCGCGCGCTGGGCCTCGGTGGCGGCCGTGGTGGCGTCCCGGTGCGCCGTCTCGCCGGTGGACTGGAGGGTCGCGGAGCGCTCCTCCTCCTCGTCGGCCACCCGCTCCCCCGCCTCCGCGGCGGTGTGCAGGGCGCGTACGAGGTCGGCGGCGGCCGTGGCGCGTGCGGCCAGGGCGGGGGCGGCGTCGCGCTCGGCCTCCCGGATGGCGACGGCGACACGGGCCGAGCGGTCGGCGGCGGCGCGGTGGCGCAGGACGGCTTCGGCGGCCTGCCAGGCGGCGTGCAGCGTACGCGCCTCACCCAGCTCACGGCGCTGGGCCGCCGCGCTCCTCTCGGCGGCGGTCAGGGCCAGGGAGGCGTGCCGGTAGGCGAGTTCGGCCGCGATCAGGTCACGGCGGCCACGGGTCTCCTCGGCCTGGGTGACGGTGCGGGCGGCGACCGTGACCTGCTGGGCGAGCTCGGTGGTGCGGCCCCGTTCCTCGCCGGCGCGGCCGGAGAGCCTGCGGGCGAGGGTGCGGGTGCGCCGCTCGGCGCCGGCGTGGACGTCACGGCTGCGGGCCCTGGTCGTGGTGGCCTCGACGATCCGGCCCAGCAGGTCGACCGAACCCGCGGTGAAGTCGCGTTCGGCGGTGAGTTCGGCCCGGCGGCCGAGCTTGTTGCCGAAGCCGCTGACGAGGTCGGCGAGGCCGTCCGTGTCGCGGGTGTCGGTGACGGCGCGGAGCAGAAGGTCGGTGAAGTCGGAGTCCTTCTTCACGGCGAAGAGGCCGGCGGCCTCACCCTCGTCGGCGTTCATCTCGCGCTGGTAGCGGAAGAGTTCGGGGTCGAGTCCGAGGTCACCGAGGTGTTCGTTCCACCGGTCGTGGATCTCTTCCCAGTGGACGTCGAGATGCGGGTAGAACTTCCCGGCGTCCATGAGGGCGTCGCGGAAGCCCTTCATGGTGCGGCGCCTGCCGCGGGCGCCCGAGACGCCTTCGGCGGGGCGTCCCACCGCGCCGGCCTCGGCGACGGGGAGGCTGTCGAGGCTGAGACCGGGCCCCGGGCGGAAGGAGTACCAGGCCTCGGCGAACTTACGGGGGTCGTTGGAGACCTGGCGGCCCCGCCATTCGCTGACCTTGCCGACGACGACGCACTCGCCTGTGAGGGTGTGCTGCCACTCCAGGGCGACGTGCCCGCAGTCGTCGGCCAGCAGGAACTTGCGCAGGACGCCGGAGCTGGCGCCGCCCAGGGTGTTGCGGTGGCCCGGCAGCATCACCGAGAAGATCAGCTTGAGCAGGACGGACTTGCCGCCGCCGTTCTCCAGGAAGAGCACTCCGGCGGGTGCGGGGCGGCGTGGGGGGCCGACGGGCTCGTCCTCGAAGAACTCCGCCTGGGCCGGCGCCGGCCTGGGGACGGGCTCACCGACTCCGCGCAGGTCGAGCACGGTGTCGGCGTAGCGCGCACCGGCGGGTCCGATGGAGTAGAGGCGGACCCGGGACAACTCGTACATGGCGGCGGACTCTCGTCGTTCAGGCGGCGGGTGGCCGGAGTCGCACGGGGCGGCTCCGGCGGGGCGGGGTTCAGGAGTGGAAGGGGAGTCCCGCGTCGGCGGCCAGCTCCAGGCCTTCGGCGTCGGGCGGGGGCAGCAGGGTGGCCGAGCCGTCGGTGACCGGGACGACGCCGAGTTCCAGCAGTTCGGCCATGGCGGCGCTGCCGGCCATGTCGCGCACCTGGAGCTGGTAGCGGGCGGTGGTGCGGTAGGCGCCGCCCGCGTCGTCCCCGGTGCGCTGGAGGAAGCCCGAGTCGGTGAGGAAGGCGACGGCCTTGCCGATGATCCCGGTGGTGGAACCGGCGAGCCTGCGGGCGTCCTTGGTGGCTCCGGTGGAGCTGCGGCGGGAGTAGACCCGCCACCCGGACTCCAGCCCTGGCGCGTCGGTGGCCGGGTCGGTGTTGTCGCCCTGTTCCTCGGCGCGCTCCTCCAGACGCCGGCAGGCCTGGCGGACGAAGGCGTCCACGCCGTTGACGGTGATGCGGCCGATGTAGGAGTCGTCGGCGAGGTCCTCGGGGCGGGGGAACGCCAGGGCGGCGACGGCGAGGTGGGCGAGGCCGTGCAGGAAGCGGTCGGCGGAGTCGGGTGAGGCGCGCCGGGCGTAGTCGCCCATGCGTACGGCGAAGACGGAGTCCTCGTCCGCGGTCACTGCCATCCCGGCGCGGGTGGAGACCTCCAGGACGACGAGGCCGAGGCCGGTGGCGACGGCGTCGGCGAGCCGGGCGAAGGCGGGCTCCTCGCGATACCTGCGGAGCAGGTCGGTGTATTCGGCGTCGCGGGCGGGCATCAGCTTGGGCTGCAGCCCGAAGGAGACCAGCCGGGCGGCGTCGGCCGCGTCCGCGGGCGTGACAGCGGCGGGAGCGGCCGGCCGTGCGGCGTCGGCCGCGTGCGTGAGGGACTGGTCGCCCCACCCGTCGGTGTGCTCGGCGTGCTGCTCGCTCAACTCGGTGACTCCTCGGTACGGGTGCCGCCGCCGGGCGGCAGCGGACGGTTGACGCATCCGTGGACGCTCATGAGGCGTCCTTGCGGTCCGCGGCCATGCCCGCCGCGTCCAGCAGGGCCGTGCCCACTATCAGGTCGGCCCCGCCGAATTCGTGGTCCTCCAGCGGGGTGCCGTCGTCGACCGCGAACAGCAGCCGGCGCTCGCCCTGGCGGTAGGCCGTGCCGACCGGGGGGCTCGCGGCGTGGACGGCGAGCAGCGCGACCAGGTAGGGCAGCTCGGGGTCGCGCAACCGGGCCTCGGCGAGGAGTCCGGAGAGCCGTCGGGGGGCGTCGTGCTCCAGGTCGAGGAGCTCCATGGCGGATCCCAGCTGCTCCTCGCTGAAGCGGCTGTCGTCGGGGGTGGCGATGAGATCGGGCTCGGGCATCTCGGCGCCCAGGTGTTCCCGCTCCACCGGCGGCATGAGCAGCAGCTCGACGAGATCGCCGACCCGGACCGATGTGGGGGTGCGCAGCCCGGTGCCGTGCGCGAAGAACGCGTCGGTGGCCCGGGTGGCCTGTTCGACGGGGAGCGGCAGCAGGGGTACGACGAGCTGTCCGTAGAGGTCGAGGCCCGCCCGCGCGGTGGGGGTGGCGAACGCCTGCCGGTCCTGCTCGGCGCGGAACAGCGGTCCGGCCTCCAGCAGTCTGGACTGGAGCTGGGTGTGGCGGCGGATGCAGTCCTTGACGATGTCGACAAGCTCGGCGGCACGGCGCTTGTGCTCGGGTTCCTCGGCCTCGTCCCTGGCCTTGCGGATGTTGGTGAGGATCGCGTTCTCGTGGCGGTAGCGGTCGGCGACGTGGTCCAGCGCCTCGGTGATCATGTCGGGTACGGCGTTGAGCCAGTCGACGGCGCGGACGTTGCGCCGGGTCGCCTCCAGCGTCCTGCGGAGCGTCTCGGCGTACTGCACGGTGCGGTAGCGGGCCTGTTCGGCGGCGAGCTGGGCGTCGGCGAGGCGGCCCCTGCTGATGAGGACCTCCAGCTTCACCTCGGCGGCGATCTGGGCGCTGGTGACGTCCGTGTCCAGGGCGCCGACCAGGACGTTGACCGCCTCGTCGGTGGCGCGGAGGTAGACGCTGCCGCCTTGGCCAGGTACCTCTTCGACGAGCTTGAAGTCGTAGTCCCTGCGGACATAGGCGCCGTCGGGTCCGAAGGTGCCGTACACGGCGCGGAAGCCGCGGTCCACGCTCCCGACGTTGATCAGGTTCTCCAGGACCCAGCGCGCGACCCGCTCGTGCTCGGTGACGGGTCTGCCCGGCGCCTGGGCCGCGACCCGCGGGAGGAGTCTGGCCACTATCTGGTCGTGGTCGGCACCCGTGTCGAAGTCCATGTTGAGGGTGACCAGGTCGATCGCGGCGAGCGCGACCTCGGCCATCGCGTACACCGTGTACGCGCCGGCCAGATTGGCCTTGCGCACGTCGAGATCGTGCAGCGGGGCGGTGCAGGCGAGCGCGCGCAGCCGACGCGAGAGCCCCTCATCGGCGGCGGGCCCCGGGGCGGGCCTCGGTCCCGCGCTGAGCTGGGGCGCAGCGGTGTGGGTGTCGGCAGGCGAAGTCACGTTGCACAGATTAGGTCCTCGCACCGACAACGGTCGAAACGGCGCAGAAGCGACCGGTCAAGGACGCCCGTAGCCGCCCCCTCCGGGGGTCCGCAGCACCAGGACGTCCCCGGCGGCCAGCTCGGCGGTGTCGCACCCCTCGAGCGGGGTCGTGCCCCCACCGTCGGCCCGCTCGACGTACTGCTCGCCGAGGGCTCCCGTCCCGCCGCCCGCCATGCCGTACGGCGGCACCCTGCGGTGGCCCGACAGCAGGGCCACGGTGACGGGTTCGAGGAAGCGGATCCTGCGTTCCACCCCGCGGCCGCCGTGCCACCGGCCGGGGCCCGCGCTGTCCGCGCGTACGCCGAAGCTCTCCAGCAGCACCGGGTAGCGCCATTCGAGGATCTCCGGGTCGGTGAGCCGGGAGTTGGTCATATGGGTCTGCACGGCGTCGGCCCCGTCGAAGCCCTCTCCCGCGCCGGAACCGCTCGCGACGGTCTCGTAGTACTGGACCCGGTCGTTGCCGAACGTGAGGTTGTTCATGGTGCCGGATCCCTCGGCCTGGACGCCCAGGGCGGCGTAGAGAGCGCCGGTGACGGCCTGGGACGTCTCGACGTTGCCCGCGACGGTCGCGGCGGGGTGGACGGGAGCGAGCATCGATCCTTCCGGGACACGGATCTCCAGGGGCTTCAGACAGCCGCTGTTGAGCGGGATGTCCTCCTCGACGAGCGTCCGGAAGACGTAGAGGACCGCGGCCATGACCACGGATGTGGGGGCGTTGAAGTTGCCGGTCTGCTGCGGGGATGTGCCGTCGAAGTCGAGGACGGCCCGGCGGGCGTCGCGGTCCACCCTCACGTCCACGGCGATGACGGAACCGTTGTCGGTCTCGTAGCGGCAGGAGCCGTCGTGCAGCCCTGCCACGATCCGGCGTACGGACTCCTCGGCGTTGTCCTGGACGTGACCCATGTACGCCTCGACGACGTCCTGGCCGAACTGTCGGATCGTGCGGCGCAGTTCCGTGATGCCCTTCTCGTTGGCAGCGATCTGCGCGCGCAGGTCGGCGAGGTTGGAGTCCGGGTCGCGCGAGGGGTGTACGGCGGTGGTGAGGTGCTCCCGGGTCGCCTCCTCGCGGAGGGTTCCGTCGCGCACGAGCAGCCAGTTGTCGAAGAGGACTCCCTCCTCGTCGACCGTACGGCTGAAGGCGGGCATGGAGCCCGGGGTGATGCCGCCGATCTCCGCGTGGTGGCCGCGTGAGGCGACCAGGAAGCGCAATGCGCGCTCCTTCCCCTCCGCATGACCGCCCTGTCCGTCCGAGGGCTCGTCGAACACGGGTGTCACGACGGTCACGTCCGGCAGGTGGGTGCCCCCGTGGTACGGGTCATTGACGGCGTACACATCACCGGGCCTGAGGGTGCCCTCGTTGCGCCGCAGCACCTCCTTGATGGACTCCCCCATCGACCCCAGGTGCACCGGGATGTGCGGGGCGTTCGCGACCAGGTTGCCCTGTGCGTCGAACAGCGCGCACGAGAAGTCGAGCCGTTCCTTGATGTTGACGGAATGCGCCGTGTTCTCCAGCCGCACACCCATCTGTTCGGCGATCGACATGAAAAGGCTGTTGAACACTTCGAGCATGACCGGATCGACCCGGGTGCCGACAGCGGTCCGTTCGGGGAGGGGCTCCACCCGGCGCAGCACGAGGTGTCCCGCCGGTCCGGCCGTGGCCTGCCAGCCGGGGTCCACGACGGTGGTGGCGTCGTCCTCCGTGATGACGGCCGGGCCGGTCACGCTGTCCTCGGCGCGCAGGGTCGCGCGGCGGTACAGAGCGGCGTCCCGCCATCCGTCCCCGGTGAACATCGACACGGTTCCGAGGGCACGGAGCGGTCCCTCTCCCGTTCCCGCGCCGACGCGGGGAGGGGTGTGCGGTCCGGCCGTGCCGGTGGCTTCGACGGAGACGGCATCGACCACCAGGGGCTTGTCCATGGTGAACCCGTAGCGTGCCCGGTGGACCTCGGCGAACTCCTCCGCCATGGCGGCGACGGTGCCGTGGGCGACGGGCAGGGCCGCATCCGTGCCCGCGTAGCGCAGGAGGATGCGCGCCCGGGTACCGATGGAGCTGTCGGGGATGCCGTCGGAGCGCAGATCGTCCCGGCTGCGCACCGCCAGGCTGTCGCGGACGCCGCGCACCCTGCCCGCGGTCGCCTCGTCCAGTGCGGCCTCGACGGTCTGTTCACGCATCGCGGTGGCGTCGGCGAGCCCGATCCCGTACGCGGACAGCACGCCGGCCAGCGGCGGTACGAGGACCGTGGCGATGCCCAGGGCGTCGGCGACGGCGCAGACGTGCTGTCCGCCGGCGCCGCCGAAGCCGGTGAGCGCGTAGCGGGTGATGTCGTGGCCCCGCTGGACGGAGATCTTCTTGACGGCGTTCGCCATGTTGAGGACGGCGATGTCCAGGAAGCCCGCGGCCACCTCGGCGGCCGTACGTGTGTCTCCGGTGGCCGCCGACACCTCGTCGGCCAGTGCGGCGAAGCGCTCCCGTACGAGACCGGTGTCGAGCCGCTGGTCGCCGTCCGGGCCGAACACCGCGGGGAAGTGCTCCGGGCGGATCCGGCCGAGCATCACGTTGGCGTCGGTGACGGTGAGCGGCCCGCCCCGCCGGTAGCAGGCGGGGCCCGGGTCGGCGCCGGCCGAGTCGGGGCCGACGCGGTAGCGCCTGCCGTCGAAGTGCAGGACGGATCCACCGCCTGCCGCGACGGTGTGGATGCTCATCATGGGCGCGCTCATCCGCACCCCGGCCACCTGGGTGCCGAGCTCCCGCTCGAACTCGCCCGCGTAGTGCGAGACATCGGTGGAGGTGCCGCCCATGTCGAAGCCGATGACGCGGTCGTGGCCCGCCTGCCCCGACGTGCGGACCATGCCGACGACCCCGCCGGCCGGTCCTGACAGCACGGCGTCCTTGCCCCGGAAGTGCGCGGCCTCGCGCAGCCCGCCGTTGGACTGCATGAACATCAGCCGGATGCCGGGGAGTTCGGCCGCGACCTCCTCGACGTAGCGGCGCAGGATCGGCGAGAGGTAGGCGTCGACGACGGTGGTGTCGCCGCGCGGCACGAGCCTGATCAGCGGACTGACCTCGTGCGAACAGCTGACCTGGGTGAAGCCCGCCGCCCTGGCCTCGTCCGCGACGGCTCTCTCGTGGTCCGGGTGGCGGTAGCCGTGCATGAGGACGACGGCCGCGCTGCGCATCCCGCCCCGCGCGGCGGCCGCGAGGCTCCCGGCCACGGCGGCACGGTCGAGTGCCTTCACGGTCCGCCCATGGGCGTCGATGCGTTCGGGGACCTCGACGACCCGGTCGTACACGGCCTCGGGGAGCAGGATGCGGCGGTCGAAGAGATGGGGCCGGTTCTGGTACGCGATCCGCAGGGCGTCGCGGAAGCCCTCGGTGATGACCAGGACGGTGGGCTCGCCCCGTCGCTCCAGGAGGGCGTTGGTCGCGACCGTCGTGCCCATCTTGACGCCCGCGACCCGGTCGGCGGGGACCGGGTCGCGGGGGCCGAGACCGAGCAGCAGCCGGATTCCCGCGACGGCCGCGTCACGGTAGCGGCCGGGGTCGTGCGACAGCAGTTTGCGGGTGATCAGCCGGCCGCCGGGGTCACGTCCCACTACGTCCGTGAAGGTGCCGCCGCGGTCGATCCAGAACTCCCAGCGTCCGGTCATCCCTCCATTCTGGCGTGCGGGACGAACCCTCGCAGAAACGGCGTACGGGGCAGGTCGGCCAGTGCCTCGGCCAGCGCCTGCTCGGCGCGTGCGTCGAGCTGTCGGCTCGTGCCACGCGCCCGGTGACCGACCTCGGCCGCCGCGAGTCCCAGCAGCTGGGGCAGCAGGTCCGTGCTGCGGCGTGCCAGCCAGCCGGTGCCCTCGGTGGCCAGCCAGAGGAGGCCGGCCGCGCGGGTGGGGGGCGGCTGCCGCGGTTCGTGGCCCGGCCGGTCACCGAGGGCGATCCCCCGTTCGGCGAGCAGCCGGTGGAAGCCGGCGGCGAGTCTTCGGTGGCCCCGCTCGCCGGGGTGCAGCCGGTCCACGCTCCACAGCGAACGGTCCTCGGTCCAGGATCTGTCCGACACGTGCAGATGGACGGTGTCGTAGCGGGCGGACAGGGCGTGCACCACGGCGTTGACCGCTCGCTGGCGCCGCACCAGGGGGCGGCGCAGCGGGCCCGGGAGCCCGAGCGCGGTGCCGGGGTCCGGCAGACAGGCCGTCAGGATCACGGCGCCGCCGCCGGTCAGCAGGGCGAAGACCTCGTCGAGCCGTGCGGCGATGCGGCGGATGTCGAAGGAGCTGCGCAGGGTGTCGTTGACCCCGACGACGACCGAGGCGATGTCGGGCCGGAAGTCCGCCGCGGCCCAGGCCTGCAGCTCGTGGACGTCCGCGGACTGCGCACCGGCGACGGCGAGGTTACGGAACTCCACGTCCCGCTCCGCGCCCCCGAGGCCCTCGGCGAGCAGGGCCGCCCAGCCACGCCGGCCACCCGGGACGGGGTCTCCGACGCCTTCGGTCAGTGAGTCCCCGAGCGCGGCGAAGCGTACGGGGGCGCGGGCGGCCCCGCCGGAAGGAGCGGCGCCCCCGGAAGTGGCGGTGCCGCCCACCGATGTGACACTGCCGCCGCCCGTGGCGTCCGGCACGCGGGGTATCGCCGCACCGGTCACGGCCGCACCTCCACCGCGTCGCGCTGCGTCGGGGCGTCGTGGGCGGCCAGGAACGCCGCCGCCGAGCGGTCCCAGCCGAAGAGTGCCGCCCGTGCACGGGCGGCGGCCCTGCGCTCCCGCTCCGGCCTTCCCAGCAGTTCCCGGAGCGCGGCGGCGAACGCGAGGCCGGTGTCCGCGGCGGCCAGACCGGCGGAGCCGATCACTTCCGGAAGGGCGGACGTGGCACTCGCCACCACCGGTGTGCCGCAGGCCAGCGCCTCCAGAGCGGACAGCCCGAAGGTCTCGGCAGGCCCCGGTGCGAGGCACAGGTCCGCGCTCGCCTGGAGACCGGCCAGCCGCGCACGGTCGCCCACATGCCCCAGGAATTCGACGGGCAGCCGCTCGGACCTCGCCCTCCTCTCCAGCTCGGCACGCAGAGGCCCGTCCCCCGCCACCACCAATACCGCACGCACACCGAGGTGGCGAAGGGCCGCCAGCGCGTCCAGCGCCCTGCCGGGCCGCTTCTCCACGGAGAGCCGTGAGCCGAGCAGCAGCAGGACCTCCTCACCGCGCAGCAGGCGGGCGCGCGACACCGTACTGCGCAGGCCGGGGTGAAAGCGCTCCAGGTCCACTCCGAGCGGGGCGCGGACCACGTTGCGCACACCGATCCGTACGAATTCGCGCTCCGCCCATTCGGTGGTGCACACGATCCGGGCGTAGGCGTGGGCGCTGCGCGCGTTCAGCCGGTCGGCGGTCCGTGCAGCCGTGCCCGTGGGCACACCCCAGGTGCGGAGCACCCCGTCGGCGGTCTCGTGGGACACCATCACGGCGGGCACGCGGGCGCGGCGTGCCCATTCCCCCGTCCAGCGCAGGGTGGTCCGGTCGGAGACCTCGAGCCGGTCGGGGCGCAGTTCCTCCAGGAGGCCGCGCAGTCTTCCCCGGTTCATCAGCAACCGGTAGCCGCCGCTGCCCGGCACCACGGGGCCGGGCAGGGTGAGGACCCTGCCCTGCGGGGTCGTCACATCGCTCGTCCCGGCGCCGGGAACGATCAGGACCGGCTCGTGCCCCGCCGCGCGATAGCGGCGCCCGAGCTCGTCCAGTGCGGTGCGCAGGCCGCCCGACGCGGGCGTGACGAAGTTCGCCAGCCGTACGATCCTGAGGCCGTGGCGGCCGGGCGCGTTCACGCGGCCACCGCCGTCCGGCCGCCGAGGACCTCGTCGTAGTGGCCGAGCAGCTGGTCGCCGACGGCTTCCCAGGTGCGGCCCTCGACCGTGGCCCGCGCGGTCCTGCCGAAGGCCTCGGCGCGCGGGGTGTCCGCGACGAGCGCGGCGACCGCGTCCCTGATCGCCTCCGCGTCGTGGGGCGGCACCAGCAGCCCGGTGCTCCCGTGGGCGACGAGGTCGAGCGGACCGCCGGCCGCCGGAGCGACGACCGGGACCCCGGAGGCCATGGCCTCCTGGACGGTCTGGCAGAAGGTCTCGTACGGGCCGGTGTGCACGAAGACGTCCAGGGACGCGAAGAAGCGGGCGAGTTCGTCGCCCGTACGCCGCCCCAGGAAGACCGCGCCGGGCAGCGCGGGGCGCAGCGAGGACTCGCTCGGTCCGTCGCCGACGACCACCACGCGCACGCCGGGCAGTGAGCAGGCGCCTGCGAGGAGTTCGACGTGTTTCTCGGGGGCGAGCCGTCCCGCGTATCCGATGATCTTCTCGCCTCCGGGGGCGAGTGCCCGGCGCAGGGCCTCGTCGCGCTGACCGGGGTGGAACCGGGCGGTGTCGACTCCGCGCGGCCACAGCTTCACCCGGGGCACCCCGTGCCGGGTGAGGTCGCGCAGCGCTGCGGACGAGGGGGCGAGGGTGAGGTCGGCGGCGCTGTGCACGGCGCGCATACGGCGCCAGGCGGCGCTCTCCCCCGTGCCCAGATAGGTGCGGGCGTAACCGGCCAGGTCGGTCTGGTAGACGGCCACGGCGGGCAGGCCGAGACGGGTGGCGACCGCCATGCCCCGTGCGCCGAGTACGAACGGTCCGGCCAGGTGGACGAGTTCGGCGCGGTGCCCGGTGAGCGCCGCGGCGAGCCGCCGGCCGGGGAGCGCCACGCGGACCTGCGGATAGCCGGGCAGCGGGAGTGAGGGGACGCGCACCACGGGACAGGGGTCGCCGGTGGACGCGGAGCCGGCTGTGGCCGTGGCGCCGGCCGGGGTGATGACGAGCGGGTGGTGGCCGCGGGCGGCGAGGTGCCGGGCGGTCTGCAGGGTGCAGTGGGCCACACCGTTGATGTCGGGAGGGAAGGACTCGGTGACGATGACGACACGCATACGGCTGTTGTCACCGCGCCGGGCGTGCCCCCGCCGACTTGGATCTTTCCGCCCGGGGAACGTCCCATGAGCGTTTGCGCCGCGCGCCCCCGGCGCGCGGCATCCGTCCCCCGTCGTACCGGCGGAGCGCGGGCTCAGACGGCGGGTGCGTCGGGTCCGATCCTGCTGCGTACGGCGGTCTGGACCTCGGCCTCCTCGGCCGGGTCGGCGGCGAGCCGCCTCAGCCGTTCGGCGACCCGGATGTCTCCGGTCTCCGCGTGGTGTGCGGCCAGCTCACGGGTGGTCTCCTCGCAGTCCCAGAGGCATTCGACGGCGAACCCGCTGGCGAAGGACGGATCGGTGGCGGCGAGCGCGTCGGCGGCACGGCCGCGCAGGTGCGATGAGGACGTCTCCCGGTACACATGGCGCAGGACGGGTGCGGCGCAGGCGATGCCCAGGCGCCCCGCGCCGTCCACGAGGGTCCACAGCCGAGGGGTGTCGGGGCCTTCGCCCCTGACCGCCTCGCGCAGTGCGCCGAGGACGAGCTGGGCGTCCTGCGCCGCGCCGCGGCAGGCCAGCACCCCGGCCGCCGACGCCCCGAGGGCGTCCGGGCGGTGGGCCCAGCGCCGTGCCCGGCCGACCGCGGCGTCTCCGCACATCCGCTCGAAGGCGGCGACGGCCGCGTCGGCGACGGTGGGGGAAGGGCCGACGACGGCCTGTTCGACGAGGTCGAGCACGGCGGGATCCTGGGCCTCGGCCAGATAGTGCAGGGCGGCACAGCGCGCGCCGTCCGGGCCGCTGCGGGCGGCCTCGACGATCAGGGGCCGGTCCTCGGCCCCTGCGACGGCCGAGAGGCAGCGGGCGGCGGGGACATGGAGCACGCTGCCGCGTTCGAGTCCTTCCTGGGCCCAGTCGAAGACGGCCTGGACGCTCCAGCCGGGGCGCGGTCCGCCCGGTCGCATCTGGCGCTGCCACCGGTCGAAGGAGCCCTGCTCCGTCGCCGCCCTGACCCGGGCGCCGACCGACGCGCGCGGGTCGTCGGCCCAGAGCCGCCAGGGCCGGGGCTCGAAGGCGTCCCGTACGGCCGCGGCCAGTTCGGCGGTGCCCTGCGCGGTGGCGGGGAAGCGGGCGAGCACAGGACCCGCGAGGGAGCGCAGCCCCGCGTCATCGTCGCGCAGGGCCAGCTCGTCGAGTGCCCAGGCCCAGTTCGCCCCGGTCGCCGCGTACCGGCGCAGGAGGGTGAGGGCGTCGGCGCGCCCGTAGGAGGCGAGGTGCCCGAGCACGGCGAGGGAGAGGCCCGTGCGTGAGTCGTCGGTGTCGAGGTGGTCCTCGGGGTCCCACAGGTGCCGCTCGATCTCCTCGGTGCCACCGTCGAGATCGAGGTAGAGGCGGGCGTAGTAGAGGGAGCGGTTCTCGACCTGCCAGTCATGACGCGGGTCGCTCAGGACGCAGTGGTTGAGAGCCTCGAGGGCCTCGGGACGCGGGGCGGCGAGCGCGTGGAGCGTGCCGTCGCCGCGGCCCCGCTGCAGCAGGCCGAGCAGTGTGCCGCTCGGCGCTATGAACGGATCGAACATGGGGAGAGCCTCACATCAAGCTGTCGACGCAACCGGGGACTGTGCTGTTCCACGTGCCGTGGCACGGGTGCCGTGGCACTAGGCCGCGCAGCAACATGATCGGCCGACCGCCGTCTTCTGCCTGGTGCTCATCTTCCTCTGCCTCTCGTCGGTGGCCCGGGACGGGCCCGCGACGTCATGATGACCCAGCCATTTCGCCGACGCGACCACATTTACGACGCAGCGGTCACCGGCTGCCTCAGCGCGCACCGAAGAGTTCCAGCAGGTCGTCCTTGCCGAACATGCGCGCGGTGTCCACGGCGGAGGGGGTCCCGGCGGACGGATCGGCCCCGGCGGAGAGCAGCGCGTCGATCACTTCGCGCTCCCCCTTGAAGACGGCTCCGGCCAACGGGGTCTGTCCGCGGTCGTTGGCCCGGTCCGGGTCGGCACCCCGGCCCGCGAGCGCGGCGACGGCGGAGGCGTGCCCGTGGTAGGCGGCGAGCATGAGCAGGGAGTCGCCCCGGTCGTTGGTGAGGTTCGCCGGGACACCTGCGTCGACATAGGCGGCGAGCGCGTCGCTCTCGCCGCTGCGGGCCAGGTCGAAGACCTTGGTCGCCAGCTCGACCACCTCGGGGTCGGGGGTTTCGCTCATGGGACGGGCCGCCTTCCAATGCCTTGGTCACGGTTGCTGACCTGGTGGGGCGTACGACGGTGAGGGCCGTACGAGTGAATCGACAGAGTACTGCTCCGAGGTGTGCGCGGTTCGCGGAGCTTCCGGGCGGCCACTTCCCACCCGCCGGTCGAGTGAAATCAAAGGATATTCACCCAGTTGCACCTTTTATCGTATAGATACATCTTGTGATCCTGGAAGTACTCATGGTGACTGTCCCCCTCAACCAGGAGAACCACTCATGATCCTCTCCATCTCCGGCGTGGTACTGCTCGGCGTCATCGCCTTCCTGTTCTTCAAGAAGGACGGACTCAAGGCGTCCCACGGCCTCATCTGCGCCCTGTTCGGCTTCTACCTGGCCGGCACGGCCATCGCCCCGAGCATCACGGCCGGCGGGGCGAGCCTCGCCAGCATGCTGGGCGGGATCAAGTTCTGACGCTCCGACAACCGCTCCCACCTCTCCAGGAGACCGATGTGGCCCGGCGACCACTCCCCCGCATTCTTCAGCGCGGCAGCGCTTCGATCACCCGCAGTCGCGAGATCGCGCGCACGGCCGCCGACAGCGCCACGGACGTCCTCCATCCACTGATCACGGTCACCCGCGGGCTGCGGCTGCTGGCGGGAGCGGGGCGGCAGAAGTGGGCCGCGACACCCAGGGACCGGCGCGGACACGTGCTGTTCCTCGTCGCGGCCTGCGTGGTGATGGTGGCGCTCATCCCCTACGGGCCGCTGCTGGCCCTCGTCTCGGTGATGGGCGCCGCCGCATGGCGGGGGCGCGACCGCACCCCCGCGAAGACCGGCCCCGACGAGGCGGAGACCGCACGGCTCCAGGCGCTGTACGAGGCGCTGGTGCCGCACTTCTCCGCGGCCGACGACCCCGGTCCGCTGTTCTCCCACGGCGGCGACTGGGAGAAGGCCTTCGGCACGTCGTACGAGTTCGACGGCAACGGGCGCCTCACCCGGCTCCGGGTGAACTACCCCGCGTACTTCACCGACGGCGATCCCACGGCCCGCGCCCGCGTCGAGCAGGTGCTCCACGCCAAGTCGGGCCGGGGCAGGGAGTACCACTTCACCTGGGACGAGGAGGGCAACCACCTCCTCATGACCGTGCTGGCCGCGCTCCCCACCACCATCGCCGCCCAGCGGTTCGTCACCGCGCCCGGTGAGGCCGTACTGGGGTTCACCGACGCCGACGCGGTGCCCCGCACCGTTCCCGTCCAGGACGGGGACACGACCCGGGACGCCTCCCCGGTGATCTGGCGGACCGGTGCGCGCTCGACGGAACCCCATCTGCTGATCGCCGGGCACCCCGGCAGCGGCACCACGACCCTGATGCGCTCGCTGGCTCTCCAGGCGCTCCAGCACGGCGACATCCTCGTCGTGGAGGGCGGCGGCACCGGCGAGTACGGCTTCCTGACCGGCCGGGCCGGCGTGCTGGCCGTGGAATGCGGTCTCGGCGGCGCCCTCGCGACGCTCGAATGGGCGGCGCACGAGACCGAGCGCAGGCTCATCGCCGCCAACCGGGCCCGTCAGTCCGGGCACCCCGAGCCGGACGACATCAAGCGGCCACTCTGGATCCTGCTGGACCGCCCGAGCGCGCTGGGGCACCTGGCGGCAGCCGACGGCAGACAGGATCCGCAGGAACTCCTCCAGGTGCCGCTGCGGCACGGCCGCGCCGCCGGGGTGACCGTCGTGGTCGCGGACCAGTTCGACAGCCTGGACGCCCTCACCGGGGCCGTGCTGAACCACACCAGGGCACGCGCCGTGCTCGGCCCCGCCGACCTGGCGGAGGTCGAGGCGGTCCTGGGCACCCGGCCGCACACCACACCCACATCCGACGTCCCGCCGGGCCGGGGCTACACCCGGCTGGGCTCGGGACCCGTCCTGCGGCTCCAGGTGCCGGCCACCCCCGATCCGTACGACGAGGCCACGAGCGAGGCGCACCGTCAGGCGGTGCTCGACCTGCTGCCCGGCGGGGCCCCGGCGTCGGAGCAGGTCGAACAGGTGGGGCACGTGGAGCAGATGGGGCAGGGGGCCGAGCAGCAGGAGCAGGCCGCGCCGGAGACCGTGTCCATGCGCAAGGAGCACACCGAACAGCTGATCGCGGCGCCGGCGGCCGCCGAAGGGTGACTCCGGGGCGCTCAGGCCACGAAGGTCCGGGGCGCCTCGGCTCCCGCGCCCGTGCCGGAGCCGACCAGCGCGGCAGCCGCGGCGAGCCGCACCGCGGCCTCCTCCGCGACCGGACCGCCCACCGTGAAGGGCAGCCGCACATAGCCCTCGAAGGCTCCGTCCACCCCGAATCTGGGCCCCGAAGGGACCCGGACACCGGCCCGTTCACCCGCCACGGCCAGCCGGGAGCCGGAGAGCCCACCGGTGCGCACCCACAGGGTGAGACCGCCGGCCGGTACCTCGAAATCCCACCCGGGGAGCTCCCGGCGCAGGGCACGCACCAGGTCGTCCCTGTTCTCCCGCGCCTGCTCACGCCGGATCGCCACGGCCTGCTCCCAGCCGCCGGTCCGCATCAGCCAGTTGATGGCGAGCTGCTCCAGCACCGGGGTCCCCATGTCGGCGTACGCGCGCGCCGCGACCAGGCTGCGGATGACGTCGGGCGCCGCCCGCACCCAGCCGATCCGCATGCCGGCCCAGAAGGCCTTGCTCGCGGAGCCGACGGTCAGGACGGTGCTGCCCGCCGGGTCGAACGCGCAGACCTTGCGGGGCATCTCGACGTCCGGGTCGAGACACAGCTCCTGCATGGTCTCGTCGACCACCAGGACCGTGCCCGCCGACCGGGCCGCCTCCACCAGGGCGCGGCGCTGCTGCTCGTCGACCAGGGCGCCGGTGGGGTTGTGGAAGTCGGCCACGACGTAGGCGAGTCTCGGCGCGGCGTCCCGCAGGACCTGGCGCCAGCGGTTCATGTCCCAGCCGCCGAGGCCCTCCGCCATCGCCACGGGGACCAGCCTGGCTCCCGCCTCCCGCATCAGCTGGAGGATGTTGGCGTAGCTCGGGGACTCCACGGCGATGCGCTCGCCGCGCCCGGCGAAGAGATGACGGATGGCGTCGATGGCGCCCATCGCCCCGGTGGTGACCATGATCTGCTCGGGCATGGTGGGGATGCCGTGCCCGGTGTAGCGGTCCGCGATCATCTGCCGCAGCGCGGGAAGTCCGGCCGGGTAGTCGCCGTGCGTGTGGGCGTACGGCGGCAGTTCCTCCAGTGCTCCCTGGACCGCCCGGGTCAGCCACGGCTCGGGGGCGGGCAGCGAGGCGCAGCCCAGGTCGATCATCGAGCCGAGCGACTCGGGGGGCAGCGGTTCGAGGCCTCGGGCGGGCAGCGGGTTTCCCGCCGGGACGGCGGTCCAGCTGCCGGCCCCGCGGCGGGACTCCAGGAAGCCCTCCGCCCGCAGCGCCTCGTAGGCCGCGGCGACGGTGGTCCGGCTGAGCGACAGGGCGAGCGCGAGTTCACGCTCGGCGGGAAGACGCGCGGCGACGGGGACGCGGCCCTCGAGGACGAGCAGGCGCACACCGTCGGCGAGGGCGCGGTAGGCGGGCGGCTTACGGGCACCGGGCGGCAGGGGGCGCGGCTGCTGGCTCCTGAGCTGACGGGCGAGCTGCGCCGCACTGACGGTCGAAGTCCACTGCGCCATGTAAATCAGTCCACCTTCCTCGGATTGGCCATAGTTGGCAGCCAATCCCCCGCCACAGAGTGACACGCAGCAGTCCACGACCACCACACAGGGGGCACCACTTGTCCGACACCACCTCCCGGAGAGGCTCCCGGATCACCCGGCGGCTGACCTGTCTCTACGGGGGCCTGGCCCTGTACGGGGCGAGTTCGGCGCTCCTGGTCCGCGCCGGACTCGGACTCGAACCGTGGGGCGTGCTGCATCAGGGGCTGGCCGGGCGTACCGGCATCTCCATCGGGGTCGTCTCGATCATCGTCGGAGCGGTCGTCCTGCTCCTGTGGATCCCGATCAGGCAGCGTCCCGGGCTCGGCACCGTCTCCAACGTCTTCGTCGTCGGGATAGCGATGGACGGCACCCTGGCCCTCGTACCGGATGTGCACGGTCTCGGGGCGCGGATCCCGTTGATGGCCGCGGGCATCGTGCTCAACGGTGTCGCCACGGGCCTGTACATCTCCGCACGCTTCGGCCCGGGGCCGCGCGACGGCCTGATGACGGGTCTGAACCGGCTCACCGGCCGTTCCATCAGGCTGGTGCGTACGGCGATCGAGGTGGTCGTGGTCGTGACCGGCTTCCTGCTCGGCGGCTCCCTCGGCGTGGGCACGGTGCTCTACGCCCTCGCCATCGGCCCGCTCGCGCAGTTCTTCCTGCGCCTGTTCGACCTTCCCGCGCCGGACGCGGGAACGGTGGTCGTTGCCGGGCGGTCACCGCGAAGGGCGATACTTCGGCGGTGACCGCAGCGACCTCGGGGCGCCACCCCTATCTGGACCATCCCTCGACGATCCCCTTCGCCCACCGCGGCGGGGCGGCGGACGGCTTGGAGAACACCGCAGCCGCCTTCCGCCGCGCGGCCTCCGTCGGCTACCGCTACTTCGAGACCGATGTGCACGCCACGGCGGACGGCCGGCTGGTCGCCTTCCACGATCCGACCCTGGACCGGGTGACGGACTCCCGGGGACCGATAGCCGGGCTGCCCTGGAGCGAGGTGCGCCGGGCCAGGGTGGCGGGCAGCGAGCCGCTGCCGCTCTTCGAGGAGCTGCTCGACGAGTTCCCCGACGCCCGCTGGAACGTGGACATCAAGGCGGAGCCCGCCCTCGCCCCGCTGGTGGACCTCATCCGCAGGACCGACGCCTGGGACCGGGTGTGCGTGGGGTCGTTCTCCGAGGCACGCGTGGCCAGGGCACACCGCCTCGCCGGCCCGCGGCTTGCCACCTCCTACGGGGTACGCGGAGTGCTCGGCCTGAAGCTGCGCTCGTACGGCGTACCGGCGCCGCTGCGGGCGGGCGCGGTCTGCGCGCAGGTCCCGGAGAGCCAGAACGGTGTGCGCGTCGTGGACCGCCGCTTCGTCCGTGCGGCGCACGCGCGCGGTCTGCAGGTCCATGTCTGGACGGTCAACGAGGCGGAACGGATGGCGGCGCTCCTGGACCTCGGGGTGGATGGCATCATGACCGATCACATCGAGACGCTGCGCACGGTGCTGAGCGAGCGAGGGGCCTGGTCCTGACGCCTGGACCCGCCGCGTCGGCGCAGGACGGACGAGGGGGCGCGGCGTGAGCACCGGTATCGCGGGCACGGAGGATCCGGCCGGATCACCGGCCGAGGCCGCAGGACGCAGACGGGAACAACGCGGCTGGTACTTCTACGACTTCGCGTGCTCCGTGTATTCCACCAGCGTCCTCACGGTGTTCCTCGGCCCCTATCTGACGTCCATAGCCAAGGCGGCGGCCGACGCGGACGGATTCGTACATCCGCTGGGCATACCCGTGCGGGCCGGTTCGCTGTTCGCGTACTCCGTGTCGGTGTCCATCGTCGTGGCCGTGATCGTCATGCCGGCCGTGGGAGCGGCGGCGGACCGCACCGGGCGCAAGAAGCCGCTGCTGGCGGCGGCCGCGTACACCGGGGCCGGGGCGACGGCCTGCATGTTCTTCCTGGACGGCGACCGCTATCTGCTGGGGGCCTTCCTGCTGATCGTGGCCAACGCCTCGATCTCCGTGTCGATGGCCCTGTACAACGCCTATCTGCCCCAGATCGCCACCCCCGAGGAGCGCGACGCGGTCTCCTCGCGCGGCTGGGCCTTCGGATACACGTCGGGCGCGTTCGTCCTCGTCCTGAATCTGGTCCTCTACACGGGCCACGACTCCTTCGGTCTCAGCGAGTCCGACGCGGTCCGGATCTGTATCGCGTCGGCGGGCGTGTGGTGGGGTGCCTTCGCGCTCGTGCCCCTGCGGAGACTGCGTGACCGGCGGGTGGAGCCAGGCGGGGACGGCGCGGTCGGCTCGGGCTGGCGCCAGCTGCGGGCGACGCTGCGCGACATGCGCCGCCACCCGCTCACGCTGTCCTTCCTGCTCGCCTACCTGGTCTACAACGACGGCATCCAGACGGTGATCTCCCAGGCCTCGCTGTACGGCTCCGAGGAGCTCGGCCTGGACCAGACGACGCTGATCACCGCGGTGCTGGTCGTCCAGGTGCTCGCGGTGGCGGGGGCGCTGGGGATGGGGCGACTCGCCCGGCTGTACGGGGCGAAGCGCACGATTCTCGGCTCGCTGGTCATCTGGACGCTGATCCTCGCCTCGGCGTACGTGCTGCCCGCGGACGCTCCGGTGTTCTTCTACGTCCTGGCGGCCGCGATCGGCCTGGTGATGGGCGGCAGTCAGGCCCTCTCCCGGTCCCTGTTCTCGCATCTGGTCCCGCGCGGCAAGGAGGCCGAGTACTTCTCCGCCTACGAGATGAGCGACCGGGGCCTCAGCTGGCTGGGGCCCCTGGTCTTCGGTCTCGGGTACCAGCTCACCGGCAGTTACCGTGACGCGATCCTGTCCCTGGTGCTCTTCTTCGCGCTCGGCTCGGTCCTGCTGGCGAGGGTTCCCGTACGGGCCGCTGTGGCCGCCGCGGGCAATCCCGTGCCGGACCGGATTTAGACGTTGAAGTGAAAGGCCGGTAGTGTACGCCTTTGGTCTGCCCGGAGGAGTGTTACCGCGAGTGGAAGAAGCCGAACCGTTGGGTGGTAACTTCGGCCAGCAGGTGACAAACCGGGCACCGGTGGGTAATAAGCCCAGACCAAGCAGCGGCACGACGGGCGACGCATGACCGGCAACGGGAATCTTTTCCGCCGACCGGACGTTGACCGGATGACGACGACAGCGACACCTGTCCTGTGGGCGACAAGCCCGGGAGGCACGATTCATGAGTGAGCGAGCTCTCCGCGGTACGCGACTCGTGGTTACCAGCTACGAGACGGACCGCGGCATCGATCTGGCCCCGCGCCAGGCGGTGGAGTACGCATGCCCGAACGGACATCGTTTTGAGATGCCGTTCTCGGTAGAGGCGGAAATTCCGGCGGAGTGGGAGTGCAAGGCGTGCGGCGCCACGGCACTTCTGGTGGACGGGGACGGCCCCGAAGAGAAGAAGGGCAAGCCTGCGCGTACGCACTGGGACATGCTCATGGAGCGGCGCACCCGCGAGGAGCTGGAGGAAGTGCTGGCCGAGAGGCTGGCGGTCCTGCGCTCCGGCGCCATGAACATTGCCGTGCACCCGCGGGACAGCAGGAAGTCTGCCTGACCGCGTACCACCGCACCGACAGAGAGCCGCGGGCCGCGACACAGAACATGTGTCGCGGCCCGCGGCTCTTTGTCGTGCTCCCCTGCCCCGCCGCCGGGGCGGGGCGGGAGTCCTTCAGGGGATCAGCGGCGGGCGGTCCTCCGGGCCTCCGTCGTCGTCGGGGCGGGGCCGTCCGGGTGTGCCGTCGTCGCGGATGACCTCGCCCTGGACCACCTTGCCGTCCGGCCGGTGGATCCGGGCCTGCTGGAAGGCGTCGGAGAAGCCTCCCGGCGTCGCCGCGCTCATCCGGCGCTCCAGGGAGCGTTCGGCGTAGCGCCCGAGCACGGAGCGCACCGGGGGCAGCAGGAGCAGGAGTCCGGCGGCGTCGGAGATCACGCCGGGGATCATGAGGAGCAGGCCGCCCAGCATCAGGAAGCCGTTCCCCTTGCTGCCCGAGGGGGCCGCGGGCGGGGTGGCGGGAGCGCCGGGGCCGCCCGGCATCTGCTGGAGGGTCTCGCTGAGGTTGCGGAAGGCCCGGCGGCCGGCCCGCTTGATCACCGCGGCACCGAGCACGATGCCGGCGACCAGGATCAGCAGCACGGTGAAGCCGTTCGCCGCACCGGCCACCACGGTCAGCAGCCAGATCTCCAGCACCAGCCAGGCGGCGATGCCCAGCGGCAGGAGTGTACGGGCGCGTGAGCGCCGTGGACGGTTCGGAGGCGGTGTGCCGGTCGTCATACCCCCAGTGTGCCTGTAAGCCGGTGCGAGCGGCATAAGGGGGTGATCATGAGGCCCCGGCGGGACCGGTCAGGGGGCCTTGCGGCCCAGGACCTTGTTCGCCCGGCCGGTGATGCCCCAGCCGGTGACCCGCCACAGGGCCTCGACGAGGATGTCGCGGCTCATCTTGGAGTCGCCGATCTCCCGCTCCATGAAGGTGATCGGCACCTCCACGACGTGGTAGCCGGCCTCGACGGCGCGGCGGGCGAGATCGACCTGGAAGCAGTAGCCCTGGGAGGCGACCTCGTCGAGTCCGAGACCGTCCAGGGTCCCGGTGCGGAAGGCGCGGTAACCGCCCGTGACGTCCCGCACCGAGAGACCCAGCAGCATCCGGGAGTAGAGGCTGCCGCCGCGCGAGATCATCTCGCGGTGCCTGGGCCAGTTGACCACCCGGCCGCCGGGCACCCAGCGTGAGCCGAGGACCAGGTCGGCGCCCTTCAGCGCGGTGAGGAGCCGGGGCAGTTCCTCGGGCTGGTGCGAGCCGTCCGCGTCCATCTCGACCAGGACGCCGTAGCCGTGCTCGGAGCCCCAGCGGAAACCCGCCAGATAGGCGGCGCCGAGCCCTTCCTTGCCCTTGCGGTGCAGGACGTGCACATGACTGTCGCCGGCCGCGAGCTCGTCGGCGACCTTCCCGGTGCCGTCGGGGCTGTTGTCGTCGGCGACGAGGATGTCCGCTTCCGGGACGGCGGCACGCACCCGGGCGACGATCAGCTTGATGTTCTCGGCCTCGTTGTAGGTCGGAATGATCACCAAGACCGTGCCGAGCGGGCCGAACTGCCTCTGACCGCCGTCGTTCACTACTGCCCCTTAAAGTCCGTACGCAGACGCACACCATATCCAGCACCGGGCGGCTGGACTCCGACGCGGTCACGAGGTGGCGCGTGGCGCCCCGGACAGAAGCACGGAACTGCGGACAGAAGGGCGCAGCACTGCGGATCGGGGCCCGGTGTCCTTCGGGCCGACCTGGGACCCGCTGGCTGCGGGTCGACCGAGAGCCGTTGTCTACTGAACATCCGGGCCCCACCCGGGTCACACCTGCCGTCCGGACTGAACCTTCCCTCGCCCCCGAGGCGCGGGCGCTGAACCTGGCTGTCAGTGGTGGTGCGCCGGTGCGGCACACCACCCCATGACCCAGCGGCGTTCGACGACTGCGTGGAGGTTTGACCGGTCGGACGTCCAGTGGTGGACCCGGCCGAACCTACCGGCCCGTGACCACTTTCTGTCAACACCCCTTCGACCTGCGGTTTCTATCAAAAACGCCAGGTCAGCGCCGAGGCTTGGCAGGTCGTCGCGGAGTCCTGGCGCCATCGATCGGCGGTACGGAATTTCTCGACGTCACTCGTTCGGCCGCACGTAGACAGTGTGTCCGAGTACCACCGTCCGCAGGCAGACCGGAAGCTCCGCACCGGGAGTGAGATCGGGCAGGCCGGGGGTGCCGGAACGGGGATCGGTCGACCACCGCGCCACCCGGTCGTCCGGGGCCTGGACCAGCAGGTCACCGGTACGCCAGACGGCGTAGTCGGCCGGTGCTCCCGGGACCAGTACGCCGCCGTCGTCCCGCCCGACGGCGCGCCAGCCGCCCCGCGTGTGGGCGGTGAAGCCGGCGCGTACGGAGACACGGTGCCCGGGTGTGCGGTGGTGGGCCGCGGCGCGCACCGTTCCCCAGGGGTCCAGGGGGGTGACCGGGCTGTCCGAGCCGAAGGCGAGGGGCACGCCCGCGCGCAGCAGGGCGGCGTACGGGTTGAGGGTCGCGGCGCGGTCCGGGCCCAGGCGTCGGGCATACATGCCGTCAGGGCCGCCCCAGGCCGCGTCGAAGGCGGGCTGGACGGAGGCGGTGAGGCCGAGCTCGGCGAAGGCGGCGACGGTCTCCGGGGTGAGCATCTCGGCGTGCTCCACGCGGTGCCTGGCGGCCCGGATCCGGGCGAGCCCGAGTGTCTCGGCTGCGGCCCTGACGCCGGCCACCACGGCGGAGACCGCCGCGTCGCCGATGGCGTGGAAGCCGGCCTGGAGCCCCGCCTCGGTGCACGCCGTCACATGCGCGGCGATCCCCGCGGCGTCGAGCCGGCCGGTGCCGGTGTGCGGGGCGTCGGCGTACGGCTCGTGCAGGAGGGCGGTGTGCGAGCCGAGTGAGCCGTCGACGAAGAGGTCGCCGGCCGCGCCGATGGCGCCGAGCTCGCGGATACGGCGTGCGCCCTTCTCGTCCTGGACCTGCTCGGCCCAGTATCCGAAGACCCGGGGGCCCGGCTGTTCGGCGGCGAGCGCCAGCAGTCCGGTGAAGTCCTCCTCGTCGGAGATCTCCGGGCCCGCGCACTCGTGCACGGTGCCGATGCCGAGCGAGGCCGCGTGCGCGAGGGCCGCGCGCTGGGCCCGCGCCCGCTGCGCCGGGGTGACGGCACTGTGGGCGGCGGCCCGCACCGCGTGGTGGGCGTCGCCGGTCAGCGGGGCGTCGGGGTGGTAGCCGGCCAGCGCGGTGACGTCCGGGACGAGATCCAGGAGCGCCGTGGTCACCACGGCGGAGTGGACGTCCACACGGGGCAGATAGACGGCCCTGCCGCCCGCCGCCTCGTCGAGCTCGGCGCGCGACGGCGGCCGCTGCTCGGGCCAGCGGGCGGCGTCCCATCCATGGCCGAGGATCACCCCGGTTTCCGCCCGGTCGTTCGCGAACGCACGCACGAGGCCGAGGGCTTCGGTGAGCGTGCGCGCACCGGAGAGGTCCAGCCCCGTCAGGGCGAGCCCGGTCGATGTGGTGTGCACATGGGAGTCGGTGAAGGCCGGGGTGACCAGGGCACCTTCCAGGTCGATCACCTCGTCGACGCCGCTCGCGAAGGCGTCGGCCGCCCCCTCGGAGCCCACCCAGGCGACATGGCCGCGTTCGACGACCATCGCGGTGGCGAACGGATCGGCGGGGCTGTGGACGTCTCCACCGCGCAGCAGCACGGTGCGGTGTTCGCTCTGGGGGGCGGCGCTCTCGGTCATGGGACCAGTCTCGCGCCTGCCGGGAGCCGCTCATCCCCCGCCCCCTCCACGACGCCGGACGGGCCCCCTCAGATGCGCGGCGGACGCGCCTCGTAGGGCGTGGACAGGACGACGGTCGTACGGGTGGAGACGCCGGCCAGCGTACGGACGCGGGTGAGCAGGTGCTCCAGCTCCAGGGGGCTGGAGCACCGCACCTTGAGGATGTAGTTCTCGTCCCCGGCGACGCTGTGGCAGGCCTCCAGCTCCGGCACACCCGCGAGCCGTTCCGCGATGTCGTCGGGTGCGCTCGGGTCGAAGGGTTTCACCGAGATGAACGCGGTGAGGGGCAGGCCGACGGCCTCGGGGTCGACGACCGCGGCGTAGCCGCGGATCACCCCGCGCTGCTCCAACCGGCGGACACGCTGATGAACGGCCGATGTGGACAGGCCGGTGGCCTTGCCCAGGTCGGTGTAGCTCATCCGCCCGTCCTTGACGAGCAACTCCACAATCTGACGGTCCAGCTCCTCCATGCGGATCAACCTATGGCCCCTGGCCCTCCAGGCACAGCCGTGGGACCCCCGGAAGGACACGTTCGAGGGGCTTGTGATGAACGCCACAGGTTTACGGGTCGGTAGCAATGGGCGTCGTGGTTACGGCCGACTTCCGACGGGAAGTGCTTGCTGTGGCCGAGGCCGTGGCGCCTCGCCGGCCCATCCGAGGGGGAAAGATCCATGCAGAGCCTGAAGCTCACCGGACGTACCGAACCGGAACACATCGGGAGCGCGACATCCGCCGCTCCGGACGAGGACACCGTTCCCGACGCGTACGACACCTTCGAGATGTACCGGGTGATCTGCCCGGACTGTGCCCAGCCGATCGCATTGCTGGCGGACGAGGACGTGCTCCCCGAGCACGCGCTGTGCTCCACCCCGTGGAACCCGTTCGTCCTCACCGTCTGCCCCGGTACGAACCGTGACGCCTCCCGGGCACGCCCCGCGGACGAGTCCCTCCGGGCCCAGGAGCAGGAGACCGCACTGCTGTTGACGCTCCCTCAGGGGCTCGACTGGCGGATGCAGCCCTTCTCGCACGCCGGCGGTCCCGGCTCCCGTCCCCTGCCGTACGTGCCGCAGGCCGGGCGGCGCGCCGCCTGAATGACTCCGCGCGCCCCTGGGGGCGCGCCCACGCGCGAGGAACGGGCGCGCGAATCGGCCGGGCAGTGACCCGGGGCCCGTGGCGGCGTTGGTTCTGTATGACCACGCTGCATTCAACGGCCGGCCCCGCACGCCGCCGACTCGCCGCACCCGTGTCCGAAGAATCGGTTCCTCGGCCCGTACCGCCGACCCGGGAACGGGAATCCGTGGTGCGGTCCACGCCGCACTCCACCGACCCTCCCATCTACCGGGCCATGCTGCGCCATTGGGAGGGCACGGGGCGGACCCTGCCGGGCCGTCATGACCAGGAGTGGAACCGGATCATGACGACGCCCGTCTGGTCGGACCGGCCCGTCCGGGTCAGCGCGTCTCGGGACCCGCGAGGTGACGGGCGATGACCATGCGCTGGATCTGATTGGTGCCCTCGACGATCTGGAGCACCTTGGCCTCCCGCATCAGCCGCTCGACCGGGAAGTCGAGGGTGTAGCCGTAGCCCCCGAGCACCTGGACCGCGTCGGTGGTCACCCGCATCGCCGCGTCGGTGCAGAACAGCTTCGCCATCGCCGCCTGCCGTGAGAACGGCAGGCCCGCGTCACGGAGCCGCGCCGCCTCCAGGTAGAGCGCCCGGCCGGCCTCGACCTGGGTGGCCATGTCGGCGAGCATGAAGCGCAGCCCCTGGAAGTCCGCGATGGGCCGGCCGAACTGGCGCCGGTCGGTGGCGTATCCGACCGCTTCGTCCAGCGCGGCCTGGGCGACGCCGACGGCACAGGCGGCGATACCGAGGCGCCCCGAGTCGAGCGCGGACAGGGCGATGGCGAAGCCCTGCCCCTCGTCCCCGATGCGGCGCTCGCCCGGGATGCGTACGCCGTCGAAGTGCAGCTGGGCCGTGGGTGAGCCCTTCATGCCCATCTTCTTCTCGGGCAGGGCGGCGTTGAGGCCCTCGGCGTCACCCGGCACGAGAAACGCGGTGATGCCCCGCGGGCCGTCCTCCCCGGTGCGGGCGAGCACCGTGCAGAAGTCGGCGATGCCTCCGTGCGTGATCCAGGCCTTGGTCCCGGTGAGCACCCAGTCGTCACCGTCGCGCTCGGCCTTCGTGCGGAGCGAGGCCGCGTCGGAGCCGGAGGAGGGCTCGGAGAGGCAGTAGGCGCCGAGCAGACCGCCCGTGAGCATCGCCGGGAGGTGGGCGGCCTTCTGCTCCTCGGTGCCGTATCCGGCGAGCGCGTGGCAGGCCAGCGAGTGGACACTGACGCCGAGGCCGACGGTGAGCCTGGCGGCCGCCAGCTCTTCGAGCACCTGGAGGTAGACCTCGTACGGCTGGTCGCCGCCGCCGTACGCGGAGTCGTACGGCAGGCCGAGCAGGCCCGACTCGGAGAGCAGGGTGAAGAGCTGGCGCGGGAAGTGTCCCGCTTCCTCCTCCTCGGCCGCCCGGGGAGTGATCTCCTTCGACACGATGTCGCGTACGAGCTCGATGAGCTGCCGGGACTCCTCGGTGGGCAGACGGCGTTCCACCGGCTGCGGGGCACGGTCGGACATGACGGCGCTCTCCTCCCTGTCGGGCGTGACGACGGTCGCGCGCGGGGTGTGCGCGCACCGCCGGGTGGTCCCGGGCGATGCCCGGAAATCTACGGCTCCCCAGCCGATCCTGCCTTCCCGGATCACGGGAGACGCTGGCCAGCGGCTGTGGCGCGTCGAGTATGCCCGATCGGAGCGCGGGCGTCACCGGGTAGCAGGAGCCCACGCTCAGGGAAATTGGTCCGAACCATTGACCCAACTGGTCTAGTCCTTCTACGGTCTCACCCATGCCTCATCGCGTCCATGCCAATTCCGGATGGACCGGGCAGCCACCGCCCTCCCCCACGAGGAGCCACAATGACCGGACTTCACCGCCCTCGCGCCCGCCTCAGGGCGCTCGTCGCCACCGCCTGTACCGCCGCGCTCGGAGCCGCCCTGCTCGGCATCGCCGGCACCTCGTCGGCGGGCGCCGCCCCGGCGGCCGCCGAGGCCGCAACCACGGCGGCCGGCGACAAGGTCGTCGGATACTTCACCAACTGGGGCGTCTACGACCGCGATTACCATGTCAAGAACATCGAGACGTCGGGATCGGCCGACAAGCTCACGCACATCAACTACGCCTTCGGGAACGTCGAGGGCGGCAAGTGCACGATCGGCGACAGTTACGCGGACTACGAGAAGACCTACACGGCCGACCAGTCGGTCGACGGGGTCGCGGACACCTGGGACCAGGAACTCAGCGGCAATTTCAACCAGTTGCGCAAGCTGAAGAAGCTGCACCCCGACCTGAAGATCCTCTGGTCGTTCGGCGGCTGGAGCTGGTCCGGCGGATTCGGTGAGGCCGCGCAGAACCCCGCCGCCTTCGCCGACTCCTGCTACGACCTGGTCGAGGACCCCCGCTGGGCGGATGTCTTCGACGGCATCGACATCGACTGGGAGTACCCCAACGCCTGCGGTCTCACCTGCGACACCAGCGGACGTGACGCCTACGGTGAGCTTCTGTCGGCGCTGCGGTCGAAGTTCGGCACGGACAATCTGATCACCTCGGCGATCACCGCAGACGGGTCCGACGGCGGCAAGATCGACGCGGTGGACTACGCGGGGGCGGCGCAGTACCTGGACTGGTACAACCCGATGACGTACGACTTCTTCGGGGCGTTCGAGGCGCAGGGTCCGACGGCTCCGCACTCACCGCTGACCTCCTACGACGGCATCCCGTCGGAGGGCTTCAACAGCGACGCGGCGATCACCAAGCTCAAGGACCTGGGCATCCCCTCGGAGAAGCTCCTGCTGGGCATCGGCTTCTACGGCCGCGGCTGGACGGGCGTCACCCAGGAGGAGCCGGGCGGCACCGCGACCGGTGCGGCGGCGGGTACCTACGAGGCGGGCATCGAGGACTACAAGGTCCTGAAGAACAGCTGCCCGGCCACCAGCACCGTCGCGGGTACGGCGTACGCGCTCTGCGGCTCCGACTGGTGGAGCTACGACACCCCGGCCACCATCGGCACGAAGATGGACTACAAGAACGAGCAGGGCCTGGGAGGCACCTTCTTCTGGGAGCTCAGCGGCGACACGACGGATGGTGAGCTCATCAAGGCCATCAACTAGCGCGGACGGGGTACACGGCCCGCAGGGCGGGTCAGGGGTGGGGTGCCGGGCGGGCGCCCCACCCCACCTTTCGTGGCGTGGGCGGCCCCACCGCTCGTGGTGGGTGGCCGTGGGTCACATGAGTCCGGCCTGGGTGACGAACATGGCGAGGACGACGACGAGCGTCCAGCCCAGGACGTGCTCCAGGATCTTCGGCCCGTCCTTGGGGCCGCCGGTGCGGGCGTGGGTCCGGTTCTCGGCTGTGGTCGCGGTCATGGCATCTCGCTCGCTCGCTCGGCAACTGGTCGTCCCCCGTGACCCGACCACAGTGCCAGCGCGGGCGGGCCGCGCGGTAGAGATCCGGGTCACAGCGCCGGCGGGCCGATCCCCCGGCGGAGGGCGCGTATCCGGGCTCCCCCAGGGGATCGGCGGGCGGACGGGCGGCGGCGCGGGCAAGCCCGATGTGCTCCATGCCATACCGCCGCCGGGCACGCCACGGCTCCCCGGATCAGGAGCCGGTGCTCCTGAGGTCGGCGGCGAGCGAGCTGATGGCCGCGGGGTTGCGGGGGCTCTCGACGAGGTCCACGTAGTCGAGGACCACGATCCGGTCGTTCTTGATCGCGGATACGCCGGCGAGCGGCTTGTAGGACTTCAGGAACGCCCGCTTCTGCTCCGCGGTGGTGTCCCCGTAGTTGTTGATCACGATGACCTCGGGGTCGCGCGCGATGACCGTCTCCCAGCCGACCGTGGTCCAGCTGTCCTTGAGGTCCTTCATGATGTGGTCGCCCCCGGCCTTGGTGATGATGTCGTGGGGGCCGGCGTAGGCGCCCGAGGTCAGGGGCTTGTCCTGCCCGTCGTCGTAGAGGAAGACACGCGGCCGGTCGGCGCCCTGGAGTGCCTTCGCCTGTGCGTCGGCCACCTGCTTGCGGAACGAGGCGATGAGCGCGTCGGCCCGGTCCTCGACGTCGAACATCCGGCCGAGGTTCTCCAGGTCGGTGTACAGCGCGTCGAGCGGTGCCATCACACCGCGGGCCTTGCCCTGTCCGTTGCGGCAGGACTCACTGAGCAGATACGAGTCGATGCCGACCCGCCGCAGCGCGGCGGGGGTGAAGCCGTCGCCCTCGCTGAAACCGTAGTTCCAGCCCGCGAAGACCAGATCGGCCCCTGCGTCCAGGACCAGCTCCTTGTTGATCTGCTTCTTCGACAGCCAGGTGGTCTTCGCGTAGCCGTCCTTCCAGGGCACGGACGTCAGATCGCCCTTGTCGTCGGGCATCACATAGCCGGCCATGTGGTCCTCGAGACCAAGGGCGAACATGATCTCGGTGATGCCGACATCGTTGGTGACCACATGCTGCGGGGCCTTGTCGTACGTCTTCTTCTCGCCGCAGTTGGTGACGGTCACCGGGTAGTGGCCGCCGGCCGCCCGGGCGCCGTCCTCCTTCCCGTTCTCCGGGGTGACCTCCGCCCCGCAGCCGGCGAGGGCGAGAGTGGCGGCGAGGGCGAGCGCGGCGGGGCGTACGGAGGGGCGCATGGCGGTGGAGGCTCCTTGGGGCGGTCGACGGGCGGAGGGGGGCACACGGAGAGGAGGGGTCACACGGAGGGGAGACGGTCGAAGAGCAGCTGCACCGCGCCGGTCTCGGGGTGCGGTACGCGATGCGCCCGTACGCAGAAGACCTCGGCCAGCAATTCGGGTGTGAGGACGTCGTGCGGTGCTCCCGAGGCGACGATCCGCCCGCCGTCGATGACATGGAGGGCGTCGCAGTGGAGTGCGGCGAGGTTGAGGTCGTGCAGCGCGGTGAGCACGGTCAGCCCGCTCCCCCGCACCAGCGACAGGACCTCCAGCTGCTGGGCGATGTCCAGGTGGTTGGTGGGTTCGTCGAGCACCAGCACCTGAGGCTGCTGGGCGAACGCGCGGGCGATCAGGACCCGTTGCTTCTCGCCTCCGGAGAGGGTGAGGAAACCGCGGTCGGCCAGATGGGCGGCCCCGACACCCTTGAGCGCGGCCTCGCACATCCTGCGGTCCTCGTCGGTGGTGCGGGCCACCGGCCCCTGGTGCGGCAGCCGGCCCATGGCCACGATCTCGGCGACGGTGAAGTCGAACTCCGGGACGACCTCCTGCGGAAGCGCGGCGATCCTGCGTGCGCTCTCCCTGGCCGTCATGGAGCGCAGATCCTCCCCGTCGATACGGACCGTGCCCGCGGAGGGGCTCAGAGCCCGGTAGACGCAGCGCAGCAGGGTCGACTTGCCGCTGCCGTTGGGTCCGACGAGGCCGACGAGCTGCCCGCTGCCCGCGCGCAGCGTGACGTCCTCCACCAGCCGCGCGCCGGCGAGCTCCACCGTGAGTGTGTCGATGTCGACGCGCATCAGGCGCCTCCGAAGGTGTAGGTGCGGCGGCGCATCAGCAGGATGAAGCACGGCACGCCGATGGCCGCGGTCACCACCCCCACGGGCAGTTCGGCGGGTGCGAGCACCACCCGCGACAGGATGTCCACCCAGATCAGCAGGACGGCGCCGGCCAGGGGTGCGACGGCCAGCAGGCGGCGGTGGTCCGCGCCGACCAGCATCCGCGCGGCGTGCGGGACCATCAGGCCCACGAAGCCGATCGCGCCGCTGACCGCGACGACGGCCCCGGTGACGGCGGCGGAGACGAGGAAGAGCTCCTTGCGCAGGCGCCCGGGGTCCACCCCCAGCGTGGCGGCGGTCTCGTCGCCCATGGCGAGGGCGTTCAGCCGGCGTGCCGACCAGGCGAGGTGGGCGAGGCCGCCGAGCACGGCACCCGCGGCGATCGGCACCGACGACCAGGTGGCCCCGCCCAGGCTGCCGAGCAGCCACATCATCGCGGACCGTGCCGCCTCGCCCCGCTCGGCGGCGAACACCATGAAGGTGGTCACGGCGGAGAAGCCGTAGTACATCGCAGTCCCGGTCAGCACGAGTCTGAGCGGTGTGAGGCCCCGGGGGGTCCTGGCGATCGCGTACACCAGCACCATGGCGAACAGCGCGGAGAGGAAGGCCGCCGAGGAGAGCGCCCAGACACCGAACGCGCCGAAGGCCCCGAAGATGAGCACGGCGTTGGCGCCGACGGCCGCTCCCGACGAGATGCCGAGGACGAACGGGTCGGCGAGCGCGTTGCGCACCATGGCCTGCACGGCGATGCCGACGGCCGACAGACCGGCCCCGACGACGGCGGCGAGCACGGAGCGCGGGAAGCGCAGCTCCCAGACGATGGTGTACGAGGAGACCTCGTCCGGTGTGATCCGCCCGCCCGTCAGCCCGGCCCACAGGTGGTGCAGCGTCTCGCCCCAGGTGAGCCCCGACGCCCCGATTCCCGCCCCGCAGGCCAGGGACAGCGGGAGCGCGACGCACAGGCCGGTCACGAGAAGGGGTAGGGAGACGCGCTGGGGCGGTATTCGGTCGGGGGGCGTGGCCACGGGCGGATCACTTTCGCCTCGGGCCGTGCCTACGTAATCCAAGGGGCGGCCCGGAGCGCGCGAGGCGCCTTGCGCAGCACCTCTCGCAGTCCACGGCGATCGACAGAGCTTCGCCACCGCGGGTGATCGGGCTTACGGGACCCTGTCGGGCTCCGCCTACCGTTGCGGGTCAGCGCCGGACTTCGACCGGACTTCCCCCACGAGGCGCATGCAGTTTAGAGCATCCGGACGGGCCGGCTCCCTGCGCATGATTCCGGCCGGTCACCCACCCAATTAAGTCAGTCGGTTGACTCAAATGCGGGGCGGTGTTCTAGTGATCAAGAGAAGGCGACTGATCAAGAGAGCGTGACGTCGAGGAGGAAGCCATCGTGAACAGAACCGAGCCTCGCACCGGCCGCGGCGCCGGCACACGCGAGGCCATCATGAAAGCGGCCGAGCGCCTCTACGCGGAGCACGGTCTTTCGGGCGTCTCCAACCGGCAGATCGGCGAGGCGGCGGGCCAGGGCAACACCACCGCCGTCAGTTACCACTTCGGGAGCAAGGCGACGCTCGTACGGGCCATCATGACCAGGCACGGCACCGAGGTCGACCTGATCCGCGCGCGATACGTCGAGGCCGCCGGCGACAGCACCGACCTGCGGGACTGGGTGCGCTGTCTGCTGCGCCCGGTGACCGACCACAACGCCGCCGTCGGCGCCCCCTCCTGGCACGCGCGTTTCTCCGTACAGGTGATGACCGACCCGCTGATGCGGACGCTGGTGGCGGACGAGTCCCTCACCCGCGACAGCCTGCGCCGCACCCTGAAGGGGCTCGGCACCTGCCTGCACCCCATCGTGCCGCCGGACATCCGCCCGGCGCGGGCCGAGATGGCCCGCCATCTGATCACCCACACCTGCGCGGAGCAGGAGCGCGCCCTGGCCGAGGAGCCGGCCGGTGCCGACGCGGCCTGGAAGCGCACCGCCGACGCGCTGGAGGACGCCCTGGTGGGGCTGCTCGCCGCGCCCACCACGCGCCGCCGATGACCACCGATGACCACCGAAAGCACGCCACGCATGAACAGGGAGAGCATATGAAGATCACTGTGGACGAGGAGAAGTGCTGCGGCGCCGGGCAGTGCGTGCTGATCGCACCCGAGGTGTTCGACCAGCGTGACGAGGACGGCATCGTCGTCCTCCTCGACCCGGCGCCGCCCGCCGAGCGGCACGAAGGGGTCCGCGAGTCCGCGGACATCTGCCCGGCCGCCGCCATCCAGCTCCACGAGGACGCGTGAGTACGCCGTCGGACGTACTCGTCGTCGGGGCCGGTGCCGCGGGTCTCGCCGTCGTCGAGAGCCTGCGCCGCAAGGGCTACAGCGGGCGCGTCACGCTGCTCGGCGAGGAGACCGGAGCACCGTACGACCGCCCGCCCCTGTCCAAGCAGGTGCTCGCGGGGACCTGGGAGGCCGAGCGCACGCACCTGCGCACCCGGGACGTACTGGACGCCCTGGACGCCGAGTTCGTCCTCGGTGAGCGTGCGTCGGCGTTCGACGCGGCGAGCCGTGCGGTGCGCACCGCGAGCGGGACCGAGCTGCGGGCGGAAGCCGTCGTCCTGGCCACGGGACTGCGTCCGCGCAGACTGCCGGGGCTGTCGGGCCCGGCGGGCGTGCATGTGCTGCGGACCCTCGACGACGCCGCGCGGCTGCGCACGGAGCTCCTGGAGGCCAGGCGTGCCGTGGTCGTCGGTGACGGGGTGCTCGGCGCCGAGATCGCCGCGACGGCCCGCCTCATGGGCATCGATGTGGCCCTCACCGGGCCGCAGGCAGCGCCGATGGAGACGCAGCTCGGCCGGTACGTCGCGGACCGGCTCGCCGCGCTGCACACCGAGCACGGGGTGCGGCTGCGCCCGGACACGCTGGTGGACGGTCTTGAGACGGCCGACGGGCGCGTCACCGGTGTCCGCGCGGCCGGCTCGGGGACCGTACCCGCCGATCTGGTCGTCTCGGCGGTCGGCAGCACTCCGGCCACCGAGTGGCTGCAGGGCAGCGGCCTGGTGCTCGACGACGGTGTGGTGTGCGACTCCCGCTGCCGCGCCGCCGACGGTGTCTACGCCACGGGAGACGTGGCCCGCTTCGACCACGAGGCACTGGGGCGGTCGGTGCGTCTGGAGAACCGTACGAACGCCACCGAGCAGGCCATGCTGGTCGCGGCGAACATCCTGGGCGACGACCGCCCCTACAGCCCGCTCCCCTACTTCTGGACCGACCAGCTCGGCGTGAAGATCCAGGTGTACGGGGTGCCCACGCCCACCGCCACCGCGCACATCGTCGAAGGCGGCCCGGAGCAGGGCCGTTTCGTCGCCCGGTACACCGACGACGACGGCCCCGTCGCGGTCCTCGGCTGGAACATGCCCAAACAGGCCCGTCAGCACCGCGGGGACCTGCTCGCCCGGTACACCGCCGCGCCCCGGCCGGAGTCCGCGGTCGTCACCCCCGTGACCGGCTGATCCTCGCATCACCCCACCCCCACTGGAGACGAGCATGACGAGCACATCCCCCGCCACCGGTACGAGCACCCCCGGCATCGCCGACATCCCCGACTTCCCCCCGGCGCGCTCCTCGCAGTGCCCCTTCGCCCCCTCCCCCGAGATGCGGGCCCTGACCGAGCACGGCCCGCTCACCCAGGTCCGTTCCTGGGGCGACAGCACTCCCTGGGCCGTGACCGGCCACGCCGAGCAGAAGGCACTGCTGTCCGACCCGCGGCTGAGCGTGGAGTTCACCCGTCCCGGCTTCCCCAGCCCCGTGGACCCGACGCACGCCCATGCCGGCAGCACGGATCTGAGCTTCGTCGGCATGGACGACCCCGAGCACGCCCGGCTGCGCCGCATGATCAGCGGCGCCTTCACCATCAAGCGGGTCGAGGCCATGCGCCCCCGGGTGCAGGAGATGGCCGACGACTTCATCGACGCGATGCTCGCGGGGCCGGGGCAGGCCGACCTCGTCCAGGATCTCGCCCTGCCGATCCCCTCCCTGGTCATCTCCGAGATGCTCGGAGTCCCTTACGAGGACCACGCGTTCTTCCAGACCAACAGCAAGGTCATCGTCTCCGCGGTCGCTACCTCCGAGGAGCGCGCCACCGCCCACACCAACCTCGCCACCTACCTCGACGAGCTGGTCGGCCGCAAGCTCACCGAGCCGGGCGACGATCTGCTCTCCAGCCTCTGCACCCAGATCGAGGCCGGCGAGCTCACCCGCCGCGAGGCCGCCACGATGGGTGTGCTGCTCCTCCTCGGCGGTCACGAGACCACCGCGAACATGATCAGCCTGGGCACGCTCCTGCTCCTTCAGCACCCGGAGCAGCTCGCCGTGATCCGCGACACGGACGACCCCGCCGTCATCCGTGGCGCCGTCGAGGAACTCCTGCGCTATCTCTCCATCGTCCATCTGGGCCGCCGCCGCACCGCGACGGAGGACATCGAGGTCGCCGGTCGCACCATCCGTGCCGGTGAGGGCGTCATCCTTCTCGGCGAACTCGCCAACCGGGACCCCTCGGTCTTCCCCGAGCCCGACCGGCTCGACATCACCCGTAACGCCCGTCACCACCAGGCGTTCGGCGCCGGGGCCCATCACTGCGTCGGCCAGCCCCTGGCCCGCATGGAACTCCAGGTCCTCTATCCCACCCTCTTCCGCCGTATCCCGACCCTCCGCCCCGTGGAGGAGCTCGACACGATCGCCTTCAAGTACGACGCCATCATCTACGGGCTGCACTCCCTGCCCGTCACCTGGTGACCGCTCGGCGCTAGAGTTCCGGGCGTGCCCTCGTACAGCATTGGCCAGGCCGCGGAGCTGCTGGCCGTGAGTCCGGAAACCGTTCGCCGCTGGGCGGACGGTGGTCACCTCACGATGGACCGCGGCGGGTCGGGGAACCGGATGATCGACGGGGTCAGCCTGGCGGGCTTCGCCACGGAGCGGGCCGAGGGTCTGCACCCCGTGCCCGGCGAGATCCTGACCTCGGTGCGCAATTCCTTCGCCGGCATCGTCACCGCCGTGACGGCCGACGACGTCGTGGCCCAGGTGGAGATCCAGTCGGGACCCCACCGGCTGGTGTCGCTCGTCAGCCGCGAGTCCGTGGACGAACTCGGCCTCGAGGTGGGGGTCCTGGCGACGGCACGGGTCAAGTCGACGAACGTGCACATCGACCGGCCGCGGCCCTGAGGCTGAACGCTCCCGACGCGGTCAGCGGCACAGCAGCGCCGCCCAGAGGTCGAGTTTGTGTTCGAGGCGGGACAGGTCGCGGCCGGTGAGCGTCTCGATGCGCCGGACGCGGTAGTGGACCGTGTTGACGTGCAGATGAAGGGCTTCGGCGGTGCGCGCCCAGGAGCCGTTGTGCGCGAGGAAGACCTCGAGGGTTTCCAGGAGCATCCGCTGCGAGGGGCTCTCGGCGTCGAGCAGGGGGCCCAGGGACCGGACGCTGTAGACCTCACGTACGGCCCTGGGCACCCCGGCGAGCAGGGCGGGAAGGGTGGTGAGCTCGTCCACGGAGCTCAGCCGGGTCCGTTCCGGTGCGCTCGTGCGCGCCGCGGCCTGTGCGTGGCGTGCTCCCGCGAGGCTGTCGCGGAGATCCCCGGGCTCCGCGGCAACGGCCCCCGTGCCGCCGTGGAGTGAGCCCGTCGGGTCGCACGATCCCAGGACCGGCCAGACGGCCCGGAGGGGGTCGCCGTCGCCGCCGGGTTCGCCCTGGACGACGGCGACGGCCTCGCCTCCCTCCAGACCGGCCACGGCGAAGGGGCGGCCGGGCGTGTGGCACAGCGCCTCGGTCAGGGCGTCCACCGCGGCCCGTGCGTCGTGGTGGGCCGCCCTCGCGGTGACGACCTGGTACGGGCCGGGGCCGGGCAGACCGCAGTCGCGGAGGGCGGGGCCGAGCGCCGTCCCGTCCGTACCCGGGGAGTCGATCAGCGCGACGAGGGCGCGCGCCCTGTCCTGTGCCGCCGTCTCGCCGCGCAGGCTCCGGTACCGGTGCTGGGCGAGTACGTCGGCGATCTCGTGCAGCACCCGCGGCGGGGCGCCGGCGGTGTCCGGCATGTGGAGGTGGCGGACCCCGTAGGGGGAGGCGTCCGACTCGACGCGCAAGGTGACCCCGGCGGAGCCCCGCAGCCGCTTCTCGCCCTGTTCCGCCGTCAGGGGCGGCGCCGTCGACGTACGTGCGAGGGTCCGGCCGGTCGCGCCGAGCACATAGGCGGCGGGGGTCCCGAGGTGGGCGAAGGCGCGGTCGAGCAGCCACCCGAGGTCCGCGTCGCCCGCCAGCAGGGTGCTGAGCTCGTTGCGTACGTTCTCGGGCAGTGCGTGGTGCCTGGCGGGGCCGCGGCTGAGGTCGCCCCACTGCCTGAGGTAGACGGCCTCGGTGACGGCCCGGAAGGTGGTGTGCGCGGGCACGGCTATGAGGGCGATCCCGCGTGCGCGACAGGAGTCCACGAGGGCGTCGGGCACGGCGCCGTGCGTCTCCTCGCCCGCGAGGAGGGCGACCGCGCCGGTCGACTGGAGCGCGGCGACGAACCGGTCCGCCTTCTCGGGGCGGTCGGTCGTCTTCCACCAGACCAGGCCGCTGAGGACGACCTCGCCCCGCTGGAGGAATCGGCTGGGGTCCTCCAGATCGGTGGCCGTGACCCCGCTGATCTCCCGGGCCAGCAGCCGGTCGTCGCCCCACAACAGGCTGAGGTCGAGAGCGTCGAGCTGGAGGAGGTGTGCGACGTGCATGGTCTTGCTCCTTGCGCGGCTGACGGCCCGGATCCCGCCATCTCACATTCACGAGGCGAATACGAGTCAGGACATCGTAAATGCCAGGTTAAGTGAACGGTTCAGCCCTTGGTTGATCCTCCGACATGCGCGTGGGGGCCTCGTGCTTTTTCGTGTGGCGCACCAGTCGTGCGCGGGGCCGCGCCCTTGCTTCACTGAGCTCGTCGGTGGCCCGACACAGCGGCCGGAGCGGAGTGCGACATGGATCTCAACACCGTGCGGGAGGTACGCGATGCCCGCGTCCGCACGCCCTGGCAGCCCGGTGACGCCTGGCTCGGGGGCGGCACCTTTCTGTTCTCCGAGCCCCAGCCACGGCTGCGGCGACTGTTCGACCTGAGCAGAATGGGCTGGGAGCCGGTCACGCAGAGGGCCGACGGTTCGCTGGAGATCGCCGCGACCTGCACCATCGCCGAGCTGTCCGGCCACGGCCGGCGGAGCGCGGCGCGGGCGGCACCGTTGTTCGAGCAGTGCTGCCGGGCCTTCCTGGCGTCGTTCAAGATCTGGAACATGGCCACGGTCGGCGGGAACCTCTGCAACGGCCTGCCCGCAGGACCCATGATCTCCCTGACGGCCGCCCTCGACGGGGTGTGCCTGCTCCAGGCGCAGGACGGCTCGCTCCGCCGTATACGAGTGGCCGACTTCGTCATCGGCGCCGGCCTCAAGGACCTGGCCGAGGGCGAGTTGCTGCGTTCCGTCACGCTGCCCGCCCGGTCCCTGGCCTGCCGCACGGCTTTCCGTCAGGCCTCCCTCTACGGTCTCGGCCGCTCCGGCGCCCTGGTCATCGGGGTGCTCGACCCGCAGGACGGCTCACTCGCCGTGACGGTGACAGCGGCCACGGTCCGCCCCTTCCGCCTCTGGTTCCCGCTGCCACCCGGCGCCCAGGAGCTGAGGGACGCGCTCGACGGGGCCGTCGGCGACGCCGACTGGTTCGACGACATCCACGGACTGCCCGCCTGGCGGCGCCACATGGCCCTGCGGCTGGCCGAGGAGATCCGCCACGAACTGACCACGGACGGTGCCCGATGAGCTTCGAGATCCATGTCAACGAGCAGCAGTTCGACGCCGCGCCACGACCCGGACAGTGTCTGCGGACCTATCTGCGCGAGCGCGGGTGGTTCGGCGTGAAGAAGGGGTGCGACGCGGGTGACTGCGGGGCCTGCACGGTTCATGTGGACGGGAAGCCGGTGCACAGCTGCCTCTACCCCGCCGTGCGGGCCGCGGGACGCTCGGTGACCACCGTCGAGGGACTGGCGACCGACGGCGAACTCCACCCGGTGCAACAGAAGTTCCTCGACGCCCAGGGTTTCCAGTGCGGCTTCTGCACCGCCGGCTACCTGATGACGACCGCGGCTCTCGACGACGATCAGCTGACCGACCTGCCGCGCGCCTTCAAGGGCAATCTGTGCCGCTGCACCGGATACCGCGCCATCGAGGACGCCGTCCGGGGTGTGAAGAACGTCGAAGAGCCGTGCGCGGGCGCCGCGGTGGGCCGTAACCTTCCCGCGCCGGCGGGCCCCGACGTGGTCACCGGGCGCGCCCGGTACACCTTCGACATCGAGGTGCCAGGACTGCTGCACATGAAGCTGCTGCGCTCCCCGCACGCGCACGCCCGTATCACCGCCGTCGACACGGCCGCCGCGCTGCGCGTACCCGGGGTGCGCCTGGTCCTCACGCACCACGACGCCCCCGAACGGCACTACTCGAGCGCCCGGCACGAGCATCCCACCGAGGACCCCGACGACACCCGGCTCCTCGACAGCACCGTGCGCTACGTCGGCCAGCGGGTGGCGGCGGTGGTCGCCGACAGCGAGGCCGCGGCCGAGGAGGGCTGCCGTCGCCTGGAAGTGACGTACGAGGTGCTGCCCGCGGTCCTGGACCCGGAGGAGGCGATGCTTCCCGGTGCACCGGTCGTGCACGCCAAGGACGCGCGTACGGCGCGGATCTCGCGGCCCCAGGACAATGTGGTGGGCGAGGTCCACGGGGAGATCGGCTCCGTGGCGGCCGGCTTCGCCGAGGCCGATGTGGTGTACGAGGAGACCTTCCGTACCCAGCGTGTCCAGCACGCGAGCCTGGAGACGCACGGCGCCGTCGCCTGGTTCGAGGAGACGGAGGAGGGGACCGAGCGCATCGTCGTGCGTTCCAGCACCCAGACGCCCTTCCTCACCCGACGGGCCCTGTGCGCGCTGTTCGACCTGCCGATGGAGAAGGTGCGCGTCCTGGCGGGGCGCGTGGGCGGCGGTTTCGGCGGCAAGCAGGAAATGATCGTCGAGGACATCGTGGTCCTCGCCGCGATGCGCCTGAAGCAGCCGGTGAAGCTCGAGTACACCCGGGCGGAGCAGTTCTTCGGCGCCACCACCAGGCATCCGTTCACCGTCCGGGTGAAGGCGGGTGCGCGCAAGGACGGCACCCTGTCCGCGATCGAGTTGCGCGTGGTGTCCAACACCGGGGCGTACGGCAATCACGGCCCCGCGGTGATGTTCCACAGCGTCGGTGAGTCGATGGCCGTCTACCGCGCTCCGCACAAGAAGGCCGACGGCTACTCCGTCTACACCCATGCCGTGCCTGCGGGTGCCTTCCGTGGATACGGCCTCGGACAGGTCGTCTTCGCGATGGAGTCGGTGATGGACGAGCTGGCGCGTCTGCTCGGCATGGACCCGCTGACCTTCCGGGAGCGGAACATCATCGGCCCCGGTGAAGCGATGGTCGGCCCCGGCGGCGAGGAGGAGGACCTGCACATCGCCAGCTACGGGCTCGACCAGTGCCTGGGCATCGTGCGCACCGCACAGCGGGAGCCCGCCGAGGCGGCGCCGCGTGGCTGGCTCGTGGGTGAGGGAACGGCCCTGTCCATGATCGCTACGGGGCCGCCGGGCGGGCACATCGCGGATGCCAGGATCGGGCTCAAACCCGACGGCACCTACGATCTGGCCGTGGGGACGGCGGAGTTCGGCAACGGCACCACCACGGTGCACCGCCAGATCGCCGCCGGTGAGCTGGGCACGACCGTGGACCTGATCAGCGTGCGCCAGTCGGACACGGATGTCGTCAAGCACGACACCGGGGCCTTCGGCTCCACGGGCACGGTGGTGGCGGGCAAGGCGACCCTGCGCGCCTCCCAGGCCCTCGCGAAGCGCATCACGGGCTTCGCGGCGGCGCATCTGGGCGCGGGACGTGAGGACTGCCGGCTCGTGGAGGGTGCCGTCGAGCACCGGGGCGGGCGTGTGCCGCTGAAGGAGTTGTACGCGGCGTCGAAGGCGGCGGGTCAGGACCTCGTGGCTGACGGCCATTTCGGAGGGACGCCGCGTTCGGTCGCGTTCAACGCGCAGTGGTTCCGGCTGGCCGTCGATCCCGGGACCGGCGAGATCAGGGTGCTGCGCAGTGTGCACGCGGCGGACGCGGGCAAGGTCATGAACCCGATGCAGTGCCGCGGCCAGGTCGAGGGCGGCATCGCGCAGGCCCTGGGTGCCACGCTCTTCGAGAACGTACGCCTGGACGGCCGGGGGAAGGTGACCACTGCGGCGTTCCGGCAGTACCGGCTGCCGCAGTACGCGGACATCCCCCGCACCGAGGTGCACTTCATGGAGACCTCCGACGCGATCGGGCCGCTGGGGGCGAAGTCGATGAGCGAGAGCCCCTTCAACCCGGTCGCGCCGGCCTTCGCGAACGCCCTCAGGGACGCCACCGGGATCCGGTTCACCGAACTCCCCCTGACCCGCGACCGCGTCTGGCTCGCCCTGGACCGCCGAAAGTGACCTGATCCCCCGCTCGGGCTCCCAGGAGCCAGGCGCGGAAGGGGTATTGCCTCGCAGTCACGGTTCCGCGGGGCGGCTGCTGGGCATACCTTCTGACAGCCGCCCCGCGGGGCCGTCCGACCGGGGGGATTCGTGGACCGACTCAGTGCACAGCACGGATCCCCGCACCCGCCCCCTGCTCTCGGCGCGTTGACCGTGCTCGGAAACGTCGGGCGTCCTGCCACGCTGACCGTGGGTGACCTGCGCAGCGGATGGGAGCAGCACCGGGCGGATGTGATCTTCGACTGCGCCACCAGTGGCCCGCGGAAGCACCGGTTCGAAGGGCCGCTGTTGCGCGAGGTGGCCCTGGCCGCGCAGCCGCTGTTCGACACCCGCCGGCGCAAGGACCGTTCCCGTTTCGTGCTCGCGGTGTCCGGTGGGGACGGGCACCGCACCGTGCTGGCCTGGGCGGAGATCGACGCCGACTTCGGCGACGCCCCCGTCCTGCTGGCCACCCGGCTCGACGGCCAGGACCTGGACACGGCGGGCAGCCAGCTCGTGGTGCCCGTCGACCGGTGCGGTGCGCGCTATGTCAGCGCCATCACCCGTGTGTGGGTCGGCCCTCTGTGCTGATGGCGAGGCCCCGGGAGGTCTAGGACCATCCTCCAGATGCCGACGCATCTGCTATGTAGATTCACATTAAACTTTGTAAATACAAGCGGGGTTCCTCTAATCTGTCGCACATGCAGTCTCCACCCTTGGAGAGGCGGCACGTCTGCCCGGCGTCCGCCCCGGCGCAGCCGAAGCCGCCCAGGGGCCGCACCTGAATCACGCGCAAGCCGGCCACGTCCCCCCAAGGAGTCCCACCCTCATGTCTCTCACGTTCACCGGACGACGTACCGCCGCCGCGGTCCTCACCGCGGCGCTCCTTGTTCCGCTGGCCGCCTGTGGCAGCGACGACGACAAGAAGGAGTCGGGTGACAAGGCCACCGCTTCCGCGTCGGGGGCGCCGAAGGCCGACCTGACGGTTCTGGCCGCCTCCTCGCTCACCGACGTCTTCAAGGCGGCGGGCGCGGCCTACGAGAAGGAGAACCCCGGCACGAAGGTGACGTTCTCCTTCGCCGGCTCGCAGGAGCTCGCCGCCCAGGTCAAGCAGGGCGCACCCGCCGACGCACTGGTCACGGCGGACACCAAGACGATGGACGGGCTGACCTCCGACACCGGGACGCCGACCGTCATCGCGAAGAACCGTCTGGTGATCGCCACGGGCAAGGGCAACCCGGAGAAGGTCGAGAACCTCAAGGACCTCGCCGATCCCTCGCTGAAGGTCGTCCTCGCGGCCCCCGAGGTGCCGGTCGGGCGCTACGGCCAGGAGATCCTGGACGCCCAGAAGATCGCGGTGAAGCCGGTCTCCCAGGAGCCCAACGTCCGCGCCGTGCTCAGCAAGGTCGAGCTCGGCGAGGCGGACGCCGGCCTCGTCTACAAGACGGACGCCGCGACGGCCACCGACAAGGTCGAGGCGATCGACATCCCGGACGCGCAGAACGCCGTGGCCTCCTACCCGGCGGCGACGCTGAAGACCTCCAAGAACAGTGACGCCGCGAGCGCGTTCGTGAAGTGGCTGTCCACCCCCGAGGCCCAGAAGATCCTCGCCGGCGCCGGCTTCCAGAAGCCGTAACCAGGACACCCACCCGTGCGGGCGGCACGGCCCCGAGGGCCGGGCCGCCCGCACGGCACTTCCAGCACCGGGGATCTTCCATGAGACGCCTTCGCCGCAGCGCCACCGGCCCCCGCGCGCCGATCGCCCTGGCGATCCCCGCGCTGCTGGCCATCGCCTTCCTGCTCCTGCCGCTGATCGGGGTCCTCGCCCGGACCTCGTGGGGCGAACTGGGCGCTCATCTGACCAGCCCCGGGACGACCCAGGCGCTCAAGCTGTCCCTGATCGTCTCGGCCTGGGCCCTGGGCCTCTCCCTCGTCCTCGGTGTGCCGCTTGCCTGGCTGCTGGCCCGTGTCGACTTCCCGGGCAAGGCGTTCGTCCGGTCCCTCGTGCTCCTGCCGATGGTGCTGCCGCCGACCGTCGGCGGTGTCGCGCTCCTCCTGGCCTTCGGCCGGCGCGGACTGCTGGGCCCCTGGCTGGAGGACACCTTCGGGATCACCCTGCCGTTCCACACCTCGGGCGCCGTGCTGGCCGCGACCTTCGTCGCCATGCCGTTCCTCATCATCAGCCTCGAAGGAGCGCTGGGCGGACTGCGCCCACGCTACGAGGAGACCGCGGCCTCCCTGGGGGCTTCACCGGTACGGGTGTTCTTCACCGTCACGCTGCCCATGGTCGCCCCGGGTCTCGCCGCGGGCGCGGCCCTGACCTGGGCACGCGCCCTCGGGGAGTTCGGCGCGACCATCACCTTCGCCGGAAACCTTCCCGGCACCACGCAGACCCTCCCGCTCCAGGTCTATCTGCTGCTCCAGGACAGTCCCGAGGCCGCGACCTCGGTCTCCCTGCTGCTGCTGGCCATCGCCATGGTCGTACTCGTCGCGCTGCGCGGCCGGTGGACCGGCACCCCGGGCGCCTCCACGGACCGGCCGCGCGCCCTCGCCGACGACTCGGGGCCGGCCGCCGCCCCGATGGACCTCCGGGCCGATACCGAGGGCACGCCCGAGACCGGTGAGAAGGGGGGCAGTTGGCCGCTGCACGCCACCGTCACGGGGTTCAACGACCTCACCCTGGACGCGGAGGCCGGTACCACCATCGCCGTCGTCGGACCCAACGGCGCCGGCAAGACCACTCTGCTCAGGGCCCTCCTCGGCCTCACTCCACGCGCCCACGCCGAACTACGGCTCGGCGACACCGACGTCACCGCGCTCCCCCCGCACCGCCGGGGCGTGGCCTGGGTTCCCCAGGACGGCGCGCTCTTCCCCCATATGAACGCTGCGGCCAACACCGCGTACGGGCTCCGCGCCCGTGGCATCCCGCGCGCCGAGGCCCGCCGGAGCGCGCAGCTGTGGCTGGACCGTCTCGGCGTGGGGCACCTCGCGCACCGCAGGCCGGGGCAGATCTCCGGGGGCCAGGCCCAGCGTGTGGCGCTCGCCAGGGCGCTCGCCGCCCGGCCACGGCTGCTGCTGCTCGACGAACCGCTCGCCGCACTCGACCAGACCACCCGTGCCCACGTCCGGCACACCCTCCGCCGCCATCTCGACGGGTTCGGCGGCGTATGCCTCATCGTCACGCACGACCCCGTCGAGGCCGTGGCGCTCGCCGACCGGGTCCTCGTCCTCGACGAGGGGCGGACCCTCCAGGACGCCCCGCCCACCGAGGTCACCCACCACCCGCGCTCCCCCTGGGTCGCCCGCATGCTGGGCCGCAACGCCTGGCCGGGCACCTCCGCCGACGACGGCATCCTGCTCACCGGCGGCGGGACCCTCGTGGCCGCGGAACTGCCCCCGCCCGGCACGGACACACTCGCGATCATCGCCCCGGAGGCCGTCGCCCTGCACCGGGACAAGCCGTCCGGCAGTCCACGCAACGTCTGGCCCGGCACCGTACGGGAGATCACCACCAGCGGCAGCAGGCTGCGGGTCCTGGTCACCTCCGACCAGGTACCGGACCTCGTCGCCGAGATCACCCCTCAGGCGGTCGCCGAACTCGGCCTCACCGAGGGGACTCCCGTCTGGACCAGCGTCAAAGCCACGGAAGCGACCGCCGTCGCCCTCTGAGCGGGGCAGAATTCCATCCGTACGGGGAAGCGGCCCGTACGGCGGCAGGAGGAGCTGAGCATGACCACGGACCCGGAGCACGGCGACAGCGACAGCACACGGCAGTGGCTGCGCGACCTCGACGTATTCGCAGGGCCGCTGCGGGAGTTCGACCCCGAGCAGGCACCGGCCGACCCGGTCCCGCTCTTCCTCTCCTGGCTCTCCGAGGCCGTGGCGGACGGTGTGCGTGATCCGCACGCGATGACCCTGTCCACGGTCGACGCGGCGGGCGACCCGGACTCCCGTGTACTGATCCTCAAGAACGTGGACGCCTCGGGCTGGCAGTTCGCCGGGCATGCCTCCAGCCCCAAGGGCCGGCACCTCGCCGGACACCCCAGGGCCGCCCTGACCTTCTACTGGCCGGCCCACGGCCGCCAGATCAGAGTCCGCGGCGAGGTGACACCCGGCTCCGCCGAGGACAACGCCGCCGACTTCCTCGGCCGCTCCGCCACGGCCAGGGCCGAGTCCCTGACGGCCCGGCAGAGCCGGCATCTGACGGACACCGCGGAGCGGGACCAGGCGCTGAAGGAGTCCCTCGCCCGGGTCGACACGGACCCTTCGCTCGTCGACCCGGCCTGGACGCTCTACACCCTTGCCCCGGCCGAGGTGGAGTTCTGGCAGGCCGCGCGGAGCCGCGTCCACACCCGGCTGCGCTACGAACGCGTCGCCGGCGGATGGGAACGCTTCCGGCTCTGGTCCTGAGCCCCATCCTCCCACCCTCCCCACTCACACCGCGAGGACGAGATGACCACACGTACCCAGGACGGCAGCGCGGGGGACGCCGACTACGGCGCCATCGGTGCCGGCTACTCCGCCTACCGGCGGCCCGACCCCCGCATCACGCAGGCCATCGCCGATGCACTCGGCGGCGTGCGACACGTCCTCAACGTCGGCGCCGGTACCGGCTCCTACGAGAGCGCCGCCCCCACGGTCACAGCGGTGGAACCGTCCGAGTCGATGCGGGCCCAGCGCCCCGCCGGGCTCGCCCGGGCCGTCGATGCCGTCGCGGAGAACCTTCCCTTCCCGGACGGTGAGTTCGACGGAGCGATGACCCTCTTCAGCGTCCACCAGTGGAGCGACGCCACGGCCGGTCTGCGCGAGATGCGGCGCGTCACCCGCGGCCCGGTCGTGGTCCTGACCTGCGCGCCGGAACGCGTACGCGACTTCTGGCTGTACGCGTACGCGCCCGAGGTCCTCGACACGGAGGCCCGTCGCTACCCGCCCGTCGAGGATCTGACCGACGCGCTCGGCGGCACCGCCACCATCCGGACCGTTCCGGTCCCGCTGGACTGCACCGACGGCTTCAACGAGGCGTACTACGGCCGTCCCGAGATGCTCCTGGAGCCCGGCGCCCGCCAGGCCTGCTCGGCGTGGAGCTTCGTCGACGACGAGGTCCTGGAGCGCTTCGACCGGACTCTGCGCGACGACCTCGCGTCCGGCGCCTGGGACCGGCGATTCGGGCACCTGCGGACGCAGCCGACGTACGAAGGGGCCCTGGTCGTCGTGCAAGCGGTCCCCTGACCCTCGCCGGGCGCTGGATCTGGATCGGCAGGTGGGGAGCACCGGTCAACCGCACCGTCACCTTGCTGTCCGCCCCGCTGACACAGCGCCTTGAAACCGCGTGCCGTGATGCCGGCGGCACCCTCTTCACAGGTCGCGGCGCGGCGGCGCCTGGTCGACCCCCTACCCGGGTATCACCGCGGCTTGGCTCCCCAGTGTGACGCGCAGTCGCCTGCCGCCTCCCTACTTTCTCCTCGTCGCCACCGGACGAGACAGAGGGAGACGGGTGTATGCGCCGCTTCAGGACGTTGCTGACCACCGCCGTACTGACCACGCTGCTGGTCGGTGGCACTGCGGGTGGGGCGTCGGCGAGCAGTGAGAGCGTGCCGAGCGGTCCACTCCCCGGCACGGCCGCCTGGCTGGCGGACGACTCCCTGGCCAGGGAGCTGCCGGACCCCACCACGGCCACCCCGTCAGAGGTGGCGGCGTTCTTCGCCGGCCTCACCGGCGCTCAGGAGCAGCGGCTCGTCGAGGACCACCCCACTGTGGTGGGCAATCTCGACGGCGCTCCCGTGAAGCTCAGGTACGAGGCCAACGCCCAGGCCGGTGACCAGGTCCTGGCGTACGACCCGCGCGGTCGCGGCCTGATCGCGCAGGTCGCCGGCGACCTGGAGAACGCCGACCACGTCTCGGTGATCGTCCCTGGCTCGGACGTCGACATCTCGGCCTTCGACCGTACGGCCGAGCGGGCCTCCGACCTTCAGAAGGAGGCCGGTGACGACACGGCTGTCATCGCCTGGGCCGGTTACACCACCCCCTCCGGTATCGGCCTGGACCTGGCGACGGGCCGGCTCGCCGAGGCCGGGGCCGAGCGGCTGGTGCGTCTCACCGAGGGCCTGGACGCCGCCGGGCTGCCCGACCCCGCCCTCTTCTGCCACAGCTACGGCTCGGTGGTCTGCGGCCTCGCCGCCGCGGACACCGACGCGAGCGACATCGTCGTCATGGGCTCGCCCGGCATGCGCGCCGACAACGTCACCGACCTCGGTACCGACGCCCACGTATGGGCGGCGAAGTCCCCGGACGACTGGATCGGCCGCGTCCCCCATGTCGAGTTCCTCGGCCTGGGCCATGGCGCCGACCCCACGTCGCCCGGCTTCGGCGCGAGTGTCCTGCCCGCCGACGACGTCCCGGAGCACGACGAGTACTTCACCCCCGGCACCTCCACCCTGACCGCGTTCGCGGCCATCGCCGACGGAGACCTGCGATGAAGACTCCGAAGACCTTGAAGGTCCTGAAGACCCCCACGAAGCTCGCGAAGCTCAGCGCGAAGATCGACGACCGGACCCCCGCGCACCGCGACCGTGCCATCGACGGCCTGCGCGCACTGGCGCTCCTGGCCGTCCCGACCGGCCACTGGCTGCTCGGCGGCTTCACCCGCGACACCGATGGCGGCCTGCACAACGCCAGCCCGCTCGTCACATTCGACGCGCTGGCGCCGGCCGGCTGGATCCTGCAGATGCTGGGCATCTTCTTCCTGGTCGGCGGCTACTCCTCGTACCTCTCCTACCAGCGCCGCAAGGACTCGACCCGTGAGTGGATCACCGGCCGGCTCCGCCGCCTCGGCCGCCCGGTCCTGGGTGCCACCGCCGTGTGCGCGGTGCTGCTGCCTGCCCTGCACTACGGCTTCGGGGTGCCCACCGCCACCCTGCACACCGCGTCGACGCTGGTCGTCCAGCCCTTGTGGTTCGTCGGCGTCTACGCCGTGATCACGGCCCTCACGCCGTACTGCGTCCGCGCGTCCAAGCGTCTGGGCTTCTGGGCCGCCGCCCCGCTGCTCGGGTCCGTCGCCGTGGTCGACCTCCTCCGTTACGGGCCGTACGCGGACGCGATGCCGTCCTGGCTGAGTCTGCTCAACCTGCTTCCGGGGTGGATGTTCGCCTACCAGCTCGGCGTGTCCTGGGCCCACGGGCGGCTGGGCAGGCGCGGGGCGTGGCTCCTGCTCGCCGGCGGCACGGCGTTGTTCGCCACCCTGCTGCTCGCCTTCCACTACCCGATGTCGATGGTGGGCGTGCCCGGCGAGGCCCGTACCAACTCCCACCCGCCGTCCCTGCTGGTCCTGGCACTCGCGGCCGCCCAGTCCGGCGCGGCGATCCTGCTGCGCGACCGGCTGGCCCGCCTGCTGCGGCGCCCCGCCCTGTGGGCCCCGGTGGTGCTCATCAATCTGTCCGCGATGACGATCCTGTGCTGGCACCAGATCGCGATGCTCGCCGCTGCGGTCCCCGCCTCGCACCTCGGGGAGATCCCCGGGCTGACCGCTGCGCCGGATTCGGGCGGATGGATCCTGACGCGGCTGGCCTGGATGCCGCTCTTCGCGGGGCTGCTCGTGGTGATCACGAGGGTCGCCCGGCCCCTGGAGAGCCCGTGGAAGCACGCCGGCACGGCCCGGCGGGCGGCGGCCGGTGTGCTGGCCGCGGGCTTCGGATACTTCGCGCTGGCGGCGTGAGGGACGACTCCACCGCCATATCACCCCGCCACCCCACGACCCACCGAAAAAGGAGTACCACCATGTCCCCGGTCGGCGAAACCACTCTGCCGCACCCCGAGAACACCACCACGCCGCACCCCCCACCGGACGCGGGCAGCGAGTTCGCGCCCTTGTTGCGGGAAGTCAGGGGACAGGGGCTGCTCGACCGCCGCCGCGGCTGGTACGCACGCACCATCGTGATCAACGCGCTCGCCCTGGCTGCCGTCGTCACCGGCATGGCGCTCATCGGCGGTTCCTGGTGGGTCCTCGCGCTGGCCCCCGTACTCGCCGTCCTGTGTGCCCGCACGGCGTTCATCGGCCACGACGCGGGCCACGCCCAGATCAGTGGCAACCGTGCCACGAACCGCCGCATCGGGCTCATCCACGGCAACCTGCTGCTCGGCATGAGCTCCGCCTGGTGGAACGACAAGCACAACCGCCACCATGCCAACCCCAACCACAGGGACAAGGACCCCGACGTCGCCGCGGACGTCCTCGTCTTCACCAGCGAGCAGGCTGCCGTCCGCACAGGATTTCGCGGCCGGCTCACCCGCCACCAGGCATGGCTCTTCTTCCCCCTGACCCTCCTCGAAGGCCTCGCCCTGAAGCTCTACGGCTTCCAGTACCTGCGTCGTCAGACCGGCCGCGAACGGCTGGTGGCCGGCGCCCTCCTCGTCGCGCACGTGGCCGGGTACGTCACCCTGCTCCTGGCGACCATGCCGCTCACGCACGCGCTCGTCTTCGCGGCGCTCCACCAGGCCCTGTTCGGCCTGCACCTGGGCATGGCCTTCGCGCCCAACCACAAGGGGATGGACATGCCCGACCCCGACGGCGAGAAGTGGGGACACCTACGGCGCCAGGTCCTCACGTCCCGCAACGTCAAGGGCAGCTTCCTCACCGACTGGTTCCTCGGCGGCCTCAACTACCAGATCGAGCACCACCTGTTCCCCAGCATGCCCCGCCCGCATCTGAGGCTCGCCCGGTCCATGGTGCGAGCCCGCTGCCGCGACCTCGGCATCCCCTACACCGAGACCGGCCTCGTCGACTCCTACCGGCAGGCCCTGCGGCACATGCACGAAGTGGGAGAACCGCTGCGTGCCGACATCTGAGGAGCCGACGCCTTGCGCTCGCCCGGACGCCACCGCGGCACACATAGGTTGGTGCGCATGACCTCGGTGAAGGAGGAACGCCCTCGCGCGCTGCTCGCAGGGGCCTCGCGACGGTGGGTACGGCTGTTGCCGTGGGCCGTGGCGTTCGTGCTGTGCGTGGCCCTGCTGCCCACGACCATCGTGGTCCTCACCGCCGACTACGGCCTGAACGGTGGTGTCGCCGGCGCATTGGCCGTCGCACAGGCCGCGCCGCTGCTGCTCGCCGTCGTACGGCCGTTGCAGGCCTGGTACGTGGTATTCGTCGCGGACGTGGCCGGCGCGCTCGTCCTGCTCACCGCCGACTTCCAGGAGCGGCTGCTGTGGCCCTTCCCGCCCATGGAGATCGTCGGGTACGTCGGCCTCTGCCTCGCCCTGGGCCTGCGCGAGCGGCGCCGGACGCTGCTGCTGGTGTGGCTGGCGACAGCGGGCGCCAACGTCGGCCTGGGATTCGTCGCGCCCCACGGCTCCAGCGCCAAGGACCTGCTGCTCACCATCCTCGGGGGCGTCGCACTCCTGCTCGGCGGGGTGCTGCGCGACCGGTCCGAGGTGCAGCGCAGGCTGGTCGAGCAGGAGACGATCAGCGAGGCCGAGCGCGGGCGGCGGACGCTGCTGGAGGAGCGCGCCCGGATCGCCCGCGAGCTGCACGACGTGGTCGCACACCACATGTCCGTCATCACGGTGCAGGCGGACACCGCGGAGTACCGCTTCGACAGGATGCCTCCGGACGTGCGGGAGGAGTTCACCGCCATCGCGGCGACCGCGCGCGAGTCGCTCGGCGAGATGCGACGTCTTCTCGGTGTGCTGCGCAACGAGGAGGCGCAGGGCGAGCTGGTGCCCCAGCCCGGCCTGGCGCAGCTCGGGCCGCTGGTGGAGGCGACGGCCAGGGCCCGAGGGCCGGTGGAGTTCACCCCCTGCGACGTCGAGGTGCCCGAAGCGGTCGGCCTGTCCGCGTACCGGATCGTCCAGGAGGCCCTCTCGAACGTCGTACGGCACGCGCCGGGTGCCCGCACACAGGTGTCGGTGTCGGTCTCGGAGCCCCGTTCGGGAGAGGCCGCGCGGCTGATCGTCCTGGTGGTCAACGGGCCGTCGCCCGAGCCGTCCGCCGCACCGCTCGAGGTGGGCGGTACCGGGCACGGGCTCGTCGGCATGCGCGAACGAGTACGCATCATCGGCGGCAGCCTCGATACGGGGCCACTGCCGGACGGCGGCTTCCGGGTCGCCGCTCAACTTCCGTTAACTGAAAAGGACTTCACATGACGACGCGCGTCATCATCGTCGACGACCAGGCCATGGTTCGGGCCGGCTTCGCCGCGCTGCTGGCTGCCCAGAGCGACATCGACGTGGTGGGCGAGGCCCCCGACGGCGTGCAGGGCGTCGAGCTGAGCCGGCGCACCCATCCCGACCTCGTACTGATGGACGTCCGCATGCCCGAGATGGACGGCCTGGAGGCCGCACGCCGTCTCCTGTCGCCGCCGCCGGGCGTCACCCACCGTCCGCGCGTCCTGATGCTCACCACCTTCGACGTCGACGACTACGTCTACGAGGCGCTGCGGGCGGGCGCGAGTGGCTTCCTGCTCAAGGACGCGCCGCCGGCCGACCTCATCGCGGCGGTCCGCGTCGTGGCCGCGGGCGACGCGCTACTCGCCCCCTCCGTGACGCGCCGCCTGATCGCGGACTTCGCCAAGCAACGCCCCACCGCGCTGAGCAAACCGGCGCTGCGCCTCAAGGGCCTGACCGAACGCGAGACCGAGGTCCTCACCCTGATAGCCCGCGGCCGGTCCAACACGGAGATCGCCCAGACCCTCGTGCTGGCCGAGCAGACGGTGAAGACGCACGTCAGCCGCGTCCTCACCAAGCTCGACCTGCGCGACCGCGCCCAGGCGGTGGTCTTCGCCTACGAGTCGGGGCTGGTCGCCCCCGGCGAGTAGGGCGCGCCGTCACCGCTCCGTCCCTCCTCCACCCCCTACCGCGGTAGCACCTCCACATTGGCTCCGCAGTATGACGCCCGGCGCACAGCCGTCCCCGCACTCTTCACGCGTCACAGAAAGTGCGCGCATGAGGGAGACGGGACATGAAGCTAGGCAAGGGCAAGCGGCAGAAGGCGGACAACAGGCCGGGGGTGGAGTACCGGCCCGAGGTCCCGGCCGCCACGCCCGGTCTCGCCGTCGAGCTGCGCGACGTCCGGCGGCAGTACGGCCGCGGGGCGGGCACGGTGCATGCCCTCGCGGGTGTGGACCTCGCCCTGCCGCGCGGCACGTTCACCGCGGTCATGGGCCCGTCCGGGTCCGGCAAGTCCACGTTCCTGCAGTGCGCCGCCGGGCTCGACCGGCCGACCGCGGGATCCGTGTTCCTGGGTGGCACGGAGATCACCGGCATGAGCGAGAACGAGCTGACCGAGCTGCGCCGCAGTCGTCTCGGCTTCGTCTTCCAGTCCTTCAACCTGCTGTCCTCCCTCACCGTCGAGCAGAACGTGCTGCTCCCGATGCGTCTGGCCGGGCAGCGCCAGGATCGCCGGCAGGCACAGGCGGTACTCGCCCAGGTCGGGCTCGCCGACAAGGCGAAGCGCCGGCCGGGCGAGCTCTCGGGCGGCCAGCAGCAGCGCGTGGCCGTCGCCCGCGCCCTGATCACGAGCCCCGACGTGATCTTCGCGGACGAACCCACCGGCGCCCTGGACACCGGCACGGCCGCCGAGGTCCTGGGCCTGCTGCGGAACGCGGTGGACACCCTCGGGGCCACCGTCGTCATGGTCACCCACGACCCGGCCGCGGCCTCCTGGGCCGACCGGGTGCTGTTCCTCGCCGACGGCTCCTTCGCCGACCATCTCGAGCGCGGCTCCGCGGAACAGATCGCGGCACGGATGGCCGTGCTCACCTCGCGTGCCTCCCGCCCCGGTGCGATGACGGGGGTCGCGGCATGAAGCGCCCCAACGGACTCGCCCGTGAGGCCGTCCGCTTCAAGCCCGCGTCCTTCGCGGGGACCTTCCTCGCGCTGCTGATGTCCGCGCTGATCGTCTCGGCCTGCGGAATCCTGCTGGAGACCAGCCTGCGTGCCTCGGTGCCGCCGGAGCGGTACGCGAACGCACCGGTCGTCGCCGCGGCGGACCAGAACGAGTACGTCGTCACCGGCAGTGGCGAGGACCTCGAGAGGGAGGCGACACCGCTGCCGGACACGGCGCGGATGGACGCCGGGCTGGCGGCGAAGGCCGGCGAGGCGCCGGGTGTCGCCACGGCCGTCGCGGACTTCACCTTCCCGGTGCACGCGACGGACGACGGCGCGGGCTCCGGCGCCCGTGGACTGTCCGTTCCCGGTGGCGTGCTCACCGCACACGGATGGGGCTCGCATGCCTTCACCGGCACCGCGCTGACCAGCGGCTCCGCACCCCGCGCCGGCGAAGTCGTGCTCGACGCGGACACGGCCCGTGCCGCGCACGCCGCCGTCGGCGACACCGTCGTGCTGGAGACCGCCGCCGGGCAGCAGGACTTCCGCGTCGCCGGTGTCGCCCGGGCCGGCTCCGCGGAGACCGCCCGGAGCACCGCCGAGGCGGGCGCCCTGACCTGGTTCGCCGACGCCCAGGCGCCCACGCTCGCCGGGCACCCCGGCAAGGCCGACGCCGTCGTCGTGCTGGCCGAGCACGGCACCGGCACCGATGCCCTCGCCGGCTCCGTGAAGACGGCCCTGGCAGGCTCCGGGGTTCAGGTCCACACCGGCGACGACCGCGGTGCCGTCGAGGACCCGGGCCTCGGGTACGCCAAGGTGACGCTCTTCGGGATCGGGGGCTCCTTCGGCGGCATCGCCGCCATCGTCGCGGTCTTCACCGCCGCCGGGACCATCGCGCTCTCGGTGGGCCAGCGGGCCCGCGAATTCGCCCTGCTGCGCGCTGTCGGCGCCACCCCGCGGCAGATCCGCCGCGCGGTCGCATCCGAGGCACTGCTCGTCGCGCCGCTCGCCGGGATCATCGGCTGCCTGCCCGGCATCGGGCTCGCCCGCTGGTGGTTCGGGCAGCTCCAGGACCGCGACGCCATTCCGCGCGCCGTGGACCTGCACGTGTCCGGGATCCCGCTGCTCGCCGCCGTCGTCATGGGGCTGCTCACCGCGCTCGGCGCGGGCTGGGCCGCCGGGCGCCGGCCCGCGAAGATCAAGCCGGGACAGGCGCTCGCGGAGGCCTCCGTCGAGCGACTGCGGCCCGGCCTGGTCCGCACCCTCCTCGGTGTCGGCGCCCTCGTCGGAGGCGCGATCCTCACCGGTGTGTCCGCCCGCTCCACGGGCGACGACGCGGCCGGCGCCGCCCTCGGCGTCGTCATGCTCTTCATGCTCTCCGTCGGGCTGCTCGGCCCGCTGGTGGCGCGGCTGTGCGCCGGCCTGTTCGGCCTCCCACTGCGCGGGGCGGGCCCGGCCGCGGAGCTCGCGGCCGCCAACTCCCGCGCCAACGCCCGCCGCCTCGCCTCCGCGATCACCCCGATCGTGCTGGCCGTGGCCTTCGCCTCGACCCTCGTGTTCATGCACACGAGTGAGACCCATGCCGCCGACAAACAGCTGCGCGCGGGCATCACCGCGGACCACGTGGTGACGGGCCCTGCCGGGCTCCCGGTGGACGCGGCGGACCGCGCCGCCCGCGCGCCCGGCGTGGAGGCGGCCGTCGGTCTGCTGAACACGCAGGTACTGGTGCCGACCGGCTCCGGCGAGTTCAAGTCGCTTCTGGGTGCGGCCACCCAGGGTGTCACCGGCTCCGGCGCCGAGCTGGCGAAGGTGCAGGACCTGGACGTACGTGAGGGCAGCCTCGACCGGCTCGGCGAGGGCCGTGTCGCCATCGACAAGACCCTGGCGACCTCGGCGGACGCCGGCGTCGGCGACCGCCTCCCGCTCTACCTCCCCGACGGCACCGAGATCAGCCCCGAGGTCGTCGCCGTGTACGGGCGTGGCCTCGGCCTGTCCACGGTGACCATGGACCGGGAGTCCCTGGCCGGCCATGTCACCTCGGGCTTCGACAGCACCCTGCTGGTGCGGGGCGGCTCGGAGAAGTCGCTCAGCGCCCTGGGTGAGGTCACCGACGCCTCCGGCTACGCCACCGAGCAGAACCGCGACGCGAAGCTGGGCGCCTGGATGAACAACACCATGGCCGCGGTCCTCGGCGGCTTCGCGGCCGTCGCCGCCATCAACACCCTGGTGATGACGGTCCTGGACCGCCGCCGCGAACTGGGCTCGCTGCGCCTGATCGGCTCCACCCGGCGTCAGGTGATGACGATGCTCCGCTGGGAGGGACTGCTGGTCGCAGGGGTGGGCCTGGCCCTCGGCTCCGCGATCGCCGCGGCCACGCTCATCCCGATGATGAGCGGCGTGACCGGTGACATGCCGTTCGTGCCCCCGCTGGTGTACGGGTCCTTCGCGGCCGCCGCCGGCGGCCTGGCACTGCTCGCGGTCACCCTGCCGGCCAGGGCGGCGTTGCGCCGCTGGTCGTAGCGCTGGCCTACAGGGGGGCGGGAGCCGGCGTGATGCCGCTCCCGCCCAGCAGCCGGATCGAGGACCGCGTGGTGAGGCGAGCCGAACTCTGGCGCCCCGGACCGCACGTCCCTGACCGCGCCGGGCACCCGGCCACCGGCCTCGACGGCGCCAACCGGCGGGCGCTGGCCCTCACCCGGACACCCAAGGGCGTGCCGGGCGCCGAACTCGACACGCCGCAGCGCGAGTTGCTGCGGGCCCTGCTCGGCACCTACCTCGACCGGGTCCCGCCAGGGGTGTCCCCACAGCCCCGCTACGACGACCCGTCGGCGCTGGACGCCGTACACCTCGCCTGGGCGGGTTCCACCGCGGCGGGCGAAGCCCACTACTACCGCCTGCAAGGCCCGCGGCTGCTGATCGAGTGGACCAACGGCCACCGCGGCGCCAATCACGCCCACGCCGTGTGGCGGGATCCGGAAACCGACTTCGGCGGCGACGTCCTGGCAGCTCACCACGCGGCCCACCACACGCGGTGAGCCACCCGCGCCGTCATCCGGCACGCGTCGTCAGCCACCGCGTGCCAACGAAACGGAATGTGACATACATGGCCGGCACACAACAACCTCCACCGACCGACGCTCCCCCTCACAAGACCCGCCCCACGCTGCACCCTGGCCATGGGAGCGCAGGCGGCGACGGCCCGCCCCAAGGGGCATTGCGGCGCCCCACGACGGTATCGACCGCCCTCACTCGGCAATGACCGAAAGGACCATCATGGCCACAACCCTGGCGCCCACGGTCCCCATCGGGAAGGCCGCTGTCGGAGCCCTCGGCCTGCTGGCTCTGTCCACCGGCGCACTGGAGTCGGTGGTGTCACCGACCATCCCGCTGCTGGAACGCGAACTGCACATGAGCCCGGCCGAAGGGGCGCTGCTCAGTATCGTCCTGCTCATCACCGGCGCGCTCATCACGCCGCTGGCGGGCAAGTTCGGCGACCGCTACGGCGGGAAGAAGATCCTGATCCGCCTGATGGCGGTGGTCTCGGTCGGCGGCACGGTGTCCGCCCTGGCCCCGAACCTGCCCGTGCTGCTGTTCGGTCAGGTGCTTCAGGGCGCGATGATCGGCGCACTGCCCCTGTCGTTCATCGTGGTCCGCAAACACCTCCCCGCCGGGGAGTCCAAAGTGGCCATCGGCGTGGTCAGCGGACTCTTCGTCGGCGGGTCGATGGTCGGCATGCTGTCGGCCGGGCCCGTGGCGGAACAGCTCTCGCGGCACTGGATGTTCGCCCTGCCGACGATGGCGGTCGTCGGGGCCACCCTGCTCGTGAACAGGCTGATGCCGGCCGATGCGCCGGGCCGGTCGGACGACTCCGGGATGGACTGGCCCGGCCTGTTGCTCCTGAGCGGGATGCTGGTCACGCTCATGCTCGTCCTCGCGCTGGCGCCCGAAGCCGGCTCGCAACCGCTCGTGCTCGTCGCGCTCGTCGCCCTGCTGGCCGTCTTCGTCATCGGATGGATCAGGGTCGAACGGCGTGCGGCCTCGCCGATGATCGACCTTCGCATGCTGGCACGGCCCGCGATCTGGAAGGCGTGCGTGCTCACGTTCATCATCTGCCTCGGCACCACGATGGCGGTCTATCTGATCCCGCAGCTGCTCGACGAGCGCGGCGACGGGTACGGATTCCATGCCAGCGCCACCCGGATCGGCTTCTTCCTGCTGCCCGGCGCCATCGCCGCGACTCTGGCCGGTCCGCTCGGCGGGATCGGGGACCGCCGTTTCGGCTCGCGTGCCGTGGTCAACACCGGCGTCATCATGATGGCCTTCGGCCTGCTCTCCGTGGCAGTCGTACACACCGAGGTCTGGCACCTGGTCGTCGGCAAGGTGCTGATCGCGCTGGCCAACGGTCTGTGCGTCACGGCGATGATGACCAGCACCGCCACCGCCGTCGACAAGGACGACACCGGCATCGCCACCAGTCTGATCCTCGTGAGCCGGGTGGTCGGCTCCGCCGTGGGCGGACAGCTCGGGGGTGCACTGCTCACTGCCGGAACCCCTTCCGGGTCGGAGGTCGCGGCCGAATCGGCCTACGTCACCGGCTTCCTCATCGCCGGCGTCGTCGTGTCGCTGGCCCTGTTCGTCACCCGCACCATGAGCAAAGGAGTCAAAGCATGACCCGCACCGACCAGCCGACGCCCGCACCCACCGGTAACCGCACCAGGCCGAGGCGCAAGGTCCTGATATCCGGGGCCAGCATCGCCGGTCCCGCCCTGGCCTTCTGGCTCAATCGCTACGGATACGAGGTCACCGTGGTGGAGAAGGCCGACACACTCCGCAGCGGCGGCTACCCCATCGACGTGCGCGGCACCGCGCTCGACGTCGTGGAGAAGATGGGGATCCTGCCACCCCTGCGGGAGGCGCACATCGACCTGCGCCGGCTGACCTTCCTCGACGGGGACGGAACCGAGGTGGCCTCGCTGCACCCCCACGCCGTCACCGGCGGCGTCGCGGGCCGGGACCTGGAGGTGCGGCGCGGTGACCTGACCGACGCGCTCTACGCGGCGGTCAAGGACGACGTGGAGTTCGTGTTCAACGACTCCATCGACACCCTCGACCAGACCGACCACGGGGTCGACGTGACCTTCCACGAGGGCCGCAGCCGTACGTTCGACATGGTGTTCGGTGCGGACGGCATGCACTCACGTACCCGGGAGATGCTGTTCGGCCCCGAGGAGCAGTTCCATCGCTACCTCGGCTACTGCTTCGCCGTGTTCACCATGCGCAACACCTTCGGGCTCTCCCACGAGACCGTGATGTGGAACACCCCGGGCAGGGCCGCGGCGCTCTACGCCGTGGGGGACGACGACGAGGTGCACGCCTTCCTGAACTTCGCCCAGCCGGAGCCGCCCATGGACGCCTTCCGGGACCCGGACGCCCAACGCGACCTGGTCACCGAGGTCTTCGCCGACGCGGGATGGGAGGTCCCGGGCATGCTGGCCGTCCTGCGCGACACGGACGACCTGTTCTTCGACGGGGTCAGCCAGATCCGTGTGCCCGGCTGGTCCAGCGGCAGGGTCGCGCTGGTCGGCGACGCGGCGTACGCACCCTCGTTCCTCACCGGACAGGGCACCAGCCTCGCCCTCGTCGGCGCGTACATGCTCGCCGGTTCCCTCGCGGACCAGGACCACATCAAGGGCTTCGCCGCCTACGAACGCGACACCCGGGAGTTCGTGACCGCGAACCAGAACCTGGTCAGCCAGGGCGGCGCCACCCTCTTCCCGACCACCGCCCGGGACCTGGAACAGCGCAACGCCGGACTGCGGGGCCTCAGCGCCATCCCCGCCTCAGCGGGACGGCCTGCCCATTCGGCTCTCACTCTGCCCACCTTCACGCCCTGACGCGAGCCCGGTGCCGCACCGCCGCATGGAGGTGCTCCCCTCTTCCACGGTCGCGTACGCCACTTACGGCTGTACGCGTACGCGACCGCGGACCCCGGCACGGTGGCCCGTCGCCACCCGCCCGTCCCGGATCCGGCCGCCGCCGGCCACCGTCCCGCCGGACGCAATCAATGGTTGCCGGACACATGCCCGGCTCCTCACCACCCCATTACTAGATCGTTCTAGTACCCTGCGCTTAATCGTTCTAGTAGGACACCGGAAGGGGCCGCAGTGACTTTCTCCTCTCTGCAGGACGGTATCGACAGGGCCGGTTCAGCGGTCGGGCTGCTGTGGAAGCCGGGCGCGGAGCCGTGGATGCCCGAGGTGGTGGAGCGTGAGTACGTCGGGTGGCGCGCCGAGCAGGCCGCGTGGCACGAGGGCGTGGCTCTGCTGAACCTCTCGCACCACATGTACGACATGTGGATCGAGGGACCGGACGCCACCCAGGTGCTCGCGGACCACGGCGCCAACGACTTCGGGAAGTTCGCGGTGGGCCAGGCCAAGCAGTACGTGCCGGTGACACGCGAAGGCAGGCTCGTCACCGACGGCATCCTCGCCCGTGAGGCGGAGAACGCCTACCTGCTGAGCGGGGTCCCGGCCTCGCAGCACTGGGTCAAGTACCACGCCGAGAAGGGCGGCTACGACGTCTCGTTCGAGACCGACGCCTCATCCGCCTTCCGTCCGGGCGGCGGGGATCCCAAGCTGTTCCGCTACCAGCTCCAGGGGCCCCTCGCCAAGGAGCTGACGGAGAAGGTCTTCGGCGGCCCCATGCCGGACACCAGGTTCTTCCACTCCGCCCCCGTGGTGCTCGACGGCCGCCGCTTCAAGGCCCTGCGGCACGGGATGGCCGGCCAGGCGGGCTACGAGTTCATCGGCCCGTGGGAGCACGCCTCGTACGTGCACGAGGCGTTCCTCCGGGCGGGCGAGCCTCTCGGCCTGGTGCGGGTCGGTGCCCTGGCCTACACGACGCCGAGCGTGGAGAGCGGCTGGATCCCGTCGCCGGTGCCCGGCATCTACACGGACCCGAGCCTGCTCGACTACCGCAAGCAGCTCCCGCTGTACGGCATCGAGGGGCAGCGCCCGCTGAGCGGCAGCTTCTTCTCCGAGGACATCGAGGACCACTACGTCTCACCGTACGAGCTCGGCTACGGCAAGATCATCTCCTTCCACCACGACTTCCTGGGCCGGGACGCCCTCATGAGGGCGAAGGAGGAACCGCACCGCAGGAAGGTGACCCTCGTCCTGGACCCGGACGATGTGCGCCGGGTCGTCGGTGGCGGAGAGGACCCGGGGTTCGTGCTCACCTACGCCCGCCACAGGGTGGAGAGCGCGGACGGTCTGGTCGGGACGACCATGCAGACCGCCTCGATCGACCCCGTCGGCACGGTGCTCGCGCAGAGCCTGGTCGACGTGGGGCACTCGGAGCCCGGCACCGAGGTGTCCGTGGTCTGGGGTGAGCACCCCGGACCGGGTACCGATCCGGAGGCCGATCTCGGGTTCCCCCGCATCCGGGCCACCGTCGAGCCGAGTCCGTTCGACCGGCATGCCCGCACCCAGTACCGCCGCGACGCCCGCTGAGGAGGATCGATGGACATGGACAGCACGGCGCCGAAGGCGGCGAACAGGCCGCTGCTGACGGACTTCTCGCTGGAGATGACGGGCAAGGACGTCTCCGGTCTCGAGGAGGCCGGGCCCGCCATCCCCGCGGGCACCCGGATCAACATCACCTTCCTCGGCAACGAGGATCTCCGGACGCGGCTGGACGCCGCCAGGGCGGTGAGGCGTCTCGGCTTCGTACCGGTCCCCCATGTCTCAGCCCGCCGCCTCGGCTCACGCGCGGCTCTCGAGGAGTTCCTCGCCGGGCTCCGGGCCGACGGCACCAGCGCCGACGTCTTCGTCGTCGGCGGTGACCCCGGCCGTCCCGAAGGACCGTACGAGGACGCGCTCGCCCTGATCGAGACGGGGCTGCTGCGACGCTACGGGGCGCGGCACGTCGGCATCAGTGGCTATCCGGAGGGCCATCCGGCCATCTCCGACGACGTGTTGTGGGCCGCGCTGCGTGAGAAGAGCGCCAGGCTCACCGAGCAGGGGCTCGCCACCTCCGTGATCACCCAGTTCGCCTTCGATGTGGACCCGGTTCTCGCCTGGATCGAGGAGGCGCGCCGCCGAGGTGTCATGGCGCCGGTCCGCATCGGCGTACCAGGCCCTGCCGGCATCCGGCGGCTGATGTCGTACGCGTCACGGTTCGGCGTGGGAACGAGCGCGTCCATCGCCAAGAAGTACGGCTTCTCGATCACCAATCTCATGGGCACCGCGGGACCCGACCGCTTCCTGCGGGCACTCGCCGAGAGGTACGACCCGCTCCTGCACGGTGAGGTGAAGCTGCACTTCTACACCTTCGGCGGGCTGACGGCGACCTCCGAATGGATCGCCCGTTTCCGGAAGGACGCACTCGTATGACCCTCGCCCAGGACGTGTCGTCACGTGCCGCGAAGCCCACCGGCCGGACCACCTCCCACCAGGCCTCACTGATCGTGCAGGGGGCCGACTCGACCGGGATCGTCGCCGGTGTCACCGGCGTGCTCGCTGCGCACGGGGCCAACATCGTGTCGCTGGACCAGTATTCGGACAATCCGCAGGGCGGCGCCTTCTTCCAGCGCACGGTGTTCGGCCTGGGTTCCCTCCAGGCGTCCATGCCCGAGCTCCGGGCCGACCTCGACAGGGAGCTGGTGGAGAAGAACGGGCTCGCCTACACCCTGCGGGACGTGTCGGTGCCGAAGCGGATGGCGGTGTTCGCCTCGAAGTCCGACCACTGCCTGCTCGATCTGCTCTGGCGCCACCGCCAGGGCCAGCTCCCGGTCAGCATCCCCATGGTCGTCTCCAACCACCCCGACATCGCCGAGGACGTACGGTCCTTCGGCATCCCGTTCTTCCACGTCCCCTCCATGGGGTCGGACAAGTCGGAGGCCGAGGCCGCGCATCTGCGCCTGCTCAAGGACAACGTCGACTTCGTCGTCCTGGCCCGCTACATGCAGATCCTCTCCGGAGACTTCATCCGCGACCTCGGCGTCCCCATCATCAACATCCACCACTCCTTCCTCCCCGCCTTCATCGGCGCCGGCCCCTACGCCAAGGCCAAGGAACGCGGGGTGAAACTCGTGGGCGCCACCGCCCACTACGTCACCGAGGACCTCGACGAGGGCCCCATCATCGAGCAGGACGTCGTACGCGTCACCCACGCCCACACCGCGGCCGACCTCGCCCGGCGCGGCGCCGACGTCGAACGCGCCGTCCTGTCCCGCGCCGTCCTCTGGCACGCCGAGGACCGTGTCATCCGGCACGGCAACCACACCATCGTCTTCACCTGACCCGCGGGTAGGCCCGGAGCGGAAAGGCTCACCACCATGACAACCCTCGATACGGGGCCCGATGTCGCAGGCCGGAGCCCGCCCTCGTGGAACACGCCTAGGATGTGGTGACCGTCGGTCCTGAGCTGACGGTAGGCACTACTGCTCGGGGTACAGGCGGATGGGCGCTTCCGGAAGAGTCACTCTGAACGATGTCGCGGCGGCCAGCGGGGTGTCCCGCGCCACCGTGAGCTTCGTGCTCAACGACGACCCCCGGCAGTCGATCTCGGGCCCCACGCGCGACCGGGTGAGACAGGCGGCCCGCGAGCTGGGATACGTGCCGCACGGTGTCGCCCGCGCCCTGCGGGAGGGGGCGTCGCGGGTCGTCGTCCTGAACATCGACGGGGGCCTGGAGGGCAACTACTCCCGCAGTTACGTGCGCGGGCTCGACGCCGAACTGGCGGCGCACGGCCACGTCCTCCTCGTACGCCATGGTCACCAGTCCCCCGAGGCCGCCCGGCAGGTCCTGGACGTCATCGCGCCCCGCGCGGTGCTCCGCTTCGGCGAGGCGTACGTCACCGGCCACGACCTGGAGGACAGGGGCGGCGGCTGGCGGGACGGCCTCGCCGCGCACGCCGCACTGCAGATCCGGCACCTGGCCGCCCAGGGCCACACGGAGGTCGCTCTCGCGCTGCCGGAGACCGAGACCCCGGTCGTCGCCGCGCGCCTTCGCTTCGCCGGACACGCGGCACGCGACGCGGACCTGTCCGTGCCGGGTCATTTCGTGGCACCGCGTGAGCGTCCGGCCTGTACGCGCACGGTCAGAACGTTCCTCGCGGACGCGCCCGGTGTGACGGCGATCGCCGGTTACAACGACGACGTGGCCCTGCGCGTCCTGGCCGCGCTACGCGATCTGGGACGGGAAGTCCCCCGTGACATGGCGGTGATCGGGTTCGACGACACGGAGTACGGCTCGCTCGTCAGCCCCTCCTTGACCACCGTGCACATCGACGCCGAGGCCCACGGCCGTCTGGAAGCACGGCTGGCCCTGGGCATGGACAGCAGGGGACTGACTCCGGCTCCCGCGCGGATCGTCCTGCGCGAATCGGCCTGACGGGCGGCCCGGTTGACGGGCGCGCCCCTGGACGAGGTGTTGTTACGGCTCCTCGTCCAGGGCCCGGAGTTCCCTCGACGCGTACCTACTTGCTCATCGCGAAACGCATCAGGGCGTGCTCGTCGCCCTGCTTGATCTTCCCCGTCACATTGATCACTTCGAGCTTCCAGGAACCGCCCACGCGCACGGCCTTGGCGACGGCGCAGCCGTTGTCCTGGGTCAGCAGGCTGGGCCAGATGTCGGCCACCTGCTGTGTGCTGCCGCCGGTCGCGTCGTAGACCTTGAAGCTGATGTTGCGGGCCTTCTGGAAGGAGCTGCCCTTCTTGAAGGCGGCCGCGACGAACACGATCGACGTGATGTTGGTGGGCACCCGCGCGAACTCGACCGTGACGGTCTCGTCGTCACCCTCACCGCGCCCCGTCTGGTTGTCGCCGCTGTGGACCAGCGAGCCGTTGCCCAGCGGGTCGAGGGAGTCCAGACCGGCCAGACGCACCGGGTCCGCGCCCTGCACCGCGATGGCGATCAGATCGAGGTCGGTGCCGGTCTTGCGGCGGATCTTGCCCATCACCCCTCCGCTGCTCCCGGCCGTGGGGTCCCAGGACACGCCGATGGACAGGTGAGTGACTCCGTCCAGGTCCGCCGGCCCGTCTTCTTTGGTGAGCGTAATCATGCGTGGATCATCCTCTGGTGAAGGAACTACGACAGGCTGAGTGTGCCTGGCGCCGGCGCGGGGCACTACGCCGGGTCCTCACATCTTCACACTTCCCCGGTGCCGTCACCCTTATCCCGCTTGGCCCGCTCCTGTCCGCACCCCGCGGTAGCCGCGCCCAGCACCGTCACGGGGCGTGCCACCACCCTGCGCGGGGGTTCAGTTGCACCATCGATCCGCACGGTAGCCGGATGCCCCCGGGGCCGGGTCCGGCGAAGGATGGTGCTTGTCCGAATCCGACGCTTCTTCAGTTCTCAGGGGTCACTCATGGCACGCTTCCGCTTCTCCGGTCCGCGCACGCACCGCACCTTGTCGGCCATCGCCCTGCTGGCCGTCACCACCGGTGTCGTCACGGCGTGCAGCGATGAGGGACCCACGCACCGGGATCCGGCCCCATCTGCCTCCGCTTCAGCCTCGGCCTCCGCTTCCGCCGCGTCCCTTCCGGGGGCAGGCCGGTCCGCGAAGTCGACATTGCACATGATCGAAAGCGACGGTCACCGCCTCGCGTTCCATGTCGTCGACGGGCACGGACCCACCATCGTCCTGGACGCAGGCGGCGGCGAGGACTCCTCCTACTGGACGGACATGGTCGGCAAGCTGCACGCGGCCACCGGCGCCACGATCATCACGTACGACCGGGCGGGCCTCGGCAAGAGCGACGCGGTCCCGGGCCCTTGGGACGTGGAAAGCGCTGTCGGCGACCTGCGAGCGGGGCTGGAGAAGCTGGGTGTGACCAAGGACGTGGTCCTGGTCTCCCACTCGCAGGCCGGTGAGGTCGCGACGTACTTCACGAAGGAGTACCCGGAGCTGGTGTCCGGCGCGGTCCTCGTCGACGCCAGCCTGCCCCCGCTGTACACGGACGAGGAGACCGCCCGTATCGCCGCCGCGAACCAGCCCGCGGTCGACGCCGCGAAGAAGGACCCCTCCACCCCGCAGAACAGACAGCTGATCTCCACGGCCGAGAGCTATGTCTCGATGCACAAGGCCTACCACGAGGTCTCCTGGCCCGACAGCGTCCCGGCGACCGTCATCGTGTCGGAGAAGACTCCGTTCGACGGCATGCCCGAGGACGCCCAACTCTGGCGGGATGCCGCCGCGTCGTTCGCACAGCAGGCGCCGAACCGGACCCTGGTCACCGCGAAGGGCAGCTCGCACGACATCCCCAACGACCGGCCCGCGCTGGTGCTCCAGGAGATCCAGAAGATGGCGTCCGCGCAGAGCTGAGGCCCTCGGCATCCCGCCCCAGCTACGACGGACGCTCACCTGGGCACGCCGGTGGAGTTCTTGGCTGATGATCAGGCCGAGTCGTACGGGACGTTCACTGAGGTCTTCGGAGGACCTTGCTGTCGGGGCGTCCCCCGTGTCCCCCGTGTCCCCCGCCGGCGAATACACAGAGCGATAGGGGAGCCGGGTGCCGCCGGTCGCAACACGGGGGTGCCGTGGCGTCGGCGGTATCGGTGGACTGTCGGTCCGATGTCGGTGGGGTCTGCCACCTTTCGAGAGGTCCTCTTCCTCAGCCGAGTTCAAGGAGCGCACATGACGATCACTGTCCGACCGGGGAGCACCGTGATGTTCACCGGCGATTCGATCACAGACTGCCAACGGCTGGAGAGCGAAGACGGTCTCGGGTTCGGCTACCCGCTGCGCGTCGCGGGCGAGTGGGGGCTCAGGCACCCTGACCGGCCCGTGACCTGGCTGAACACCGGGATCGGGGGCCACAAGGTAAGGGACCTCCAAGCCCGCTGGCAGACAGACGTACTCGACGCACGCCCGGACGTGGTGTCAATCCTCGTCGGAGTCAACGACATGGGCTGGCACACGCTGGACCCGAAGGGGTACGTGATCCCTGCGGAGGAGTTCGAAGCGGGCTACGACCGTCTGCTCGCGCCCCTCGCCGAGGCGGGCACGAAGCTGATCCTCATCGAGCCGTTCCTCCTGCCGATCCACGGAGTCATCGAGGCCGGCGCCGGTTACGCGCTCATCGGAGACGACGAGCGAAAGCAATGGCGCACCGACCTGGACCCGAAGATCCAGGTCGTGCACAAGCTCGCCCGCAAGTACAGCGCGCATCTGCTCGCCGCCGACGACATGTTCGCCGAGCTCGCCACGACGACCGGGCCGGAGTACTGGGCCGCGGACGGCGTACACCCGACTCCGGCCGGTCACGCCGCACTCGCGGCGGCCTGGCTGCGCCTGGTCGCCTGACAGCTCGGCCGCAGTGCCCCAGGCGGGGGCTGGCTGGCAGGCGGTCCCTTCGTGGGTGCGGCCGGGACCGAGCAGGAGGCGCCGGCCCGGCGGCCCACTGGACCTGTTCTCGGTGCTGATGGCGACGAGGCTGGTCAGTACGGCGAAGCGGGCAACGGACAAGGAACGCCTCTCGACGCTGCCGCGGCCGGAGAAGGCGTCGTGGACTCCGGCGCGGGCGGCGGAAGGTGCTGTTCGAGGCCCAGGGCCGGGGCCGGTCGTGCGGCACTGGGGCGACGGCCTGCCGGCCCAAGTCGATGGGCTGTGGTCCGTCGCCCCCGTCCGCACCATCAACGCCGCCCCGTCCCCCGCAGTACTTCGGGTCCGGCGCCCAGCGCTTGACGAAAGAGACAGGGCCCCCGAGTGCGCCGCAGTATCGCCCCCGCCACGTGGTCGCGCACCTGGTCCTGTCGCGTTTCTGACGTCGCGTCGTGACATCAGGCATACGGCGCGCCGAGGAGGACGACGGTGGACACTCGCCCACTCCGGCCCCGAACTGCCCCCTCGGCCTTTGACGCCAGGCCCCTCGCAGCCCTTCGCCGCGCCGGCCCGGCGCCGGCCCGGCACCGTCGGTATCCGGCCCGGGGGTCGGCGTGCACCACGGACTACGGCTGAATTTATTCGGTACCCGGACAAACATAGAGCGATCGTCATCATCGTATCGAGCTAATGTCACCGACTTCCCTTGGTCCAGCGGCTGAAGCCGCGATTAGTGTTCCCCCGGAAATGGATGGCTTCCCGTTCATTGACCCCTTATCGCTCTCTTCGCCCGACGGCGTCCGTATACGTGTGCCACCGACCTGACCAAGGAGAACGTCCCGATGACTGTCGACTCGAACCCGGACGTGTCGAACCCGGACGTGCGGCTGGAGCTGCCCCGGCAGTCCAGCCTGGGCACGGCGGCTGCCCGCAACCTCGCCAACACCACCAAGTCCGCGCCGCAGATGCAGGAGATCTCCTCCCGCTGGCTGCTGCGCATGCTCCCTTGGGTGGAGACCAAGGGCGGCGCGTACCGGGTGAACCGTCGCCTGAGCTACACCGTCGGCGACGGCACCATCGAATTCGTCCAGGACGGCGCGGACGTCCGCGTCATCCCCCGGGAACTCGGCGAACTGGCCCTGCTCCGGGGCTTCGACGACGTGGACGTCCTGACCGCCATCGCCGACCGGTGCGTGCAGCGCGAGTTCCGCGCCGGCGAGACGCTGGTCGAGCGCGGGGCACCCGCGGACAAGCTCCATCTGATCGCCCACGGCCGCATCAACCAGACCTCCGTCGGAAGTTACGGCGACGAGGTCGCCCTGGACGTACTGGCCGACGGCGACCGGTTCGGGGAGAACGCGCTGTTGGACGAGGACGCCCGCTGGGAGACCACCGCCACGGCCGAGACGTCGGGCACCCTGCTCACTCTGTCCCGCGCGGACTTCGCGGCAGTGCTGTCCACGGCATCCAGCCTCCGGGCCCACCTCGACGCGTTCTCGTCGCTCTCCCACCGGCGGCAGAACCATCGTGGCGAGGCCGAGATCGCGATGTCGGCCGGCCACGTGGGCGAGCAGGAGCTACCGGGCGCGTTCGTCGACTACGAACTGAGGCCGAGGGAGTACGAGCTCTCGGTCGCGCAGACCATCCTGCGGATCCATACGAGGGTCGCCGACCTCTACAACGGGCCGATGAACCAGACCGAGGAACAGCTCAGGCTCACCATCGAGGCGCTGCGCGAGCGCCAGGAACACGAGCTGATCAACAACCGGGAGTTCGGCCTGCTCCACAACGCCGACTTCAAGCAGCGCATCCAGACGCACTCTGGCCCGCCGACCCCGGACGACATGGACGAACTCCTCTGCCGGCGCCGCGGCACCAAGTTCTTCCTCGCGCACCCCCGGACCATCGCGGCGATCGGGCGTGAGTTCAACGCACGAGGGATCTATCCGGACCACGCCGACCTCGGCGGTCAGCAGGTCCCTGCCTGGCGAGGGGTTCCGATCCTCCCCTGCAACAAGATCCCCGTCACCAAGGAGAAGACCAGCTCGATCCTCGCCATGCGTACCGGCGAGGAGAACCAGGGCGTCATCGGTCTGCACCAGACCGGGCTGCCGGACGAGTACGAACCGGGCCTGTCGGTCCGGTTCATGGGCCTCGACGAGAAGGCGATCACGTCCTACCTCGTCACCACCTACTACTCGGCCGCGATCCTCGTGCCGGACGCGGTCGGCGTGATGGAGAACGTGCAGATCGCCCGCTGGCCCAGGTAGCAACGGTCCCACGCCCGGAAGGCCCAGGACCGAGACCTCCGGGCACGGTCGCACCGGCCCCCGGAAGGCTTCGGGACACCGCACATCCCCACCAAGGAGCCATGGATGCCCGCACCTGAGCTGCCACCACCACAGTCGAGCCTGCCGGAGGCCGCTTCCCGTTCCGGGGCGCACCTGCTCGGCTCCGCCGCCACGCACACCATCGACATCAAGGGCATGACCGGCGGCCTGCCCGGCGTGCCCTCCCGGCCCGCCCCGCCCGTGACCTCCGTGTCCGCCCTGGCCGCCCGTCCCCTCCCAGCCGCCCCGCCGGCCGAGGTGGCGACCGTGGGCGCCGGCCTGGAACGGATCCTGCGTGGCCCCAGCGGTCTGGGCACGGCGGGCCTGCGCCTGTTCCCGCGGGACGAGCAGCACACACCGTCTTCCCCGCCGACGGCCACAGCGGAAGGGACGCCGGTCCCGGGCCTCTACCACCACCCCGTGCCCGAGCCCGACCCGGTGCGGGTCGAGGAGGTCAGCCGAAGGATCAAGGCCTGGGCGCTGGACGAGGTCTCGCTGTATCCCGATGACTGGGAGGAGCAGTTCGACGGCTTCTCCGTGGGCCGCTACATGGTCGGCTGCCATCCGGACGCGCCCACTGTCGACCACCTCATGCTCGCCACGCGCCTGATGGTGGCCGAGAACGCGGTGGACGACTGCTACTGCGAGGACCACGGAGGTTCGCCCGTGGGCCTCGGCGAAAGGCTTCTGCTGGCGCACACGGCACTGGACCCCTTGTACACGACGAAGGAGTACCAGCCGCAGTGGGCGGAGTCGCTCCACGCGGACGCGCCCCGGCGCGCCTACCGCTCCGCCATGGAGTACTTCGTACGGGCGGCCAGCGCCTCCCAGGCGGACCGGTACCGGCACGACATGGCCCGGCTGCACATGGGCTACCTCGCCGAAGCGGCCTGGGCCCAGCTGGATCACGTCCCCGAGGTGTGGGAGTACCTGGCGATGCGCCAGTTCAACAACTTCCGCCCCTGCCCGACCATCACCGACACCGTCGGCGGCTACGAACTGCCCGCGGACCTGCACGCCCAGCCCGGCCTGCAGAAGGTCATCGCGCTCGCGGGGAACGCGACGACCATCGTCAACGACCTCTACTCCTACACGAAGGAACTCGACGCTCCCGGCCATCACCTGAACCTTCCGGTGGTGATCGCCGAACGGGAGGGCCTCTCCGACCGGGACGCCTACCTGAAGTCGGTCGAGGTCCACAACGACCTCATGCACGACTTCGAGAGCGAGGCCGCGGCCCTGGCCGAGGCCTGTCCGGCACCCGGCGTGCACCGCTTCCTCCGGGGAGTGGCCGCCTGGGTCGACGGCAACCACAACTGGCACCAGAACAACACCTACCGCTACAGCCTGCCCGATTTCTGGTAAAGAACGGACTCATCTGTGACCCACACCGAACTCGCCCCCGCCGCCACCGACACCTCGGGCTCCGTGCGGATCCCCAGCCCGGCGTCCCCCTACCAGGGAGACATCGCCCGCTACTGGGACGGTGAGGCCAGGCCCGTGAACCTGCGGCTCGGCGACGTCGACGGGCTCTACCACCACCATTACGGCATCGGCGAGGTGGACCACGCCGCTCTCGGCGGTGCCGAGGACAGCGAGAGCGAGAAGAAGCTGATCGCCGAGCTGCACAGGCTGGAGTCGGCGCAGGCCGAGTACCTTCTGGGTCACCTCGGTGACATCGGCGGGAACGACACCCTGCTGGATGCCGGCTGCGGGCGTGGCGGCTCGATGGTGATGGCTCACCAGCGCTTCGGCTGCAAGGTCGAAGGCGTCACGCTCTCGGCCAAGCAGGCGGACTTCGCCAACGGCCGTGCCCGGGAGATCGGCATCCAGGACCATGTCCGTGCCCGGGTCTGCAACATGCTCTCCACGCCGTTCGAGACCGGCTCGGCCGCGGCCTCGTGGAACAACGAGTCGAGCATGTACGTCGACCTGCACGACCTCTTCGCCGAGCACTCCCGTGTCCTCGAGGTCGGCGGTCGCTACGTGACCATCACCGGCTGCTGGAACCCGCGTTACGGCCAGCCCTCGAAGTGGGTGTCCCAGATCAACGCCCACTTCGAATGCAACATCCACTCGCGCCGCGAGTACCTGCGCGCCATGGCCGACAACCGTCTCGTGCCGCAGGCCGTCGTGGACCTCACCCCCGACACACTCCCCTACTGGGAGCTGAGGGCCACGTCCTCGCTGGTCACGGGAATCGAGGAGGCCTTCATCAACTCGTACAAGGACGGGTCCTTCCAGTACGTCCTCATCGCGGCGGACCGCGTCTGACCCCGGACCGACGGTGAGGGCCCGACCCTGGCGGGGGCCCTCACCGCCGCCCGCTCGGTCGGGCGGAGCTCAGGTCAGGCCGAGCGAGCGCAGCACGCCGGCCTGACCTGCTGTCGGGCCGACGGGCCAGTAGACGTAGCAGACCCCTCCCGTACCGCTCTTGACCTGCCCCTCCGCGTCGTGGCGCTTGGTGCGGAGCCAGATGTTCTCCCACTCGCGCCGCCGGTAGACGCGGCGCACCGCCTCGTTGGACGGTGACGCCGGGTCGTTGGCGATCACGTCGCCGTCGGCCGTGAAGCCGATGACCGTCATCAGATGGCCCGATGTTCCGTACCCCGCCCCGGCCAGCTCATCGGCGAGGAACGACTGGGACGTGATGACCGGGATGCCCACGGTGATCAGCTTCTCCACGTCGGTCAGCGAACCGAGCCGGGTGACCACGGCGTTCATGTCCCTGTACGTCGCGGCGTAGGCGGCGTTGAAGGGCCAGTTGCCGCATCCCTCGTACTGGTTGTCGAAGGTGTAGCGGGCCGCGTGGCAGATCTGCGGGTCCTCGATGCCGGGCTTCACCCAGGCCAGGTCCTCGGGGGTCGGGGTGCGGCCCCAGTACTCGATGATCATCTGCGAGGAGGTGGGGCTGCACCAGGCCTCGCCCCCGTTGTCGTACTCCGGGTACTCCCCCACATGGAGGTTCTGCGAGTAACGCGGCACCTCCAGCTCACGGGCCGCGCCCGGTGCGGTGGCGGGGACGGTGAAGCGGTCCGGGACGTCCGACGCCATGGCGCCGGCCCGGTACACCGTGGGGGTGAGGGTGGTGCCGGGGGTGCGGTGGAGGGTGAGCCTCAGGCGGTAGGACACCAGCCGGGGCCCGCTCGCCGCGTCGTCCAGGGCGAGGGTGTCGGTCCAGACCGAGCTCCGGCCGTCGGTCTGGTCGTCCACGGAGGTGCGGCGGATGTCCGTGTCACCGGCGGCCCAGCGCCCCATCACGTACCAGGGGGTGTCCGTCCCGTCCGCGTAGCCGCCGCGCAGCTCGACCTGGATCCAGGTGCCCTGCGGGGTGTGGGCGTTCCAGGAGGCGATCACCTCGGTGGCGGGGACGGCCGAGCGGTGGACCGGGGAGGTCCACGTCCCGTACTCCCAGGTGCCCGTCGTGCCGGTGTGCGGGTCGGTGTAGTCGGTGCTCCCTGCGGGGGTGGAGATCACCAGGCCCGGCCGGTCGCCGCCGACCGCACGGGTTCCGGCGGACGAGCCGCAGCGCCAGTCGGTGTACGTCGTCCAGAAACGGTTGTCCACGAGCGAGGCCGCCGCCGGTGATGAGGGGGTACGGGAGACAGTGGCGCTCGACGGGCCGGCGGAGGCGACGGTGCCTGCTCCGGCCGCTGCCGCGAGTGCGGCGGTGAGCACGGTCCTGCGTGAAGTCGGTCTGGTCATGGGCGAGACCCCCGGTCGTGTGAGCGGATTGGGGCTGCGGGTGCCGATCGGTGCGCCAACTATCGCCGGTCGGGGCCGGGTCCTGCCAGTGATTCGCTCCGTGCCGCGGTAGCAATATTGGTCTGGTCCACTGGCGTGACCTGCGCGGGCCCGGGGGAAGCCGTGGTTCCGTAAGGTGGAGGGATGAACGACCTGGCGGATCACGCGCGCCGGCTGCGCTCCCTGCCCCCGTCCTGCGGGCCCGTGCGGCTGATCGCGGTCGACGGGCACGCCGGGTCGGGCAAGAGCACCTTCGCCGGCCGTCTGGCCTCCGCGCTCGGGGACGCGCCCGTACTGCACCTGGACGACCTGGCCACGCATGAGGAGCTCTTCTCCTGGACGGACAGGCTCCGGGCGCAGGTCCTGGATCCGTTCGCCCGGGGAGAGCCCGCGCGCTACGCGGCCTACGACTGGACGGCCCGGCGGTTCGGGCCGCCGAGGACGCTGAACCCCGCTCCCGTGACGCTGATCGAGGGGGTGGGTGCGGGCCGGTCGGCGGTGCGCCCGTACCTCGCCGGGCTGCTGTGGATGGAAGGGGACCGTGAGGTGTCCTGGGAGCGGGGCCGGCGTCGTGACGGTCCCGGGCTCTCGGATTTCTGGGACGGCTGGACCGTCGCGGAGCGGCGGCATTTCGCCGACGACCCCTCATATCCCTTCGCGGACGCGGTGATACGCCGGATGCCTGCGGGATACGTGTGGCTGAAAGGGCCTCACCCGACAGCGGGGACGAGTCACTTCGTCACGGACAGTGAAATTTGAGGGACGGCATACCGGCCGGTAGGGAAAAGCCCCGGAACCACCCCAACTCGGCTTGACCGACGGCCCGTACAGGTCTTACGTTCTCAATGTGCGGCTTTTCGGAGCCCACACGGACGCGAAGCCCCCGGTTGTTCCCCCGTGATCGGGGGCTTCGTTCTGCCCTCTCACCCCCGCCGCACCGGGCCCCGTCTCACCCTGGGTCACCGCGGTCCGAAGCGCCGGATACGCACCTGACCACTCCCTCTTCGCGCAGGTACGATGCGTCTCGGGTGTGGTCAATTCCCGTCCCCGGCACGGTGATTAGCTGCGCCGAGCTGGGCATGCTGTGCGGGCGGGACATTCTGGGGCACGGTTTGTGGGGGACCTGATGGACATCGGCACGCCGGGCGCGCAGGCCCCGGCCGACCTTGCCTGGCTGCGTGGGGTGGACGCCTACACCATGGGGGCGTACCCACAGGCCGAGGAGGAGTTCAGAACCGCGGTGCGGTTCGACCCCGGCATGGCCGACGGCTGGCTGGGGCTGCACGCGCTGCGGATCGACACGACCACGGCGCTGCTCCGCATGTACCGCCATCGCGACCGCTTCGGCGAGCAGCGCACCCGCCACCGCCGCACGCTCAACTCGTGGTACTGGCTGGGGTGGTGGGTACAGCCGGTACTGGAGAGCCCGCGCGATCTGCTCCTCGCGCACGCCTCGCACTGGCTGGACGGTCGTCATGTGCCGGAGCTCGACCGGGCGTTGGCAGGCCTGCCGCCCGTGGACGCCGATCCGCAGGTGCGTTTTCTGCACGCCTGCCGCTCCTATTTGGTCAAGGACTGGGAGCAGCTGGTGCGCACGACGGAGCAGCTCGTCGACGATCCGCTGCTCGGTATCGAGGCCGGCCTCTTCGGCGGCATGGCGCGGGTGCGCCTGGAGATGTACGGGCAGGCTGAGCCCCTTCTGTCCGCCGCGCTGATGCGCTGTCGCAGCGAGCAGCCGCAGCGCAAGGAGCTGCGCTACTGGCTGGCGCGGGCCCATGAGGGCACAGGGCGCAGCGCGGCGGCCCTGCCCCTGTACCGGGCGGTGCACCGCGTGGACCCGGCCTTCATGGACACCTCGGCCCGGCTCGCGGCGATCTCCGAGGGCGACGGCTACGACGAGGCCGCCGACCTCGCCGCGGTGTCACTGGCCGGCTTCGGATCGGACGGCATCGGTACGGGCGCGCAGACGGACGGCGACATCGCGCTCGGCACGGACCTGGCCGAGGGCCGTGACCCCTGGCTCGGCGGCGATCCGCAGGTCCTGCCCGGTGCCGCGGTGCCGCCCGCCGGACCCGGTGGCGGGGCACGCGAGAAGCCGGGAGCACAGCGGGCTGCCGCGTTCCCGGCAGGGCCGAGCGACCCGGTGCTGCTCGCCGAGGCCCTGGCCGAGCTTGAGCGCATGGTCGGGCTCGAACCCGTGAAGCGCCAGGTCAAGGCGCTGTCCGCGCAGCTGAACATGGCGCGTCTGCGCGCGGAGCAGGGCCTGCCCGTGCAGCCGCCGAAGCGCCACTTCGTCTTCTCGGGGCCGTCCGGGACCGGGAAGACCACGGTCGCCCGCATCCTGGGCCGGGTGTTCTACGCCCTCGGACTCCTCGGCGGCGACCATCTGGTGGAGGCCCAACGCTCCGACCTGGTGGGCGAGTTCCTCGGGCAGACCGCGGTGAAGGCCAACGAGCTGATCGATTCGGCGCTCGGCGGGGTGCTGTTCGTGGACGAGGCGTACAGCCTGTCCAACTCCGGTTACAGCAAGGGCGACGCGTACGGGGACGAGGCCCTGCAGGTCCTCCTCAAGCGCGCCGAGGACAACAGGGACCATCTGGTGGTCATACTCGCCGGCTATCCGGAGGGCATGGACCGGCTGCTCTCCACCAACCCGGGGCTCTCCTCCCGCTTCACCACGCGGGTCGACTTCCCGAGCTACCGGCCCCTCGAACTCACCGCGATCGGCGAGGTGCTGGCCGCCGAGAACGGCGACGTATGGGACGAGGAGTCCCTCGACGAGCTGCGCAGTGTCAGCGGGCACGTGGTCGACCAGGGCTGGATCGACGAGCTGGGCAACGGCCGTTTCCTGCGCACCCTGTACGAGAAGAGCTGCGCCTACCGTGATCTGCGGCTGTCCGGCTACGCCGCCGCGCCGACCCGCGACGACCTGGCCACGCTGCGGCTGCCCGACCTGATGCAGGCGTACGGCGAGGTGCTGTCGGGGCGGGGTCCTGCGGACCGGGGGAAGCCGGAGCCGGGGGCCCTGTGAAAGCGGCTGCCGGACGGCCCCGGTGGGACCGTCCGGCAGTGGTGGGATCCCGGTGGGACCGTCCGGCAGCGGTACGGATCAGACCAGCGGGGCCATGGCCTTCGGCACCTCCACGGTGCGGCGGGGCACCGAGACCCGGTGGGCCGGGTCGCGTACCTCACCGACGAGCATCTCCAGGACGTCCTCCATGGCGACCAGGCCGAGCACCTTGCCCGACGCGTCGGCGACCTGGGCGAGATGCGTGGCCGCGCGTCGCATGACCGTCAGGGCGTCGTCCAGGGGGAGTTCCGCCCGTACGGTGGCCATCGGGCGCCAGATGTGCTGCGGAACGGCCCGCTCGCCGTCCTCCAGCTCCAGGACGTCCTTGACGTGCAGATAGCCCATGAACGGGCCGCCGCCCTCCGCGCAGACCGGGAAGCGCGAGTACCCGGTCCGCACGGTCAGCTCCTCGATGCGGCGCGGGGTGACCGAGGGGGCGACCGTCACCAGGGACGCACGGTCGAGCAGCACATCGGTGACGGGCCTGCTGCCCAGTTCGAGGGCGTCCCCCAGGCGTTCCTGGGCCTCGGGTTCCAGCAGACCGGCCATGCCGGCGTCCTCCACCAGACGGTTGAGCTGCTCACTGGTGAAGACGGCCTCGACCTCGTCCTTGGGCTCGACCTTGAAGAGCCGCAGGACGAGCCTGGCGCAGGCCCCGAGCGCCGTGGTGACGGGCCTGCACAGCCGGGCGAAGCCGACCAGGCCGGGGCTGAGCCACATCGCGGTCTTCTCGGGCGCGGCCATCGCCAGGTTCTTCGGAACCATCTCGCCGATGACGAGGTGGAGGAAGACCACGGAGACGAGGGCCACCGCGAAGCCGAGCGGGTGCACGAGCCCGTCGGGCAGGTGCGCCGCGTGGAGGACCGGCTCCAGGAGGCGGGCGACGGTCGGCTCGGCGACGGCGCCGAGCGTGAGGGAGCAGACGGTGATGCCGAACTGTGCGGCGGCCATCATCTGCGGCAGGTTCTCCAGGCCGTACATGACCTGTCTGGCCCGGCTCGACCCGGCTGCCGCGAGGGGTTCGACCTGGCTGCGGCGTACGGAGACGAGCGCGAACTCGGCGCCGACGAAGAAGCCGTTCGCCAGCACGAGGAGCCCGGCGAAGAGCAGCTGTACGAGGCTCATCGCACGGCCTCCAGCAGGGCCTGGGTGAGGTGCTCAGGGCGTTCCGCCGGGGCTGCCGGTATGTCGGTCAGCCGGACGAAGCGGACCTGTTCGGCGCGGTAGTGGCCGACCTGGCGGACGGAGATCCGCCAGCCGGGCAGTTCGGCCCGGTCACCGGGTGCGGGGATGCGGCCCAGCAGATCGGCGACAAGGCCCGCCACGGTCTCGTAGGGCCCCTCGGGTACGTCGAGGCCTATCCGCCGCAGGGTCAGGACCCTGGTGCTGCCCTCCACGTCCCAGCCGGCCCTGCCGTCCTCGGCGACGACGGACGTCAGCTCGGGGCGGTCGGCGCCCTCCGCGTCGTGCTCGTCCCTGACCTCACCGACGAGCTCCTCGATGATGTCCTCCAGGGTGACGACACCCGCGGTGCCGCCGTACTCGTCGACCACGACGGCGATCGGCTGTTCGCTGCGCAGCCGCTGGAGCAGCTGTTCGACGGGCAGGGTCTCCGGCACCAGGAGCGGTGCCACGGCGACGCGGCTCACCGGAGTCCGCAGCCGGTCCTGGGAGGGAACGGCCAGGGCGTCCTTGAGATGGACCATGCCGACGACCTCGTCGATGCGCTCCCGGTAGACGGGAAAGCGGGACAGGCCGGTGGCCCGGGTGAGGTTGAGGACGTCCGCCGCGGTCGCCGACGTCTGGAGCGCGCTGACCTTCACCCGCGGGGTCATGACGTGCTGCGCGGTGAGACCGGCGAGGGACAGGGTCCGCACGAAGAGATCGGCGGTGTCCTGCTCCAGGGTGCCCGCCTCGGCGGAGTGCTTGGCCAGCGAGACGAGCTCGCCCGGGGTCCTCGCCGAGGCGAGTTCGTCGGTGGGCTCCACCCCCAGCAGCCTGACCAGCCGGTTGGCGACGGTGTTCAGGGCGGTGATCACCGGGCGCAGGAGGGTGGAGAAGCGGTGCTGGGGTCCGGCGACGAACCGGGCGACCTGGAGCGGCCTGGAGACCGCCCAGTTCTTCGGGACGAGCTCGCCGATCACCATCTGGACGGCGGCGGCGAGCAGCATGCCGGCCACCACGCTCACACCGGGGGCGATGCCTCCGGGCAGCCCAAGAGCGGTGAGCGGTCCGGCCAGCAGCTGGGCCAGCGCGGGTTCGGCGAGCATGCCCACGACCAGTGAGGTGATGGTGATGCCCAGCTGGGTGCCGGAGAGCTGGAAGGAGAGTTCCCGCAGGGCGGCGACGACGGTACGCGCCCGGCGGTCGCCTTCGTCGGCGGCGCGTTCGGCGTCCGGCCGTTCCACCGTGACGAGGCCGAATTCGGCCGCCACGAAGAATCCGTTGGCGAGGATGAGAAGGAATGCCGCGATGAGCAGCAACAGGGGGGTGGTCATGCCGCCGCCTCCGGAGAGGGGGCGGCGCAGGTACTACCGGAAGATCCGTCCATTGCTGGAGGGAGTCACTCCTTGGGTCGCAGGAAAGTGCCCCGCGGCCTCGTAGGGCCTTCTGATGCGGGGCGGGGGCGCACCCGGTGCGCCACCGCTCCCCAGAATAATCGGGATCGGGGCGAACGGGGCAGGGGGCTCAGCTGTTCTCCGTGGCGTCCTTCACTCCGCTGCCGTGGAATTCGGCGAGAGCACGCAGTGTGCGGGCGTCAGCGATGGCCTTTGCCTTGGCGATCCCGGGCTGGATTCCGAGGGCGGGCATGCTGGTGCCGTCACTGAGATCGAGGAAGACCCACGGGTCACCGGACCGCAGATTGACGCGGAGGATCTCCTGCCACGCCAGCCGGCGGGTACGGACGATGTTGACGACCGTGACTCCCGTCTCGTCGGCGGTGATCCGGGGTCGGCTGAGCAGCGCGAGGACCGCGAAGAAGAGCAGGGCGACGAAGACGAAGCTGGTGCGCTCCCCCGCGCCGAGGTTCTCCAGCGTGAGCGCGACCACCGTGATGACGACGAACATCGCCGCCCCCACGGTCAGCAGGACCACCCGGGTGAGGGTGGGCCTGAAGGTGGCCGGCAGGGACGGGAGTTCGGATGACCGGGGCGTGGGGGCGGACATGGTGACGCTGTCGTCCTTCGGTGGGCTGGGGTCCTTCGGTGTGCCGGGTCCTTCGGTGCGCCGGGCTCCGGCTGTCAGAGGCGGCAGGCGTGGATGGCCGTGGTGAGGATGGCGCGGGCACCCAGCTCGTACAGGTCGTCCATGATCCGCTGGGCCTCCTTGGACGCGACCATGGAGCGTACGGCGACCCAGCCCTCGTGGTGCAGCGGGGAGATGGTCGGGGACTCGAGACCAGGGGTGAGGGCGACGGCCCGCTCCAGGTGCTCGACGCGGCAGTCGTAGTCCATCATCACGTAGGTACGGGCGACCAGGACGCCCTGGAGGCGGCGCAGGAACTGCTGGACCTTGGCGTCCTCCGGGTCGGCGCCCCGGCGGCGGATCACGACGGCCTCGGACGTCATGATCGGCTCACCGATGACCTCGAGTCCCGCGTTACGCAGGCTGGTGCCGGTCTCGACGACATCGGCGATGATCTGGGCGACACCGAGCTCCACGGCCGTCTCAACCGCGCCGTCGAGGTGCACGACGGAGGCCTCGACGCCGATGTCGGCGAGGTGCGCCTCGACGATGCCCTCGTAGGACGTGGCGATCGTCATGCCGTCGAAGTCCTTGGGTCCGGTGGCCGTGCCGGGCTTCGTGGCGTAGCGGAAGGTCGAGCGTGCGAAGCCGAGCTGGAGGATCTCCTCGGCCTCGGCGCCTGAGTCCAGCAGCAGGTCACGGCCGGTGATGCCGATGTCCAGGCGGCCGGAGCTGACGTAGATCGCGATGTCACGCGGCCGCAGGTAGAAGAACTCGACCTCGTTGGTCGGGTCGACCAGGACGAGTTCCTTCGACTCCTTGCGCTGCTGGTAGCCCGCCTCATGAAGCATCGCCATCGCAGGTCCGGAGAGAGAACCCTTGTTGGGGACGGCGATGCGCAGCATGAGGTCGGGTTTCCTTTGTGCGGAGGGATGTGCGGAAGGGTGTTCGAACTACGTGCGGGGTGGCTCAGAGGTGGGCGTAGACGTCGTCGAGGGAGATCCCCCGGGCGACCATCATCACCTGGACGTGGTAGAGCAGCTGCGAGATCTCCTCGGCTGCGGCTTCCTTGCCCTCGTGCTCGGCGGCCATCCAGACCTCTGCGGCCTCCTCGACGACCTTCTTGCCGATGGCATGCACGCCCTTGCCCACCAGCTCGGCGGTGCGGGAGGTGGAGGGGTCGCCGTCGGCGGCCTTGAGCTGGAGCTCGGCGAAGAGTTCTTCGAAGGTTTTGTTGGCCATGATGGTCCTTAGAATACGGGGTCCCGGACCCCCGCTCAGCGCCAGGGTTCGCTGACGGTGCGCAGGGTGGCGGCCGTGGCCACGGCCGCGGTGACCGCTTCGTGCCCCTTGTCCTCGTTGGAGCCTTCGAGTCCGGCCCGGTCCAGGGCCTGCGCCTCGTCGTCACAGGTGAGCACGCCGAATCCGACGGGCACGCCGGTGTCAACGGTGACCTGGGTCAGGCCGTTGGTCACGCCCTGGGAGACGTACTCGAAGTGCGGGGTGCCGCCCCGGATGATCACCCCGAGCGCGACGATCGCGTCGTAGCCACGGCCGGCGAGCACCTTGGCCACCACCGGGAGCTCGAAGCTGCCGGGGACCCTGAGCAGGGTCGGCTCGTCGATGCCCAGGTCGCGCAGGGCGCGCAGGGCCCCGTCGACGAGGCCGTCCATGACCTGCTCGTGCCACTGGGCCGCGATCACCGCCACCCGCAGGTCGCCGCAGTTGCGTACGGACAGTTCGGGTGCGCCCTTGCCGCTCATGTCTCTCCTGTTCTGTGGTTCTGCGGGTTCTTCTGGCTCGTAGGTGCTTACTCACTGGTTGCCGCAGGCGGACGCCGGGGCGTCGAGCCAGGGCAGGTCGTGACCCATCCGGTCCCGCTTGGTGCGCAGGTACCGCAGGTTGTGCTCGCCGGCCTGGACGGGCATGGGCTCACGCCCGGTGATCCTGAGACCGTGCCGTACGAGCGCGGCGGTCTTGTCCGGGTTGTTGGTCATCAGGCGCAGGCTGTGTACGCCCAGGTCGCTCAGGATCTGGGCACCCGCCGCGTAGTCCCGGGCGTCGGCGGGCAGCCCGAGCTCGAGATTGGCGTCCAGGGTGTCGGAGCCGCGCTCCTGGAGCTCGTAGGCGCGCAGCTTGGACAGCAGTCCGATGCCCCGGCCCTCGTGCCCGCGCAGATAGACGACGACCCCGCGGCCCTCGGCGGCGACGCGTTCCATGGAGGTGTGCAGCTGAGGGCCGCAGTCGCAGCGCTGGGACTGGAAGATGTCGCCTGTCAGGCATTCGGAGTGGACCCGGACCAGGACGTCCTGGCCATCACCGATGTCGCCGTGGACGAGTGCGACGTGCTCGACGCCGTCGACGACGGACCGGTAGCCGTAGGCGGTGAACGGGCCGAACGCGGTGGGCAGCCTGACCTCGGCCTCGCGGCGCACGGTGGGCTCGGAGCTGCGGCGGTAGGCGATCAGGTCCTCGATGGAGATGATCGTGAGGCCGTGCTTGCGGGCGAACGGGACGAGCTCGGGAAGCCGCAGCATCACCCCGTCCTCACCGGCGATCTCGACGATCGCGCCCGCGGGCCGCAGCCCGGCGAGCCTGGCCAGGTCGACGGCCGCCTCGGTGTGGCCGTTGCGGACGAGGACACCGCCGGTACGGGCGCGGAGCGGGAAGACATGGCCGGGGCGTACGAAGTCGCCGGGTCCCGCCGCGCCGCCCGCCAGCATCCGGAGCGTGGTGGCGCGGTCGGCCGCGGAGATCCCGGTGGTCACCCCGTGCTCCCCCGAGGCGTCCACGGACACGGTGAAGGCCGTCTTCATCGACTCGGTGTTGTGCGTGACCATCTGAGGGAGTTCGAGGCGGTCCAGCTCGTCGTTCTCCATGGGCGCGCAGATCAGACCGCGGCACTCGCTCATCATGAACGCGACGATCTCGGGGGTCGCCTTCTCGGCGGCGATGACGAGGTCGCCCTCGTTCTCCCGGTCCTCGTCGTCGACGACCACGACGGGTCGTCCGGCGGCGATGTCACGGATCGCCTGCTCGACGGGGTCGAGCGAGAGGTCCTCGACGGGGCGGTGGTGCAACCAGGTGGGCTGGGCAGTCATGCTGTGGCTCCTTCCAGAGCGGGTGTCCGCGTACGCAGCCACCAGTCGCGCATGCCCCACAGGACGAGGGCGCCGTAGACGACGTAGATGAGACCGGAGAAGGCGAGTCCGCTGTGGAAGTTGAGCGGTACGCCGACGAGGTCGACGAGCAGCCAGGCGAACCAGAACTCGACCATGCCGCGCGCCTGGGCCAGCATCGCGACGAGCGTCCCGGCGAAGATGTACGCGTCCGCCCACGGGCTCCAGGAGAGCGAGGGGAAGGCGGTGAAGAGGCCTCCGACCGCGAGGGTGCCGACGACGGCGCCACCCAGCAGGTATCCGCGCTCACGCCAGCTCGCGAAGCGCACGGCGATGGATCCGTCCTGCGCCTGCTGCCTGCCCCGGGTCCACTGCTGCCAGCCCCAGACGGCGACGGCGATGACGATCAGCTGCTTGCCGACGCTGCCCGCCTGCTGCACGGAGACATTGGCGGCGACCAGGACCGCGCCGGACAGGAGCTGGGCGGGCCAGGTCCAGATGGAGCGGAGCCAGCCGAGCGCCAGGGCTGCCAGACCGATGGTGTTGCCGAGCATGTCCGACCAGATGATGTGCTGACCGAGGACGGTGAAGGCCTCCGAGTTCAGCCAGTCCAGGGGGCTCATGAGACCGGCTCCCCGGATTCCGGCGCGGCGCCGTGGCCGTGGCCGAGCAGCCGTTCGACGTACTTCGCGAGGACGTCCACCTCCAGGTTGACCGGGTCGCCCGGCTCCTTGATGCCGAGCGTGGTCAGCGCCAGGGTGGTGGGGATGAGGCTGATCGTGAAGTGGTCGGTGCCCGCGTCCACAACGGTCAGGCTCACACCGTCGACCGTGATCGAGCCCTTCTCCACCACGTAGCGGGCCAGGCCGTCGGGCAGGGAGATCTTGACGAGCTCCCAGTTCTCCGAGATCCGGCGCTCGACGATGTGGCCCGTGCCGTCCACATGCCCCTGGACGAGGTGTCCGCCGAGCCGACCGCCGAGCGCCATGGGGCGCTCCAGGTTGACGCGGGAGCCAGGAGCGAGCGCGCCGAGGCTGGAGCGGTCCAGGGTCTCGGCCATGACGTCGGCGGTGAATTCGTCGTCCCCGAGGTCCACGACGGTGAGGCAGACGCCGTTGACGGCGATGGAGTCGCCGTGTTTGGCACCCTCGGTCACGACGGGGCCGCGCAGTCGGAAGCGGGAGGCGTCGTCGAGCTTCTCGACGCCGGTGACCTCACCCAGTTCTTCGACAATTCCGGTGAACACTCAGTTTCCCTTCCGAGCAGGAACGGGGACGGCGGTGATGCGCAGATCGGGGCCGATACGGACGGTCTCGGTCACATCGAGGCGCAACGCCTGGGAGATGGTGGAGATTCCGGCGTCGGCGAGGGCCGTGGGGCCCGCGCCGAGGAGGACCGGAGCCAGATAGCCGACGACGGTGTCGACCGCTCCGGCGGCGACGAAGGAGCCGGCCAGGACCGGCCCGCCTTCGAGGAGTACGGAACGGACGCCGCGGGCCTGGAGGGCGGCGAGCAGCGCGCCGATGTCCAGGCCGGGCCCGGTGGCGGAGCGCGGCAGGCGCAGCACGGCGTCCTCGGGGAGGTGCCCTGTCTCGGCGTCCTCGGCGACCGCGATCAGGGTGGGCGCGGACCCGTCGAGCACCCGGGCCCCCGGCCGGACGGCGGTGGCGCCGGTGTCGACGACCACTCGCAGCGGCTGGACGGCGCCCTCTATGCCACGTACGCCCAGCTGCGGGTCGTCGGCGCGGGCGGTACCGGAGCCGACCACCACGGCGTCGGCCTCGGCACGCAGCCGGTGGACGTCGGCGCGGGCCTCGGGCGAGGTGATCCAGCGGCTGGTGGCGTCGGCGGCGGCGATCCGGCCGTCCAGGGTCGCGGCGTACTTCCACCGGACGTACGGACGGCCGAGGCGGACCGAGGTGAGCCAGGCGATGTTGCCGGCCTCCGCCTCGTCGGCGATGAGCCCCTGCTCGACCTGGACACCTGCGGCGCGCAGGGTGTCCGCACCGCCGGTGGCCTGCGGGTTCGGGTCACTGACCGCGTACACGACACGACGGACGCCGGCCTCGACGAGCGCCTGGGCGCAGGGTCCGGTGCGTCCGGTGTGGTTACAGGGTTCGAGGGTGACCAGGGCGGTGCCGCCCCGGGCGCGCTCGCCGGCCGCGCGCAGGGCGTGGATCTCGGCGTGCGGCCCTCCGGCGCGCTGATGGAAGCCTTCGCCGGCCTGTTCCCCGGCCGCGTCGAGAATGACGCAGCCGACGACCGGATTCGGGCTGGTGGCGCCGGTTCCGCGGGCTGCGAGCGTGATCGCTCGCCGCATGGCGGTTGCTTCGGCTGCGGTGGCCACCGGGTCCTCCTGCCTCTTCGGGCACGGACTCCGGGGCCTGTCGATGACGACAGATGAAGCGAGCCGCAGCAGGAAACGCCGGAAACCATGTACGGACGAGATGGTCCGGAACATCCCCCGGACACCCGTCCGCCTACGGCGGCGTACCTGTGACAACCCGCCGCGCACTGCCTCCCATCCGGACTTTCACCGTCGGTCCAGGAATCTCACCTGGTCAACCGGCCGCTGGATGCGGACGGGTCGCGGACTATAACCGCCGGTTCGGAATTACACCGACCCCGGAGTGCGCTGCTGCTGGTACAGGAATCATTCTGCCACGTTGCGCAACGGTCCATACGGGTGACTTCTGTGGGACAGGTCACACGGCGTGCGGCGTACGCGGCTCAGCGCACTGCCCCGGGTCGCCCCACGAGCACCGCACGAACACGCCCCCCGCCTGCACCGCGTTTCCGGTCGATCACCGACGACGAGTGGGCGCAGATCGCCAGGCCCCATGGCGCCGATCGCGCTCCCGTGGAAGCCATCCGGCCAATACTTGTCGCGCTCATGACATGCCAGGGCTTCTGTGGGACCGTCCAGAACAGGCCCGGTCCCGCGCCCCGCCGCGTGCGCGGACCTCAGCCGCACGCCCACACGAACGCGGCAAAAAGGAGTGACATGAGGCTCGCACCGAAACTCTCCTGCGTCACCGCCCTGGCCGTCGCGGCCGTTGCCGCCGCCTCCACCGCAGCAAGCGCGACGGACCTCGCGGCCTCCCAGAAGGTCGACGGCTCCATCACGGTGGCGGGCAGCACCTGCACCTGGGCCGACGCCACCGCCAGCGCCGACCCGCCCTCCGGCCTGACCATCGACCACGCCAGCGTCAACAGCGGCGTGAGCTGCACAGGTGGCGCGAGCGCCACCCTCAACAGCGACTCGACGCTCGCCTTCGACGACGCGGCCGGGACCGCGACGTCCGACCTCATCGACATCACGGTGAACCAGAGCATCGTCTCCTGCTCCTACACGGCCACGAACGTCGGATGGAGCCGCGACGGTTCCACGCGCACCTACCTCAACCAGACGTTCACCGCATCGAAGAGCTCGGGCAGCTTCCTCTGTCCGTCCTCGGTCTCCCTCGAACCCGGCTCCGCCTCCCTGAGCTTCCACTGACCCGCCGCCCCACACCCCGCACACCCTGCTGCCGCCGACAGCGCCTCGCCGGCGGCGGCAGGGCCGCGCCGGCACCGGAGATGCGGCACGACAGCAGCTGTCCGCCCCCCGGGTCAGACTGATTTACGCTGCGCGACATGACTGAATCCACCGCGCCCCCGTTCCCCGCGAGGCCGGTCTCGGGGACCAACGGTGCCGTCGCCGTCCTGCGTCCCCTACGGAACAGCGACGCCGCCGGCTTCGGCGAATTCCTCGAAGCACTCTCGGCGGAAACCAGGCAGCGCTACAACCCACACCCGCTCGACCGGGCCGAAGCTGAGCGGGTCTGCTCCGCTCTCGACGATGCGACCGCGCTGCGTTTCGTGCTGGCGGATGCCCGTGACGATCGCGTGGTGGCGTATCTGCTGGCCCAGTTCGCCATCCCGGAGGACGAGAAGGCGCGCTACCGCAGTCGCGGGTGGACCATCGAGGACGGCACGGACTGCCGCATCGCCCCCGTCGTCGCCGACCATGTGCAAGGCAACGGCCTCGGGACCGAGCTGCTGAAGGGAGCGCTCGACGTCCTGCGCCGGCGCGGACACCGGCACGTCATCCTCTTCGGTGGCACCCAGACCTCCAACGTCCGGGCGATCCGCGCCTACGAGAAGGCGGGATTCAAACCGGCCGGCGTCTTCCGCGAAGGGGAGATCGAGAGCGTCGACATGTGGCTCTCCCTTCAGTAAGGCCGCCAGTTCGACGCCGAGTTGGCCGGCGTTCATCCCGTGTGGGCATGGCACGACTTGGGCCGCCTTGCAGGCGCCGGGTAGTCGCTTGCGTGCAGTGCCGTCGAGCGGACACATCGTCACACTGAGGACGAACACCCCGTCCCGATACTGGAGGGACGGGGCATGCCGCCGTACGTTGCTCAGCTGGCGACGAGCCCGACGAAACCGGCCCACGCGCCTGGTGCAATGGTCAGCACGGGACCGCCGACCTGCTTCGAGTCCCGGACGTGCACGTGGGTGGCTGCGGCGGCGAACTCCATGCACTCGCCGCCTTCGCCGCTGCTGTAGCTACTCTTCCGCCAAGCAACTTCCACACACTCGCCACCGTTCCCGGTGCTGTAACTGCTCTTGAACCACGCCAAATCGGGGGTCGACAGCCTGGTGGGGCGCACGGTCATTTCTCTCCCAGAAGTTTCTCGATGAACTTCGAGGACTCACGAGGAGTGAGAGCCTGTGACCGGATGATGCCATAGCGGGCTTCAAGTTCGCGGACCGCTGCACGGCCTGTGTAGAGACGGCTGTCACCTTGCACTTCGGCATAGGCGATGCGCTGCCCCTGCTCGGTGTCGATCAACGTGAACGGCCCTCCGAGTGCTGCATGATCCTCTCGGTCCAAGGGCATCACCTGCACTTCAACGTTGCGCTTCTCAGCAAGGCGCAGCATGCGTTCCAACTGGCCAAGTAGCGTTGATCGACCACCGATCGGCCTGCGGATTACGGCCTCATCCACAATGAAGCTCAGAAGTGGCGCAGGACGTCGGTCATAGATCCCCTGCCTGACCAGCCGAGCAGTGACTCCCTGCTCAATGACCTCGTCCTCAAGCAGCGGGCGTTCCTGCTGGAATCCCGCCCGCGCATAGTCTGCCGTTTGCAAAAGGCCCGGCACTGCGTAGAGGCCGTACACACAGAGGGCCACCGCTCTTGCCTCCAAGCGCGCCATGTCCCGGAAGAACGCCGGATACTGCGACCGCGCGAGCTCCTCCTTCAACGCCACCAGCAGCCCACCAGCTTCCAGCACCCGGTCCGCCTTGTCGACGAACTCCGGCTGCGGGATGCGTCGCCCCTGCTCGAACGAGGCCACCGACTGCGCCGCGTACCCCAGCCGCTTCCCGAACTCCGCCCGGTCCAGCCCCGCCCGCACCCGGAGAAGCTTCAGCTGTCTCCCGAAGGCGACCGCCACGCCGTTCTCCGGCTTGCCCTCCGGCCTCGGCTCCGACGAGGTCACCGCCCCCTCGTCCACGGCCGCCTCGTCCTGTGTCATCGCCACCCGCCTGTCCACGTACGTACACGCCTGGCCCATCACGTACAACCAGTCTGCGAAGAAGGGCTCTTCAGGCACCCGCCACACCGACGGCGCCCGGCCCGGAGGCAGCGCCCGCCCCGGCTCGTCCCACTCGGGCACCGTAACGAGCCGCCCCTGCGCACGCACCCGATTCCCGCCGCGTTCCATCGAAGGAGTGGCCCGACACCCGGCGCTCAAGAGCCGGGCTTCGAGCGCCGGAATCGGCTCGTTCACTCGTCGGAGGGACGCGATCACGGGCGCGGGCCCGGCGCTTGAGCCTCGGGATTCGAGGGCCGGGATGCGAGCTTCGAGGGCCGAGCGATGCTGTTCACCCGGTAGGCAGAAGAAGGGTTTTGGGAAAACCTCCCCACCCTCCCTGCCCCGTCACGGCCTGCCGGTATGACTAACTGTGAGCAACTTGCGGCGTAACGTCACGCCTGCTTACGGTGCCACCGACGAATCGACCCCGACGCGGTGCGGAAACACCAGGCCGGGGTCTCACCCCAAGATCGAACGGACGATCTCGTGGTTACCGAGCACCTTAGCCCTGCCCTTCGCGCACCCGCATCCTCGCGCCCGTACGCGAAAGCGCGCCCGGGCTACGGGAAACGAACCACACCAGGCCAACGCGCGCCCCGTACCGACGACTTCGCCCCGATGCCGGAGCGCGAGCGGTACATCGCCGGGTACGTCGACCGCCTCCCCGACGGCGCGGCCATGGACATCAAGTCGCTGGCCAAGAGCCTCCCGCTGTACGGTCAGATGGCCGTCTCCAGCGCGTTGAAGGCCCTCGGAGTGGCGGGGCACCTGCGGCGCGTGCGCTGCCTGGCCGGTGAGGGTGACCAGGTCCGCTGGGTCTCGCGTACCTACTGGTCCCGTACGGCTCGCGACAACGAGTGGTGGGGCTCGTTCCTGGCCGCCGAGTCCGGTCACTCCACCCCGGAGGCGACGCCCGTTCCCCCGACGTCCGGCGGCACGGCTTCACCTGTGCGGGTGGCCGTCGCCCCCGCCACCACGCCCGAACCCACGGCGCCACCTGCCCTCGCACCCGTACCGCCCGCCGTGCCCTCACAGCGCACGTTCGCCCCACCGGCGGCCGACGCCTCCCCCGCGTACCTCGCCTTGGCCCAACTCGGCCGCCGGGACATGCGCCTGGCGCTCTCCGCCGCGGACTGTCGCGCCCTGGAGCCGCTGGCCGGCGAGTGGTTCGCCCGCGGGGTGGACGCCGACTACCTCACCCAGGTCCTCACCGCCGGCCTCCCGGCCCAGGTCGGCTCCCCCGTCGGCCTCGTACGCCGCCGCCTTACCGACAAGCTTCCGCCACTCACGGCGAGCAGCCCGGCACCTGCCACGACCGTGGCCCCGAAGCGCCGCGTCCTCGCCGAGTGCACCGAATGCGGGCGCCCCGGCTCGCCCGAGGCACTCCCCGACGGCCTCTGCCGCCCCTGCCGCACCACCCCGCCGGAGGCGCCCGCCGCTCCGCCCGCCGAACGCGACGTACGCTCGCTGGTCGGACAGCTCCGCGAGTTGACCCGCCTGCCTTGACCTTCCGTGATCAGCTCGGGGGGCATTCGCACCGAACCGTAGGGCACGGGGCCACAGAATCCGCCGTGAACGGCCCGAGGGAAGCCGTCCCGGGTGAGTTCGGCAGAATCGCGTTTCGCCTCCCCCTTCTGCGTACAGGCTGGTTCCGGTCGCGTACATCCAGAGCATGACAGTGCGTCACCTCTGGTGACACGTGGTCACGGTTCGTCACTGTGGAGGCATGACCGACAAGCCGCCGCTCCTGCCCGTACGACCGACGCGCGCCTCGCACACGCGATTCCCCTGGCATGACTTCACGATGCGACTCAGCTCGACGCCACGGGGAGCCCGGCTCGCCCGAGGGCTGGCCGGTGAACGCCTCGACGCCTGGGGCGTCCCGTACGGAAGTGACGCGCACGACGCGCTGTCGCTGATCGTCGCCGAGCTCAGCAGCAACGCGGTGCGCCACGGTCACGTTTCCGGCCGCGATTTCCGGCTCCGCATCACCGCCGAAGGCACGGCCATCCGCATCGAGGTCACCGACACCCGGGGCGACCGCCTCCCCGCTTCCAACGACTCCGCCTCGCCCGACCAGGAGGGCGGCCGGGGGCTCCTGTTGGTCGCCGCACTGGCCGACCGCTGGGGCTGGTATCCCCGTACGGACGGACCGGGCAAGACGGTGTGGGCGGTCCTGGAAGTTGCCCCGTGACCGCACCAGCAGAATTCCGGCCAGGAGGCGGTATCACATTGCACTCGAAAATCCGTGCGTGTGATGATCCTGCGCATGACCACGAGTGGGGACGGCATACCGGAGCAGCAGTTCAGGCGTTCGCGGCTCGCAGACCTGGATGATCTTCCTGAACCGCCTCCCGCGCGGGCGTCGGCGGAGGCAGAACAGGAGCAGTTGCGTACGGCCCGCCGAGAGTTTGCTGTGTTGCTGGGTGAGTTCCGGCGTACGGCGGTGCTGGTGCCGCTGGACGAGGCCGGTGACCTGTGGTCGGCGGAGCAGAACGGTGTGCGCTGGATCTGCGCCTTCTCGGACGAGGAGGCGCTGGCCCGGTTCGCGGTCGCCCGCGGTGAGGCCGGGCGGGAGTGGACGTATCAGACCGTTCTGGGTGCGCGGTTGCTGGATGTGATGGTGCCTCTGCTGCCAGGACCTGCCGGGGTGGCGCTGGATGCGGGCAGTACGGCCGGCGGGATGCTGTTCCCGCCGGTGGAGGGCATCGTGCCGGATGCCGTCGCAGTGGATCTCGGGGGGATGCAGTGAGCGGGGAAATCGGGGATCTTCAGGTTCCGCCGGAGGCGTTGGCCGAGATCGCGAAGGGGATCGACCTGGCGCATGCGGAGTTGAAGGAGCTCGGGTTCATCGGCGAGGCGTCGGTGGGCCGTGGGTTCTCGGATCTGGCGTTGTCGGGACTGGAGTTGGGGCACGGCGGGCTGACATCGGAGTTCAAGACATTCTGCGACCGCTGGGAGTGGGGCGTACGGGCCCTGACGCAGAAGGGGAACGGCTTCGCTCTCGGTGTCGGACTGTCGGCGGGTTCGTTCGCGGAGCAGGAGCAGTACGTCAAGGACTCGATCAAGATCGGCGTGAACTCCCTGAACGGGAACCCGCACGCGACCGAGGACGAGGTCAAGGCGATGAGCTGGGACACGATCAGCAGCCAGTCCGCGTACGACAATCCGGACTACAGCCGCGAGTCATGGGATACGGCCCACGCAGAGGTCAAGCAGACCTGGAAGGACACCGCCTATGACGTGGAGGACGCGGCGCTCGACTCGATGGAGCGCAACGGGCTGATGGACCCCGAGGTGCGGGACGCGGCGGATGAGCGGCTTCGGGAGCAGCTTGATCCTTCGCAGGAGACGATCGATCAGGCTGAGCAGCCGCGGTGGGGGCAGAGCAACTGATGGTGGACTGGGGGAAGTGGGGCGGGGCCCTCTACGACGGTGCGGGCGATCTGTATGACAAGGGCAAGAAGGTCGTCGGCACGGGGATCGACGTGGGCACCGACGTGCTCGGCTCGGGTCTGGAGAAGGTCGGCGCCGACGAGTGGGCCGACAAGGTCGAGGACTGGGGTGATGAGACCGCGTCCTCGCTGGGCGCGGACGTCAGGGAGCAGCAGCTCGGCCAGAGCGAGGAAGCCGACGAGCTGATCCACGGCCGGCCGGAGAAGATCAGCGCGGCGGTGAAGGATCTCCGCGACTTCCGACACGCGTTCGATCTCGTCGGCAGCGGGATGAAGAAGCTCGACTCCGGTCACTGGAAGGGTGAAGCGGCCGACGCCTTCAGGTCCAAGTTCCAGACGCTGCCGACCGACTGGGTGCGTGCGGCGGATGCGTTCGAGGACGCGGCCAAGGCTTTGGAGACGTACGCGGGGACGGTCACCAGCGCGCAGGCCAAGGCGGGTGAGGCAATCGCTCTCTACAAGGAGGGCAAACAGGACTACGAGACTGCGGCAGCCGCCTTCAAGAAGAAGGCCGAGGCGTACAACGCGGTTCGCAACACCGACCACCCTCTCCCGCACCCAGGCGCCTTCTCCGACCCGGGAGCGGCCAAGCGGCGGCACGCCCAGGAGATTCTTCAGCGCGCCCGCCGGGCGCGCGACGACGCTGCCGAAACGGCCAAGGGCGCGATCACCGCCGCGATGGCGCACGCCCCGAAGGAACCCACCGGCCTGGACCGGGCCAAGCAGGAGCTGATCGACTACGGGGTCGGCCAGGGCATGGAACTGGCCCACTTCGGCGGCGGCATCATCAAGGGCACCGCGGGACTGGTGAACTTCGTCCGCTCGGTCAACCCGCAAGACCCGTACAACCTGACGCACCCGGCCGAGTACTACAAGGGCGTCAACATGACGCTCGCCGGCCTCGCCTCCACCGCCGCCAACCCCGACCGCGCGCTGAAGAACGCCTGGGACGCGGCCAAGGGCGACCCCTCCGAATTCCTCGGCCGGCTCGTCCCCGAACTGATCGGCACCAAGGGCGGGGGGCTGATCAAGGGGCTCGCTCGCCATGGACTGAAGGACGGGACAGAGAGCGCTGCCCGCAGGAGTGTCGAGAATCCGGCGAAACCCTCGAAGCCTGACAAGGGCGTGGAGAAGGACCCCACCGATCCTGTCGATCTGGCCACCGGGACGATGTACCTGCCGCAGACAGACATCGCTCTGTCTGGAACTCTCCCTCTGATCTTCCGCCGCCGGGTCGCCTCCAACTACCGTGCAGGGCGCTGGTTCGGTCCCTCATGGTCCTCCACGGCAGACCAACGGCTGGAAATCGACTCCCAGGGCATCGTCTTCGTATGCGAGGACGGCCTACTGCTCTCCTACCCACACCCCGCACCAGGCGTGCCGGTCATGCCGAGCCACGGCCCCCGCTGGCCCCTCGATCTGGACACCACAGGCCACTACACCATCACAGATCCGGACAGCGGCCGAATACGGCACTTCAGCCCACACACCGAAGACATTGCACTGCTGGTGCAGATCGACGACCGTAACAGTAACTGGATCCAGTTCGAGTACGACGAGACCGGAGTACCGACCGGGATCATCCATGGCGCCGGTTACCACCTGAAGCTCACCACGAGCGAAGGCCGGATCACCGCACTCCACCTCGCGGAAGCCGCCCTGGACGGCTCCGACCAGGAGATCCTCCGCTACCGCTACACCGACGGCCACCTCACCGAGGTCATCAACTCCTCAGGACTCCCACTCCGGTTCGCCTACGACCACCATGGCCGGGTCACGTCCTGGACCGACACCAACGACAGCCGGTACGACTACACCTACGACGACCAGGACCGGTGCATAGCCGAAGGCGGAGCCGCGGGTCACATGGCCCTGCGCCTGGATTACGACGACACTGATCCCGAGAGCGGGATGCGCGTCACGACCGTTACCAGCAGCAACGGCGCCGTCCACCGTTACGTGGTCAATGACAACTACCAAGTGGTTGCCGAGACCAATCCGCTGGGCGCCACGACGCGCTTCGAACGCGACCGCTACAACCGCTTGCTGTCTCGTACAGACCCACTCGGCCGCACCACTCGACTTGAGTACGACGAGTCAGGCCTGGTGACCTGCGCGGTCCGACCGGACGGTCGGGAGACTTCCGCGCAATACAACGACCTGAGGCAGCCGACCCGTGTCACCAACCCCGACCGCACCGTGGTCCGACAAGAGTGGGACGCGCGAGGAAACCGACTCGCTGTCATCGACCCGTCCGGTGCCGTGACACGGACCGCCTACAACGCGGCCGGCCACGCGACCTCGGTGACCGACGGCCTCGGCCATACAACTCACATCCGCAGCAACCCCGCTGGCCTGCCCGTCGAGATAGCGGACCCGCTCGGTGCAATATCCAAGATCACGAGAGACGGCTTCGGTCGTCCAGTCATTCTCACCGACCCTCTTGGCGCGGCCACGCACCTCCGATGGACCGTCGAAGGCAAACTGTCCCGCCGCACCGATGCGGACGGCACCACACAGTCCTGGACGTACGACGGCGAGGGCAACTGCCTCACCCACACGGACGCCATGGGTGCCACCTCCCACTTTGAATACACGCACTTCGACCTCATGACCGCCCGCACCGGACCGGACGGCGTGCGCTACGAGTTCGTCTACGACCACGAACTCCGCCTCACCCAGGTACTCAATCCCCAGGGGCTGACCTGGAACTACGGCTACGACGCGGCCGGGCACCTCACCTCCGAAACTGACTTTGACGACCGCACCCTTAGCTACGACCGCGACGCGGCAGGCCGCTTGACCGCTCGCACCGACGCCCTCGGCCAGACCATCCTCTATGAGCGGGACAGCCTGGACCGCATCATCTCCATGGACGCAGCCGGAGCCATTACCGCTTTCACCTACGACCTCTCCGATCAACTTGCTGAAGCCGTCAATGCAGACGCCACCATCACCTACCTTCGGGACCGCTTCGGTCGACTGAAGTCCGAGACCGTCAACGACCGAAAGACGACCTATGCCTACGACAACATCGGACGTCGCGTTGGCCGAACCACCCCCAGCGGTGTCACCAGTACCTGGACTTATGACGCGGCGGGGCGGCGTTCCTCTCTGACTACTTCGGGACACCTTCTTGCCTTCGACCGCGACGCCATGGGGCAGGAAAAGGCGCGGCACATCGGTGACAACGTCAGCCTCACATCGGGGTTCGACACAATGGGCCGCCTCGCCAGCCAGAAGATCACCGGTGTGGGCCGCAGCTTGCTAGACCGCGAATACGCCTACCGCGCCGACGGCCACCTGATCGGCATCACCGACGAGTTCTCCGGGTACAAGCGTTTCGACCTTGATGCAGCTGGCCGTGTCACTGATGTCCAAGCTGCCGACTGGACCGAGTCCTACACCTACGACGAGGTCGGCAACCAGACCGAAGCCTCCTGGCCGGCAGATCATCCCGGTCAAGAGGCCAGAGGTTCCCGCGAGTACACAGGTACCACGATCACCCGCGCGGGAAGCATCCGCTACGAACACGACGCCCTTGGCCGTATTACCCTCCGCCAAAAGACCCGCCTTTCTCACAAACCCAATTCGTGGCGATACGAGTGGGATGCTGAGGGGCGCATGAGCTCAGCCATTACACCTGACGAAGTCGTATGGCGCTACCAGTACGACGCCCTTGGCCGCCGGATAGCCAAACAGCGGATGAGTGGAGACGGACGTACCGTCCTCGAGCAGGTCACCTTCACGTGGGACGGCCCTACCCTGTGTGAACAGACCAGCCAAGCCGACAACCTACCCAATTCCGTCGTGTTGACATGGGAGCACGACGGACTGCGGCCAGTGAGTCAGCTGGAACGCATAGTCGCACCCCGTTCACCCCATAAGCTGGTCGATGAGCGGTTCTTCGCGATCATTACCGACCTTGTCGGTAGCCCGAGCGAGATGGTCGACGAATGCGGGAATCTTTCATGGCGTGCACGGAGCACCCTGTGGGGGACAACCTCATGGGCGGTTGATAGCACTGCGTACACTCCCCTTCGCTTCCCAGGGCAGTACTTCGATTCTGAGAGCGAACTTCATTACAATTTCCATCGATACTACGATCCAGGAACTTCCCGGTACCTCACATCGGACCCACTTGGACTCGCCCCGGCACCCAATCCCGCTGGCTACGTCTCGAACCCGCACGCTTCGATCGACCCGTACGGCCTTTTCGGTTGCCCCGAAGAAGAACACCTATTTCGCGGCACAACTCGCGGATATGAAGCCAGCGACGGCACCCAGGCATCCGGCTATACTCCCACATCAACGGATCCTGGAGTCGCCACCTTGTTCGCCAGACACTCGGACCAGTTCGGCGAAGGAATCGTGCAGCTCTTCCCCCGGAGCGCCCTGGACGGTGTACCACTCGAACGGGGCGTCATTCGAGCCGAAGCCGAGGTCGCCGTGGGCTTGCCAGCATCGCAGCTATCCAAGCTTGCCAGTGTCGAACTTCCCTCAAGCGCAGCTACAGCCATTCTTAACCGAATGGGAATCCAAGTACCCAAGATCCACAGCATCGGCGGCATCACCGACGCGCTAGAATGGGATGTCCCTAAGCTCTCACCAGAGCAAATATCACAGTTCGTGGCGGAGGCATATAAGCATGGCCGGACCTAGTCAATTGCAGATTTATGAGGTTGAACGTTCGGATGACGGCGGAGGCATCTGCACCGTGAGATGCATTGCAGGAATCGCTCGCATCGGCCAAGTATTCTCACTCGATAACTCCACCGACAGCATGAACCCAGATTCGAACTTCAAACTTACAAGGATTGAACGGTACAGGAAGAACGTCGACTTCTTCGATCCACCCAATACGGCCAGGGTGTCCCTTTCCGGAGGTTCGGTGATGGAGCTGGGTAGGGGGTCGATCCTCACGGAGGTTCACTGATTCTTACTGGCGCAAAGACTGACGTCCGGGATCGCATAAACATTCCTCCGGTCAGCCCAAAACTTTACCAATGCCCCTTCCCGGGGTGAAGAGCGCCTCCTGCGCCGCCTCACGTGCCGCGTACAGCGCTCCGCTCAGGACCGCGCCGCCGCCCAGTTTTCCCGCCCTGACCTCCGTACGCAGTGGGGACATCCGGGACAGTCGCTCTTCCACCCGCGCGGCGAGCGCGGCGCCGCCGGCTCGGCCTACCTCGCCCGCGAGGACGAGGCAGCCCGGGTCGAGGACGGAGACGACGGCGGCGGCTCCGAGCGCGAGGCGGTCGGCCAGCGCTGCCAGGAAGGCCTCGCCTCCCCCGCCCTCGGCGCGCAGCGCGGCCCGGACGGCGTACGCGGCGGCGGGGTCCTGCTCCTGCACGGCGTCGGCCGTGGGGTTCCCCGCAGCGATGCCGTGTTCCTCGGCCAGCCGGCAGACCGCGGCCGAACCAGCCAGGGAGTGGAACCCTCCCTCGCAGTTGACGGCCGACGGCACCCCCGAGGTGCCGGGCACCGGGAGGAAGCCGATCTCCCCCGCTCCGCCCGAGGCGCCGCGGCGGAGCTTCCCGTCGAGCATCACGGCGGCACCGATGCCGTGACCGAGCCAGAGCAGTACGAAGGTGTCGCGGTCCTGGGCTGCGCCGATGCGGTGTTCGGCGACTGCGGCGAGGTTGGTCTCGTTCTCCACGAGGACGGTGGCGGGGAGCCGTTGCTGGAGCTCCCTGACCAGGCTCCCGTGCCAGGCGGGGAGCCCGGCGGTGTTCCTGAGCTCGCCGGTGACCGGGTCGATCAGACCGGGGGCCCCGATGCCGACACTGTGGAGCGGGGCTGTGCCCGCCGTACGGGCGGTGTGCTCCAGCATCGCCACGGCGCGCTCGACGGCGGGCCGCGTCCCGGTGTCGCCGTCTATCGGCAGGGTGGCCTCGGCGAGCGTGGTGCCGAGCAGATCCGCCACGACCACGGCGACGCTGTCCGTGCGTACGTCGAGGGCGGCGAGGTGGGCGCGGTCGGCGACGATCCCGTACAGCCTGGCGTTGGGGCCTCGGCGGGCCGCGCCGCTCTCCCCGACGACCCGGACCAGGCCGGCGTCCTGGAGCCGGTCCACCAGATCGGCGACCGTGGGCCTGGACAGGCCGGTCATCGTCTTCAGCTGAGCGGCCGTCAGCGGGCCGTCCTGCTCGAGGAGTCGCAGGGCACGCCGGTCGTTGATGGCCCGGGCTGTGCTCGGAGACGCGGGCATGGATGCGGACATGCCGGGATCCTTCCAGATCACTGGCGGATCTCCGCCACGGGTTATTTATCAGGCAGGGTTCCTGATAGTTTACGCACCGCGTCGCGCCGCACCGCGCGACGCGACGCGGCGCCGGGACACCGGCAGGCCGGAATTCCAGGGGAGGGCACGGCGTATGACAGAGGATCCAGCGGTCCCCGTCTTCGGCATGGAGCGGATCAGACGGGCCAGGTACGCGGTCGCCGCGGTCTTCGCCGTGCACGGGGCGGTGACCGGCAGCTTCGCCACCCGGGTCCCCTGGATCCAGGACCATGCCTCGGTGAGCGCGGGCCAGCTCGGCCTGGCCCTCGCGTTCCCCGCCATCGGCGCCTCGGTGGCCATGCCGCTGGCGGGCAGCGTCAGTCACCGCTTCGGCGCGAGGACGGCCCTGCGCGGACTGCTGACGCTGTGGACCCTGGCGCTCATCCTGCCGGCCCTGGCTCCGAATCTGCTCACGCTCTGCCTCGCGCTGTTCGTGTACGGGGCGAGCGCCGGTATGTCGGACGTGGCGATGAACGCGCTCGGTGTCGAGGTGGAGAACCGGCTCAACAAGTCGATCATGTCCGGGCTGCACGGTATGTGGAGCGTGGGCGCCCTGACCGGTTCGGCGGCGGGCACGGTCGCGGCGCACATCGGTGCCGACGCCAGGCTGCACCACACCCTGGCCGCCCTGGTGCTCACGGCTCTCGGCCTGGCCGCCTGCCAGGGAGTCCTCGACCTGCGCAGCGCTCCCGACGAGGAGCCCCCGCCGCGCTTCACCCTGCCGCCCAGGTCGGCGCTGGTCATCGGGGCGGTGGGCTTCTGCGCGGTGTTCGCCGAGGGGGCCAGCATGGACTGGTCGGCGGTCTACCTCAAGGACATCATGGGGAGTTCGGCCGGCCTCGCCGCTGCGTCGACCACGGCGTTCGCCCTGACGATGGCCATCGCCCGGATCGCGGGCGACAAGGTCGTCGACCGCTTCGGAGCGGTGCGGACCGTACGCGTCGGAGGCCTCCTGGCCACGCTCGGCGGGCTGCTCGTGGTCCTGGCCCCCGGCTCCGCCACCGCGCTGTGCGGCTTCGGGCTGATGGGCCTCGGTGTGGCGGTCGTCGTCCCCCTGGCGTTCGCCGCGGCCGGACGCAGCGGTACGAACCCGAGCCGAGCCATCGCGGGCGTCGCCACCATCACGTACACCTCTGGGCTCATCGCCCCGTCCGCGATCGGCTCGCTGGCGGAGGCGACCTCACTGCTGGTGTCGTTCGGCCTGGTCACTGTGCTGGCATTCGGACTGGTCCTGGGTGCGCAGGTGCTGCGGGCCGGTGACCGCAGGGCCGCCGAGGGCGGCGTCGCGCAGCCGGCCCCGGCCAGAAGCTCGGCGGGAGACTGACAGCAGGCGGGAGACTGACAGCCGGCGGGGACCGACAGCCGGCGGCCGTGCGCGGTCCCCTCGCGCCGCCCGTCTACCATGGGTCTGATCTTTTTCCCGCGGATGGACCCCCAGGGCGTACCGCAGACACCAATCAGGGAGCGACCATGGGCGGCCTCGGCGTGCGCTGGACCTTGCACGGCGACGGAAAGACTCCCGCACCGGGAGCCGTGGTACGCCCCGACGAGCGGCTCTCCTGGCCCCGTACGTTCGGCCTGGGCGCCCAGCACGTGGTGGCGATGTTCGGCGCGTCCTTCGTGGCGCCCGTCCTGATGGGCCTCGACCCGAACCTCGCCATCATGATGTCCGGTGTCGCCACCGCCATCTTCCTGCTCGCGACGCGGGGCAGGGTGCCCAGCTATCTAGGGTGCTCGCTCTCCTTCGTGGGCGTGGCCGCCACGATCCGGGCCACTGGCGGCACCAGCGCCACGGTCACGGGCGCGGTGCTGGTGGTCGGTGCCGTGTTGTTCCTGGTGGGGCTCATGGTCCAGCGGTTCGGCGCGCGGATCATCCATGCGGCGATGCCCCCCGTGGTGACCGGCGCGGTCGTGATGCTGATCGGTTTCAACCTGGCTCCCGTCACCGCGTCGACGTACTGGCCTCAGGACCAGTGGACGGCGCTCCTGGTGATGCTGTTCACCGGTCTTGCGGTGGTCTGCCTGCGCGGGTTCTTCGCCCGTATCGCGATCTTCCTCGGGCTCGTCTTCGGCTACGCTCTGTCCTGGGTCCTCGACCTGACCTTCGGGAAGATCCACTCCCCGGCCGGCGGTGCCGAGGCCGTCGACCACTGGCGGCTTGACCTGTCTGCCGTGGCGGACGCGGACTGGATCGGGCTGCCGTCCTTCCACGCGCCCAGCTTCCAGTGGTCCGCGATCCTCGTCGCGCTGCCGGTCGTCATCGCGCTGATCGCCGAGAACGCCGGGCATGTGAAGGCCGTCGGCGAGATGACCGGCGAGTCCCTCGACGACAAGCTGGGCACAGCCATCGCCGCCGATGGCGCGGCCTCCATGCTGTCCACGGCTGTCGGCGGCCCACCGAACACCACGTACTCCGAGAACATCGGGGTCATGGCTGCGACCCGGGTCTACTCCACGGCCGCCTACTGGGCCGCGGCCGGCTTCGCGCTGCTCTTCGGTCTCTGCCCGAAGTTCGGCGCGGTCGTCGCCGCGATCCCCGGCGGGGTGCTCGGCGGGATCACCGTCATCCTCTACGGCATGATCGGCCTGCTGGGCGCCCAGATCTGGCTGAACGCCGGTGTCGACCTGCGCAGTCCCCTCAACCTCGTGCCGACAGCCGCGGGCATCATCATCGGCGTAGGCGGTGTCAGCCTGAAGATCACCGACAACTTCGAGCTGAGCGGCATCGCGCTGGGCACGCTCGTGGTGATCACCGGCTATCACGTCCTCAGGGCGTTCGCCCCGGCCCACCTGAAGGGCGAGCCACCGCTCGCCGAAGCAGCCGATACCGGGGATGGCGACCAGGGCCTCGGCCGGCGCTGACCGGCCCTGATCAGCCCCCCGGCCAGGGGCTGACCCCCGCGTTCCCTCAGCCCACACCCCTACGCCTCACGCGACCGGGCATCTCCCGACCGCGCCAGCGGTGAGTGCGACCCGTCTCGGCCACTCGTCCCAGCGATCCGTCCCAGCGACCCGTCTCCGGACCGTCGAACGCCGCCCAACTCCTCCACTTTCGCTGTAATGACATGCACACGCCACTAAAGCCGACGGTCCCGCCTCGAAACATGGCCCGAAAGAGGGGCCGTTGAAGGCGTGACGAACACACCTTGAGCGATTACGCTGCAAACTGCGCCGAAGTAAACAACTAAATGCACCGCTTGCACTCCTCATGCATAGTTCACCGTGCTGCGGGGAGTGGCCGAACCGTCCGCGGCGGCCCGTCCTTCACCCCGGTCATGCCCTCGGCTCTCCTCGGCTCCTCCACCGGGCGCTGCCTGGCCGACGCCTCGTTTCCCTGTCCGCGATCAACCCCAGGAGTCACCACATGACTGCGTCGAACGCCTTCCGCACGTCGGTCGAGATCGCCTCTCAACCCGCTGTCTGGTCACGCGCGGCCGAGTCGCTTCCCTCCCACGATTCCCGGGTGTTGCCCCACAAGGGAGAGCGAGTCGCCGTCATCGGCTGCGGCACCTCCTGGTTCATGGCCCATGCCTACGCCGAACTGCGGGAGAAGGGGGGCCATGGAGAAACCGACGCCTTCGCCGCCTCGGAGTTCCCGTTCGGGCGCGGCTACGACCGAATCATCGGCATCTCCCGCTCGGGCACCACGACCGAGGTCCTGGAACTGCTCACCCGTATCAAGGGCCTCGTCCCGACGAGTGCGATCACCGCGGACCCCGACACCCCGATCATGTCGGCTGCCGACTCCGTCGCGGTACTCGACTTCGCCGACGAGGAGTCGGTGGTCCAGACACGCTTCGCCACCACGGTTCTCGCCCTGCTCCGCGCACATCTGGAGTCCGAGGACGCGCTGCCGGACGGTGTGCGTCCACTCGCCCGAGCAGTCAAGGATGCTGAAGCGGCACTGGCCATGCCGCTGGGCGCCGACGTCCTGGAGGCCGAGCAGTGCACCTTCCTGGGAACGGGCTGGACATACGGACTCGCTCTGGAGGCGGCGCTGAAGATGCGTGAAGCCGCCGGCGCCTGGACCGAGGCCTATCCGGCCATGGAGTACCGCCACGGGCCGATCAGCATCACCGGCCCGGGTCGTGTCGCATGGGTGCTCGGCTCGGTACCGCAGGGGCTGGCGGAGGATGTGGCCCGCGTCGGCGGCACGCTGGTCGCCCAGTCGACGGGGGCCGCCGAGGAGATCGACCCGTTGGCCGATCTGGTCCGCGTGCAGCGCCTGGCGGTGCTCTGTGCCGAGTCCCGCGGCTACAACCCCGACCGGCCCCGCAACCTCACTCGCTCCGTGGTCCTCGAAGGCCCTGGCGGTGCGTGACAGGCCGTGAGTGAGGCGTGCGACGCGAGCCTCTACGCCCAGCCGAACGACCGTCACCGTGGAGAAGACTCATGCCCCTGACCCGCACCGAAGAGATCATCGGTTCTGCCTACCGGAAGGGCGTCGGGGTCGGCGCCTTCAACGTCGTGCAACTGGAGCACGCCGAGGCCATAGTCGCCGGCGCCGAGACGGCACAGTTGCCGGTGATCCTCCAGATCAGTGAGAACACCGTCCGCTACCACGGGGCGCTCCTGCCGATCGGGACGGCATCACTCGCCCTGGCGCGGGCGGCCGACGTGCCCGTGGCCGTTCACCTCGATCACGCGGAGTCGGCAGCCCTGGTGTACGAGGCCGTCGAAATGGGCTTCACCTCCGCGATGTTCGACGCGGCCAAACTGCCCTACCACGACAACGTCGAAGCCACGCGGGACGTGACGAGGCACTGCCACGCCTCGCGCACCTGGGTGGAGGCGGAGCTGGGCGAGATCGGCGGCAAGGACGGGGCCCACGCCCCCGGCGTACGTACCGACCCGGCCGAGGCCCGATCTTTCGTCGAGGCGACCGACGTCGACGCCCTTGCCGTCGCGGTCGGCAGCTCACACGCCATGCTCAGCCGTGACGCGGTGCTCGACTTCGCTCTCATCACCCGGCTCCGGAAGGCAGTCGGCGTTCCCCTCGTGCTCCACGGTTCGTCCGGGGTCGCCGACTCGGATCTCCGTAAGGCCGTCACCGCGGGAATGACCAAGGTGAACGTGTCGACGCATCTGAACGGCATCTACACCCGGACGGTGCGCGACTGCCTCCGCCAACAGCCCGAAGCGGTCGATCCTCGCAAGTACATCGGTCCGGCCCGTGACCGCGTGGCCGTGGAAGTCGCGCGGCTCCTGCGGGTGCTGGCGACCGGCTGAGTCTCCACTCGACGGACGCACGGGGCACTCCGGCGGCGAGCACCCGTTCCACCGGCCGCGGTGTGGTGCTGAACCACGGGGCCGAGGCCGCGCCAGGACCGAGGGGGCCTCGCCCGGCATCAACGCAGAACAGGAGTCGCGCACATGGAAGACCTACGTATAGGAGTCATCGGACTCGGGCTGCGACGCAGCTTGGCGCTGGCAGCGCATCGGCCCGGCAAGGGCTCGGTCGTGGCAGCGGTGGCCGACACCGACCCCGCGGTTCGCGCGGGGGTGCCGGAGCTGATCGAGGGAGCGGTGGCGGTCGACGACCACCGGCGGCTCCTGGACGAAGACTCACTCGACGCCGTCATCGTCGCCAGCCCGGACAACACCCATGAGGCCATCGCCTGCGATGTGCTCAAGGCAGGCAGGACGGCCTACGTCGAGAAGCCGCTCGGCATCACGGTCGAGCAGTGTGACACCATCCTGCGCACCGCCCACGAGACCGGTACAGGTCTCTACGTCGGCCACAACATGCGGCACATGGGCGTCGTCCGGCTGATGCGGGACATCATCGCCCGCGGCGACATCGGTGAGCCCAAGACCATCTGGGTGCGGCACTTCGTCTCGTACGGCGGGGACTACTACTTCAAGGACTGGCACGCCGACCGGCGGAACACCACAGGGCTGCTGCTGCAGAAGGCCGCCCATGACATCGATGTGCTGCACTGGCTGGCCGGCGGGTACACCCGGCGCGTCAACGCGATGGGCGACCTGATGGTCTACGGCGACCTGCCTCGCCGCGAGCCGGACACCCCACGTCCGCGGGGGTGGCTGCGCGACTTCGACTGGCCGCCGACCCAGCGCCGGGACCTGCATTCCGTCGTGGACGTCGAGGACGTCTCGGTGATGAACATGCAGCTGGACAACGGCGTCATCGCCGCATATCAGCAGTGCCACTTCAGTCCGGACTACTTCCGCAACTACACGGTCATCGGCACCGAGGGCCGGCTGGAGAACTTCGGCGACGGCCCCGGCGACGAGGTACGGGTCTGGAACAGCGGCCCTTCCGGCTACCGTGCCGACTCCGACGCGGTCCACCGCGTCCCCGAGGAGCCTGGCTCCCACGGTGGTGCCGACGCCCGGATCGTCGACGAGTTCTGCCGGTTCGTGCGTGAGGGCGGGGTCACCGACACCTCACCGGTCGCGGCCCGGATGAGCGTGGCCGCCGGTGTGCTGGCGACCCGGTCGCTGCGCGAGGGGGGCACACCGTACGACGTACCTCCCTTGGACCCCGCACTCGCGGCGTACTTCGCCGGTGGCCAGCGCACCGGGCGTACGGACGCCCTGGCATAGGGCCTGTCATCTGCGGAACCACGCCGGCCACGCGCCGACGATCAGAGCCGCCACGTGCGGATCCGTGCCCGTAGACTCCGTGGCGAACGCGAGGAGGAACACATGGCGGCACATTCGCGGTGGACCCGGCTGCTGGAAATGCTCAGCACCGAGGGGCACGTCGACGTCATCGACACCGCGGAACGACTGGGCTGCTCCGCTGCCACGATCCGGCGGGACCTGGACGAGCTGGCCCGGCAGAATCTGCTGACGCGCACGCGGGGTGGCGCGGTGGTGAGCGCCGTCGCCTATGACCTGCCGCTGCGCTACAAGGTGGCTCGAAAGGCCGACGAGAAGCTGCGCATCGCCAAGGCCGCCGCCGCGCTGATCCCGTCAGGCTCCACCGTGGGTATCAACGGGGGTACGACGACGTCGGAGGTAGCCCGGGAACTGGCGGTACGACCGGATGCCGGCGACACCACCCTGACCGTCGTGACGAACGCGATCAATATCGCCAACGAGCTGGCCGTCCGGCCCCAGGTGAAGCTCGTCGTCACCGGCGGAGTGGCACGACCGAACTCGTACGAGCTCGTCGGCCCGCTGGTCGACTCCGTCCTCCATGGCCTGGCACTGGACTACACGATCCTGGGCGTGGACGCCGTCCACCCCCGCCTGGGGGCGGCCACTCATGACGAGTCGGAGGCCGGCGCCAATCGCGCCCTGGCCGACTGTGCCGGCAAGGTGTTCGTCGTCGCCGACTCGTCCAAGCTGGGGCGCCGGGCCTTCGCCCTGGTCTGTGAGTTGAGCGCCGTGTCGGTTCTTGTGACGGACAAGGACGCGCCCGCTGAGATCGTCGAGGAGATCTCGCAACAAGGGATCGAAGTGTTGTGCGTGTGAGCGGAGCGGGCCACCGGCCCGAGCCCGACGACTGGCTCGGCCGGCAGCCGCCGAACACCGACGGGACGTCCTGAACCTGCGAGTGGCGTTCAGCCCTCGGGGAGTTCGACCGGCGCGATGGAGTCGAAGACGTCGCCAGGGCCGGGGTTGGCCGGGTCGGTGGATCCACCGAACTGGGTCATCACACCCCATACGGCGTTCAGCGCGGTCTGCACGGCACCCTCGGCCCAGCCCGCCGTCCAGGAGATGTCGTCGCCCGCGAGGAACAGGCCGCGCTTGTCGGCGGGCAGCCTGTCCTGCATGAAGTGGGTGAACAGGCGCCGCTGGTAGCGGTAGTGGCCGGGCAGGTTGGCCTTGAACGCGCCCATGAAGTACGGCTCGTTCTCCCAGGAGACGGTGACCGGGTTACCGATGATGTGCTTGCGGATGTCGACACCCGGATAGATCTCGCCGAGCGACTTGAGCATCACGTCCATGCGCTCGTTCGGGGAGAGCGGCAGCCACTTCAGGCTGTCGTCGCACCAGGTGTAGGAGAGACAGATGACGGCCGGCCTGTCGGGCCCGTCGTCCAGGAGGTACGTCCCCCGGGTCATCCGGTCCGTGAGCGTCATGGACATCGTGTCCCTGCCCGTGGGGTTGCCCCGGCCGTCGACGGCCTCGTCCAGCCAGAACGGCCGGTCGACGGGGACGAACAGCTTGGACGACTCCATGTAGTGGGTGCGCTCCATCGCCGTCCAGTGGTCGATCGGGAAGAGCGCGTCGTCGCAGGCGATCTTGGAGAGGAGCAGCCAGGACTGACCGGTGAAGACCGCCGCACGGTAGGTGCGGATGTCACCGGTGGCATCGGTGACCGTGATGCGGTTGCCCGCGGTGCGGTCGAGCCGGGTCACGGCGCCGCGCGGCGCCCCGCCGTGCAGGGAGGACAGCGAGGTGCCGGAAGGCCAGTGCACGGTCTTCTGCGGTTCCCGGTCCCAGAGGCGCAGCGGCAGTTGCTGGCTGCCGCCGACGATGCCCCGGTGGTGGTCGTCGGCCTCGGTGTAGACGACGCGGAGGATCTCCAGGATCGAGTTGGGGAAGTCGGTGTCCCAGCCGCCGGTGCCGAAGCCGACCTGGCCGAAGATCTCGCGGTGCCGGAAGGAGGCGAAGGCCTCGGAGCCGCAGAGGAAGCCGTAGAAGGTCTGGTCGTCGAGCTTCTCGACGAGCTTCGCCCAGATCTCCCTGATGCGCGGGACGTCGCGTTCACGCATCGCGCGGTTCATGTCGGAGAAGTCGGCGCCGTCCTCCAGGCAGGAGTTCCAGGCGTCCATCACCTCCCGGTAGACCTGGGGCAGGTCGTCGATGGTCCGCGCGTAGTGGGACTCGCCCTTGAGGTCGACGACGGTCGAGGGGGTGGCCGCGGAGAGCGGGTTGGGGAACGGCCTGGTCTCCAGGCCCACCAGGTCGATGTAGTGCTGGAGGGCCGTGGAGGAGGGCGGGAAACGCATCGCGCCCATCTCGGCGGTCAGCGAGGGGTCGCAGCCGTCGAAGCCGACGGTGCGCAGCCGGCCGCCGATCCGGTCCGCCTCGTAGACGACGGGCTTCAGCCCCATCTTCATGAGTTCGTACGCGGTGATGATGCCGGAGAGCCCGCCCCCGATGACGGCGACCTCGGTGCCGTGTTCGGTGGCGGGTATCTGTCCGATGCCCGCCGGGTGGGTGAGGAAGTCGTCGTAGGCGTACGGGAAGTCCGGCCCGAACATGGTGATCGGCGGCTGCGCGTCGGTGTGCTGGACGGCGTTGGGCACCGTGGACGTCATGGGGTACGGACTCCTTGCGGGAAGCGCGGATCGGGGGCGTCGCTCAGGCCAGGGAGCCGTAGAGCGCCGGGATGCGGTCGCGGAGATACGGGTTCGCGGCGCGTGAGGCGACGAGCAGTCCGGGGTCGGCATCGGCGACGAGCAGTTCGTCCCCGTCGCCGGCGCGGGCCAGGGCCGTGCCGGCGGTGCCTGCCAGGCAGCTCAGCCCCGTGAAGTCGAACTCGCCTTCCCTGCCGACCCTGTTGGCGTAGGCGATGTAGAGCTGGCTCTCGAAGGCGCGGACCGGCACGACGGCTTCGGCGACGAACCGGAAGGGGTGCATCAGCGCGGTCGGGACGAGCAGCAGTTCGGTCCCGGCCAGGGCGTGGGCGCGTACGTTCTCCGGGAACTCCACGTCGTAGCAGATCAGCATCCCGATCCGTACGCCGTCGAGCTCGGCCTGCACCACCGGGAGCTCCCCCGGGGTGAACCACTTCTCCTCGAAGCCGCCGAAGAGGTGGGTCTTGCGGTAGTTGGCGAGCGGCGTCCCGTCGGGGCCGATGAGCTGCGCCGCGTTGAACACCGCGTCGCCGGCCCGCTCCGGGTAGCCGTAGTGGACGGCGAGGCCGTGGCGTACGCAGATGGCGGCGATCTCGCGGGCGGCGGGTCCGTCGGCGGGCTGGGCCAGTGCGGGGACGTCGTCGCCGATGGCATATCCGGTCAGGAACAGCTCCGGGCTCACGAGCAGCCGGGCGCCCGCGGCCGAGGCCCGTGCGGCTGCCGCGTCGAGCGTGGCGAGGTTGTCGTCCACGGAGCCCACTCGTCCGGAGCTCTGGAGCAGGGCGGTACGCAACGGCGGCATGGCTGACCTCGGGCGGGACGGGCGGGGTGGGGAGACGTATCGAAGGTACGGCGCGGGCATCACGGTGGACAAGGCGCGGATGTTGCGCGTGGACCGTTGATCCGTTGCGTGGGAAGGCACGCCGGCGGCGATTCGTTGCGTGAGGGCGTTTTCGCAGGTCGGGCAGTGATTTCGGTCTCGTCGGACAGCAGGCCGCGAGGTCAGGCGGGCGGGCCGGACGAGGAGTAGCGCCGCAGCAGCGGGGAGAGCACCAGGACCGACTTGGTCCGCTCGACGTACGGTTCGCCGGCGATCCGCTCCAGCACCTGCTCGAAGTGCCGCATGTCGGCGGCGAATACCTGTACGACCGCGTCGGCGTCGCCCGTCACGGTGGACGCCGACGCGACCTCCGGATACGCGGCCAGGCCTCGCTTGATCGCTTCGGGGGCGGTGTTGCGGCTGCAGTAGATCTCGATGAACCCCTCGGTCTGCCAGCCGAGCGCCGCCGGGTCGACCCGCACGGTGAAGCCCGTGATCGCGCCTTCGGCGCGCAGCCGGTCCACCCGGCGTTTCACCGCGGGCGCGGAGAGGCCGATGAGGGCGCCGATGTCCGCGTAGGAGCGGCGGGCGTCTTCGGCGAGGGCGTGGACGATGCGTTCGTCGAGGTCGTTCAGGCGCACTTCGGGTGGATCACTTCTCTGCGGCGGAAGGACTCGGGGGCGGCCGGGGCTCTCGCCCGGGGCCGCCCCCGAAGTAGACCACGCGCGCCCCCTGCGGGGCGCGCTCACCGCCGACGGCGGGCCCGGTCAGAAGGGGAACTCCGAGCGGCCGTACTGGACGGAGATCCACTTCTGGGTGGTGAAGGCCTCCAGCATCGACTCGCCGTTCAGCCGCCCGAGGCCCGAGTTCTTCTCCCCGCCGAAGGGGACGATGGGCTCGTCGTGGACCGTGCCGTCGTTGATGTGGATCATTCCGGTGCGGATCCGCTGCCCCACCCGTACGCCACGCTCGATGTTGCCGGTGTGGACGGCTCCGCTCAGTCCGTACGGGGTGTCGTTGGCGATCCGTACGGCCTCGTCCTCCCCGTCGAAGGGGACCAGGAGCGCCACGGGACCGAAGATCTCCTGCTGAAGGACGGGTGAGTCGGCGGCCAGACCGGTCAGCACGGACGGGCTCACCAGATTGCCGTCGGCCGTGCCGTGCAGCAGGGCCGTGGCACCCGCGTCGACGGTCTCGTCGACGAGCTTGGACACCGCGTCGGCCTGCGCCGAGGTGATCAGCGGGCCGATGTGGGTCGCGGGGTCGGCGGGGTCGCCGACGCGCAGGGAGGCGACCTTGGCGACGAACTTCTCGGTGAACTCCTGCTCCACCGAGCGGTCCACCAGGATGCGGTTGGCCGCCATGCAGACCTGGCCCTGATGGATGTAGCGGCTGAAGACGGCGGCGTCGACGGCGTAGTCCACATCGGCGTCGTCCAGGACGATCAGCGCGCTGTTGCCGCCCAGTTCGAGCACCGCGCGCTTGAGGTTGGCCGCACAGACCGTCGCGACGTGGCGGCCGACCCTGTCCGACCCGGTGAAGGAGATGACCTGCGGGACGGGGTGCTCCAGCAGGCTGTCGCCGATCTCGGCGATGTCGGTGACCACGATGTTCAGCAGGCCGGCGGGCAGCCCCGCGTCCTCGAAGACCTTGGCGATCAGCGTACCGCCGCAGACCGGGGTGTTCTGGTGCGGCTTGAGGACCACGGCGTTGCCGAGGGCCAGCGCGGGGGCGACCGACTTGAGTGACAGCAGGAAGGGGAAGTTGAAGGGGCTGATGACGCCCACGACGCCGGCGGGCAGCCGGTGGACGCGGTTCTCCTTGCCCTCGGTGGGCGAGGGCAGGATCTGCCCGGTGGACCGCAGGGTGAGCTGGGCCGCCTCACGCAGGAACTCCTTGGCCAGGTGCAGCTCGAAGCCCGCCTTCAGCCGGGTGCCGCCGAGCTCCGCGACGATCGCCTCGGCGATCTCGGCCTCGCGCTCCTCGACCACGCGCAGCGCCTTCTCCAGCACCGCCCGACGGACGTAGGGGTTGCTCTCGCCCCAGGCCGGCTGGGTCCGCTCGGCGGCGCGGTAGGCCTGGTCGACCTCCTCGGCCGTCGCGACGGTGACCGAGGCGAGCTTCTCCCCGCTGTACGGGTTGAAGTCGATGATGTCCCAGGACCCCTTCCCCGGCCTCCATTCACCGTCGATGTACTGCTGGGCCAGGTCGGTGAAGAAGGCAGTCATGAAATCCCTTACCGCAGAGGGGCGGGCAGCTGATCGGGATTCATATTACTTATCCCCCAATCGGGTTGGGGGATCATTGTCGGACACAGATGACAGGTGCCTCTCTCCGGCGCGAACGCCGGGGAGAGGCACCTGTCATGGGCGCTGGGAATCAGTTCCAGCTGGCGTGCAGCGGCTTGCCCTCCGCATAGCCGGCCGCGCTCTGCACACCCACGATCGCCTTCTCGGCGAACTCCTCCAGCGAGGAGGCGCCGGCGTAGGTGCAGGAGGAACGGACACCGGCGATGATCGAGTCGATCAGGTCCTCCACACCGGGGCGGGTGGGGTCGAGGAACATCCGCGAGGTGGAGATGCCCTCCTCGAACAGGGCCTTACGGGCCCGGTCGTAGGCGGACTCGTCCGAGGTGCGGTTCTTGACCGCGCGCGCCGACGCCATCCCGAACGACTCCTTGTAGAAGCGCCCGTCGGCGGACTGCTGGAGGTCGCCGGGCGACTCGTACGTACCGGCGAACCAGGAGCCGATCATCACGTTGGACGCGCCTGCGGCGAGCGCCATCGCCACGTCGCGCGGGTGCCGGACGCCTCCGTCGGCCCAGACATGCTTGCCGTGCTTCTTCGCCTCGGCCGCGCACTCCAGCACGGCCGAGAACTGCGGCCTGCCGACGCCGGTCATCATCCGGGTGGTGCACATCGCGCCGGGGCCCACTCCGACCTTGATGATGTCGGCGCCCGCCTCGATCAGGTCACGCACACCATCGGCCGACACGACGTTGCCCGCGACGACCGGCACGCCGGGGTCGAGCGCCCGGACGGCGGCGACCGCGCTGATCATGGACTCCTGGTGACCGTGCGCGGTGTCCACGACGAGGGTGTCGACGCCTGCGGCCAGCAGCTGGGCGGCCTTGCCCGCCACATCGCCGTTGATGCCGACGGCAGCCGCGATCCGCAGCTTGCCGTCCGCGTCCGTCGCGGGGGTGTAGAGCGTCGCGCGCAGTGCCGCCTTGCGGGTCAGGATGCCGACGAGCCGGCCGTCCGCGTCGACCGCCGGAGCGAGCTTGCGGTTGGCGCCGTCGAGCGTGGTGAAGGCCTCGCTCGGATCGATGTCGGCGTCGAGCACGACCAGGTCCTTGGACATGACCTCGGACAGCTGGGTGAATCGGTCCACGCCGGTCAGGTCGTGGTCGGTGACGACACCGACCGGCCGGTGCTCGGCGTCGACGACGACGCCGGCGCCGTGGGCCCGCTTGTGCAGGAGGGAGAGCGCGTCGGCGACAGTCTGTCCCGGGGCCAGCACGATGGGTGTGTCGAGCACGAGGTGGCGCTTCTTGACCCAGCCGATGACCTCGGTGACGACCTCGATCGGGATGTCCTGGGGGATGACGACCAGCCCACCGCGGCGGGCGATGGTCTCGGCCATCCGGCGGCCCGCGATGGCCGTCATGTTCGCGACGACGAGGGGGATGGTGGTGCCGCTGCCGTCCGGCGACGAGAGGTCCACGGCCTGCCGGGACCCGACCGCGGAGCGGCCGGGGACCATGAAGACATCGTCGTACGTCAGGTCGTAGGGGACCGAGGGAGAGGCCGCGTAACGACCGGTGCCGGGCTCAAGAAAACGCATAACACCCACTTTTTCATATGAAACAGTGCAGGTCGTTTCCACGAAGACACAGCAATGGACCCCCGCGTTCGTCCTTTCCTCCGAAAGGAGGCCGCCGGGGGCCGGGCAAGTGGAGACCCGCCTTACCCAGGGACCCTACCCGAACAGGATTCGGACCTTGATGATCACTATCCCTGGACCGGGTGACGGAGGGTCAGGTAGCTTCAAATCCGCAGGTCCCCGCAGTGGGCACGACGCCCGCCCATGGACCCGGAAAACCTGTCACGCGTTCGGCCGGAAGAGGATGGGGATCCGCCTGTGGAGAGCGAACTGCCCGACATCTACTGCCCGTTCCCCCGGCGCAGCAATCCGCACGTGGACCACACCCGGGAGCACATCGGGGCCTGGACGCGGCGCACCGGCCTGATCCACCGGGAATCGGCCAGACGGCGCTTCGAACAGGCCGACTTCGCCACCTTCGTGGGCATGGTGCACCCGACGGCCGGCAGCGAGCACCTGGATCTGGTCGCCGACTGGTTCGTCTGGCTCTTCCTCGTCGACGACCAGCTGGACGACGGGCATCTGGGCCGCAGCCCCGACCGGGTACGTGACGTGGTCGAGCGGATGCGTGGCGTGGTCGAGGGTACGGCCCCGGGCCCCGGGCCGGACGAGGAGGCGCCCGCCGCGCTCATCGCCCTGGCCGACCTGTGGGAACGTACGATTCCGCGGGCCGCCCCGCACTGGCGCACCCGCTTCACCTGGCACCTCATGACGTATCTGACGACCGCCACCACCTGGGAGACGGGCAACCGCGCCGCCGGGGTCGTCCCGTCCGAGACGACGTACATCGCTCAGCGTCGGCACACCGGGGCGATCCATGTGTGCATGGACCTGATAGAGATCGTGACCGGTGTCGGGGCGCCCGAATCGGTCCACAACGACGCCGGGTTCATCACCGCGCTGGAAGCGTCCTGCAACGTCGTGTGCTGGGCGAACGACGTCTACTCCTACGAGAAGGAGCAGGTGCTGGGCGAGATCCACAATCTCGTCCACCTGGTCCGCCACCACCGCGGCTACGACGAGCGCCGGGCGATCGAGCACGTGTGCGCGGAGATAGCCACCGAGACGGAACGCTTCCTGGCCGCCGAGGCCGAGCTGCTCGGCCGGTACCCGGAGCTGTCGGATCTGCTCGTGCCCTATCTGGACGGGATGCGGAGCTGGATGCGCGGGAATCTGGACTGGTCACGGCAGACCCCCCGCTACAACCCGGCGGACGTCAGCCAGTACGCGGAGCCCGGGGCCTATCTGGAGGAGTCCGTCCTCGGGGTGAGCCCGGACCGCGCGGGGCTGGCCGCCGACGGAGGCTGACCCGGGGCAGGAGGCTGACCCGGGTCAGGAGGGAGACCGCGGCGACCGGACTCCCCCGGCGCCGGGATCAGTCGTCGGGGTCGGCCCGCTCCAGCGCCGGGCGCTGAGCCGCGGCGAACTCCGTCAGCAGGTAGTCGGCCGCCGCCGTGTCCGTGACGAGGCTGGTGACAAGCCCCGAGCGCAGCACCGCACCGATCGCCGCCGCCTTGCGCTGCCCTCCGGCGATGGCCACCACCTCGGGGATCCGGCGCAGCCTGTCGGCCTCCACGGTGATGCACCGCTCGCCGAGGTCCCGGCCGACCCGGCGGCCGTTCGCATCGAAGAGGTGGGCGGACATCTCCGCCGCCACACCGAGCGAGGCGTAGTGCTGCCGCTCCTCGTCCGAGAGCATGTCGTGGACGGTGGAGATGCCCGGCTCCCAGGACCCGATGGAGACCGCGGCGACCGTCACCTTGTCGAAGTACTCGAAAGCGCGGGCGATACCCGTCTGGTGCCGCAGCGCGGCCGCCGTCGCCGGGTCGGGCAGCAGCATCGGGGCGTAGATCGGGTGCGCCTCGCCGCCCGACACCTGCGCGGCGCGGCGGACCGCCTCGACCGAGCCGCGCTCGGCCGTGCCCGCGTCGTAGACACCGGTCAGCTGCACGACCGTGCACGGGGGCAGCCGGTCGAGGGCCGCCGCCATATGGATGGTGGAGCGGCCCCAGGCGAGACCCAGCACATCGCCCTCGTTGACCAGCTCGCCGAGCAGCTCGGCCGCGACCTCGCCCAGGTTCTCCGGGTCGGCGGCGTCGTCCTGCTCCTCCGCCGGGGACTCGACGACGACGGCGTGCCGCAGGCCGTAACGGGCCCTGAGCGCGTCCGAGCGCTCCGCGTCCAGCTCCGCCGGAACCCGGATCTCGATCCGTACGAGATCACGTTCGAGGGCCGTCTCCAGGACCCTGGCCACCTTGAATCGGCTGACGCCGAACTCCTCGGCGATCTGGATCTTCGACTTTCCCTCGAGGTAGAACCGACGGGCCATGGCCGCCGCCTGCACCAGCTCCGCGGGTCCCATCCGCATGGCTGACCGACCCGCCGAGATGCCAGACACCGCGATCTCCTCACTGCTGTTCACACTCTTGATACGCCGTTCATCCTGTCAGAACCGACGCTCCTGGATCAGGCCCGTCGGGCCGCGTTCATCCGATCTTGGTTCAGTGGCCGCATGCCCAGGGTGCCGAAGCCGTGGCCGCGGCCGCCTGGGCGCGCAGTGCCCGCACCGCCTGGGCCGGGTCCTCGGCCCCGTACACCGCCGAGCCGGCGACGAACACATCCGCACCGGCCTCGGCGCATCGCTCGATGGTGGTGGCGGAGACGCCGCCGTCGACCTGGAGCCAGAGTTCGAGACCGTGCTTGGAGATCAGCTCACGGGTGCGGCGGATCTTCGGCAGCATGATGTCCAGGAACGCCTGGCCGCCGAAGCCGGGCTCCACGGTCATGATCAGCAGCATGTCGAGCTCGGGGAGCAGGTCCTCGTACGGCTCGATGGGCGTCGCGGGCTTCAGCGCCATGGAGGCACGGGCGCCCTTCGCCCTGATCTCCCGGGCCAGCCGCACCGGCGCCGCCGCGGCCTCCGCGTGGAAGGTGACCGAGCCCGCGCCGGCCTCGACGTACTGCGGTGCCCAGCGGTCCGCGTCCTCGATCATGAGATGGCAGTCCAGCGGGGTGTCCGCCGCCTTGCTCAGCGCCTCCACGATGGGCACGCCGAGCGTCAGGTTGGGCACGAAATGGTTGTCCATGACATCGACATGGAGCCAGTCGGCGCCTTCCACGGCCTTCGCCTCATCGGCGAGGCGTGCGAAGTCGGCGGACAGGATGCTGGGGTTGATCTGGGCCATGCACCCTAGCCTGCCATGCCCGGCGCCACTTCCCCGCCTCGGTGAGCCTCAAAGCCTCACGGGATCATTACGGTTCGCGCATTCCCGGCCTTTCCGCCTCCCGATGCCCCGGAATCCGACCGGCCCGTACCAGGGCGCGGACGGACCCTGGTGCCCGAGGTGCGGCTGTGTTACACAATTCCCCGTGATCTGCGACCAGTTCCGGTGAGCCGGCCCTGCTGACGCGCCGCCCGCGCCGGGGGCGCGGCGGGGTCAGGCCGTGCGCCGCAGCAGGGCCAGGTACATCGCGTCGGTGCCGTGCAGATGCGGCCACAGCTGGATGTCGGGCCCGTCGCCCAGCGCGGGGACCCCGGGCAGGAGCGGGCGGGCATCGACCCACTCCGCCTCGAACGGTTCCCCGCCGCGTCCCTTGAGCACGTCCTCGACGACGACCCTGGTCTCGGCGAGATGCGGCGAGCAGGTCGCGTAGCCGACGACGCCGCCGACCCGTACGGCCTTCAACGCCTCGCGCAGCAGGCCGCGTTGCAGCGGGGCGAAGCCCTCCAGGTCCGCGGCGCGGCGCCGCCAGCGGGACTCGGGGCGCCTGCGCAGCGCGCCGAGGCCCGAGCAGGGCACGTCCATGAGGACCCGGTCGAAGGAGCCCGGCCGCCACGGCGGACGGGTGCCGTCGGCGGTGACCACCTGGTACGGCCCCGGGTTGCCGGCCAGCGCGCGCTCGACGAGCCGGGCGCGGTGCGGCTGCTTCTCCGCGGCGAGCAGAGTGGCGCCACGTCCGGCGGCGAGCGCGGCGAGCAGGGCGGCCTTGCCGCCCGGGCCCGCACAGCCGTCGAGCCACCGGGTGTCGTCGCCCTCGACCGGAGCTGCGGCCAGCGCGGCTGCGACGAGCTGGCTGCCCTCGTCCTGCACACCCGCGCTGCCGTCCCGTACGGCTGCCAGCGCGCCTGGCTCGCCGCCCTCGGCCATCCGCACGGCGTACGGCGACCAGCGTCCTGGGAGGCCGCTCTCCTCGCCGAGGGCGTCCAGCAGTTCGCCGGTGGTGGACCGGCCGGGGCGGGCGACGAGCGTCACCTCCGGCCGTTCGTTGTCCGCCTCCAGCAGGTCCTCGATGCCGGCCCGGCCGCCGCCCAGGGCGTCCCAGAGCGCGGAGACGACCCAGCGGGGGTGCGAGTGGACGACGGAGAGATGTTCCTCGGCGTCCTCCTCGTACGGCGGTGCGACGCGCTCCAGCCAGCCGTCGAGGTCGTGCTTGGTGACCTTGCGCAGCACCGCGTTGACGAACTTGGCGCGGCCCTCGCCCAGCACCACCCGCGCCAGCTCCACACTGGCGGAGACGGCGGCGTGCGTGGGGATGCGGGTGCCGAGCAGCTGGTGGACGCCCATGTTGAGGACGTCGAGCACCGGCGGATCGACCTCGCGCAGCGGCCGGTCGATGCAGGCGGCGACGATCGCGTCGTAGGTGCCCTGCCTGCGCAGCGTCCCGTAGACCAGCTCGGTCGCCAGCGCCGCGTCCCTGCCCTCGAAGTCGCCCTTGGCACGCGCCTTCTTCAGGAGCGGCGGCAGGACGAGGTTGGCGTAGGCGTCGCGCTCGTCGACGGCCCTGAGCACCTCGAAGGCGAGGAAGCGCACCGGGTCCTTCTTGGGGCGCCGGTGCGGTGTGGCGGGACGGCGACGCTGCTGGTCGTTCACGTGAAAGGTGCTCCGCTGATGGTGAGGGGACGATCCCGTCCAGCGTACGTCGCCGTGGCCCGGCGGCCCTCCCGAGGCAGCGGAGCCCGCCCCCGGAGGCCTCAGAGCCCCAGCAGCTCCCCGTGGACGAGGCGGACGCCGCGCGCCCAGTCGGCCGCCCTCATCGGCTTCTTGCCCTGCGGCTGGACCCAGAGGAGCTCCACGGCGTGCGAGCCGGTGCCCACGTACACGTTGTTCTTGCCGGCGGACAGCTCGCCCGGGGCGAGCTCGGTCCGGTCCAGGACCGGCACGGCCTGGACCAGCTTGAGGCGTTCCCCGCGGAAGAGGGTCCACGCGCCGGGGGCCGGGGTGCAGCCGCGCACCACGCGGTCCACCCGGAGCGCGGGCTCGGACCAGCGCACCTGGGCGTCCTCGACGGTGATCTTGGGTGCGAGGGTGACGCCGTCGGCGGGCTGCGGGACGGCGTGCAGGGTGCCGTCCTCGATGCCGTCCATGGTCGCCGCGAGCAGCCCGGCGCCCGCGAAGGCGAGCCGGGTGAGCAGATCACCGCTGGTGTCGGTGGGCCTGACCTCCTCGGTCAGCACGCCGTAGACAGGCCCGGAGTCGAGACCCTCCTCGATCAGGAAGGTGGAGGCGCCGGTGACCTCGTCGCCGGCCATCACCGAGTGCTGCACGGGCGCGGCGCCGCGCCAGGCGGGCAGCAGCGAGAAGTGCAGATTGACCCAGCCCCTGGCGGGCACGTCCAGCGCGGTCTTCGGGAGCAGCGCGCCGTACGCGACGACGGGGCAGCAGTCCGGGGCGATCTCCCGCAGCCGCGCCAGGAAGTCCTCCTCGCGCGGCTTCGCGGGCTTGAGCACCTCGATGCCGGCCTCTTCGGCGCGCTCGGCCACCGGGCTCGCGACCAGCCGGCGCCCCCGCCCGGCCGGTGCGTCGGGCCGGGTCACCACGGCGGCCACCTCGTGGCGGTCGGAGGCGATCAGGGCGTCCAGGGCGGGGACGGCGACCTCGGGGGTGCCTGCGAAGACGAGCTTCATGGGTGGCGGACTGCCTCTCGGGGCGGAACGTACGTGGCGAGCAGCACACCAGTCTAAGGGCTGTCCCGGCGGTGACGGCGGGGGGCGTACGCAGGTTCGTGCGCCCCGCGCATAAGCACATACGCCCCTGTTGCGTGACCACATGGCCGGGTGACGCGTTGGTCAAGTGAGATTGACCGAAGTGGGCCGCCGCCGCGCGGCCCGATCCCTTTCAACGCCGGTTCGAGAGGCTTGTTCATGGCCGACCACGCAACCCACGACGCCCAAGCGCGTGCCAGTCTGCACCTGTTGGTGCGGGACATCGAGCGGGTCCGGCGGCAGGTGGACGCGCTGCGCACCCTCACTGCCCAGCTGGGCAACGTCTACCGTCCACGCCGCTCAGGCCCGTCCGCCGGCTTCGTCGTCTACGGCAGGGCGCCGGCCCCGACGGTCCGGCTCGCCCAGGAGCTCCGGGACAGTGTCGAGACGCTGGTGACCGCGGCCGTGGACTTCGACCGTTCGCTGGGCTTCTCGTGGGACGCGGTGGGCTCCGCCCTCGGGGTCACCAAGCAGGCGGTGCACCGCCGTTACGGCGCGCGCCGCACGACTCCGCAGCCCGGGTCGGCGGAGGCCGCTCCCGAGAGCGCGAACCGTACGGTGCCCTCGGCGTCGGGCTCCTCCTCCATGCTGCCCGCCGTGCCGGCGGCCCGCTCCATGCCGCCGCAGTCCGCGGACCGCTCCGGCGTCTTCCCCGGCCCGCGCAACGGCTGACGGCTCCTCGCCCCGGCCGCGTCAGCCGATGTCGGGCGGGTCGATCCTGATCCGTACGGGGTCGCCCGTGCCCCTGGCCGTCCGCGCCGCCTGCGCCGTCTTGAGCGCGGCAGCCAGCGCGGCTCCCCGCCCCGGCGGGACCCTGACCAGCGCCCGCTCCCAGGTCTCGCCGGGCGGGGCGCCCCCCTGTCTGCGGGGCCTGCCGGGAGTGGCTCCCGCCACAGGCACCGGGCCGAGCACCTCCGCCTCGGGCGGCAGCTCCGCACCGGCGAGATAGGCGGCCACCGCCTCGGGCGGGCCGGTGACCGAAGCCATCCGGGACACCGGCGGGAAGCCGAGCTCGGCGCGCTCCGCGAGCTCACGGCGGGCGTGACCGACCGGGTCCCAGCGGACGAGTGCCTGCACGGGACGCAGCGTCGGCTCGGCCACGATCACCACGACGCCCCCTTCGGGCTGCCCCCGCACCAGCGCGGCGGCGGCCGTCCAGCGGCGCAGCGCCTCCTCGCCGGCCCTGAGGTCGGGCCTGCCGACCATCGCCCAGCCGTCCAGCAGCAGCGCCGCCGCATAGCCACCTTCGGCCACCGGCTCGGCCCCGGGGGTGCTGACGACCAGGGCGGGCTGACCGGGCACGGAGTCCAGCACATGGTCACGCCCCGAGGTCCGCACGGGGACGGCGGGAAACGCCCGCCCGAGCTCCTCGGCGGTCCTGCGGGCCCCGACGATCTGGGCCCGCAGCCGGACGCCTCCGCAGGCCGGGCAGCTCCACGCCGTCTCGGACCGCCCGCACCAGGCGCAGTCGAGGTCCCGCTGGTCCGGTGCCTGGAGCGGCCCCGCGCAGTGCCGGCACCGCGCGGGTTCACGGCAGCGCTCACAGGCCAGCCTCGGTGCGTAACCACGGCGGGGCACCTGGACGAGCACCGGGCCCTCGCGCAGACCGTCGCGCACGGTCCCCCAGGCCAGGCTGGGCAGTCGCGCCGAGCGGGCCGCGCCGTCCCGCGCGAGCTCACCGTCGCCGACCGTACGCACGAGGGGGGCGGCGATGCGCAGCTGGTCACGGCCGGCGCGCAGCGGCAGGGCCCAGCCGCTCTCGACCAGCTGGGCGGCCTCCACCGTGCAGCTCGTGCCGCCCAGCAGGAAGGCGCAGCGGCCGTGCGCGGCCCGCAGCTCCAGGACCTCCCTGACGTGCGGGAAGGGGGCGTTGTCGTCGCTGTGGCTGGAGTCGCCGTCGTCCCAGAGGGCCACCAGGCCGAGGTCGGCGACCGGGGCGAACATCGCGGCCCTGGTACCGACCACCGCGCGCACGGAGCCGCGTCTGACCGCCAGCCACTGCCGGTAGCGCTTCTCCGGTCCCGAGTCGGCGGTCAGCAGGGCGTGGCGCCCCTTCCCCAGCACCTCGGTGAGCGCGGCGTCGACCCGCCCGGCGCTCCGCCCGTCGGGTACGACGACGAGGGCGCCCCGGCCCGATGCCAGGGTCGCGGCCATGGCGCGGGCGATCTCCTCGGGCCAGTACGGTCCTGGCAGCGCCGTCCACACGGCCCGGGGCGCCCCGCCGTCGGCCAGCGCCCGCAGGAAGCCGGGGCCCTGGGCGTACCGCTCCCAGGTGCCGGGCTCCGGGGCCGACGGGGGCGGCAGGGGTTCGGGCGACGGTCGGCCCTCGGCGCGGCCGTTCCTCGGGGGCACGGCGAGCTGCAGCACGTCCGCGAGACTGCCGGCGTAACGGTCGGCGACCGCGCGGGAGAGTTCGAGCAGCTCGGGCCCGAGGACCGGCTCGGGCGAGACGACATAGGCGAGGGCCGCCAGCGCCCCCTGGTAGTCCGACGATGCCCGGCGCTCGATCAGAAAGCCGTCGATCAGCCCGCCGCCCTCACGTCTGCCGCCGCGGACCTGGCGCCCCCCGGCCCCGAACCGCACCCGGACCCGGACCCCGGGCTGTGCGTCCGCGTCGAGCTCCTCGGGGACGGCGTAGTCGAAGTACTGGTCGAGGTGGAGTGCGCCCTTGTTCACCAGGACGCGGGCGACCGGCAGTTCGCCCGCGAGCGCGGCGCCCCGCCAGGTCCTGGGCTTGGCCCGCGGCACCTTGGCCTGCCGCACCGTCTCCCGGATGAGCGCAAGCTGCTCCGGTGCCCCTGCCCCGGGCTCGTCGGGCTGCTCGTCGTCGCTGCTCACAGCCACCTTCCTACCAGAGACCACTGACACGCCCCGGCGGCCGGGAACGGCCGCACGCACCGGGGCCCGGACACCTCGTACGGTGTCCGGGCCCCGGCGTCGCGACTGGTGCTACAGCCCCGCCGCCTGACGCAGCGCGTCCACGCGGTCGGTGCGCTCCCAGGTGAAGTCGGGGAGCTCGCGGCCGAAGTGTCCGTACGCCGCGGTCTGGGCGTAGATTGGACGGAGCAGGTCGAGGTCACGGATGATCGCGGCCGGGCGGAGGTCGAAGACCTCACCGATGGCGTGCTCGATCTTCTCCGTGTCGACCGCTGCGGTGCCGAAGGTCTCGACGAACAGGCCCACCGGCTCGGCCTTGCCGATCGCGTAGGCGACCTGGACCTCGCAGCGGGTGGCGAGCCCGGCCGCCACGACGTTCTTGGCGACCCAGCGCATGGCGTAGGCGGCCGAGCGGTCGACCTTGGACGGGTCCTTGCCCGAGAAGGCGCCGCCGCCGTGGCGTGCCATGCCGCCGTAGGTGTCGATGATGATCTTGCGTCCGGTGAGGCCGGCGTCGCCCATCGGGCCGCCGATCTCGAAGCGTCCTGTCGGGTTGACCAGGAGGCGGTAGCCCTCGGTGTCCAGCTTGATGCCGTCCTCGATGAGCTGGCCGAGCACGTGCTCGACGACGAACTCACGGATGTCGGGCGCGAGCAGCGAGTCGAGGTCGATGTCGGAGGCGTGCTGCGAGGAGACGACGACCGTGTCGAGGCGGACGGCCTTGTCACCGTCGTACTCGATGGTGACCTGGGTCTTGCCGTCGGGGCGCAGGTACGGGATGGTCCCGTTCTTGCGGACCTCGGAGAGCCGGCGCGAGAGCCGGTGCGCGAGGTTGACCGGCAGCGGCATCAGCTCGGGGGTCTCGTCGCAGGCGTAGCCGAACATCAGCCCCTGGTCGCCGGCGCCCTGCTTGTCGAGCTCGTCCTGCTCTTCCTTCCGGGAGGACCCTTCGACCCGCTTCTCGTACGCGGTGTCGACGCCCTGGGCGATGTCCGGGGACTGCGCCCCGATGGACACCGAGACGCCGCAGGAGGCTCCGTCGAAGCCCTTCTTGGAGGAGTCGTAGCCGATCTCCAGGACCTTGTTGCGCACGAGGTTGGGGATGTCGGCGTAGGCCTTGGTCGTGACCTCACCCGCGACATGCACCAGACCAGTGGTGATCAGGGTCTCGACGGCGACGCGCGAGGAAGGGTCCTCGCGCAGGAGCGCGTCGAGAATCGTGTCGCTGATCTGGTCAGCGATCTTGTCGGGGTGGCCCTCGGTAACGGACTCCGAGGTGAAGAGACGGCGGGACACATCGCTCCCTGGGGTTGCAGCGGCTGCTGGCTGATCATTGATGGAACTCCGGGAGCTGCGCCCGGCACATTCCGCGACCAGTTTATCGGTCACTGCCGGTGAATGGGGCACGTGTCTCGCTCCTTGGGAGGTCTGTGACCTGCGGCACTGTTGACGGCAGTACGACAATTCCCCCGTCCGGGCGTGAGATATGGCTGCATATCGTGAGTTACCGCCCGCGGGAACGGTGCCTACGCGTCCTGTCCGAAACGCGCCGCCACCAGGTCCCACACCGTGTCGGCGAGCGCCTCCTTCGGCCCGTGGGGCACCGGGGTCTCGCCGCCGTCGGCGCCCAGCACGACCGCCTCGTTCTCCTCGGAGCCGAAGGTCTTGCGCTCCCCCACCTCGTTGACGACGAGAAGGTCGCAGCCCTTGCGGCGGAGTTTCTCGCGGCCGTTGGTGAGCACGTCGTCGGTCTCGGCGGCGAAACCGACGACGAGCTGTCCCTCCCGGGCGCGGTCCGCGGCGACCTCGGCGAGGATGTCGGGGTTGCGGACGAGCTCGATGGGGGCCGGCTCCTGGCCGTCCTTCTTCTTGATCTTCCCCGTCGCGTAGGCGGTGGGCCGGAAATCGGCGACCGCCGCCGCCATCACCACCACGTCGGCGTCGGCCGCCGCCTTCAGCACGGCCTCCCGCAGCTGTACGGCGGTCCCGACGCGGACGACGTCGGCGCCCGCCGGGTCGGGGAGGCCGGTGCCGGTCTCGATCAGCGTGACCCGGGCGCCGCGCGCGACGGCGGTGCGGGCCAGCGCGTAGCCCTGCTTGCCGGAGGAGCGGTTGCCGAGGTAGCGCACCGGGTCCAGCGGCTCACGGGTGCCGCCCGCGCTGATCACGACATGGCGGCCCGCCAGGTCGGGGGCGCCGGTGCCCCGTGCCAGGACACGCCGGCAGACCTCGAAGATCTCCCCCGGGTCGGGCAGCCGGCCCTTGCCGGTGTCCACACCGGTGAGCCGGCCGACGGCGGGCTCGATGACGACGGCCCCGCGGCGGCGCAGCGTGGCGACGTTCTCCTGGGTGGCGGGGTGCTCCCACATCTCGGTGTGCATCGCGGGCGCGAAGACGACCGGACAGCGCGCGGTGAGCAGCGTGTTGGTGAGGAGGTCGTCGGCGAGGCCGTGGGCGGCCTTGGCGAGCATGTCGGCGGTGGCGGGGGCGACCACCACGAGGTCCGCGCCCTGGCCGATCCGGACGTGCGGCACCTCGTGCACGCTCTCCCAGACCTCGGTCGCCACCGGGTTGCCCGACAGCGCCGACCAGGTGGCCGCCCCGACGAAGTGCAGCGACGCCTCGGTGGGGACGACCCGTACGTCGTGGCCGGACTCGGTCAGCCCGCGCAGCAGCTCGCATGCCTTGTACGCGGCGATGCCTCCGCTGACCCCCAGGACGACCTTCGGCTTCTCCACAGCGTCTCCCCGCACTCGTGATGCTCCGCGCCGGCGCGCGGAGTGTTGGCGTACGCACCCCATGCTGCCTCACCGGAACACACCACAGGCCCGGCGGGTACCGACCGCCGGGCCTGTGGTGAGGAGAAGTCTGCTGCCTACTGCGCGGGGCCCTCGATGGCCTCGGAGGTCAGCAGGCCCGCGTTGATCTCGCGGAGCGCGATCGAGAGCGGCTTCTCGTGCACGTGGGTGTCGACGAGCGGACCGACGTACTCGAGGAGGCCTTCGCCGAGCTGCGAGTAGTACGCGTTGATCTGACGCGCGCGCTTGGCGGCGTAGATCACAAGGCTGTACTTCGAGTCGGTGGCCTCGAGGAGCTCATCAATCGGCGGGTTGATGATGCCCTCGGGCGTGGTGATGGAAGAGGACACTCTCTGCCTTCCGAAGGGGATAGAGATCAAAGAGATCTTTGATCATGCTGGTTCCGCAGTGGTGCTGCTCTGCGTCCGTGGAACACGTGAGGACCGGTGAGGTCAGGCGTCGCCACCACGGAGGCCGGAAGCCTGCAGCATCAACGTTAGCAGCTCGCGTGCCACGTCCTCGACCGAGGTGTTGACAAGCGTCGTATCGAACTCCGCCTCGGCGGCGAGTTCGACCCTCGCCGCAGCGAGCCTGCGCTCGATCACCTCCTGCGACTCCGTCCCCCGGCCGGTGAGCCGGCGCACCAGCTCGTCCCAGCCGGGCGGCGCCAGGAAGACGAGCTGAGCCTCGGGCATCGACTGGCGGACCAGCCTGGCGCCCTGGAGGTCGATCTCCAGCAGCACGGGCTCGCCGGCCTCCAGGCGTTCGAGCACGGCCCTGCGGGGCGTGCCGTACCGGTTGCCGGCGAACTCGGCCCACTCCAGCAGCTCGCCGTTGGCGATCAGCTTGTCGAACTCCTCGTTGTCCACGAAGAAGTAGTGGACACCGTTGCGCTCGCCGGGGCGTGGCTTACGGGTCGTGGCCGACACCGAGAGCCATACCTCGGGGTGAACCTTGCGCATATGAGCGACGACCGTGCTCTTGCCGACCCCTGAGGGTCCGGAGAGCACGGTCAGCCGCGGACGTACGTCCGGGGGTACGGGGGGTGTCCCCCGGGATGTTGCAGCCATGGGGCGATTATCCAGGTTCTCAGGAGTGCCTGAGAACGTCAGGCGGCGCTGCCGCCGAACTCACGCTCCAAGGATGCGATCTGGTTGGAGCCAAGACCCCGGACCCGGCGGCTCTCGGAGATGCCGAGACGCTCCATGATCTGCTTGGCACGGACCTTGCCCACGCCCGGCAGGGACTCGAGAAGAGCGGAGACCTTCATCTTGCCGATGACGTCGTTCTCCTGGCCCTGCTTGATGACCTCGTGGAGCGAGGCGCCGGAGTGCTTGAGTCGATTCTTGACCTCGGCCCGCTCCCGGCGAGCCGCGGCGGCCTTTTCGAGCGCGGCTGCGCGCTGTTCAGGGGTAAGGGGCGGAAGAGCCACGCCTACGTCACCTCGGATGTCGATCTGTCGGATACGGACCGGCGGGGGGCCCGGTGGCCCCTCACCTGGTGAGCAACGAACAACGTATGCGCGTTGGCTCTCGACGGAGACTAGCGGCCTGGGCCGCCTGAGTCAGCGAGAACAGACGAAAAGTCCTGGTCAGCCTGAGCCGACCCGTACATTTCGGTCATAACGACCCGGAATTTTGGTCAGGATTCCGTCAACAGCCTGTTACGTGGCATGGTCACCTTTCCGGGACGGCCGTACGGACCTCGTCCGCGAACCGTCCGGCGGCTTCGCGCAGCCCTGAAACGTCAGGTCCGTGGCGCAGCACTCCCCGGCTCACACTCGGCACGACATTGCCCACGGCTGCCCCGAAGACGCGGGGAAGATCCGCCGGCGTGGCGCCCTGGGCCCCGATGCCGGGAGCGAGCAGCGGGCCGTTGATCGACAGGTCGACGCCGGCGTCCCCGAGCGTCGCGCCGACCACCGCGCCGACGGAGCCGAGCGGCGTGGCGCCCGCGTTCTCGGCGGCCATGTGGTCGAGCATCACCTGGGCCAGCGGCCGTCCGTCGGCGGCCGTGGCGCGCTGGACCTCCGCGCCCTCCGGGTTCGAGGTGAGCGCGAGGACGAAGACACCCGCGCCGGAGACCGCGGCCGCGTCCAGCGCAGGGCGCAGCGAGCCGAAGCCGAGGTAGGGCGAGACGGTGACCGCGTCGGAGAAGAGCGGCGAGTCCTTGTCGAGGTAGGTGGCCGCGTAGGCGCCCATCGTGGAGCCGATGTCGCCGCGCTTGGCGTCCATCAGGACGAGGGCACCCGCCGCGCGTGCCTCTTCGACGGCCTTCTCCAGGACGGCGATGCCACGCGACCCGAAGCGCTCGAAGAACGCGGACTGGGGCTTGAGCACGGCGACCCGGTCGGCCAGCGCGTCGACGACCGTGCGGGTGAAGCGCTCCAGGCCCGCGATGTCGTCGTCGAGGCCCCAGGAGGTGAGCAGGGAGGCGTGCGGGTCGATGCCGACGCAGAGCGGCCCGCGGGTGTCCATGGCGTGGCGCAGGCGCGCGCCGAAGGGTTCAGGGGTCACTGCATGACCTTCCGTGTCTCGGCGCCGACGGCTTCGGCGAGTGTCGTGTACGGCGACGCGGCCAGCCGGGCCGCCAGGCCCCGGTGGATCGCGCGGGCGTAGAACGGGCCCTCGTAGATGAAGGCGCTGTAGCCCTGGACGAGTGTGGCGCCGGCCAGGATGCGCTGCCAGGCGTCCTCGGCGTTCTCGATGCCCCCGACACCCACGAGCGTGATCCGGTTCCCCACACGGGCGTACAGGCGGCCCAGGACCTCCAGGGAGCGCGCCTTGAGGGGGGCGCCGGAGAGCCCTCCGGTCTCCTTGACCAGGGATGCCTCCGACCTGAGGCCCAGGCCGTCGCGGGCGATGGTGGTGTTGGTGGCGATGATGCCGTCGAGGCCGAGCTCGACGGCGAGGTCGGCGACCGCGTCGACGTCCTCGTCCGCGAGGTCCGGGGCGATCTTGACGAGCAGCGGGACGCGCCGGCCGGTGACGGTGCGGTCGGCGGCCTCGCGCACCGCGGTGAGCAGCGGGCGGAGCGCCTCGGTGGCCTGGAGGTTGCGCAGGCCGGGCGTGTTGGGCGAGGAGACGTTGACGACGAGGTAGTCGGCGTGGACGGCGAGCCGCTCGGTGGACTTCACGTAGTCCCCCACGGCTTCACTCTCGGGGACGACCTTGGTCTTGCCGATGTTGACGCCGACCGTCGTGCGGAAGACCGGGGTACGGGCGGCGAGGCGCTCGGCCACGGCCGCGGAGCCCTCGTTGTTGAAGCCCATGCGGTTGATCAGCGCCCGGTCCGCGACGAGACGGAACAGCCGCTTCTTCGGGTTGCCCGGCTGCGGCTCGCCGGTGACGGTGCCGATCTCGATGTGGTCGAAGCCGAGCATGGACATGCCGTCGATGGCGACGGCGTTCTTGTCGAAGCCGGCGGCGAGCCCGAAGGGTCCGTGCATCCGCAGGCCGAGCGCCTCGGTGCGCAGCTCCTTGTGGCGGGGGGCGAGCACGGCGGCGGCGAAGGTGCGCAGGACGGGGATCCGGGCGACGAGACGGATCCACCGGAAGGCGAGATGGTGGGCCTGCTCCGGGTCCATGCGCTTGAAGACCAGCTGGAAGAAGAGTTTGTACATCACGGTGTCCTGGGTGTCCTCATGAAGAGGGGGGACACCGTGTCCGGTGTCCCCCCTGCTGGGCTTGCTAGTCGCGGGCCGCGATCAAGTGTTCCGCGTGTTCCTGGAGGGAACGCACGCCGACGTCGCCGTGGTTCAGCGCGTCGATGCCCTGGACGGCCGCGGCGAGCGCCTGGACCGTCGTGAGGCACGGCACGGACCTGGCGACGGCCGCGGTGCGGATCTCGTAGCCGTCGAGCCTGCCGCCCGTTCCGTACGGGGTGTTGACGATGAGGTCGACCCCGCCCTCGTGGATCAGCTGGACGATGGTCTTCTCGCCGTTCGGGCCCTCGCCCTCGGACTGCTTGCGCACGAGGGTGGCGTTGATGCCGTTGCGCTTGAGCACCTCGGTGGTGCCCGAGGTGGCCAGCAGCTCGAAGCCATGGGCGACCAGCTCGCGCGCCGGGAAGATCATCGAACGCTTGTCGCGGTTGGCGACGGAGATGAAGGCGCGGCCCTTGGTGGGCAGCGGACCGTACGCGCCCGCCTGCGACTTGGCGTACGCGGTACCGAACACCGAGTCGATGCCCATGACCTCACCGGTGGAGCGCATCTCCGGGCCGAGGACGGTGTCGACGCCGCGGCCGTGGATGTCGCGGAAGCGCGACCACGGCATGACGGCCTCCTTGACGGAGATCGGCGCGTCCAGCGGCAGGGTCCCGCCGTCGCCGTGGGCCGGCAGCAGGCCCTCCGCGCGCAGTTCGGCGACGGTCGCGCCGAGCGAGATGCGGGCCGCGGCCTTCGCGAGCGGGACCGCGGTCGCCTTCGAGGTGAAGGGGACGGTCCGCGAGGCGCGGGGGTTGGCCTCCAGGACGTAGAGGATGTCGCCGGACAGCGCGAACTGGATGTTGATCAGCCCGCGTACGCCGACGCCCTTGGCGATGCCCTCGGTGGAGGCCCGCAGCCGCTTGATGTCGAAGCCGCCGAGGGTGATCGGCGGCAGCGCGCAGGCGGAGTCGCCGGAGTGGATGCCGGCCTCCTCGATGTGCTCCATGACGCCGCCGAGGTAGAGCTCGGTGCCGTCGTAGAGCGCGTCGACGTCGATCTCGATCGCGTCGTCGAGGAAGCGGTCGACCAGCACCGGGCGGGTGGGGCTGATCTCGGTGGACTCGGAGATGTACGAGGAGAGCCGGGCCTCGTCGTAGACGATCTCCATGCCGCGCCCGCCGAGCACGTACGAGGGGCGTACGAGGACGGGGTAGCCGATCTCGTCGGCGATGGACTTGGCCTCGGCGAAGGTGGTGGCGGTGCCGTGCTTGGGGGCCGGCAGGCCGGCCTCGGCGAGCACCCGGCCGAAGGCGCCGCGGTCCTCGGCGGCGTGGATCGCCTCCGGCGGGGTGCCCACGACCGGCACGCCGTTGTCCTTGAGCGCCTGCGAGAGGCCGAGCGGGGTCTGGCCGCCGAGCTGGACGATGACGCCGGCGAGCGGGCCTGCCAGTGTCTCGGCGTGGACGATCTCCAGCACGTCCTCCAGGGTGAGCGGCTCGAAGTAGAGCCGGTCGGAGGTGTCGTAGTCCGTGGAGACGGTCTCCGGGTTGCAGTTGACCATGACGGTCTCGTAGCCCGCGTCGTGCAGGGCGAAGGAGGCGTGGACGCAGGAGTAGTCGAACTCGATGCCCTGGCCGATGCGGTTCGGGCCCGAGCCGAGGATGATCACCGCCGGCTTGGTGCGCGGCGCGACCTCGCTCTCCTCGTCGTAGCTGGAGTAGAAGTACGGCGTCTTCGCGGCGAACTCGGCGGCGCAGGTGTCGACCGTCTTGTAGACCGGGCGGACACCGAGCGCGTGCCTGACCTCCCGCACGACGTCCTCGCGCAGCCCGCGGATCTCACCGATCTGGGCGTCGGAGAAGCCGTGCCGCTTGGCCTCGGCGATCAGGTCGGTGTCGAGGCGCTCGGCGGCGGCCAGCTCGTCGGCGATCTCCTTGATCAGGAAGAGCTGGTCGACGAACCAGGGGTCGATCTTCGTGGAGTCGAAGACCTCCTCCTGGGTGGCACCCGCGCGGATCGCCTGCATCACGGTGTTGATACGGCCGTCCGTGGGGCGGACCGCCTCTGCGAGCAGCTCGGCCTTGTCGCCCGGCTCTCCGGTGAAGGCGAACTGCGAGCCCTTCTTCTCCAGGGAGCGCAGGGCCTTCTGGAGGGCCTCGGTGAAGTTGCGGCCGATCGCCATGGCCTCGCCCACCGACTTCATGGTGGTGGTGAGCGTGGAGTCGGCGGACGGGAACTTCTCGAAGGCGAAGCGCGGGGCCTTGACCACGACGTAGTCGAGGGTCGGCTCGAAGGAGGCCGGCGTCTTCTCGGTGATGTCGTTGGGGATCTCGTCGAGCGTGTAGCCCACGGCCAGCTTGGCGGCGATCTTGGCGATCGGGAAGCCGGTGGCCTTGGACGCGAGCGCCGACGAGCGGGAGACGCGCGGGTTCATCTCGATCACGATGACGCGGCCGTCGGCCGGGTCGATGGCGAACTGGATGTTGCAGCCGCCGGTGTCGACGCCGACCTCGCGGATGATCGCGATGCCGATGTCACGCAGCCGCTGGTACTCACGGTCGGTGAGCGTCATCGCGGGGGCGACGGTGATGGAGTCGCCGGTGTGGACACCCATCGGGTCGAAGTTCTCGATGGAGCAGACGACCACGACGTTGTCGTTCCGGTCGCGCATCAGCTCCAGCTCGTACTCCTTCCAGCCGAGGATGGACTCCTCCAGGAGCACCTCGGTGGTCGGCGAGAGCGTGAGGCCCTGTCCCGCGATGCGGCGCAGCTCCTCCTCGTCGTGGGCGAAGCCGGAGCCGGCGCCGCCCATGGTGAAGGAGGGGCGGACGACGACGGGGTAGCCGCCGAGGGTGTCGACGCCCTGGATGACGTCGTCCATGGTGTGGCAGATGACGGAGCGGGCGGACTCGCCGTAGCCGATCTTCGCCTTGACGGCTTCGACGACCCCCTTGAAGAGGTCGCGGTCCTCGCCCTTGTTGATGGCCTCGACGTTGGCGCCGATGAGCTCGACGCCGTACTTCTCCAGCACACCGTTGTCGTGCATGGAGATGGCGGTGTTGAGCGCGGTCTGGCCGCCGAGGGTCGGGAGCAGCGCGTCGGGGCGCTCCTTGGCGATGATCTTCTCGACGAACTCGGGCGTGATCGGCTCGACGTACGTGGCGTCGGCGATCTCCGGGTCGGTCATGATCGTCGCGGGGTTGGAGTTCACCAGGATGACGCGCAGGCCCTCGGCCTTGAGCACGCGGCAGGCCTGGGTCCCGGAGTAGTCGAATTCGGCGGCCTGCCCGATGACGATCGGACCGGAGCCGATGACCAGGACGGACCGGATATCGGAGCGCTTAGGCACGCTGGCCCTCCATCAGGGAAACGAAGCGGTCGAAGAGGTATGCGGCGTCGTGCGGACCCGCGGCTGCTTCGGGGTGGTACTGGACGCTGAACGCCGGCTGGTCCAGCAGCTGGAGGCCTTCGACGACCTGGTCGTTCAGGCATACGTGGGAGACCTCGGCGCGGCCGAAGGCCGTGTCGGAGACCTTGTCGAGCGGGGCGTCGACGGCGAAGCCGTGGTTGTGCGCGGTGACCTCGACCTTGCCGGTCGTACGGTCCTGCACGGGCTGGTTGATGCCCCGGTGGCCGTACTTCAGCTTGAAGGTGCCGAATCCGAGGGCGCGGCCCAGGATCTGGTTGCCGAAGCAGATGCCGAAGAGCGGGGTCTTCCGCTCCAGGACGCCCCGCATGAGGGCGACGGGGTGATCGGCGGTGGACGGGTCGCCGGGGCCGTTGGAGAAGAAGACTCCGTCGGGTGCGACCGCGTACACCTCGTCGAGCGTGGCGGTGGCCGGCAGGACGTGCACCTCGATGCCGCGCTCGGCCATGCGGTGCGGGGTCATGCCCTTGATGCCGAGGTCGATCGCGGCGACGGTGAACTTCTTGGCGCCGACGGCGGGGACGACGTAGGTCTCCTCGGTGGCGACCTCGGCCGCCAGGTCGGCGCCTGCCATCTCGGGTGCCTGGCGCACCTTGGCGAGGAGCACACCCTCGTCCTCCAGGGCGTTCCCGGAGAAGATGCCGACGCGCATCGCGCCGCGCTCCCGCAGATGGCGGGTGAGCGCGCGGGTGTCGACGCCGCTGATGCCGACGACGCCCTGGCTCGTGAGCTCCTCGTCCAGCGACCTGCGCGAGCGCCAGTTCGACTGCACCCGGGCGGGGTCGCGCACGACGTAGCCGGAGACCCAGATGCGCCTGGACTCGGGGTCCTCGTCGTTCACGCCGGTGTTGCCGACGTGCGGGGCGGTCATCACGACGACCTGACGGTGGTAGGAGGGGTCGGTCAGCGTTTCCTGGTAGCCGGTCATGCCCGTGGAGAACACCGCCTCGCCGAAGGTCTCCCCCACGGCCCCGTAGGCGCGACCGCGGAAGGAGCGGCCGTCCTCCAGGACGAGTACGGCGGGAGCTTTTCCGGCTCCCCGGGTGGAGATCGTCATCGTGCGGTGCCTTCCGTCGTGCTGGTGGTGGTGCTGGTGAGGTGGTTCACGGCGTCGACCCACGCCTGGTGCTCGGCCGAGTGGTCGGAGCGGAAGCCGGAGTCGATCAGCTTCCCGCCGTGCGCCCAGGTGATGACCAGGAGGCCGCCTTCGGGCAGGACCTTCCCGGCGAGTGCCTTGTCGGTCCTGGCCTCGCGCAGCTCGGCGGCCGGCACGAAGAAGTCGGCGGCTCCGGGGCGTACGACGTCGAGGCCCTGCGCCGTGAGGGTCAGCTCGACCCGGCTGCGGGTGCCGAGGCCGTGCGCCACGATGCGGTCGAGCCACTGGCCCGCGGTCGTCGAGGCGTGGTAGCGGCCGGTGAGGGTGAGCAGCTTCTCGCCGTCGGCGAAGCCTTCGGGGGTGGTCGCGAGCTCGGGCAGGTCCGACTGCAGGCTCCCCCGCCACTTCCATCCCTGGCGCATCAGCCAGTAGACGAACGCGATGAGGACGAGCAGTCCGATGACCCAGCTGATGCGGGCGGACCAGTCCGTCACTTCGGCCGACTTCTCGTCGGCGGCGAGCTGGTAGAGGCTGTTGAGTGTTGTCACGCGAGCTTCCCGTCGACGACCGTGGCACGGCCCCGCAGGAAGGTGTGGGTCACTCGGCCGGGCAGCTCGCGACCCTCGTACGGGGTGTTGCGGCTGCGGGAGGCGAAGCCCGCGGGGTCCACGGCTCCACGGTATGCCGGATCGACCAGGGTGAGGTTGGCCGGCTCACCCGCCGAGACGGGGCGGCCGTGCCCTTCGAGCCTGCCGATGCCCGCGGGGCGCACCGACATGCGGTCGGCCACGCCGGCCCAGTCGATGAGCCCGGTGTCCACCATCGTCTGCTGGACCACGGAGAGCGCGGTCTCCAGGCCCACCATGCCCATGGCTGCGGCGGCCCACTCGCAGTCCTTGTCCTCGTGCGGGTGGGGTGCGTGGTCGGTGGCCACGCAGTCGATGGTGCCGTCGGCGAGCGCCTCGCGCAGGGCCATGACGTCGGCCTCGGTGCGCAGCGGCGGGTTCACCTTGTAGACGGGGTTGTAGGTCCGCACGAGCTCGTCGGTGAGCAGCAGGTGGTGCGGGGTGACCTCGGCGGTGACGTTCCAGCCCTTGGACTTGGCCCAGCGGACGATCTCCACGGAGCCGGCGGTCGACAGATGGCAGATGTGCACCCGGGAGCCGACGTGCGCGGCGAGGAGGACATCGCGGGCGATGATCGACTCCTCGGCGACGGCGGGCCAGCCGCCGAGGCCGAGCTCGGCCGACACTACGCCCTCGTTCATCTGGGCGCCCTCGGTGAGGCGGGGCTCCTGGGCGTGCTGGGCGACGACGCCGTCGAAGGCCTTCACGTACTCCAGGGCGCGGCGCATGATCACGGCGTCGTCGACGCACTTGCCGTCGTCGGAGAAGACCTTCACCCCGGCGGCGGAGTCGTGCATGGCGCCGAGCTCGGCGAGCTGCTTGCCCTCCAGGCCGACGGTGACGGCCCCGACGGGCTGCACATCGCAGTAGCCGGACTCCTTGCCCAGCCGCCAGACCTGCTCGACCACACCCGCGGTGTCGGCGACGGGGAAGGTGTTGGCCATGGCGTGGACGGCGGTGAAGCCGCCGACCGCCGCCGCCTTGGTGCCGGTGAGGACGGTCTCGGAGTCCTCGCGTCCCGGCTCGCGCAGATGGGTGTGCAGGTCGACGAGTCCGGGCAGCAGGATGTGGCCGGCCGCCTCGATCACGGTGGCGTCACCGGCGTCGATGCCGGTGCCGGTCTCCGCGATCGTCTCGCCGTCGATGAGCACGTCCTGCGGCTCGCCGCCGAGGACCTTCGCACCGCGGATCAGGATCTTGCTCATGATTACTTGTTCTCCTCGGTACGGGCGGCGGCGGACGGCAGGGCGGTCTCGGAACCGCCCAGCAGCAGGTAAAGGACGGCCATGCGGGTGGAGACCCCGTTCGCGACCTGTTCGACGGCGGTGCAGCGGTCGGAGTCGGCGACCTCGGCCGTGATCTCCATGCCGCGGACCATCGGGCCCGGGTGCATCACGATGGCGTGCTCCGGCATCCTGGCCATGCGTTCACCGTCCAGGCCGTAGCGGCGGGAGTACTCGCGCTCGGTCGGGAAGTAGGCGGCGTTCATCCGCTCGCGCTGCACACGGAGCATCATGACCGCGTCGGACTTCGGCAGCACATCGTCGAGGTGGTAGCTGACGTCGCAGGGCCACTGCTCCACGCCGACGGGCACGAGGGTGGGCGGGGCCACCAGGGTGACGTGGGCGCCGAGCGTGTGCAGCAGGTGCACGTTGGAGCGGGCCACGCGGCTGTGCAGGATGTCGCCGACGACCGTGATCCGGCGGCCTTCGAGGTCCCGGCCGATGCCCGCGTCGGGCCCGACCAGCCTGCGGCGCATGGTGAAGGCGTCCAGCAGGGCCTGGGTGGGGTGCTCATGGGTGCCGTCGCCCGCGTTGACCACCGCGCTGTCGATCCAGCCCGAGGTCGCGAGGCGGTACGGGGCCCCCGAGGCGCCGTGCCGGATGACGACGGCGTCGGCGCCCATGGCCTCCAGGGTCAGGGCGGTGTCCTTGAGCGACTCGCCCTTGGAGACGGACGAGCCCTTCGCGGAGAAGTTGATGACGTCGGCCGACAGGCGCTTGGCGGCGGCCTCGAACGAGATCCGGGTCCGGGTCGAGTCCTCGAAGAAGAGGTTGACGACCGTTCGTCCACGCAGGGTGGGGAGCTTCTTGATCGGCCGGTCCGCGACCCTGGCCATCTCCTCGGCGGTGTCGAGGATCAGGACGGCGTCGTCGCGGGTGAGGTCCCCGGCCGAGATGAGGTGACGGGGGGTCCGGGGATTGTCCCCGGGAGGGCGCAGCATCTGGGAGTCTCCGTGAAGGGTGGAGGGTTCAGGCGGGTGGGCGTGCCGAAACAGCCGTGCGTCCGGTGGGAGCGCACGGCACGGGACTCGGCTACTGCTCGCCTGCCGGGATGGTCTGCTTGACGCCGAGCAGCACGGCGTCGCGGCCGTCCTCCTCGGCGAGCTGGACCCTGACCGTCTCCCGCAGCGACGTGGGGAGGTTCTTGCCGACGTAGTCGGCGCGGATCGGGAGTTCGCGGTGGCCGCGGTCGACGAGGACCGCGAGCTGTACGGCACGGGGCCGGCCGATGTCGCCGAGCGCGTCGAGTGCGGCGCGGATCGTGCGGCCGGAGAAGAGCACGTCGTCGACCAGGACGACGAGGCGGTCCTCGATGCCCTCGCCGGGGATCTCGGTGCGTGCGAGTGCGCGCGCGGGGCGCATCCGCAGATCGTCGCGGTACATCGTGATGTCGAGCGATCCGACCGGCGTCTTTCGGCCGGTGATCTCCTCGAGTTTCTCGGCGAGCCGACGGGCGAGGAAAACCCCGCGTGTCGGGATGCCGAGGAGCACCACATCGTCGGCGCCCTTGGCGCGTTCGACGATCTCGTGGGCGATCCGGGTCAGTACCCGGGCGATGTCGGGAGCCTCGAGAACGGGGCGTGCCGCATTGCCGCTGTCGTCATGCTGTGCGTCCATAAGAAACGGACCTCCTTCTCCGCCTCACTGGACGGATGTTAAAGGACGTCGAAATTGCGTCATCCACGTTACCAGGGCTTGTGCGAGGCCCCGACTCCGCCCCCGGGAGGCCGTAGTACGGACCTTTCGGCTTGACGCAGCCAAGTAACGCTGCGTAACCTCACAGTGAGTTACCAGCCACGCGGCAGCCACGCGGCACAGCCGCAGAATGTCCCAGCGTCCGGGGAGCCTTATGTCCAGCGAATACGCAAAGCAGCTCGGGGCCAAGCTCCGCGCCATCCGCACCCAGCAGGGCCTCTCCCTCCACGGCGTGGAGGAGAAGTCGCAGGGCCGCTGGAAGGCCGTCGTGGTCGGTTCCTACGAGCGCGGCGACCGCGCCGTGACCGTTCAGCGCCTTGCCGAGCTGGCCGACTTCTACGGCGTCCCGGTGCAGGAGCTCCTGCCCGGCACGACGCCCGGCGGTGCCGCCGAGCCGCCGCCGAAGCTGGTCCTCGACCTTGAGCGCCTCGCCCATGTGCCGCCGGAGAAGGCCGGACCGCTGCAGCGTTACGCGGCGACGATCCAGAGCCAGCGCGGCGACTACAACGGCAAGGTGCTGTCCATCCGCCAGGACGACCTGCGCACGCTGGCCGTGATCTACGACCAGTCGCCGTCCGTGCTCACGGAGCAGCTGATCAGCTGGGGTGTGCTGGACGCCGACGCGCGTCGCGCCGTCGCGCACGACGAGGGCTGAGCGGCCCCACCCAGACACGTACGCCGGACCGGCAGGGCCCTCGGGCCCCGCCGGTCCGGCGTTTTCCGTGTTCCGGCCGGGCCGGTACGCCGAAGGGCCCACGGTCGCGTGCGACCGTGGGCCCTTTCGTGCGGCTGGACACCGCCGGAGGCTGAGGCTACTGCTCCCGGCGGAGATTCGGCTTGAGGTCCTTGAACCGGGCCAGCAGGCCGTTCACGAAGGTCGGGGAGTCGTCCGTGGAGAACTCCTTGGCGAGCTGGACCGCCTCGTCGATCACCACGGCGTCCGGGGTCGCGTCCATCCAGATCAGCTCGTACGCTCCGAGCCGCAGGATGTTCCGGTCGACGACCGGCATGCGGTCGATCTCCCAGTCCACGGCGTAGGTGACGATGAGGTCGTCGATCCGGTCGGCGTACTGCGCGTACCCCTCGACCAGTTCCATCGTGAATTCCCCGACCGGCGGCTGACGGTCGTCGGTCCGCGAGAGCCGTACCCAGTCCGCGAGGACCGTCTGCACGGACTCACCGCGCTGGTCGGCCTCGAAAAGGATCTGGAAGGCGCGCTTGCGGGCCTTGTTGCGGGCAGCCACGGTTAGCTGTTCACCCGGCCGAGGTAGTCGCCCGAACGGGTGTCGACCTTGATCTTCTCGCCGGTGGTGATGAAGAGCGGTACACCGATCTCGTAGCCGGTCTCCAGCGTGGCGGGCTTGGTGCCACCGGTGGAGCGGTCGCCCTGGACGCCCGGGTCGGTGTGCTGGATGGTCAGCTCGACCGCGGCGGGCAGCTCGACGTAGAGCACCTCGCCCTCGTGCTGCGCGACGGAGGCGGTGAAACCCTCGATCATGAAGTGGGCGGCGTCGCCGACGGCCTTGCGGTCGACCATCAGCTGGTCGTACGTGTCCATGTCCATGAAGACGAAGTAATCGCCGTCCATGTACGAGAACTGCATGTCACGACGGTCGATGGTGGCCGTTTCGACCTTCACACCGGCGTTGAACGTCTTGTCGACGACCTTGCCGGAGAGCACGTTCTTGAGCTTGGTGCGCACGAAGGCGGGGCCCTTGCCGGGCTTGACGTGCTGGAACTCGACGACGGACCAGAGCTGGCCTCCGTCGAGCTTGAGCACCAGGCCGTTCTTGAGGTCGTTCGTGGAAGCCACGGTTGCGGAATCTCCTGGACTGAAGCTGGTGGACGGCCAAGGATGCGCGCCGGAGTCCTCCACGGGGAGATCTCCTAGAGCGCGAGCAGCTCCTTGGTCGTAATGGTGAGTAGCTCGGGTCCGCCGTCCGCCTCGGGGCGCACGACGAGCGTGTCATCGATCCGGACACCGCCCCGGCCCGGGAGGTGGACCCCCGGTTCGACGGTGACCGGCACACAAGCGTCCAGTTTACCCATGGCTGTCGGTGCCAACTGCGGGTCCTCGTCGATTTCGAGCCCCACACCGTGTCCTGTGCTGGGCCTGAGACAGTCCGAGTGGCCCGCGGAGACCAGGAGATGACGGGCCGCGTGGTCCACGTCGCGGTAGCCGGCTCCGGGGCGCAGAGCCTCCCGTCCGGCCCTCTGAGCGGCGAAAACGAGATCGTAGAGCTCGATCTGCCAGTCCGCGGGACTGGTTCCGATGACGAAGGTCCGGCCGATCTCGCAGCGGTAGCCGTGGTAGTTCGCGCCCAGGCAGACGGAAAGGAAATCGCCTTCCTCGACCCTGCGATCGGTGGGCCGGTGGCGGCCCTGACCGGAGTGCGGGCCCGTCCCCACCGAGGTGGCGAAGGCCGGGCCGTCGGCGCCGTGGTCCACCAGACGGCGCTCCAGCTCCAGGGCGAGGTGGCGTTCGGTGCGCCCCACCAGGATGGATTCGAGGAGTTCGCCGAGTGCCTGGTCGGTGATCTCCGCCGCGATCCGCAGACAGGCGATCTCCTCCTCGTCCTTCACCAGGCGCAGCTGTTCCACGCTGGTGCCGAGGTCGCACAGGCGCAGGCCCGGGGCCGCTGAGCCCATGGCGCGGTGGCGGGAGACCGTCAGATCGTGCTCCTCGACCGACAGGGAGCCCGCGTCGAGGCCGCCGGCGAGAGCGGCCGCCGCGACCACCGGGTCGTCGTCGGTCCCGGCCAGGACGCTCACCCGCAGCCCCTCGTCGGGGCGCCCGTGCGCGGGGGCGCCGGTCGGCGCGCGGGGGCAGAGCAGGACATCGTCGGCGGGACCGAGCAGCAGCACGGCGCCCGGCGGGGCACCGCCCGCGAGATAGCGGACGTTCGCGGGGCGGGAGACCAGGGCGGCCGCGGATCCGGCGGCGGCGTACCGGTCGCGCAGCAGCCCGCGTCGGACGGCGTACACCTCTGACATGTTTGTGAGCCTACGAGCGCGGGCGGGGCCTCGCCCGGTCAGCGCACCCGACCGGGAACCTGACCGCCGCTACCAGGCGGGCGGGCTGGCTATGGAGCGCGCCAGGACGTCGTCGAGTACCCGGGCGGTCGTCTCGACGTCGTAGGTGGAGTTGTCGATGATCGGCAGGCCGGAGCCGTACCAGCCGGCCATACGGCCGTGGATGCGGGCGACCTCCTCGTCGGAGAGCCTGCGGTTGCCGCTGCGCGCCGCGTTCCGCTCCAGGACGACCTCCAGGCCTGGCAGGAGGACCACGGGGAGCAGCCCGGGGCCCACATGGCGCTTCCAGCCGCCGAGGCCCACGACAGGGCGGTCGGGAAAGACCGCGTCGTCGAGGATGCAGGAGATGCCGTTGGCCAGGAAATTACGCGCGGCGAAGCCGCAGGTGCGCCGGGCCAGGCGGTACTGGGCCTCGGAGTGGTCGTTCCAGCCGGCCTGCGGGTCGGCGAAGCCCGAGCAGACCCACTCGCGGACGTCGTCCAGGGACACATGCGCGGTGGGCACCCGGCGGCGGCCCGCCCAGAGCTTGGCGACCGTGGTCTTGCCCGCTCCGGCGGGACCGATCAGCAGCACGGCCAGGGTCGCGGCGCCGGTGCCCGCGTCCGCGGGCGGCGCGGGCAGCGGGACGGGGCCGCCCGGCGGCAGCTGGATGTGCCCGGTGGTCTCCGGGGAGGACAGGGCCGGGGCGTGCGGGGGCGCCGACGGCGGCGGCGCCTGCGGCTGGGAGGACCCGGGGGCCATGGGTGGCGGAGGCGGCCCCGCTGGTCCGGGGTGGCCTGGGTGCTGGGCCTGGTGCGTCCACGGCCCGTTACCGGGACCCTGGGGCGGCGGCAGCGGGGCCCCCACTGCGTGCTGCATCCGGTGCCACTCCGTCTCGTACAGGCAACTGGCGCTGGTCGACGGCAACCGTACCTCCCCCGGCCGCCACGCTGTGAACGGGCGGGGGAGGCACGAAGTGCCCGGTGTCAGTCCGTCAGTTCGTCGGCGAGGGCGCGCAGGGCGAGCCGGTAGGAGCCGATCCCGAAGCCCGCCACGGTCCCGGTGGCCACCGGGGCGACCACCGAGGTGTGGCGGAACTCCTCGCGCGCGTACGGATTCGAGATGTGCACCTCGATGAGCGGGGCGGTGCGCTGGGCCGCCGCATCCCGCATCCCGTACGAATAGTGCGTGAAGGCGCCGGGGTTGAGGACGACCGGGAGCGAGCCGTCCGCCGCCTCGTGGAGCCAGCGGATCAGCTCCCCCTCGTCGTTGGTCTCCCGGACGTCGACGTCGAAGCCGAGCTCCTTGCCCAGGGTCCGGCAGGTGTCGACCAGACCGGCGTAGGACGTCGCCCCGTACACATCGGGCTCCCGGGAGCCCAGACGTCCGAGGTTCGGGCCGTTGAGCACGAGAACCCGCCGGGTCGTCACGCGGAGACCTCCCCGTAGGCGGCGAGCAGGACGGCCGGGTCGGGGCCCTCCAGCACGGTGGGCTTGCCGATGCCGTCCAGGACGATGAAGCGCAGCAGGTCACCGCGGGACTTCTTGTCGACCTTCATGTTCTCCAGGAGCTTGGGCCACTGGTCACCGCGGTAGGTGAGGGGCAGCCCGACGGACTCCAGGACGGCGCGGTGACGGTCGGCGGTGGCGTCGTCGAGGCGTCCGGCGAGCCGGCCGAGCTCGGCGGCGAAGACCATGCCGACCGATACGGCCGCCCCGTGGCGCCACTTGTAGCGCTCGTTCTTCTCGATGGCGTGGGCCAGGGTGTGGCCGTAGTTGAGGATCTCCCGCAGACCGGACTCCTTGAGGTCGCTGGAGACGACCTCGGCCTTGACCCGCACCGAGCGTTCGATCAGCTCCGCGGTGTGCGGCCCCGCCGGCGTGCGGGCACCCTCGGGGTCGGCCTCGACGAGGTCGAGGATGACCGGGTCGGCGATGAAACCGGCCTTGATGATCTCGGCCATGCCGGAGACGTAGTCGTTGACCGGGAGCGAGTCCAGCGCGGCGAGGTCGCAGAGCACACCGGCCGGCGGGTGGAAGGCGCCCACGAGGTTCTTGCCCTCGGCGGTGTTGATGCCGGTCTTCCCGCCGACCGCAGCGTCGACCATGCCGAGCACGGTCGTCGGTACGGCGATCCAGCGGACCCCGCGCAGCCAGGAGGCGGCGACGAAGCCCGCGACGTCGGTGGTGGCGCCGCCCCCGACGCCGACGATGACGTCGGTGCGGGTGAAGCCGGTCTGGCCGAGCGCCTTCCAGCAGTAGGCGGCGACCTCGACGGTCTTGGCCTCCTCGGCGTTCGGCAGCTGGATCGCGATGGCCTCGTAGCCCTGGGCGGCGAGGTCCGTGCGGACCGTCTCGCCGGTCTCGGCGAGCGCCTCGGGGTGCAGGACGGCGACGCGCTTGGCACGGTCGCCGATGAGGTTCGGCAGCTCGCCGAGCAGCCGGCGGCCGACGAGCACCTCGTACGGATCGGTGCCCGCCGTGCCGGCGATCTGGATGCGCGTGGTGCCCTGCTCGGTCATCGTTGAGTTCTCCTGGTCGGACGACGGTGCGGGACCGCCTGTGCGCTCCGGCAGTTCCAGTGCCTCGATGATCGCCTGGGCGACCTCGTCGGGAGCGCGTTCGTCGGTGGCCACCGTGACGGCTGCCACCTCTTCGTAGAGCGGTCGCCTGGCGTCCATCAGCTCGCGCCACTGCCGTCGCGGGTTGACCGCGAGGAGGGGCCGGGCGGTGTTGAGACCGACCCTCCGTACGGCCTCGTCCACGTCCATGGAGAGATAGACGACCGGGTGGCCCGCGAGCAGCGCCCGGGTCTCCCCGTCGAGCACGGCGCCGCCGCCGAGCGCGAGGACGCCGGTGTGCCGGTCGACGGCGTCCCGTACGGCCTGCCGCTCCAGGGCCCTGAAGCGTTCCTCGCCCTCGTCGAAGAAGATCTCCGAGATCTCCTTGCCGGCCGTGGCGACGATGTCCGCGTCGGTGTCGCGGTAGGCGGCGCCCAGCCGGTCGGCGAGCAGTCCGCCCACCGTGGACTTGCCGACCCCCATGGGGCCGACCAGGACGATCAGCGGGCCGCTCACCGGATCTGGAGGTGGGAGAGGTACGACTGCACGTTGCGGTGGGTCTCGGCGACGCTGTCCCCGCCGAACTTCTCCGCGACGGCATCGGCCAGCACCAGGGCGACCATCGCCTCGGCGACGATCCCGGCGGCCGGGACGGCACAGACGTCGGAGCGCTGGTGGTGCGCCTTGGTCGCCTCGCCGGTGACGACGTCGACCGTGGCCAGTGCGCGGGGCACGGTGGCGATGGGCTTCATCGCGGCCCGCACGCGCAGCAGTTCGCCGGTGGTGAGACCGCCCTCGGTGCCGCCGGAGCGGCCCGAGGTGCGCCTGATCCCGTCCGCGGTGGACACGATCTCGTCGTGCGCCTTGGATCCCGGCACCCGGGCGAGGTCGAAGCCGTCGCCGACCTCGACGCCCTTGATGGCCTGGATGCCCATCAGCGCGGCGGCCAGACGGGCGTCGAGCCTGCGGTCCCAGTGCACGTGCGAGCCGAGGCCGACGGGCACGCCGTAGGCCAGCACCTCGACGACACCGCCGAGGGTGTCGCCGTCCTTGTGGGCCTGGTCGATCTCCGCGACCATCGCCTTCGACGCGTCGGCGTCCAGGCAGCGCACCGGGTCGGCGTCCAGGCGCTCGACGTCGGAGGGCTCGGGGTGGACGCCGTAGGGCGCCTTGGCCGCGGCCAGCTCGACGACGTGCGAGACGATCTCGATGCCCGCGGTCTCCTTGAGGTAGGAGCGGGCGACGGCGCCGAGGGCGACCCGGGCCGCGGTCTCCCGGGCGCTGGCACGCTCCAGGACCGGCCTGGCCTCGTCGAAGCCGTACTTCTGCATCCCGGCCAGGTCGGCGTGGCCTGGCCTGGGGCGGGTCAGCGGGGCGTTACGGGCCTGCTCGGCCAGCACGTCGGGGTCGACCGGGTCGGCCGACATGACCTGCTCCCACTTGGGCCACTCGGTGTTGCCCACCATGACGGCGACGGGCGAGCCCATGGTCAGGCCGTGCCGGACACCGCCGATGAACGTGACCTCGTCCCGCTCGAACTTCATCCGGGCGCCGCGCCCGTAACCGAGCCGGCGCCTGGCGAGCGCGTCCGCCACCATCTCCGTGGTGACGGGGATACCGGCGGGAAGACCCTCCAGCGTCGCCACCAGTGCGGGGCCGTGCGACTCTCCGGCGGTCAGCCAGCGCAACCTGCTCAACGGTGCTCCTCATGCTCGCGCCTGTAACTGCGACGGCGCGACCCGGGTGCGCGGCCCTGGCCCGCCGCCCCCGATCCTCCCACGATCAGGAGAGCGGATCCGCCGCCGGTCCAGCAGACGGACGTTTGTCCGCCCGTGCGGCGAGGGCCCGCTCGCCCGCGGCCCTCATGACGGCGAGCGGGCCGGGGGTCCGTCCTGTCATCTGCTCGGCCTGGAGTACCGCCTGGTGGACGAGGAGATCGAGGCCCCCGACGACCGTCCCGCCTGCCCCGCCCCAGCGGGCGGCCAGCGCCGTCGGCCAGGGCTCGTACAGCACGTCGAACAGGGTGCCGGGGGCGGCCGGGACGGCGTCCGCGAGGGCGTCCGTGGTGCCGGCCGGTGTGGTGGCGATCACCAGCGGGGCGCCCAGCGCCTCGCCTGCCTCCGCCCAGTCGGCGATCCTGACGTCGACGCCGAGCCGTTCGCCCCAGCCGCGCATCTCGTCCGCCCGTGCCGCGCTGCGCACACAGGCCGTCACCGGTCCCGCGCAGATCGCGGAGAGGGCGGCCAGGGCCGAGGACGCCGTGGCACCCGCGCCCAGGACGGCGGCGGACTCGACCTTCTCCACACCGCGTTCACGCAGGGCGGCGACCATGCCGGGGATGTCCGTGTTGTCGCCGAGGCGACGGCCGTCCTCGGTGAGGACGACCGTGTTGACGGTCTCGACCGAGGCCGCCGTGTCGCTGAGGGAGTCCAGCAGCGGGATGACCGCCCGCTTGAGCGGCATGGTCAGGGAGAGCCCCGCCCAGGAGGAGTCCAGCCCCCCGATGAATCCGGGCAGGGCGGCCTCGTCCACGTCGAAACGCTCGTACGACCAGTGGTCGAGGCCGAGCTCCGCGTACGCGGCCCGGTGCAGGACCGGGGACAGGGAATGGGCGATGGGCGAGCCGAGTACGGCCGCCCGGCGGGTGATGCTCACTGGTCCGCCTTGCTCTCCGCGTACTTCCTGCGGTTGGCCTCGTGCTCCTCGTTCGTCACGGCGAACAGCGTCTTGTCCGCGGTGACGGACACGAAGTAGTACCAGGGGCCGTCCGCGGGGCTGATGGCCGACTGCAGCGCGTCCGCGCCGGGATTGCTGATCGGGCCGGGCGGAAGTCCTCTGATGCTGTACGTGTTGTACGGATCGTCGATCTTCCGCAGGTCGTCGACGGCTCCCACGTCCAGGGTGCTCTCGGCCCGGATGTAATTGACCGTCGAGTCGAATTCGAGCCTGCCGACCGTTTCGAGGTTCGCCGGCTTGAGCCGGTTGTAGACCACCCTCGCGACCTTGTCGAAGTCGTGTTTGTACTTGCCCTCTTCCTGGACAAGGCTCGCCACGGTGATGATGTCGCGCGGCGATTTGAGATTCTGCTCCTTCGCGCTCTTCTCGAGATCGAGCTTGTCGTACTCCTTGTTGGCCCGGGCGACCATCTTCTTGAGGGCGTCCTCCGGCTTCGCGTCCTTGGGAACCGCGTAGGCGGCCGGGAAGAGGAAGCCTTCCAGCGGGTCCTTGATCGCGGGATCGGCCTCCGCCCACTCGGGCAGTCCGAAGCTCTCGGCCTTCGTCTTCGCGACCTTGGCCGTGGTGCCCTTCTTCAGGTCGAGCCGTTTGTCGATCGCCGTGTAGATACCGATGGTGGACGTACCCTCGGGAATGACAAGTGCGTTCTGGCTCTTGGGATTCAGCATCAGCTCGACGGCGCTGTCACCGGACATCTCCTTCTTCAGGAGATAGACGCCGGCCTGGATGGACTCCCCCTTGGGATTCGCTTCCTGGGCGGAGACGAAGGCGTCGACCGATTTCACGACACCGGCCCTCTTCAGGATGTTCGCGATCTCGTTCCCGTAGGCACCCTCGGGAATCTCGACCTCGACCGTGCCCGATCCCTCGCCCTCGAAGTCGGGGGCGTCACCGAACTTGCTCTGGTAGTACGAGTAACCCAGGTAGGCCACTCCCCCGACGCCTCCGGCCAGGACCAGCGAGATGACCAGGCAGGCGCAGCCACCGCGCTTCTTCTTGCCCTTGCCGCGGCGCTCACCGCCGCCACGGGAATCGCCCGGGTCGTCGTCGTGGTCGTCGTACGAGTCGTCCCCTCGGGAGCGCGTGCGGGAGCCGGGGTCCTCGGCCGGTTCGTCGGCACCCGTGAAGAAGGGGTGCGTCTCCTCCTGCGGCTCCTCCGGGTCCCAGTCGGGGCCCTGCCGCTGCGCGGGTTCCTCACGCCGCCCCGGGGGCTGCGGCGGAGGGTAGGCCCCGGGGGTTCCGTAGTAGTCGGCCTGTTCGTCGTAGCCGCCGGGGTTCTCGCCGTACTGCGGCTGCTGCTGCGCCGCGTACGGCATCGCCGCCTGCTGGCCGGTGTCCCAGCCGCCGTCGTACTGGGGGTGCTGCTGAGGCTGGGCGTACGGGTCCTGCGGGTAGCCGCCGCCGTACTGCTGCTGCTGGTACTGCTGCTGTGCGTACGGATCGTGCTGCTGCTGCGGCTCGTACGGGTCCTGCTGGTAGCCCTGCTGGGCGTACGGGTCCTGGGGGTAGGGCTGCTGCTGGCCTTCGTACTGGCCCTGGCCGTGGGCGGCCTGGTGGCCTCCCCATCCCTGGTCCCCGTACAGGGGATCCTCGGGATGCCACGGTTCGGGGCGTGGGCCCCGGCCATACTCAGTCATCGATCCCCTTGAGCCGCGAGACGACGCTCCGTCTCTTCCGCTTTGCTGTGCGGTGTCTGTTCGAACACCGGCGCATCGCGCGGAACGTTACCGTATCGCGATCAGACAACCACTTCGACGCCCTCGCCGGGGGCAGCGCCTGACGCCCGTTCGGACTCCAGAGCGTTCTGAAGGATCACCACAGCGGCAGCCTGGTCGATGACAGACCGGCCCTTCTTGGACTTCACACCCGAGGCGCGCAGCCCGTGGGCGGCCGTCACTGTGGTCATCCTCTCGTCCACGAGACGCACCGGGACCGGTGCGATCCCGCGGGCGAGCACCTGGGCGAAGGCGCGGACCTTCGCGGCCGCCGGGCCTTCGCCGCCGCCCAGCGAGCGGGGCAGTCCGACGATGACCTCGATCGGCTCGTACTCCTCGACGAGCCGGCCGAGCCGCCGGTGGGCGGCCGGGACGTCGCGTCCCTGCACGGTCTCCACCGGCGTGGCGAGGATCCCGTCGGGGTCGCACGAGGCGACCCCGATACGGGCGTCACCGACGTCGACGGCGAGCCGGCGTCCACGGCGCAGCTGAGGCACGTCCGGTGTCATGCCGTCTCGGTGACGAGGCGTTCGACAGCGGCGACGGCGTCGCCGATGGCGTCCGGGTTCTGGCCGCCGCCCTGGGCGACGTCCGGCTTGCCGCCGCCCCCGCCACCGAGGGTCTTGGCTGCGGTGCGCACCAGCTCACCGGCCTTGAGGCCGCGCTCGCGGGCCGGCTCGTTGGTGGCGATGACGGTCAGCGGGCGGCCGTTGGCCACGGTGAACAGGGCCACGACAGCCGGCCGGCCGCCCTGGATACGCCCGCGCACATCGAGGACCAGCTTGCGCAGGTCGTCGGCCGAGGTGCCGGACGGCACCTCTCCGGTGACCAGCGCGACACCGCGTACGTCCCTGGCGGACTCCACGAGTCCGGCGGCGGCGGCCAGGACCTTCTCCGCGCGGAACTTCTCGATCTCCTTCTCGGCGTCCTTGAGCTTGCCGAGCATGCCGGAGATCTTCTCGGGGAGCTCCTCGGAACGGCCCTTGAGCAGCTCCTGGAGCTGGGCGACGACCGTGTGCTCCTTGGCGAGGAAGTTGTACGCGTCGACGCCGACCAGGGCCTCGATACGGCGCACACCGGAACCGATCGAGGACTCGCCGAGCAGCTTCACCAGGCCCAGCTGGGCGGTGTTGTGGACGTGCGTCCCGCCGCACAGCTCCTTGGAGAAGTCGCCGATGGTGACGACCCTGACCCGCTCGCCGTACTTCTCGCCGAACTCGGCGATGGCGCCCTGCTTCTTGGCGTCGTCGATGGACATGACCTCGGCCTGGACGTCGAGCTCCCTGGCCAGCACCTCGTTGATCTTCTGCTCGACGTCGGTGAGCACCGTGCCGGGTACGGCGGCGGGCGAGCCGAAGTCGAAGCGGAAGCGGCCGGGCGAGTTCTCCGAGCCTGCCTGGGCGGCCGTGGGGCCGAGCGCGTCGCGCAGCGCCTGGTGGGTCAGGTGCGTGGCGCTGTGGGCGCGGGCGATGGCCCGGCGACGGGTGGTGTCGATGACGGCGAGTGCCGAGGACCCGACCGTCACCTCACCGACCTGCACCGAGCCCTTGTGGACCGAGACGCCGGGGACGGGCTGCTGCACGTCGCGGACCTGGATGACGGCGCCGCTGTCGAGCCGGATCCTGCCCTGGTCGGCGAGCTGGCCGCCGCCCTCGGCGTAGAACGGGGTGCGGTCGAGGACGACCTCGACGTCGTCGCCCTCGGTGGCCGCGGGCGAGGGGACACCGTCGACGAGGAGGCCGACGATCTTCGACTCGCCCTCGACGGAGGTGTAGCCGGTGAATTCTGTGACGCCGGAGTTGTCGGCGACCTCGCGGTAGGCCGACAGGTCGGCGTGCCCGGTCTTCTTGGCCTTGGCGTCGGCCTTGGCGCGCTCCCGCTGCTCCTTCATCAGGCGGCGGAAACCGTCCTCGTCGACGGAGAGGCCCTGTTCGGCGGCCATCTCCAGCGTGAGGTCGATCGGGAAGCCCCAGGTGTCGTGGAGCAGGAACGCCTTGTCGCCGGCCAGGACCTGGCCACCGGCGGCCTTGGTCTCGGTGACGGCGGTGTCGAGGATGTTCGTGCCGCCCTTGAGTGCCTTGAGGAAGGCGGCCTCCTCGGCGAGGGCGACCGTCTCGATGCGCTTGCGGTCGGTGATCAGCTCGGGGTACTGCAGCCCCATGGTGTCGACGACGACGTCGACGAGCTCACGGACGACGGGCCCGGTGGCGCCCATGAGGCGCATGTTGCGGATGGCGCGGCGCATGATCCGGCGCAGGACGTAGCCACGACCCTCGTTGCCCGGGGTGACGCCGTCGCCGATGAGCATCACCGAGGTACGGATGTGGTCGGCGACGACGCGCAGGGAGACGTCGGAGCCCTGCTCGGCGCCGTAGCGCACACCGGTGAGCTCGGTGGCCTTGTCCATGACGACGCGCAGGGTGTCGGTCTCGTACATGTTCTGTACGCCCTGGAGGATCATGGCGAGGCGTTCGAGGCCGAGGCCCGTGTCGATGTTCTGCGACGGCAGGTCACCGAGGATCGGGAAGTCCTCCTTGCCGTCGCCCGCGCCCCGCTCGTACTGCATGAAAACCAGGTTCCAGATCTCCACGTACCGCTCGTCGTTGACGGCGGGGCCGCCCTCGGCGCCGAACTCGGGGCCGCGGTCGTAGTTGATCTCGGAGCACGGGCCGCAGGGTCCTGGGACGCCCATGGACCAGAAGTTGTCCTTCTTGCCCAGGCGCTGGATGCGCTCGGCCGGGACGCCGATCTTCTCGCGCCAGATCCGCTCGGCCTCGTCGTCGTCGAGGTAGACCGTGATCCACAGGCGCTCGGGGTCGAGGCCGAAGCCGCCGTCGGCGACGGAGCCGGTGAGGGCCTCCCAGGCGTACTGGATGGCCCCTTCCTTGAAGTAGTCCCCGAAGGAGAAGTTGCCGCACATCTGGAAGAAGGTGCCGTGCCGGGTGGTCTTGCCGACCTCTTCGATGTCCGGCGTGCGCACGCACTTCTGCACGCTGGTGACGCGCGGGGCGGGCGGCTTGACCTCACCGAGGAAGTAGGGCTTGAAGGGGACCATGCCCGCGGGGACCAGCAGCAGAGTCGGGTCGTCCGCGATGAGCGACGCCGAAGGCACGACGGTGTGGCCGCGCTCCTCGAAAAAGCTCAGCCAGCGGCGGCGAATTTCAGCCGACTCCATTAGTGGTCCTCATTCCGGTTGTTCGAGTTGTAGGGAAGTGCCCGGTGGACGGCGAGCTCGGGGTCGGGCGGCGCCTCGATACCGAGTGCCCCGCCCAGTTCGGCCTCGCGCCTGACCATGCCCTCACGGACGTCGAGTGCGAAGTCCTTCAGCCGGTGACCCGCGTCGAGCGCCTTGTCGGCGGCCTGCGCCGCGAGGCTCTCGGGAGTCAGCTGCCGGATCTTGCGGTTGACCTTGGTGGTGGCCCAGACACCGGCGGCTGCGCCGGCGGTGAACCAGAACGTACGGCGGAACATCGCTGGTTCAGTCCTTCTGTCCGCGGGAGCTTCGGCCGTTCCGCTTCCTGGCGCGGGCGGACGGCACGGTACGGCCGACGATCACGGCGCGGCGGGAGGTCCGGCCGGCCGGCTCGGGCTCGGCTGCGGTGCGGCGGCCGATCGCCTGCCGCACCCCGTAGCCGAACGCCGCGACCTTCACGAGTGGGCCGCCGAACGTCGAAGCGACCGTGGTGGAGAGCGCCGAGGCGTTGGAGGTGACCTCCTGGACGTCGCTCGCGATGGCGTCGACCTTGTCCAGCTGGCTCTGCGCGGAGCGCAGCGTGGCGGAGGCGTCCGCGAGCAGCGGAACCGCCTGCTCGGTCACGTCCGCCACCAGGGCGGTGGCCGCCCTGAGCGTCTGGGCCAGTCTCACCAGTACCACGGCGAGGAAGGACACCAGGATCGCCCAGAAGACAGCCACCAGGATGCCGGCCACCTCTCCACCGGACACAGTGCACCGCTCTCTGTTTCGTCGCCCGCACCGGCCGGGACCTCTCCCGGCCGCTGTCTGCCTGCCACCGCTCGGCCGGCGCGTCCTGCCACCACTGCCGATCGTCGTCCCCCGAGCCTATCGCGCCGGACGTCACGCGCCGTACCGCATTACGGGGCGGCGTGGGCCCCCTCGACGCGGGGAGATTGTACGGAGAGCTTATGTGCCAGTACTCTGCGTGTTTCATGCGACGCCCTCAGCGCCCCTCCCCCACGCCCGACGACGCGGAGCCCGCCGCCGTACGCGGAAATCTCCCCGCGGAGCTGAACACCTTCGTGGGACGTGACGACGAACTGGCCCAACTGGAGCCGCTGCTGCGGAAGTCCAGGCTCGTCACCGTCGCCGGTGTGGCCGGGGTCGGCAAGACCCGCTTCGTGACCAGAGTCGCCGCACTGATGGAGAAACGGTACTGCGACGGTGTCTGGATCGTCGAGCTCTCGACCGTCCAGGACCCCGAACTGCTCGAACACGCACTTGTCGACGCGCTGGGCATCACCGAACAGACCGGCAGACCACCCCGCACGATGCTGCTCGAACACTGCGCGGAACGCCGGCTCCTGCTCGTGATCGACGGCTTCGAGCAGCTGACCGACGCGTGCGCCTCGCTGGTACGGGAGCTGCTGCGCCGGTCGCCCCACCTCAAGGTGCTGGCGGCCGGGCGGCGCCCGCTGCGGGTGGACGGTGAACTCACCTTCCCCCTGCTGCCGATGAGGGAGGACGACGCCCTGGAGCTCTTCACCCGGCGTGCCGCCGCGGTGCGCCCCGGGGTCCTGCGGACGGACGCCGACCGGGAGACCGCACGGGAGCTCTGCCGCCGTCTCGACGGCATCCCGCTGGCCCTTGAGCTCGCCGCGGGGCGGCTGCGCGCCCTGACGACGGAGCAGGTGCTGCACCGCCTCGACGACCGGTTCCGGCTGCTGACCGGGGGCAGCCCCAGCGCGCTACCCCGCCATCAGACACTGCGTACGGCGATCGGCTGGAGCCATGAGCTGTGCGCCCCCGAGCAGCGCCTGCTGTGGGCGCGGCTCTCGGTGTTCGCCGGGCAGTTCGACCTGGAGGCCGTCGAGTACATCTGCAGCGGCCCCGGTCTGCCGGCCGATTCCGTGCTGGACGTGCTGGACGAGCTGCTCGCCCAGTCCGTGGTGCTGCGCGAGGACTGCGCCGTCGGCAGCCGCTACCGGCTGCTGGACACCGTGCGGGAGTACGGAGCCGAGTGGCTGCGGGCGACGGGGGACGCCGAGCGGCTGCGGCACAGGCACCGGGACTGGTATCTGGGGCTTGCCACCTGGTGCGAGCTCGACTGGTTCAGCCCCAGGCAGGCGGAGGTCGCCGCCCGGATCGACAGCGAGCTGCCCAATCTCCGCCGTGCGATGGAGTGCTCGATGGAGAGTCCCGACGAGGTTCATCTCGCGCAGTACCTGGCGGGCACGCTCTGGTTCTACTGGGTGGGCTGCGGACGTCTGTCGGAGGGCCGCCACTGGCTGGACCACGTGCTGGAGGCGGAGTCGCCCCCCGACCACTCGCGCCTGAAGGCCCTGTGGGTGCTGGGGTACGTCGCCGTGCTCCAGGGGGATCCGGCCGGCGCGGTCTCGGCTCTGCAGGAGTGCCGCGAGGAGGGCGAGCGCTCGGGGGACGCCACGGCGGTGGCCTACGCCGCGCACCGTACGGGCTGTCTCTCGCTCGTCACGGACGACCCGGTCCGCGCGGAGGGACTGCTGCGCGAGGCGCTCGATCGTTACCGGGAGATCGGCGAGCTGAACAGCAATGTCCTGATGGCCCAGGTGGAGCTGGGCATGGCCGTGGCCTTCCGCGGTGACCTGGACGCGGCCTCGGTGATCTGTCAGGAGGTCAGGGAGATCTGCGAGGACCACGGTGAGCGGTGGACCCTGGCCTACGCGCTGTACGTCCTGGGCTTCGCGGCCCTGCGGGCGGGGGCGTGCACGCGCGCACGCCGGATGCTCGGGGAGGCCCTCTCCATCGGCCACGCCTTCCACGATCTGCTCGGCACGGCACTCTCGCTGGAGCTGCTGGCCCTCATCACGGTGACCGAGGGCGACGCGTCGGAGGCCGCGGTGCTCCAGGGTGCGGCGGACCGGATCTGGCCTTCGGTGGGCCTGCCGCTGTTCGGTTCCGTCCACTACGGCAGGCCCAGGACCGAGTGCGAGAAGCGCGCCAGGGCGGAGCTCGGAGACACGCGGTACGAGACGGAGCGGCGCCTGGGCCTCCGGCTGGACGCGAACGCGGCGGTGGCGCGGGCGCTCAGGACCGGCCGGGAGGACGCCGGCCCGGACGGCGGTGGCACGGCCCCCGAGGGCGAAGGCGCGGCGCCGGAGGCGTCGCCCGGCGGCGGGGCGGCCGATGCGGCAGGGGAAACGCGAAGGCCCGCCGCCTCCCGTACGACAGGGAGGGGCGGGCCCGAGCTCGGTCGATAGCTACGCCTGCGTCAGCGGGCGTAGTACTCGACGACGAGCTGCTCGTCGCAGATGACCGGAATTTCCTTGCGGTTCGGGTCACGGTCCAGGCGGAAGGCCAGGGCCTTCAGGTTCACCTGGAGGTAGCGCGGGGTCTCGCCCTCGGTGTCGAAGCCACCCTCGCGGGCCACCTGGAAGGGGACCTTGGCGCGGCTGCGCTCGCGGACCTGGACGACGTCGTCGGGGCGCACGCGGAAGGACGGCTTGTCGACCTTGCCACCGTTGACCTCGATGTGGCCGTGGACGACCATCTGACGAGCCTGGTAGATCGTCTTGGCGATGCCCGAGCGCAGGACCAGGGCGTCGAGACGACGCTCCAGCTCGACGACCAGCGCCTCGCCCGTCTTGCCCTCGGCCTTACGGGCGCGGTCGTAGGCGCGCGCCATCTGACGCTCGCTGATGTCGTACTGCGCACGCAGACGCTGCTTCTCGAGCAGACGGACCTTGTAGTCCGAGTTCTGCTTGCGGCCACGGCCGTGCTCGCCCGGCGGGTAGGGGCGGGCTTCGAAGTACTTGACAGCCTTCGGCGTCAGGGCGATGCCGAGTGCACGCGACTTCTTGACCTTGGGACGCGACTGGTTAGGCACGTTCTCCAGACCTCCGTTGTAGGTTAGGTTAGGCTTACCTTACTCAAGGAGATCGCATGTCTCGCCCTGGGAACACCACACACGTCACGGACAGCACAGACAGCGACGGCGCACAAGAAGGCGCCGCAACGACGGAAGGCCGATCTGATCGTGGTCAGCCGCGTCCCAGCGGGCTTGAAAACACTCGGATGCCGTCAGCAGCCGAGCGCACACGAACTCTCGTACAGAGTACCTGCTCCGCGGTGCTGCTCGTACCGGGGCTGTCGGTGATCCACCCGGACCAGCTGATGCCCGACAGCAGGAGCATCGGCCCGGAGGGGGATCTGTTCCTCGGATTCCCGGCCGAATCCCCGGTCGTGCGGGCCGCGACCCGCGCTCAGGGCGACGAACTGACCGCTGTGCTGGAGATCACCGATGTCGCCCCGGTCTCCGTGCCGCACCGGATCCGCGGCCGTGCCCGGATCGCCGGCTGGCTCACCGCGGTGCCGGGGCTCGGGCAACCCGGCCGGATGGTGCTCCGGCTGGAGACCGGGGAGGCGTCGGTCGACGACCTGTGGGGATTCGACGAGGTGGAGCCCGAGGACTTCCGCGACGCCGTCGCCGATCCGCTGGTCGACCACGAGGCCGAGCTGCTCCAGCATCTGCACGCCGCCCACAGCGAGCAGCTGGCCACCCTGTCCGCGCTGCTCGGTGACCGTGCCGAGTGCGGCTGCGCGGACCACAGGCTCGCCGCCGTGCCCGTCGCGCTCGACCGCTTCGGCCTCCGGGTGCGGTTCGTGGAGAACGGTGACGCCTGCTTCGACGCCCGGTTCGAATTTCCCGAGCCCGTACGCGACATCACCGAGCTGCGCCGCGCGATGCACACCCTCTTCGAAGCGGCGTCCTGCTGAGCGGCGTCCCGCTGGGCGGCTTCCTGCTGGGCGGCAGCCGTCAGGAGGACGACGGACCGCCCGGCTCGCCGCGGCCCAGCCGCTCACGGACCCGGTCGGCCACATCGGCGTACCGTGCCTCCGCGCCGTAGCGCGTGGGTTCGTAGTAACGCCTGCCGCGGACGGCGTCCGGGGCGTACTCCTGGGCGGCGATCCCGCCGGGCACGTCGTGCGGGTAGACATAGCCCTGGGCGTGGCCCAGCTTGGCCGCGCCCTTGTAGTGACCGTCACGCAGATGGGCCGGGACCGGGCCCGCGAGGCCCCGGCGCACATCCTCCTGCGCGGCGGAGATCGCCAGGGTCGCCGCATTGGACTTGGGTGCGAGCGCCAGCGCGATCGTGGCATGGCTGAGGGTGAGAGCCGCCTCGGGAAAGCCGATCATGGCGACGGCCTGGGCGGCCGCCACCGCTGTGGGCAGCGCCGTCGGATCGGCGAGTCCGATGTCCTCGCTCGCGGAGATCATCAGCCGTCTCGCGATGAAGCGGGGGTCCTCGCCCGCCTCGATCATCCGGGCCAGATAGTGCAGGGCCGCGTCCACGTCGGATCCGCGGATCGACTTGATCAGGGCGCTCGCCACGTCGTAGTGCTGGTCGCCGTCGCGGTCGTACTTCACGGCGGCGCGGTCGACGGTCTCCTCCAGCGTCGTGAGCGTGATCTCCCGCTCGTGCGTGGTGAGAGCCGCTCCCGCAGCGGCCTCCAGCGCGGTCAGCGCACGCCGCGCGTCACCGCCGGCGATGCGCAGCAGATGCGCCTCGGCGTCATCGGGCAGGGTGACGGCACCGCCGAGGCCACGCTCCTCGGTCAGCGCCCGGCGCAGGAGCGCCCGCAGATCCTCGTCCGTGAGCGGCTCAAGGGTGAGGAGCAGGGAGCGCGACAGCAGGGGGGAGATGATCGAGAAGTACGGATTCTCCGTGGTGGCCGCGATCAGCGTGACCCAGCGGTTCTCCACGGCGGGGAGCAGGGAGTCCTGCTGGGCCTTGGAGAAGCGGTGGATCTCGTCGAGGAAGAGAACGGTCTCCTTGCCGAAACCGCCGGTGGCGCGGCGCGCGCCCTCGATGACGGCCCGGACCTCCTTGACTCCCGCGGTGATCGCGGAGAGCTCGACGAAGCGCTTGTTGGTGGCCTTGCTGACCACATACGCCAGGGTGGTCTTGCCGGTGCCCGGCGGCCCCCAGAGGATCACCGACGAGGGGCCTGCGGGCCCTCCACCGCCCTCACCGACGAGACGGCGCAGCGGCGAGCCCGGCTTGAGCAGATGCTGCTGGCCGACGACCTCGTCCAGCGTACGAGGGCGCATCCGGACAGCGAGGGGGCTGCTGGACGGGTCCTTCTCCTGGCGGTCTTCGGCTGCTGCGGTAAAGAGGTCGGGCTCCACGTCGAGAAGCCTATGTCACCCCACTGACAGGACCGCCCGGCATCAGCTGGTCCAGAAGTCCCACCAGCGGGTCAGGATCAGCATTCCGATGACCCCGATCCAGAGGACCGGCGGCACCCAGTGGAATTCGGTGAGGGTGTTCCGCAGCCAGGCGGGGGCGGGCAGGATGCCGTGCTTGATGTTGTGCGTGGTGACGTAGCAGAACATGAAGATCGTGGCGACCCAGGCCAGGCAGCACCACAGGCAGAGCGAGTTGATGTTGTAGAGCGACTGGTACTGCAGCCAGGTGCAGAATCCGACGCCGAACAGCGTGCCCGCGTTGAGGCCGAGCCAGTACCAGGCGCGGAAGCGGGCGCCGGCGAGGAGCGCCATGCCGATGCCGATGACCACCGAGTAGGTGGCGATGCCGAGCATCGGGTTGGGGAAGCCGAAGGCGGACGCCTGCTCGCTCTTCATGATGTTGCCGCACGCGACCACCGGGTTCAGGCTGCATCCCGGGACGAAGCTCGGGTCCTCCAGCAGCTTGAACTTGTCGATGGTGATCACCCAGCCGGCGAGCAGCCCGGCCGCACCGGTGATCACCAGCAGCAGCGCGAACGCGCGGCCGCTGCCGAAGGTCTTCGCCCCGTTGTCCTCGTCCTGCCGGGAGGAGGGGTGGTCTACCGCTGCCATCGTCATATCGCCGTTCCATCACTGAGTAGCCGGCCGGGCAAGGTCATTGTGCCGCACCTCCGAAGCGACCAACCGTTCGATGCGCATAAAGATGTGCCCGAACGGCGCCAGGAACGCGGCACTTCGGCCGGTCCCGGCGCTGCCGGCCGTCGGGAGCCCTCCAGGATCGGCACCGTTCGACAGGATGAACCCGGCCTCACCGAGTTGACGGTGCGGGATTCGGGCCCACGCCCCGACGCGTGTGTGCCCGCCCGGACGGACCGGGCGGGCACACATCGATCGGTGGGCGGGGACGGTCAGGCCAGCTCGTCCCTGACCGTGGTCACGAGCGCGTCGAGCGCGACCGGCTTCTGCTCTCCCGACTCCATGTCCTTGAGCTGGACGACACCCTCGGCGAGGTCACGCTCCCCCGCCACGAGCGTGAAGCGCGCGCCGGAGCGGTTGGCGCTCTTCATCGCGCCCTTGAGCCCCCGGCCGCCGAACGCGAAGTCCGTGGCGACCCCGGCCTTGCGCAGCTCCGTGACCAGGCCGAAGAGCACGCGCCGTGCCTCATCGCCGAGCGGTACCGCGTACACACTGGTGGCGGCCGGGATGTCGAGCGCGATGCCCTCCGCCTCCAGGGCGAGCACCGTGCGGTCCACGCCGAGCGCCCAGCCGACGGACGGCAGCGCGGGGCCGCCGATCATCTCCGACAGCCCGTCGTAGCGACCGCCACCGCCCACCGCCGACTGCGAGCCGAGCCCGTCGTGGACGAACTCGAAGGTGGTGCGGGTGTAGTAGTCCAGGCCCCGGACCAGCTTCTCGTCGTCCTCGTAGACCACGCCCGCCGCGGTCAGCAGCGCACGGACCTCCTCGTGGTACGCCTTGCAGGCGTCGCAGAGGTAGTCGCGCAGCATCGGGGCGCCGGTCAGCTGCTTCTGGACCTCGGCCCGCTTGTCGTCGAGCACCCGCAGCGGGTTGATCTCGATGCGGCGGCGGGTGTCCTCGTCGAGGTCGAGGTCGCGCAGGAAGCCCTGGAGCGCCTCGCGGTAGACGGGGCGGCACTCCTTGTCACCCAGCGAGTTGAGCAGGATCCGGAACTCGCGGAGCCCCAGGGCGCGGTACGCCTGGTCGGCGAGGATGATCAACTCGGCGTCGAGCGCCGGGTCCTCGGCGCCGATAGCCTCGGCGCCGACCTGCGAGAAGTGGCGGTAACGGCCCTTCTGCGGGCGCTCGTAGCGGTAGTACGAGCCGGAGTACCAGAGCTTGACCGGGAGGTTGCCCGCCTTGTGGAGGTTGGCCTCCAGCGCCGCGCGCAGCACGGACGCGGTGCCCTCGGGGCGCAGTGCCAGCTTGTCGCCGCCCTTGGTCTCGAAGGCGTACATCTCCTTGGACACGATGTCGGTGGACTCGCCGACGCCCCGTGCGAACAGGGCCACGTCCTCGAAGCCGGGTGTCTCGATGTAGCCGTAGCCGGAGTTGCGCAGGGGCGCGGAGATGGCCTCGCGCACCGCGAGGTACGTCGCGGAGTCCGGGGGGATCAGGTCGTACGTGCCCTTGGGGGCCTGGAAGGTGCTCACAGCTTCTGTTCTCTCGTCACATTCCTCGGCGGGGCGCGGCCTGACCGTTCAGATACGGGTTGGCGGCGCGCTCGCGGCCGATGGTCGTCTGGGGGCCGTGGCCGGACAGCACCACGGTCGAGTCGTCGAGCGGCAGGCACACGCGGGCCAGCGACTCGAGCAGCTCGGCGTGGTCGCCGCCGGGCAGGTCGGTGCGTCCGACGGAGCCGGCGAAGAGCAGATCGCCCGAGAAGAGGACCTGCGGGACATCCGCGACCTCGGGCATTCTGAACGTCACCGACCCCTTCGTATGGCCGGGCGCGTGCGCGACGCCGAACTCCAGACCCGCCAGCTCCAGCCGGGCGCCGTCGGTCAGCTCCTTGACGTCGTCCGGCTCCCCCACGGCGAGCTCGCCCATCAGCGGCATCCCGATGGAGCGGCCGAGTGCCTTCTCGGGGTCGCTCATCATGAAGCGGTCGTCGGGGTGGATCCAGGCGGGGACGTCATGGGCGCCGCATACGGGGACGACCGAGGCGACGTGGTCGATGTGGCCGTGGGTGAGGATGACGGCGACGGGCTTGAGCCGATGCTTCTTCAGCGCGTCCTCGACGCCCTGGGCGGCCTGGTGGCCCGGGTCGATGATCACGCACTCCTCGCCTGCGGCGGGGGCGACCAGGTAGCAATTGGTCCCCCAGGCCCCGGCGGGGAACCCGGCAATGAGCACGTTCGTCCTTAGGTGTTCGTCCGACGAGGAGGGCCACGGAGAAGAACGTGGCCGTTCAGAGACTACCGGCGCTCCTCATTCCACAGCTAACCCATATACCGTACGGGCAAATCCAGGACCGATCAGACGACGTACAAGGAGACCATCCGGTGGTCAGCAGCGATCAGCGGCGGCGGCAGCTCGCCCGGGAGAAGTTCGAGCGGCAGCAGCAGCGCCGGGAGGAGGCGCGCCGGAGGACCAGGCGTCTCACGGTGATCATCGCTTCGTCGGTGGCCGTGGTGGCGGTCATCGGAGTGGGCGCCTATGTCTCGCTCGACGGCGACGACTCGAAGGACACGACGGAGGCGGCCGCGAGCGCCGACCCGTCGGCATCGCCCACGGAGAGCGAGAGCAGCACTCCTGAGCCCGCGATGAAGATCGACAAAAAGGCGAAGTACACGATGTCGCTCGAGACGAGCCAGGGCGACATCGGGATCGCGATGGACGCGGCGAAGACCCCGCACACCACGAATTCGTTCAAGTCCCTGGCGGACGACAAGTACTTCGACGGCACGAAGTGTCACCGTCTGACCACGGAGGGCATCTTCGTCCTGCAGTGCGGTGACCCGAAGGGTGACGGGTCGGGCGGCCCCGGCTACAACATCCCGGACGAGAATCTGACCGCGCTGGGCAAGGCGGGCGCCGACGGCGCGGTGACGTATCCGGCGGGCACCGTGGCGATGGCGAACACCGGTCAGCCGGGCACCGGCGGCAGCCAGTTCTTCCTGGTCTACAAGGACACCAAGCTGCCGCCCAACTACACGCCGTTCGGCACCATGGACGACGCGGGCCTGAAGGCCGTCAAGAAGGTCGCGAAGGCGGGTGTCGCCGAGGGCGCCGGCGACGGCGCTCCGAAGAAGACCGTCACGGTCGAGAAGGTGACGGTCGACAAGGCCTGACCGCGTAGGCTGCCGCCCCGCACGACGCCCGATGGGCCCACCGGAGAATTTCAGCCGCGCTGGGTGCGGACAGCCGGGTGGCCGGTCGCCTAGATTGGCGTTGTGCAGGGCGGGCGCTGCCCGCCCCAGGAAACTGTGGACGATGCACGGGGGGCGAACCCCCTCGATGCATCAGGTGGAGGAGGCGCTGTGAGCAGCGACCCGTGGGGCCGTGTCGACGAGACGGGCACCGTGTACGTGCGTACAGCCGAGGGCGAGCAGGTCGTCGGATCGTGGCAGGCCGGTTCCCCCGAGGAGGCTCTGGCCTATTTCGAGCGCAAGTACGAGGGCCTGGTGGTCGAGATCGGCCTCCTGGAGCGGCGGGTGAAGACCACCGACCTGTCGGCGAAGGACGCCACGGCGGCGATCGAGCACCTGCGTCAGCAGGTCGACGAGCACCACGCCGTCGGCGATCTCGCCGCGCTCGGAAAGCGGCTGGACGGGCTCGTCGCGACGGTCGATTCACGTCGCGAGGAGCGCAAGGCCCAGAAGGCGAAGCAGACCGACGAGGCCCGTCAGGCCAAGGAGGCGCTCGTCGTCGAGGCCGAGGAGCTGGCGCAGAGCGAGCAGTGGCGGTCGGCGGGTGAGCGCCTGCGTGCGCTCGTCGACATCTGGAAGGGGCTGCCTCGTCTGGACCGCAAGTCCGACGACGAGCTGTGGCACCGCTTCTCGCATGCCCGTTCCGCCTTCTCCAAGCGCCGTAAGGCCCACTTCGCCGCGCTCGACGCCCAGCGCGAGGAGGCCCGCAAGGTCAAGGAGAGGCTCGTCACCGAGGCCGAGTCGCTGTCCGGCTCGACCGACTGGGGTGCGACGGCCGCGCGTTACCGCGACCTGATGACCGAGTGGAAGGCGGCGGGCCGCGCCCAGCGTGAGGCCGAGGACGAGCTGTGGAACCGCTTCCGCGGGGCCCAGGACGTGTTCTTCGCTGCGCGCAGCGGTGTCTTCGCCGAGCGGGACGCGGAGCAGGGCGAGAACCTCAAGCTCAAGGAGGAACTCGCCGCCGAGGCCGAGAAGTTGGTCCCGGTGAAGAACCTCAAGGCCGCCAGGGCCGGGTTCCGGTCGATCAACGAGCGCTGGGAGGCCGTCGGCCATGTCCCGCGTGACGCCCGCCCGAAGGTCGAGGGCCGGGTGCAGGCGGTGGAGCGGGCGCTCCAGGAGGCCGAGGAGTCCGAGTGGCGCCGGACGAACCCGGAGGCGCGGGCACGCGCGGAGGGTCTGACCGGTCAGCTCCAGGCGGCCGTCGACAAGCTGCGTACGCAGATCGACACGGCCCGCGCCTCGGGCAACAACGCCAGGGCGGACAAGCTCGCGCGTGAGCTGGAGGGCCGGCAGGCTCTGCTGGACCAGGCGCTCAAAGGCCTGGAGGAGTTCGGCGGCTGAACCGGGCGTTTCCGGTCCGCTTCCGGTCCACTTCCGGTCCACGCAGGGGGCTTTCGTACGCGGCGCGTACGGAGGCCCCCTTCCGCGTGCCGGGCGGCAGTGAAGAACCTGTGACGACTGCCGGAACCGGGCAATGAACCGGGACGGCGTGCCGGGGGATGATCACGGCATCGGCGGGCATCGTGCCGCCGCCGGCTCTCCACCCGATCACCATCTTCGTGAGGCAGGTCCACAGATGAGACTGACCCGTGCCGCTCTGACCGTCGCGGCCACCGCACTTGCTCCGGCTCTCCTGCTCACGGGTCCGGCCTTCGCTGCCGGGGCCCCGGGCGCGTCGGGCGCTGTGTCGGCGGCATCCGCGAGCGACGGCAGCGACGCCCCGGGCGACATGTCCGACGACGACGTCCGGGTCGCCCTGGCCCGCCTCCTCGCCGACCCGGCCTCGGGCAGGCGCGTCATCGCCGAGGTCAACGCACTCCTCGACAACAACTCACCCGCCGAGATGCGGCAGTGGCTGGAGACCGGCTACCCACTCGCCCAGGCCGAGGACGACCACGTCGCGCTCTTCCGCATCCTCGGCGACCCGGCCTCCGGCAAGCGCGTCACCGCCGAGATCAACGCACTCCTCGACAACAACTCACCCGCCGAGATCCGGGAGTGGCTGGAGACCGGCTACCCACTCGCCCAGGCCGAGGACGACCACGTCGCGCTCTTCCGCATCCTCGGCGACCCGGCCTCCGGCAAGCGCGTCACCGCCGAGATCAACGCACTCCTCGACAACAACTCACCCGCCGAGATCCGGGAGTGGCTGGAGACCGGCTACCGCCTGGCCCAGGCCGAGGACGACCGGGTCGCGCTCTTCCGCATCCTCGCCCGCCCCGGCATCAGCGACGCGCTGCGCGCCGCGGTCGAGGAGGCCATCGAGGGCACACCGGAGGAGATGCGGTACTTCCTGGAGTACGGGCAGTACGAGGTCGACGCGTAACACGGGCCGACCGTCGGCGACCTGGAGGGCCGGAGCCCGGGTCGCCGACGGGGAGGGCCTGCGCTACGGCCGACGGGCCGAGGTGACGCGGTAGACGTCGTAGACGCCCTCCACGCCGCGTACGGCCTTCAGGACGTGTCCCAGGTGCTTGGGGTCGCCCATCTCGAAGGTGAAGCGCGAGGTGGCCACCCGGTCCCGCGACGTCTGCACGGCCGCCGACAGGATGTTGACGTGCTGGTCGGACAGGACGCGGGTGACGTCCGACAGCAGCCGCGAGCGGTCCAGCGCCTCGACCTGGATGGCGACGAGGAAGACCGAGGACTGGGTGGGTGCCCACTCGACGTCGAGGATCCGCTCCGGCTGCTGCGAGAGCGAGTCGACGTTGACGCAGTCCGCGCGGTGCACGGAGACACCGCTGCCCCGGGTGACGAAGCCGATGATCGGGTCGCCCGGCACAGGCGTACAACAGCGGGCGAGCTTGACCCAGACGTCCTCGACTCCCTTGACGACCACGCCGGGGTCCGCCTTGGACCGGCGCTTGTTGCGGCCGTGCGAGGGCGGTGAGCTCTCCGCCAGGTCCTCGTTGGCGGCGTCCTCGCCGCCGAGCGCCTGGACGAGCTTCTGGACGACGCCCGCCGCGGCGACATGGCCCTCGCCGATCGCCGCGTACAGCGACGAGATGTCCGGGTAGCGCATCTCGTGCGCGAGCGTGACCAGCGAGTCGCCGGTCAGGATCCGCTGGATCGGCAGGTTCTGCTTGCGCATGGCGCGGGCGATGGCGTCCTTGCCCTGCTCGATCGCCTCGTCGCGCCGCTCCTTGGAGAACCAGGCGCGGATCTTGTTGCGCGCCCGGGGCGACTTGACGAACTGGAGCCAGTCACGGGACGGCCCTGCCCCGGCCGCCTTGGAGGTGAAGACCTCCACCAGGTCGCCGTTGTCGAGGGTCGACTCCAGTGGCACGAGCCGTCCGTTGACCCGTGCTCCTATGGTCCGGTGGCCGACCTCCGTGTGGACGGCGTAGGCGAAGTCGACCGGCGTGGCGCCGGCGGGCAGCGCTATCACGTCGCCCTTCGGCGTGAAGACGAAGACCTCGTTGCGCGAGAGGTCGAAGCGCAGGGACTCGAGGAACTCGCTGGGGTCCTCGGTCTCCTTCTGCCAGTCCAGGAGCTGGCGCAGCCACGCCATGTCGTTGACGGTGTCCTGGCCCCGGCCGCCGCCGGTGTTCTTCGGGACGTCCGTGCGGACCTTGGAGGCGCCGGCGACGGCCTCCTGCTTGTACTTCCAGTGCGCGGCGATGCCGTACTCGGCGCGGCGGTGCATGTCGAACGTACGGATCTGGAGCTCGACGGGCTTGCCGCTGGGACCGATCACCGTGGTGTGCAGCGACTGGTACATGTTGAACTTGGGCATCGCGATGTAGTCCTTGAACCGCCCGGGCACCGGGTTCCACCGGGCGTGGACGGTGCCGAGCGCCGCGTAGCAGTCGCGGACCGTGTCGACGAGGACGCGGATTCCCACCAGGTCGTAGATCTCGGCGAAGTCGCGGCCTCGCACGATCATCTTCTGGTAGACGCTGTAGTAGTGCTTGGGCCTGCCGGTGACGGTGGCCTTGATGCGGGCGGCGCGCAGGTCGGACTGCACCTCGTCGGTCACTATGGCGAGGTACTCGTCACGCTTGGGAGCGCGCTCGGCGACGAGGCGGACGATCTCGTCGTACATCTTGGGGTAGAGGATCGCGAAGGCGAGGTCCTCCAGCTCCCACTTGATGGTGTTCATGCCCAGGCGGTGGGCCAGCGGGGCGTAGATCTCCAGCGTCTCGCGGGCCTTCTTCTCCTGCTTCTCCCGCTTGAGGTAGCGCATGGTGCGCATGTTGTGCAGCCGGTCGGCGAGCTTGATGACCAGGACCCGGGGGTCCTTCGCCATGGCGACGACCATCTTGCGTACGGTCTCCGCCTGGGCGGCCTCACCGAACTTGACCTTGTCCAGCTTGGTGACGCCGTCGACGAGCAGCGCCACCTGGTCGCCGAAGTCCTTGCGCAGGGTGTCCAGGCCGTACTCGGTGTCCTCGACGGTGTCGTGCAGCAGCCCGGCCATCAGGGTCGCCGGGTCCATGCCGAGCTCGGCGAGGATCGTGGTGACGGCGAGCGGGTGGGTGATGTAGGGGTCGCCGCTCTTGCGCTTCTGGCCGCGGTGCCAGCGCTCGGCGACCTGGTAGGCCTTCTCGATCTGGCGCAGCGTGGCGGACTCGATCTTGGGGTCGTTGCCGCGGACCGTACGCAGGAGGGGTTCGAGGACCGGGTTGTACGGACTGGAGCGCTGTACGCCCAGTCGGGCGAGGCGGGCCCTGACCCGGTTGGAGGAGCCGCCCGAGCGCACGGCGGGGGCCGGCGGAGTGGCGGCCGGCCTGACCGGCGGCTTCGCGGCGGACACCGGCGTGGGGGGCTTGGCGACGGGAGCCGACTGCCCGGTGGCCGGAGGCTTCGTGGCAGGCGTCGGCTGCCCGGTGGCCGGGGCGGGGGCCGGGGACTTCTGCGCCTGCCCCGCCGAGCCGGATTCGGCGGGCTTCGCCGGGGGCGCGGACTTCGTCCCGGACGTGGGTGCGGCCTTCGTCCCGGGGGGCGGGGCCGGCTTCGCGCCGGGTGGCGGCGTCGGCCTGGCCGGCGCGGCGGGCTCCCGGTCGGCCGGTGCCTCGGCGGGGCCCTGCGTGTGTCCGCCCCCGGGTCCTGGCGTGCCCGCTCCGTCGGGCTGCGCCTTCCCGGGCGTGGCTGAGGCCGCCGCGGGCCTTTCGGGCTGCGGGGCGGCGACTGGCTGGACCTCGTCTGGCAAGAGCGCTCCTCGTGCGGATCCGGGCTACCGGAAAACCCATGGTATCGACCTCGGGACAGGTCCTCGCCCGGGGACTGCGGAACCCCTCACAACGCGGACGGGTACCCGGATGTTCCCGGATACCCGTCCTGTACGTCCCTACGCGCGCCGCTTCGGCGCCGTGCAGGTCAGAACATGATCAGAGCGTGATCAGAGCGTCCAGCGGGGCGGCCCCGAGCCCCGCTCCGAGCCGGGCACGGCCCGCGAGGAAGCCGAGCTCCATGAGGACCGACACCCCCGCGACCTGGGCACCGGCCCGCCGGATGAGCTCCAGCGAGGCCCCGGCGGTGCCGCCGGTCGCCAGGACGTCGTCGATGACCATGACCCGGTCGTCGGCCGACAGGTCCTCGGCGTGGATCTCGATCTCCGCCCGGCCGTACTCCAGCTCGTAGGACTGCCCCAGCGTGGCACCGGGCAGCTTCCCGGCCTTGCGGACGGGGACGAAGCCGAGCCCGGCCCGGACCGCGACCGGTGCGGCCAGGATGAAGCCACGCGCCTCCAGGCCGACGATCTTGGTGGCACCGTGCCGTACGCACAGCTCCGCGAAGAAGTCGGTGAGCGCCGCGAAGGCGACCGGGTCCGCGAGCAGCGGGGTGATGTCCTTGAACAGCACTCCGGGCTTCGGATAGTCCGGTACGTCACGGATCCTGCTGAGCAGGAGCTCCCTGGTGGCGTCGGTGACGCTCGTGCTCGTCATCGGCGGTTCCTCGGGGTGCGGCCGTGGCCTCCGGGCTGCCGGCGCTGGCCGACGACGGCCCCCGCGGTCTCGGCGGCCGCGGTGTCCTCGCCGGAATCACCGGACTCACCCGACTCGCCTGCCCGGTCGTCGCGCCCGTCCTCGACGGACTCGCCCTTGGCCGCCGCGGCGGCACGCTTGGAGAGGATCCGCTTCTTCAGGGCCTTGATCTGCGGGTCGCGTTCCTTGAGGTCGGCGACCAGCGGGGTGGCGATGAAGATCGAGGAGTACGCACCGGCGGCGAGGCCGACGAACAGCGACAGCGAGATGTCGTTCAGCATGCCGGCGCCGAGGACGCCGCCACCGATGAACAGCAGACCGGCGACCGGCAGCAGGGCGACGACGGTGGTGTTGATGGAACGCACCAGCGTGCCGTTGATGGACTGGTTGGCGATCTCGCTGTAGGTCCAGCGGGTCTGCTTGGTGATCCCCTTCGTGCCCTCCTTGAGGCTGTCGAAGACGACGACCGTGTCGTAGAGGGAGTAACCGAGGATGGTCAGCAGACCGATCACGGTGCCCGGGGTGACCTCGAAGCCGACGAGGGCGTAGACACCGACGGTGATGGTGATGTCGTGGATCAGCGCGACGAGCGCGGCGATGGCCATGCGCCACTCGAAGGCGATGGCCAGATAGATCACCACGAGGACCATGAAGATGCCGAGGCCGGTCCAGGCCTTGTTGGCGATCTGCTTGCCCCAGCTGGGGCCGACGAGGTCCGCGTTGATCTTGGCCTCGGGAACGCCGAGGTCCTCGGAGAGCTGGGCCTTGATCGAGTCGGCCTTCTTGGTGTCGACCTCGGTGATCTGGATCCGCAGCCCGCCGTTGCCGAGCTCCTGGACGATCGCCTCGTGGCCGGAGGCGGCGACCGCGTCCTCGTGGGCCTGGCTGACGGACACCTTGGCCTTGGCATCGGTCGTGAAGACGGCACCGCCCTTGAACTCGATGCCCATGTTCAGGCCGCTGACCGCCAGGCCGACGATGGCCGTGATGGTGATCAGGATCGAGATGCCGTACCAGATCTTACGGTTGCCGATGAAGTCGTAACCGACCTCGCCACGGTAGAGCCGGGCGCCGAGATCGCCGAGTCGCGACATCTCACGCCTCCTTCGGGTGGTCGGTGCGGACGTTGGCGCGACGGGAACGACGCAGCGGCGGCTTGGCGCCGAGCCGCTTCGGGTCCAGACCGGACCACGGGTGACCGCCGCCGAAGAACTTCGTACGGGCCATCAGCGTCACCACGGGCTTGGTGAAGAGGAACACCACGACCACGTCGAGCAGGGTCGTGAGACCGAGCGTGAACGCGAAGCCCTGGACCTTGCCGACGGTGACGAGGAAGAGCACGGCGGCCGCGAGGAAGGACACGAAGTCGGACACGAGGATGGTGCGACGGGCCCTGGGCCAGGCGCGCTCGACGGCCGGACGCAGCGTGCGGCCCTCACGGATCTCGTCGCGGATGCGTTCGAAGTAGACGATGAACGAGTCCGCTGTGATACCGATCGCCACGATGGCTCCGCAGACGGCCGGGAGGTTCAGCGCGAAGCCGATGGCCGGTCCGAGCAGGGCCATGATCGTGTACGTCAGGATGCCGGAGACCAGCAGGCTGAGGAGCGCGATGAGCGCGAGCCCGCGGTAGTAGGCCACCAGGTAGATCACGACGAGGGCGAGCCCGATGGCACCGGCGATGAGACCGGCCTCCAGCTGCTCGCCGCCGAGCGCGGCGGTGACGGTGGTGACGGTGTCCTCGCTGAAGGACAGCGGGAGCGCGCCGTAGGACAGGATGTTGCCCAGGTCCTCCGCCGACTGCTGGTTGAAGCTGCCGGAGATCTCGGCGCTGCCGCTGAGCGTCTCGTTCACCTGGGGGGCGGAGACGACCTCACCGTCGAGGGAGATCGCGAACTGGTTCTGCGGGGACTGCTGCGCCGACAGCTTCTTGGTGATCGTCTGGAACTTCTTGGAGCCCTTGTCGGTGAACTCCATGGAGACGAGCCACATGCCGCGCTGCTGGTCGAACTGCGCCTTGGCGTCGTCGACGTCCGTACCGGAGACCTCGGCCGGGCCCAGGAGGTACTTGGCGTCACCCTCGGAGCTGCACGCGACCGTGGGGTCCTCGGGCTTGACGCCGTCACCGGCCTTGGCACGGGCGGAGGCGTCGGTGCAGTCCAGCTCGGTGAACTTCTTCTGGAGCGCCGCAGTGGCCGCGTCGGGCGTCTCGCTCGCCGCCGGGGTGTCGGATCCATCGCCGGTGCTCGCGGACGGGTCCGGGGTCTCGTCGTCGGCCTTGAGGGCGTCGGTGACGGCACGGCCCTGGGTGGTGGCGGTCGCCGACGGCGTCGTCTTCGAATCGGAGGCCGTTTCCGGGTCGCTCGCCTTCGCACTGGGCGTGGCGCTCGGCTTCCCGGTACCGCTCGCGGACGGGCTGGCGGACCCCTCGGGGGTCGGCTTGCCGCCGGCGACCGTGAGCACGGGCCGGAAGTAGAGCTGGGCGGTCGTGCCGACCTGCTCCCTGGCCTGCTTCGAGTTCGTCCCCTTGGGGATGTTGACGATGATGTTCGAGGGGCCCTGGGTCTGAACCTCGGCCTCGGATACGCCCAGACCATTGACACGGCGTTCGATGATGCTGACCGCGGTGTTCATGTTGGTCTCGTTGATCGCGTCAGGCTTGCCGGGCTGGCTCTTCGCCTTGAGCGTGATCGATGTGCCGCCGGCCAGGTCGATGCCGAGCCGGGGCGTGGTGTGACCGGACAGGAACATCCCGCCGGTCAGGGCGACCATGGCAATCAGGATCAGTACCAGGGCACGGCCCGGCCTGCCCTGTCCACCGGATGATCCCCGGCCTTTCTTCGGTGCTGCCACCTTTTCGTTTCTCCCTGTCCAACCGCCCCGCGCCGGGTACGCGCCCGAGCGGCCACGAAGTGTTGTGGGGACCCGCCCCCGCAGAAGACCGCACGGCCCGTGAGACGCCGGACACCCTGGGGTGTCCGGCGTCTGCGGGTCGTGGAACTACTTCGCGTCGCCCTCGCCGTCGGCCTTGGCTTCCTCGGCCTCGGAGCCCTTGGCGCCGGCGTCCTTGACCTCGGCGTCCTCGGGCTTCTTGCCCAGGTCGATCTTGGCGTCGTCGTCGGCCGCATCGGCGTCCGCGGGCGCGTCGCCGGTGAGCGAGGAGGCGTCGTCGGGCACGACGGTGCCCTCGGTGTCCAGCTCGTCGTCGCCGTGGACGATGCGGTTGTACTCCGCGTCGTCCAGGACCGCGCCGATGGCGTTCTTCGCGTAGATGGCGTGCACGCCGGGCGCGACCTCGAGGAGAACCGTGTCCTCCTGAATCTCCTTGACGGTGGCGTACATGCCCCCGATCGTCCGGACGCCGGTGCCGGGCTGCATGTCGTTGCGCATCGCCGCAGCCGCCTGCTGCTTCTTCTTGGCGGAGCGGGTCATCAGGAACATGGCCCCGATGAGCACGATGAAGGGGAGGAGGGTCACGAGACTCACGGGACGGAACTTCCTTCGCACGACCACGCTGGATTCACGCGGCCTGGTCTACGGGGGTGGGTACACCGACCGGTACGGGCGGCATCGGCGGAGTCTAAGCGAGTCCGCATCATTGGAACAACGTCCAGCATGGCACCCTGGTTCCCCTGCTGGCCAACCCGTGGTGTATCACGCCCCGAACAGGCCCTGTTGTCCCTTTGTGCCCTGCTGCGGAGGTACGAGCCCCAGGTGCGCCCATGCGGCGGGCGTGGCGACCCGGCCCCGCGGGGTCCTCGCGAGCAGTCCTTCCCGCACGAGGAAGGGCTCGGCGACCTCCTCGACGGTCTCGCGCTCCTCCCCCACGGCCACCGCGAGGGTGGAGAGCCCGACGGGGCCTCCGCCGAAGAGCTTCAGCAGGGCGCCGAGGACCGCGCGGTCCAGCCGGTCGAGGCCCCTGGCGTCGACCTCGTACACCCGGAGGGCCGCCGCTGCGATGTCGCGGTCGATCGCACCCTCGGCCTTGACCTGGGCATAGTCCCGGACACGGCGCAGCAGCCGGTTCGCGATACGGGGCGTGCCCCGGGAGCGTCCGGCGATCTCGGCGGCGCCCGCCGTGTCTATGGCGACGTCGAGCAGGCCGGCCGAGCGGTGGATGACCCGCTCCAGCTCGGTGGGGGCGTAGAACTCCATGTGGCCGGTGAAGCCGAAGCGGTCCCGCAGCGGGGGCGGCAGCAGTCCTGCCCTGGTGGTGGCGCCGACGAGGGTGAACGGAGGCAGTTCCAGCGGGATGGCCGTGGCGCCCGGGCCCTTGCCGACGATGACGTCGACCCGGAAGTCCTCCATCGCCATGTAGAGCATCTCCTCGGCGGGCCGCGACATGCGGTGGATCTCGTCGAGGAAGAGGACCTCGCCCTCCTGGAGCGAGGACAGGATCGCCGCGAGGTCGCCGGCGTGCTGGATGGCGGGGCCCGATGTGATCCGGATCGGCGCGCCCATCTCGGCCGCGATGATCATGGAGAGGGTGGTCTTGCCCAGGCCGGGAGCACCGCTGAGCAGCACGTGGTCGGCGGTGGCACCGCGGACGCGGGCGGCCCGCAGGACCAGGTCGAGCTGTTCGCGCACCGTCTCCTGGCCGACGAATTCGCGAAGGTCCTTCGGGCGCAGGGCGGCCTCGACCGCGGTGTCCTCGCCGTCAGCCCCCGCGTCCACCAAGCGGTCGTCGAGCCGCTCGCCCATGTCGGTGAGGTCGGTGAGCTCGCCGGTGTCGGGTCCGGTCTCGTCCCAGTTCATCTCGTCAGCTCTCAGCGTGCGCGGTTGAGTGTCTGCAGGGCGGCGCGCAGCAGCTGCGGCACGGGGGCCTGTCCGCCGTCGGCCACGGCCGCCTCGGCCTGCGGTGCCACCGCCGTCACGGCCTCGTCGGCCTCGCGGGTGGCGTAGCCGAGGCCGATCAGGGCGGCCGTCAGCTGGTCCCGCCAGGAACTGCTGACGGCGGCGCCGATGCCCTGCTGCCCGATGTGCGCGCCGACCGGTTCGCCGAGCCGGTCCTTGAGCTCGAGGAGGAGCTTCTGGGCGCCTTTCTTGCCGATGCCCGACACGGCGGTGAGTGCCTTCTCGTCACCGGTGGCCACGGCGATGCGCAGGGCGTCGGGGCTGTGCGTGGCGAGCATCGCCTGGGCGAGCCTGGGGCCCACCCCGCTGGCGGTCTGGAGCAGCTCGAAGACCTGCCGCGCGTCGTCGTCCGCGAAGCCGTACAGGGTGAGCGAGTCCTCCCTGACGACCAGGGACGTCGCCAGTCTGGCCTCCTTGCCGATCCGCAGCCCGGTGAGGGTGTCCGGGGTGCACTGGACGGCCATGCCGATACCGCCGACCTCGATCACGGCCGTGGCCGGGCCGAGGGCGGCCACCGGGCCTGAGACGAAGGCGATCATGCGGTACGGCCTTTCAGCGTGCGGTGGGCGGCGACGGCCCGTTGCAGTCGGTTCTGCGCGGGCGCGCGCCAGATGTGGCAGATGGCGAGGGCCAGTGCGTCGGCGGCGTCGGCGGGCTTCGGCGGTGCGTCGAGCCGCAGCAGCCGGGTCACCATCGCCCCGACCTGTGCCTTGTCGGCGCGGCCCGAGCCGGTGACGGCGGCCTTGACCTCGCTCGGGGTGTGCAGGGCTACGGGGATGCCACGGCGCGATGCGCAGAGCATGGCGACGGCGCTGGCCTGCGCCGTGCCCATCACCGTACGCACGTTGTGCTGGCTGAACACCCGCTCCACGGCGACGTATTCGGGCCGGTGTTCGTCGAGCCACCGCTCGATGCCCTGCTCGATGGCGACCAGCCGGTGGCCGAGCTCCGCGTCGGGCGGGGTCCGCACGACGCCGACGCCGACCATGGTGAGCGGCCGGCCGGCGACTCCCTCGACGACTCCGACGCCGCACCGGGTCAGCCCCGGGTCCACGCCCAACACCCGCATGAATGGGCCCCCTCCGCCGCTCGGTCAACTGTTCCTGCAGGCTATCGGCTTCCACTGACAATGCGACGGGCCGACGGGGTGTGTCCCGTCGGCCCGTTCCCGGTCGCTGCGCCTCAGGCGTCGACTTTCTCCATGACCTCGTCGGAGACGTCGAAGTTGGCGAAGACGTTCTGCACGTCGTCGCTGTCCTCCAGCGCGTCGATGAGCTTGAAGATCTTGCGGGCGCCTTCTTCCTCGAGCTCGACCTGCATCGTCGGGACGAAGTTGGCCTCGGCCGAGTCGTAGTCGATGCCGGCCTCCTGCAGCGCGGTGCGGACCGCGACCATGTCAGTGGCCTCGCTGAGCACCTCGTAGGTGTCACCGAGGTCGTTGACCTCCTCGGCGCCCGCGTCGAGCACGGCGCCGAGCACGTCGTCCTCGCCCAGCTCGCCCTTGGGGACGATCACGACACCCTTGCGGTTGAAGAGGTACGAGACGGAGCCCGGGTCGGCCATGGAACCGCCGTTGCGGGTCATGGCGACGCGGACGTCGGACGCGGCACGGTTGCGGTTGTCGGTGAGGCACTCGATGAGCACCGCGACGCCGTTCGGTCCGTAACCCTCGTACATGATCGTCTCGTAGTCGGCGCCACCGGCCTCGAGACCGGCGCCGCGCTTGACCGCGGAGTCGATGTTCTTGTTGGGGACCGAGCTCTTCTTCGCCTTCTGGATGGCGTCGAAGAGGGTCGGGTTACCGGACACGTCGGCACCGCCCGTACGGGCCGCGACCTCGATGTTCTTGATCATCTTCGCGAAGAGCTTGCCGCGTTTGGCGTCGATCACGGCCTTCTTGTGCTTCGTCGTAGCCCATTTAGAGTGGCCGGACATCTGCCTTCTCCTTCGCGTCACCAAAATCGATCCGAACCCGAGAGATCCTACCGGGATCGCATCAGGCCACGGCGCGCACCATATCGGTGAAGAGTGCGTGCACCCGGTGGTCCCCGGTCAGTTCCGGGTGGAAGGACGTCGCCAGGGCGTTTCCCTGGCGTACGCCCACGATATGCCCGCCGTGCGTCGCGACGACCTCCACGCGGGCGCCGACCGACTCCACCCAGGGGGCCCTGATGAAGACCCCTTCGACGGGTCCGCCGGGCACACCGTCGACGTCCACGGCCGCCTCGAAGGACTCGTTCTGCCGTCCGAAGGCGTTACGGCGCACGATCATGTCGATGCCGCCGACCGTCTCCTGGCCGGACCGGGGATCGAGGATCTTGTCGGCGAGCAGGATCATCCCGGCGCAGGTGCCGTAGACCGGCATCCCGGCGGCGACCCGCTCGCGCAGGGGCTCCAGCATGCCGAAGAGCACGGCCAGCTTGGACATCGTGGTGGACTCACCACCGGGTACGACGAGCCCGTCGACCTCGGCGAGCTCATCGGGCCGCCTGACCGGCCTGGCCACGGCGTCCGCCGAGGCCAGGGCCGCCAGATGTTCCCGTACGTCGCCCTGGAGGGCCAGGACGCCGATGACAGGGGTGTCGGTCATCGGTGACTACCAGCCGCGGTTGGCGTAGCGCTCGCCCTCGGGCAGCGTGTCGCAGTTGATGCCGACCATGGCCTCGCCGAGGCTGCGGGAGGCGTCCGCGACGATCTTCGGGTCGTCGAAGAAGGTGGTGGCCTTGACGATGGCGGCCGCGCGCCTGGCCGGGTCGCCCGACTTGAAGATGCCGGAGCCCACGAAGACGCCCTCGGCGCCGAGCTGACGCATCAGCGCCGCGTCCGCGGGGGTGGCCACACCGCCGGCGGAGAAGAGCACGACGGGCAGCCGGCCGAGCTCGGAGACCTCCTTGACCAGCTCGTAGGGGGCGCGGAGGTCCTTGGCCGCGGCGTACAGCTCGTTGGTGTCGTAGCCGCGCAGCCGGGCGATCTCGTTCTTGATCTGGCGCAGGTGCCGGACGGCCTCGACGACGTTGCCGGTGCCCGCCTCGCCCTTCGAACGGATCATCGCCGCGCCCTCGGCGATCCGCCGCAGGGCCTCGCCCAGGTTGGTGGCGCCGCAGACGAAGGGGGTGGTGAACGCGAACTTGTCGCTGTGGTTGACCTCGTCGGCCGGGGTGAGGACCTCGGACTCGTCGATGTAGTCGACGCCGAGGGACTGGAGCACCTGGGCCTCGACGAAGTGGCCGATGCGGGACTTGGCCATGACGGGGACGGAGACGGCCGCGATGATCTCCTCGATCATGTCGGGGTCCGACATCCGGGCCACGCCGCCGTCCTTGCGGATGTCGGCCGGCACCCGCTCCAGGGCCATCACGGCCACGGCGCCCGCGTCCTCGGCGATCTTCGCCTGCTCGGCGTTGACGACGTCCATGATCACGCCGCCCTTGAGCTGCTCGGCCATGCCGCGCTTGACGCGGGCGGTGCCGGTGGCCGGGGTCTCGGCGGACTGCGGGGTGCTGGGAAGCGTGGACACGGATGACCTCACTGGAGTGGAACGGGAGTGGAAAGGCGTTGCACGGTGCGGATCCGAGCAGCGGTGCAGATCCGAGCAAACGCTCCTGGAGCAGTCCACAGCAAGGGCCAATGAACACCCCGTGGACCGCTCCGCACTCCTCCCGGCCGCCGTGCCGGGCCCGCTCTCAGCTGCCGGGCCGGTCCGCGAGGGCGACCGGCGGCGCGTCGTCCATCTCGAACGCCAGCGGGAACGAGGCATGCCCGGCGAGCCGGAACACCCGCACCGTGCGGTGTCTGCGCAGTGCGCGGGCGGCACGCACCGCGTCGTTGTGGAAGCGGCGTGCCATCGGTACACGGCGTACGGCGGCGGCCAGTTCCTTCGCCGTGTCCTCACCGCCCGGGAACTCCTTCACGGCCTCGACCTGTGCTGTCTCGCCGAACACCGCCCGCAGGGCGGAGCTCAGCTCGCTCTCGGCGACCTCGCGCTGCTCCTCCTCCGCCTGCCGCGCCGCGTGCGCGGACTCGTAGAGCACCATCGACGCGGCGGGATCCAGGACCCCGGACGTGGCGAGTTCCTGGGTGACCGAGGCGCGGCGCAGGAGTTGGGCGTCGAGCGCCGCCCTGGCCGCGTCGATACGGGCGTGGAGGCGGTCGAGCCGCCCGGCGGTCCAGCTGAGATACAGGCCGATCGCGAAGAGCGCGACGACGGTCCATACGAGGATTTCGATCACGGGCGGCAAGGCTACCGTCGTGGAGGCACCGGCCGCGCTCAGTCCCTCGCGAGACCGAAGCGCGCGCGCAGCCCCGTGCGTTCGTCGGTGTCCACGGCGGCCGCCCCGTCGGTCACCGTCTCGTACACCGCCAGGATGTCGGCGCCGACCGTCGCCCAGTCGAAGCGGCGCACATGCGCGCTGCCACGCTCCCGCAGCCCCGCGCGCCGCTCCGGGTCGCCCAGCAGCCGGATCGCGGCCGTGGCCAGCGCGTCCGCGTCCTCATTGGCGAACAGATCGCCCGCGGTGCCCTGGTCGAGCACCTGCGCGAACGCGTCCAGGTCACTGGCGAGCACGGGCGCACCGGCCGACAGCGCCTCGACCAGGATGATGCCGAAGCTCTCGCCTCCGGTGTTCGGCGCGACGTACACATCGACGCTGCGCAGCAGGCGTGCCTTGTCCTCGTCGCTCACCATGCCGAGGAACTCGACGCGTGAGCGCATCTCTTCGGGCAGCGAGGCGACGGCCTCCTCCTCGTCACCGCGCCCCGCGACCAGGAGCCGGGTCTCCGGACGGGCGGCGAGGATCGCGGGGAGTGCCTTCATCAGGACGGGCAGCCCCTTGCGCGGCTCGTCGATGCGCCCGATGAAGCCGAGCGTCCCGCCCTGCCACTCGGCCTTCGGCTCGGCGCGGGCGAAGAAGTCCACATCGACGCCGTTGGGGATGACCACGGCGTCCCCGCCGAGATGCTCGACCAGGGTGCGCCGGGCGTACTCGCTCACCGCGATGCGTGCGCTGATCTTCTCCAGCGCCGGCTGGAGGATCGGATATGCCGCGATCATGGCCCTGGAGCGCGGGTTGGAGGTGTGGAAGGTCGCCACGATCGGCCCCTGCGCCGCCCAGCAGGTGAGCAGGCCCAGTGAGGGCGAGGTGGGCTCGTGGATGTGGATGACGTCGAAGGTGCCGTCGTTCAGCCAGCGCCTGACGCGCGCCGCGGACAGGAACCCGAAGTTCAGCCGGGCGACCGAGCCGTTGTAGCGGACGGGCACGGCACGGCCCGCGGAGACGACGTACGGCGGAAGGGGCGTCTCGTCGTCGGCGGGCGCGAGCACCGAGACGTCGTGGCCGACGCGGATCAGGTGCTCGGCCAGGTCACGGATGTGGAACTGCACCCCGCCCGGAACGTCCCAGGAGTACGGGCAGACGATGCCGATCTTCACGGAGCTTCCCCCTGGGGGTCCAGATCGGAGAGCCAGAGCCGCTGCAGCATGTGCCAGTCCTCGGGGTGTTCGCCGATCCCGGAGGCGAAGGCATCTGCCAGCGCCTGTGTCATGGAGGACGTCTTCTCCGCACGGGTACCTGACTCGGGTACGTCGACGGGGGGATGGACCCGGGCGCCCATCACGGGCGTGCCGTCGTACCAGAGGGTGACGGGCAGCAGCAGGGCGCCCGTCTGCTGGGCCAGCAGCGCGGGTCCTGCGGGCATGCGCGCGGTGTCGCCGAAGAAGCTCACCTCGACACCGGAGGCCCACAGATCGCGGTCGGCGACGAGGCAGACGAGACCGCCCGCGCGCAGCCGTCTGGCCAGGGTCCCGAACGCGGCGCCTCCGCTGTGCGGCAGGACCTCCATGCCCAGGCTCTCGCGGTAGGCCACGAACCGGTCGTAGAGCGTCTCGGGCTTGAGCCGCTCGGCGACGGTCGTGAACGGCACCTTCAGGTCGGTGGTCACCCATGCGCCCGCCAGGTCCCAGTTCCCCAGGTGCGGCAGTGCGAGGACGACTCCACGGCCGGTGTCCAGCGCCTCGGTGAGCCGGTGGGAGTCCTGCACGTCGATGGAGGCCCTGATCCGCTCCGGGGTCCAGGTCGGCAGCCGGAAGGACTCCATCCAGTAGCGCATGTACGAGCGCATACCGGCCTTCGACAGCTCGGCGAGCCGGGCGGCGTCCGCCTCGGGCACCACCCGGGCGAGGTTGGACTCGAGCCGCAGCACGGACTTCCCGCGCCGCTTCCACACCTGGTCGGCCAGGGTGCGGAAGAGCGCGGCCGCGGCCGGCTCGGGGAGCTTCTTGACCGCGCCCCAGCCGAGACCGTAGAGCCCGTCGGTCAGCCGGTCCTTGAGGCCGGACCCGGTGCCGCTCACTGCGCGGCCTCGCTCCCCTGTTCCGCCGTGCCGCCCTGGGCTGCCGCGGCGGCGTCGGCCTCGGCCGACTCCCTGCGCACGGTCACCACCCGCTGGACCAGCGTCACCAGGCTGCCCGCGGCGACGACCCACAGCGCGATCGGGAGCAGGATCTGGATGCCGGGCACCCCGAAGCCGTGCAGTCCCGCGAGGCCGGCGGCCACCAGCGAGATCACGAGCCGCTCGGCCCGCTCCACCAGTCCGTTGACCGCGACCGGCAGGCCGATCGACTCGCCCCGCGCCTTCGTGTACGAGACCACCTGACCGCTGGCCAGGCAGAAGATGGCGACGGCGCACATCATGTCGTTGTCACCGCTGCCCGCGTACCAGAGGGCGAACCCGGCGAAGACCGCGCCGTCCGCCACCCGGTCCAGCGTCGAGTCCAGGAACGCGCCCCACCGGCTGGAGATCCCGGCCTGCCGGGCCATGTTGCCGTCGACCAGGTCCGAGAAGACGAAGATCGTGATCACGATCGTGCCCCAGAAGAACTCCCCCATCGGGAAGAAGACCAGCGCACCTGCCATCACTCCGGCCGTGCCGATCAGGGTGACCGCGTCGGGGCTGACCCCGAGGCGGAGCAGCAGAGCGGCGAACGGTGTGAGGACACGCGTAAAAAATGCACGCGCGTACTTGTTCAGCATGGCCTTCCCGAGGTTCGGTGTCCGCCGGGGCCCTTTCGGCCATCGGCTGGCCCATCGTAGTCACGAGCCACGGCGCGGGGTGGCGGGGCACCCCGTCCCGCCGGATGTCCAGGAAGTCATGCCCGGCCGTGTGTGACGTATGGACGGCTTCCGGCACGGGTGAAAAGCTCGAATGACCGCGGGCGTCGCCGGAGCCGCCGCGGCTCCGCCCTGCCCGTGCATCCACTCCCCAGCTCTTGCGGCACCGCGCCAACCGATCGGGAGGCACGCATCATGGGCGACAGGACACATACGCACACCGGAGCCGCCGGCAGGGCGGCGACGGCCGACCGGCCCGCTTCCGTACGGAACGTGGTGCTGGTCGGCCACAGCGGCTCGGGCAAGACCACGCTGGTCGAGGCACTCGCGCTGACGGCCGGGGCGCTGAACCGGGCCGGCCGTGTCGAGGACGGCGCCACCGTCTCCGACCACGACGAGATCGAACAGCGCCGGCACCGCTCCGTACAGCTCTCGCTGGTCCCCGTCGAATGGGACGGCTACAAGATCAATCTGCTGGACACCCCCGGCTACGCGGACTTCGTCGGGGAGCTCAGGGCAGGTCTGCGCGCGGCGGACGCGGCCCTCTTCGTCGTCTCGGCCGCCCAGGAGGCGGACGCGGTCGCGGGCACCACCCGCGCGGTCTGGGAGGAGTGCGCGGCCGTCGGGATGCCTCGGGCGATCGTCGTCACGCACCTGGACACCGCGCGGACGTCCTTCGACGAGATGACACGGATCTGCGGCCGGATCTTCGGGCACGACGACCCCGACGCCGTCCTCCCCCTCCACCTGCCGGTGCAGGGACCCGAGAGCCCGGACGGACACGCCCCGCTCACCGGGCTCACCGGACTCCTCACCGAGCGGATCTTCGACTACTCGTCGGGGGAGAGGCAGGAGGTCCCCCCGACCGGTGACCAGCGGGAACCGCTCCAGGAGGCCCGTGGCCGGCTCATCGAGGGGATCATCGCCGAGAGCGAGGACGAGACCCTGATGGACCGCTACCTCTCGGGCGGTGAGGTCGGCGTCACGACCTTGATCGACGACCTGGAACGCGCCGTCGCACGAGGGGCCTTCCATCCCGTCCTCACCGCCGCGCCCGCGGCCGAAGGCGCCCGCCAGGGCATCGGCACCATGGAGCTCCTCGATCTGATCACCCGCGGATTCCCCTCCCCGGGGGAGCGCGCGCTGCCCGCCGTCACCACCCCGGACGGCGCCCCGCGCCCCGCTCCCGTCTGCGATCCGGCGGCGCCCCTGGTCGCCGAGGTCGTGAAGACCTCGTCCGACCCGTACGTGGGACGGGTCTCCCTGGTCCGCGTCTTCTCCGGCACCCTGCGCCCCGACGACACCGTGCACGTCTGCGGCCACGGACTCACCGAGCCCGGCGGGGTGGCCCGCCCCTGCCACGAGGCGAACGTACGGGTCGGCCCCCTCTCCGCGCCCTTCGGCAAACAGCAGCGCCCGCTGGACAGCTGCATCGCCGGGGACCTGGCCTGTGTGTCCAAGCTGGGCGGCGCGGAGACCGGCGACACCCTCTCGGGCAACGGCGCCCCGCTGCTGATGGAGCCGTGGTCCCTGCCCGACCCGCTGCTCCCGCTGGCGGTGCACGCCCACAGCAAGGCCGACGAGGACAAGCTCTCGCAGGGCCTGGCACGCCTGGTCGCCGAGGATCCGACCATGCGCCTCGAACAGAACCAGGACACCCACCAGGTTGTCCTGTGGTGCATGGGCGAGGCACACACGGACGTCGCTCTGGAGCGCCTGCGCAGCAGGTACGGCGTGCAGGTCGACGCCGAACCCCATCGTGTGCCGCTGCGCGAGACCTTCGCCTCCCGGGCACTCGCTCGCGGCCGGAACGTCAAGCAGTCCGGCGGCCACGGCCAGTACGCCATCTGCGAGATCGAGGTCGAGCCGCTGCCGGCGGGGTCGGGCATCGAATTCGTCGACAAGGTGGTCGGCGGCTCGGTGCCGCGGCAGTTCGTCGCCTCCGTCGAGAAGGGGGTACGCGCCCAGGCGGCCCGCGGTGTGGCGACCGGGAACCCGCTCGTCGACATACGTGTGACCCTGCTCGACGGGAAGGCGCACTCGGTGGACTCCTCCGACGCCGCCTTCCAGACCGCGGGCGCGCTGGCGCTCCGCGAGGCCGCGGCCGACACCCGTGTCCAGCTGCTCGAACCCGTCGCGGAGGTCGGCGTCCTGATCCCGGACGACTACGTGGGTGCCGTCATGAGCGATCTCGCGGGACGGCGCGGACGGGTCGTCGGAACGGAACAGGCGACCGGGGACCGCACGTTGGTGCGGGCCGAGGTGCCGGAGATCGAGATCGGCAGGTACACCGTCGACCTCCGCTCCCTGACGCACGGCACCGGACGCTTCGACCGGGCGTACGCCCGGCACGAACCGATGCCGCCCCAACTCGCCGACCGCCTGGGCGAAACACCCGATACCGCCGCAAAGGTCGGCCAGCCGATCTGAGGTGGCGCGTTCCGCCCGCCTCCGCGTCAAGGGCGGGCGGACGCCGCGTCCGGGCGATACCCTGTGGTGTCCCAGCTCAGCAGGTGTGCGACGTACGGTAGTTGGGAACAGCCGCAGGAGCAGACCGTGCGGGGCGAGTGGGGGCGACAGTGGCCGACGACGTATTCGATTTCTCTCCCGGAGCACAGATCCCGCTGGCGGGCTCCGGAGGACAGGCGGTGGCGACCAACGCCCTCGCCTCCGCCGCATACCGTGACAGCGATGCGACGGAGATCCTCAAGGCCAACAGCGAGTGGCACAAGTCCGAGGTGAAACCGGGCCTGTCCAAGCTGTTCAAGTCCGACTACTTCAAGCCGAATCTGGGCGAGGCGTACTCCAGGGCCGTCCAGGAACGCATGCTCGGCGGCGGCCGGGGCGCGCTCATCCAGTCCTTCGGCACCGACCCGCAGACCGTCGTCGAGCACTGCCTGTCCGCGAACGGGCTGCGCAAGGCACGCGACACCCGGCTGACCCTGATCACCGCCGTCTTCGGCTTCGCCTTCCTGCCCGGCCTGATCCTCTGGGTCCTCGCCTTCCGGCTGCGCGACTTCCTCAACAAGTCCAAGGACAAGGTCTTCCAGGCGCTGGGCGGCGTCCTGCTCGTGGTGTTCGGCGTCGTCGTCGCGATCTTCCTGATCGTCATGCCGCTCACCGGCTTCCCGGCCCTCTACCTCCGCGCCGCCGCCATCGCCCCGCTGATCGGCTGGATGCTCGCCAAGCGCACCGCCGAGTCCTCGGTCAAGGACCTGCGCGCCCGCTGGGACGGGCTTCTCTCCGGCGGGGGCGTCAGCGCGAAGATCCCCGAGGCCGCGCCCAGGAACCCCAACGAGACCGCACGCGAGGCCCTGCGCCAAGGCCTGGAGAAGCTCTCCGCCGAGCAGCAGTCCAACGCCGTCTTCTACGCGGGCCCCAAGGGCATCCTCGGCATGGGCACCCGCTGGGGCAGCTGGCAGCTCGCCGAGGAGCTCGTACCCGAGGACCCGGCCAAGGAGATCCACCAGTTCCGCAGCTGGGACGTCGTACGCGCCATCCACGACCAGCTGAAGCTGCTGGAGCGCGGCCCGCTGAACACCGGCGGCTTCCCCACACCGTCCGTGAAGCACTGGATCGTCTCCCCCGTCGGCGAGAACGCGGGCTCCGTCTCACGCCCCGAGGGCGAGGACGTCGCCACCTTCCAGATCAAGCCCCACGAGATACAGCGCATCTGCAACCACCAGCAGTTCGGCAGCGGCAACCGGCACTATCTGGGCGTCCAGTTCACCCTCTGGGACGGCCAGCTGGTGATCACGATGCTGATCACGGTCACCGTGCTCCACGAGACGCTGCGCATCGAGGTCACCGGACACGCGCTCGGTCCCGTCCACTCCCTCTTCCTCAGCAAGCCGGAGGCCCCGACCAAGACCGTCAAGAAGGCGGTCAGATTCTGGGAGACCCGCACGGTCAGCCTCCCCGTCGTCAAGGCGAGCGAGGTCGTGAGGCTCGCCCTGCGTGCCCCCTTCACCTGGTATCCGCCGCTGCTCGACTACCTGGGCGGCAAGATCGTGCTGCCCGAGCCGTTCGGCCTGCGGCACGCCTGGGCGGACAAGCCGTGGGGCCACCGCTTCATGGCCGACGACGCCATGCGGACGGCGACCCCGGTCCTGCGCGTCGTGCACTCGGCGACGATGCGGGTACTCAAGGAGCACGGCGTCGACATCGAGCGCTTCGACAACCGCTCCATGATCCTCAGCGGCATGGTCCAGGACCCCGCCCCGAAGAAGGCCGACGTCTACGACGCGTGAGCCCGCCCGGGGCAAAGACCCCGCTCAGACGGACGACGGCTCGGCCGGCCACACACCGGCCAGCATCGCCCGGGTGTCCCCCAGCAGCTGCGGGAGCACCTTGGTGTGCCCGACCACCGGCATGAAGTTGGTGTCCCCGCCCCAGCGCGGCACCACATGCTGGTGGAGGTGCGCGGCGATGCCCGCGCCCGCCTCGGCACCCTGGTTCATCCCGATGTTGAAGCCGTGCGCCCCGGACGCCGCCCGCAGCGCGACCATGGCCCGCTTGGTGAAGTCGGCCAGCTCCGCGGTCTCCGCGCCGTCGAGCTCCGTGTAGTCGGCCACGTGCCGGTACGGCACGACCATCAGATGCCCGCCGTTGTACGGGTACAGATTGAGCACGGCGTAGACCCGCTCGCCCCGGGCGACGATGAGCCCGTCCACGTCGGACTTCGACGGAATCTCGCAGAACGGACAGCCGTCCCCGGCTCCCGGGCCGCTCGGCTTGCTCTCACCCTGGATATAGGCCATCCGGTGGGGCGTCCACAGGCGCTGGAACGCGTCGGGCGTCCCCACTCCGATCTGCTGTTCCGGCTCACTCGTCATGCCCGCCAGCATATTGCGTCACCCCCGCCGCGCGTGTCGCCGGGGGCGAGCCCGTCCGCCCACGGCGATGCTGGCGCCATGAGCGACCGTCCCACCGCCCCCGTCCCGCCCCGGCTCGCGGGCTGGGAACACCGCACGGAGATGCCGCTCCTCCTCGCGTCCCTGGTCTATCTCGCCGGCTACGCGGTGCACGTCCTGGTGCCGCGCCCCACCGAACCCTGGCGTGACATCACCCTCGTCCTGGTCGGCGTCACCTGGCTCCTCTTCGCCGCGGACTACGGCGTGCGGCTGCATCTCAGCGGGCAGGGCCGGCGCTTCGTCCGCACCCACTGGCTGGACACCCTCATCCTCCTGCTCCCGCCGCTGCGCCCCCTGCGCGTGGTCCAGCTCTACACCCGGGTCCAGCTGCACCGGGAGCGGCCACGGCTCAGCCTGCACGCCCGGGTCATGGCGTACGCCGGCACATCGGCGCTGCTGCTGGGCTTCTCCGCCTCGCTGGCGGTGTACCAGCAGGAGCGCGGCGTCCCGGACTCCACCATCCGTACGTTCGGCGACGCGCTGTGGTGGGCCTGCGCGACGCTGACCACGGTCGGCTACGGCGACGCGGTGCCGGTGACGCTGCTGGGCCGGGTGATCGCGGCAGGGCTGATGGCGTGCGGTCTTGCGCTGCTGGGGGCGGTGACGGGGTCGTTCTCGTCCTGGCTGGTGCAGACGTTCGCCCGGCAGGAGGACAAGAGGCCCCCGGAGAGCGAGTAGCTCTCCGGGGGCCTCCTCACCGGCCTCATGGGGTCACCGGCCTCATGGCGCGGTGATCACACCTGTACGCGTCGCTCCACCACGTCGGCGAGCTTGGCGATCGCCTCGTCACGGGCGATGCCGTTCTCCTGCGAGCCGTCGCGGTAGCGGAAGGACACCGTGCCGGCGTTCATGTCGTCGTCACCGACGATGACCATGAACGGGACCTTGGCCTTCTGGTGGTTGCGGATCTTCTTCTGCATCCGGTCGGACGAGGCGTCCACCTCGACCCGCAGCCCCTTCTTCCGCGCCTCGGCGGCGAACTCCTGGAGGTAGGGGATGTGGGTGTCGCCGATCGGGATGCCGACCGCCTGGACGGGGGCGAGCCACACCGGGAACGCGCCCGCGTAGTGCTCCAGGAGCACCGCGAAGAAGCGCTCGATGGAGCCGAACAGCGCGCGGTGGATCATGACCGGGCGCTGCTTGGTGCCGTCCGGGCCCGTGTACTCCAGGTCGAAGCGCTCCGGCAGGTTGAAGTCGAGCTGCACGGTCGACATCTGCCAGGTACGCCCGATGGCGTCCTTGCACTGCACCGAGATCTTCGGCCCGTAGAAGGCGGCGCCGCCCGGGTCGGGGACCAGCGGCAGTCCCTGCTTCTCGGCGACCTGCTGCAGCGTCGCCGTAGCCTCTTCCCAGGCCTCGTCCGAGCCGACGAACTTCTCCGGGTCCTTGGTGGAGAGCTCCAGGTAGAAGTCGGTCAGACCGTAGTCGCGGAGCAGGTTCAGGACGAAGGTGAGCGTCCGGTCCAGCTCCTCGGCCATCTGCTCACGGGTGCAGTAGATGTGCGCGTCGTCCTGGGTGAAGCCGCGCGAGCGGGTCAGGCCATGGACGACACCCGACTTCTCGTACCGGTAGACCGTGCCGAACTCGAAGAGGCGCAGCGGCAGTTCACGGTACGAACGGCCGCGCGCGTCGAAGATCAGGTTGTGCATCGGGCAGTTCATCGGCTTGAGGTAGTAGTCCACCCCGTCGTCGAGCTGCATGGGCGGGTACATGCCGTCGGCGTACCAGTCCAGGTGGCCGGACTTCTCGAAGAGCTTGCCCTTGGTGGCGTGCGGCGAGTAGACGAACTCGTAGCCCTCCTCCTCGTGGCGGCGCCGCGAGTAGTCCTCCATGGCCCGGCGGATGACGCCGCCCTTGGGGTGGAACACCGCGAGACCCGGGCCGATCTCGTCGGGGAAGGAGAAGAGGTCGAGCTCGCTGCCGAGCTTGCGGTGGTCGCGCTTGGCGGCCTCCTCCAGGAACGTCAGATGTGCCTTGAGCTCGTCCTTGGTGGGCCAGGCGGTGCCGTAGATGCGCTGGAGCATCGGGTTCTTCTCACTGCCCCGCCAGTACGCCGCGGCGTTCCGCATCAGCTTGAACGCGGGGATGTAGCGGGTGGTGGGCAGGTGCGGGCCCCGGCAGAGGTCCTTCCAGCACAGCTCGCCGGTCTTGGCGTCGAGGTTGTCGTAGATGGTCAGCTCGCCGCCGCCCACCTCGACGTCCGCGCCGTCGTCCGAGGACGCGGAGCCCTTGATGCCGATGAGCTCCAGCTTGTACGGCTCGTCGGCGAGCTCCTCGCGGGCGTCGTCGTCGGTGACCACCCGGCGGGAGAACCTCTGGCCCCGCTTCTGGATCTCCTGCATCTTCTTCTCGATGGCCTTGAGATCCTCGGGCGTGAACGGCTTCTCGACGTCGAAGTCGTAGTAGAAGCCGTCCTTGACCGGCGGGCCGATGCCCAGCTTGGCCTCGGGGTGCAGCTCCTGCACGGCCTGCGCCATCACATGGGCGGTGGAGTGCCGCAGGATGTTCAGGCCGTCCTCGGACGAGATCTCGACGGGCTCGACGACCTCGCCGTCCTTGAGCGCGTACGCGAGGTCCCGCAGCTCGCCGTCGACCCGCGCGGCGACGACGGTGCGCTGCCCGGGGAAGAGCTCGGCGGCCGTCGTGCCCGTCGTCACCACGTGCTCTTCCCGCTCGGAATCGCGTTGGATGATCACACGGACGTCTGACACCGGTCTCTCCTGACTGAGGGGGTGCGTCGCTCTCCACTGGCGCGCAAGAGGAATCGTACCGAGCCGGGGGCCCCGGACGCGAAAGGGATACCGCGGACCGGTCCGGGCGGCGTACCGGACACGGCTCGCGGGTATCACCGAACCGGGCAGAGGAATCCCGTCATCTGCCGTGCAGGCGCGAGGAGTTCGGGGATGATCCATTGGTTCGACGGGCCGTTGGCCGCTTTTGACATCGGGACGACAGGGCCGGACGCCGAGGAGGACCGGATCGTGTCGGCCGCCCTCGTCGTCCAGGACACGACAGGGGGACGGATCCGCGTCACCCGCTGGCTGGTCAGTCCGGGGATTCCGGTGCCGCCGGGCGCGACCGGGATCCATGGCCTGACCGACGACCATCTCCAGCGCAACGGCCGGTGGCCCGCACCGGTCGTCGAGGAGATAGCACGGGCTCTGGCGGAACAGAGCGCGACGGGACGGCCGCTGGCCGTGATGAACGCGCCGTTCGGTCTGACCCTGCTGGACAGGGAGCTCAGGCGCCACCGGGCGTCGTCCCTGGCCGGCTGTCTGCGGGACCAGCCGCTGCATGTGCTGGACCCACGGGTGCTCGACAAGCATCTGGACCGCTACCGCAAGGGGCCGCGCACCCCGGCGGACCTGTGCGAGGTGTACGGCGTGACGCCGGACGGCGGGCACGACGCGGCGGCCGGCGCGGCGGCGTCGCTCGAACTGGTGCGGGCGGTGGGGCGGCGGTTCGCCGCCCGGCTGGAGCGGCTGTCGGCGGCCGAGGTGCACGCGCTCCAGGCCGTGTGGCACGCGGACCAGGCGCGGGGACTCCAGGCGTGGTTCGAGAAGAGCGACACACCTGGGCCGGTGGACCCGGCGTGGCCGTTGCGTCCGAAGCTCCCCGCGGCGGCCTGACCGGCGCCGGGTACGCGAAAGCCGGTCCGTCGACGTGACTGACGGACCGGCTTTTCCCGGGTGGGCGATACTGGGTTCGAACCAGTGACCTCTTCGGTGTGAACGAAGCGCTCTCCCACTGAGCTAATCGCCCGGGAACGGGTTGAACCATACAGGGCTCGGCGCTCTGCGTTCAAACCGCTACTCAGTCGCGGAACTGAGTAGGGGAACGCATGTACGCGGGTGTGGCGGCGGCCACACTCCCGTACATGAGACATGTGCCGCCACCCGCCGAGGAATTGGCCCTCCTCGATCGCGAACTGGTCCGGCTGGACGCCCGTCGGCTCCAGCTGCTGAACCGCCGTGCCTGGCTGCTGGGCGTGCTGCGCGCGCCGGTGGCCGCGCCGCCGCCTCCTGCGACGCCCGCCGCCCGGCCGTACACCCCCGCACCGCCGTACGCCCCTGTCGGCCCCCGCCCCACGGCGGCGCCCGCGCGGGGTACGCAGAATGTGCTGCTGGTCCTCGGTGGTCTGCTGCTGACGGTCGCGGCTGTCGCCTTCACCCTGTTCAGCTGGGGCGAGATGGGCATCACGGGCCGTTCGGCGGTGCTGGCCGCGGTGACCGCGGGCGCGCTGGCGGCGCCCGTGCCGCTGCTGCGCCGTTCGCTGCCGTCGACCGCTGAGGCGGTGGCCGTTCTGGCCCTGGTCCTGACGGTGCTGGACGCGGTCGCGCTGCACGCGGTCGCGGCTCCCGGGACGGACGGGCTCGTGTTCTCGGCGGCCGCGTCGGCGGTACTTGCGGCGGGGTGGACCGCGTACGGGCTGCTGCTCGGTGGGCTGCGGGTGCCGCTGCCCGCGGCGGTGGTGGCGGGGCAGCTGACGCCGGTCCTGACGGCCTGGGCCACCGGGGCGTCCGCGACCGGCTTCGGCTGGGCGCTCCTGGCGACGGCCGCGGTGGACGTCGCGGTGGCCTCGCGGGGCCGGGGGCTCGCGGTACGGGTCACGGCGTGCGCCGGGGCGTGGCTGACGGGGCTGATCGCGCTGGGCCTGGCTCTGGCGCTGTCCCTGTCGGCCGACGGTGCGCGCGGGGCCCTGGAACCGGGCGCGTTGCTGCTCGCCGGTGCGGCGGTGGCGCTCGCCGGGGCGTGGCGTGCTCCGAAGGAGTTCGCCGTCATCGGGAGCGCGGTGGCGGGCCTCGCCGCGGTGGCGGCGGTGGGCGGCGTGCCGGGCGCGCAACTGCCGTGGGCCTGGGCGGTGGTGGTCCACCTGCTGTGCGGTGCGGCCCTGACGGTGGTGCTGTCGCTCCGGGTCCCGCAGCCGGTGGTGCGGGGGGTGCTGGCCGCCTCGGCGGCGGTCGTGGCGGGCGCGGTGCTGTGGGCGGCGCCCGTTCTCGCGGCCGCGCTGCTGGGCCCTGTGTCCGTGATGCCTGAGGTGTGGTCGGGGGCGCCGGCGGGTCTTCGGGGCGCGCTGGGTCCGTCGATGCCGTGGGCGGGGTCGGCTTCCGCCCCGGTGGTGCTCGCGGTGGCGGCCGGTCTGTCGGCCGCGCTGCACAGGAGGTGGCCGCGCGTGCTGCCGGAGAGGGGATGGCGCGTCGCGGCGGCGGCCGGCGGTCTTGTCCTGGGCTGGGGGGCGGTGCCGGTGCTGCTCGCCGAGGTGGACGCTCCGTACGCCACGGCCGTGGGCGTGGAGCTGCTGCTGATCGCGGTGCTGCTGGCGCTCGTGGTGCGCCGGGCGGCCGGCGCGGTCGCGCTGACGTGCCTGGTGTGTGCGCTGGTGGGAGGCGTGAGCGTGGGAATGCTCGGGCTGGCTTCCGAGCCCGCGACGTATGGGGTGTCGGGGACGCTGATGGTGCTGTTCGGTGCCTCGGCGGCGCTGTCCGGGGTGCCGGCGGTGCGCTCGGTGCTCGTCTGCGCCTCGGTGCCCTGCGCCATCGCCGTCAGCTGTGCGGTCGGGGCGTCGCTGGGCTGGAGCGCCCCGCACACCGCCCCGCTGGTGCTGGTGGTGACGGCGGCGACGGTGCTGCTCGGGGCGCGTGCGGGTGAGCCGGTGGTGGCGGCGTCGGTGGAGCTCGCGGGGGTGTTCGCCGCGCTGGTCGCCGTGGCACTCGCGGTGACGGACGGGCCGTTCCTGTCTCTGGTCCTGGGGCTGTGCGGGGTGCTGGCCGGGGCAACCGCGCTGCGCCCGGAGCGCCGGCGGACGGCAGGGGGCGCGGCTGCGGCGCTGTTCGTCGCGGCGGCGTGGGTCCGGCTGACGGCCTCCGGGGTGACGGCCCCCGAGGCCTACACACTGCCGGTGTCCGCGGCGGCGCTCGCGGTGGGGTACGCGCGCGGCCGCAGGGACCCGGACGCGTCCTCCTGGGTGGCGTACGGTCCCGCGCTCGCGACGACGATGGTGCCGAGCCTCGTGGTCGCCTGGACCGATGCCGGCTGGCTGCGGCCTCTGCTGCTGGGCGTGGCGGCGCTGGCCGTCACACTGGCGGGCGCCCGTCTGAGGCTTCAGGCCCCGCTGGTGGTGGGCGGTGCGGTCCTGGCGCTGGACGGCCTGCACGAGCTGGCCCCGCATGTGGTGCAGGTGTTCGACGCACTCCCCCGCTGGGCGCCCCCCGCGCTCGCCGGGCTGCTGCTGCTCGCGGTCGGTGCGACGTACGAGCAGCGGCTGCGCGACGCACGCCGGGTGCGGGCGAGCTTCGGCCGGATGCGCTGAGGCGCCGACGCCGACGTCCGCGTCCATGAGACGGCTCAGCGGGAGAGCTCGCGGGCCCGCACCGCGGTGGCCGCGGCGGCGAGGGCCCCGACGACGGGGACGGCCAGCGGCAGCACCAGGGCGCCGGACAGCACGACGACGGCCATCCCGCAGACGAGCAGGAGGGAGCCGGCCGGGTCGCGTACCGTGTCGCGGCCCGCCTCGGGCAGGAGGGCGCGCCAGGAGGCGCCGGGCTCCCAGCAGGAGGCGGCGCGTACCACGGCGACCAGGAGACCGATCATGGCGAGGATGCCGACGGCGCCCACGAAGGAGCCTCCGGGCAGCCCGGCGCGTACGGCCGCGAGGTCCAGCAGGAGCAGTCCGGCGGCGGCCCACACGGTCACGCCGACGAGCCATCCGCCGCGGACGGCGGCCCGGGCGTCGACCGCGAACTCCCGCAGGCCGCCCCGCTGACCGTCCAGGTAGCGGCGCAGATGCCGGGTCCCCGCGGCGAAGGCGGCGGGGAAGGTGACCAGGGGCAGCGCGGCGACGGCGATCCACACACCGACGAGCAGACACTCGGAGAACAGGGCGAAGCGTTCCATGACGCGTGAACGCCCGGCCCGCGCGGGGTTCCTGGTGGCCACGGTGTCAGCCCTTCAGACCCGAGGTGGCCATGCCGTCGATCAGATACCGCTGGAAGGCCACGAAGAAGGCCAGCACCGGGAGCAGCGCCACCAGCGACATGGCGACCATGCCGCCGTAGTCGGCCACCGCGTCCTGGTCGATGAACATCTTCAGCCCCATGGAGACGGTGTACTTGTCCGGCTCGTTGAGATACAGCAGAGGCCCCATGAAGTCGTTCCAGGCGTTGATGAACGTGAAGATGGCGCTGGTGACGAGCGCCGGACGGCAGAGCGGCATGACGACGGACCAGTAGGTCCGCAGATGTCCGCAGCCGTCCAGCCGTGCCGCCTCGTCGAGTTCCCTGGGCAGGCCGCGCATGAACTGCACCATCAGGAAGACGAAGAAGGCGTCGGTGGCCAGGTACTTGCCGATCAGCAGCGGGGTGAAGGTGTTGATCAGCTCCAGCTTCTGGAACAGGACGTACTGCGGAATGATCAGTACGTGGTACGGCAGCAGGAGCGTGCCGATCATCACGGCGAACATGATGGTGCGGCCGGCGAACCGCACCTTCGCGAAGGCGTAGGCGGTCAGCGAGCAGGACAGCACCACTCCGATCACGGAACCGAAGGCGATGTAGGCGGAGTTCAGGAAGAACGTCGAGACCGGGATGTCCGCGATGCCCTCGGTGAGCCGGGCGTAGTTGTCGCCGATGGGGTCGGCCGGGAACAGGTCGAGGCCGCCGATGATCTCGGAGCTGGGCTTGAACGAGGCCCCGATGGTCCACACCACCGGGTAGAGGACCACGGCGAGGATGACGAGCGCGCCCAGGTGCCAGGCGAGCGCGCCGGGCCCCCGGCGCCGTACGGCTGTGTGGTGGAGGCTCATCGGCCACCCTCCTCGTAGTGCACCCAGCGCTTCTGGGACCGGAACAGCACGGCGGTGACCAGGCCGACCGCGAGGAGCAGCAGCCAGCCCATGGCCGAGGCGAAGCCCATGCGGCTGTTCACGAAGCCTTGTTCGTACAGGTAGCAGGTGTAGACGAGCGTCGCGTCGGCCGGGCCGCAGCTGCCGTTGCTGACGATGTAGGCCGAGCCGAAGATCTGGAACGAGTGGATGGTCTCCAGCAGGACGTTGAAGAACAGGACGGGCGAGATCATGGGCAGGGTGATGCTGAAGAACCTGCGCCAGGGACCCGCGCCGTCCACCTCGGCGGCCTCGTACAGCTCACGCGGCACCTGTTTGAGGCCGGCCAGAAAGATGACCATCGGCGCGCCGAACTGCCAGACGGTGAGGGCGATCAGCGCGTAGATGATCATCCCGGGGTCGCCGATCCAGCCTCCGACGTCGACGCCGAACACCTTCTGCGTACGGTCGACGATCGCATCGTCCGAGAACAGCGCGCGCCAGACGATGGCCGCCGAGACGCTCGCGCCGATCAGGGAGGGCGCGTAGAAGGCCGCCCGGTAGAAGGACTGGCCCCAGCGCTTCTGCGACAGCAGCATCGCGACGGCGAGCGCGGCGGCCAGCTTGACCGGGGTGCCGATCACCACGTACCAGGAGGTGACCTTGACCGACTGGCGCCAGCGGGGGTCGGCGAACATGTCGGAGAAGTTCTGGAGGCCGATCCAGCGTGGCGCGTCGAACAGGTTGTACTCGGTGAACGACAGGTACAGCGAGACCACCATCGGCCCGGCGATCAGGAGCAGGAAGCCCGCGATCCAGGGCGACATGAACAGATAGCCGGCCAGGTTCTCGCCCCGGTCGCGCCGGGGCGGGTCCGCGGACGGGGCATCTGCGCCGCGGCCGTTCCGCTCGGTCCCGGAGCGGTCGCCCTCGGCGGCGAGCACGCCCGGTGAGGGGTGGATGTGAGTCACCACGGTCCTCTCAGTTCGAGGCGAGGGCGGTCTTCGCCTCGGAGAAGAACTGCTTCACGGCGTCCTTCGGCGATGCCTTGCCCAGGGACAGGTCTCCGCCGATGCGCAGGAAGGCGGCCTCGACGACATCGGCGCCTGCCGGGTGCGGTGTGATGGGCTCCAGCAGACCCGCGTCCGCGATCTTCGTCTCGTACTCGGCGATCGCCTTGTTCGGCGCGTCGGTGGGCCGGTAGGCCTCGAACTGGGCGGTGGTGGCGGGGACTCCTCGGTCGTAGCCCATGATCCGGGCGACCTCCGGGTCCTGCGTCATGAAGCTGATGAAGACCGCGACCTCGGCCGGGTGCTTGGTGCGTGCCGTGCCGCTCAGCATCAGGGAGCCGAGATACTGGCCGGTCTTCCCGCCGTCGGTGCTGGGTATGGGGGCGAGGCCGTACGAGCCCTTGCCCTCGGCGCTGTAGCGGACGGAGAAGTTGTCCCAGTTGAACTCGCTCGCGGACAGCCCCTTCGCGAGCGCGAGGGCGGGCTTGATCTGCTCGACCTTGTTGGGGTCGGTGTAGACCCCGGCCTTCACCCGCGCGAGCGCCTCGGTCCAGTAGGGCAGGAGTTCGGCCTCGCCGAAGCCCATGCCGTCCTCGGTGAAGAAGGCCTTGCCGTTCTGGCGGAGTATCAGGTCGTAGAGGTACATCACGCCGTGCGGTCCCGAGTCACCGGCCAGCCCCTGGCCACTTTTGATCTTCCTTAGGCCCGCGTACCAGTCGTCCCAGGTCCAGCCGATCTCCGGCGTGACACCCGCCTTCTCGTACGCCCGCTCGTCGATGACCAGGGCCATCGAGTTGCTGCCCACCGGGACACCGGTCAGCTTGCCGTCGATCTCCGCGAACTTCTCCAGCCCCGCGCGGAAGCCGTCCAGATCGAGGTTGCCCTTCTCCGCCTGGGGCTTGAGGTCGAGAAGGACGTTCTTCGCCTCGTACTTGCGCAGGAAGGTCACGGCGTTCTGGATGACATCCGGCGGGTTGCCACCGGCCGCCTGGGTGTTGAACTTCTTCCAGAAGTCCGCGTACTGCTGGAAGTCCGTCTTCACCTTGATCTTCGGGTGCTTCTTCTCGAAGAGGGCGACGCACTGCTGGACCTTCTTCGCGCGGTCGTCCGCGCCCCACCACGCGTGCCGGATGGTGACCTGACCGCCGGAACCGCTGCCGCCCGAGCCGCAGCCGGCCGCGGTCAGCCCGAGACCGGCCGCCGAGAGGCCGGTGAGCTTCAGCAGCTGCCGCCGGTCCATGCCGTTGTTCCGAGACATAGCTCGCCCCCACCCAGTCGACATTGAATCGTTTTAGAAAGCGCTTGCCGGGTCAAAGTAGGGAGCACCGAGGGGCGCGTCAACGGTTAGGACGAAATTTCGACGGCCCGACGACAGGTCGAACAAGAATGTGATGCGGCAGCGACGGAGGCATGCGAGAACGCCGATGGCCCGGAAGCTTCTCGGAAGCTTCCGGGCCATCGATCCGGGGTGGGCGATACTGGGTTCGAACCAGTGACCTCTTCGGTGTGAACGAAGCGCTCTCCCACTGAGCTAATCGCCCCGGCGCACGGCACACATTACCCCATGTCAGCGGCGCCACGGGACCATCAGCGGGTCATTGCTCGATCTTCCACGGCATCACCACGCCGAACTTCCAGACGTAGATCCCGACGAGCACCGCGATGATCACGAGCCCCACCGTGGTGAGGATGATGTTGCGCCGCCTGACCTTCGGATCGAGCGCGCGCTGAGCGGCTTCGGTGACCTTGCGGCGGGTCCAGCGCAGGACGAGCTGCGCCCAGACGAACTCGGTCGCCCAGATCGCCATACCGCCGAAGATCACCAGCCACCCGGGGCCGGGCAGCGGCAGCATCACGATGCCCGCACCGACGACGGCCAGGCCGACGACGAAGATCCCCACCTGCCAGCTCAGATGAAGCACCCTCGACGCCCGGATGAACCCGGGCGCCCGTGAGCCGAGCTCACGCTCCGCCGCGCCTCCGTCCCCCGCGTCGGAACCGGGGGCCGGCGTCGCGGCGACCTCGTCCCGCTCGTCACTCTCCGCGTTCATGAAGGCCAACCTACCGGAAGCGTGATCGTCACTGGAATGGACGCATGACCCAAAGTTACACACCCCTGGACGAGCGACCCGAAGCATCACAAATAGGTCAGAGGGGTTTACAACGGCACCGTAGGTGGCATGTCGATTTCGCCGACGTGCGAATCCCCGAGCGCACACTGAGCGAAAGGCCCTGGCGCTTATGAACACCACGGTCAGCTGCGAGCTGCACCTGCGCCTCGTTGTGTCGAGCGAGTCCTCACTGCCTGTACCCGCGGGCCTGCGGTATGACACGGCCGATCCCTATGCCGTGCACGCCACCTTCCACACCGGAGCGGAGGAGACGGTCGAATGGGTTTTCGCCCGTGACCTCCTTGCCGAGGGGCTGCACCGGCCCACCGGCACCGGAGACGTCCGCGTCTGGCCATCACGTAGTCACGGCCAAGGCGTCGTATGCATCGCGCTGAGCTCCCCGGAGGGCGAAGCCCTGCTGGAAGCCCCGGCGAGAGCCCTGGAGTCGTTCCTGAAAAGGACCGACGCCGCGGTCCCGCCCGGCACCGAGCATCGTCACTTCGACCTCGATACGGAGCTCTCGCACATCCTGGCCGAGAGCTGAGCCAGGCAGAGAGCTGCGGGACGCCGTCCGACTCGGGGAGACGGCGTAGCGCGGACAACCTCATAGGGCACACCGGCGCCGTCGCCGCGGAACCCACCGCGGCGGCGGCGCCGCGCTGCGGGCGGGAGCGGGCGGAACTGGAGCGGCGGGGCTGGGTGGGAGCGGGGGGGCGGCCGGGCGGGAGCGGCAGGGTCGGCCAGGCGGGAGCGGCGGGCCGGCCGGGCACCATCCGCCTCATACGCACCACGCACCTCGCCTCTGCCGCCGGAAGGGCCTCCCGGGCCACCAGGACGCCCCGCACGCTCCGACGGCACCGACCGGCCAGGAAAAGGGGCCGCACTCCCCCGCCGGGCCCGCACCGGCCCCTGGATGCCCTCGCCGAGCCAGTAGAGTCAGCCCGCATCGGCGGACACCCGTCCGCCGGAGGCCAGGGAGCGAAGCGTGCTGATCCCACACGACACCCGGATCGCCCTCGAAACGGTGGTCGATCTGGTGAACACCGCACCGGACGACGACACGGGCGACGGGCTCGCCGAGCTCACCGCGCTCTACGCCTTCGCGGAACGCCATCGCGTGAGCGGCGTCGGGGAGCTCGGCGACAAGGACCTGCGGGCCGTGCACGACGTCAGGGCCCGGTTCGCGGAGATATTCGCCGCGCCCGACGCCCGTACGGCCGCGGACCTCGTCAACACCCTGGTGGCCGCGGCCGGCACCACCCCGCAGCTCACGGACCACGACGGCTACGACTGGCACGTCCACTACTTCGCGCCGGACGCCTCCGTCGCCGACCACCTCGCGGCGGACTGCGGCATGGCCCTGGCCTTCATCGTCGTGGCGGGTGAGCAGGACCGGCTGCGGCGGTGCGAGGCCCCGGACTGCCGGGACGCCTTCGTCGACCTGTCGCGCAACAGGTCCCGCCGCTACTGCTCAAGCCGTACCTGCGGCAATCGGCTCCATGTGGCCGCCTACCGGGCCAGACGCCGCGAAGCGGCTCGCTGAACCGTCCGTACGCCGCCTGTCCCACGGGAGGCGGGCGTCCCAGCGGGCCGGTGGGAATCCGGGCAGGGCGGCCGCTCACAGCAGAAACAGATCGTGCAGTGCGGCCATCAACAGCAGGCCGCCGACCACGGTCAGAAAAATCATCAGCGGCGGCTGGGAAAGCGCGAAGAGGCAGCCACGCGGCTCTTCGGCGGGGGGTACGGGGACGTCGCCCCGGGATGTGTCCACCATCTCGTAGCGATCATGACTCAGAGCCGCCCCTGTTGGCGATCAACGAACCCTTTCGCGGGGCGAGTTCGACCTCTCCAGGATGAACGGAATCGTTCCGGCGTCCGAAGATCCCGCATGCGTTCGCGCCTCGCACCTCGACAGGGGAACCTCCTCGGCCCGCCCGGTCCGATCGCCGGGACAGAAGCCGGGGTCAGCGCGGGGCGGCGCTCGATGCGCGTACGACGAGTTCGGGCTGGAGGACCACGCTGCGGTGCCGGTGGCCGCCGGCCTCGTCGTCCGCCTCCTCCAGCAGGAGCTCGGCCGCCATCCTGCCCATCACCACGGCGGGCTGTCTGACCGAGGTGAGGGGTACGGCGGCTGCCGCGGCGAACTCGATGTCGTCGTAGCCGACGATGGCGACGTCCTGCGGCACCCGCACACCGGCGGCGTAGAGCGACTGGAGGACGCCGAGCGCCAGCAGGTCGTTGGCGCAGAACACCGCGGTCGGCCGGGGTACGAGCCCGAGCAGCCTGGCCCCGGCGTCGCGCCCTGCCGCCACGTCCAGGCGGTCCGAGGGGATCTCCACGAGCGCCTCGGGGCCGAGACCCGCCTCGGCGAGCGCCGCGAGGGCTCCCTCGCGGCGGTCCCTGATCTGGTGGAGATCACCGGGCCCGCTCACATAGGCGACGGAGCGGTGGCCCGCCGAGACCAGGTGCCCGACGGCGAGCGTGCCGCCGCGTACGTCGTCCACGGAGACGGCGCAGCTGTCGGTGGACGACGCCACCCGGTCGACGAGGACGTAGGGGATCCGGTGGCGGGCGAAGGCCTCGAGGTTGCCGCCGGTGGCGTCGGCGGGGGTGACCAGCACCCCGCAGACCCGCTGCTCGGCGAAGAGCCCGAGATATTCGGCCTCCTCCTCCGGGCTCTGGCCGCTGTTGCAGACCATCACGCCCAGACCGGCGTCCCGCGCCGCACGCTCGGCACCGCGGGCGACATCGACGAAGAACGGGTTGCCCATGTCCAGCACGAGCAGGGCCATGATGCGGCTGCGGCCCGCCCTGAGCTGCCTGGCGGACTCACTGCGTACGTATCCGAGTTCCTCGATCGCCGCCAGCACTCGGGCCCGGGTGTCGGGGAGCACCGCGTCGGGGCGGTTGATCACATTGGAGACCGTACCCACCGAGACTCCGGCCTGCCGGGCCACATCCTTGATCCCTGCCACACGCCCCACTTGCCCTGCCCCACTGCTGCATCCGGCCACGCCGCCGCGTTGAATTGTTTCAATCCGCTCGGGACGCTAACCGCATCCCCGGGACACCGTCAAGATCGGGCGCCGCAACCCGCGCCCTGACCCGAATATACCGAGGTCCTTGCACGCACAGGAGCACCCCGTCACGCACGGCGGGGCATGAATCGATTCATACCCGATTCACGCCCCGCCGCCGCAGCAGCCCGGACGGCGCGGTCCGCCGGTCCGCCGGTCAGATCCCGTGCTTCTTCAGGATGGCCTCGATGTCGCTGAAGTCCTCGCCCGGCGCGGCGGCCTGCTGCTTCTTCGTCGGCCTGTCCTGCGTCTGCTTCTGCCTCTCCTGCGGCTGCGGGCTCGTCGCCACAACTCCCGGCCCGGAGGTCAGCGAGGGTGAGGAAGCGGCCGGCTCGACCGCGGCGCCCCGCTCCGCCGCACGCGCGGCCCTGCGCTCCTTACGGGTCGAGCCGCTGCGGCGCTCCACCGCGCGCGTGGTCATGAAGAGCAGCCAGGCCACGGCCAGCAGCCCGAAGCCGAGCCAGACACTCGGCTTGAAGACGATGCCCGACACCCACTCGACGACACCGGTCATCACCAGTCCGACGGGCACCAGCGAGTAGGCGGCGATACGGGTCGCCGCGAGGAACCGCTTCCGGTAGGCGGTGATCGCGGCTATGCCCAAACCGGCCGCCGACACCGCGGAACAGATCGTCTCGGCAAGCATCGGGGCCTCCAGCAATCGGGATACGTCCATTCCATCCTGCACCGACGACCGTCCCGGAAGCCACGCCGTGGGACCACATCAGGGACATTTCAGGGCTGCGGTCGTCCCCAGGTGCCGTTTGGGAAGCGAGGGACCGGCCTGGAAGACTGACGTCATGAGCGATTCCCCCTCCGCAGCGCCGGTCGTCCTCGACCTCTGGTGCGAGCTCGAGTGCCCCGACTGTCATCGGGCCCTCTCCGACATCCACGCCCTGCGCGCCCGTTACGGCGACCGGCTGGAGGTCCGGCTGCGCCACTTCCCGCTGGAGAAGCACAAGCACGCGTACGCCGCGGCGCAGGCGGCCGAGGAGGCGGTCGTCCAGGGCAAGGGATGGCCGTACATCGAGGCGGTCCTGGCCAGGACCGCGGACCTGGCCCGTGCCGGTGAGCCCCTGCTGGTCGAGGTGGCGGGCGAACTCGGCCTGGACGCCGAGGAGTTCGACACCGCCCTGATCGACGGACGGCATCTGCTGATCGTGGACGCGGACCAGGCCGAGGGCAAGGCGATCGGCGTCACCGGCACCCCCACGTATGTGATCGGTGAGGAGCGGCTGGACGGCGGGAAGAGCCAGGAAGGGCTGCGCGCGCGCATCGAGGAGATCGCCGACCGCCTGCTCGCCGGCCAGGACTGAGCTGCGGGTCGATGCGCTCAGAGCGCCTTGGCCAGGTTGTACCGCTGCACCTCGTAGCCGAGCGACTCGTACAGCCGCAGCGCGGGCGTGTTGGACGTGAAGACATGCAGGCCGAGCAGGCCCAGGCCCGCGTCGAGCGTGATGTCCTCCGCGAGATGCATCAGCGCCCTGCCGTACCCGCGCCCCCGGTACTCGTCGCGTACCTCCACGTCGAACACGTAGCCGAGGTCGTCGCTGTCCTCGTCCGGCGCCTCACGCCTGGCCACCCAGACATGGCCGACGACCGCGCCGTCGTGGACGAGGACATGGAAGTACATGCCACGGGTGGCCAGGCCGTCCGGCAGGGCCGTGGCCTGGTCCGTCTCGGTCTTGCGCCGGGCCTGCTCCTCCGGCACACCGCGCTCGATCCACTCCTGCGCGTACGTCTCGGCGCTGGTGGCCTCCCACGCGGCGAACTCCTCCTCCGTCATCGGACGCCCGGAGACCCCGGCCGGCAGCGCGGGGGCGGTCCTGCGGAGGGTCTTCAGCATGTTCCGGCTGCGCTCGGTGTAGCCGAGCACGGTCGCCAGGGCCCGCGCGGCGCCGTTGTCCGCGGGGGCCACCAGGCGGACCTGGGTGCAGCCCCAGCCGCGCAGCACCTCCTCTGCGGCGAGCGCGGCGATGGTCCCGCGTCCGCGCCCGCGGTGCGCCTCCTCGATGTCGAGCGACCGGAGTATGCCCGCCGAAGGCCCGAACGCCGGGTCGGTGGAGATGTCGACGGCGCCCACGGGCCGCCCGTTGTCGCACACGTCGTACGTGCGAGCCCGCGCGCCGTCGGCGCCTTGCTGTACCGGCCCGGCCGGCCGGATGGTCGTGGTCATTCAGAGTGTTGTACCCGTCGGAGGGCCGACCGGTCACCCTCTTTACGGATTCCGGCGCCCCTGACCGCGCTCGCGGTGGGCCGGGCTAGGATCTTTCGTTTGGATCACCCCGCGAGCCCGGCATGATCCAAACGAAAGACCCTAGGGATCGAGATCGTCCGCGGCGCGCTCGTCGAAGATCCGCACGGCCTTCGCCGTCACCGGCCCCGGGGCGCCGGGCAGTTCCCGCCCGTCGACCCGGTGGACGGCCTGGATGTCGCGGAGCGTGGACGTCAGGAAGATCTCGTCGGCTCGTTCCAGCACGTCCAGCGGCAGGTCGGTCTCCTGTGCGCCCGTCCATTCCACGGTGAGCGCCCGGGTGATCCCGGCGAGGCACCCCGAGGTGACGGGAGGCGTGTGGATCCGGCCGTCCAGGACGACGAACACATTGGATCCGGTGCCCTCGCAGAGCCGGCCTGCGGTGTTGGGGAACAGGGCCTCCGACGCGCCCCGCTCGTGGGCGCGCGCGAGAGCGACGACGTTCTCGGCGTACGAGGTGGTCTTCAGGCCCGTGACCGCGCCGCGTTCGTTCCGCGTCCAGGGGACGGTGACCACGGCCGTGCTGTCGGGGCGGCGCGTCACCTCGCCCATCGCGACGACGAGGCTGGGGCCGGCGTCGCCACGGTCGGAGCCGAGCGGGGAGAGGCCCCCGGTGAAGGTGATCCGCAACCGGCCGAGCTCCATGGGTCCCGCTGCCCCGATGACGTCCTTCACCGCGCGACGCACCTCGTCGTGATCGGGATCGGTCAGGCCCAGGCCCCTGGCCGAGCGTGTCAGCCGGTCGAGGTGCCGGGTGAGGGCGAAGGGCCGGCCCCCGGCGACCCTGACCGTCTCGAAGACGCCGTCCCCCACCGTCAGCCCGTGATCGAGCACGGACAGCCGGGCGTCATCGGCGTCGCGCAGTCCGCCGTTGACCCAGATCCTCATGACGCGGTCCTTCCTGCTTCCTGGTGGTTGCCCGACGCTACAGCGAGCAGTCGGGAGGCCTTGAGCTCGGTCTCGGCCCATTCACGGGCCGGGTCGGATCCCCAGGTGATGCCCGCTCCGGTGCCGAAGCGCAGGAGGGGACCGGGCCCTGTGCGGTCGATCCAGAAGGTCCGTATGCCGACGGCGAGCTGTGCGGTGCCCCGGTCGGCGTCCACCCAGCCGACCGCCCCGCAGTACGGTCCGCGAGGGGCGGTCTCCAGGGCCTCGATGATCCGCAGCGCGCTGGACTTGGGCGCACCGGTGACGGACCCGGGCGGGAACGCCGCGCCGAGCAGCTCCGGCCACCCGCCGCCCTCGGCGAGCCGGCCGCGCACGGTGGAGACGAGGTGGACGAGCCCCGGGTGCTTCTCCACGGCACAGAGACCGGGAACGCTCACGCTGCCGGGGGCGCAGACCCTGCCCAGGTCGTTGCGGACCAGGTCCACGATCATCACGTTCTCCGCGTGGTCCTTCTCCAACAGGTCGGCCTCGGTGCGCCCGGTGCCCTTGATCGGCCCTGACTCGACCGTCCGGCCGTCGCGCGCGAGGAAGAGTTCGGGGGACGCGGTGGCGATCTCCACCCCGTGCCGCGGGAGCCGGATCGTGCCCGCGTACGGCGCCGGGTTGCCGCGGGCGAGCAGTGCGGTGAGGGCGTCCACGTCGGCGGCCCCGTCGTCGGGCAGCGGCGCGGACATGACCCTGCAGAGGTTGGCCTGGTAGACCTCGCCTGCCGCGATGTGTTCACGGATCCGCCGTACGCCGGCCATGTAGGCGTGCTGGTCGAGGGAGGACGTCCAGTCGTCGGGGGCGGGTCCTCGCCAGGCTCCGGGCACGGGGAGGGGGACCTCCTCCGACCGGACGGTGGCGAAGCGGGCGCAGACAAGACGGCCCTCGAAATCAGCACATACCGCCCAGAAACCGGAGGATTCCAGAGCGCTGGGGTCGCTGGTGACATCGAGCAACCCGGAGGCGACGAGGCCACCGAAGCGGGCAAGGGGGGCGAGGTGGCGCACGGGACCGAGTCTAGGCCGCGTCCACAGAGTCCCGCCTGGCCTGCGACGCCTGGCGGATCTGCGCACGACGACCCTCGTGACGGCGGGCGGTGACCTGCGGCGGGCGGCGGTGGCGCAGCACGCTGCACAAACGCGTTTTTGTGCTGGCCCCGGAATCCGCTAGAGTTCAACACGTCACCGGGACGCGCAAGCCGACCGGGAAAGACAAGCGGACGTAGCTCAGTTGGTAGAGCGCAACCTTGCCAAGGTTGAGGTCGCCAGTTCGAACCTGGTCGTCCGCTCGCAGAAGGTGGGGGATCTTCCCGAACCCCCATCCCTGGTGGAGTGGCCGAGAGGCGAGGCAACGGCCTGCAAAGCCGTCTACACGGGTTCAAATCCCGTCTCCACCTCCAAGGACGATTAGCTCAGCGGGAGAGCACTTCCCTGACACGGAAGGGGTCACTGGTTCAATCCCAGTATCGTCCACCGGTCCGCAAGGACCCCCGCGCGATTAGCTCAGCGGGAGAGCGCTTCCCTGACACGGAAGAGGTCACTGGTTCAATCCCAGTATCGCGCACGCAGTACACGCAGGGTCAGCCCTGCGCGATTAGCTCAGCGGGAGAGCGCTTCCCTGACACGGAAGAGGTCACTGGTTCAATCCCAGTATCGCGCACCAGCCGAACCCCCGGTCGTCTCGACGACCGGGGGTTCTGTCGTGGGCGGGTGCGGGTCAGCCGGTGAAGAGCTGGGTGGCCTTGCGGACGAGCTCGTACAGCCCGTAGCCGAACGGCACGGCGACCCAGAGCCAGACGAACACCATGAGCGGTTTACGACTGCTGGTGGACACGAGGGGCCCCTTCCGATGTCTCGTGGAAGCGTGCGTGGACAGGGCGGATGCATTCGTTGGCGACGAAGCCGACGATCAGCAGCCCGATCATGATCGTCAGGGAGGTCGTGTAGAGGCTGGGGCCGCTGTGTCCTGCCCGCTCCCCCGCGTCCGCGACCCGGTTGACGATCAGCGGTCCGAGTACGCCCGCCGTGGACCACGCGGTCAGCAGCCGTCCGTGGATGGCGCCCACCTGGTACGTGCCGAAGAGGTCCCGCAGATACGCGGGCGCGGTCGCGAACCCGCCGCCGTAGAAGGAGAGGATCACCAGCGCGCAGCAGATGAAGAGCGGCTTGGAGTTGTCGCCGAGCTGTGCGATGACCACGTACATGAGCGCGCCGACGCCCAGGTAGATCCGGTACATGTTCTTACGGCCGATGAGGTCAGAGGTGGCGGACCACAGCAGGCGCCCGCCCATGTTGGCCAGCGAGAGCAGGGCGACGAAGCCGGCCGCGGCGGAGACCGACACCGGGGTGGAGGTGTCCGCGAAGAAGTCCTGGATCATGGGCACGGCCTTCTCCAGGATGCCGATGCCCGCGGTGACGTTCATGCAGAGGACCACCCACAGGCACCAGAACTGCGGGGTGCGCAGGGCGTTGCGGGCGGACACCTGGGCGTTGGTGACGAGCCTGCGGGTCTCCTGCTTCGGCTGCCATCCGTCGGGCAGCCAGCCGTCCGGCGGCACCCGCACGAGGAACACGCCGAGCGCCATGAAGGCCGCGTAGACGACGCCGTGGATGAGGAAGGCCGTGGCGATGCCCGAACGGTCCGCGCCGAAGCTTTCCAGCATCCCGGTGGACCAGGGTGAGGCGATGAGCGCGCCGCCGCCGAATCCCATGATGGCGATGCCGGTCGCCATGCCGGGGCGGTCGGGGAACCACTTGATGAGGGTGGAGACCGGAGAGATGTAGCCGATGCCGAGGCCGATGCCGCCGATGAAGCCGTAGCCGAGCACCACGAGCCAGAACTGGCCGGTGGCGGCGCCGAGCGCGGAGACGAGGAAGCCGGAGGAGAAGCAGACGAGCGAGACGAACATCGCCCAGCGTGGGCCGTTGCGTTCGACGAGGGTGCCGCCGAACGCGGCCGAGAGGCCGAGCATGACGATGCCCAGCTGGAACGGGAGTGCACTGGCGGTGCCCGAGAGGTCGAGAGCGGATTCCAGCGGAGGCTTGAACACGCTCCAGGCGTAGGCCTGGCCGATGGAGAGGTGCACGGCGAGCGCGGCGGGCGGTACGAGCCAGCGGCTCCACCCCGGGGGCGCGACAGTTCGGGACCTGTCGAGGAAGTTCATGCACCCGCACTCTAGGCATGAGATATGGCCATGACTAGATCATGAACCGAAGTTCGTCGACCGTATGCAATACCCGTATGCGACGCGGGTCCTGGCACGGGCCCGGACCCGCGTCGCTGCACCGCCGTTTCGGCGGGCCGGGTCAGGAGCTGAACAGCATCCGGCCGAAGCTCTTGCGGTGGTGGTGGCCGCCGTAGTGACTGCCCTGGTGCGGTGCTCCCCAGGCCGGGCCCTGTGCGGCGGGGTAGGCCCCCGGCGCGGGATACGCCTGCGGGGCGGGGTACGCCTGCGGGGCGGGTGGCGCGGGCGGGGCCTGCTGGGCCCACTGCGACTCCAGGCGGGTCAGTGCCTCCAGCTCACCGTAGTCGAGGAAGATCCCCCGGCAGCCGCCGCACTGTTCGATCTGGACGCCGTTGCGGTTGTAGGTGTTCATCTGGCCATGACACTTGGGGCACTGGATCATCGAGTGGGCTCCTCAGAGGGTGACGACGTCGCCGGGATGCGGTCCCGGCGACGAACGCCCCACCCTACGACGGCTGTTCGAGCGCCCGCCCGGTCGGCAGGGAGGCGATCCGGTCGCAAGCGTCGATCATCAGCTGCTCCACCTCGTCCGGACTGCGCTCCTCCGCCGCGGACTTGGCGAGGGCGAGGGCGGCGGTCTGCACCGTGAGCGCGCGCGCCACGACGTCGAGATCGGGCCACGGGTCCCCTTCGACTCGCACCGCGGGGCCTCCTGACGCCCGGTAGGCATCGAGGAAGCGCAGCCAGATCCCGGGCGGCAGCAGCCCTGCCGCGTACCAGGCGGCGGGCCGTGCCAGGTCCCAGGCGGGGTCGCCCAGGCCCGTGTCGTCGACGTCGATCAGCAGCCAGGGGCCGTGGTGGGCGGGGTGCCGTACGAGCTGGCCCAGGTGCAGATCACCGTGGCAGAGGAAGCCGTCCCGGTGCCCGGGGAGCGGGCGCTCGGCGCGGGCCCAGCCGGGCAGCCCGCGCCAGGCGGCGAGCACGGGGGCGGTGGCCGGGTCGCCGGGCCGGGCGGCGCGCATCCGTGCCACGGCGCGGGCCGCCTTGACCGGTCCGCGCATCGGCGGGAGCGGATGGGGCGGCGGGGTCCGGTGCAGCCTGGCCAGGAGGACGGCGGCCTCCTCCCAGGGGGCGGCACCGGGGTCCGAGGGGTCGACGGGCGAGCCGTACGGCCAGAGGCTGACCGTACGCCCGTCGGCTGCGCCGGGCGGCCCGTCGGGGGCGGGGAGCGGCGGGAGCAGGATCCCGGCCAGCAGGGGTGAGGCGGCCAGGGACAGGCGGGCCGCGAGGGCGGGCTGCTCCGAGTCACGGGCGTGGGCCTTGGCGACGGCCGGGCCGCTGCGGACCACCGTGCCGTCGGGCCGGTCCGCGAGCACCTGGGGCGGGGCGCACGCGCACGGTGCCGCGCCCGCGTGGGCGCTGTCGTGCGCCAGGTCGCCCAGGGTGCGTACGACGGGGGTGGTGGTCATCGGATCGGCTCCCGCGGGGGTGATCGGCCGGCCGGGGGCCGGGTCCCGGCGGTGATCGTACGCGGCCGACCGTCGCGAAAAGGGTCCGGACAGCGCGATGTCCGGCCAGCTCCCCAGCTGGCCGGACAAACGCTGCCGTCCGCCGCACCCCCGTCCCCACGGGGCTGTTGGCCGGATGTCCCGGTCCGGACCGCTCTCCCGGACCTGGGGCGCCGCTCAGCGCCCCAGCATCACGCCTACGGACGACGCCTGTGTGACCACTGCGTCCCAGCCGCCGAAGACGACGACCAGCAGGGCCGCCAGGGGAAGGACCATGGCTGTCGCCACCAGCGGGTGGCGCGTGCCGGACCGGCGTACGCCGAACGCGGCGTATGCCCTGCGCCCCTGCGTGCGGATGATCGTCCGCGTGGCCGTGTCCGCCATGGTTCCTCTCCTGACCTGTTCCGGAGCGGCGGGCGTCTGGCCTCGGGGGACGAGTTCCGCGCCCGCCGCATGAGTTCAAGATTAGGGAGACGGGCACCAGGTGGCGTCATGCCCGCGTACCGAATACCGGGCCTCCCCGAGGATGAGCCGGCCGCCTTCCGTGTACTCCCCTGGGTGGAGAAACGGCACCGGCGTGGGCTCCGGACCCCTAGGGTGTGTCGTCAAAACTGCCGTCGCGCGGCAGGCGGCAGTTTGACGACACACCCTGGGGTGTGTCCGCCCCCTGGTGGCCTCGCGGGTCCTTCCGGGAGGTCGGTCCGTGCCGTTCGCCATCGAGAGCAGCCGGTCGAAGACGGCGGCGTCGGCCCTGGAGGTCCCGGTGCGGACACCGGTCCGACATCCGACAGGGGCACCGCCCAGTGCCTTCAAGGCCATGGGGAGGGTGACTTCACTCACTTCCACCACGCCTCCGCGGCCCGCTGCCTCCATCCGGCGGCCCGCTCGTGGGGCCACCACGTGGTACGTCCTCGTCGTGTCACCGGCGTCCACGCCCCTTTCCGTACGATCGCCCTTCGTTGATCCAATCCCCCTCATGTGACGGTCATTTGGGATCTCGCACGCGTCAGGAAGCCCGGATCCCCGGCCCCCTGACCGCTCCTCAGCCCTCCCGTCGGGCGCCGACAATCGATGGGCCGGCGAGGGCGCGGCCTCTGAGCGCGCCGCGCCACGGGTACGTAAGCTGTGCCTCGTCAGGCGGACCGGCAGCGGGGATGGACAGACGATGGCGATGATGCGGCTCCGGCGCGAGGACCCGCGTGTCGTCGGCTCGTTCAGGCTGCACCGGCGGCTCGGTGCGGGCGGCATGGGCGTCGTCTATCTAGGATCCGACCGCAGGGGCCAGCGGGTGGCGCTCAAGGTGATCCGGCCGGATCTGGCGGAGGACCAGGAATTCCGCTCCCGCTTCGCGCGCGAGGTGTCCGCCGCCCGCAGGATCCGCGGCGGCTGCACCGCGCGGCTGGTGGCCGCCGATCTTGAGGCGGATCGGCCCTGGTTCGCCACGCAGTACGTGCCGGGCCCCTCGCTGCACGACAAGGTCGTCGAGGAGGGCCCGCTGCCCGCCGCCGAGGTCGCCTCGATCGGGGCGGCTCTCTCGGAGGGACTGGTGGCGGTCCACGAGGCGGGTGTCGTCCACCGTGACCTGAAGCCCTCCAACATCCTCCTCTCCCCCAAGGGCCCCCGGATCATCGACTTCGGTATCGCCTGGGCGACCGGGGCCAGCACGCTCACCCATGTCGGTACGGCGGTCGGCTCCCCGGGCTTCCTGGCGCCCGAGCAGGTGCGCGGAGCGGCGGTGACGCCCGCGACGGACGTGTTCTCGCTGGGCGCCACCCTGGCGTACGCGGCGATGGCGGATTCGCCCTTCGGACATGGCAGTTCCGAGGTGATGCTCTACCGCGTGGTCCACGAGGAGCCGCATCTCTTCGATGTGCACGATGCGCTCGCCCCGCTCGTACGGGCGTGTCTGGCGAAGGACCCGGAGGAACGGCCGAGCACCCTGCAACTGTCCATGCGGCTCAAGGAGATCGCCGCGCGCGAGGCGCAGGGGCTGCACGAGCGCCGGCCGCCCGCACAGCGCGGCGCCCAGGAGCTGGACCGGCCGACCGGCCGGCTCGACGGCCCGTACACCGAGCAGGCGACCCGGCGTACGGCAGGCGGGCATACCCAGGAGTCGCGTGCCACGGGCGCGCGGCGCCCCGCGTCGCGTCCGGCGGCCCCCCGGACCGGCGGCTCGCAGCCCAGGGCGGTGCGGGGCGGGCCGCGCCCGGGGCAGCAGCCCCATGGGCCGAAGGGCACGAACGGCAGGCAGGCCCCGCGGCCGGGGGTCAGGACGACCTCGGCGGGCAAGGGCGGGAAGCGGCGGCCGGCGAACCCACGGCTGCTGCGTCAGCGGCTCGTCGTCTTCGTCGTGGTGACGCTGCTCGTCGCGCTGGGCATCGCGGCCGCCCAGGGCTGCCAGGGCCCGGCACGCGGACTGGGCGGCACGCCGTCACAGACGTACGACGGGGCCGCCGTCCAGCCGGTGCGGCCGTACGAGGACCCCGGGGCCTGAGTCAGGCCCGGTCGGCCCGGGTCGCGTAGAAGGCGACAGCCGAGGCCGCGGCGACGTTGAGCGAGTCGACCCCGGCGTCCATCGGGATACGGACGTGGGTGTCGGCTGCGGCGAGTGCCTCGGGGGTGAGGCCGTCGCCCTCCGTGCCGAACACGAGCGCCAGCTTCCCGTGCCGCCGGGCGACGAGTTCGTCCAGGGTGATCGATGTGTCGCTCAGGCAGAGCGCGGCGGTGGTGAAGCCGGCCTCCCGCAGCAGGCCGAGGTCCTGGGGCCAGGACGTGAGGCGGGTCCAGGGGACGTGGAAGACGGAGCCCATGGAGACCTTGACCGCCCGCCGGTAGAGCGGGTCGGCGCAGCGCGGGGTGAGCAGGACGGCGTCGACGCCGAGTGCGGCGGCGTTACGGAAGGCGGCGCCGAGGTTGGCGTGGTCGACGATGTCCTCGAACACGGCGACCCTGCGTATCCCGCCCTCCGCCGGGGAGAGCAGCGTGGCGACGTCGGGCAGTGGCTCGCGCCGCATGGAGGCCAGCGCCCCGCGGTGCACGTGGTAGCCGGTGACGCGTTCGGCGATGGCGGGGGTGACCAGGTAGACGGGTGCCGTGGCCTCCTCGATCACATCGCGCATGACTTCGGTCCACTTGGCGGAGAGCAGCATCGACCGCATCTCGTACCCGGCGTTCCCGGCACGCCTGATCACTTTCTCGCCCTCGGCGATGAAGAGACCCTCGGCGGGTTCGCGCCGGCGTCGGAGCTCGACGTCGGTCAGGCCGGTGTAGTCGCCGAGCCGCGGGTCGTCCGGGTCGTCGACGGTGATGAGCTCAGCCACGGGGCGCCGTCGCCGTGCCGACGGCGACGACATCGCCGATGACGATGACGGCCGGGGGGCGTACCTCTTCCGCGATCACGCGTTCGCCGACGTCTCCGAGCGTCGCGTCGACCCTCCGCTGGGCGGCGGTGGTGCCCTCCTGGACCAGGGCCACCGGGGTCCCGGGCGACCTGCCGTGGGCGATGAGGGCCTGGGCGATGGCGCCGATCTTGTCGACGGCCATCAGCAGGACGAGGGTGCCGCGCAGCTGTGCGAGCGCCTTCCAGTCGACCAGGGAGCGCGGGTCGTCGGGGGCCACATGGCCGCTGACCACCGTGAACTCGTGCGCGACGCCCCGGTGGGTGACGGGGATCCCGGCCGCGCCCGGCACGGAGATCGAGCTGGAGATCCCGGGGACGACCGTACAGGCGATGCCCTCGGCGGCCAGGGCCTGCGCCTCCTCCATGCCGCGGCCGAAGACGAACGGGTCGCCGCCCTTGAGGCGTACCACCGACCTGCCGGCCTTGGCGTGGTCGATGAGCGCCTGGTTGATCGCCTCCTGCGCCATGTAACGGCCGTACGGGATCTTCGCCGCGTCGATCACCTCGACGTGCGGCGGGAGCTCGTCGAGCAGATCGCGGGGGCCCAGCCGGTCGGCGATGACCACGTCCGCCTCGGCGAGGAGCCGCCGGCCCCTGACCGTGATCAGGTCGGGGTCACCAGGACCGCCGCCCACCAGGGCGACGCCGGGAGCGCGGGTGCGGTGGTGCGGGGCGGCGAGGGTGCCGTCGCGCAGCCCCTCCACGATCGCGTCACGCACCGCGGCGGAGTGCCGGGGGTCGCGGCCCTGCGAGGTGGTGGTGAGGACGGCGACGGTGATGCCTTCGCTGCGGCCGGTGGCGGGGGTCCAGGCGGTGGCCGCCTCCGCGTCGTCGCTCCGGACGCACCAGGTGCGGGTGCGCTCGGCCTCGGCGGACGCGGCGTCGTTGGCCGCGGCGTCGGACGAGGCGACGAGGGCGTACCAGGTGTCGGCGAGGTCGCCGTCCTGATACCTGCGGCGTTCCCAGCGGATCTCGCCGGTGTCGGCCATCGCCTCGACGGACGCGGTCGCGGACGGGGAGACCAGGGTGATGTCGGCCCCGGTCGCGATGAGGGCGGGCAGCCGGCGCTGCGCGACCTGGCCGCCGCCGACGACGACGACGCGGCGCCCGTTCAGGCGCAGTCCGACGGGGTAGGCAGGGTGATCGTCATGCTCGGCCATGGTCGTGCGGGCTCCTCGTGCAGGGTGCGGTGTGCTGCGGGCCGCTGCTGCGGCGGAGCGGCGGTGACGTGGGGTTTTCGGGGTGGAGACTACTTCTCCGTGACTCCCGCGGAGTCGAACGTCGCCACGTCGTGCATCGCGCGGGCGGCGCTCTGCACGATGGGGAGCGCCAGCAGGGCGCCCGTGCCCTCGCCGAGGCGGAGGTCCAGGTCGACCAGCGGGCGCAGGCCCAGCTTGTTGAGGGCCGCGACATGGCCGGGCTCCGCGCTGCGGTGGCCCGCGATGCACGCGGCGAGCGCCTCGGGGGCGATGGCCCGGGCGACCAGGGCCGCCGCACCCGCGCTCACACCGTCCAGGATCACCGGCGTACGGAGTGAGGCGCCGCCCAGCAGGAAGCCGGCCATGGCGGCGTGCTCCAGGCCGCCGACCGCGGCCAGTACCCCGATGGGGTCGTCCGCGTCGGGCTGGTGCAGGTCGAGGGCGCGGCGCACCACATCGACCTTGCGGGCGTGCATCTCGTCGTTGATCCCGGTGCCGCGGCCGGTCACCTCCGCCGGGTCCATACCGGTGTAGACGCAGATCAGCGCGGCCGAAGCGGTGGTGTTGGCGATGCCCATCTCACCGGTGAGCAGGCCCTTGTTGCCGGCGGCCACCAGGTCGCGGGCGGTCTCGATGCCCACCTCGATCGCCGCGAGCACCTCTTCGCGGGTGAGGGCGGGGCCGGTGGTGAAGTCGGCCGTTCCCGCACGGACCTTCCTGGGGAGCAGCCCGGGCATCGCGGGGAGTTCGGAGGCCACACCGACGTCGACGACGCAGACCTCGGCGCCGACCTGGGCGGCGAAGGCGTTGCAGACCGCGCCGCCATCGAGGAAGTTGGCGACCATCTGGCCGGTGACCTCCTGCGGCCACGCCGTGACCCCCTGGGCGTGCACCCCGTGGTCACCGGCGAACACCGCGACCGCGGCGGGCTCGGGGACGGGCGGCGGGCACAGCCGGGAGAGCCCGGACAGCTGGGCGGAGATGATCTCCAGCATGCCGAGCGCGCCGGCGGGCTTCGTCATCCGCTTCTGGCGTTCCCAGGCCTCGCCGAGCGCCTTGGCGTCCAGCGGGCGGATGCCTTCGATGGTCTCCTGGAGGAGGCTGTGCGGCTCCCCGCCGGGCAGGGCGCGCCGGCCGTACGTCTCCTCGTGGACGACCCAGGACAGCGGGCGGCGCTTGGACCAGCCCGCCTGCATCAGTTCGGGCTCCTCGGGGAATTCGTCGACGTAACCGACACAGAGGTAGGCGACGACTTCGAGGTGCTCGGGCAGACCGAGCGCCCGGACCATCTCGCGCTCGTCGAAGAAGCTGACCCAGCCGACGCCGAGGCCTTCGGCGCGGGCGGCGAGCCACAGGTTCTCCACGGCGAGCGCCGAGGAGTACGGGGCCATCTGCGGCTGGGTGTGCCGGCCCAGGGTGTGCCGGCCACCACGAGTGGGGTCGGCGGTGACGACGATGTTCACCGGGGTGTCGAGGATGGCCTCGATCTTGAGTTCCTTGAACTGCTTGGCCCGCGCCTTGGGCAGCGACTTGGCGTAGGCCTCGCGCTGGCGCTGCGCCAGTTCGTGCATGGAGCGGCGCGTCTCGGCCGACCGGATGACGACGAAGTCCCAGGGCTGCGAGTGGCCGACGCTCGGCGCGGTGTGGGCGGCCTCCAGGACGCGGAGGAGCACCTCGTGCGGGATGGGGTCACCGCGGAAGCCGTTGCGGATGTCGCGGCGTTCACGCATCACCCGCAGCACGGCTTCGCGCTCGGCGTCGTCGTAGCCGGGGGCGGGGGCCGTCCCGTCCTCGGCGGGGGCCGTTTCCGGCTCGGCGGGGGCCTCGGCTGCCGGTGCCGTTGCTTCCAGGGGCCGGGGCTCCGGAATCACAGCCTCCGGAACCTCGGCGTGGGAGACCTCTGCCTCGGGGACCTCGGCCCCGGGGGTCTCGATGATCTCGGGGCCCGTGCCGGGCTCGGGCGTGGGCTGCGACTCGGGCTGCGGCTCCGGCTCGGTGAGGAGCTGGGGCCCGGCCTGCGGTACGACGAGATGCTCGGGAGCCGGCTCGGGTACGACGACGGGCTCGGGCAGGATCTCGGGCTGCTGGGCGGCGACCGGCTGCTGCGGTACCTCCACAGCCTCGGGCACGGGCGGTGCCGGCTCGGCGACGGATTCGGGAGCCTGCTCAGGCTCGGCTGCAGCGGGGACGGCGGTCCCGGCGGGAGGCGTCGGGGAGAGATGCGGGGTCGTGGGCACGGAGCCGTCGACGGGCACGAACTGTCCCACCGGCTCGGCCGCGGCGGCGGCGTCCTCGACCGGCAGGTCGACGGGCGCGGGGGCATCGGCGGGAGCGGGCGCGGATGCGTCGGCGGGCGCGGGCACTTCGGCCGGAGCCGGCGCGGGGGCCTCGGCCTCCGCCGGAAGTTCATCGGCCTGAGCGGTGGCCGGCGCGACGGGAGCCTCCGCCGGCGCGGCGGCCTGCTGCTCCGGGTGCGGCTCCGGAGCGACCGTTTCTGCGGGCGCGACGGGCGCGACGGGCTCAACGGCGGCGGCCGGGACGACGGGCTCCACGGGAGCGACGGGCTCGCCCGGGACGACGGCCTCCGCGGGGGCGACCGGCTCGGCGGGCACCACAGGCGCGACCGGCTCGGGTTCGGCCGGTTCGGCGGGCACGAACGCCTCGGCGGGCGCCTCGGGCTCCACCACCGGCTCGGGCACGGGCACGGCAGCCTGCTCGGGCGCGGCCACCGGCTCCACCACCGGCTCGGGCGCGGCCACCGGCTCGGGCGCGCCCCACGCGGAGGCGCCCTGCGGCGGGATCTCCCCCAGCTGCGGGCCCGGCAGCATGGCCGCGTCGTCCGCGGGGATGTCGAAGTACTCGGGCCCCGAGGTCGGCGGCCCGGCGTGCCGCACGGGCATCGGGTTCCGCGGTCCTGCCGGCCCCCGGTCCGCGAGCGAGCGGACCACTCCGCCGGTCGGCGTACCCCCGTAGGAAGGTGCCTCGGTGGAGGCGGGACCCCGGTGCAGCGGGCGCCTGGCCGGCGCTGCGGCGGCCGGCACCTGCACAGGGGTGTGCGCCTGGAACTGCTCGTGCTGGCCCGTCGGTGCGCCCGGAGCGTCGCTCCACGCGCCCTGGGACGCGGGCATCAGAAGGACGTCGTCATCCTCGGGTGCCTGCTCGGAGGGTTCGAGGTAGGTGTAGGCGTCCGGGGCGGGGATGCCCGGCTGCTCCACCATGCCTGCGTTCTCCGGCAGTCCCTCGCCCGGGATCTGGCCGGTGTCAGTCATGCGTACCCCTCGCCCATCGTCAGTGCTCCTTCGCCCTTCACCCGGGATGCCCGAACCACGGCACGCCGGCGCTCGTCAACAAGAACGAGCGGGCTCCCCGCGCGGCACGAAACGCGCGCGGAGGTGTACATTCTCGCGGCCGTTCGCCGCCGCGACAGACAGTTCTGCCCCGGCTCGCTGTGGACTGCGCCACGTTGCGCGTCCCCCGGTTGCGCCGTACCACATCGCGGACCAAAACTGTCCACTTTTCCGGACATTGACGAACGAACCGTCGAACAGCCGGGCGCGGTACAACAATCGGTCAGCCTACCTCGCGCTCCCCCCGAACACCTCAGGGGGCGAGATCGGAACGCACCGCGGAGAGCATGAACACGACGGAGCGTTCACGTTCCGTCCAGGCGGAGGTGTCCAGTTCGACGGACTGGAGCAGCGCGCATTCGACCGCGTATCCGTTCTCCCCGAGCGCCGCGCCCAGTGCCTCCGCCTCGTCCCGGTTCGAGGCATGGGTGACGATACGTTCCGGCCGCCGGTCGGCGACCGCCGTGACCACGGCCACTCCGCCGCCGCCGATGCGTACGACATCGGGTTCGGGCAGGCGCTCCAGGACGTGCGGGGCCGTGCCCATGACGACCTGGACGCCCACCTGGAAGGCGCGTGCCGCGGCGGCCGTACGCGCGCAGGCGTCCGGGTCGCTGTCCACGGCGAGCACAGCGGCCCCGAAGCGGGCCGCCTCCACGGCGAGGGCCCCGCTGCCGGAACCGATGTCCCAGACCAGATCGCCGGTGCGCGGCCCGAGGCGGGCGAGCTGGGCGGCGCGCAGGCCGGGGAACTCCCCTTCGCCGCTCTCCCCCGTACCGCCGTACGACGCGGGGGGCAGGGCCCAGCCGCGTACGTTCTCGGGGCGGCGGCCGGCGATCCAGGCGCCGGCGGCGGTGGTCTCGGGACCACTGCCGATGGCGATGACGACATTGGGGTCGCGCCAGGTGTGGTCGGCCGTCTTGTCGGAGGTCAGGACGGTGACCTGTTCGCGTACGGTGCCGAGCTCCTCGCAGATCACGAAGGTGCGGTGGACGCCTTCGAGCAGCAGTGCGAGCTCCGCGGGCCCCGCGCCGGGCGAGGTGAGCACGGCGACCTTGTGGTGGGCGCGTACGACGTTGACCGCGCGGCGCAGGGTGCGCGGGTGGGCGACGACGATCTGCGCGTCGTCCCAGGGCATTCCGGCGCGGGCGAAGGCGGTGGCGACGGACGAGACGGCGGGGACCACCTCGACCTCGAGGCCGTGTTCGGGCTTGCGCAGGGTGCGTACGACGCCGAAGAAGCCGGGGTCGCCGTCGGCGAGGACCACGGCGCTCCCCCGGTGCCCGGCGATCCTGCGGGCGGCGAGGTCGACGCTGCCGAGCCGGATCCGTTCCGCGCGCCCGGGGACCTCGGGGAGCGCGAGGTGGTGGGCGGCACCGGCGACGAGCGTGGCGGCCGAGAGTGCGGCGGTGGCCACACCGGTCAGTGGCGAACCGTCCCAGCCGATCACCGTGACCCGGTCGGCCATCGTCGTCATTCTCCTGGTGTGTGAGCAGGCGGGGGCTCCACGCGGGACGGGCGGAGCAAGGCGAGCGTATCCGGTCCGTACCAGCACTCCGCCGGGGAGTCCCGGAGCCCGGGAGCGTGGGTCAGTTCCAGTCGTTGTACGTGCCGTAGCCGCCCGCGTCGGCCAGCTGCTCGGCGACGCCGTCCAGGTCCTCGGGCAGCAGCCCCCACACGATGAGGTCGGTCCTGATGTCGGCCCAGCCCCCGTCCTCGGTCGCCGTCCTGGCTATGCGGGCGTTGCGCAGGACTCCTTCGCTGATGCAGCCCAGCTTCTGGGCGACCTGCTGGGACGCGGTGTTCCCCGCGGGGGTGCGGAGCTCGATCCGTTCGAAGCCCTGGTCCCGGAAGAGCCACTCGGCGAGGGCCAGTACGGCCTCGGTGGCGTATCCCTCACCTCGTGCCCAGGGGGCGGTGATGTAGCGGACCTCGGTGGCCAGGGTGCGCCGGTCGGTGTTGAGGAGCCGTACGGAGCCGACGAGGCGCTGGGTGAGGAATTCGGTGACGGCGAGCACGATGCCGCTGCCCTGGGTGCGTTCGGCGGGCGCGATCCTGCGGACCCACCGTTCGGCGTCGACCTGGGTGTAGGGGTGCGGGGCGTCGGTCCAGGCGGTGACCAGTTCGTCGTTCATCATCTCGATGTACGCCGGGACGTCGGCCATGTCGAAGGGGCGCAGCACCAACCTGTCCGTGCTGATGGAGATGGACGGGAAGGTGGTAGTCATGCGCAGCTCCATGCCGAAGACCCGGTAAAGGCACCAGCATGCAGCATCGGGCCGTGGATGCGCATGGCCGGGTCCGCACGGCGGAGCCCCGCACACCCTGGTGCGGGTGTGCGGGGCTCGTGCGGCAAGTGGTGCCGGGGGGTCAGGACTTGGCGACCTCGCCGAAGGCGGGGACGATCGAGCCCTTGTAGGTGTCCTCGATGAACTTCTTGACCTCGTCGGAGTTCAGGAGCTTCGCGAGCTTCTTGACCCGGGGGTCGTCCTCGTTGCCCTCCTTGACGGCCAGGAAGTTGGCGTACGGGTTGCCTTCGGCCTTCTCCAGTGCCAGGGAGTCCTGGGCGGGCTTCAGGTCGGCCTCGATGGCGTAGTTGCCGTTGATGACGGCGGCGTCGACGTCGTCCAGGGCGCGGGGCACGGTCGCGGCTTCGAGCTCCTTGAACTCCAGGCCCTTCTTGTCCGTGATGTCGCTGAGCTTGGCGTTGGTGCCCACGCCGTCCTTGACGGTGATCAGCCCGTTCTCGGCGAGGAGCTGGAGCGCGCGTCCCTCGTTGGTGGTGTCGTTCGGGACGGCGACGGTCTGGCCCGCCTTGATGTCCTCGATGTCCTTGATCTTCTTGGAGTAGAGACCGAGGGGTTCGAGGTGGACGTTGACGACCGGGACGATGTGGGTCTTGTTCTTCTCGTTGAAGTCGTCCAGGTAGGGCTTGTGCTGGAAGAAGTTGGCGTCGACCTGGCCGCTCTCGGTGGCGGTGTTCGGCAGGACGTAGTCCGTGAACTCCTTGACCTCCAGCTTGAGGCCGGCCTTGTCCGCCAGGTTCTTCTTGACGTAGTTGAGGATGTCGGCGTGCGGCGTGGGGGACGCGGCGACGACGAGGGCCTTGGAGGTGTCCGCGTCACCGCCGCTCCCGCTCTTGGCGCCCGGGTCGGAGTCCGTACCGCAGGCGCTGAGCCCGAGGGCGAGGGCGGCGGTGGCCGCGGCGGCAGCGGTGATCTTGATGTTCTTACGCACGAAGAGTGCCTCTTTCCGGTGGTGGTGGTGCGCCCGACAAGGAGTTCGGGCTTCAGGGGAGGGACAGGTCAGGATGTGGTGCGGCCCCGGCGCGCCAGCAGGCGTACGGCTCCGTCGCCGATCAGCTGGACCACGGTCACGATGACGACGAGCAGCACGACGGTGATGAGCATGAACTGGTCGTCGAAGCGCTGGAATCCGTAGGTGACGGCCTTGGAGCCGAGTCCTTCGCCGCCGACCGCGCCGGCCATCGCGGAGTAGCCGATGAGCACGATGACGGTGGTGGTGACTCCGGAGACGAGCGAGGGCAGCGCCTGCGGCAGCAGGACCTTGCGGACGATCGTGGGGATGGATCCGCCCATCGACTGGACGGCCTCGACGAGCCCGTGGTCGACCTCGCGCACCGCTGTCTCGACGAGCCGCGCGAAGAACGGGATGGCGCCGACGGCGAGCGGCACGATCATCGCGGACGGGCCGATGAAGGTGCCGACGATCCAGGTGGTGAAGGGGATCAGGGCGATCAGCAGGATGATGAAGGGCAGGGAGCGGCCGATGTTCACGACCGCGCCGACGACCTTGTTCACCACGGTGTTCTGGAGCAGTCCGCCCTTGTCGGTGAGGACGAGCAGGATGCCGAGCGGCAGCCCGCCGACGACGGTGACGAGCGTGGACCAGAGCACCATGTAGAGGGTGTCGATGGTTCCCTGCGTGAGCAGTGGCTGCATTTCGGACCAGGTCACTTCGCCACCTCCTTGGTGATCGCGGCGGGGGTCGGGGAGGGAGTGGCGACGGCGGTGCCGTCGTCGACGACCTCGGCCTGGAGGCCCTGCTCGCGCAGGAAGCCGATCGGGACGACGTTCTCCTCGAAGCCGCCGGGCAACTCGATGCGCATACGGCCGATCTGCTTGCCGCCGACGGTGTCCATCGCCGCGCCGAGGATCGAGATGTCGATGTTGTACGTACGGGAGAGCTGCGAGATCACCGGCTGGGCCGCGGTCTCACCGTGAAAGGTGACGTCGACGACGGTGGAGCCAGGACCGGAGGCGGCGCCGCCGACGGGGAACAGCTCGTGGGCCAGTTCGGAGCCCGGGGTGGCCAGCAGCGCGCCGACGGTGCCCGACTCGACGATGCGGCCCTTCTTCATCAGCGCGGCGGAGTCGCAGACGGTCTTGACGACGTCCATCTCATGGGTGATGAGCAGGACGGTGAGGCCGAGTTCCTGGTTGAGGTCGCGCAGCAGTTGCAGGATGGAGCGGGTGGTCTCGGGGTCGAGCGCCGAGGTCGCCTCGTCGGAGAGGAGCACCTTCGGGTCGCCGGCGAGGGCGCGGGCGATACCGACGCGCTGCTTCTGGCCGCCGGACAGCTGACCTGGGTAGGCCTTCGCCTTGTCCGCGAGCCCGACGAGGTCGAGGAGTTCGAGCGCCTTACGGGTCCGCTCCTGTCCTGATGTCCCGAGGATCTCCAGGGGCAGCTCGACGTTGTCCCGGACGGTGCGTGAGTCCAGCAGGTTGAAGTGCTGGAAGACCATGCCGATGCGGTTGCGCGCCCGGCGCAGCTCCTTGCCTGCGCGGCGGCTGCGCCCGGCCAGGGCGGTGAGGTCCTGTCCCGCGACCGTCACGGTGCCCGACGTGGGGCGTTCGAGGAGGTTGACGCAGCGGATGAGGGAGGACTTGCCGGCGCCGCTCTGTCCGATGACGCCGTAGACCTCGCCCTCGCGTACGTGCAGGTCCACGCCGTCCAGGGCGGTGACCTCGCGGCCGCGTGACTGGTAGACCTTCGTGAGGCCCGAAGTGGTGATCACAGGGTTTCCGTCACTGTCGAGTGCACGGCGCGGGATCCGCCGGGCACGGGGCATTCGTCTGATGAGACTGTTCTCAGTGGTCGACCGGTGGGAGTCTCCGCATGGTCCGGCCGCGGCGGATCCGCCGGGCAGGGTGCATGCGCGGGCCGGCTCGGTCCGCTGGGTGCGGACGGCACTGGCTCGGTCTCGCTTCGGGGCGCGAGGCGCGGGCTTGGACCCTCAGAAAGCGCGCATTCGACACATACAACGAGCACCGGGCGTCAGGATCGCCTCGGTCGCAGGGCTGCGGTAGCTCGTCGTGGTCATGCGCCAAGTAAAACAGACGTAACGTCTCCCCGATCCCCCGTGTCCGCATAGCGGACGGCGCTGGACAGGGCTGCCCCCGGCCGGGGATCGCCGCGCGCATGGGCGTGACCTGCGGAAACGCGAACCGCTGCGGGTCCCGCACCGGCGCGGGCGCGATCATGCTGTGCGCACTCTGTGGCAAAGGCCACGCCCGCCGGCCACCGCCCGCCGCGTCTCCGCAGCCGATCGCGCCCACCGGGGCCGCACGCGGCCGCTCCGCACGTCCGTAATATCCTCACGTCATGCTTGACGCCCTGACGGTCGCGGTCGCCGTGACCGCGCTCGCCCTCGCCGCCTGGTGCGGATTCGCCGCCTACCGGGACCAGCCCACGAAGGACTGGCACTTCATCGGTATGGCGGTCGTCTCCGTGCTGGCGCTGGCGCAGCTGCTCGTGGGAATCGTGCAGCTGGCACGCGGCGAGCGGCCCGACCAGGGCATGACCATCTTCATCGCCTATCTGATCGGCGCCTTCGCTGCCGTGCCCGCGGCGGGCTTCCTGTCGCTGTCGGAGCGGACCCGCTGGGGATCGGTGACGGTGGCGGCCGGTGCGGTCGTGCTCGCCGTCCTCGAAGTCCGGCTCTACGACATCTGGGGAAACTGACCATGCGCGACACCGACCGCACGGGGGCGTCCGCGTCCCCGGCATCGCAGGACGACACCCCGCCGCAGAAGCAGCAGTTCGAGCTCGGCACCGGGCCGGGGCGGGTACTGGTCTGGTTCTACGGGGTGTTCACCGTGGCCGCCGCGTCCCGTTCGATCGTCGAGATGATCCTGGACTTCGGCAAGGCGCCGCTCGCCTACATCCTCTCGGCCGTCGCGGCCGTCGTGTACGGCTTCATCACGTACTCGCTGGTGCGGGGCGGGGACAAGGCGCGCAGGGCGGCGCTGGTCTGCTGCGCCGCCGAGCTCGCGGGTGTACTGATCGTCGGTACCTGGACGCGCCTCGAGCCCTCCGCTTTCCCGGACAGCACGGTGTGGTCGGGATTCGGCATGGGCTACCTGTTCATCCCGGTGATCCTGCCGGTCACCGGGATGATCTGGCTGCGCCGCGCACGGAACGCCTGACACCGGCGGCCGGCACAGGCCTCGCGCGGGAGTGGCTCAGGCGCGGGGTTCAGGCACTGGTGACATAGGCGGGCGCGGTGGCGTCCTTCTCCAGCAGGACGAGCCGGACACCGTCGACCCCGGTGGTGTTGCCCACCCGGGCGTAGCCGGCCTTGCGGTAGAGCCGCAGATTGCCCTCGCTGCGCTCCCCGGTGTGGAGACGGAAGCGGGTGGCCGAACGCCCGTCCGCCAGACCGGATTCCGCCGCCCGCAGGAGACGGGTGCCCAGGCCGTGGTTGCGGAGCCGGGGGTGCACGCACAGCTTGCCTATCCTGCCCGTGCCGTCCGTGTCGGTGAAGCCGCGTACCGAGCCGACCACTTCGTCGCCGAGCCGGGCCACGAACACCAGGTCCGTGGTGAGTTCCTCCCGGACGGAGTCGAGGGTCTGGACGAGTGGGTCGATCCGGTAGTTGCCGTAGAGCTCCGCCTCGCTCTGGAAACAGAGGTACTGGAGTCTGAAGATCTGCTCGGCGTCCTGTGCTGCCGCCGCCGAGATGGTCACGCTCATGCCCATGTGTGCATGCCTCCCGCTCACCTGTTCCGCCGGTTGTCTACCGCTCCATTCCCCGCAGTTCAGGAGCTACAACCTCCGCCGTCAGCATTCTGCGCAGACATCCAAGGCATCGGGAACGCATAGGGCCCAAACTCCCCTGTGACATACCCAACTCCCCTGCGATTTCCCGGTAGGTCGGATCGTGGGGGGCCAACATCGCCTGGAGTAATCGGGGGCACTCCCCGGGGAGTCGGCCCACCGCGGCGCGCAGTGCGCGGCGCTCGTCGGCCCCCACCGCGATCCGTTCCGGCCAGCTGGCCCAGTCGCCGGGCGGTTCACCGGCGGTGTAGGCGCGCTCGCGCCGGATCCTGCGCCGGGCGGCGCGTACCTCCGTCCGTACGGCGGCCCGCACCCAGCGGACGGGGTCGGTGGGGAGTCCAGGTCCTCTTCGGCGCTCCAACAGCCTCAGCCACACCGACTGTTCCAGGTCCGCGGCCTCGGTCCCGGCCGCTTCGGCCTCGGCTCCGGCCTCCGCGCGCACCAGCGCGTGCAGGGAGTGGAGGGCCACCCTGGCGCCGTCGCGCGCCGTCCGGGCCCCGGCAGCGGGAACATGATCGGGAGGAGTCATGCCCCGTCAACGCGCCCCCCGCCCGGCGAGTTGCCGTACAGGGGGCGCTCCACCCGACCGGGGCACCGGGGCCGGGCGGCTGACGCGCGGCCCGCCCGGCCCTCTTCTTCAGCGCTGGTTGAAGTCGGCCGCCGCGAGCAGGGCGGTGTCGGGGTTGTCCGAGAAGATCCCGTCGATGCCTGTCTCGAAGTACGTCCGGAAGGCGCCGAACGCGTCGCCGTACGCGTTGGGGTCCGTGCCGCGCCTGAAGTCCGCGGGCAGGAAGGTGTTCTCGTTGCGCATCGTGTACGGGTGCAGGATCAGGCCCCGCGCGTGCGCGTCGGCGACCAGGGTGGTGGGGGAGGTCAGCCGTCCGTCCTCGTCCTGGGGGATGACCAGGTCCAGCCAGGGGCCGATGCCCTGGGCGAAGGACGCGATCCACTTCAGCCCCGCGGGCTTCACCAGATCGGCGACGGTGCGGGGGTCACCGGCCTTCACGAAGTCCCAGGGCTGCGTGTCGGCCGCGTCGAGCAGCACCACACGGGGCGTGGCGACGAGCTTCGACAGCCGGCGCATCGAGGTCGGCTCGAAGGACTGGAGGATCAGCGGCGAGTTCGCACGGTGCCGGCCGTGGCGGCGCAGCAGCTTGGCGAGCGGCTCCTCCAGTGCGAGACCCAGACCCCTGAAGTAGGTGGGGTGCTTGGTCTCGACGTAGAGCCAGACGGCGTGACCGCGCCTGCGGCCCTCCTCCTCCGCCCAGCGCAGGACCTCCTCGAAGGTCGGGATCTCCCAGCGGCCGTCGTAGAGGGTGTTCCTCTGGCGGTTGGCCGGAATCCGCTCCTTGGCCCTGAGGGTCTTCAGCTCGGCGAGGGTGAAGTCCTCGGTGAACCACCCGGTCAGCGGCACCCCGTCGATCTCCTTGGTGGTCTTGCGGCCGGCGAACTCGGGGTGCTCGGCGACGTCCGTCGTGGCGGTGATGTCGTTCTCGTGGCGGCAGACCAGGTGACCGTCCTTGGTCGGCACCAGGTCCTGCTCGACGATGTGCGCGCCCATGTCCAGGGCCAGCTGGTAGGAGCCGATGGTGTGCTCGGGGCGGTAGCCGGCGGTCCCCCGGTGGCCGATGACCGTGGGGACGGGCAGGTCACGGTAGGTGCCGTCGCCGTTGCCCCGCTTGTCCGGGACACGCCCGGCCGCGTTCGCCGTGCCGGCCGCTCCGACGGCGGTCGCACCGAGGGCGGCCGTGCCGAGGACCGCAGCCCCGAGGAGGGTCCGGCGGCCGGGTTCGGTCCGCGCGTGCTCTGTCATGAATGCTCCTCGCATATGATGTCCGGCACCTTCGGGCGAGGCACGATCGTAGGCGGCTACGCCATCGGCGGGGCGGACCGCGGACGAACGTGGCGGAAACACACGTCAACACTGCGTATCCACTGGGTGAACCCGATGTGCGGAGAGGCGGTACCCGCGAGTATCGTCCTCACCTGCACAGACCCTCGCGAATTCCCGCCCCGGCCGCCCGGCCACGACACCGGAGGATGCGTTGTCCCGACTCACGGTCATCAAGGCAGTGCTCGGACCGATCCTGCGACTGCTTTTCCGGCCACAGGTCGAGGGCGTCGAGAACATCCCGGGGGACGGTCCTGTGATCCTCGCGGGCAACCACCTGACGTTCATCGACTCCATGATCATGCCGATCTGCTGCGACCGGCCGGTGTTCTACATCGGCAAGGACGAGTACGTCACCGGCAAGGGCTTCAAGGGCCGGCTGATGGCCTGGTTCTTCACCGGCTGCGGCATGATCCCGGTGGACCGGGACGGTGGCCGCGGCGGGGTCGCGGCCCTGATGACGGGCCGCCGGGTGCTGGACGAGGGCCATGCCTTCGCCATCTACCCGGAGGGCACCCGCTCCCCCGACGGCCGGCTCTACCGCGGCCGTACGGGGATCGCACGGCTGACCCTGATGACCGGCGCGCCGGTCGTGCCGTTCGCGATGATCGGCACGGACAAGCTGCAGCCGGGCGGTTCCGGCCTCCCGCGCCCCGGCAAGGTCACGGTCCGCTTCGGTGAGCAGATGGAGTTCTCCCGCTACGAGGGCATGGACCGCGACCGCTATGTCCTGCGGGCGGTGACGGACTCCGTGATGGCCGAGGTGATGCACCTGTCGGGCCAGGAGTACGTCGACATGTACGCCACGAAGGCCAAGGCCGCCTAGGCCACGCCCACAGAGGCCGGTCACGCGTCGGAGGCCGGTCACGCGTCGGAGCCCGGTCACGCGTCGGGGGCCGGTCACTCGTCGGGGATGATCCCGTCCTCCAGCTTCTGCCCGCGCAGCAGGAACCACGCGGCGACGGCCGTCGCCAGCAGGACGACCGCGCCCACCGCCGCGGAGACCCTGAGCCCGTTGACGAAGGCCTCCTGGGCCGCGACGACCAGCTCGTTCCCCAGGTGCGGCGGGAGGTGCTGGGCGGTCTCCACCGCTCCGCCGAGTGACTCGTGGGCGGCAGCCGCCGAGTCGGCCGATATGCCCGCGGGGGTCCCGAAGCCCAGATAGACGCCCGTGACGATGGATCCGAGCAGGGCGATCCCGAGGGCGGCCCCGAGCTCGTACGCCGTCTCGGACACCGCCGACGCGGAGCCTGCCTGCTCCTTCGGGACACTGGAGAGGATCACGTCGGAGGTGACGGTGAAGGCGAACCCGGCACCGACGCCCACCACCAGGAGCAGGACACCGATGAGCGGATAGCCGGTCTCCTTGTGGATCACCGTGACCACGGCGAGTGACACCCCGATGGCGCCGAGCCCGCCGGCGACCACGGAGCGCACGGAGTAGCGGCGGGCGACCCTCCCCGCCGACAGGCCGGCGGTCACCGCGCCGACCGCCGCGGGCAGTTCGGCGAGCCCGGCCTCCAGCGGACCCCTCCCCTGGACCAGCTGCAGGAACTGCGAGAGGAAGAAGACGATTCCGGACAGCCCGAGGATCGTCAGCAGGTCGGCGAGCACCGCGCCGGAGAACCCCCGGTGGTGGAAGAGCCTCATGTCCAGCAGAGGTGCCGGGAGCTTCAGCTGACGGCGTACGAACCAGATGAGGGCCAGCAGCCCGCCGACGCCCGCCACGCCGGGCAACCAGTTCACGCCGTGTGCGGCGAACTCCTTGATGCCGTACACCACGCCGATCATGCCGACCATCGAGAGCCCCACACTGATCAGGTCCCAGGGGCCCGGCGCGGGGTTCTTCGACTCGGGGATCATCTTGATGCCCACGGCGACCAGTACCGCCATCACGGGCAGATTGATCAGGAAGACCGAGCCCCACCAGAAGTGCTCCAGCAGGAGCCCGCCCACCACGGGTCCGACGGCGGCGCCCGCCGATGCCATCGCACCCCAGATGCCGATGGCCAGGCTGCGCTCGCGCGGGTCGTGGAAGAGGTTGCGGATCAGGGCGAGGGTGGACGGCATCAGGGTGGCGCCCGCGACACCGAGCAGCGCCCGGGCCAGGATCATCATCCCGGGGCCCGCGGCGTAGGCGTTGAGCACCGACACCGCGCCGAACGCGGTGGCGCCGGTCAGCAGCAGCTTCTTCCGGCCGATGCGGTCGCCGAGGCTGCCCATGGAGACCAGGAGCCCGGCGATGACGAAGGAGTACACGTCGCCGATCCAGAGCAGCTGGGTGCCCGTCGGTTCGAGGTCCTCGCTGAGGAAGGGCGTCGCGAGTCCGAGGACGGTGGCGTCGACGGCGACGAGCAGCACCGCCAGGACGAGGACGGTGAGGGCGATCCACCGGCCGGGATGGTGGAGATCGCCCGTGACGCCGGCACTCGACGTGGTGCTGCTCATTTCTCCACGCTCCGGCGTGCTCCACCCAGGAGCAACTCGACGACCATGTACGAGAAGTCCCGCGCGGCGACCCGCCCCGCCTGCACGGACCACGCACCGCTCCCGATCAGGCCGTACAGCGCCTCGGTCAGCCAGGCCGGGGTGAGGTCGATCCTGAATTCGCCGCGCTCCTGACCGCGCCGGAAGAAGGCCGAGACCCGGGTGTCCAGGCGGTCCCAGCCCTCGTTGACCTCGCCCCCCTCGAAGAGCTGGCTCTCGCAGACGAGGAAGGACAGCAGTCCCGCGCTCGGCTCGACGGCCTCGACCAGCCGCCGCAGCGCCTCGTCGGCGGGGCCCTCGTCGAGCGCGGCGGAGTCCAGGGCCGCCTCGAACTCCCGGATCCCGAGGTCTTCGAGCGCCCCGACCAGGGCGCCCCGCCCGGCGAAGTGCCGGTGCAGGGTGGCCCGGCCTATCCCGGCGGCCCGGGCGACCTCGTCCATGGTCGCCGTGGACTTACGGGTCAGCAGGGCGGCGGCGCTGCGCAGAACCTGCTCACGATCAAGAGTCATGGAACGACACTAGCCCAGATGAGACAGTGATGTCCCATGCGACTCGCTCCACGACCGCCGGGGATGATCCGCCCGTGCCGGGCGGCCCGGGGCACCATGGCGTGATGAAGCCGCTGCTGATGATCGACATCGACGGTCCGCTCAACCCGTACGCGGCCCTGGCCCGCCCCACCGTCCCCGAGGGCTACACGCTCCACCGGATGCGGCCGACGGGGTGGCCGCCGGACACTCCGCTGCCCGTGCTGCTCAGCCCCGGTCACGGCGACGAGCTGCTGGCGCTCGCCGACCTCTACGAACTCGTCTGGGCCACCACCTGGAAGGACCAGGCGAACGAGTGGATCGGCCCGCGCATCGGGCTGCCCCCGCTCCCGTACATCGACTGGCCCACGATGCACGCGCCCACGGCGGACGGGACGTACTGGAAGACCCGCTACGTCGTCGACTACGCGGACGGCAGGCCGTTCGCCTGGGTCGACGACGAGATCTCCGGCATCGATACGGCCTGGGTCGCCGCACACCACCCGGGGCGGGCCCTGCTGCGCCGGGTCGACCCCGGGGTGGGGCTGGTGCGGGCCGACTTCCAGGCGCTCGCCGACTGGGCGTGAGCGGGAAGGCCCCGGCGTGGGTGCCGGGCGACGACCCGTGCTTGCGGCCGCTCAGCTCCAGGGCAGCGAGGCCCGGTGGCGCCAGTACGCCTCCGGCTCCTCCACGAGCGCGGCCAGCCGGTCGAGCCGACCCGGGTCGAGGTCGAGCAGCGGTGCGTGCAGATTGGCGGCCAGCTGGGTGGCGGTGACCGCGCCGGACAGGACGACTCCGGCCCAGGGCTGGTGGAGGACCAGCGCCAGGGCGACGGCGTCCGCGTCCAGGCCGGCCTCGGCACCGATCTCGCGGAGGACGGCGGGCGCCTCGGTCCCGGTGAGCCGGCCGTTGGCCACGGCCTCCTTGACGATCACGGTGAGCCCCGCGTCGTGCGCGTCGGCGAGCGCCGCCCCGGCCGAGGTGTCCAGGGCGTTGTAGGTGGCCTGGACGGTACGGAAGAGGGGTTCGCCGTCCACGGTCACCGCGACGGCGGCCCGGATGGCGTCGCTCTGGCCGGGACCGCTCACGGAGAAGCCGACGGTGGTGCCTCCGGCGGCCAGCTCGGCGAGTCGCGCGTGCAGGTTCTTGTCGCTCAGTGCGGGGCTGTCGGCGGTCACCGAGTGGATCTGGTAGAGATCGAGCCGGTCGCCGAGCAGTCCCTCCGTCTCGGCGTGCTGGCGCTCGAAGGTGGCGAGGCCGTGGTCCTTCACCTCGTGCGTCTCGGCGTCGACGCGCCAGTCGCCGGTGTAGGTGTAGCCCCACTTGCTGCCGATGACGACGTCCGTCGCCTCGGGGTGGGCGGCCAGCCACTCGGCGACGAACTCCTCGGCGCGGCCGTAGGAGCGGGCGGCGTCGAAATACCGCACGCCCTGGGCGTAGGCCGCGTCCAGGAGTTCATGGGTGCGGGCGCGCAGCGCGTCCACGCCGCGGTCACCGGGCAGATCCTGGTCACGGTGCGGGGTGATGTAGCCGGGCCTGCCGACGGCGGCCAGGCCGAGCCCGATGTGGGAGGTCGGGGTAGTCGCTCGGTTCAGGCGGGCGAAGGGCATCGCGGGCTCCTCAGGGTCGGTTCCGAACGCCTTCCCGTCAACGTAGCCCGCGATGCCTGTGAATCAGCCGCGCGCGGTCGCCCAGGCGTGCTGCGTCACCAGGTCGGCCTTCACCTCGGCCAGCTGGACGGCGACGGCCGAGGGCGCCGTCCCGCCGCGGCCGTTACGCGAGGCGAGTGCTCCGGGCACGTTCAGGACGGTGCGCACCTCGGGGGTGAGGTGCTCGGAGATCTTCGCGAACTGCTCGTCCGTCAGCTGGTCGAGCTCGATGCCCTGCTGCTCGCAGACCTTGACGCACTCACCCGCGACCTCGTGCGCCACCCGGAACGGGACGCCCTGCCTGACCAGCCACTCGGCGATGTCCGTGGCGAGCGAGAAGCCGGCCGGGGCCAGCTCCTCCATGCGCTCGCGGTTGACGGTGAGCGTGGCCATCATGCCGGTGAAGGCGGGCAGCAGGATCTCCAGCTGGTCGCAGGAGTCGAAGACCGGCTCCTTGTCCTCCTGGAGGTCACGGTTGTACGCGAGCGGGAGGGCCTTCAGGGTCGCCATCAGGCCGGTCAGGTTGCCGATGAGGCGGCCGGACTTGCCGCGGGCCAGCTCGGCGATGTCGGGGTTCTTCTTCTGCGGCATGATCGACGAGCCGGTGGAGAAGGCGTCGTGGAGGGTGACGAAGGAGAACTCCTTCGTGTTCCAGATGATGATCTCCTCGGCGATGCGGGAGAGATTGACGCCGATCATCGCGGTGATGAAGGCGAACTCCGCGACGAAGTCCCGCGACGCGGTGCCGTCGATGGAGTTGCCCGCCGACCCGCGCTCGAAGCCGAGGTCGGCCGCGACCGCCTCCGGGTCGAGCCCGAGGGACGATCCGGCCAGCGCACCGGAGCCGTACGGCGACACCGCGGTCCGCTCGTCCCACTGCCGCAGCCGCTCCGCGTCCCGGGCCAGGGACTGGGCGTGCGCCAGGACATGGTGGGCGAAGAGCACGGGCTGTGCGTGCTGGAGGTGCGTACGGCCGGGCATGGCCACGTCCGGGTGCGCCTCGGCCAGTCCCACCAGCGCGTCCTGGAGCTCGGCGACCAGTCCCCCGATGATCCGGGCATGGTCGCGCAGGTACATACGGAAGAGCGTGGCGACCTGGTCGTTGCGGGACCGGCCGGCGCGCAGCTTCCCGCCGAGGTCGGGGCCGAGACGCTCCAGGAGTCCGCGCTCCAGGGCGGTGTGGACGTCCTCGTCGGCGATGGTGCCGGTGAACGAACCGTCGGCGACGGCGGCTTCCAGCGAGTCGAGCCCCTCGATCATCCGGCCCAGCTCGTCCTCGGTGAGCAGCCCCGCCGTGTTCAGGACGCGCGCGTGGGCACGGGAGCCGGCGATGTCGTACGGCGCGAGCCGCCAGTCGAAGTGGACGGAGGCGGACAGCTTGGCCAGCGCCTCGGCGGGGCCGTCGGCGAAACGGCCGCCCCAGAGGCGTACGTCGCTGTTACCGGTGCCGTTGCTCACTGCGGTGCTCCTCGGGAGTGCAAGGGGTGTGCTTCCGCCTCACGGCGCGATCACGAATAGCATAACTATGCAATGCTCCGTATGCATTGTCAAAGCTCCTGGTCAGCGCGGCCGGAAGAAGGGGGCCGCTGGGCCGTACGGAGCAGGTGCGGTGGGGGCCGGGGGCCGGGCGCCGTACGGTCCGGGCATGCGCAGACTCCTGGTGACCGTGTCCGTCCTGCTCGCCCTGGCCGGTTCACTCGCGGCGCGGCCCGCCGGGGCACCGTCGCTTCCCGAGCGGCTGGCCGACACGGGCGGCGGTACGCAGCTGATCACCGCGGAGGCTTCCGGCACCGACTCCGTCACGGGCACGGTCACCTGGTGGGACCGGCGCGGGGACGGCTGGGTGGCGGCGGGTTCGGCGCCCGCCCGCTTCGGGGCGAACGGGCTGGCCGAAGGCGCCACCCGCACCCAGGGCACGAACACCACGCCCACCGGGCTGTACGACCTGCCGTACGCCTTCGGGACCGAGGCGGCACCGCCCGGGACCCGCTATCCGTACCGGCGGGCCGGTGAGGACGCGTGGTGGTGCCAGGACAACACGGCACGCGCATACAACCGCTGGGTGGAACCACGGCCCGCCGACTGCCGCGCGGACGAGGCCGAACACCTCGTCACCTACCCCACGCAGTACGCCCGTGCGCTCGTCATCGGCTTCAACTACCACCGTCCGGTACGCGGCAGGGGCGCCGGGATCTTCCTGCATGTGGACGGCAAGGGTGCGACCGCCGGCTGTGTGTCCGTGCCGGCGGCCGCGATGGACCGGATCCTGGCCTGGGCGGACCCGGCCCGCCGTCCGCACATCGCGGTCGGGACGGCGTCAGGCCCGACCGCGATCACCCGCTACTGAGGGGCGCGGTCGTTCTGGGCCAGCCGCAGCAGATGGTCGGCCAGTGCCTGACCGCCGCTCGGGTCGCGGCTGATCAGCATCAGCGTGTCGTCCCCCGCGATCGTGCCGAGGATCGCCTGGAGCTCGGCCTGGTCGATGGCCGAGGCGAGGAACTGGGCGGCGCCCGGAGGCGTACGCAGCACCACCAGGTTGGCCGACGCCTCGGCGGAGATGAGCAGTTCCGCGGAGAGCCTGCGCATCCGCTCCTCCTTCGCGGACCCGCCGAGCGGCGCCTGCGGGGTACGGAAACCGCCCTCGCTGGGCACCGCGTAGATCAGCTCGCCGCCGGTGTTGCGGATCTTCACCGCGCCGAGCTCGTCCAGGTCGCGGGAGAGCGTCGCCTGGGTGACGCTCAGCCCGTCGTCGGACAGGAGCCTGGCCAACTGGCTCTGCGAGCGCACCGGCTGACGGTTGAGGATGTCCACGATCCTGCGGTGGCGTGCGGTGCGGGTCTGCGGCACCGACTGCCCTCCGTGGTCGGTTTCCTGCGCCTCGGTCATCGTCGTCGCCTCATTCTGCGGATCGTCACTCCCCTGATCGTCCGTCCCCGTAGGCCGCGTCGAGAGCTGCCGGCAGTATCCGCAGGAACGCGTCCACCTCCGCGTCACCGATGATCAGCGGCGGCATGAGCCGGACGACGTCGGGGGCGGGCGCGTTCACCAGGAGGCCGGCCTCCTGAGCCGCCTGCTGCACCTTCGGCGCGAGGGGCCCGGTGAGCACGATACCCAGCAGCAGTCCTGAACCCCGGACGTGGGAGACCAGCGGGTGTCCGAGGCTCTCGACGCCGTCCCTGATCCGCTCGCCGAGCCGCTTCACGGTGTCCAGGGTGCCGTCGGCCGCGAGCGTGTCCAGCACGGCGAGACCGGCGGCGCAGGCGACGGGGTTGCCGCCGAACGTCGTGCCGTGCTGTCCCGGCTTCAGCAGGTCGGCCGCGGCGCCGAACGCGACGGTCGCCCCGATGGGCAGCCCGCCGCCGAGCCCCTTGGCGAGGGTCACCACGTCGGGCTCGACGCCCTGGTGGGCCTGGTGCTCGAACCACTGGCCGCAGCGGCCGATCCCGGTCTGCACCTCGTCCAGGACGAGCAGCGTGCCGGTGGCCCGCGTGATCTCCCTGGCCGCCTCCAGATAGCCCTTGGGCGGCACGACGACGCCGTTCTCACCCTGCACCGGCTCGATGATCAGCAGCGCGGTCCCGGTCGTCACCGCTCCGCGGAGCGCCTCGACGTCGCCGTACGGCACATGTGTGACCTCGCCCGGCAGCGGTAGGAAGGGGTCCCGCTTCCCGGGCTGGCCGGTCAGTGCGAGGCTGCCCATGGTCCGGCCGTGGAAGCCGCCGTCGGTGGCCACCATGTGCGTACGCCCGGTCAGCCGGCCGATCTTGAAGGCCGCCTCGTTGGCCTCGGCTCCCGAGTTGCAGAAGAAGACCCTGCCGGTGCGTCCGAAGAGCGTCAGGAGCCGCTCGGCGAGCGCGATGGACGGCTCGGCGGTGTAGAGGTTGGAGACATGGCCGAGCGTGGCGATCTGCGTGGAGACGGCGTCGATCACCGCCGGGTGGGCGTGGCCGAGCGCGTTGACCGCGATACCGCCGACGAAGTCGAGGTACGCGTTGTCCTCCGCGTCCCACACCCGGGCGCCGGCGCCGCGCACCAGCGGCAGCCGCGGTGTGCCGTAGTTGTCCATCAGCGCGCCCTGCCAGCGCTGCGCGAACTCCTCGTTGCCGGTCATGACTCCCCCTCTGCGTCGTGCTGTACGGCGGTTGTCGCGTCGGGCACGACCATCGTGCCGATTCCCTCGTCGGTGAAGATCTCCAGCAGGATCGAGTGCTGGACCCGGCCGTCGATGACGCGGGCGGTCTCGACGCCGTTGCGTACGGCGTGGAGACAGCCCCGCATCTTGGGCACCATGCCGCTGGAGAGGTCGGGCAGCAGCTTCTCCAGCTCGGTGGCGGTGAGCCGGCTGATGACGTCGTCGCTGTTCGGCCAGTCCTCGTAGAGGCCCTCGACGTCGGTGAGGACCATCAGCGTCTCGGCGTTCAGCGCGGCGGCGAGTGCGGCGGCGGCGGTGTCGGCGTTCACGTTGTAGACGTGGTTGTCCTCGGCGGAACGCGCGATGGAGGAGATGACCGGGATCCGGCCGTCGTCCAGCAGCGCCTGGATCGCGCCGGTGTCGATGTCGGTGATCTCGCCGACCCGGCCGATGTCCACGGCCTCGCCGTCGATCATCGGGCGGTGCTGGGTGGCGGTGATGGTGTGGGCGTCCTCGCCGGTCATGCCGACGGCGAGCGGGCCGTGCTGGTTGAGCAGCCCGACGAGCTCGCGCTGGACCTGTCCTGCCAGCACCATCCGTACGACGTCCATCGCCTCGGGCGTGGTGACGCGAAGACCGGCCTTGAACTCGCTGACCAGGCCCTGCTTGTCGAGCTGGGCGCTGATCTGCGGACCACCGCCGTGCACGACGACGGGCTTGAGGCCGGCGTGCCGCAGGAAGACGACGTCCTGCGCGAAGGCGGCCTTCAGGTCCTCGTCGATCATGGCGTTCCCGCCGAACTTGATGACGACGGTCCTGCCGTTGTGCCGGGTGAGCCAGGGCAGCGCCTCGATGAGGATCTGGGCCTTGGGCAGCGCGGTGTGCTTCCTCGCGGCGCTCATGAGCTGTACGCGCTGTTCTCGTGGACGTACTCGGCGGTCAGGTCGTTGGCCCAGATGACGGCCGACTCGTCCCCCGCCGCGAGGTCCGCGGTGATCCCGACCTCGCGATAGCGCATGTCCACCAGTTCACGGTCCTCGCCCACGCCACCGTTCTTGCAGACCCAGACGTCGTTGATCGCGACGTTCAGCCGGTCGGGCTCGAAGGCGGCCTTCGTGGTGCCGATCGCGGAGAGGACGCGGCCCCAGTTGGGGTCCTCGCCGTGGATGGCGCACTTGAGGAGGTTGTTACGGGCGATGGACCGGCCGACCTCGACGGCGTCGTCCTCGGTCGCCGCGTTGATCACCTCGATCCGGATGTCCTTGGAGGCGCCCTCGGCATCACCGATCAGCTGCCGGGCGAGGTCGGCGCAGACGCTCTGCACGGCCTGGGCGAACTCGGCGCCTTCGGGGGTGATTCCGCTCGCGCCGGAGGCGAGCAGCAGCACGGTGTCGTTGGTCGACATGCAGCCGTCGGAGTCGACGCGGTCGAAGGTGGTGCGGGTGGCGGCGCGCAGCGCGGCGTCGAGCGCGGGCGCCTCGACGTCGGCGTCGGTGGTGAGGACGACCAGCATGGTGGCGAGGCCGGGGGCGAGCATGCCCGCGCCCTTGGCCATTCCGCCGACGCTCCAGCCGTCGCCGTCGGCGACGGCGGTCTTGTGGACCGTGTCCGTGGTCTTGATCGCGATGGCGGCCTTCTCGCCGCCGTGCTCGCTCAGGGCCGTCGCGGCCTTCTCGATACCGGGCAGGAGCTTGTCCATGGGCAGGAGCAGACCGATCAGACCGGTCGAAGCGACCGCGATCTCCCCCGCGTTGTGCCCGGGGAGCACCTCGGCGGCCTTCTCGGCGGTGGCGTGGGTGTCCTGGAAGCCCTGGGGGCCCGTACAGGCGTTGGCACCACCGGAGTTGAGGACGACGGCGGTCACCTCGCCACCCTTGAGGACCTGTTCCGACCAGAGGACGGGTGCGGCCTTGACGCGGTTGGAGGTGAAGACGCCCGCGGCGGCGCGGCGGGGCCCGTTGTTGACCACCAGGGCCAGGTCGGGATTGCCGCTGTCCTTGATTCCGGCGGCGATACCCGCCGCCGTGAACCCCTTGGCTGCCGTGACGCTCACTGCATCTCCTCGTTCGCTTCTCCGCCCACGCAGCGCAGCGGCGCGGCTTTCGTCGTCCCCCGCAGCCGGGCGGCTGCGCGTGCGTCGCTCACGGTGCGACTCCGATCGTGGAAAGACCCGTTTCCTCGGGGATCCCGAGGGCGATGTTCATGCTCTGCAGGGCGCCTCCGGCGGTGCCCTTGGCGAGGTTGTCGATGGCGCTGATCACGACGATCCGGCCGGCGGCCTCGTCGTGGGCGACCTGGATCTGCACGGCGTTGGACCCGTACACGGCCGCGGTCGCGGGCCACTGCCCCTCGGGCAGCAGGTCGACGAAGGGCTCGTCGGCGAAGGCCTTCTCGTACACGGCGCGGAGCGACTCGGCGTTCACCCCGGGCCTCGCCTTCGCGCTGCAGGTGGCGAGGATGCCGCGTGGCATGGGCGCGAGGGTCGGCGTGAACGACACGGAGACGGGCTCACCCGCCGCCGCGCCGAGGTTCTGGATCATCTCGGGGGTGTGCCGGTGGACCCCGCCGACGCCGTACGGGGACATGTTGCCCATGACCTCCGAACCCAGCAGATGCGGCTTGGCCGCCTTGCCCGCGCCGGAGGTGCCCGACGCGGCGACGACGACGGCCTCGGGTTCGGCGAGGCCGGCCGCGTACGCGGGGAAGAGCGCGAGGGAGACGGCCGTCGGGTAGCAGCCGGGCACGGCGATCCGCTTGGAGCCTTCGAGCGCGGCACGGGCGCCGGGCAGCTCGGGCAGGCCGTAGGGCCAGGTACCGGCGTGCGGGGAGCCGTAGAACTTCTCCCAGTCGGCGGCGTTCTCCAGCCTGAAGTCGGCGCCCATGTCGACGACGAGCACCTCGTCACCGAGCTGTTCGGCCACCGACGCGGACTGCCCGTGCGGCAGGGCCAGGAAGACGACGTCGTGTCCGGCGAGCGCCTCGACCGTGGTCGCGGCGAGGACGCGGTCCGCGAGCGGCCGCAGATGCGGCTGTAGCGCGCCGAGTCGCTCCCCGGCGTTGGAGTGGCCGGTGAGGGCCCCGATCTCGACCTGTGGGTGGGTGAGGAGCAGACGGAGCAGTTCCCCGCCGGCGTACCCACTCGCCCCTGCCACTGCCGCACGTACCGCCATCGGAATTCCTCTCATCGATGGCATGACTATACGCAGCTATGCACTTTTATGCAAAGCCCCCACAGGGCTCCCGCCGGTGGAGACGGCGCCGATTACGGGGCTTCCGTGGCACCCAGGGCCGCGGAACCGTCGGCGCACGGGATTTCGACGTCGATGAATTCACGGAGGCGGGCTCGGAGGTGGGTGGGCATGTCGATCGCCCGAGGGTCGAGGAGCCACTGCACCTGCAGGCCGTCGATCATGGCCACCAGCTCCGCGGGCAGGCACTCGGTGTCGACGTGGGGGCGCAGCAGACCCCGCCGGGACAGGTTCTCCACCGCGGCCCTGGCCTCGCGCCGTACGCGCTCGTAGCGGGCGACGAAGTAGGGGCGGGCGGGGTGGTCGAGTGCGGTGGCCTCGCTCGACAGGACGGCGAACAGGCTCACGATGGTCGGGTTCGCCTGATTGTGCGCCACGAGGCGGATCAGGCCGGCGAAGTACTCCAGACCGTCCTCGGCGGCCTGGGAAGCGGCTCCCTCACTGAAGAAATGCGCGTCGTCCTGGAGTTCACGCCGGGCCAGGACGGCTTCGAGCAGCGCCTCCTTGGTGGGGAAGTGGTGCAGCAGCCCCGCACGGGAGACGCCGCAGGCGCCGGCCAGCTGGACCATGCTGGCGTTGCGGTAGCCGACCTTGCCGAACGCGGTGAAGGCCGCCTCGATGATCTGCGCGCGGCGCCTTTCCCCTTTGGGGTAGTTGCGGGCGCCGCTCGATGCGGAGGCTGTCGGACGGCTCATGATTCGATGCTATCCACTCCAGATACCGTCAGCCCTGTCGGTATTGTCCGGCGACGCTCCGCCGCCGATGCGGCGCGGTGGGGCAACCGTCGTCCAGGCCGAGCAGCGAGGCATGCCCGTGCCGTGTCCGCCCGACCTCCGCGCAGGACCGGGCTTCGAGCCGCGACCGGAGCTCGATATCCGGCAGCCCGGCGGCCATGTTCGCGAGGCGCGTGCACGCGCCTAGAAAACCGACATACATGTCGGTATCGTTCCCGGCGAAGCCGGCCCGGCGCGCATTCACCTCGGAGAGGACTTCTTCGGCATGCCCGCACCTCAGATGGCTCTTCAGCTCTACTCCGTCCGGCACCTGCTGGAGACGGACCGACAGCACACGCTGGCACAGATCTCCGCCCTGGGCTTACGCACGGTGGAGGTCTACGACTTCGTGGGCAGCATCGACAGCCTCCCGGCCGCCCTGCGGGAGGCAGGCCTGACAGCCCGTACCGGGCACGCGGGGTTGCTCTCGCCCGACGCCTCCTCGGCCGACGGGCAGGACGCGCAGTGGGAGGAGACGTTCCAGGCGGCCCGCGCCCTGGGCCTGGAGTCCGTGTTCGACCCGTTTGTGGCCCCCGAACGCTGGGTGGCCGAGAGGGACGTCGCCGCTACCGCGGATCTTCTGAACCGAGCCGCCGAAGCCGCCGCCGCCCACGGTCTCACCGTCGGCTACCACAACCACTCGCAGGAGTTCGTGCAAAGGATCAAGGGCGTCAGCGCCTTCGAGTTCTTCGCCGGACTCCTCGATCCCCGCGTCACGTTGGAGATCGACCTGTACTGGGCCGCGGTCGGCGGCAACGACCCGGTGTCGCTCCTGGAGCGGCTGGGCAGCCGTGTGGAGGCCCTGCACATCAAGGACGGTGCCGTGATCGACGACCCGTTCTTCTCCGGCCTCCCCTTCGATCCCGCCGACACGGGCCAGGTGGCGCCCGGAGAGGGTCGGATCCCCCTGGACGCCGCACTGCGCAGCGCCCGCCATGCCCGCTGGGCCGTCATCGAGTTCGACCACTACGACGGCGATGTCCTCGACGGCATCGCCGCCGCCGTCCGTTACCTCCACGCGAAGGGGATCCGCTGATGAGCACCCACGGACCGGTCGGAGTCGGCCTCATCGGCGCGGGCAACATCAGCGACACGTACCTCCGGAGCCTCACCTCGTTCCCCGACGTCCGGGTCCACATCGTCGGTGACCTGGACACCGGGCGCGCACGGGCCCGGGCGGACGGACACGGTGTCCTGCGCTCGGGCACCGCGGCCGACGTCCTGGCCCACGACGACGTCGACATCGTCGTCAACCTGACCGTTCCGGCCGCCCACGCCGAGGTCTCCTCCCGGGCACTGGCCGCGGGCAAGCACGTCTGGTCCGAGAAGCCCCTCGCCGTCGACCGGGACAGCGCCCGCTCGGTGCTGGACCAGGCCGCGGCCGCGGGCCTGCGCGTGGGCGTGGCCCCTGACACGGTCCTCGGGCCCGCCCTGCAGACCGCACGGCGCGCTCTGGCCCGCGGCGACATCGGCCGGCCGCTGTCCGCGCAGACCGTGATGCAGAACGCCGGACCCGATGCCTGGCACCCCGGCCCCGAGTTCTTCTTCGCCAAGGGGGCCGGCCCGCTGTTCGACATGGGCCCCTACTACATCACCACGCTCCTCAACCTGTTCGGCCCCGCCGAGCGCGTCGCCGCCGTGGGTTCCACCGCCCGAGCGGTGCGCACCATACGCACCGGCGACCGAGCCGGGACGAGCTTCGACGTCGCGGTGCCCACCCATGTCTCCGCGCTCGTCCGGTTCGCCGCCGGAGGCGTCAGCCAGAGCGTCTTCAGCTTCGACTCGCCCCTCACGCGCGTCGGCGTCGTCGAGATCACCGGCACCGAGGGCACCATGGTCCTGCCCGACCCGAACTTCTTCAGCGGGGACGTCAGGATCACCCGGGGCACACTCGCCGGCGACGACGACGCGGATCCCGTCTGGCACACCATCCCCTCGGCCCGGGTCGAGGCGGGCCGAGGGCTGGGCGTGCTCGACATGGCCCGCGCCCTTCGCACGGGGCGGCCCCACATCGCCACCGGCGACCTCGGATACCACGCTCTGGATGTCCTCACGGCGATCGACGCATCGGTGACCACCGGCGAGAGCGTCCGCCTCAGCAGCGGTCTGGACAGCATTCCCTACGTCGATGAGAGCGTCAGCCCCTTCGCGGCGACGCTGTGACCACCGCTGTCCGGCCGGTGTCGGCGGATCGCCGCCGACGCCGGCCGGGCGGCGGCCAGTACGATACGGACCATGCAGCCACCCCGTCACCTGCCCTCGGCGGCGCGTTCACCCCTCGGAACTGCTCCGCGCGGCCTGCTGACGGAGCGGATCGCGCGCCGTCTGGAGCACGACATCCGCTCGGGAGTGATCGCCCCGGGCGACAAGCTGCCGTCGGAACGTGAGCTGGCCGGCGAGTTCCAGGCCAGCCGGGGCGTGGTGCGCGAGGTGCTGCGGCGGCTCGAGGCCCAGCAACTCATCGAAGTCGCCCCGGGGCGCGGTTCCTTCGTCCGGGAGCAGGACTCGGGACAGGCACGGGGTTACGACGCGCTGTACCGAGCCGGACGTCCGACCGTCCGCCAGCTCATCGAAGCGCGCATTCCGATGGAGACCGAGATGGTCCGGCTGGCCGCCCTGAGGGCGACGGACGAGGATCTCGCGGCGCTGCGCGCCGCACGGGACGAGCTGGAGACCGCCCAGGACGTGGTGGACAAGGCGCGCGCCGACCTCGCCTTCCACGACGCCATCGCCGTGGCCAGCAAGAACCCGGTCCTGAGGATCATGCTGTCCTCCGTGAGCGGCATGATGTTCGAGCTGATGCTGCGCTCCAACTCCGATCCTTCGATCGCCGAACCGGGCGTCCCGCACCACCCCGAGATCTTCGAGGCGCTGGAGCGGCGCGACCCCGAAGAGGCCGCTCGCCGGATGCATGAGCACCTCACCCTCGCCCTGCGCACGTACGGCTCCGACCTGGACGTGCAGATCGACGTCATGGCCAGCAATCACATCGAGATGCTTCTGGGGCAGCACGGGCCTTAGGGCCTTTCGTCCGGATCAGGCCGGGCTCGGACGGGCGCACCGACCAGAAGGTGAGAAGTTCCGGGTCGGGGGTGTTGCCCCGAGGTTCCCCCTGTTACGTTTCGTCTGGTCCAACTGGTCCAACTGGTCCTACCAGTTGGACCAGACCCTTCGGGTCGTACGTATCCGGACTGAGAGACAGAGGACAAGGATGTCCACGAGCAGCCAGCTTCTGAGTCGGCGCTCCTTCGGGCGGCTGATGACCGGCGGAGCGGTGGCCGCCGTCGGTGCGTGCTCACCGGGCCGTCCGGCCGCCGGCGCGCCCTTGCGGATCATGGCGATCAATCACGTCTGGTCCCAGGCCGTGAAGCGCCGCCTGGGCGAGTTCGAAGACCTGATCGGCCGCCGGGTCTCCATGACGCTGCTGACCGCGGACCAGCTCGCCAGCAGCTACAACGTCAAACTGAACGCCTCCGGCACGGACATCGACGTCATGATGGTGCGCGCCCTGCAGGAGCAGGGGCTCTTCGCCCACAACGACTGGCTGGTCGATCTCACCGACCGGGTCACCGGTGACGCGGACTTCGCATGGGACGACTTCCAGGACGCCCCACGCAGGACGTCGACGACGGCCGGCGAGGTCCTGAGCGTCCCCGTCGTCACCGAACGCCCGGTGCTGTACTACCGCAAGGACATCGCCGCCGATCTGGGCGGGGTGCCGGACACCCTCGACAAGCTGCTGGCCGCCTCGGAGAAGGCCGCCGACCGGTCCGGCGGCATGTTCGGCTACGTGGGCCGCGGCCAGCGCAGCGGCGCCGTCTCCCAGTGGTCGAGCTTCCTGTACTCCTACGGCGGTGACTTCATCGTCGACGGCGCCTCCGGCATAGGGAGCGCACAGGCCATCGCCGCGTACGAGTACTACGGACGGCTGCTCGGCCGGACGGGGCCTCCGGGCGCGACCAACATGAGCCTGGAACAGGCCATGCCGATCTTCGCCCAGGGCAAAGCGGCGTTCTACATCGACGCGGACGCGATCTACAGCAGCTTCCTCGACCCGAAGATCACGACGCCCGCCGTGCGCGAGACGGTCGGATTCGCTCCCTTCCCCGCGGGCCCCGCCGGTGCCAGACCTCACAACATCCCCTCGTGGAGCCTCGGCATCAACCGCTTCTCCCTGCGGCGGGACGACGCATGGCAGTTCATCCGCTGGGCCGCAGGGGTCAGCCAGTCCCGCGCACTGCAGGCGGAAGGCATCCCCGGCGCCCGCACCTCCGCATGGAACGACCCGAGCACCCTGCGGAAGTTCCCGCCGGAACTGGCCGAGGCCATGCGCGTCAACGCCTCCCGCGGCGTCGGCCACGACCGGCCCCAGGTGCTCCAGGTGGGCCGCGCCCGCGACATCATCGGGCGCCCGCTCGTCGCGTCCGTACTCGGCCAGTCGGTCCGGCCGGTCGCCCGGGACGCCCACGCCGAGTTCAACGAATTCCTCGTCCGCGACAACCGTCACAAGGAGTCCTGATGAGTACCGCCGGACTCACCACCACCCGCGGCACGGGCACACCGCAACCGCCCCGCCCAAAGGGCCGACGCGCCACGGTCACCTTCGACCAGGCCAATCGCCGACTGCGCTGGGCCATGCTCGCGCCCGCCCTGCTCTTCGTCGGCCTCATGATCGTCTTTCCGCTGCTGTTCACCGCGGACCTCAGCCTGACCGATGCCTTCGGCGCGGTGAACGCCGGCAAGGAACACATCGGGCTCACCAACTTCACCGACGCCATCGGCGACACCCGCCGCTTCTGGCCCGCCCTCACACGCACCGTCGTCTTCACGCTCGGCGCCGTACTCGTGGAGACCGTACTCGGGCTGGCTCTCGCCATGTTGCTGCGCAAACCGTTCCGCGGCATGCGCTGGGTACGCACCGTCCTGATCATCCCGCTGCTGGCCACACCCGTGGCCATCGGCATCCTGTGGCTGCTGATCCTGGACCCCACCAACGGCATCGCCAACCACCTGCTCAGCTCCGTCGGTCTGCCGCGTCAGGAGTTTCTCGGCTCGGTCGGACAGTCCCTGCCGACCCTGGTCCTCATCGACGTCTGGCAATGGACCCCGATGATGACCCTGTTGCTCCTGGCCGGTCTGACGACGCTGCCGGAAGAACCCGAGGAGGCCGCACGCGTCGACGGCGCCGGCCCCTGGCAGCGCTTCCGGTACGTCACGCTGCCGATGCTCGTCCCCACCCTGGCCACCGCCCTGGTGCTGCGCGCCGTCGACGCCCTGAAGACCTTCGACCTGCTCTACGCCACCAAGGGCCCGGGCGGCGGTTCGGACTTCGAGGTCGAGACACTCAACGTCTACGCCTACGGCCTCACCTTCGACTACCAGGAGTACGGCCTCGCCGCGGCCGTGCTGGTCCTGTTCACACTGTTCATCGTCGGCGTCGTCATCCTGATGCGTCGCCGCGGCCAAGGGAAGAACGTATGACCGTCACCGCCGGCCCCGCGGCCCCGACCGCTGCCGCACGCAACCGCCGCCGCACGCTTCTCTCCGCCGCCCGCGCACTCGCCGTCACCCTGGTCGTGCTGCTCTTCGGGCTGCCGATCGTGTGGATGTTCGCCGCCGCGTTCAAGACCAACGTCCAGGTCACCGATCCTTCCGTCGGTCTGTGGTTCACCCCGACCCTGGAGAACTTCCGCGCCGTCTTCGAAGCGGGCCAGATAGTCCGCTCCATGGGCAACTCCCTTCTGGTCGGAGTGGTCTCCACCGTCCTGTCCGCCGTGATAGCGGTGCCCGCGGCGTGGGCGGTCGGCCGGTTCTCCATGCACCGCGCGGCCTCCCTCATCCTCGTCGCGCGGATCGTGCCGGCCATCTCCCTCCTGGTGCCCTGGTACTACCTGTTCGCCCAGGCGGGACTGGTCGGCTCCTACACCGTGCTCGTCCTCAGCCACATGTTCGTCTCCGTGCCGCTGATCATGTGGATCATGATCAGCTTCTTCGCCGGGCTCCCCGTCGAACTCGAGGAGGCCGCCCAGGTCGACGGACTCAGCGCGTTCGGTGCCTTCCGGCGCATCACCCTTCCGCTGGCGGCACCCGGAACCGCGACGGCCTCCCTGCTGGCCTTCGTCTTCAGCTGGAACAACTTCATGTTCGCGCTGGTCTTCGCCGACGACAGTACCCAGACGGTGCCCGTCACCCTGTTCAACTTCATCTCCTACGCCAGCACCGACTGGGGCGGACTCATGGCCGCGACCACCCTGATCACCGTGCCCGTACTGATCGCCGCCGTCCTCGGCCAGAAATACCTGATCGCCGGACTCACCTCCGGCGCGACCAAGGGCTAGGGCGGGTTCCGAAAGCCCCGCCCTGGCCCCCGCTCCCGCTTCTCCCCCTGAAAGAGCAGACACGCATGAAGATCGTCGACGCGCAGGTCGTCGTCACCAGCCCCGGCCGTAACTTCGTCACGCTGAAGCTGACGACCGACGAGGGCGTCACCGGCCTCGGGGACGCCACGCTCAACGGCCGGGAGCAGGCTGTCGTCAGCTACCTGTCGGACCATGTCGTGCCCCTTATCCTCGGCCTGGACCCGCACCGCGTCGAGGACACCTGGCAGTACCTCTACCGGGGCGCCTACTGGCGGCGCGGACCGGTCACCATGGCGGCCATCGCCGCGGTCGACGTGGCCCTGTGGGACATCAAGGCCAAGGTGGCCGGCCTGCCCCTCTACCAGTTGCTCGGCGGAGCCAGCCGTGCCCGGCTGCGCACCTACGGCCACGCCAACGGCCGTGACATCCCCGAACTCCTCGACTCGGTCCGTGCCCGCCTGGCCGATGGCTACCCCGCCGTCCGGATCCAGTCCGGCATCCCCGGTCTGAAGGCCGTCTACGGCGTCCACACCACGGACACCGACGGCGCGGCCATCGCGCACCAGCAGGTCCGTCCCCTCGTCGAGGACTGGGACACCGACGCCTATCTGCGCCACACGCCCGCCGTGTTCGAAGCGGTCCGCGCCGAGTTCGGCCCCGACCTGCCTCTCCTGCACGACGCCCACCACCGGCTCACTCCGATCCAGTCCGCTCGGCTCGGCAAGGACCTGGAACCGTACCGGCCGTTCTGGCTGGAGGACTGCACCCCCGCCGAGAACCAGGACGCCTTCCGCCTGGTCCGCCGGCACACCACCACACCGCTGGCGGTGGGCGAGGTGTTCAACTCCGTCTTCGACTACCAGACTCTCGTCACCGAACAGCTCATCGACTACGTCCGCTCCGCCGTCACCCACTTCGGTGGCATCTCGCCGCTGCGCAAGCTGTTCGACTTCGCCGCCCAGTACCAGATCAGGACGGCGATCCACGGCCCCGAGGACATCTCCCCCGTGGGCATGGCCGCCGCACTCCATCTGGACCTCGCCATCCACAACTTCGGCATCCAGGAATACTCCGGATACACGCCCCTCACCCACGAAGTGTTCCCCCACGCCTTCACCTTCACCGACGGCCACCTCCACCCCGGGGACACCCCCGGCATCGGCGTCGGCCTCGACCTGGACCTCGCGGCCGCCCACCCCTACCGAGCCGCGTACCTGCCCGTGAACCGCCTCCAGGACGGCACCCTGCACGACTGGTGACCCGGCTGCCGTCGCACCACGGGGAGTTGACGGCCCCTGGGGCCGAGCGCGCGCCGCGTAGCCTCTTCCTCATGTCCGCCCCGTCCCCGCGTCGTGTCGCCGTCCTCGTGCTCGAAGGTGCGAAGCCCCTCGATGTCGGCATTCCCGCGCAGGTGTTCACGACCCGGGCGAGCATGCCGTACGAGGTGCGGGTGTGCGGCGCGGCGCCCGGTCCGGTGACCGGGGGCGACGGCCTGTCGTACCACGTCGCCCACGGCGTCGAGGCGCTGGAGTGGGCCGACCTCGTCTTCGTACCCGGCTACCGGCACCCGGACCGCGACGGACCGCCGCAGGCCGTCGTCGATGCGCTGATCGCCGCCCATGACCGGGGCGCGCGACTGGCGGCCATCTCCACGGGTGCCTTCGCGCTCGCCGCGACGGGCCTGCTCGACGGCAAGCGCGCCACGACGCACTGGCACTACACGCGGGCCCTCGCGGCGAAGCGTCCACTCGTCCGGGTCGACGCGAACGTCCTGTTCGTCGACGAGGGCAGTGTGCTGACGTCGGCCGGCGCCGCTTCGGGCATCGACCTGTGCCTGCACATCCTGCGCGGCGATCTCGGGGTGGCCGCGTCGAACCACGCGGCACGGCGCCTGGTGGCGGCCCCCTACCGCAGCGGCGGTCAGGCGCAGTACGTGCCGCGCAGTGTGCCCGAGTCGCTCGGCGAGCGGTTCGCCGCCACCCGGGAGTGGGCGCTGCACCGGCTCGCCGGTCCGCTCACCCTCGAAGCCCTCGCCCGGCACGCGGCGGTGTCGCCGCGCACGTTCTCCCGGCGCTTCGTCGAGGACACGGGGTACACGCCGATGCAGTGGGTCATGCGCGCCCGCATCGACGTCGCCCGCGAGCTGCTCGAACGTTCGCAGCGGAGCGTCGAGCAGATCGCCGCCGACGTCGGTCTCGGCACCGGCGCGAATCTGCGGCTGCACTTCCATCGCGTGCTCGGCACCACACCGAGCGACTACCGGCGCACCTTCGCCCAGGACACGCTCTGAGGGCCCTGGCGCGATCCTTACGGACCATGGCGATCACGCTGCTGTCACCGGCGGACGCCGCGCGCGAATCTGAGGGTGAAACCGAAGGGACACACTCATGACTCGTATCGCCATCAACGGATTCGGCCGCATCGGACGCAATGTGCTGCGCGCGCTGCTCGAACGCGAAAGCGACCTGGAGGTCGTCGCCGTCAACGACCTCACCGAGCCCGCCGCTCTCGCGCGACTGCTGGCCTTCGACTCGACCTCGGGCCGGCTCGGCCGCCCGGTCACCGCCGATGGTGACACCCTCGTCGTCGACGGCCGTCGCATCGCCGTGCTCGCCGAGCGTGAACCGGCCCGGCTGCCTTGGGCCGAGCTCGGCGTGGACCTCGTGCTGGAGGCGACCGGCCGCTTCACATCGGCCGAGGCGGCCCGCGCCCACATCGAAGCGGGCGCGAAGAGAGTGCTCATCAGCGCGCCTGCGGACGGCGCCGATGTCACACTCGCGTTCGGCGTCAACACGGACGCCTACGATCCGGCGGCACACACGATCGTCTCGAACGCCTCGTGCACGACCAACGCGCTCGCGCCGCTGGCCGCGGTGCTCGACGGTCTCGCGGGCATCGAGCACGGCTTCATGACGACGGTGCACGCCTACACGCAGGAGCAGAACCTGCAGGACGGTCCGCACCGCGACGCCCGTCGCGCCCGCGCCGCCGCTGTCAACATCGTGCCGACCACGACGGGCGCCGCCAAGGCGATCGGCCTCGTGCTGCCGAACCTCGACGGCAAGCTGTCGGGCGACTCGATCCGCGTGCCGGTGCCGGTGGGCTCGATCGTCGAACTCAACACGACCGTCGCCCGCGACGTGACGCGCGATGAGGTGCTGGCGGCGTACCGTGCAGCGGCGCAGGGGCCGCTCGCGGGCGTACTCGAGTACTCGGACGACGCGCTCGTGTCGTCCGACATCACCGGCAATCCGGCCTCGTCGATCTTCGACTCGGCCCTCACCCGCGTCGACGGCCGCCACATCAAGGTGGTCGCCTGGTACGACAACGAGTGGGGCTTCTCGAACCGTGTGATCGATACGCTCCAGCTCCTCGCCGCCGGCTGACGACGCGCCGGGACCCGCGCTCCGGCACCGTGACGCCGACGGACCACACCATGGTGCCGGTGCACCCGAGCCAGGAAACCCTGGAGGCGGGCGGGGACCACCTGAGGGAAGTGAGCGGTCATGGGCGAGATCGTCGACGAGATCGGCCGGGTGCACCGGGAGGTCGGCACACGGCGTGTGGCGTCGCAGGAGGCGGGCACGGTGCTGCTGCGGCGCACCTTCGGTGCCGATGCCGCCGATGTGTGGGACGCGGTGACATCGCCGGAACGGATCGCCCGGTGGTTCCTGCCGGTCACCGGCGATTTCCGCGTCGGCGGCACGTACCAGCTGGAGGGGAACGCCGGCGGCGAGATCCTGGAGTGTGTGCGCCAGGAGCGGCTGCGGGTGTCCTGGGTGTTCGGCCCCGATCCCGGCTTCAGCCAGGTCGAGGTACGTCTGACACCGCAGGACGCGGGGCGGACCGTGTTCGAGCTGGAGCACGTGTCCGTGGTTCCCGAGGAGTTCCGGAGCCAGTACGGTCCCGGCGCGGTCGGGATCGGCTGGGATCTTGCGCTGCTGGGGCTCGGATGGCACTTGGCGGGCGAGGGGATCAGCCCGCGGGACGCCGTGGAGTGGGGGACCTCACCCGAGGCGCAGGCCTTCGTGGCGCGCTCGGGCGAGGAGTGGGGCCGTGCGTTCGCCGCCTCGGGTGCGGACCCGGACACCGTGGCCGCGACCACGGTGGCGACGATCGAGTTCTACACGGGGGCCGAGGGGTGACCGGGACCGGCCGCGGTCGGCGGACCGGTCACCGTGGGCCTGCATGGGCAGGGTGACGGGCTAGTTCCGGTCGGCCTGCTCGGCGCGGGCGGCGTTGCGCTCCTTGATGCGCGCGGCCTCCTTGCGGACCTCCGCCTGGGTGGCGCGCTCCTTCTGCAGCCACTCGGGGCCGTCCTGCTTCAGGGCATCGATCTGCTCGGTGGTGAGGGGTTCCGTGACGCCGCCCCGCGCGAGGCCCGCGATGGAGACGCCCAGCTTCGACGCGACCACAGGACGGGGGTGCGGGCCGTTGCGGCGCAGCTCCACCAGCCACTGGGGCGGGTCGGTCTGCAACGCGTTCAGCTCGGCGCGCGAGACGACGCCCTCCTGGAACTCTGCGGGGGTGGCTTCGAGGTACACACCCAGCTTCTTCGCCGCGGTGGCGGGCTTCATCGTCTGGGTGGTCTGGTGCGACGTCATGGTGTCCAGGGTATCGAGCATGTACGCCGCCTCCGACCACGGCCGGTAACCTGGCGGAGTGACAGGCTCGGAAGAACCCCCTGCGTTCCGGCTCGCCTACGTCCCGGGCGTGACCCCGACCAAGTGGGTGCGGATCTGGAACGAGCGACTGCCCGGTACCCCCCTGACCCTGGTCGGCGTGCCCGCCGCCGAGGCAGCGGCACTGCTGCGCGGCAGCGGTGCCGACGCCGGTTTCGTGCGGCTGCCGGTCGACCGTACGGACCTGAGCGCGATCCCCCTCTACACCGAGACGACCGTGGTCGTGGTCCCCAAGGATCACGAGGCGACGGCCGTCGAGGAGTTGTCGCCCGAGGACCTGGCCGAGGAGACCGTGCTGCATCCCCTCGACGACACCCTCGACTGGGAGCGCCCGCCCGGCAGGCCCGCGTTCGAGCGGCCCGCCACGACGGAGGACGCCGTGGCGCTGGTGGCTGCGGGGGTGGGGCTGCTGGTCGTACCGCAGTCGCTGGCCCGTCTGTACCACCGCAAGGACCTCACCTACCGGCCGCTCACCGATGCCCCCGAGTCGCGGATCGCGCTGTCGTGGCCGCAGGAGAGGACGACCGACCTGGTGGAGGAGTTCATCGGGATCGTCCGCGGCCGGACCGTCAACAGCACCCGGGGCCGCCCCCCGACACCTCCGCAGCCCAAGGCCAAAGCCAAGGCCAAGCCCAAGGCCAAGGGCACCGACGGCAGGAAGAGCGCGACCCCGCGCAAGCCGGCGGCGGGCAAGCAGCCCAGGGGCGGCGCCAAGCGCGGAAAGCCCCGCCGCAGGCCGTGACGTGCTGTCGGGGCTGCCCCTCGACGGCCCCGCACCCCTACCCGTAGTACTTCGGAGCTACGCGCCGGGTGCGCTCCCGAGCGGGACGCCGACCACACAGGTCGGTCCATAACTTCGGTACCGGATTCAACGAGAAGCCTCCGGTACGGAAGGACCCTCCACACCGCGTCGGCTCACAGGGCGCCGTACACCGCGTCGACCAGTGTCATCTTGCGCGGGTCATCGGCGACGTGCGCGCCCATGCGGTTCATGACGTAACCGAGGGCGATCCCCGCCTCCGGGTCGGCGAGTCCGCTGGAGCCGCCGGCGCCGTCGTGGCCGAGGGCGCGCGGGTTGGGGCCGTACGACGCGTTCGGGCCGCTCAGCCAGAGGCCGAGGCCCAGCTCGGTCTCGTGGGCGAAGCCCGCGCCGAGTACCAGGTCACGGCAGCTGCCCTGGCCCTCGCGGACCCGCTCCGCCGCCTCCTGCGACAGGATCCGCCGGCCGTCGATGCTGCCGCGCCCTGCGATGATGCCGTAGAGGGAGGCGACCGCGCGGGCGGTGCCGTGCCCGTTGGCGGCGGGGATCTCGGCGGCGCGCCACCCGGGGGTGTTGGCGGCGGCGGTGCCCGTGCGGGGGTTGAGCAGCGAGGCGATGGCGACGGGCTCCATCCGGGCGAAGAGCGCGGCCTGTTCGGCGGACACGGACCTCGGCTGGACGAGCTCGGCGACCCGGTCGGCGTCCTTCTCCGGGAGGCCCACGGTGAAGTCGATGCCGAGCGGTCCGGTGATCTCCTGCCGCAGGAACTCCCCGGGGAGCAGCCCGGTGATCCGGCGGATGACCTCGCCGACGAGGAATCCGTAGGTGATGGCGTGGTAGCCGGAGCGGGTGCCGGGCTCCCACCAGGGCTCGGTGGCCGCGAGACGGGCCGTGGTCAGCTCCCAGTCGTAGAGCTCGGCCAGGGTGTGGGGATCGCGCAGGCCGGCGACCCCCGAGCGGTGCGAGAGCAGATGGCGTACGCGCACGGACTCCTTGCCCCCGGCGGCGAATTCGGGCCAGTACGCGGCCACCGGGGCGTCCAGGTCGAGCAGGCCGCGGTCGGCCAGGAGATGGGCGCAGAGCGCGACCGGGCCCTTCGTCGTGGACCAGACGTTGACCACGGTGTCCCGCTCCCAGGGGCGGGTCCGCGCTCCGTCGGCCCAGCCGCCCCAGAGGTCCACCACGGGCCGGCCGTCGAGCAGGACGGTGACCGCGGCGCCCAGCTCGTCACGCTCGGCGAAATTCGCCGCGAACGCGTCACGCACCGCGGCGAACCGCTCGTCGCAGTGGCCTTGGATCTGCGGCAGGGTCTGCGGCACGGGTCTGACTCCTCGTCTCGGCTGCTCGCACCGTACCGACTGGTCGGACCGACGGGAAGGCATCGCGGGCGACGTTCCCTCGGCCGGGTGAGATGCGGTCAGAGACTGAGGCTCCAGCGGCCGGGCAGTCCGGTGACGGCCACGGCGGAGAGCGGGCGGACGTCGACGTTCCAGTACGTCGAGGGCGGAGCCTTCAGGGCGTAGACCAACGCCGCGCGGACGACGGCGGGTTCGGCGACCGCGACGACGGTGCCCTCGACGACCGGGCGGGTGTCCAGCCAGCTCCCCACCCTGGATATGAAGGCGAGCAGGGACTCACCGCCGTGCGGTGCGGAGCGCGGGTCGGCCAGCCAGGCGTCGACACCGGCCGGCTCGGTGGCGGCGACGTCGGCCAGGGTGAGCCCCCGCCAGCGGCCCATGTCGCAGTCGCGCAGCGCCAGCTGGACGAGCGGGGCGAAGCCGAGGGCGTCGCCGGTGGCGCGGCTGCGCGGGGTGGGTGAGCAGTAGCGCAGCTCGGCGGCGCCGAGCGGCACCAGCGCGTGCGCGGCGAGCTGGACCTCGCGCCAGCCGGCGTCGTCGAGCGGCCGGTCGTCGTCGAAACGCTCGGCGAGGAGTGCGGAACTGCGCGCTGCGGCGACCAGGGACACCCGAACACTCATGGCGCGATCGTGGGGCCCGGCGCCACAACGGTCAAGAGGGCCCGGCACGCACGGGCGCCCCGTGCTCAGCCGGCGTGGAGGATCATCCACATGTCCGGCTCGGGGAGCGGGGTGAAGCCGAGCTTCGCGTAGACGCCGTGCGCGTCCTTGGTGGCGAGCAGGAACCTGCGCACGCCCAGCGGGATCAGCTCGTCCCTGACGGTGGTGACCAGCCGGGTGCCGAGGCCCTCACCGCGGGCCGCGCGGTCGACGTAGACGTCGCATATCCAGGCGAAGGAGGCGCGGTCGGTGACCACACGGGCGAAGGCGACCTGTTCGCCCGAAGTGGTGTCGTAGGCGGCGTAGTTGAGTGAGCCGGCCGTCATACGGTCCTGCTGCTCCCTGGTACGCCCCAGGGCCCAGTAGGCGTCCGTGGACAGCCAGTGGTGGATACGGACGGGGTCCAGCCGTGCGGGATCGTCGGAGATCTCGTAGCGCTGCCCGGCGCTGTCGTGATGGTTCATCCCGGGAGGCTATCGCCCGGCGTCCGCAACGTGTCGGCGGCCGTGCGCAGTCGGCGCATGCCCTCGGCGATCTCGGCGGGGCCCGAGACGGCCGCGAAGCTCAGCCTGATGTGCCCCGCCGGGGGTTCGGCGCAGTGGTAGGGACGGCCCGGGGCGACGGCGACACCGGCCCGCAGCGCGGCGGAGACCAGGGCGGGCTCCTCGGCTCCCGGCCCGGGGAGCCGGAGCCAGAGGCTGCCGCCGCCCGACGGCACGTGCGCCAGGGTGAGTTCGGGCAGCCGGCTGCGCACGGCGGCCGTCATCGCGGCGCGGCGGCTTCCGAGTTCGGCGGCGACGGTACGCAGATGGCGGTCCCAGGCCGGGGAGCTCACGAGTTCGAGTGCGGCCTCCTGGAGCGGGCGCGGCACGAAGAAGCTGTCGACGACCTGGATCGCGCGCAGCCGCTCCCTGACAGGTCCACGGGCGGCCAGCGCACCGACCCGGAGACTCGGTGACGTGATCTTGGTGAGGGAGCGCACATGGATCACGACGCCGTCCGGGTCGTCCACGGCCAGGGGCTCGGGGAGCGGTCCCGCGTCGTCGTGGACCAGGCGGCGGGCGAAGTCGTCCTCGATGACGAAGGCGCCGGCCAGCCGGGCGGCCCGCACGATGCGCTCACGCCGCTCGGGGGCGAGGGTCACGCCCGTCGGGTTGTGGAAGAGCGGCTGGCAGACGAAGACCTTGGCGCCGGTGGCACGGAAGACGGCCTCCAGCAGGTCGGGCCTGACCCCGTCGGCGTCCATGGGGACGGGCACCGGCCGCAGTCCGGTGGCCCGGGCGGCGGCCAGCATGCCGGGATAGGTGGGCGACTCGACGAGTACGGGGGCGCCGGGCGGGGCGAGCGCCCGCAGCGCCGTGGCCAGGGCGCTCTGCCCGCCGGCCGTGATCAGGACGTCGGGTCCTGTGAGTGTGGGCCCGATCTCACGGGCGAACCAGTCGCGCAGCTCCGGCAGCCCGCAGGTGGGCGGCCTCCCCCACGCCCCTGGCCTGCGGCCGGCCCTGGCCAGGGCGGCGGCCAGGGCACGCTCGGGCTGGAGACCCGGGTGGAGGTAGCCGCCATTGAACTCGATGACTCCGGACGGGGGTTCGGCGAGCGTGACCAGGACCCCCGAAGCGTCGACGGTGCGCGGCACGACCTCGGGCCCGCCGCCCCCGCTGAGCGTCACCTCCTGCCAGGAGGTGTCGCCCGGCGGGGGCACGGCGCCACGGGTGTCGGCCCGGAAGGCTCCCGCTCCGGGGCGGGTGACGACCAGGCCCTCGGCTGCGAGCTGCGCGACCGCCCGCGAGACGGTCACCGGGCTGACCTTGAAACGCTCGACGAGCGCACGGCTGGACGGCAGCTTCCCACCCGGTGAGTAGCGGTTCAGCTCACCCCGCAGAGAGGACACCAGTTCAGCCACGCTGCTACGCTCGTACATGACAGCGCAGAGTAGCACTACCGATCAGTTGACGATAGCGGCCGAGGGCGGCCGACCCCTGGCACGCCGCGGCCCGGGCGGCGGCGTCGTGCTCGCCGGGCTCGGCGTCCTCGCCTTCTCACTGACCTTCCCCTCGACGGTGTGGGGCCTGGAGAGCTTCGGCCCCTGGTCCCTGGTCACCGTGCGCAGCGTGCTCGCGGCGCTGATAGCGGGTTGCGCCCTGCTCGTGGGCCGGGTCCCGGTGCCCGCACGACGCCACCGGGCGGGCCTCGCGGTCGTCGCGTGCGGTGTGGTCGTGGGGTTCCCGCTGCTGACCACGCTGGCGCTCCAGACCTCCACCAGCTCGCACGCCGCGGTCGTGGTGGGGCTGCTGCCGCTGACGACGGCGCTCTATTCGACGCTGCGCACCGGCTCGCGCCCGCCACGCGCCTTCTGGGTCGCGGCGCTGGCCGGAGCGGCCGTGGTGATCGCCTTCACGGTCCAGCAGAGCGGCGGGAAGCTCTCAGGCGGCGATCTGTACCTGTTCGGGGCGCTGCTCGTCTGCGCGGCCGGATACGCCGAGGGAGGCAAGCTGGCCGGGGTGATGCCCGGCTGGCAGGTGATCGGCTGGGCGCTCGTCATGACCCTGCCGCTCGCGGTGGCGGGCGCGGCCGTCGCGCTGCCCTTCGAACCGGTGCACCTCACGGCGCACGGGGTCATCGGACTGGTCTGGGTGGCCGCGGGGTCGACCTTCCTCGGGCTGTACGTCTGGTACCGGGGCATGGCGGAGATCGGCGTACCGCGAGCCAGTCAGCTCCAGCTGGCGCAGCCGCTGCTCACCCTGGTCTGGTCGTTCCTCGCTCTCGGCGAGGAGGTGGCGGCCGCCGCACCGGTGGCGGCGGTCGCCGTCCTGGTGTGCATCGCGGTCACCCAGCGCGCGGGGCGGCCCGCCGCACGCCGCGCGGAAGCCGCCGCGCCCGTGGAGTCATAGACTTGTCGACATGGACCGCCACCCGTGAGGAGGTCGCTCCCGATGGAGGCACACACGGGCGACCGGCTGGTGACACACGGCAGGACCGTGGGTCAGCATGACCGGGTCGCAGAGATCATCGAGGTGCTCGGCGACGGGGGCAGTCCCCCGTACCGGCTGCGCTTCGAGGACGGCCACGAGTCGATCAGGTCCCCCGGCCCCGACAGCGTCGTCCAGCACACCGCCGCCGAGGACCGGGACCGCTAGGACCGGGACCGCCGGAAACAGGACCGCCGGCGAAGGTCAGCGCGGTGTACGGGCCCTGGCCCGGTAGTGGTCGGCCACGAGCCGGGCCATGGCCCCCGCGGGGTCGTCCTTCACCTGCTTCGCGGAGAAGTAGACATGGCCGCCGACCTCGGGATGCTCCGCGGCGAGGTCCAGGTGCCTGGAGAGTTCGGCCGGGTCCTGCCAGGCCGCGGGCTGGGCGGGGTCGCCGGCCTTGTACAGCGCCTCTCCGATGTACAGACCGACCTCGGTGCCGCGGACCGTCTCGGCCCACCAGGGCACCAGCTTCGCGTAGTCGGCGGCGGGGAAGCCGATGTTCCAGTAGATCTGCGGACAGATGTAGTCGATCCAGCCCTCCTTGACCCACTTCCGGGTGTCGGCGTGCAGGTCGTCGTACGTCTGCACGCCGCCCGCCGTGTCGGAGCCCAGCGGATCGGTCGTGGAGTTGCGCCACACCCCGAAGGGGCTGATCCCGAACCGGACGCCGCTCCTGACCTCCTTGATGCGTGTCGCCGTCTCACGCACCAGCCGGTCGGTGTTGTCACGGCGCCAGGACGCCTTGTCACCGAAGTCCGCGCCGTAGCGCTCGTAGGTGGCGTCGTCGTCGAAGACCTGGCCGGCCACCGGATAGGGGTAGAAGTAGTCGTCCCAGTGCACCGCGTCGACGGCGTAGCGGCTGACCGCGTCGAGCATCGCGTCCTGGACGAACTTCCTGACCTCGGGCACGCCCGGGTTGTAGTAGAGCTTCCCGCCGTACGGCAGGACCCAGTCCGGATGCCGCCGGGCGGGGTGGGTGGCGACGAGACGTGAGGGGTCCGTGTGGTTCGCCACGCGGTACGGGTTGAACCACGCGTGCAGTTCCAGACCGCGGGCGTGCGTCTCGCGCACCGCCGTGCCCAGCGGGTCCCAGCCGGGGTCCTTGCCCTGGACACCGGTGAGGCACTCGGCCCACGGCTCGTACGACGAGGGCCACAGGGCGTCGGCGCTCGGCCGGACCTGGAGGACCACGGCGTTCAGCCGCAGTGCGACCGCCCGGTCCAGGTGCGCGGTCAGCTCCGCCTCCTGGGCCGCGGCGCTCAGACCGGGCCGCGAGGGCCAGTCCAGGTTGCCGACCGTGGCGATCCACACCCCGCGCAGCTCACCCGCGTCCGCCGCACGGCGCCCGTACGGAGGGGGACCCGGCCTGCGCGCCGCCGCGGCGTCGCCCGCTGTCATCAGCGCGGCGACGGTGCCCGCCGCGCCCATCATCAATGACCTGCGGCCCATACGAGGCATCTGCATCCCTTTCGTTCCTCTGTCCCTGTGTGTCACGTCGGCAGTGCGTGACACAGATCATGCCTTCCTCCGGCCGTCCCGACCCGCGGCTCACCGGAACCGGGCCTCGGAGTAACGTCGTGGGGTCGAGGCGGACACCGGAATCAAACGGGACTGCCGCACGAGGATCAGCGAAAGGCACGAGGTGACGGAGTCTATGGCCGACATTGCACGCGTCGGGGTGGTGGGCTGTGGCCAGATGGGCGCAGGCATCGCGGAGGTGTGCGCCCGCAGCGGCCTCGATGTCAAGGTGGCCGAGACCACCGGAGAGGCCCTGGAGATAGGGCGCACCCGGCTCCACAACTCCCTCTCCAAGGCGGCCCAGCGCGGCAAGATCACCCCTGAGGAGCGTGACGAGACCCTCGCCCGCCTCAGCTTCACCACGGACCTCGGCGAGTTCGCCGACCGTGACCTCGTCATCGAGGCGGTCGTGGAGAACGAGCAGGTCAAGACCGAAATCTTCCAGGTGCTGGACCAGGTGGTGACACGGCCGGACGCGATCCTCGCCTCGAACACCTCCTCCATCCCGCTGGTGAAGCTGGCCGTCGCGACCTCCCGTCCCGACCAGGTCATCGGGATCCACTTCTTCAACCCGGCGCCCGTGCAGCGGCTCGTCGAGCTGATCCCCGCGCTGACGACGTCCGACGAGACCGTCAAGCGTGCGGAATCCGTCGTGCGGACCGTGCTGGACAAGCACCCGATCCGCGCCCAGGACCGCTCGGGCTTCGTCGTCAACGCCCTGTTGATCCCATACCTGCTCTCCGCCATCCGGATGTTCGAGTCGGGCATCGCCAGCCGAGAGGACATCGACAACGGCATGGAGATGGGCTGCGCCCACCCGATGGGGCCGCTCAAGCTCGCCGACCTGATCGGCCTCGACACCGTGGCCTCGGTCGCCGACTCGATGTACGCGGAGTACAAGGAGCCGCTGTACGCCGCTCCCCCGCTGCTCCAGCGGATGGTCGACGCGGGCCGACTCGGCCGCAAGACGGGCTCGGGCTTCTACCCGTACGTCTGACCACTCGTCAGCGGGCCCGGCGTTCGCACCGCCGGGCCCCGCCGGGGCACGTGTCCGGACGACCGGACGGGGATTCAGCGAAGGGCCGGCACGGCCCGCCGGCCGCGTCCGGTGTAGGCACCGATCGGGCGGATCAGGGCGTTGTGCTCCAGCTGTGGGCCGGCCAGCGGCGCGTTCAACGCCATGTTCGGCGTCAACACCGACTCCAACGGCTGGGCCGTCTCCGGCCTGAACGCCTGCGGCACCGACCCGCAGACCGGTGACTTCCTCACCTCCGCGGGCAAGACCCCCGTCGACTTCCTCATCTCGCAGCAGTTCAACCCCGGCGGCGGCTTCAAGTACCTGCCCGGTGACACCACCCCGTCCGCCTACCCCTCGATCGACGGCCTCCGCGCCGTCGCGGGCGGCGGCTTCACAGCGGCTCCCCCCGTCCCCTCGACCGCCGGGGCACCGCGGTGGGCCGCCCAGAGCGACTTCACCGCCGGAACCCCCACCGAGCTGGCGGTCACGGTGGACGACGGCGCGGGAGGCCTGACGGTCTGCTCCGTCACCTTCACCCCCACCGGCACCACGACCACCCTGGGCACCGTCCTCGACTCGGCCGCGACCGCAGCCACCCCGGCCGGCTGTGTGAACAGCGTGACCCCCGCCACCGGAACGGGCACCGTCACGGCTCTCGACGGCAAGGCCAACAGCGGCTCGAACACCTGGAAGGTCAGCGTCGACGGGTCGTCCTTCGCCGGAGCGACCCGCGGAAAGGTGATCAACGCGGGCGACACCGTCGCCCTGCGCTGGGGCGCCTGACCTGGAAATGGACTGACGCCCGGGGCCAGGCTTCCTGCGTGCTCCGGCCCCCGGGGAGCGGTCCACAGTTGCGGACTTGCGCATCATTTCCTTCCTGCCGACCGCATCCGACATAGCGGCTGAGCTCGGACTGGCAGAAAACCCGGGCGCAAAGGGTTTACGACGTCCGACGGTCAGGAACCGTGGCGCCGAAACGGAGATTTTCCCGCCCGCCCTTCCCGCTGAACGGGCCCGCCGGACGCCGTTTGAACGCGAGCCGGCGGTGGACGGTACGGAAACTCTTTTCGAAACAGGCGTGAAGCGGACTCCACAGGCCGGATAACCGGGCACAGCGCCCACCGAACCTCCGACCACAGTCTTTTGGGTGCGCGCAAAACATTGCTTGACTAGCGGAGGAGACCATTCCTAGGCTCTGAGGCAATCACGCGGAACGAATCGACTACCCCATGCCCGACATTCACTCTGCGTGATACCCCACATCTGAGTACAGAAAGGCGGTATCCAGTGGTGACCACCCGCATTACAGATACCCCGAACACTCAAGGCCGGACGCCGAACCGTTACGGTCCACTCACCGACGACTGACCGGGCCGAACGCGGCGGCGAGCGGCGAGAGACCCCGCAGCCATTCCCCCTGCCCCCTCACGGCGGGCGGGGCACGCCCGACACCTGCAAGAGTTTCACCGGAAAGTCTCATTTCAATTCCCGGGCGTTCACCCCCGCTGCCCGTCGCTTCCCAGGACACCGGTTTCCCCTGTGGTTTCGACCGGCTATTCCTCGTTTCCCCGAAGTGAGATTTGCTTACCGAAATCCAGCACGTCACTGCACTCGCCGACACCATGAAAGGTGTGTGCCATGTCCACCCCCACGACTGTCACGTGCGACACCTGCGGCACCGAACTGACTCGAACCAAGCAGTCCCGAACCTCGCAGCCCCGGGTCCGCTACTGTTCCAACGCCTGCCGTCAGCGCTCGTACCGGCTGCGGCAGAAGTCCGGCGGCGTGGAGGCCGGGCTGAGCAGCGAACTCCTGACTCAGCTGAGCAGCTTCGTCGGCCGCACCGAGGAGTTGGTCGAGCTGAACCGCCTGCTGCACGAGGCACGGCTGTTGACGCTGACGGGCCCCGCAGGCGTGGGCAAGTCCCGGCTGGCGCTGGAAGTGGCCGGTCAGGAGGCGCGCGGCCGCCGGAGCGAGGTCTCGGTCGTGCGGCTCGGTACGGTCACCGACGCAGACGACGTGCGCCGGCGAATCCTCGAAGCGCTCGGCGATGAGAGGGACGAGGGCCGGACGGCCTCCGCCCGGGACAGGCTGCTCGTTCTGGACGACTGCGACCAGGTGCTCTACTCGTGCGGAGCCCTGCTGACCGAGTTGCTCCCCGGACGGCCACGGCTGAGCGTGCTCGCCACCAGCAGAGAGCCGCTACGGCTGCCCGGCGAGTCGGTGTTCTCCGTGACGGGTCTGGCGTTGAGCGACCCGCAGTCCGTCAACTCGCTCGCCGGCGGTCTGCGTTCCGACGCGGTCGCGCTCTTCATGGAACGGGCCCGCGCGGTCGCCCCGGACTCCCGGCTCACCCGGGACAACGCCGCAGACATCGCCGAAATCTGCGCACGCCTGGACGGACTGCCGCTGCTCATCGAGATGGCCGCCCGGCTGATCCGCGTCTTCCCGCCGGCCGAGATCCGCTCACGGCTCCACGACCGGCTGACGCTCCTGACGAACGGCTGGCGGCTGGCGGACGACCGCCACCAGAGTCTGCGCGCCTCGCTGGAGTGGGGGTACGTGCTGCTGGGCCCGGCGGAACAGGCTTTGCTGCGCAGGCTGTCGATCCTGCCGGGCGGGTTCGGGCCCGACGCGGTCTCGGCGGTCACGGCGGACGTGCCGGAGGCGGCGGTCGCCCTGCCGGAACTCCTGGTCGCCCTGGAGTCGAAGTCCGTCATCACCCCGTCAACGGGCGGGGACGGCGGCGCCGCGCGCTTCCGGATGCTGGAGTCCACGCAGTGTTTCGGACAGGAGCGGCTCGTCGCCGAGGGCGAGGACACAGCGACGTACGAACGTCTGATCGCCTGGCTGACAACGATGTCTCTGCCGTTGCGGACCGAGGCAGTGGTGCCGGTCGCGACGCTGGACCGGCTGGCCCGGGAGCGGGACAATCTCGCACACGCGGTCCGGCGGATGGGAGAGGGCTCCGACGAACGGCAGTTGCTGCTGGTCGCGGCGTTGGCCGCGGTGGACGGGGCACAGGGTCGGGGCGCCGAGGTGGCCGGGGTCGTGGAGCATGCCCTGGAGCAGACCGCACCGAACTCCGACTACCGAGCCCTCGCGCTGGAAGCGGCGGCTCTGGCCGGTCGGGGCGACGGGGTGGCACGGTTGATCGACCAGGCGGTGCGGGAGGAGCGGCAGCGGGGCCGTTCACCGTTGCTGGGGCGGCTGCTGCTGAACCGCGGGATCCTGCACCAGGCGCGGGACGAGTGCCGGGCGTCGGTCGACGACCTGGAGGAATCGCTGGAGATCGGGCTGCGGGCTCAGCACGACACCCTCGTGGCGCTGAGCCTGGGCTCCCTCGCCCGGAACCGGTTGGAGGGCGGCGATCCGGCAGGTGCGGAGCGTGAGCTCGGACAAGCGCTCCCCGTACTCCGTGGTGGGGTGCCTCCGCAGTGGCTGAGCTCCGTTCTGTCCACCGCCGGCGCGCTGGCCCTGGAGAAGGGCGACCTGGAACGGGCGGAGGAGCACTTCGCCGAGGCCCTGCGCTGCCGTGCACATCATCACGCGGACGCCGCACGGGCGTTGGAAGGGCTGGCGCTGGTCGCGGCCCGCGGCTACCGGTTCGAACTCGGAACGCGGCTGCTGGGCGTGGCGGAAGGGGTGCGTGGCGACGGGCCGGGGGAGAGCGGCTGGTGGCAGCGACGTGTCCAGGAAGCGCGTGACACCGCGCTGCGAGCGCTGCCCGTGGGCCGGGCCGAGTCCTGGCTGGAGGCAGGTCGTGCGATGCCGTGGCCCCAGGCGCTGGCTCTGGCGCTCGGCAACGAAGTGTCGGAGCCCCGGGGCGAGGGGGCCGCGCATCCGCTGAGCAGGCGGGAGCGGGACGTGGCCGCGCTCGTCGTGGAGGGGTTGACGAACCGTCAGATAGCGGCGCGGATCCACGTGTCCGTGCGTACCGTCGAAACACACATCCGCCATATTCGCACCACACTGGGCCTGCGGTCCCGGGCACACATCGCGGCCTGGGAGGCGCAGCAGCAGGCGAGTGCACCGGCGGCGCCCGCGGCCGTGTCCACCTCCCCGCCGGCTGTGGCGCTGCGCCGCATGCCCGATGCGCGGGAGGTACTGCGAGGTGTGCGGGTCGGCGGCGTCGTCCGGCCGGAGCTGCGGGGCGTGTAGCCGTCGTGCGGCGGGCCGTCACGGCATGACCGTCGCGGGAGCGGTGGTCATGCCACGACGGCCCGCCCGGAAGGCGTGGGAGTGCCTGAGCGGTGTTGACGTCGGTCGCCGGGTCTCCGTCGTGCGGCGTGCCCGAACCGGCCGGCGGCGAGTCCTCAGGGTTCTCGGACGGTCTCCACTCGAATCAGTGCCATCGCGGTCTCCAGGGCGGTCTCGACCTCCTGCGGTGTGGATCCGACGGCGATGACATGACCCAGGCGGTCGTAGGCGGTCCGGGGCGGTCGGACCGTGCGGCCGAGGGCTCCGGTGGTGACGACGGACTCGACGCCGGGGACGCCGGCAGCCTCCGCGACACCGGTGATACCGGTCAGCCGACCGGTCTCCGTCGCCGTCAGGAACCGCAGTCCGGCGTGGAGCGCACGGTCGGCGGTCAGTGCGAGGGGGCGCCCGGTGGCGGCGCGGAGCTGTTGGTCCAGCAGGTCGATGCCGGTCGCGGCACGGACCAGTTGGGGGATCATGCCGCCGGCCAGGCGTCCGTTGATCTCGATGACGACGGGTCCCGCCGGGGTCAGCCGGACCTCGACGTGGGCGGGGCCGAGTTCGAAGCCGACCGCTTCGAGGGCCTTCCGGGCGCACTCCGCGATGTCGGCCCCCGCCGTGGTCGACAGGACGGCCGGGAAGACGTGCCCGGTCTCGACGAAGTGCGGCAACGCGGTGGCGGTCCGTCCCGTGACCCCCACGCACACGGCCTCGCCGTCGGCGCAGAACATCTCCACGCTGTACTCGGGAGCGTCCACGAACTCCTCGACGAGGACCTTGCCGGCGCGCGCCTGCCCCCGGACGTTCTCGGTGGCGGCGAGGATGTGCGCGGCCTGCGTGACGGCGCTCGCCTCGTCGGCGCACCAGCGCACGTCCTGGGATCCGGAGCCGTCCACCGGTTTGACCACGCAGGGCAGTCCGACGCGGGCGACGGCCGCCGCGACACCCTCAGCGGATCCGACGACGACGTGGGCGGGCTGGGGCATCCCCGCCTCGCTCAGGGCGGCGCGGGTCAGTGACTTGTCCCGGCAGAGTGCGGCAGTGCCGGGCGCGTGTCCGGGCCGTTCGAACGACCGGGCCAGGGCCGCCGCGTGGACGAGGTAGAAGTCGCTGGTGGTGGTGACTCCCGCGACGGTGCGTCCCGCGGCGGCCGAGTTGGCGGCTGCCCGGACTGCGGCCTCGTCCTCGGTGTCGCAGAGGACGGCGGAACAGCCCGTCTCGTCCAGTCCCGGGTAGCGGGCGGGGTCCTTGGTGAGGAGAACCGGTGCGAGGCCGAGCCGGGTCGCGGTGCGCAGGGCCAGCATGCCGGTGCCGGTGGTGTTGGATTCGACGAAGAGGAGGACCGGGCGCTCTCTGCGCGGAAGCGCCGCACAGGACCAGTTGTGGACGGTCGTGCCGAAGGCCACCTCGGTGGGGACGGTGGCGATCGGGCCCGCGGCCTCGTGCCCGTAGACGGAGTCGACGTATCGGTCCCCGCGGTCCGGCATGATGCCCACGAGCCGGGTCCCCGGGGCGGCGCGGGCGGCGAGGTGGGTGAGGACACGGTAGACCGAGCCGGAGGTGTTGCCTGCGAAGATCTTCTGTTCCCGCGCGAGGCTCTTGGTCGCGTCGAAGGCCTCGTCGTCGGACAGCCAGTGGACCTCGTCGAAGAGCCGGTAGTCGATGTTGTCGGGGTGGAGACTGTTGCCGAGGCCGCCCTGTTTGCGCGTGGCGACGTCGGGCTGGCCGAACAGCACGCTGCCGACGCAGTCGACGCCGACCACCTTCAGGTCGGGCAGGTGTTCCAGGAGCGCGGCGGAGGTGCCGCAGAGCGAGCCGCCACTGCCGACCGAGCCGACCAGGACGTTCACGGTGCCCAGGTCGTCGAGGAGTTCGGCGGCGAGCGTCCGGTAGGCGGCCGGGTTGTCCGGGTTGCTGTACTGCTGCGGCCACCAGGAGCCCGGCAGGTCACGCATCAGCTCGGCGAGGCGTTCGAGGCGGGCGCCCTGCCAGCCGTGCGCGGTCATGGCCTTCACGATGTGCACGCTGCAGCCCATCGCCTCGAGCTTGGCGAGGGTCACGGGGTCGATGCGGGGGTCGGTGACGATGTGCACGGGGTGCCCGAGGTACGTGCCGACGAGGGCGACGCCGAGGGCCATGGTGCCGGACGAGCTCTCCACGATCGGTGCGCCCTCTCGCAGGGCACCGGTGCGGCGTGCCTCGAGGATGATGCGGCGGGCGACGCGGTCCTTCATGGCGTAGGGGTTCAGCAGTTCGAGTTTGCCGTAGACCTCGACGCCGTCGGGGGCATCCACCCGCAGCCGCACGGCAGGGGTGTTTCCGATGGCGTCGACAAGGGTGTCGTGTCGCATGCGCGCTCCTCGGGGGGTGTTCCGCGGTCAGCCTTCCATGGCCTCGATCAGGCTCCTGGGCCGAAGGTCGGTCCAGTTCTTCTCGATGTAGGTCATGCACGCCTCGCGACTGTCCTCGTCGTGCGCGACCCTCCAGCCGTCGGGGACCTCCGCGAACGCGGGCCACAACGAGTGCTGGCCCTCGTCGTTGACGAGGACCTGGAAGGTGGCGTCCGGGTCGTCGAACGGGTTCACCTGTCCCACCGCCCTTTCCCATGTCTTCGCGCGATGGCCGGTCCACCGCAGCGACGCCATCCTCACGGCGGGCGTCGGGCCGGTCCTCGGTGGGATCCACCGTTACGGCGCCGGGGGCCCGCCGTCTGTCGATGTCCCTGCTAGAACTAGGGGCTGTCTTCCGGGAGTTCACCCGGTGGGAACCAACGGGCGCGAGTTGGGTACGCGCAGCGACGCGACACCGCACGACCTGGAACAGAACATTCGCCTGTTACCGTCGATCCGAGGACACGATGTACAGGGAACTGCCGTCCCGACCCGTGCGCGGCCGCACTTTCACCCAGGACGCACGGAGGACACAGATCGTCGAGGCGACGATCGAGACGTTGGCCGAGATCGGCTACACGAGGACATCGTTCACGGCGATCTGCAGACATGCCAATCTGAGCAGTACCGGTCTGATCTCCTACCATTTCGCGGGAAAACAACAACTGTTGCGGGAAGTCACGCGGAGCATCCTGGAGAAGGCGGGCACGCTTCGGACCGGCCACCTCGCGGAGGAGACGACGTATCGCGGGAAACTGGGTGCTTACATCTCCTTTCACTTCGTCTTCATGACCCGCTACCCGGCGCATGCACGGGCACTCACCGAGATCGCCGGACTCGTCCGCGAACGGCCGGCCCTCGGACTTGACGACGTCGCGCGCAGCGCCCTGTCGGTGGAGACTCTGGTCGCGCTGCTCGAAGAGGGCTGCCGTGCGGGCGAGTTCCGCATCCCGGACCCGCCGGTGCTGGCGCTGGCCGTGCAGGGCGCCCTCGACAACGTGGTCCGCCATCACGAATTGTTCCCCGTGGCCGACCTGGGCCGCCTGGCGCGGGAGCTGACGGACATCTTCACCCGTTGCACGCTGGCCCCCTGAGCGTGGGGCCGCCCCGGTGCGCGAGCCGTCCGCACGAGCAGTGCCTCCCGGAATCCGGGCCGGCAGCGGGCTGTCCCGGCACTCGGCGGCTCGAAGATGGGTAGGAGTACGTACGGCGACGGCCGCCGAGGGTCGCACGAGAACAGGACGGCACTGGTGCTACTGGAACGTGAGGCCGAACTGACGCTGGCGGTTGCCGCCCTGCGACGTGCCGAGGCAGGACACGGATCTCTGCTCCTGGTCGAGGGGCCGCTCGGCACGGGCAGATCGTCGTTCCTCGAAGCCCTCTCGCAGCGGGCGCGGGACGAGCGTTTCCTGGTGCTCAGGGCCCAGGCGTCCCGCTCGGAGCGGGGGCTGGCGTGTGGTGTGGTGGACCAGTTGGTGGGGTCCGCGGGCTTCTCCCCGGCCGCGGGCTTCTCCCCCGCCGCGGAGTTCGGCAGGGAGCGACGGGCCCCCTGCGACTCGCGTCCCGAACCGGTCGGTGGGCGGGTGCCGTCGGCGTCCGTCCTGGACGGTCTGTCCGGCGACGGCCCGGTCCTCGTCGTCGTCGACGACCTGCAGTGGTCCGACGCGGAGTCGCTGACGGAGCTCTCGAAGTGCCTGGCCGTGCGGCATGACCGCCGAACGGTGTTCGCCCTCTCGCTGCCGTCCGGTGTCGTGCCGGATACGGGCTCCGCCCTGCACGGACTGGTGGACGCGGCGGACCACAGGATCCGGCTGGGTGCTCTCGGCCCCGATTCCGTGCGCCGGTGGGTCGGTACGGCGTTGAGCGGTGCCGCGGACGCGGAGTTCGTGGCGGCCGTGCAGATGCGTTCCGCCGGCAGTCCGCTACTGCTGCGGTCGCTGTTGGACGAGGCGTACTCCCGAGGTCTGAGGCCTCGGGCCGAGCATGCCGAACTCGCGCGTACGCTGCGCTCGGACAGTCTCTGCCAGTACCTGTCGGCGTTCCTGCGGTCCCAGCCCGACCCGGTCCGCCGCGTCGTGCACGCGCTGTGCGTCCTGGGCGGCGAGGCCGACCAGCGGGTCGTGGCGCAACTGGCGGGCCTGGAAGCGCCCGCGTACGTGCGGGCGGTCGGCGCACTGGGCCTCTGGGGGCTGGGCCGGCCGGGGACCGGGGAGGACGGCACGCTGCTGTGGGACGCGCTGGCGGACGGCATCCCGGCGGACGAGCTCACGGTCATGCGCAACCGCGCCGCGGTGCTGCTGCACCGGGCGGGGCACTCGGTGGAGGCCGCGGCCGGGCAGCTCATGTCGGTGCAAACCCTGCAGGATCCCCAGGCCGTGAGGATTCTGCGGGCCGCCGCAGACAGCGCGCTGACGCGGGGGGCACCGCGCGACGCGGCCCGTTATCTGCGCCAGGCCCTGCTGGACGGCTCGTGCACCGGACCGCTCCGGGCCCGGGTACTGACCGACCTCGCCAAGGCGGAGCGAGGGTTCGCGACCCTCGCCGCGCTGCGGCACGTGGTCGAGGCGCTGCCGTTGTTCGGCTCTCCCCTGACCCGTGCCGACGCGGCGGTCCAGTTGGGCCCGCTGCTCTACCAGCCGTCGCAGTCCGGTATCGCCCTCCTGACCCAGGGCCTGGCCGCCGAGCTGCGGAGCCTGAGCTCGGCCGATGCCGCCGCGGCCGAGCTCTCGCTGCGCCTGGAGGCCCGCCACTACGTCCTGTGCGACCAGGACCCCGCGATCCACTCGTCCGCCCTGCGCAGGCTCGAAGAGCTGGGGCCTCGACCGCCCGTGGGGACAGTGGGCGAACGGGAACTGCTCGCCGCGCTGATACACATCGCGTTCGTCACCAACACCGCACCGGCGAAGCGTCTGGCGGACCTCGGGACGCGCATACTGGCCCTGGAGCCGCCGGATCCGCGACAGGCCCACACCCCGCTGCCTCTGGTGGTGAACGCCCTGGCTGCCGCAGAGCACACCGAGGAGGCCGTTCCCTGGCTGGACGCGGTCGGCCGACTCGTCGACCACCGGGGTTCTGACGCGGAGGCCGCCGTGCTGCGGGCGGAGCGCACCGTGGTGGCCCTCTCCCACGGCCGGATCGCCGAGGCCCGGCAGACGATGGTACGGGCCGATGTCGTGGTGGACTCCGAGGTCAATGCCCTTACGGCCATCCGCTCCGCGGTCCTCGCCATCGTCACCCTGCACAACGGCGAGCCCGAACTGGCCGAGGAGTGCCTCGCCGACGACCTGCCCCACCACCAGGACCAGTACCACGCCGCCCTCCTGCACATGGCGCGCGGCCTGCTCGCTGCCCGCCGTCGGCAGGATCTCATCGCCCTCCACCATTTCCGTACGGCGGGCGAGCGGCTGGAGCGGATCGGCTGGTCGAATCCGGCCGTGCTGCCCTGGTCCGCCCACGCCGCCCTGATGCATCACCGGCTCGGCGAGCAGGACCGGGCGCTGGCCGCGGGACACCTCGGGGTGGAGCAGGCCCGCAAGTGGGGCGCGCCGTCCGTGGAGGGACGGGCATTGGTGGCGCTGGGACGCGTCACGCCCGGCCGCCGGGGAACGGAGCTGCTGGCGGAGGCGGTGTCCGTACTGGAAGGGTCCACGAACCTCGACGAGCTGTGCCGGGCGCTGTACGCGTACGGCAGTCGGCCGGGCGTGGACGGGCTGCGGGCCGGTAAAGCTCTGCAGCGGGCCCGAGCGCTGTCCGTCGCCTGCGGTACGGACCGCCTGACGCGACAGATCGGGGCGCAGATCGGGCGGAGCCCCGCCGTCCCGGAGCCTCGGCCCGAGCTCACCCCGTCCGAGGCGCGGGTCGCCCGGCTGGCAGCGGCCGGTCTGCGCAACGCGGACATCGCACAGCGGCTCCGGGTGTCGACGCGGATGATCGAGCGGAACCTGACCAACGCGTACCGCAAGCTGGACATCAGCGGGCGTCATGCCCTGCCGTCGAGCATCGGAACGAAGTGACCGGCACGTCAGGCCCCGGACGGCGGCGTACTCGCACCGGACACGGCATCGCTACGTCGGGCGTCCACGACCAGGAGCTGTCCGCCGGGCAGGGCTTTCCGCTGGTCGAACGCGAGCGTGAGACGGCGGTCCTGCGCGACCTCCTCCGGCGGACCGCCGCGGGGCGCACCGGTCTTGTCGTGGTCAAGGGGCCGGGCGGCATCGGCAGGACGGCGCTCCTGCGGGCCCTGGCCCAGGCAGCACAGCGGCGCGGCCTGCGGGTCGTGGAGATGGCGGGGGCTCGCGAAGGGCTCCTCCACCTCGGCTCCCGGGTTCCGTCCGGGCAGGCACGTGTGCCGTTCTCCTCGCCCGACGTCGCCGCGCCTGCCCCGCACGAACCGCTCCTGCTGTACCGGCAGGTGGTGGGTTCCGCTACGACGACGCGTCCCACGCTCCTGTCGATCGACGACGCGGACCGGGCCGACGTCGAGTCGATCAGAGCGCTCGTGCGTCTCCTGCGCACCCGGCACGATCTGACGGTCCTGCTGGCCCTCGGCTGGCGTGACAGCGAGGAGCCGGTCACGCCCGTGGACTGGGTGCCGCGCTCGATGGTCGAGACCGTCAGGCCCCGGCCGCTGACCGGGCCGGGCATCGGTACGGTCGTCAGCCGACTGACGGGGAGCGCCGTCGAGGCCGGGTTCCAGGCGGACTGCCTGACTGCGACCGGTGGCAATCCCGCATTGGTGACGAGCCTGGTCGCCGGGTTGCGCAAGCTGGGACAACCGCTGACGAGCGCCGGGCTGGCAGCCGCGAGCGAAGGCGACATCCCGGTTTTCGGACGGCGGGCGAGACGCCTCCTGCATGAGCGGTCCCCCGTCACCGTACGCGCCGCGCAGGCCGTGGCCGTTCTGGGCGAGCGGACACCGACCACGACCGGGGCCGGTCTCGCGCGGGTGGAGACGACCGCGTTCACCCGTTCCCTTCGCCGGCTGGAGGCGGTCGGGCTGGCACAGGAGTCCGCTGCGGACGTCTGGTCCCTCGCGCACCGCGCCGTGCGGAACGCGGTCCTGACGGGCACCCCGCCCCGGACCCGTGCGGACCTGCACGGCCGAGCCGCCCGGCTGTTGCACGACAGCGGAGCACCGGCCGCCGGCATCGCCGAGCACCTGCTCGAGTCCCCGGCCACGACACGAGAGCCGTGGGCGCGGGCCGTACTGCGGGAGGAGGCCCGCACGGCCATGCTCCGGGGGGCGGCGGAACACGCGGTGGACCTGCTGAGGTCCTGTGTCCCGCACGGCCACGAGGACACCTGCGACCCGGTCCTGGTGATGGAACTGGGTGTCGCGGAGGGATGGGTGGACGCGGACGCCTGTATCGGTCACCTGACGTCCGTACTGGACCGCCTGACCGATCCCGGCCTGCGTCTGACGGCACTCAGCGCACTCGTCGGCGCCTTGACCCGCACCGGCCGGATGGGACGCGCGGCGGAGTTACTGGCTGTGCAGGACACCGGTTCGCCCTCCGGGCGAGCGCGTCTCCAGCGGCTGGAGGCGGACATGCTGATGGCCGCGACCGACAACCTCGACGCCTGCACCAATCTCCTCGAAACGGTCTCGCTGCGCCTGGACCTGCCCGGCGCGACCCCGGCCGAGCGAGCCCTGCTCGCGGGCCGTGCCTTCATCGCGATGAGCCGGACGGAGCTCCTTCCGCAGGCTCTTGCCGCCGCGAACCGGGTGGTGCGGGCCGCCACTCCGATCACCGACTCCACCGTCACCCTGGCCGCTGCGGGCGCCACGTTGGCGTACGCGGACCGGCCCGCCGACGCCGCCCACATCTACCAGCAGCTCCTGGAAGGCACCGACACCGTGCCCGGCCGGCTGCGGGCCGGTCTGCTCGCCCTCGACGCCGAGGCCGCCCAGCGGCTGGGGCGCCTGGACCACGCGCTCCGTTCCACGGCCGAAGCCCTGGGGTCGACGCCCGGGGCACAGGTCACCCATCACCAGACGCTCGCGCTGGCATACAGGCTGCACGCTCTGCTCGACCGGGGCGACGTCGCGGCGGCCGACGCCCTGGCAGGCACGGTGCCGCCGGGCACGGTCGACGACGCCTGGCAGTGGAGCGAGTTCCTCGGTGCCCGCGGGCGCCTTCGGCTGGTCCAGGGCGACCCCGGGGCCGCCCTGACCGATCTCACGGAGTGCGGCCGCCGGCAGGACATGTGGCATCGGACGAACCCGGCCGCTTCGCCTTGGTGGTACTGGGCCGGACACGCCCACCTGGCCCTCGGCGACCGTGCGGAGGCCGGCCGTCTCGCCACCCGGGCGGTGGCTCTCGCACACGCCGCCGGCTTCCCTGTCGCCCTGGGCACCGCACTGGAGTTGCTGGCCTCGGCGGGCGACGAGCACGAGCGGCTGCAGCTGTTCACGGACGCGGAGACCGTGCTGGCCCACAGCGGCGCCGCGCTGTCGCTGGCGCGGGCACGTGTGGCCCGCGGCCGTGCGCTGCTGGGGGCCGGACACACCAGCCAGGCCCGGACGGTACTGCGCCGGGGGTGGGAGGAGTCCCACGCCCTCGGGGCCCACACCCTCCACGACGAGGCCCACGGTCTTCTGCTCAGCGCTGGGGCGCGGCCCGGGCGCGCCGCGTCCCGCAGGGCGGGCGAACTCACCCGCAGTGAGAAGCAGGTGGCGGAGCTGGCGGCGACGGGACGGACCAACCTGCAGATCGCGGAGGTGCTCTTCGTGACACGCCGTACGGTGGAGGTGCACCTCACCTCCGTCTACCGCAAGCTCGGCCTGTCGGGGCGCAAGGAGTTGCGGAGCGCGCTGGGCCGGCCGCAGACCGCCGTCCGTGGCGAGACGAGGGCCTGAGGCCGGCCGCCGGTGTGAACACCGCCGTCGCGGACCGTACTTCGTCCGCCGCCGGTCTGCCGAACGCGGCGAAGTGTGTCTAGTCTTGGAGGAGCCGCGGAGCCAGGCCGTTCGCCTGCTGCCCGCCGGGTCCGCCCCCGCACCGGAGTCAGGACCCCCACTCCCCCCACCCCCAGCGCCAGTCGCCTCCCCGTCGCGCGGAGCGCACTGAGCGCCTTTGACCGGAAGGTAACGGCATGACCGCTTTCGAGGTGGAGCAGATCGCCGAACGGATCCACCGCTACTACGCGTTGGTGGACGACGGAGACGTGCAGGGAGTGGTCGGGCTCTTCGCCCGGCGTGCGGTGTATGAGCGGCCGGGCTACGACCCCATCGTCGGCCGGGACGGGCTCGACGCCTTCTACCGAGGTCAGCGGGTCATCGACAGGGGGTGCCACACCGTGGTCAAGCTCGTGGTCGGCGCTCACGACGCCGCTGTCGAGGGCGGGTTCCGCGGGACGCTGAAGGACGGCAGCGAAGTGGAACTCAGGTTCGCCGACTTCTTCCGGCTGGACGACGACCTGCTCTTCGAGGTCCGCAACACCTACTTCTTCTCGCCGATGGTGTGAGCGCGGGGCACCCCGCACGTAACGGTGGCTCACACCGATGCCCAGCCGGTCACGGTCCGCGAGGCTTCCGTCCGGACGACCTCGTCATGGTTGCCGCCGGCCGTTCACGTCGGCCGGTCCCCCTCGGTCGGAAGGCCCCCAATGACCAGTACCGGCGATTCGGAATCGGCAGAGTCGTTCGATGTGATCGTCGTCGGAGGCGGCCCCGCCGGGTCGTCGGCCGCGACGTTCGTTGCCATGCAGGGCCACCGGGTCCTGCTTCTGGAGAAGGAGAGTTTTCCCCGGCACCAGATCGGCGAGTCCCTGCTGCCGTCCACGGTGCACGGAATATGCGCCCTCCTCGGTGTCTCCGAGGAACTGCACGGTGCCGGGTTCACGAAGAAGCGTGGCGGCACGTTCCGCTGGGGCTCCAACACCGAACCGTGGACCTTCGACTTCGCGCTCTCCGAGAAGTTCGCGGGCCCCACCTCGTTCGCCTACCAGGTCGAGCGCATGAAGTTCGACCAGTTGCTCCTCGACAACGCCCGGCGCAAGGGCGTCGTGGTCCGTGAGCGCTGCGCGGTCCGCGACGTCCTGGAGGACGACGGCCGGGTGTCCGGGGTCCGTTACAAGGACGAGGACGGCATCGAACGAGAGACGCGCGCCCGGTTCGTCGTCGACGCCTCCGGCAACCAGAGCCGGCTGCAGGGGCGCATCGGCGGCCGGCGGCTCTACTCGGAGTTCTTCCAGAACATCGCGCTCTACGGCTATTTCGAGGGCGGGAAGCGGGCCCCCGAGCCGAACAGCGGCAACATCACGTGCGTCGCCTTCGACTCGGGGTGGTTCTGGTACATCCCGCTGACCGAGACACTCACCTCGGTGGGCGCGGTGGTGCGCAAGGACTGCGCGGACCGGATCCGGGGCGACGGTGGCGAGGCGCTGGCCGAGATGATCGCCGACTGTCCTCTCGTCGCCGACTACCTGTCCGAGGCCGAGCGCGTGACCGAGGGACCGTACGGCGAGATCCGCGTGCGCAAGGACTACTCGTACCTGCACGAGACCTTCTGGCGTCCGGGCATGACGCTGGTGGGCGACTCGGTGGGCTTCATCGACCCCCTGTTCTCCTCAGGCGTGCACATGGCCACGTTCAGCGCACTGCTGGCCGCGCGTTCGATCAACACCGTGCTCAGCGGCGAGCTGGCGGAGGAGGAGTGCTTCGCGGAGTACGAGGCCAGGTACCGCACGGAGTACCAGACCTTCCACGACTTCCTCGTCAGCTTCTACGACGTCACCCGCGACGAGCAGCAGTACTTCAGCGATGCGCGGCGCGTCACCCATGACCCCGCGCCCGGTGCCGGGGCGTTCGTCGGCCTTGTGGGCGGCGGCGCCTCGGACGATACGGCGCTGACCTCCGACTCCTACCGGGAACAGCGCAAGAAGGACCTGCGGCAGCAGTCCCGCGACGTCCACTGGGAAGGACACCGCATCCAGATGCAGGCCGCCTTCGGCGAGCCGGCCGACGACGCTCCGGCCGTGAAGAACGGGCTGGTCGTCTCCCAGGACGGCATGCACTGGACGAAGAGCGCGGAGTCCGCTCCGGTGTGACCGGTCCGGACTCCTCCCCGTCTACCGGTCCGCGGCGGCCGACCGGTAGACGGAGAGGGTTCCGGGGAGCGCCGCGCAGGCTGAGCGCGCCGCTTCGAGCCTCTTCCGGTACCCGGAGTCGGTGGCGTCCAGCAGGAGGCCGAGCATCGTACCGCTGTGCGTGCACACCACGCCGGGCGCGCCAAGGCGTTCGGCGATGCCGGTCATTGCCTCGAGATTGCGCTTGGGCAGCAGACGCTGGTTGAGTACCGCGCTGCGTGTGGTGACGGCGCCGACGGCGTGCAGGTCCTCGGCACGGACGGCGTCGGCGAGCTCGCTGACGAGCCACGCGTACTCGTGCCGCAGCGCGGACGGAACGTGCGGGGGACGCCGGTTGTGGGCGACGGTGTCGAGACGTCCGCCCTCGTCGACCGCGACGACGGTGACGGGCGGCAGCGCGCCGAGGTGGGCGCGGAGCCGAACGGCGCGGTGCTCGAAGACGACGACGCCCGGGTGCATGACCCCGTCGGTCGGTTCGACGGGGCGCAGCCAGTCCTCGACGGCGCCCGGCGAGGTGTCGAGGCCGAGTACCACGCCGACACTGCGGGCCGTCGCGACGAGGTCGGCGGAGGAGCTGGCGAGGCCTTTACCGACGAGCAGGTCGCTGTCCAGAAGAAGGGTTCCTCCCCCGCCGGCCCCGTGCGTGTCGAGCATGGACCGCGCCAGCCCGAGCGACTTGGTCTTGTGCGCGGGGTAGACGTGCAGCGGACCGTGCCGGTCGTAGCGGAACCTGGCGCGGCTGCCGAGGCTGATGGGAAGGGTGACGAGGAAGGCGGTGCCGTCGGGCAGGACACCCTGGAGGAGTTCCCCGAACGTGCCGCGAGCGGCCCCTGTGCCCTCGTCGATGTCCACGGCCACCCGGCGGGCTGCCGTCGGCGGCCAGGTCATGCGAGGTCCTGGGCGGTCAGGGGGGTGTCGACCGGCCGGGCCGCCGCGTTCCGGCACGACCACTCGGCGCCGAGCCGGTCGAGTTCGCTCTCCTCCTCGGCGAGGAACTCTCCGACCCTGTCGGGGTGGGTGGAGCCCGACGAGTTCTTGGCGCGCAGTCCGCGGTCGATGTCGAAGGACTCGGCGAGCAGTTCGGCGGCCCGGTCCACCTCGTACCCGGACTCGGCCGCGCAGGCGCGCAGCAGGCCGGCGTCGGGGCGGTCGGCGCGCAGCCCCTGTTCGACGGCGCGTTTGACGTAGCGTCCGGCGACGATCTGGGCGGTACGCCAGGGGATGCGGCAGTCCAGGGTGAGGCGGTTGGCGAGGGTGAAGCCTCCGAGGTGGTCCTCGGCGCAGGCGGTACGCATCCGGTCGGTGTGGTAGGTGACTCCGGTGACGACGGCGTGCGTCAGGCGCAGCAGGGAGCGCATGGCTCCGGCCTGGGTGTGCAGGTGGGAGCCGGTCTCCTTGGACACCTCGACGGTGTTGCTGTAGGGGGTGTTGCGCTGTCCGGCGACGAGGTCCGCCGCCCGTCCGACGACGTGGGCGCAGCGTCCGCGGATGCGTTCGAGTACGGGGAAGTTGCGTTTCTGCGGCATGGCGGCGGAGATGCCGGTGAGGCTGTCGGGCAGGTCGAGAAATCCGAAGCCGCTGCCGCTCCAGGTCATCAGGTCGGTGGTGAAGCGGCTCAGGACGGCGGCGTAGCCTGCGAGGTCCGTGGCCATGGAGACGGTCCAGGTGCGGGAGGCGACACCGACCAGCGCGTGTGGCTGGGCGCGGGCGAAGCCGAGGTGGGCGGCGAGCCGGGCGCGGTCCCAGGGCAGTTCCTGGCCGGCCATGGCGCCGGATCCCAGGGGGCAGGCGTCCGTCTCGTCGTAGGTGTGCAGCATGCGGCGCAGTGCGGCGTTGGTCTCTGCGGCGAGGGCGGCGAGGTGGTAGCCGGGGGTGATGATCTGTGCGGCCTGGCCGTGGGTGTAACCGGGCATGGGTGTGTCGGTGTGGCGGCCGGCGAGGACGGTGACGGCCCGTCCCAGTTCCAGGAGGTCCGACGCGATGGCACGGAAGTTGGTGCGGGCGGCCATGAGCTGGGCGCACACCTGGGCGTCGTTGCGGCTGCGGTCGACGTGCCAGGCGGCGAACGGCGGGGTGGGCCCGGACTGGACGTGGTGTTCCAGCGCGAAGGAGATGTCGGACATGTTCTGTGTGGGGTCGGCGCTCGGTATGTCGGCGTCGAGCGAGCCGAGGCGGGCGTCGAGGGCCGCCGCACCGGCGATGTCGACCAGTCCCATCCGCAGGTACTCGCGCAGGAGGGCCCGCTCGACGGCGACGTAGTGGGGTAGCAAGTGTTCGGCTTCGTAGGCGAACTGCGCGGCGAGCACCTCCTCGTGCCACACGTCGCTGGGTGTGCCTTCGATCCGGCCGGTCACCGCCATGCTGTCCTCCCGGGAAGGGTGCGTTTCAGGGCGGTGGCGAGTCCGGCCACCGTCGGGTCGGCGAAGAAGGTCCGCAGGGTGATGCCGCTCTCCCGCTCCGGGGCGAGGCGGGCGAGCAGGCGCAGGGCCTGGAGCGAGTGGCCGCCCGCGGTGAAGAAGTCCTCGTGGACGTCTACGGCGCCGGTGCCGAGCAGGGTCCGCCAGACGGCCGCCACCCGTTCCTCGACCACGTCGCGTGGGGCCGTCCCCGCGCGCGGCGAAGTGGCCGCGGGGCGGGGTGTGCGCCGCGCGAGCGTGCCGGGGAGCAGCGCGGAGAGGCGGGTGCCTGGCGCGTCGAGCAGGGCGGCGAGCAGCCGCAGGTAGTCGGCCAGCAGGGTGTCGGCGGTGAGGCGGCCGAAGAGGGCTGTGTCGTAGACGAGGCGGACGCCGCTGTCGGCGACGTCGAGGAGGAGGTCCTCCTCGCAGGAGGAGACGGGCGGGCCGAGACCGCCGGCCGGGGTGTGGTTGAAGGCCAGCTGGTAGAGGGGCGGTACGCCGGGCAGACGCGGCGCCGCGAGGAGCTCGACGAGGCTCTGGAAGGGGATGTCGTACGGTTCGTCGGCCCGGACGGCGGCGGTGGTGCGGCGGACGAGTTCGGTGCCGTCGGGGTCGCCCGAGAGGTCGGCCCGCAGAACGCGCATGTTGACGAAGGTACCGACCATGGAGCGGGTCGCGGGGTCGTCCCGCCCGGCGACGGGCAGGCCCACAGCGACGTCCTCCGCGCCGGAGTGGTGGTGGAGCAGGGCGGTCCAGGCAGCGAGGAACAGCATCACGGGCCGGGTGCCGTGGTGACGGGCGGCGCCGGTCAGGGCTGCTGCGGTGCCGGCCGGCAGGGCGGTGCGCACCTCGGCGCCGCGGAAGGTACGGGAGGCCGGGCGCGGCCTGTCCAGCGGCACGGTGTGCACGGGCGGCAGTCCGTGCAGACGGGTCCGCCAGTGGTCGGCGGGCGCGCCGGCGACGGGCCGGCCGCGTTCGCGCCGTGCGTAGGCGCCGTAGCCGAAGGGGAGCCGGGGCAGGCGGGGGTCGCGTCCTTCCTCGGCGGCTGCGCAGAGTTCGGTGAGTTCGGCGTGGACGTGGAACCCGGAGGCGGTGTCGTACACCGTGTGGTGGGCGGCGAACACCACCGACCAGGCTCCCTCCCCGAGATCGAGGACGGCCGCGCGCCACTGGGGTGCCCGGTGCGGGTCGAACGGGCCGCAGGCCAGCCGGGCGTGCAGGGAGCGCCGCTCCTCGGCCTGTGCGGCGTGGTCGTACGCGCTCAGGTCGAGCAGCTCGATCTGAGGCTCCGGGTGGGGGTGCACCTCCTGGCAGAGCTGTCCGTCCACGGTGCGCAGGACGGTGCGCAGGGGCTCGTGGCGGTCCATGAGCACCTGGAGGGCGTGCACGAGGTCGTTCGCGGTCACGGCCGCGTGCAGGGGGAACTCGTCCACGGCGCAGTAGGTGGGCGGGTCCTGGGCCAGGCGGGAGGCGAGCCAGGCGCGTTCCTGGGCGTACGTCGCCGGCAGGACGACCGGCCCGGCCGGGGCGCCGGGCGTGGACCGGCCGTCGCGGACGGCGGGGCCGGAAGGTGTCACGACGGTCCGCCGTCGCCGAGCGGCAGGACGTGGCCTGGCAGTTGCAGTGGGTCACCGAGGACGACGGCGATCTGCCGGTCGCCCTCGTACGGTTCCCGGGCGTGGGCCGTGCGGATGTTGTCGACGAGGAGGACGTCACCCTCCTGCCAGAGCTCCCCCACGGTGAACCGGTCGTAGACGGCGTTGATCCTCTCGACCGCGTCGGCGGTGACGGGGGTGCCGTCGCCTGCGGCGGTGTCGAAGGGCAGTCCGTCAGGGCCGTACACGTCGGTGAGGTACTCCCGGATCGCGGGTTCCAGGGTGAGGCCGTTGAGGAAGGCGATCTGGTTGAACCAGACGGGCACCCCGGTGCGGGGGTGGGCCACCACCGCGGTGCGGCGCTGGCGGGTCACCAGGCGGCCGTCAGGGAGCCAGGTGTTGTCGACCGCGGCCTCGGCACAGTAGGTGTCGACCGGCGTACGGTCGGTGCTGCCGAACGCCTCGGGCCAGGAGAGGCCGACGTCGTGGTAGGCGCGGCGCAGCAGCCAGCCGTGCTCGGCGAAGGGAGCCACGAGGTCGGGCGGGAGCGCGGTGAGGACCTGCTGGGAGTCGGCGACGGTCGTGCGGCCGCCGCTGTCGGGTGCGCTGAGGCATGCGAAGAGCAGGGTGCCGGGGACGGTGGCGGCGTGGCTCAGCTCGTGGTGCATGCACATCGGGTCTTCGGCGGGCCAGTGGCTGCCGGAGTACACGCCGGGTGCGAGGGCGGTGCGGGGCGCGAAGCCCTCCCGTTCCGTCATCGGTTCGATGCCGAGCGCGGCGGCGACGCGCGCGACGTCTGCGGGGGTGCGGGCGCCGACGCCGCGAAGCATGACGGCGCCGGAGGCGGCGAGGGCGTCCAGGGCCGCGGCGCGGTGCGCGTCGGCGCGCGCGGCGGGGTCCGGGTCGGCGGTGCGGGCGTCGAGGACGGGCAGCGGGGCCGGGCCATCGGCGGGGCGTGCCGGGGCGGGGGCGGACTTGCTGTCCAGCAGGGCGGCGAGGTCGGCGACCGTGTGGGTGTCACGGAGTTCGGCGACGGTGACCTGGCGTTCGAGCTCGATGGCCAGACGGATCGCGGAGAGCGAGGTGCCGCCCAGGTCGGTGAAGCGGCTGTCGCGTCCGATGCGTTCCCCTGGCACGCGCAGCAGCCGTGCCCATATGTCCGCGACCCGCCGTTCGGTGGCGGTGTCGAGGTTCGGCGCGCCGGTGCCGCCGGTCCTCCGGGCGTGAGCCTTCTCGCGGGCGCGTGCGGTGAGAGCCTTCTTGTCGATCTTCCCGTTGCCGGACAGCGGGAGTTCGCGGACGTGGTGGAGCCGGGGCGGCACCATGTAGTGGGGCAGAGAGGTGCCGAGGACCCGTGCGGTCTCCGGGCCGTCGGGGGCGTCCTCGCCCGTGTAGTACGCGACGAGTTGGGGGTCGTCGTCGGTGCCGGCGACGACGACGGCGCCGTCGCGGATGCCGGGAGTCTGGAGCAGGCGGTCCTCGATCTCTCCGATCTCTATGCGGAAACCACTGATTTTCACCTGTTCGTCCCGCCGCCCGAGGTACTCCAGCTCACCGGACGGCACCCTGCGGCCGAAGTCACCGGACCGGTAGAGGCGTTCGGCGGGATGCAGGGGATCCTGGTGGTAGACGGCGGCAGTGCGGTCGGGGTCGTTGACGTAGCCGCGGCCGACGCAGACGCCGGCGATGACGATCTCGCCCGGGGCACCGTCGGGGACGAGATGGAGCTGCTCGTCCATGACGTAGACGCGGCAGTTGCGGATGGTGTCGCCGAGCGGCACGGAGGGGTGGGCCGGCACGGTGCGCATGACGCCGTGGTGGGAGTCGTCGCTGACCTCGGTGAGGCCGTAGCAGTTGACGAGGGGGACGCCGGGGAACCTCTCGAACCAGCGGCGGACCAGCTCCTTCTTGAGCGCCTCCCCGGTCACGGCCATGACGCGCAGGTGCGGGAGGAAGGCGCGGCCCCGGGCGGCCTCGGCGAGGACGAGTTCGAGGTAGGTGGGTACGAGTTGGAGCACCTGGACGCCGTGGTGGTTGACGAGGTCCACGAACCGGCTGACGTCGAGCACGGCCTCCTGCTCGACGAGCAGCACGCGGCCGCCGACGAGGAAGGGCGACACGAGCTGCCACAGGGAGATGTCGAAGCACTGCGGTGCCGTCTGCCCGACGGTGTCGCCCTCCTGGATCCCGAGGTCCTCGATCTTGGCGTAGAGGTGGTTGAGGAAGCCGTCGTGCTCGCACATGGCGCCCTTGGGCTCGCCGGTGGACCCCGAGGTGAAGTACACGTAGGCGAGTTGGTCCCCGGCCACGGCGACCTCGGGGTCGTGCGTGGGCCCGTCGCTCCGGGCGAGTTCCTCGACGGTCATCCGGCGGACCACCGTGTCGGTGGCGCCGAGTGCCTCGTCCAGGGAGGGCACCCGGGGGTCGGCGAGCACCCAGCGGCACCGGCTGCGGGCGAGGGTCCTCGCGACGCGCGAGGCGGGGAACCCCGGCTCGAGCGGCAGATAGCAGCCCCCCGCCTTGAACACGGCGAGCACGGCGGCCGGCCACCGCACGTGGCGTTCGGTGACGACGGCCACCACGTCCTCCGGCTCCAGTCCTTCGCGCAGCAGCGCCCAGGCGATCCGGTTGGCCTCGTCGTTGAGTTCGCGATAGGTGCGGGTGGTGCTCCCGTGCACGACGGCCACGGCGTCGGGATGCCGGCGGACGCGCTCCTCGAAGAGTTCGTGGAAGCGGCGTCCGGGCATCGGCCGTACGGGGCCGGCGCCACGCGCGACGACGGCCTCGGTCTCCTCGGGCGAGAGGAGTCCGTGCCGGGTGTGCGGCTGGTCCGGGTCCTGCGTCATCAGGCGCAGCGCGCGCAGTTCGTAGCCGCCGAGGCGCTCCGCGGTCATACCGGCTGTCGCCGCCGCGTCCGCCCAGACCTCCTCCGCCTGCGCACGTCCCTCGTCGGTGCCCACGTGCCGCACCAGGTCGCGCCAGGAGGCGTCGGGGTCCATGGGGGCCACGCCCAGCAGCACGGAGGCGACCTTCAGGCGCACGGCGAACCTCACGGCGGCCGCGTCCGCCGAGCACGCCAGGGCGAGAGCCGCGACGGAGTCCTCCGGCGGGGCGGGCGCCGCCGCCTGCCCGGCGACCGGGTCGGGTGCTGTTTCCTGCATCGGGACGCTCCTGCTGATCGATGAACCGGCGTACGGACGGGGCGGCGCGCTCAGGCCAGGTAGTCCTCGGCTCCACCGGTGCGCACCGTGTCGAGGGTGAAGCAGTGGAAGCCGCCGCCGAACAGGCGCCGGTGCCGGTGCCGGACGGGGACGACGGTGAAGCCGTGCTTCTCCAGGGTGGCCATGAGGGTCTTGCAGGCGTCGTTGACCATGACGGTGTCCTCGTCGACGGACAGCACGTTGAGGTCGATGTAGGGGCTCGCCGGGATGGGGTCGTCGTTCGCGTACTGCGGGTAGTCGTCGGTACCGGGCGGCGGCGGGACCACGACGTCCCAGCCGCGCAGGGCCTCGGGCAGGTAGTCGACGACTCCCGGGTCGCGCAGCAGCAGGGTCCCGGGGCGCAGGGGGACCACGACGGAGTCGATGTGGCTCTGGGTCAGCCGGTCCATGCGGTGCACGCGGAAGCGTCCTTCGAGGTGGCGTCGGAGCCATTCGAAGGCGAGGGCGTGGTTGGCGTTGGAGACGTTGACGATCAGGTCGCGCCCCAGCCGGAGGCAGTTGGCCCCGTCGATCATCGGCTCGATGCCCACGTCGTTCGGCGACGGCCGCGGGTCGAGGGGTACTTCGATGTTCGGGGCGGCGTGGGCGACGTTGGCGGGGTCGAAGGAGTGGTCGGTCATCATCGGGCGCGGCATGGTCGTCCAGCGGGCGCCGCCGCGGAAGTACTCCAGGAAGACCGGCTTGAGGAACTGGGTCTCGAAGTAGCGGTCGTGCAGCATGGGCGGGGTCTCGATGATCTCGTCGCCCATGATCAGGGTGTTGTCGCGCAGGTTGAGCGGGGGTGTGATGGCGGCCTCGAAGGCGGGGGTGGCGACCCTGGCCGTCGACGGGGCGGGAGGCAGGGGCCGGTGCACCGTGACGCCGAGTGCGGTGAGCTGTGCGGCGAGGCCTTCGACGTCCTCGACGAGTTCGCCGAGGAAGTGCTCCTTCTGCGCGAGACGGTGGGGGGTGTTGCGGTTGCGGCGTTCCTCGCTGTCGCGCCAGGTGGAGATGGAGGGGTAGTAGCCGCGGGCTCCGGAGAGGTTGTCGCTGATGAACATGTCGAACGACATGTCGCGCACCCGGTCGAGGTATCCGTCGGCCGAGCCGAGGACGACCTCCTTCAGCGGGGTGAAGTCGTCGTAACTGTTCAGGCGCATCGACGGGTGCCTTTCGTGGGGCGTTGGGAGGCGGCCTGCTTGTGGTGGCCGTTCGTCATCCTGCGGCCTCCTTGGTGAGGAAGGACGCGAGGCGCCGCACACCGGTCTCGATCCGGTCGGGCTCCAGGTAGCTGCACGACAGCCGGATCTGCCGGTCGCCGCGGTCGGTGAGGGAGAACTGCCGCATCGGCGCCCACAGCACGCCGTACTGGGCCGCCGACACCTCCAGGAGCGCGAGGTCGGCGGGCACGGGCAGGTCGACGCGGACGAAGAAGCCGCCGGCCGGCCGGTGCCAGGAGACTCCCGCCGGCATGCCGTCGGCCAGGTGCCGTTCCAGGGCGTCGGTCAGCCGGGCGAGGTTGGCCCGGTAGCGTTCGGCCTTGCGCCGGGCCAGCGCCCGCAGGGAGCGCCCGTGTTCCAGGAGCAGGCCGCCGACGACGGCCTGGGACAGCGGCGAGGTGTTGACGGTGACCATGGTCTTGAGGTCTGCGAGTTCCTGGGCGAGCGACCGTTCGCCGCCGTGGTGACCGACCCGCTGGTCGGCGACGGCGTAGCCGACGCGGGCGCCGGGAAACCCGACCTTGGCGAACGTGCCCACGTGGATGACGCGGCGCCGGGTGTCGAGGGCCTTGAGGCCGGGCAGGGCGTCGTCCACGGAGGCGGTGAAGGCGTAGGTGTTGTCCTCGACGAGGAGCAGGTCCTCGCGCTCCGCCAGGTCGAGCAGGGCGTGCCGGGCGGCGAGGGACATGCGGGCGCCGCCGGGATTGGAGAAGTCGGGGGCGACGTAGCAGGCGCGGACGCGACGGCCTTCGGCGCGGGCCTGGGCACAGCGGGCGGCGAGGTGGTCCACGTCGAGTCCTGCGGATCCTTCGCGGACGTCGGTCACGGGGATGCCGAGGAGCCGTGCGGCGCCGACGACGCCCGGGTAGCACGGGTCGGCCACGGCGAGCAGGTCGCCGGCGTTCCGGTGCAGCGCCCGCAGGGTGAGCAGAAGGGCCTCCTGGGCGCCCACGGTGATCACGACGTCTTCCGGCGCGACGTCGACGCCCTGGTCGGTGCGGAGTGCCTCGGTCACGAGGTCGTTGATGAGGCCCTGGGCGGGCCCGTACTCGTAGAGCATGCGCTCGGCGCGGGAGGGGGCGAGGCCGCGTTCGGTGCACAGATGGGTGAGGAAGCGGTCGGTCAGGGCGCGCAGGTCCAGTGCCTGGACGAAGTCGGGGTGGGGGGCGCCGGGTGCGAGGGAGATGGCGTCGGGATGACGGCTCATCACCTCGTTGAGGAAGCCGATGGCCCCGAGCACCGGGTCCTCGAGGCAGGCGTGGAGGTCCGCCTCGTACAGGTCGGGGGTGCGGGTCATGTACGGCTCCCTCGTGCGGCGCGTCGCCGTTCACGCTCCTGCCAGCGGCGTTCGACCTTCTCGAGGACGTCGGGGGCGTAGGCGCGGTCCGCCTGGGCGAAGGCGAACTCGGCGAGGTACACGCGGAAGTGGTCGAGCGGTTCCTCCGCGAGAGTGAGCATGCGCCGGTTGGCGGCGACCGCGGGGGCGGAGAGGCCCGACACGGCGCGGTCGACCGCCTCGTCCATGCGGTCGGCGGGCACGACCTCGTCGTAGACCGTGGAGGCCTCCGGGTCGGTGGTGGCGATCCTGCGTCCGCCGAGCACGATCTGCCGGGCGAGGCGGGATCCCGTCTGCCGGGTGAGGCGGAGGTTGCCCGCACCGGGCACGATGCCCTCCTCGGCGGCGGGCAGGCTGACGTAGGCGCCTTCCTCGGCGACGACGTGGTCGAGGGCGAGCAGGAGTTGCATGCCGCCGCCGATGGCGAAGGTGTCGACGGCCCCGATCCACGGTTTGGTGACGCCCCGTTCACTCCCGGCGCCGGGGGCCGGGTCGATGAGTAGTCCGTGGAGGAGCTTGTTCACGTAGCCGAGTTCGCGGCCGAGGAGGAAGTCGACCAGCGGGATCCGGCCGTCGCGCAGGTCGGTGAGGTCGACTCCGGCGCTGAAGACGCGCCGCCCCCGGTGGGCGGGGTGGTCGACGACGCCGCCGCGCAGGACGCCGACACGGACCGTGTGGTCGAGCAGGACGAGGTCGACGGCGGTGTCGAGATCGGCGATGAGTCGGGCGTTCTCGGCGTTCAGCCGACGGGGGTTGCGGAACTCGACGTGGGCGGCCGCGCCCCGGCGTTCGACGTGGACGGTGTCCAGTTCGACGCGGCCCTCGGCGCGGAATCCGTCCAGAAGCCCCAGGGCGCGGGGCGTGGGACCGAGCATCGTCTCCACGAGGTGCCTGCCGGCGGTGGCCGAGCGCAGTACGGCGCCGCAGAACCGGCCCTGGTCGATCTCCCGGCCCTCCTTCTCCGCCTGGACGAAGCGGCGTTCGGCGGCCATCTGCTCGCGGGTCGGCACCAGGCCGGGCACCAGGCCGGCGGCGGCGTCCACGAGCTCCGGCAGCCTCGGCCGGCGCGTCAGGCCGTCGGTGAGCCGGTCGTAGACGGTCTCGGTGTGCCGGGAGAGGAAATCACGGCGGAGGCGGCGCACTTCGGCGTGGACAGTCGCGGCGCGGGCCCGCTCGCCGGGGGACCGCCCCGGTACCGACGGGAGTGCGGCGAGGGCCTGCTCGGCTTCGGCGGCGCGCGCGGCGAGGCGCCGCGCGTCGTCGTCGAAGACGCCGGTGAGGGCGGCGGGAGCGCCGGTGGACATGCCGCCGGAGGCCCGGGTGGAGACGAGATGGGAGCCCTGGGTCGTCATTCGGCCGCCTCCGTGCGCTCCGGCGCGTCCTGACCGATGTCGGACAGGCGCCGCAACTCGCGGTCACAGGCGGCCAGATGGACACCGAGCGCGTCGTCGTACTCGGCGGTCGCTGCCTCCTCCAGGAGTCGCCTGCGGATGCGCGTCTCCCGGTCGGAGAGCCGGCCGCGCAGCACGGCCGCGGTGTGGACGGCTTCGGTGAGGTCCTCGCTGACCTGGTCGACGATGCCGAGTTCCGTGGCGTCGTGGAGTTCGATGGCGGAGTCCCACAGCACGATGCGGCGAGCGCGGGCCAGCCCGATGTGCTGCACCAGCCGGTACAGGGTCATGCCGGGCCAGAAGTGCCCCTCGTTCACGGGCAGCATCAGCCGCAGGTCGGGGCCCGCGATCCGGTAGTCCGCGGCCAGCAGCAGGTCGAGCACCGGTCCGCCGCACGTGCCCTCGACGACGGCGATGTTGACGTGGTCGAGCTGCTCCAGCCGACGCAGGGCGCGCTCCCAGCGTTTGACCTCCTGAATGGAGGCTCCGCCGGGCCACTCGTGGGGCTGGACGGGCGACGGGGTGAACCGCAGGACCACAACGGTCCGTTCGGGCTGCTCCCCCGCCTGCTCGCAGGCCGCGTCCAGTGCCGCGGTCAGCTCGGGCAGCGGACTGCCGCCGTCGAGCCGGATCAGGACGCCCAGTTCCTCGGGCAGTCCCGTCCGGTCACGTCCGGTCTTCATGGTCACACCAGTTCCTTTCCTCACCAGCGCACCAGGGCCGTCTCGATGGTCGACCCCGGCCCCATCGTCATCAGGACACCGAGGTCGCCCGCAGCGGCGGTCTTCTCGTCGCGCAGCCGCTCGTAGGAGAACAGGAACGATCCGCTGGAGAGGTTGCCGTGATCGCGCAGCACTCCGGTGGTGTGCCGCACGTCCTGCCGGGACAGTTCGAGGTTCACCCGGATCGCGTCGATGACCTTCTTGCCGCCGGAGTGCACCACCCAGTGGGCGATGTCCCCGGTACCCAGTCCGGTGCCGTCGAGGAGACGGGAGACCGCGGTCTCGGCGTGGGCGCCGACGACGTAGGGCACATCGGCGTCGAGGTAGAAGCTGAACTTGCCGTGTACGTCGTCCCAGTCGTAGCGCATCGCGGCGACGGCCTCGGGAATGATGTGGCTGGTGAACCTCAGCAGTTCCGGACCGGCCGGCGGCGCCTCGTCGTCCGGGTGCGCGGGCGCGCGGACGGCGACGGCGGCCGCGCCGTCGCCGAACAGGCTGTTGACCACCGAGGAGCGCATCGTGCCGTCGAAGACGTAGGCGGCGGAGCAGGCCTCGACGCAGACCATGAGGGCGAGTTCGCCGGGGTGTCCGCCGGCCCAGCCCGCGACGGCGTTGAGCGCGTTGAGCCCGGCGTTGCAGCCCATGCCGACGACGTCGAGGCGCTGGCAGGACGGATGGATGCCGAGGTCCCTGATGAGCAGCGCGGACAGGCCGGGCGTGAGCAGTCCGGTGGAGGTGACGCAGCACAGGTAGCGGATGTCGGCGAGCTCGGCGCCGGAGTCGGCCAGGCAGCGTTCGACGGCCTCCCGGCCCATCCTCAGCCCTGTCTCGGTGTGTTTGCGCAGCAGGTCGCCCTGAGACTCCTGGACGGGCCGCCCGTCGGGGCCGATCGGAGGCAGGGTGAGGTTGCGGCGCTCGATGTTGCCCCCGAGGAAGACGGAGCGGATGCGGCGGTCGGTGATGCCGAAGGTGTCGAGGACCTCGCGCTGGGTGTACGAGACGGGTGGCACGGCGGTGCCGACACCGACCAGTCCCGGTGTGCCGCCCGTTGCTCGCCCCGGGGGCTGCCCGGCTGCCCGGCCGACCGGTTGCTGGGTTCCGCGCACGTCTTCCTCCGTGGGGCGGGGCCGGCTCAGTAGCCGGCCTTGGCGTTGATGCGGCGCGGGTAGTAGCGCTCGTCGCCGTTGCGCCGGTACTCGGGCCGGCGCGCGGTGTTGCTCGACGGCAGGTCTCCGTTGACCGTGACACGCTGACCGCGGCGGTGTTCCTGGTAGTCGTTGATGGCGATGTGCTGAGTGACGCGGTTGTCCCAGAGGGCCACGGTGTGCGGATTCCAGCGGTACCGGAGGGTGAAGGCCGGCTGCTCGGAGTGCTCGAACAGGTGCTGGAGGACGGTGTCGCTCTCCTGCCGGGTGAGCTGCGGGATGTGCGAGGTCCACATCCGGGTGACGTAGAGCGACTTGCGTCCGGTCACCGGGTGTACGCGCACGACGGGATGTTCGGCGGACATCTCGACGACCGGTGGGATCTTCAGGACGTGGACGGCGGTAAGGCCTTCGAGCATCTCGCGGAACGGCTCGGAGAGCGTCTCGTACGCCCGGTACTGGTTGCTCCACATGGTGTCGCCGCCGGCGGACGGGGTGTCGATGAGGTGCAGGATCGACGCGATCGGCGGGCTGGGGCTGAAGCTGACGTCGATGTGCCACTCGTCGGCCTTGCCGCCCTTGTCGGGCTGGATCACCGTGATCTCGGGGTGGTTCTCGAGCTTGGGCAGGAAGGGGTGGACCTCCACCTCACCGAAGCGCCGGCCGAACGCCACGTGTCCTTCCGGGGTCAGTGTCTCCTGGTCCGGGAAGAACAGCACGAGGTGTTCGAGCATGAGCTCGTGGATGCGGTCGAACTGGGCGTCGGTGAGGTCGTTGAGCTCGATCCCGCGGACCTCGGCGCCGAGGGCACCGGAGACGCGGCGGATGTCGAGGTCGGTGGCGGGCTGCGGTGCTGCGGACGGGGGCACAGCGGGGTCTCCTTCGAGTGGTGACGGGGGCTTCGAGGCCGAGGCGTCGGCGGGGAGCCCGCGGGGGCTCACGGGCGGGCGCCCGCCGTTCCGCCGTGCAGCCAGTCCAGGAACGGCTTCGGGGCGAGGGCGCCGACGCGCTCGTGGTAGGCGTTGAGGTCGTCCTCGGTCAGGACGTCACGGGCACCGCCGGAGCGTCCTGACCGGAAGAACTGCGCGGGGTCCGCGAGGACCTCCTTGTCCGGCGCCAGGTCTGCGGCCCTGCCCTTCATCTCGTCGAAGGTCGCCGCACGCACCAGCTCGGCCAGGACGGACTCGTCCACGGTGATGCCCAGCCACTCGGCCAGCGCCGACGTCTGGCCCTCCAGGTCGGCGCACAGGTCGTCGTAGTGCAGCAGCCTGACGTTCGGCTCATCGCGCCGGTTCCATGCGTCGAGCGGGTGGTGGAGTTCGGCGGCGGCCACGTCCTGCTCCCAGGCGTCGGACTCGCCGGCGCGGCACCAGTTGAGCAGGTACTCGCGGGCCGGCGGGAGCGTGAGGGAGGACGGGCCCGTGTACTCGGTGGAGTCCTGGTCGCTGTTGAAGGCGTGCAGCCACTCGGCGCGGACGTTGGCGGCCTGGTGGTACATGGACAGGGCCCGGTCCAGGGGGTGGCGTGCGACGACGAGGTAGCTGACGCGCGGGTCGAGCGGGAGCCCGTCGAGCGGGACGTGCGTCTTGAGGACGCGGCGGTGTTCCTGCGCGGCGAGCTGCGCGTACATCTGGTCCTGCGGGGTGAAGAGTTGGTCCAGCCACGGTGACAGGGCCGACAGTGGCTTGGGAAGTTCGGGGGTCTGGAAGATGAGAAGCGCGCAGATCATCTGTACCCAGGTCGTGCCTGACTTCGCCGGGCTGCTGACGACGATGTCGCCCTCACGCAGCGGGAAGTCGTTCCAGCGGGCACTGTCCTGCTGCGGAGACTTGTACCGGATCGGTGCTCGGTTCTGGGTCTGATCACCCATGGCGACATCCCTCACAAGGGAACGGAGAGGCAGCGGATTCGGTCACAATCTGCCGTGGCGGGCCGTCGCACGGCATCCACGTTCGCCACAGTTACGCGTCCCAGGTGACCGGGAGACTCTTCACGCCGTAGACGTCCGCGATCTCCGCCTCGGGGCGCAGGACGATCTCTTCGGCGGGGACGGCGAGCCGGAGTGTGGGGAAGCGGCGGACCAGGGCGGGGAACGCCACCCTCATCTGGACGCGGGCCAGTTGCTGGCCCAGGCACTGGTGGATGCCGTGTCCGAAGGCGATGTGGGCGCCCTCCTGGCGGTGCAGGTCGAGCACGTGGGGGTCGGTGAAGCGGTCGGGGTCCCGGTTGGCGGTGTTGTAGGACAGGATCAGCGAGGTGCCGGCCTTGATGGTGTGGCCGCCGAGCTCCACGTCCTGCAGCGCCGTCCGCATGAAGGTCTTGCCGACGCTCAGGTAGCGCAGCAGTTCTTCCACGGCCCGGTCGGCGAGTTCGGGGTCGGCGCGCAGCGCGTCGAGCTGCTCGGGGTGGCGCAGCAGTGCGAAGGTGCCGAGACCGATCATGTGCATGGTGGTGTCGAGGCCTGCCGCGAGCAGGAAGAGGGACATCCCGACCAGTTCCTCGTCGGTGAGGTCGCTGTCGGTGAGTTCGCTCAGCACGTCGTCGGTGGGGCTGGCCCTCTTGGCGGCGACCAGTGTGCCGAGGTGGGCGCGGGTCGCGAGGTAGGCAGCGATGAGGTCGTCGCGGTCGGACTCCAGGTCCCGGAAGGCGTCGACCTGCTCCTGGAAGGAGTCGCGTTCGCTGTGCGGGACGCCCAGCAGTTCGCAGATGGTGACCGCCGGGATGGGTTTGGCGTACGCGGTCACCAGGTCGGTGGGTGGTCCGGCCAGTTCCATGGCGTCGAGGTGCCCGGCGGTGATCTCCTCGATGCGCTCGGTGAGCAGCCGCATGCGTCGTACGGTGAACTTACCCATCAGCGGCTTGCGATAGCGGCCGTGGCGGGGATCGTCCATGAAGAGGAACTCGCCCGGGGGCGCGGGTTCCAGTTCGATGTCCCCGTGGTCGACGGTCGGGTGGCGCAGGAGTTCCCACCGTGAGCTGAACCTCTGGTCGGCCAGGACCGACCTGATGAGGTCATATCCGGTGACCAGCCAGCCGTCCACCCCGCCGGGGAAGACGTAGCGGCTGATGGGACCGTGGCGGCGGGCTTCGAGCAGTTCGGCCGGCGGGTCGAACGGCCGGTCGGGCCGGCGCCGCGTGGGCATGGTGGTGACGGTGTACAGGGGGTCGCCCACAGCCATCCTCGTCTCGCAGGGGGTGCCGTCCGCCGGACCGGCCGTCACGCCGGGTCCGGGTCGGCGTCGGTCGGTTCCAGTTCGCCCGCCGCGATGTCCCAGATCCGCCGGACGACGTCCGGGTCGAGGAGCATCTCGCGGTGGGCGCAGTCGAGCGTGTGCTCCCGTACCTCGCCGGAGACCAAGGGCCGCCAGAGCGCGGCCTTCGCCTCGGAGTCGGCGGAGATCAGCAGCAGGGTGCCGGACGTCTTGCGGGTCCGGTGCGCCAGGAGGATGCGGGTGTTGTTGCGGACGACGCGGAGATACGCCTCGTGCTCCTCGCCGGTGAGCGCACCGGCCACCTTCTCCTCCTGTTCGGCGAAGCCCGCGCGCTGCTCGGCGGTGACGGGGCCGTCCACGGGGCTGGAGTCCAGCAGGATCAGGGCGGCCACCTTCTCGCCCTCGTCCTGGAGCTGGGCCGCCATCTCCTGGACGACGTTGCCGCCGAAGGACCAGCCGAGCAGGTGATACGGGCCTTCGGGCTGCACGGCACGGACCTGCGCGACGTAGTCGGCGGCCATCCGGGCCAGCGACTCGGGCAGTTCCTCCGCGCCCGTGTCCATGCCGCGGGGGCGCAGGGCGTAGAGCGGCTGCTCCCTGGGGGCGGCGTCGGCGAGCCAGCCGTACTCCCAGCCCAGGCCCAGCACGGTGTGGGCGCAGAAGAGCGGAGGCCGTCCGCCGGAGGCACGCATGGGCACCAGCACGTCCGTGGTCCCCTGCCGCCCCTCGATGGAGATCCAGGCCAGCAGGGCGGCGACGGTGGGCGCCTCGAACACGGCGCGGACGGGGACGTCGGCGCCGATGACCACCTTGATGCGGTTGACCAACCGTACGGCGAGCAGGGAGTGGCCGCCGAGGTCGAAGAAGCTCGCGTCGACGCCGACGGGTGAGACTCCGAGTACCTGCTCGAAGACGGAGCACAGCAGTTGTTCGCGGAGTGTGAGGGGGCCCCGGCCGCCGGCCGCGAGGGCGGTGTAGTCGGGGGCGGGCAGGGCGGCCCGGTCCAGCTTGCCGTTGAGGGTGAGCGGCAGCGTGTCCAGCGGCATCAGGACCGGCGGCACCAGGTGTTCCGGGAGCCGGTCGGCCAGGTAGTCCCTGACCCGCCTCTCCAGGTGCGCGCCGTCGTCGGCGGTGGCGGTGGCCGCCGGGACGAAGTAGCCGGCCAGGGCGGGCTCGCCGCCCGGGTCCTCCCGGGTGACGACGGCCGCCTGGGCGATCTCCGGGTGCGCGGCCAGGGTCGCCTCGATCTCGCCCGGTTCGATGCGGAAGCCGCGGATCTTCACCTGGTCGTCCGCGCGGTCCAGGAACTCCAGGTGTCCTCCGGCCGTCCACCGCACGATGTCGCCGGTGCGGTACATCCGCTCGCCGGGGCCTCCGAACGGGCAGGCCACGAAGCGCTCGGAGGTGAGCACCGGCCGGCCCAGGTATCCGCGAGCCAGGCCGTCGCCGGCCACGTACAGTTCGCCGGCGGTGCCGGGGGAAGCGGGCAGCAGGCCGTCGTCGAGGACGTACGCCCGGATGTTGCGCAGGGGGCGTCCGATGGGCACGGTGTCGCCGTCCTGAGCCGCGTCGCACGGCCAGGAGGTGACGGCGATCGACGCCTCGGTGGGGCCGTAGAGGTTGTGCAGCGGCACGCCGAGGACCTCACGGAAGCGGTCGCGCACGGCGGCCGGGAGCGCCTCACCGAGGCAGAGGACCGTCCGCAGGCCGGTGCACCGCCCGGCGGCACCTCCGTCGAGGAACGTCCGCAGCACCGAGGGGACGAACTGGGCGACGGTCACCCCTTCCCGGTCGATGAGTTCGGCGAGGTGGACGGGGTCCGCGTGTGCGCCGGGCCCGCTCAGCACCACCGCGGCGCCGTTCAGCAGGGGCCAGAAGATCTCCCACACCGACGCGTCGAATCCGAACGACGCCCGCTGGAGCACGCGGTCGGTCGGTTCGAGGCGGTACTCCTCCTGCATCCAGGCCAGTTGGTTGACCACGCCGTGGTGGGGGACGCAGACGCCCTTGGGGGTGCCCGTGGAGCCGGAGGTGTACATCACGTAGGCCGGGTGGTGCGGCAGCAGGGGCGTCCCGCGATCGGCATCGGTCACCGGCGCGGATGCCGGGGTGTCCTGGAGACCGATCATCGCGGGTCCGTCGAGGTCGAGCCACCGTGCCGGCGCCGTCGACTCCGTGCCGCCGAGCCGGGCGGTGGTCTCCGCGGTGCTCAGTACCAGGACCGGGGAGGCGTCGGTGAGCACGAGGTCGGTGCGCCGCCGCGGCTGGCCGGGGTCGACGGGCAGGTAGGCGGCGCCGGTCTTGACCACGGCCAGGAGCGCGACGATCTGTTCCACCGACCGTTCGAGGGCCACGCCCACCAGGGTCTCCGGCGCTGCTCCGAGGCCGATCAGGTGCCGGGCGAGCCGGTCGGACCGCTCGTCGAGTTCCGCGTAGGTGACCTGCGTGCTGTCGGAGACCAGGGCGATGCCTCCGGGTGTGCGGGCGGCCTGCCGGGCGAGCAGTCCGGCGAGGGTGTCGTCCGGGAGGGGGCCGGCGGTGTCGTTCCACTCCTCCAGCACGCGCCGCCGTTCGGCGTCGTCGAGGAGGTCGACACGCGCCACCGGCAGGGTGGGGTCGGCGGCCACCTCCTCCAGGACCCTGGTGAGCCGGGCCGCGAGCGTCTCCACCGTGGAGCGGTCGAAGAGTTCGGCCGCGAAGACGACCTCGCCGTCGAGCCCTGCGGGCGCACCGCCTTCGTCGAAGCTCTCCCGGATCTCGAAATCCAGGTCGAACCGGGCCGTCAGGGAACCGGCGCGCTCCTCGCTCACGTGCACGCCGGGCAGGCTGAGTGTGCCCCTGTGGTTGTTCTGTACGGCGAGCATCACCTGGAACAGCGGATTCCGGGCCATGGAGCGAGCCGGGGCCAGTTCCTCCACCAGGCGCTCGAACGGCACGTCCTGATGCTCGAACGCGTCGAGGCCGGCCTCGCGTACCCGGTCGAGCAGTTGCAGGAAGTCGGGGTCGCCCGACAGATCGGTGCGTAGCACCAGGGTGCCCGCGAAGAAGCCGACGAGGTCTTCGAGGGCCTGGTCCGTGCGTCCGGCGACGGGGCTGCCCATCACGATGTCCCGTCCGGCACCGCTCTTGGACAGCAGGACCGCGACAGCCGCGTGCAGCAGCATGAACATGGTCACGCCCTGTCCGAGCGCCAGCTCCGCCAGACGTGCGTGCAGGGGTGCCGGGATGTTCAGCGGCACCAGTCCGGCCCTGTGGTCCGACACCGTCGGGCGGGGCCGGTCCACAGGCAGGGCGAGCTCCTGGGGCGCGCCCCGGAGCCGGTCCTTCCAGTGGGCGACCTGGGTGGCGAGCACGCTGTCCGGGTCGTCCACGTCGCCGAGCAGGTCCCGCTGCCAGAGGGTGTGGTCGGCGTACTGCACGGGCAGCGGCACCCACTCCGGGGCCCGCCCGGCGGCACGCGCCCGGTAGGCCTGCGACAGGTCCCTCCACAGCGGGCCCATCGACCAGCCGTCGCCGGCGATGTGGTGGACGGTGAGCGAGAACACCCACGCGCCGGGGGCCAGAGAGAACAGGGCGGTTTTCAGCGGCAGTTCCGAAGCCAGGTCGAAGGGGTGGGCGGCGAGCGCCGAGAGCGCTTCCGCCAGTTCCTCCTCGGTGACGGCGGTGACGGGCAGGTCCACGGCCACCTGGTCGACGGGCAGGACGTGTTGGGTCGGTTCGTCATCGACCAGGGGGAAGGTGGTGCGCAGGCTCTCGTGCCGGGAGACCACGTCGGCGAGGGCCGTGCGCAGGATCTCGGGGGCCACGTCCCCGGTGAGCCGCAGGACGAGACAGATGTTGTAGAGGTGGTTGGGTCCTTCGATGCGGTCCACGAACCAGAGGCGGCTCTGGCCGTTGGACAGCGGCAGCACGGGTGGGCGCGGCATCGGCACGACGACCGGTCGGACGCGGCCCCCGTCCCGGGTCAGCTGCCGTGCCAGGCCGGAGACGGTCGGGTTCTCGAAGACGGCGGCCACGGAGGTCTCGGCGCCCAGTACGGTACGGATGCGGCTGACCAGCCTTACCGCGAGCAGGGAGTGCCCGCCCAGGGCGAAGAAGTCGTCGTCGATGCCGACGCGGGGCAGGCGCAGCACATCGGCGAAGACGACTCCGAGCAGCTCCTCGTAGGGTGAGGCGGGTCCGCGTTCCACGCTGACGGCGGCCATCGGGTCGGGGGTGGGCAGGCCGGCCCGGTCGACCTTGCCGTTCGGGGTGAGCGGCAGCCGGTCCAGGACGGTCACGAAGGGCGGCACCATGTGGTCAGGCAGCCGGTCGGCGACGAACTCCCGGATGCGGTCGGACAGTTCGGGGCCGGAGACGGCGGGGTCCGCGGGTGCCGCGTAGGCGGCGAGGCGTTTGTCGCCGGGGGTGTCCTCCCTGACCACGACGACGGCCTGGGCGACGTCGGGGTGGGCGGAGACCGTGGCCTCCACCTCTCCTGGTTCGACGCGGAAGCCACCGATCTTGGTCTGGTCGTCGGCCCGCCCGACGAACTCCAGCACACCGTCCGACCGCCACCGCACCAGGTCGCCGGTACGGTACATCCGGGCGCCGCCGTCCTCGAACGGGCAGGCCGTGAAGCGTTCGGCGCTCAGGCCCGGTCGGTGTGTGTAACCGCGGGCGAGACCGTCCCCGGCGATGTACAGCTCGCCGGGGACACCCACGGGGACCGGCTGCAGGGCGGTGTCGAGGACGTAGGCGCGGGTGCGGGCCAGCGGGCGGCCGAGCGGGATCGCACGGCCGCTGTCGACGTCCTCCGGGGTGACGACGTGGGTGTGGGTGTAGGTGATGCTCTCGGTGGGTCCGTATCCGTTCATCAGCCGCACGCCGGGCAGGGCGTCGAACAGGGTGCGGCAGTGTTCGACGGAGAGTGCCTCGCCACCGGTCAGCACGGAGCGGACACCGCGCAGCGCCTCGACGTCGAGGTCGATCACCTGGTGCAGCAGTCCGGTGGGAAGCAGTGCGACGGTCACCCGGTGCCGGGCGAGGAAGTCACGGATGTCCGCGACGGAGGGGGAACCCGGGGGTCCCACGGCGAGGGTGGCACCGTTGAGCAGGGTGGCCCAGATGTCGAAGGTGGTGGAGTCGAAGGAGACCGATCCCAGGTGGGAGACCACGTCCTCGGCACGCACGTCGGCGTAGTCGGCGGGGCGGACGAGGCGGTCCACGGCCCGGTGGGTGGCGACGACGCCCTTGGGAGTGCCGGTGGAGCCTGAGGTGTAGATGGTGTAGGCGGCGGAGTCCAGGTGCGGCGGTGTGGCCGTGGGCACGGCCTTCTCCGCGGCCACCGCGTCCCGGGTCCGTGGGTCGTCGAGGACGACGCACGGCAGGTCCTCGCCGGCCCCGCGCAGCCGGTCCGCGATGTCGCCGGTGGTCAGGAGCGCGACGGGGGCTGCGTCGCGCAGCATCAACTCGACGCGGGCGGTGGGATAGCCGACGTCGACGGGGAGATAGGCACCGCCGGTCTTCAGGACGGCGAGCAGGGCGGTGATCGTCTCCGGCGAGCGCTCCAGGGCGACGGCGACGAGCTGTCCGGGGCCGGCGCCGTGCCGGGTCAGGTACTGGGCGAGCCGGTCGGAGGCGGCGTCGAGTTCGGCGTACGTCATGCGCGCCCCGTCGGCGACCAGGGCGGGAGTGTGCGGGGTGCGGGCGGCCTGGGCCCGGAAGCGGTCGGGCACGGTGGCCGCCGGTTCGGCCCGTTCGGTGCTGTTCCACTCGGTGAGGACGCGGTGGTGCGCGGCGGGGTCGAGCAGTGCGATGTCACGGACCCGCGCGGTGGGATCGGCGACGACAGCGTGCAGGACGAGCAGGAGGCGGTCGACGAGGGCCTCGACGGTCGTGCGGTCGAAGAGGTCGGCGGCGTAGGTGATCCCGCCGTCGGTGCCGGCGGGCCTTCCCTCGTCGTCGAACCGTTCGGCAACATGGAGATCGAGGTCGAACTTGGCGCGGCCCAGCTCGGTCGGGAGCGCCTCGACGTGCAGCCCCGGCAGATCGACGGAGGCGCCGGGCACGTTCTGCACGGCGAGCAGGACCTGGAAGAGGGGGTGGCGGGCCCGGGACCGTGACGGTGCGAGCTCCTCCACCAGTCGCTCGAACGGTATGTCCTGGTGTCCCAGGGCTCCCAGCGCCGACCTGCGGACCCTGCCGAGCACCTCGGCGAAGGTGGGGTCGCCGGAGAGGTCGGTCCGCAGCACGAGGGTGTTGACGAAGAAGCCGATCAGATCGTCGGCGGCCTCGTCGGTACGGCCCGCGACCGGGCTGCCGACGGGAATGTCCTGGCCCGCGCCGAGGCGGGAGAGCAGGACGGCGAGTGCCGCCTGCCACACCATGAAGGTGGTGGTTCCCTGGGTCACGGCGAGTTCCGTCAGGCGTGCGTGCAGCCCGGCCGGGGTGACCATGGGAACCCAGCCGCCCTCGCGGCTCGCCACGGCCGGCCGCGGCCGGTCGGTGGGCAGGGTCAGCTCCTCGGGACTGTCGCTCAGCGCGTCCCGCCAGAAGGCGACCTGCCTGCCGAGGACGCTGTCGGGGTCGTCGCCGTCGCCGAGCAGGTCGCGCTGCCACAGGGCGTGGTCGGCGTACTGCACGGGCAGCGGCTCCCAGCCGGGGGCGTGGCCGGCCAGGCGCGCGGTGTACGCGGTGGAGAGGTCGCGCAGCAGAGGGACCATCGACCAGCCGTCGGCGACGATGTGGTGGGTGAGGAGGACGAGCACCGCTTCTTCGCTGTCCGGTCCGTCCACGTCGAGAAGGGTGGCCCGGACGGGTGGCCCGGCGGTCAGGTCGAAGACGTGACCGGCGGCTTCGGTGATCCGCGCGTCCCGGTCCGCGCGGTCCACGGTCTCGACGGCGAAGTACGGGGGGAAGTCGTCGAGAGAGACGATGTCCTGGTAGGGGTCGCCGTCGGCGTGAAGGAACCGGGTGCGCAGGCTCTCGTGGCGGGTGAGCAGGTCGGTCCAGGCCGCACGGAGCGCGCCGGGGTCCAGCGTGCCGGTCAGCCGCAGCGCGAGCGGGATGTTGTAGAGGGGCCCGGCGGCCTCGAGCCGGTCCACGAACCACAGGCGGCGCTGGGCGTACGAGAGCGGCACCCGTCGGGGCCGGTCGCGGGAGGTGAGCGCGGGTCGCAGGGTGCCGGTGGACACGGCGTCCTCGACGACGGCGGCGAGGCCGGCGACGGTGGACGTCTCGAAGACGGCCTGTACGGGGATCTCGGCGCCGAGGAGGGAGCGGATCCGGCTGACGAGGCGCACGGCCAGCAGCGAGTGGCCCCCGAGCGCGAAGAAGTCGTCGTCCACACCGACCCGGGGGACGTCCAGGACCTGCGCGAAGACGGAGCAGAGGAGTTCCTCGCGCAGGGACGGCGGCCGGCGCGGCGCCCCGGCACTCACCGCGTCGGGGGCGGGCAGGGCCGCGCGGTCCACCTTGCCGTTTGCGGTCAGGGGCAGTTGGTCCAGTACGACGACCGCGTCCGGTACCAGATACTCGGGCAGGTGTCCGGCGACGAACTCGCGTACGTCGAAGAGGGACTCACCGGGCAGGTACGTCACATGGGCCACGAGACGCTTGTCTCCCGGGGTGTCCTCGCGGACCGTGACGACGGCCTGGGCGACGGCGGGGTGAGCGGCCAGGAGCTCCTCGACCTCGCCCGGCTCGACCCGGAAGCCCCGGATCTTCACCTGGTCGTCGGCCCGGGACACGAATTCCAGTGCGCCGTCGGCCCGTCGGCGCACGATGTCGCCGGTGCGGTACATGCGTGCGCCTTCCGTGTCGAAGGGGCAGGCCACGAAACGTTCCGCGGTGAGTCCCGCGCGGGCGACGTAGCCGCGGGCCAGTCCGGCACCGGCGATGTACGCCTCGCCGGCGACGCCCGCGGGGACGGGCCGGAGACTGTCGTCGAGGACGTACACGCCGGTGTTGTCCATGGGGCGGCCGATCGACACGGCGTCGCCCAGGGTGTCGGGGTCGGTGAGCGCGATCTGCGTGGCGATGACGGTCGACTCGGTCGGTCCGTAGCTGCTGCGGACGACGATGCCGGGGACCGCTTCGAGGACCCGGCGGACCGCCTCCTTGGGGACGATGTCGGCGCCGGTGAGCACGTCGTGGACGCCGGTGAAGGCGGCGGGGTCCTCCTCGGCGATGACCCGGAACAGGCCGGCGGTCAGATGGGCGTGGGTGAGTCCGTGGTCGGCGACGAGCCCGCGGAGGCGGGCCGCGTCGGTCCGCCCGGGTGGAGTGACGACGAGGGCGCCGCCGGTGAGCAGCCGTACCCACACCTCGACCGTGGAGCCGTCGAAGGTGTGCGGTGCGGCGAACATGCCTCGGGCGGTGCCGGAGAACTGCCAGCAGCGGTCGCCGGCGAGGTCCACGATGTCGCGGTGGGTGGTTCCGATGCCCTTGGGTTCGCCGGTGGAGCCGGAGGTGAACATGATGTAGGCGAGCTGGTCAGGCAGGCTGCGTCCGGCGACGGTGCCGGCCGGCCGGTCCGCCCATGCGGAGTCTCCCTCGTCGGCGACGACGACGGTGGCGAACATGCCGCGTGCCGCATCGGCGTGGCGTCCGTCGGCCAGGCACATCCCGGCTCCGGCGAGGGCGGCCATCTCGGCACTGCGGGTGGCCGGTTGGGTGGGGTCGAGCGTGAGGTAGGCCCCACCGGCCTTGAGGACCGCCAGCAGGGTGGTGACCACGTCCGGGGAGCGGTCCATGACGACGGCGACCACGGTCTCCGGTCCGACACCGAGATCCATGAGGTGGTGGGCGAGCCGGTTCGAGCGTGCCTCCAGCTGTCCGTAGGTGACCTGTTCGGCACCGGTGTCGAGGGCGATCGCCTTCGGGGCGCGGGAGGCCCGGATGGTGAACACCTCGGGGACGGTGAGCGCCAGGGTGTCGCTGCGGGGTCCGTTCGACTCGGTGAGCAGACGGCGCCGCTCGGCGGGGTCGAAGACGTCGATGCGGGAGATCTGCCGGGCGGGGTCGGCGGTGACGGCGTCCAGGACGCGCAGCAGCCGGGCGACGAGGGTCTCGGCGGTGGAGTGGTCGAAGAGATCCGTGGCGTAGGTGAGGCCGCCGGCCATGCCGTTCGGTGCGCCGTCCTCGTCGTGGAGCTCGACGACCTGGACGTCGAGGTCGACCTTGGCCGTGGTGGGTTTTCCGGGCCCCGCGTCCGAGTCGAGGCCGTCGAGCGTGACGGGGGCCTGCGGCATGTTCTGTACGGCGACCAGGACCTGGAAGAAGGGCACCCGGTCGGTGTAGCGGGCGGGTGCCAGCTTCTCCACGAGCCGGTCGAAGGGGACGTCCTGGTGGTCGAGGGCGTCCAGTGCCGTCGTCCGCACCCGGGCGAGTACGTCGGTGAAGGCGGGGTCGCCGGACAGATCGGTGCGCAGGACGAGGGTGTTGAGGAAGAATCCGACCAGGTCCTCCAGCGACGCGTCGGTGCGTCCCGCGACCGGGCTGCCCAGCGGGATGTCATCCCCCGCGCCCAGCCGCGACAGCAGCACGGCCACCGCCGCCTGCCACACCATGAACATGGTCACACCCTCGGCCAGGGCCAGCTTCACCATCCTCGCGTGCAGTTCGGCGGGCACCTCGATGTCGGCCCAGCCACCGCCACGCCCGGGCCTCGCCGGCCGGGGCCGGTCGAACGGCAGGGCCAATTCGTGGGGGACGCCGTCGAGAGTGGCCCGCCAGTGCTCGACCTCTGCGGTGAGACGGCTGTCGGAGGCCTCCTCGTCGCCGAGCAGGTCCCGCTGCCAGAGGGTGTAGTCGGCGTACTGCACGGGCAACGGCTCCCAGCCCGGGGCATGGCCGGCCCGGCGCGCGGCGTACGCGGCCGACAGATCCCGCCACAGAGGCGCAAGCGACCACCCGTCACCCGCGATGTGATGCACCACCAGGACAAGGACAGAACTCTCCTCGTCCACCGTCAACAGAGTCGCACGCAGCGGCAGCTCACCAGCCAGATCGAAGACATACCCACAGCACTCCTCGACCCGCCCCTCCAACTCATCCCCCCGAACAGGAACCACAGGAAGCTCCACCCGCGCCTCACCCACCGGCACAATCTCCTGATACGGCTCCCCCTCCACCTGCGGAAACCGCGTCCGCAACGCCTCGTGCCGCACCACCACATCACCCAACGCAGCACCCAGAGCAGCACCATCCACCCGCCCCGACAACCGCACCACCAACGGAATGTTGTACAGCGCGCTCGCACCCTCCAACCGGTCCACGAACCACAACCGACGCTGCGCATACGACAACGGCAACCGACCGGGCCGCACCCCCACCGACACCGCAGGCCGCACACCGACCCCCGTCGCCTCGTCCAGCCTGGCGGCCAGTCCGACCACGGTCGGTGTCTCGAAGAGGTCCCGCACGCGCAGTTCGACTCCGAGGACCGCGCGGATGCGGCTCACCAGGCGCACGGCCTGGAGGGAGTGGCCTCCGAGGGCGAAGAAGTCGTCGTCCGCGAGGACCTCCTCCACGCCGAGTACGTGGGCGAAGGCGGTGCGGAGCAGTTCCTCGCGCAGCCCTGTTCCGCGCCGGGCGGGGGCGGTGACGGACGGCGGTGCGTCCGTCACCGGTGCTGTTCCGGTGCCGGGCGCCACGATGCGTACACGTCCCTCCTCATCCCAGCGGGCATGTGCTCCGGTGGGTCGCATGGTGGACTCCTCCTCGGTGAACGGGCAGGCGACCGCGTCGTCCGTGGTCCCGTCGCAGGTCGTGTAGAGCCGGCCGGTCATGCCGGGCGGAACGGGCGTGAGCCGGTCGTCGAGGATGTAGACCCGGGCGTCCGGGCCGCCGATCTCGGGCTGTTGACCGGACCAGTCCCGCAGCAGCCGCCGCTCGGCCTCGTCGAGTACGTCGACGGTGTGCACGGGCCGTCCGGGAGCGGTGGCCACGGCGTCGAGGACGCGCAACAGCCGGGCGGCCAGGGCCTCTGCGGTGGTGCGGTCGAAGAGGTCGGCGGCATAGACGAGTTCCCCCTCCATGCCGGTGGGACGTCCGTCGGCGTCGAAGCGCTCGGCGACCTGCAGGTCGAGGTCGAACTTGGCGTCGCGGACCGCGTAGGGCAGTACTTCCACGTCCACTCCGTCCAGTTCCGGGACGAGGAGGGGCGTGGACTGCACTTCCAGGACGGTCTGGAAGAGGGGGTGGCGGCCCATCGAACGGGGCGGTGCCAGCTCCTCCACGAGGCGCTCGAACGGGACTTCCTGATGGTGCAGTGCACCCAGTGCGTCCCGGCGGACCCGGGCGAGTACGTCGGTGAAGGCGGGGTCGCCGGACAGATCGGTGCGCAGCACCAGTGTGTTGACGAAGAGACCGACCAGGTCCTCCAGCGACGCGTCGGTGCGTCCCGCGACCGGGCTGCCCAGCGGGATGTCATCCCCCGCGCCCAGCCGCGACAGCAGCACGGCCACCGCCGCCTGCCACACCATGAACATGGTCACACCCTCGGCCAGGGCCAGTTCCGCCATCCGCGCGTGCAGTTCGGCAGGTACACGGACGGGTATCGCCGCGCCCCGGTGGCTTTCGACGGAAGGGCGCGGCCGGTCCCTGGGAAGCGCGAGTTCCTCGGGGGCACCCCCAAGCGTCGTGCGCCAGTGTGAGGTCTGCTCCGCCAGCACGCTCTCGGGGTCTCCGGCGTCGCCGAGCAGGTCCCGCTGCCAGAGGGTGTAGTCGGCGTACTGCACGGGCAACGGCTCCCAGCCCGGGGCATGGCCGGCCCGGCGCGCGGCGTACGCGGCCGACAGATCCCGCCACAGAGGCGCAAGCGACCACCCGTCACCCGCGATGTGATGCACCACCAGGACAAGGACAGAACTCTCCTCGTCCACCGTCAACAGAGTCGCACGCAGCGGCAGCTCACCAGCCAGATCGAAGACATACCCACAGCACTCCTCGACCCGCCCCTCCAACTCATCCCCCCGAACAGGAACCACAGGAAGCTCCACCCGCGCCTCACCCACCGGCACAATCTCCTGATACGGCTCCCCCTCCACCTGCGGAAACCGCGTCCGCAACGCCTCGTGCCGCACCACCACATCACCCAACGCAGCACCCAGAGCAGCACCATCCACCCGCCCCGACAACCGCACCACCAACGGAATGTTGTACAGCGCGCTCGCACCCTCCAACCGGTCCACGAACCACAACCGACGCTGCGCATACGACAACGGCAACCGACCGGGCCGCACCCCCACCGACACCGCAGGCCGCACACCGACCCCCGTCCACTCCCCCATGCGCGCTGCGAGTCGCGCCGCCGTGGGCGCCTCGAAGACCGCGTGCACCGGGATCTCGACGCCCAGGACGGCGCGGACGCGGCTCACCAGGCGCACGGCGAGCAGCGAGTGCCCGCCGAGCGCGAAGAAGTCGTCGCCCGCACCGACCCGCGGCAGGCCCAGGACCTGCGCCATGGCCGCGCACAGGAGTTCGTCGTACGTACCCGTGGGACGCGCGACGCCGGCACCGGTGGCGGGGTCCGGGGCGGGCAGCGCGGCCCGGTCGAGCTTGCCGTTGACCGACAGTGGCAGCCGGTCCATGGACACGAACGCGGCCGGCACCAGATGGGCCGGGAGCCGGGCCGCGAGGTACTCGCGCAGCAGGGCCGGCAGACCGGTGGCGCCGGGGTCGCTCGGCACGACGTAAGCGACGAGGCGCCTGTCGCTCGGGGCGCCGGGAACGTCGTCGCGGGCGATGACGGCGGCGTGGGCGACGCCTTCGTGCTCGGTGAGCCGGGTCTCGATCTCACCAGGTTCGATACGGAAGCCGCGGATCTTGACCTGGTCGTCGGCGCGCCCGGTGTACAGCAGGCGCCCCTCGGAGGTGCGCCGGGCCCTGTCGCCGGTACGGTACATACGGGTTCCGAACGCTCCGTGAGGGTCGGCCACGAAGCGCTCGGCGCTGAGTCCGGGCCGGTCGAGGTAGCCGCGGGCCACTCCGGCGCCGGCGACGTACAGGTCGCCGTCGACGCCGTCCGGGACCGGCTGGAGGCGGGCGTCGAGGACGTAGAGGCGGACGCCTGGCAGCGGGCCGCCGATGGTGGGAGCGTCACCGGGGCGCAGGGGACCGTCTGCGGCGGCGATGACCGTGATCTCGGTCGGGCCGTAGGCGTTGCCGAACCAGCGGTCGGCGCCCCAACGGTCCACCAGCGTCCGGCCGAGTGCCTCGCCGGCCACCAGCAGCGTGCGTACGCCGGCCAGCCGGTGGTCGTCCTCGACCATGCCGAGAACGGTGGGCGGGAGTTGCAGGTGGGTGACGGCGTGCCGTTCGACGAGGTCCTCGAGGCCACCGCGGGGCAGCAGCCGGGCGGCGGGCGCCATGACCAGGCAGGCTCCGGCGGCGAAGGCCGTCATGATCTCCCAGGTCGCGACGTCGAAGCCGATCGAGGCGAACTGCAGCAGACGGCTGTCGGCGGTCAGACCGGGCCAGCGGAACGCGAGGAGGTTGACCGCTCCGGAGTGCGGGACGACGACGCCCTTGGGGGTGCCGGTGGACCCGGAGGTGTAGATGACGTACGCCGGGTGGGCGGGGTGGAGCGGGGTGGAGCGCTCGCCCTGGGTGACCGGATGCGCGGACAGTGCCGCGACCGCGGAACGTACGGCGGGGTCGTCCACGACGATCGCCGCCGGGGCGTCCACGGGCACGGCCCCGGCGTGTGCGGTGCGGGTGAGCACGGCCACGGGCGCGGCGTCGCCGCACAGGTGGGCGATGCGTTCGGCGGGCTGGTCCGGGTCGACGGGTACGTACGCGGCACCGGACTTGAGGATCGCGAGGAGAGCGACGACAAGGTCGGGCGAGCGGTCCATGAGGAGCAGGACCCGGCCCTCGGGACCGATGCCGTGCCCGATCAGGTGGCGGGCCAGCCGGTTGGCGCGGGCGTCGAGCTCGGCGTAGTCGAGGTGTTCGGTTCCGCCGAGCCCCTCTCCGCGTCCGTCCCCGTGGTCCGCGGACGTGTTCTCGTGGTCGAAGGCGAGTGCCGGGGCGTGCGGGGTGGCGGCCGCCCGGTCGGCGAAGAGGGCGTCGAGGGTGGGGACCGGACCGGGCGCGACGGTGTCGTTCCACTCGGTGAGGATGCGGTGCCGCTCGGCGGCCGGCAGTACGTCGAGGTCGGCCAGCGGGGTGTCCGGAGCCTGTTCGAGGGCGTCTACGACGCGCTCGGCGGTGGCGTGCAGCAGCCGGGTGACAAGGTCCGGGTCGACGGAGGCCGCGGCCTGGACGTCGAACGCGAGTGCCGTGCCGTCGTCGTCGACGGAGACGGTCAGCGGATAGTCGGTGCGCTCCCGGAAGGCGAGGAGCTCCGTGCCGGGCGGCAGGACCGAGCCGGGGCCGCCCTCGGTGTTGTGCCGGTAGTTGAGCACTGCGGTGAACAGCGGCGCGGGTGCCCGCACACCGCCGGCCCGCTGGGCGACGGCGAGCGAGGCGTGCTCGTGCACCAGGAGCTCTGCGAGCTGGTGGTGCATGGCGTGGACCGCTCCGGCCACGTCGGTGCCGGCGGTGCGGGCGCGGACCGGGAGGGTGTTGATGAACAGGCCGGGCACGTCGCCGGCGCCGTCGCCCGCCTGCATGCGTCCGAGGAGGAGGGTGCCGAAGACGACGTCGTCCCGTCCGGACACGGCGGCGAGGACCCGGGACCACACGACGTGCAGGACGGTCGCGGCGCTCACTCCGGCGCGACGGGCCTGGTCCCGCAGGCGGGCTGTCACCCGTTGGTCGAGGACGGTGCGGCGTTCGGTGACGTCGGTACCGCTGCCCCGCACCTCCCGTACGCCGAAGGGGACGGTGGGTTCGGTGACATCGCCGAGGAGCCGGCCGAAATAGGCGCTGTGTTCCTCGGCGGGGGTGCTCAGCAGTGCCTGTCCGACGAAGTCGCGGTAGGGGCGGGGAGCGGGCAGGCCGTCGCCGCGGCCGGCGAGTACGGCGGTCGTCTCGCGCAGCACCAGGTCGAGCGTGGTGTGGTCCTGGGTGATGTGGTGCATACGGACGGCGAGGAGCCGGCGGCCGGTGCCGGGCTCGGTGGCGGTCCGGGCATCCATCAGCGGGGCACTGCGCAGGTCCAGCGGCTCGTCGCCGTGGGCCAGCAGGCGTTCGACGGGGACCGGCCCGTCTCCCAGGTCGGTCTCGGTGACGGGCAGTTCCGCGTGCCGGTGCACGACCTGCACGGGGTGCGGCAGGTCCGTCCAGGCGAGGGAGGTGCGCAGGACGTCGTGCCGGTCGATGACCTGGGACAGGGCAGCGAGGAAGGCGTCCAGGAGCTGCGCGGTGTCGAATCCCAGGACGTAGCGGACGACATAGGCGTCCTGGTCGCCGGTGCCCGTGTGGGCGTCGCTCATGGTTCCGGACCCGGTGGTGCGCGCTCCGGCGTGGAACCGGTGGTGGAAGAAGAGCCCCTCCTGGAGGGGCCCCAGGGGGTAGACGTCGGCTACACCGGCCGCGCCGTCGGGCAAAGCGTCGGTGAGGGTGCGCAGCTCGTCCTCGGTGAGACCGGCGAGGGGGACCATCTCCGGGGTGAGGTGTGCGGCACCGGGCGGCACGGTGCCCTCGGGGACCCGGACGGGTTCGGGACCCGCGACGGTGGCCAGCCGGGCAGGCGTCGGGGCGGTGAACAAGGTCCGCATGTCGACGCGGACGCCCTGGGCACGGAGGTGGTCGAGGAGGCGCACGGCGAGCATGGAGTGTCCGCCGAGCGCGAAGAAGTCGTCGTCGGCTCCGACCTCGGGCAGGTCCAGGACATCGGCGAAGGCCGTGCAGAGGATCTGCTCGCGCACGGTCGCGGGGCCTCGTCCGCGAACCGTGGTGCTCTCCCGGCCGGGGGCGGGCAGCGCGGCACGGTCGAGTTTGCCGTTGACGGTGAGCGGGAGCCGCGCCAACGGCACGCAGCCGGAGGGCACCATGTGGGCGGGCAGCACCGCCGCCGCGTACTCACGCGCCCGGCGTGCCAGGTCCGCACCGTCCTCGCCGGTGGCACCGGCCGGGTCGCGGGGGACGACGTAGCCGACGAGGCGCCGGTCACCGGGGGTGTCGGTGCGGAGCACGACGGCGGCCTGGGCCACCTGCGGGTGGCCGAGCAGGGCGGCCTCCACCTCGCCGGGCTCGATGCGGAAGCCGCGCAGTTTCACCTGGTCGTCGGTGCGGCCCAGGTAGGTGAGGGTTCCGTCGGTGGCGCGGCGGGCCCGGTCGCCCGTGCGGTACATCCGCTCGCCCGGTTCGTAGGGGCAGGCCACGAAGCGTGCGGCGGTCGTTCCGGGCCGCTCCAGATAGCCGCGGGCCAATCCGGAACCGGTGACGTACATCTCCCCGGGCACGCCGGGCGGCACGGGCCGCAGCGCGTCGTCGAGGACGTACACGCGGGTGTGGTCGAGGGGGCGTCCTACGGGGCTGCCGCCGTGCGTGCCGGGCGCGCCGCGGTTGCCGGCGTCCAGGTCGAGGTGGGTGACGTGCACGGTCGTCTCGGTGATGCCGTACATGTTCACCAGGCGCGGGCCTTCGGCACCGTGACGGGCGTGCCAGTCCGTGAGCCGCGCGGGGTCCAGGGCCTCGCCTCCGAACACCACGAGGCGTAGCCGTGCGTCGAGCGCCGCGGTGTCCTTTCGGGCATCGGCCCGGTCGAGTTGCTGGAAGGCGGAAGGCGTCTGGCTGAGGACGCTGACGCCCTCGCGGACCAGGAGGGCGTGGAAGTCCGCCGGGGAGCGGGAGGTGTCATGGCCGACGACGACGAGCCGGCCGCCGGTGAGGAGCGCACCCCACAGCTCCCACACCGAGAAGTCGAAGGCGTAGGAGTGGAACCAGGTCCACACGTCGTCGGTGCCGAAGCCGTACCGGTCGGCGGCGGACCGCAGCAGCGCGGTCACCTGTGAGTGGGCGACCACGACTCCCTTGGGCGTTCCGGTGGAACCCGAGGTGTGGATGACGTAGGCCGGATGGCCGGGCCGCAGGAAGGCGCGGCGTTCCTCCTGGGCGAGCGCACCGGCGTCCCTCGCGTCGACGGCGGTGCGGACGTCCTGGTCGTCGAGCAGGACGCGGCGCAGGCCCGAAGGAGCGACGGCGTGTGCGGCGGTGTCTGCCGTCGTGAGCAGGAGGGTGGGAGCGGAGTCGGTGAGGAGTGCGTCGATCCGGGCGGCCGGGTACGCCGGGTCGAGCGGGAGGTACGCCGCACCCGCCTTCATGACGGCGAGCAACGCGACGACCAGGCCGGGAGCACGGTCCAGCGACACCGCGACGCGGGTCTCGGGTCCGGCGCCGCACGCGACGAGTTGGCGGGCGAGGCGGTTGGACTCGGCGTCCAGCTCGGCGTAGGTCAGGCTGTTCTCGTCGTGGGTCACGGCTGTCGCCTCGGGATGGGCGGCGGCCCTGGCGGCGAAGAGGTCGGGCACGGTCGCCCCGGGCGGCGGGGCGGTGGTGTCGCCCGCGGCGGCCGGCAGCGTCTCGCGTTCGTCGCACGAGAGGACGTCGACGGCGTGCAGCGCGAGGTGCGGGGTGCGCGCGGCCTGCCGCAGAACCCGCAGGAGCCGGCCGGCGAGGGTTTCGACCGTGGTGCGGTCGAACAGGTCGGCGGAGTAGTGGAGTTCGACGCGCTGACCGGCAGGCCGACCCTGTTCGTCGAAGTGTTCCAGGACCTGGAGGTCGAGGTCGTACTTGGCCAGTGTCAGGTCCGCGAAGTCCGCGACGGCCGTCAGGCCGGGCAGGTCGACCCGGGCCTGTGGGGTGTTGTGCAGGGTGAGGTTGACCTGGAAGAGGGGGTGCCGGGTCGGTGACCGGACCGGGGCGAGTTCCTCCACCAGCCGCTCGAAGGGCACGTCCTGGTGGTTCATGGCACCGGCTGTCGCGACGCGCACCCGCCGGACGACCTCGGTGAAGGCGGGATCGCCGGTCAGGTCGGTGCGCAGGACGAGGGTGTTCACGAAGAATCCGACGAGGTCTTCGAGGTCGGCCTCGTCGCGTCCGGCGAACGGACTGCCGATGGGGATGTCGTCGCCGGCTCCGAGCTTGGAGAGCAGTACGGCGACCGCGGCGTGCCAGACCATGAACATGGTGGCGTTCTCGGCACGCGCGACGTCGGCGAGGAGGGCGTGCAGGTCGGCCGGGATGTCGAGGCGTACGGTGCCTCCGTCGTGGGCGGATGCTCCGGGCCGCGGCCGGTCGGTGGGCAGCTGGATTTCCTCGGGGGCGTCGGCCAGCGCCGTGCGCCAGTGGGCGAGTTGCTCGGCGAGCAGGCTTCCGGGGTCATCGGCGTCGCCGAGCAGTTCGCGCTGCCACAGGGTGTAGTCGGCGTACTGCACGGGCAGCGGCGCGAGGTCGGGCTCGGCCCCGGCCAGGCGCGCGGTGTAGGCGGCGGAGAGGTCACGCCAGAGCGGGGCGGCGGACCAGCCGTCGGCGGCGATGTGGTGCAGGGCGATCACGAGCGCCGACGTCCGGTCGTCGACGGTGAGCAGCCGGGCGTGGAAGGGGATGCCGGCCGTCAGGTCGAAGACGTGACGGCCGGTGCGGCCGATCTCGGCCTCCAGCTCGTCGGCCGGTACCTCGTCCACGGTCAGCAGGTCGGGAAGCGCGACGGCGGGCACGATCTCCTGCACGGGTTCGCCGTCGACCTGGGGGAACCGGGTGCGCAGCGCCTCGTGGCGGGTCACCACGTCGTGCAGGGCCGCCCGCAGGGCCGTCACGTCCGGCCGCCCGGAGAGCCGCAGGACCAGCGGGACGACGTAGAGGGCGCTCGGGCCTTCCAGCCGGTCCACGAGCCACAGCCGGCGTTGCGCGTACGACGCAGGAATCACGTGCACTCCTCAGTGCTGGCCGGGCTGTCCGTTGCATCCGCGCGGGCCGTCCACGCGGACGTGTTGCGACCCTGTGCGGGCAGTAGAGATGGTGCTGAGGAGCTGGGGTCCGCAGCATCGGTGGGAGCCACAGTTACGAGCGGCGTCGGCGGTGCGGCACCCGACGGCGGTGCCGGTCGTCCGCGCGCGGGCGGCCATGTGTCCGTAACGGCGGGGATCGTCGTTGTCGTTGGGTTTTCGCCCGCCTAGCGTGCCGGGACCACCGTGGCGTGCCGGCTGACGCCCTTCCTTCCCGGGAGAACGATGAATAACGCCGCCCAGAAAGACGATCCGGTCCTCGAACGCTTCCACTTCCTCGTCAACGCTCCGGCGTTGTTCAACGCCGTCACCACTGCGGCCGAGTTGAGGATCTTCGCATTCCTGTCGGGGAGTCCCGGCGCGAGCGCGGCGGAGATCCGGTCGTTCTGCGGTCTGCCGGCGCACCAGCTCCGGGTGTTGCTCCAGGCGGTCTGTACGACGGGTCTGCTGGAACGCCGGAACGGTGCCTACCACAATTCGTCCGTCGCTGAGGACCTGCTGGCAGCGGACGAGGAACCGGACAGCTGGAGTCACATCCTGACCGGCTGGAAGGAGGTCTACTATCCCGCGTTCGCGGACATGACGACGGCGCTGCGGGCTGGCACCAACACCGCTCTGGCCGCCCACCCCGGTGACGAGCCGACGCTGTACGGACGGCTGTCCCGCAATCCTCCTCTGGAGGAGGTCTTCCACCGGGCCATGACCGCTTTCACGCTCCGTTCGGTGGACGCGCTGATCGAGCAGCCGGTCTTCGGGGACGTACGGCACGTCCTCGACGTGGGCGGCGGGGACGGTAGCACATCGGCGCGGCTGGTCGCCCGTCATCCGAAGCTCAGGACGACGGTGTTCGACATGCCGAGCGTCTCCCGGCTCGCCTCCGACGCGGAGGCGCAGCCCGACCGGGTGAGTGTGACGCCCGGCGACATGTTCACCGATCCGTTCCCCGAGGGGCCGGACGCCGTGCTGTTCAGCCATGTGCTGGAGATCTTCGACGAGGACGCGATCCTGCTCCTCATGAGGAAGGCCTACGACGCGCTGCCCACGGGCGGCAGGGTCGTGGTGTACGGCTACAACGTCTCCGACGACGAGACCGACGGAGTCTTCGGCGCCCGTCTCGGGCTGTACTTCAATGTGCTGGCCAGTGGCCAGGGCATGGCCTATCCGGCACGCGACTACGAACGGTGGTTGTGCGAGGCCGGGTTCGAGGACGTCGGTACCGTTCCGGGGCTGCCGTACGAGCACGGGCTGAGCCTGGGCGTCAAACGCTGACCGTCCGGGACGAAGGAGCGGGGCCGGCCTCCGGGCCGGCCCCGCCGCCGTGTCGGTGCTTCGGTGTCCGTGCCGGTCTCGGTGGCGTGCCGGTCCCGGTGGCGTGCCGGGACCGATGGGTGTCAGTCGCGCTTCCGGGGGCGCAGTCGGGGGCGCGGCCGGGCGCGCGGGCCCGTGCAGAGTTCGAGCAGGTGGTCGGCCAGGGTGTCCGGGGTGGGGCAGTCGAGGACGGTGGCCGCGCTGATCTGCAGACCCGTCGCGGCGCCGAGCCGGTTGCGCAGACGGGTCGCGGTGAGCGAGTCGAAGCCCATCTCGACGAAGCTGCGGTCGGGGGCCACCACGTCATCGGTGTCGTGGCCCAGCACCAGCGCGACCTGGGTGCGCACGAGCCGCAGCATCTCGCCGCTCCGTTCCTCGGCGGGCAGCGCCCTCAGGCGGCGCAGGTACTCGTCCGGGTGCGGGGCGTAGGAGTCCTCGCGCACGGTGCCGGCGCTTCGTACCGCGTCGTGCAGGGCAGGGACGCCGTCGAACAGCCTGGCCAGCGGCCGGGCTGCGGAGGTGGCGGCGACGTGGGTCGCCAGACGCTGCCAGTCCGCGTCGAAGACGGCGAGCCCGGTCTCCTGGGCACCGACGGCCCGGTCGAGGGCTCGCAGGGCGAGGTCAGGGCTCATCGGGACCAGGCCGTCGTCACGGGCCCCGGTGTCCTCCGCGGCACCGGCCCACGGCCCACGGGCCACGCGGGTCACGGGCAGTCCGGCTGCTCGGCGCTCCACGGCCAGGGCGTCCAGGAGGGCGTCGGACAGGGCCTGTCCGCCCTGCCGGGGAGCGCCGACGGCAGCGGTGAGGGTGGTGAGGAGAACGAAGAAGGCAGGATCGGCCCGGTCACGGGTGAGGTCGTGCAGGTTCCGAGCTGCCCGGGCGTCGGTTCGCAGGGCCTCCTGGAGCCCGGTGACGGTCTGTTGGGCGAGCGTGCCGCTGTCGGATGAGGGGACGGTGGGCACGACCACGGTCAGCGGGCCGGTCGCGGGGATGCCGTCCAGCAGGGCGGCTGCCTCGGCGCGGTCGCCGAGGTCGCGGACGACGATGTCGGCGCGCGCGCCGAGCGTGGTGAGTTCGGCTCGCAGCCCGTCGGTGGCGTCCGGGCTCTGCCGGTCGGGGTGGCGGACGAGCAGAAGGCGTTCGGCCCCACCGCGGGCGAGGTGCAGCGCGATCTGTCGGGCGAGGGGTCCGCCCCCGTCGGTGACGAGGACCGTGCCCCCGGGCGGCCGAGAGGGGGCGGAGGGGCCGGCCGGTGTGGTGCCCGCGGGTGTGATGCCGGGTGCCTGGACGATGCGGCGGGCGAAGAGACCGGCGCCGCGGACCGCGATGTCCCTCTCGTATTCCTCGCCGCTCCCGTCCCCGCCGTCGGCCGCGCTGTACGCCAGCACGGCGGCGAGCCGGCTGCCGGTCCAGCCGTCGATCCGCCCGGGCAGGTCGACCGTGCCCCTCCAGTGCCCTGAGGACTCCAGGACGGCGACGCGTCCGAGCGCCTGCACTCCGAGCTGTTCCGGGTGAAGGACCCGCTCGGCAGCGCCGACCGCCGCCGCGGAACGCGTGGCGTGCCATACGGGGAGGCGGCTGCCGTTCTCCTCCAGGGCACGCAGGAGCGCCAGGGTGAGCGCGGCGCCCATCGGCACCGCGTCATGGGCCGGGTGCCGTCCGGGAGCGAGGGGCAGCAGGGACAGTACGCCGGAGACGGCACCGGCATCGTCCGCCGCGGCGCGGAGCTGTGCGGCCGGTGCTTCGTCGCCCGAGCTGACGGGCACGAGGACCGGATTCGTGCCTTCGGCGCGGAGTGCCGTCACCAGGCCGGTGACCCACGGGTCGGATGCCTGCTCCGCGGAAACGGGAAGGAGCCAGGTGCCGGCCGGTGCGGACGGAGGGACGGTGGCCGCCGTCCAGGCCACGCGGTGGCACCAGCCGTCGATGCGGCTCTCCTCCTCGCGCCGACGGCGGTAGGCGGCCAGGATCGGCAGCAACGCGTTCGTCGACCCGGCGTCTCCCAGGCCGAGTTCCGCGGCGAGTGCCGCATCGTCGGCAGCGTGGAGAAGGGCGCCCGGCCGGCCGGCGGGGCACCGGGGATCGCCGTTTATGGACGGGCCGTCCGAGGGCAGCCAGTAGTCGGCCCGCTGGAAGGCGTACGTAGGCAGCTCCACCGCACGAGGCACACCGTTCGGGACGGCGAGTGCGGCGGTCCAGTCGATGTCGGCGCCGCGTGCGAAGAGCTGCCCGGCCGCCCGTGTCACGGCGGCGGCCTCGCCCTCGTCGGCGCGCAGCGTCGGGACGAACTCGGCTTGGGGGGCGCTGTCCTGGCCCACCGCGGACAGTACGGCGTCGGGACCGATCTCGAGGAAGGTGGTCACGCCTCGGGCGGCCAGCGCGGCGATTCCGTCGGCGAAGCGGACCGGCTCGCGCACGTGCCGTACCCAGTGCTCCGGCTCCACCGGACGGTCCATGGGCAGGAACCGGCCCGTCAGATGGGACATGACCGGGATCTCGGGCACGGTGCAGGCGAGGTCGGACAGTTCGGCGCGCAGTGGGGCCAGGACCGGTTCCATGAGCGGCGAGTGGAAGGCGTGGGACACCGTCAGCCGACGGGTCCGCACACCGCGCTCCTCGAGCTGGGTGACGATCTCGGCGACGGCGTCCTCGGCTCCGGAGAGGACGACCGAGTCGGGGCCGTTGACGGCGGCCAGACCTACCTCGTGGGCATGGCCGGCCAGCAACGGCTCGACCTCGCTCTCGGGTAGCCGCACGGCGACCATCGAGCCGCCTTCGGGCAGATCGCGCATGAGCCGGCCACGGGCGGCGACGAGTGTGCACGCGTCGGCGAGGGTGAGCGCACCGGCGACATGGGCCGCGGTGATCTCGCCGACGGAGTGGCCCGCGACCATCCCGGGGCGCATGCCCCAGGAGGCAAGGAGCCGGTACAGCGCGACTTCGACCGCGAACAGTGCGCACTGGGCGTGGAGCGTTCCGGTGAGGGTGTGCGCGGCCGTCTCGCCTGTGTCGAAGACGACGTCCCGCAGCGGCGGTTCGTCGGGAAGCAGGGTGTCGAAGCGGGCACAGACGGTGTCGAAGGCGGCGGCGAAGACCGGATGGGTGCGGTGCAGCTCTCCGGCCATCCCTGGGCGCTGGCTGCCCTGTCCGGTGAACAGGACCGCCGTACGCCCGGTCGGTGGGCCGCCCGTCACCAGATGGGGCGCGGGCCCGCCTGCGGCGAGCGCCTGCAGTCCCGATTCGAGCTCCTCGTGGCGTTCACCGGTGACGACGGCCCGGTGCGCGAAGAGCGAGCGCCGGGTCGCGAGCGCGACGGCCAGGTCGCGGGGGGAGGGCATGGCGTCGGCCGGCCGCTGCCGCAGGTGCGCGAGGAGGTGGCGCGCCTGGGAGCGCAACGCTCCCGGGGAACGCCCGGAGAGTACCCATGGCACGGTGCCGGCCGGCTCTGACGCGTCCCCCGGGGAGTCGGCGGCGGGACCGAGCTCCTGCCGGGGAGCTTCCTCGATGATCACGTGGGCGTTGGTGCCGCTGATACCGAAGGAGGACACGCCGGCGCGCCTGATCCGGTCGGTGGCAGGCCAGGCCACAGGGTCACGCAGCAGCTCGACGGCGCCGCTCGTCCAGTCGACGTGGTCCGACGGCTTGTCGAGGTGCAGGGAGCGGGGCAGTACGCCGTGGTGGAGCGCGTGCACCATCTTGATGATGCCGGCCGCCCCGGCGGCGGCCTGGGTGTGACCGATGTTGGACTTCACCGAACCGAGCCGTACCGGAACCGCACCGGCGGCGCGGTCGGCGCCGTAGGTGGCCAGGACGGCCTGCGCTTCGATCGGGTCGCCGAGCCGGGTGCCGGTGCCGTGCGCCTCCACGGCATCGATGTCGGAGGTCGTCAGGCGGGCGTCGGCCAGGGCGGCGCGGATGACGCGCTGCTGGGACGGTCCGTTGGGCGCGGAGAGCCCGTTGGAGGCGCCGTCCTGGTTGGTCGCCGTCCCGCGGACCAGGGCGAGGACCTGGTGTCCGTGGCGGCGGGCGTCCGAGAGCCGTTCCACCAGCAGGACGCCCACACCCTCGGCGAGGGAGGTCCCGTCCGCCGCGTCGGCGAACGGCTTGCAGCGCCCGTCCGGCGCCAGGCCGCGCTGGCGGCTGAAGCCCATGAGAGCACCGGGCCCCGGCATCACCGCGACTCCCCCGGCCAGCGCGAGGTCACACTCTCCGGCCCGCAGCGCCCGCACCGCCATGTGCACGGCCACGAGAGACGACGAGCAGGCGGTGTCCACGGTGACGGCCGGGCCTTCGAGACCCAGGACGTACGCGATCCGCCCGGACACCACGCTGCCGGCCGTGCCGGTGATGAGGTGGCCTTCGATGCCCTGTCCGGCCTGGTGCAGGCGGGGGCCGTACTCCTGGTAGTGCGAGCCGACGAACACCCCGGTCCGGCTGCCGCGCAGGGTCGCCGGGACGATACCGGCCCGCTCGACGGCCTCCCAGCCCGTTTCGAGGAGCAACCGCTGCTGGGGGTCGGTGGCCAGGGCCTCCACCGGTGAGATACCGAAGAACTCCGCGTCGAAGCGCCCGGCGTCGTGCAGGAAGCCGCCCTCCCGGACGTAGGCACGGCCGGGGGTGTCCGGGTCGGGGTCGTACAGGGCGTCGAGGTCCCAGCCCCGGTCGGCGGGGAGCGGGCCGATGGCGTCGCCGCCGGAGTCGACGAGCCGCCACAGGTCCTCCGGGGTGGCGACGCCTCCGGGGTAGCGGCACGCCATGCCGACGATGGCGATCGGGTCGTCGTCCGGGTACGTTCCGGAAGCCTCGTGGCCGTACGGACCGGGGTCGGCGGCTGTGTGCTCCGCTCCGAGGATTTCGGCGAGGAGGTGTCCGGCGAGGGCTGAGCAGTCGGGGTGGTCGAAGGCCAGCGTCGCGGGCAGCCGCAGCCCCGTGGCGGTGCTCAGCCGGTTGCGCAGGTCGACGGCGGTGAGCGAGTCGAGACCGAGTTCCTTGAACGCCCGGTCCGGCGCGACCGCGTCGGCGTCCGCGTGCCCGAGCACCGTGGTCACCTGGGTGCGGACCATGTCGAGCAGTGTGGCCCGGCGTCCGTCCGGTTGCTGCCGGAGCAGGGAGTCCCGCAGCTCCGTGGCCCGGTCCCCGGTGCCGGTTCCATGGGCGGCCGCGGTCAGGCTGCGTCGCCGGGGCGCGGACGGCTGCCGGAGCAGGCCGCGCAGCATGGGATGGCCGGCTGCGTCACCGGCCGCCAGGGAGCGGGCGTCGAGGCGGGCGGCCAGGACCGCGCTTTCGGGAGACCGTGCGGCGGTGTCGAAGAGTCGCAGCCCCTCCTCGCTGGACATCGGCAACACACCCATACGAAGCATCCGCGCCAGATCCGCCCGCTCCAGACCCCCCGTCATCACACTCCGCTCCTCCCACAACCCCCACGCCACCGACACACCCGACAACCCACGCGACCGCCGAAACGCCGCCAACCCATCCAAAAACGCATTCCCCGCCGCATAATTCGCCTGCCCCGCAGCCCCCAAAACCCCAGCAGCCGACGAAAACAACACAAACAAACCACCCGAACCCGCCATCACCTCATGCAAATTCCAACCACCCCGCACCTTCGCCGCCAACACACCCCCCAACCGCTCCCCCGACAACCCCTCCACCACCACGTCATCCAACACACCCGCCGCATGCACCACCCCCGACACACCACCCGGCAACCCAGCAACCACACCCCCCAACGCCACCCGATCCGCCACATCACACACCACCACCCGCACCTCACAACCCCACCCCGACAACTCCCCCACCAACCCACCCACATCACCACTACGACTCAACAACACCAACCGCCGCACACCCCACACACCCACCAAATGCCGCGCCACCACACCCCCCAACACACCCGAACCACCCGACACCAACACCCAACCCCCACCACCCGAAACAGAAGAAGCGACGGCCGGAACACTCAACACCAACTTCCCCACATGCCCCGCCCGACTCATCAACCCGAACGCCTCACCAGCCCGCCGCACATCACGGACTCCGGTGGGCAGGTGCCGCAACACGCCTGCCTCGAAGAGCCGGAGCACCTCGCGCAGCATCTCCCCCATACGGTCCGGTCCTGCTTCCGCCAGGTCGAACGCCCGGTACTTCACACCCTCATAGGCAGCGGCGACCTCAGCCGGATCCCGCACATCCGCCTTGCCCAGCTCCACGAACCGGCCCCCCGGACGCACCAACCCCAACGACGCATCCACCAACTCCCCCGCCAGAGAATCCACCACCACATCCACACCCGACCGGAACACCTCCGCGAACCCCGCCGACCGCGACGAAGCAATCCGATCAGCCGACACACCCAACCCCCGCACCACCGACCACTTCGACTCACTCGCCGTCGCACACACCTCAGCACCCAACCACCGCGCCAACTGCACCGCGGCCATCCCCACACCACCCGCAGCCGCATGCACCAACACCGACTCACCCGACCGCACACCCGCCACATCCACCAACGCGTAGAACGCCGTCACGAACGCCACCGGCACCGAAGCAGCCTCGACGAACGACCACCCCGACGGAACCCCCACCACCACCCGCTCATCCACCACGGTGAACGAGCCGAACCACTCGCCTCCCAGCCCCATGACCCGGTCGCCGACGGCCACGTCCGTCACGCCGGAGCCGATCTCCACGACCACGCCGGCACCCTCACTGCCCATCAGCGCGTTCTCCGCGTCCGGATACGTACCCAAGGAGATGAGCACGTCACGGAAGTTGACGCCCGCTGCCCGGATCTCGACACGTACGTCGCGTTCTCCGAGCGGCCGGGTCGCTGCCGTCGACGGGACCGGGGTGAGTCCGTCGAGGGCGTCTCCCGGGGTGGTCCGTAGCTTCCAGGCGCCTTCGGGCAGTTCCGGTGCATCCGGCACATCACCGAGCCGCGGGACGGAGATCTCGCCCCGCCGGAGGGCCAGTTGGGGCTCGCCGGTGGCAAGGGCCGAGGGCAGGGCGGCGAGCGAGGCCGGGTCGTGATCGAGGTCGGCCAGGACGAATCGGCCGGGGTGTTCCAACTGTGCGGATCGCACGAGGCCCCAGACGGGCGCGGCGGCCAGGCCCGGCACGCCCTCGCCCGCCCCGGCGGCCACAGCTCCCCGGGTGACCAGCACCAGCCTGGTCCCGGTGCCGGCGAACGCCTCGTCGGCCAGCCAGGACTGCACGACCGCCAGAGCTTGGCCGGCCGCGGCCAGGGCCTCCTCGGCCGTATCCCCCTCGGCTTCGGAACGGGCCGTCGGGTCGTCCTGGGCGATGCCCGTCAGCACATACTCCGGCCTCGGGCACCGGCCGTCGGCCAGTTGCTCGGCGAGGGTGGCCAGATCGTCGTGGCGTGACACGGTCCTGCTGAGCCCGGGCCCGAGGTCGTCCGGGCCGACAACCGCGAGGACCGGGGCCCCGTCGGCGGCCGGCGTCGGCACGGGGGTCCATTTCACCCGGTGCAGCGTGCCCCCACCGGCCGTACGGTCGCCGACCGTCGCGCCGATGTCCCGCACAGGCCGGGTCACCAGGGCCTCGGCCGACGCCACCGGTCGGCCGGCGTGGTCCGCCACGAGTACCGACATGCCGCCTCCGGTGACCGGCGTCAGGCGTACGCGCAGGCTTGAGGCTCCGGTGGCGTACAGGGACACGCCGGTCCACAGAAACGGCAGTCCGACGGACGTGAGATCGTCCGCGCGGGCCGGCCAGGCGTGCAGGGCTGCGTCCAACAGCGCCGGGTGCAGACCGAAACCGTCGGCGGACCGACGCGCCTCGTCGGGCAGGGCGACCTCGGCGTAGATCTCCTCTCCTCGGATCCAGACAGTTCCGAGCCCGCGGAAGGCGGGCCCATAAGTCAGTCCGGCGCCGGCGAGTCGCTCATACCACTCACTCGTGTCGATCTGGCGGGCGCCGTCGGCGGGGGGCCAGCTTTCGAGTCCGGTGGGTTCGGGGTGGTCGCCGGTGGCTGCGAGGGTGGCGCGGGCGTACCGTGCCCAGACGCCCTCGGTGTCGCAGACGTACACGCCGACGGCCCGGCGGCCGTCGTCGTCCTCGGGACCGCCCACCGTGATCTGGACGCGCAGGGGGCGTCCGTCCGCGGGCAGCACGATGGGGGTTTCGATGCTGAGTTCTTCCAGCCGGTCGCAGTCGACGGCCTCGCCCGCACGCAGCACAGTCTCGACGAGGGCTGTGCCCGGGACGATCACCCGGTCCACGACCGTGTGGTCGGCGAGCCAGGGGTGGGTGCGTAGGGACCAGCGGCCGGTGAACAGGTGACCGTCGCAGTCGGGCAGGGGCACGCCTGCGTCGAGCAGCGGATGCCCGGCGGGTTCCATACCGCCACCGGCGGCGGAGACGGGTGGGGTCGAGTCGAGCCAGTGGCGGCGCCGCTGGAAGGCGTACGTCGGCAGGTCGACGCGCTGCGCGCCGGTCGCGTCGAAGACGCGGGCCCAGTCCACCGGTGTCCCGGCGACGTGGGCCTCGGCGAGGGACCTGAGCATCCGGCTTTCCCCGGCGTCGCCGCGGCGCAGCGTGCCGACGACCGACACCTCGCTGCCGTGGTCCTCTGCGGTCCGCTCCACGCCGGGGGTGAGCACCGGATGGGGGCTGATCTCGACGAAGTGCCGGAATCCCGCGTCGAGCAGGACGCGCACGGTGTCCTCGAAGCGCACGAGGGAGCGGAGATTGCGGTACCAGTAACCGGCGTCCAGCGTGGCCGTGTCGGTCTTCCGGGCGGTCACCGTGGAGTAGAACGGCACGTCGGAGGGGCGTGGAGACACTCCGGACGCGGCGTTCTCGACACCGGCTCGGATCTCCTCCACGTGTGCCGAGTGGGAGGCGTAGCCGACCGGGATGCGGCGGGCCCGCACACCGTCGGCGTCGTATGCGGCGAGCAGTTCATCCAGCGCGTCGGCGTCACCGGAGACCACGATGTGCGCGGGTCCGTTGACCGCGGCAACGGACAGGGTGCCTCGGTGGGAGTCGACGACGCGGCGTACGTCCTCCTCCGGTGCCGTGACAGAGGCCATGCCGCCGCCGCGTCCGGAAAGCGCCGTCAGCTCCCGGCTGCGCAGGGCGACGACCCGTGCCCCATCCTCCAGGGTCAGCGCTCCCGCCACCACCGCGGCGGCGATCTCGCCCTGCGAATGGCCCACGATCGCGGCCGGGCGGACACCGTAGGACTCCCACACGGCGGCCAGCGACACCATCACGGCCCACAGCACGGGCTGGACGACCTCCACACGCTCCAACGCGGCTTCGTCCAGCAGTGCTTGCAGCAGGGGAACGTCGAGATGGGGCGCGAGCGCTGCGGCGCACTCGTCCATCCGGCGGGCGAAAACCGGTGAGTCGTCCAGCAGTTCCACCGTCATGCCGGTCCATTGCGAGCCCTGCCCCGGAAAGACGAAGACGGGGCCGATGCCGTCGTGGACCATGCCGGAGACGATTTCGACGGGTTCGTCGCCCGAGGCGTACCTGCTCAACAGGTGCGTGCCGTCGGTGCGTTCCGGGGTGAGGAGGACGGCCCGGTGGTCGAAGGCGGTACGGGCGGTGGCCAGGGTGAGGCCCGTGTCAGCCGGTGACTGGGCGGGGTTCAGCTCGGCGTGGGCGGCGAGCCGCCCGGCCTGGTCGCGCAGTGCCGCCACGGACTTGGCGGAGAGGACCCAGGGCACCGCCGGGAGCGTCCGGGCAGCACCTCCGGGGGCGGGAGTCTCCTCGTCGGCCGGGATCTCGCCGGCCGGGATCTTCTCGTCGGCCGGGGCCTCTTCGAGGATGACGTGCGCGTTGGTGCCACTGACTCCGAACGACGACACTCCAGCGCGACGCTGCCGTTCGCCCCGGAGCCAGGGGGCGGATCGGGTAAGGAGGCGAAGGGTGCCGTCGGACCAGTCGACATGCGGTGACGGCTCGTCCGCGTGCAAGGTGCGGGGCAACTCCTGGTTCTGCAGGGCCAGTACGGTCTTCACGATGCCCGCGGCGCCGGCGGCGGCCTGGGTGTGCCCGATGTTCGACTTCACCGACCCCAGCCACAACGGCCGCTCGGGATCACGCCCCTGCCCGTACGTCGCCAGCAACGCCCCGGCCTCGATCGGATCACCCAGCCGCGTGCCCGTACCATGTGCCTCCACCACGTCCACATCCGACGCATGCAGACCCGCGTCCGCCAACGCCGCACGGATCACCCGCTGCTGAGCAGGACCACTCGGAGCGGAGAGGCCACTGCTGGCGCCGTCCTGACTGACGGCCGTGCCACGGACGACGGCCAGGACGCGGTGTCCGTTGCGCCGGGCGTCGGAGAGCCGTTCGAGGCAGAGCATGCCGGCGCCCTCCGCCGGGCCGAAGCCGTCGGCGGCGGCGGAGAAGGGCTTGCACCGGCCGTCGGTGGCCAGGCCGCGCTGACGGCTGAACCCCATGAAAGTGCCCAGGGTGGGCATGACGGTGACGCCGCCGGTGAGGGCGAGGTCGCACTCGCCCTGGCGCAGCGAGCGCACGGCCAGATGCAGCGCGACGAGCGAGGACGAACAGGCCGTGTCCACGGTGACGGCCGGCCCCTGGAGCCCAAGCGTGTAGGCGATGCGACCGGAGACGACGCTGGTGGTGGTGCCGGTCATCAGGTGTCCTTCGAGGCCGTCGGCGACGTCCAGGCGCGGCCCGTAGTCGAGCGCGACAGCGCCGACGAACACGCCGGCGGTACGGCCCTTCAGGGAGGTGGGATCGATGCCCGCCCGTTCGACGGCTTCCCACGACGCTTCGAGGAGCAGGCGCTGCTGGGGATCCATCGCCTCGGCCTCCCGCGGCGAGATCCCGAAGAAGTCGGCGTCGAAGTCGCCCGCGTCGTGCAGGAACCCGCCCTCGCGGACATAGGTACGTCCGGGCGCGTCCGGGTCGGAGTCGTAGAGGTCCTCGGTGTTCCAGCCCCGGTCGTCCGGGAACGGGGTGATGGCGTCGGCGCCGTCCCGAACGAGATGCCAGAGCTCCTCGGGGGTGGTGACGCCGCCGGGGAAGCGACAGGCCATACCGACGACGGCGATCGGTTCGTGGGCCGCGGCCTCGATCTCACGCAGCCGCCCCCGGGTGTGGTGCAGATCGGCGGTCACCCGGCGCAGGTAGCCGAGCAGTTTGTCATCTTCCGGCATCAGGGCCTCACATGCTCTTGCTGCGGTGTCAGAGGGTCGTACGGCGTTCAAACAGGCCGAGGGGAGCGGTGGGACGTGTGCCTGTGGCGGTCAGTTCGAACCGAATTCCCGGTCGATGAAGTCGAAGAGCTCGTCGGCGTCGGCCGACTCCAGGTGGCCGGACACCTCATCAGCTCCTGCCTCGGAGACGGTTGCCGTAGCGGAGGTGCCATCCGTCCGCCGGCCCGGTGCGGCGTCCGCCCTTGCGTCGCCGGTCCCGTCCGGTGCCAGCGCTTCCGTGAGGTACCGCGCGAGACGAGTGGCGTCGGGATGGTCGAAGACCAGGGTTGCGGGCAGGGGCAGACCGGTCTCGGTCCTGAGCCGGTTGCGCAGTTCGACGGCGGTGAGCGAATCGATGCCGAGGTCCAGGAATCCCCGTTCGACGGGGATCGCGGTGGACGATTCGTAACCCAGCACGGTCGCCGCGTGCTCCCGTACCGTCCTCAGCACCAGTTGATCTCGTTCCGCGTCGCCCAGTCCCTCCAGTCGCACGGGCAGCGGCGGGCCCTCCGATTGCCGATGTTCCTCGACCGGGGCCACGGTGCGGCGAAGGGGACCTGACCCGTGTGTGTGATCACGCAGCATCGACTGTCCGGCACCTGCCTCGGCCAGTGCATGAGGGTCGAAGCGAGCGGCCACGAGCAGGCTGTCCGCCGATTGTGCGGCGGTGTCGAAGAGTCGCAGCCCCTCCTCGCTGGACATCGGCAACACACCCATACGAAGCATCCGCGCCAGATCCGCCCGCTCCAGACCCCCCGTCATCACACTCCGCTCCTCCCACAACCCCCACGCCACCGACACACCCGACAACCCACGCGACCGCCGAAACGCCGCCAACCCATCCAAAAACGCATTCCCCGCCGCATAATTCGCCTGCCCCGCAGCCCCCAAAACCCCAGCAGCCGACGAAAACAACACAAACAAACCACCCGAACCCGCCATCACCTCATGCAAATTCCAACCACCCCGCACCTTCGCCGCCAACACACCCCCCAACCGCTCCCCCGACAACCCCTCCACCACCACGTCATCCAACACACCCGCCGCATGCACCACCCCCGACACACCACCCGGCAACCCAGCAACCACACCCCCCAACGCCACCCGATCCGCCACATCACACACCACCACCCGCACCTCACAACCCCACCCCGACAACTCCCCCACCAACCCACCCACATCACCACTACGACTCAACAACACCAACCGCCGCACACCCCACACACCCACCAAATGCCGCGCCACCACACCCCCCAACACACCCGAACCACCCGACACCAACACCCAACCCCCACCACCCGAAACAGAAGAAGGAGAGGAAGAAGCAACAGCAGCAGGAACAGGGGCAGGAACACTCAACACCAACTTCCCCACATGCCCCGCCCGACTCATCAACCCGAACGCCTCACCAGCCCGCCGCACATCCCACACCCGCCTCGGCAACAACTCCAAAACACCCGCCTCGAACAACCCCACCACCTCACGCAACATCTCCCCCAACCGCTCCGGCGCCACCTCCGCCAAATCAAACGCCCGGTACTTCACCCCCTCATAGGCAGCAGCCACCTCAGCCGGATCCCGCACATCCGCCTTGCCCAGCTCCACGAACCGACCCCCCGGACGCACCAACCCCAACGACGCATCCACCAACTCCCCCGCCAGAGAATCCACCACCACATCCACACCCGACCGGAACACCTCCGCGAACCCCGCCGACCGCGACGAAGCAATCCGATCAGCCGACACACCCAACCCCCGCACCACCGACCACTTCGACTCACTCGCCGTCGCACACACCTCAGCACCCAACCACCGCGCCAACTGCACCGCGGCCATCCCCACACCACCCGCAGCCGCATGCACCAACACCGACTCACCCGACCGCACACCCGCCACATCCACCAACGCATAAAACGCCGTCACGAACGCCACCGGCACCGAAGCAGCCTCGACGAACGACCACCCCGACGGAACCCCCACCACCACCCGCTCATCCACCACGACGGAGGACCGGAACGCGTCCTGCCAGACGCCCATGACCCGGTCGCCCACGGCCACGTTCGTCACACCGGAGCCGATCTCCACGACCACACCGGCACCCTCACTGCCCATCAGCGCGTTCTCCGCATCCGGATACATGCCCAGGGGGATCAGGACGTCCCGGAAGTTGAGCCCGACGGCGCGGACCTCGATCCGTACCTCGCGCTCGCCTACAGTGCGGTCTCCGTCGTCCTCAGGCGTCGGACCCCAGACAATCCCTTCCAGCGTGCCGTTCCCGGCGTGCGTGAGTCGGCGCTCCCCGGCCGATTCCTCGCCATGCCCCGAGGCGGAGTCGTCGTGCCGCGAGGTGGAGTCGTCGTGCCCCTGTGCCGGGGCTAGGCCGTGGTCCGGCGTCGGCGATACGTCGCCACGCACCAGTCGAGGGGCGAACACGTCGTCTCCCCGGACCGCGAGCTGAGGTTCACCCACCGTCAGAGCTCGCAGCACCGTCCCGGAGACCGCGGGGGCGTGGTCAAGTACGTCAAGGAGGACGAAACGTCCGGGGTGCTCCGTCTGCGCCGAGCGCACCAGGCCCCATACGGGTGCGCCCGCAAGGTGGTCCATGCGTTCGCCGTCATGGACTTGGATCGCTCCGCCGGTGACGAGGACCAGCCGGGACTCCGTGAACCGCTCGCCGGCCAGCCACTGCTGCACGAGCTGCAACGCGTGCAGGACGGTGCGTTCGGCGGCTGCGGCCGTGTCCTCGGCGCTGTCCGGGAGCGCTACGGTCCGCAGGTCCACGAGGACGTGTCCGGGGGCCGGAAGCGCCCCCTGGGTCAGGTGTTCCTCCAGTGCCGCCAGATCGAGGCACCGACCGTAGACGGGATCCGGTCCGGGCAGCCCGGGGGACGTCTCACCGAGCACCGAGACACCCAGGGGTTCCGCGTGCTGGGCCGACGCCGGTACGAGGGTCCAGGCCACCCGGTACGCCGCGGCGCCGTCCTCGGGCAGCGCGGGCAGACGCGTCTCGTCGAGCGGGCGGGTCAGCAGTCCGTCGGCGGACAGGACCGGCAGCCCCGCGCTGTCCGTGACTTGTACCGAGAAGGCGCCCTCTGCGGTCGGCGTGAGCGTCGCCCGCAGCCGCGTCGCGCCGGTGGCGTGCAGGGTGACGCCGGTCCAGACGAAGGGCAGCCGGCTGATGTGCTCGTCGTCCGTGCAGGCAGGCCAGGCGTGGAGGGCGGCGTCCAGGAGCGCGGGATGAATCCCGAAGCCCTTCGCGTCCCCCTCCGGAAGGGAGGCCTCGGCGAACAGCTCGCCCTCGGGCCCGCGCCACACCTTGGTGAGGCCCTGGAACTGCGGTCCGTACGTGAGGCCTTGCTCGTCCAGTCGCTGATGGAGTCCCGTGATGTCCACGTGTCGCGCGCCGGTGGGCGGCCAGACGTCCGGGCCGGTTCGGGTCCCGTGCCCGGCACCGCTCACCAACGTCGCACGCGCATGCCGGGCCCAGTCCGCGTCCTGGGACGAGGAGCCCTGGAGGCGGGCATGGACATCCACCGCACGGCTGCCGTCCGCCGCCGCCCCGGCCACCAGCACCTGCACCTGGACCGGCCCGGTCGCCTCCAGCAGCAGCGGGGTCTCCAGGGTCAGTTCCTCGACCCGGTCGCAGCCGACCGCGTCCCCGGCGCGCAGGACCATGTCCAGCAGCGCCGTGCCGGGCACCAACACGCGGCCACGTACGGCGTGGTCGCGCAGCCAGGGTTGTTCCCGCAGTGACAGGCGTCCGGTGAGCAGCACTCCACCGGTCCCGTGCAGGGATACCGCACTGCCGAGCAGCGCGTGCCCCGTGCTCTCCATGCCGTCCTGGTGCCCCTGCGGACGGCGACGTACGGTGCCGCTGTCGGCCACCCAGTACCGCTTCCGCTGGAAGGCGTACGTGGGGAGCTCGACCCGCCGGACCGGGCGGTCGTCGTACGCGCGGTCCCACCGCACCGGGACGCCGGCCACGAAGGCCTCGGCGAGCGACCGCAGCAGGCGCGTCCGGCCGCCGTCGTCGCGGCGCAGTGTGCCCGTGGCGGTCGCGGCCGGCCCGTGGTCCTCGGCGGTGAGCTGAACGGCGGTGGTGAGCACGGGGTGCGCGCTCGTCTCGACGAACCGGCGGAATCCCGCGTCGAGCAGGGCCCGTACGGTCTCCTCGAAGCGGACGGTGGACCGCAGATTGCGGTACCAGTACGCACCGTCCAGTTCCGTATGGCCGAGCTCGCCCCCGGTCACGGTGGAGAAGAACGGCACCCGCCCCGGGCGTGGCACCACGGCGGCAGCCGCCTTCTCGACCTGGGCACGAATTTTCTCGACCTGAGCGCAGTGTGAGGCGTAGTCGACGGGGATGCGGCGGGCCCGAATGCCGAGGCGCTCGCAGTCCGCCATCAGAGGATCGAGGGCCTCCGTGCTGCCGGAAACCACGGTCGTGGACGGGCTGTTCGCGGCGGCGACCGTCACCATGCCCTCGTAGGGGGCGAGCAGCTGCTCCACCTCCGCGAGCGGCCGTTCCACAGCGACCATGCCGCCGTGGCCGGCGAGTTCGGCGGCGATCGCCCGACTCCGCAGAGCCACCACCCGCGCACCATCCTCCAGACTCAACACACCCGCCACCACCGCAGCAGCGATCTCACCCTGCGAATGACCCACCACCGCAGCCGGCCGCACCCCGAACGACTCCCACACCGCAGCCAACGACACCATCACAGCCCACAACGCAGGCTGCACCACCTCCACCCGACCCAAAACCTCCCCATCACCCAACGCCTCCAACAGGGAAACACCCAGATACGGCTCCAGGACCGCAGCACACTCCCCCAACCGCTCCGCGAACACCGGAACGTCCCCCAACAACTCCAACGCCATACCCACCCACTGCGACCCCTGCCCCGGAAACACGAAGACGACGCGGTCGTCGGAGGCGGTGACGGTGCCACGGACGACGGCGGGCGTGTCCCGACCCTCCGCGAGGTCGGTCAGCGCGCGTGCTGGTCCGGTGCCGTTCACATCGAGGAGGACGGCCCGGTGGCCGAGTACGGAGCGGGTGGTCGCGAGGGCGTGACCGATGTCGTCGGCCCGGGTGGGCCCGGTGACGTCCTCCGCCCATGGCAGCAGACGCCGGGCCTGGTCACGGAGGGCCGCGTCGGACCGCGCCGAAAGGGTCCAGGGCCCGGTCGCGCCGTCAGGACGGAGTCCGGTCGTGCCGTCAGGACGGAGTCCGGTCGTGCCGTCAGGGCGGGGGGTGTCCTCGTGGGTCTCGGTGTCCGGACCCTGTTCCAGGATGACGTGAGCGTTCGTGCCGCTGACTCCGAACGAGGAGACTCCGGCGCGCCGGGGTCGTCCCGTCTCGGGCCAGTCGTGCGGCTCGCTGAGCAGAGCGACGGTGCCGGCCGACCAGTCGAGGTGCGCCGAGGGCTCGTCGGCGTGCAGGGTCCGGGGAAGGACACCGTGCCGCAGGGCGAGAACGCTCTTGATGACGCCCGCCACACCGGCCGCGGCCTGGGTGTGCCCGATGTTCGACTTCACCGACCCCAGCCACAACGGCCGCTCGGGATCACGCCCCTGCCCGTACGTCGACAGCAACGCCCCGGCCTCGATCGGATCACCGAGGACGGTGCCCGTGCCGTGCGCCTCCACCACGTCCACGTCCGAGGCACCCAGCCCCGCATCAGCCAACGCCGCACGGATCACCCGCTGCTGAGCAGGACCACTCGGAGCGGACAGACCGTTCGACGCACCGTCCTGATTGACCGCGCTCCCCCGCACAACCGCGAGCACCCGATGCCCATGACGCCGGGCGTCCGACAGACGTTCGACGACGAGGACGCCGACGCCTTCCGCGAACCCGGCACCGTCCGCCCCCGATCCGAACGCCTTGCTGCGACCGTCGGGGGCGAGGCCGCCCAGCCTGGTGAACTCGGTGAAGATGCCCGGGGTGGACATGACGGTGACGCCGCCGGTGAGTGCGAGGTCGCACTCACCCTGTCGGAGCGAGCGCACGGCCAGATGCAGCGCGACGAGCGAGGACGAACAGGCCGTGTCCACGGTGAGGGCCGGTCCCTCCAGTCCCAGGGTGTAGGCGACACGGCCCGAGAGCACACTGCCGATGTTGCCCGTGGCCACGTATCCGGCGGTCTCCTCGGGGACTTCCTGGCCGGCGGCGAGGTAGTCGCCGCCGTTGGTGCCGGCGAACACGCCGGTCCGGGTCCCGTTCAGGCTGGTGGGGTCGATGCCCGCCTGTTCGATGGCCACCCAGGAGGTCTCGAGGAGCAACCGCTGCTGCGGGTCCATCGCCAGCGCCTCACGCGGCGAGATCCCGAAGAACTCCGCGTCGAAGTCCGCCACCCCGTCGAGGAATCCGCCCTCGTGGGTGCTCGACGTGCCGGTGCCGCCACCGGGGTGGGTCCCGCGGAGTGCGTCGAGGTCCCAGCCCCGGTCGGCGGGGAACGGGGTGATGGCGTCGCCACCGTCGCGGAGCAGATGCCACAGGTCCTGCGGAGAGCGGACGCCTCCGGGGAAGCGGCAGCTCATGCCGACGACGGCGATCCGGTCGTCCTCGTGCGCCGTGGCCGGGACGGATGCGGGTGCGGGTGCGGGTGCCGGAGCAGGGTCGGTGTCTCCGCCGCCGACGAGTTGGTCGCGCAGGTGGGCCGCGAGGGCACGGGCGTTGGGGTGATCGAAGACGATGGTGGAGGCCAGGCGCAGTCCCGTCACGTTGTTCAGCCGGTTGCGCAGCTCGACGGCGGTGACGGAGTCGAAGCCGAGATCCCGGTATGCGGTCGTGGGATCGACGGCGTCCGGGCCTGAGTGGCCGAGGACCTCGGCGGCCTGTTCGCGTACGAGGGCGAGCAGGGCGACCTGTTGTTCGGTCCGGTCGCTCAGGGCGGTGATGCGGGTGGCGAGGCCGTCGGTGCTTGCCACCGGCCGGGGGGCTTCGGCTGTGAGCTGTCGTATCTCCGGAAGGCCGGCGAGGAACGGGCTGGGGCGGGTCGCTGTGTAGGCGATGTGGAACCTGTCCCACTCCACGTCCGCGACCAGGACGGTCGGCTCGGAGTCACCGGCCACCGCGAGGAGGGCAGCGGTGGCCAGGTCGGGGTCCATCACGGGCAGACCGTGGCGGCCGGCACTGGCCTCGATGTCGCCCATGCCGGCCATGCCCCGCTCGTCCCAGATGCTCCAGGCGATCGAGGTGGCGGGAAGCCCCAGGGCGTGCCGTTGCTCGGCGAGGGCGTCCAGGTAGGCGTTGCCGGGGGCGTAGTTGCCCTGCCCGGAGGCGCCCAGGGTGCCGGCCAGGGAGGAGAAGAGCACGAATGCGTCCAGGTCGGTGTCCCGGGTCAGCTCGTGCAGGTGCCAGGCACCGTCGGCCTTGACCCGCAGGACGTCGTCGATCCGGTCGGGGGTGAGTCGTTCGAGGACGGAGTCGTCGAGGACGGCCGCGGTGTGGACGACCGCCGTGAGCGGGCAGCCGGCGGGCATCGTGGCGAGCAGCGCGGCGAGTGCCTCGCGGTCTCCGACGTCGCAGGCGGCAAGGGTGACGCGTACGCCGGTCTCCTCCAGCTCCGCCCGCAGCTCGGCGGCGCCCGGCGCGTCGGGGCCGCGTCGGCTTGCCAGCAGGAGGTGTTCGGCGCCTGTCCGGGCGAGATGACGGGCCACCCTGGCGCCGAGCCCCCCGGTGCCGCCGGTCACCAGGACGGTGCCTCGTGGGCGCCACGCCGGGCGGGCGCCGGGGGCACCGGTGCGGGAGAGGCGGCGGACCAGGGCGCCGGACGGGCGCAGGGCCACCTGGTCCTCGCCGGTGTCGCCGGACAGAACGGCCGCGAGGAGACGGCCCGTGCGCATGTCGGGGCGTGCGGGCAGGTCGATGAGGCCGCCGAACCGCTCGGGGTGTTCCAGGGCCGCGATCCTGCCGAGGCCCCACACCATGTGCTGGGCGGCTGCGTTGTCCCGGGCGGTGCGCAGGTCCTGGGGGCCGACGGTGACGGAGTCGTGGGTCAGGCACCACAGGGGGCCGCGGGTCCCGGCCTCACCGAGGGCCTGGAGCAGTGCGACAGTCGTGGTGAGGCCGGTGCGCGCGACACCGTCCTCCGTCGCGGCGCCGTCGGCGACGGCCAGCAGGGACAGCACGCCGGCGACCGGTCCCTCGGGCAGCAGGCCCACGATGTCGTCGCGTGTGGCGTTCGCGGTCAGGGTGAGCGTGGTGACCTCACCGCCGTGGTCGCGTACGGCTGCGGCGACGGCGTCGGCGCAGTCGGTGGCCGCGACGGAGCCGACGGGCACGGCCAGCAGCCATGTGCCGGTCAGAGCAGGGGAGTCGGGCAGGGCCACGGGGGTCCAGCGCACGTGGTAGAGCCAGGAGTCGACGGCGGCCGTGGCCGTACGGTTGCGGCGCCAGGTCCGCAGGGCCGGCAGCATGCCGTCCAGGGCGTCGACGTCGATGTCGAGGAGTCCGGCCAGGGTTTCGGCGTCGTCGCTCTGCACGGCGTCCCAGAAGCCGGTGTCGTCGGCGGTCTGCGGGGTGTCCTGCGCGGCGGCGGGCCTGCGGAGCGTGTCGGAGTCCCACCAGTAGCGTTCGCGTTGGAAGGCGTAGGTGGGCAGATCGACATGCCCGGTGTCGGTGGCGGGGACAGCCCGCGCCCAGTCCACGGGTACTCCGTGCGCGAAGGCTTCGCCGAACGACGCGAACAGGCGTCGCGCTCCTCCGTCGTCGCGGCGCAGCGTTCCGGTCACCGCGGCTTCGTGGCCGACCGCTTCGAGCGTGTCCTGCACGGCCGTGGTCAGCACCGGGTGGGCGCTGCATTCCACGAACGCTCCGGCATCCGTCGCGGCGAGAGCGCGAACGGCTTCCTCGAAACGCACCGGGCTGCGCAGATTCCGCACCCAGTAGGCGGCGTCCGGCACGTCGTCGCCGAGCCAGTCGGCGGTGACCGTCGAGAAGAACGGCACCTGCGCCCGGCGCGCCCGGATCGGGGCCAGATCGGCGAGGATCCGGTCGGTCAACGCGTCCACCTGCGCCGAATGTGAGGCGTAGTCGACGGGGACGGGGCGGTAGCGCACTCCTTCGCGCTCGCACAGGGTGCCGAGCGCGTCGAGTCCTTCGGGGGTGCCGGAGACGACGGTGGCGGTGGGCCCGTTGACCGCGGCGACGGCCACGGGGGCCGTGATGCCGTCCAGGAGCCGGCGTACGTCCTTCTCGGAGGCCGCTACGGATGCCATGCCGCCGTGGCCGGCGAGTTCGGCGGCGATCGCCCGACTCCGCAGAGCCACCACCCGCGCACCATCCTCCAGACTCAACGCACCCGCCACCACCGCAGCAGCAATCTCACCCTGAGAATGACCCACCACCGCAGCCGGCCGCACCCCGAACGACTCCCACACCGCAGCCAACGACACCATCACAGCCCACAACGCAGGCTGCACCACCTCCACCCGACCCAAAACCTCCCCATCACCCAACGCCTCCAACAAAGCAACATCCAAATACGGCTCCAGAACCGCAGCACACTCCCCCAACCGCTCCGCGAACACCGGAACATCCCCCAACAACTCCAACGCCATACCCACCCACTGCGAACCCTGCCCCGGAAACACGAACACCGTCCGCGCCACCGCACCATCCACCCGCACCACACCCGCACCACCCACACCCCGGGCCAAAGCCCGCACCCCATCGAGCAACTCCTCCCTCGACGCACCCGCCACCACCGCACGATGCCCATGCACCGCACGCCCCGACACAAGGGCGGCGCCGACATCCGTGACGGAGGTGCCGGGCAGGGCCTGGACGCAGGCAGCCAGCCGGCCGGCCTGCGCACGCAGTGCGTGGTGGCTGCGTGCGGAGATCACCCACGGCACGACCCCGGGTTCGGTGCGTCGTCCCGCGGCCGACTCGACCCGGACGGGTGCCTCTTCGAGGATGAGGTGGGCGTTGGTTCCGCTGATCCCGAACGAGGACACACCCGCCCGGCGCACCCGCCCCACCCCGGACCACTCACGCCCCTCGGCCAACAACCGCACCCCACCAGAGGCCCAGTCGACATGCTCCGACGGCCGACCCGCATGCAACGAAGCCGGCAACATTCCATGACGCAACGCCTGCACCATCTTGATGACACCCGCCACACCAGCGGCCGCCTGCGTGTGCCCGATGTTCGACTTCACCGACCCCAACCACAACGGCCGCCCCGCACCACGCCCCCGCCCGTACGTCGACAGCAACGCCTCCGCCTCGATCGGATCACCGAGGACGGTGCCCGTGCCGTGCGCCTCCACCACGTCCACATCCGACGCACCCAGCCCCGCATCAGCCAACGCCGCACGGATCACCCGCTCCTGCGCAGGACCGTTGGGCGCCGTCAGGCCGTTGCTGGCCCCGTCCTGGTTGATGGCACTGCCCCGGACCACGGCCAGCACCTGGTGCCCGTTGCGCCGGGCCTCCGACAGACGCTCCAGGACCAGAACGCCCACACCCTCGGCCATCCCGATGCCGTCGGCATCGGCCGAGAAGGGCTTGCACCGGCCGTCGGCGGCGAGACCCCGCTGTCGCCCGAACTGGACGAAGGGGGCGGGGGTGGCCATGACGGTCACGCCGCCGGCCAGGGCCAGGTCGCACTCGCCCGACCGCAGCGCCCTGCCCGCCAGGTGTATCGCCACCAGCGACGACGAGCACGCCGTGTCCACCGTCACCGCGGGACCCTCGAAACCGAACGTGTACGCCACCCGGCCCGACAGGACGCTGCCCGCGCTGCCGGTCATGAGCAGGCCCTCGACGTGCCCCGGGGTCTGGTCGAGCGACGGGGCGTAGTCGTGGTACACCTGCCCCGCGAAGACGCCGGTGCGGGTGCCGCGCAGGCCGTCCGCGTCGAGTCCCGCCTGTTCGAGGGCTTCCCAGGAGGTTTCGAGGAGCAGCCGCTGCTGCGGGTCCATCGCCAGCGCCTCACGCGGCGAGATCCCGAAGAAGCCCGCGTCGAAGTCGCCTGCTCCGTACAGGAAACCGCCCTCGCGGGTGTAGGAGGTGCCCGTGTGGTCCGGGTCGGGGTGGTAGAGCCCGTCGAGGTCCCAGCCACGGTCATCCGGGAAGCGGCCGATGCCGTCCGCGCCGGTGGCCATGAGCTCCCAGAGCTCCTCGGGACCGGTGACGCCTCCGGGGTAGCGACAGGCCATGCCGATGATCGCGAGGGGTTCGTCCGTGGGCGCGGTCGGCGCGGCGGACTCCTCCTGCCGCTCCGTTCCCACCAGTTGGTCCACCAGGTGGGCGGCCAGTTCGGTGGGGGTGGGGCGGTCGAAGACCAGTCCGACGGGAAGGCGCAGTCCGGTCGCGTTGTTCAGACGGTTTCGCAGTTCGAGTGCGCTGAGCGAGTCGAAGCCGAAGCTCCGGAAGGTGCGCGTGACAGGGATCCGGTCGGCGGTGGCATGGCCGAGGACGGCGGAGGACAGGTCCCGTACGAGTCCGAGTGCCAGGTCGATCCGCTCGTCCGGTGCCAGGGCCGTCAGACGCTCGGTGAACGTCCCGTCAGTACCCGCGGGCCGCGCCGGACGGACGAGTCCACGCAGCAGCGCCGGTATCCCCTCGCTGGGCGCTTGTTCGCGTACGCGGCGCAGGTCCAGTTTGGTGGGCACCACGAGCGGCCCGCCGTCGGCGACCGCGCGGTCGAACAGCGCGAGGGCCTCGTCCTCGGGCAGGGGCGCCACACCGAGCCCGGCCAGTCTCGTACGGTCGGTGGTGTCGAGGCCGGAGGCCATGCCACCGCTGAGGTCGTCCTGTTCCCACAGGCCCCAGACCTGGCTCTGGCCCGGCAGGCCGAGGCCGGCGCGGTGGACGGCGAGTGCATCGAGGAACGCGTTGGCGGCGGCGTAGTTGGCCTGCCCGGGACCGCCGAGGACACCCGAGACCGAGGACATGAGGACGAAGGCGGTCAGCGGCTCGTCGCGGGTGAGTTCGTGCAGGTTCCAGGCGGCGTCCACCTTGGGACGCATGACGGTGGTGAGCTGGCCGGGCGTCAGGGAGGTGACGACTCCGTCGTCCAGGGCGCCCGCCGCGTGAACCACCGCGGTGAGGGTGTGGTCGGCGCGGATGCCCGCGAGCGCGGTCTTCAGGGCATCGTGGTCCGCAGGATCGCAGCCGAGGGTGGTCACCTCACAGCCCGCCCCGGTGAGGTCGGCCGTGAGATCCCCGGTGGCCTCGGCTCCGCGACGGCTGACAAGGACGAGTCGGCGTACGCCGTGCTCATCGACCAGGCGCCGGGCGATCAGGCGGCCGATGTGTCCGGTGGCGCCGGTGAGCAGAACCGTGCTGTCGGGTCCGAAGGGCGTGGGGGTGTCGTCGGCCTGGCCCGTGACCCGGGCGAGCCGAGGGGTATGGGCCCGGCCGGCGCGCAGTGCGACCTGGGGTTCGTCGCACGCGGCCACGGCGGGCAGGAGTCGCAGCGAATCGGCGTCCTGGTCGATGTCGGCCAGGAGGAACCGTCCGGGAGTTTCGGTGTGCGCGGTCCGCAGGAAGCCCCAGACGGTGGCGGCGGCGACACCGGCCGCGGATGCCGTGCCGACAGCGGAAGTCGGGCCGGCCGCTCCCTCGGTGACGGTGAGGAGGCGGGTGCCGGCCAGGCGTTCGTCGAGGAGCAGGGTGCGGGCGGTCTCCAGTGCCCTGCCCGCGTGGACGTAGGCGGTGGTGGCCGTATCGCCGCGCCCGTCGCGCACGGTCCACACGAGGACGTCGGGCGCGCCGGCGCCGGCGTCGAGGGCGCCGCGCAGGCCGTCGAGGTCACGGTAGGTGTCGGGTGCGGCGCCGGCGTTCCGCAGGGCGCCGGGGACCGGTGACGCGTCGTCGTCGGTGAGCACGGCCCAGTGGCCTGTGGTGCGCGCCTCGGCGGGCAGCGGCAGCGGTTCCCACTCCACGGCGAAGAGGGAGCGGCCCGCCGTGCCGTGCTGCCCGGTGAGCTGGGTGGTGTCGGCGGGCCGCAGGGTGAGAGAGCCGATGCCCGCGACGGGTCGCCCCGACGGTTCGGCGAGGTCGATGGCGACGGCGGAGCCGCCGGACGGGGTGATCCTGGCGCGCAGTGTGCGGGCGCCGGCGGTATGTACAGACACCTCGTTGAAGGCGTACGGCAGGCGCAGTCCGCCCTCGGAGCGGCCGGTGGTGACCACGGCGTGCAGGACGGCGTCGAGGAGCGCCGGATGAAGGGCGAAGCCCTCGCCCTCCGGGAACGGGGCCTCGTCGTGCTCGGGCGGGCGCGTCTCCGCGTAGACGGTGCCGTCGGGGGCGTTCCAGAGGCCGGCCAGGCGCTGGAAGGCGGGGCCGTAGACGTATCCGTCGTCGGCCAGTTCGTCGTAGAGGCCGGTGAGGTCGGTCTCGGTGGTGCCGGGTGGCGGCCAGGTCGCGGCCCAGTCGGGGGCGGCGGGGTCCGGTGCGGGGGCCTCCGTGCGGAGGGCCGCTGTCGCGTGGTGGGTCCAGGGCGCGCGGGAGTCCGTGGTGCCCGGACGGTCATCGGATCCGGGGCGGCTGTGCACGGTCGCGGTGGCCCGCCCGGGGCCGTCGGCGGTGACGGTGATCTGGAGATCCGTGGCGTCGCCTGCGGCGGGCAGCGGCAGCGGGGCGTGCAGGGTGAGTTCCTCGATGTGGGGGGTGCCGTACCGTGCGCCCGCTTGGGCCGCCACTTCGAGCAGGGCGGTTCCCGGCAGGAGCGGGAGTGTCCCGACGACGTGGTCGTACAGCCACCGCTGGTTCTGCTCGGTGAGTCGTCCGGTCAGGACGAGCCTCTCGTCGACGGCGGTGCGCACCGCCGCTCCGAGCAGCGGGTGGCGGACCGGGGTGACTCCGGCGGTCGCGACGTCCGGGGAGCCGGTGCCGGTGTCGGGGGCGAGCCAGAAGCGCTCTCGCTGGAAGGCGTACGAGGGCAGGGTGACATGGCGGGCACCGGTGCCGGCGTAGATCTGGGACCAGTCCACGGGAGTGCCGTGGGTGAAGACGGCGCCCAGTGAGGTCAGCAGGCGCCGCAGGCCGCCGTCTCCGAGGAGCAGCGAGCCGACCACGGCCGCGTCCCGGCCGGCTTCCTCCAGTGTGTGCGTCACGTTCCCGGCCAGAACCGGGTGGGCGCTGCATTCCACGAAGGCGTCGAACCCGTCGACGGCCAACTCCCGTACGGCTTCTTCGAAGCGGACCCTGTGACGGAGATTGCGCACCCAGTAGGCGGCGTCCGGCACGTCGTCGCCGAGCCAGTCGGCGGTGACCGTCGAGAAGAACGGCACCTGCGCCCGGCGCGCCCGGATCGGGGCCAGGTCGGCGAGAATCCGGTCGGTCAGCGCGTCCACCTGCGCCGAATGTGAGGCGTAGTCGACGGGAATGCGGCGGGCCCGAATGCCGAGGTGCTCGCAGTCCGCCACCAGGCCGTCGAGCGCTTCGGTGCCGCCGGATACCACGGTGGACGCCGGGCCGTTCACGGCGGCGACCGTCACCTCGCCCTCGTACGTGCACAGCAGCTGCTCCACCTCCGCGAGGGGGCGCTGCACAGCGACCATGCCGCCGTGGCCGGCGAGTTCGGCGGCGATCGCCCGACTCCGCAGAGCCACCACCCGCGCACCGTCCTCCAGACTCAACGCACCCGCCACCACCGCAGCAGCAATCTCACCCTGCGAATGACCCACCACCGCAGCCGGCCGCACACCATACGACTCCCACACCGCAGCCAACGACACCATCACAGCCCACAACGCAGGCTGCACCACCTCCACCCGACCCAAAACCTCCCCATCACCCAACGCCTCCAACAAAGCAACATCCAAATACGGCTCCAGAACCGCAGCACACTCCCCCAACCGCTCCGCGAACACCGGAACGTCCCCCAACAACTCCAACGCCATACCCACCCACTGCGACCCCTGCCCCGGAAACACGAACACCGTCCGCGCCACAGCACCATCCACCCGCACCACACCCGCACCACCCACACCCCGGGCCAAAGCCCGCACCCCATCGAGCAACTCCTCCCTCGACGCACCCGCCACCACCGCACGATGCCCATGCACCGCACGCCCCGACACAAGGGAGAGACCCACGTCCGCGGCGGACACGTCCGGTCGGGCGTCCACGAACGCCGCGAGGCGCTCCGCCTGGTCCCGGAGCGCGTCGGCACCACGGGCCGAGAGAACCCACGGCACGACAGAGGGCATATCGCGACGGCTCACGGGCTCCCCGTCGGCCGAGGCCTCTTCCACGATCACGTGGGCGTTGGTACCGCTGATCCCGAACGAGGACACACCCGCCCGGCGCACCCGCCCCACCCCGGACCACTCACGCCCCTCGGCCAACAACCGCACCCCACCAGAGGCCCAGTCGACATGCTCCGACGGCCGACCCGCTTGCAACGACGCGGGCAACGCCTCATGACGCAACGCCTGCACCATCTTGATGACACCCGCCACACCAGCGGCCGCCTGCGTGTGCCCGATGTTCGACTTCACCGACCCCAACCACAACGGCCGCTCGGGATCACGCCCCTGCCCGTACGTCGACAGCAACGCCCCGGCCTCGATCGGATCACCCAACCGCGTCCCCGTGCCGTGCGCCTCCACCACGTCCACATCCGACGCACCCAGCCCCGCATCAGCCAACGCCGCACGGATCACCCGCTCCTGCGCACGACCGCTGGGGGCGGACAGACCGTTCGACGCACCGTCCTGATTGACCGCGCTCCCCCGCACAACCGCGAGCACCCGATGCCCATGACGCCGGGCGTCCGACAGACGTTCCAGAACCAGGACGCCCACCCCCTCGGACCAAGCCGTTCCGTCGGCGTCGGCCGAGAAGGGCTTGCACCGCCCGTCGGCCGCCAGCCCCCCTTGCCGGCCGAACTCGCGGAACATGCCATCCGTCGCCATGACGGCGACGCCGCCGGCCAGGGCCAGGTCGCACTCGCCCGACCGCAGCGCCCTGCCCGCCAGATGTATCGCCACCAGCGACGACGAGCACGCCGTGTCCACCGTCACCGCGGGACCCTCGAAACCGAACGTGTACGCCACCCGGCCCGAGATCACACTGGGCGTGCTGCCGGTGAGGATCTGGCCTGCGAGGTGTTCCGGTGCCTGGTGGGCGCGGGGTCCGTAGTCGTGGGTGGTGGCGCCGACATAGACGCCGGTGGACGAGTGGCGCAGGCCGTCCGGGTCCATCCCGGCCTGTTCGATGGCCTCCCAGGAGGTCTCGAGGAGCAACCGCTGCTGCGGGTCCATCGCCAGCGCCTCACGCGGCGAAATCCCGAAGAACTCCGCGTCGAAGTCGCCCGCTCCGTCGATGAATCCGCCACCGGGAGCGGTCTCACCCGTATCCGTTCCGTGCGAGACCCAGCCTCGGTCCGTGGGCCAGGTCGTGGCAGCGTGTGCGCCGTCGGCGGCCAGACGCCAGAGATCGTCCGCCGAGGCGACTCCGCCGGGGTAGCGGCAGGCCATGCCGACTACGGCGACGGGGTCGTCGTCGGTGTCCCGCAGGCGCTCGTCCTGCTCGTGCGCCGCACCGGCCGCCTCGTCGTGGTGGAGACGCGTGGCAGGTGTCGTGGAGCCCGGGTGGTCCGGGGTTGTGGCCGTCAGGCGTGGGGACTTCGCGCGTGCGCCCAGTGCGGTGGCGGGTTCCCCGGAGGTGAGGGGATCGTGGGACCCGCCCTGCGGACCGGTCAGGCGGTCGACGGCGGTGCGTGAGACGTCGATGTGCGCGGCCAGAGCCTGGGGCGTGGGATGGTCGAACACCGTGCTCGCCTTCAAGGGCAGTCCCGTGCACACCGCGAGTGTCCTGCCGAGTTCCTCGATCATGACGGAGTCGAAACCGAGATCCTTGAACGTGAGCGCCGGGTCGACCGGGCTCGTGTCCCGCATGACGAGGGCCACCTGCTCGCACACGAAGGTGCGCAGCGCCGCCGTCCGTTTCGGACCGGTGAGCGCGGTGAGCCGGGTGAACTCCTCACGGCCGATGCCCGCGGTGTCCGTGCCGCTGGGCGCCGCGGTGTCGGGTGCCTCCGTGATGACCGGTGCCGACTCGGCGTCGAGCCAGAAGCGACGGCGCTGAAAAGGGTAGGTCGGCAGGTCGACACCGCGGGCGCTGCCCAGCAGAGGGGCCCAGTCGACATCGACGCCCGCCACCCAGAGCTCCGCCAGCGACCTGACCGATACGCGGTTCTCGGCCGCCCGGACCAACGAGATGACAGCGGGCAGGGTCTCGGTGTCCGCGGCCGACGAGATGAGACCGGCGTCCGGGCCGATCTCCACGAAGGCCGACACGTCGCTTTCCCGCATCAGCGCCGCCACGCCGTCGGCGCCCGGAGCCGTCTCACGCGCCTGTCGTACCCAGTGCTCCGGGTCCTGGAGCTGTGCGGGTTCCGCCGTCCCTCCCAGCATTGTCGACGCCACGGGCAGCCGTGGGACGTGAGACCCGGCCGAGTACAGCACCCTGCGGTAGGCCTCCGCCTCGTCGGCCGGCGAGGTCTCGCTCAGCCACCCGCGCGCCAGCACCATCCGAGCCGCGTCCCGCAGCGACCACACACCCGACACATGCGCGGCCGCCAGCTCGCCCACTCCGTGTCCCACCACTTCCGACGGCCGGAGGCCCCACGACGCCAGCAGCCGCCACGAGGCCACCCCGAACGCGAAGGCTCCGGCCTGCGCCCGACCGCCGCACTCCGGCTCCGGCTCCACGCCGGCCTCTCCGATCATGGTCCGACGCAGCCCCGCGCCGAACGCCCCGTCCTCCAGCCCGAGCCGCAGCCTCGCCCCCGTCGGCAGACCGATCGTGTCGGCGACCTCAGCGGCGACCGCGTCGAAGGCTTCGCACACCTCCGCCAACGCCTCGGCGAACACAGGGAAGGCGGACAGGGCCGGGCCCGCGCCTCCTGGCTTCGGGGCCCGGCCCGAGAACACCACTCCCAGCGCGACCGGCATCGCCGGGCCGGACAGCAGGACATCGGGCCCGGGGGCCCCGTCGGCGAGTCCGCGTACTGCGGTCAGCAGTTCCTCGTGCGAGGGCGCCACGACGGCCGCCCGCCGCTCGAAGCCCTTGCGGGACACTGCGAGGGACCATGCGACATCCGCCGCTGACACTTCCGTGTCGTTGACCGCGCCGCTGCCTGCCAGCCGGGACGCGGCATGACGCAGAGCGGCCTCGCTGCGTCCGGACAACAGCCAGGGCACTTCGGGAAGAGACGTCGGCGGGGCGGCCGGCGCGACCGGGCAGGGGTTCCAGTCGGAGAGGACCACATGACAGTTGGTGCCGCCCATGCCGAAGGAGCTGACGCCGGCCACGAGTTCGCCGTCCTCACCATCGGGCCCTGTGGCGCTGTCGGGCCACGGGCCCAGTCCCCGCTGCACACGAATGTTCAGTTCCTCGAAGGGGATGCGCGGGTTCGGCCTCTCGAAGTTGAGGCTGGCGGGCAGTCGGCGATGCTTGAGGCAGAGGACCACCTTGATGAGACCGGCTATTCCGGCGGCGCCGCTGAGGTGACCGATGTTGGTCTTCACCGAGCCGACGGCCAGGGGCCGGTCGGCCGGGCGGTGACGGCCGAGGGCATCGCCCAGTGCGGCGGCCTCGACGGGGTCCCCGGTGGGCGTGCCGGTGCCGTGCAGTTCGACGTAGCCGACGGCCCCGGGCGCGATGCCGGCGCTCCGGTAGGCGGAGGTGAGGACATCGGACTGGGCCTCGCCGGTCGGGGCCGTCAGGGTCGCTCCGGCGTAGTCGTTGTTGGTCGCGCTGCCGCGGACCAGGCACAGGATGCGGTCGCCGTCGACGAGTGCGGTGTCGAGGCGCTTCAGGATGACGGCGCCACCGCCCTCGCCCGGTACGTAGCCGTCGGCGCGCTCGTCGAAGGTGTGACAACGACCGCTGGCGGACAGCGCACCGAGGCGGGCGGCGAGCAGGACGCTCTGCGGCAGCAGGTGGAGATTGACTCCGCAGGCCAGCGCGGCATCGGATTCGCCCGCACGCAGACTCGCACAGGCGAGATGGAGTGCGACCAGGGAGGAGGACTGCGCGGAGTCGACGGTGATACTCGGTCCACGGGCACCGAGGAAGGCGGCCAGCCGGTTGGCGAGGACACCGCGCTGCACGCCGGTGAACGCGTGCTGCGTGGCGAGCCTCTGGGCGTGAGGGGAGAGAAGTTGGGCGTAGTCGTCGCCGGTGACGCCGACGAATGTGCCGAGCCGGGTGCCGCGGATCCGGTCCGGCGTGATCCGGGCGTCCTCCAGCGCCTCCCAGCCCAACTCGAGGGCGAGCCGCTGCTGGGGGTCCACGAACGGGGCCTCCCGGGGCGAGATCCCGAAGAACGCGGCGTCGAACTCGTCGACGCGCTCCAGATAGGCACCGCCGCGAGGAGTCTGTCCGGCTGCGGCTCCCGTCCAGCGCCCGGGCGGCACCTCGCCGACACCACTCCCGCCCGAGGCCAGCATCCGCCACAGCTCGTCCGGGTTCTCCGCCCCGGCGAAGCGACACGAGACGCCGACGATGGCGAGCGCCGAGTCCGGGCCGTCCGCTGCCCTCATGAGTGCGTCTCCTCAGATCTGCCGGCTTACCCGGATTCTCGATACCCGATATCTCTGCAAGAAGTCACGGATAAACAGAATGAACACCTGCGCACGTTCTCCCGAATTCCGGTTCCGAAAGAATATGAGCGGCACGTCCTGCGATCGACCCACGCTTTCACCCGGCGCATGCGCGACCATCGGCGAACTCCGCCGTTACATCCCGGGGCGATAAATTCGCCGCAGCGTGGCGCACCGCTTATCCCGGTACGTGAAAAGGCGGGACGGCCGACGGGGGCGGCGGGGCGGTGGCTCTCAGTCGAGGTAGTCCTCCGGCCCGCCGTCCCGCACGGTGTCGAGGGTGAAGCAGTGGAACCCACCGCCGAAGAGGCGGCGGTGCCGGTGCCTCACCGGCACGACGGTGAACTTCGCCTGCTCCAGAGTCCGGATCAGCTCCGGGCTCGACTCGTTGACCAGAACGGTCTCCGGGTCGACGGACAGTACGTTCAGGTCGATGAAGGGGCTGGTCAGGATGAGCGCGTCGTCGTCGTACCGCGGGAAGCTGTTCTGCGTGGGGGTGGGGGCGACGATCCGGTCCCAGCGGCGCAGAGCGGGCGGCAGGGCGTCGGCGACCGCCTCCGAGCGAACGAGCAGCAGGCCGGGGCGCAGGGCGAGCACCATGCTGTCGATGTGGCTGTCGCTCAGCCGGTGGACCCGATGGATACGGAAGCGGCCTTCCAGGTGGCGCTCCAGCCAGGTGACAGCGAGTTCGTGGTTCTCCGTCGAGACGTTCGCGACGATGTCCCGGCCGAGCCGGAGGCACTGGGCAGCGTCGAACATCATCTCCGTGCCGACGTCCCAGGGCGAGGGCCGGGGCTCGCCGATGGGCTCGGTCGGTCCGCCGACGGTCGCGGTTCGCACATAGGACAGGTCGAAGGAAGCGTCCGTCATCAGCGGGCGGGGCATGGTGGTCCAGCGGCAGCCACGCCGGAAGTACTCCTGGAACAGCGGTTTCAGCAACTGGGTCTCGAAGTAGCGGGACCGGATCATAGGAGGTGTCTCGATGATCTCGTCACCGAGGACGAGCGTGTTGTCGCGGATGTTGAGCGGCGGCACGACGGAGGCGGACCAGGCCGGAGTGGTGACCTCGGCGGTCCCGGCGGGCAGGGTGCGGGGGCGGTGAACGGTGACACCCAGGCCGCGCAGGGTGTCGGCCAGGCCTTCGAGGTCCTCGTTCAGCTCGTCGACATAGCGCCGGGCCACCGGCAGCCGCTGCCGGTCGGACTCCTCACTCCGCACGGAAAGCCGGGGGTAGTACCACTCGGACCGGCCGGGGTTGTCCTGAGCGAGGTTGTCATGGAAGAAGAGGTCGAACGAGAGCTCCCTCTCGTGCGAGACGTAGTTCTCCGCGGATCCGACGACGACCTCACGCAGTCGCGACCACTCGTCAAAACTGTTCAGAAGCATGCAGTGAACCGCCTACTCGTCGGGTGACCGGCCGGCCGCGGACTTCATGGAGCCCGTCCCATCATCAGCGGGACCTGACCGCCGCAGGCATCGGCGAGCTCCGCCGTTACGGCACGGAATCCCTTTTCACCCCCAGCACGACAAGCAGCATCAGATATTGAGCACCTGAGGTCGCACAAAGGCATCGAGGACGGCGTCGGGAATGAGACAGGTCAGGGGTGGACAGTTTGCGGCCCGCCGGGTAGAAATGCGTGCGGGATGGGTGGAGGTTTGCATTCCCCGCCCGTCCCGATGCGGGTCGCCCGTTGATATCCGCTTCCCACGAGCCGCGTCTTCCGGGCTCGGTCGAATGCGTTCTCTCGCGAGATGAGGAGGGGTCATGGGTGACCCGTTGCACACCGTCTCCACACTGCCCACGGCGCGGCAACCCGGCTGCCCCTTCGACCCTCCGACGGAGCTGCTCGAAGCCCGGCGTCACGGCCCCCTCAGCCGCTACACGTTCCCCGGCGGACACGTCGGCTGGCTGGTCACGGGATACGACCTCATCAAGTCGGTGCTTTCCGACCCGCGGTTCAGTTCCCGGCGGGAGTTCATGCGTCATCCGACCGTCGACTACGGCGGCCTGCAGCTTCCTCCGGTGCCGCCGGGCGAGTTCCTCCTCATGGACGACCCACAGCACAGCCGCTACCGCAGGCCGCTGATGGGCAAGTTCACCGTGCGTCGGATGCGGCAGCTCACCGAGCGCGTGGAGCAGATCACCGCCGATCACCTGGACGCCATGGAGGAGTCCGGCCCTCCCGCGGATCTCGTGAGCGCGTTCGCCAAGCCGGTCCCGGCGATGGTGATCTGTGAGCTTCTCGGCGTTCCGCACGCCGACCGGGCCTTCTTCCAGGGTCAGTTCGAGTCGTTCATGGATGCCGAGACGCGGGACGAGGATGCGGTCACCGCCTACACCACGACCCGGCACCTCCTGGGTGAGCTGGTGGCTGCGAAGCGCGCGCACCCTACCGACGACGTGCTCAGTGAGCTCACCGACAGCGACCTCACCGACGAGGAACTGCAGGGCATGACGCTGGTACTGCTCGCGGCAGGCCTCGACACCACGGCGAACATGCTGGCGCTCGGCGCCTTCGCGCTGCTGCGCCACCCCGAGCAGCTCGCCGCGCTGCGTGCCGACCCCGGGCTCACGGACCGCGCTGTGGAGGAACTGCTGCGGTACCTCAGCGTCGGCAAGACCTTCATGCGTACGGCGCTGGAGGACGTCCGCCTCGGCGGCCGGACCGTCAGGGCCGGCTCGTCGCTCATCCTGTCCTACAACACGGCGAACCGTGACCCGGAGCGCTTCACCGACCCGCATGTGCTCGACTTCCAGCGGGAGGACGGCGGGCACGTGGCCTTCGGGCACGGCATCCACCAGTGCCTGGGACAGCAACTCGCGCGCGTCGAGATGCGCGTCGGGTTCCCCGCGCTGGTCGCCCGCTTCCCGTCGCTGCGGCTCGCCGTACCGGCCGAGGACATCGTCGTGCGCACGGAGCTGTCGGACATCCACGGGGTGAAGAGCCTCCCGGTCACGTGGGACGTGTGAACCGTGAGAGCCGGGGTGGACGTCGAGCGCTGCATCGGGTCCGGGATGTGCGCCCTTACGGCCGACGAGGTGTTCGACCAGCGTGAGGACGACGGCAAGGCCGTCGTCCTGCGTCCCGAGCCGCCCGCCGACATGTGGGAGGCGGTCCGGGAAGCCGCCGGTCTCTGTCCCACTGCGGCGATCACTCTGTGGGCCGGGGGCAGCTCCGCCGAGGACCTCCCCGCCGAAGGCCGCTCCAGCACCTGACGCGTGTCTCCGAACAGGCGGGGCCGAGTCCGAGAAGTCCCGTTCCGCCCTCGCACCGTCCTCAGCCGTGAGTGGGTCCCCAAGGGCTGGCGCACAGAGTTTCGGCGATGAGCGCGGCGATCTCCGGCTCGTGGTCGGTCAGGAAGAAGTGACCGCCGGGAAAGACCTTCATGTCGAAGGCACCGGTGGCGTGTCGACGCCAGGCGGCCGCCTCGTCGAGCGTCACATGGGGGTCCTGGTCTCCCGCGAGCGCCACCACCGGGCAACCCACCAGGGCGTCGGCTCCGGCGTGGTACGTCTCGGCGGCGCCGTAGTCGGAGCGCACCGTCGGCAGGATGAGCTGCAGGAGTTCGGGGTCGTCGAGGACGCCGCTGTCGGTGCCCTCCAGCTCCCGGAGTTCCTCGACGAAGCCGTCGTCGTCGAGGAACCGTATGCCACGATCGGCCGCGATCGACGGGGCGCAGCGGCCGGAGACGAACAGGGCTCCGGGCGCGGCAGGGCCCTCACGTTCGAGAAACCGGGCCAGCTCGAAGGCGACAGCGCCGCCCATGCTGTGTCCGAAGAGGGCGAAGGGGCGGCCCGCGACGAGCGCTCGCAGCTCCTCGGAGGCCCCTCGGGCGATGTCCGGCACCGTCTCGAGGCAGGGCTCGCGTAGCCGGTCCTGGCGTCCTGGGTACTGCGCGGCGACGATCTCGATCTCGGCGGGCAGGCGTTCCGACAACGAGAAGAAGGCACTCGCGGACCCTCCGGCGTGCGGCAGGCACACCAGGGTGGTCCGGGCGTCCGGGCGCGGGTGAAACGTTCGGAACCATTGTCTTCTGGGCAGAACGGGCTGCGCCATGGTGGGGCAGCTCCTTTCGGCTCGGCGGGTCAGCGTACCCGCCGACCCTCTCGGGCCGGGTTCGCGACAGCATCCGTGCACGCCACCGTTACGCGGCCGGTCGGCTTGTGCTTCCTCCCGCGCGACCTCACTCCACGGCCGGTCCACCGGGCCGGCCCCGGTCGGACCGGACCGGACGCGTCGGTTCTACCCGCACGACTGAGTGCCTCCACAGGTGCGGCAGCCGGCCGGAGTGTGCGAACCGGACCCCGCACCCGTCATGAGCCGTCAGCCCAGCCGCAGATGGTGGAGCATCAGCAGACCGGCCGCCATGCCCGCCGCCGGTATCTCACCGCGCGCGACCATGTCCGGCACCAGCTTGAGCGGGACCCACTCGCGGCGTGAGGACTCGAAGTCGTCCGCGGGATGCCCTGTGTACGTCGCCTCCCTCGACCAGAACAGATGGTGCCTGGCGTCGACGAGGCCGTTGGCCGGTTCCACGGTCATCAGCGGGCACAGCTCACCGGGACGCCAGCCGGTCTCCTCCTCCATCTCCCGTGCCGCGGCGGCGGCGATGTCCTCGCCGTCCTCGACCACGCCAGCGGCGAGCTCCCAGCCCCAGCTGTCGGTGATGAACCGGTGCCGCCACAGGAGCAACACCTCGTTGGCCTCGTTGACGACGGTCGCGGCGGCCACCGCCCTGAGCCGGATGAGGAAGTGGTCGAGATGCCGGCCGTCGGGGAGAACGACATCCGCCAGATTGACCCGGAACCAGCGATTCTCATACACGGTCTGTTCGTTTAAGTTCGTCCACTGCACGTTTCTGCCACCTTCCGACTGGTCGATGGCAACATCGGAGCAGGGTCCGGCCCGTGGGGGAACGCGCGGAGGCGTTTCGGACGAGGCTCGGACGCGGCTCACAGGGGCACGCGCAGCGCCCCCTCGATCAGTCCGGCCGCCGCTCGTGCCTCGGCGCTGCCGCTCGCGGCCAGATGTTGCCGCACGGAGCGCAGCCGGTCCCGCAGCCGCTGGGACTCCATGCCCCGGGCGCGTTCGGCCATTTCCGAGGCCGTGCGGGCCGCCCGGTCCGCCTCCCCCTGGAACAGTTCGAGGTGGGTGAGCATCGCGAGCCGGTGCACGGTCCCGCGGTCGTGCGCCGGGGAGCGTACGGCCGCAGCCGCGTGCTCCCGGGCGCCTGCGAGATCCCCGAGCCGCAGCAGCGCCTCCGCCACCTGGACGTTGACCAGTCCCGGCTGGACGTAACCCGTCTCGTCCGGTTCACCTCCGCTGCGGATACGGCCCGCCTCGGCCTCGGCACGGCGGATGCACCCCAGGGCGCTGCGGTGGTCGCCGAGCTGGGCATAGGCCTTGGCCTGCATCGCGTGCAGATCGGTGGCCAGCGCCGGGGTGATGTGCGGACCCGCCGCGCGCAGCGCCGCCTCCGCGAAGGCCACCGACCGGCGGAATTCGGCCAGGTGCAGCGACTGGTTGACGAGCAGCGCGATCACATAGCCGCCGAGCCCCCGGTCTCCACTGGCCTTGGCCAGCCGCAGTGCCTGGTGGAAGTAGCGCTGGGCCAGTCCATGGGCGTCGGAGTCGTACGCGCAGATCCCCGCGACGGCCACGAGTCCCGCGGTCGCGCGGTGGAGCTGACGGCCCGTCGCATCGCTGTACCCACCGCGCAGCAGCGGCGCCGCCTCGGAGTTGAGGAAGCCGACGATGCGGGACCTGGTCGCGATCCCGCCCGCCTTTCGGTACATCTGTTCGTAGTGGGCCCGGGCGGTACGGAGCATCGCTATGTCCGCCATGCTCACGCGGGACGGCCCGGGCCGTGAGACATCGGTGTCCTCGGGAGGGTTCTCCCACTCCCAGACCGGCATCACCGCCGTCGTGCCCGTGACGGCCGGAGCGGTGGTGAGGTGGGGGCGCTGCTGCTCGTCGGAGCGCCACAGGGCCGTCGCGTGCTCGACGAACCCGGAGAGGCCGGCCGCCTCGGCCGCCGGGTGCGCCCCGGCGATGCCCATACCGATGTCGTCGAGGGTGACGGGCCGGTCCAGACGGCCCGCGAGGACCTCGCAGATCAGGTCGGGTACCTGCCCGCGCGGGCGCTGGCCCTTGAGCCACCTGGCGACCGCCGTGTGCTCGTAGCGCAGGCACAGCCCGCGGGCCCGGCCGGCCTGGTTGACATGGCCGGCCAGCCCGGCACGGGACACACCCGCCTCGTCGATCAGGGATTCGAGCAGGACGTTGGGCTCCATTGCCCCCCCATGTGCGCGTCGCAATGAGCCTAGTGGAGCACGATTCACACGGGGTGTGAACAAAATGCCCGAACCATCCTGCTGTGCGCTCTCGCACGCCGGGGCACCACTCGGTTGAATGAGTGCCTCGCAAAGAGGCGGCCGGGTCGTCGGCTCCCCCTCGTAACAGTTCGACGACCCGCACCCGCGCCGTTCGTCCTGCCTGCCTGCCCGACACTCCGTGGCAGGACGGGCGGCGCCGGATCGCACAGCCCGCGCTGCCCCGACGGCAGCACAACCCCCTGTGCGGTCCCCGGGCCGTCCCGCGAGAGCAGAAGGGGCGTATCCGGTGGCCGGATACGCCCCTTCTCACCGCGGCAGGTCCTATGCGCCGCGCAGCACCGCGCCCGTGCGCTCGGTGGCCAGGGCGACCGCGGTGTCGCGGGCCGCCGAGGCCTCCTCCACGGTCAGCGTGCGGTCCGGGGCACGGAACCGCAGCGCGTACGCCAGGGACTTGTTGCCCTCACCGATCTGCTCGCCGGTGAAGACGTCGAACAGCCGCAGCGATTCGAGCAGGCCGCCCGCGCCTTCGCGCAGCGCCTTCTCCACCGCGTCGGCGGGCACGTCCGACGCGACGACGAGCGCGACGTCCTGGGTCGCCACCGGGAAGGTGGAGATACGGGGCGCCTGGAGCTGACCGTCGACGGCCTTCTCCAGGACGTCGAGCTCGACCTCCATCGCGCAGGTCCGCTCGGGCAGGTGGAGCTCCTTGACGACACGCGGGTGGAGTTCGCCCGCGTGTCCGAAGAGGGTCTCCTCGCCGTCGACCGTGACGTACAGCGCGGCGCAGCGGCCGGGGTGCCACGGGGCGTGCCGGTCGGCGCGGACCGTCACCTCGACGCCCGCCTCACGGGCGATGGTGCGCGCGGCCTCGACGGAGTCCGCCCAGTCGGCCGGGCGGCCCTTGCCCCACCAGCCGGCCTGCTCACGGGCGCCCGCGAGGACGACGGCGGCGCGGCGCGGCTGACGCGGGAGCGCCGCGTCGAGACCGGCGATCTCCTCGTCGGTGGGCCTGCGGTCGACGGGCAGCCGTACGGCCTTGGTCTCCTCGCCGGTGGGCCGGAAGACCAGCCCGGTCTCGAAGAGCGCCAGGTCGTGGCTGCCACGGCCGTCGTTGCGCCGCAGTGCGCCGAGCAGGCCGGGCAGCAGCGTGGTGCGCAGCGCGGGCTCCTCGTCGGAGAGCGGGTTGGCGAGGGTGACCGTGCGGCGGCGGGCGTCGTCCTTCTCCAGGCCGAGCTGGTCGAGGACGGCGTCGCCGATGAACGGGTAGCTGAGCGCCTCGACGTATCCGGCACCGGCGAGCGCCCGGCCGATGCGGCGGTGCAGCCGCTGACGATCGGTGAGCCCGCGGCCCGACGGCGGGGTCGGCAGGGTGGAGGGGAGGTTCTCGTACCCCTCCAGCCGGATGACCTCCTCGGCCAGGTCGTTCGGCTCGGCGAGGTCGGGGCGCCAGGACGGCACCGTGACGATCAGCTCGTCCTGTCCGTAGACGTCGCAGCCGACCTCCTGGAGGCGGCGCACGACGGTCTCACGCCCGTACGCGACACCGGCCACCCGGTCCGGGTGGTTCGCGGGCATCGCGATGGAGCGCGGGGCGGACGGAGCGGTGATCTCCGTGACGCCGGCCTCGGCCGTGCCGCCCGCGAGGAGGACCAGCAGATCGACCGTGCGCTGCGCGGCAGCGGCGGCGGCCTGCGGGTCGACACCGCGCTCGAAGCGCTTGGACGCCTCGGATGCCAGCTTGTGGCGGCGCGCGGTCCTGGCGACGGAGATCGCGTCGAAGTGCGCGGCCTCGATGACGACCTCGGTGGTGCCGGCGTCCTCGGCGTGGTCGGCGATCTCGGTGTCGGCACCGCCCATGACGCCCGCGAGGCCGATCGGGCCGCGGTCGTCGGTGATGACCAGGTCCTGGGCGTCCAGGACGCGCTTGGCACCGTCGAGCGTGGTGAGCTTCTCGCCCTGCTCGGCACGGCGCACCCCGATCGTCCCCTGGACGCGGGAGCGGTCGTAGGCGTGGAGCGGCTGGCCGAGCTCCAGCATCACGTAGTTGGTGATGTCCACGGCGAGCGAGACGGTCCGCATCCCGGCCTTCTGCAGCCTGCGCTGCATCCAGATCGGGGAGCGGGCCTCGGGCCGCAGCCCGGTGACCGTACGCGCGGTGAAGTTACCGCAGCCGATGGGGTCGGACACCTTCACCGGGTAGCCGTGGGCGTTGGGCGGGGGCACGTCCAGGAGCGCCGGGTCGCGCAGCGGAAGGCCGTAGGCGGTGGCGGTCTCACGGGCGACACCGCGCATCGAGAGGCAGTAGCCGCGGTCGGGCGTGACGGCGATGTCCAGGACCTCGTCGACGAGCTCCAGGAGCTCGATCGCGTCGGTGCCGGGCTCGTACTCCGGCGGCAGCACGATGATGCCGTGCGTACCGTCGTCCCCCATGCCGAGCTCGTCGGTCGAGCAGATCATGCCCTGCGAGGTCTTGCCGTACGTCTTGCGGGCGGCGATAGCGAAGTCCCCGGGCAGCACGGCGCCCGGGAGGACCACGACCACCTTGTCGCCGACGGCGAAGTTACGGGCGCCGCAGACGATCTCCTGCGGTTCGCCGGTGCCGTTGGCGGTGCCGACGTCGACGGTGCAGAAGCGGATGGGCTTCTTGAAGCCCTCCAGCTCCTCGATGGTCAGGACCTTGCCGACGACCAGGGGGCCCTTGAGCCCGGCGCCGGTCTGCTCGACGGTCTCGACCTCCAGGCCGACGGAGACGAGCTTGGCCTGTACGTCACGGCCGGTCTCCGTCGCCGGCAGGTCGACGTATTCCCGCAGCCAGGAAAGCGGGACGCGCATCAGATCTCCATCCCGAACGGCCGGGTGAACCGGACGTCACCCTCGACCATGTCTCGCATGTCCTCGACGTTGTGGCGGAACATCAGCATCCGCTCGATGCCGAACCCGAAGGCGAATCCGCTGTACTTCTCGGGGTCCACACCGCAGGCGACGAGCACCTTCGGGTTGACCATGCCGCAGCCGCCGAGCTCGATCCAGCCCTCGCTGCCGCAGGTGCGGCAGGGGCGGTCCGGGTTGCCGACGGACTCGCCGCGGCAGACGTAGCAGACCATGTCCATCTCGGCGGACGGCTCGGTGAACGGGAAGAAGTTCGGCCGCAGCCGGGTCTTCATGTCAGGGCCGAAGAGCGCCTGGACCATGTGGTCGAGGGTGCCCTTGAGGTCGGCCATGGTGAGGCCCTCGTCGACGGCCAGCAGCTCGATCTGGTGGAAGACCGGGGTGTGCGTGGCGTCGAGCTCGTCGGTGCGGTAGACCCGGCCGGGGCAGACCACGTAGACGGGGGGCTTACGGCTGAGCAGCGAGCGCGCCTGGACGGGCGAGGTGTGCGTACGCAGCACGACACCGGACTCGTCGCTCTTCGCGCCGTCGGCGCCCTGGACGAAGAAGGTGTCCTGCATCTGGCGCGCCGGGTGGTCGGGCACGAAGTTCAGGGCGTCGAAGTTGAACCACTCCGCCTCGGCCTCGGGGCCCTCGGCGATCTCGTAGCCCATGGCCACGAAGACGTCGGCGACGCGCTCCATGATGGTCGTCAGCGGGTGGCGCGCGCCTGCGGGGGTGCGGTCGTAGGGCAGCGTGACATCCACCGCCTCCTCGACGAGCACCCGGGCGTCACGCTCGGCCTCCAGCTCGGCCTGGCGGGCGGCCAGCGCCTTGGAGACGGCGCCGCGGGCCTGGCCCACGCGCTTGCCCGCCTCGGCCTTGGCCTGCGGGGGCAGGGCGCCGATCTCGCGGTTGGCGAGCGACAGGGGCGAGGTACCACCGGTGTGCGCGGTCTTCGCCTGGGCGAGCGCTTCGAGGTCGCCCGCGGCGGCGAAGGCGGCGAACGCCTCGTCCCGCAGACGCTCGATCTCTTCCGGTTTCAGTGCCTCGACCTCGACTGGGTCGTACGACTTGTTCGGTGCCGACATCTCTTCCCGTGCTTCCGATTGGCTGGTGGCGACCCTGGTTCGACGACTGAGGACGCAAAGGTGCCAAAAGTCGAGTCTACGGGCCACCGGGAGGCGAAGAAGCCCGTGGGCGCTCAGACCAGGTAGGCCGGCGTGCTCACGGGCAGGATAAATCGGAACTCGGCGCCGCCACCGGGGGCGCGGGCGACGGTGATCGTCCCGCCGTGCGCCTCGACGATGCCCTTGACGATGTACAGGCCAAGGCCGGTCCCGCCGCGCTTGCTCCCCCGCCAGAAGCGGGTGAAGACGCGGCCCATCGACTCCTCGGGGATGCCGGGACCTTCGTCGCTCACGGTGACTGCCGTTCCGCTCTCGTCGTCCTTGCCCGGTGCGGGTGCAGGGGCGATATCGATGGTGACGGTTCCCTCGCCGTGGCGCACCGCGTTTTCCAGGAGGTTGCCCAGGACCTGGTCGACCTTGTCCGGGTCCGCCCAGAGATCGGGCAGCGGCCGGCCGGTGCGGACGAGGAACCGGTCGGGCGCCTGGCCGGCCGCGACCAGGGCCTGGACGTGGCGCTCGACGGCAGCGGAGATGTCCACGGGCTGGCGGCGCAGCTCCAGCCTGCCCGAGTCGATACGGGAGATGTCGAGCAGCTCGGCGATGAGCCGGGTGACGCGGTTGGCGTCGGCGTCGACGGTCTCCAGCATCAGCCGCTTCTGGGCGTCGGTGAACCGCTCCCACTTGGCCAGCAGCGTGGCGGTGAAGCCCTTGACCGAGGTCAGCGGTGAGCGCAGCTCGTGGGCGACGGTGGCGATCAGCTCGGCGTGGCTGCGCTCGGTGCGCCGGCGTGCCTCGGTGCCCCGCAGCGACACGACGAGGCGCCGGACCGGTCCTGTCGGCGTCTCGCGTACGTACCGGGCGGAGACCAGGACCTCGCGGCCGCCGGGCAGCAGCAGATTCCGCTCGGGCTGTCCGACCCGGGTGGCGAGCCCGCCGTACGGGTCGGTCAGGTCCCACCAGCGTCGCCCCTTGAGGTCCTCCAGGGGCAGCGCCCGCTCCAGGGCGTGGCCGAGCGCGGCGGCGGCGGGTGTGGCGGTGATCCGGGCGGCGGCGGCGTTGAAGCAGATGACCGTGCCGGTCTCGTCGGCGACGACGAGGCCGTCGGGCAGATCGTCGGGGCCGATGCCCGTCACGAGGTCCCTGCCGGCCGGGCCCACGCCTGTCGCGTCGGAGTCCGCCGCGTCGGAAAGGGCGCGCACGGCGGCCGTGTGTGTCGCTCGCGGCCTGCTCATGCCGACAGCCATCTTCCCGTACCCCACCTCTCGAACCGGTGCAGTGGGCCCCCGAGTTCGTCACCCTACTAGGCGCCGGCCGCCCGGCGACACCCTCAGGGCGGCTGCCCGCCGGGTGTGGCCCGTATCGATCGGTGTCGGCCGGCCGCGGCCCGGGATCAGCCGGCCCGCCGGGGGCGCTGGGCCCGCGCGGAGGCGTAGAGGCACACGGCGGCGGCGGTGGCGAGGTTGAGGCTCTCGGCCTTTCCGTGGATCGGGACCCGGACCACGGCGTCGGCCAGGGCGCGCGTCTCCTCGGGGAGGCCCCAGGCCTCGTTGCCGAACACCCAGGCGGTGGGTCCGCCCATGGTGCCCGCGTCGAGCTCGTCGTCGAGGTCGTCCTGACCCGCGCCGTCGGCCGCCAGGATGCGTACGCCCGCGTCGCGGAGCCCCCGCACGGCCTGCTCCACGGGTACGCCGACGGCGACCGGCAGATGGAAGAGGGAGCCGACGGAGGCACGGACCGACTTGGGGTTGTAGAGGTCCACGGAGGCGTCGGTGAGCACGACCGCGTCGGCGCCGGCGGCGTCCGCGCAGCGCAGCACCGTGCCCGCGTTCCCGGGGTCGCGTACATGGGCCAGGACGGCGACCAGGGTGGGCCTCGCCGCGAGGATGGCGTCGAAGGGCGAGTCCAGGAAGCGGCAGACACCGATCAGGCCCTGCGGGGTGACGGTCTGCGAGACATCGGCGAGCACCTCCGCGTCCGCGAGGTGCACCCGGGCGCCCGCGGCCAGGGCGGCGTCGACGATGTCGTCGTGACGTTCGGCCGCGTCGACGGTGGCGAAGAGCTCGATCAGCGTCGGCTCGCCGTCGTCGCCCCGGTGCGCCGCGGCCTCCCGCACGGCCTGCGGGCCCTCGGCGATGAACCTGCGCTCCTTGCCGCGGAAGTTACGCCTGGCCAGTCGGCGTGCGGCGACGATTCGCGGCGACCGCGCGGAGATCAGTTCGGGGGTGCCCATGGTCGGCGGCGAGCCTCTCTGCGTAAGTCAGCTTCTCTGCGTACGTTTCTCTGCGTACGGCTGACCGCGTACGCGACACGTGCTGCAACGCACCGGACCCGCAGACGGCTCACGCCTGCGGGTCCGGCTCACATCGCTGGGACGACGGGAAGTGCTGCCTTGGTCAGGCGGCCTTCGGGGCGTTGACGTCGCTCGGGAGGGCCTTCTGGGCGACCTCGACGAGGGCGGCGAACGCGTTGGCGTCGTTGACCGCGAGCTCGGCCAGGATCTTGCGGTCCACCTCGATGTTGGCGGCCTTCAGACCCTGGATGAGGCGGTTGTACGTCATGCCGTTCTGGCGGGCGGCCGCGTTGATGCGCTGGATCCAGAGCTGACGGAAGTCGCCCTTGCGCTTCTTGCGGTCGTTGTAGTTGTAGACCAGGGAGTGGGTGACCTGCTCCTTGGCCTTGCGGTACAGGCGCGAACGCTGACCGCGGTAACCGCTGGCCGCCTCGAGGATCGCCCGGCGCTTCTTGTGGGCGTTTACCGCCCGCTTGACGCGTGCCACTTTTAACTCCTTGCAGCGGGGTCGGGTGGTCGCCTTGAGGACTCACCCGGCCCGGAAACGAATTGGTCCCGGTCGGATCGAGGTCGCGCCTCCGGGGTGAGCCGGAGGCCGCGCCTCACTTGCCGAGAAGCTTCTTGACCTTCTTGGCGTCGGCCGGAGCCACGACGACCGTGCCGGTCAGCGAGCGGGTCTTCTTCGAGGACTTGTGCTCGAGCAGGTGGCGCTTGCCGGCCTTCTCGCGCAGCACCTTGCCGGAGCCCGTGATCTTGAAGCGCTTGCTGGCACCGCTGTGCGTCTTGTTCTTCGGCATCGCGCCGTTCTCTCCTCGTCAGTGGCGCCCCCTGTTCGGTGCGGGCACCGGACCGCGGGGGCGTCAGATCTTTGGGTGGCTTCCGAGGGACCCGGGGGCGCCTGGGTGGCGGCCCCCGGAGGTCACGCCTCGGAAGGTGTCTCGGCCGGAGCCCCGGCCGCTGCGGCCGGGGCCTCAGCGGTGTCACCCTCGGACTCGGCGTCGGGGGCATAGCCCTGACGCTCCGCCTTGCGGGCGGCCTGGGCCTCACGGGCTTCGGCCATGGCTTCGGTCTTCTTCTTGTGCGGGCCCAGAACCATGATCATGTTCCGGCCGTCCTGCTTCGGGTTCGACTCGATGAAGCCGAGGTCCTCGACGTCCGAAGCGAGACGCTGGAGCAGTCGGAAGCCCAGCTCGGGGCGGGACTGCTCACGACCACGGAACATGATCGTGATCTTGACCTTGTCCCCCTGCTTGAGGAACCGGACGACGTGACCCTTCTTGGTGTCGTAGTCGTGCGGGTCGATCTTCGGCCGGAGCTTCATTTCCTTGATGACCGTGTGCGCCTGGTTCTTGCGCGCCTCACGGGCCTTCATGGCCGACTCGTACTTGAACTTCCCGTAGTCCATGAGCTTGCACACGGGGGGACGGGCTGTCGCCGCCACCTCGACCAGGTCGAGGTCGTACTCCTGTGCGAGCTCCAGGGCCTTGGCAAGCGGAACAATCCCGACCTGCTCGCCGCTGGGACCGACAAGTCGCACCTCGGGAACGCGAATCCGGTCGTTGATGCGGGGCTCGGCGCTGATGGATCCTCCTCGGTAGCACCACGCGACCGCCTGGCGGACAGCCGCGTAACGTCTCTTGTTGAGTGACCAACCGAGCCGGGAAAGAACAAATGCCCCGGACGGGACACAGGCGGGGCTCCTGGAACTACCGGAACACCGTCGCGTGCAACCGCGGGGCGCTATCGGGCGGCCCCATCGTCCGTACGGAACGATGGCTGCCACCTGACCGGTGACCCGCCGTCCGTGAGGACGGTCAGGTGGGAGATCGGAGCCTCCACTTGTGGGCCGAGCACATAGGTGTCCGGCCGGTCGTTACACAAGGTTAGCAGCTCGCCGGGGCTGCTGCGAACCCGATGCCGGCACGGCTCCCGCAGGAGGAGCCGTGCCGGCGTGGCCTTATCGTGTGGGGCATGAGCGACGCGACCACTCCCAGCACCGAGAACCCCGGCTTCGACGACATGGCCCGCGACATCGCGGAGGTTCCCGCGGTCGAGGTGATCGTGACCGTCGCCGTCAATCTGATGAGCGCGGCAGCCGTGAAGCTCGGCCTGACCGAGGAGGGCGAGCAGCACAAGGATCTGGACGAGGCCCGCAAGCTGGTCCAGGCCCTGGCGGGGCTGCTCGACGCGAGCGCGACCGAGATCAGCACCTTCCACGCCTCGCCGCTGCGGGACGGCCTGAAGTCGCTGCAGCTGGCCTTCCGCGAGGCCTCGCTCGTACCGGACGAGCCCGGCAAGGGGCCGGGCGAGAAGTACACGGGCCCCGTCTACGGCTAGCCGCCGCGCGCCTTCCGATTTCCGAGCCCGCCGCCCGCGACAGGTGGCGGGCTCGCCCGTGTCAGCGGCTGAACAGCGGTTCGCCCGGGGCCTCGGCATCGGCCGGCAGCAGCGCAAGGTCGATCCCCCGCACCAGCCGGGCGCGCAGCACCTCGCTGGCGGACAGCGCGTCGGCGACCCGGCGGGCGGCGTCGGCGACGACGGCGTCCGGGGTGAGGACCAGGGCCAGGGTGCCGTCGGCCCGGCCAGGGCCGAGGTGCGCGCGCAGCACCGCGGGCTCGGCGGCGACCGCGTCCCGTACGGCGGCGACGACGGCCGGGTCGTCGATGGGGTCCGTGCTGGTGCGGTTCTCGGCGAGGGCAAGCAGCGCCGGGCCGGTCAGCTCGAAGGCCACGGGCCCGGCGAGGTCGAGCACCACCGTGTCCGCCTTCTCGTGCGCGGCGGCCTGCAACGCCTGGTGCAGGGGTACGGCGACGGGGCGTGCCTGCGGGTCCCAGAGGGCCAGCGAGGCGGTGGAGGTGAAGGCGGGCAGGGCGCGCCGGTCGCCGGCCTGAAGGGTCGGCACTGCCATGTCACTCGTCTTCTCGCGGCGCATTCCCTTCTCGTCCTCCTCGGCCTCGCCGAGCACGGCGACGACCGGTACGAGCAGCCGGGCGCCGCGGAGCGCCGCCAGGACCGGGCCGACGGCCGTCCTGTCGTCGGCCCACGCCGTGAGGGCCGCCGTCAGTTCGGGCGAGGCAGTGCCGTCGTCGTCGGAGAAACCGGAGTCCGGGATGTTCTTGAGCGCCACACGACGAGCGTAGTGGGTCGGTTCTCCCACCTGGGCGACAGGTGGGGCACAGGCTGCTGCCAGCCGGGCTCCCTAGCGTCCGGGCCATGTCCCGTCACAGAACTCGCAGGAGCGCGCGGTCCTGGCCGGTGGCCGCTGTGGTGGTGCTGCTGGGCTGTTCCGCCGCGGGCGGCGCGTATCTGGTGGGTCACCCACCGGGTGACGCGTCCACGGCCGTGGCCGCCGTATCGTCCGCATCGAGCCCGCCGGCCGCGGCGGGCCCGAGCGAGGAGGCCGGAGTGGATCTCGACGCGGAGCTCGCCGACGCGCTGGCGCCCCTGGCGGACGGCGCCGATGTGTCGGTGGCCGTGCTGGACACGCGGAGCGGCGCGGGCGGCGCGTACGGCGACGGGACGTACGACGCCGCCAGCATCGTCAAGGTCGACATCCTGGCGGCGCTGCTCCTCCGGGCACAGGACGAGGACCGGAAGCTGAGCGGCGCCGAGCAGGCGTACGCGGAGGCCATGATCCAGCGCAGCGACAACACATCGGCCACCGAGCTGCTCAAGGTGATCGGCGGGCAGGAGGGCCTCGACGCGGCCAACGCACGGCTGGGGCTGACCGAGACGGAGGCCTCCCACGCATGGGGGCTGACCCAGACCACGGCCGCCGACCAGGTGCGCCTGCTCGGTGCGGTGTCCGGGGCGGATTCGGAGCTCTCGGCGGACTCGCGGGCGTATCTGGAGGGGTTGATGGGCCAGGTCGAGGCGGACCAGCGGTGGGGTGTGTCGGCGGCGGGCACCGACGCCGTGCTGAAGAACGGCTGGATGCCCCGGACGACGACGGGGCTGTGGGACGTCAACAGCATCGGGCGGGTGGAGAGCGGCGGGCACACCGTGCTGGTGGCGGTGCTGTCGCGCGGACACGCGTCGAAGGAGGCAGGCATCGCACTGGTGGAGACGGTCGCGAAGGCGGCGGTCGGTGTGACCGGATCGGGCTGAGCCGAGACGGGTGGCCGGTCGGGTCGCTCGGCGCGGACGAGGGCGTCGGCGGGCGGGGTGCAGGGTGTCAGCGCGGGGGGGCGGGCCGGTCAGCGCAGGGGGCGGGTGGGGAACCGGCTGTAGTGGGGCGGGGTCCCGCCGGGGCCCCTGCCGCCCGGCCGCCTGCCGCGCCACAGCACCACGGCCAGGGCGAGCAGCACGGCTCCGAGGCCGCCCGCGGTGGGTGCCAGCCAACCGGCCGGTTCTCCGTCGTCCCGACGCGGGTCGGGGCCCGAGCCGAAGTACTCCTTGCGGTAGCCGGCCTTCGCGGACTCCGCGCTCAGACCGTCGGGGCTCAGCTTCGCCCCGGCCTCCATCGCGGCGGCGGGGTCGACCAGTCCGTAACCCCTGGAGTCGTCGCGGCCGCCCGACGGGGCGTTGCCCGCGGTGTCCGCGAGCAGGGTCTTGACCTGGTCGGGCGAGAGTCCCGGATGCGCGGCGCGCACGAGGGCCACGGCCCCGGAGACGAACGCGGACGCGGCGGACGTGCCCCACTCGATGTAGTACTGCCGGTCGGGGTTGGCCACGACGATGTCGACACCGGGCGCGCTGACGGTGGCGTACCAGCGACGGGTGGAGAACGCGGCGTGCGTGCCGTACTTGTCGACGGCCGCGACGGCGATCACACCGGGATAGGCGGCCGGGTAGGAGATCCGGTCACCCTTCTCACCGCTGTTGCCCGCGGAGGCGACGACGGAGACGCCCTTGCCGAGGGCGTACTGCACGGCGGCGTCCTCGCCCGGTTCCGGGTGGGCCGACTCGCTGTCGTCCCCGAGGGAGAGGTTGATGACGTCGGCGCCCTGGTCGGCCGCCCAGCGGATGCCGTCGGCGAGCGCGTTCCCACGCGACTCGCGGGCCTTGGCGCGCGACGGGTCGCCGGACTCCAGAATCACGCGCACGGGCAGGATCTTCGCTTCCGGGGCGACGCCGAGCACGCCGTCGGCCCGCCCGGGGCCGTTGCCGCGGCCCGCGATGATGCCGGCCATCGCGGTGCCGTGCAGGGCCCAGGAGCGGTCGCCCGCTTCGGCCCCGAAGCCGATGAGGTCCTTGCCCGGGAGCACCTGCCCCGCGAGGTCGGGGTGGTCGTCGTCGACCCCGGTGTCCAGGACGGCGACAGTGATGCCCTTGCCCTTCGTCGTCTGCCAGGCCGTGTCGGTGTGCAGGGCCTCCAGGCCCCACTGCTGGTCGCGGATGGCGTCCGCGTGGGCGGGGACTGCGGGCAGCAGCGCGAAGGCGGTGGCCGTGGTCACCGCGGCGAGTGCCCGCAGCCGGCGGGGGCGGGTCATTCCGGCTTCTCCGTGCGGTCGGTGACGGTCCTGCGCAGGGCGCGCTCCACCCGGTCGGCGATGCCCTTCGCCTCGTGGCCGAGTCCGGCCTGGGCGGGGGCGGTCGTGGCGTCGGCGGCCATGGCCTCGGCGGCGGGCTGCGGCTCGGCGACCGCGCGGCCGTCGGCGAAGCCGGAGACGGCGAAGACGACGACGGGCAGCCCGGTCAGGACATGGACCGTCCAGCTGGCGCGCTGCTCGTCGCCGAAGTCGGCGGCCACGGTGCCCTTGACCGGATAGGTGCGGGGCATCAGATCGGAGCGCCCGGCGAGGTGCTGGGTGGTGAACCGGGTGCTGAGCGCGCCCATCGCCTCGGTGCCCGCCTCGGTGAAGACCATGCCGACGGTGGTGACACTGCTGTGGGTGGCGTCGGTGTAGGTGGCGCGCACCAGGCGTTCGCAGCCGACCGGGCCGAGCGTCTTGAGCAGCAGTGGGTCCAGTCCTGCCGCGCACCCGCCGTCGCTCGCGACGGCGACCCTGGTCCAGACCCGGTCGGTGGCTCCCGGACCGGCGCCGTCGCCCTTGAGGGTGCGCGGGAAGAGGGAGTCGACGGGCTCGCTGTGCCAGAGGGAACGGGTCACGGCGTACGGGCTCACGTCGCCGGGCTCGGCGGCCGAGTCGCCGGTGAGCCAGGTGCCGGTGACCGCGCCGCCGATGAGCCCGAGGCCGAGCACGGCGCACACCGCGGCTGCGGCGGTCCTGCCGGGGCGCCGTGCCTTGACGGGGCGCAGCCGGGTGGTGGTCTCGGCCGGTGTCTCCGCCGGCGCGTAGTACGTCCCGGGCGGGGGCGGGGTCGCGCCGGGGCGCGGGGTGAGGTCCACAGCGCCGACGGGTCTGCGTCTGGTGACGGCGGGCGGCTGCGGGGGCGGTGAGGACGGCACGGGAGGTACGGGGCGGAGCCGGGCGGTCGTCTCCACCGGCGGCGCGGACGGGGTGGCCGCCTCCACCGGCGGGACGGGCTGCGCAGGCGGCACGGGCGGCGGGGTGGTCGGTCGGGGCGGCACTGGAGCGCGCTGCGCCTCGGTACTCATCCGTCCCCCTGGTCCACGTCCCCGCACCGCCCACGGACCACCGCTGCGCACGGGCCCGCCGGTCGATCGTGTGACGGTCACTCTACGGGGTGGAGGGCACCCCGTGGGAACGGACGCGGGGTCAGGGACGATCTGCACCGAACGTCCCCCCTACCCAGTGGTACGGCCGTCTGGCAAGCTGCGTCCATGACTGTCCGCGCCACTGACCGGAGCCGGTACGACCGGGCCACCGCCCATCTCGACGCCCCGGTGGCCGTCGTCGACCTGGAGGCCTTCGACGCCAACGCCGCCGATCTGGTGCGCCGGGCGGGCGGGAAACCGATCCGGGTGGCGAGCAAGTCGGTGCGCTGCCGTGCCCTCCTGGAGCGGGTGCTCGCGCGGCCCGGCTTCGCGGGCGTCATGTCGTTCACCCTCGCGGAGTCGCTGTGGCTGGCCCGCGCCGGATTCGACGACGTACTGCTGGCCTATCCGTCGGCCGACCGGGCCGCGTACGCCGAACTGGCCGCCGATCCCAAGCTCGCGGCGGCCGTGACGGTGATGGTGGACGATCACGCGCAGCTGGAGCTGATCGACGCCGCGCGGGCCGGCGGCACGGAGGAGATCCGGGTCTGCCTGGAGCTGGACACCTCGCTGCGGCTGCTCGGCGGGCGGATCAGGATCGGCGCCCTGCGCTCCCCGCTCCGCTCCCCCGCCCAACTGGCCGACCTGGCCCGCTCGGTGGACCGCAGGCCGGGCTTCCGGCTGGTGGGGCTGATGGCGTACGAGGGCCATGTCGCCGGTGTGGGCGACTCGATCGCCGGCCGGCCGCTGCGGTCGCGCGCGGTCCGGCTGATGCAGGCCGCGGCCCGCAGGGAGCTGACGGCCAGGCGCGCGGAGGTGGTGCGGGCGGTCCGCGCGGTGGCACCGGGCCTGGAGTTCGTGAACGGCGGGGGCACCGGCAGCGTGCAGCACACGGCCGCCGAGTCCGCGGTGACGGAGATCGCGGCGGGTTCCGGTCTCTACGTACCGAGGCTGTTCGACAACTACACCTCGTTCACGGGCCGTCCGGCGGCGCTGTTCGCCCAGCCCGTGGTGCGGCGGCCTGGCGTGGGCGTGGTGACGGTGCTGGGCGGCGGCTATCCGGCGTCCGGGGCCGCGGGCGCCGACCGGCTGCCGGTGCCGTATCTGCCCGAAGGGCTGCGCTACGACGCGCAGGAGGGCCCGGGTGAGGTCCAGACGCCGCTGCTCGGCGCCCCCGCGGACGACCTGCTGATCGGCGACAAGGTGTGGTTCCGGCACGCCAAGGCGGGTGAGCTGTGCGAGCGCTTCGACGAGCTGCGGCTGATCGAGGGCGAGCGGATCACGGCCACCGTGCCGACGTACCGCGGCGAGGGCCGCACCTTCCTCTAGGGCGTCTCGCTTCAGGGCGCCACGCTGCTGCCCACGCCGCCGCTCGTGGCGTCGCCGATCGGGCGGATGCCCTCGGTGATGGTGTCCATGAGGGAGAGCGGCAGCGCGTCCTGGCCTGCGTCGAAGGCGAAGCGCACGATCACCGGTGTCTCGCTGCCCACCGCGGAGGGGAAGACGAGCGACTCCACGTATCCGCCGGGGCCCTTGCCCGTGGTGACCTGGCGGCGCACCAGGTATCCGCTGCGCCCCGCCACGGTCACCGACCTGGACGCCAGGTCCTTGTGGAAGGTGATGCCTCCGTGGATGAGGTCGCCCACGGTGTCCTCCTCGTAGGCGTGGTCGGCCGCCGTCCCGATGTCGTCCTCGGCCAGCGCCTTCATGTCCGTGAGGTCGGTGCCGTTCGCCGTGTGGACCGTGACGGTGCCGTGGTAGCAGAAGCTTCCCGAGTCGCCGGGGCAGGCGTAGGAGCCGACGGTACGCATCGTGGGGTCGCCCTCGATGGTGTCCTCCGGCTTCTCCCAGCCGTCGGGAACCGGGAGGGTGACCCCGTTGAGCTGATCGACCAGCACCGTGGGGTCGTCCTCCGAGTCCTCCGGATCGTCCGGGTCCGCGGAGGACCCGGAGGACCCGGAGGACTTCGGGTCCGCCGCGCCCGCGGTGGACGGCGCGCTGCTGCCGGTCCCGGACCCTGGCGGTGTGTCGTCGCCGTCCCCGCCCAGCATCAGGAACCCCGTGACGGCGACGGCCACGACGACCAGGCCCGCGACCGTCATGACGACGGTCCGCGCGCTGGTACCCGTGGTACCCGCCGAGCCGTGCGCGGCCTGCGGCTGGAGCCCCGACGGCTGGGTGACGGCGGTCGGGCGGGCGTGGCCGGTCCAGGCCGTGCCGTCCCACCAGCGCTCGGTGCCGGGTGTGTTCACGTCCGGGTACCAGCCGGGCGGAGTGGCGTTGCTCATGCCCTCACTCTAGAGAGGCCAGGTCCAGCGGGGTCACGTACGCCCCGGAGATGCCGCCGTCGACGAGGAAGTCGGTGGCGTTGACGAACGAGGAGTCGTCGCTCGCCAGGAAGGCGACGGCGGCGGCGATCTCCGTCGCCTCGGCGAACCGGCCGGGCGGGATGTGGACGAGCCGGCGGGCGGCGCGCTCCGGATCCGCGGCGAACAGCTCCTGGAGCAGCGGGGTGTTGACCGGGCCCGGGCACAGGGCGTTGACGCGGATCCCCTCGCGGGCGAACTGCACACCGAGTTCGCGGGACAGCGCGAGGACACCGCCCTTGGACGCGGTGTACGAGATCTGGGAGGTCGCGGCGCCCATCCTGGCCACGAAGGACGCGGTGTTGATGATCGAGCCGCGCCCCTGGCTCCGCATGTAGGGCAGGGCGGCCTTGCAGCAGAGGTAGACGGAGGTGAGGTTGACGTCCTGGACGCGCTTCCAGGCCTCCAGCCCCGTCGTGAGGATGGAGTCGTCGTCGGGCGGCGAGATGCCGGCGTTGTTGAAGGCGATGTCGACGGAGCCGTAGGTGTCGTGCGCGGCGGCGAAGAGCGCCTCGACCTGGTCCGGGTCGGTGACGTCGACCGGTACGAAGGCGCCCGCCACCTCCTTCGCCGCGGCCATGCCCGCGCGCTCGTCGATGTCGCCGCAGACGACGCGCGCTCCTTCCGATGCCAGTCGGCGCGCGGCGGCGAGGCCGATGCCGCTGCCCGCCCCGGTGATGACGGCGGTGCGGCCGGTCAGCCGGCGGCAGACGTTCCCGGATTCGGTGGTCGTACCGGTGGTCGTGCCAGTTGTCGTCTCGGTGGTCATGTCTGTTCAGGCCTCCGTGCCGATGAAGACGTTCTTGGTCTCGGTGAAGGCCGCGAGGGCGTCGGGCCCCAGTTCACGGCCGAGTCCGGACTGTTTGTACCCGCCGAACGGGGTCCAGTAGCGGACGGCCGAGTGGGAGTTGACGGACAGGTTCCCGGCTCTGACCGCCCGGGAGACCCGCAGGGCGCGGCCCACGTCACGGGTCCAGACCGAGCCTGCCAGTCCGTGCTCGGTGGCGTCGGCGAGCCGGACGGCGTCGTCCTCGTCGTCGAAGGGCAGGACGACGGCGACCGGGCCGAAGACCTCTTCGGTGGCGACAGGGGCGTCGGGGGCTGTGCCGGTGAGGACGGTCGGGGGGAACCAGAAGCCGGGTCCTGCGGGCGCGCTGCCCCTGATGCCGTCGGCGCCCTCGGGGACGAATCCGCATACGCGCTCCAGCTGGGCCCTGGAGATCAGGGGCCCCATCTGTGTCCTCTCGTCCGACGGGTCGCCCACGACGACGGAGGAGACAGCCGGGGCCAGGAGTTCGAGGAAGCGGTCGTACACGGAGCGCTGGACCAGGATGCGGGTGCGCGCACAGCAGTCCTGGCCCGCGTTGTCCAGGAAGGACATGGGCGCCGATGTCGCGGCGGCCTCGACGTCGGCGTCGGCGAAGACGATGTTGGGGCTCTTGCCGCCGAGTTCGAGGGTCAGCCGTTTCACCCGGTCCGCGCACCCGGCCATGATCCGCTTGCCGACCCGGGCGGAACCGGTGAAGACGATCTTGGCCACGTCGGGATGCCGGACCAGTGCGTCACCCGTCACGTCACCCGCGCCCGGCAGCACCTGGAAGAGGTGTTCGGGCAGGCCGGCGTCCAGGGCGATCCTGGCCAGCTGGAGTGTGGTGAGCGGGGTGGTCTCGGCGGGTTTGAGGAGGACGGCGTTGCCGGCGGCGAGGGCGGGGGCCGCGCCCCAGGCGGCGACCGGCATCGGAAAGTTCCACGGGGCGATCACCCCGACGACACCCAGGGGTTCGAGGAACGTGAGGTCGACGCCGCCGGGTACCGGGACCTGGCGCCCCGTCAGGCGTTCCACTCCCCCGGCCGCGTAGTCCAGCAGGTCCCTGACGTTGGCCGCCTCCCAGCGGGCGTTGCCCAGGGTGTGTCCCGCTTCGGTGACTTCGAGCAGGGCGAGCCGTTCGGCGTGTTCGTCGACCAGGACGGCGAAGCGGCGCAGCAGCCGGGCGCGGTCGGCGGGGGCCAGGGCGGCCCAGGTCCGCTGGGCCGCGGCGGCGCGGATGACGGCGGTGTCGACATCGGCCACCGAGGTGGCGGGGACGGTGGCGACGAGCTCTTCGGTCGCCGGGTTCAGGACGCGGTGTTCATGGATCACGGGGTGCCTCACAGGCGTTCGAAGGAGCGGCGGAGCTCCCAGTCGGTCACCGCGGCGTCGAAGGCCTCCAGTTCGACGCGGGCCGTGTTGCGGTAGTGCGCGACGACGTCGTCGCCGAAGGCCTCCCGGGCGAGCTCGCTGTTCTCCCAGCAGGCGGCGGCTTCCCGGAGTGTGGTGGGGACCTGGTCGTATCCGGCGGTGTAGGCGTTGCCCTCGCAGGGCTCGGGGAGTTCAAGCTCCCGCTCGATGCCGTGGAGCCCTGCGGCGACGAGGCCGGCGACCGCCAGGTACGGGTTGACGTCACCGCCGGGCAGCCGGTTCTCGAAGCGCAGCGAGCGGCCGTGTCCGACGACGCGCAGCGCGCAGGTGCGGTTGTCGCGGCCCCAGGCGACGGCGGTCGGGGCGAAGGATCCTGGCTGGAAACGCTTGTAGGAGTTGATGTTCGGCGCGTACAGCAGGGAGAAGTCGCGCAGGGCGGCGAGCTGGCCCGCGAGGAAGTGCCGCATCACGGGGGACATCGCACCGTCGGCGCCGGCCATGACGCTGCGCCCGTCGGCGTCCTGGAGCGAGAGGTGGATGTGGCAGGAGTTGCCCTCGCGCTCGTTGAACTTGGCCATGAAGGTGAGCGCGAAGCCTTCCTGGGCGGCGATCTCCTTGGAGCCGGTCTTGTAGACGGCGTGCTGGTCGCAGGTGACGAGCGCCTCGTCGTAGCGGAAGACGATCTCGTGCTGGCCGGGATTGCACTCGCCCTTGGCCGATTCGACGGTGAGCCCTGCGCCCGCCATCTCGTTGCGGATGCGGCGCAGCAGGGGTTCGATGCGGCCGGTGCCGAGGACGGAGTAGTCGATGTTGTACTGGTTGGCCGGGGTGAGGCCGCGGTAGTTGCGGTCCCAGGCCTGCTCGTAGGTGTCCTTGAAGACGATGAATTCGAGCTCGGTGCCGACGTGGGCGGTCAGTCCGTGGGCGGCGAGCCGCTCCAGCTGCCGTCGCAGGATCTGGCGGGGCGCGGCGACGACCGGTGTCCCGTCCTCCCAGGCGAGGTCGGCCATGACCAGGGCGGTCGCCTCGTGCCAGGGGATGCGGCGCAGGGTCGTGAGGTCGGGGCGCATCGCGAAGTCGCCGTAGCCGTTGGACCAGGAGGACATGGCGAATCCGTCGACGGTGTTCATGTCCGTGTCGACGGCGAGCAGGTAGTTGCAGCCCTCCGTGCCGTGTTCCAGGACCTCGTCGAGGAAGAAGGACGCCGCGAACCGTTTGCCCTGGAGCCTGCCCTGCATGTCGGTGAAGGCGAGGACGACGGTGTCGATCTCGCCCCGCTCCACGAGCAGGCGCAGCTCGTCGGTCCCGAGCGGGGGTTGTCGGTCTGCCACGGGATACTCCTCGTTCGGTCAGCCGGTCGGACGCCCTAAGGTATGGGAGAAGACCATTGGGGGGAAGGGAATCGGGACGTGGCGGAAGAGACGGGGGAATCCGGGTCCTTCGACGGGCCGCTGCCCGGGCTGCGGCCCGTCCGGGCGGGCAACGGTTTCGAGGAGGCGCTGGAGCAGATCCTCCAGGTGGTCAGGCTCGGCCTGGTGCCGGACGGCGGACGGCTGCCCGCGGAACGCGAGCTGGCCGGGCTGCTCGGCATCAGCCGGGTGACCTTGCGCGATGTGCTGCGGGTCCTCCAGGACCAGGGCCTGATCGAGGCCAGACGCGGCCGGTACGGCGGTACGTTCGTGCTCCCCCGCGTCCGTCCGGCCGACGGCGACGAGCTGCGCCGCCGGGTGGCGGACGTCGACATCGAGGACGTCCTGCTCTTCCGCGAGGTCCTGGAGTCGGGTGCGGCCGGGCTCTGCGCGTCGCGCGGACTCGACGGCGGAAGGGCGGACCGGCTGCGTAGGGCTCTGGCGGCGACACACGAGGCACCTCTGCCCGACTACCGCAGGATCGACACCCTTTTCCACCTCACGCTCGCCGAGCTCTCCGGCTCCCCCTCGCTCGCCGCCGGGTACGCGACCGTGCGCGCGGGCGTCAACGACCTGCTGGACTGCATCCCCCTGCTGGTGCGGAACCTCGAACACTCGCAGGCCCAGCACACGGCCCTCGTCGCCGCGGTACTCGACGGCGACGAGGACGGCGCACGGGCGGTGATGCGCGAGCACTGCGCGGGGACGGCCGCGCTGCTCCGGGGCTTCCTGGCTTGAACCCGCCCTTCCGGATCACCGCTCTTGCGCGAAGGACCGGGACGAACAAAGGTATGCCGCAACACCATTGCACCGGGCCGGCCCGCAGACCGGCCGCCGGAGGGACCGCACCATGCACGAACCGCTCATCGGCGTGACGACCTATCTGGAGCCGGCGGCTCGCTGGGGCGTCTGGGAACTCCCCGCGGCGGTACTCCCCTCCGCCTATCCCGCGCTGGTCCAGCGCTCCGGCGCACTCGCCGCGCTCCTGCCGCCGGACGACCCGGCGAGGGCGAGGGCCGCCGTGGCGCGACTGGACGGTCTCGTGATCGCGGGCGGTGCCGATGTCGATCCCGGGCTGTACGGCGCGGAGCGCGACTTCAGGACGGGCCCGCCCGCGCACGCACGCGACACCTGGGAGGTCGCCCTGCTGCGCGCAGCGGCGGAGGCCGGCACCCCGGTCCTCGGGATCTGCCGGGGCATGCAGCTGCTCAATGTGGCGCTCGGCGGCACGCTGACCCAGCATCTGGACGGGCACACGGGCCCGTTCGGCAAGGCGGGGGTGCTCGGCGAGCACCCGGTGACGCCGGTCCCCGGGACGCTGTACGCCTCGCTCGTGCCCGAGGAGGCGTCCGTACCCACCTACCACCACCAGGCCGTGGACCGGCTCGCGCCGGGTCTGACGGCCTCCGCGCACGCGGCGGACGGCACCGTGGAGGCGATCGAGCTGCCGGGCGCCCGGTGGGTGCTCGGGGTCCAGTGGCACCCCGAGATGGGCGACGACCTGCGCATCATGCGGGCCCTGGTGGCGGCGGCCAGGGCCGGGACCGCGGTGCCCTCGGCCTGAGGTTCCCTCACCCCGACCGCTCAGCGCTCGGGGCCGGGCCGTCCCGGAGTCCCGCCCGGCGCGCGGGCGGTCAGCGAGAGCAGGTCCCGGGCGGGTCCGGTGGGCCGGTGGCCCGCGGGCCAGACCGCGCGCAGCTGCCGGCGCAGCCTGACGCCCGCCACCGGGACCTTGACCAGGCGGCGCGCGGACAGCTCCTCCCCCAGCGCGAGTTCGCTCAGCACGCAGGGTCCGGCGCCGCTCTCCGCCGCCCCCTTCACCGCGGTGGTCGAGGAGAGTTCGAGCAGGGGGCGCGCGAGTCCGCCGTGCACGGCGAGCGCGGCGTCCAGCACCTGGCGGGTGCCCGAGCCGTGTTCCCGCAGGATCAGGGGCGCCCCGGCGAGCTCCCCCGGGGTCAGCGTGGCCCGGCGCGCCCACGGGTGGGACGGGGCGACCACGACGACCAGCCGGTCGTGCGCGATGACGGTGCCGTCGAGCCCTTCCGGTATCGAGAGTCCCTCGACGAAGCCCAGATCCGCCTCGCCGGCCAGCAGCCGCAGGGCGACCGCCGCCGAGTTCCCCGCGAGCAGGGACACGGCGGTCCCCGGGCGCTCGGCCCGCAGGGCGATCAGCCAGCCGGGCAGCAGATACTCCGCGATGGTCATGCTCGCGGCCACCCGCAGCCGGGAGTCGCGCCGGTCCCGCAGCGCCTGGGCCCCCACGTCGAACGCCTCGGCCGCCTCGACGACCCTGCGCGCCCAGTCGGTGACGAGGACGCCCGCGTCGGTCAGCCGGGATCCGCGCGGCGAGCGGTCAAGAAGTGCGACGCCGAGCTGCCGCTCCATCGACCGGATGCGGCCGGACGCTGCGGGCTGGCTGATGCCGACGTCCCGGGCCGCCCGCCCCAGGCTCCCGCGCCGTGCGACGGCGAGCAGCAGCACCATGGCTCCCAGGTCGGGAACCCGGTGGGGCAGGGCGGAGTGGGGGGTAATCTGACCGGACATAAGGCCAGCCTATGACCTCATAGCCCCGCGCTTCCTGGTGGGCGGCGCCCGGCCCGCCGAGAATCGTGGCATGGCCATCTTTTCGCAGACCAGCACCGGGTCCCCGGCCCTCCGTCCCCCCGCCCTCCGCCTCCCGTCCCTGCGGCATCTGGGCCCCAACTGGTACGCGACGGTGATGGGTACCGCCATCGTCGCGACCGCCGGGGCCGCCCTGCCCGTGGAGGTGCCGGGTCTGCGGACCGGTCTGGTCGCGGTGTGGGCGCTGTCCGCCCTGCTCCTGGTGCTCGTGCTGACGGCCCGCGCCGGGCACTGGGTCCTGCACCGGGACCAGGGCCTGGCCCACCTCGGCGATCCCGCCGTCGCCCCGTTCCACGGCTGTATGTCCATGGCGCTGCTCGCGGTCGGCACGGGCACCCTGGTGGTGGGCAGGGACGTCATCGGGCATCCGGCCGCCGTCGTCGTGGACGTGCTGCTGTTCACGGCGGGCACGGCCACCGCCCTCGGCGCCGCCGTGGCGATCCCGTACCTCATGGTCGTACGCCACCGTCCCGACCCGGGCACCGCGTCGCCGGTCTGGCTGCTGCCGCTGGTGGCCCCGATGGTCTCGGCCGCGGTCGGACCGCTGCTGGTGCCGGAGCTGTCGCCCGGCCAGGGGCGTGAGGCGCTGCTGCTTGCCTGTTACGCGATGTTCGGGCTGTCCCTGCTCGCGACCCTGATGGTCCTTCCGCTGGTCTTCGCACGCCTGGTCCACCAGGGCCCGCTGCCGCTCGCGCTGACCCCGACGCTGTTCCTGGTGCTCGGGCCGCTGGGCCAGTCCACGACCGCCGTCAACCAGCTGGCCGACATGGCGCCCGGCGCGGTCGCGGCTCCGTACGCCTCGGCGCTCGGCGCGTTCGCCGTCCTGTACGGGGTGCCGGTGATGGGCTTCGCCCTGCTGTGGCTGGCCCTGTCAGCGGCGCTGGTGGTGCGCGCGATGCGGCGCGGCATGGGATTCACGATGACCTGGTGGGGGTTCACCTTCCCGGTCGGTACGTGTGTGACCGGCGCGGCGGGTCTTGCCAGGCACACAGGGCTTGACGCGTACACCTGGCTGGCCGTGGCGCTCTACGCCCTGCTGGTGACGGCCTGGGCGGTGGCCGGCGTACGGACGCTGGGCGGGCTGTTCAGCGGAGTGCTGCTCGCAGCGCCCCGGCCGCCTCGGCCAGCGACGGTCCGTACCACGTGAGGTGACGCCCGTCGACGAGCGCCGCGGTCAGGGCGGGGAAGGCCTCCGGGCCGTCGTCGGCGGTGAAGCGGTACGGCTCGTCGGGCAGGACGACGAGCTCGGCGCCGGACGCGTTCAGCTCGTCGAGCGGGACGCGGGGGTAGCGCTCGGGGTGGCCCGCGTAGACGTTGCGCACCCCGAGACGGGCCAGCAGGTCACCTGCGAAGGTGTCGCGGCCCAGCACCATCCAGGGCTTGCGCCAGACCGGCACGATCGCGGGCCGCGGGGCCGGTGCGGGCGGCAGCGCGGCCCAGGCGGCCTCGGCCTCCTCAAGCCACGGCGGCCGGGACAGCCCGCAGGCGGTGAGGACCCGTTCCAGTTCCACGAAGGCCTGGTCGAGGGTGCGTACCTCGGTGACCAGGACGTTCAGCCCGGCCGCCCGCAGTGCGGCCAGGTCGGGCTCCCGGTTCTCCTCCTCGTTGGCGATGACGAGGTCGGGGCGCAGGGCCGCCACGGCGGCGGTGTCGGGGTTCTTCGTGCCGCCGATCCGGGCGGCCGTGAGGTCCGTGGGACGGGTGCACCAGTCGGTGACGCCGACGAGCAGACCGGGAGCGGTGACGGCGACGGCCTCGGTGAGCGAGGGGACGAGCGAGACGACACGCATGGGCACCCCTGCTCCCCAGGTCAGCGGCGCGAGTCGTAGGTCGCGTCGATGTGCTCGGCGACCGAGACGACCAGCAGCCGGGTGTCCGGCACGGTCGCCCGCCACCGGTGACGGACCCCGCCGGAGAGGAAGAGCGTGTCGCCCCGGCCCAACCGGTGGGCCCGGCCCTCGGCCTCGACCTCGACGGCGCCCTCCACGACGTACATCACCTCGTCGTTGCGGTGCTGGAACTCGCGCCCGAGGTCCGGCTCGCCCACGAACTCCAGCGCGCTGAGCTGGTGCCGCCCGCGCACCAGCCTGCGTACGCCGTCCTCGTCGTCCGCCCGCACGACGTCCACCGCGCGTGCCGAGTCCGCGGCGGCCCGCAGCCGCTCGGTCGTGGTCTCCAGCGCATCCGCCACCCGGTCCAGGGACCGGGGACTGGGTCTGGCTCGTTCGTTCTCGATCTGGCTGAGGAACGGTACGGACAGTCCGCTGCGCCCGGCCACCGCGGCCAGGGTGAGTCCGAGGGATCTGCGGCGTCGGCGGACCGCCGCACCCACTCGAAGGGCTTCCTTGTCGTCCATGTCCGGCTCCCTCCCCGGATCGCCATCCTCCCGGTTGCCAGCACCCTACGCATGTCGTTTACGCGGACGGAGAGCAATCCGGCGGACCGGGGCCGGACGAGGGACCTCCGCGGACTCCCCCGACCAGCCTGAAGGGGACGGCTCCGGTTCGCTACCGGGGCCGTCCCCTTCAGTGTGGCGGGGTGCGTGGATCAGCCGGCGACAGGCGCCATCTTCTCCACCACGTCCGGGTTGGCGTCCATCCAGCGGCGGGCGGACTCCTTCTCCTTGCCGGCGCCGCCCTTCTGGAGCTCCACCTCGAGCGAGGCGAGCTGCGCCTCACTGAGCTTGAAGTCCTTCAGCCAGCCGGTCAGCTCCGGGAAGTCCTTGGCGAAGTCCTTCTTGGCGACCGTGTGGATCTGCTCGCCCTTGCCCCAGGCACCCTTCGGGTCCTTGAGCTTCTTCAGGTCGTTCGCACCGTAGGCCCAGTGCGGCGACCACAGGGTCACCACGACCGGCTCCTTCTTCTTGATCGACCGGTTCAGCTCGGCGAGCATCGACGAGGTGCTGGAGGAGACCACCTCGTACTCACCTTCGAGGCCGTACTCCTTGAGCACCTTCTTGTTGAGGGTGCCCATCATCCCGGCGCTCGACTCGATGCCGATGATCTTGCCGTTGAACTTCTTGCCCTGGCCCTTGAGGTCGGCCAGCGAGTCGATGCCCTTGACGTACGACGGGACCGTCAGCTCCAGCGAGGTGGGCCCGTACCAGGAACCCAGATCGGTGAGGTTGTCCTTGTACTTGTCCCAGTAGTCCTTGTGCGTCGTCGGTAGCCAGGAGTCGAACTGGACGTCCAGCTGTCCCTGCGCGAGACCCGTGTACAGCGGGCCGGGGTCGAGCTGCTTGACCGTCGTCTTGTATCCACGGTCCTCCAGCACGTTCTGCCAGAGGTAGGTGGAGGCGATGGCCTCGTCCCACGGGAAGTAACCCAGGTTGACGGTCTTGCCCGCGTCCTTGCCGTCCTTCTGCGAACCGCCGGGCAGCGGGGCGAGCTGGTCGACGAGGCCCGGGTTCTGCTTCAGCCAGCTGCGGACGCCGTCCTGCTCCTTGCCCTGGCCCGCCTTCTGGATCTCGTTCTCCAGGCTCGTGAGCTGCTTCTCGGTGAGCTTGAAGTTCTTGAGCCAGTCCGCGACCGCGGGTGCCTTCTTCGCGAAGCCCTTGTGGGCCACGGTGTGCACGTCCTCGCCCTTGCCCCAGGCACCCTTCGGGTCCTTGAGCTTCTTGAGGTCGTGCGCGCCGTAGGCCCAGTGCGGCGACCACAGGGTCACCACGACGGGCTCCTTCTTCTTGATGGAGGCGTTCAGCTCGGCGAGCATCGACGAGGTGCTGGAGGAGACGACCTTGTACTCGCCCTCCAGGCCGTACTCCTTGAGCACCTTCTTGTTGAGGGTGCCCATCATCCCGGCGCTGGCCTCGATGCCGATGATCTTGCCGTTGAACTTCTTGCCCTGACCCTTGAGGTCGGCCAGCGAGTCGATGCCCTTGACGTACGAGGGGACCGTCAGCTCCAGCGAGGTCGGGCCGTACCACGAACCCAGGTCGTCCAGGTCGTCGCTGTACTTGTCCCAGTAGTCCTTGTGCGTGGTCGGCAGCCAGGCATCCGTCTGGAAGTCGATGTCACCGCGGGCGACACCGGAGTAGAGCGGACCGGCGTCGAGCTGGGTGACCCCGGCCTCGTAGCCGCGCTGCTCCAGGATCTCCTTCCACAGGAAGGTGGAGGCGATGCCCTCGTCCCAGGGGATGTAGCCCAGGTTGATCTTCTGGCCGTTGCCGACGTTGGAGCTGTCGGCCTGTGAGGCCTTCGAGTCGCTGGAACCGGCGATGTTGAGGCCGCCCGCGATGAGCGCGAGTACGACGATCCCGGTCATCGCGATGGCGGTTCCCGGCTTGTAGTGCGTGAACTTCAGGCGCCGCGCACCGGCGGCGACCTTGGCGGCGGCGCGGCGGCCGAGCGGGGAGACCCGCTCGTTGAGCGCACCGGTCATCCGGTCCAGGTACATGGCGAGGATGACGACGGCGATCCCGCTCTCGGCGGCGAGGCCGACCTGGAGCTGGGTGATCGCGGCGTAGACCTTCTCGCCGAGGCCGCCGGCGCCGGCCATGCCGCCGATGACGACCATCGACAGGGCGAGCATGATGACCTGGTTGATCCCGGCCATGATCGTCGGCAGGGCGAGCGGCAGCTGCACCCGGGTGAGGGTGTCCTTGGGCGTCGTACCGAAGGCCTCGGCCGCCTCCACCAACTCGCCGTCGACCTGGCGGATACCGAGCTCGGTCATACGGACGCCGGGCGGCATCGCGAAGACGATGGTGGCGATCACACCCGGGGTGACACCGACGCCGAAGAACATGACGCCGGGGATCAGGTAGACGAACGCCGGCATCGTCTGCATGACGTCGAGCACCGGCCGCAGCGTGGCGCTGACACGGCTGTTGCGGGCCGCCCAGATACCGGTGGGCACCGCGATCACGATGGTGATGACCGCGGCCACGATGACCAGCGAGAGGGTCCCCATCGCCTCGTCCCAGAGGGCGAGGGAGTCGATGAGCGCGAAGCCCACGAAGGTGAGCACCGCGGGAATCACTCCACGCAGCCAGAACGCCAGGACCGCGAAGATCCCGGCCATCAGCAACGGCTCGCCGCCACCCAGCACGGCGTTGACGCCGTCATACATCCCGCCGAGCACGGTCTTGATGAAGTCGAAGATCCAGGTGAGGTTCGACTGGAGCCAGTCGACCGCGTCCTCGACCCACGAGCCGAAGGTGAACCTAGGCACCGGCGATCACCTTCTTGACCTCACCCGGGGCCGGAACCTGGTGGTCCACCTGAGGTTCCTCGCCGAGCGCGGCCAGCAGCCTGGTGCGCTGGACGACGCCGATGACACCGCCGTCCTCACCGGTGACGGCGACGGCCGCACCGCTGGTGGAGCAGGGTGCGAAGAGCTCCGCTATGGGAGTCTCGGACGACACCGTCGCGGGCGCCTCGGCCAGCAGGTCCTTGTGGGAGCGGCCCTTCTCGGGCGCCTCCATGATCGAACCGGCGGTGAGCACCCGGGAGCGGTCGACGTCCTGGATGAAGGAGGCGACGTAGTCGTTGGACGGCCGTACGAGGATGTCCTCGGCGGTGCCCTGCTGGACGATCTCGCCGTCCCGCATCACGGCGATACGGTCGCCGAGGCGCATGGCCTCGTTGAGGTCGTGGGTGATGAAGACGATGGTCTTCTTCAGGCGCTTCTGCAGTTCCAGGAGCTGGTCCTGCATGTCGCGCCGGATCAGCGGGTCGAGCGCGCTGAAGGACTCGTCCATCAGGAGCAGGTCGGCGTCGGTGGCGAGCGCGCGGGCCAGGCCCACACGCTGCTGCATGCCGCCGGACAGCTCGTCGGGCCAGGACTTCTCCCAGCCGGCGAGGCCGGTCATCTCCAGCGCCTCGGCGGCGCGCGCCTCCCGTGCGACCCGCGGGACGCCCTGGACCTCCAGGCCGTACGCCGCGTTCTCCAGGACGCTCCTGTGGGGGAAGAGCGCAAAGTGCTGGAAGACCATGCTGATCTTGGTCGAGCGCACATCACGCAGGTCACGGGGGCTCAGAGCGGTCAGGTCCTGGCCGTCGAACAGCACGCTGCCGGCGGTCGGCTCCAACAGGCCGTTGAGCATCCGCAGCAACGTGGACTTCCCCGAACCGGAGAGTCCCATCACGACGAAGATCTGCCCCGGTTCCACGGTGAACGAGGCGTCGATCACCGCTGCGGTCGTTCCGTCGGCGCGCAGCTCGTCGCGGTGGATACCGCTCTCGAGCTTCTGCACGGCTTGATCGGGTCGTCTGCCGAACACTTTGTACAGGTGCTCAGCTTGCAGCCTTGACACATACACCTCACGCGTTGAACCGAAAACGGTCTGCCAAGCCCCCTGCGGCAGACCGTGGAGCGGTGCGGATTCGGTCCGCAGAGCACGCGCATCAAGTTGAAAAATGGACGTGGTCCGCTCCGATGCCGCGCCTGCCCCCGCTCACGCGACCCAAACACACGTGTGATTTAGATCACTCGAAAGAAAACGCTGTCGCGGGAACCCGTCACCGCGTCAGGCCCGGCTGTCGGAGGCGTGCGGCATGATCGGAGTGTGACCCGACGCCTGATGCTCCTCGACACCGCCTCCCTCTACTTCCGCGCGTATTTCGGCGTCCCCGACTCGGTGCGCGCGCCCGACGGCACCCCGGTCAACGCCGTGCGCGGGCTGCTCGACTTCATCGCCAGGCTGGTGCAGGACCACCGGCCCGACGACCTGGTCGCCTGCATGGACGCGGACTGGCGTCCGCAGTGGCGGGTCGATCTGATCCCGACCTACAAGGCGCACCGGGTGGCCGTCGAGACCCCCGGGGGCGTCCCGGACGAGGAGGAGGTCCCCGACACCCTCTCCCCGCAGGTCCCGGTGATCGAGGCCGTGCTGGACGCCCTGGGGATCGCCCGCGTCGGCGTCGCGGGGTACGAGGCGGACGACGTGATCGGCACCCTGGCCGGCCGGGCCGCGGGACCGGTGGACATCGTGACCGGGGACCGCGATCTGTATCAGCTGGTCGACGACGCCCGCGGGGTGCGGGTGCTCTACCCGCTGAAGGGCGTGGGGACCCTCCAGGTGACGGACGAGGCCTGGCTCCGCGAGAAGTACGGCGTGGACGGCGGCGGATACGTCGATCTGGCCCTGCTGCGCGGCGATCCGAGCGACGGACTTCCGGGTGTGCCCGGTATCGGCGAGAAGACGGCGGCGAAGCTGCTGGACACCTTCGGCGACCTCGCGGGCATCATGGCGGCGGTGGACGACCCCGCCGCCCCGCTGACCCCGTCGCGGCGCAAGCGGCTCGACGAGGCCCGGGACTACGTGGCGGTGGCCCCGAAGGTCGTCCGTGTCGCCGACGACGTGCCCCTGCCCGACTTCACCCCCGCGCTCCCCCGCGAACCACGTGACCCCGCCGCCCTGGAGTCCCTTGCGGCACAGTGGGGTCTGGGGAACGCGCTCCAGCGCCTGCTCGTCACACTCCAGGCATGAGGTGCTAGCTTAGGTAAACCTAAGTTTGTAGTTCCTCGCATAGGTCCAGAGCAGGGAGAACCTCGTGGCAGAGCGGCCGCAACGCCGGACACCGAAGGCGCAGGGGGCGCAGGTTCTGCGCACCGAGCAGATCACCCCGCACATGGTGCGCGTGATCCTCGGTGGCGACGGCCTGGCCGACTTCACCCTCGGGGAGTACACGGACCACTACGTCAAGCTGTGCTTCGCCCCGGAGGGCGCGGACTACAGCCACCCCTTCGACATGGCGGCGATCCGCGAGGAGTACCCGCGCGAGCTGTGGCCCACCACCCGGACGTACACCGTGCGCTCCTGGGATCCCGACACCCGTGAGCTCGCGATCGATTTCGTGGTGCACGGCGACGAGGGCCTGGCGGGCCCCTGGGCGGCGCGTGCACAGCGCGGCGACCAGGTGACCTTCCTCGGCCCCGGCGGCGGTTACGTCCCGGAGGCCTCGGCCGACTGGCATCTGCTGGTGGGCGACGAGAGCGCCCTGCCCGCCATCGCGGCGTCGCTGGAGCAGCTCCCGGCGGGCGCGACGGCGCATGTCTTCGTCGAGGTGCCGGACGCCTCGGAGGAGCAGAAGCTCGCGTCGCCGGACGGCGTCTCGGTGACCTGGCTGCACCGCGGCGACGCCCCGGTGGGCGAGGGGCTCGTCACCGCGGTGACCGGCCTGGAGTTCCCCGAGGGCCAGGTGCAGGCCTTCGTCCACGGCGAGGCGGGCTTCGTCAAGGAGATCAGGCGCCACCTCCGCCTGGAGCGCGGCATCCCGCTCCAGCAGCTGTCGATCTCGGGCTACTGGCGTCTCGGCAAGGACGACGACGCCTGGCGCGCGGTCAAGCGCGAGTGGAACGAGCAGGTGGAGCGCGAGCAGGAGAGCGCCGCGTAGCGCCCCTCCCCCGCGTCATTCGAACCCGGTCGCCGCCCCTGACGGCGACCGGGTTCTCGCATGTGCGGCACAGCATGTGAGGGAGAGGGTGTGCGGGTGGGCCGGGCGGGCAGGCGGATCCGCGCGGTGTCCGACCAATCCTCCGGGCCACCGGCTCCGAATCACCAAGGAAACCGATGCGTGCTCCGGGAGGACCGTCCGCGTGAGAGAAGCCGTACACATCAGTGGGGTCCCTTCGTCGGGCCCCGGCCTGCAGGAGCTGCTCGGCCAGGTCGCCCGTGGGGACCAGGAGGCCTTCACCCAGGTGTACGACCAGGTCAGCGGGCCGGTCCTCGGGCTGGTGCGCAGTGTGCTCCGTGACCCGGCCCAGTCCGAGGAGGTCGCCCAGGAGGTCCTGGTCGAGCTGTGGCGCACCGCGCCCCGCTACCAGGCGTCCCGGGGCAGCGCCATGAACTGGGTGCTGACGCTCGCCCACCACCGCGCGGTGGACCGGGTCAGGTCGGCCGAGGCGACCGCGGCACGGGAGCACAGGGCCGCGCTGCTCGACCGCACCCCGGAGTTCGACGAGGTGTCCGAGCAGGTCGAGAGCCGGCTGGAGAGAGAGCAGGTCCGGCGCTGTCTGCGGACGCTCTCCGAACTCCAGCGGGAGTCCGTGACGCTGGCCTACTACCGCGGGCTGACCTACCGCGAGGTCGGCGAGCTGTTGTCCGTACCACTGGGAACCATCAAGACGCGGCTGCGCGACGGGCTCATCCGGCTGCGCGACTGCCTGGGGGTGGGCGTATGAGCACGGCCGAGCTGCACACACTGACCGGGGCCTACGCCCTGCACGCGCTGCCCGAGGACGAGCGCATCGCCTTCGAGCGGCATCTGGGTGCCTGCGAGGCGTGCGCCCAGGAGGTGCGCGAGCTGTCCGCCACCGCCGCCAGGCTGGGGCTCGCCGTGTCCACCACCCCGCCGCCCGCGCTCCGGGAACGGGTACTGCGCGACATCGCGACCGTACGGCAGGAGCCGCCGTCGCGTGCGCGCGGCGCCCGCTCCGGCGCCTCGGTCGGGCGGTCCCGCCGCTGGTCGGCGTACGCACTGGCGGCCTGCGTCGCCGCCGCTGCCGCTCTCGGCGGGGTCGCGGTGTGGCAGAACCGGCTCGCGCAGGACGCCAGGCAGGAGACCGCCAGGGCCGAACAGCACAACGAGCAGGTGGCGCGGGTGCTGACCGCCTCGGACGCGGCGACCAGCGCGGCGGACCTCGGGGACGGCGCGCGGGGCACGGTGGTGGTCTCGCAGAGCGTGAACCGGGCGGTGTTCCTGGCATCAGGCCTGGCACAGCCGCCCGGCGGCAAGGTGTACCAGCTGTGGTTCGACGACGGCGACACCATGCGTGCGGCCGGACTGCTGAACCCGTCCGCAACGGATGACGCGGTCCTGCTCGACGGGCCGGTGGACCGGGCGTCCGGCATGGGCATCACCGTCGAACCGGCCGGCGGATCGGCACAGCCGACCTCGGATCCGGTGGCCCTGATGACGTTCGAGGACGCCTGAGGTCCCGGCAGCGGGGAAACGCGGGGGGACATGTCGCGTGTCCCCCCGCGTTTCAGCGTCGGCGGGGCGGGCGCGGGAAGAAGCCGCTGGTGCGGGCCCGGTAGTCCGCGTATCCCGGCCGTCCGGCCATGTGCCGCTCCAGCAGCGCCTTTCCGCTGCCCCTGGTCAGCAGGAAGCTCATGACGACGGGGGACACGAGGGTCGCGGCGGCGACCGCGGGGTCCACGCAGACGATGAGGAACAGCCCCCACCAGACGCAGAAGTCCCCGAAGTAGTTGGGGTGCCGGGTCCAGGACCACAGGCCACGGTCCATGATCCGCCCCCGGTTCGCGGGATCGGCCTTGAACCGCGCGAGCTGGCTGTCCCCCAGCGCCTCGAAGCCCAGCCCCACCGCCCAGAGCGCGGTCCCGGCCCTGGCCCACCCGTCGAGCGGGCCAGGCAGATGTGAGGCCGCCTGCACGGGCAGGGAGACCAGCCAGACGAGCGCCCCCTGGAGGAGGTACACCGTGCGCAGCGCGTACAGGCCGGGATGGCCGGGCGCCTTGGCCAGCAGGGCCTCGTAGCGCGGGTCCTCGCCGTGGCCCCGGCCCCGGCGGCCGATGTGCACGGCCAGCCGCAGGCCCCAGACGACGGTGAGCACGGTGACCAGGGCCCTGCGTCCGTCGTCGCCCTCGCCGTCGGACAGCGCGTACGCGACGAGGGCGACCGCCGCGAAGCCGAGTCCCCACGCCACGTCGACGATCCGGTGCAGGCCCCTGCGCAGGGCGATCAGGAACGTCACGAGCATGACGCCGAGTGCGGCGCCCGCCGTCACCGGCAGGCTCCGCGCGAACTCCGCCCAGTCGAAGCCGCTCACCCGGAGTACCAGCCGTGCCGGGTGGTGGCCGGGCCCGACGAGCCGTCGGCGTCGGGGCGCACCGCGAGGATCTGGTCGACGCCCATGCGCCGCTCCTCGAAGGCGAGTGCGCCGCCCACCAGGTAGAGGCGCCACACCCGGGCCGTCTCCTCGCCCACCAGCGCCACGAACTCCGGCAGGCGCTCCTCCAGGGTGCGGTGCCAGGCCTCGACGGTCAGGACGTAGTGCTCGCGCAACGACTCGACGTCACGCACTTCGAGTCCCGCGCCCTCCAGCAGGCCCACGGTCTCGCCGAGCGGACGCATGTGCATGTCGGGGGCGATGTAGGACTCGATGAACGCGCCACCGCCGGGTGCGGTCGTGCCGCGCGACATCTGCTGGACCAGGGCCCGGCCGCGCGGCCTGAGCACGGAGTGGAGCAGCGCGGTGAAGGCCGGGTACTGCGCGTCGCCGACGTGCTCGCCCATCTCGACGGTGGAGACGGCGTCGTACCCGCCCCGGAAACCGGGCAGAGCTGCGACGTCGCGGTAGTCGCAGCAGTGCACATCGACGAGATCCTGGAGGCCCCGCGCCTCCACCTGCCCCCGCACATGGGCGGCTTGTTCGGCGGCGAGGGTGACGGCGGTGACCCGGACCCCGTGCCGGGCCGCCGCGTGCAGGGTCAGGGATCCCCAGCCGCAGCCGATGTCGAGGAGGCGTGCGCCGGCTGTCAGCGCCAGCTTGCGGCAGATGAGTTCGAGCTTGTCGCGCTGCGCGTCGGCCGGTCCGTAGTCGGGCCCGGCGCCGGTCCAGTAGCCGCAGGAGTACGCCATGGTCTCGTCGAGCAGCAGCGAGTAGAAGGCGTTGGACAGGTCGTAGTGGTGGCTGATGGCGGCCCGGTCGCGCGCCCTGCTGTGCGGCGCGCCGCGAAGTCCGGCGCGGGCCGCGGGAGTCGGTGGGCGGGGCCCGATCGCACCGAGGCGCAGTGCGGTGCCCGCCGCCCGCAGCCGGTCGGCGAGGCCGGGGTGGGGCAGCCGCTGTCCCGGTCCCCGGCGCAGCGCGCGGAGCCCGGCCGCCAGGTCGTCGGCGATGTCGATGTCGCCGGTGATGTAGGCCTCGGCAAGGCCGAGTTCGCCGGGCTGCCACAGGAGCCGGCGCAGCGCCCTGCGGGAGCGCACCTCCACCGTGGGGGCGCCTTCGGGACCGGTCTCGCTGCCGTCCCACATCCTGATCCTGACCGGCGGCGGCCCGCCGGTGAACCGCTCGATGAGGGGTGCGATCAGCTGCGCCGCTCCGTTCCGCGGGGTCTCGGTCATGGTCTTCACGCGGTGTCCTCACGGGTCAGGAGCATCTGCTGCACATCGAGATAGCCGGACCTGAAGCCGGCCTCGGAGTAGGCGAGATAGAAGGTCCACATGCGGCGGAAGACCGCGTCGAAGCCGAGCGCGTCGACCTCGTCGGCACGTTCCGTGAAGCGCTCACGCCACAGGCGCAGGGTTTCGGCGTAGTGCGCGCCGAAGCTGTCGCGCCGTGCCGTGCGGAGCGAGGTGCGGGAGGTGGTGACGCGCTCCACGGCCTCGGTGGAGGGCAGCAGTCCGCCGGGGAAGATGTACTTGTGGATCCAGGTGTACGTGCCGCGGCTGGCCAGCATCCGGTCGTCGGGCATCGTGATCGCCTGGAGGGCGATCCTCCCGCCGGGGGCCAGGCAGCGCTCCAGGGTCCGGAAGTACTCCGGCCAGAACTCCTCCCCGACCGCCTCGATCATCTCGACGCTGACGACCGCGTCGTACTCCCCGGTGACGTCCCGGTAGTCGCTGAGCCGGACGTCGACCCGGTCCGCGTGGCCCGCTTCGCGGATCCGGGCCCTGGCCAGCTCCCGCTGTTCCCCGGAGAGGGTCAGGGTGGTGACCCGAGCGCCGCGCGCCGCCGCTCGTACGGCGAGTTCGCCCCAGCCGGTGCCGATCTCCAGCAGCTCGGTGCCGTCGCCCACACCGGCCAGGTCGAGGAGCCGGTCGATCTTGCGGTGCTGTGCGGCGGCCAGCAGGTCGCGCTCGGCGGGGAAGCCGCGGAATACGGCGGCGGAGTACGTGAGTGTGTCGTCGAGGAAGAGCGCGAAGAGGTCGTTCGACAGGTCGTAGTGGTGGCTGATGTTGTCGCGGGCGCCCTCGGGGGTGTTGGTCTGCGCCGCGGGCTTCCGCGGGGCCCACAGGCTCCGCAGCCTCTGCAGCGGTGCGGGGACGAGGCCGGCCGCGTTGGACGCGAGGACGGTGAGGACGCCGACGAGGTCGGGAGAGTCCCACTCACCCGCCATGTAGGACTCGCCGAAGCCGATGAGCCCGCCGGCCCCGATCCGCCGGAAGAAGGCGTCGGGATCGCGGATCTCCATCAGGGGCCCGCCGAGCCCGATGCTTCGACGGCCGGCGAGGCTCACCCACAGCGGGAGCCGGGCGAGCGCGTGCCGTACGAGCCGCTCGGCCACCGCGGTCCTCGCCGCCGAGGCCCGTGGCAGCGCGGCCACATCGGGCCAGCGCCCGGGATCGGAGGTGGCGCGGGGTGCGGACGCGAGACCGCCCTGGCCCGGTACGCCGGTGCCTGTGCCGGCGGAGGCGGAGGCGGAGGCGGGGGGACGGTGGGAGACGGGAGAGGTGGGCACCTTCACTGCATGCCTTCCTGGGTGCGATGACGGGGACGTGGCTGTACGGGGAGCCGGCGCAGGAACAGCCGGACGCCGTGCAGCCGGATCGCGGCGGATACCACCGCGGTGGAGAAGGGGTGGCGCAGGAACAGCCGGAGCAGCTGGGCGGGCGTACCCGGACGCCGGGTTCCGCGTACGGTCGCGGTGAACGGGCGGGCTTCCGCGCGCTCCAGATGGACCGTCAGGTTCAGCCGGGGGCCCGGCTCGGGCAGCCGCATCCGGTAGGCGCCGTCCACCGGGAAGAACGGCGAGACGTAGAAGTCCTTGGCGGTGACCGCGCGGCCCGCCTCGTCCGTCCGCAACAGGTAGGCGTGCCGCTCCCCGTAGGTGTTGTGGACCTCGGCGACGACGCAGAGCGGGGTGCCGTCCTGGCGGTGGCACCAGTAGACGGTCAGGGGGTTGAACACATGCCCGAGCACACGGGCCTGGGTGAGCATGGTGACGGCTCCGCCGCCGAGTTCCACGCCCTGGGCCAGGAGGAACCGTTCGAGTCCGGCCCTGACGGTGGGCGCCGTGCCGCCGAAGTGGTCGCGGGCGTCGAACCGGGCGAGCGGGCGCAGGAGGTGCGGCAGCCGTGGCGGGCGGTCCGGGTCGATGAGCCACAGATAGGTGCGGTGCCGCAGGGCGTATCTGCGGGGCGCGGTCCTCACATGGGTGATGGTGCACGGGTAGAGGGCGTTCACCGGATCACCCCCAGCGCCTCGGCGGCCCGCACACCCGACCGGCAGCCGTCCTCGTGGAACCCCCAGCCGTGGTAGGCCCCCGCGAAGGCGGTGACCGGCCCGGAGAGTGCGGGCAGCCCGGCCTGCGCGGCGACCGACTCCGGGGTGAAGACGGGGTGTTCGTAGAGCGCCCTGGCCAGAACCCGGTCCGGGTCGACGCGGTCGGCGCCGTTCAGCGTGACGACGAAGCGCTCGGGCGCGTCCAGACGCTGGAGGCGGTTCATGTCGTAGCTGACGGTCACCCGGTCCGCGTCGGCGGCGCAGGACGGCATCAGATAGTTCCAGGAGGCCGCGGCGCCCCGGCTGCGCGGCAGCAGCGAGGTGTCGGTGTGCAGCAGTGTGGGGTTGCGGGAGTAACGGAAGGCCCCGAGGGTGCGCCGCTCCTCGTCGGTGGGGTCGGCGAGCAGCCGGAGCGCCTGGTCGGGGTGGGTCGCGACGACCACCGCGTCGTAGTCGTCGGTGGCGCCGTCCTCCGTGACGATCTCCACGCCGTCGCTGTGCCGGCGCACCGCGCGGACCGGGGCGGACGTACGCACGGAGTGCACCCGCTCCGCGACGCGGTCGACGTACGTACGTGAGCCGCCGGTGACGGTCCGCCAGACCGGTGAGTTCCCGACGGAGAGCATCCCGTGGTGCTCCAGGAACGTGAAGAGGTGGCGGGCCGGGTAACGCATCGCCGTCGCCGGGTCGCAGGACCACACGGCCGAGACCATGGGTGTCAGGAAGTGGGTGCGGAAGTAGCGGGAGAACCGGCCGCGCGCCGCGAACTCGCCCAGGGTCATGGCCCCGGTGTCCTCGGGCAGCGTGAGCAACGCCCTGGCCGCGCGGTGGAACCGTGGCACCTCGGTCAGCATCCGCAGATACGGGCCCCTGAGCAGCGACCCCGGCCGGGCGAACAGCCCCGCGGCGCCGCGGGCGCCCGCGTACTCCAGTCCGCACCCCTCGCAGCGGACGGACATGCTCATCTCCGACTCCTGCGTGGCGACGCCGAGTTCGTCGAAGAGCCTGAGCAGATGCGGGTACGTCCGCCGGTTGTGCACGATGAACCCCGAGTCGACACGGTGGGTCCGGCCGTCCGACGACCTCAGGTCATGGGTGTGCGCGTGCCCGCCGAGCCGCTCGTCCGCCTCCAGGAGCGTCACCTCGTGCGCCCTCCCCAGGATGTGCGCGGCGGTCAGTCCCGCCACCCCGCTGCCCACCACGGCTGTACGCCGTCGCTCCCGTGCCAATTCGGGCTCCTTCCGGTGTCGCGTGCCTGGCCGGGGCCCTGTCGGAGTGCCCCTCAGAGGTCATTCGGGGCGGTGGACACGGTGGATTGGCCGATGACCGGATTTCCTTCGTCGGGGTGAACGACCAATCCGCCGGGCGGTCGGCGCCGAACCCCCGGTGTGAGCACAGACCGAGACGTTTCGCAGAAGTACGGGGCCACCGGGTCCCGGCGGTCCCGCTGGGCGCGCGCCGCGTTCGCCGCGCTCAGCGGTCTGATCGCCGGGTTCACCGCCCTGTGTGTCGCCGAGCTCGTCGCCGCCGCCGTACGTCCCGAGGCGGGTCCGGTCGCGGCCGTGGGCGGGGCGGTCATCGACCGCACTCCCCCGGCCGTCAAGGACTTCGCCGTACGGAACTTCGGCACGAACGACAAGCTGGTGCTGCAGCTCGGCATCCTCGTCCTGCTGGCGCTCTTCGCCATGGCGGTGGGGATCCTCGCGCTGCGCCACCGGCGGACCGGCGCCGCGGCCGTACTGGTCTTCGGTGTGGTCGGGGCGGTGTCCGCGGCCGGACGGCCGGAAGGACGTCCGGGCGATGCGCTGCCCTCGGCCGTGGGCGCGCTGGTGGCCGCGGGAGTGCTGTATCTCCTCGCGGGTCGGCTGGCGCCGGCCGCCGCCCCGTCTCCCGCGGCGGGTGAGACGGGCGGCGGCGTGCCGGACGGCGGGGCGCCGGACAGCACGGTGCAGGGCAGCACGGTGCAGGGCAGCACGGTGCAGGGCAGCACGGTGCCGAGCGCCTTCGACCGCCGCGGGTTCGTGATCGCGGCGACCGCGGCGGCGGCGGCCTCGGCCGGTGCGGGGCTCCTGGGCCGAGGGCTCCAGGCGTCCCAGCTGGCCGGGGCGGCCGCTTCACGCGAGGACATCACGCTCCCGCCGCCCGCCTCACCGGCGCGCCCCATCCCCTCAGGAGCGGGTCCTGACATCCGGGGTCTGAGTTCCTTCGTCACCCCGAACAAGGACTTCTACCGGGTGGACACCGCCCTGGTGGTCCCGCGCGTCGACGCCGACCGGTGGCGGCTGCGGATCCACGGCAAGGGGGTGACGCGACCCGTCACCCTCAGCTTCCAGGATCTCCTGAAGCGTGAGCTCGTCGAGCGCGACATCACGCTGACCTGCGTGTCCAACCAGGTCGGGGGCCCCTATGTGGGCACGGCACGGTGGATCGGCGTACGCCTGGCCACCCTGCTGAGCGAGGCCGGGGTCAGGCCACCGTCGAAGGGCGGCTCCGCGGATCAGATCGTGGCGCGTTCCGTGGACGGGATGACGATCGGCACCCCGGTCGAGGAGGTCATGGACGGCCGGGACGCGCTGCTCGCGGTCGGTATGAACGGCGAACCGCTGCCGTTCGACCACGGTTTCCCGGTCCGGATGGTCGTCCCCGGCCTGTACGGCTATGTCTCGGCGTGCAAGTGGATCCAGGACATCGAACTCACGACGTTCGACGCCTACGACGCCTACTGGGTCAAGCGCGACTGGTCGCGCAGGGCTCCGATCAAGACCCAGTCACGCATCGACACGCCCCGCCCCTTCGCCGCCCCGCGGGCGGGGACCGTGCCGGTCGCCGGTGTCGCCTGGGCCCAGCACCGGGGCATCGCCCGGGTCGAGGTCCGGGTCGACGAGGGCGAGTGGCACACCGCGAAGCTGGCCGCCGAGGCCGGCCGTGACACCTGGCGCCAGTGGGTGTGGGAGTGGCCCGCCACGACCGGCCACCACACCCTCCAGGTCCGTGCGACGGACCGCACCGGCGCCACACAGACCGACAAGCGGGTCGGCACCGTCCCCGACGGTGCGACCGGGTGGCACTCGGTGGTGGTCGACGTGCCCTGACCGTCCCTTGCGCACCCCGTGCCCCCTATCCAGATCCATCCCCATCAGTAACGATTCACCCAGGAGATCCTCATGAGCAACCGTCACCTCCGCCGCATCGCTGTCGCCGCCTCCGCGGCCGCCATGCTGCCCCTCGCCCTGACCGCCTGCTCCAGCGACTCGGACACCTCCGCTTCCGGCTCCGACTCCGGTGCGGACAAGGCCTCGTCGTCGAGTGCGCCGGCCGAGGACACCCAGCCCATGGACGAGCCCTTCGGCCCGGGCTGTGCGACGGTCCCGAAGACGGGTGCGGGCTCGTTCGACGGCATGGCGCAGGACCCGGTCGCCACGGCCGCGTCCAACAACCCCGCGCTGTCCACGCTGGTCACGGCCGTCAAGAAGGCCGACCTCGTCGACACCCTGAACAGCGCCGAGAACATCACGGTGTTCGCCCCGACCGACGACGCGTTCGCCAAGATCCCGAAGGCCGACCTGGACAAGCTGCTCGCGGACAAGGCCGAGCTCACCAAGGTGCTCACCTCGCACGTCGTGGGAGAGAAGCTCACGCCGAAGCAGCTGGAGAAGGGTTCCTTCGACACCCTGGCCAAGACGAAGCTGACGACGTCGGGGTCGAAGACGTCGTACACCGTGAACGACTCGTCGAAGGTCGTTTGCGGCAACGTCCCGACCGCCAACGCGACGGTCTACATCGTGGACACCGTTCTGATGCCGAAGAGCTGAGCCGGCGCCTCCGTCGGGGCGGTGACCACCGCCCCGACGGAACCGCAGAATTCGATCGCCAGGAAAACTACACATAAGGGACATGTAAGAGCACACTGGTGTGGAGAGCTGATGACCGTGTCATCTGACCGCGGTCGCTCCAGCAAGTGCGAAGGAGAACATCCTCATGAGTAACATCTCGCACACCGGAAGGGACGTTTCCGGACACACCGCGAGGGACCTCTCCGGACATCCCGACGCCGAGGAAATGCGAGCGCGCCACAACCGTGTCATGAGCGGCGGCCGCACCACGGCCGGCGCGGACGCCCCGCTGTTCCTGGCCGGTCTGTTCGCCGCCGTCTCGCCGTGGGTGCTCCACTTCACCGCGAACCAGCCCTCCCTGGTGGTCCACAACGTCGTCATCGGAATCGCGATAGCCCTGCTGGCGCTCTGCTTCACCGCCATGCCGGAGCGGATGACCGGGATGAGCATGGGCATCGTCGCACTGGGCGCATGGCTCATCGTGTCGCCCTGGATCGTGGGCCAGAGCCCGGACATGGGCGTCATCCTCACCAACGTGATCGTCGGTGGTCTGACGGTTGTGCTGGGCGCAACCTGCGCAGGACTCTCGATCATGAACAAGAAGAAGAAGGCCTGACGGGAGGCACCTCACGGGTGGCCAGGGGCACGCATGCCCCTGGCCACCCGTCGTCAGGTCCGCGTCCGGACGGCGCTCAGCCCACCGAGCTGTACGCCACCACACCCCGCAGCACCGCGTCGACGGCCTTGCGGGCGTTCTTCGCGACGGAACTCCCGTCCCGGGGCGCGGCTGCCGCGATCTGGCCGAGTACGTCGATGACCTGCTTGCACCAGCGCACGAAGTCGCCCGCCGGCATCTCCGCCTCGCGCAGGACCTCGTCCAGCGTCCGGCCCGAGGCCCACATGTAGACCGCCCAGGCGAAGCCGAGGTCGGGCTCGCGCTGCCCGACCCCTTCCGTCTGGCTGATCTTGAAGTCCTCCTCCAGGGCGTCGAGACGGCCCCAGATACGGATCATCTCGCCCATCGCGGCCTTCGCGGGACCCGAGGGCAGCTTCGGCGCGACCGCGTCGTCCGCCTGCCGCGCCTCGTAGACCAGGGCGGACACGCACGCGGCGAGCTCGGCGGGGTCGAGACCCTCCCAGACGCCGTCCCGCAGGCATTCGCTGGCCAGCAGGTCGAGCTCCCCGTAGAGCCGTGCCAGCCGCCGGCCGTTGTCGGTGACCTCGCTGCCCCGGAGGTAGTCGAGCTCGGTCAGGAGCGCCACGATGCGGTCGAAGGTCCGGGCGATGGTGTTCGTCCGGCCCTCGATACGGTGCTCGAGCTGCCGTGTGTCGCGCTGCAGCCGGTGGTAGCGCTCGGCCCAGCGGGCATGGTCCTCGCGCTCGTCGCACCCGTGGCAGGGGTGCGCCCGCAGCTCCGCGCGCAGCCGGGCGATCTCCCGGTCGTCGGCGGCCGCGGCCCGCTTCTTGCGGTGCCGGCCCGGGTCGACGTGCCCGGCCTTGCTCCGCAGCGCGGAGGCCAGATCCCGGCGGGACTGCGGTGAGCGCGGGTTGAACGACTTGGGCACCCGCATCCGCTCCAGCGCCTCGACCGGCACCGGGAAGTCGATCTGGGCCAGCCGCTTGACCTGCCGCTCGGCGGTCAGCACCAGGGGGCGCGGACCGTCGTGGTATTCGAGCCCACGATGGCCGTTGGTCCGGCCCGCCGAGAGTCCCGGGTCGAGGACCAGGGCGAGCCCGGCGAACTTCCCGGTGGGCACATGGATGACATCACCCGGCTTCAGCTTCTCCAGGGACGAGGCGGCGGCGGCCCGCCGCTGGGCGGCGCCCTGCTTGGCCAGCTCCGTCTCACGGTCCTTGAGATCGCGGCGCAGCCGCGCGTACTCCTCGAAGTCCCCCAGGTGGCAGGTCATGCCCTCCTTGTAGCCTGCGAGCCCCTCCTCGTTGCGCTGGACCTGCCGGGAGATCCCGACGACCGACCGGTCGGCCTGGAACTGCGCGAAGGAGGTCTCGAGCAGCTCGCGCGAGCGGTGCCGCCCGAACTGCTGGACGAGGTTGACCGCCATGTTGTACGAGGGCCGGAAGCTGGAGCGCAGCGGATACGTACGCGTCCCCGCGAGCCCGGCGAGCGCGCCCGGGTCCATCCCCCGCTGCCACAGGACGACCGCGTGGCCCTCCACGTCGATGCCCCGGCGGCCGGCCCGCCCGGTCAGCTGGGTGTACTCGCCGGGGGTGATGTCGGCGTGCTGCTCGCCGTTCCACTTGACCAGCTTCTCCAGCACCACGGAACGCGCGGGCATGTTGATGCCGAGCGCCAGCGTCTCGGTCGCGAAGACCGCCTTGACCAGGCCGCGGACGAACAGCTCCTCCACGACCTCCTTGAAGGTCGGCAGCATCCCCGCGTGGTGCGCGGCGATGCCACGCTCCAGGCCCTCGATCCACTCGTAGTACCCGAGGACATGGAGGTCCTCGGGGGGAATGGACGCCGTACGCTCCTCGACGATCTCCCGCACCAGCCGGCGCTTGTCCTCGTCGTTCAGCCGGAGCCCGGCCTGAAGGCACTGCTGGACGGCCGCCTGGCAGCCTGCCCTGCTGAAGATGAACGTGATGGCGGGCAGGAGTCCCTCGGCGTCGAGCCGGTCGATGACCTCGGGCCTCGACGGGGTCCAGATCCGGCTGCGCCGGCGTCTCTCACGCTCCCGGTCCGCCTCACGCACCATCTTTCCGCGCCTGCGCTCACGCGGGTCGTATCCGCGCTGGTTCTCCATCCGGGCGAGCCGGACGAGATCCGGACTGACCTCGCGCCGGCCGGTGCCCCGGCCGCCGTGGTCGGTCTCCTCCTCGAAGAGGTCGTACATCCGGCGTCCGGCCATGACGTGCTGCCACAGCGGCACGGGCCGGTGCTCGGAGACGATCACCTGGGTGTCGCCCCGGACGGTGTCCAGCCAGTCGCCGAACTCCTCGGCGTTGGACACGGTCGCCGACAGTGATACCAGGGTCACGGACTCCGGCAGGTGGATGATCACTTCCTCCCACACGGCGCCCCGGAAACGGTCGGAGAGGTAGTGCACCTCGTCCATGACCACGTAACCGAGGCCGGTGAGGGCCTGGGATCCCGCGTACAGCATGTTGCGCAGGACCTCGGTCGTCATGACGACGACGGGTGCGTCGGCGTTGACGCTGTTGTCACCGGTGAGCAGACCGACCTTGTCCGCGCCGTAACGCCGGACGAGATCGGTGAACTTCTGGTTGGACAAGGCCTTGATGGGCGTGGTGTAGAAGCACTTGCGGCCCTGTTCCAGGGCCAGGTGCACGGCGAATTCACCGACGATCGTCTTGCCCGACCCGGTGGGGGCCGCGACCAGCACTCCCTTGCCGGCCTCCAGGGCCTGGCAGGCCTCGATCTGGAACGGGTCCAGACCGAATTCGTACATCTCGCGAAAGGGCCCGAGGGCCGTGGCCTGCTCGGCCGCACGGACGCGGGACGCCTGGTATCGCTCAGCTGGTGAGAGGTCCTCTGTCATCGTGATACGAGCCTACCCGCCCCGTATGACAGTCAGCCCGATCTTTGTTCTCACGGTGCGAGGACCCGGACCGCACCGGGTACGCAGGTGGCGCGGACGGGCAGCGCGCCCAGCGGCTCACCGTCCGCGTAGGCGGTGACACCGGCCGCGACCAGCTCTATCGACGACACCCGGTGCACGGTGACCTTCGGGTGCCCGATGTGCGTGCCCCGGTACACCTTCGGGAAGACCTTGAGGAGGGTGGTCCGGCTGCAGTCGCCGACCACGGTCACGTCGAAGAGGCCGTCGTCCATGACCGCGTCGGCGCAGATGCGCATGCCGCCGCCGTACGTCGTGCCGTTGCCCACGGCGATCAGCGTCGCCTCGATCTCGGCCGGGGGACCGCCGTCGAAGCTCACGCGGTACGGGACCGGCCTGAAGGAGGCCAGCTCGGCGAGGATCGCCAGGTCGTACTTGAAGCGCCCGCCCACCCAGCGCATCCGGTTCCCCCGGTCGTTGACCCGCGAGTCGAAGCCCGAGGCCAGGACGGAGCCGAACCAGCGCTCCTCCGTCCGCCCCAGGTCGATCGCGCGCGCCGTGCCGGCCTGGAGCACCTCGGCGGCCACCCGCCCGGCGGCGGCCGGATCACGGATCGGCAGCCCGAGTGCGCGGGCGAAGTCGTTCCCGGTGCCGACGGCCACGGCACCGAGCGGGGTCGAGGTCCCGGCGACGGCCTGGAGGGCGAGGGACATCATGCCGTCCCCGCCCACGGCTATCAGGGCACCGGTGCCCTGCGCCACCGCTTCCCTGGCGCGGCGCAGCGCGTCATCGGCGTCCTCGCCGAGAACGGTGCGTACGGAGAAGCCCGCGTCCCGCAAGGCGGAAGCGGCCGGCTGCGCGGCACGCGCGCCCCGGCCGCTTCCGGCGGTGGGATTGACGAAGAGGGTGATCTCGCTGGTCACCAGCGGACCCTACAAGGTCGGACGATGTCGTCCAAGGTCAGGTGATGTCGTCGTAGCCGTTGAGCCGGCGTGACCTTCCGCCGTCCGCCTCACCGTCCGACTGCTCGGGCAGGGCCGGCCTCGACACCGGTTCGACCGCGCCGACCGATTCGGGCGTGAGGTCCAGACTCGACGCCTCGTCGTCGTCGAGCTCGGCGTCGGGGTTGGCACGCCGCCTGCGCTTGTCGTTGAGGAGCGAGAAACCGACCGCGATGAAGTAGAGCACCGCGAGGGGGCCCGCGAGCAGCAGCATCGAGATGGGGTCCCCACCCGGGGTGGCGATGGCCCCGAAGGCGGTGAGACCGACGATCATGCCGCGCCACCAGCGCAGCATGCGGGCGCCGGAGAGGACCCCCGTCATGTTGAGAAGGATGAGCAGCAGGGGCAGTTCGAAGGCCAGACCGAAGACGATCACCATGCGGGTGATCAGGTCCAGGAAGTCGTCGAGCGGCAGCAGGTTCTTCACGTTGTCGGGGGTGAACCCGAGCATGATGTCCGCGGTCTCCGGCAGGATCGTGTACGCCAGGTAGGCCCCGGCCACGAAGAGCGGTACACCGGCCGCCACGAAGGTGATCGAGTAGCGCTTCTCCTTCTGATGCAGGCCGGGGGCGACGAATCCCCACAGCTGGTACAGCCACACCGGGGTGGCCACCAGCACGCCTGTCATCAAGGACACCTTCAGCGCGATGGTGAACGGCGACAGCAGACCGTTGGTGGTCATCTCCGCGCACGGCCGACCATTGATCATGGTCACGGCGCCGTTCTTGCAGCCGACCGAGTCCAGGATCGGCTTCATCAGGAACTCGAAGATTTCCTTCTGGAAGAACGCTGCCACGATCACGGCGACGATGATCGCCAGGACCGACTTCAGCAGCCGGTTGCGCAGCTCACGCAGGTGATCGAGGAGGGGCATCCGCCCCTCGTCGTCCTTATCCTGCTTGCGGGCAGACTTGAGCAACCCACTTCCCTCGTCTCGTACGACAGCTTCCGGCGGTGCGGATCAGCTGTCAGCTCTGGGTGGTGGGCTTGGGCTCACTGACCGGGCGGGAGCTGGTGACGTCTCCCGGAGCGGCCTGGATGGTGCGCGCGGTGGCGTCGGCCGCGGTGGTGTCCGCGACGTTCTCCGTGGTGGGCGCCGCGGGCTCCGTGTCGTCCTTCTTCATGGCCTTGGCCTCGCTCTTGAGGATGCGGGCCGACTTGCCGAGCGAACGCGCCATGTCGGGAAGCTTCTTGGCACCGAAGAGCAGCAGGACGACAGCGATGATCAGAACGATCTCTAGGGGCTTCAGATTGCCGATCATGTGCGACTTCCTTCTCACTGAGGCGTCTGGGGGGTGGGGCTCGCTACCCGTTCGACCGGACAGTTGTCCGGCCCGGCGCTGGCAGCGATCGTAACCCGCAGGGGTAAACGTGAGGCAATGCCTGTGCGTACTCCCGCTTGCGGCCCACACCTCCCTGCCTGGGCCGCTCAAGAAGCGTACCCCCCGGAACCATGAATCTGGAGGCCGCGCCCGGCTATCGCAGGGCCTCTCCCGTGTCGGCGAGGGTGGTGGCCGCTCGTTCGAGATCCTCCGCCGCTCGGTTGATCCGCCGCGTCGTCGCGGCGATCTGTCCGGAGAGCCGCTGGGCCTCGACGAAGACCTTGACGGCCAGCACACCGAGCACGGCGAGGCCGGCGAACCCCAGAGCGATGGCGAGCATGGGCCAGAACATGGACGGATCCTCTATGTCTCTCGTCACCGCAGGGCGGTGTGCAGGCGCAGTGTCCGTACCCCGCCACCGCTGAGAAGCTCGACGATGCGCTCCCCCGCCGGCTTGCGGACAGCGGAGCCGCACGCGGGACACGTGAAGGAGTAGAAGGTCGTACGGCGGCTGGCGCCGATGGCCAGCCGCAGCGCACCCGCCGCGAGCTCGAACCGCTCACGGCAGTCGGGGCAGGCGGCCCGGAAGCGCACGGCGTCGGGCACCGCGACCGGAACCGGTCCGCTCCGCATGCCCGGTATCACGGCCATGCGCCCTTCCTCCCGTCGATGCACCGGTGGCCCCCTCTCAGAGCGCGCCGTCGTAGGCGGCCAGTGCCTCGCTCGCCGCCAGCCGGGCGCTCTCGGCCAGCTCGGGAGGCGAGGTGATGCGGCCTTCGCCGCCCAGCCGCAGGGCGAGCCTGCGCAGGGAGGCCGGGTCGGGGGTGCGCAGGGTGATCCGCAGGCCACCGTCGGGCAGTTCGTCGGCGCTGTCGTGCGGGTAGTACTCGGCGACCCACCGGCCACCGGGGCCGACCTCGATCACGACCTCCGGGTCCTCGGCCGCGGGCTGCACAAGCCCCTCGGAGAGATCGCGGAGCTCCAGCTCGGGCGGTGCGGAGGGCGCGTCCAGCAGTCTGATCTCGGCGACCCGGTCGAGCCGGAACGTACGCCGTGCCTCGGTGAGCCGGCACCAGCCCTCCATATAGGTGTGGCCGACGGCGAACAGCCGGATCGGGTCCACCTCGCGCTCGGTCAGCTCGTCGCGCGCGGGCGAGTAGTAGCGCAGCCAGAGACGGCGCCGCTCCGAGATCGCCCGGTCGACGTCGGCGAAGACACCGCCCTCGGACTCGAAGGTGACCGAGAGCCGCGAGCTGGCGGCCCCCACCTCACCGGCCGCCGTCTCCAGCTTCGCCGTCGCACGCACCAGCGCCTGCCGGTCGCTCTCCCGCAGACCGGGGAGCGTCGCGACGGCACGGGCCGCGACGAGCAGTGCGGTCGCCTCGTCGGCGGCGAGCCGCAGCGGCGCCGCGACGTCGTCCGGGTTGTGCCACCAGATCCGGTCGCCGTCGGTGTCGATGTCCAGCAGGTCGCCCCCGCGGAAGCTGGTCCCGCACATGGGGAGCACATCCAGGTCGGAGATCAGCTCGTCCTCGGTGATCCCGAAGGCCCGTGCCACGTCCTGGACGTGCGCACCGGGGCGCTCACGCAGGTAGGTGACGAGGGAGAGCATCCGCCGGGTCTGGTCGATCGCGTTCGTGGCCACGAGTACGGGTCCCCTCAGTCCTTGGCCACGGCGCGCAGCCGGTCCATCACGTCGGCCCGCAGATCGGCGGGCTCGCTCACGATCACATCCGGCCCGAACTCCACGAGCCAGGCGTCGAGGCCGTGTCCGTACGGGATCTCCAACTCGTCCCAGCCGTCACCGCGTTCCCGCACGGAGAGGGCGCGGGAGCGCAGCGGATAGCCGGAGCCGCTGCGCAGCCTGATACGGGCGGTCCTGGTCGCGGTCTCCCCCGCCCAGCTCTCCACGGTCTCCCGGACGGTCACCGCGTCCGGGACCCGGGCGGTGAAGGCCCCGGTACGGGAGCGGACCCGGCCCGAGATCCGCGACAGCCTGAAGACCCGCTCGGCGCCACGGTCGCGGTCCCAGCCGGCCAGATACCAGTGGCCGCGCCAGCATTCCAGCGTCCAGGGCTCGACCTGGCGCTGTTCCGGGCGGGCTGCGTTGCCCTTGCGGTAGTCGAAGGTGACCGGGCGGCGGTCACGGCAGGCGAGCATCAGCGGCTCGAAGGCGGCCTCGTGGACCGGGATACGGGGTTCGAGAGCGCTGTGCACCTCGTAGGCGTCCTGGGTCTCCGGCATGCCGGCGGCCCGCAGCTTCTGCAGGGCGCCGCTGGCCGCACCCGCGAGACGGGCCTGTTGCCAGACCTTGGCGGCGAGCCCGAGAGCGGCGGCCTCCTCGGCGTCCAGGGTGATGGGCGGCAGCCGGTTGCTGTCGCGGCGCGCGAGATAGCCGGTGTCGCCGTCCAGGTTCTCCACGGTCTCGATGATCAGGCCGAGTTCACGCAGATCGTCCTTGTCGCGCTCGAACATCCGGTTGAAGGAGTCGTCGGAGCCCGCCTCCAGGTAGGCCTCGATGGACCCGCGGAGTTCACGCTTGCTGAGCGGGCGCCGGGTACCCAGCAGACACAGTGCCAGGTTCATCAGCCGTTCGGCCTTGGCAATCGCCATCGACGCCCTTTCTCGACGTGCTCTGAGACCGTCGACGGTACCGCTCCGGGGTGTCCGGACCAAAGCGAGGGCCCGCGCCTTGCGGCACGGGCCCCAGCCTGCTGTGAACGGACGGATCAGACCCCGACGAGGTCACAGACGAAGATCAGCGTCTCGCCCGGGGCGATACGGCCGCCACCGGCGCCACGGTCGCCGTAGGCGAGGTGCGCGGGGATGGTCAGCTGGCGACGGCCGCCGACCTTCATGCCCTGGACGCCCTTGTCCCAGCCGGCGATGACCTGGCCGGCGCCGAGCTGGAACTGCAGCGGGGTGCCGCGGTTCCACGAGGCGTCGAACTCCTCGCCGCTGGAGAAGGACACACCGACGTAGTGCACGGAGACGGTCTGGCCCGCCTGAGCCACCGGACCGTCGCCCTCCCAGATTTCCTTGATCTCCAGGTCGGCCGGCGGCTCGCCACCCGGGAAGTCGATCTCGGGCTTCTCGATGCTCACGTGAACTGCTCCTCTTGACTGTGAACTGGGCAACCGGGACAGTCTTACATCTTTGTCAGGATGTCCACGGACCATACGAGCGTCGACTTGGCGGGAATGGTCTGCTGTGCCTGGTCACCGAAGCCCTGGTCCGGCGGCATGACGAGCAGGACGCGGCTGCCGACCTTCTTGCCGACGAGACCGGACTTCAGTCCCTTGACCGTGATCTGCGCGAGCGGGAAGCTCGCGACCTGGCCCGAGTCGTAGGTGCTGTCGAACTTCTTCGCACCCTTCCACACATAGGCCTCGTAGTTCACGACGACCGTGTCGCTCTCCTTCACGGCCTCCCCGTCGGACTCGATGACGTAGTTGGAGACGAGCTTCTTGGGCGGGTCGCTCTTGGGGATCGTGACCTTGGGAGCCTTGCCGTCGGTGTTGTCGCCGACCTTCGGCAGGTCGATGTTGTCCTGGGCGACCGTGCTGCCCTTGGGGGTCTTCGGGACCGCCTTGCCGCTCAGCACGTCCACGACGAAGACGAGCGTGGCGTTGGGCGGGATGTCCTCGCCCTGGCCCTGCTCCCCGTACGCGAGATCCGGCGGGATGGTCAGCTTCACACGGCTGCCGGCCTTCTGGCCCACGAGCCCCTGCTCCCAGCCCGGGATGACCTGCCCGGCACCGAGGATGAGACCGAACGGCTGCTTGCGGTCGAAGCTGTTGTCGAACGGCTTGTCCGAGTCCCACGCCTGACCGAGGTAGTTCACCTCGGTCGCGTCACCGTTCTTCAGCTTCGCACCGTCACCCTCACTGATGACCTCGGTCTTCAGCTTCTTGGGTGGATCACCCGCGCCCTTCGACAGCGTGGGCTTCTCCCCGAACTTCTCCCCCGCGGTGATCGCGGGGACCTCGCTCTTGGAAGTGGAGTCGGAGGCCTTGTCGTCGCCGCAGGCCGCCGTGGACAGCAGCAGTAGGGGGACGACGAGAAGGCCGGCAAGTCGGCGCACTGGTTCCTCAGATCTCAGACGACACGTAAATGGTCCCCGACACTCTAAGGGCTGTCCCGCCGACGGAAAGGCCCCGTACGAGAGACGTACGGGGCCCTGTCGCATACGGGCGGGGCAATTTCGTCCCGCGTCACATACCCGCGATCAGCTTCTCCACCCGGTCGTCGACGGACCGGAAGGGGTCCTTGCACAGCACGGTGCGCTGCGCCTGGTCGTTGAGCTTGAGATGGACCCAGTCGACGGTGAAGTCCCGCCGCTGTTCCTGGGCCCGCCGGATGAAGTCGCCGCGCAGCCGCGCCCTGGTCGTCTGCGGGGGCACCGACTTGCCCTCGAAGATCTTCAGGTCGTTGCAGATGCGCGCGGCCTGGCCCTTGCGCTCCAGGAGGTAGTAGAGCCCGCGCCTGCGGTGGATGTCGTGGTAGGCGAGGTCTATCTGCGCGACCCGCGGATTCGACATGGTCATGTTGTGCTTCGCCCGGTACCGCTCGATGAGCTTGTACTTCATGACCCAGTCGATCTCGGTGTCGATCCGGTCGAGGTCCTCGGCCTCGATGGCGTCCAGCGTGCGGCCCCAGAGCTCCAGGACCTGGTCCACGGTGCCGGTGCGGATACCGCGGCGCTCGACGAAGTCGACGGCCTTCTCGTAGTACTCGCGCTGAACCTCGATGGCCGAGGCCTCACGGCCGCTGGCCAGGCGCACCTTGCGCTGTCCCGTGGTGTCGTGGCTGACCTCGCGGATGGCCCGGATCGGGTTCTCCAGGGTCAGGTCACGCATCACCGTGCCCGCCTCGATCATGCGCAGCACGAGGTCGGTGGCACCGACCTTGAGGAGCATGGTCGTCTCGGACATGTTGGAGTCACCGACGATGACGTGGAGGCGGCGGTACCGCTCCGCGTCCGCGTGCGGCTCGTCCCTGGTGTTGATGATCGGGCGGGAGCGCGTCGTCGCGGAACTGACGCCCTCCCAGATGTGCTCGGCCCGCTGGCTCACGCAGTACACGGCTCCGCGCGGCGTCTGCAGCACCTTGCCGGCACCACAGATCAGCTGACGGGTGACGAGGAACGGAATGAGGATGTCCGCGAGCCGGGAGAATTCCCCGTGCCGGGCCACGAGGTAGTTCTCGTGGCAGCCGTAGGAGTTTCCAGCCGAGTCGGTGTTGTTCTTGAAGAGATAGACGTCGCCCGCGATTCCCTCCTCGTGCAGGCGGCGTTCGGCGTCGACGAGCAGACCTTCGAGAATGCGCTCGCCCGCCTTGTCGTGCGTGACGAGTTCGGTCACGTTGTCACATTCGGGTGTCGCGTATTCCGGATGCGATCCGACGTCGAGGTACAGGCGGGCGCCGTTCCGCAGGAAGACATTGCTGCTGCGGCCCCATGACACAACACGGCGGAAGAGGTAGCGCGCCACTTCGTCAGGTGACAGTCGGCGCTGTCCCCTGAACGTGCACGTGACGCCGTACTCGTTCTCCAGCCCGAAAATGCGGCGGTCCATGACTGAACATTACGCCTTACGGCCTGAGCTGAAACCGGGTTCGGCAGCACCGTTTCGATCATTTTCCGAACCGGCCACGACCTCGGGCGTACGCCCGGGAGCTGCGAGTACCCTCCCGGTCGCCAGCAGAACCAGCAGCGCCGCCACTCCACCGGCCCCCGCTACGGCGAAACTCCACGCCGTCCCGCCGAGCTCGACGGCCGGGCCCGCCACCGCCGTTCCGGCCGCGGCGCCCACCCCGAACGTCGTCACGAGCCAGGAGAACGCCTCAGTGACCGTGCCCCGCGGCGCGTGCCGGTCCACGACGATGAACGAGCAGGCGATCGCCGGTGCCAGGAACACCCCGGCGAGCGCCGCCAGTGCGGTCATGGCGGGCACCCCCGGCGTCAGCGTCAGCGGCAGATAGCCGAGGGCGAGCAGCCCGACGACCACCCGCAGCCTGCGCTCGGGCGCCCCGGCCCACTGCCGCGCCCCGTACACCGCTCCGCCGATCAGCGCGCCGAGGCCGAGCGCGGCCATCAGCCAGCCGTACACGGACTCCCGGCCCTGGTCGTCGGCGTAGGCGACACCGGCCACCGTGATCGAGCCGAGCGCGAGCCCGACGAAGAAGAACGCGCTCAGCAGGGCGAGCAGCCCCGGCGAGCGCAGGGCGCCGAGCCAGTGCGCCTCACGGGGCGCCGAGCACCAGGTCCTGGAGGGCTCGGACAGGACGACGGACAGCGCGCCCAGCACCCCGACGGCGTTGATGACCAGGAGCGCGGCGGCCGGCGACCGGAGCGCCACCAGGACCGTCACGAGGAGAGGACCCACGGTGAACATGACCTCCTGGGCCACCGCGTCCATGGCGTACGCCCGGTGGACCCGGTCCTCCCGGCCGAGGACCGTCGGCCACAGGGCGCGCAGACCGCCCTCCAGCGGGGGTGTGAACACACCGGCGACGACGACCGCCGCGTACGCCGCGGGGAGCGGGTCGAGGCCGATCAGGGCGAGCGCGACCATGCCCAGGGCGGAGACGACCGCCGCGGGGAGCTGGACACGCGGCTGGCCGTACAGGTCGACGGCCCGGCCCAGCAGCGGCTGCCCCACCGCCGTGGCCAGTCCGTACGCCGCCCCGAGGGCGCCGGCCAGCGTGTAGCTGCCGCCCTCCGCACGGGTGAACAGGACGATCGCGATGGGGGCGGTGGCGTTCGGCAGCCGTCCCACCAGGGTGCCTGTCAGCAGCCGGGCGGCGTGCCGCGTCCGGAGGATGTCCAGATAGCCCGCGGCCATGTCCGCCCCTCTCCCCCGACGGTGTCACAGCCTCGGGGTTTTACGTATAACGTCGGGCTCATACGTACCATGTGGACAACCACGCAGTCCATCCCGCCGCGACCCACGGCCGCACCCGACCGGCCCAGCACGGAGGCACGAGTGAGCAGCACGCGGCAGCCCGCCCCACCCCGGCCCACCAGCCGTGACGTGGCACGGGCCGCGGAGGTGTCGCAGGCGACGGTCTCGCTGGTGCTCGGCGACAAGTGGCGTGGCCGGGTGTCGGCCGCCACCGCCGAGCGCGTCCGCGACAGCGCCAGGGCACTCGGCTACCGGCCGAATCTCGCCGCCCGCAGTCTCCGGCTCGGCCGCACCCGCACCGCACTCCTCGTCGTCCCCGCGCTCACCAACGAATTCTTCGCCCGCGTGTACACCGGCGCGGCGGCCGTCGCGACCGAGCACGACTTCGGCGTGGTCCTCTACCCGTCCCCCGACGGCACAGGACCCGCGAGGGACCCGTTCGCCTCGGCACGCGCGGCGCTCGACGGGGTGATCGCCTCATCGATGGCCGCAGGGGCCGTCGGGGCGCTGCGAGGCGTGGACCTGCCCCTGGTGATGCTGGACAGCGACCCCGACGAGCACGGCGCGGCGGCACGCGTGAATCTCGACATCGCGGACGGGATGCGCCAGGTCACCGGCCATCTGCTGAGCCTCGGCCACCGCCGGATCGTGCACCTCGCCTCCGCCGTGGACACCTGGACCTTCGCGGTGCGCGCCCGCGCGCTGCGGGAGGCCGTACGGGACACACCCGGCGCCGTCCTGCGGACGGTCTCGGCACCGCTCGACGTACGCGCGGGACGCGAGGCGGCCGAGACGGTCCTGGCGTCCCCCGGACCGCCGCCCACGGCCATCGTCTGCGACGACGACATCCTGGCCGCCGGCGCCTGCAAGGCGGTGCGCCGACGGGGGCTGCGGGTGCCCGACGACATCTCGGTGACGGGTTTCGACGACCTGGCGCTCGCCACCGCGGTGGAGCCGGAGCTCACCACCGTGCGCCTCCCGGCCGAACAGGTGGGCGAGCGGGGCATGACGGCTCTGCTGGCCGTCCTGGAGGGCCGCCCCGTCGAGCACCGCGACCTGCCCGTCCGCCTGGTCGTACGAGGCTCCACCGCGCCCCCGCCCACCGCATGACTAAGCCCCCGGGCCAGGAGCCCGGGGGCAGGTCAGGACTTTCGCGCTACTCCTTCGAATCCTTCGAAGCGCCGCCCGTGCCCTCCTCAGGGCCGTCCGTGCCCTTGGCGGGGGCCTCGGCATCGGCGGCCGGGGCGGCACCGCCCTCCGGCTCCTCCGTGTCGGACGGAGCGTCCGTCGGGGTCGCCCCCGCGCCGTCCGCGTCCAGCAGCCTGGTCAGCTGCCGGCCGACGATCCGCTTGAACTTGCGCTGCTGAGGCCTCGTACGGTCCAGGACCGCGACCTCCAGACGCTCGGCGGGAATCTCCCGCTCGTTGCCGTTGGCCTCCCTGGAGAGCGCCTGCACGGCCAGCTTCAGCGCCTCGGCGAGCGACATCCCGTCACGATGGCGCTGGTCGAGGAAGGTGCTGATCTGCTCGGCGTTCCCGCCGACCGCGACCGAGCCGTGCTCGTCCACGATCGAACCGTCGTGCGGCAACCGGTAGATCTGGTCGCCCTCGGGCCCGGCACCGACCTCGGCGACCACCAGCTCCACCTCGTACGGCTTCTCGGCCGCGCTGGAGAAGATCGTGCCGAGCGTCTGCGCGTAGACGTTGGCCAGCCCACGGGCCGTCACGTCGTCGCGGTCGTAGGTGTATCCGCGCAGATCGGCGTAGCGGACGCCGCCGATACGGAGGTTCTCGTACTCGTTGTACTTGCCGGCGGCGGCGAAGCCGATCCGGTCGTAGATCTCGCTGAACTTGTGCAGCGCACGGGACGGGTTCTCACCGACGAACACAATGCCGTCGGCGAACTGCAGCACAACCAGGCTGCGACCACGGGCGATGCCCTTCCGGGCGTATTCCGCCCGGTCGGCCATGGCCTGCTGAGGTGAGACATAGAACGGCGTCGACACCGGCTATCCGTCCCTTTCTGTCAGTGACGAGTGCATCGGAGAAGCATCGGTCCGGTCAGAGCAGCGCGGCACGGGGGCCGTCGGGCTGCTCGAGCCGGCGCTCCAGGATCGCTCGCGCGATCTCCGAGGAATCCGTGTCGTCCAGCCTGCGGAAGCCCTCGTCGGTGATGACGGTGACGATCGGATAGATCCGGCGGGCCACATCGGGGCCACCCGTCGCCGAGTCGTCGTCGGCCGCGTCGTACAGGGCCTGCACGACCAGGGTGAGCGTCTGCTCCTCCGTCAGGTCCTCGCGGTACAGCTTCTTCATCGACCCGCGCGCGAAGACGGAGCCCGATCCGGTGGCCGCGTATCCGCGCTCCTCGGAGCGGCCGCCCGTGACGTCGTACGAGAAGATCCGGCCCTTCTCGCGGTCGACGTCGTACCCCGCGAACAGCGGGACGACCGCCAGGCCCTGCATGGCCATCGCCAGATTGCTCCGGATCATCGTGGAGAGGCGGTTGGCCTTGCCCTCCAGGGAGAGCGTGGCGCCCTCTACCTTCTCGAAGTGCTCAAGCTCCAGCTGGAACAGCTTGACCATCTCCACGGCGAGACCCGCCGTGCCGGCGATCCCCACCGCGGAGTACTCGTCGGCCGGGAACACCTTCTCGATGTCGCGCTGCGCGATCATGTTCCCCATGGTCGCCCGCCGGTCACCGGCGAGGACGACCCCGCCGGGGAAGGAGGCCGCGACGATGGTGGTGCCGTGCGGCGCCTCGACGGCGCCCTGCAGCGGCGGCAGGCTGCGGTTGCCAGGAAGGATCTCGGGTGAGTGGTCGGACAGGAAGTCCATGAACGAGGACGATCCCGGCGTCAGGAAGGCAGCTGGTAGACGCCCGGTGCTACGAGTGTTGGCTTCCACGCGTTTCCCTCCAGGTATGCGATGGCCCTGCGCAAGGAGTCAGGATCATCCCCCAACTTGCCGATGGCCGAATTGCAGTTGAAGCAGTACGCCACGGACCCTACCCGCCCTGTGACGGTGATCAACATGATCCGGGTGCAGAAGCACTTCCGTGGGGTGCCCTGTGGTGGGCAGGCACCCCACGGAAGGCGCGGCCGGCGACACGAGGGCGCCGACGAGCTGCCTGGGACGGTCCCCGGCTGCTACTCGCCACCCTTTTGAACGAACGAACGTACGAAATCCTCGGCGTTGGACTCGAGGACGTCGTCGATCTCGTCGAGGACGTCGTCGACGTCGTCGCTGAGCTTCTCCTGTCGCTCCGCGAGGTCCTCGGACGCCTGCGCGTCCTGCGCCTGCTCCTCGGTCCCCTCGGTGGAGCGTGTCGCCTTCTGCTGTCCGCCGCCGGTGTCCTTGGTCGCCATCTAGCTCACCCCGCTCGGTTCGAAGCACTTGATCAGACCCTACCTACGGGGTCCGACATTGGCCCGGTACTTTCCTCAACGTCCGGAGGTCATCTGATTGATTCCCAGCCCGGACGCCTTTCAGCCCCCCGTCAGGGTCCGGACCAGCTCTTCCGCGGTGCGACAGCGGTCCAGGAGGTCCTTGACGTGGGCACGTGTACCCCGCAACGGTTCCATCGTGGGGACCCGCTGGAGCGAGTCACGGTCGGGCAGATCGAAGATGACCGAGTCCCAGGAGGCCGCGGCGACGTCGTCCGCGTACTGCTCCAGGCAGCGGCCCCGGAAATAGGCCCTGGTGTCCTCGGGAGGCTGCGTACGGGCGCGCTCGACGTCGCTCTCGTCGAGGATCCGCTTGATCTTCCCGCGTGCGGCCAGACGGTTGTACAGGCCCTTGTCGGGCCGTACGTCGGCGTACTGGAGGTCGACCAGGTGCAGGCGTGGGGCGTCCCAGTCCAGGCCGTCCCGGCGCCGGTAGCCCTCCATGAGCTCCCGCTTGGCGATCCAGTCCAGCTCGCCCGACAGGCTCATCGGGTCGCTCTCCAGGCGGTTCAGGGTGTCCTCCCAGCGGGCCAGGACATCCTTGGTCTGCTCGTCGGCGTCCGCCCCGTACTTCTCCTCGACGTACTTCCTGCCCAGCTCGAAGTACTCCATCTGGAGCTGTACCGCGGTGAGTGTCCGGCCGCTACGGAGCGTGACCAGCTGCTTCAGTGTCGGATCGTGCGAGACCTGGTGGAGCGTACGGACCGGCTGGTCGACGGCCAGATCGACGTTGATGAAGCCGTCCTCGATCATGGCCAGGACCAGTGAGGTGGTGCCGAGCTTCAGATAGGTCGAGATCTCGGAGAGGTTCGCGTCGCCGATGATCACGTGCAGCCTGCGGTACTTCTCGGCGTCCGAGTGCGGCTCGTCGCGGGTGTTGATGATGGGGCGCTTGAGGGTCGTCTCCAGGCCGACCTCGACCTCGAAGTAGTCGGCGCGCTGACTGATCTGGAACCCGTGCTCATGGCCGTCCTGGCCGATCCCGACCCGGCCTGCGCCGGTGACGACCTGGCGGGAGACGAAGAACGGGGTCAGATGGCGCACGATGTCCGAGAAGGGGGTCTCCCTCTTCATCAGGTAGTTCTCGTGCGTGCCGTAGGACGCGCCCTTGTTGTCGGTGTTGTTCTTGTACAGATGGATCGGCTGGGCGCCGGGGATCGCGGCGGCCCGCTCGGCCGCCTCGGCCATCACCCGCTCACCGGCCTTGTCCCAGAGCACCGCGTCCAGCGGATTGGTGATCTCGGGTGAGCTGTACTCGGGGTGCGCGTGGTCGACGTACAGCCGCGCACCGTTGGTGAGGATCACATTGGCCAGGCCGATGTCCTCGTCCGTGAGCTGGCTGGAGTCCGCGGTCTCGCGGGCGAGGTCGAAGCCTCGCGCGTCACGCAGCGGGTTCTCCTCCTCGAAATCCCAGCGGGCGCGGCGCGCCCGGTGCATCGCCGCCGCGTAGGCGTTGACGATCTGGGACGAGGTGAGCATGGCATTGGCGTTGGGTTGACCGGCGACGGAGATTCCGTACTCCGTCTCGATGCCCATCACTCGCCGTACGGTCATGCGGCCCTCCTTGCCCGGCGTCGCTCCCCTCCGGGAGCGGCGCTCAAGTACCGCTGCTGGTCCGCGGTGCCCGTCCCCGCACTGCGCGACTCGGCGGTACGGCAGAGCCTAGAGCGCCTCTGCGCCGGTGGGGAGATCAATTGCGTCATTGTTCGGGTGTGGCCGGAGCCGCCGGGAAAACGGCCGGCTGCGGATACCCTGCCGGGCATCCGCAGCCGGTCTGCGTTTTACAGGTACTGTCCGGTATTTGCCACCGTGTCGATGGAGCGACCGGTGTCTGCGCCCTGCTTTCCGGTGACGAGTGTGCGGATGAACACGATCCGCTCGCCCTTCTTTCCGGAAATCCTGGCCCAGTCGTCCGGGTTGGTGGTGTTGGGCAGGTCCTCGTTCTCCTTGAACTCGTCCACGCATGCCTGGAGGAGATGGGAGACGCGCAGGCCCTTCTGGCCCTGCTCGAGGAATGCCTTGATGGCCATTTTCTTTGCCCGGTCCACGATGTTCTGAATCATCGCTCCGGAGTTGAAGTCCTTGAAGTACAGGACTTCCTTGTCGCCGTTCGCGTAGGTGACCTCGAGGAAGCGGTTCTCCTCGGATTCCGTGTACATCCGCTCCACGACGGACTGGATCATCGCGTGGGCGGCGGACTCCCTGGATCCTGTGTGCTCGGTCAGGTCGTCCGAGTGCAGCGGCAGCGAGGGCGTGAGGTACTTCGCGAAGATGTCCTTCGCCGCCTCCGCGTCCGGACGCTCGATCTTGATCTTCACATCGAGACGGCCGGGCCGCAGGATCGCGGGGTCGATCATGTCCTCACGGTTGGAGGCACCGATGACGATGACGTTCTCCAGGCCCTCCACACCGTCGATCTCGGCGAGCAGCTGGGGGACGATGGTGTTCTCCACGTCCGAGCTGACACCGGAACCACGGGTGCGGAAGAGGGATTCCATCTCGTCGAAGAAGACGATGACGGGGGTGCCCTCGCTCGCCTTCTCCCGGGCACGCTGGAAGACGAGGCGGATGTGCCGCTCGGTCTCACCGACGTACTTGTTGAGGAGCTCGGGGCCCTTGATGTTGAGGAAGTAGCTCTTCCCCGCGGGCTGTCCTGTGACCTCGGCGACCTTCTTGGCCAGCGAGTTGGCGACGGCCTTGGCGATGAGTGTCTTGCCGCAGCCGGGAGGTCCGTAGAGCAGGATGCCCTTGGGCGGGCGGAGCTCGTGCTCCTTGAAGAGGTCGGGGTGGAGGTACGGGAGCTCGACCGCGTCGCGGATCAGTTCGATCTGGTCGCCCAGGCCGCCGATCTTGTCGTAGTCGATGTCCGGGACCTCTTCGAGAACGAGCTCCTCGACCTCGCTCTTGGGGACCACCTCGTAGACGTAGCCGGACCTGGGTTCGAGCAGCAGGGCGTCGCCGGGGCGGATGGTGATGTCCAGCAGAGGCTCGGCGAGCCTCACCACCCGTTCCTCGTCGGTGTGCCCGATGACCAGGGCGCGCTCGCCGTCCTCGAGGATCTCCTTGAGGGTGACGATGTCCCCGGCCCGCTCGAATTCCATGGCCTCGACCACGTTGAGCGCCTCGTTGAGCATGACTTCCTGGCCTCGCCTGAGGCCTTCGAGCTCGACGCTCGGACTGACGTTCACCCGGAGCTTGCGGCCCCCGGTGAAGATGTCACAGGTGTCGTCCTCGTTGGCCTGCAGGAAGACACCGAAGCCGGCCGGCGGCTGCGCGAGCCGGTCGACCTCCTCCTTGAGGGCCACGATCTGGTCGCGGGCCTCCCGGAGTGTGTTGGCGAGCCGCTCGTTCTGTGCGGACACGCCTGCCAGGTTGGTCTGCAAATCGACGATCCGCTCTTCGAGAATCCTCGTATGACGCGGAGAGTCGGCGAGCTTACGTCGCAGGACGGCGATTTCCTGCTCGAGATAGGCGACCTGGCCGGCTGGGTCTTCTGACCCCCGCCCGGGCCGGATGCCGCGGTTGATGTCGTCGTCGTGGGCTGCCACGGTCCTCACCTCCTCCAAGGGGAGCTGGACGCTTCCTGACCCTACCTGGGTGGGTGGTGATTGAAACCCCTAGATCACAAAGACCCGGGAGTGTGTCCGATCTTCACCCTTGCGCTCTCCCTCACGCCAAGGGAATACCCACCCTTCGTCACCGGAAAGCAGGCGGTTGTATCGTCGAAGCGTTCAACACCCGTCAGGGCTGGCTTCAATTGGTGCAGATACGCAGGGAACGGCAGGACATATGACCGTGCAGCAGGATGCTCCGGGCGGCAGTGACGCGCAGGATCTCGAGGTCTGGATCGACCAGGACCTCTGTACGGGCGACGGTATCTGTGTGCAGTACGCCCCTGAGGTGTTCGAGCTGGACATCGACGGGCTCGCGTACGTCAAGAGCGACGAGGACGAGCTCCTCCAGGACAAGGGCGCCACCACACCGGTTCCGCTGCCGCTGCTCCGGGACGTCGTGGATTCGGCGAAGGAGTGTCCGGGCGACTGCATCCATGTGCGTCGCGTTTCGGACAACGTGGAAGTGTTCGGTCCCGACGCGGAGTGACAGCGCGGGCGACGGCACGGCGGTGGCCGCGGCAGTGGCTCAGGTACTGCGTGTGCTGCTGCCGGCCGGGCCCGCCGTCTTGATGAAGGCGTTGCCCTGCCACCGCCAGGAGGCGTTCTCCAGTTCGTCGGGGCAGCAGCGCGGCACGTCGGTCGACGAGTAGCCGAGCAGGGTCGCCGACACCCGGCCGTCGCTGACGGTGAAGTCGGTGACGGTCAGTTTCTGAGCGGGGTCCACCAGGGTCGCCACGACCCTGGGTGCGGCCCCGCTCGGCTGTGTGACGACGTAGATGCCGCTGGGCGGGGTGCCCGACCCGGCGGCGCAGTGCACGACGGCGACGGTCTCGGGCCCGCCGTCCCCGTCGAGGTCTCCGGGGGCGCTGTCGGCCACGGTGTGCCCTGCCGCACCGCAGTCGAGGGGGAAGGTGACGGTGGCCGGGTCGGGCGCCGTCGCGGCGGGTGCGCTTCCGTGCCGCGTGGTGACGTGGTGCTCGGACGCCGAGGCTGTCGCGGTGCCTGCGTCGGGCTGGAGCAGTCCCGCGGCGGCGACGACCGCGGCCATCACTGTCGCCGTGGCGAGCCAGTGCACCGGCCTGGCGTCGGTGTGCGCGAGGTCCGGGAGCGCGGAGGTCTGCACGCGGTATGTCTCCTGTGGTTCCTGGAGGCCTGGGTAGGCGGTGCCGAACACACGTCGGCGGGCGGGGGTGGCCAGCATCGTGCCACACCTCACACTCCAGGGGAACGGCGGGGTCGTCACCGCGCGTGGAAAGGCGCCGCCGCCAAGCTCCCGGGTCGGTCCGGGAACTCGGCGGCGGCGCCGGTGCGTGTCAGGGGGTCAGTCGGTGGCGGAGCCGCTCCGGCCGCCGGGACCGCTGTAGTCCTCGCCGTAGGCGCCCTTGGAGGGACGGCGGCGGCGCAGGGGCGGCTCGACGCCGTCCGCGAGGCGGCGGGCGGTGACGAGGAAGCCGGTGTGGCCGATCATCCGGTGGTCGGGGCGGACGGCCAGGCCCTCGACGTGCCAGTTGCGGATCATCGACTCCCAGGGCTGCGGTTCCGCGAAGCAGCCGATCTCGCGGATGGACTCGACGGTCCGCGAGAGCTGGGTCGTGGTCGCGACGTACGCGCAGAGGATGCCGCCGGGCACCAGGGCCTTGGAGACGGCCTCCAGGCACTCCCACGGGGCGAGCATGTCGAGGACCACGCGGTCGACGTCGGTGTCCGAGAGGTTGTCCTGGAGGTCGCCGACGGTGAGTTCCCAGGCCGGGTGCGGCGCGCCGAAGTAGCGTTCGACGTTCTGCTGGGCGATCTCGGCGAAGTCCTCGCGGCGCTCGTAGGAGTGCAGCATGCCCTGCTCGCCGATGGCGCGCAGCAGGAAGGTACTCAGCGCACCCGAGCCGACGCCGGCTTCGACGACGCGCGCGCCGGGGAAGATGTCGCCGAAGGCGAGGACCTGGCCCGCGTCCTTCGGGTAGACCACGGCGGCACCGCGGGGCATGGACAGGACGTAGTCGGGGAGCAGGGGGCGCAGCGCGAGATAGGCGACGTTTCCCGTGGTACGGACAACACTGCCCTCGGGAGCACCGATCAGCTCGTCGTGCGGGAAAGAACCCTTGTGGGTGTGGAAGTTCTTTCCGGCTTCGAGCGTGAAGGTGTAGTGGCGTCCCTTGGGGTCGGTGAGCTGGACCTGGTCCCCGACTTTGAATGGGCCGCGACGGCGGGCGGCACCGGTCGGTTCGGACATGTGAACAGCCTACCGGTATTTGGCGCGCCGCCTTCCGGGTGTCAGGCCGACGGTCTGGCCATGGCCTTGACGAAGGCGCGCTCGACGTCGGCGGTGGAGAGTACGCCGTAGATCTCGCCGGTCTCCTCGACCACCAGGTACTCGGTGGCGGGGGTGGCCTTGAGCCGGTCCAGGAGGGCTTCGCCGGCCAGTTCCGCGGGGACCTTCATGCCGTCGGTGATGTCCTGGGAGAGACCGCTGACGGCCACCCAGGGCCGGCGGTGTTCGGGGACGCCGACGATGGCCGCCTCCCGGACGACGCCCTTGGGGCTGCCCTGTCCGTCGACGACGACCAGGGCGCGGGCACCGGCCTCGTTGGCGCGGCGCAGTGCCTCGGAGAGCGGGGTGGCGGACTCGACGGGCACGGCCCGCCGGGTGAGGGTGCGGGCCCGGAGGTCGGGGAGGTGCTCCCGCAGGCGGGCCATGCGCAGGCTGTTGCCCGCGCCGGTCCAGATGATGCCGGCGAGGATCGCGGCGAGCAGCGCGTCGGTGACGGTCTCCATGCCGCTGATGTCGCTGGTGGAGTTGCCGAGGGCGCCGGTGTGGGTGAGCAGGGGCAGTCCGACGAGGACGGTGACGGCGAGGCCCCGGCCGACCCACGCGGCGGCGACGGTGCCGCTCATCGGCTTGCCCGTGATCTTCCATACGACGGCGCGGAGCATGCGGCCGCCGTCCAAGGGCAGCCCTGGCAGCAGGTTGAAGGCGGCGACGATGAGGTTGGAGATCATCAGGCCGGCGAGGAGCACGCCGGGGACGGTGCCCGCCTCGACGAACTGGAGCGGGATGTAGAAGACACCGCCGAGCACGAGGGAGAGCAGGGGTCCCACGAAGGCGAGGACGAACTCGCGCCCGGGGGTCTCGGACTCCTTCTCGATCTCGGAGACTCCGCCGAAGAACTGGAGCTGGATGCGGCGCACCGGCAGTTTGTAGCGCAGTGCGGCGACGGTGTGGGCGAGCTCGTGGACGAGTACGGACGCGTAGAAGGCGATCGCGAAGAAGAGCGCGACCAGATAGCGGAGGCCGCCGAGCTCGGGCAGCACCCGGTCGAGCTGTCCGCCGAACACCCAGGTGATCAGGGCGGCGACGACGAACCAGCTGGGAGCCACGTACACGGGCACGCCGAAGGGGCGGCCCATGAGCAGGCCGCCGCCGGGCTCCGCGGGTCGCCGCTGCTTGCCCTTGTCGGGGCCGGTGCCGGGGTCCTTGCCCCCTGTGCCGGGCCGCGGGCGCCCGCTGTCGCCGCTCTCGTCCACGGGGTCCCTCCGGTCGGTGGCTCTTCTGCCACGATCATGCTGTGTGCGGGCTCTGCCGTCGATGGTATGCCGACGGGTGTCGGTGGCGGGCCGTAGGGTCTGCGACATGACGTCCGTACCGCGCCCGCCTCAGCCACCCTCGTCCCTGTCGCCGTCGCGCGCGAACGATTTCATGCAGTGCCCCCTGCTGTACCGCTTCCGCGTCATCGACAAGCTCCCCGAGAAGCCCAGTGAGGCTGCTACCCGGGGCACGCTGGTGCATGCGGTGCTCGAGCGGCTCTTCGACGCCCCGGCGACGGACCGTACGGCGCCGCGGGCCAAGGCGCTGATCCCCGGGCAGTGGGACCGGCTGCTGGAGTCGAAGCCCGAGCTGACGGAGCTCTTCGAGGGGGATCCGGGGGGCGAGCGGCTCGCGGGGTGGCTGGGCGAGGCGGAGCGGCTCGTGGAGCGGTGGTTCTCGCTGGAGGACCCGACCCGCCTGGAGCCGGCGGAGCGGGAGCTGTTCGTCGAGACGGAGCTGGATTCGGGTCTGCGGCTGCGTGGGGTGATCGACCGGGTCGATGTGGCCCCGACGGGTGATGTGCGCATCGTGGACTACAAGACGGGCAAGGCGCCGCGCCCGGAGTACGCGGAGAGTGCGCTGTTCCAGATGAAGTTCTACGCCCTGGTGGTGTGGCGTCTGAAGAACGTGGTGCCGCGCCGGCTCCAGCTGGTCTATCTCGGCAGTGGTGACGTCCTGACGTACGACCCGGTCCCGGCCGATCTGGAGCGGGTCGAGCGCAAGCTGCTGGCGCTGTGGGAGGCGATCCGGCTGGCCACCGAGACGGGCGACTGGCGGCCGAGGCCGACGAAGCTGTGCGGCTGGTGCGACCACCAGGCGGTCTGCCCCGAATTCGGCGGGACTCCCCCGGTCTATCCGCTGTCCGTGCGCCCGCCCGAATCGGTGGAGGCTGTGCAGGGCAGAATGGAGCCGGCCAGGGCCGAGGCCGGCCCGTCCGTGGCCCTCGAAGGCCCTTAAGGAGATTACGTGGCTATCCGCGTCCTGCTCGTCGATGACCAACCACTGCTGCGCACCGGTTTCCGGATGATCCTGGAGGCGGAGGGCGATCTGGCTGTGGTCGGTGAGGCCGGGGACGGCCTGCAGGCCATCGAGCAGGTGCGGGCCCTTCAGCCCGATGTCGTGCTCATGGACATCCGGATGCCGCGGATGGACGGGGTCGAGGCGACCCGCCAGATCACGGGCCCGGGGCGGGACGGCCCGGCGAAGGTTCTGGTGCTGACGACGTTCGATCTCGACGAGTACGTGGTGGAGGCGCTGCGCGCCGGCGCCAGCGGCTTCCTTCTGAAGGACGCCCCGGCCAACGAGCTGGTGCAGGCCATCCGGGTGGTGGCGGCGGGAGAGGCGATGCTGGCGCCGAGCATCACGCGCCGGCTGCTCGACAAGTACGCCGACCATCTGCCCTCGGGCGAGGACCCCGTCCCCGACGCCCTGCACACCCTCACCGAGCGCGAGGTGGAGGTGCTGAAGCTGGTGGCGCGCGGCCTGTCCAACGCGGAGATCGCCGCCGACCTGTTCGTCAGCGAGACGACGGTCAAGACACACGTGGGTCATGTGCTGACGAAGCTGAGCCTGCGCGACCGTGTGCAGGCCGCCGTCTACGCGTACGAGAGCGGACTGGTGCGTCCCGGCGCCCAGTGAGACGGGGCGGAGACGCAGAACCGGCGCGGTCCGGGGCCGATGGGGCCCGGACCGCGCCGGTTCGTACGCGAAGCGGCGTCAGGACCCGCTCTGTTCGAGCTCCCAGAGCTGGAGGTCGGCCGACGAGGTGACGGCGTACTCCACACCGGCCAGCTCGTCGAGCGAGGCGACGTACTGCTTGCCCTGCCAGACGGGGAGCACGGGGACGTCGTCGGCGACGATGTTCTGGAGCTTCTCGAAGGTGGGCGCCGCGGCGCTGCGGTCGGCCTCGCGGCGGGACTGCGGGATGAGCGTGTCCGCCTGGGCCGAACGGTAGGGCGCGTTGAGGAAGTTGCCCTTGTCGATGAACGGCGCGATGTAGGTGTCCGGGTCCGGGAAGTCGGGGAACCAGCCCATGCCGTAGACGGCGTAGTCACCCTTCCTCTGGTGGCGCCGGAACTCGTCCCAGGGCGTGCCCTGCACGTCGACGTCGAACAGCTTCGTTTCGTTGAGCTGCTTCGCCAGTGTCTCGTACTCCGCCTTGGTGGCGGGGCCGTAGTGGTCGGTCGTGTAGTGCAGCGTGAACTTCACCGGTGTGCTGATACCGGCCTTGTCCAGGGTCTCGGCGGCCGCGTTCGCGTCGGGCTCACCGTACTTGTTGTAGAAGGAGTTGGTGTGGTTGGTGATGCCGGACGGGATCAGCGAGTAGAGCGGCTCGGCGGTGCTGCCGTACACCTTGCTGGCGACGGCCCCGCGGTCGATGATCTGGGCCACGGCCTGACGGACGGCCTTGTCCTTCACCGTGGGGTCCTCGGTGTTGAACGCGACGTAGCTGATGGCGAAGCCGGGCATCTCGGTGAGCTTCACGCCCTCCTTCGGCTCCGCCAGCATCTCCTGTGCCTGCTCGGGCGACATGGTGCGCGTCATCATGTCGATCTTCTTGTCGTCGAGAGCCTTGCCCATCGCCTTCGCGTCGGGGAAGAGATCCATCTCGACCTTCTCGTTCCTGACCTTCAGATCGCCCTTGTACTTCGGGTTCTTGGTGAAGACCACCTTGACGACCTTGTCGCCCTTGACCTCGGGCTCCATCATGTACGGGCCTGATCCGTCGATCTGGAAGCCCTCACGGGCCTCCTTCGCCGGGTACTTGTCCTTCTGGACGATCCCGGCGGGCGGCGTGGCGAGCTTGTAGGGGAAGGTCGCGTCCGAGCTCTTCAGATGGAAGACGATCTCGTTCTCGCCCTTGGTCTCCATCGTGTCGATGTTGGTGAGCAGGCCGACGGGACCACTGCCGTAGTTGATGTCGATGACCCGCTGGAAGGAGTACTTGACGTCCTCCGGGGTGACGGGGGTGCCGTCGGCGAAGGTGAGCCCGTCGCGCAGCGTGCAGCGGTAGCTCTCGTTCTCCGTGTCGGTGAAAGCGCAGCTCTTGGCCGCCTCGGGCACGGGCTCGCCGCCACCGCGCGGGATGTGCGTCAGGGTCTGCACCGTCTGGCGCAGCAGGTTCCATATGCCGGCGTCGTAGCCGATGGCGGGGTCGAGGGGGGCCGGGTTGTCCTTCGAGGCGATGAACTGGTCCGTGGTCCCGACAACGATGGCATCGCCCCCGTCGTCCGACCCGCCGCAGGCGGCGAGCACGGGTACGAGCAGGCCCACTACGGCCGGCAGCACCAGCGTCTTGCGGTTCATCTGGACGTTCTCCCTCATTCCGGCATGTGAGAAAACCGAGATTAGTAGGCGCCGCAGGGGGACTTGACCGGTGCGGATCGGGCCCGTATTCGCTCGGTGATCACCGATGACGGGTTGTCCATGTCACGCTCGGGAATGTTTCGTACACGCCTTCATGAATACGGACGTAAAGGGGTCTCGAATCAGCCGACCTGGCTGAATTCAAGACCCCTGGAACGTTACATCGAGTGACGAACGTCACCCCGTCGACCGACGGGATGCATTGACATGGACCTGATTTAAACGGCGCGCGAAAGCGGGGAACGAACAGAATTCGGGCGCGAATTGTTGTCGGTCTTCGACGAAATACGCTCGGTATGACGGCTGTCACTCACCGGCGACAAAGCCCCGGAGAAATGCGAGATCGACCTGCTCCAGAGAGGTGACGACCGTCCTGCCCGGCGCGGCGGCGATCGGCGCCACGGAGGGTACGGCGACGACCTTGCAGCCCGCGGCCTCGGCAGCGGCGACTCCCGTGGCGGTGTCCTCGATGACCGCGCAGCGCCCGGGATCCGCGCCGAAGCCCGCCGCCGCCGTGAGATAGGGCTCGGGGTGGGGCTTCGTGCGGGTCACCTCGTCGCCCGCGACCGTGAGCGCGAAGTGGTGACGGCCCACGGAGTCCAGGACCCGGTCGATGATGCGCCGGTGCGATGCGGAGACCAGGGCGGTGGGCACCTCGTGCGCGGCGAGCTCGGCGAGCAGCCGGGCGGCGCCCGGCATCAGCGGGACGCCGCGTCCGATGCGCTTCTCGAAGCGGTCGTTGAGCAGCACCGTGAGCTCTTCCATGGCGATGTCGGCGCCGGTGACCTCGATGAGATAGCCGGCGCTACGGGTCATCGGCCCGCCGACCACCACCTCGCGCCAGGCCGTCTCCAGCCGGTGACCGAGGTCGGCGAAGACCTCGACCTCCACGTCCCACCAGAACCCCTCGGTGTCGACCAGTGTGCCGTCCATGTCGAGCAGGACGGCTTGCAGCGCCGACCCTTCGGTCGTACGGGTCAGGGACGCGGGGACCGTACTGGTCATCCGGCACACCTCCATGAGGGACGAGAAGGCCGGCCGCCTTCCCGGTGGGAACGGCGACCGGCCTGCACTGGACCGACAATTCTACGACTCGTGTCTCCACGGCGCGCGGAGCGGTGCCTTACCGCGCGTTGAACAGTGCCCTACCGTGCGTTGAAGTACTTCGCCTCCGGGTGGTGGATGACGATCGCGTCCGTGGACTGCTCGGGGTGCAGCTGGAACTCCTCGGAGAGCTTCACGCCGATCCGCTCGGGCTCCAGGAGCCCGGCGATCTTCGCCCGGTCCTCCAGGTCGGGGCAGGCACCGTAGCCGAGCGAGAAGCGCGCCCCGCGGTACTTCAGCGCGAACATGTCCTCGACCCCGGACGGGTCCTCGCCGGCGAAGCCGAGCTCGCTGCGGACCCGTGCGTGCCAGTACTCGGCGAGCGCCTCGGCCAGCTGCACGGACAGCCCGTGCAGCTCCAGGTAGTCGCGGTAGGCGTTCGCCTCGAACAGCTCGGCGGTGGCCCCGCCGATCTTCGAGCCGACCGTGACCACCTGGAGGCCGATCACGTCCGTCTCGCCCGACTCCTCGGGCCGGAAGAAGTCCGCGAGGCAGAGGCGGCGGCCGCGGCGCTGGCGCGGGAAGGTGAAGCGAGTGCGCTCCGAGCCGTCCTCGTGCAGCAGGATCAGGTCGTCGCCCTTGGAGACGCAGGGGAAGTAGCCGTAGACGACGGCGGCTTCCAGCAGGTTCTCGGTGTGCAGCTTGTCGAGCCAGCCGCGCAGGTGCGGCCTGCCCTCCCGCTCCACGAGCTCCTCGTACGTCGGACCGTCACCGGCGCGGGCCTGCTTGAGGCCCCACTGGCCCTTGAAGAGCGCGCCCTCGTCCAGCCAGGAGGCGTACTCCTTGAGCTGGATGCCCTTGACGACCCTGGTCCCCCAGAAGGGCGGCTCGGGCACCGGGTTGGTGACCGAGACGTCGGACCGCACGCCCTCCTCCGGCTCCTCCACCTCGACCACCGGGGTGTCCCGCTTGGGTACACGGCGCTGCTTCAGCTCGGGGAGGCCGGCGCCGGGGACACCGCGCTTGACGGCGATCAGGGCGTCCATCAGCCGCAGGCCCTCGAACGCGTCGCGGGCGTAGCGGACTTCGCCCTCGTAGATCTCGTGCAGGTCCTGTTCGACGTAGGCCCTGGTGAGGGCGGCCCCGCCCAGGATCACCGGGTAATCGGCCGCCAGCTTGCGCTGGTTCAGCTCCTCCAGGTTCTCCTTCATGATCACGGTGGACTTCACCAGGAGGCCCGACATGCCGATGACATCGGCGCGGTGTTCCTCGGCCGCCTCCAGGATCGCCGATACGGGCTGCTTGATGCCCAGGTTGACCACGTTGAAGCCGTTGTTGGACAGGATGATGTCGACGAGGTTCTTGCCGATGTCGTGGACGTCACCGCGGACCGTGGCGAGCACGATGGTGCCCTTGCCGTCGTCGTCGGTCTTCTCCATGTGCGGCTCCAGATGGGCCACCGCGCTCTTCATGACCTCGGCGGACTGGAGCACGAACGGCAGCTGCATCTGCCCTGAGCCGAAGAGCTCGCCGACGACCTTCATGCCGGCCAGCAGGGTGTCGTTGACGATCTCCAGCGCCGGCCTGGTCAGCAGCGCCTCGTCGAGGTCGGCCTCCAGACCGTTCTTCTCGCCGTCGATGATGCGGCGCTGGAGCCGCTCGTCCAGCGGCAGGGCGAGGAGCTCCTCGGCCTTGCCCTCCTTCATCGACTTCATGTTGACGCCCTCGAAGAGCTCCATGAGCCGCTGCAGCGGGTCGTAGCCCTCCTCCCGGCGGTCGTGGATGAGGTCGAGGGCGACCTTGACCTGCTCCTCCTCCAGCCGGGCGATCGGCAGGATCTTGGAGGCGTGCACGATCGCGGAGTCGAGACCGGCCTTGACGCACTCGTCCAGGAACACGGAGTTCAGGACGACGCGGGCGGCGGGGTTGAGGCCGAAGGAGATGTTGGAGAGGCCGAGGGTGGTCTGCACCTCGGGGTGGCGCCGCTTCAGCTCGCGGATGGCCCCGATCGTGGCGATCCCGTCCTTGCGGGACTCCTCCTGGCCCGTGCAGATGGTGAAGGTCAGGCAGTCGATGAGGATGTCGGACTCGTGGATGCCCCAGTTGGTGGTGAGGTCCTCGATGAGCCGTTCGGCGATGGCGACCTTGTGCTCGACGGTGCGGGCCTGGCCCTCCTCGTCGATGGTCAGCGCGATCAGCGCGGCGCCGTGCTCGGAGGCCAGGGCGCTGACCTTGGCGAAGCGGGACTCGGGGCCGTCCCCGTCCTCGTAGTTGACGGAGTTGAGTACGGCCCGGCCGCCCAGCTTCTCCAGGCCGGCGCGCAGGACGGGCACCTCGGTGGAGTCCAGGACGATCGGCAGGGTGGAGGCGGTGGCGAAGCGGCCGGCCAGCTCCTCCATGTCGGCGACGCCGTCGCGTCCCACGTAGTCGACGCAGAGGTCGAGCATGTGGGCGCCCTCGCGGATCTGGTCGCGGGCCATCTCCACGCAGTCGTCCCAGCGGGCGTCGAGCATGGCCTCGCGGAACTTCTTGGATCCGTTGGCGTTCGTACGCTCGCCGATCGCCAGGTACGAGGTGTCCTGGCGGAAGGGGACGGTCTGGTAGAGCGAGGCGGCGCCGGGCTCGGGGTGCGGGGCCCTGGCGGTGATGTCGGAGCCGCGGACGCGGTCGACGAGCTGGCGCAGGTGCTCGGGTGTGGTGCCGCAGCAGCCGCCGACGAGCGAGAGGCCGTACTCCTGGACGAAGGTCTCCTGGGCGTCGGCCAGGCCCTCCGCGTCGAGCGGGAAGTGCGCGCCGTCCTTGGTGAGCACAGGCAGCCCGGCGTTCGGCATGCAGAGCAGCGGGATACGGGAGTGGCGCGTGAGGTAGCGCAGGTGCTCGCTCATCTCGGCGGGGCCGGTCGAGCAGTTGAGGCCGATCATGTCGACGCCGAGCGGTTCGAGCGCGGTCAGCGCGGCCCCGATCTCGGACCCGAGCAGCATGGTGCCGGTGGTCTCGAAGGCCAGGGAACACAGCACCAGCAGGTCGCTGCCCAGCGCCTCCAGGGCGCGTCGCGCACCCAGCACGGCGGCCTTGGTCTGCAGGAGGTCCTGGGTGGTCTCGATGATGAGGGCGTCCGCGCCGCCGGCGATCAGCCCCTCGGCGTTCTGCTGGAAGCCGTCGCGCAGCACCGTGTAGGGGGCGTGGCCCAGCGTCGGCAGCTTGGTGCCGGGGCCGATGGAGCCGAGCACCCAGCGCTGCTGTCCGGTGGATTCGGTGAACCGGTCGGCGACCTCGCGCGCGATGGCGGCGCCGGACTCGGACAGCTCGTGGATCCTGCCGGGGATGTCGTACTCGCCCAGGGCGGAGGCGTTGGCTCCGAAGGTGTTCGTCTCGACGCAGTCCACACCGACCGCGAAGTACTCCTCGTGCACCGAGCGGACGATGTCGGGCCGGGTGACGTTCAGGATCTCGTTGCAGCCTTCGAGGTTCTCGAAGTCGTCGAGCGTGGGCTCCTGGGCCTGAAGCATGGTGCCCATGGCACCGTCGGCCACCACCACCCGGGTGGCGAGCGCCTCACGGAGCGCTGCGGCTCGGTTGCGGCTGTCAGCGGAGGGGGTCGGCGACGAGGCCATGGATGTTCTCCCTGGGATGCGACGGCTGTCGGCTTTGAGCCCTTCATGGGAAGGGGCACGCGGCCAGCCTAGCGGGGAGGCGGCCGGGCCGGTCGTCGTGTCCCACGGGGCGGACTGCATGCTGTGCGGGTGACGGGCCCTCCCCGCGGGATGACGGATAATCGTCGCGCCACCGGACAGAGGTCGGCATGGACCGATAGTGTTCAGCATTGTCGAACCGAGGTGGAGGAGTACGGCGCGATGGCGAAGAACATCCAGTCGCTCGAGCGGGCAGCCGCGATGCTGCGTCTGCTGGCCGGTGGCGAGCGCCGCCTCGGCCTGTCCGACATCTCGTCCTCGCTGGGCCTGGCCAAGGGTACTGCGCACGGCATCCTGCGCACCCTCCAGCACGAGGGCTTCGTCGAACAGGACCCCGCGTCCGGCCGCTACCAGCTGGGCGCCGAGCTGCTGCGCCTGGGCAACAGCTATCTCGACGTGCACGAACTGCGGGCCCGCGCGCTGGTGTGGACCGACGACCTGGCCCGCTCCAGCGGCGAGAGCGTCCACCTGGGCGTGCTGCACCAGCACGGGGTGCTGATCGTCCACCATGTCTTCCGGCCCGACGACAGCCGCCAGGTGCTGGAGGTCGGAGCCATGCAGCCGCTGCACTCCACGGCCCTGGGCAAGGTACTCGCCGCCTACGACCCGGTCGCGCACAGCGAGGCCACCGAGGTGGAGCGCCGGTCGTTCACCCCGCGGACCGTCACCGGCGACGAGGAGTTCGAGTCGCTGCTCGCCCTGACCCGCGCACAGGGCTGGGCGGCCGATGTCGAGGAGACCTGGGAGGGCGTGGCGGCGGCCGCTGCCCCCATCCACGACCGACGCAGGATGCCGGTCGGCGCCGTCGCCGTGACGGGCGCCGTGGAGCGCGTCTGCTCCGGCGGCGAGCTGCGGCCCGAACTCGTCGCGGCCGTACGCGACTGCGCCCGCGCCGTCTCCCGGGACCTGGGCGCCGGGCGCTTCTGAGCCGTCCGCTCCACCGGTAACGATCGAGTCGCTCATCACAGAGCTCTTGACGCACCCACCCTCGGGGAGAAACATTGCCGTTCACCGGTCGGCATTGCCGAACACTTAACGGCAATAAGCGTTAGAGTGTGACAGTGCCGAGGGCCGGTCAAGCCCTACAGGTGAGGTGGCCGCACTCAGCGGGTACCCCCTGGGGGCGCGATCACCGGAGGGACCCGGTGTTTCGCCTTCCCCTGGACGAAGGACAAAGGAGTCGCGGTGTCCAGCTCCGACATCTTCATCGGCGAGACCATCGGTACCGCCGTTCTCGTACTGCTCGGCGGCGGTGTCTGTGCCGCCGTCACACTCAAGCGCTCCAAGGCGCACAACGCGGGCTGGCTCGCCATCACCTTCGGGTGGGGCTTCGCCGTGCTCACCGGTGCCTACATAGCCTCGGGCGTGTCCGGCGCCCACCTCAATCCGGCCGTCACGATCGGTCTCGCGATCGAGGGGGGCACCGCGTGGAGCGACGTGCCCCTGTACCTCGCCTCCGAGCTGCTCGGCGCGATCATCGGTGCCGTGCTCGTCTGGGCCGTGTACTACGGCCAGTTCCACGCGCACCTCACCGATCCCGAGATCGTGAAGGACCAGCCGTCCGAGGACGGCATGGTCGACCAGGCGGCGGCACCCAAGGCCGGCCCCGTGCTCGGCATCTTCACCACGGGCCCGGAGATCCGGCACGCGGTGCAGAACGTCGTCACGGAGATCATCGCCACCTTCGTGCTGATCCTGGCGATCCTGACCCAGGGCCTGAACGACGAGGGCAACGGCCTCGGCGCGCTCGGTGCCCTGATCACCGCCCTGGTCGTCGTCGGTATCGGTCTGTCGCTCGGCGGCCCGACCGGCTATGCGATCAACCCGGTGCGCGACCTCGGTCCGCGGATCGTGCACGCGCTGCTGCCCCTGCCGAACAAGGGCGGATCCGACTGGGGCTACGCCTGGGTACCTGTTGTAGGACCGCTCGTCGGGGGCGCGCTGGCCGGCGGGCTCTACAACGTCGCCTTCGCCTGAGACCCCACCTCACCACCACACAGACTTCCGGGAGCCAACCGTGACCGACGCACACACCACCGGGCCGTTCATCGCGGCCATCGACCAGGGCACCACATCGAGCCGCTGCATCGTCTTCGACAAGGACGGCCGGATCGTCTCGGTCGACCAGAAGGAACACGAGCAGATCTTCCCCAAGCCGGGCTGGGTCGAGCACGACGCGAAAGAGATCTGGGAGAACGTCCAGGAGGTCGTCGCCGGGGCCGTCGTCAAGGCGGGCATCACCTCCGCCGACGTCAAGGCCATCGGCATCACCAACCAGCGCGAGACCACCCTGCTCTGGGACAGGCACACCGGTGAGCCGGTGTACAACGCCCTCGTCTGGCAGGACACCCGCACGGACGCGCTCTGCAAGGAGCTCGGCCGCAACGTGGGCCAGGACCGCTTCCGCCGCGAGACGGGCCTGCCCCTCGCGTCGTACTTCGCGGGACCGAAGGTCCGCTGGCTGCTCGACAACGTCGAGGGGCTGCGCGAGCGGGCCGAGCGGGGCGACATCCTCTTCGGCACCATGGACTCCTGGGTCATCTGGAACCTGACCGGCGGCACCGACGGCGGCGTCCATGTCACCGACGTCACCAACGCCTCCCGCACCCTCCTGATGAACCTGCACAGGATGGAGTGGGACGACAAGATCGTCCAGTCGATGGAGATCCCGGCGGCCGTCCTGCCGGAGATCCGGTCCTCCGCCGAGGTGTACGGCACCGCCAAGGGCGGCGTACTCGACGGCGTGCCGGTGGCCTCCGCGCTCGGCGACCAGCAGGCCGCGCTGTTCGGGCAGACCTGTTTCGCCGAGGGCGAGGCCAAGTCCACCTACGGCACGGGCACGTTCATGCTCATGAACACCGGCGACAACCCGGTCAACTCGTACAACGGACTGCTGACGACCGTCGGTTACCGGATCGGTGACCAGAAGCCGGTCTACGCCCTCGAAGGCTCCATCGCCGTCACCGGTTCGCTGGTGCAGTGGATGCGCGACCAGATGGGCCTGATCAAGTCCGCGGCCGAGATCGAGACGCTCGCCCTCTCCGTCGAGGACAACGGCGGCGCCTACTTCGTGCCCGCGTTCTCCGGCCTGTTCGCCCCGTACTGGCGCCCCGACGCCCGCGGTGTCATCGCGGGTCTCACCCGCTACGTCACCAAGGCGCACATCGCCCGTGCCGTGCTCGAGGCCACCGCCTGGCAGACCCGCGAGATCAGCGACGCCATGACCAAGGACTCCGGCGTCGAGCTGACCGCGCTCAAGGTCGACGGCGGCATGACCTCCAACAACCTGCTGATGCAGACGCTCTCGGACTTCCTGGACGCACCCGTGGTGCGCCCCATGGTCGCCGAGACCACCTGCCTCGGCGCCGCCTACGCCGCCGGTCTCGCCGTCGGCTTCTGGCCGGACACCGACGCGCTGCGCGCCAACTGGCGCCGCGCCGCCGAGTGGACACCCCGCATGGACGCGGCCACCCGTGACCGCGAGTACAAGAGCTGGCTCAAGGCCGTCGAACGGACCATGAGCTGGATCGACGACGAAGAGAGCTGAGGAGCACACGACATGACCACCCTGCAGAGCGTCCCCGCCCTCGGGACGCATCCGGCCTCCGGCTCCCTCCCGAGCCGCGCCGAGACCCGGGAGCAGCTGTCCAAGGCGACGTACGACCTCCTGGTGATCGGCGGCGGCATCCTGGGCATCTCCACCGCCTGGCACGCCGCGCAGTCCGGACTGCGGGTGGCCCTGGTGGACGCCGGCGACTTCGCCGGCGCCACCTCCTCGGCCTCCTCCAAACTGCTCCACGGCGGTCTGCGCTACCTCCAGACCGGCGCGGTGAAGCTGGTCGCCGAGAACCACTTCGAGCGGCGCGCGGTCTCCCGCCAGGTCGCCCCGCACCTGGCCAACCCGCTCACCTTCTACCTGCCCGTCTACAAGGGCGGGCCGCACGGTGCCGCCAAGCTCGGCGCGGGTGTCTTCGCCTACTCGGCGCTGTCCGCGTTCGGTGACGGCGTCGGCCATGTGATCAGCCCGGCCCGCGCCCAGCGCGACGTGCCCGAGCTGCGTACGGACAGCCTCAAGGCCGTGGCGGTCTACGGCGACGACCAGATGAACGACGCCCGGATGGCGCTGATGACGGTCCGCGCGGCCGTCGACGCGGGCGCGGTCGTCCTCAACCACGCCGCGGTGACCGGGCTGCGGTTCACCAAGGGCCGGGTCACCGGGGCCGAGCTGGAGGACCGCCAGGACGGTACGGAGTTCGGTGTGAACGCCCGCCTCGTACTGAACGCCACCGGCCCGTGGGTCGACCACCTGCGGAAGCTGGAGGACCCGGACTCGGCCCCCTCCATCCGTCTGTCCAAGGGCGCCCACCTCGTCCTCAAGCGCACCCGCCCGTGGAAGGCGGCGCTGGCGACGCCGATCGACAAGTACCGGATCACGTTCGCCCTGCCGTGGGAGGACATGCTGCTGCTCGGTACGACCGACGAGGAGTACGAGGGTGACCCGGCCGATGTCGCGGTCACCGAGAAGGACACGGCGCAGATCCTCGACGAGGCGGCGTTCTCCGTCCGGGACCAGCAGCTGTCCCGCGATCTGATCACCTACTCCTTCGCGGGGCTGCGGGTGCTCCCCGGCGGACCGGGCGACACCTCCAAGGCCAAGCGCGAGACGGTCGTGACCGAGGGCCGCGGCGGGATGCTGTCGGTCGCGGGCGGCAAGTGGACGACGTTCCGCCACATCGGCCGTACGGTCATGAACAAGCTGGCCGAACTTCCCGGGCACCCGCTCGCCGAGGACATGGAGCCGATGGCACGGCTGCCGAAGAAGGTGCCGCTGCCCGGTATCGCCAACCCGAACGCGGTCGCGCACCGGCTGCTGGTCGACGGCGGTACGCCGGGGCCGCGGATGTCCGCCGACACGGCACGGCACCTCGCGACCCACTACGGCTCGCTCTCCTTCGACGTCGTACGGATGGCGAACGAGAACCCGGCACTGGCCGAGCGCATCCACCCCGACGCCCCGGAGATCTGGGCGCAGGTGGCGTACGCGCGCGACCGCGAGTGGGCCGAGACGGCGGACGACGTGCTGCGCCGCCGGACGACGCTGACGATCAGGGGCCTGGCGACGGACGGCATCAGGTCCGCGGTCGATGACATGCTGGCCGAGGGGCGCTGACGGCGCCGGCACACGGAAGCAGGGGCGGTCTCCCGGTCGGGAGGCCGCCCCTGCGGCGTTCCCGGCGGAGGGGCGCTCCCACGGGACGTGCCATGCCGCCGCCATACGGGTGCAATGTGACACGGGGACAGTGGAGGGACCATCCGCACACCGGCGGCCTCGCCACGCGCCGCACCCGGCCCGCCGAAGCCGCACGGCATCGAAGGAAGGCCCCCCTTGAAGTTCTCCGTACTCTCCCTCGTCGGCCGTGCCCCGCATCCGCTGACGGGCGAACTCCCCTCGGCCGCCGAGCGGTTCCACGAGGTGATCGAGACCGGTGTGGCCGCTGAGCGGCTCGGCTTCGACGCGTACGCGATCGGGGAGCGGCACGCCGGGCCGTTCCTCTCGTCGAGCCCCGGTGTGGTCCTGGGCGCGCTGGCCGCCAGGACCTCCACCATCCGGCTGCTCACCGGGGTCACGGTCGTCGCGATCCTCGACCCCGTGCGCGTGGCGGAGGAGTTCGCGACGGTCGGCCAGATCGCGCGCGGCAGGCTCGAACTCGTCGTGGGCAAGGGCGCGGAGGCCGGTCACTTCAGCCTGTTCGGGCTCGACGAGGAGCGGCAGTGGGATCTGCAGAAGGAGAAGTACGAGCTGCTGCGGCGGCTGTGGACCGAGGAGGGGGTCGACTGGGAGGGCGAGTTCCGTCCGCCGCTGAAGAACGTGACGACCGTGCCGCGTCCGTACGCCGGTCCCCCGCGCGTCTGGCACGGCTCCGCGACGAGCCTCAACTCCCCCGAGCTGGCGGCGAAGCACGGTGATCCGCTCTTCACGGCCAACGCGATCCAGCCCAGGGAGGCGTACGCCCGGCTGATCGCCCACTACCGCGAGCGGTTCGAGGCGTACGGACACGACCCGGCCGGCGCACGGGTGGCCGCGGGGTCGGGCGGCCTGCTGATCGCGGACACCGCACAGCAGGCCGTCGCGCGCTACAAGGACCTGTACGAGGCCAGGGTCGCCCAGTCCTTCAAGCCGCATCTGGAGGGCAGGGCCGGCTACAACACGCCGTTCCGCACGATCGAGGACGCGATGGCCGACGGGCCCCAGCTCATCGGGTCCCCGCAGCAGATCATCGACAAGATCCTCGGCTACCACGCGGTGTACCGCCACGACCTGCAGTCGGTCACCGTGGACGGTTACGGCCTGCCCCTCGGCGAACAGCTGGAGACCTTGCAGCGGTTCGCCGAGGAGATCGCCCCGGTCATCCGGCGTGAGGCACCCTCCACGCTCTGGGAGTGACCGGGGCAGGGGCCGGGCTGCTCGGGCGCGGGGCTCAGGCCTCGGCCCGGGGCGCGCCGAAGGGCACCTGGGCGGGGCCGGGGTCGGCCGGCCCGTCGGGGTGCGCCCAGAGACCGCGGGCGGTGAGCCGGGGCAGGACGCCCTCGCCGAACCAGTACGCCTCCTCCAGGTGCGGATAGCCGGACAGGACGAACTCGTCGATGCCAAGACGGTGGTACTCCTCGATGCGCTCGGCGACCTCCTCGTGGCTGCCGACGAGCGCGGTGCCCGCGCCGCCGCGGACCAGACCGATGCCGGCCCACAGGTTGGGGTGGATCTCCAGGCCGTCGCGGCCGCCGCCGTGCAGCGCGAGCATCCGCTTCTGCCCGTCGGACTCACTGCGGGCCAGGCCCTCCTGCACCGAGCGGACAGTGGCGGGGTCGAAGCCCGCCAGGAGGCGGTCCGCCTCGGCCCAGGCCTGCTCGGAGGTGTCCCGGGCGATGACATGGAGACGGATGCCGAAGCGCACGGTCCGGCCCTCGCGCGCGGCCAGCCCCCGTACCCAGGCGATCTTCTCCGCGACCTGGGCGGGCGGTTCGCCCCAGGTGAGGTAGACATCGGCGTGCCGGGCCGCGACCTCCCCCGCGGCGGGCGACGAGCCGCCGAAGTACACCTCGGGCACCGGGTCGGGAACCCGGGCGAGCCTGGCGTCCTCGACGGTGAGGTGCTCCCCCTTCAGATTCACCGTCCCGCCGTCCCACAGCTCCCGGACGATCTCCAGGAACTCTCCGGTGCGGGCGTAGCGCGCGTCCTTGTCGAGGAAGTCCCCGTAGGCGCGCTGCTCGTGGCTCTCCCCACCGGTCACGACGTTCAGGAGGAGCCGTCCCCCGGTCTGGCGCTGATAGGTGGCGGCCATCTGCGCGGCGAGCGTGGGCGAGACGAAGCCGGGGCGGAAGGCGACCAGGAACTTCAGCCGTTCGGTGTGCTGGCTGACCATGGCCGTGGTCAGCCAGGCGTCCTCGCACCAGGCGCCGGTCGGGGTCAGGACCCCTTCGAAGCCGAGGTCCTCGGCGGCGCGGGCGATCTGGGCGAGGTAGCGGACGGTGGGCGGACGGTCTCCGCCGGCCGCGGTGACGGGGGTGCCGTGGCCGCCTCCGACGACATGGCGGCTGTCGCCGTTGGTGGGCAGGAACCAGTGGAAGGTGAGGGTCACCTGTGGTCTCCGATCTGGGGCGTCACAGCAGGCCGTGGCGGGGCGGGCGGGTGCCGTTGAGTGCGTGGCGACCGAGGTGCTGGATCTTCCAGCGGGCCGGATCGTGCAGGGTGTGGGTGCGGGCGTCCCGCCAGTGCCGGTGCAGATTGAGCGAGTCGAGCGCGGAACGGGTGCCCGCCACATCGAAGAGGGCCCCGGCGACCTCGACGGCGGCGTCCGCCGCGTACGCCTTGGCCGCCGCGACCGCGAGGGACGCCTCGGCCGCGGTCTCCTCCGTCAGGGTGGCCCCTGCGGTGTCGACGGCGCGGGCCGCGGTGTCCAGGAGCGCGTCGGCTGCCCGTACCCGCAGGTCGAGTTCGCCGAACCGCTGGATGAGCAGCGGGTCATCGGACGCGGTGGCGTGACCGCTCTCGAACCAGGGGCGGCTCTTCGTCCGGACGAACTCCGCCGCTTCGGCCAGGGCCCCGGCCGCGATCCCGGCGTCGATCGCGGCGTGCAGCAGCTGCGCCACAGCGCCGTGCAGCTGCGGCCCTTCGAAGGTCAGATGGTGGGCGAACACCCGGTCGGCGGGCACCCGCACCCCTTCCAGGCGCACCGTGCCGCTGGCGGTGGTGCGCTGGCCCATGCCGTCCCAGTCGTCGACGACGGTGACGCCGGGTGCACCGGCCGGGACGTAGGCGGCGTACAGCTTCTCGTCCGCGCCGACGGCGAGCACCGGGATCCAGTCGGCGAAGAGGGCGCCGGTCGCGTAGTTCTTGACGCCGGTCAGCAGGTACGAGCCGTCGGCGGCGGGCTCGAGACGGGTGCGGATGTCCTGGATGTGCTTGGTCCCGGCCTCCGACTGGGCGTTGCCGAGCCGCTTGCCGGCCAGCAGCTCGCCGTAGAAGAACGCCTGTTGCTCCGGTGTGCCCTGTCGGCGGATCACGTTGACGTAGGCGAAGTGGCTCTGCGGGATCTGCGCGAGGCTGGCGTCGGCCGAGGCCAGCAGCCGGAAGATCCGGGCGAGGGTGACGGCGCCGATGTCGGCGCCGCCGTGGTCAGCGGGGACGGTCACGGCCAGCAGGCCCGATGAGGAGAGCCTGTCGAGTTCGGCGCGGGGCAGCAGGCGCTCCGCGTCGCGCCGCGGGGCTCCCGTGCGGAACTCCGCGGCCAGTTCGGCGGCCTTCTTCAGCGCCTGGGCATCGTCCCGGATGATCTCAGCCATGGAGGGCCACCGGTGCGCGGTTCTCCAGTGCGGTCGCGAAGCTGTCGACGACCGTGCCGAGCGCCTCGGCCGCGGCCGCGTCGACGGTGAGCGTCCCGTCGGCCGACACCGTGAGGTGCCGGTCCAGGACGAACCAGCCCTGGGTGATGTGGGCGGCGCCCATCGAGCTGAGCACGGGGCGCAGCGCGTAGTCGATGGCCAGGACGTGCGCGGTGCTGCCGCCGGTGGCCAGGGGCAGGACGGTCTTCCCGGTGAGGGCGTACTGCGGCAGCAGGTCGAGGAGGGACTTCAGCAGTCCCGAGTAGGCGGCCTTGTAGACGGGTGTGCCGATGACGACGCCGTCGGCTGCGGCGAACAGGTCCAGGGCCCCGGCCAGGGCCTGATGGCCGAAGTCGGCGCGCAGCAGGGCGTCCGCGGGGAGTGTGCGGACGTCGAGCGGTACGACGGTGTGGCCCCGGTCGGCGAGCTGTGTGTCGAGGTGGCGCAGCAACCGGGCGGTGCGGGAGGTGGCGGAGGGACTTCCCGAGACGGACAGGACGGTGGCCATGGGCTCTCCTTTCGTGGTGGCGGTCGAAAAGACCCCGGGGCCCGGCGTGCCCGTGCGGTACGGGCACGCCGGGCGGGCGGTCAGGAGTACCAGGTGGGCTGGGGCAGTTCTCCGGTGAGGACGTGCCGGCCGACCTCGCGCCGCTTGTAGGCGACCGGGTCGTGCAGGGTGTGGGTGCGGACATTGCGCCAGAACCGGTCGAAGCCCTCGGCGGACGCGGTGGCCCGAGCGCCGGTTGCCTCGAAGATCTTGCTGGTGACCTCCAGCGCGACATCGGTGGCACGGGCCTTGACGGCGGCGACGCGGACCTCGAAAGCGGCGCGGGTCCGCTCGGTGACGGCGTCGGGGTCCTCGTGCAGCGCCTGCCCTTCGAGTGCGACGGCGTCGGCCAGGGCCTCGACGGCCCAGAGCTTCGCGGTGAGGTCGCCGTAGATGTCGATGACGTACGGCTCGTCGACGGCCCTGTCGTACCCGCCGTGCAGCCAGGAGCGGGACTTGGTGCGGGTGTAGGTGGCGGCCGTCTCCAGGGCCCCGGCGGCGATGCCGAGGTAGAAGCTGACGAAGACCAGCTGGATGACGGGGACGTTGAGGGTGTTGTACGTCCGGGGCCTGAACTCCTTGTCGACGAACCCGGCGGCCGACGCCCAGGGGGTGCGTACGTGGTCGAGGGTGACGCCGCCGCTCTCCGTGAGCCGCTGGCCGATGTTGTCCCAGTCGTCGTGGAAGGTGAGTCCCTCGCTGTCGGAGGGGACGATGGCGAAGACGTGCTTGTCGGTGCCCTCCAGGACTCCTTCCAGCACGGTGACGTCGGAGACCCGGCTGCCGGTGGAGAAGGTCTTCCGGCCGGTGAAGAGGAGGTCGTCGCCGTCCTCGGTGACGGTCACGTCGTTGTCGCGTGGGTTGACCGCGCCGCCGAAGAACCACCGGTTGCGGGCGGCTTCGGCCTCGACGTGCTCCCACTGTTCCCTGGTGCCGACGAGACGGGCGGCCCAGTTCCAGAGGTAGTGGTAGCCCAGGAGCTGGCCGATGGAGCCGTCGGCCTTGGAGACCTCGCGCACGACGCGGTAGGCGGTCGTCCAGTCCTGGCCGGCGCCGCCGTGCCCGGTGGGACCGAGGAGGGTGACGAGGCCGGAGTCCTTCAGGAGCCGTACCTCGGCGTGGGGTGTGGCGCCGGCCTTGTCACGGGCCGCGGCGTCGGTGGCGAGGACGGCGGCGACCTCGGTGGCGCGGGCGATCCAGCCCTCGGCGTCCTGGGGGGTGGGGAGGGTCTGCCAGTCGGTGGGTGCGACGGTGCTCATCGTGGACCTCTTCTCTTCCGTGCGGGGGGGTCAGGAGCGGGCGGGTTCGGGAACGGGCTGCTGCGCCTCCAGCTCGCGGACGAGGGGCAGCACCTTCTTGCCGAAGTACTCGACCTCTTCCAGGTAGTGCAGGAAGCCCAGGAGGAGGAGGTCGACGCCGAGCCGCTTGTAGGCGACGATCCGCTCGGCGATCTGTTCCGGGGTGCCGATCAGGCCCGTACGGAAGCCGTCGTTGTACTGGATCAGGTCCTCGAAGGAGGAGTCCTGCCACATGCCCTTGCCGTCGGCCGCGGACCGCCCGGCCTGCTTGACGGCGGAGCCGAAGCCCTCGACCGCCTCGGAGTCGGCCTCGGCGACGATCTCCCGGAGGGTCTCCCTCGCCTCGGCCTCGGTGTCACGGGCGATGAGGAAGCCGTTGAGCCCGAATTTCGGCGCGGTGCGGCCCGCGGCGGCCGCGGACCGGGCCACGTCCTGGATCTGGTCGGTGACGCCGTCGAAGTCCTTGCCGTTGCTGAAGTACCAGTCGGAGACCCGGCCCGCCATGGCGCGGGCGGCCGTGGAGTTGCCGCCCTGGAAGATCTCCGGGTGGGGGCGCTCGGCGGTGTTGAGCGGCTTGGGCTTGAGGGAGAAGTCCCGGATCCGGTAGAAGTCCCCGGCCAGCTCGGCGTGGTCCTCGGTCCAGACGGAGCGCAGGGCCCGGATGAACTCCTCGGAGCGGCGGTAGCGTTCGTCGTGCTCCAGCCACGGTTCGCCGAGCGCGGTGAACTCGTCCTTGAACCAGCCGCTGACGACGTTGACCGCGAACCGCCCCTGGGACAGCTGGTCGGCGGTCGCGCCGAGCTTGGCCAGCACTCCCGGATGCCACAGCCCGGGATGGACGGCGGCGATGACCTTGAGCCGCTCGGTGGCCAGCAGCAGGGCGAGGCTGAAGGACGTCGACTCGTGCTGGTACTCGGCGCCGTAACTCGCCATGTAGCGGACCTGGCTGAGCGCGTAGTCGAAGCCGTTGTTCTCGGCGAGCACAGCGAGCTCGCGGTTGTAGTCGTAACCCCAGTCGGTGCGTTGTTCGATCCGGCTGGTGACCAGACCACCGCTGACGTTGGGCACCCAGTACGCGAAGCGCACGGGGTCGGCGGACGGGGGAAGGGACATGAGGACTCCCGGAGACGGGGAAGCGGGCATGGGCGGGGAGCGCCCGGCGGCCCTGGGCACAGGACGGCACGGCGCGGCGCACGGCGGTGCGACGGCGGCCCCGGAGCGGCACGGAGCCGCACAGCGCGCCGGGGCGGCACGTGGCGCTACGGGCGTCGGTGGGGAACGCCGGGGCACCGGCGGGGAGGGGTCCCGGAATCGGGCAGGCCCGTCCTGGTCAGGACGGCGTGGGACAGCGCGCGAAGGAGGGGTCCCTCAGACTTCGCGGCAACAGAACGCGCTGGCGACACGTGCGAGGTCGATATGACGTCGCTGCGTGAGATTCCGTCGGTCCTTCATGCACGTCACAGTAGCCATTCCCGAGGCGGGCAGTCGAGTAGGCAATCGCGAGGCATTGATAGGGTTTCCCTTCAACGCGGCTCTGCCGGTGGATCCGTCCCGCTCCCGGGGGTGTGTGCCCATGCGCGTGGAACAGCTCGAATACATCGAGGCGGTGACACGGCTGGGCTCGCTGCGGCGGGCCGCCGAGGAGCTCCATCTCTCCCAGCCGGCGCTGAGCGAGACCGTGCGCAACCTCGAACGCGAGCTCGGGGTGGACCTGCTGGACCGCAGACGCTCCGGGGCGAAGATCAGCGACGAGGGCCGGGAGCTGCTGCCGCACATCGTCGGCGTGATCGACGCGGTCGACCGGCTGCGGCAGGCCGCCGACCATCAGCACCGGACCAGCCGGATGATCCGGCTCGGGACGGTCAACGCGGCGACGGTCCCCCTGCTGGTGCCTGCCGTACGCGAGTTCCGTGCGAGCCATCCCATGACCCAGGTGGAGGTCGTCGGGGCTCAGCAGGCCGAGATCCACCGCTCGCTCCTCGAAGGCAGCTTCGACCTCGGGCTCGTCAACTACCTCCAGGGCGACGACCTGCCACCCGACTTCCAGACGACGGAGCTGCTGCGCGGACGGGCCGTGGTCTGCATGCGCCCCGACAGCCCCCTGGCGGCCAGGGAGACCGTCCGGGTGAGCGATCTGCTCGCGCAGCCGCTGATCGTGATGCGCTCCGGATATGTCATGCACCGCTTCATGCACCGGCTCCTCGCGGGCCGCGCCCCGGCCTTCTCGTACTCGACGGACGGCGCGGAGATGGGCAAGCTGATGGTGGCCGAGGGGCTCGGCGCGACCGTGCTGCCCGACTTCAGCGTCGTCGGCGACCCACTGGAGCGCAGCGGCACGCTGGTGTGGCGGCCGCTCGACGACGACGGCGCCGCCGTTCTCCTGGTGTTGCAACGCCGCAGGTCGGGCTCCGTCCCGCGCGCGGCACACGACCTCCACCGCCTCCTGGTGGAGCGGGCGCGGGACCTGTGACCCTCGGGGGCACGGCGTCACGCGAGGGCGCGCATAATGAGGTCCATACATCGGATGTATTGCGCGCGAGGAGGCCCGTATGGCCGTCACCGACGAAGCGATCGAGAAGATCAAGGGAATGATCGTCTCGGGTGCGCTGGCGCCCGGGGACCGGCTCCCCAAGGAGAGTGAACTCGCGGCCGAACTGGGCCTTTCGCGCAACTCGCTGCGCGAGGCGGTGCGCGCGCTGTCACTGATCCGGATCCTCGACGTCCGTCAGGGCGACGGCACCTATGTCACCAGCCTGGACCCGCAGCTGCTCCTGGAGGCACTCAGCTTCGTGGTGGACTTCCACCGCGACGACACGGTGCTCGAGTTCCTCGCGGTGCGCCGGATCCTGGAGCCGGCGGCCACGGCGATGGCGGCGCTGCGGATCGGGGAGGAGCAACTGGACACGCTGGAAGCCCAGTTGGACGCGCTGGGCCCCGACCCGTCGGTGGAGACGCTGGTCGCGGGCGATCTGGAGTTCCACCGCGGCATCGTCCAGCACTCCGGCAACTCGGTGCTGTGCTCCCTGCTGGACGGCCTGTCGGGTCCGACCACCCGGGCCAGGGTGTGGCGCGGGCTGACCCAACAGGACGCGGTCAGCCGCACCCTGCACGAGCACCGGGCGATCCTGGCGGCGCTGCGGGACCGGGACCCGGAGGCGGCCAGGTCCTGGGCGACGGTGCACGTGGCGAGCGTGGAGCAGTGGCTGCGTTCAACCCTGTGAGGAGGCGGCGGGGCGCAGGCGCAGACCCTGCATCCCACCGTCGACGGCCAGTGCGGTGCCGGTGACGGACGCGGCCGCCGGGCTCGCCAGATAGACCACGGCCGCGGCCACCTCGTCGGCGGAGACCAGCCTGCCCAGCGGCTGGCGGGCGTCGAGGGCGGCGCGTTCGGCGACCGGGTCGTCGGCCCGGTCGAGCAGCCGGCCGATCCACGGGGTGTCCGCGGTCCCCGGGTTGACGCAGTTGACCCTGATCCCCTCGCGGACGTGGTCGGCGGCCATCGCGAGGGTGAGGGAGAGCACAGCACCCTTGCTGGCGCTGTAGAGCGCGCGCTGCGGCAGACCGGCGGTCGCCGCGATCGAACAGGTCTGGGTGATCGAGACGGCGCCGGGCCGCTCGGCCGCGGACCGCCGCAGATGGGGCAGCGCGTGGCGGGCGGTGCGGACCATGCCGAGCACATTGATGTCCAGTACGCGCGTCCACTCCGCGTCGGGGTTGTCCTCGACGGTGCCGATCGAGCCGATGCCCGCGTTGGACACCAGGGTGTGCAGGCCGCCCAGTTCGGCGGCGGCCCGGCCGACGGCCTCGCGTACGGCGTCGTCGTCCGTGACGTCGGCCTCCAGGGCGAGTGCGCCGTCGGGGGCTCCCTGGGGCTCGCGGTCGAGTACCGCGACGCGTGCGCCCCTGGCGAGCAGCAGGGCCGTCACCGCGGCCCCGATGCCGGACGCACCGCCCGTCACCAGGGCGGACAGCCCGTCGAAATCCTGTGCAGAGCTCATCGGTCGGTCTCCTCCGGTGTGTGGCGGGCCTGCCGGACGCGGCCCTGCGGGTAGCGGTGTCCTGCGATCGATTCGGGGAGCATCCGGGCCGAGAAGCCCGGCCGGCGTGGGGTGACGTAACGGCCGTTCTCGACGACGGCCGGGTCGGCGAAGTGTTCGTGGAGGTGGTCGACGTACTCGACGACCCGGTCCTCCCAGCTGCCCGAGACCGCGATGTAGTCGAACATCGCGAGGTGCTGGACCAGTTCGCACAGTCCGACGCCGCCGGCGTGGGGGCACACCGGGACGCCGTACCTGGCGGCGAGCAGCAGGACCGCGAGGTTCTCGTTGACCCCGGCGACGCGTGCGGCGTCGATCTGGACGAAGTCGACCGCGTCTGCCTGGAGCAGCTGCTTGAACACCACCCGGTTGGCGATGTGTTCGCCGGTGGCGACCTTGACGGGCTGGCCCGCGCGCACGGCGGCGTGTCCAAGGATGTCGTCGGGGCTGGTGGGTTCCTCGATCCAGTACGGGTCGTACGGGGCGAGCGCCGTCATCCACTCCACCGCCCCGGCCACGTCCCAGCGCTGGTTGGCGTCGACGGCGATCCTGATGCCGGGGCCGACGGCCCGGCGGGCGAGCGCGAGTCTGCGGATGTCGTCGTCCAGATCGGCGCCGACCTTCAGCTTGATCTGGGTGAAACCGTCCGCGACGGCCTCCTCGGCCAGCCGTACGAGCTTGTCGTCGTCGTACCCGAGCCAGCCGGGCGACGTCGTGTACGCCGGGTAGCCCTCGGCCAGCAGCCGCTCGGTGCGCTCCGCGCGTCCGGGCTCGGCGGCCCGCAGGATGCCGAGCGCCTCCTGCGGGGTGAGGGCGTCCGTGAGGTAGCGGAAGTCGACGAGGGAGACGAGTTCTTCGGGCGTCATCTCGGCGAGGAAGCGCCACACGGGCTTCCCCGCCAGCCGCGCCGCGAGGTCCCAGGCCGCGTTGACGACCGCTCCGGCCGCCATGTGCATCACGCCCTTCTCGGGGCCGAGCCAGCGCAGCTGGGAGTCGTGCGTGAGCGTCCGGTACAGGGCGGCCAGGTCCGCGGCGGTGCGTGGGGCGGGGCGCCCCACCACATGGGACCTGAGCGCCTCGATGGCCGCGGCCATGACGTCGTTGCCGCGGCCGATGGTGAAGCAGAAGCCGTACCCCTGCGCACCCGCGCCGTCCGTACGCAGGACGACATAGGCGGCGGAGTAGTCGGGGTCGGGGTTCATGGCGTCCGAGCCGTCCAGCTGTTCCGAGGTGGAGAACCGGATGTCGTCGACCTCGACATCCACGACGGTCAGACTCATGTGCGCCCCCAGGGAAATAACATCGGATCTCTGCATGGTCATCCGATGTATAGCCTCCCGGCGGCCTCGGAGTCCAGGGGTCCGGACGATCAGAGACGGTTTCGCTCGATACAGCTCGGATGAATCATGAGGTGGCACGCTTCATCTCCGCATGCAAACGGCTGGGGTCGGACCGGACGGAAGCCGTAAGGTTGGTCCGTACACAAGGGAACTTCGGAAGGAGGCCTGGGTGATCGAGCTCGAGGGGGTACCCGAGCTGATCGACCCGGTCATGGTGGCCGCGTTCGAGGGCTGGAACGACGCCGGTGACGCCGCCTCCACAGCGGTCGCGCATCTGGACCGGGAGTGGAAGGGCGAGGTCTTCGCGGCGCTCGACGCCGAGGACTACTACGACTTCCAGGTCAACCGGCCCACGGTGTGGCTGGACGGTGGGACACGCAGGATCACCTGGCCCACCACGCGGCTCTCGGTCGTCAGGGTCGGCGGCGACAAGCCCCGTGACCTGGTGCTGATCCGTGGCATCGAGCCCTCCATGCGCTGGCGTTCGTACTGCAACGAGATCCTGGGCTTCGCCCATGAGCTGGGCGTGGAGATGGTCGTCGTCCTGGGGGCGCTGCTCGGCGACACCCCGCACACCAGGCCGGTGCCGGTCAGCGGGGTCACCTCGGATCCGGACCTCGCGAGGACCATGGATCTGGAGGAGACGCGTTACGAGGGGCCGACCGGCATCGTCGGCATCCTCCAGGAGGCCTGTACGCACGCGGGGGTGCCCGCGGTGAGCCTGTGGGCCGCGGTGCCGCACTACGTGTCGCAGCCGCCGAACCCGAAGGCGACGCTGGCGCTGCTGAACCGGCTGGAGGACCTGCTCTCGCTGCGGATCCCGCTGGGCGAGCTGCCCGAGGACGCCCGCGCCTGGCAGCTCGGGGTCGATCAGCTGGCGGCGGAGGACAGCGAGGTCGCCGAGTACGTCCAGACGCTGGAGGAGGCGCGGGACACCGCCGAGCTGCCCGAGGCGTCCGGCGAGGCCATCGCCCGTGAGTTCGAGCGCTATCTGCGCCGCAGGGACGTCGGAGGCCCCGGCCAGCCGCCGGGCGGTCATGCCACGGAGAGCGGCGGCGATCTGCCCTTCCTGCGGGACACCCCCAGCGACCGTACGAGGCCGCCGAAGCCGAAGCGTCCCGACAAGGGCAGGCCGAAGGACTCCGACGGCGGCCCACCGCCCGAGGATCCGCCGGCCTCCGGGCCCGACGAGGACGCGTCGGACGACTGAACCCCACTTCCGGGACATGACACAGGACGGCCCCGGACTTCGCAGGTCTCTCGCGAGGTCCGGGGCCGTCCTGTGCTGTCAGGGGGTGCGGGTCAGAGCGCGACGCCCAGGAGGGCGTCGACGGTGCGCGAGACCAGTCCGGGCGCGCCCTCGTCCGTACCGCCTGCGGCGGTCTGGCGCTCGGCCCAGCGGTCCACGGCGGCGAGTGCGGCCGGGGAGTCCAGATCGTCGGCCAGGGCCTCACGCACCTCCTCGACCAGGGCGTCGGCGGAGAGCCCGTCGGGCCGGGAGACGGCGGCACGCCACCGGGCGAGACGCTCGACGGCATCGGCCAGCACCTGGTCGGTCCACTCCCAGTCGGACCTGTAGTGGTTCGCGAGCAGGGCGAGCCTGATCGCCGCGGGGTCCACGTCGTCGCGGCGCAGTGCCGACACGAAGACGAGGTTGCCCTTGGACTTGGACATCTTCTCGCCGTCCAGGGCGACCATGCCGGCGTGCACATAGGCACGGGCGAAGGGGTATTCGCCGGTCAGCGCCTGAGCGTGCGACGCACCCATCTCGTGGTGCGGGAAGGCGAGGTCGGAGCCCCCGCCCTGTACGTCGAAGGTCATTCCGAGGTGGTCGAGCGCGATGGCCACACACTCGATGTGCCAGCCGGGCCGGCCGCGGCCGAGGGTGCCGCCGTCCCAGCTCGGCTCACCCTCACGGGCGGCCATCCAGAGCATCGGGTCGAGCGGGTTCTTCTTGCCCGGACGGTCCGGGTCACCGCCCCGCTCGGCGGAGAGCGCCCGCATGGTCCCGGCGTCGAGGCCGGCGACCTCGCCGAAGTGCGGGTCGCAGTCGACGGAGAAGTACACATCGCCGTCGAGTTCGTAGGCGGCGCCCGCGTCACGGAGACGTTCGACGAGCGGGACGATGCCGGGTATCGCCTCGACGGCCCCGATGTAGTGCTTCGGGGGGAGCATGCGCAGGGCGGTCATGTCCTCCCGGAAGAGGGCCGTCTCGCGCTCCGCGAGCGCGGTCCAGTCCTCGCCGTCGCGGACGGCCCGCTCCAGCAGCGGATCGTCCACGTCGGTCACGTTCTGGACGTAGTGGACCTGCCGCTTGGTGTCGAGCCACACGCGCTGAACGAGGTCGAACGCGTTGTAGGTCGCCGCATGACCCATGTGGGTCGCGTCGTACGGCGTGATGCCGCAGACGTAGATGCGGGCGACGGGACCGGGGTCAAGGGTGATCCGTCCGCCGGTCGCGGTGTCGTGGATCCGAAGGTCGCGGCCCTTGCCAGGCAGGGCGGGGACCTCAGAAGCGGGCCAGGCATGCATGTCATGAGCGTAACCGGACGACGCATCCGGATACGAACCGGATGCCAGATCATGGCCGAAGAGGCGGTCTTGCGCTCCGGACGGTCATCCTCTACGTCGCCTTCGCCGGCGGGTCATGGCCGGGCCGCCGGTCCGCCCGGTCTCACACCGGCGGCCACGGGATCGCCGGCCAGTCGCCGCTCGGCTGAGGGTGGCGGCCGGACGTGCGCAGGCTCTCCACCCGGCCGCGCAGGGCCTCGGTCTCCGCGGTGGTGATCAGTTCCGCCAACCGGGTGGCGAGCGCCGCGCCCGGTTCCAGGGCGGTGGACAGCCGGCCGAGCACCTCGGCGGCCTCCGGTGTCAGCGGCTCTCCCGCCCAACCCCACAGCAGCGTCCGCAGCTTGTCGTCCGCGTTGAAGGTGACCCCGTGGTCGATGCCGTACAGCCGCCCGCCGGGTGCGGGCAGCAGGTGCCCGCCCTTGCGGTCACCGTTGTTGATCACCGCGTCCAGCACCGCGAGCCTGCGCAGCCGGGGATCGTCGGCGTGCACCAGCAGGGCCGTTCTGCCCTCCCCCACATCGGCGAAGCCGACGGCCTTCCAGCCCTCGCCCGGCTCCTCGTCCTCGACGAGCGCGAGCAGGGGCGGCAGACCCTGGGAGGACGCCGCGGTGGCCTCGTCGCCCTCGCCGGCCTCGGGCTCCGCCTCGATCCACAGCTGGCACATCCCCTCGCCGTAGGGGCCCTCGCGCAGCACCGTCGGCGGTACGAGACCCCAGCCGGTGGCCTCGGAGATCTCGTACGCGGCGACCTCGCGCCGGGCGAGTGTGCCGTCCGGGAAGTCCCACAGCGGCTGCTCGCCCGCGACCGGCTTGTAGACGCAGTGGCGTACCTCGCCCTCGTGGGCGACCGTGCAGTACAGCACGGCGTTCGAGGCGCCACGGACCTGTCCGAGGACCGTGAGCTCCCCCTCGGCGAGCAGGGTGCGCAGCCCCTCCTCCGTCAGGCCCCGCGACGGTATCCGTTCTGGCGCGGGCATACGTGTCCTTCCGGGTCGAGCGGCAGGCTGCACAGCGGGCAGGGCGGGCGGCCCGCGTTCACGACGTCCAGCGCGCGCTTGGCGAACGCCCGCGCCTGGGCGCCGCTCAGCCGGACGCGCAGCATCGGCGGGCCGTTCTCCTCGTCCTGCAGGAGCCTTTCCTCCGCCTCGGCGAGGTCGTCCTCGGAGTCGGCGTCCAGCTCGACGAGTGCCTGCGCCTCGACGATCATGCGCTGCTCCTCGCCGTCCCAGGCGAGCGCCATCGTGCCGACCCTGAACTCCTCCTCGACGGGGACGTCCAGGGGCGCTGTGTCGGCGACGTCCATGGGCGCCACCGCGGGCACCGGTGAGTTGCCGCCGGTCCGCCGGACGACCTCGTCGAGAAGCTCGTCGATCCGTTCGGCGAGCGCGGCGACCTGGGTCTTCTCCAGGGCCACGCTGGTGACCCGGCCGAGCTGGGTCGCCTGGAGGAAAAACGTACGGCGGCCAGGCAGCCCGACCGTGCCGGCCACGAAACGGTCCGGTGGGTCGTAGAGGAACACCTGACGGGACACGTCCTGTCTCCCTTGAGAATGTGATGGCGGATGGGGCGCGGGCCCGGGGGCCCGGTGGGATGCCCCACAAGGCCTCTACGGCGCGTCCACCCTACTGCGCCGAGCGATCACGGTGCCCCAGCGCCGCCCCCCACGGCCGCGTCCGCCGCCGTGTCCCCCGTGGCGTCGGCCCCGATGGCCTGTTCGCGTGGGGCGAGTGACGCGAAGTCGCCGGTGTCGCCGAGCCGGAGGAGGAACGGCCGCAGCGGGGTGTAGCGGATCGCGGTGACCGAACACGGGTCGGCGTGCAGGCGCTGGAAGAGGTCGAGGTGCATGCCGAGCGCGTCGGCGACGAGCGCCTTGATGATGTCGCCGTGCGAGCACATCACATAGGTGGCGTCCTCGCCGTGCTCCGCCTCGATCCGGGCGTTCCAGTCGCGTACGGCCTCGACCGCCCTGGCCTGCATGGCCCGCATGGACTCACCGCCGGGGAAGGCCGCGGCCGAGGGGTGCTGCTGGACGACCCTCATCAGCGGTTCGTCGGAGAGCTCGGCGAGCTTGCGGCCCGACCAGTCCCCGTAGTCGCATTCGCTGATCCGCTCCTCGGTGTGCAGCGGGAGGTCCGGGCGGGCGTCCAGCAGGGGCTGGAGCGTCTCGTGGCACCGCTGGAGCGGGCTGCTGACGGCCGCCGCGAACGTGAGGGCCGACAGTCGGCCGGGGAGCGCGGCGGCCTGTTCCGCGCCGCGTTCGTCGAGGGAGACACCGGGGGTCCGGCCGGCGAGCACCCCGGAGGTGTTGGCGGTCGAGCGTCCGTGACGTACAAGGATGAGCGTGGGCATACCTGCCAGCGTAGAGGTGCGTGAACACTTCGCGGCAGGGAAGAATGCGCGGGTGATCGTCGACTGCGGAATTTACCGGGACGGGCGCAGGACCGAGGGCCCCGCCGACTTCTCCGACGCCCTCGACGAGGCACGTGCCACCGGGGACGCGTTCGTCTGGATCGGGCTGCACGAGCCGACGGAGAAGGAGTTCGGCCGGGTCAGCGCCGAGTTCGGGCTGCACCCGCTGGCGGTGGAGGACGCCCTGCGCGCCCACCAGCGGCCCAAGCTGGAGATCTACGACGACTCCGTGTTCGTGGTCATCAAGCCGGTGGTCTACGAGCCGGAGAGCGACACCGTGACCGCCGGTGAGCTGATGCTGTTCATGGGCGACTCCTTCGTGGTGACGGTGCGGCACGGCGAGGGCGCTCCCCTCACGGCGGTACGCCGCCGTCTCGAGGCGGAGCCCGAGGTCCTCAGGCACGGCCCCACATCGGTGCTCTACGCGGTCAGCGACGCGGTGGTGGACCACTACCTGGAGGTGGCGTCGGAGCTCCAGTCCGACCTGGAGGAGCTGGAGGCCCAGGTCTTCGCCCCGACCGGGTCCGGGGACTCCACGAACACGGCGGCGAGCATCTACACCTTCAAGCGGCAGGTGCTCGAATTCCGCCGGGCGACCAATCCGCTGGGCGCTCCGATGGCGCGGCTGTCGAGCGCGGGCGTGCCGTTCGTCGACACGGGTTCGCAGCCGTTCTTCCGGGACGTGGACGACCACCTGACGCGGGCCGTCGAGCATGTGGAGGGGCTCGACCGGCTGCTCTCGGACATTCTGTCGGCGCACCTGGCTCAGGTCGGCGTCCGGCAGAACGACGACATGCGGAAGATCTCGGCGTGGGCCGCCATGGCCGCCGTGCCGACCATGGTGGCCGGGATCTACGGGATGAACTTCCACCACATGCCGGAGCTCGACTGGGTGTGGACGTATCCGGCGGTGATCGCGCTGATGGGCATCGCGGTCATCGGTCTGTACCGGCTGTTCAAGCGCCGCGGCTGGATGTAGGGCGGGCCGGATGCGGGGCCGGGCCGCCTCAGGCGTACTCGGTCTCGGGCAGGGCGGGGCCGCCCAGTGCGTCGCGCAGGGCGGGGGCGGGCTGTTCGAGGCTGACCATGCGCCGCCAGCCGCCGAGCCGCTCGTAGGCGTACATCGCGTGGATGCCGGCGGCGAGTGCGGCGGCCTTGGGGCGGGGCCAGCGCAGCACGGTGCCCATCTGGCTCATCACGGCGAGGCTGACGTCGCGGTACACGCGGATCTCGGCCCGTGCGCACTCCCGCAGGACGGACTGGATCGTCCGGCCGTGTCCGGCGCGGGCGAAGCGCAGGAGCTCCTCGTGGCAGTAGGCGAGATGGGTGTCCTCGTCCCGCGAGATCATCCTCACGGCGCGGCCGAGCGCGGGGTGCGCGGCGAAGTGCTTGAGCAGGAGCCGCATCTCTTCCGACGCCCGCTGCTCGGTGACCCTGCTGTGGGCCAGGTAGACGATGATCTCCCGCTCGGTGAGCGGCTCGTCGCGGCTGAGCCGGTCATGGGCCAGGCCGATGCCCCGGCGCTCCAGCAGGAGGGTGTAGTCGGTCTCGTACGGCACGACCACGGGCTGGAGTCCGCGCTGCTTCAGCAGGGCGTTGAAGATGCGGCCGTGCTTGTCCTCGTCGGCGCCGTGCCGGGCGATCTTGGGTGCCAGCTCGCGCAGTCCCGGGGGGACGAGTGCGGCGATACGCCCGTTCTCCCAGCCGCCCTGTGTCTCTCCGCCGGCGGCGATCGAGCAGAAGAGCCGGAACGACTCGTCGTTGTCGAGGATCTCCTGGAACAGGCTCTTTGCCGAGAGCATGACTGTCACCTTTCGCACCGGTGTCCGCAGAGGCACAGTCAAATTCGGTACGCGTCGGTAGGCAACAGGAGCAGGGCCCGCCAGGGCCGAACGGGCGCCTCCCGGCGGCCGGACCTGCCCGGGCGTCCCGGGAGGAGTACGGGGCGTAACCCGTCGGCCCGCGGCACGTTGTTCCGTGTGACGGCCGTGGCGGGGAGGACCCCCGAGCCCCCACCACGGCCGTAGGGTGTGTCGTCAAACTGCCGCCGGCACCCACGCCCCGGCGGGACGGGGAGCGGCTCGGACGGTCACGCGGCGAGGCCGGAGCGCTCCAGGGCGTCGGTTCCGGCGCGCAGGGCGGCGATCCGCTCGTCGAGCGTGAAGCCGGCCGGGGCGAGGGTCAGCGTCGTGACACCCGCGGCGGCGTACGCCTGCATCCGGTCGGCGATCCGGTCCACCGGGCCGAGCAGCGTGGTCTGGTCGATGAGCTGGTGCGGTACGGCGGCTGCGGCGCCGGACTTGTCGCCGGCCAGGTACTTGTCCTGGATCTCGGCGGCCTCCTTCTCGTAGCCCATGCGCTGGGCGAGCTGGTTGTAGAAGTTCTGCTTCCTGCTGCCCATGCCGCCGACGTAGAGCGCGGTGTACGGGCGGAACATGTCGGCGAGGCCGTTGATGTCGTCACCGACCGCGAGCGGCAGGGTGGGACAGACGTCGAAGCCGTCCATCGTCCTGCCCGCCTTCTCCCGCCCGGCCCGCAGGTGCTTGACCGCGGTCTCCTCCAGGTGGTCGGCCGACGGGAAGATCAGCAGGGCTCCGTCGGCGATCTCGCCGGTCTGCTCCAGGTTCTTCGGGCCGATCGCCGCGATGTAGAGCGGGATGTGCTCGCGCTGCGGGTGGACGGTCAGCTTGATGGGCTTGCCGGGGCCGTCCGGCAGCGGCAGCGTCCAGTGCTCGCCCTCGTAGGACAGCCGCTCCCGGGACATGGCCTTGCGCACGATCTCGACGTACTCACGGGTGCGGGCCAGCGGCTTGTCGAACTTGACGCCGTACCAGCCCTCGGATACCTGCGGTCCCGAGACGCCGAGGCCGAGGCGGAAGCGGCCTCCGGAGAGCGAGTCGAGGGTGGCGGCCGTCATGGCCGTCATGGCCGGCTGACGGGCCGGGATCTGCATGATCGCGGAGCCCACGTCGATGGACTCGGTCCTGGCCGCGACCCAGGCGAGCACGGTCGGTACGTCGGAGCCGTAGGCCTCCGCCGCCCAGCAGACGTCGTAGCCGAGCCGGTCGGCCTCCTGGGCGACGGCGAGATTGTCGTCGTCCATCCCCGCACCCCAGTAACCGAGATTGATGCCGAGCCGCATACCCACGCTCCTCTACTGATCAGTAACGTTCCTTTGACCGGGACTCTAGCGCGGGGTTCCGGATTGCGGCAGGCTCCCGGAGGAGACAGCCGTTGCCCAGGGGCCTCCACCCCGTGGGGCCTTGGCCAGTAATCTCAGCGCCCATGGAGCAGAGGCATCTCGGCCGTACGGGCCTTCGCGTGTCCCGGATCGGTCTCGGCACCCTCACCTGGGGCCGGGACACCGACGAACACGACGCCGCCGACCAGCTCAAGGTCTTCTGGGACATGGGCGGCACCCTCGTCGACACCGCCGACGTCTACGGCGGCGGGGAGGCCGAATACCTGCTGGGGCGCCTCCTGGACAGTCTGGTGCCCCGGCAGGATCTGATCGTCGCGACCAAGGCGGGCAGCGTGCCCGACCCCTACCGCAGGTTCGACGGATCGCGCGGGCACCTGATCGCGGCGCTCGACGCGTCCCTGCGGAGGCTCGGGACCGACTACGTCGATCTGTGGCAGGTCCATGCCTTCGATCCCGTGACGCCTCTGGACGAGACCCTCCAGGCGCTGGACCTGGCCGTCTCGTCGGGGCGCGTCCGGTACGCGGGAGTGTCCAACTTCAGCGGATGGCAGCTGGCCAAGGCGGCCACCTGGCAGCTCGCCGCGCCCGGACCCCGGACCCGGCTGGCCTCCACGCAGATGGAGTACTCGCTGCTCCAGCGGGGGGTCGAGCGTGAGGTGCTGCCGGCCGCGCTCGACCTCGGGGTGGGACTGCTCCCCTCGTCCCCGCTGGGCCGTGGGGTGCTGACGGGCAAGTACCGCACGGGCACACCGTCCGACTCCCGGGGGGCATCGGAGCAGCTGGCTCCGTTCGTCGAGCCCTACCTCGACGAGGCGGCGGGCCGGATCGTGGACGCGGTGGCCACGGCCGCCGACGGGCTCGCCACGACGCCCCTCCAGGTCGCGCTCGCCTGGGTGCGGGACCGGCCCGGGGTGACGGCCCCGGTCGTCGGCGCGCGGAACGCGCAGCAGCTGACCGAGGCGTTGTCAGTGGAGGCGCTTAGTCTTCCTGACGAGATCTGCCAGGCGCTCGACGATGTGTCGGCGCCCGTGCACCGCTATCCCGACCAGGACTGGAGCACGCTGTGACTGCGCACCCCCGGGGAGAGACCCCGGACCTCACGGCCGATGACACCACGGCCGAGGGCGTCGAGGGCGTCGACGACGCCGGTACCGAGGCCGCCGACACGCCCGGCAGCCACGCCGAAGGCGGCGCGGGGAGCGCGGAGGGGGCCACGGACGGCGCGAAGAGCGCGGAGAGCGCTCCTTCGGAGGCCGAGGCGGAGCTGGCCGCGCAGCGCGAGCTCCGTGAGCGGATCGAACAGCGCAAGGCCGAGAAGGAAGGGCCGATCGCGGCCGGTGCGAAGCTGAGCGGCCCTGCGGCCGATCTGCTCGCGGCGGTGCGCGCGGTGGAGAGCGGCGAGAAGCCGGCCAACGCCTTCTTCGACTCCCCGGCGTCGGCGCCCGCGCCCCGCAGGACGGCCCCCGCGGCCGCTGCCGCGCCCGCCCGTCCCGCGCCCGCCCCGGAGCGGCCCGCGCAGCGGGGTGCCTCCCTCGAGGCCGCCGCGGCGGTCGCGGAGGTGCTCGCCGAGGGCGGGGCCCCCGAGGCCCTGGCACGCCCGGCCGCCGCGACGCTCGGCGAGGGCGCCGCCGCCCGCCTGCGCGACGACCCCTGGCAGCTGCTGTCCCTGCCCGGTGTACGGCCCGAGCAGGCGGACGGTTTCGCGCGGGCGCTGCTGGGTGCCGGGTGCGGCCCCGACGACGGGCGGCGCACCGCGGCCCTGGTGGGCCGGCTGCTGGAGCAGGCGGCGCTGCGGGGCCACACCGCGATGGACGCCGACGAGGTGCGGACGGCACTGGCCGGCTTCGCTGTGAGCGATCCCGGGGAAGCCGTCCAGCACGCCGTGGCCGAAGGCGTCGTCCTTGTCTTCCAGGAGGACGAAGCCGAGGACGCTGTCATGGAGCCCGAGGGGGCGCAGGACGCCGGAGAGCCGTCCGGGGGCGGCGACGGGTACGAGGCCGGGGACGGGACGCGGAGCGACACGGAGCCGGTGCGGGTCCTGCTCGGTCTCGACCGGTACGCCCTGGCGGAGGAGAGCCTCGCCGACGGACTGGCCCGGCTGGTCAATTCCTGCGAGAAGGGCGCCGACTGGACGGATGCGGCTGCCGCTGCCCCGACCCCGTCGGCGGGGGAGCTGATCAGAGCCGCGGCGACCGCCGGTCTGGTGGTCCACAGCGGGGGCGAGTGCGCCCGGGACGAGCCGGCGGCCCTCATCGCGGCGGCCCGCGGTCTCGGGCTGCGGGCGCTGGGCACCACCCACAGCGCGGACGGGCAGCGCAGGCTCGCGGCCGCTGCCGGTGATCCCGGGGCCGCCGTCACACTCTCCGCCCTGCTCTCGGGCGAGGACGGGCCGGGCCGGGACCCGGAGGGCGCGTTCGCCGTGGACCTGCTGGTGGTGCTGGACGCCCCGCAGGTCGACGTCGAGACGGCCGCGATGCTGGTGGAGTCGCTCGGCGACGGGACGCGGCTGATCCTGAGCGGCGACCCGGGCGTGCTCGGGTCCGCCGGTGCGGGCCGGGTCTTCGCCGATGTCGTCGCGGCGCGCGCCTGCCCGCACGTGGTCTCGCGCACCCCCGACCCCGGCCCGATCGGCGAGCTGGTCTCCGGGATCGGCGTCGGCGAGCTCGGCCAGGTCGAGGCGCCGGGCAAGGAAGTGGTGATCGTGCCCGTCCGGGACGCCGGCGAGGCCGTCCACCGCACCGTGCAGCTGGTGGCCGACTCGGTGCCGCGCGCCATCGGCGTACCCACGTCCGACACCCAGGTGATCACGGTCGGGCACGGCGGCTCCGCGGGCACGACCGCGCTGAACGCCGCGCTCAAGCAGCGGCTCAACCCCGGGCCCGGCCGGTTCGGCGGCTTCGACCCCGGCGACCGGGTGGTCCACGTACCGGCACCCGGCAGGGTGGTGCCCGCCACGGTCGTCTCGGCCGACGCCGACGGCCTGCGCCTGGACTGCGCGGGCACTCCGGTCGTCATCCCCCAGGACCGGGTGGAGGCCTCGGTGCGCCACGGCTGGGCGCTCAGCGCCCACCAGGCGGCCGGGATGCGCTGGCCCGCCGTGGTCGTCGTCCTGCCCGGCGACGCCGCGCAGGGGCTCAGCAGGCCCTGGGTGTACACCGCGTTCAGCCGCGGGGAGCGGCACCTGTCCGTGGTGCACGGCGTGGACCAGGCCCTGCCCCGCGCGGTGGCCGATGTGCCCGCCCAGGAGCGGACGACCCGGCTGCGCCCCCTGCTGGAGGCGCTGCCGACCCCGGACGCCTCGTAGGGGGTTTCGTCAGGACCGGGCCCGGAGGGCGGCGGGATCAGGTGAGATCCGCGACGACGTCCTCCGGTTCCTCGTCCAGCTCGTCCTCCTCGTCGAAGACCGAGCTGACATCGAAGCGGCAGACCACCATCGCGGGGTCCGCCTCGTCGAAGGGCGCCCCGAGCCACTCCCCCGGCTCCGGAAGCTCGTCCACGGCACAGACCCAGAGGGTGGAGTCCCCCTCCTCCAGGCCGAACTCCTTGTGCCGGGAGGCGATTTCGTCCGCCTCGTACTCGCCGAACACCACGCCGAGCGCGGCATGCACACCGGCGCCCGCGGTCGCCACCACGCCGTCCTCCTGCCCCTCCGGATCGAGGTCGGCGAGCCGCTGCGCCTGGGCGAGCAGCCGGGTGGGCTCCGCCACCGCGTAGTCGCGCCTGATCAGCACGCTGACCGCATGGGGTTCCTCGGGTCCCGCGTAGGGCGGGAGGGAGTCCTGCGCGGCCGGGATCTCGAAGGGGGTGACCTCGTCGTGACGGTCGTAGAGGAGTTCGTCGTAGACCTCGGCCGCAGCGGCCAGTGCGTTGAACGCGTCGTAGACGGCGGGGTCGTCGTCCCCGGTACGGCGTTCGACTGCCTGGAGGTGGCGGTCGAGCGCGGTTTTGACTGCATCGGCGGCGGCGCGTACCTCGGCAGCGGTGGGCTGCGCAGCATCAGACATAGGACAGACGCTATCCGTACCGGGGGTCTGCCCGCACAATAGATGCGATGCCGGAATACGAATTTGTCGATGTGTACGTGCCGCGCGGGGTGTCCCGCAAGGAGGCGGCCCGCCTGCTGACCGACCATGCCGAGTACGGGCACTGGGAGTTGGACCGGTTGACGCTGCGCCGCGACGGCAGCCGCAGGGTACGGCTGCGCCGCCGCATCATCCGCCAGCTGCGGCCCACCTGGTAAGGGAAAGCGGGTCCCGCGTGCGCGGAACCCGCTCGTCGTACCTGCCCCGCGCTACCGCTGTGCGGCGGCGCCGCGCGAACGCCGGTACAGGACCGTGCCCGCGCCTGCGAGCAGCAGACCCGCGCTCGCCGGGATGAGCAGGTCGAGCCCGCCCGCACCGGTGTGCGCCAGCTGTTCGCCCACGATCTGGGGCTCAGGAGCCGGAGGGGCGTCCGGCGTGGCCGGCTTCTCCGGGGTGTGCGGCGTCTGCGGGACGACGGGGGGCGGGACCGTCCCCGTGTCGTTCTCGCAGTCGTTGCCGAAGACCGGGTTGAGCAGTCCGCCGACGGTGACGCTGTTGCCGCAGACGTTGAGGGGGACCTCGACCGGCGCCTGGACCTGGTTGCCGGAGAGGATCCCGGGTGACCCCTTCGTCACCGCCTGGGCCGAGGTGCCCGAGGTGCCCGGGGCACGGTGCCGACCGGTGCCCGCCCCGCTGTCGGCGGCCTCCTCGTGTCCTGACGCCTGGGCGGCGCCGTGTCCTGACGTCCGGGCGGCTCCGTGTCCGGAGTCCTGGGCGGCCTCCGACGAGCCGTTCCCGCAGTCGTTTCCGCTCGTGGGGTTGAGCAGACCGCCGACGTCCACGGAGTTTCCGCAGGCGTTGACGGGTACATCGATCGGGACCTGGATCGAATTGCCCGAGAGCACTCCCGGGGAATTCGACGCGGCGCCGGCCGCACCCGCGTCGGCGTGCGCGTAACCGCCGCCGAGCGCGAGCACTCCGCCCGCCGCTGCCATGGTGATCAGGCCTTTACGTGTGACCTGTCGCATAGGTTGTCTTCCTGCCTTCTGCCTACCGAAATGCCCCGGGCACAGCCGTGCGGGGGGCCGAATGCCCAGCGGCCCCGGGGCGCATGGCGCGCACCCCGAGGCCGACCGGACTCAAACCCTCACGGGTTGACGCGCATCGTCACGCGTTGACGCAGGTGTTGCCGAAGGCGGGGTTCAGCAGCCCGATCACGGAAACGGTGTTGCCGCACAGGTTCACCGGAACGTGGACCGGAACCTGAACGACGTTGCCCGAGAGCACGCCGGGGCTGCCGATGGCGGCACCCTGGGCACCGGAGTCGGCGGCAGCCATACCCGCACCCGCGAGCACGAGACCACCGGTAGCAGCCGCGATTGCGACGACCTTCTTGATCATTATTCCTCCTGGTTGACAAGTGCGGTCCCAGCCGCGGACCGCATCACGTGTAACGAGGAGGAAGTGACGGGGCTACGAGTGCGCGACCCCTTTCACCCTTTCCGGTGAGATACGTACAGGCTGGCGATTTTGGTGGACCCGGGGCTCAGGAGTGGTCGATGAACCGGTCGAGCACCCGGGTGCCGAACTTCAGGCCGTCCACCGGCACCCGCTCGTCGACGCCGTGGAACATGCCCGCGAAGTCCAGCTCCGGCGGCAGCTTCAGCGGGGCGAAGCCGAAGCAGCGGATCCCGAGGTCGTCGAAGGACTTGGCGTCGGTACCGCCGGACAGCATGTACGGCACGGCGCGGGCGATCGGGTCCTCGGCCTTGAGCGCGAGCTGGATGGCGTCCACCAGCGATCCGTCGAAGCCGGTCTCCAGCGCCTTGTCGCCGTGCACGTCCTCACGCCGCACCCGCGGTCCGAGGATCCGGTCGAGGTCGGCCAGGAACTCCTCCTCGTAACCGGGCAGGAAGCGGCCGTCCACGTGTGCGGTGGCCTGTCCGGGGATCACGTTCACCTTGTAGCCGGCGCCGAGCATGGTGGGGGCCGCGGAGTTCCGCAGGGTGGCGCCGACCATCTTGGCGATCCCGCCGAGCTTGGCGAGCGTGGCCTCCATGTCCTCGGGGTCCAGCGGGGTGCCCAGGGCGTCGGACAGCTCGTCGAGGAAGGACCGCACGGTCTTGGTCACCCTGACCGGCCACTTGTGCCGTCCCAGCCGGCCGACGGCCTCGCAGAGCTCGGTGATGGCGTTGTCGTCGTTGGTCATCGAGCCGTGCCCGGCGGTGCCGTCCACCGTGAGCCGCATCCAGTGCATGCCCTTCTGCGCGGTCTCCACCAGGTAGAGGCGCAGGTTCTCGTTGACGGTGAACGAGAAGCCGCCGACCTCACCGATCGCCTCGGTGACGCCGTCGAAGAGGTCACGGTGGTTGTCGACGAGGTGGCGCGCGCCGAACGTGCCGCCCGCCTCCTCGTCGGCCAGGAAGGCCAGCACGATGTCGCGCGGGGGCTTACGGCCGCTGCGCATGCGCTCACGGACCACCGCGAGGGTCATCGCGTCCATGTCCTTCATGTCGACCGCGCCACGTCCCCAGACGCAGCCGTCCGCGATCTCACCGGAGAACGGGTCGTGCGTCCAGTCCGCCGCGTTGGCCGGCACGACGTCGGTGTGCCCGTGGATCAGCAGGGCCGGCTTGGAGGGGTCCTCGCCCTCGATCCGGGCCACCGTCGAGGCACGGCCCTTGTGGGACTCGAAGATCTGCGGTTCGAGCCCGACCTCGGCGAGCTTCTCGGCCACGTACTCCGCGGCGGCCCGCTCGCCGGGGCCCGAGTGGTCGCCGTAATTGCTGGTGTCGATCCGGATCAGGTCACGACAGAGGTCCACGACCTCGTTCTCGGCGGTCTCGCCGATGCCGGCCCGGGCCGTCTTGGTCTCGCTCACGCTGCTTCCTTCCACTGTCGCGGTGGTGCTCCCCCCTCATACTCGCGCGCCCGACCCCGCGCACCCAAGACCGCCCGCCTCCCGTCATGCGCCCTTCACATGACCGAGGGCGTGATCGAGCACCCCCGAATGTTTGCTATGGTTTTCCACGTCGGAACGGGCCAGGCCCGGACGACGACACCCGGTCCGGGTGGCGGAATGGCAGACGCGCTAGCTTGAGGTGCTAGTGCCCTTTATCGGGCGTGGGGGTTCAAGTCCCCCCTCGGACACCAGCGGAAAACCCCCAGGTCACCTGGGGGTTTTCGCCTTTTCCGGAGGGAAGATGAGAGGACGGGCGAGACCTCCCGCCGCCCCGCTCCCCCAGCGTGCGGGCGTCGACCCGGTGCGGGTGCGGCTCCCGGTGGATCCGGCGGCGGCCTGGCCCACCGTGCGGGACCATCTGCTGGACCGGTTCGCGGGGGCGATCGGCGCCGCGAGGGTGGACACCATGCTGGCCGACGGCCGGTTCGTCGGGGCCGACGGCGGTGCGGTGGGCGCGGACGAGCCGTATACGGCCGGGCGGTATCTCTGGTTCCACCGGGACTTCGCACCCGAGGAGCCGGTGCCCTTCCCCGTCGGCATCGTGTACCGCGACGAGCGTCTGCTGATCGCGGACAAGCCGCACTTCCTGGCCACCACTCCACGTGGCCGGCATGTCACCGAGACCCTGGTCGCCCGGCTGCGCGACGGGCTGGGGCTGCCGGAGCTCCAGCCCGCGCACCGGCTGGACCGGCTCACGGCGGGCCTGGTGCTCTGCGTCGTACGGGCGGCGGACCGGGGCGCCTATCAGACGCTGTTCCGGGACCGGCTGGTGCGCAAGGAGTACGAGGCGGTGGCTCCGTACGACCCGGAGGTCACGCTCCCGCGCACCGTGCACAGCCGGATCGTGAAGGAGCGCGGGGTCATCGCCGCGCGCGAGGAGCCGGGCCCGGCGAACAGCGAGAGCCGGATCGAGCTCATCGGACACCGGGGCGGCCTGGGCCGCTACCGACTGCTGCCCGCGACCGGCCGCACCCATCAGCTGCGGGTCCATATGAACGCGCTGGGGCTGCCGTTGGCGAACGATCCGGTCTATCCGGTGGTGGAGCCCGATCCCGAGCGGGTGGACCACGGGCACCCCCTGCAACTGCTGGCGAAGGTCCTGGAGTTCACCGATCCGGTCACGGGCGCCGCGCACCGCTTCGAGAGCGCCCTGCGGCTCTCCGGGTGGCCGGACCGGTGAACCCCGCCGCGGTCGCTGTTCAGTGACCGCGGGCGATCCAGTCCTGAAGCTGCGGGGCCTCGGCTCCGATGGTGGTGGGGTCCCCGTGTCCGGTGCGTACGGCGGTCTCCGGCGGCAGGGTGAGCAGCCGGTCCCTGATCGAGTCGATGATCGTCGGGAAGTGCGAGAAGGACCGCCCGGTGGCTCCGGGACCGCCCTGGAAGAGGGTGTCGCCCGTGAAGACGGTGGCGAGCTCCGGAGCGTGGAGGCAGACGGCTCCCGGGGCGTGGCCGGGGGTGTGCAGGACCGTCAGCCGGGTTCCGGCGACCTCCAGCTCCTGCCCGTCGGCCAGTTCGGCGTCGGGGGTGCGGTCCGGATGGGTCTGCCGCCACAGCTCCAGGTCGTCGGGGTGCAGCAGGATCGGCGCGCCGGTGGCGTCGGCGAGGGCCGGGGCCGCGTCGATGTGGTCGTTGTGCGCGTGGGTGCAGATGATCGCGCGCAGCGTACGGCCGCCGAGCGCGGCCTCGATCGCGGCCGCGTCATGGGCGGCGTCGATGACGACGGCTTCGCTGTCGTCGCCGACGATCCAGACGTTGTTGTCGACGTCCCACTCGCCGCCGTCGAGGGCGAAGGTGCCGGAGGTGACGAGGTGGTCGATGCGGGCGGCCATCAGAGGACCACCACCGAGCGCAGGACGTCACCCTCGTGCATCCGGGCGAAGGCCTGCTCGATCTCGTCGAGCCCGATGGTCTCGGTGACGAAGGCACCCAGGTCGAGACGGCCCTGCTGGTGCAGGTCGATGAGCATCGGGAAGTCGCGCGAGGGCAGACAGTCGCCGTACCAGGAGGACTTGAGCGAGCCGCCGCGTCCGAAGACGTCAAGGAGCGGGAGTTCGAGCTGCATCTCGGGGGTGGGCACACCGACGAGGACGACGGTGCCGGCCAGGTCGCGGGCGTAGAAGGCCTGCTTGTACGTCTCCGGGCGGCCGACGGCCTCGATCACGACGTCGGCGCCGTTGCCGCCGGTCAGCGCGCGGATGGCCTCGACCGGGTCGCCGGAACGGGAGTTGACGGTGTGGGTGGCGCCCATCTTCTTCGCCGTCTCCAGCTTGCGGTCGTCGATGTCGACCGCGATGATCTTCGCCGCTCCGGCGAGCCGGGCACCGGCGATCGCCGCGTCGCCGACGCCGCCGCAGCCGATGACGGCGACGGAGTCGCCGCGGCCGACCTGGCCGGTGTTGATGGCGGCGCCGATGCCCGCCATGACGCCGCAGCCGAGCAGTCCGGCGACGGCCGGGGAGACCTCGGGGTCGACCTTGGTGCACTGACCCGCCGCGACGAGGGTCTTCTCCGCGAACGCGCCGATGCCGAGCGCCGGGGAGAGCTCCGTGCCGTCCAGCAGGGTCATCTTCTGCTTCGCGTTGTGGGTGTCGAAGCAGTACCAGGGGCGGCCGCGCAGACAGGCACGGCACTGGCCGCACACCGCACGCCAGTTGAGGACGACGAAGTCGCCCGGCGCGACGTCGGTGACGCCGTCGCCGACGGACTCCACGACGCCCGCGGCCTCGTGGCCGAGCAGGAACGGGAAGTCGTCGTTGATGCCGCCTTGCTTGTAGTGCAGGTCGGTGTGGCAGACGCCGCACGCCTGGATCTTGACCACGGCCTCGCCGGGGCCGGGGTCCGGCACCAGGATCGTCTCGACGCGAACGGGTTCGTTCTTCCCCGGTGCGATGACCCCTTGTACCTGCTGCGCCATGCCGTGGTCTCCCATCCCGACGTGTTCCGTCACTTACGAAGATCGAACGGGCCCACCGTACCCGGGAGGACGGCCTCTCATGGAGCGAGTACGTCCAGTTCGTGCAGCGCGCCGACCGCGATCTCCTTGGTCAGCCGCTCGGCCGCCCCGGCGTCCCCCTCGCGCACGGCCTCGGCGAGCCTGACATGGAGCGTGACGGCGGCCGGGTCCGGGTCCTCGAACATCACCTGGTGGTGGGTGCGGCCGGCGAGCACCTCGGCCACGACGTCGCCGAGCCGCGCGAACATCTCGTTGCCCGAGGCGTTGAGCACGATCCGGTGGAAGGCGGTGTCGTGCCGGAGGTAGCCCTCCAGCTGCTGGCCGCGTGAGGTCGCGACCATGCCGAGGGCGCATTCGGTGAGAGCGGCGCACTGCTCGGCGGTGGCGTTACGGGCCGCGAGGCCGGCGGCGACGGGTTCGACGGCGGACCGGAGCACGGTGAGGGAGCGCAGCTGCCTGGGCCGGTCGGAACCGGCCAGCCGCCAGCGGATGACCTGGGGGTCGTAGACGTTCCACTCCTCGGTGGGCCGCACGGTCACCCCGACCCGGCGCCGGGACTCGACCAGGTGCATGGATTCCAGGACGCGGACCACTTCGCGTACGACGGTGCGGGACACGTCGAAGCGCCGGGAGAGCTCGTCGGTGCGCAGGACCACACCGGGCGGGCAGTCCCCCGCGGCGATCTCCAGGCCCAGGGTGTCCAGCACATGCGTATGGAGCCCCTGGGCAGGTGTGGTCATGCGCACAAGCCTACGGGGCCGCCCACGGGAACATTAAGTACGACGTTTATGTCACAGCCACTTGAATAAGTCGTATGTAATGGGTTTCAGTAGCGCGACGGCCCCGTCGCGGACCGATGTCGAAGAAGACAGCGAGGCACCCATGAACACCCCCCACGTCGTCGTGGTGATGGGCGTAGCAGGAACCGGCAAGACCACGATCGGCCCCCTGCTCGCCGACGCACTCGGCGTCCCCTATGCCGAGGGCGACGACTTCCACCCGCCGGCCAACATCGCCAAGATGTCCGCCGGCACACCGCTGGACGACGAGGACCGCTGGCCGTGGCTGGACGCCATCGGGCAGTGGGCACACGGCAGGGCGGGGCTCGGCGGCGTCGTCAGCAGCTCGGCGCTCAAGCGCGCCTACCGTGACCGGCTGCGGGCCGAGGCCCCCGGCGCCGTCTTCCTGCATCTGACCGGGGACCGGGCGCTCATCGAACACCGCATGGCGGACCGCAAGGGCCACTTCATGCCGACGGCGCTGCTCGACTCCCAGTTCGCGACCCTGGAGCCGCTGCGGGACGACGAGGCCGGTGTCTCGGTCGACGTGTCCGGCACTCCCGAGGAAATCACCGACCGGGCCGTCGCCGCGCTGCGCCGGCTCACCGACTAAGGATCATCACCGTGACCAGTCTCAGTGTCGAGATGCTGGCAGCGGACGCCGTCGAACCGATCACTTCGGCCGGCAACGCGCAGCTGGGCATCGCCGTCCTGGCGGGCATCGCCGTCATCGTCCTGCTCATCACCAAGTTCAAGATGCACGCGTTCCTCGCGTTGACCATCGGCTCGCTCGCCCTCGGTTCCTTCGCGGGGGCCAACCCGGCGAAGACGATCACCAGCTTCACCGAGGGTCTGGGCTCGACGGTCGCGGGTGTCGGTGTCCTCATCGCCCTGGGCGCCATCCTGGGCAAGCTGCTCGCCGACTCGGGCGGCGCCGACCAGATCGTCGACACGATCCTCGCGAGGGCGAGCGGTCGCGCGATGCCGTGGGCGATGGTGCTGATCGCCTCCATCATCGGGCTCCCGCTGTTCTTCGAGGTCGGGATCGTGCTGATGATCCCGGTGGTGCTGCTGGTCGCCAAGCGCGGCAACTACTCGCTGATGCGGATCGGTATCCCCGCGCTCGCCGGTCTCTCCGTGATGCACGGACTGATCCCGCCGCACCCCGGCCCGCTGGTGGCCATCGACGCGCTGGACGCCAACCTGGGGATCACGCTGGCCCTCGGTGTGCTGGTGGCCGTCCCGACGGTGATCATCGCGGGCCCGGTCTTCTCCCGCTACGCCGCCCGCTGGGTGGACATCGAGGCGCCGGAGAAGATGGTTCCGCAGCGTCCGTCGGAGGACCTGAAGCACCGTCCCGGCTTCGGCGCGACCTTGGCGACGATCCTGCTGCCCGTCGTGCTGATGCTGATCAAGGCGCTCGTCGACATCGTGGTGGACAACCCCGAGAACAACGTCCAGCGGGTCACCGACGTCATCGGCTCGCCGCTGATCGCGCTGCTGGCCGCCGTGATCGTCGGCATGTTCACCCTGGGCAGGGCGGCCGGGTTCACCAAGGGCCGGCTCTCCGCCACGGTGGAGAAGTCGCTCGCCCCCATCGCGGGCATCCTGCTGATCGTGGGCGCGGGCGGCGGGTTCAAGCAGACCCTCATCGACGCCGGTGTGGGCGAGATGATCCTGGACTTCTCCGAGAACTGGTCGGTGCCCGCCCTGCTGCTCGGCTGGCTGATCGCCGTCGCGATCCGGCTGGCGACCGGCTCGGCGACCGTGGCCACCATCTCGGCGGCCGGCCTGGTCGCCCCGCTGGCCGCGGACCTGTCGACGTCGCACGTCGCGCTGCTCGTCCTCGCGGTCGGTGCGGGTTCGCTCTTCTTCAGCCACGTCAACGACGCGGGTTTCTGGCTGGTGAAGGAGTACTTCGGCATGGACGTGCCGCAGACGATCAAGACCTGGTCGGTGATGGAGACGATCATCTCGGTCGTCTCGCTGGCCTTCATCCTGCTGCTCTCGCTGGTGTTGTAGCCGGCGTCGCGGGACCGCCTCAGTCCTGCGGCTCCCGCCACAACGGATGCTCGGAGCGGGCCCATCGGCGCTCGACCGACCCGGTGCGCATGCCACGGCGTGCCTCCGGGTCGGCGAGCGCCTTCGCCAGGTGTCCGGCGATGACGATGCCGATCGCGAGTGCCAGCCAGTCGTGGACGAAGGTGGCGCCGGTACGCCACACCAGTGGGGCGAGACCGGTGAACCACATCAGCAGCCCGGTGCCGGTCATCACGAGCACACCGCCCGCGATCCAGGCGGCGTAGAGCTTCTGGCCCGCGTTGAACTTCCCGGCGGGACGGGAGCCGGGTGCGCGGTCGCGGCGCAGCGCGGCGCGCAGCCACTGCCGGTCGTGCGGCCCGAACCGGTTGAGCCGCGACAGATCGGCACGCAGTGCCCTGGAGACGAGCCCGGCCAGCAGCGGTACGGGCACGAGCAGTCCCGACCACTGGTGCACGGTGACCACGAGGCGCCGGCGTCCGACGAGCTCCGCGAGCTGCGGGACGTACAGACAGGCCGCCGTGGCGACGCAGAGCAGGGTCAGCCAGGCCGTGGTGCGGTGCACCCAGCGCTCGGCCGCGGTGAAGCGCCGGACCCTCGGGCCGTGTTCAGGCAGTAGGGGCGTCGTCCCGTCCGTTGGAACGGCCCACCCAGGCGTCGACGTCATATCCGAGCTCCTCCCAGTATCCGGGGCGCACGGAGTCGGTGACGGTGATCCCGGAGAGCCATTTCGCCGACTTGTAGAAGTACATGGGGGCCACGTAGAGCCGCACGGGGCCGCCGTGGGAGTGGGACACCGGCTTGTCCTGCATGCGCAGGGCGACCAGGACGTCCGGGCGGCGCGCCTGTTCCAGGGTGAGGCTCTCGCTGTAGGCGCCGTCGAAGCAGGTGAAGCGGATCGCCTTCGCGCCGGGCCGTACCCCCGCCGCGTCCAGCAGCGCCGAGAGCCTGACCCCCTCGAACGGGGTCTCGGGCACCCGCCAGCCGGTGACGCACTGGATGTCACGCACCATGCGGGTCTGCGGCAGCGCCTTCAGGGAGTCGAGCGTGTACGTCGCCGGGCGGTCGACCATGCCGTCCACGGTGAGGCGGTAGTCGGCGGCGGTCTTCTCGGGCACGGAGGTGGTGACCGAGTAGTAGCGGAAGCCGCCGCCGTTGGGCAGCAGGCCGGTGATTCCGGTGGGGTCCTTGTCGGCGACGGCGCCGAGGCCGCTCTCCAGTGTGCGCTGGAGCAGGGGCGCGGCCGCCACCCCTGCGGCGCCGAGGCCGAGCATGGTCAGGACCAGACGTCGGCCGACGGGTGTGCCGCCGGTGTCGGGAGGAGGGCTGTTCACCCGCCCATTCGAACACCCGCTGCCCCCTGTCACCAGGGGCCGCGGGTGTCCGTCACGCTTCGGTAAGAACCGGATCGCGGGTCAGCGCGGTACGGACTCCGCGCCCTCCGCGGCCTTCTCCAGCTGGAACGCCTCGTTGCCGAGGCCGATCCTGGCGTGGACCTCGGGCCGGGTGCGGCGCAGCACCGCACCGTAGAGCAGGCCCACGGCGAGGGCCAGGACGATGACGCCGGGCAGCAGCCAGTTCAGCACCGAACCGGGACCCGATCCGACCAGGACGTCGAAGTCCCGCACGGTGAACACGGCGATGGCGAGCAGGGCGAGGCCCGCGAGTCCGGAGGCGACGAGCCGTGGGGCCTGGGCCCGGCCGGCTCCGCGGCGTACGAAGAACGCGATGACGGCGAAGGACGCCGAGGCCATCAGCACGATGACGCCGAGGGCTCCGACGTTGCCCATCCAGGTGAACAGGTGCAGGACGGGCGCGGTGGGGTCGCCGACCGGGTTGTCGTCGGTGAAGGCGAAGGCGAGCACGATCACGATGGAGAGCGCGGACTGGAGCATGGAGCCGGTGGCGGGCGCCCCGCTCGCCTTGTTGGTACGGCCGAAGCCGGCCGGCAGCAGTCCTTCACGGCCCATGGCGAACGCGTAGCGGGCGACCACGTTGTGGAAGCTGAGGAGCGCGGCGAACATGCCGGTGACGAACAGGACGTGCAGGACGTCGGTGAACGTGGCGCCGAGCCGCTCCTCGGTGAGGCCGAAGAGCATCCCGGGGCCCTCCTTGAGGGAGGTGTCGGCGATGGAGGAGGGACCGGCCGCGACGGTCAGGGCCCAGGAGCTGACGGCGAGGAACAACGCGGCGTAGCCGACGGCCAGGAACATCACGCGGGACACGACGATCTGCGGGCGGCTGGTCTCCTCGGCGTACACCGGGGCCTGCTCGAAGCCGACGAACGCGGCGATGCAGAAGCAGAGCGCGGTGCCGAGGCCCGCACCGGTGAGCGTTTCGGGGTTGAACGCGTGCAGGGACAGGCCCTCGGGTCCGGGCTTGCCGACGGCGGCGATGTCGAAGATCACGACGAGGCCGCACTCGATGACGAGCAGTACCCCGAGCACCTTGGCGTTGAGGTCGATCTTCAGCCAGCCGAGTACGCCGACGACGACCACGGCGGCCAGCGCCGGGATCCACCACTGGAGTTCGATGTCGAGGTAGGTGGTGAAGAGGCCCGAGACCTCGAAGCCGAGGATGCCGTAGATGCCGACCTGCATGGCGCTGTAGGCGACCAGCGCGACGAGCGAGGCGCCCGCGCCGGCCGTGGGACCGAGGCCCCGGGCGATGTAGGCGTAGAAGGCGCCGGCGTTGTGCACGTGCCGGCTCATCTCCGCGTAGCCGACGCTGAACAGCATCAGGACGATGCCGAGGATCACGTAGAGCAGGGGCTGGCCGACCACACCCATCACGCCGAAGACCGTGGGCATCACGCCCGCGACGACCATCAGGGGGGCGCTGGCCGCGAGCACGGACAGGAGCAGTCCGGGGGTGCCGAGCCGGTTGGCACGCAGTGCGCGTTCCTCGCCCTTGTAGGTGTTGATCCCGCCGGTGTCGGACATCCCGGTGGTGCCGCTCTCGCTCGTATCAATTCTGCCCGTCGACATGGCGGGGGTGGTCCCTTCGTCGATAACAACGTGCGTCAGGGGGCACCGAGCGCGAGAGTGCGCGCGGCGAGGAATTCGGGGTACGGGTCACGGCCGGCGTACGACCAGGGGACCGCGGTCGCATGGGTGCCGATGCGGTGGAAGATCGCGGCCGCCTCGGCCGGGCGGCCCTCGGAGATCTTCGCGTGGGCGAGGAAGTTGAGGTCGACGCTGTGCCGTGGGTGGTCCTCGCGCTCCCATTCGAGCCACCAGTCGAAGGCGGCCTTCATCACCTGTCTGGCCCGGCGCCCTGCCCAGTGGCCCGAGGCCGCCGGATCGCCGGCCAGTGCGCCGGCCCCGACCAGGACGCGGAAGCGCTCGGCGTGGGCGATGACGGGGAGCACGGCGAGGGGCGAGTCGGCCGGGGCCTGTTCGGCGGCCCAGGCGGCGAAGTCGTACACCTCGTGGAGCGGGTCGTTCTCCGGGCGCGCCTCGGCGAGCTGGGCCGTCATGAGGTGGTGGGCGTGGTGGTGTTCGGGGTGGCGGGCGCGGATCTCCTCGAAGTGCCTGGCGGTGTCCTCGTGGCTGCCGTGCGTACGCTCGAGCGTCATCAGGGCGAGCCAGGGCGTGGGGTCGGCGCGGTCGAGCGCGGCGGCGGTCAGGCAGGCCTTGCGGGCGCGGGCGCGTTCACCCGTGCCGGCCTTGGGGCGCTGGGCCTTGGCGACGGTGGCGCAGGCCAGCAGCGTCGCGGCGTCGCGGCTCTCGGGTTCGGCGAGCAGCCAGTCGCTCGCCCAGCCGACGGCGGACGGGACCGCGGCGAGGGCCATGACGCGATGGCCGCGCAGGTCCCAGTCGGTGCCTGTCGTGACGAGCAGTGAGCGGGCCCTGGTCCAGCGGCCCTGGGCGAACTGGCCTCTCACCTCGCTGAGTTCGCTGTCGTCGAGCGCCAGGTCGAAGACGTGGTCAGCGCGTCCGCCCTTACGGCGGGAACGACCCAGGGGCGGCGGAGGCGGAGACATCCGCAGGCTTCCTTTTCCACTTCGACATGACACGAGCACCTTTCGATGCTGTGTGCGAGCAAACGACCGCGCACAGCAAAGCGGTAGGCAATGCTCCGAGTCAAGGCGGACCGTACCGCAACTACATTTCTTCAACACACAGTTGACCTCGTCCGGATCATGGGCGGAGCTGTTCCCGCAGTTCGCGAGCCGCGTACGTGCGTGACGGGTGGGGCAGGGGTGACGCGTGCCACACTGCCGCCATGGAGAACCGCGAACCGCTCAAGCCCTTGCTCCTCGCCTTCCCCGGGTCCCTGCGCGACCGGCTGGTGGCCGCCGTGCTCTCGGGCGAGAAGGTCTCCACCTCCGGGCTGCTCGCGGAGTACGAGGCGGAGCGGGAGGAACTCCCGCCCGTGGGCGAGCGGTCCGCGCTCATCGATTCCGACGGCCGGGAGGTGGCCGTGGTCGAGCTGACGGACGTACGGGTGCTGCCACTGGGCTCGATCGGGCTGCGGCACGCCCTGGACGAGGGCGAGGGGTACACATCGGTGGCCGGGTGGCGGGCGGCGCACGAGGCGTTCTGGCACAGCGAGGAGATGCGGGAGGCGCTCGGCGACCCCGCGTTCACCGTGGACGACGGCACCATGATCGTGGTGGAGCGCTTCCGGGTGGCGGAGCTGCTCGACCGGCCGCAGTGACCGGCTGTCGACCGGCCCGGCCGTCAGACGGCCGGCGGAAGCTGCCCGCGCACCCAGCCGGGATCGGGGTTGGTGTACGGCCGGCCCGCCACCACGACGGTCGGGACGGTCTCGTCGCCGCCGTTGGCCTCCCGCACCGCGGCCGCCCCGTCCGGGTCGCGCCAGATGTCGACCCAGTGCACCTGCCGCGCACCGCGGCCGAGACGGAACCGCAGCCGCAGACAGTACTTGCAGCCCGCCCGCCAGTAGACGACCGGTCTGCCGTCGACGGCGCTGCGGCGCAGTGCCTCGGCCGCACCGACGGGCCGCGGGAACATCAGCGGCGAGTGCAGGCCACCGAGCAGGACGAACAGCACCAGCGACACGGCCGCGGTCCATCCGGATCCCCAGGCGGCCTGCGTGGCCGCGACGGGCACCCCGCAGGCCACCATCAGCGCGGGCAGCGCCCAGGCGCGCATCATGAGCCGGTCGCCTCCGCCGCCGCCCGGCCCGCCGTCCGGCCGGAGAAGATGCAGCCGCCGAGGAACGTGCCCTCCAGGGAGCGGTAGCCGTGGACCCCGCCACCGCCGAACCCCGCCGCCTCCCCCGCCGCGTACACCCCGGGCAGCGGGGAGCCGTCCTCGGTCAGGACGCGGGAGGACAGGTCCGTCTCCAGCCCGCCGAGTGACTTGCGGGTCAGGATGTTCAGTCGTACGGCGATGAGCGGCCCCGCGGCCGGATCGAGGATCCGGTGCGGCTTCGCGGTGCGGATCAGCTTGTCCCCCAGATAGGACCGGGCGCCGTTGATCGCCGTGACCTGGAGGTCCTTGGTGAAGGGGTTGGCGATCTCACGGTCCCGTGCGGTGATCTCGCGGCGCAGCTCGTCCTCGTCGATGAGGGATTCGCCGGTGAGCGCGTTCATGCCCCGTACGAGCGCGCCGAGGTCCTTCTCGACGACGAAGTCCACGCCCTTGTCCATGAAGGCCTGTACGGGCCCGGGGACGTCTGCGCGCGCCCTGCCGATCACCCCGCGCACCGACTTCCCGGTCAGATCGGGGTTCTGTTCGGAACCGGAAAGCGCGAACTCCTTGCCGATGATCTTCCGGTCGAGGACGAACCAGGTGTAGCCGTGCCCCGACCGCATGATGTGTTCGAGGGTGCCCAGCGTGTCGAAGCCGGGGAAGAGCGGGACGGGCAGCCGCTTGCCGCGGGCGTCCAGCCAGAGGGAGGACGGGCCGGGCAGGATCCGGATGCCGTGCTTGTCCCAGATCGGGCTCCAGTTCTCGATGCCCTCGGTGTAGTGCCACATACGGTCGCGGTTGATGTGGTGGGCGCCCGCCTTCTCGGCGATGCCCAGCATCAGTCCGTCGACGTGCGCGGGAACGCCGGAGAGCAGCTTCTCGGGCGGTGTCCCCAGCCGCTCGGGCCATTGCTCGCGCACCAGGTCGTGGTTGCCTCCGATGCCGCCGGAGGTGACGATCACGGCCTGCGCCCTGAGCTCGAAGGCGCCCTTGACCTCACGGCTGCTCGCGGTTCCGCGTGCGGCGCCGCTCTCCCGGAGCACCTCACCCGTGACGGTGTCGACCGCTCCGGCCGAGCGTCCGAGGCCCGTCACCCGGTGGCGGAAGCGCGCCTGGACGAGACCCTTCGCCATGCCTTCGCGGACCCGCCGCTCGAAGGGCGCGACGACGCCGGGACCGGTGCCCCAGGTGATGTGGAAGCGGGGGACGGAGTTGCCGTGACCGTTCGCGTCGTAACCGCCGCGTTCCGCCCAGCCGACGACGGGGAAGAGCCGCAGCCCCTGGGCGTGCAGCCAGGACCGCTTCTCGCCGGCCGCGAAGTCGACGTACGCCTCCGCCCACTTCCGTGGCCAGTGGTCCTCGTCGCGGTCGAAGCCCGCGGTGCCGTACCAGTCCTGGAGCGCCAGCTCATGACTGTCCTTGACCCGCATCCGGCGCTGCTCGGGCGAGTCGACGAGGAAGAGCCCGCCGAAGGACCAGTGCGCCTGGCCGCCGATGGACTGCTCGGGCTCCTGGTCGAGCAGGATCACCGTGCGGCCCGCGTCCACGAGCTCGGCGGTGGCCGCCAGGCCCGCGAGCCCTGCCCCGATCACGATCACATCAGCGTCGTACGCCATGGGTTCCATCCGCCGGGAAAGTTACTTGTGGGTCAGATCTTCGGTACCGGCGGCCCTCACGTCAACCGTCCGGTCCGTGGCGCCCTCACCTGTCCCGTACGTCCGCCGGGCTATCGTCGGAGCGTGTCGGTGCTGGTTCTCCTGCTGTCCGTGGGCGCCGCCTGCTGCCTGGGCTTCGGATTCGTCCTCCAGCAGGACGCGGCCCGCCGCGCGCCCCTGAGCGATTTCCTCTCCTTCCGGCTGCTGCTCGACCTGATGCGGGTACCGAGCTGGCTGGCCGGGATCGGCCTGATGGTCTGCGGGATGGTCCTGGGAGCCCTGGCGCTCGGGCACGGCGAGGTCTCGCTCGTCGAGCCGCTCCTGGCGACCAATCTGCTCTTCGCGATGGCCCTGTCGCGCCACCGCACGGGCCAGGCCCTGGGCAGGCAGGGCTGGGGCGGCCTCTGTCTGCTGGCGGGTGGTGTCACCGCCTTCCTGCTGGCCGGCGAGCCCCGGGGCGGTGAGGCGGTGACCTCACCCCTGCGGCACTGGCTGGTGATCGGCGTGGTGGCGGGCCTCGCCCTGTTCCTGACCGCCTGCGCCAGGCATCCGCGTACCCCGGGGACCCCGGTGCTGCTCGGCCTGGCGGCGGGGCTGCTCTACGGACTTCAGGACGCCTTGACCAGGCTCAGCGGGAAGCGGCTGACCGAGGACGGCTGGACGGCGCTGCTGACGAGCTGGCAGCCGTACGCCGTGCTCGTCCTCGGGGTGACCGGGCTGGTCCTGGTCCAGAGCGCGTTCGAGGCGGGGCCGCTGAGGATGTCCCTGCCGGCGCTGACCGCCGCGCAGCCGCTGGCGGGCATCGCGTGCGGGATCGGGTTCCTCGGCGACCGGGTGCACACCGACGCGGGGGCCCTGGCCTGGCAGGCCGTGGGACTGGCGGCGATCGTGGCCGGGATCGTGCTGCTGGGGCTGCACCCGGCGATGCCGGAGGGCAAGGACCGGCGCGGGTCCACGGCCGCCGACCGATTGATGTTGGATGGACCACATGAATCCGGCTGACGAGATCCTGGACATCGTCGACGAGAACGACGTGGTCGTCGGGCAGGCGCCACGCGGCGAGGCCACCGCGCGCGGCCTGCGCCATCGCTGCGTCTTCATCGAGGCCAGGGACGCGGCCGGCCGGCTGTTCGTGCACCGCAGGACGGCCACGAAGCTGGTCTTCCCCTCGCACTACGACATGTTCGTCGGCGGGGTCGTGGGCGCGGGTGAGTCGTACGACGAGGCGGCGCTCCGTGAGGCCGAGGAGGAGCTGGGGGTCTCGGGTCTCCCCCGCCCCACACCGCTGTTCACCTACCTCTACGAGAGCCCCCGGCACACCTGGTGGTCGGCGGTGTACGAGGTCCGCTGCGATCTGCCCGTCCGGCCGCAGACGGAGGAGGTGGCCTGGCACACCTTCCTGACCGACGCGGCGCTGGAGGAGCGGCTCGGCGACTGGACCTGGGTGCCGGACGGCCTGGAGACGTACCACCGGCTGCGGGCCCACCGGGCAGGCGGCGGAGCGGGGTCCACCACGTGAGCGGTTTCGTGCGGGGACTGCGGCTGTGGTTCGCGCCGGAGCGGATCCGCGAGGAGGGGGCCACTCCCGACTACCGCTTCTCCCTCGCCAACGAGCGCACCTTCCTCGCCTGGATCCGGACGGCTCTCGCGCTCATCGGCGGCGGTTTCGCCGTCGACCAGTTCCTCCCCGAGCTGTCCTGGGGCATCCGCGCGGGACTGGCTCTCGGGCTGCTGGCCGCCGGGGTGCTCTGCGCGCTGCGGGCCGTCAACCACTGGGTGCGGTGCGAGCGTGCGATGCGGCGCGGGGAGGATCTGCCGGCCTCGCGCTTCCCGGCGCTGCTCAGCCTGGTGGTCGCCGTGGTGGCGGTCGCGATGGTGGTGGTGGTCCTGTTCGGCTGGGAGGGCGGATGACCACCGGGCGCGATCCCGGCCTGCAGCCCGAGCGGACCCGGCTGGCCTGGCGCCGCACCACGCTGACGTGCACGGTGGTGACCCTGCTCGCGTTGCGGCAGGCGCTGCACGCGGGGGCGACGGCGGCCGGGGTGTGTGCGGTGGCCCTGAGTCTGCTGGCCTGGCTGGGCTTCCTCGCGGTGGCGCACCGCCGGGTGACGGGCCTGGGGCCAGCGGGCCCGCCCGCCCCGCTGGCGCCGCGCCATGCGCTGACGGCGGCCGCGTGCACGGTCGCGCTCGCGGTGTTCGCCGGTGTGACGCTGTTCTGACCTGGCCCCCACGGCGGTGGGGGCCGCGCTCTCAGTCGTCCCAGGGCACGGCGACGACGATCTTGCCCCGGGTGCGGCCCTCCTCGTTGAGACGGTAGGCATCGGCGGCCTGCTCCAGAGGGAAGACCCGGTCCACGTGGACGGAGACGATGCCCTGCTCGGCGAGCCCGGCGAGATCGGCGAGGTCCGTGGCGTCGGGCCGTACGAAGGCGTAGCGCCCACCGTAGGAGAAGACCTCGGCGTCGGCGATGGAGGCGAGCCGCCCGTCCGGCGCGAGGGTCCGGGCGGAGACCCGGAGCGCCTCGCCGCCGACGGTGTCGAAGGCCGCGTCGAAGCCCTCGGGGACCAGCTCCCGCAGCCGGGCGGCCAGCCCTTCGCCGTACTCCACGGGTTCGCCGCCCAGCCTGCGTACGTAGTCGTGGTTGTGGGGGCCCGCCGTGCCGACGACCCGGCAGCCCGCGTGCCGGGCGAGCTGCACGGCGAGCGAGCCGACGCCGCCGGCCGCCGCGTGGACGAGGACGCTCTCGCCCTCCTGGACCTTGAGGGTGTGGTGCAGCACCTGGTACGCGGTGAGACCGCACAGCGGAAGGCCCGCCGCCTCCTCGAAGCTCAGGCTCAGCGGCTTGCGCGCGAGGGTGCGCACGGGTGCGGCGACGTACTCGGCGAAGGTGCCGCGCGAGAGGAAGTCCTCGCGCACGTAGCCGATGACCTCGTCGCCCACCGCGAACTCGTCCACGGCGGCGCCGGGCTGGACCACCACCCCGGAGACGTCCCAGCCGGGGATGACGGGGAACACGGCCTCGAGACCGGCCTGGAGGTAGCCCTCGCGGGCCTTCCAGTCGACGGGGTTCACGGCCGCGGCCCGCACCTTGACCAGGACCGAGTCGGGACCGACCTTCGGGTCGGGCCGCTCGCCGTACTCCAGGACGTCGGCCGGGCCGTATCCGCTGTAGCTGATCGCCTTCATCCTCCGACGATCGGGGCGTGCCCCGTCGCCCGCAACTCAGGCCGTGGCCACATCGAAGGGCGGCAGCAGTGTCCGCGGGTCGTGCCCGGAGTGCCAGAGCCCGATGAGGAACGCCGTGGTCGCCTCCAGATACGCGGCCCGGTCGAGGCCGCCCACGGTCATCGGGACGCAGCCGAGATCCCTGACCAGGGTCGCGACCGTCGCCAGGGCCGCCTCGTCGTCCCCGCACAGCGGGACGGCCAGGGGGCCGTCGGCGAAGGCGGGCGTGGGCGGGCGCCACACGGAATCGGGCAGGTGGTTGAAGGCCTTGACGACGCGTGCTCCGGTGGCGTCCGCGATCGTACGGGCGGCGCCGGGACCCGTACCCGTGGTGAGCCGGAAGCCCGGACCGACGGCGTTGGTGCAGTCGACGAGGAGCCGGCCGCGCAGCGCCCCTTCCGCGGCGCCGAGCCCCGCCAGGACACCGGCCACGGCGTCGTACGGCACGGCGAGCAGGGTCGCCTCGCCGAAGTCCGCCGCCTCCTGGAGGGTGCCGGTGCTCTGGCCGGTGCGGTCCGCGAGTGTCCGGGCCCGTTCCGGGGAGCGGCCCCCGAAGAGCACGCGGTGGCCTGCCGCCGCCCATCGGCCGCCCAGTGCGTCCGCCATGTTGCCGGTGCCGATGATGCCGATGCGCATGTCTCTCCCCTGTCGGTCCGTCACGTAGCGTCGTGCCGAAGGGGACGTTAGGGGACCCGTTGCGCACCGTTCGGTGCCCGACGGGCGGGGAAGGGGAACCCATGGACCGGCTGCTCGCCGACTGCCGGGCTCGGCTCGGCTTCGATCTGCTGGGGAACACCTGGAATCCGGTGGTCCTGTACGCGCTCGGGGCGGGTCCGCGCCGGCCGGGTGACCTCCGTGCGGAGATCGGCGGGATCAGTGCCAAGGTGCTCACCGAGACGCTGCGCAGGCTGGAGGAGTACGCGCTGGTGGAGCGCCGGGCGTACGCCGAGGCGCCGCCGCGCGTGGAGTACTCCCTGACCGCGCTCGGCCGGACCCTGCTGGAGCCGATCGAGGCGCTGGGCCGCTGGTCCGCCACGTACGGGGACGACTTCGTGGCGGCGCAGGGCTGGGACGACTGAGCACGGCCGGGTGAGGAGCCGGAGATCACGCCGTGGATTCCGGGCGGACACTGGACGACATACCGACTGGTCGGCATCATGGTCACGACCGATCAACCGCCCCGGAGGTACGCACCATGAGCCCAGTCCACCCGCCAGGTCTCGATCTCGACCTGCTGCGCGGCCATCTCGACCGTGAGCGGCCGGGTCTGGTGAACGGACCGCTGGAGGCCCGGGTGATCGAGGGTGGGCGCTCGAACCTCACCTACGTCGTCACCGACGGCTCCGGGCAGTGGGTCGTGCGCAGACCGCCGCTGGGCCATGTGCTCGCCACCGCGCACGACATGAAGCGTGAGCACCGGGTGATCAGCGCCCTGCACCCCACCGCGGTCCCGGTGCCGGAGACGCTCCTGCTCTGCGAGGACGACACGGTCATCGGCTCCCCCTTCTACGTCATGGAGTACGTCGAAGGGACCCCGTACCGCACCGCCGAGCAGCTCACCCCGCTGGGCGCCGAGCGCACCAGGGCCGTCGTCCTGGAGCTCGTGGACACCCTGGTCGATCTGCACGCCGTGGATCCGGTGGCCGTCGGGCTGGGCGACTTCGGGCATCCGGAGGGCTTCCTCGACCGGCAGCTGCGGCGCTGGGGCAAGCAGCTCGACGCCTCCCGCAACCGTGAACTGGCCGGTATCGACGAGCTGCACGCCTCGCTCGGCCGCGCCCTGCCCACCTCCCCCGCGCCCACCGTCGTGCACGGCGACTACCGCCTGGACAACGTGCTGGTCGGTGAGGACGACCGGATCAAGGCCGTACTCGACTGGGAGATGTCCACCCTGGGCGACCCGCTCACGGACCTCGGCCTGCTCGTGATGTACAGCTCGGACCTGGGACTGCCCGAGTCGCCCGTCTCCACCACCAGCGGCGCCGCCGGCCACCCGGGCCCGGCGGAGCTGATCGAGCGCTACGCCGCACGCTCCGGCCGCGACACCTCCGCCATCTCCTGGTACACGGCCTTCGCGTGGTTCAAGCTCGCCGTGATCCTGGAGGGCATCCACTACCGCTACACCCTGGGCAGGACCGTCGGCGCCGGCTTCGACCGCATCGGCGAACTCGTCCCGGTCTTCATCGCGCACGGCCTCACCACCCTCCAGGAAGGCTGATCACCCCGTGGACTTCGCATTCGACGCCCGTACCGAAGAGCTGCGCACCAGGCTGCTCACGTTCATGGACGAGCACATCCGTCCCGCCGAGAAGGTCGCCGAAGAACAGCGCGCCCGGCTGGCATCCCCCTGGGACACCCCTTCGGTCGTGGAGGAGCTGAAGGCGGAGGCACGCAGGCAGGGCCTGTGGAACCTCTTCCTCCCCGACGCGGAGTACGGCGCGGGGCTGACGAACCTCCAGTACGCACCGCTGGCCGAGATCACCGGCCGCAGCCCGCACCTGGCACCGACCGCGCTGAACTGCGCGGCCCCGGACACCGGGAACATGGAGGTGCTCTTCCAGTTCGGCTCCGACGAGCAGAAGAAGCAGTGGCTCGAGCCGCTGCTGGCCGGCGAGATCCGCTCGGCGTTCGCGATGACGGAACCCGATGTCGCCTCGTCCGACGCGACGAACATCGAGACCCGGATCGTCCGCGAAGGGGGTGACTACGTCATCAACGGGCGCAAGTGGTACATCTCCGGGGCGATGAACCCGGACTGCGCGGTCTTCATCGTGATGGGCAAGACGGACCCGGACGGCGCGGACATCCGCCGTCAGCAGTCCATGATCCTCGTCCCGCGTGACACCCCGGGTCTCGAGGTGCGCCGCGCGATGCAGGTGTACGGCTACGAGGACCACTCGCACGGCGGCCACGCCGAGGTCACCTTCACCGACGTACGCGTGCCCGCGTCCCATCTGATCGGCGAGGAGGGCGGCGGCTTCGCCATCGCCCAGGCCCGCCTCGGCCCCGGCCGGATCCACCACTGCATGCGGCTGATCGGGATGGCGGAGCGCGCCATCGAGCTGATGTGCGAGCGGGCCGTGGCGCGTACGGCCTTCGGCAAGCCGCTGGCCCAGCAGGGCGTCGTCCAGAACTGGATCGCGGACGCCCGCGTGACGGTGGAGCAGCTGCGGCTGCTGGTGCTGAAGACCGCCTGGCTGATGGACACCGTGGGCAACCGGGGCGCGCACACGGAGATCCAGTCGATCAAGATCGCCACCCCGCGCGCGGTCTGCGACATCCTCGACCGTGCGGTGCAGCTGTACGGCGCCGGCGGGGTCGGCCAGGACTTCCCGCTGGCCGAACTCTGGTCGTCGGCCAGGACACTGCGGCTGGCGGACGGCCCGGACGAGGTGCACCAGCGGTCGCTGGCACGGCGCGAGATCAAGAAGTACCTGTGACCCGGGGGCCGGGAGCGGTCAGGGCCGCAGCGCCCTCAGCAGCAGGTCGGCCAGGTGGTCCGCCACCTCCTGCTGGCTGAGCGGGCCGTCCGGGCTGTACCAGGTGGACAGGTGGTGGACCGAGCCGAAGTGGTAGTCGACGACCAGGTCGGCCGGGGTCGCGCTGGAGAAGACCCCGGCCTTCTGGCCCTCCTCGATCAGGGCGCGGAAGCGTTCGTGGTAGCGGCGGCGCTCCATCCGGACCTGCTTGTTCTTCTCCGGGCTCAGATGGTGCATCGAGCGGAAGAAGATCGAGGCGTCGTCGAGGTTGTCGATGGTGGTGACCACGACGTCCGCCGCCGCGTCACGCAGGCGCCGGTCGATCGGCTCCTCGGCGTTCGCGAAGGCGTCGAGCCGCTCCTGCTGGAGCCGCAGCACCCGGGCGTAGACCTCCTGGAGGAGATCCTCCTTGGAGCCGAAGTAGTGGTAGAGGGCCCCTTTGGTGACGCCCGCCGCCTCCACGATCTCCTGGACGGATGTGCGGTCGTAGCCCTGTTCCGCGAAGAGGCGGGTGGCGGCGGCCAGCAGCCTCTGGGGGACGGGCGTACCGTTCCCGTCCGTCGCCTTGGCCATTGCCGCCACCTGCCCTCTCGTACCGTGCGATGAACTGTTCTAACGGGGGGAACGCAGTTCCCGCCTGAGGATCTTCCCACTCGCCGTCTTCGGGAGTTCTGCCAGGATCTCCACTTCGCGCGGGTACTTGTAGGCGGCCAGCCGTTCCTTGCAGTACGCGCCGAGCTCTCCGGGTTCCGTGGCGGCGCCTGGCCGCAGGCTGACGTAGGCCCGGACCGTCTCCCCCCGGTAGGCGTCGGGAACGCCCACGACGGCCGCCTCACGGACCGCCGGATGGGTGTAGAGGACGTCCTCGACCTCCCGGGGCCAGACCTTGAAGCCGGAGGCGTTGATCATGTCCTTCTTGCGGTCCACGACGTACAGCCAGCCCGCGCCGTCCATGAAGCCGATGTCCCCGGTGCGCAGCTCCCCGTCCGGGAAGGCCGCCTCGGTGGCCTCGGGCAGATTCCAGTAGCCGGAGACGACCTGCGGTCCGCGTACGGCTATCTCGCCCTGTTCGCCGAAGGGGACGTCGTCGCCGTTCTCGTCGATGATCCGGACGACGGTGTCGGGTCCGGGGACACCGACGGACAGGGTCCCCGAGACGGGGTCGACGGGCGCCTCGTGCTCCGGCGGCACGGAGGCGCAGGGCGCGGTGCACTCGGTGAGTCCGTAGCCGTTGCGTATGTACGGGCCGAAGCCCTCGCGGAACTTCTCGACCAACGCGGGAGGCAGCGGCGCACCGCCCGACGAGATCACCTCGAAGGAGGCGAAGTGCTCCCGCGTCGCACTCGGGTGCGCGGCCAGCGCCATGAAGGCGGTCGACGGGCCCACGGTGTAGGCGGGGCGGTGCTCGGCGAAGGCCTCCAGGACGAGGCCCGGCTCGAAGCGGTGGGCGAGGACCAGGGTGCCCGCGTTGGCGATACAGGCGGCGAGCTGGCACACCATGCCGGTGATGTGGAAGAGCGGGGCGAGCGCGAAGTACGCCGAGCCCTCGGCGATGGGGTGGCCGGCCCGCTGCCGTTCGGCGTTGACCATGATGTTGCCGTGGGAGTTCATGGCCCCCTTGGGGGTGCCGCTCGTCCCGGAGGTGTAGCTGATCAGGGCGGTGTCCGAAGCGGTGAGTTCCCGGCCCTGGGGAGCGGGCAGACCACGGCGGGCCACCTCCACCAGATCGGAGGCCCACTCCCCCGCGCCGGGCGCGGGGAGCCGCTCGAAGCCGAGCACGCGCGGGTCGTCGGCCGACTGGAGGTCGAGCTCGCAGGCGGTGACGGCGATCCGCACGCCGGGCGCGGCCTCCGCGGTGGCCCGCAGATAGGACGCCCAGGCACGGTCGGAGCAGATCAGCGCGCTCACTCCCGCGTCCTTCAGTACGTGGCCGACCTCGCCGGACTTGTACATCGGGTTGAGCGGGACGACGGTCGCGCCGGCCTTCCACGCCCCGAGGAGCGCGAGCACGAAGTGCGGGGTGTTCTGGAGCATGATCGCGACCCGGTCACCGCGTTCGAGCCCCTCGGCGGCGAGGTGCCCCGCGACGGAGTCGGACAGCGTGTCCACGTCGCGGTAGGTGAGGCGCCCGTCGAAGTAGGCGAGCGCGGTGTGCTCCGGGGCCCGTCCGACGGCCGCCCGGAAGGCGTGCACCAGGGTCTCGGCGGGGTGGAGGGGGGCGAGCTGGGCCGCGCTGAGCAGGGCGGTCCAGGGCTTCGCCGCGTAGATCGACTCGCTCATGCGCCGGCCTCCTCCCACTTCTGTTGGAGGTGGTTCATGCTGCCGATCCACTGGTCGGGGTCCTTGGCGCGGGCGCGGTAGTAGCCCGCCACCTCCGCGTGCGGCAGGACCAGGAAGCGGTCCTGGTCCATGGCGTCGAACAGGGCGTCCGCGACGGCCTCCGGCTCGATCGCGGTGGGCGCGAGCACCAGGTCCCCCGCCGAGCCGGCCGCCGTGAGCATGTCCGTACGCACGCCCTGGGGGCAGATCGTGTGGACCTTGATCCCGCGGTGCCGGTAGGTCAGCGAGAGCCACTCGGCGAAGGCGACGGCGCCGTGCTTGGTGACGCTGTAGGGGGCGGCGCCGATCATCGTCAGCAGCCCGGCCGCCGACGCGGTGGACACGAAGCGGCCGCTGCCGCGCTCCAGCCACTCGGGCAGCAGCGCCCTGGCGGCGCGCACGTGCGCCATCACGTTGACGTCCCAGGCCGAGGCCCAGACGTCCTCGTCGGCGAAGGCGTCACCGCCCGAGGCGAGACCGGCGTTGGCGCAGTAGACGTCCACCGTGCCGCCGAGCGCGCCGCGCGCGGCGTCCACGATGCCGGAGGCGTCACCGGCCACGACCGTGCCGCCGATCTCGTCGGCGAGTGTCTCGACCCGGCCCGCGTCGAGGTCGTTGACGACGACCCGCGCGCCCTCGGCGGCGAATCTGCGGGCCAGTGCGGCCCCGATGCCGCCTCCGGCTCCCGTCACCACTACGCCAGCGCCCTGCACCGTGCTCATCGGTTCCGCCTCTCTCTGCCGTCCTCCCGGCAGACTAACCAGTCGGTATGTGATCGGGGAAGGGGGGCGGCGCAGGACGGCGAATCCGCCCGGCCGTGGCCGTTCCGTGCGGCCCGCACCCGCGCTAACGTGCGTGACCACGACGGTCCACGCGATCATGGAGGTTCCGCGATGCCCCTGTCCAGACGTGGTTTGCTGGCCGCCGGCGGCGCGATGGGAGCCCTCGCGACGACCGCCGCCGCACCCGGGAGCGCCGTCGCGGCCGGGCGGGGGCACGGGCCCGGGCGCCCGGCGGTCCGCACCGGCTTCGAGCGGCTTGCCGCCGACGGTTACCGGCTGTTGGCCGGGCAGAAGGTGGGCGTCGTCACCAACCCGACCGGGATCACCGCCGATGTGCGGCACATCGTCGATGTGATGCACGCCGACGACCAGGTGGATCTGACCGCGGTGTTCGGCCCCGAGCACGGCTTCAGGGGCACGGCGCAGGCGGGCGGATCGGAGGGGCGGTACGACGACCCGGCGACCGGACTGCCGGTCTACGACACGTATCTGAAGAGCGGGCAGCCGCTGGCCGACGTCTTCACCGCGTCCGGTGTCGACACGGTGGTCTTCGACATCCAGGACGCGGGAGCGCGCTTCTACACCTACATCTGGACCCTCTACGACTGCATGGAGGCGGCCGCGCTCGCGGGCAAGCGGTTCGTCGTCCTGGACCGGCCCAATCCGGTCACCGGCAGGGCCGCGCTGGGGCCCGTGCTCGACCCGGCGTTCGCGTCCTTCGTGGGGCGCCGGGAGATCTCCCAGGCGCACGGCATGACGGTGGCGGAGCTGGCGCTGCTCTTCGACGCGGAGTTCCTGTCGGAGCGTCCGCTCCAGCTCGACGTGGTGAAGATGTCCGGCTGGCACCGCGAGGACTTCTTCGACGCGACGGGCCTGCCGTGGGTGCCGCCGAGCCCCAACATGCCGACGCCGGACACGGCGTTGGTCTACTCGGGTACCTGCCTGTTCGAGGGGACGAACCTCTCCGAGGGCCGGGGGACGACACGGCCCTTCGAACTGCTCGGCGCGGAGGGCGTCGACCATCGGTGGGCGGCTGCCGTGAACGGCCTGGAGCTGCCTGGGGTCGCCTTCCGTGAGGCGTACTTCGAGCCGACGTTCTCCAAGTTCGAGGGGAAGACGGCGGGCGGGGTGCAGGTGCACGTCCAGGACCGGGCGGCCTTCGACCCCGTACGCACGGGAATCGCCCTGCTGGTCACGGCGAAGCGGACCTGGAGCGGGTTCGCCTGGCGTGAGGACAACTGGATCGACACGCTCACGGGCAACACCCGGGTCCGCACGATGATCGACGCGGGCGCGGACACGGACGAGGTGGTGGACGCCTGGTCGAAGGAGCTCACCGCCTTCCGGAAGGTGCGGCGGGAGTACCTGCTGTACCGGTGAGTGTCGGGCCCCCGTCCCGCGGGGCGGGGGCCCGACACCTCCGGCGGCCTCAGCGGTGGGTGGGGAACTCCACGACCTGCTGGTAGGTCGGCCTGTTCTGCCAGTGGATGGACTTCTGCGAGATGCCGCCCAGCGGGCGGTGGATGATCGCGTCGGTGCACCACTGCTCGCCGGCCTTGCAGCTGTCGTCGCCCGGGTAGACCTCGGCGGCGGGCACGGCCGCGGCCTCCTTCAGGGTGCTGAGCAGCGCGGTGCGGCAGGCGCCGAGGTCGCCTCCGCCGCAGTACGTCTTCGCCAGCGGCCCCTTGACGTCCTGCCCCAGCACCTGGCGCAGGTCCTTGTCGGCGAAGCCCCACCAGCCGAACTGGAAGGCGGAGCCGCTGTGCGCGCCGCTCGGCCCGTGGCTGGCGGCCGGGGACTCGTCGGTGGCGAGGCTCGCGGTGAAGGCCGAGTAGAGGTCGTCACCGAGGCCGGGGCGGAATTCCGCCTCGATCAGTTTCGGCCACCACGCGTCCATGATCCGTACCGCGTCCGCGTGGGTGTACGTGTGCGACCCGGAGCTGGTCTCCTTGCGCTGCGAGCCCGCCGCCCGCCAGGAGTCCAGCTGCTGGATCACCGCGTTCAGTTCGGGGTCGGTGACCGGCTCGGAGCGCAGTACCTTCAGGAGCTCGGGCAGCAGCTGCTCACCGCGCAGGTCGGTCAGCGCCGCCTCCTCCATGGCACGGGTGAGGGAGGCACGGGTCACCCCGCCCTCGTCGACCAGCGCGGACACCCGCTCGTCGAGCAGGTCGGCCCGGTGCACGGAGCCGAAGCCGAACGCGGCGGTGGAGTAGTCCTCGGCCTGCCGGTTGTTCCAGGAGATGTAGTAGTCCTGGCCGCTGGAGTGCGGGTGCTCGGCGAACGGGGTGTAGTCGGTGGTGTTGGCCGCCGGGTCGTAGCCCTGCCACTCGTAGGCCTTCTCGGCCCTGACCGGCAGCGCGGCGTCGACGCCGGCCGCGCGCACGGGGTTCATGCCGCTGTTGTAGAAGGCCGTGGTGCGCGAGTCCGCGTAGAACCAGTTGAAGGCGTAGTCGATATGGCTCGCCGCCTGCTGGAAGGAGTCCGCGTCCGTCACGTACTCCGGGTCGTTGAGCAGCTGGAAGCCGATGATCGAGTCGGCCTCGTGACGGTAGGTGGTGCGCAGCGAGGTGTAGGCGACCGGCTTGCCGTCCACCGTCGCGCGGTCGGTGACGAGACCGTAGTCGGTGCGCCACACCTGCATCCGGTAGGAGCCCTTGGCGGTGGAGTCGGCGACGGTGGGCTTCCAGGAGTTGGTGCGCTCCAGCTTCTCCATGGCCGTGCAGGCGCCGTCGCTGTCGCGGTAGTGCGCGGACTCCTTGGTGGGCGCGGAGCCGTCGGGTTCGCAGAGCTCGATCGCGTACGTGTCGGTGATGTCCTGGGCCGCCGATGTGGCGCTCCACGCGTAGTCCTGGCCCCTGCCCATCTGGATGTACATGCCGACGCCGGCGAAGGAGACGCCCCGGGCGCTGATTCCGGGACCCTGGAGCTCCTGAAGCATCATCAGCTGTGGCGCGAAGTAGCCGGTCTGGGGGCCCATGACGGCGATCGGGTTGCCGCTCGCGGTGGCTTTGCCTGACACCAGGAGGGCGTTGGACATGCCCCGCTTCTGGGCGCCGTCACCGGATCCGGGCAGCGAGCCCTCCGGGATGACGCCGTCGTCGTACATGCCCTGGGCCGGTTCGAGCGCGGCAGGCGCGTCGACCGGGTCCTTCTTGTCCGTGCCCGCCGAGCCCGTGCGGTCGTACACCAGCGGTTCCGGGGTGACGGAGCCCGCGTCGGGAAGGGCCGCGCCCCGGGCCTTGTCGGGCTTGCCGGCGTACGGGAACGACGTCCCGTCATGGACGGTGAGGACCGCTTCCGGGTCGTTGCGCTGGCGGAAGGACTCCCAGACGCGGGTGCCCTCCTCGACGCCGTACTTCTCCTGGGCGGCGAGCAGCGAGATCGCGGCCTGGACCTCACCGCCGCCTCCCCCGCCGAACTGTCCGCCGACGACGGAGGCGATGGAGATCAGGTCGGTCAGCCCGAACGGCTGGATCTCACCTATGTTGGTGATGGAGTCGATCTTTCCGGTGAGGACGTACTCGCCCGGGAAGTACCGGCCCTTCTTGGACTTCTCGCGGTAGTCGTTGATCCCGTCGACATAGGCCTGCGCGTCGGCCATCGCCTGCTCACCGCGTGCGCCCTCGGTGGTCCTGATCCGTTCGACCTGGGCCTGAAGGTCCTCCTCGGTGTACGGGGCCTGGGGCCAGAACTGCTGCTCAAGCCCCTGATTGGCCAGCGCCCCTCCGGCGAAGGAGGTCAGCTCGCCGCGCCCGATGTGGCGGAAGAGGTCCATCAGCCACAGCCGGTCCTGTCCGGCGGCGAACCCGGCGCCGAACTCGGTTCCGTAGCGGGTGGTGCCCTCGATATGCGGCACGCCGCTCTGCTTGTCCCGGGTGATCGTGACGTCCTCGCGGGGCTTCGTCACGGACTCGACCTGGTCGGCGGCGACCCCGAAGGAGGCGTCGTTGAAGAAGTCGGTCAGCTTCCGGTCGGTGAGGCCCGTGTGCCCCGCGACCAGGCCGTCGTACCGGTCGAGCTGGTCGTCGCTGTGCACGGGGTGCGTACCGAACGCCTTGTTGCCGAGGATCTCGACGAGCGTGGCGTTGCCGTTCTCACCGGGCGGCAGGATGTCGGCGCACTGGTCACCGCAGTGATCGGTGACGGCGACGGGTTCGGGCTCCGCCGCGCCGGCGCTGGGCGCCGATGCGAGCAGGGAGGTACCGAGGGCGAGAACGGCCGCGACTGTGGCGGCTCTGATCGTGCGGGTACGGATGCGGGTGCGTGGGGGCATGCGTGCTCCTCCGGGTGGCCGATGCGCCGGAGGTTACTGGCGGTACACCCCGTCGGTAAGATGAACATCAGTCACTTTTTCCGAATCGCCACACGCCGGCACATGGTTCCACAGGCACGGTCTCAGTCCGTGGACGCATTTCACCCTTGGATGGAGCCGAATCGGGCAGTCGTACGTCCATCCCATGACGCCGAAGTACGAGCGACGGAGGTGGCAGTGCCATGGCCGGTTTCCGGAGTCTTGCGAGACAGGTCCGCGATCCACGGGGCGATCTGGCTTTGCGGCGGTACTCGCTGCGCAAATGCCTGGAGAGATTCGCCCCGTACGGTCACCGGGCGACCTGGGATCATCTGTGCGCCCGGCACGGGATCGAGCCCGAGGACCGGGCCCCCGACCCGGTGCGCCTGATCCGCGCACTGGAGGAACTGGAGGAGGCGCGAGCGGTCTGGCTCGCGTACGAGGCGGGCTTCGCCGAGCGGCGGCGCCGGGAGAAGCACGACGGGCTGCGGAGGCCCGGCACATTCGACGACTGGCACCGCCGGACCTGGGGCGGCAACGGCATCGCGCACTGCGAGGACCCGACCGTCCACCCGGGCGCACCGCTGGCCGAGGTCCTGGGGCGGCTGATCGCGGCCCTCAGCACGAAGCCCGGCACCACGTGCCCGGTCTGCACGGGAGCCGCCATCCTCTGGCGGCAGGACCTGGAGCGCGAGCCCTGGGCGGGCCCGGTCTGCACGGGCTGCGGCATCGTGGTCCCGCGGCCCGTCCTCACGACGAAGGCACTGACCGAGGCGAAACGCGCGGGGACGAGGGCCCTCGCGTCGGCCGCCTGAACGACACAGAACCCGGGCGCGCCCCTCAACAGCACAGGCCCCGGGCGCGCTCAGGAGCGGTCCGCCGCGCGCCGCTCGGGCATCAGACGTGAGCCGGCGATCTGCTCACCGACGGCGTCGTCCGGGTTGGACAGCACACAGGTCTCCAGCGACAGACAGCCGCAGCCGATGCAGTCCGTGAGGTGGTCGCGCAGCCGCCCCAGCTGCTTGATGCGCTCGTCCAGCTCCGAGCGCCACGCCCGGGAGAGCCTGGCCCAGTCGTCGCGGTTCGGGGTGCGCTCCTCCGGCAGCTCGGCCAGCGCGTCCCTGATGGTGGCGAGCGGGATACCCACCCGCTGCGCGGCTCGTACGAACGCCACCCGGCGCAGGGCGTCCCTGGTGTAGCGGCGCTGGTTGCCGCCGGTGCGACTGCTGCTGATCAGGCCCTTGGTCTCGTAGAAGTGCAGGGCGGACACCGCGGCGCCGCTACGGGCCGACAGCTGACCGACGGTGAGCTCTTGGTATGACTGCGGAATCTGGGGCACTCCTCCAACCCTAATGGCCGCCCCCCGCCGGGAGCCGCCCACTTCGAGAACCCGCTCCGTCGTTGACAGGGACGCGTGGCACAACCATGCTGAGCAATCTGAGCAAGCGCTTAGACACCGCCCTGGAGGGCGAGCGACAGCCGGAAGGCAGGGTTCAGGAACATGGCAGAGCCGAAGATCTTCACGTCCCCACAGGAGCTGCGGGACGGGGTGGGCCAGGAGCTCGGTCACAGCGACTGGCTGGAGATCGAGCAGGATCGGATCGACCGGTTCGCCGAGGCCACGGGCGACCACCAGTGGATCCATGTGGACCCCGAGCGTGCGGCGGCCGGCCCCTTCGGCACGACGATCGCGCACGGCTATCTGACGCTGTCGCTGCTGCCTGCGCTGGTCCCGCAGATCCTGCGGGTCGAGGGCGTGAAGATGGGCATCAACTACGGGACCAACAAGGTCCGCTTCCCCTCGACCGTCCCGGTGGGCTCACGACTGCGCGCCACGGCCGTGCTCAAGGACGTCGAGGAGGCGGGCGGCGGTGTGCAGGTGACCGTCCAGGTCACCATCGAGCGCGAGGGCGGCGACAAGCCGGCCTGCGTCGCGGAGTCGGTGTCGCGCTACTACTTCTGAGCGCCCCGGCCGCGACCCGCACGCCCAGAAGTGACGACGGGCCGGCGCGCCCGGCGTCACTTCTGGGCGCCGACCATCCTCAGGACGAGGTCCGCGTAGAGGGTGCCGACCTCTTCGGGCGTCCGGCTGCCCTGGGCGTTGAACCAGCGCGCGACGTCGATGCAGAGGGACAGTACGGCGAGGGTGGTGCCCGGCACGTCCGGGACGTCGAACTCACCGGCCTGGACGCCCTCGCCGATGATCCGGCGCACCACGGCGTCACTGCGCCTGCGCAGGGCGATGATCTCGGCCCGGTGCTCGTCGCCGAGCGCCTCCAGCTCGTACTGCACGACGCGGGCCGTGGTGTGCCGCTCGGCGTGCCAGCGGACGAAGGAACGCACGGCCTCGGCGAGCCGCTCGGCCGCCGTACCGTCCCTGCCGGCCGCCGTCTCCAGGAGGAGCAGCGCCCGGTCGTGGCCGACCCGGCTGATCCGGTGGAGCAGCTCTTCCTTGGTCTTGTAGTGGATGTAGAGCGCGGCCGGGCTCATCCCGGCGCGGCCCGCGATGTCACGGGTGGTGGTCGCGTGGTAGCCACGCTCCGCGAAGGCCTCCACGGCCGCGAGGAGCAACCGCCGCGCCGCCTCGGGCGTGACCTCGCTCCACGGCGTGTCGTCGCCGCCGGTCTCCTCCGCCGTGCTCATCGCCACGTATCCCTTTCCGCTGGCAGGACGAACACCATACCGCGAACCTGAGCAAGCGCTTAGGGGATGAGACGGTCAGACCTTCTGGAACGGATCGTGCTCGGCGAGGATCTTCTCCAGTCTGGCCTGGTCGACCCGGCTGACGATCTGCCCCGCCTCCTGCCGGTCCCGGATGACCTTGGCGAGGGTGAAGCAGGAGGTGACGAGATACAGGACGCCGATCGCGAGGAAGGCCCGCACCCAAGCGTCGGCATCGAGAAAGAAGATACCGAGGGCCACCGCACCGGCCGCCACCCCGAAGGAGACGACGGCCTGTCCGTAGAAGGCGGCGGTGCTCTGCTGCTTGACCGAAGTTGTCTCACTCATGGCACACAGCATCCGGCGCGGTGACGCGCGGCGGCATCCGTCGGCGTACTCAGCAGGTACTCATCCGGCCGCAGGCCCTCCTTCAGTCGATGTCGGGCAGGTGGCCCGATCTCAGCGCCTTGATGGCGTGCGATGCGTCGAACGGCAGAATCGTGACCGCGACATGGGGCAGGTGTTCCAGCGTCCTTGCCATCTTCTCGCCCGTGCCACGGTGGAGGAGCTTGCCGAGGGCGTTGGCGTACAGCCGCCGGGTCACGAGCACCGTCAAGGACGTGTCCCCGTCCTGTGTGGTCCGCTCGGCCAGGGTCCGCATCGCCTGACGCAGCCGGCGGTCGGGGCACGCCACCAGTTCCAGCTCGATCGAGGTCGCGGAGGTCGACGCCCAGAGGCCGGACAGTCGGCGTGCGCGCGTCTCGTCGACGTCGAAGTGCACGGCCCGGACACTGTCAGGCCTCAGTTCGTGGGCGTACCGCAGGGCTTTCAGCGTGGCCAGGTCCAGTGTTTCGACCAGGACGAGGACCTGGTGGCGGCGCGTACGCGGACGGTCCGCACCCCTGGGGAGCCGTTCCAGGGCGGCTGCCTCATGACGGTACTGGCGGTTGATCCGGATCAGAACCCAGACTCCGAGCGGGAAGACCACGACGACCAGCCATGCGCCTTCGGAGAATTTCGTGACGGCGAAGATCAGCACTACGGCGGCCGAGACGATCGCCGCGAGGGCATTGGCCGTGATCTTCAGCCTGCGCAGCGGCTCGCGTCTGCGCAGGTGGTAGGCGGTGAGGCCGGCTCCGGCCATGGTGAAGGCGGTGAACACACCGATCGCGTACAGGGCGACCAGTCTCTCCACCGTTGCGCCCGTGACGAGCAGCAGGGCCAGGGCGAGGGCGGCGAGCGTGACGATGCCGTTGGAGAAGGCCAGCCGGTGCCCGCGCCGGGTGAGCATCCGAGGCAGGAACCGGTCCTGTGCGACGAAGCTGGCCAGGAAGGGGAACCCGGTGAAGGGAGTGTTGGCACCGGTGAACAGGATCAGTGCGGTGGCCAGCTGGACGAAGACCAGCCCGATCGTCCCCACCGGTCCGCTCCCGAAGACGAGTCTCGCCTCCTGCGCGATGACGGTCGGGGTCCCGTCGGTGTACGGCACGGCATGGGTGACATGCGCGAGAGTGGAGACGCCCAGGACCAGGACGGCGAGAACGCAGCTCATGGCGATGAGCGTGTGCCGGGCGTTGCGGCCCTGCGGCTCACGAAAGGCGGAGATGCCGTTCGAGATCGCTTCGAGCCCGGTGAGGGAGGAGCCGCCGTTGGCGAAGGAGCGCAGCACGATGAAGAGGGACGCTCCGTAGAGCCAGCCGCTCCCAGGGGTGCCCAGAGGTACGACTCCGGGAGCGGTGAGGTCGGCACGGGGCAGCCCGCCCGCCAGTGCGCGCACCGCTGCGACAATAAAGACCAGGCCCATCGCGGCGATGAAGAGATAGGCAGGGAGTGCGAACATCCGGCCGGCCTCACGGACACCTCGCAGATTTCCGTACGCGAGCAGCACGATCGCCACTACGGAGAACGGCAGTTGGAGATGATCCAGCCCTGTCCAGCCACCACCTGCCAGGTGGGCGAGTGAGATGAGCGCGTTCGTTCCGGCCGATACCTGGACGGCGACGGTGACCACGTAGTCGACCAGCAAGGCCACGGCGGCGACCTGTGCGACGTTCGGCCCGAAGTTCTCCCGGGCCACCACATAGGAGCCGCCGGCCCGGGTGTAGAGGGTGACCACGTCGCTGTAACAGAGCGTCAGGAGCAGCAGCACCAGAAGGATCGCACCGGTCACCGGCATGATCATCGTGAAGGCCGCTGTTCCGACGACGGGTACGAGGGCCCGCAGCATCTGCTCGGATCCATAGGCCGACGAGCTGATGCAGTCGGACGCGAGCACGCCGAGCGCCGTCCGGTTGCCCAGCTTCTCCTCACCGACGCTCTCGCTGGTGAGCGGCCTGCCGAGGAGCCGCCGCTTGGCGCGATACGTCAGCTGATCAAGGGACATACCGTCATCGAAACGGATTCCCGCTTCCGATCCAGGTAGGCGCCCCGGGCCGACGGGCCCGCGGTTCAGGTACCCACGCCACCGGCCAGGGCTCCGACATCAGTGCACGGGGCATCCGTGCCGGGCCCCGGAAGCGGTGGCGAAGGCGGCCAGCAACCGCTCCGCGTCCTTGTCGGCGACCGTGCTCCGCACCCCCTTCGCACTGTCAGGCCTCGGGAACTCCTCGAACTTGAAGTACGCGGTCCACAGGGCGCCGTCGCAGAGGTGTGACCGCATCACGGCACCCGGCACGCTGCCGGGATACCGCTGGTCCAGATACATCTCCTGCTGCGCGGACGGCCCGTAGTAGGCGGTCAGCCAGAAGTGGTGGCCATCGGCCGGGAGATCCGCCGAGCACATCTCGGTGAGCGCCCGTCCGGCCGGCCTCTCGGACACCCTCGTGAGGCCGAGCCGGGCCGCGTCGCGCGTGCCGACGACGTCGCGGCAGGTCCCCTTCGCCCGGGCGACGGGACGGGTCTGCACGGGCGTACGGTCCACGGCCGAAGGGCGCTGCCCCAGAGCCCCCTCGCAGGTGAAGCGCTTCGCCGCGCGGCGGGCCGACTCCGTGGCGAACCGGGCCACCTGGAGCACCTGGGCGTCGCTCAGCTCCCTGGCGTCCTGGCGCGTCTCCGCCAGGACGAGGAGGCCGTCACCGTGCAGCGGTGCGCAGTCGACGAGTACGCCGGCCTGGACCTGGTCCGAGACGACGACGGAGCCGTTCCAGCCGAAGCCGATCGGTGTCGCCGACGTGCTCTCCGCCGCGCCACTGGCGCGATACGCCGCCGACGGACGGATGTTCAGTTCGAGCCGCACCCCGGCGGACCCGTCAGCCCCGTTGGGCCCGGCGTCACGGGCCGACGCCGCGCAGTGCTCGGTGTCCTCACCGACCCACTCCGCGGTGTGACCGCTGAACTCCAGCTCGGCTCCGCCGAAGAACTTCCCGGCCTCGTCGGCCGCCAGGGCTCCCCGGCAGGTGTCGGCGAGTGTCTCACCGGAGTCGTCATCGGCCCAGGGGCCGAGCCCCCGGAACAGGCCGCCGACGACCAGCGCCAGGACCGCTCCCGCCGTCACCGCGGAGAGCAGCCATGTACGCCTCCGTATGCCGCGCATACCCTGTGCCTTCCCCCCGCCGGTCCGAATCGCGGACGTTATCAGAGGGTGACTCGGCCGGTGTCGGTTCCCCCGGCCGGTGGGGCCGCCGGGGAGTCAGAAGGCGGACACCCCCGTCAGGGCGCGGCCGATGATCAGCTTCTGGATCTGGCTGGTGCCCTCGTACAGGGTCATCACACGGGCGTCCCTGACCAGCTTGCCGACGGGGTACTCGTCGATGTAGCCGTAACCGCCGAACACCTGGAGGGCGTTGTTCGCGGCGCGGACCGCGGCCTCGGACGCGAAGAGCTTCGCCGTGGACGCCGCGGTGGCGAAGTCCTGGCCGCGGTCGATGAGATCGGCGACGCGCCAGGTCAGCATGCGGGCGGCGTCGACGTCCACGGAGATGTCGCTGATCAGCTCCTGGACCAGTTGGTAGCTCGCGATGGACTTGCCGAACTGCTCACGCTCGCCCGCGTAGCGCACGGCGGCGTCCAGGGCGGCCTGGGCGATGCCGACGCAGCCGGCCGCGACCGACATCCGGCCCTTGGCCAGGGCGGACATGGCGACGGAGAAGCCCTTGCCCTCGCGCCCCAGGAGGGCGGAGGCGGGGACGCGTACGTCGTCGAGGGTCAGTTCGGCCGTGGCCTGACCGCGCAGCCCGAGCTTTCCGTGCACGGTGCGCCGGGTGAGGCCGGGGGTGTCGGTGGGCACCAGGAAGGCGGAGATGCCCCGGTGGCCGGGGGTGTCGTCGGTCCGCGCGAACAGCAGGACCACATCGGCCCAGGTGCCGTTGGTGATGAACATCTTGGAGCCGTTGATCACGTACTCGGCGCCCTCCCGCACGGCCCTGGTCGTCAGGTTCCCGGCGTCGGAGCCGGTGCCCGGCTCCGTGAGGCCGAAGCAGCCGATCGCCTCGCCCGCGGTGAGCCTCGGCAGCCACTGCCGCTTCTGCTCCTCGCTGCCGTGGGCCGCGATCGTCTTGGCGACCAGGCCGAGCGAGACGGACACGATGCCGCGCACCGAGGAGTCGCCGCGGCCGAGCTCCTCGGTCACCAGGCAGTACGCGAGGTGGTCGCCGCCGGAGCCGCCGTACTCCTCCGGGATCGTCAGCCCGAGGAAGCCGAGTGCGCCCAGCTTCTTGACGATCGACTTGTCGACACTCTCGACGCGGTCCCACTCGACGACATACGGGGTGATCTCCCGTGCGACGAAGTCCTCGGCGAGCTGCCGTGCGGCACTCTGCTCCTCGCTCAGCTCCAGGTTCATCCTGTGACACCCACTTTAAATTAGCGCTGCTAGTTTAATCCCGCAGGCCTACTATGTGCCGCATGGCCCGACCGCGCAAGCCCCTCCTCAGCAGAGACCGCATCGTCGAGGCGGCGAGCGCGCTCGTGGACGCCGAAGGGCTGGACGCCGTCTCGACCCGCCGGCTCGCCGCCGAGCTGGGTGTGAGCGGGCCCTCGCTCTACAACCACTTCCGGAACAAGGACGAGATCCTCGACGCGGTCGCCGACGCCGTGTCCGCACAGGTCGATCTGTCGATGTTCGAGGAGTCCGACGCCCGCGACTGGACCGCCGCGCTGCACGACTGGGCCGTCTCCTACCGGGCTGCGCTCGCCGCGCACCCGCACATCGTCCCGGTGCTCGCCCAGGGCCCCGGCCGCCGTCCGGCGGGTCTGCGGGTCGCCGACGCGGTCTTCGGCGCCATGGTCAGGGCGGGCTGGCCGCCCACCCAGGCCACCTACATCGGCGCGCTGATGCGCTACTTCATCACCGGGTCGGCGCTCGGCTCCTTCGCCCGCGGATTCGTCGACGACGAGACGGCGTACGACCCCGCCGACTACCCCCACCTCGGCCAGGCCCATCGGCTGGCCGAACACCGCCAGCAGGTCGACGAGGGCGCCTTCGAGACCGGGCTGCGGGCCCTGCTGGAGGGCCTCACGCTCCAGTACGAGCGGACGGCCGCGGCCAGGACGGTTCGGCCCGCGCCGAACGGTGCCTGACGCATCCTGGACGTATGGCCCGTACGACACCGCACGACCCGGCCGCACCACGGCTCGCCGCGCTGGCGGCCCTGCTCGCCGACGAAACTCGCGCCTCCTTCTGCCTGGCCCTGCTCGACGGCCGGGCCTGGACCGCGGGTGAGCTGGCCCGGAGCGCCGGGGTCGCGCCCTCCACGGCCAGCGAGCATCTGGGCAAGCTGGTCGCCGGCGGTCTGCTGGCCGAGGAGCGTCAGGGCCGGCACCGCTATCTGCGGCTCGCCGACGCACGGATCGCGCAGCTGATCGAGGAGCTGGCGGCGCACGCCCGGCCCGGCCCGCACACTCCCCCGCGCACGCTGCGCGAGGCGAGCCGCCGGCACGCGCTTGCCAGGGGGCGTACGTGTTACGACCATCTCGCCGGGCTCCTCGGCATCCGCATCACCGACGCGATGACCGCGCGCGGGCTCCTGCGGCAGGACACCGGCTTCGCGCTGACCGGGGACGGCCTGGAGTGGTTCGCCGCACTCGGCATCCCCCTCGCCTCCGGGTCCCGCAGGCCCCTGGCGCGCGGCTGCCTGGACTGGACCGAGCGACGGCCGCACCTGGCGGGCGTCTCGGGCGCGGCCCTGTGCCGTCACCTGCTGGACACCGGGTGGTGCGAAAGGGTCGGGACGGGAAGGGCGGTCCGCGCGACCCCTGCGGGAATGCGCGCCCTGACGGAACATCTGGGCATCGAACCGGCGGCCCTGGACGTGCCCTGACAGTTCGGTGGGACCCGAAGAGTTCCCGGCCTACCGTCGTGGCATGACGACCACACCGACAGCGCGCCCTGACGCGCCCGCCGCCCCCGGACGCGACTGGCGCGCTCCGGCCGCCGCGTGCACCACGGTCATCCTGTGGGCCTCCGCGTTCGTCTCCATCCGCAGCGCGGGCGAGGCGTACTCACCGGGCGCGCTGGCGCTCGGCCGGCTGCTCGCGGGCTCGCTGACGCTCGGGGCGATCCTGCTGGTACGCCGCGAGGGACTGCCGTCCCGGGCCGCGTGGCCAGGCATCATCGGATCGGGACTGCTGTGGTTCGGGCTGTACATGGTCGTACTCAACTGGGGTGAGCAGCAGGTCGACGCGGGCACGGCGGCGATGGTCGTGAACGTCGGCCCGATCCTGATGGCGCTGCTGGGCGCCCGGCTGCTCGGCGAGGGGCTGCCGCGCCGCCTCCTGACGGGCATGTCGGTCTCCTTCGCCGGCGCCGTCGTCGTGGGGCTCTCCATGTCGGGCCACGAGAGCTCCTCGGTGCTCGGCGTACTCCTGTGCCTGCTGGCCGCCCTGTCGTACGCCGCCGGGGTGGTCATCCAGAAACCCGCGCTGCGGCACGGATCGCCGCTGCAGATCACCACGTTCGGCTGCCTGGTCGGTACGGCCGCCTGCCTGCCGTTCGCCGGGATCCTGGTGTCCGAGGCGGCCGACGCCCCGGTCTCCGCCACCCTGAACATGATCTATCTCGGGGTGTTCCCGACAGCGCTGGCCTTCACCACCTGGGCCTACGCCCTGGCCCGTACGACCGCGGGCCGGATGGGCGCGACGACGTACGCGGTGCCGGCCCTGGTGGTGCTGATGTCCTGGCTGCTCCTGGACGAGGTACCCGCGCTGCTCACCGTCTTGGGCGGACTGCTCTGCCTGACCGGGGTCGCGGTGTCCCGAACCCGAACCCGAACCCGCTCCCGCCGTCCGGCGGAGAGCTGACCGGCGCGGCCGGGAGCGGGAGCCGGGGCGGGCGCGGGTCGGGGGCGGGCGCGGGGCCGGGGTGGGAGCTGGGCCGGGGTGGGAGCTGGGCCGGGGGCCGGCGGCTTAGAACACCACCAACGCGCGTCCGCCTTTGCCCGCGAGCATGGCGTCGAAGGCCGCCGGGATGCCGTCCAGGGAGATGCGTTCCGTCACCAGCGCGGACAGGTCGAACCGCCCCGCGCGGATGTGTTCGGCGAGCACCGGGAGATCGCGGGCCGGGTCGCTGTTGCCGTAGACGCAGCCGGTGAGGGAGCGGCCCCAGTGGAAGATCTCCAGGGCGTTGAAGGTCACCTGCTGGTCCTTGCCGCCGATGCCGACGACCGTGGTGCGGCCGCCGCGGCGCGTCGACTCCCAGGCGCCGCGGATCGTGGCGGGCCTGCCCACGCACTCCACCGCGACGTCCGCGCCCTGTCCGCCGGTGAGCTTGCGGACGGCGCGCGGCGTGGTGTCGGACGCGACGACGTAGTCGGTGGCGCCGGCCCGGCGGGCGAGCTCCTCCTTCTCCGGTGACACGTCCACGGCGATGATCTTCGACGCTCCGGCGATGCGGGCCGCCTGGAGGACGGCGAGGCCGACGCCGCCGATTCCGAGGACGACGACGCTCTCCCCCTCGCGCACCCGGGCGGAGTGGTGGACCGCCCCGTAGCCGGTCAGGACCGCGCAGCCGAGCAGCGCGGCGTCGTCGAGCGGGATGCCCGCCGGGGCGGGCAGCACGCAGTTCGCGGCGACGACGGTCTCCTGGGCGAAGGCCGCGACGTTCAGCCCGGGGTGGAGCTCGGTGCCGTCGGCCGTACGGGCGTGGATGTTCGCCGCGCCCTTGAGCGCGTCGGCGCAGAGCCAGACCTCGCCGATCCCGCAGTGGAAACAGGCTCCGCAGGACGGCGCCCAGTTGAGGACGACCCCGTCGCCCGCGGCGACATGGCTGACGCCCTCGCCGACGGTGAGCACCGTGCCGGCGCCCTCGTGGCCGAGGACGGCGGGGACGGGCACCCGCATGGTGCCGTCGGACAGGGACAGGTCGGAGTGGCAGACACCGGCGGCGGCGAGACTGATGCTCACCTGGCCGGGGCCGGGTTCCGGGAGTTCGATGTCGGTGATCTCCAGCGGAGCTCCGACGGCGGGCAGTACGGCGGCGCGGACCACGAACAGACTCCTCGATGGATCGGCGTGCGGATCAGAACTGGAGGGACTTGGTCTGGAGGTACTCGGAGAGGCCGTGCGGGCCGAGCTCGCGGCCCACCCCCGACTGCTTGTGACCGCCGAACGGCGCCAGCGGGTTGAAGCGTCCGCCGTTGATGTCGACCTGCCCGGTGTCCATGCGGCGGGCGAAGGCCACGGCCTCCTCGTCGTCCGCGCCCCAGACCGCGCCGGCCAGCCCGTACACGGTGTCGTTGGCGATCCGCAGGGCGTCGTCCACGTCCTCGTACCGCAGGATCGAGAGCACCGGGCCGAAGATCTCCTCCTGCGCGATGGTCATGCCGGGTGTGACGTCGGCGAACACCGTGGGGCTGACGTAGTAGCCCAGGTCCTTGGGGGCGCCGGGGCCGCCGACGACGAGGCGGGCGCCCTCCTCGATGCCCTTCTCGATGTAACCCCGCACCCGGGCCTGCTGCTTGGCGTTGACGAGGGGGCCGACCCGCTCGCCCGGTACGTACTTGGCCACGGCCGTGGCGGCGAGGCTCACGGCCTCCTCGTACCGCTCGGCGTCGACCAGCATCCGGGTCCACGCACTGCACGTCTGGCCGGAGTTGGACATCACGTTGGCCACGCCGACGTTGACCGCCTTGGCGAGGTCGGCGCCGGGCAGGATCACATTGGCGGACTTGCCGCCGAGCTCCAGCGCGACGCGCTTGACCGCCGCTCCGGCGGTCGCCCCGATCTGCCTGCCGACGGCCGTGGACCCGGTGAAGGAGACCAGGTCGACGTCCTCGTGTCCGGCGAGCGCCTGTCCCGCGACCGCCCCGATGCCGGTGACCAGGTTGAAGACGCCTGCCGGCAGGCCCGCCTCCTGGGTCAGCTCGGCGAAGAGCTGCGCGGTGAGCGGGGTGTCCTCGGCCGGCTTCAGGACGACGGTGCAGCCCGCTGCCAGCGCGGGCGCCACCTTGGCGACGATCTGGTGGAGCGGGTAGTTCCAGGGTGTGATGGCGCCGACGACACCGACGGGCTCCAGCAGGACCGTGGAGTTGCCGAGCTTCTCCTCGAAGGCGTACGAGGCAGCCAGCTCGGCGTACGAGCCGGCGACCAGCACCGGGAGGCCCGCGTGCACCGTCTGCGACAGCGGCAGCGGCGAGCCGAGCTCGGCGGTGACGGTCTCGGCGATCTCGTCGGTACGAGAGGCGAGCGCGTCGCGCAGCGCGGTGATCCTCGCGGCGCGCTCGGCGGGCGGGGTGGCGGCCCAGCCGGGGAACGCGGCGCGCGCGGCACGTACCGCGGCGTCCACGTCGTCGGCGGTGCCCGCCGGGACATGGCCGATGACCTGCTCGTCGGCCGGGTTGACGACCGCGATCATGTCCTGTCCTGATGCGGGCCGCCACTCCCCGCCGATGTACATCCCGTCGTGCGCCTTCATCGCTGTTCCTCCCGTGCTCGCTGTGCCTGCCGCGCCGCGCGCTCGCCGTACCAGCCGCGCCGCGCGCTCGCCGTCCTGCCGCGTGCTCGCTGCGTCTGCCGCCGAAACCGAAACCGCGCGTCGCCGTACGGACGAATGCCGTCGGTCCCGGCCCAAAGTCGGTCCGACCTAAATTAGCGCTGTTAGTTTTTTGACGCCAGGGAACCACCGGAGACACAGGTCACGGAGACCGGGACCGCGTTCAGCACCGCCGTGCCCGACAGCGGGTCCAGGAGGGTGCCGTCCAGGAGCTGGTTCACGTTGACGCCCGGATCCGCCCCCGCAACCGACATCCGGGTGCCGGGCCGGCTGTGGCCCCAGCCGTGCGGGAGGCTGACGACCCCGGCCCGTACCGCGTCGGTGATCTCGGCCGGAGCCTCGACCTCGCCGCCCGCCGCGGTGATCCGGGCGGTGTCGCCCGCCGCGATTCCGATCCTGGCCGCGTCCTCGGGGTGGATCTGCAAGGTGCAGACGTTGGAGCCGCCGCGCAGCGAGGCGACGTTGTGCATCCAGCTGTTGTTGGACCGCAGATGCCGCCGCCCGACCAGGACAAGACCCGCGGGCCTGGTGTCGAGCGAGGCGCGGAGCCGGGGAAGATCGGCGGCGATCGGCGCGGGGAACAGCTCGATGCGGCCGCTGCGGGTCCTGAGCACCTGGGGAACGCGCGGCTCCAGCGGGCCGAGGTCGATCCCGTGCGGCCGGGCGACGAGGTCATCCAGCGTGAGGTCGTACGGGCCGAGCCGCAGCATCAGGTCCAGCCGCCGTTCGGCCCCGGTGGTGCCGGTCAGTTCCCCGGCGAGCGAAGCGGGGAGCCCCGCCTTGGCGAGTGTCGTGGCGATGACCAGGTCGTCGACGGCCTCGGGCGGCGCGCCGTGCCTGCCGCCCACCGCGAGGACGAGTCGGGCGAGGATCTCGCACTCGTCCATGGCCCCCTCGTCCAGCGGGACCGCGGGAGGGCTGTAGCGGACCTGGTTGCGGACGGCCAGGGAGTTGAACGCGAAGTCGAAGTGGGCGCTGCGCGAGGGTGGTGGCGGGGGCAGCACGACATCCGCGTGGCGCGCGGTCTCGTTGAGATACGGATCGACGCTGACCATGAAGTCGAGGCCGTCGGCGAGCGCCCTGTCCAGGCGGTCCCCGTCGGGCGCCGAGAGGACCGGGTTGCCCGCGATGACGACCAGTGCCCGTATCCGGTCCTGCCCCGGCGTCTCGATCTCCTCGGCCAGCGCGGTGACCGGCAGCTCCCCCTTGGCCTCGGGGTGTCCGGAGACCCGGCTGCTCCAGCGGCCCAGGGCGAAGCCCTTCCCCGGGGCCGCGGCGCGGGGGGCGCGGCCGGTGGCGGAGAGCGGGAAGAGGGCGCCGCCGGGGCGGTCCAGGTTGCCGGTGAGGATGTTGAGTACGTCGACGAGCCAGCTGGCCAGGGTGCCGTGCTCGACGGTGCAGCTGCCGATGCGTCCGTAGACGGCCGCGCTCGGGGCCGCCGCGAGCTCGCGGGCGATCTCCCGGATGGTGTCTGCGGCCAGGTCGCAGGCGCCGGCCACCGCCTCGGGGGTGAAGTCCGCGACGGCTTCCGCCAGTTCGTCGTAGCCGTCCAGATGTTCGGTGAGGGCTCCCGGGTCGGCGAGCTTCTCCTCGACGAGCACCTGCGCGAGCGCGGCGAGCAGCAGGGCGTCGGTGCCGGGCCTGATGGCGGCGTGCCGGTCGGCGAGACGCGCCGTGCGGGTACGGCGCGGGTCGATGACCGTGAGGGTGCCGCCGCGCCTGCGGAGCGCCTTGAGCCTGCCGGGGAAGTCGGGGGCGGTGCACAGACTGCCGTTGGACTCCAGCGGGTTGGCGCCGATCAGCAGCAGATGGGCGGTGCGGTCCAGGTCAGGGACGGGGATGGCGTTGGCGTCCCCGAAGAGCAGCCCGCTGGAGACGTGCTTGGGCATCTGGTCCAGGGTGCTGGCGGTGAAGACATTGCGGGTGCCGAGCGTGGACAGCAGCAGCGGCGGATAGAGCCCGCCCGCCATCGTGTGCACGTTCGGGTTGCCGAGGAAGACCCCGACGGCCTGCGCGCCGTGTTCCCGTACGAGGGCCGGGATCTTCTCGGCGATGGTGTCGAAGGCCTCGTCCCAGGTCGCTTCGCGCAGGACGCCGTCCCTGCGGACGAGCGGGGTGCGCAGCCGGTCCGGGTCGGCGTCGAGGCCCCCGAAGGAGGCGCCCTTGGGGCAGATGAAGCCCTTGCTGAAGACGTCGTCGCGGTCACCGCGGGCACCGGTGACCGCGGTTCCCTCGATCGTGAGGGTGAGCCCGCAGGTGGCTTCGCAGAGCGGGCAGACGCGCAGGGCGGTACGGGATGCGTGGGACATGGGCCCTCCCCGGGGCGGCGGCGTTGGCGCGCGGGCGTGACCGGTGCCCCGCGGTGCGCTCGGCGGCCGCGGGCTCCGGCGAACCGAGCATACCGACCGGTACGGATGCTGGCGAGGCGTGCGACGCCGCCCGCCGCCGCGCCCGCTATTCGAGTACGCCCGCCAGATAGGCCCGGAGCAGGATCCGGGTCTCCGCTATCAGGTCCGGGTCACCCACCGGGTCGGCGCGGAAGGCGAGTTGGAGCAGCGCGTCCGCGGCCTGCACACAGACCACGACGGTGCGGAGCAGCCGCTCGGCGGACACCGCCTCCTCGCTCCCCCGGGCCAGATGCCCGGAGAGCAGCTCGGTCAGACGCTCGGCGACACGCTGGTTCGCCTCCGCGTCGATGGGACCCGACGCGGGCACGGGAGGGCCGAAGTCGACGAGGGAGAAGCCGGCGACGGACCGCTTCATCGCCAGGTACTCGTCGAGCACGGCGTCGATGGCCTCACGCCACTCACGCTCCGGTATCACCTCGAGGCGGGCGACGATCCGCCCGGCGTAGACCTCGAGGTTGCGCTCGGCCAAGGCGTCGACCAGCGCTCTCTTGTTGGGGAAGAAGCGGTAGACGGAACCGATGGGCACACCGGCCCGGTCGGCCACCGCCCGGGTGGAGAGCTGTTCGTAGCCGGTCTCGTCGAGCAGCTCGGCGCCGGCGTCGAGGATTCGGGCGAGACGGTCGGCGCTGCGCTGCTGCACGGGGACGCGTCGGAGGTTCGTATGAGCGTGGGACACGGCTCCATGATGCCCGTATGCCGTTGACGGGCCACGTTTCGATTCCTACGGTGATCCATAGGATTCTTCGTCAGGGAATCCACGGGACTCCTCATCCACCGGGAGCGCACCATGACGAGCGGCATCGAGCAGGCGAGGAAGACGGCGGCGAATCTCGGCCACAGCCCGGGTTTCGGCAACGAACACAGCTCGGAGGCCGCCCCGGGCGCCCTGCCGCACGGCCGTAACTCGCCCCAGCGCGCACCCCTCGGGCTGTACGCGGAACAGCTCAGCGGCACGGCCTTCACCGAACCCCGCGCCCACAACCGCCGGTCCTGGCTCTACCGGATCCGCCCCTCGGCCGCCCATCCCCCCTTCGTCCGCACCGACAACGGCACCCTGCGCACCGGCCCCTTCACCGAGACCGTCCCCGATCCCAACCGGCTCCGCTGGGACCCGCTCCCCGAGCCCGCGCCCGGCACGGACTTCCTGACCGGCCTGTGGACGCTGGGCGGCAACGGCGACGCCACACAGCGCACCGGCATGGCCGTGCATCTGTACCGCGCGAACTCCTCGATGGATGACCGGGTGTTCAGCGACTCCGACGGGGAGCTCCTGATCGTCCCGGTCCACGGCGGCCTGCTGCTGCGGACCGAGCTGGGCCTGCTGAGGGCCGAGCCGGGCCATGTGGCGCTGATCCCGCGCGGCGTCCGCTTCCGTGTCGAGCTGCTCGACGCCACCGCCGGCGGCTACGTCTGCGAGAACTACGGCCGCCCCTTCGTCCTGCCCGACCTCGGGCCCATCGGCGCCAACGGCCTGGCGAACGCGCGTGACTTCCTGGCGCCCGTCGCGGCGTACGAGGACCGTGACGAGCCGGTCGAGGTGATCAACAAGTTCTGCGGGAACCTCTGGTCGGCGACGTACGACCACTCACCGCTCGACGTCGTCGCCTGGCACGGCAACCACACCCCGTACGTCTACGACCTGCGCCGCTTCAACGTGATGGGCACGATCAGCTACGACCACCCCGACCCGTCGATCTTCACCGTGCTGACCTCGCCGTCCGACACCCCGGGGCTCGCGGGCGTCGACTTCGTCGTCTTCGCCCCGCGCTGGCTGGTCGGCGAGGACACCTTCCGCCCGCCGTACTTCCACCGCAACGTGATGAGCGAGTACATGGGCCTGATCGAGGGCGCGTACGACGCCAAGGCGGACGGCTTCGTGCCCGGCGGCGGCTCGCTGCACAACATGATGTCGGCGCACGGACCTGACGCCGCGACCTTCGACCGGGCGAGCACGGCGGAGCTGAAGCCGCAGCGGATCGACGACGGTCTGGCGTTCATGTTCGAGACCCGCTGGCCGGTCACGGCGACCGCCCAGGCCGCGGGCGCGGACCATCTCCAGCGCCGGTACGACGACGTGTGGCAGGGTCTGACCCGCAACTTCCGGCCGTGAGCACGCACCGACGGCCGCACCGCGCGGAGATCGGGGGAACCGGATGAATCAGGTGAACGAGGCGAGCCCGCCCGGCTTCGCACCCGACTCCCTGGTGCTGAACCGGAAGCTGCCCCTGTGGTACCAGGTCTCGCAGTCCCTGCGGGCCTCCATACTGGGCCGCCCCCAGGACTCCTCCACCCGGCTGCCCACCGAGGAGCAGCTCGCCCTGCACTACGGCGTCAGTGTCCTCACCATGCGCCAGGCCCTCAAGGAGCTGGAGAGCGAGGGGCTGATCAGCAGGCACCGGCGGCGCGGCACCTTCATCGAGCCACGCGCCAGGAGGGTGTCACCGGTCCGGCTGATGGGTTCGATCGACGCGATCGTCGCCCAGCAGTCGGGGGAGCGGACGACCGTGCTCGGCCACGGCCGGACACCGGTGCCGGGCGATCTCGCCGAGTACTTCCCCGGCTGCCCCGAGGTGGTCAGCTACCGCAGACTCCGCTGCGACGAGGAGAGCGGCGAGCCCACCAACTGGGCGGAGAACGCGGTCCGTCCGGAGATCGCGGCCCGGCTCGACGTGGCCGATCTGGAGCGCTGGCCCATGACCAAGGTGCTGCGGAACGCCGTCGGCGTACGGATCTCCCGGATCACGGACACCGTCGAGGCGCGCCTCGCCGACCCGGTCACGGCCGAGCTGCTCCAGATCCCCCTGCTCAGCCCGATCCTGCACTACACGGGTGTGGCGTACGACGAGGACGGCACGGTGGTCGACGTGGCGCGCATCCGCTACCGGGGCGACCGCTTCTCCTTCTCCGTGACCGTCGACGCGCACTGACGGCGGGGCATCAACGGCCGCGTCCGACAGCGGCGGGACGTGAACGGCCGCGTCCGACGACGGCGGCGTCCGACGACGGCGGCGGACATGACCGGCGGCTCGTGACGGCAGCCCTGCGGTCGTTACGATGCCGAAGGGCCGCAGCGGCGGCGGACGTGGCGACGGGGAGGACGACGCACGGTGGCAGCGCGGGTGGCGGCCGAAGCCGGCGGGGGCGACGCGCTCCCGCTGCTGGACGACCTCATGCCGTGGTCGGTGCGCCCCCTGAGACCGGGGCGCCCCTGGGTGACCGCCCCCGACGCCGCCTCGCTCCGGGCCCGCTGGGACCTGCTGGTGGGGGCCGAAGGCGCCGAGCAGGAACGCCTGTTCCGGCCGAGCCGCTCGCGTACGCCGCTGACCCCGGCCGTGGCACTGCCCGGCAGATCCACCGGGACGAGCGCGTTCGCCCGGGACCCTGGCCCGTACCCGGAACCGGTACGGATCTCGCACGGGCCCTTCGACGAACAGTGGCTGATTCCCGACCACCGGCTGCTCGACGCGGCCCGCCCCGAGCTGTGGCGGGTCGCCGACGGACACCAGATCTTCGCCGTCGAGCACGGCTATGTGCCCCGGGACAGCGGCCCCGCCCTGTACGCGACCGCGCTGCTGCCGGACGGGTACTCCCCCGCGGGGCGGCCAGGACGGATACGGCCGCTCCACCGGCGGCCCGGCGCGCGGGATCCCAATCTCACGCCGGGCCTCGCCGCCGAGCTGACCGCCAGGTACGGGGCGCCGGTCACCGCCGAGTCCGTCCTGGCCTGGGCACTCGCCGCCGCGCGCCCCTCCCCCGCGGGGCCGCTCGTGCCGCTGCCCGCCGACGCCGCGCTGTGGGCCGAGGGCCTGGAGCTCGGCCGGGAGCTGCTGCGGCTCCAGCTGCGCGGGGCACACGGCGGGGAGCGCCCGCGTCTGCCCGGCGGCCGGCGCCCGTATGTGCGGGCCGCCCTGCCGCCCAGGCCGGCCGGTCCGCGCTACGAGGCCGACGAGGAGACGCTCTTCATCGGTGAAGGCCGGATCTCGCCGGTCCCCGCCGGAGCCTGGGACTTCCGGGTCAGCGGGGTACGGGTGCTGGAGCTGTGGTTCGAGCGCCGCACGGCGGACGCGGCTGCGGCGGGCGGGCCGGGAGCGGAGGGACTGACGGCGGAGGGGCTGGCGGCGGTGGGACCGCGCGGCTGGCCTCAGGAGCGGACCTCGGAGCTGCTGGAACTGATCACCGTTCTGGCCCTGCTCTCCGGGCTGCTGCCCCGGCAACAGGCCCTGCGTGACCGGCTGGATGAGGCGGACCTCCTGACCCGGGAGGCGCTGCACACGGCCGGGGTGCTTCCCGCACCGGCGTGGGCGCGGCGGCCCGCGTCCGTGCTCGACCACCAGGAGGAGGGGCCCGAAGGGCAGTTCGCGCTGCTGTGAGAGTCAGCGGTGAGGAGCCGACGCCGATGGTGCCGTACCGGCGCTGGGAAAGCGGCTGCGGGAGCACACCGACGCAACACTGCCGGCCCTGGGGATGACGGACGGGCGGACAGCAGCACTGCGCCGGGACGAAGTGATCGTGGGCTCGGCCCTGAGCGGAGGGGCCGGACCGGTCGTGAAGCCGTCGGTCAGCGGCGGCTGCCGAAGAGCGAGCGCCGCAGTCGCCGCAGCGGGGCGAAGAGCGAGACACGCGCGCTCCTGCTCCTGCGGGTGTGCGCGGCGTCGCGCGAGGTCAGTTCGAGCATCAGCAGCGTCGCTTCCGCCGACTCGCGCTGCGGCACGGCAGGTCCGCCCAGCACCGCGAGATGGCGGTCGAGGCGCGAACTGGTCGCACCGCTCCCACATGTGATGGCAGGCACACGCGGCCTGCTGCGCACCGTTATCTGTTCCATGTCACTCCCCACCCGTACGAGGGCACCCGGCCCGGGCAGGTTAACCCTATCGTCCCCCGGTGACACTCGTGTATCCCGGCAGGAGGATTGCACTCCTGTACGTGATGGTTGACGGCCCGTTACCGGATCCTGTCGGTTCCGGGGCGCGTTGGGTTAGCTTGGAGGGGATTCGTCCGTACTGCGCACCGCTGCTGATGGAGGGTCACCGATGAGCGAAGTCCCGGGCACCGGACGTGTGATCGCGGATCGTTACCGCCTTCTCGACCCGCTGGGCGAGGGCGGGGCGGGCATCGTGTGGCGCGCCCGTGACGAGGTGCTGGGGCGCGAGGTGGCCGTGCGTGAGGTGCGGGCGCCGGCGCCACTGTCCGAGGCCGACACCGAGCTGCTGCACTCCCGCATGGAGCATGAGGTCAGATCGGCGGCCCGTCTCTCGCACCGCAACGCCGTCGACGTCCATGACGTGGTCGTCCAGGACTCCCGCCCCTGGATCGTGATGGAGCTGGTCCGGGGGCTCGCCCTGTCCGATGTCCTGGAGGCCGACGGCCCGCTGTCCCCCCGGCGCGCGGCCCGGATCGGTGCCGAGGTGCTCGCGGCGCTGCGGGGCGCCCATGAGGCCGGGATGCTGCACCGCGATGTGAAGCCGCGCAACGTCATGCTGGCCAACGACGGGCGGGTGATGGTGAAGGACTTCGGCATCACCCCGGCCGACGGCGCGGGTCTCACCCCGACAGGCGAACCGATCGGCTCGCCCGAATACCTCGCGCCCGAGCGTGCGCTGGGGCGCACGCCGGGGCCCGAATCCGACCTCTGGTCGCTCGGAGTGCTTCTGTACGCCGCCACGGAGGGACGGTCCCCGTTCGGCCGGAATTCGCCGCGCGACACCCTGCGCGCGGTGACCGACGAGGAACCGCCCGCCCTCCTGCGGGCGGGCGCGCTCGCTCCCGTCATCGAGGGGCTGCTGCGCAAGGACCCGGCCGAGCGGCTCACGGCCGCGGACGCGGAGCGCCGGCTGCGGATCCTGGCCGTGGGCGGCAACGGATCGCCCGGCGGCGGTGCGGCAGCCCGGCCGCCGTCCCCTCCGAAGGAGGAGGCCGTCACGGCAACGGCCGGGAATCCCGAGGGCGTTCCACCGGGCACATCGCCCGGCACATCCCCGGACGCCTCGCCGGGCGCCTCATCAGGCGCTCAGGATCCCGTCGGCCGCGCCGGCCTCACGAGGCGTACGGGCATCCTGCTGGCCGTGGGCGCCCTGGTCGCGCTGGCCGTGCTGCTCATCGCGGGAGGCCTCGCCTGGGCCCTGACGGGCGGCACCGGCGGCGAGGACACGGACGACAGGAGCGGCGGCCGGGCATCGCCCGTGGCCGTCGTGGTGCACGAGGAGGGGCCCCGAATTCACGGACCGGGCCCCCTCCTCGGCGCGTGACCCCGGAGCGGTCAGGCGTTCGCGCTGAGAACGGGCAGGTAGCCGCCCGACTGCCCGGCGGCGGTGGGGTGGTAGGACTGACCGATGTTGAGCAGGTCCAGGCTGTGCAGCCAGGCGTCGCCGGAGCAGATCTCGTGCCCGGTGAAGGTCGAGGTGACGTCGCCGAAGGTGAAGCCGTGGTCCGCCGCACGCTTGGCGGTCGCGGCGTTGAGGTAGTCGGCGGCGCCGTTGATGGCGGACCGCTTCGCCTCGCTCAGGCCGACGAGGCAGCTGCCGCCGAGCTGGTAGAAGCGGGGGTAGCCGAGCACGACGACATGGGCCGACGGCGCCTTGGCACTGATCGCCGCGTACACGGAGTCGAGCTGTCCCGGGAGGGTCGAGTCGACGTAGGCGCGGGCGGTGGCGATCCGGTTCAGACAGGTGGCCTCGGACTGCAGGACACAGGTGGTCATGACATCGGCGAAGCCCGCGTCGTTGCCGCCGATGGAGATCGATACGAGGTCGGTCCCTGAGTTCAGGGGGCCGAGCTGACCGGCCGTGACATCGCCCGTCCTGGCGCCCGAGCAGGCGGTGAAGGCGAACGACGCGGGGCTGTTGGCCGCCTCCCAGAGGGCGGGGTACGCGCGGGTGCTGCGCTTGCAGTCGCCGCTTCCGCTGTCGTAACTGCCGGCGCCGACGCCTGACGCGTACGAGTCGCCGAGGGCGACGTAGTCGACGGCCGCTGATTCCTGGGCCTGGGCGACTCCGGCACCGGTCAGAGCGAGAAGGGTGCCGAGCAGAAGAGAGGACGAGAACGCCACGAGTCTGGACATTTTCATGGAACCTCCTTGGGCGGGATCTCCGCCTACTCCGTAGTAAGCAGCACCGGCCGCATTTTCGGAAGTGTCCATGCCAAGAAGCTTCGACAACGCCTTCTTGACGGCCCCCTGGCGGTACGTCACATTGAAATCCGGCATCCGGCGCGCTGGGGGGCGAAGTCGACCATGCGGATCATCAGCCATGAGACGGTAACAGTCAGGGCAGATACACCATCCGTAATGGGAAGCGTCAATTCCGCAGCTGACTGTGACAGTTCCGCCGAAGTCTTGAAAGTGCGGGACATCCACGGATGTCATGCCATACAGTTCCAATCGTCAATACCGTCGTAGATCAACCCGCAAAGGCCCATCACGCAGGCGGCTCCAGGGGAGGGCTCAGGCAGCCGCGATGGATACCCGAGCGGGGCACGGTAGGGGGGTGCCGTGCTCAGCGTCCGCACTCGTTCGAGTCGGGCGCCGTGCGGCCAGTTTTGCCACATCCAGCCAGCTCGGAGCGCCATACCGTCATGGCCGGGGTGAGAACCCCCCTTTCGAACCGGACCTTTATCCGGACAGCCCGGGGGTGGGCCGTCCACCGGACGAGAGGGAAAAGACTCATGAGTTCAGTTCTGCCTTCCTCGATCAGACCTGCCGTCGAAGAGACCGAAGCCGTTCGCATGGGGAGCGCATACCGGCCGATCTCTTCGCACCTCGCGATAGCGCCACCGGTAAGTGTCGTGATCCCCGCCATGAATGAGGCGGAGAATCTTCCTCATGTCTTCAGGACGCTGCCCGACTGGATTCATGAAGTCGTGCTCGTCGACGGGAATTCGACCGACGACACCGTGCGGGTGGCCAGGGAACTCCGGCCGGACGTCGTGGTCGTCAAGCAGGTCGGCAAGGGCAAGGGCGATGCCTTGATCAGTGGCTTCGCCGCCTGCACGGGCGACATCATCGTGATGGTCGACGCGGACGGCTCGGCGGACGGCGAGGAGATCGTCAGCTATGTCTCCGCCCTGGTCGGCGGCGCCGACTTCGCCAAGGGCTCCCGCTTCGCCAACGGCGGCGGCACGGACGACATGACGCCCGTCCGCAAGCTCGGCAACCGGGCGCTGTGCACGGTGGTCAACCGCAAGTTCGGAGCCCGCTACACCGACCTCTGCTACGGCTACAACGCCTTCTGGAAGCACTGCCTGGACCGCATCACCCTGGACTGCACCGGCTTCGAGATCGAGACCCTGATGAACATCCGGGTGGTCAAGGCCGGTCTGCGGGTCCAGGAGGTGCCCAGCCACGAGTACAACCGCATCCACGGCGTCAGCAATCTCAGCGCCGTACGGGACGGCCTCCGGGTGCTCCGGGTGATCCTCAAGGAGAAGGGGCAGCGCCGCGGCGGGCGCAGGACGGCGGCGGTTCCCGCCGTGATCGGCCAGGGACGGACCCTGTGAGCCCACGCGACTTCTCCGTCGTCATCTGCGCGTACACCGAGGAGCGCCGGCAGGACATCCTCCAGGCCGTCGCCTCGGTCCGCGCGCAGTCCCTGCCGGCCCGGGAGATCCTCCTGGTGGTGGACCACAATCCGGCGCTGCTGCGCCGCCTCACCGGGGAGTACGCGGACACCCCGGGGGTGCGGGTCCTCGCGAACGCGGGCCCGCGCGGTCTTTCGGCAGGCCGGAACACGGGCATCACCGCGTCCCGCGGCGCGATCGTCGCCTTCCTCGACGACGACGCGGTGGCGGAGCCCGACTGGCTGCGCCATTTCGACAAGGGCTACGACGATCCGGAGGTGATGGCCGTCGGCGGCCGGACCCTGCCCTCATGGGCATCGGGCCGCAGGCCGCCGTGGTTCCCCGAGGAGTTCGACTGGGTCGTCGGGTGCACCTACCTGGGGCTGCCGCCCGGCACGGTCCGCGTCCGTAACGTCCTCGGTGGCAACGCCTCGTTCCGGCGGGCCGCCTTCGACGCGGCGGGCGGCTTCGCCACCGGCATCGGGCGGGACGGCGACAAACGGCCGCTGGGCGGTGAGGAGACCGAGCTGTGCATCCGGCTCAGCCGGGCACTCCCCCACGCCGTCCTGCTGATCGACGACCGCGCCGTGATCCACCACAAGGTCCCCCGGGCGCGCGAACGCTTCGGCTACTTCCGCACCCGTACGTACGCCGAGGGGCTCTCCAAGGCGCTCGTCGCCCGGAGCGTCGGCGCGGGCCGTGGCCTGGAGTCCGAGCGCCGCTACACCACCCGGGTGCTCCCGGCCGGAGTGGGGCGGGGCGTACGCGACTTCCTGCTCGGCCGCCCCGGCGGGGCGGGCCGGGCCGGCGCCGTCGTGACGGGCGTCCTGGCGGCCGCCGCCGGCTATGCGGTGGGGAGCGTACGGGTCCGGCGTGACGGTGTGTCCTTCGCCGTGCCGGCGATCCGGCCGGCCGACGCGCCCGAGGAGGTCGGTTGAGCTCGGCCGTGCCCATCCTGATGTACCACGCCGTCGGCCGTCGCCCGGCCGACGGTGTGTACGGCCTCTCGGTGTCGCCCGGCGCCTTCCGTACGCAGATGGAGATCCTGGCCAGGCGCGGCTTCACCCCGCTCACCACGGCCGCGCTGGGCGAGCACTGGCGCACGGGGCGGCCCCTGCCGCCCCGGCCGGTGCTGATCACGTTCGACGACGGCTACGAAGGGGTACACCGGCATGTCCTGCCGGTGCTCGCCGAGCACGGCTTCGTGGCCACCGTCTTCGTCACCACCGGCTGGCTGCGCGGGGCGTACGACGAGGGCGGTGCCCCGGACACCATGCTCGACTGGGGCCAGGTGCGCGAACTCGCGGCGACGGGCGTGGAGATAGGCGGCCACAGCCACACCCACCCGCAGCTCGACCAGCTCGACGGGGCGTCGCTGCGGGCCGAGACCGTGCGCTGCCGGGAGATCGTCACCGCCGAACTGGGCACTCCCCCGGCCTCCTTCGCCTACCCCTACGGCTATTCCACCCGCCGGGTGCGGCAGTCGGTGCGGGCGGCGGGCTTCGCGCAGTCCCTCGCGGTGGGCAACGCCCTGGCACGCCGTCGCCAGGGCCCCTATGCCCTGGAGCGGGTGACGGTCAGGCGCTCCACCGGCGCCGCGGAGTTCGCGCGGCTGATCGAGGGCCGGTCGGTCGGCCGGACGTTCGCCGTGGACCGGGTGCTCACCAAGGGGTTCGCGCTCGTGCGCGGCGCGCGCCGGGCCCGCCACCGGTTCGGTGGCCCCGGCTGACCCCGGCTGCCGAAACCTGGGTGCGCGGGGTGCCGCTGTGCCGGATCATGGGCGTCATGTCTGCCAACCCCGAGTCCGCCCTGCCGATCCGCCTCAACGTCGACGACAGCGATTCGCCGTCCGACGTCGTGGACGCACTGTTCCTGGGCCGCTTCGCGACGGGCGAGCAGCCTCACTCGCACAGTTCGTCGCTGGACCGGGTCAAGCCGGGGGCGACCCTGCTGCCCCCGGCCGCCGAGGTGCTGAGGTCGGCCAAGGACGACGACCGCAGCGCGACCCTCGCCGAGGGCGACGGCTGGACGCTGCTGGTCTCCCGCTGGAGCCGGGGCGCCGACGTCACGGTCACCGCCACCAGCGCCGAGCTGGCCGAGAAGATCCTCTCCGAGGTGACCGACGGCGCCCAGGACGAGCCGGAGCCGCAGCCCGACAACGTGACCATGGGCTTCTGGTACGTCTCCCCGCGCCGCGGCCCGCACCGCACCACCCGGCAGATCGCGGCCGGCACCTGGGACGAGGTGAGGTCCAACTACACCGCTCCGGTGGCCGATGCGATGGGCCGCCTGATGAAGGTCACCCCCGACGACATCTCCGGCCGGCTGCTCCTGCTGCACGGCCCTCCGGGCACCGGCAAGACCTCGGCCCTGCGTACCCTCGCCCGGTCCTGGCGGGACTGGTGCCAGGTCGACTGCGTCCTCGACCCGGAGCGGCTCTTCAACGACGTCGGCTATCTGATGGACATCGCGATCGGTGAGGACGACGGCTCGGCGAAGGGGCGGTGGCGGCTGCTTCTCCTGGAGGACTGCGACGAGCTGATCCGTGGCGAGGCCAAGCACACGGCGGGCCAGGCGCTGTCCCGGCTGCTCAATCTGACGGACGGCCTGCTGGGCCAGGGCCGCAATGTGCTGGTGGGCGTGACGACCAACGAGGACCTGGAGCGGCTGCACCCCGCGGTGGTCAGGCCGGGCCGCTGTCTGGCCCGTATCGAGGTGGGTTCGCTGACCCGCGCGGAGTCGGTGTCCTGGCTGGGCACCGATGAGGGGCTCGGCCGCGAGGGCGCGACGCTGGCCGAGCTGTACGCCCTGCGCCGGGGCAGCGGCCCCGCGTCGGTACCGAAGCAGGACGCGGGAGCGGACGCCGGTCTGTACCTCTGATCCACCGCGCCGCCACGCCACCGTGCCGTCACGCCACCGTGCCGCCGTGCGCTATCGCGCGTAGGCCGCCCGTACGGCGTCCTCGGCCACGGCCAGCGCCTCGGCCCTGGACAGTCCGAGGCGCTGGGCCTGCTCGGCGTACTCCTGCGCGGCCGTCGCCGCGTGCCGGGCGGCGGCGTCACCCGCGGCGGCGACGAACGTCCCGTTGCGCCCCCGCGTCTCGATCACCCCGTCGGTCTCCAGCGCGCGGTAGGCCTTGGCCACGGTGTTGGCTGCGAGCCCCAGCTCCCCGGCGAGCCCGCGCACGGTCGGGAGACGGTAACCGACGGGCAGGGCGCCGGAGCGCGCCTGTGCGGAGAGCTGGGCGCGCAACTGCTCGTACGGGGCGGTGGCGGAGTCCGGGTCAACGGCGATCTTCAGAGTCACGCACCGATTCTCTCCCACCGGGACCCGCGCCGCCGATGCCCGCCGCCGGAAATTCGGAGGCGGCCCGGCGGTGCCCCGCGTTAGCGTCCGGCCCATGACGGTACTGGTACGTGACTTCCTGCCGGCCGACGCCGAGGCCTGGGTGCGGGTGCGGCGTGCCGCGCTGCCGTACATGGTGACGACGCCTGAGCAGGTCCTGGGCGACCTGGCCGACGCCCATCCCGACCGGCGGTACCGGTTGCTGGTCGCCGAGGAGGACGGCGAGGTCATCGGGACGGCGCAGGTGGGCATCTCGCACGAGAGCCCGAAGCCGGGCCAGGGGTTCTGCAATCCGTATGTCCATCCGGACAGGAGGGGACGCGGCGCGGGGTCGCTGCTCGTGCGGGCAGGTGAGGAGCATCTCGCCGGCGCCGGTGCGGCCGTCGTCCACACCTGGGTCCTCGACGAGCCGCACAACCGGACGTTCGCCGAGAAGCGCGGCTATGCGGCGCGCAGGCCGGCGCACTTCCTCCGCCTGGGCCTCGACGAGGGCACCTTGCCGCCGCTCCAGGATCCCCCTCCCGGGGTCCGGCTGCTCACGGCCGCCGGCTTCGAGGACGATCCGCGCCCGCTGTTCGAGGCCGACGCGGAGGTGACCGCGGACGAGCCGGGCGACATCCCGGTGAAGCTCTCCGACTACGAGAACTGGCTGGCCTCCACCTGGCGGCGGCCCGGCTTCGACCGCGCGCTCACCACGGTCGTGACGGTGGACGGGCGGATCGCGGCGTTCAGCGCGGCGCAGACCGACGGCCTGAGCCGCTACTGGTCGGCCATGACCGGCACACTGCGCGCGTTCCGCGGCCGAGGGCTGGCCAAGCTCGCCAAGAACAACTCCCTGCACCGGGCACGGGCCGCCGGGTACACGGACGCCTACACCGGCAACGACGCCGGGAACGGCCCGATGCTGGCGGTCAACCGCTGGTTCGGCTACGAGATCTGCGCCACGGAGGTACGTCATGTCCGCGAGATCGGCTGAACCGGGCCCCACCCTCACGGTGACCCTGGTCAAGGCGGGCCGCACAAAAATCTGTTACCCCGCCGAGCCGGTCCGCGACGACGGCACTCGCATCACCGTCCGTGCCCCGTGGGCGGCCCCGGGCGTCCGGGACTTCGGCTTCGTACGCTTCGAGCCCGGCGATGTCTTCACCGAGCACTACTGGCGCGACAGGTGGTACGCGGTGAAGGAGGTCCGCACCGCCACCGGACGGCTGAAGGGCTGGTACTGCGACATCACCCGCCCCGCGGTGCTGCGGGGCGCCGAACTCCTCGTCGATGACCTGGACCTGGACCTGTGGGTGTCGGCGGACGGCGCATCCGTGCTGCGGCTCGACGAGGACGAGTTCGAGGAGAGCGGCCTGGCCGGCAGCGACCCCCCGGCGGCGCGGGAGGCCATCCGGGCCCTGGACGAACTGGAGCACCTGGCCCGCACGGAGGGGCTGGCGGGGCTGCTCCGCTGAGCCGGGCGGTCCCCCCGGGTCAGGGGGCCACCAACTCCACCTCGAACCCGGCGGTGTTCTCCAGGTACGCCGCGTAGTGCCCACTGCCTCCGGCGTACGGATGGCGGTCGGCGAAGAGCAGCCGCCAGCCGCGGCCGGGGGCGCGCGCCACCAGCGCGTCGAGCGTGGCGCGGTCCCCGACGTGGAACGCCAGGTGGTTGAGGCCAGGACGCAGCCGGTCGTGCGTGCGCGCCGCCAGGGCCGGCGACTGCTCGGCCACCACATAGCTCTCGCCGCGCCGCCAGCTCCGGCCGTACTCCCAGCGCTGGTACGGGACATGGCCCAGCTCGCCCAGCAGCCAGCCCCACTCCGCTTCGGCCTCGGCCAGGTCGGGCACCCACAGCTCGATGTGGTGGATCCGTCCGGTGGGTCCCGCCGCGACCGGCAGCGGGACCGCGCGCCGGATGCCCTCGGGCGCGTACGCGACGGTGTCGGCGTCCTCGTGCCAGTGGATGAGGAAGCGCTGCTCGGCGCGGTATCCGTCGAGGCCGGCACGGCAGTACGCCACCATGTCGTCGGGCAGCGCGTCCAGCGGGAACCAGTCCAACTCGGAGCACTTGTCCGGCTCCGCGTTGCTGGGCGGGCGCGCGGGGTCGTGGTCCGCCTCGAAGAACCAGCCCGTCCTGGGGCTGCCACCCGGCCCCCTGTGCTGCATGACCAGGGCCACCCGGAGCTCGTCCGGGTCCAGCGTGACGCCGATCTCCTCGGCCGCCTCCCTGACCATCGCCGCCCTGACGTCCTCACCGTCCTCCGCGTGTCCCGACGGGGCGTGGAGCAGCCCGTCCGCGTACCCGGTGCCGGCCCGCCGGGCGAGCAGCACGTCGGAGCCCCTGCGCAGGATGAGGTGGACGTCGACGACCTCGGTGTGCCGGTGCGCCGGCTCGGCGCGGGCCACCAGGGCGTATCTCTCGTCGTCGACCTCCTTGCCCCAGAGGCCGGGGTCCCCGGAGAGCGGCTCGTGATGGACACGCTCCGTGTGCTCACCCAGCAGCGCCATGAGGTCGGCCGCCGGGATCCCCGTGCCGTCCCACACGCCTTCGATCAGCACCAGCCGCCCACCCGGCCGCAACAACGAGAACCAGTGCCGCAGGACGGCCGCAGGATCGGGCAGCAGCCACACGAGGTGCCGGGCGAGGATCACGTCGAACCGCTGCCTGCCGACCGGCGGGTGCGCCGCGTCCCCGACGAGCACCTCGGTGCCCGTCCCGGCGAGCTTGGCCCGCGCCCGGTCCACCATGCGCGACGACCGGTCGACGGCGGTGACGCGGTGCCCCTGTCCGGCGACGAGCAGCGCCAGGCTGCCCGTGCCGCATCCGAGATCGAGGACCGCGGAACGCCCGGTGGGCAGCCAGGTCTCCATCCGCCGCGCCCAGGCACCGCGTACCACCGGGTCGTTGAGCCCGTGGTCGGGTTCCTCGTCGAAGGTGTCGGCGGCGTCGTCCCAGTCGGTCGTCGTCATACCCGCCATACTCTCAGCCACCACCGACAGCCCGCCGGGCTCCGCTTCGGCCGCCCTGTTCACGTACCGCTCGACCCACGGCCATACACAGCGTGTGTACATGACATCAACTCACGGCAACGTGTCCGAGGTTGGCGCAGATCAACCGAGGAGGACGAACCGTGGTCGCGTATTCCGTGTCCCGCAGGCAGATGTTCGGATTCGGCGGGGCGGCAGCCGCCGCGCTGATGCTCGGGACGGGAGCGTGGGAGGCGCAGTCCGCGTTCGCCGCGCCCACCCTGAAGGGTGACCCGTTCACCCTGGGTGTCGCCTCGGGCGACCCGACGTCGGACGGCGTCGTGCTCTGGACGCGCCTGGCCCCCGACCCCTTCGCGCAGGACGGCCTCGGCGGAATGCCGGCGAAGCCCGTACGTGTCCACTACGAGGTGGCGCTCGACGAGCGGTTCCGCCGGGTCGTGCGCCGGGACAGTGTCGTCGCGACCCCCGAACTGGCGCACTCCGTCCACCCCGAGGTGCACGGGCTCGCCCCCGACCGCACCTACTGGTTCCGCTTCAAGGCCGGCTCCGCGATCTCCCCCGTCGGCCGTACGCGCACCACCCCCGCCCCCTCGGACGACCCGCGTGACCTGAAGTTCGCCTTCGCCTCCTGCCAGGCCTGGCAGGACGGCTACTTCACCGCGTACCACCACATGGCGCAGGAGGACCTGGACCTGGTGGTGCACCTGGGCGACTACCTCTACGAGTCCGGTGTGAAGACGAACAAGCGCGGCGTGGAGACGGACCCGAAGTTCCACACGGAGACCCTGGACCTCGCCCGCTACCGCCTCCAGTACGGCCTCTACAAGTCCGAGGCACCGCTCCAGGAGGCGCACGCCGCCTTCCCGTGGATCATGACGTTCGACGACCACGAGGTGGAGAACAACTGGGCGGGCGACATCTCCGAGAACGACGACGACCCGGAGATGTTCCTGCTGCGCAGGGCCGACGCCTTCCAGGCGCTGTACGAGCACGCGCCGCTGCGTCACAGCCAGTTGCCGAACGGCCCCGACGTACAGATGTACCGCAGGCTCCCCTACGGCAGGCTCGCCGACTTCACCATGCTCGACACCCGCCAGTACCGCGACGACCAGCCGTGCGGCGACGGCACCTCGTCCGACTGCGCGGAGCGCTTCGACCCGGACCGCACCCTGCTCGGTGCCCGGCAGCGTGACTGGGTCCACAAGGGCTTCAGCCGCTCGCAGGCGCGCTGGCAGATCCTCGGCAACCAGGCCCCGATGGGCCAGACCGACCAGGATCCGGGCCCGGGCACCACGGTCTGGATGGACCCCTGGGACGGCTACGTCGCCGAGCGCAACCGGCTGCTCGCCGAGGCGGACAGCCGCGGGGTGCGCAACCTGGTCGTGATCACGGGCGACCGCCACCAGAACTACGCCTGGGACCTCAAGCGCGACTACGCCGACCCGGAATCGGCGACCGTGGGCTCGGAGTTCGTGGGCACCTCGATCACCAGCGGCGGCGACGGCGCCGACATGACGGCGGACGGTGAGAAGTACCTCGCGGCGAACCCTCACATGAAGTTCTTCAACAACCAGCGCGGCTATGTACGCGTCACGGTGGACCAGGACCGCTGGACGAGCGACTTCCGGGTCCTCCCCTACGTCACTACCCCCGGCGCCGGCATCACCACCCGCGCCACCGCGGTGGTGGAGGACGGCACCCCGGGCGTCGAAATCTGACCCCCCGGGCGGAGGCGGGGAGTTACGGACAGGGACCCGGCCGATATGCCCGATTTCCCTGTCCGTAGCCTCTCCCGGCCCCGTCTCCCTGAGGGGTGGGCTAAGGGGTCCTTAAGGGCGGCATAAGTGTGGTGAGCTGGGGGTTTTCGGCTGCGGATCCCCGGGGCGCGGCAGTTAGTTTGACGGCGTTCTGTCGTGCGTCGAAGGAGGACCATCATCATGGCCGTCACCACCGCCAGCCGCCGTAGGGTCGCCGGGAGCGTCGTCGCGCTCGGCGCCGTGCCGCTCGCGCTGACCGCCCTGACCGCCGCGCCGGCCGCCGCCCACGGATCGCTGAGCGATCCGGTCAGCCGGGTCTCGGCCTGTTTCGCGGAGGGGCCGGAGAGCCCGCAGTCGGCGGCGTGCAAGGCGGCGGTGGCGGCCGGCGGCACCCAGGCGCTGTACGACTGGAACGGCGTGAACATCGCCAACGCGGCGGGCAAGCACCGTGAGCTGATTCCGGACGGCCGGCTGTGCAGCGCGGGCAACGACAAGTTCAAGGGGCTCGACCTGCCGCGCGCCGACTGGCCGTCCACGGCCATGAAGGCGGGCAGTCACACCTTCCGGTTCCGGGCGACCGCTCCGCACAAGGGCACGTTCGAGCTGTACCTGACCAAGGCGAGCTACGACCCGACGCAGCCGCTGACGTGGTCGGATCTGGAGGAGAAGCCGTTCGCATCGGCCACCGACCCGACGCTGGAGGACGGGTCGTACGTCTTCGACGGCACCGTCCCCGAGGCGTCGGGGCGGCAGTTGATCTACACGGTCTGGCAGCGGTCGGACTCCCCCGAGGCCTTCTACGCCTGCTCCGACGTGGTCTTCGGCGGGGACGCCTCCGCCACCTCGGACACCGCCACCGCCACCGCGCCGTCCGAGACGGAGATCGACGAGGGTGCCGCCAAGTCGTCCGTCGAGCACGGCGGGCACGGGGACGACGACGCATCGACCGGCGCGGAGGTGACCGCGGCTGCCCCCGCCCCTGAAGCCGGTGACATGGACGGGGCCGGGGCCAATGCTCCCGAGCCGGACAGCGCAGGCGCCTCCCCCGCGGACGAGGCACTCGCCGAGACGGGTGGCAGCGACAGCACCTCGTACCTCGCGATGGGCGGGGCCGCCGCGCTGGCCCTCGGGGCGAGCGCCTTGTTCCTCTCGGTGCGCCGCCGGTCCTCGGGCGGTGCGCACCGCGCCTGAGGTGGTGACGTCCGCCGGCCCCCGGAGAGCGTCCGGGGGCCCGGCGGTGCCGTTTCAGCCGATGGCCGAGGCGCAGGTGGTCGGGGTGGCGTGCGCCGGGTCGAGGGCGTTCGCCACCTCGTGGAAGGCGACCCTGTCGATGGTCCCGATCGCGACATGCTCGGACAGGTCGACCGGGCACAGGTCCTGGAGCAGGACGTTGTTCACATCGGGCCCGTCCAGGTACTGGGTGCGGTACGGGGTCACGACTTCGTCGTACCGGGTCGAGATGACGGTGTAGTGGACCCCTGGCACGGTGTCGTCGCCCGCGTTGAGCTTCGTGATGAACGCGGAGCCTGCGACCTGGTCGGCGAGGGCCGGGGTGTTCGTGGTGAGCAGGTCGTCGATCCCGGGGAAGTACGGCAGCAGCCCGGTGAGGCCGAGCAGCGTGGTGCCGTGGTTGTCGGGGGCGATCCCGACGAGCGCGTTCACCTTGTCGGCCCCACCGAGGAACTTCAGGTAGTAGTTGGGCATCATGCCGCCCTGTGAGTGGCCGACGATGTCGGCCTTCGGGGCGCCGGTGGCGTCGAGCACCCGGTCGACGTACGCGTCGAGCTGTTCCGCCGACTTGTCGATCGGGCCGAGGCCGTTGAAGAGCGGCACGCCCGGGAGCTGCCCGTAGTCGAGGGAGAAGACGCAGTAGCCCCGGTTGACGAGGTACGGCGCGAGGACCAGCCAGTTGTCGACGGAGTTCCCGAAGGTCCCGTGGACGAGGACGACGGGGCGTGGGTGGTCCGTCGAGGGTCGGCAGGAGTAGTCGTTCCATCCGCTGGACGGAGCGGCGGTTTCCGCCGCGGTCGCGGTCGCCGTGGGGGTGAGGAGCGCGGCGACGGCGAGAATCAGGGCGGCGAGGGTGCGGCGTGCGCGTGGGGTGCGCCGGGCACGGGTCCAGGGCAGCATCGGGTGATCTCCTTGCGGCTCAAGGGAGTTGCGATGACGTGCGCCCTGTGGTCCGGACCACAAGTGAGATACGTCTCTTCTGTGCGTGCTCATGCCAAGTTACGCATGAGTAGGGACGCAGGGGAAGTTACGCGTCAGTAAAAAGATTTCGGCACCTCGGAGCCCTCAGGGAACCGCTCCGGGATCAGACGGCGAGCCGCTCGGGGATCAGGCCGCGAGCCGTCCCGGCTTCACGGCCTGCGGCCCGAACTTCGCCCGCAGACGGTCGGACACCGCCTCGATCCGCCGCGCCCGTTCGTCCACCGGGTCGAAGGTGAGCTGGTGGGCGGCCCGTTCCGCGTCATGGAGCCCTTCCGCCCGCAGCCCGATCCCCCGCACCCGCGCCCGCTGCAGGGCGAACGAGTCCTGGATCCGGTACGCGAGCGAGGTGAGTGCCGCCGAGTGGGCGGTGGGCTCCTGGAGCGTGCGGCTGCGGGTCAGCGTCGCGTAACCGGTCCGGTCGGCGTAGCGCACGGAGACCGCGAGCGCGCGGCACACCTGCCCGTCGCCGCGCAGCCTCGCCCCCAGCTCCTCGGTGAGCGAGAGGAGCGCGCGGCGGTGCTGCTCCGGGTCCAGTTCATCGCGGGGGAAGGAGCGTTCGGCGGCGATCGACCGGGCGGCGGCGTTCGGCACGACCCGCGTACGGTCGATGCCGTTGGCCCGCTCCCACAGCTCGCGCCCGGTCCGTACGCCGGTGATCCGCTGCAGGGTGGCCGGCGGTGCGGCGGCTATCCGGCCGATGGAGTCGAGCCCGTAGCCGCACAGGGTGCGCGCGGTCGCCGCCCCGACGCCGTCCAGCGCGGCGGCCGGCCTGGGTCCGAGGAAGCCGGCGTGCTCGCCGGGTGGCACGACGAAGGTCGTCCCGGGCGTCGCCTGCCGTGCGGCCATCCTGGCCAGCATGGGGTTGGAGGCCGCGCCGATCGCGCAGTCCACGCCGTGCAGGGCCAGCGCGCGCACCCGGATCACGGAGGCCAGGCCCGTCGTGTCCTGCCCGAAGTAGCGCAGCGCGCCGCTGATATCGGCGAGCGCGGCGCCGGGCGGGGTCGCCTCGACGACCGGGGTGAACGCCCCGAGGAGGGCGAGCAGCCCCTCGTAGCCCGCGCTGTCCGGCAGTCCGCCGCCGATCCGGCGGAACCGCAGACACAGGACGGCCGGCTGGTCGTTCATCCCGCGCTCCCCTGGCTCTGGTGCCACAGCTTCCGTCCGGTGGGTGTCCCTTCGCCGGCCGGCCTGAGGTCGGACCAGGGGTTCATCTCGTAGCCGGTCGGCAGCCGGATGCGGCGGCCGTCGTCGGGGGTCTCCTCCTCGTCGGCCTCGGGCTCCTCCGCCAGCCGTGCCGCGACCGCGTCGAGGCCGCCGGTGTGCCGGAGTTCGGCCAGCTCCGCAAGATTCCAGGCCGCCGAGCCGACCACGCTCAGGCTGCGTGCGCCGCGGCGCTGGACCACCCCGCGCACCAGCAGCAGCCAGGAGTGGAAGACGGTGTGCGCGCAGGCGGCGTGGCTGTCGTCGAAGAAGGCGAGGTCGACCAGGCCCGTCCCGTCGTCCAGGGTGGTGAAGATGACCCGGCGCCCGGAGCGTACCGGCGGGGTCTGGGTGGCCACCTTGGCGCCCGCGACCAGCACGGTCTCCCCGTGCCCCGCCTCCCGCAGCCGCTTGGCCGAGAGCGCGCCGAGCTCCTCCAGGAAGGCGTGGTGATCGCCCATCAGATGGCGTGAGACGTCCATGCCGAGGACGCCGAGCTCGGCGCTGAGGCGTTCGGCCTCGTTGAGGTCGGGCAGTCCGACGGTGCCGGTCCTGTGTCCGCCGCCGAGCGGGAGCTGGGCCCCCGCCGTGCCGGAACCCGAGCTCCGCTGGGCGCGGTGGAGCTCGGTCAGATGCAGCAGCAGATCGCGGCGGTTGGCGCCGAAGGCGTCCAACGCGCCGACCTGGGCCAGCCGTTCCGCGGCCGGCTTCCCCGGCCTGGCCCGCTGCCAGAAGTCCAGCAGCGAGGTGTAGGGCTGTCCGGCCTCGATCCGGGCGACTTCGGCCTCACTGATGCCGTGGACGTCCGAAAGAGCAAGACGCAATCCCCATTTATCGCCATGGTCACCAGACACCAGTTCGATCCTATGGGCTGCCGCCGACCGGTTCACATCCAGCGGCAGCACCGGCACCCCGCGCCGCCGCGCGTCCGCGAGCAGCAGCCGCTTCGGGTACATCCCGGGGTCGTGCGTGAGCAGCCCGGCGTAGAAGGCCGCCGGGTGGTGTGCCTTGAGCCAGGCCGACTGGTACGTCGGCACGGCGAAGGCGACCGCGTGCGCCTTGCAGAAGCCGTAGCTCCCGAACGCCTCGATGATCTCCCAGGCTCGGGCGATCACCTCGATGTCGTACTTCCGCCGGGCCGCCCGCTGTGCGAACCAGACCCTGATCCGGGCCTGCGACTCGGGGTCGGAGAGCCCGCGCCGCACCCGGTCGGCCTCGCCGCGTCCGCAGCCGGTCATGATGTCCACCATCTCGATGATCTGCTCGTGGAAGACGACCACCCCGTAGGTGTCGCGCAGCGGACCCTCCAGGTCGGGGTGCGGATATCGCACCGGCGCGCGGCCGTGCCTGGCCTCGATGAACGGCCGCACCATGTCGGCGGCGACCGGTCCGGGCCGGAACAGCGAGATGTCGACCACCAGGTCGTGGAAGGTGGCGGGCTGGAGCCGGCCGACCAGGTCGCGCTGGCCCGGCGACTCGATCTGGAAGCAGCCCAGCGTCTCGGCGCTCCTGATCAGCCGGTACGTCTCCGGGTCGCCCTGCGGTACGGCGTCCAGGTCGATCTCACGTCCCGAGGCCCGCTTCACCTCGGTGACCGCGTGCGCCATCGCCGACTGCATCCGCACGCCGAGCACGTCGAGCTTGAGCAGCCCGAGGTGCTCCACGTCGTCCTTGTCGAACTGGGACATCGGGAAGCCTTCGCCGCTGGTGGGCACGACCGGTGTACGCCGCAGCAGCGCGCCGTCCGAGAGGAGCACCCCGCACGGGTGCATGGCGATGCCGCGCGGCAGGGCGTCGAGCGACTCCACCAGCTCCCAGAGCCGGCCGTACTTCTCCTTCCGCCCGGCCACGGCGCGCAGTTCGGGCAGTTCCTCCATCGCGGCGCGGGCGTCCCTGGCCCGGATGTGCGGGAAGGACTTGGCGAGCCGGTCGGTCTCGGCCGGGTCCATGGAGAGCGCGGCGCCGACGTCACGGATGGCGTGGCGCACCCGGTAGGTCTCGGGCATGGAGACGGTCGCGACCCGTTCGGCGCCGAAGCGTCCGATGATCGCGCGGTAGACGTCCAGGCGGCGGGCCGACTCCACGTCGATGTCGATGTCGGGCAGCACGAAGCGCCGCTCGGACAGGAAGCGCTCCATGAGCAGCCCGTGCTCGACCGGGTCGGCGTGGGCGATGCCGAGCAGATGGTTGACCAGGGAGCCGGCCCCCGAGCCGCGTGCGGCGACCCGTATGCCCATCCCTTTCACGTCGTCGACGACCTGGGAGACGGTCAGGAAGTAGGAGGCGAAACCGTGGTGGGCGATGATGTCCAGCTCGCGGTGCATCCGGTCCCAGTAGTCGTGCCTGCGGTCGTAGCCGTGGAGCACCATGCCCGCTGCGGCGCGGGAGGCCAGCACCCGCTGGGCGGTGCGCCGGCCCGCGCCGACGAGGTGCGGTTCGGGGAAGTGGACGCCGCCGAGTCCCAGGTCGCCCTCGGGGTCGACGCGGCAGGCGTCGGCGGTGCGCCGGGTCTCGGCCAGCAGCCGCTGCCCCGCGTCCCGCCCGAGCCCCGCGGCCGAGGTGATCCGCTCGGCGGTCTCCCGCATCGCGTGGGCGTCCTTGAGCCAGCGCTGCCCGCTGTCGAGCGGGGAGCGGCGGGGGTCGAGGGGGACGAGCCGGCGGGCCGAGTCGAGCACGTCGGCGACGGGGCCCTGTCCGGGGTCGGCGTACCTGACGGCGTTGGTCAGCACGGCCCGCACCCCCTGCTCGGCGGCGAAGCCGACGGTACGGGCGGCGAGCCGCAGCGATCCGGGTCCGGTGCCCTCGCGGCCGTGATGGACGGCTTCGAGGCGCAGGGCGTCGCCGTAGATCTCCCGCCAGGGGGCGAGCAGCACGGCGGCCCGGTCGGGGCGGCCCGCGGCCAGCGCGGCACCCACCTCGGATGCGGGGCCGAGCAGCACGGTGAGCCCTTCGGCGGGCAGCGCGTCACGGCCGAGCAGAGGCTGCCCGGCGTCCGGGGTCCCGGCGGGGGTCCCGGCGCCGTGGGCCGCGGTGACCAGCCGGCACAGCTCGGCCCAGCCTCGGGCGCCGTCGCGGGCGAGGAAGGTGACACGGGGTGCGGATTCATCGACAAAGGCACCTCCGCGGACCGGCGTGCGCGACTTGTGCGTACGCACCGCCCCGCCGGTCTGCCGTGCGACCGCGAGCTCCACGCCGAACAGCGGCCGTATCCGGGCCTCCTTGCAGGCCCTGGCGAAGCGGACCGCGCCCGCGAGGCTGTCCCGATCGGTCAGCGCGAGGGCGTCCATCCCCCGCTCGGCGGCACGCTCGGCCAGCCGCTCCGGGTGCGACGCCCCGTACCGCAGGGAAAACCCGGAAACGGTATGCAGATGCGTGAACCCTGGCATCCGCACCTCCTGGACCGTTCCGTACTCGCCACCCCCTCGCTCTCCACCATAGACCAAGTTTCGAACGTTCGTACGATAACCGTGTTCGTGCATACCTGGGCGCGGCCACCGCTCCGCCATTCGGCCCGCCCCGCCTGCGCGAGCGGCGCCCCGACCCGACCGTGGGGGCATGACTTTCGCTGACGAGGTGAAGAGCGCCGTCACCGCACGGGCCGCGCTGCTGGTCATCGGCGTGCTGGCACTGCAGCTGCTGTTCATCGCCTCCTACGTCGGCGCACTCCACAGGCCCGCCCCGACGGACGTACCCCTCGGGGTCGTCGCCCCGAAGCAGTCGTCGGGGCAGATCGTCGGCCGGCTGGACGGCCTGCCGGGCGGCCCGCTCGATCCGCGCGCCGTGCCGAGCGAGGCGGAGGCCCGCCGGCAGATCGAGAACCGCGACATCGACGGCGCCCTGATCGTCAGCCCCACCGGGTCGACCGACACCGTGCTCGTCGCGTCCGGCGGCGGCACCGTGCTGGCCAACACGCTGACCAAGATCATCGAGGAGGCGGAGGGGCCCCGGCACCGCACGGTGCGGACCGTGGACGTGGCCCCCGCGTCCTCGGGCGACTTCAACGGCCTCTCGTCGTTCTACCTGGTCGTGGGCTGGTGCGTCGGCGGATACCTCTGCGCATCGATCCTGGCGATCAGCGCGGGCACCAAGCCCGCCAACCGTCAGCGCGCGGTGATCCGCACCGGAGTCATGGCGCTGTACTCGATCGCCGGCGGGATCGGCGGCGCGATCATCATCGGCCCGATCCTCGGCGCGCTCCCGGGCAGCTTCTGGGGCCTGTCGGGCCTGGGCGCCCTGGTCGTCTTCGCGGTCGGCATGATCACGCTCGCCCTGGAGGCGCTCACCGGCATCGTCGGCATCGGCCTGGCCGTCCTGCTGGTCGTGATCGCGGGCAATCCGAGCGCGGGCGGTGCCTTCCCGCTGCCGATGCTGCCGGACTTCTGGCGGGCGATCGGCCCCGCCCTGCCGCCCGGGGCGGGGACCTGGACGGCCCGCTCGATCGCGTACTTCAAGGGCAACGCGGTCACCGGCCCCCTGCTGGTGCTCTCCGCCTGGGCTGTCGTCGGCACGGCCCTGACCCTGCTCCTGTCGCTGCGCGGCCGGGACACGGACGGGGCGCGGCGGGCTGCGGCCCCCGGAGAAGCGACGGACTCCCCCGGGAGCGGATCGAGCCTCGCCTGACTCGGCGGCCACGGACCGCCCGGGTACAGCCGGCCCCGCACCACCGGGTACAGCCAGCCCCGGTCCGGACCGGGTGTGTGACCCTATTCCGGCGCCCCCGGGACCCCCATAGCGTCGAGACATGACGAAGAATCACAGAACGACGGACCACCAGGACGACGGGCGGGCGACCACTCCCCGACGGGGCGTGCTGCGAGGACTCGGGCTCACGTTGGGCGGGGTCGCACTCGGCGCCGGTGCGGGGGCGGCGCCGGCCGCCGCGGCCGGGCGTGGCAGCGGTCGCCCCGGGACGGGGCCGTGTACGTACGTACTGGTGCACGGCACGCACAGCGCGGGGGCGTACTGGCAGCCCGTGGCTCAGGAGCTGGTCCTGCGCGGCCACCGCGTCGTCGCGGTGGACCTGCCGCTGCACGGCTCGCAGGCGTTCGTGCCGGAGTCGTACCAGCGGCAGGACCTCGAGGCCCTGGCCACCGAGCCGTCGCCGGTCGCCGCGCTGAGCCTGGACGACTACGAGCGGCATGTCACCGGCGTGGTACGCCGCGTCGCGGCGCACGGCCCCGTCGTCCTGGTCGGCCACAGCCTGGGCGGGGCCACGGTGACCCGGGTGGGCGAGGCCGTACCCGAACTGCTCCACCACATCTGCTACATGGCGGCCTTCTGCCCCAGCCCCGTCCTGCCGACCCCCGACGCCTGCACAGCGGCGCCCGAGAACGCGGACGCTCTCATCCCGCTCGGCCAGATCGTCGGGGACCCCGAGCAGCTCGGTGTGATGCGGCTCAATCCCCGTACGGGTGACACGAAGGACCTTCAGGCGCTCCACGAGATGATGTGCGCGGACTACCCGGACTCCGTGTTCCGGCAGCGGCTGGGCGGCATACAGACGGACGAGTCGACCACGGTCTACGCGGGCCGGGCCGTCGGCACACCGGAATCCTGGGGCCGGCTGCCCCGCACCTATCTGCGCTTCGGCAGGGACCGCACGATCGCCACGAAGCTCCAGGACCGGATGATCGCGGAGGCCGACGCGCGCACGCCCCGCAACCACTTCACGGTCCACGACTTCCCCGACGCATCGCACCTCGGCCCGCTGGACCGGGCCCCCGTCGCGAGGGCACTGGCGGAGCTGGCCCCCTGACACGCCGGACGCACGGCCGGACCTCGGAAGCGCCACGGCCCGCCCGCCCCCGTGAGGGAGCGAGCGGGCCGTGGCAGGCGTACGGAGCCGGCGTCAGCCGATCTCGGCGCCGAACGCGTCCAGTGCCTCGGGCACCGGCTGGAAGAACGTCTCGCCTCCGGCGGAGCAGTCGCCGCTGCCGCCCGAGGTCAGACCGAGCGCGGTGTCGCCCGCGAAGAGCGCGCCGCCGCTGTCGCCGGGCTCGGCGCAGACCGTGGTCTGGATGAGGCCCTCGACGACGTCGCCGTTGCCGTAGTTGACCGTGGCGTCCAGTGCGGTGACCTCACCGTCGTGGACCTGGGTGGTGGAACCGCTGCGGGTCACCGTCTGGCCGACGGTGGCGTCGCCGGCCTGGGTGATCTCCTGGGCGGAACCGTCGTAGAGGTCCACCTCGCTCGGGTGGTCGATGTCGGAGGTGTACTTGACCAGGCCGTAGTCGTTGCCCGGGAAGCTGGACTCCTCGTTGGCGCCGATCTCCGCGCCGGTCTGCGAGTCGGACCAGCTGGTGACCGCCTCGGTGCAGTGGCCGGCGGTCAGGAAGTACGGCTCGCCGCCCTTGACCACGTTGAAGCCCAGCGAGCAGCGTGCGCCGCTGCCCCAGATGGCGTCGCCGCCCGCGATGAGGGGCTTGAACTCCCCTGCGGACTTCTTGAGTTCGGCCTTGGCGCCGAGCCCGTCGACCACCTTGCTGAGCTTGTCCCAGGCCGCGCCGTCGACCGTACGGTCGGCGGTGACGACCACCTTGTTGCTGACCGGGTCGACGGCCCAGGAGGTGCCCGGGATGCTCGCCTTGTCGGTGAGGGTCTGCCGGGCGCTCTTCAGCTCGGCGAGCGTGTGCTGGACGACTCGGGCCTTGGCGCCCGCCTGGCGGACCTGCTCGGCGTCCGCCTCGTCGACGACGTTGACGACGAGGTTCTTGGCCTTGGCGTCGTAGTACGAGCCCGCCGTGTCGGCGCCCAGGGTCTTGCCCAGGTCCGCGGCGAGGGTTCCGGCCGACTGGGCGCTGAGGGAGCGCGCGGTGAACTCGGGCACGGCGTCACTGGCGTTCGCGGTCTGGAACGTCACTCCTGCGGCGACCAGAGCGAGCACGGCGGTGCCGGCCGTGGCCACACCCTTCCTCGATATGCGTCGGTGCTTCAACTTCGACCTCCTGTGGGGGCCGTGCACGGACAAGTGGGGTGTCCGGAACACGGAGGATGGGGCGCCCACTATTCCCATGGGACCGATAGCACACAAGGTCGACTTCCGGACGCGCACACGACAACAACGGTTCGCCCTTCAGGTGTTCACAACCCGGGCACCGCACCACGTCGGTTCCGCTCATGAACACCCGGCGCGACGGTCCTTGAACAGCGGGTGAGGACTAGTCCTGTCCTGTAATGGACGCCCGGAGTCCGGATGCTGTGGCGAACGCTCCTGAAGCCGAACACCCCCGAATGCGCCCGCACATCCCGAACACCACCGGCTCGTCCCGACGGGGAGTGCCGGTATCGCCTCCGATAGGTCATCATCGAACAGGCAGTACACGCCGGGTACGTGGTGCCCGGACCGAGCGAGGTGACCGAGCGGAGGGGCGGCGTGCGAAGTCGGGTGCGCGTGGCGGACGGACGGCATCTGATGGTCGAGCGTCAGGGGGATCCCCAGGGCAGACCGGTGTTCCTGCTGCACGGGATGCCGGGCAGCAGGCTGGGCCCCGCACCCCGCGGGATGGTCCTCTACCAGCGGAAGATGCAGCTGATCGCCTACGACCGCCCGGGGTACGGCGGATCCGACCGGCTGCCGGGCCGCCGGGTCATGGATGTCGCCGAGGACGTACGCACGATCGCCGACTCGCTCGGCCTGGAGCGCTTCGCCGTGGTCGGCCGCTCGGGCGGCGCGCCGCACGCCCTGGCCTGCGCGGCGCTGATGCCCGAACGGGTCACCCGCACAGCCGCGCTGGTCAGCCTGGCGCCCTGGGACGCCGAGGGGCTCGACTGGTTCGACGGGATGGCCGCGTCGAACGTGCTCGCGTACTCGACGGCGGCGGCGGATCCGGACGGTCTCGCGGAGTCCTTCATCAGCCGCTCGGAGGAGATCCGCCAGGACCCGGTCCGGCTCCTGGACGACCTGCGCCGGGAGCTGACCGACTCCGACCGTGTCGTGGTCAACGACGCCGGGATCCGCACGATGCTGCTGGCCAACTACCGTGAAGGGCTGCGTACATCGGCGTACGGCTGGATCGACGACGCCATCGCGTTCTGCAGGCCGTGGGGGTTCGACCCCGCCGACATCACCTGTCCCGTGATGCTGTGGCACGGCGTGAAGGACGTGTTCTCGCCGGTGGGCCACTCCCGCTGGCTGGCCGAGCAGATCCCTGGCGCCACCGCCGTGCTGGAACCGGCGGCGGCGCACTTCGACGCGCTGTCGGTGCTGCCCGAGGTGCTGAACTGGCTGCTGGACGAGCGGGCGGCCGCCGTCGGCTGACCGGCGGTGGGGCTCCCGAGCCGGAGGACTCCGTCCCGGGAGCTGCGCCGGATCGCCCGGCCTTGGAGCCCTGGCGGATCACTCGGCCCTGGAGCCCTGCCGGATCACTCGGCCCGGAGGAAACCGGAGGTCGAGGTCCGGCCGATGAAGGTGAAACGGGTGTCGCCCTCCAGGTGCTTGGCCACCGCGGCCTCGACGCCCGGCCAGTTCCTGTCGGTGTAGTCGTCGATGACAACCACACCGCCGCTCGCCACCAGCGTCTCGGCCCATTCGAGGTCCTCCCGCACCCCGTCCTCCGAGTGGTCGCCGTCGATGACGACGACGCCGTACTCACGGTCGGAGACGGCGGCCCTGACCTCGGGGGCGTTGGAGAAACCGCGCCGCAGCCTGATCCGCTCGTCGGGCAGGCCGGAGAGCCCCAGATTGGCGCGTACGACGTTCTCACTGATCGGGGTTCCGGACGGATCGGCCCCGAGCACATGGCCCGGTTGCAGCTGGACGTCCGCGAGCGGGTCGACGATCGTCAGACGGGGTGCGTAGCCCGCGCTGACCAGCTGCCGCACCAGGCCCGCCGCGAACAGACCGTGCAGCGTGCCGATCTCCAGCACCTCGTCGTTCGGCGGCTTCAGCAGCGGCACGGTGGACAGTTTGCCCACGACGTTCATCGTGCCGCCCGCCACCCGACCCGAGCCCAGCGCCTCCAGCACGACCAGCGTGCGGTAGGCCAGGTGGACATGGCGCTCGGCGGTCTGGACACCGGTGACCTCACGCACCTCGGCGGCCAGCTTCTCCACCTGGGTCCTGGTGGGGGTGCGGTGACTGCCCCGTCCGGCACGCCCGAGCAACAGCTCGACCGCGTAGCTCCTCACCGCCCCGCCGTCCAGCTGCCGCTGGGCCTGCTCCAGCTGCCGGCGCAGCTCCGTGTTCTCCAGCCTGGCAAGTCTCTTGATCCTGCGGTCCAGGGCCGTGATGACGGGGCGCATCGCGCGCTTCACGGGCGGAGACGTGAGCAAGGACATCGCGCACCTTCCGAGGGGGTGGAGCGTTCAGAGACAGCGCGACGCTAGCCACCCGCGGCATCCCCACGGCAGCCGCCCGGCACACACGGCACGCACACCGTGCGGCGGGCAGATGAACGATGCGGGAGCCCCGGGCCCCCGCATCACGGCCATCACACCGACATCGGCTCCAGCTCGCGCCAGAACCTGCGCTCGTCCCGCGCTATCCGGGTCAGCGGGTGTTCGTCGCCGAGCTGCCGTGCCAGCTCGTCGCCCGTCTCCGCCCGCAGCCTCAACGCCTCGTCCTCGCGTCCCATCGCGCCGAGTGTGACCGCGAGGTTCGACGTCATGGCCAGGGTCTCCGGGTGATGCGCTCCGAGTGCCTCCCTTAGCTGACCGGCGACCCGCCACTCCGTCTCCAGGGCGAGCTCCAGATCGCCCTGCCGTGCCGTCGCGTTCGCCAGGTTCATGACGGTGAACAGGGTGTTCGGGTGCTCGCGCCCGAACACCTCGCGCATCGAGGCGACCACCCGCGTCAGCAGCTTCTCCGCCTCGACCGGCGAGCCCGCCCCCGAGAGGTAGGCGCCCAGGTTGTTCTGCGCGGCCAGGGTGTAGGGATGGTGCTCCCCCGGCACGTTCCGGTACTGGTCGGCCACCTCCTGGGCGGTGTCCCTGGCCTCGACGGCCTCCCCCGCCGCGAACAGGTCCGCCGCCATGTTGAGGTCACAGGCCAGCGACTCGGGGTTGGCCGAGGTGTACTTGGCCCGGTACCTGGCCCGGGTGGCCACCGTCAGCCTCCGCGCGTCCTCCAGCTGCCCCGCCCTGCGCAGCGAGACCGCCAGGCTCTTGGCGGCGCTGAGCGTGGTGGGGTAGGTCCGGCCGAGGGTGGCCTTGAAGCTGTCGTACGTCCGGCTGAGCAGCCCCACCGAATCCTCGTACCGTCCGACCTCACGCAGGTCACGGGCCAGACACATGGCGGAGGACAGGCTGTACGGATGCTCCGGGCCCAGCACCTCGGACCGCAGGTCGTAGACGTCCTGGTCGATCTCCCTGGCGCGGGCGTACTGCCCGACGCTCCGCAGGTTCAAGGCCAGGTTGTTCGCGGCGGCCAGTGTCCTGGGGTGCCTGTCGTGGAAGATCTGGCTGAATCCCTCGTGTGCCGCGGTCGCCAGCTCGATCGCCTTGCCGTAGTCACCGAGCAGACCCAGGTCGATGGCCAGGCTGCTGGTGGTCATATAGGTGTGGGGGTGCTCGGGCCCCAGCACCTCACGCTGCTGGCTGAGGGTGAACTCGTCGAGCTCCTTGGCCTCCACGTACCGCCCCCTGGTACGCAGAATGTTGGACTGGTGGAAGCAGAGGTAGAGGTACTGCAGGTCGCGCTCCCCCAGCATCTCCCGCCAGGTCTCGCGGAGTTCGTCCCCGAGCCGGCCGGCCGTGCGGACGTCTCCGCGCTTCCACAGGTAGCGCACCCGGTCGATCAGCAGCCTGCGGGTCTCGGGCTCCTTGCAGTTGCGGGCGTCCGACGGCCCGAGGTGCGGCCAGATCGTGGCGAAGCGCGGCCAGGTCTCGGGGTTGTCGATCGGTTCGTCGTCGTCGGGCCTGGCACCCGCCAGGATGCGGTGGACGACATGCCTGGCCTCGCGCTGCTCCTCCTCGCTCAGCTGGGCCCTGATGACCGCCTGCACCAGGCGGTGCACCTGGATGGAGTTCGACACCTGGTCGACCTTGGCCAGGGCGAAGCGGCCGATCTCCCGGATGACCCGGCCCAGGACGAGCTTCTCCTGGAGCGAGGCGTCGTAGGGCTTCAGTGCCTCGATCATCTCCTTGCTGTAGAGGAGGTTCGCTGAGATCGGCTCGGGTGCGAAGAACGCACAGAGCTGGAGCAGCCGCACCGCGGCGGGCGAGCGCTCCTTGAGGCGTGCGATGGAGATGTTCCAGGTGGCCGCGACGGGTTCCGGGTAGCCGGCCGGCTGGTTCAGGGCGAGGACCTGGGGCGCCTGACGCGCCAGTTGTTCCAGGTACGCGCCGATGGGGGTGGCGGTCTCCGCGATCCAGGCCGCCGCCTGTTCGACCGCGAGCGGCAGGTCGCCCACCGCGGTCGCCACCTGCGCGGCGTCCTCCGTGCTGAGCCCGGGGGCCCGGCGTTGCAGATGCTCGATCGACTCCTCGCGCAGGAACACGTCCACGGGCAGCGCGTCGCCGTGCTGGGACCAGGACTGGTTCCTGGACGTGACGAGGATGTGGCCCGAGCCACCCTGCGGGAAATAGCGGCTGAGGCGTTCGGGATCGTCGGCGTTGTCGAAGACCAGCAGCCAGCGTTCCGACGGCACACCCCGCCGCAGCAGGTCCACGGCTTCCTGGGAGGCCGCCGCCATGTCGTCGCCGCCCTGGGCGCCGAGCCGTACGGCGAGTTCGGCGAGGCTGGCCACCACGTCGTCGACCTGCTCCGACGATATCCACCACACCAGGTCGTAGTCGGCCATGAAGCGGTGCACGTACTCCAGGGCCACCTGGGTCTTGCCCACACCGCCGAGCCCGTAGAGGGTCTGCGGTTGCGGCAGCACGACGGCCATGCCGCCGCCGAGCTGGTCGCGCATCCGCTCCAGGACCAGGGAGCGGCCGGTGAAACCGGGGTTGCGGGGCGGGGCGTTCCAGATCCTCGGCACGGTGCCGGGGAAACGGGGGCCGGGCGCCATCCCGTCGCCCAGCTGCACCGGCCGGTCCAGGGCGCGCATGAGGGCCGTGGTGGCATGTACCTCGTCCAGCCGGAACAGGTCGACCGGGTTGCGGTCGATGTACGGCGCGGAGAGCCTGACGTCGCTGACCCTGAGCGGCAGCAGCTGGCGCCGCCCGCCTCCGGGATCCTCCGAGACCGCCCTGTCCCACAGGTCCACTGCCCGCTGCGACTTGAGGTAGGCGCTGGAGAGCAGGACGACGGTGCGGGTGGCGGTCTCGGCCGCGTGCGCCGTGTCCTCGGGCCCCGGCTCGGCGGACACATCGCGCGGGACCACCCGGAAACCGGCCCGGGTGAGGACCGACTCGATCCAGTCGGCCCACATGCGATTCTCCGCCACATAGCTGAGGAAGAGATCGGCGGGCAGCGCGGGCCTGCGGCGCGTGAACGCGTCGCGGATACGCAGCCTGACCTCCTCGCCCACCGGGGGCATCGAGGTGACCTCCTGCTCGGTGACGACCGCGGTGAGGCGCTCGAAGGCGGACAGCAGCGAGTTGCTGAGACCGGCCTCGTCGCCGAAGGTGGCGAGGGTCTCCTCGTACGCGTAGTAGGGGCGGTAGGGGATCTCCACCGCGCCCCAGTAGGCGGTGAGTTCCTCACCCGACAGATCACGGGGCAGCCGGTCGAACTTCAGCCGGGCCAGCGCCCGCCCCGCGTCGGCCTTCTCCTTCTCGCCCTCGTCGATCCGCATGGGGACGGGGAAGATCGAGATGGGCCGGCCGGTGTAGCGCTCGGCGATCTGCCGGGCGACGGACGCGGCTCCGTCGATGGACTGGTCGCTGAGGGTGAAGCAGTCGACCAGCACGTCCGGGAGGTGGACGGTGCAGATGTCGGCGATGTCACTGAGACCGGTACGGCTGTCGATGAGGACGTAGTCGTAGTGGGCCTTCATGTCGTCCCGCAGGGCGTCGAAGAAGTGGCCGCCGCCGAGCCGGTCGTAGAAGTTGTCCCAGTCGAAGGTGGAGACGGTGGCCGAGTACTCGCGGTTCTGCCGTCCGGCGGACACGAAGTCGAGGGTGCCGCCCTTCGGGAACTCCCAGCCGAGCGTCTCGGGGGTGAGCGACACCGCGTGCGGCTGGATGCGGGCGTAGTCCTTGTGCCAGTCGTCGGCCCGCTGGGCGGGGTTGGTCGCGGCCCAGGCGTATTCGGTGATCAGGTCGATCACGCCGGTGGTGGCCCCGAGCGTCGCGGGGTCGAGGAAGGGGTGGAAGAAGCGGTGGAGTCCCGGGGCTTCCAGATCCCAGTCCACGGCCAGCACCCGCTTGCCGTTGGCGGCGAGGATCCAGGCGGTGTTGGCCAGGGCCATGGTGCGCCCCGTGCCGCCCTTGTACGAGTAGAAAGTGACGACGCGCCCGTCACGACCGGCTGTCATACGTCCTCCGCATCCGTCGCAGGGTCGTGCATGTCGGGTATGAACTGGGTGTTGCCCATCGGCCCCATCAGCCGCGTCCGCTCGCTGTGCCGCCCACCGGCCGGTGGGTAGGCGGTGGCATGCCTCAGATACTGCTGGGCAGCCGCCTCGACCACCTGGGGCAGGATCTGGCCGAACGCCTCCATGCTGGGGACCCCCTTGGCCGCGACACGGCAGAAGGCCCGCCCCTGGCGCATCTTGACCGGCATCGTCCGCTCCAGTGTCTCGGTCAGTTCGGCCTCGGCCGCCCTGCTCTGGGGGTCCTCCCTGCACCACGGGACGACCATGGTCACCCAGGGTCTGTTCTCCCCGTCGAAGGCGGCCAGCCGACGTCTCAGGTCCTCGTCCCGCAGGGCCCAGCGGTCGACGAGGAGGATCTCGGGGGTGCTGGGCGACTGCTTGCCCTCCCGCTGTCCGGGCTCCTCGTCGAAGGAGGTGATGACGGCCTGGTAGTTGAGGGAGCGCACCAGCTCCTCGGCCATGTAGGCCAACGGCCGTGCGGCGGCCGGGTGGTAGGGGTTCCACTCCTGCGGGCTGTCGCCGTAGTAGTCCGGGTTCCGGCCGTCCGGCAGATCGTGGCGGGTGGGTGCGGCGATGGTGATCCGCATGGGCCTCGGCGCACCCGCGCCGCTGCCCGGCGCGCCGAAGGCACTGGGGGCGAGGCGGAAGTCGAGGGGCCTGCCCGAACCGATCTGCACGGTGTCGGCGACATGGACGATGCGTTTGGCGAGCTGGTAGACGGCCTGCTCGTAGTCCTGGGCGAACAGGGTGAGCTTGATCAGCCCGTAGAGCCCGTCGCTGACGTAACGGTCACCGAAATCCCGGTGGTTGAACTGCAACCGCTCGGCAGGACCCGGGAGCTGGCTCGGCGGCACCGGCACCCAGAGCGCGGGCACGATCGCCTCGGCCGGCTGGTCCAGACGGGCACGGTGATGAATGGCGCGCTGCTCGAAGGCGTACCACTCCTTGCCGCACATCTCGCTGGCGAAGTACCGCGGCGAGAACAGGGGTACGAAGACGCGGCAGTTGGCGAGCACACTGCCGAGCCGCTCGGACCAGCCCTCACCCGAGCGTATCTCCCGGTCCATGAAGCCGGCCGGCGATCCCGCGGGAAGATTGGTCAGGGCCATCACATGACCGCAGAGATCCTGGAATAACCGTTCGACCCACATGTCCGGGTCCGATCCACCGCCGTACCCCGGTGTATGCGCGTAGCTCAGAAAAAAGTACGGCCGATGGTCCGCTCGCTGTTGCGTCATGCGTGCACACGACCCCCGTCCTGTGTGAGCACCCGCTTCCCATGACTGTGGAGAGGATGCGAGCGAATTCATCATTCCGGAGCGGACTGTGCTCCACCCCCATGACGTTCGGTCATTCAACGCCGCTTTTCAGTCATCCCTACCCAGGAATCATCGAGCAGGTTCATGATCCAGGGGATTCATGAGGGCGTTCATCCCACTTGTCCCATGCACACCTCCCATTTCCTCCCGAAGCGACCTCAGCAGCCGTGTTCCTCCGACCGTGGGCTCCGCCGCCCTCTCCATCATGTCGAGTGCTTCCGGCACCCCGTCCGTGAATCCGGGAACGAGGAAGGAAAGCCCCACTCGTTCGAACGTATCGGCCAGCAGCCCCGAAAACGAGACCGCCCTATTCCGCTCCCAGGGCAGCCGATACTCCCAAGATCCGTCCAGCGCGTAAAGATCCGTGACGTCCAGGAGGGCCCGCAGCCTGGTCCGCCGCAGAGAGCGCAGCAAGGCCAGGGCGAGCTCCTCGGTGTCCTGCGTCATCATGAGCCCGACGGCCCCGTGGCCGTGCGGCCGCCTCGTGTTCCGGCCGGCGACGAGCGGGGTCAGCGTGGTCAGACTCTCCGCGGCATCCACCGCCTGCTGGGGCGCGGCCTGTTCCAGCAGTTTCCACGCCCGGCCGACCGCGTCGGACCAGGCCTCCGCCTCCGCCCGGTCGAGCCGTGGCGCGGCCGGAGCCTCGAAGCAGTCCCGGTAGGGGTCGAGGTCGTCGAGGGCGAACAGAGCGGTGCCTCCCGCGGTGACATGCCGCACCGGCAGCCAGTCGGGGCCCTCCGCCCCTTCGGGGACGAACTGTTCACCGCCCCCGTCCCGCCGGACCGAGAACCCGTCACCGACAGCACGCACCCGGACCCGGCCCGACTCTCCCGGCCCGGCGACCCGCAGCTCGCCGAGCGTCGGGAGGAACAGCCTGCCGTCCCGGTGGTCGGCGGACACCTCGATGTCGAGGCCCGAACGCACCGCTGCGGCCGCCACGTACGACGGGAGCCGCAGCGCACGGGCGACGGCCTCGGGCCGCCCTGCGTGCAGCCCTTCGAGGGCGTCGAGCAGCCAGGTGCGCGTGTAGGGATGGGTCACGACCCGGTCGAGGCCGGCGGCACCCTCAGGGGAGGACTCGAGAACGCCCGCGAGCTCCCACGCCTCGTCCCACCGCGCACCGCCCCGGCCGCCCAGCGCCTCGTGGAGGCCGGCGAGGAGCGTACGGGTCAGGTCGTGCTGCTCGGCGGCGAGTTCGCTCCGCCCGGTCACGGCGGGGGACACGGTGGTCGCGCTGGTGCGCGCCTGGATCCCCCGCACCAGCGCCTCCAGGTCGGCGCAGTAGACGGACGGGTTGTCGAAGTCGTTCGCCGAGCGGTACCGGTGGGTGTAGAGCCCTCCGCCGCAGGACCGTACGACGGGGCAGCGGCGGCAGGTCTCGCTGACACCTGCCAGCCCGAGCTGCCGTGCCCGGACCCCGGGATGGGCGGCCACGTCGTCGAAGGAGTGCGAGAACACGTCGAACCCGGTGGCTGCCGCGCCCTCGTAGGCGCTCTTGAGGGAGTCGACCTGTTCCAGCTGACCGTCCGTCTCGACGACGACAAGGTCCGTGGGGGCCAGCCCGAGGGACTCGGTGAGACTGGGGCCGCCGCTCAGCGTGGAGAGCACCGAGGAGAACAGGCGCACCGGTACCTGGCCGCCCTGCTCCTGCCAGCGGTCGAAGACCGCGAGGAGCCACTCGGCGTAGGCCGTGGGTGATCCGTCGGGGCGGGGCGGCGGCTCGTCCCAAGTGGCGTGCGGGAGGAGGAAGTCGATGAGCGGGGGGTCGAGCGCGACCAGCGCGTCGAGCACCGCGTGCGGGTCGTTCTCGATGTCGACGGTGCACAACAGCCCGAGATTGAGATGGCGGTAGCGCTCCTGCCTGAGCAGCTCGACCGCCTTCAGCACGAGGGGGTGGCTGCTGCGTCCGTCGGCGAAACGCCGGTGCCGGTCGTTGGCCGCACGGTCGCCGTCGAGGGAGATACCCACCTTGACGTCGAACTCGTCGAAGAGGTCCAGGTAACGGGGGCTGAGCTGGAGGCCGTTGGTATGGATCCGGAGGTCGAGATCGGCGATGCCCGACAGGGCCCTGCCGAACTCCTCACAGACGCGCCGCAGTCGGGCGGGGCCTGCCAGTAGAGGTTCCCCTCCGTGCAGGATCACTGACACGGAGGGCAGTGCGTGTGTCTTGGCGTGCTCAGCGAGACGCTGAGCCGTCCTGGAGATGACCTGATCAGAAACGGTCTTCGGCCGGGTTCTCCAGCTCTGATCAGCATGTTCGTAGACATAGCAATGATCGCAGGAGAGGTCACACCTGCTGTGAACCTTCAGAACGATTTCGCGGAACGGGACCGCGGGGCCTGTCATTCCACCACTCTAGTCCAGCCGGGCCGTGAATACGGCCGATGGTCCCAGCAGCTGACCGGCCGAACGGGTGGAATTCCTACAGCTTTACGGCACCGACAGCCCCGCCCTTGCTACAGCGAGGAGTTGAATGTCGAGATCTGGGTCGGGCGACCGCCTGTCGTCGCGAGCACGCGGCCGATCTTCCTGGCTGCTGCACTGCCGGATGCGTCGATCTTCGCAAGAGGCAGACGACGCTTCGCGACAGCGAAGTTCGGGGTGGAATCGTAGGTCTTCACGGCCGTCCTTGATGGGCTCGTTCCGGACACGGAATCAGCACCGGCACCTGCACCATTGCAGTGTCCGGCGGCACGACTTTACTCTCATGACCCTGGTGTGCAACTCGACTCGTACAGCCGTAACCCGAGCGATTTGCGGAACTACTCCAAATGGACCGGAACCCATTCACGCAAGAGCCGGGGTGACCACTACATCGAATACAGGGGTGAACATGGCGGCGATTCCCGGACCACTGCGGAGCATGGTCTTCAGGAGCGCTGATCTGCCCGCACTCTTCCACCACACCGACGCGGTCGCCGTCGCACGCCGGCGTGAGGCGGTCAACACCACCCGCGGCCAGCTCGCCCTGCTCGTGCTCGGCACCGTGCCCGCCGCGCTGCCCTGGCGGGTCGAGGTCGGGTCCGGCTTCCAACTCCTCGATGGTATCGCGGTGTTGGCCTACCTGGGTGTCCTGATCACGACCTATCTCGCCTCCCGCCGCAAAGCAAAGTCGCATTGGCAACTCAACCGCTCCGCAGCGGAGTTCATCAAGTCCAACTGCTGGCGCTACGCGGTCCACGGCTCCCCCTTCGACTCGGCCGTCCAGCACCCCGAGGCGGTGTTCGCCAGCCGGCTGGAGGAGGGGCTCCAGGAGTTGCGGAAAGTCGGGTGGGACGATCCGCGGGAGGAGCTGGAGGACTCGGGCGGCGGCCTCATCACCGCTTCCATGCGGGAGTTACGGGACAAGGCGTTCACCGTGCGCAAGGAGACCTACATCAGGGACCGGCTGATCGAGCAGCGGCGCTGGTACCGCAGGCGCAGGCTGGTGTCCCGGCGTGGGGCGCTCGTCTGGTCCAGCACCATCGCCGCGCTCACGCTCCCGGCGCTGGTCCTCGCCGTGCTGCGGACCTTCGGCGACGCCGGGTCGTTCGCGCTCACCGGGACGTTCTCCGCCGCGGCGGCCGCCTGCCTCGCCTGGAACGAGATGCGCCGTCATCATCCGCTGGTGACCGCGCACTCCCTGGTCGAGGACGACCTGGAGAGCATGCAGGCCGCGATGGAGACCGGTCTCACCGAGCGGCAGTGGGCCGCCGCTGTCTTCGAGACCGAGCGGATCGTCTCCCCGGAGCACACGGACTGGCTGGTCAGACACCGGATGTGAGCAATGCGTGGGCGCCGGGGGCGCGGGCTCAGCCGCGCTCCACGCCCTCGCACCAGATGACCGTGACCGGCCGTCCGAGGCTGCGGGCGTACGTCACGATGTCGCCGGTGCCTCCGAGGCCCCGGGCGGGCAGGCCGTCCCAGACCGCGAGCAGCCGGTCGCAGTGGTCGGCGATGTAGGCGCCCGCCGCGTAGTAGGCCTCGTCGGTGGAGTACGGGTAGTCGAGCCGGATCTCGCGGGCGGCCCTGGCCCTGAGGGCCTCGTAGCGCGCGAGTTCCGCGTCGTCGGCGAAGCCCTGTTCGTAGTCCCCGCTGGGGATGACCACGGTCAGCTCCGCGCCGTGCGCCAGTGCGAGGTCGGCGAAGAGCTGGTCTGCGCCGACCGCCAGGCTGGAGAGCACGTCGAGGGAGCCCTCGTGTCCGCACAGCGCCGCCCTCAGCCCCTCCCGCACCTGCTCCTGCGCCGCCTGGGGAATGGAGCGGTGACCGGTCACTCCGATGCGTTTCACGGACCTGGAACCCCCTGGTGTCTGCGGGGGCCTCCGGGAGGCATCCCTCCGGACCGCTCAGCGTCCGCCCCCCGTGGTACCTCTGCGACCGACCGTCCTGACATCTTCTCAACAACCGTGGGCCCAACGGGAGCCCCCGCCGGGCTCGGGCGGGGGCTCACGGGAGTGCGGCCGTGCGGGGCGGGGTCAGAACACGCTGACGCCGTACGCGCTCAGTGCTTCGGTGACCGGCTGGAAGTAGGTCGTCCCGCCGGACGAGCAGTCGCCGCTGCCGCCGGAGGTGAGACCGATCGCCTGGTCGCCCGAGTAGAGCGGGCCGCCCGAGTCCCCGGGTTCGGCGCACACATTGGTGCGGATCAGCCCGTACACCACTTCGCCGTTGCCGTAGTTGACCGTGGCGTCGAGGCTGGTGACGGTGCCGCTGTGGATGCCGGTGGTGGAGCCCCGCCGGGTGACGGCCATACCGATGGTGGCCTGGGCCGCGCCGGTGATGTCCTGGTCGCCGACGGTGCCGGACTTGGTGACCGAGGGGTCGGTGTAGCGGACGATGCCGAAGTCGTCGCCAGGGAAGCTCGACCCCGAGGTCGTGCCCAGCACCGCGTTCCCGGCCGAGTCGGACCACCAGGTGCCGGCGCCGTCCGTGCAGTGACCGGCCGTCAGGAAGTAGTAGGTGTCGCCGCTGCGGACGTTGAAGCCGAGGGAGCAGCGCCAGCTGGATGCATACACGGCGTCGCCGCCCGAGATGAGCTTGCTGAACCTTCCGGGGGTGCGTTCGATGCGCAGGGCTCCCGCGTCGGCGCCCGCGGACTCCTTGATCCTGTCGATCTCCGTCTGCGGGACAGTGCTGTCAGCGGTGACGACGAGGCGTCCGGTCGCCGGGTCGACGTTCCAGGCGGTGCCCGCGACATCGGCGTCGAGCACGGCTTCTCCCACCGCCTTGAGCTGGTCCGCGCCGTAGGTTCCGGCTGTCCCTGTCTGGTCGGCGACGGCGGCGGGGGCGGTGAGTGCGGCGACGGCGGCGAGGCCCGCGGTGACGGCCGCGATCCGGCTGCGTCTCGCCGGGCCGCGGCTGCGGGGGGCCGTGGTGTCGGTGCGCTTGATCCTCACTTGTCATTCCTCCCGAGGGGAATCGGGGGCCCGCCTGTGGGGTGGCAGGGCCCGTGAGGCGCGGTCATGGAGCACGGCGTCGTTCCGGAAAGTGTGCGCATTCCGGATGTGTCGCATTCCTGACGGGCGCTGTTCGGGAGTATCGGGGTGCGCCGAACGGCCGCGCAAGGGTGCCTTTTCGGACGCGGCGGCGCAGGTGGCGCAGGTGGATCAGGCTGCGCAGGCGGCGCCCCCGCGTCCGGAACTGGCGGCCTCAGCCGTCGATACGGTTCCGTTCCCCCGCCGGGACCGCCACCGTCAGGGTGTTGCCCGGCGGCGGGAAGGGGCAGATGAAGTGGTCGGCGAAGGCGCACGGCGGCAGCAGGGTGCGGTTGAAGTCGATCCGTACCCCGCCCTCGCCGTCGGGTACCCCCGGCCGCAGGAAGCGGAAGCGGTAGCTGCCCTTCCCGCTGGTGGTGTCGGCGAAGACGGCCCAGAGCGAACCGTCGGGCTCGACCGCCACCTGGAGGGTGTGCCCGGTGCCGTCCAGGGTGAAGGCGATCTCGCCCGAGAGTCCCAGCCCCCGCTCGCGCCCGTCGGCGTTCTCGACGCGGATGCTCCGGTCGGAGTCGTACGGCCGGAAGGTGCCGTCCAGCGACCACTTCGGGTCGTACGGCGTGGCGTCGATCGTCCGGAACGCCTGCCTGGCCGGGGACTGCGGGTCGAAGTCCCGCACCGCCCAGAGGCCTTCCCTGCTCAGCACGGTCAGCCGGCGCTCGCCCTGCGCCACCCGGGAGCTGTCGATGGGCCCCCGGTCGGCGCCGAGGCGGACCTCGCCGGCCAGTGGCTTCCCGTCGACGGTCAGCCCGTCCTCGGGGCCGGCGATGAGCAGCACCTCGCCGTCCTCCTCGCGCCACAGTCCGGGTACGGCCGGGATTCGGCCCTCCGGGTGCTCGGCGAGCCAGTGCGTACCCGTGAGGGAGAGCGGGCCGTGCGGCGCGGCCACGGCGACGATGCGCCGCTCGTGCCAGCGCTGCCAGGCGTGGAACTCCTCGCTGTTCTGCTGTGCGTCCGTGCTCATGCGGTCAACTTTTCCACACCGGCCGGGGCAGACCGAGGTGCGACCTCAGCGTGGAGCCCGTGTATTCGGAGCGGAAGACTCCGCGTTCCTGGAGGAGCGGGACGACCCGGTCGACGAAGCCGTCGAGACCGCCGGGGGTGAGATGGGGTACGAGAATGAAACCGTCGGCGGCATCGGTGGCGACGAACTTCTCCAGTTCGGCGGCGACCGTCGCCGGGGAACCGATGAAGGACTGCCTGGCCGTGGACTCGATGGCCGTCTGACGGATGGACAGCCCCTTGGCCGCGGAGAGCGCCCGCCACCGCGCGGCGGCGGCCAGCGGGTCAGCGACCCGGACCCGCCCCTGGACCAGGGTCGATGCGGGATCGGGATCGATGTCGGGGAGGGGCCCGTCGGGGTCGTACGAGGAGAGGTCGCGGCCCCAGATCTGTTCGAGCGCGAGGATCGCGTTCTGCGGGGACACCTGCTGGTGACGGATCTCCGCGGCGTTCTCCTGGGCCTCGGCGTCGGTGTCGCCGATGACGACGGTGACCCCCGGCATGATCTTCAGGTCGCCCGGCTGCCTGCCGTACTTCGCGAGGCGCCCCTTGATGTCGGCGTAGAACTGCCGGCCGGCCTCCAGGGTCCCGTGCCGGGTGAAGATGACGTCGGCCGCGGATGCGGCGAACTCGCGGCCCTCGTCGGAGTCCCCTGCCTGGATGACGACGGGGTGCCCCTGCGGCGAGCGCGGGACGGTGAACTCACCGGAGATGTCGAAGTGCCGCCCCGAGTGTGTGAACGGCCGCGATGTGCCGTCCGGGTTCCAGGAGTCCCACAACTCCCGTGCGGTGGCGACGAATTCGGCTGCCCTGGTGTACCGGTCGGCCCGGTCCAGATAGCCGCCCCTGCGGAAGTTCTCGCCGGTGAAGGCGTCGGACGAGGTCACCACGTTCCATGCGGCCCGCCCGTCGCTGAGGTGGTCGAGCGTCGCGAGACGCCGGGCGAGTTCGTACGGTTCGTTGAAGGTGGCGTTGACCGTGGCGGCCAGTCCCAGCCGGTCGGTGAGGGCGGCCAGGGCGTTCAGTACGGTGAGCGATTCGGGACGGCCGACCACGTCCAGGTCGTGGATGAGGCCGTTGTGCTCGCGCAGCCGCAGCCCTTCCGCGAGGAAGAAGAAGTCGAACTTCCCGCGCTCGGCGGTCCTGGCCAGGTGCTCGAAGGAGGTGAAGTCGATCTGGCTGCGGGAGCGTGGATCCGCCCACACGGTGGTGCTGTTGACGCCCGGGAAGTGGGCGGCGAGGTGCATCTGCTTCGGCGTCTGTGTCATGAGCTCTCCCCTGAGGTCCTCGCGAGCGCGTAGCGGTTGGCGGGCCTGCCGAGCCCGAGGTGCTCGCGGAGTGTGCCGCCCGGGTAGAAGGTGCGGAACAGGCTGCGGTGCTGGAGCAGCGCCACCGTTCCGTTGACGATCCTCTCCAGGTCACGCTCGGGTGTGATGGGGGTGAGGTGGAAGCCGTCCACGGCCCCGCCCCGGTGCCACCGGGCGATGAGATCGGCGAGGTCCACCGGGCCGCCCCTGAAGTACGTCCCCCGCCCGGCCAGCGGCGGACCGCTCTCGAGGCCGGGTTCGGGTGTCTTCTCGGCGTCCCCGAGGTCGACGGTGAGGGTGACCAGGACGCGCAGGCCGTCGGGGTCCCGGCCGTGGGCCGCGGCGCTGCGGCGCAGGTCCTCGCGGAAGGAGGCCGCCTGTTCGGGAGAGGTGGCCCGTACGTGGACGACGTCGGCGTGGCGTGCGGCGGTCTCCTGGGCGGGGCCGCTCGTGCCGTCGATGACGGTGACGGGCCTGCCCTGCGGGGGCCGGGGCACGATGGCCGGGCCGCGGACGGAGAAGGTGCTGCCCTCGAAGTCGATGTAGTGGAGCTTGTCCCGGTCGATGAAGCGGCCGGTGGCGACGTCCCGGATCTCCGCGTCGTCCTCCCAGCTGTCCCACAGCCTGGCCCCGGCGTCGGCGACTTCGCCCGCCTCCTGCCAGAGGGCGGCGCCGGGTGCGGCCCGGCGCCGGCCGAAGAGCCGGGCCTCGGCCTCGGTCGTCGACACATCGGCCTGCCAGCCGGCCCTGCCCTTGCTGACCCAGTCGAGGGTGGCGACGGCGGAGGAGACGTGGAAGGGCTCGGTGTGGGTGGTGGTGACGGTCGGTACGAGACCGATGCGTGTGGTGGCCGGGGCGACCCTGGCCAGCACGGCGAGCGCGTCGGGTCCTGGGCGGTTGAAGGAATCGCTCAGGGTGACGTAGTCGAGCGTGCCCTCCTCGGCGAGGCGGGCGAGCGCGACGTGGGAGCCGGCGTCGTAGCGCGGCGGGCCGCCGATCTCGGCGGCGAGATGGAGTGGCCTGGTGGCGGACATGCGGGACCTCTCGGGGTCAGTTCTCGGTCTTGGGGAGTCCGGGCGGGTTGATCTCCGACTTCTTCACGGCCTCGTCGGACAGGCCCCAGCGCTTCAACACCTCGGCGTACGAGCAGTCCTCGATGATGTGGTCGATCGCGGCGCCGTACGCCTCGACCAGGCCGCTGTCCTTCCTGGTGGTGGCGGCGATCTTCCCCTGGATGCCCTCGCCTCCGCCGGAGAGCGTGCCGACCACCTCGGACTGGCCGGCCGTGGCCACGTGGTAGTTGGCGGAGGGGCTCGGGCCGAGGTAGGCGTCGATGCGGCCGGACTGGAGGGCGATGTAGTAGTCGGTGATGTTCTGGAAGTACTTGATCTCCACAGGCTTCCGACCGGCCTTGACGTTCTCCTCGCTCCAGTCGACGAGGATCTTCTCCTGGTTGGTGCCGGAGGAGACGGCGATGGTCTTCCCCGCCACGTCGGCCGGTCCCTTCACCTTCCAGCCGGAGCCCTTCTTCGCCTCGAAGGCGATGTTGTCCAGACGGTAGGTGGCGAAGTCGTACTTCTCCTTGCGCTCCTCGGTCACGGTGACGTTGGACAGGACCGCGTCGAACTTGGAGCTGTCGAGGCCGACGAAGAGGTTCTCCCAGGAGACCTGCTCGGACACCGGCTTCAGGCCGAGCGTGTCGGCGATGAGGATCGCCAGGTCGATGTCGGCGCCGATCCGCGTCTTGTCGTCCGTCGCGTAGAAGCCGAGTGGCGGTGAGCTGTCGGCGCTCTGGCCGAGCCGTAGCGTGCCGCGCTTGCGGATGGCGGCCGGCACCTGGGCCGCCACGGCGTCCACCTTCTTGCCTCTGATCCGGTGCTGGTCGGGGCCGATGTTGATGCCGGGGTCGGAGTCCTTCTGTCCCTTGGCCCGGATCACGTCCTCGGAGCCGTCGCTCGTGCCGCAGGCGGTGAGCAGCCCGGCGGCGGTGAGGGTGGCGAGGGCGACGGTGAGGGTACGGCTGACGGACACGTGACTGCTCCTTGGCTGCCGGGACATGGGCTGCGGGGACATGGTCAGAGGACCTTGGAGAGGAAGGCGCGGGTGCGCTCCTGGACCGGGCGGTCGAGTACGTCGGCGGGCGTGCCCTGTTCGACGATCCGGCCCTCGTCCATGAAGACGACGGTGTCGGCGACCTCGCGGGCGAAGCCGATCTCGTGCGTGACGACGATCATCGTGGTGCCCCCGTCGGCCAGGTCCTTGATGACGTCGAGGACTTCGCCGACGAGCTCGGGGTCGAGCGCCGATGTCGGCTCGTCGAAGAGCAGCAGCTTCGGCTCCAGGGCGAGGGCGCGGGCGATGGCGACGCGCTGCTGCTGCCCGCCGGAGAGCTGCTTGGGGTAGGTCCCGGCCTTGTCGGCGAGGCCGACCCGGGCAAGGAGCTTCTCGGCCGCGGCGACCGCGGCCCTGCGCGGGTGGCCGAGCGCCGAGACGGGAGCCTCGATGACGTTTTCGAGGACGGTGAGGTGCGGGAAGAGGTTGAAGTTCTGGAAGACGAAGCCGATCGCGGTGCGCTGGCGCAGGACTTCGCGCTCGCGCAGCTCGTAGAGCTTGTTCCCGGACCTCCGGTAGCCGACGAGGGTGCCGTCGACGCTGATCCAGCCCCGGTCGACCTTCTCCAGGTGGTTGATGGTGCGCAGCAGGGTGGACTTGCCCGATCCTGAGGGGCCGATGACGACGGTGACCTCGCCGGCCCGCACCGACAGGTCGATGCCGCGGAGCACTTCGAGCGGGCCGAAGCTCTTGTGGACGGAGCGGATCTCGACCATGGCCTCGGGTCCGGCGGATTCCAGCGTGGGTGCGCTCATCGCACGGCCCCCTTGGCGTAGTGACGTTCGACGTAGTACTGGAGGACGGAGAGCACGCTGGTCAGCAGGATGTACCAGGCCGTGGCGACCATGAGCAGCGGCACCACCCGGCCGTTGCGGCCGTAGACGACCTGGACCTGGTAGAAGAGCTCGCCGATCGCCATCACGGAGACGATCGAGGTGCCCTTGAAGAGGGAGATGATCTCGTTGGCGGCGTTCGGCAGGATGGAGCGCATCGCCTGCGGCAGCACGATGCGGCGCAGCTGCCGCAGCCGTGGGATGCCGAGCGCGGCGGCCGCTTCCGACTGGCCGCTGTCCACGGCGAGGATGCCGCCCCTGACGATCTCCGCCGCGTACGCGGCCTGGTGCAGGGCGAGTCCGAGTACGGCGGCGCTCATCGCGCCGACGAGGTTCATCGTGTCGAAGGAGAAGAATCCCGGCCCGAACGGGATGCCGAAGCGGAGCTCCTTGTAGAGGTAGGCGAGGTTGAACCAGAACAGCAGCTGGACGATGAGCGGTATCGAGCGGAACGCCCAGATGTAGGCGTAGGAGACCGCCTTGAGGAAGGGGCTGTGGGACATCCGCATGAAGGCCAGGACGATGCCGAGCGCGAAGCCGATCACCGTGCCGTAGAAGGTCAGCTGGAGGGTGATCCAGACGGCGTGGAGGATCGTCTCGGTGGTGATGAAGCGGGCGAAGATGTCCCATTCCCAGCCGGGGTTGGTGACCAGGCCGTTCAGGAACTGGGCGAGCAGCACGGCTGTGGTCACGACGGCCACCCAGCGCCAGGGGTGGCGCAGGGGGACGACCTTCAGGGCCGCGTGGTCGTCGGCGGCCCTCGCATCGGCCGGACCGGTCTCGGCCGGTGGGCGGACGGGTGGATCGCTGGTCAGCGACATGACGGGGGTTCCTTCTGCGACAGCGGTACGAACATACGAACAAGGGGGCCGTGCTCACGCGGTGAGGCGGTCCCGACAGGAGAGGTCGCGCAGGAACGCGAGGGCCGCGCGGGCGGTGACGTCGTTCTGCCGGAAGGCCGCGCCGCCGGTGCGCGGCCGGGTGAAGGCACCGCTGTTGCGCGCGGTGGTGTAGGGGCCGAGTGCGAAGCGGCGCGGGTGCGGGCGGCCCTCGGTGTCCAGGATCCGGCTGTCTCCCGGGTCGACCGAGAGCAGTCCGGTGTCGGTGCCGGCCGCCCCGTCCTCGTACAGCGCGCTCAGCAGCGCGCTGCGGGTCCTGCGCAGCGAGGGGTCGGGCAGCCGGGCCTCGACCAGGGCGCGGGCTTCGGTGGACGCGCCGGGCACGGTGGTGCTGCGGGCGCGGAAGACGCCCTGTTCCTCGTCGGACTCGACGGTCATGCCGGCGCCGAGGAAGCGGACGACACCGGCTTCGGAGAGTGCGAGGAGCTGGCGCAGCCGGGGCCCGGGAGGCCCGGAGGCCAGGTGGTTGAAGAAGCCGTGCCAGCGTGGGCCGATGTCGCCGATGCTGATGAGCTGTCCGTAGACGGAGAGCAGTCCGAGGAACACGGCGAGGTCGGAGCTGTGCGCGGGGTCGTGCCGGCGTTCGATGTCGGCGGTGATGTGGGCGCGCAGCGTGTCCTGGAGCGAGTCGTACGAGTCGTGGCGTACCCCGTCGAGCGGCTGGTCGAGGGCGTCGAGGTCGAGCCGGTCGGCCGGGTCGGGGACGGCCGATGCGACGAGCGCGGCGAGTTCCGGGCTGCCGGGCTCGGCTACGGCGTACTTCTCCTCGAAGTCGCCCAGGTCCACGGTGGTGCGCTCGGGGTGGGCGGTGAAGAGCCGGTGGTAGTGGGCGTGGCCCAACTCCTTGGCGATCAGCGGCCACAGATCGCGCCGGTAGTCCACGGGGCCCGGCCTCTTCAGGATCTCCTGAACCTGGTCGGCACCGAAGTGGCGTGGCAGGGGCGGCCGTTCGCCCTGCCAGGAGTAGCCGATCTTGGAGTGGTACGGGACGCCTCGCCGCGATCCGACGTACAGGACGGGCTCCCTGCCGGAGGGGATGTAGACCCCGTCCTCGTACCGTCCGCCGCGGCCCTCGGTGAGCAGCACCATCAGATCGATGAAGGCGAGACCGAAGCCGCGTACGAGCACGGCTTCCCCCGCGGGCACGGCGGACAGGTCGGTGTCCGCGGTGAAGTCAGGCGGCAGGTGGACCAGCCCGTGACGGGCGGCGAAGGCAGCCAACTCCTGTTGTTCGGGCTCGGGTTCGGAGTCGAGGTGGCCGACGGTGAGGACGACGAGGTCGGCGGCGAGCGGTTCGGCGCGTCCCTGGATGTGTATCCGCTGCCTGCCGCCGCGGGGCCCGGAGACGCGCAGGGCGTGGCCGGTGTGTTCATGCACGGTGATGCCTGGCGGGAGGGCCGCGACGGCCTTCTCGTAGACCCAGCGCAGATAGGCGCTCTGCAGCCGCCGGCTGGGGAAGCCCTGGCCCCGAAGGCCGTGGATCTCCGCCAGGACCTCGGGGTCGGCGGTGACGGTGGCCCGCCCCTCGCGGACGTCGGCCGCCCAGGTGTGCAGCGCGGGGCCCGGGTTCACGGGGCCGTCCAGCTGAACGGTGTCGTCGGTGAACATGGTGACGTCCTCGGCCATGGAGTTCATCCAGAGCAGCGGGGACTGTTCCTGCCGCCAGATCCGGCCGCCACCCGGCGGGTACGGGTCGACGATGTGGATGTCCAGGGTCCGGTCGCCGTACAGCTCGGCGGCGTTGACGGCTATGCGTTCGATGACGCCGGTGCCACGGGGCCCGCCGCCTATGACGACGAGCGTCGGGGTGTCGCTCATCTGGCACCTGCCGTGCCGCGTGCGTAGTGGCGTTCCACGTAGTGCTGGCCGATGGACAGCAGCGAGGTGATCACGACGTACCAGAGGGTGGCGACCAGCAGGAGCGGGATGACCTCGTAGGTGCGGTGGTAGACGAGCTGCGCGGAGTACAGCAGGTCCTGCACGGCGATGATGCTGACGATCGAGGTGCCCTTCAACGTGCCGATCAGCATGTTCCCGGCGGGCGGCACGATGGAGCGCATGGCCTGGGGCAGCACGATCCGCCGGAGCCGGCGCCAGGGTCCGAGGCCGAGCGACTGGGCCGCTTCCAGCTGTCCGCGCTCGACGGACAGGATGCCGCCGCGGACCACTTCGGCGGCGTACGCGGCCTCGTGGAGCGTGAGGCCGATGACGGCGACGGCGATCGGGCTGAGGAGGTTGACCGTGTCGACGCCGAGGATCTGCGGATAGAGAGCGCCGATGTTGAACCAGAAGAGCAGCTGGACCAGGATCGGGGTCGACCTGAACAGCCAGACGTAACCCCAGCTCACGGCCTGGAGAACCCGGTTGTCCGAGAGCCGGAACACCGCGAGCAGGGTGCCGAGCGCGAAGCCGAGCACCATGACGAGGCCGGTGAGCCACAGGGTGAGGCCGAGGCCGCGCAGCACGGAGTCGGTCGTGAGGTACGCGCCGACGACGTCCCACTGGAAGGCGTCGTTACGGACGACGGACACCAGGGCTCCGGCGAGGAGGAGCAGGACGACAACGGCCGCCGCCCACTGGCCGGTTCGGCGTACGGGGACGATGCGAGGGGCGTCGTCCCCGGCAGGTTCGCGCGGCGGGACGGGAGGTGACGGGGTGTGGAATTCGGTCTGCGCGGACATACGAAGGCTCCGTGGATGCAGAGATCGAACACGGGGCGTGCCTTCAACGCGACATACGACGTGGACCGGGCCCCTCAGCGCCGGTCCGCCTCCGAGAAAAGCGCCGGACGGTGCGGTTGTCAAGCTTGTCCACAGTGTGAGCCGTAGATCTCACTTCGGTTGACGTGTCACCGGATGACTGTTCCACTTGCTCCATGTATTCGCAGCTGTGGCTGGTCACTCGCTCCCACATCGACTTCGGTCGCGTGTGGTCCTGCTCCTGTTGAGCTGACGCCCTGCGTTTCCCTTTCTCCCGCTCGCGCCCTTGCCGGCGCTTGAGCGGCTTTCCCTGCGTTCCTTCGCGTACTCGACGTCGCTCGGCCCTCCCCTCGTAACAGCTGCTCTCCCGCCCCGACGCTCCGTGCTGCCCAGGCACCGGAGCGGGGTCGACGAATCCGGAGAAACTCCGTCATGCCCCGAACCAGGCAGACCGCTGCCTTCGCGCTGATCACCGTGACCGCTCTCGCGCTCGGCGCCTGCGGGTCGGGCGACCCCGCGACCTCCGCGGCCGGTGCGGGATCCGCGGAGCAGGGGAAGATCCCGACGACCGACGTGGTCTCGTCGGTGAAGAAGAACGAGGACGCGGCGAAGCTGCTGCCCGCGAAGGTGCGCACCGCCGGCACCCTGACGATCGCGGCCGCCGCCGGCTCGCCTCCCAGCGGTGCCGCCTATCTGGAGGACGGGAAGACGCTCGCGGGGGTGGACGTCGACTTCGCGGACGCGGTGGCCAAGGCGCTCGGGCTGAAGCCGAAGCGGGAGGTCGCCGCCTTCGAGGCGATCCTTCCCGCACTCGGCAGCGGCAAGTACGACCTGGGCACGGGCAATTTCGGGGTGACGGACGAGCGCAGGAAGACCATCGACTTCGTCACCTACATCAACGACGGTCAGGGCTTCGCCGTCCGTGACGACAGCGACCTGAAGAAGGTCACCGACCTCACGCAGCTCTGCGGCCTGACCGTCGCCACCGGTGCGGGGACGACCTTCGAGGCGACCCTGGACGACAACGATCAGCTGTGCGAGGACGCGGGCAGGAAGCCGTACGAGGTCAAGACGTACGCCGATCCGTCCGCCGTCTGGATCTCGCTCCAGCAGGGCCGCAGCGACATCGTGATGAACACGATCAACGGGCTGCGCTACGGCGTGGCCCAGCTGAAGGGGCTGCGCTTCCTCAACGAGTACAAGCGCCTCGATGTCGGCTTCGTCTTCAAGAAGGGCACCCCGCTGGCACCGGCCTTCCAGGCCGCGGTCAACGGCCTCAAGGCCGACGGGACCTACGACCGCATCCTGAAGAAGTGGGGCACCACCGGGTCCGCGATCGAGACCTCGCAGATCTCACCGCCCGAGATCAAGTGAGCCGTCATCGGGGTGCGGCTGCTTGACGTCCCGTCAGCAGTCGCATCCGCAGCCGTCACAGCAGTCGCAGCAATTGCTGCAACAGTTGCAGCCCTCGCCGCATCCTTCACAGCAGTCGCAGCAGTCGCAGCAGTCGCACTTGTGGCAGAGCCCTTCGCGCGCCTGGCCGCTCCACGGGTCGTTGAAGCTGCTCGCACAGCACATCTGACAGGTGCAGGCGAGTCCGGCCCAGACGAGACAGCCCGCGATGAGGCCACGCCGGTTGCGGGGCGGCTCGGGCGGCAGCGGCGGACCGGGAGGGCCGTACGGGCCGCCGGGCGTCGGTGCGTACGGATTCCCGGGCGGCGGGCCGAAGGACCCCGATGGCTGCCCGTCCTGCCGGTGCGAGCAGGACGCGGCCCCGAAGGCGCGGTCCACGGAACGCCGCAGCTCGTGCACCAGGAGCACATGGGCGAGCGCGCTGTCGGTGAATTCCGCGTCCCGCATCGCCAGGCGCACACCGTGCAGCGCGTCGTCGCACAGCCGGCGGGCCTCGGAGAGCGGGGTGCCGGTCGCGGTGAGCGGGTTCCAGGCACCCGACGCGGCGTCAGCCTCGCGGTCCTCCACGGCATCCAGCAGATGGGCGAGCCGTCCGAAGAGCCGGCCCGCCTCGGCGAGCGGCTCCGCGTTCTGCGGAGCGCCCGCGAGTACGGCGGTGTGCGCGAAGGCCGCGGCCGTCGCCGTCTCGGTGGGCTCGGTGACGGCGAGCAGCGGGGTGCCGGGTCCGGCGAGCGACTCGATTCCGGTCTGCCGGTCGACGGCGTCGACCAGCACCGCCGTGTCGAAGCCGAGCTCCGCGCCGGTGCGCGCCCCCGCCCTGTCCCAGCCCGCGGCGACCCGGCGGGCAGCGGCGGCCACGGGGCGCCGCTTCAACAACCCGTCCCGGTCGGCCACATGGTCGCGCACCTTCGCGGACGCCAGCACGAGCGACACGGCGGCGGCGAGCTGCGCACCCTCACCGCGGGCGACCGGCGCCGTCCGCATGGAGCGCAGCGGACAGGGGCCCGCGGTGCGCCGCTGCCCCGCGGTGCGCTCGGACTGAGCCTCCGTCAGGACCGAGATGATCAGGCCGTCGTAGTTCGTCACGACCCGGGCGAACTGTCCATGGTCCGCGCGAAGGGCGAGACAGAGCCCGCAGAGATGAGCCATCCACTCCGCCTTGAGCCCTTCGGACAGCCGATGGGTACACGGCCTCACGATTCCGAACACGACGATCCCCCGGTAGGCGTTCATACGACGAGCCGCGCTCGTACTCCTGCGTGGCTCGCATCGTATCGAGCGGTCCGTTCACCCGTACGCCCCCCATGTCACCCGGACGGACGGGTGCATCATATTTTCCTTCCGCAAGCCCCCCTATGTGGTACGAACCCTGACGAATCGCCACATGTTCTGCACCAGTAACGTCACGAATCGCCTGTGCGGCGCCAATCCCCTTGGCGCTGTATCCGCATCATGGACGACCATAGGGATAGGAAAGAGATAGCGAAGACCAACGAACCGCGGTGAGAGGAGGCGTCCATGGGATCGGTGCGCAAGGCGAGCGCCTGGCTGGGCCTCGTGGAGGACAACGACGAGCGGTACTACGACGACGAGTACTCCGAGGATGCGGAGACCGGCACGAATCAGCCATGGGTGACGGACCCCCGCGTGCGGGTCGCCTCCGAGAAGGCCGAGGACAAGGGCCGCCGGATCGCCACCGTCACCCCGGACAGCTTCCGGGACGCGCGCGCCATCGGCGAGCTCTTCCGGGACGGTGTGCCGGTGATCGTCAACCTCACGGCGATGGACCCCGGCGACGCCAAGCGCGTCGTCGACTTCGCCGCGGGACTGATCTTCGGCCTGCACGGCTCGATCGACCGTGTGGCGACCCGGGTCTTCCTGCTGTCCCCCGCCCACACCCACGTGGTCAACGGCGAAGCCGTCGGCCGGCCGGCCGACGGCTTCTTCAACCAGAGCTGAGCGAGGCGCTCGCCGGACTACCGGAAAGCGTCCAGGCCGGTGAGCGCCTTGCCCAGCACCAGCTGGTGCATCTCCACGGTGCCCTCGTAGGTGAGCACCGACTCGAGATTCGTCGCGTGCCGCATCACGGGGTACTCCAGCGAGATCCCGTTGGCCCCGAGAATCGTGCGCGAGGTACGGCAGATCTCGATCGCCTCCCGCACGTTGTTGAGCTTTCCGAAGCTGATCTGCTCGGGACGGATCCGGCCGGCGTCCATCCGGCGGCCCAGGTGGTGGGCGAGCAGGATGCCCTTGTGCAGTTCGAGGGCCATGTCGGCGAGCTTGGCCTGGGTGAGCTGGAATCCGGCGATGGGCCGGCCGAACTGCTCACGGGACCTCGCGTAGTCGAGCGCCGCCTCGAAACTGGCGCGCGCCGCGCCCATGGAGCCCCAGACGATTCCGTAGCGCGCGTGGCTGAGACAGCTCAACGGGCCGCGCAGCCCGGTGGCCCCGGGCAGGACCGCGTCGGCGGGCAGCCGCACGCCGTCCAGGACCAGCTCGCTGGTGACCGAGGCGCGCAGCGACCACTTGTGCCTGATCTCGGGCGCGGAGAAGCCGGGGCTGTCCGTCGGCACGACGAAACCGCGGATCCCCGAGCCGCCGCCCGCCCGGTCGGTCTGGGCCCAGACGACGGCGACCCCCGCGACCGAACCGTTGGTGATCCACATCTTACGGCCGGTGAGGATCCAGTCATCGCCGTCCCGCTCGGCGTAGGTCCGCATCCCCGCGGGGTCCGAGCCGTGGTCGGGTTCGGTGAGACCGAAGCAGCCGATGGTCTCGCCGGCCGCCATCGCGGGGAGCCAGCGCTGCTTCTGCTCCTCGGAGCCGAAGCGGTGGATGGCGTACATCGCGAGCGAGCCCTGCACGGAGACCAGGGAGCGGATGCCGGAGTCGGCGGCCTCCAGCTCCAGACAGGCCAGGCCGTACTGGACGGCGCTCGCCCCGGCGCAGCCGTAGCCCCGCAAGGACATGCCCAGCGCGCCGAGTGAGCCGAGCTCACGGGCCAGCTCGCGGATACCGGGGAGCTCGCCGTTCTCGTACCACTCGGCGATGTGCGGGAGGACCCGGTCGGTGGCCCAGGCGCGCACGGTGTCGCGGATCGCGAGGTCCTCGGGGGCGAGGAGGTCGTCGATGCCGAGGGGGTCACCCGGATCGAACGGCCCGCCCTTCCGGGATCCTGTCGGCTTCGCGGACTCGGTGGTGGACATGGGTGCCTCCGGCGGCTCGCACGGTAGAGGAACGCGCCACGGTACTAAAACTAGCAGTGGTAGTTACGGCGCCGTGCCGACGTTACGGCTCAGCGTGCCGATCGTCCAGAGCCGGTGGCCTCGGCCGGTGCGCGCCGGCCCGGACGGGGGACCCGGTGGGCCTGGACGCCTGCCGGGAGCGGACGGCGCTCACCACGCGACGCCGGCCCGGCAGCCCCGGGGCCGGCCGTCCGCTCAGGGACCACGGCCGCCCCCTCCGGGCTGGCCTCCTCCGGGCTGGCCTCCTCCGGGCAGGCCTCCTCCGCCTTCGCCGGGGAACAGTCCATGACGCGCGGCAGCCGCAGCGCCGCCAGCGCCCCGAGCAGCAGGAGGCCCGCACTGACCAGCAGGGTGAGGTGCAGGCCGTCGACGAAGGCGTGCCGGGCCGTGTTCCGCAGCAGGTCGCCCGCGTGTCCGCCCAGCCGGCCGGCCACCTGGTAGGCCTCACCCAGCGAATGCGAGGCGGCCGACTCGGCGGACGCGGGCACGCCCGCGCTCGTGTCGAGCCGGGCGAATCCGGGCGCGTAGGCCGCGTTCATGACACTGCCGAGCAGGGCGATCCCCATGCCGGCGCCCAGCTGGTACGCGGTCTCGCCGATCGCGGCCGCACCGCCGGCCCGCTCGGCCGGGGCCTCGCTCAGCATCGATTCGTACGCCCCGAACAGCGTGGACTGCAGGCCGAAGCCCAGCAGCACGAAGCCGGCGGTCAGCAGCGCGGGCCGGTCCTGCTGGCCCATCAGGGTCAGCAGGAGCACCGAGGCGGCCGTCAGCACGAAGCCCCAGCCGACCATCCGGCGGGGACCGACGCGGCTCAGGGTGTACGAGCCGGTGGCGCCGGCCGCCATCGCGGCGAAGGTCAGCGGCAGCAGCCGCAGTCCGGTCTCCAGCGGAGTCAGGTCGAGCACCAGCTGGAGGTACTGGACGGCGATCAGCTCCAGGCCGACCAGGGCCAGCATGGCGAGCACGATGCAGCCGACCGCCGTGGTGAAGGCGGGCCGGGAGAACATCGCGATGTCGATCAGCGGGTGCGCACGCCGCTTCTGTCTGCGGACGAAGAGGACGACCAGCGCGACCCCGGCGAGCAGCGGGAGGAAGGTGGCGGGGTGCGCCGGCCCTTCGCCGCCGCCGATCCGCTTGATCCCGAGGACGACCCCGAGCACACCGGCCGCCGCCATCAGGGCGCCGAGCACGTCCCAGGGGCCGTCGCTCCCGCCGCGGGACTCGGGCAGCAGCAGGCGCGCCACGGGCAGTATCAGCACCATGAGCGGGATGTTGATCAGGAAGACCGAACCCCACCAGTAGTGCTCGACGAGGAAGCCGCCGATGACCGGCCCGGTCGCGGCCCCGACGGCGGCGACCGCGGTCCATATGCCGATGGCCAGGGCTCGCTCACGACGGTCGGGAAAGATCTGGCGCAGGATCGACAGCGTGGCCGGCATGATCATCGCGCCGCCCACACCGAGCAGCGCACGTGCCGCGATCAGGACACCGGGCGAACCGGCCGTCGCGGCGAGCGCGGAGGCGAGGCCGAAGAGCGCGTAGCCGAGGAGGAGGACGCGCCGTCTGCCGATCCGGTCGCCGAGCGTGCCGAAGAGGATCAGCAGCGAGGCGCAGACCAGCGGGTAGACGTCCACGATCCACAGCAGACCGACGGCGGTGGGCCGCAGGTCGGCGGTGACGGCGGGGACCGCGACGTGCAGCACGGTCGCGTCGAGCGCGACGAGCAGCAGACTGAGGCAGAGGACGACCAGGACGGCCCAGCGGTTGGCACCGCCGGCTGTTGTGCGCAGCCTGCTCACGGCCGTGGACGTCCCGGTCATGTACGTACCTCCCACAATGAGTCCCTCGCGCTCGGCGGACCCGCCGGGGGATCGGGCTCACGGCCGTCCCCACGGGCCCGGCATCGACGGGCGAGTGAGCCGTCAGCGTACGCGAGTCCCCGATGGCCACACGTGGCGCACCTCATACGTACGGAGCCATCGAGTGTGGCGTACGCCACCCGGCCGCCCCTGGGCGGGGTGACGCATGGAGCCCCGCCCAGGGGCGGCGCAGGCACGTCGGCGCATCGGCCGGCGGCTCCCCCGAATGGCGCCGCGTCCGCCCGGCGCGGTCACGCTGCGCCATTTCATCGACACTCAAACATTTCTACGAATAGCGCCCGGAACTAATAGGAGCAAGGCCGAAAACATTCCTCGGCGCACCGGGAATGGATACCGGTCTGAGACAAAGTCCACATCACATCGTCATCACAAAGACGCGGGATCGGCCGGATCGCTCACTCACTCGCTGTAACGTCCTTTGCGTGCGTACCGACATCTTTGCCCGCCTGGACCGGGAGCCGGAACCGCCGAAGATAGAGGCCCCGCGGATGAGTCGTCACCGCATCGCTCTCTTCGGCGGGACTTTGGCGTTCTATCTCGCCATCGTCGTCGCCGTGCTGACCTCGTCCTGGCTGGTGGCCCTCGACTGGAAGGTCATGCTGTTCCGGCCCTACCAGCAGTGGCCGCAGCTCCACGCCTTCCTCGACTACTACGTCGTGCTCGGCCAGCGTGGCCCCACGGCCGTGATGGTCGCCTCCTGGCTGGGGTGGCGCTCCTGGCGCCAGCACACACTGCGCCCGCTGCTCACCCTGGGCGCCTCCCTGCTGCTGCTCAATCTGTCCGTGGGCGCGGTCAAGCTCGGCCTGGGACGGCTCGGCCCGCACTACGCCACCCAGATCGGCTCGGCCGAACTCTTCGCCGGCGGCGATATATTTCCCTCGGGACACACCGCCAATGCCGTGGTGACCTGGGGAATCCTCGCTTACCTGGCCACCACACCGCGGGCCAGGCGCTATCTGTCGGCCGCCTCGGCCTTCGTCTCGCTCGGCGTTGGCCTCACCACCGTCTACATCGGCACCCACTGGCTCAGCGACGTCCTGCTGGGCTGGGCGGCCGGCCTGCTGATCCTGCTCGCCCTGCCCTGGTTCGAGCCGCTGATCACGCGCACCGAGGTCTGGATCCTGTCGGTGCGCGAGCAGTGGCGCACCCGCCGCAGGCTCAGGTCGCCGGCTCGGCCGGCTCCCGTGACACCGGAGCCGGTGCTGCTGCCGCTGGGCGGCGAGGCGACCGCACAGGGCGCCCAGGAGGCCGCGCGGGAAGTCCCCCAGGAAGCCGCTCAGGAGGCCACGGGCTCCGCCGGCCCCGCACCCGGCGCCACCGGAGCCGGGGGGCATCCGGGGACGGCTGCCAGGGCCCGGGCGCACCCGGCACACCCCGTACGCCCGGAGCGCACGCCGCCCGCACCGGCCGTCTCCCGTCGCCCGCCGCACGCGGACCGCACCCCGAGGAGCAGCGCGGGCGGCGGGACACGGCCGGTGGCGGGCGGCCCGGTCGCCCCCTGACCTGCGAGGGGACGGGCGTGAGTCCGCCTCCCGCGCGCGACGAAGGCCCCGACTCCGGTCGGGGCCTTCTCTCGTCGGGGCCTTCCCCGCTGCGGGTTCAGCCGATCCAGCAGCGGGTCACCTCCGAGGCCTCCACCTCGAAGTTGATGCGTCCGCCGCGGAACTCCATGGTGATGACGGTGCCCGGGGGAAGGGCCCGGACCGTGCTCCAGCCACGCGCTCTGGCCTGCCGTTCGGCCGTCTCTGCGTCGAGGCCTACGTACGAGTCGGGGGTGTCGTCCGGCTGGGCGGGAGGGGTCGGTACAGGTGCCATGCCCCTCACCGTAGGCCGCCTTCCGCCGCGGCGGAAGCGCTGGTGACCATGGGTCCCGATGCATCCCCGTGTACCTCGGCTGTCACGCTTGTGTCACAGGACTGTGGCACAGGGCCTGAATTGAGAAACACCGAAGGAAAGCACTTCCGAAGTGCCGCGGGGAGTAAATCAAAGGAGGGCGATTACTGCGCGTGATCCTCTTTCCGGGAGTCCGGAAAAGAAGAATATACCGGCGCGCCACCTCGAATTCACTCGCCCTTATGCGTGCCTTACATTCCACCCCGCACCCCTGGCACACCCCCACGGACGCCTCATCGGCCTTGTAACGCAGCGCATGCACCACGGCCGCCCCGGCCGGCAGCGTCGGCACCGCACAGGGAAGCCACAGGAACGTCGCACACATCGGCGACCTTTCGAACAAAAGCCCCCATATTGGAGCTCCTACGCGGAATGTTCGACTCCGGATCGCCTGCGCGATTCACCCCTCGGTCTCAATCTCCCGATTCGCGCGTGACCCCTGCCCCGGGTCTTCCGTTGTCTCTTCATGAGCCGGGAACCTCCCGGCCCACGCACCGAGTTCGAGGAGCCACCCGTGCCGCGCATGCTCGACGTCAGCGAGGACGTACGCGCCGAGATCGGCGATGCCGAAGCCGACCGGCTGCTCGTCGGCGACAGTGCCCCAGGCAGTTACGACTGCACCTCGTGCCGCACCCCCGGCGACTCCGACCAGGAACGCACCAGCACGGTGCTGTTCGTGGGGGACGAGACCGCCGTGCTCGCCTTCGCCCACGCGTCCTGCATCCCCTCGCAGGTCGTCCAGGTCGCGGAGGACCAGCTCCAGGGCGCCGTGCGCTCCATCACCGGCAGCGAGCCGGAGAATCCGGAGGGTCTCATGCCCGAACAGGCCGTCCTCGGTATCACCAGCGGTCTCGTACTGATCGACGACGACCTGCGCCCCGCCCTGGTCGTGGAACCGACCGGGCCGATCGCCCGCCCGGGCACGGACGGCACCGGCGGGGACCAGTTCCTCCAGCTCCTGCTGGAGCAGGGCTTCCAGCCCACGCCCCATCTGAACCGGCTGCCCGGTGTCCTCCCCGGCTGGTCGGTCCTCCTCGCCATGGGCCAGCTGCACGCGGTGCTCCAGCCGGGCGCCGGCGGTGGCAGCCCGGTCGCCTGGTGGCAGGCACATCAGCCGCTCCAGGTCACCGAGGGCTGGCGGACGGCCGCCAACAAGGCGCAGAGCGTGCTGGTCTTCGCCGCACCGGCCGGTTCCATCGGCCAGCAGCCGCGCGAGGACCTGCTCCGTGACGCGCTGGACAAGGCAGCGGTCAACGGCCTCCTGGTCGCCGCGACGATGCCGCTCGCCGGGACCTGACCGTGCCCGCGTCGTCCTCCCCCGCCCGCCGAACAGCGTTTTCTCCGCCCGGCCCGCATCCGACGGCGGTCGAGTTCGTTGGCACCTACGTGCACTCATACGACCCTCCTCGCCAGCAGCAGACCCCGATCCCGGCCATGCGCCCGTCGCAGGACCCCTCGGGCGGTAAGTCCCCCACCCCGATCTACGACGCGCTGTACTCCGAGTACAGGCGATCGTTCCGGGCGCTTCCGGGGGACCGCACCGGTGAGGAGAATCTCGGCTTCAGAACGTTCGGCATCGGGATGTTCGGCAGCCGTGCACCGCTGAGCGGCCGTACGGCTGCGAACGCCCAGGGCCATGGCTCGGGCGGCGGCAACCCCGGCTCCTGGCAGCGGGTCGGACGGCATGCCGGCAGTGCCCGCCCCGCGGCGCTGCCGCCCGGCTCCACGGACTCCTGAGCACGTACGACGAAGCCCCGGCCTCTCCGCTCCGCGCGGTGGGTCCGGGGCTTCGTCGTATGCCCTCAGGTCACTTCTTGCGGCCGCGCTTCTCGCGCACGCGCACCGAGATGTGGATCGGCGTGCCCTCGAAGCCGAACTCCTCGCGCAGACGGCGCTCGACGAAGCGGCGGTAGCCGTGCTCGAGGAAGCCGGACGAGAAGAGGACGAACCGCGGCGGCTTGGTGCCCGCCTGGGTGCCGAAGAGGATGCGGGGCTGCTTGCCGCCGCGCACCGGGTGCGGGTGGGAGGCGACGATTTCACCGAGGAACGCGTTCAGCCGGCCGGTGGGGACCCGGGTCTCCCAGCCCTCGATCGCGGTCTCGATCGCGGGGACCAGCTTCTCCATGTGCCGGCCCGTGGCGGCCGAGACGTTCACGCGCGGGGCCCAGGCCACCTGGGCGAGCTCCGTGTCGATCTCGCGCTCCAGGTAGTAGCGGCGCTCCTCGTCGAGCGTGTCCCACTTGTTGAAGGCGACCACGACGGCACGGCCGGCCTCCACCGCCATGGTGACGATGCGCTGGTCCTGCACGCTGATCGACTCGCTGGAGTCGATCAGGATGACGGCGACCTCGGCCTTCTCGACGGCGGCGGCCGTACGCAGCGAGGCGTAGTAGTCGGCGCCCTCCTGGAGGTGGACCTTGCGCCTGATGCCCGCCGTGTCGATGAACTTCCAGGTGGTCCCGCCGAGCTGGATCAGCTCGTCGACCGGGTCGCGGGTGGTGCCCGCCAGGGCGTTGACGACGACGCGGTCCTCACCGGCGACCTTGTTCAGCAGGGAGGACTTGCCGACGTTCGGACGGCCGATGAGCGCGATACGCCGCGGGCCGCCGAGCGCGGTGCCGAAGGTCTGCGCCGGCGCCTCGGGCAGGGCCTCCAGGACCGCGTCGAGCATGTCGCCCGTGCCACGGCCGTGCAGGGAGGAGACGGGGTACGGCTCCCCGAGGCCCAGCGACCAGAGGGCGGTGGCGTCGGCCTCGCCGCTCTGCCCGTCGACCTTGTTGGCGCAGAGGACGACGGGCTTGCCGGCCCGGCGCAGCAGCTTGACGACGGCCTCGTCGGTGTCGGTGGCGCCGACGGTGGCGTCGACCACGAAGACGACCGCGTCGGCCGTCTCGATGGCGTACTCGGCCTGGGCGGCGACGGAGGCGTCGAGGCCCAGCACGTCCTGCTCCCAGCCGCCGGTGTCGACGACCTTGAAGCGGCGCCCCGCCCACTCGGCCTCGTAGCTGACGCGGTCGCGGGTGACGCCGGGCTTGTCCTGGACGACGGCCTCGCGCCGGCCGATGATCCGGTTCACCAGGGTCGACTTGCCGACGTTCGGGCGGCCGACGACGGCGAGCACGGGAAGCGGTCCATGACCGGCCTCACCGATCGCGCCCTCGACCTCCTCGGGGTCGAACCCCTCCTGCGCGGCGAGCTCCATGAACTCCGCGTACTCGGCATCGCCAAGTGCTCCGTGCTCGTGGTCCGAGCCCTCGGAGTGAATCTGGTCGTTCATGAAGTCCGTTCCTCTTTGCATCATCATCGATGGGCCACGATCGCGCGGCCCACTACTCAAGTGTCACAGGCGTCCGGTGAGACGCCTGGCGTGCTCCAGGTGAGCGGTCAGCTCCCCCTGGATCCGCAGCGTCGCCTCGTCCAGCGCCTTCCTGGTCCGCCGCCCGCTGCCGTCGCCGGCCTCGAAGGCGTCACCGAAGACGACGTCGACGCGGCTGCGCAGCGGAGGCAGTGCCGATATCAACCGTCCTCGGCGCTCCGTGCTTCCCAGGACGGCGACGGGGACGATCGGCGCCCCGCCGCGCACCGCGAAGTACGCGAGCCCCGCGCGCAGGGAGGCGAAGTCGCCCTCGCCCCTGGTGCCCTCGGGGAAGATCCCGAGCGCCCCGCCGTCGTCCAGCACGCCGAGTGCCTGCGTGATGGCGTTGCGGTCGACGGTCGTACGGTCCACCTTCAGCTGCCCGATTCCACGGAGGAACGGGTCGAGGGGGCCGACGAACGCCTCCTTCTTGATCAGGAAGTGGACGGGCCGGGGCGCGGTGCCCATCAGCATCGGTCCGTCGAGATTGTGCGCGTGGTTCACCGCGAGTATGACGGGTCCCGAGGCGGGCACGCGCCACGCGCCGAGCACACGGGGCCTGAACAGCCCGTACATGAGCCCGATACCTATCCCGCGTCCGACGGCCGCTCCGCGCAGCGTCGGAGCGGCGGTGGATCGGGTCACTTCGCGGCCTGCTTCTCCCCGACGAGGGTGACGACGCACTCGATGACCTGCGTGAGGGTCAGGTCGGTGGTGTCCACCTCCACGGCGTCCCCGGCCTTGGCCAGCGGAGAGGTCTTGCGGCCGGAGTCGGCCGCGTCCCGCTTGATCAGCGCCTCCTGGGTGGCGGCCAGGTCGGATCCCTTGACCTCACCGCTGCGGCGGGCGGCGCGCGCCTCGGGGGACGCGGTCAGGAAGATCTTGATGTCGGCGTCGGGCAGCACGGTCGTGCCGATGTCGCGGCCCTCGACGACGATGCCCCGCTCGGCCTCCTCGGCGATCGAGCGCTGGAGCTGAGTGATCAGGGTGCGCACCTCGGGCACGGCGCTGACGGCGCTGACCTTGGAGGTGACCTCCTGGGTGCGGATGGGGCCCGAGGCGTCCTCGCCGTCGACGGTGATCGTCGGGGCGGACGGGTCGGTGCCCGAGACGATGGCCGGCTTGGCCGCGGCCATGGCGATCTCGGCCGGGTTCGACACATCGATGCCGTTGTTCAGCATCCACCAGGTGATCGCCCGGTACTGGGCGCCGGTGTCCAGGTAGCTCAGCCCGAGCTGGGCGGCGACGGCCTTGGAGGTGCTCGACTTGCCTGTGCCGGAGGGGCCGTCGATGGCGACGATCACTGCGGCCGGGGCGGTCCGGGCGGCGGCGCTTACGGTTTCCACGGTGGTGGACACCTTCCTGGTACACGGGGGCGGGCGGAGCGGGCCACGGGACGGCCTCCCCCAAGGTTACCGAGTGCGGGAAGCGCCTTTGCACCCCTGTCTCCGGGCCCGCTCCCCCGGCCACCGGGCCGTCCCGGGGCGGAACACGCCTACGGCCGGATCGACCAGCCGCGCTCGCCGAGGGCTGCGCTCAGGCCGGCCGCCGCGCTCGGCTCGACCATCAGCTGGACCAGTCCGGCCTGCTGGCCGGTGGCGTGCTCGATACGGACGTCCTCGATGTTGACCCCGGCCCTCCCCGCGTCGGCGAAGATCGCGGCAAGCTCGCCCGGCCGGTCGGTGATGAGCACGGCGACGATCTCGTACGAGGCCGGGGCTGCCCCGTGCTTGCCGGGGACCCTGACTCGGCCCGCGTTGCCGCGGCGCAGGACGTCCTCGATGCCTTCGGTGCCCGTGCGGCGCTTGTCCTCGTCCGCGGACTGCAGACCGCGCAGCGCCCGGACCGTCTCCTCCAGGTCGGCGGCGACGCCCGTCAGCACATCGGCGACGGGGCCGGGGTTGGCGGAGAGGATCTCCACCCACATCCGGGGGTCGGACGCCGCGATGCGGGTGACGTCCCTGATCCCCTGGCCGCACAGGCGTACGGCGGTCTCGTCGGCCGCCTCGAGACGGGCGGCGACCATCGAGGAGATCAGCTGCGGGGTGTGGGAGACCAGGGCGACGGCGCGGTCGTGGGCGTCGGCGTCCATGACGACGGGGACGGCACGGCAGAGCGCGACCAGCTCCAGGGCGAGGTTGAGCACCTCGGTGTCGGTGTCCCTGGTCGGGGTGAGGACCCAGGGACGGCCCTCGAAGAGGTCCGCGGTGGCCGCCAGCGGCCCTGAGCGCTCCTTGCCCGCCATGGGGTGCGTGCCGATGTAGGGCGCGAGGTCGACCCCGAGCGCCTCCAGGTCACGGCGCGGCCCGCCCTTGACGCTGGCGACGTCGAGGTAGGCGCGCGCGATCCCGTCCCGCATGGCGGTGGCCAGCACCGACGCGGTGTGGGCGGGCGGTACGGCGATGACCGCGAGGTCGACGGGGCCTTCGGGCGCCTCGTCGGTGCCGGCGCCGAGCGCCGCGGCGGTGTGCGCCGATGACGCGTCGCTGTCGGCGAGGTGCACCTGGACACCGCGCCCCGCGAGGGCGAGTGCGGCGGAGGTACCGACCAGGCCGGTTCCGATGACGAGGGCGGTTCTCACTGGGCGATGTCCTTGCGGAGGGCGCCGGTGGCGCCGAGGTAGACGTGGCTGATCTCGGCCTTGGAGAGGTACGTCTCCACATGGGCCAGGACGCGGACCACCCGGGGCATGGCCCCGGTGATGTCGAGCTCCTGGGCGCAGATCAGCGGTACGTCGACGATACCGAGGCCTCTGGCCGCCGCGGCCGGGAAATCGCTGTGCAGATCGGGGGTGGCGGTGAACCAGACGCTGATCAGGTCGTCGGCGACGAGCTGATTGCGTTCCAGGACCTCGGTGAGGAGCTCACTCACCCGCTCGCCCATGTGACCGGCCTCGTCCCGGTCCAGCTGGACGGCTCCACGGACTGCTCGTACCGCCACGTCGTACCCCTCGTCGCCTTGTGCTGCGTGCCCTTTCACCCTAGAGGTGCCGAGGGCCCCGGGGTCACCGTGCTCTGTCCGTGAGACGCGGCGGCGGCGTGCACGGCGAGGAGTGTGCGCCAGATCCGCCCGGCGAGCTGCTCCGGGGTGGCGTCGGTCCGGTCGTGGACCCAGTCGGCGAGCATCCCGGTGAAGAGCCCCGCGACGGCGCTCGCGGTCATGTCGTGGCCGCTCCCGGCAGGCCTGCGCCGGCGCAACTCGTCGAGGCTGTACTGCCGGAGCTCTTGGTGCAGCAGCTCTCCCAGGGGGCCGCCGCCGGGGCCGAGCAGGCTCCGGTGGACCGCGGCCCGGCTGCGGATCTCGTGGAGCAGGGCGGCGAGCTCCTCCGGCGGCTCGTCCGGCCCCGGCGGTGTGCGGCCCCAGGCGTGCAGGGCCGCGACGGCCTCCCGTACGACGTCGGCGCAGGCGTCCACGGCCAAGGCGCGCAGATCGTCGTAGTGCAGGTACAGCGTGGCGCGCCCGACACCGGCCCGGCGCGCCACGTCCGCCACGCCGATCCGGTCCAGCGGCCGCTCCGCGCACTCCTCCAGCAGCGCCTCGCGAAGTCTTCCGCGGGTGCGCGCGGTGCGCGGGTCGCCGCTGCCGTCCGTCACCGCGGGCGTCATGCGGCTCGGCCCGCCGACAGGACGAGTGCGAGGGCGACGGCGGCCGGCGCCGCCTGAACGTAGAGGATCTTGCGGCTGACGGTGGCCGCCCCGTACAGCCCGGCGACGATCAGGCAGCTCAGGAAGAAGATCTGTGCCTGGTGGGCGACGGGGTCGCCCGCGATCAGACTCCAGACCAGCCCGGCGGCCATGAACCCGTTGTAGAGCCCCTGGTTGGCGGCCAGGGTGGCGCTGGCCCCGGAGAACTCCTCGGTGGTGCCGAAGGCCTTGCGGCCGCGCGGGGTGTCCCAGAGGAACATCTCCAGGACGAGGAAGTAGGCGTGGATCAGCGCGACGAACGCGACCAGTGCCTGGGCTGCGGTCTGCATGGCGTGCGGCCTCCTGCGAATCAATTTCCTGGACAACCGTCCAGGAACATTTTCTGGACAACCGTACAGGAAGCCTCGGTGGCGGCGAGTTCGGGGTCCGCTCCGCCGTGCGGGCAGGGGCGCGTAACCTCGCGCGCATGATCACCCCTGAGGACGAACGGCTCGTACGGGAGCACACCGTCTACTCCTGTGTGATGGGATCGCGCGCCTTCGGTCTCGCCACCGACGACAGCGACACGGACCGGCGCGGGGTCTTCCTCGCGCCCACCCCGCTGTTCTGGGGCTTCACGAAACCGCCGACCCATGTCGAGGGTCCCGCCGACGAGCAGTTCTCCTGGGAGCTGGAGCGTTTCTGCGAGCTGGCGCTGCGGGCGAACCCGAATGTGCTGGAGTGCCTGCACTCCCCGCTCGTGGAGCGGATCGACGCGACGGGCCGCGAGCTCGTCGCCCTGCGGGACGCGTTCTTGTCCAGGCGGGCGCACGGGACGTTCGTACGCTACGCACTGGGCCAGCGGCGGAAGCTGGAGGCCGATGTCCGTACGCACGGCGCTCCGCGCTGGAAGCACGCCATGCATCTGCTGCGGCTGCTGGCGTCCGGTCGTGACCTGCTGCGGACGGGCGAGCTGCGGATCGAGGTCGGTGACGCGCGCGACGATCTGCTGGCGGTGAAGCGCGGCGAGGTCCCGTGGGCCGTGGTGGAGCGGCGGATGACGCGCCTGGCGGAGGAGAACGACGAGGCGGCAGCCGGCTCCCCGCTGCCGCCCGAGCCCGACCGGGAACGCGTGGAGGCCTTCCTCGTACGGACCAGGCGGGCGTCGGCGGACAGCGCTTAGGCGGCAGTCGGGACAGTGCTCAGGCGGCAGCCGCCGGGCGGCGGGCCAGCCAGAGCTCGCGGGTCGAGCGGACGACGAGGTCGTCGCGGTGGCGCACGTCGGCCGGGCCCCCGTCGAGCAAGGTGTCGAGCGCCGCCAGGTCGGCGGGGGCGACCAAGCCGTCGACCGCACCCCGGATGCGGCCGAGCACGGCGTGGGCGTACTGCCCGGCGGCCGCGGGCAGCGGGGCCCGCAGCTCCAGCCGCTCCGTGCGCTCCTGCTCGACGACGAGACCGGATGCCGTCAGGAGGGCGCCCCAGTCGGCACCCAGGTGCGGCACCTGCTCGGCGTGGAGGCCGTCCAGCGCCTCGCGGCAGCGTGTCTCCAGGCCGGGGCGGTCCGCCACGGCGTCGTCCGGGAGGAAGTGCGGCATCCCGTCCAGCTCGGCGACGGCCAGCAGCCCGCCGGGGCGCAGCGCGGCACGGATGCCGTCGATGGCGGTGGCCGGGTCGTCCAGGTGGTGCAGGGAGGCCGAGGCCCAGACGAGGTCGGCGTCCGTGATGCCGGCGAGTCCGGTGCCCGCGTCCGCCTCCAGGGTGCGCACCCGTTCACCCAGTCCCTTCGCCCGGAACGCCTCGACGAGCCCGGCCAGCATCGCGGGCGAGCTGTCGACGGCGGTCACGGTGGCGTGGGGGAAGCGCTCCAGGAGGGCGGACGTGCCGGTTCCGGTGCCCGATCCGAGGTCGACGACGTGTCGGACCCCGTCCCCGGCGAGCTCGGCGATCCGGGCGGTCACCGAGGTGAGGTAGGGGGCGAAGATCTCGGCGTCGAGATCGAGCACCTCGGCGAGGGAGTCGTCCTGGCCGGTGTCCCCGTGGTCGTGGGTGTGACCGTGAACGTGGCCGTGGCCGTGGCCGTCATGGTGAACGTGGGAGGCGGAAGATGTCATACGGCCGAGCCTACGAAGATTTGCTTTCAGCGCATACTGTCTTGCCCATGAAGCAAGAAGGCAGTGATCTGGACGGCCTCGTACGCAAACGGATCCGGGCCCTGCGGGCCGCGCACAGCTGGTCGCTCGACGAGCTGGCCACCCGCTGTCACCTGAGCCCCTCCACCCTCAGCAGGATCGAGACGGGCCACCGCAGGATCGCCCTCGACCAGCTCACCGTGATCGCCCGGGCGCTCGGCACCTCGCTCGACCAGCTCGTCGAGACGGCCGCTGACGATGTCGTCACGAACCCCACCCATGACCTGGCGCGAGGCCTGACCCAGTGGGCGCTGCGCGGTCAGCCCGGTGTCACCGTGGCCCGGATGCGGCTGACGGGACCGCCGCCCGACGGCCCCTCCGCGCTCAAGGCGCACCCCGGCCGTGAGTGGTTCACGGTGCTGTCAGGCACGGCGTTGCTGCTGCTCGGGGAACGGCGACTACGGCTGGAGGAGGGGCAGGCCGCGGAGTTCACCACGATGCTCCCGCACTCGCTGGGCGCCGTGGGCGGCCCGGCGGAGGTCCTCGGCATCTTCGACCGGGACGGCCGCCGCTCCCATCTGCGCGAAGGCGCATGAGGCGGCGACCGCAGGAGGAACAGGCTGCGGGCTCCGGCCGGGACGGCCGCCGCGCACGGGTCAGGCGTCCCAGAGCGCGGCCAGCGACAGCAGGTCGCTGCGGTACTCGACGCGCTCCGACCACTCCTTGGGCCAGGCTTCCGCCCCCAGGTGCGCACCGGCCAGCGCGCCGGCGAGGCAGCCCAGGGAGTCCGAGTCGCCCCGGGTGCAGGCGGCCCGGCGCAGGACGGTGAGCGGTTCGGCGGGGAAGAGGAGGAAGCAGTGCAGGGCGGTGGCGAGCGCCTCCTCGGCGACCCAGCCGTCCCCGGTAGCCTCGCAGGGGTCGGTCTCGGGCGACGGGGTCCGCAGCGCGTCCTGGACCCGGGCGAGCGCGGTGAGGCACTCGTCCCAGCCGCGCCGGATGTACGCCTCGGGCGAGGCATCACCCGCGTACCGCCAGAGGTCGCCGAGCCAGCGTGTCTGGTAGCGGCTGCCGTTCTCGTAGGCGTAGCTGCGCAACTGGCCGATCAGGCCCATCGGTTCGGCCCCCTGCGCGAGCAGGAACACCGCGCGGGCCATCAGGTCGGACGCGGCGAGCGCGGTCGGGTGGCCGTGGGTCAGCGCGGCCTGGAACTGGGCGGCGCCTGAGCGCTGCTCCTCGCTGAGGCCGGGTACGAGGCCGAGGGGCGCGACCCGCATGTTCGCGCCGCAGCCCTTGGAGCCGGTCTGGCTGGCGGCCTGCCAGGGCCTCGCCGCCTCCTCCAGCATGCGGCAGGCCGTCATGCAGGTGCGGCCGGGGGCGCGGTTGTTCTCCGGGGAGCGGTACCAGCGGACGAACTCCTCCCGCACCGGCCCCGCCAGGCGCTCCGGGGTGAGCAGGCCCCGGTCCATGGCGGTGCGGATGCCGGTGCCCAGGGCGAGCGTCATCTGGGTGTCGTCGCTGACGAGCGCGGGCTCCGGGAGCCGCATACCGCGCCAGGGCCCGCACTTCGCGAGGATCGCGGGGACGCTGTCGAACTCGGTGGGGTAGCCGAGCGCGTCACCGAGCGCGAGCCCCGTCAGCGCGCCGGTGGCCGCCTGTTTGGTGAGAATCCTTGTCGAGATCATGATGTCCGTCCTTCCGGGCGTCCTTCCGGGCGCAGCAATGGAGGGTGCAGGGCGGTAGCGGCACCCGCCCGGTAGAGAGCGGCCGGTTTCCCCCGTCCGCCGGTGCGGCGCGGTGGTCCGTCCACGGCCTGGACGAAGCCGGGTGTGGTGAGGACCTTGCGCCGGAAGTTGGGCCGGTCGAGCTCAACGCCCCAGACGGTCTCGTAGACCCCCTGGAGCTCCCCGAGGGTGAACTCGGCGGGGCAGAACGCGGTGGCCAGGCAGGAGTATTCGAGCCTGGCGCCGATGCGGTCGCGGGCGTCGGCCAGGATGCGGTCGTGGTCGAAGGCGAGCGGCCCTGTGGTGCCCGCGTCCCACCACTGTGCATGGGCCGCGTCCCCGCCGCCCCGGGGCTCGGGGAGGTCGGGCACGAGTGCGGCGTACGCGACGGAGACGACCCGCATCCTGGGGTCGCGGTCCGGATCGCTGTAGGTGCGCAGCTGTTCGAGGTGGAAGCCGCACACGGACCTCTTCGTGAGGCCGGTCTCCTCGGCGAGCTCGCGGCGTGCGGCCTCCTCGGCCGACTCCCGCGGCAGGACGAAGCCGCCCGGCAGCGCCCACTGCCCCTGGTGGGGCTCCTCGCCACGCTCCACGAGCAGCACATGGAGCCGTGCCTCGCGGACCGTGAAGACGGCGAGGTCCACGGTGACGGCGAAGGGGACGTAGGCGTGGGGGTCGTACCCCTCGGGGGTGTTGCCCGTCGTCATGCCGCCTCCCTTTTTATAGTCACTCTGACTATAAAGAAGAAACGCCGGGCGCAAAAGGCCCGCGGCCGGTTCCTGTTCGAAAAACTGAACGAGGAACCGGCCGCGGGCCGTACGGGATCCCGAAGGGCGGGACGGAGAGGTCGTGTTACAGACCGACCTCGCGCATCAGCATGCCGACCTCGGTGTTGGTCAGACGGCGCAGCCAGCCCGACTTCTGGTCACCCAGCGGGATCGGCCCGAAGGACGTGCGCACGAGGCGCTCGACCGGGAAGCCTGCCTCGGACAGCATCCGGCGGACGATGTGCTTGCGGCCCTCGTGGAGCGTGACCTCGACCAGGTAGTTCTTGCCGGTGTTCTCGACGACACGGAAGTGGTCGGCGCGTGCGTAGCCGTCCTCCAGCTGGATGCCGTCCTTGAGCCGCTTGCCGAGGTCGCGCGGGAGCGGCCCCTGGATGGCGGCCAGATAGGTCTTCTTCACGCCGTACCTGGGGTGCGTCAGACGGTGGGCCAGCTCGCCGTGGTTGGTGAGCAGGATGATGCCCTCGGTCTCGGTGTCGAGCCGCCCGACGTGGAACAGCCGCGTCTCACGGTTGGTGACGTAGTCACCGAGGTTCTGCCGGCCGTCGGGGTCGCCCATGGTGGAGACGACGCCGGCGGGCTTGTTCAGCGCGAAGAAGAGGTACGACTGGGTGGCGACGGTCAGCCCGTCGACCTTGATCTCGTCCTTCTGCGGGTCGACGCGCATGCCCTGTTCCAGGACGATCTCGCCGTTGACCTCGACCCTGGCCTGCTCGATCAGCTCCTCGCACGCCCGGCGCGAGCCCATGCCGGCGCGGGCGAGGATCTTCTGGAGACGCTCGCCCTCCTGCTCGGCGCCCGGGTGGGTCCTGGGCGTCCTGATCTCGGGCTTGTCCGCGTACCGGTCACGGTTGCGCTGCTCGATCTTGGCGTCGAGCTCCCGGGGGCGGGAGGGCGCACCCTGGCGCCGGCCGCCCTTGCTCACGTTCTGCGCGGACTTCGGGCCGCCCTTGGCACCGCCGCGGGCCGCCGTGCCCCGGCCCTTGCGGGGGCCGCCGTCGCCGCCCGGCCTGTCGGAGCCCACGTCGTAGCGGCGTTCCTCGGGGCGGGGCTTGCGGGGGCGCTGCTCCTGCTTGTCGTCGCGGTCGGAGCGGGAGACGCGGGGGTTCGGGTTGCTGTTCCTGCCGCTGCCGCTGTTGTTCCTGCCGGCACCGCTCCTGCCGCCGCCGCTCCTGGAGCCGCCGCCGCTCCTGCTGCCGCTGCCGTTGTTGCTGCCACTGCTTCGCATCAAAAATCCGTCTTGTCGTCTGCGTGAGTTTCCGGGGTGTCCGGTGCGTCCGGATCGAACGACGGCACACCCTCTGGCGTCTCAGCCTCGATCGCGTCCGCCTCAGGGAGGAAGGGTGCGAGCTCCGGGAGCTCGTCCAGGCCTCGCAGGCCCATTCGCTCCAGAAAGTAGTTCGTCGTCCTGTACAGGATCGCACCTGTTTCGGGTTCCGCGCCCGCCTCCTCGACGAGCCCTCTCTGGAGCAGGGTCCGCATGACGCCGTCGCAGTTCACTCCGCGCACCGCCGAGACCCTCGACCGGCTGACCGGCTGACGGTACGCGACCACCGCGAGCGTCTCCAGCGCGGCCTGGGTGAGCCGTGCGTGCTGGCCGTCCAGGACGAAGCCCTCGACGGCCTCCGCGTACTCCGGGCGGGTGTAGAAGCGCCAGCCCCCGGCGACGAGCCTCAGGTCGAAACCACGGCGCTGGACGGTGTACTCGTCGGCCAGCTCCCGCAAGGCGTCCGTGACGGCCCTGCGGGGCCGCTGGAGGATCTTGGCCAGGTGCTCCTCGGTGGCGGGCTCGTCGACGACCATGAGGACCGCCTCCAGAGCGGGCTTGAGGTCGAGTCCGGCCACCAGGGCTTCGCGCCCCTCGTCGTCTGTCCTCATGCCTGTACGTCCTCCTGTGGCTCGCTCGCCTCTTGGTCGAACTCGTCCGTGACCATGGGCTCGGCCCCCTCGGCGCCGGTCCAGCGCACCAGGAGGTCACCGAGCGCCTCCTCCTGGTCGAGGGTGACCGCCTTCTCCCTGTACAGCTCGAGGAGCGCCAGGAAGCGGGCGACGACCGTGAGGGTGTCCTCCGCGTCCTCGGTGAGCGCCCGGAAGCTGATCTCGCCCTCCGCGCGCAGCCGCGCGACGACGATCTCCGCCTGCTCGCGCACGCTGACCAGCGGGGCGTGGATGTGGTCGACGTACACCTGGGGCTCGGGCCTGGGCTGCATCGCCTTCACCGCGAGCCGTGCGAACCCCTCGGGGCCGATGCTGATCACGACCTCGGGCAGCAGCTCGGCGTGCTGGGGTTCGAGCCCCACGGTGCGGGGGTAGCGGCGGGACTCGGACTCCAGCCGGTCGCTGAAGATGTCCGCGATCCTCTTGTACGCGCGGTACTGGAGCAGCCGTGCGAAGAGCAGGTCCCGTGCCTCCAGAAGGGCCAGGTCGGCCTCGTCCTCCACGACGGCGGTGGGGAGCAGCCTGGCGGCCTTCAGATCGAGCAGGGTGGCGGCGACGACGAGGAACTCGGTGGTCTGGTCGAGGTCCCAGTCGGGGCCCATGGCCCGGATGTGGGCCATGAACTCGTCGGTGACCTTCGACAGGGCGACCTCGGTCACATCGAGCTTGTGCTTGGAGATCAGCTGGAGGAGCAGGTCGAAGGGGCCCTCGAAGTTGACCAGCCGCACCGTGAAGCGCCGGTCGTCGGCCGGCTCGCCGGATGCGTCGGCCTCCGGGGTCGGGCCGTCGGGGCTCTCCTCGGAGCTCTCGTCGGGCCGCTCGGTGTCCAGTAGGGCGGTGGGGGCCTGCGTGGCAGCTACCGCCGGGGCCGCGTACGCCGTCGTGACCGCCGCCGGGGCCGCGTGGGCCACCGGGGACGCCGCAGGGGCTTCGTGGGCCTCCGGAGACACCGCGGGAGCCTCGTGGGCCTCCGGAGACACCGCGGGGGCCTCAGGAGGCTCAGGGGCCGCGGGAGCCTCCGCGGGCCGTGTGCCCGGCCCGCGGCCGAGGGCACGGCGGGTCGGGCGGGGCGTGTCGTCGGCAGTCGGCATGTGCTGGGGTCCAGGGGTGCGGCGGGAGGCGGGCGGTGGGCCCCGGGGCGGGGCCGTCCCGTACAGCGGCGGCCCTCCGGGCGACGACGGGAATTGTCAGACAGACCCTAGCCCGGCAGGCTACCGGCGGCACCGGTCAGCGGCCGCGCAGCCTCCGTACGAGGATGCTCGCGTCGCCGCGCGACTCCAGGTCGGCCAGCACCACGGCCACCGCCTCCCGGACGATACGCCCGCGGTCGACGGCAAGTCCGTGCTCGCCGCGCAGCACGAGCCGGGCGTGTTCGAGGTCCATCAGTTCCTCGGCCGACACATAGACGGTGATCTTCTCGTCGTGGCGCTCCCGCCCGCTGGGCCGGCGGTTGGCTCCCCGCCCGCCCCCGCGCTGGCGCTGCGGCTGGACCGAGGGAGCCCCCTCCTGGGGCGGCGCCGTACGGGCCCGGGGCGGTGCGGCCGCGGCGGGTTCCTCCCCGTCGGCGCGGCTGCGTGAGCCGCCGCCGTCGGAGTCCGCCGCCGAGTGCTCCTCCCGGGACGCCCCGGCCGGTGCACCGCCGCTTCCCGCGTTTCCCGTGGTGCCGCCCTGGCCGGTGTCCGAGGGTGCCGAGTCGCTTCCCGCGGCCGGTGCGGGGACCCGCGCCTCGCCGTTCGCCTTGCGTCGCCGCTCGGCGGTGGACGAGGCCTGAAGGCCCATCCCCCCGGTCGTACGGAACAGCTCGTCGGCCCCCGGCAGACTCACTCGGCGTGACACCGGGCGAGCACCTCCCTGGCGAGCTGGCGATAGGCGGCGGCACCGACCGAGTTCGACGCGTACGTGGTGATGGGCTCACCGGCGACCGTGGTCTCCGGGAAGCGCACCGTGCGTCCGATGACGGTGTGGTAGACGTGGTCGTCGAAGGCCTCGACGACGCGCGCGAGCACCTCACGGCTGTGCACCGTGCGGGAGTCGTACATGGTGGCCAGGATGCCGTCCAGTTCGAGCTCGGGGTTGAGCCTCTCCTGGACCTTCTCGATGGTCTCGGTGAGCAGCGCCACACCACGCAGCGCGAAGAACTCGCACTCGAGCGGGACTATCACCTTGTGAGCCGCCGTCAGCGCGTTCACGGTGAGCAGACCGAGCGAGGGCTGACAGTCGATCACGATGTAGTCGTAGTCGGCCATCAGCGGCTTGAGGGCACGCTGCAGCGTCGACTCCCGGGCGACCTCGCTGACCAGCTGCACCTCCGCGGCGGAGAGGTCGATGTTGCTGGGGAGCAGGTCCATGTTGGGCACGGCCGTCTTCAGCAGGACCTCGTCGGCCGCCATGCCCCGCTCCATGAGCAGGTTGTAGACGGTGAGGTCGAGCTCCATCGGGTTGACCCCGAGGCCGACGGACAGGGCTCCCTGCGGGTCGAAGTCGACGAGCAGGACACGGCGGCCGTACTCCGCGAGTGCGGCACCCAGGTTGATGGTCGACGTGGTCTTGCCGACGCCGCCCTTCTGGTTGCACATCGCGATGATCTTCGCGGGGCCGTGATCGGTCAGGGGGCCGGGGATCGGGAAGTACGGCAGCGGCCGGCCGGTCGGGCCGATCCGCTCGCGGCGCTGGCGGGCGGCGTCGGGCGCGAGCGTGGCCGCGTACTCCGGATCGGGCTCGTATTCGGCATCGGGGTCGTAGAAGTGCCCCTCGGGCACCTCGGCGAAGTCGGCGAAGTGGGAGGTCTCTCGGCCACTTTCGTTGCCGGCCATGGCGTTCACGTGTAGGCCGTCCATCATCTGGGGGGCTGTCGTCATGTGCTGGTGGGTGGCGAAGGTGCGGACAGCGACGGAGCCGACAGCTTCGAGCCCGTTCGGGCTCAGACCCCGTGCAGGCATCCCTGGTTGACCACCCCCGGGAGTAATTGTCGACTCATTCACAAGTCGTCTTACCTCCTTGGATGTGACCAGGAAACTTATCGATAGGTCAGCGTGGCACCATGCCGACGATTGGCGACTCTATGGCGTGTCACCGGTTCGCAGCAACACAATCCGCCGGACCCGGCCCGATGTGTCGGCAATCGAACACCCCTCTGTCAAGAGCGCGGAGTGCCCGGGGCGCACCTTTCGCGGGGGTGCAAAAAGGGCAGAAGGGCCATGTCTCCGGCACGTTGGGCCGGGGCCCCTCATGCGTCCGGCCGGACCTCGCTGAGCAAGGTCCGGCCGGACGCATGAGGTTGACGGATCGGGTTGACCACTCAGCCCAGAAGCGCGCTCAGCTCGACGTGGTCGAGACCGTGCGCCTCGGCGACCTCGCGGTAAACCACCTGGCCGTCATGGGTGTTGAGCCCCTTGGCCAGTGCGGCGTCACGGCGCAGGGCCTCGGCCCAGCCCCGGTTCGCGAGCTCCAGGATGTAGGGCAGTGTGGCGTTCGTGAGCGCGTAGGTGGAGGTGTTCGGCACGGCGCCCGGCATGTTCGCGACGCAGTAGAAGACCGAGTTGTGGACGGTGAAGGTCGGCTCGGCGTGCGTCGTCGGATGTGAGTCCTCGAAGCAGCCTCCCTGGTCGATCGCAATGTCGACAAGAACACTTCCGGGCTTCATCCTGGCGACGAGGTCGTTGGTGACCAGCTTCGGCGCCTTGGCCCCCGGGATCAGCACGGCACCCACGACGAGGTCGGCCTCGACGACGGCCTTCTCGAGTTCGAGGGCGTTGGAGACGACCGTCCGCACCTTCGTGCCGAAGATCCTGTCGGCCTCGCGCAGCTTGTTGATGTCCTTGTCGAGCAGCGTCACATGGAAGCCGAGCCCGACGGCGATCTGCGTGGCGTTCCAGCCGGAGACCCCGCCGCCGATGACGACGGCCCTGGCCGATCCCGTGCCGGGGACACCGCCGGGGAGCACACCGCGCCCGCCGACCGAACGCATCAGGTGGTACGCACCGACCTGCGGGGCGAGCCGGCCCGCGACCTCGGACATGGGGGCGAGCAGCGGCAGCGCGCGGGTCGCGGTCTCGACGGTCTCGTACGCGATGGCGGTCGTGCCGGAGGCGAGCAGGGCGTCCGTGCACGCGCGGGAGGCGGCGAGGTGGAGGTAGGTGAAGAGCGTCTGCCCCTTGCGGAGACGGTGGTACTCCTCGGCGACCGGCTCCTTCACCTTCAGCAGCAGGTCGGCCGCGGCCCAGACCTCGTCGGCGGTGGGCAGGATCCGCGCACCGGCGGCGATGTACTCCTCGTCCGGGATGGAGGAACCCTCACCGGCGTGCCGCTCGACGAGGACCTGATGGCCGTGGCGGACGAGCTCATGCACTCCGGCGGGGGTGATCGCCACCCGGAACTCGTTGTTCTTGACTTCGCGGGGGATGCCGACCTTCACGTCGATCACGGTCCTTGGCTCGGAGTGTCGCTCGGACATGACGGGTGTTACCCGCATGAATCAAGCATAGGGGGAGACACCGCAGGGGTACGCGGCAGAGCCATCATTAATGAAGGGCTTCTCGCTGTCTAGCCTTACAAAGCATTAACTTTCGATCGAAGGACTACGGATTTCGTAGGTGGCGCCCTCCTCGCCCAGCAGCCTGTCCGCCGTCGCCCGGTGCAGACGCGCCGCCGCCGGGTCCCCGAGCCGGTCCAGGGTGTCCGCCAGCCTGAGCTCCAGCGCGGCCTGGAGGCGCACGTCACCCGCCCGCCGCGCCAGGTCGACGGCCTCCCGGCAGGTGTGCAGCGACTCCTGCGGCCGGCCCGCGTACTCCTGCACCCGCGCGACCTCGCTCAGCGCGCGCGCCTGGGCGGGTACGTCCCCGAGCCTGCGGTGGCAGGCCGCGGCCGCGCGCCAGTTGCGCAGTGCCTCGCCGTAACGCCCGGCGTAGGTGTGGACCGCTCCGAGCCGTCCGTACAGCCGCGCCTCGTCGGCCCGCTCGCCCTGTGTGAGGCGCTGCGCGAGCGCCCGGCCGTACCAGTCGGACGCCCGGTTGAAGTCCCCGAGCTCCGCGTAGGCGCCGCCTGCGGATTCCATCGCCCTGCCGGTCGCGTAGAGGTCGTTCGCCGCGCGTCCGGCGTCCAGCGCCGCCCGGTAGCGGGTCAGCGCCTCCCGCGTACGTCCGGTCCTGGCGTCCAGATCGGCGAGATTGAGCAGGGCGGCGGCCTTCTCACGGGGCAGGTCACGGCGCTCGGCCACATCGAGGACCAGCGCGTGCAGCCCGTACAGCACGGGTGCGGCGGCCTCGGTGCCCCGGTGTACGGCGAGGGCGCGGACGAGCGCGGCCACCAGTCTGCGGGCGAGGGTGTCCAGGTCCCCGTCCCGCACCGCGGCGCGGGCGGAGGCCAGCAGCGAGGGTTCCCTGATCCGCAGCCACTCGGCGGCGGGCTCCGGGCCGGGGAAGCGCAGCGAGCGCGGCAGTCCGTCGAGCCGGCGGCGGGCCGGTGAGCCCTCGGGTTCGGTCACCGCGCGGCAGGCCTGGAGCCTGCGCACGGTCCGCTCCAGCAGCCTGGCCCTGGCCAGCTGGATCTCGGCGGGCCGCTCCCGCTCCTCCAGCGCGGTGCGCACCAGCGGGGCGAGGCAGCCGGGCATCTCGTACTGCGGCAGATCGGCGCCGTTGGTCCTGAGCAGCCCGTGGCGGACGAAGTCCTCCAGGATGCCGTCGGCGGCCGACACGGAGCACCCGGCCAGCGCCGATGCGGTGTGGGCGTCGGCCAGCCCGGCGGGGGCGAGGGCGAGCAGCCGCAGTATCCGGGCCGCGGCCGGCGGGAGCGACTCGTGGACCAGCCGGAAGGCCCGGGCCAACGGGCGGTCGCCGCCCGGCTGTTCGCTGCCCTCCCGCTGGTCGCGCAGCTGCTTGGCGACATCGGCGACGGACGCTCCGGGCCGGGCGGCGAGCCACCCGGCGATCAGGGTCAGTGCGGCGGGCTGCCCACCGCACTCCTGCGTCAGCGCCTCGGCGGTCCGCGGATCGACCGTGATGCGGACCTGGCCGATGGTGCGGGCGAGCAGCCGCACCCCCGAGTCGGAGTCCAGCCCTCCGATGGTGCACGGGCGGACACCGGGGATGCCGGTGAGCGGGCCGGTCGAGGTGGCGACGACCAGGCAGTCGGGGTTGTCGGGCAGCAGCGGATCGACCTGCTCGGCGTCGATCGCGTCGTCCAGGAGGATCAGCGCCCGGCGTACGGCGAAGGCCTCGCGGACCATCTCGGAGAGCTCGTCCTCGTCGGCTCCGGGCGGGGTGGCGACGGAGAGCAGTTCCAGGAGCGCGCGTGCGGTGCGTTCACCGGGGACGCGCTCGCCGCCGGGTTCGGTCAGCGAGATCCGGAACACCCCGTCGGGATAGTCGCCGGGTTCCGCGAGCACACGGGCGAGTTCGGAGGCGAGCGCGGTGCGTCCGGATCCGGGCCGTCCCGCGATCAGCAGCACCCGGGCGCGCGCGGCCTTACGGCCTGCGAGTGTGTCGAGGCCCGCTCGCCCGATGTCTTCCTGAAGGGCTTTCAACTCTCGTGCGCGGCCGAAGAATTGATGCGTGGCGATGTCCGGCGGCTCCTTGGCTCCCGCCATCCCCGCCGCTTGCGCAGGGCCGCTGGTGTCCACCGCCTGATCGGTCACGGGCCACGCTCCACTTCGCTGCACGCGGTTGCCCGCCGGAAGTCCGGTCGGGGCCTTTCGAGCGTAGTTCAGTGGTGCGGACGATCACGGCCGAGCGCGGCAGAGACATCCCTCGATCGGATCAGCGTTTCATACGATCGGCCTCTGGGCGGCCGGGCAATCGGCCCCTGGTCCGCCGGGCGTCGGCCCGCCCCGTGGTGAGGACGGGCCGGACCGGTCAGGCCTCGAACGGGCGCGCCGGCCAGGGGGCGTCGGCCGGGCGCAGCGAGTCCACGCCGTCGCCCGCGAGCACAGCGGTGAGCGCCAGGGTGCCCACGACCAGGCAGTTGTTGTGCAGGTCGCCGGCGAGCACACCCCGTACGAGCTCGTCGAGCGGCACCCGCGCCTGCTCCATGTCGGCCTCCTCCTCGGAGACCTCGAAGCGCTCGCCCTCGGCCTCCGAGAGGTCCTGCGCCAGGAAGACGCGCACGGCTTCGTCGCAGCCGCCGGGCGTGGTGTAGACGTCGGTCAGCACCCGCCAGTCCTCGGCCTTGACGTGCGCCTCCTCGTAGAGCTCGCGCTGCGCGGCGTGCAGCGGGTTCTCGCCGGGGATGTCGAGCAGCCCGGCGGGGATCTCCCAGAGCTTGTGGCGCACCGGGTGACGGTACTGCCGGAGCACGAGGACGCGGCCGTCCCCGTCGAGCGCGAGCACGGCCACCGAACCGGGGTGGACCTGGTAGTCGCGGCTGTGGACGCTTCCGTCGGGCATCACGACGTCGTCGGTACGGACGCTGGTCTTGTTACCGGTGAAGGGGGTCACCGACGCGGTGACCTGCCATTCCTCGGGCGTGTCCTGGAAACCCATGTACGTCCTCCCACGAACAAAACAGAAACCGGGGCACGCATCCGGTGAAGGATCCGTACCCCGGTCAACCGTATCGCCTCGGGACGCGCCTACGCGTCGGCTCCGGTCCCCCGCGCCGCGACCTTGCGCTCCACGGCGGCCTTCACCAGGCCGGCGAAGAGCGGGTGGGGGCGGGTCGGGCGGGAGCGGAGCTCCGGGTGCGCCTGGGTGGCGACCAGGTAGGGGTGGGCGTCGCGCGGGTATTCGACGTACTCGACGAGCTTGTTGTCCGGGGAGGTGCCGGAGAAGACCAGGCCGGCCTTCTTCTCCAGCTCCGTGCGGTAGCTGTTGTTGACCTCGTAGCGGTGGCGGTGGCGCTCCTCGACGTACGGCTCGTCGGCGTACGCCTCGCGGACCAGGGAGCCCTCGGCGAGCTTCGCCGGGTACAGGCCGAGCCGCATGGTGCCGCCCAGGTCGCCCGCGCCCTCGACATACGCGAGCTGCTCCTCCATCGTGGAGATGACGGGGTGGCCCGTGGCGGCGTCGAACTCGGTGGAGTTGGCGTCGGGGATCCCGGCGAGGTTACGCGCGGCCTCGATCACGATGCACTGGAGGCCGAGGCAGAGGCCGAGCAGCGGCACCTTGTTCTCGCGGGCGTACTGGATGGCGCCGACCTTGCCGACCACACCGCGCTCGCCGAAGCCGCCGGGGATGCAGATGGCGTCGACGTCACCGAGCTGCGTCTGCGCGCCGGCGGGGGTCTTGCAGTCGTCGGACGCGACCCACTTGACCTTGACGCGAGCCTTGTTCGCGAAGCCGCCGGCCCGGATCGCCTCGGTGACCGAGAGGTAGGCGTCGGGCAGGTCGATGTACTTGCCGACCAGTGCGACCGTGACCTCGTGGTCGGGGTTGTGGACGCGGTCCAGCAGATCGTCCCAGACGGTCCAGTCGACGTCACGGAAGGGCAGGTCGAGCTTGCGGACGACATAGGCGTCCAGGCCCTCGGTGTGCAGCACCTTGGGGATGTCGTAGATCGACCGGGCGTCCTTGCACGCCACCACGGCGGCCTCGTCGACGTCGCACATCAGCGAGATCTTGCGCTTGATGGCGGTCGGCACGTCGCGGTCGGCGCGCAGCACGATGGCGTCCGGCTGGATACCGATGTTGCGCAGGGCGGCGACGGAGTGCTGGGTGGGCTTGGTCTTCAGCTCGCCGGACGGGCCGATGTAGGGCAGCAACGAGATGTGCACGACGAAGACGTTGTCGCGGCCGACCTCGTGGCGGACCTGGCGGACGGTCTCCAGGAAGGGCAGCGACTCGATGTCGCCGACCGTGCCGCCGACCTCGGTGATGACGACATCGACGTCGTCGGTCGCCATCCGGCGGATGCGGTGCTTGATCTCGTTGGTGATGTGCGGGATGACCTGGACGGTGTCGCCGAGGTACTCGCCGCGCCGCTCCTTGGCGATGACCTGGGAGTAGACCTGCCCGGTCGTGACGTTGGCCGAACCGTCGAGCTCGACGTCCAGGAAGCGCTCGTAGTGCCCGATGTCCAGGTCGGTCTCGGCGCCGTCGTCGGTGACGAACACCTCACCGTGCTGGAAGGGATTCATCGTGCCGGGGTCGACGTTGAGATAGGGGTCGAGCTTCTGCATGGTGACCCGAAGGCCACGCGCCTTGAGCAGGGCACCCAGGCTGGAGGCAGTCAGACCCTTGCCGAGGGAGGAGGCGACACCCCCGGTGACGAAGATGTGCTTGGTCGTCGTGGATGTGGGCTGCATAGCCAAAGGGGGCTCCCGTGGTCGCGATCGTGAGGTGCGTGCCGGCGTGCCGTAAGGAGAATTCCTGCGGTGCCGTCGCTGCGGTTCGGGGGTCTCGTCACCTGTCGGGACGACCACCGGTCCACGGGCTACCAGGGTAACAGCGACGAAGAGGGGCCGCTTCCGTCCGCACCCTCCCCCGGTGGGCACAGGATCAGCACGTTTGTCGCAGGTCCCACGCATTTCACGGTGACGGATGATGGACGAAGGGTGACGGTCGACCGACAACCGGCGGACGGTGCGCGGAAGCCCCAGGTGCGTCGTATCCTGCTCGGACATTCGCTGCCGAGTCGGCCGCGGCCCAGCGGCACCACCCCAGCCCGCTCACCCGTGCAAGAGCTCGTCGGTTCTATTACAACGACCCCTTGACCAGCAGTAAGCGCCCTGCGGGGCGACATGGCCGTTCGACTGGAGACGCACGTGGCCGGGCGCATCGAGGACTACGCACTCATCGGAGACATGCAGACCGCTGCCCTGGTCTGCCGGGACGGCACAGCGGACTGGCTGTGTCTCCCCCGCTTCGATTCACACGCGATTTTCGCCGGACTTCTCGGCACCGAGGAGAACGGCTTCTGGCGACTGGGACCCGCACATCCCGAAGGGACGGAGCCGCCGACCGCGGACCGCCGCCGCTACCGTGGCGACTCGCTCGTCCTGGAATCCGAGTGGGACACGCCCCGCGGCACGGTCCGGGTGACCGATTTCATGCCGCCGCGTGACGGTGCCCCCCAGCTCATCCGCATCGTGGAGGGCGTGAGCGGCCGGGTGCCGATGCGCTCCGAGCTGCGCATGCGTTTCAGCTACGGGCGGGTCACCCCCTGGGTGCACAAGGTCGACGGCCGTACGGTCGCCGTCGCCGGGCCCGACTCGGTGTGGCTGGACACGGACGCGGACACGTACGGCCGGAATCTGACGACGTACTCCGACTTCACCGTGGCGCCCGGCGACCGGATCGCGTTCACCATCAGCTGGCAGCCCTCGCACCACGAGCCGCCCTCCGTGCCGGAGCCGGAGTCGTCCCTGGAGGCGACGGAGAACTTCTGGCGCGAGTGGGTCGAACAGTGCACCTACCACGGCCCCTACCGTGAGGCCGTGGTCCGTTCGCTGATCACGCTGAAGGCGCTCACCTACGCGCCGACCGGCGGCATCGTGGCCGCGCCGACCACCTCCCTGCCGGAGGACATCGGCGGCTCGCGGAACTGGGACTACCGCTACACCTGGCTGCGGGACGCGGCGATCACGCTGTCCTCCCTGCTGCGCACGGGCTACCGCGAGGAGGCCCGCGCCTGGCGCGAGTGGCTGCTGCGGGCCGTCGCCGGCGACCCGGAGAACCTGCAGATCATGTACGGCATCGCGGGCGAGCGTGAGCTCGGCGAGGCAGAGCTGGACTGGCTGCCGGGGTACGAGAACTCCGGCCCGGTCCGGGTCGGCAACGGCGCGGCGAACCAGCTCCAGCTCGATGTGTACGGCGAGGTCACCGAGGCGCTGCACCTGGCGCACATGACGGGTCTTGCCCGTAACGACTACGCCATGGGCCTCCAGCTCAGGCTGATCGACTATCTGGAGAAGCACTGGGACGAGCCCGACGAGGGCATCTGGGAGGTGCGCGGGCCGCGCCGGCACTTCGTGCACTCCAAGGTGATGGCCTGGGTCGCCGTCGACCGCACGATCAAGCTGATCGAGTCCGGCGACGTGGAGGGCCCGCTGGAGCGGTGGCTCCAGCTGCGTGAGGACATCCACCGCGATGTCTGCGAGCGGGGCTACGACAAGGAGCGCAACACCTTCACCCAGTCCTACGGGTCGAAGGAGCTGGACGCGTCCCTGCTGCTGATCCCGCAGATGGGCTTCCTGCCGCCCGACGACAAGCGCGTCATCGGCACGATCGAGGCGATCCAGCGGGAGCTGTCCACGGAGGACGGCTTCGTGCTGCGCTATCCCACCGAGGGTGACGACGCGGGTGTCGACGGCCTCGAAGGGGACGAGGGCGCGTTCCTGGCCTGCTCGTTCTGGCTGGCGGACGACCTGGCGATGATCGGCCGGGTCGACGAGGCACGCCGGCTCTTCGAGAAGCTGCTGTCCCTGCGCAACGACCTGGGCCTGCTGGCCGAGGAGTGGGACTCGGGGCTCCAGCGTCAGGTGGGCAACTTCCCGCAGGCGTTCAGCCATGTGCCGCTGATCGACACGGCGCTGCGGCTGACGGCCAGCGGGGCGTACGCCGGCTGATCTGCCCGCGGGCCGGAGCAGGAGCGCCGACGCGCACGAACGGGAGCGAAGGGGCCGGTGGAGGCAGAGGGCGGGATCACCGTGCGGCGGGCCCTGGAGCTTCCGGGGCTGCGCGGCGGGCTCCCGGAGGTGCTGGCCTGCGCGGACCGGCTGGAGCGTACGGTGCGCTGGGTGCACGCCGGCGAGGCGCCGAACCTCCCCGACCTCCTCAAGGGCGGGGAGCTGCTCCTCACGACAGGGCTCGGTCTCGGGTCAAGGCCGGCGGAGCAGCGCGCCTATGTCCGCAGGCTGGCCGACCGTGGCATCGCCGCCCTGGTCGTGGAGCTCGGCCCGCGCTTCGGCCGGCTGCCCACGGCGATCGTGGAGGCGGCGCGGACGGCGGGGCTGCCGCTCGTCCAGCTGCACCGCGAGGTGCCGTTCGTGGCGGTGACCGAGGAGATCCACACCGAGATCGTCAACGGCCACTACGCCCTGCTCAGGCGGGCGGAGGAGGTGCACCGGCGGTGCACGGAGGCGGTGCTCGGCGGTGGCGGGGTGCCGCAGGTCCTGGGGATCCTGGCGGACTTCGCCGCGAATCCGGTGTTCCTGGAGACCCCGGACGGCCGGCTGCTCTTCGCGGCGGGCGCCGGTGCCGGGCAGGTGGGCGCCGATCCGCTCCAGGTCTGGGAGGGGCTGCGCGGGGCCCGTGCGGCCCGTGCGGAGCCGCCGGCGGGCACGGTCCTGGTGGAGGTGCCGGGAGGCGGCCTCGGGGCCGGTTCCGTACGGGCCAGGCTGGTGCTGCTCGCGGTGTCGGGCCCCCTGGCGGCGGTGCACCGGATGGCGGCCGAGCGGGCCGCGGGCATCCTCGCGGTCGTGCTGATGCAGGCCCGCCAGGAGGACGAGGTGGCGGCGCGGGGCCGCGGCGACTTCCTCACGGATCTCGCCGAGGGCCGGATCGCCCCCGATGACGCCCCCGCGCAGGCCGGAGTCCTGGGCTTCAGGTCCGGCGGGGATCCGCTGCTGCCCGTGGTGATGCGGCTCCCTCCCGAGTCCGCGCCTTCGGGTAGCTGGGCGCTGCTGGCACGGGCCGTGACGGAGGAGATCGCGGCGGTGGGGGCGCCGGTCCTGGTGGGGGTGCGCCCGGTGGAGGGCAGGATCCCGCTGCTGCTGGCGCTGCGCCCGGGGACGGCGCGCACGGCGCTCGCGGACCGGGTGGCGGCCGCGCTGCGGGCGGGCGCCGCGCGGGCCGGCCTGGAGCGGGCAGGGGACCGTACCCCGCTCGTCGTGGTGGTCGGGGCCGCGGGCGGCTGGGCATCGGCGGGCGCGGGGCTGCGGCACGCGGCGGACGCGGCGACGGCCGCGCAGGGGCTCGCCGAGCGCCCCTGGTACGACGCGCGCGGCCTGGACATCGATCTGCTGCTGTGGCGGCTGCGGGACCATCAGGATCTGGAATCGTTCGTGGACCGGGCGATCGGGCCGCTGCGCGAGCACGACCGCACGTCGCGTCCCGTGCTGCTGCCCACGCTGGAGGCGTACCTCGCGCACGCGGGCCGCAAGGCGGAGGCCGCCCGGGAGCTGCATCTGAACCGGCAGACGCTCTACAACCGGCTGGCCCGCATCGGCGAGCTGCTGGGCACCGATCTGGACGACCCGCGCTCCGTGCTGGCGCTGAGCCTGGCCCTGCGGGCGCGCCGCCACATCCGCTGAGATCAGCCGCGCGCGGCGGTCAGGGGCTGTGCCAACTCGTCGTAGACGGAGAGCACATGGGCGATCGTGTCGTCCTCGGTGGGCCAGCCGGCGGCCTGCACACGCCCCGAGTCCGCGAGCCGCTCCCGCCGGCCCGGGTCGTCGAGAAGCCGTGCGACGGCACCGGCGAGCGCCTCGGCGTCGCCGTAGGGAACCAGCTCGGCGGCATCGCCCACGAGTTCGGGCAGACCGTCGGCGCGGGCGGCCACCAGCGGGATCCCGAGCCGCAGGGCCTCCTGGGCGAGCAGCGGCCCGCCGTCGCCGATCCCGGACAGCACGGCGATGTCGGCGGCGGCGAGGAGTCCGCCGACGTCGTCGGGGCCGCCGGCGACGACCACGGGCAGCTCCTCCGCCGCGATCCGGCGCCGCAGGGCGCCCGCCCGGGGCCCCTCCCCCGCGACGGCCAGCAGCGGCACGGGGTCAAGCGCACGCCAGGCGCGCGCCGCGTCCAGCAGTGTCTCGTGCCCGTGCTGCGCGACCGACACCAGCAACGGCCTGCCGACCGCGCCCAGTTCGGCGCGGGTCTTGCCGTCGTCGACGCCGCCGGAGTAGCGGCTCGCGGGGATCGAGGCCGGCGCGAGCCTGGCGTCCCTCGCGCCCCGGCGGCGGGCCCGGTCGACCAGCTCCCACGAGGTGCCCAGCACAACGGCGGCCGCCTTGGCGGCTCTTCGCTCCAGCAGCCGCAGCAGCCGGCCCCTGGTGCCGTCGGCATGGGCACGGGTGTGCCAGGTCACGACCAGCGGGACGCCCCGGCCGCAGAGCGCGATCCCGGCGCGTACGGCGGCGTGCAGCCCGTGGGCGTGGACGATGTCAGCCCCGGTGCAGGCGGTACGCAGGGCGGCGACGGCCGCGGGGTCACTGCGCCGGGGCACCGCGACGAAGCGGGCGCCCGTCGCGGGAAGGCCGTGGGCGCGGCCGGAACCGGCGGGAGCGCACACGGTGACCTGTACGCCCCGGGCGACAAGACCCGCGGCGAGCGCGCTGACATGAGCGCTGCTTCCGGCACCGCCGCCCAGGACTTGGACCGTACGCAGCTGAGACACGTTGATTGGCTCCCGGGGATCCCTGGATCCCGAGTCGGTGGTGAGTACAGCGCCAAGGATGCCAGTCCGTACGCGCGTTCCGGGACTGACGAAACGTTGTTCCCGTCGTCACGTCGGCGGCGGGACGGCCCACCCCACCCGTACGAGTGAGGCGGGCGGCCCCGGCTGACGCCTGCGGGCCGCTTGTCCGTCCAGCTGCCTGTCCGTCTATCCGTCCGCTCGCGCGGTCTCCAGCAGCTCTTCGGCATGGGCCCTGGCGGTCTCCGAGTCCTCCTGCCCGGCGAGCATCCGGGAGAGTTCCCGCACCCGGTCCTCGCCTTCGAGGACCGTGACACCGCTCCTGGTCACCGATCCGTCCACGGTCTTCTCGACCAGCAGCTGCCGGTCGGCGAAGGCCGCCACCTGCGGCAGGTGGGTGACCACGACGACCTGCGCGGACCTGGCGAGCTTCGCCAGCCGCCGGCCGACCTCGACGGCCGCTTTGCCGCCGACCCCCGCGTCGACCTCGTCGAAGAGATACGTCGGCACGGGGTCGGAGCCCGCGAAGACCACCTCGACGGCGAGCATCACCCGCGACAGCTCACCGCCGGACGCGCCCTTGGCGATCGGCCGGGGCTGCGCACCGGGGTGCGGCGCCAGCAGGAGCTCCACCTCGTCGGCGCCGGACGGCCCGTAGAGCACGCTCCGGCCGCCGATGTCGATGCCGGACTCCTCGTCCGGCGCCTCGGTCTGCCGGATGGCGAAGGAGACCCGGGCGTGCGGCATCGCGAGCGACGCCAGCTCATCGGTGACGGCATCGGCGAAACGGGCCGCCGCCTCCGTGCGCGCGTCGGTCAGCTCCTGGCCGAGGACGGAGAGTTCACCGCGGAGCGCGTCGCGCTCGGCCGTCAGCTCACCGATGCGGTCGTCGTCGCCCTCCAGTTCGGTCAGCCGTGAGGCACCGTCCTCGGCCCAGGCCAGCACCGAGGTGATGTCCTCGCCGTACTTACGGGTGAGCGCGGTGAGCGCGGCGCGCCGCTCCTCCACTGCGGCGAGCCGCAGCGGGTCGGCGTCCAGCTGGTCGGCGTATCCGGCGAGCTCCCCCGCCACATCGGCCAGCAGGATCGAGATCTCGCCGATCCGGTCGGCGAGCGCGGCCAGTGCGGGGTCGTGCGCCCGTACGCCGTCCAGGGACCGTCCCGCGGCGGCGACCACCGTGGTGGCGTCCACGCCCTCCTGGTCCTCAGGATCACCCGCGAGAGCGGCATGGGCGAGGGCAGCGGCGGAGGCCAGCGCCTCCGCGTGGCCGAGCCGCTCGGCCTCCGCTGCGAGTTCGGTGTCCTCCCCGGGCAGCGGCTCCACCGCGGCGACCTCGTCGAGGCCGAAACGCAGCAGATCCGCCTCCTGGGCACGCTCCCTGGCCCGGGTGGTCAGCTCGTCGAGCTCGGTGACGACCGCGCGCAGCCGCCGGTAGGCCGCCGTGTACTTGGCGTGCGGGCCCTCCACCCGGCCGCCGGCGTACCGGTCGAGGGCCTGGCGCTGCCGTGCGGGCTTGAGCAGTCCCTGCTGGTCGGTCTGGCCGTGCACGGCGACGAGGTCGTCGGCGAGCTCGGCGAGCAGCCCCACGGGCACGGATCTGCCCCCGAGGTGTGCCCGGGAGCGCCCTTCCGCGGAAACGGTACGGCTGACGATCAGCGCACCGTCCTCGATCTCGCCCCCGGCCTCCTCGGCGCGTACCGCCGCCGCGTCGCCCCCGGACACCGTGATCCGGCCCTCGACGACCGCGGCCTTGGCCCCGATCCGCACCAGGGCGGGGTCGGCGCGCCCGCCGAGCAGCAGCCCGAGGCTCGTGACGACCATGGTCTTGCCCGCGCCGGTCTCACCCGTCACCGCGGTGAAACCGGGTGACAGCTCCACCACCGCGTCGTCGATGACTCCGAGCGACCGTATCCGCATCTCCTCCAACACGGACATGACCTTACGAGGTCCGGGGCCCACTGTGCGACGGGCCCCGGTGACGGATTCACTCGGGCGGGTGTGAGCAGGGGCCGGGGAAATCAGTGCGGAGCACCCCGCCAGCCCTGTACGGGCAGTGCGAACTTGGCCACCAGACGGTCGGTGAACGACGCCTGGTGCAGCCGCGCGAGACGTACGGGCACCGCACCGCGCCGCACCTCCACCCTGGCCCCGGCGGGCAGCTCGACGGTGCGGCGCCCGTCGCACCACAGGACCCCGTGCGGCGTGTGGGGCTGGACCTCCACGGCCAGCACCGAGTCGGGCGAGGTCACCAGCGGCTTCGCGAACAGCGCGTGGGCGCTGATCGGCACCATGAGCAGCGCCTCGACCTCGGGCCAGACCACGGGGCCGCCCGCCGAGAAGGCGTACGCGGTCGAGCCTGTCGGGGTGGCGCAGACGATCCCGTCGCATCCGAAGCCGGTCACCGGGCGGCCGTCGATCTCCAGGACGACCTCCAGCATCCGCTCGGGCGAGACCTTCTGGACGGCGGCCTCGTTGAGCGCCCAGTCGGTGTGCACGATGTCGCCGTTGCTGTGCACGACGACATCGAGCGTCATCCGTTCCTCGACCTTGTACGCACGGGTGACGACCCGGTCGACGACCTTGTCGAGGTCGTCACGCTCGGCCTCGGCGAGAAAGCCCACCCGCCCGAGGTTGACCCCGAGCATCGGCACCCCGGAGGCGCGGGAGATCTCGGCCCCGCGCAGCAGCGTCCCGTCGCCGCCGAGCACGATCAGGAGTTCGCAGCCGTCCACGGCCGTGGGCGTCGCGTCCGTGACCGTCTCCACGGACGGGGGCAGCGGCAGGTCCTGGGCCTCCACGGCCAGCACCCGGACACCGAGGCCGTTGCGCAGGAGGCCCTGGACGACGAGCTCCGCGCTGCGGACCGCGGCCGGACGGCCGGTGTGCGCCAGGAGGAAGACGGTGCGTTCCGCGTTCCCGGGCTGTTCCGTGTTGCCGTACGGTTCGGTGTTTCCGGATGCTTCCGCGTTCCCGGGCTGTTCCGTGTTACCGGATCGTTCCGCATGCGTCGTCAACGGGGCCCCTCCGCCACTGCACGGTCGACATCGGCGGGATCCAGCTCAGGTGCGCCGGCCCGCAGCCACAGAAAATACTCGACATTTCCCGACGGGCCCGGCAGCGGGCTCGCCGTGACTCCCTGGACGCCGAGGCCGAGCAGACCGGCCCTGCGCGCCACTTCCCGTACCGCTTCGGCCCGCAGCTCGGGGCTGCGGACCACCCCGCCGCTGCCCAGGCGCTCCTTGCCCACCTCGAACTGCGGCTTCACCATCAGCACCAGGTCGGCGTCGGGGCCCGCACAGCGCGCGAGGGCGGGCAGCACCAGGCCGAGCGGGATGAACGACAGGTCTCCCACCACCAGGTCCACCGGCTCGCCGTCGATCTGCTCCACCGTCAACTCACGTACGTTCGTACGGTCCTTGACGGTGACCCGGTCATCGGACTGCAAGGACCAGGCGAGCTGCCCGTAGCCGACGTCCACGGCCACGACATGGCCGGCACCGGCCCGCAGCAGCACATCGGTGAAGCCGCCGGTCGAGGCCCCGGCATCCAGTGCGCGCCGGCCCTCGACCTTCAGACCCAGGGGCCCGAAGGCGGCGAGGGCGCCCGCGAGTTTGTGCCCGCCGCGCGAGACGTACTCGGGGTCGTCGTCGTCCTTGACGACGACGACGGCGGCGCTGGTCTCGACCTGGGTGGCCGGCTTGGTCGCGGTGTTCCCCCCGACGGTCACCCGCCCCGCCGCGATCAGCTGGCTCGCGTGCTCGCGCGAGCGGGCCAGCTTGCGGCGTACCAGCTCGGCGTCGAGGCGGCGACGTGCCACTCCTGCCACGTTCGGTTCAGCTCCTGTTGTCGTGCGCGGGTGCGGGTGCGGGTGCGGGTCCGGGGCCGGGTGCTGCGGGACGTGCGTCCAGCGCGGTCAGTTCCTCACGCAGCCCACGGTGTACATCCTCGTACACCTCGGTGTGGCCGTCCGCCACGAGGTGGTCGGCATCGGCCAGCCGCTCGAGGCGCGCGTCCACGCCCGCGTGCCCCGTGGGGGTGCGCCCGACCCCGAGGGGCGCGGGCGGGGCGGGGTCGAAGGAGGGCACGGGAGACTGCCCGGCCACTTCGTCCGGCTCCGTGCCCTGTTCCGTCGCCTCTTCGTGCGGATCCGCCGCCCCGCCGTGCTGATCCGTGTCAGGCCCCGGCATCCAGTCGCTCATGCGGGAACGCTACCTCGAAGGGCCGGTGTACCGTCGGTGACGATGGCGACCATGGCGGAGTGCCGCAGTGCACTCGACACACTTTCCGACAACCTGGCGGGCGCCGACGGCGACGTACGCGGTGCCGCCGACCTCGACCGCTCGCTGAGCTGCCACATCAGGGATCTCGACGTGACGTTCACCGGACGGCTGGCGAACGGCCGGATCCAGGTGCTGGACACCTACGAGGGACGGCCCCGGGAGAAGGCCGAGATCCGGCTCGCGATGACCGGGGACGACCTGGTCGCCATGGTCGGCGGTGAGCTGAACTTCGCGAAGGCCTGGGGCTCCGGCCGGGTGCGTCTGGAGGCGGGCTTCCGCGATCTGCTGAAGCTCAAGTCGCTGCTGTGAGGCTGTGAGGCAGGGCGGCGGAGTCAGGCGGAGGCCGCCATGCGCTTCTTGCGGGCGGCGGGCACGACGAGCGGCGTTCCCGTCTCGGGGTCGTCGATGACCTGGCAGCGCATCCCGAAGACGTCCTCCACGAGCTGCGCGGTGACGACATCGCCCGGCGCACCCTCGGCGATGACCGCGCCCTCACGCATGGCGATCAGGTGGGTGGCGTACCGGGCGGCGTGATTGAGGTCGTGCAGCACGGCCACGAGGGTGCGGCCCTGTGTCTCGTGCAGCTCGGCGCAGAGGTCGAGTACGTCGATCTGGTGCTGGATGTCGAGATACGTCGTCGGCTCGTCGAGCAGCAGGAGCGGCGTCTGCTGGGCGAGAGCCATGGCGATCCAGACGCGCTGGCGCTGGCCGCCGGACAGTTCGTCGACGTAACGGTCGGCGAGCTCGCCGACACCGGTCGACTCCATCGACTCCTTCACGATCCGCTCGTCCTCGGGCGACCACTGGCGCAGCAGCCCCTGGTGGGGGTAGCGGCCACGCGAGACCAGGTCGGCGACGGTGATGCCGTCCGGGGCTATGGAGGACTGCGGCAGCAGGCCCAGCGTCCTGGCGACCTTCTTCGCGGGCAGCCGGTGGATGGACTGCCCGTCCAGCAGGACGTCCCCCGCGCCCGGCTTCAGCATCCGGGAGAGGGCCCGCAGCAGGGTCGACTTGCCGCAGGCGTTGGGGCCGACGATGACCGTGAAGGAGTTGTCGGGTATCTCGACCGAGAGGTTCTCGGCGATGACCCGCTGGTCGTAGCCCAGGGTCACCGAATCTGCGGTGAGGCGCTGCATGGTCGTACTCCCGGAGTCTGTGGGGATGGTCTGCGAGTGATCCGGTCTGCCGGGACTCAGGTGCGGTGGGCCGTCCGGTTTCATATGCGGCCCGCTCTGCGCTCGGACACGAGCAGCCACAGCAGGTAGCAGCCGCCGAGCACACCGGTGATGACGCCGACCGGGAGCTGGCGGTCCCCGAAGGCGTTCATGGCGGCCCAGTCGGCGACGAGCAGCAGGGCCGCTCCCGTGCCGGCCGCCGCTGCCAGGTTCGGGCCGGGCGCGCGGGTGAGGCGCCGGGCGACCTGCGGCGCGCTGAGCGAGACGAAGACGATGGGTCCTGCGGCGGCGGTGGCGACGGCGACGAGCAGCACGGCGCAGCTCAGCAGGATGAGCCGGGTGCGTTCCACCCGTACGCCCAGGGCGTGGGCGGAGTCGTCACCCATCTCGATCATGCGCAGCGCCCGGCCGTGGCCGAGTACCAGCGGGATCAGGACGCAGCAGACCGCGAGCAGCGGCCAGACCTGGGCCCAGTCCCTGCCGTCCAGCGAGCCGGTCATCCAGACGACGGCACGGGTGGCGTCGACCAGGTCGGCCTTGGTGATCAGGTAATGGGTCAGGGCGGTGAGCATCGCGGCAGCTCCGATGCCGACGAGGACGAGCCGGTAGCCGTGCACCCCCCGCTTCCAGGCCAGCAGGTACACCGCGGCGCCCGTCAGCAGCCCGCCACCGACGGCGCCCGCCGCGACCTCGGTGGGCCCGCCGTGCAGGAGCACGATGACGACGAGGGCGCCGACCGCCGAGCCCTGGCCGAAGCCGAGGACGTCCGGGCTGCCGAGCGGGTTGCGCGAGATGCTCTGGAAGACCGCGCCGCCGACCCCGAGCGCGGCGCCGACGAGCAGGCCGACGAGGACCCTGGGCAGCCGCAGTTCGGTGACGATGAACTCCTGCTGGAAGGTTCCGTCACCGAACAGCGTGGTGACGACCTGCCGGGGCGACATGGCGTAGTCGCCACTGCCGATCAGCACCACGGCGGCGAAGGCCGCCGCCGCGATGAGCAGCACGATCACGGCGAAGGCCCGTGCGTCCACCCGGAAGGAGAGCCCGCCGGCCGTCCGCACGGCGTGGACCGTCTTCGTGGTGTCCTGTGCGGCCTTCACAGCTGGGCCATCCTCTTGCGTCGTACGAGATGGATGAAGACGGGCCCGCCGAGCAGCGCGGTGACGATGCCGACCTGCAACTCGGCGGGGCGGGCGACGAGTCTGCCCACGACGTCGGCGCCGAGCAGCAGCACGGGCGCGAGGACGGCCGCGTAGGGCAGGATCCAGCGCAGGTCCGGGCCGGTGAGGGAGCGGACCAGATGCGGGATCATCAGCCCGACGAAGACGATCGGCCCGCAGGCCGCGGTCGCCGCACCGCAGAGCAGGGTGACGGCCACCATCGCGAGGACGCGGGTACGGGTCAGATGCGCACCGAGCGCCCTGGCCGTGTCGTCACCCATCTCCAGCGCGTTGAGCGGCCGCGCGATGAGCAGGGAGAGCAGCACACCGACGGCGATGAACGGCCACACCTTGCCGACGGTCTCCGGGTTCGCGGAGGCCAGCGAGCCGACGGTCCAGAAGCGCAGCCGGTCCAGGGCCGCCGAGTCGAGGAGCTGCACGGCGTTGACGTAGCCGAACAGCGCCGCGGTGACCGCCGTACCGGCGAGCGCCAGCCGCACGGGGTTCGCGGACCGGCTGCCGCCGAGCAGATAGACGGCGACGGACACGATCGCGGCGCCGCCGAAGGCGAACCAGACATAACCGGTCAGCGAGGTGACGCCGAGAAAGGTGATGGCGGAGACCACGGCCGCCGATGCGCCCGCGTTGACACCCAGCAGACCGGGCTCGGCCAGCGGGTTGCGGGTCAGCGCCTGCATCACCGCACCGGCCAGCCCGAGGGCGGCCCCGACGATCAGCCCGAGCACGGTACGTGGCACCCGCACATCCCGTACGAGGACGTCACCGTTGCTGCCCGAGTAGTGGAACAGCCCGTGCCACACCTCGGAGAGGGGCAGCGCTTTTGCGCCGATCGCGACACTCGCGAGGCACACCAGCACCAGCACGCCGACCGCTACCAGCAGACCCGCGGCGCGTACCGCGTGGCGGCCTGCGCGCGGGCGTTCGTCAGGCGCGGCCGTGGGACCGGCGTTCGTTTCAGAAGGACTCTCGACCAACACCGGGTTAGGGTAGCCTATCCTCCGCTTTCGGCGGCCGGGGGCGCCGCCCTCGCCACCGTCCTGGCAGCCGTCCTGACAACCGTCCTGGCCACCCCTCGCTACAGCCCGAGCCTGGCCACGGCCTTCTCCGCGTCCAGCCGGCACGAGCCCTTACCGGCATGCGTCCACGCAGCCGCGCACAGGGCCCGCAGCCCGTCGATCACGCCACCTTCGCCCTCACCCTCGCCTTCGCCGCCGCCCTCCAGCACCAGCGCGTCCTCGCGCACCACGGCGGTCCAGCCCCCGCAGCGGAACGCGCCGTCCGCCTCCGACACCTCGGGCTGCCCCGTGAGCAGCCCGCGCAGGTCCCGGTCCACATAGGTCGGGCGGTGCTCGGGCACTGCCGCGATCAGCTGCGCCGCGTCGGTCACTCCGGTGAGGACGAGCAGCGAGTCCACACCGCCGTTGAACGCGCCCTCGATGTCCGTGTCCAGCCGGTCCCCGACGACCAGCGGTCGCTTCGCCCCCGTACGCAGCACGGTCTCGCGGTGCATCGGCGGCAGCGGCTTCCCCGCGACCTGCGGCTCGGCACCCGTCGCGATGCGGACGACCTCGACCGCAGCACCGTTGCCAGGGGCGATACCCCGGGCGCCCGGGATCGTCAGGTCCGTGTTGGACGCGAACCACACGGCCCCACGCGAGATCGCGTACGCCGCCTCGGCGAACCTGCCCCACGCCAGATCGGGCCCGCCGAAGCCCTGCGCCACGGCGACCGGGTCCTCGTCCGCCGACTCCACGGGCACCAGGCCACGCTCACGCAGCGCGACCCGCAGCCCCTCGCCGCCGACCACGAGCACCCTGGCCCCGGACGGCAGTTGATCGGCCATCAGCCTGGCCACCGCCTGCGCCGACGTGATGACATCCGCCGCATCGGCCGGCACACCGAGCTCCGTCAGGTGCTCAGCCACCGCGTCCGGCGTACGCAGCGCGTTGTTCGTCACGTACGCCAGATGCATGCCGCCCTCGCGCGCGCTGCCGAGCGACTCGACGGCATGGACGATGGCGTGCCCGCCCGCGTACACCACCCCGTCGAGATCGAGCAGCGCCGTGTCGTACGCCTCACTCAGCGCCGCACTGCTCGCGAGCGGCCGGGACCTGTACTGCTGACTCATATGTGTGTGCTCCTCTTTCCATACCTCTCACCCCGATCATCTCGCACAGTGGGAGCGCACATACGATGCGCGCATGAACACATCCGGGCCCGCCGTCGCTCAGGGACTGCGGCTGATCCCCTTCCGCGGACTGCGCTACGTCCCCGAACGGGTGGGCAGCCTCGCCGCGGTGACCTCACCCCCGTACGACGTGGTCGTACGGCCCGACGGCCTGCACCACCTGGAGTCCGCGGACCCGCACAACATCGTGCGGCTGATCCTCCCGCAGGCCGGCACGGCCGCCGCACGCCACCAGCAGGCCGCCGACACCCTGCAACGCTGGCTCGCGGAGGGCGTCCTCGCCCCGGACCCGGAACCCGTGCTCTACGTCTACGAGCAGCGGGCCGACGACCTCCTCCAGCGCGGTGTGATCGGGGCCCTGGCCCTCTCCCCCGCGTCGGAGGGCGTGGTGCTGCCGCACGAGGACGTCATGGCCGACGTCGTCGAGGACCGGGCCGACCTCATGCGCACCGCGGCCGCCCACCTCGAACCCCTGCTCCTCAGCTACGCGGGCGACGGCGGGCCGAGCGGCACGGCAGCGGTCATCGAACGCGTCGTGGAACGGCCTCCGTTGCTCACCACGACAACCGAGGACGGCTTCAGCCATCGTCTCTGGGCGGTCCGGGATCCTGCGGAACAGGCGGAGATCGAGTCCGACCTCTTCCACCGTCAGGCGCTGATCGCCGACGGCCACCACCGCTGGGCCACCTACCTGCGGCTCCAGCAGGAGCGGTCCACCCCAGGCCCCTGGGACTTCGGCCTCGTCCTGCTCGTCGACACCGCCCGTTATCCACTGCGGGTCCGTTCCATCCACCGCCTGCTGCACCGCTTCCCGGTCGCCGATGCGCTCCGCGCCCTCGACGGAAGGTTCCGCGTACGGCCCGTCGACGGCACCCTGCCCCAGGCACTCGACGCCCTCGCGGAAGCCTCCGCCGACGGCAACGCCTACCTGCTCGCGGGCGACGGCCGTTTCCACCTGGTGGACCGCCCGGACAAGGAGCTGCTGGCCCGCACGGTACGCACCGACCGGCCGGCGGCCTGGCGCACGCTCGACGCGACCGTGCTGCACTCCACGCTCCTCGACGAGGTGTGGCGGATCCCTGACGCACCCGACCACATCGCCTACATCCACGACACGGTTGCGGCGGTGGAGCAGGCGGAACGGCACGACGCCACGGCCGTACTGATGCACCCCGTGCGCGAGGACGTGGTCCGGGACCTGGCGAGACAGGGCGTCACGATGCCCCGCAAATCGACCTCGTTCGGCCCCAAGCCGGCGACGGGGCTGGTCCTGCGCAGTCTCGACGTCGGCTGAGCCGCCAGGAGCTCGTGATCCCACAGCTCCGAAATCCCACAGCTCCGAACACCGGCTCCGAACGAAGAAGAGGGCGGCACCCGTTGCGGGTGCCGCCCTCTCTCATGTGCTGTGTGCTGTGCCGCTTCAGCGACGCTCAGGCCTTGGCGGACTCGTCGTCGTCACCGTCGTGGTCCTCGTCATCGGCGTCCGTGTACGGGGCGTCGATGGCGTCGATGGAGCGGCTTTCGCCATCCGTGTGCTCGTCGTCGCCGAGCGCGTCGACGAATTCCACACCCTCGAGTTCGGCAAGCCGGTCGGACGCGTCGGTCGCGCCGTCCTTGTCGGCTTCCAGCGCCTTCCCGAACCACTCACGGGCCTCGCCCTCGCGGCCTGCCTCCAGAAGCGCGTCGGCGTAGGCGTACCGCAGACGCGGCGTCCACGAGTGGACGGCGTTGGAGGCGAGTTCGGGGCTCTGCAGCGTGACGATCGCGGCGTCGATCTGCCCCATGTCCCTGCGGGCACCCGCAGCGACCAGACGCATCTCGACCTGTCCGGCCTTGTCCAGCTTCTGGACCTCGGGCTCACCGGCCATGGCCATGGCGCGCTCGGGCCGGCCAAGTCCACGCTCGCAGTCGGCCATGACGGGCCACAGCTCGACAGAGCCGGTCATCCGGCGCGACGCACGGAACTCCGCCAGCGCCTCCGAGTACTTCTGCGTGGCGTACGCGGCGAACCCCGCGGCCTCACGTACCGCGGCAACCCTGGACGCCAGCCGAAGGGCAATCCGCGAGTACGCGTACGCCTTCTCGGGGTCCTCGTCGATCAGACGCGCAACCATGACGAGGTTCCGCGCGACGTCCTCGGCGAGGGTCTTCGGCAGGCTCATCAGCTCCTGCCGGACGTCCTTGTCGATCTCCTGACCGGTGACGTCGTCGGGAATGGGAAGCCGCTTGATGGGCTCACGGTCGCGGTCGTCACGCCCCTGGTAACCGCCACGGTCATCACGGCCCCGATAACCACCGCGGTCGCCACCCCGGTCGTTACCACGGTCCCGGCCCCGGTCGTCACGGCGGAAGCCGCCACCGCTGCCACCCCGGCTGTCGTCGCGGCGGAAACCGCCACCGGAGCGGTCGTCGTCACGGCGCGGGCCACGGGGCCGGTCGTCGCGACGGTCGAACCCACCGCCCGCAGGACGCCCACCGCGGTAGCCGCCACGGTCGTCCTCACGACGCGGAGCCCGGTCGTCACGACGGAAATTGCTCGACCGGTCATCCTCACGACGCGGCCCACGATCACGGTCACGGTCATCACGCCGGAAGCCACCGCCACCGTAGCCACCACCACCGCGACTGTCGTCACGCCGGAAGCCACCACCGGAACGGTCGTCGTCACGGCGCGGGCCACGCGGCCGATCATCACGACGATCAAACCCCCCACCCGCAGGACGCCCACCAGCAGGACGGCCACCACGGTCATCACGCTGACCACCGCGATACCCACCACGGTCATCCTCACGACGCGGACCCCGATCACGGTCACGGTCACGGTCATCACGACGGAACCCGCCACCACCGTAGCCACCGCCGCCACGACTGTCATCACGCCGGAAGCCACCACCGGAGGCACCGCCACCGCGGCTGTCGTCGCGGCGGAAACCGCCACCGGAACGGTCGTCGTCACGGCGCGGGCCACGGGGCCGGTCATCGCGACGATCAAACCCACCGCCCGCAGGACGCCCACCGCGGTAGCCGCCACGGTCGTCCTCACGACGCGGAGCCCGGTCGTCACGACGGAAATTGCTCGACCGGTCATCCTCACGACGCGGCCCACGATCACGATCACGGTCATCACGCCGGAAGCCACCGCCACCGTAGCCACCACCACCGCGACTGTCGTCACGCCGGAAGCCACCACCGGAACGGTCGTCGTCACGGCGCGGGCCACGCGGCCGGTCATCACGACGATCAAACCCCCCACCCGCAGGACGCCCACCAGCAGGACGGCCACCACGGTCATCACGCTGACCACCGCGATACCCACCACGGTCATCCTCACGACGCGGACCCCGATCACGGTCACGGTCATCACGACGGAACCCACCGCCACCACCGGTGCCGGCACCGCGGTTGTCGTCCCGACGGGGACCACGGTCGCGGTCGTCACGGCGGAAGCCACTCCCGCGGTCGCTGTCACGGCGAGGCGCACCGGACCGGTCGTCACGGCCGCCTCGGAAGCCGCCCCTGTCACCGGCGTCCCGGCGACGCGGCTCGCGCTCCGGACGGTCGTCGGAAGAGTTGGTGGACATGGGGGTGACTCCTGTCATCGGGTACCACAGACATTCTCGCGCAGCCGACCATCCGACGCGCTTCGGCAAACAAAAAAAGACCCCCGGCCCCAGCATGAACGCTGGGACCAGGGGTCCTGAAAGATTGTTCGGCGGCGTCCTACTCTCCCACAGGGTCCCCCCTGCAGTACCATCGGCGCTGAAAGGCTTAGCTTCCGGGTTCGGAATGTAACCGGGCGTTTCCCTAACGCAATGACCACCGAAACACTATCGGCCACTCCGCAATGCAGAGTATCGGCACTTAGCGAACAAGCACACTTTTCAGTTTAAGTAGTGAAGCTGTTCAACCAGCACGACTGTTCGTGGCCTGGGAACAACACAGTGGACGCGAGCAACTGAGGACAAGCCCTCGGCCTATTAGTACCAGTCAGCTCCACCCGTTACCGGGCTTCCACATCTGGCCTATCAACCCAGTCGTCTACTGGGAGCCTTAACCACTCAAGGTGGTGGGAACACTCATCTCGAAGCAGGCTTCCCGCTTAGATGCTTTCAGCGGTTATCCTTTCCGAACGTAGCCAACCAGCCATGCCCTTGGCAGAACAACTGGCACACCAGAGGTTCGTCCGTCCCGGTCCTCTCGTACTAGGGACAGCCCTTCTCAATATTCCTACGCGCACAGCGGATAGGGACCGAACTGTCTCACGACGTTCTAAACCCAGCTCGCGTACCGCTTTAATGGGCGAACAGCCCAACCCTTGGGACCGACTCCAGCCCCAGGATGCGACGAGCCGACATCGAGGTGCCAAACCATCCCGTCGATATGGACTCTTGGGGAAGATCAGCCTGTTATCCCCGGGGTACCTTTTATCCGTTGAGCGACAGCGCTTCCACAAGCCACTGCCGGATCACTAGTCCCGACTTTCGTCCCTGCTCGACCCGTCGGTCTCACAGTCAAGCTCCCTTGTGCACTTACACTCAACACCTGATTGCCAACCAGGCTGAGGGAACCTTTGGGCGCCTCCGTTACTCTTTAGGAGGCAACCGCCCCAGTTAAACTACCCATCAGACACTGTCCCTGATCCGGATCACGGACCCAGGTTAGACATCCAGCACGACCAGAGTGGTATTTCAACGACGACTCCACAACCACTGGCGTGGCCGCTTCAAAGTCTCCCACCTATCCTACACAAGCCGAACCGAACACCAATATCAAACTATAGTAAAGGTCCCGGGGTCTTTCCGTCCTGCTGCGCGAAACGAGCATCTTTACTCGTAGTGCAATTTCACCGGGCCTATGGTTGAGACAGTCGAGAAGTCGTTACGCCATTCGTGCAGGTCGGAACTTACCCGACAAGGAATTTCGCTACCTTAGGATGGTTATAGTTACCACCGCCGTTTACTGGCGCTTAAGTTCTCAGCTTCGCACACCCGAAAGTGCACTAACCGGTCCCCTTAACGTTCCAGCACCGGGCAGGCGTCAGTCCGTATACATCGCCTTACGGCTTCGCACGGACCTGTGTTTTTAGTAAACAGTCGCTTCTCGCTGGTCTCTGCGGCCACCCCCAGCTCACCGAGTAAATCGGATCACCAGAAATGGCCCCCCTTCTCCCGAAGTTACGGGGGCATTTTGCCGAGTTCCTTAACCATAGTTCACCCGAACGCCTCGGTATTCTCTACCTGACTACCTGAGTCGGTTTAGGGTACGGGCCGCCATGAAACTCGCTAGAGGCTTTTCTCGACAGCATAGGATCATCCACTTCACCACAATCGGCTCGGCATCAGGTCTCAGACTATATGCACGACGGATTTACCTACCGTGCGTCCTACACCCTTACCCCGGGACAACCACCGCCCGGGCTGGACTACCTTCCTGCGTCACCCCATCGCTTACCTACTACAAGTCTGGTTCATCGGCTCCACCACTACCCTCAACTCCGAAGAGATCAGGCCGGCTTCACGGACTTAGCATCGCCTGATTCAGTACTGGGCGTTTCAAAGCGGGTACCGGAATATCAACCGGTTGTCCATCGACTACGCCTGTCGGCCTCGCCTTAGGTCCCGACTTACCCTGGGCAGATCAGCTTGACCCAGGAACCCTTAGTCAATCGGCGCACACGTTTCTCACGTGTGTATCGCTACTCATGCCTGCATTCTCACTCGTGAACCGTCCACAACTCGCTTCCACGGCTGCTTCACCCGGCACACGACGCTCCCCTACCCATCCACACAGGCGTTGGCCCTATATGTGTGAATGACACGACTTCGGCGGTACGCTTGAGCCCCGCTACATTGTCGGCGCGGAATCACTTGACCAGTGAGCTATTACGCACTCTTTCAAGGATGGCTGCTTCTAAGCCAACCTCCTGGTTGTCTCTGCGACTCCACATCCTTTCCCACTTAGCGTACGCTTAGGGGCCTTAGTCGATGCTCTGGGCTGTTTCCCTCTCGACCATGGAGCTTATCCCCCACAGTCTCACTGCCGCGCTCTCACTTACCGGCATTCGGAGTTTGGCTAAGGTCAGTAACCCGGTAGGGCCCATCGCCTATCCAGTGCTCTACCTCCGGCAAGAAACACACGACGCTGCACCTAAATGCATTTCGGGGAGAACCAGCTATCACGGAGTTTGATTGGCCTTTCACCCCTAACCACAGGTCATCCCCCAGGTTTTCAACCCTGGTGGGTTCGGTCCTCCACGAAGTCTTACCTCCGCTTCAACCTGCCCATGGCTAGATCACTCCGCTTCGGGTCTAGAGCGTGCAACTCAAACGCCCTATTCGGACTCGCTTTCGCTACGGCTTCCCCACACGGGTTAACCTCGCTACACACCGCTAACTCGCAGGCTCATTCTTCAAAAGGCACGCAGTCACGACTGCATGTGCAAGCACACACAGCGACGCTCCCACGGCTTGTAGGCACACGGTTTCAGGTACTATTTCACTCCGCTCCCGCGGTACTTTTCACCATTCCCTCACGGTACTATCCGCTATCGGTCACCAGGGAATATTTAGGCTTAGCGGGTGGTCCCGCCAGATTCACACGGGATTTCTCGGGCCCCGTGCTACTTGGGTGTCTCTCAAACGAGCCGCTGATGTTTCAGCTACGGGGGTCTTACCCTCTACGCCGGACCTTTCGCATGTCCTTCGCCTACATCAACGGTTTCTGACTCGTCTCACAGCCGGCAGACTATGAAAAAGAGATCCCACAACCCCGCATGCGCAACCCCTGCCGGGTATCACACGCATACGGTTTGGCCTCATCCAGTTTCGCTCGCCACTACTCCCGGAATCACGGTTGTTTTCTCTTCCTGAGGGTACTGAGATGTTTCACTTCCCCTCGTTCCCTCCACACTGCCTATGTGTTCAGCAGCGGGTGACAGCCCATGACGACTGCCGGGTTTCCCCATTCGGAAACCCCCGGATCAAAGCTTGGTTGACAGCTCCCCGGGGACTATCGTGGCCTCCCACGTCCTTCATCGGTTCCTGGTGCCAAGGCATCCACCGTGCGCCCTTAAAAACTTGGCCACAGATGCTCGCGTCCACTGTGCAGTTCTCAAACAACGACCAGCCACCCACCACCCCACCCTTACAGGCGAGTTCACTGGGGCCGGCAACCAAAGGCAGCCTTACGGCCATACCTTCAGATACCCAACAGCGTGCCCGACCCGACCGATCACCCTCACGTTCCACGCCGAAGCAGTACTAGTGAAAACAACCTGTCGCGCCGAATAGTCAACGTTCCACCCATGAGCAACCACCGTCGAACATTTGCCGACGAAATGGTCTCTGGATTCCCCGAAAGGAACCTAGATGCTCCTTAGAAAGGAGGTGATCCAGCCGCACCTTCCGGTACGGCTACCTTGTTACGACTTCGTCCCAATCGCCAGTCCCACCTTCGACAGCTCCCTCCCACAAGGGGTTGGGCCACCGGCTTCGGGTGTTACCGACTTTCGTGACGTGACGGGCGGTGTGTACAAGGCCCGGGAACGTATTCACCGCAGCAATGCTGATCTGCGATTACTAGCAACTCCGACTTCATGGGGTCGAGTTGCAGACCCCAATCCGAACTGAGACCGGCTTTTTGAGATTCGCTCCGCCTCGCGGCATCGCAGCTCATTGTACCGGCCATTGTAGCACGTGTGCAGCCCAAGACATAAGGGGCATGATGACTTGACGTCGTCCCCACCTTCCTCCGAGTTGACCCCGGCAGTCTCCTGTGAGTCCCCATCACCCCGAAGGGCATGCTGGCAACACAGAACAAGGGTTGCGCTCGTTGCGGGACTTAACCCAACATCTCACGACACGAGCTGACGACAGCCATGCACCACCTGTATACCGACCACAAGGGGGGCACCATCTCTGATGCTTTCCGGTATATGTCAAGCCTTGGTAAGGTTCTTCGCGTTGCGTCGAATTAAGCCACATGCTCCGCTGCTTGTGCGGGCCCCCGTCAATTCCTTTGAGTTTTAGCCTTGCGGCCGTACTCCCCAGGCGGGGAACTTAATGCGTTAGCTGCGGCACCGACGACGTGGAATGTCGCCAACACCTAGTTCCCAACGTTTACGGCGTGGACTACCAGGGTATCTAATCCTGTTCGCTCCCCACGCTTTCGCTCCTCAGCGTCAGTAATGGCCCAGAGATCCGCCTTCGCCACCGGTGTTCCTCCTGATATCTGCGCATTTCACCGCTACACCAGGAATTCCGATCTCCCCTACCACACTCTAGCTAGCCCGTATCGAATGCAGACCCGGGGTTAAGCCCCGGGCTTTCACATCCGACGTGACAAGCCGCCTACGAGCTCTTTACGCCCAATAATTCCGGACAACGCTTGCGCCCTACGTATTACCGCGGCTGCTGGCACGTAGTTAGCCGGCGCTTCTTCTGCAGGTACCGTCACTTTCGCTTCTTCCCTGCTGAAAGAGGTTTACAACCCGAAGGCCGTCATCCCTCACGCGGCGTCGCTGCATCAGGCTTTCGCCCATTGTGCAATATTCCCCACTGCTGCCTCCCGTAGGAGTCTGGGCCGTGTCTCAGTCCCAGTGTGGCCGGTCGCCCTCTCAGGCCGGCTACCCGTCGTCGCCTTGGTAGGCCATCACCCCACCAACAAGCTGATAGGCCGCGGGCTCATCCTTCACCGCCGGAGCTTTTAACCCCGTCCCATGCGGGACAGAGTGTTATCCGGTATTAGACCCCGTTTCCAGGGCTTGTCCCAGAGTGAAGGGCAGATTGCCCACGTGTTACTCACCCGTTCGCCACTAATCCACCCCGAAAGGCTTCATCGTTCGACTTGCATGTGTTAAGCACGCCGCCAGCGTTCGTCCTGAGCCAGGATCAAACTCTCCGTGAATGTTTTCCCGTAATCGGGATCACAACACGAGAGCGGAACAACCAAGTCGGAATAAGACCGGTCGTTCACAGCGTCCTCGCTGTTGTTGCCTACCCGACCCGAAGGACCGGTAGGACTTTTCAAAGGAACCACCAACCTGCCGAAGCAGGCCGGGGTATCAACATATCTGGCGTTGACTTTTGGCACGCTGTTGAGTTCTCAAGGAACGGACGCTTCCTTCGGTCCCGTTTCACCGGGCCCCTCCGGGCGCTTCCCTTCGTGTTCTTGCGTTTCCGACTCTATCAGACTCTTTCGTGTCCGATTCCCGGCCGAAGCGGGATCTCACTGTTTCGCGTCCAGTTCTTCGCTTTCGCGTTTCCCTTTCGGCGTGGTCACTACGTTAGCCGATTTCCGCGGCGGCTCATAATCGAGCCGAAAGGCGAATTTCGGCATGCCGAAATTGCACCCCGTCAGGGTGAATCGTAGGTAGTGGTTGGCCCTCTCACGATGCTTCGACCCGGTCCGATGGACCGCGCCAAGAACAGCTGCATCCGTTCAAGCGGCTCGGACTACATTAGGGAAACGTCAGAGGCGAGTCAAGTTGCGCTGCGTCGGCGGACCGCACCCGCGGGCCATGCGTAAGGGTCGGAGCAGCTCAGGCACCGGCGAGCGGCTTGGCTCTCGGGCTCAGTCGGTACGCCGAGACGGTCGGGTCACCGGCGAGGTAGAACCGGTGCTGCCAGTCGTGGGCCTTGCTCACGCCGACCCGAGGACCCGCCTTGATGAGCGCGGCAGCCACCGGTTCCCCCTCGGACAGCACGACCGAGGTACCTGCCAGGAGGTCCGCGCCGTTGTGTTCTGCCGTGATGCCGAGCGCCTGGCAGAAGTTCCCCGGGCCCCGGGCAAGTCGGGGGCTCTCGACTTTCTCCCCTCTCCGCCCGCGTGCCAGCTCTTCGCCCTCGATGACCCTGCCCGCCCTGATGAGGACAGCCGAGGCGATGCCGTCCGTCCCGGTGACGACGTTCGCGCACCAGTGAAGACCGTGGGACCGGTAGACGTACAGGTGTCCTGCGGGTCCGAACATGACGGCGTTACGGGCCGTCCGGCCCCGGTAGGCGTGGGAGGCCGGGTCGGCGGTGCCGGAGTACGCCTCGGTCTCCGTGATGGCGATGCTCACGGTTCCGTCGGGGGTGCTACAGGTGAGGACGCGCCCGAGCAGCCTGGGGGCGATCTCCTCAGCAGGATGGGCGAGGAGGCCGACGTTCATGCCGACCGCCCGGCCATGCCGTACGCGTGGCCGGCCATGCCGTACGCGTGGTCCGTGAAGTGTGTGTCCGTGCCCTCGTTCATGACCTCCGAGAGTACCGGCCTCGGCACGTCGGGAACCGGCTACCGTCTTGCCGCGTATGTAGGGGTGTCAGCGTCTAGGAGGAGAAGATATGGGCTTCAAGCGGCTGCTCGCGAGCATGGGTGCCGGCGGTGCTTCGGTCGAGACCGAACTGACCGAACTCAACGTCGTGCCCGGCGGGGTGGTCCAGGGCGAGGTCCGGATCCAGGGCGGATCCGTGGACCAGCAGATCCAGGGGCTTTCGGTCGGGCTGCAGGCCCGGGTGGAGGTCGAGAGCGGTGACCAGGAGACCAAGCAGAACATCGAGTTCACCCAGCTGAGGCTCGGTGGGGCCTTCCAGGTGCAGCCCGGCGCGGTGCACGTCGTGCCGTTCGGGCTGGAGATCCCCTGGGAGACGCCCATCACCATGTTCGCCGGACACCAGCTGCGCGGCATGAACATCGGCGTCACCACGGAGCTGGACATCGCCCACGCCCTGGACGCCGGCGACCTGGACCCGGTCAACGTGCATCCGCTGCCCGCCCAGCAGGCCATCCTGGACGCCTTCGGGCAGCTGGGTTTCAGCTTCCGCAGTGCCGACATGGAGCGCGGCCACATCCGCGGGACCCGGCAGCGTCTGCCGTTCTACCAGGAGATCGAATTCATCCCCCCGCAGCAGTACCGGGGGCTCAACCAGGTGGAGCTGAGCTTCATCGCGGACGACCGCGAGATGGACGTCGTCCTGGAGATGGACAAGAAGTCGGGTCTCTTCAGTGAGGGCAGCGACTCCTACCACACCTTCCAGGTGGGCCTCCACGACTTCCAGGGCACGGACTGGGCCGCATATCTCAATCAGTGGCTCGCGCAGGTCGGCGGCCGGCGCAACTGGCTCTGACAAGGCCTAGGGTCGGTGGGGAGAAGCCGCAAACCGATCAGGAGAGGTGCTGACGTGACCGAGCCGAAGAGGGCGCCGCTGCCGCACGACTTCCACCCCGAGGTTCCCTCGTTCAGCGTGGTGAGTGAGGACCTCGCGCCGGGAGCCGTACTCGCGGACGCGCAGGTGTTCGCCGCGGGGAACACCTCCCCGCAGCTGCGGTGGGAGGGTTTTCCCGCCGAGACGCGGAGCTTCGCCGTGACGTGCTTCGATCCGGACGCCCCGACGGGCAGCGGGTTCTGGCACTGGGTGGTGTTCGACATCCCCTCGTCGGTCACCGAGCTTCCGGCGGGTGCGGGGAGCGGAGCGTTCGCGGGGCTGCCCGAGGGTGCCGTCCAGGTGCGCAACGACTACGGGACGAAGGAGTTCGGCGGCGCCGCGCCTCCTGCCGGTGAGAACCACCGCTATGTCTTCACCGTGTACGCGGTGGACACCGAGAAGCTCGGCCCTGACAGTGACGCCTCGCCCGCCGTGGTCGGATTCAACCTGCGGTTCCACACCCTGGGCCGCGCCCAGCTCATCGGGGAGTACGCCGCCCCCGAAAGCTGAGCGTTCGCCTGTTGTTTGCCCTGCCCTGGTCTTGGAGAGATCAGGGCAGGGCACTTTTTATTGCGTTGTCCATCACGGCTCACCCGGCCAGAGTTGATCCGGGCCCGCCGGCTACGGGCGGCACACGGGAGGTGGGCGGGATGCGGGACACACTTGTACTCAACGCGAGCTTCGAGCCGCTGTCGACGGTGACTCTCAACCGTGCGGTGGTTCTGATCCTCCAGGACAAGGCCGTCGTCGAGCAGTCGCATCCCGGCCTCCGTATGCGTGGGGCCGCCGTGGATATTCCGGTGCCCCGGGTGATCAGGCTCTGCCGGTACGTCCGGGTGCCGTTCCGAAGACAGGCGCCGTGGTCCAGAAGGGGTGTGCTCATACGGGACCAGCACCGGTGCGCGTACTGCGGGCGCCGGGCGAGCACCGTGGACCATGTGGTCCCGAGGGCCCAGGGCGGCCGGGACAGCTGGCTGAACACCGTGGCCTCGTGCGCGGAGGACAACCACCGCAAGGCCGCCAGGACTCCGGAGCAGGCGGGCATGCCGCTGCTGCGTCAGCCGTTCGTGCCGTCGCCCGCGGACGCGATGCTGCTCGCGATGGGGGCCGGTGACAGGTCGGCGCTTCCGGAGTGGCTGGCACACTCGGCGGCGTGAGCACCTGGTCCGCCTGGCCGGGTCCCGCGGGACCCGGCGGCAACAGCTGCCGAGCCCGCTCCTCCCTGCCGGAGGGGCGGGCTTCTTCCGTCAGCGCAGAAGCAGTTGGACGATGGCCGCCGTGCCGACGACGACGATCAGGGCACGCAGGAAGGTCGGGCTGAGCCGGCGGCCGACCCTGGCGCCTATCTGGCCGCCGATCGCGGAGCCCACCGCGATCAGGACGACGGCCGTCCAGTCGAAGTCCGCGACGAAGAGGAAGAACAGTGCGGCGACACTGTTGACGACGGCGGCGAGGACATTCTTGACGGCGTTGAGGCGCTGCATCGTGTCGTCGAGCAGCATGCCCATCAGGGAGAGGTAGATGATGCCCTGGGCCGCCGTGAAGTAGCCGCCGTAGACGCTGGCGAGCATGATGCCGGTGAACAGGAGGGGTCCGCCGTCGAGGCGGGCGGCGGTGCCTGTGCGCTCGCGGCGGCGCTGGACCGCCTTGCTGATGCGGGGCTGCAGGATGACCAGGACCAGCGCGAGGGTCACCAGGACGGGGACGATCGTCTCGAACGCCGTGGACGGCAGGGCGAGCAGGAGGGTCGCTCCGGTGAGTCCGCCGATCAGCGCGCCCCCGCACAGCTTCAGTATGCGGCGGCGCTGGCCCGCGAGTTCCGCGCGGTAGCCGATGGCGCCGCTGATGGAGCCGGGGATGAGGCCGAGGGCGTTCGACACGGTCGCGGTGACCGGGGGCAGTCCGGTGGCGAGCAGGACCGGGAACGTGATCAGCGTTCCCGATCCGACGATGGTGTTGATCGTGCCGGCGCCGACCCCGGCCGCGAACACCGCGAGAATTTCCCAGATGGACAAGGCCATCTCCTTCGATGGTCAGTGACGCCTCCCCGCCATCGAGGTCGAGGGGCCTGACCGATCATGCACGAAGGTGTCCTCCGGTCACTCGACGGGGGGCTGCTCCCGTCGTTCCGTACCGGTGTTGAAGCCGGGTACGCCGCCGCCTCCGAGGTTGCCGAAGGCACCACTGAGGCCCTTGAGGGCGTCGCCGATCTCGCTGGGCACGATCCAGAGCTTGTTGGCGTCGCCCTCGGCGATCTTCGGGAGCATCTGGAGGTACTGGTACGAGAGGAGCTTCTGGTCCGGGTCTCCGGCGTGGATGGACTCGAAGACCGTACGGATGGCCTGGGCCTCGCCCTCGGCGCGCAGTGCGGACGCCTTGGCCTCACCTTCGGCGCGCAGGATGGCGGACTGCTTCTCGCCCTCGGCGGTGAGGATCGCGGACTGCCTGATGCCTTCGGCGGTGAGGATCGCCGCGCGCTTGTCACGGTCGGCGCGCATCTGCTTCTCCATCGAGTCCTGGATGGAGGTCGGCGGCTCGATGGCCTTGAGCTCGACGCGGTTGACGCGGATGCCCCACTTGCCGGTGGCTTCGTCGAGGACCCCGCGCAGTGCCGCGTTGATCTCCTCGCGGGAGGTCAGGGTCCGCTCCAGGTCCATGCCGCCGATGATGTTCCGCAGCGTGGTGACGGTCAGCTGCTCGATCGCCTGGATGTAGCTGGCGACTTCGTACGTGGCGGCCCGGGCGTCGGTCACCTGGTAGTAGATGACGGTGTCGATGTTGACGACGAGGTTGTCCTGGGTGATCACCGGCTGGGGCGGGAACGGGACGACCTGCTCACGGAGGTCGATCCGGTTGCGGATGGAGTCGATGAACGGGACGACGATGTTCAGCCCGGCGTTGAGCGTGCGGGTGTAGCGGCCGAAGCGCTCCACGATGGCGGCACTGGCCTGCGGGATGACCTGGATCGTCTTGATCAGGGCGATGAAGACGAGCACCACCAGAATGATCAGGACGATGATGATCGGTTGCATCGTGTGCCTCGTGCCCTTCGGTTGCCGATGGATCGCGGTGATCGAGATCGAACGGTCATGGCTGTCGTACGGTCATCACCGTCACATGGTCAGTCATGATGATCGACTTCGATTTTGGCAGACTGTGGCCTGCGGTGTGACCGGTTCGCTCACATGACCACAGCCGTCGCGCCTTCGATGTCCACAACGTCCACCTGGCGCCCGGGTTCGAAGGTCTGGTCGCCGTCGAAGGAGCGCGCGGACCAGATCTCGCCGGCGAGCTTGATGCGCCCTCCGGCGCCGTCCACCCGCTCCAGGACGACCGCCTGACGGCCTTTCAGCGCGTCGATGCCGGTGGCGTGCGTGGACTGGCTCGACCGGTGTCTGGCCGCGATCGGGCGGACGACCGCGATCAGGGCGACCGACACCACGACGAAGACCAGGACTTGGGCGACGATGCCGCCGCCGAGTGCCGCCACGACGGCCGCGGCCACCGCTCCGACGGCGAACATCCCGAATTCGGGCATCGCGGTCAGGACGAGGGGAATACCCAGTCCCACCGCACCGATCAGCCACCACACCCACGCGTCGATGTCCACATGGTCATCGTAGGACCGCGGGCACCCTCCCCGACAGGGCGCAGGGGAGGTTGGCTGTGGTGCGACTACTGCCCGAGGGGCAGTCCGTGGGCGGTGTAGCGGTCGCCGTGGTGCTCGACGACGAGTGGCAGACCGAAGCAGAGGGAGAGGTTCCGGGAGCTGAGCTCGGTCTCCATGGGGCCGGCGGCCAGCACCTTGCCCTGACGGATCATCAGGACGTGGGTGAAGCCGGGCGCGATCTCCTCGACATGGTGGGTGACCATGACCATGGAGGGGGCGTACGGGTCACGGGCCAGCCTGCCGAGCCTGCGGACCAGGTCCTCGCGGCCCCCGAGGTCGAGTCCGGCGGCCGGCTCGTCGAGGAGGAGCAGCTCGGGGTCGGTCATCATGGCGCGGGCGATCAGGGTGCGCTTGCGCTCGCCCTCGGAGAGCGTGCCGAACTTGCGTTCGAGGTAATCGGTCATGCCGAGACGGTCGAGGAAGGCGCGGGCGCGCTCCTCGTCGACGGCCTCGTAGTCCTCGTGCCAGGTGGCGGTCATGCCGTACGCGGCGGTGAGCACCGTCTGGAGCACGGTCTGGCGCTTGGGGAGCTTTTCGGCCATGGCCACCCCGGCGATGCCGATACGGGGACGGAGCTCGAAGACGTCGGTGCCGACCCCGCCGAGCCGCTCACCGAGGATCTTGGCCGTGCCGGAGCTGGGGAAGAGGTAGCTGGAGGCGATGTTGAGGAGGGTGGTCTTGCCGGCGCCGTTGGGGCCGAGGATGACCCAGCGCTCCCCCTCCTTGACCGACCAGGAGACGTCGTCCACCAGAGCGCGTCCGTCGCGGACCACGGATACGTCCACCAGCTCCAGTACATCGCTCATGGCGCGTTGTCTCCCCATGCAGTGTCGAGATCGTCGCGTGCCTGTGGGGCACAGCTCCCAGGGAAAACCTACGCCACCCGAGGAGTGCTCAGGCCCTGGGGCTGTTCCCTAGGCTGTTCCCATGCTTTCGGAACCACGCTCAGGGCGGCTTGCCGCATGGGGAAACGCGCTTTTGGCAGGACTTGTGTCGCCGGACGACGTGGCGCTCGCGATCGTCGGCGACGACGCGGTGCACCGCGTGGACGGGCTGCCGGGTGAGGCGGGGCCCGTCGGGCTCACGCTGGCGCTCGGCCGGCTGAGGAGGCTCGGCGCGACCGGGTTCCGGGTCGCGCTCCCGGTGCCCGGGCATCCGCTGGGGCTCAGCGGTCCGCCGGACTTCAACGCCAGGGCGTTGGAGGCGGAGGAGGCCGTGGTCATGTCCGGGGCGGCGTACGGCCTCGTACCGGAGGTGAGCGAGGTGGGGCCCGCCGGTGATCTGCATGTCGAGGTGGTCTGGCGCTGCCTGGCCGTACGGGAGGCGCCGCCGGCCGATGTGCCGTCGCTGAGCGAGGCGGAGCGGGAGCTGGCCGAGGCGTTGCGGGATGCGACCGCGGTGCTGTCGCGGCTGGATGTCGCGGGGTCGGGGCCGGTCGCGGAGGCCGCGGTGGACGCCTACCGGGCGCGCGCGGAGCGGGGGCGTGAGGTGCTGGCGCCCGGCTATCCGCCGCGGGCGGTCCGGGTGCTCGAACTGGCCCAGCGTGTGGGGCTGCTGGTGGCGGTGGCCCATGAGAACGGGCACGGCGGGGCGGTGAGCGCGTCCGAGATCGCGGCCCGGGGTGAGGCGCTGCGGCCGGTGGAGCGGGTGGCGCGGCGGGCGCAGGTCGCGGCGTACAACGCGTATGTGGAGGAGCAGGCGCGGTAGGAGGGGGCGTGACGGGGACCTCGCCGGTGGGACCGATACGAGCGTCCCCCGACCGCCGGGCGGGCTCGGGCGAGCCCTCCCGGCGGCGGGGTGCGAGGCGTCGGTCAGCCGTTCAGGCCGAGGTTGCCGAAGGCCGGGTTGAGCAGGCCCACGACGTTGACCGTGTTGCCGACCACGTTGACCGGGACGTGCACCGGGACCTGGACGACGTTGCCCGAGACCACGCCCGGGGAGCCGACGGCCGTGCCGTGGGCCCCGGCGCCGCCGTGGTCCGTGGCGGAGGCGGCTCCGGCACCGGCGGCGATGATTCCGCCCGCGATCATGGTGACGGCTGCGGCCTTCTTCAGGTTCTTCACTTCAGGATCCTCCTCGCATCGCTGCGGCCGACCGCCGCAGCACACATGGAGAACGCCGTCACGGCGCGAAGGATGCGCCGTCCGGGTGACATCCACCCGACAGTATGAATCTCGGACTGGAGTGGAACCGTCCGCTTGTTCGGCCGCAGCTGACGGGAGCGCTTCCCGTCAGCCCGCCGCTCCGTGCCGGACCGCCCACAGCGCGGCCTGGGTCCTGTCCGAGAGATCGAGCTTCATCAGGATGTTCGAGACGTGCGTCTTCACCGTCTTCTCCGAGAGGACCAGCGCGCGGGCGATCTCCCGGTTGGACCGGCCGTCGGCGATCAGTCCGAGCACCTCACGCTCCCGCTCGGTCAGGGTGCTCCCCCGCCCCGTGCCGTTGCCCGTGTCGTCCTGGGCCAGCAGCGCGCCCGCGACCTCGGGCTGGAGCAGGACATGGCCCGCGTGGACCGAGCGGATGGCACCGGCCAGGGCGTCCGGGTCGACGTCCTTGTACACATAGCCCGATGCCCCCGCCCGCAGGGCGGGCACGACCGTGCGCTGCTCGGTGAAGCTGGTGACGATCAGCACCTTGGCCGGGCTCTCCAGCTCCCTGAGCCTGCGGAGCGCCTCGATACCGTCCGTGCCCGGCATCTTGATGTCCATCAGGACCACGTCGGGCCGCAGCTCCTCGGTCCTGGCGACGCCCTCGGCACCGTCCGACGCCTCCCCGACGACCTCGATGTCGTCCTGGACCTCCAGGAACGTACGCAGTCCCCTGCGGACCACCTGATGGTCGTCGACCAGCAGCACCTTGATGATCTTGTCAGCCACAGGGGACCTCCATCCGGATCGTGGTGCCCCGGCCTGGCTCCGAGGCGACGGTGAGCCGGCCACCGACCCCGGCGGCCCTGTGCCGCATGGAGACGAGGCCCAGATGGCGCCCGGCGCGCCGGACCGCGTGGGTGTCGAAGCCGCGGCCGTCGTCGGTGATCCGCAGCACGGTGTCCGAGGCGCGCCGGACGAGCGTGACGGTGACCTGCCCGGCGCCCGAGTGACGCAGGGCGTTGTGCAGGGCTTCCTGGGCGACCCGGAGCATCGCCTCCTCCTGGGCGGAGGGCAGGGCGCGCACGCCGGCGCTCTCGAAGGTGACCCGCGCGGCGTGGGCGCGGTCGAGGACCTGGATCTGGGTGCGGAGCGTGGCGACCAGGCCGTCCTCGTCCAGGGCGGCGGGGCGCAGCTCGACGACGGCCGCGCGCAGCTCGTCCACGGCCTCCCCGGCCAGGGCCGCGACCTGCTGGAGCTCGCCCTTGGCGCGCGCCGGGTCGCGGTCGACGAGGGCGGCGGCGGCCTGGGCGGTGAGGCGGAGCGAGAAGAGTTTCTGGCTGACGGCGTCGTGCAGCTCATGGGCCAGCCGTGAGCGCTCCTCGGCGATCGTCAGCTCGCGGCTGCGTTCGTAGAGCCGGGCGTTGGTGAGGGCGATCGCCGCGTGCTGGGCGAGGATCCCGAGGAGTTCCTCGTCCTCCTCGGTGAAGTTGCAGCCGCCCGTCGGCCTGGGGCAGCGCTTGTTGGCGAGGAAGAGCGCGCCGATGGTCTCGTCGCCGTCCTGGATGGGCAGGCCGAGGAAGTCGGACATGTCGGGGTGGGCGTCGGGCCACCCCTCGAAGCGTGGGTCCTCGCGGACGTCGGCGAGCCGCTGGGGCTTCGCCTCCTGGAGCATCGCCGCGAGGATGCCGTGCTGACGCGGCAGCGGTCCGATGGCCTTCCACTGGTCGTCGCTGACCCCGTCGACGACGAACTGGGCGAAGCCCCCGTGGTCGTCCGGCACACCGAGGGCGGCGTACTCGGCGTCCAGCAGTTCGCGGGCCGAGGCGACGATCGTCTTGAGGACGTCACGCATCTCCAGGTGCCTGCTCATGGCGAGCAGTGCGGCACTGACCGCGGCGAGGCCGGAGGGCGGGCGATGACTCATGTGCTCACCGTACCGGCGGGGATACGGCCGCCGTATCGGGCTGTGGACCTCCGTCATCCGGGGCCCGGGACCTAGGTCCTTTCGTTTGGATCAGGCCGGGCTCGCGGGGTCTGGTGCCGCACCTCGCGGCGTTGTCGTCAGTTGCCAGGGCTCCGCCCTGTCGCCTTCCTCCGCCTTGCGATGCACGGCACCAGACCCCGCTCCCTGATCCGGCCTGATCCAAACGAAAGGACCTAGTTCCAAGTGCTGTCGGCGGCTGCGGCCGATGGACGAGGCGGCGGGCCTCACCGGGTTCCTACGTTGATGGCGTCGGAAGTCCACGAGGATCGAGGGGATGGCTGTCATGCCGGTCGCGGTGATCACGGGTGGATCGAAGGGGCTGGGGCGCGCGCTCGGCGCGGCTCTGGCGGAACGGGGCTGGGATCTGGTGCTGGGCGCCAGGTCGGCCGGGGCGCTCCGGGAGACGGCGGCGGAGCTGGGCGGCCGGCACGGGACGCGGGTGGTGGCCGTGGCCGGGGACGTCACGGACCCGGCGCACCGTGCGGCCCTGGTCGCGGCGGCCGGGGAGCTGGGCGGTCTCGACGTACTGGTGAGCAATGCGAGCGCGCTGGGTGCCGAGCCGCTGGTGCGGCTCGATGCGCTGCCGCTGGAGGGGCTGCGGCAGGCGCTGGAGACGAATGTGGTGGCGGCGCTCGGGCTCGTGCAGGAGGCGCTGCCGCTGCTGCGGGCCTCGGCGGCCGGGGCGGTGATCACGGTGAGTTCGGACGCGGCCACCGAGCCGTACGGGACGTGGGGTGGTTACGGGGCGTCGAAGGCCGCGCTCGACCAGCTGAGCGCGGTGCTCGGCGAGGAGGAGCCGGGGCTGCGGGTGTGGGCGGTGGACCCCGGTGACATGGGGACGGACCTCTATACGGCGGCGGTGCCGGACGACAGCGATCCCCGGCCGCACCCCACGAGCGTGGCGCCCGCCTTCGTCCGGCTGCTGGAGCTGCGCCCCGCGGGTGGCAGGTACACGGCCTCCGCACTGCTGGACACGGACCGGCGGGCGGAGCGGTGACGGCGCTCGACTCCCTGCGGGTGCCCGAGGAGCTCTCGGCTCGGGTGCCGGCCGAGCAGCGGGGCGCGGGGCGTGACGACGTACGGCTGCTGGTCTCGCGGGGCGGCGCGGTCACGCACCGGCGGTTCGGTGAGCTGCCGGGTGAGCTGCGGGCCGGGGACGTGCTGGTGGTCAATACGTCGATGACGCTGGCGGCCGCGGTGAACGGGCGCATCGGCGGCGAGCCGGTCGTCGTGCACTTCTCGACCCGGGGTGAGGACGGGCGGTGGGCGGTGGAGCTGCGCGGGCCGGACGGCGACGGGACCACCCGGCCGCGTCCCGGCGGCCCGGCGGGAGCGGCGGTACGGCTCCCGGGCGGCGGGGTGCTGGTCCTGGAGGAGCCGCTCGGGCCGCGCGAGGGGGCCAGGCTCTGGTGGGCGCGGGTGCCACGGGACGTGCCCGGCCTGCTGAGCAGGTACGGGCGGCCGATCCGGTACGCGTACACGGAGCGGGACCAGCCGCTGTCGGCGTACCGGACGGTGTTCGCCGTGCCGTCGCCCGACGGGAGCGGTTCGGCGGAGATGCCGAGTGCGGCACGCCCCTTCACGGCGGGGCTGGTGGCGGCGCTGGTGAGCCGCGGGGTGCAGTTCGCACCGCTGACGCTGCATACGGGGGTGGCATCGGCGGAGGTGCACGAGCCGCCCTACCCGGAGCGGTTCGAGGTGCCGCGCACGACGGCGTGGCTGGTCAACGCCGCTCGGGCCGGTGGGGGCAGGGTGATCGCCGTGGGGACGACGGCGGTGCGGGCCCTGGAGTCGGCGGCGGGTGAGGACGCGGTGGTGCGGGCGGCGGCGGGCTGGACGGATCTGGTGGTGACGCCGCAGCGGGGTGTGCGGGTGGTGGACGGGCTGCTGACCGGGCTGCACGAGCCGGCGGCCTCCCATCTGCTGATGCTGGAGGCGGTCGCGGGGCGGGAGGCTCTGCGGCGCGGGTACGCCCAGGCGCTGGCCCACCGGTATCTCTGGCACGAGTTCGGGGACGCCCACCTTCTACTGCCCCCCGCCGCATAGGCGTCCCGCCCGAAAAGTCGCTTACGCTCCGCATTACTGAAGCAACTTTTTGTGAGTGCGAAGGGGTCCCCGTGTGAGCCCAGGCATAGGACCCACGTCACTTACGAAGACGGATAGTTTGAGCAAAACGGGCAACTTGCCGGGGTTCAAACCGGACAAGGAGGCATGAACGAGACCCCGGTCCACTACACAGCTTCGTACGTCACACCTTTGCCAGGCCATTTTGCTGGCGCTAAGAATTGCATCTGTCCCCGACGGAGATGCCCCGGCTTCTTCCGTCTGCGTCCTCGCCGAGGACCCCCTGCAATTCGAAGAGGTACGACTGTATGTCCGTGTCCCGAATCTCCAGCCGTAGCCGTCGTCTGAACAAGGCGCAGAAGCTCTCCGTCGCGGGGGTCTCGACCCTGGCCGCCGCCGCTGTCTCCTTCTCGCTCATCCCCCACGACGCTTCGGCCAAGGCCGAGCCGCAGGCCTCATCGGCCGCGGCGCCGGTCGCCTACACCGGCTCGAAGGCGAAGAGCGTCCAGTCCAGCACCATAGAGAAGAACTCGACGGCCGAGCAGCTGATGAAGGCCGCTGACGCGGCCAAGAGCAAGGACTCCGCCGAGAAGAAGAAGGCCGCCGCCAAGGCGAAGGCCGCCGCGAAGGCCAAGGCCGACGCGAAGAAGCGTTCCGCCAAGAAGGCCAGCCGTGCGGCCGACCGCAAGCCGGTCTACGCCAACAACCTGGACGGCTGGATCCGCGAGTCCCTGGCGATCATGAAGGACAAGAAGATCCCCGGTACGTACGAGGGCCTGCACCGCAACATCATCCGTGAGTCCAGCGGTAACCCCCGTGCCATCAACAACTGGGACATCAACGCGATCAACGGCGTCCCCTCGAAGGGTCTGCTGCAGGTCATCAAGCCGACCTTCGACTTCTACCACGTCAAGGGCACCAAGAAGGACCAGTACGACCCGGTCGCCAACATCACCGCGGCCGCCAACTACGCCGCTGACAAGTACGGCTCGATCGACAACGTCGACAGCGCCTACTGAGCCACGCACCGAGCAAGGCCTGGCATAGCAGCCGACCTGCCGGTCCGCAGCGTCGCGTGACCGGCCGGCACATGCCGAAGGGCGGCACCCCGCGGGGTGCCGCCCTCGGGCGTTTCCAGGTCCGGAGCGGACCCGGCGGGCATTACGGCCCGGCGGGCGTCACGGCCCTGCGGGCGTCACTTGCGCATCACCTCGGGCTCGTGGCGCCGCAGCATCCGCGAGACCGCGAAGAAGAGCACGGCGCTCATCACGAGCATCACCGTGATGTTGACGCCCCACTGTCCGGCCGAGTGCTCCCAGAGCGGGTCCAGGTCGGTCGGCTTCTTGGGGTCCCACGGCGGCATGAGGTGGGCCAGGTCGAGCGTCGTACCGGCTGCGGCCACCGCCCAGCGCGAGGGCATCAGCCAGGCGAACTGCTCCAGGCCCGGCGATCCGTAGACCTGGAAGAGCACACCGGTGAAGACGACCTGGACGATCGCGAACATGACGAGCAGCGGCATGGTCTTCTCGGCGGTCTTCACCAGCGCGGAGATCATCAGGCCGAACATCATCGAGACGAACCCGAGCACGATGATCGACAGGCAGATCTCCACGGCGGGGGACATGAACAGCCCCTCCTCCGGCAGATCGCGGGTGGAGAAGCCGATCCCGCAGATGATCACGCCCTGGAAGGCGGTGATCACACCGAGGACGATCACCTTGGACAGCAGATAGGCGGAACGGGAGAGCCCGGTGGCCCGTTCCCGCTCGTAGATCACCCGTTCCTTGATCAGCTCTCGTACGGAGTTGGCCGCGGCGGCGAAGCACATGCCGACCGCGAGGATCAGCATGATCGTCCCGGCCTTGCCGTTGAAGCGGGACGGCGGATCGGGCTCCGCCAGCCCGAACTCGGCGGGGATGACCACGCTGACGATGCCGAGCACAGCCGGCAGGATCACCATCAGGGCGAGGAAGCCCTTGTCGGACGCGATCACCGAGATGTACCGGCGCATCAGCGTCAGCAGCTGCGCCGTCCAGCCCTGCGGCTTCGGGGGCCGGATCTGCTGCGGCGGAGGCATGTGCACGGGCTGCGCGGCGACGGCGTCGATGTCCGCGGCGTACATCTGGTAGTGCTGCGAGCCGCGCCAGCGTCCCGCCCAGTCGTAGTCGCGGTAGTTCTCGAACGCGGAGAAGACATCGGCCCAGGAGGTGTAGCCGAAGAAGTTCAGCGCCTCCTCGGGCGGACCGAAGTAGGCGACGGACCCGCCGGGCGCCATCACCAGGAGCTTGTCGCAGATGGCCAGCTCGGCCACGGAGTGCGTGACCACCAGGACCGTACGGCCGTCGTCGGCGAGACCACGCAGCAGCTGCATGACGTCGCGGTCCATGCCCGGGTCGAGGCCGGAGGTCGGCTCGTCCAGGAAGATCAGCGACGGCTTGGTCAGCAGCTCCAGGGCGACCGACACACGCTTGCGCTGGCCGCCGGAGAGCGAGGTGACCTTCTTGTCCTTGTGGATGTCGAGCTTGAGCTCGGCGAGTACCTCATGGATCCGGGCGGTGCGCTCGGCCTCGGTGGTGTCCGAGGGGAAGCGGAGCTTGGCGGCGTAGCTGAGCGCCTTGGTGACCGTGAGTTCCTTGTGCAGGATGTCGTCCTGCGGGACCAGACCGATGCGCTGCCTCAGCTCGGCGAACTGCTTGTACAGGTTCCGGTTGTCGTAGAGGACGTCACCCTGGTTGGCGGGCCGGTAGCCGGTGAGCGCCTTGAGCAGGGTGGACTTGCCGGAGCCCGAGGGGCCGATGACGGCGATGAGGGACTTCTCGGGGACGCCGAACGAGACGTCCTTGAGGATGTTCTTCCCGCCGTCGACCGTGACGGTGAGGTGACGGGCCGAGAACGAGACCTCACCGGTGTCGACGAACTCTTCCAGCCGGTCCCCGACCAGCCGGAAGGTCGAGTGACCGACACCGACGGTGTCGTTCGGGCCGATGAGCGCGGAGCCGGACTTGCTGAGCGGCTGGCCGTTGACATAGGTGCCGTTGTGCGATCCGAGGTCACGGATCTCGAAGCGGCCGTCGGGCGTCGCCCGGAACTCGGCGTGCAGGCGCGAGACCTGGAGGTCGGAGACGACCAGCTCGTTCTCCAGCGCACGACCGATACGCATGACCCGGCCGAGGTCCAGCTGGTGGAACGTCGTCGGACTGCGGTCGCCGTACGCCGGCGGCGTCCCGGCACCCCCCTGCCCGCCCGCACCGGGCGGGCCCGCGTGGCCCTGCTGGTGCGGGACCGGAGGCTGCTGCTGCCAGGCGCCCTGCTGCTGGGCCTGACCGCCGGACCAGCCGGCCGGGGCCTGCTGCTGAGGCGGCTGCTGCTGGGCCGGGGCATGCTGCCGCACCGGGGGCGCGGACGCCTGCGGTACGCCCGCCGCGTTCCCGCCATGGACCGCGGCGCCCGCCGCCGCGGCGGTGAGATTCAGGCGCGGGCCGTCGGTGGCGTTGCCCAGGTGGACCGAGGTCCCCGGGGCGATCTCCATCTGCTGGATACGCCGGCCCTGCACATAGGTGCCGTTCGTGCTGCCGTGGTCCTCGATGGACCAGGCACGGCCGTTCCAGCTGATCGTGGCATGCCGCCACGACACCCTGGCGTCGTCGATCATCACATCGCCCTGCGGATCACGTCCGAGGGTGTACGGCCTGGACGGATCGAGCGCCCAGGTCCTGCCATTCAATTCCAGTACGAGTTCCGGCACTCCGCGCCCCACTAGTTGTCCCCCGTGTCGCCCCCGTCGCAGGGAGCCTAGGGATGCTGAACATCGTGGGGAACTATTCCAGGAGCTGTCCCGTAACGGAAAGCCGGGCGGCGTGAAGACGGCGCGGAGGCTCGGCATTGCCTCCGGCGACTCGGGACAAATGGGTCGTGGGTGTTCATCCGAGGCGCCAGTTCGCAGGATCCGAGGCCTCCGTTCGCAGGATCCGAGGCGTCCGTTTACCGAATCCGGGACGCCCGTCCATCGGACCTGCCGCTCCTTCGGGACCCGAACGGCGGCTGTCCGTCACTCGGGACGGCTTCGGACCTCGTCCCGTGGACCTATACGGTGGGATCACCATGAGCGCACCTCAGCCATCTCGGTCACCCCGGTCTCCTGAGCTTCCCGAGTCTCCTCGGGGCACGGACGCCCCCACGCTTCTCGTCAAGATCTTCGGGAAGGACCGGCCGGGCATCACGGCCGGGCTTTTCGACACCCTGGCCGCCTGGGCGGTCGATGTCGTGGACATCGAGCAGGTCGTCACCCGTGGCCGCATCGTCCTGTGCGCCCTGGTGACCTCGCCCGAGCCCGGCGGCACGGCCGAGGGCGACCTCCGGGCGACCGTGCACAGCTGGGCGGAGTCGCTGAAGCTCCAGGCGGAGATCATCTCGGGCACGGGCGACAACCGCCCCCGGGGCTACGGCCGGTCCCATGTGACCGTGCTGGGGCAGCCGCTGACCGCGGAGTCGACGGCGGCCATAGCGGCCAGGATCACCTCCACCGGCGGCAACATCGACCGCATCTTCCGCCTGGCGAAGTACCCCGTGACCGCCGTCGAGTTCGCGGTGTCCGGCACCGCGACGGAGGACCTGCGGACCGCGCTGGCGACGGAGGCCGCCGACATCGGTGTCGACATCGCCGTCATGTCGGCCGGGCTGAGCCGCCGTGCGCAGCGGCTGGTCGTCATGGATGTGGATTCCACGCTCATCCAGGACGAGGTCATCGAGCTCTTCGCGGCCCATGCGGGCTGTGAGGCCGAGGTCGCCTCGGTGACCGAGCGGGCGATGCGCGGCGAGCTGGACTTCGAGCAGTCCCTGCACGCGCGGGTGCGGCTGCTGGCCGGGCTCGATGTGTCGGTGGTGGACAAGGTGCGGGCCGAGGTCCGGCTGACACCCGGCGCCCGCACCCTGATCAGGACACTGAAGCGGCTGGGCTACCAGGTGGGCGTGGTCTCGGGAGGCTTCACCCAGGTCACGGACGACCTCAGGGAGCGACTCGGGCTCGACTTCGCCTCCGCCAACACGCTGGAGATCGTCGACGGCAGGCTCACCGGCCGGGTCGTGGGCGACATCGTGGACCGGGCGGGCAAGGCACGGTTGCTGCGCAGCTTCGCCGAGCAGGCGGGGGTGCCGCTGGAGCAGACGGTGGCGATCGGTGACGGCGCGAACGATCTGGACATGCTGAACACCGCCGGTCTGGGGGTCGCCTTCAACGCCAAGCCGGTGGTACGCCGGGCCGCCCACACGGCGGTGAACGTGCCGTTCCTCGACACCGTGCTGTATCTGCTCGGGATCACCCGCGAAGAGGTCGAGACCGCCGACGGCGTGGTGGTGGACTGACCGGGCCCGGCCCCGCACGACGCGAGGGGCGCCGGCACACACCAGGTGTGCCGGCGCCCCTTCGTACGCCTGCCGTCGCGTGTGCCGTCGGTCAGTCGTTCGGCGTCCAGTAGTCGACGAGCTTTCCCACGCCGTGTTCCAGGCTCTTCCACGGGCCGGAGAACTCGATGACCGCGTAGGCGGCCGTCGGGAAGCCGTCCCTGGTCATACGGGCGAGCGTATCGCCGTCGGCCCCGCCCGAGAGGGCGTCCGCGGCACCGTGCATGCCGGGGTTGTGGCCGATGACCAGCAGATTGCGCACATCGTCGGGGGTCTCACCGAACAGGGCGATCAGTTCGCCGAGGGAGGCCTCGTACAGCCTCTCCTCGTACACGGTCCTGGGGCGCTGCGCGAATTCATGGACCGCCAGCTTCCAGGTCTCGCGGGTCCTGGCCGCGGTCGAACACAGGGCCAGGTCGAAGACGGTTCCTGAATCGGCCAGCTTGCGGCCGGCGACGGGGGCGTCCTTCCTGCCCCGTTCCGCCAGTGGCCGCTCATGGTCGGACTGCTGCGACCATTCCGCCTTTGCATGCCTGAGAAGGACGATCCTGCGAGGTGTATCGACGCTCATACACCTCAGCTTCGCACGAAATGTGCGGGCGGGCGCAGGGTGTTGACGTGCTCGTCCACCGGGAGCGATTGCCGGGCGCCGGGGGGTGTACGGGGCCGGTCAGGCGGGCATCAGACCCAGGATGTGCCCGAGCAGCTGCACGATCGCCGAGCCCCCGATCGAGGAGCCCCCGGCCGCGGCGTGCGCCTGGCCCGGGTCCATGATCAGCAGGAGGAGCGCGGCGAAGGCGAGGCCGGGCAGCGCGACGGCCCACCACGGCAGCCGGACGTCCACGGCGTCCGTGGCACGGCGGGTCTGGGTGTGCGTAGGGGCCGACATGTCCGCCTCCGTGGGTCCTCGGCTGTGTTACCGAAAACCTACGGGCCGGGCGGCGGCGGTCCCATCCGGTGACCCACCCACTCGACCCTGAACCTGACCCCCTAGGGGACAGGGGGGCTGGCCCCACCCCGGGCGGGGCGACCGCAGGGTCAGGGTGAGGCGATCGTGGCGATCACACCGATGATCACGGAGATGAGAAGCATCGTCCCGAGGACGAGGAGAAGCTTCTTCTGGCCGTTCTGAGGATTCGGATCGAGCACTGGCATGCGCCCAGTCTCGCATCTCAGCATTCGTCCTCGATCTTCCGGTCCCGTCCCGCGAGCACTCCCGCGACCGTCTGCGGCACGAGGAGGGCCGCCATGAGGGTGAGCGGCAGGCCCCAGCCGCCGCTGTGCTGGTAGAGCACGCCGACGAGCAGCGGACCCGGGATGGAGAGCAGATAGCCGGTGGACTGGGCGAAGGCGGAGAGCCTGACGATGCCCGCGCCGGTCCCCGCACGCATCCCGATCATGGTGAGGGCGAGCGGGAAGGCGCAGTTGGCGATGCCGAGCAGCAGCGCCCAGAGCCAGGCGCCGCCGGCCGGGGCGAGGTAGAGCCCCCCGTAGCCGATGAGGCCGCAGCCGCTGAGGACGAGGACGATCGGGCCCTGGGTACGCAGCCGGGTGGCGACCCGGGGGATGACGAAGGCGAGGGGGACGCCCATGGCCATGGTCACGGCGAGCAGGACGCCCGCGGTGCCCGCCGGGATACCCGCGTCACGGAAGATCTGCGGCATCCAGCCCATCGTGATGTACGCGGCCGTCGCCTGGAGCCCGAAGAAGCAGGCGAGCGCCCAGGACGTACGGCTGCGGGTGATGCGGAGCACGGGGGCCGGGGCTGCCGCGGCCGGTCCCGAGGCGTTTTTGCGGTCCTTCACGAAGGGCAGCCAGGGCAGGATCGCGACGGCGGCAAGAGTCGCCCAGACGGCAAGACCGGTCTTCCAGCTGCCGCCCAGCGCGTCCGTCAGGGGCACGGTGAGGGCGGCGGCGAGAGCGGTGCCGAGGGCGAGGGCCATCGAGTAGAGACCCGTCATGGTGCCGACCCGGTCGGGGAACCAGCGCTTGACGATGACGGGCATCAGGACGTTGCTGACGGCGATGCCCATCAGGGCGAGTGCGCTGGCGGCCAGGAACCCCGCGGTGCCGCCCACGAAGGGGCGCAGCAGCAGGCCTGCGGCGATGGCCACCATGCCCGCGCAGACGACGGCACTGGGCCCGAACCGGCGGGCGAGCCGCGGCGCCATGAAGCCGAACACCGCGAAGCAGAGCGGCGGCACCGAGGTGAGGACACCGGCGACGCTGCCGCTCATGTGCAGGCTGTCCCTGACCTCTTCGAGGAGGGGGCCGAGGCTGGTGATGGCGGGGCGGAGGTTGAGCGCGGCGAGCACCAGGCCGACGGTGAGGATCCGCAGCACCCAGGGTGAGGGTCCGGGCGTGGGGCTGCCGGAGGTGGGCGTGCCGGGGGCGGCGGGCGGGCTCAGGGTCGGGGACTCGTCATGACGCATGAGACCCATCATAGAATCATGGGATGATTTGCTGTCCACCCCCGGAGCAAGGAGCACCATGGCGCTGACGTCGACACGGCGTTCGGCTCTCGCCGACCAGGTGATTGCCCAGCTGAGAAACCAGATCACCACGGGTGAATGGCCCGTGGGCTCCCGGATCCCCACCGAGCCCGAGCTCGTCGAACAGCTCGGGGTCGCCCGTAACACGGTGCGCGAGGCGGTGCGCGCCCTGGCGCACAACGGGCTGCTGGACATCCGTCAGGGCTCCGGCACGTATGTGGTGGCGACCAGTGAGCTGGCCGGGGTGATGCAGCGCCGGTTCGCGGACGCCGACCCCCGCCATGTCGGCGAGCTGCGCTCCACGCTGGAGTCATCGGCGGCCAGGCTCGCCGCCCTGCGCCGCACGGACCGGGACCTGCGGCAGCTGGACCTGCTGATGGCGCGGCGCGAGGAGGCCTGGGGGTCGGGGGACGCGGAGGCATTCGTGGCGGCGGACGCGACCCTGCACCTCGCCGTGGTGGCCGCCTCGCACAACGACGTACTGACCGAGCTCTACGCCGACCTGAACGATCTGCTCCGCGACTACCTGCGCGACGACGTGGGCTCGAAGCTCGGGCCCACGGAGCTCATGGACCACGCACGCCTGGTCGAGGCGATTCGCGCGGGCGACGCGGAGACGGCCGCCGCCGAGGCCGCCGCGCACGCCCTTGACTGCCTGCGCGAGCGGGTCTGAGGGGCCGGCCGCTCACGAGGCCGCCGAGTGGCTGACCCAGGCCGATTCGACCTCTTTCCAGCAGCGGTCCTCGATCCTGACCGTGCGGCCCGGCCGCACGGCGACCGCGGCACCGTCGGCGTCGACGTCCCACCAGCGCGCGCACTCGGTGTGGAGCCGGACGTGATCGGTGGTGGGATACGGATTGTGGCAGTAGGCGACCACCCGGGATCCCTCGACCGACGTACGGCATTCGGCGCCCGAGGGCTCCGGATCCGGCACGTGCGGCGCTGCCGCTCCGCTTCCCGCCCGGTTGGCCGCGCTCACGGCGACCGGGGCGAGGAGCCCCGCGACGACGGCCGCCGCTGCGAGCAGGGCCCAGGTTCGGCGACGTGTGGAGCGCACAGCGATCTCCTCCCCACAGCCTGACCAAAAGTCCGCTTCCACCACATTCTGCGGTGGAACGGCCATCTTTTCGACTTGAGCGCCGGGGGCTCCCTCAGCCACGCACGACGGCCGCGCACCCCGGCGAGGGGTACGCGGCCGTCCGTCAGCCGTGGCGGGTCAGGCGCCGATCATGTGCACGCCGCCGTCGACGTGGATGATCTCGCCCGTGGTCTTCGGGAAGAAGTCCGAGAGCAGCGCGACGATGGCGCGGCCGGCCGGCTCGGGGTCGTCCATGTCCCACTCGAGCGGCGAGCGGTGGTTCCAGACGTCGGCGAGGCCGGTGAAGCCCGGGATGGACTTGGCGGCCATGGAGCCGAGCGGCCCGGCGGAGACCAGGTTGCAGCGCAGGCCGTCCTTGCCCAGGTCACGCGCGAGGTAGCGGGAGGTGGCCTCCAGGGCCGCCTTGGCCGGGCCCATCCAGTCGTACTGCGGCCAGGCGAACTGCGCGTCGAAGGTGAGGCCGACGATCGAGCCGCCGTCGCCCATCAGCGGCTTGCAGGCCATCGCGAGCGACTTCAGCGAGAACGCCGAGACGTGCATCGCGGTGGCGACCGACTCGAAGGGGGTGTTCAGGAAGTTGCCGCCGAGCGCGTCCTGCGGCGCGAAGCCGATGGAGTGCACGACGCCGTCCAGCGAACCGAGCTCGTCCTTGACCAGGCCGGCGAGCCGGTCCAGGTGCTCGTTGTCGGTGACGTCGAGCTCGAGGACCTTGACGGGCTTCGGGAGCTTCTTGGCGATCCGCTGGGTCAGCGTCGGCCGGGGGAAGGCCGTCAGGATGACCTCGGCGCCCTGCTCCTGGGCCACCTTCGCGGTGTGGAAAGCGATGGAGGACTCCATCAGCACACCCGTGACGAGGATGCGCTTGCCGTCGAGAATTCCGCTCATGGTGATCAGTGACCCATGCCCAATCCGCCGTCAACGGGAATGACGGCTCCAGTGATGTAAGACGCGTCGTCGGACGCGAGGAAGCGCACCGCGGCGGCGATCTCGGCGGGCTGCGCGTAGCGGCCGAGCGGCACCTGCGACACGATGCCCTTGCGCTGCTCGTCGGTGAGCACCTGGGTCATGTCGGTGTCGACGAACCCGGGCGAGACGACGTTGAACGTGATGTTCCGCGAGCCGAGCTCACGGGCCAGCGACCGGGCGAAGCCGACCAGGCCCGCCTTGGACGCCGCGTAGTTGGCCTGTCCGGCCGACCCCAGCAGGCCGACGACGGAGGAGATCAGGACGACACGGCCCTTCTTCGCGCGCAGCATCGCGCGGTTGGCCCGCTTGACGATGCGGAAGGTGCCGGTGAGGTTGGTGTCGACCACGGACGTGAAGTCGTCCTCGGACATGCGCATCAGCAACTGGTCCTTGGTGATACCGGCGTTGGCCACCAGAACCTCCACGGGACCGTGCTTCTCCTCGATCTCCTTGTAGGCCTGCTCCACCTGTTCGGTGTCGGTGATGTCGCACCGGACCGCGAGGACGCCCGCGTCCGTGAGCTCCTGCGGCGGCTCCCCCGAGCGGTAGGTGACGGCCACCTTGTCGCCGTTGTCGGCGAAGGTGCGGGCGATGGCGAGGCCGATGCCCCGGTTTCCTCCGGTGACGAGAACCGAGCGGCTCAACGGATCACCCTTTCCTTGACGGTCTGGTACATCGAAAACCTATCGGTACCACCCCTCATCCAAGGAATCGGCCTCTGACAGCGCCGCCGGGCCGCGACTGTTGGATCCCTACAGAACGGTCCGGGCGGGGCACGGCAGCGTAAAACCGGAGCACGGAAGTGCCGCGAACCCCCATGATTCACTGCGGAGACATGTTCAGAAGTGGAGAAGGGGAGGCCCGCGTGGCCCACGAGGTAGATCAGTCGTTCCTGGCCCTGCCGCTGCGTGCCCTCGCCGACGCGGCCCTCGCCCGCGCCCGTGCGCTCGGCGCCGTACACGCGGACTTCCGGTTCGAGCGGGTGCGCGGCGCCTCCTGGCGGCTGCGGGACGCCCGTCCCTCGGGTGCGTCGGACACCACCGACACCGGGTACGCGGTCCGGGTGGTGCACGGCGGGGCCTGGGGGTTCGCGTCCGGGGTGGACCTGACGATGGACGCGGCGGCGAAGGTGGCCTCGCGGGCCGTCGCCATGGCGAAGCTGTCGGCGAAGGTGATCGCGGCGGCCGGTTCGGAGGAGAGCGTGGAGCTGGCCGGCGAGCCGGTGCACGGCGAGCGGACCTGGGTGTCGTCGTACGAGGTCGATCCCTTCTCCGTGCCGGACGCGGAGAAGTCGGCGCTGCTCGCGGAGTGGAGCTCGCGGCTGCTGGCCGCGGACGGGGTGGCCCATGTGGACGCCTCGCTGATGACGGTCCACGAGAACAAGTTCTACGCGGACACCGCCGGCACCGTCACCACCCAACAGCGGGTGCGGGTGCATCCGCAGCTGACCGCGGTGGCGGTGGACTCCGCGACCGGTGGGTTCGACTCGATGCGGACGATCGCCCCGCCGGTGGGCCGGGGCTGGGAGTACCTCACGGGCACGGGCTGGGACTGGGACGCCGAGCTGGAGCGCATCCCGGGGCTGCTGGCCGAGAAGATGCGGGCACCGAGCGTCGAGGCCGGGACGTACGACCTGGTCGTCGACCCGTCCAATCTCTGGCTGACCATCCATGAGTCGATCGGCCACGCGACCGAGCTGGACCGCGCGCTGGGCTACGAGGCGGCGTACGCGGGCACGTCGTTCGCGACCTTCGACCAGCTGGGGAAGCTGACGTACGGCTCCCCCGTGATGAATGTGACCGGTGACCGCACCGCCGAGCACGGCCTCGCGACGATCGGGTACGACGACGAGGGCGTCGAGGCCCAGTCCTGGGACCTGATCAAGGACGGGACGCTGGTGGGCTACCAGACGGACCGGCGGATCGCGAAGCTGACGGGCCAGGGCCGGTCCAACGGGTGCGCGTACGCCGATTCCCCCGAGCACGTCCCGGTGCAGCGCATGGCGAACGTGTCGCTGCGCCCCGATCCGGGCGGGCTCTCCACGGAGGACCTGATCGGCGGGGTGGAGCGCGGGATCTATGTGGTCGGTGACCGGTCGTGGTCCATCGACATGCAGAGGTACAACTTCCAGTTCACCGGGCAACGGTTCTTCCGGATCGAGAACGGCAAGCTGGCCGGTCAGCTGCGCGATGTCGCCTACCAGGCGACGACGACGGACTTCTGGGGCTCCATGGAGAAGGTCGGCGGCCCGCAGACCTACGTCCTGGGCGGCGCCTTCAACTGCGGCAAGGCCCAGCCGGCCCAGGTCGCGGCCGTCTCGCACGGCTGTCCCTCCGCCCTCTTCCGAGGCGTGAACATCCTCAACACCACGCAGGAGGGCGGGCGATGAGCCGCGTCAGCAGGCCGTACGAGATCGTCGAGCGCGCACTGGAGCTGTCCACATCCGATGGCTGCGTGGTCATCGCGGAGGAGAACTCCTCCGCCAATCTGCGCTGGGCGGGCAACGCGCTCACCACGAACGGGGTGACGCGGGGGCGGACCCTGACCGTGATCGCGACCGTGGACGGCGCCGAGGGCACGGCGTCCGGTGTGGTGTCCCGCTCTGCCGTCACCGCCGACGACCTGGAGCCGCTGGTCCGGGCCGCCGAGGCCGCCGCGCGCGGTGCCGAGGCCGCCGAGGACGCGCAGCCGCTGGTCTCCGGGGTCCCGGTGTCGGCCGACTTCACCGAACCGCCGGCCGAGACCGGCTCCGAGGTCTTCGCCGACTTCGCCCCGGCGCTCGGCGACGCCTTCGCACGGGCACGCTCGGGCGGCCGCCAGCTGTACGGCTTCGCCCACCACCAGCTGAACTCCACCTATCTGGGCACATCGGCGGGGCTGCGGCTGCGCCACGACCAGCCGAACGGGACGCTGGAGCTGAACGCCAAGTCCCCCGACCGGACGCGTTCGGCCTGGGCGGGCCGGGCCACCCGGGACTTCGAGGACGTCGACCCGGCGGCCATGGACGCGGAACTGGGGCAGCGCCTGGGGTGGGCGGAGCGCAGGATCGAGCTGCCGGCCGGGCGTTACGAGACGCTGCTGCCGCCGACCGCGGTGGCCGACCTGCTGATCTATCAGTACTGGTCGGCGAGTGCCAGGGACGCCGCGGAGGGCCGAACGGTCTTCTCCAGGCCCGGCGGGGGCACGAGGGTCGGCGAGACGCTCTCGGAGCTGCCGCTGACCCTGCGCAGCGATCCGCACGCCCCCGGTCTCGAAGCAGCCCCCTTCGTGATCGCGCACGCGTCGGGCGACGGTTCCTCGGTCTTCGACAACGGGCTGCCGCTGGCTCCGGCCGACTGGATCAAGGACGGCAGGCTTGAGCGGCTGACCACGACCCGTCACTCCGCGGAGCTGACCGGTCTGCCGGTGGCGCCCTCGATGGACAATCTGGTGCTGGACGGCGGCGGTGAGCGGTCCCTGGAGGAGATGGTGGCCGCGACGACGGGCCGGGCCCTGCTGCTGACCTGCCTCTGGTACATCCGGGAGGTCGATCCGGCCACCCTGCTGCTGACCGGTCTGACCCGGGACGGGGTCTATCTGGTGGAGAACGGCGAGGTCGTCGGCGAGGTGAACAACTTCCGGTTCAACGAGTCGCCGGTCGGGCTGCTGGCGAGGGCGTCGGAGGCCGGCCGTACGGAGAAGACGCTGCCGCGCGAGTGGGGCGACTACTTCACCCGGGCCGCCATGCCGGCGCTGCGTATCCCCGACTTCCACATGAGCTCGGTCAGCCGGGGCGTATGACCGCCATAGACTGACCGGACAACCCATCGAACCATTCGCATGCCCAGAGGAGAGAAACGACCGTGACGGACATCGTCGACGAGCTGAAGTGGCGCGGGCTGTTCGCCCAGTCCACGGACGAAGACGCATTGCGCAAGGCTCTCGCGGACGGCCCGGTCACCTTCTATTGCGGCTTCGACCCGACCGCGGCGAGTCTGCACGTGGGCCATCTCGTGCAGGTGCTCACGATGCGCAGGCTCCAGCTGGCCGGGCTGAAGCCGCTCGCCCTGGTCGGCGGGGCGACCGGTCAGATCGGTGATCCGCGGCCGACCGCCGAGCGCACGCTGAACGACCCGGAGACCATCGCCGCGTGGGTCCAGCGGCTCCGTGGGCAGATCGAGCCCTTCCTCACCTTCGAGGGCCCGAACGCCGCGACGATGGTGAACAACCTGGACTGGACCGCGGGCCTGTCCGCGATCGAGTTCCTCCGGGACATCGGCAAGCACTTCCGGGTCAACAAGATGCTCACCAAGGACTCGGTGGCCCGCCGGCTGGAGTCGCAGGAGGGCATCAGCTACACGGAGTTCAGCTACCAGCTCCTCCAGGGCATGGACTTCCTCGAGCTGTACCGGCGCCACGGGTGCACCCTCCAGCAGGGCGGCAGCGACCAGTGGGGCAACCTCACGGCGGGGATCGACCTGATCCACCGCCTGGAGCCGGGCGCCGCCGTGCACGCGCTGGCGACGCCGCTGATGGTGAAGGCCGACGGCACGAAGTTCGGCAAGTCCGAGGGCGGGGCCGTCTGGCTGGACCCGGAGATGACGACACCGTACGCGTTCTACCAGTTCTGGCTGAACGTGGACGACCGGGACATCTCGACGTACATGCGCATCCTCAGCTTCAAGAGCCGCGAGGAGCTCGACGAGCTGGAGAAGCTCACCGAGGAGCGTCCGCAGGCGCGTTCGGCACAGCGCTCGCTGGCCGAGGAGCTGACGACGCTGGTGCACGGCGGCGCGCAGTGCGCGGGTGTCATCGCGGCGTCGAAGGCGCTGTTCGGCCAGGGCGATCTCGGTGAGCTGGACGAGGCGACGCTGGGCGCCGCCCTGTCCGAGGTGCCGCACGCCCGGGTCACCGAGCTGGGCCCTGTGGTGGACCTTCTGGTCGAGGTCGGCCTTTCGGCCAGCAAGTCGGCCGCCCGCCGCACGGTCAAGGAGGGCGGGGCCTACGTGAACAACGCGAAGGTCACGGACGGCGAGAGCGCCCCGGCGCGGGAGGAGCTGCTGCACGGGCGCTGGCTGGTCCTGCGTCGCGGCAAGAAGAACCTGGCCGCCGTCGAGGTCACCGCCGGCTGACGCCGACGAGCACAGCACAGCGGCCGGTCACGCATGACGCGTGGCCGGCCGCTGTGCCGCGTCGCCCGGGGTCGGATCGTCCCGGGGGCAGGTCGTCCCCGGGTCGGATCGTCCGGGGTCAGGTTCTCTCCCTCTTGCCCCGGTTCCCCCTGATGGACTGCCAGAGCATGTCCCCGACACCGACCACCGCCACAGCACCGATCAGCTGGAGCACATGACGTGTCCAGTCGATCCCCTTGGTGTCGTTGACACCGATCCAGGTCGCCACGGCGTTACCCAGGATGCTGCCGAGGATGCCGAAGACCGCCGTCAGCCAGAGGGGGATGTTCTGCTTCCCCGGCAGGATCGCCCGGGCGATGACACCCAGTACGAGCCCTACGATGATTGCCCACAACCAGCCCATATCGCCTCCTCGTGCGGCGCGCAGAAGTGCGCACGTCCGCCCAGTCTCGGTCTGCGGGACGTACGCCGCATGCCGGACAGGGCCGTACGTGGGACCGCGTCCCGGATCCGGCGCGAGGGACTCGCCCCGGTCTCGAATGCGGCGCAGGCCGGGCGTACCGTGGGAGCCGCACCGTCCGGGGACGTCCGGCACAGAGATCTGGTGGTGGAATCACGATGCGGAAGCAGAGCGGTACGGAGGTCTTCCGGATCACCGGTGCCCGCCAGGGACTTGCCGACGATGTGCGTGGCAGGCAGCGGCGCTACATCATCTCGATGTCCGTACGCACCGTCTCGGTGGTGCTGGCCGCGACTCTGTGGAATGTCGAGAGGCATGTGGCCATGGTGGCGCTCGCTCTGGGCCTTCTGCTCCCTTATGTCGCGGTGGTCATCGCCAACGCCGGGCGGGAGAACGCCCCTTCGCTCCCTTCGACGTTCGTGCCGGCACCGGTACGGCCCGCGGCTCTCGGCACGGCCGCCGCGACCGGTCCCGCGGAATCCGGCCCGGGGCCGGGGTCTGCCGACCGCACGGGCGATCCGCGTCCCGCGGGCTGAGTCCGGGTGCTCTGCAAAGCTCAAGAAAAGCTCAGATCAATCATGAAGTTCCAGTGCACCGCACCCCATGCCCCATGGCATACTTCGTGAGCGCTCCGCATCCCCCGTCGGAGCGATGGACCGACGCCGGGCAGCTCCCCCCGTGGCTGCTCGGCGTCGCCATTCTCCGGCGGGGATGCGCCGCAGGGGTCATGCCCGGGAGCGCCTAGGGTTGAGGTCGTGAACTTCCCCGACTCCTCCGCCGAGAGCGCCACCGGCGCACCGGTCTGTTCGGCCAAGGGCTGCCGTGCCGACGCCGTGTGGGTGCTCGCCTGGAACAATCCGAAGCTGCACACCCCGGAGCGCCGCAAGACCTGGCTGGCCTGCGACGAGCACCGGGAGCATCTGTCCTCGTTCCTCGGGGTGCGCGGCTTCCTCAAGGATGTCGTGACGCTCGCGGAGTGGGAGGCCTCGGAGGGTGCCGGGTGACCCCTCAGCCACCGATCGCCGACATGGGGCGGTCCGGCTGGAGGAAGGTGGGGTCGTCGAGGCCTGAGCCCGCCTTCTTGCCCCACATCGCGAGCTTCCAGATCCTGGCTATCTCCTCGTCCGGCGCCTCGGAGCGCAGGGCGCCGCGCAGGTCCGTCTCCTCGCGGGCGAAGAGGCAGGTGCGGACCTGTCCGTCGGCGGTGAGCCGGGTGCGGTCGCAGGCCCGGCAGAAGGGCCTGGTCACGGAGGCGATGACGCCGACGCGATGCGGGCCGCCGTCCACGGTCCAGCGCTCCGCGGGGGCCGATCCGCGCTCCTCGTCCCCTTCCTCGGTGAGGGTGAAGCGGGTGCGCAGCGAGGTGAGGATGTCGCCTGCGGTGATCATTCCGTCGCGCTTCCAGCCGTGCTGGGCGTCGAGCGGCATCTGCTCGATGAAGCGCAGCTCGTAGCCGTTGTCCACGGCCCAGGCGAGCAGGTCGGGGGCCTCGTCCTCGTTGAGCCCCGGCATGAGGACGGTGTTGACCTTGACCGGGGTGAGTCCTGCTTCGCGGGCGGCCTGGAGCCCTTCCAGGACGTCCTTGTGCCGGTCGCGGCGGGTGAGTGTCTTGAAGACGTCGGGGCGCAGGGTGTCCAGGGATACGTTGACCCGGTCAAGGCCTGCCGCCTTCAGAGCGGCCGCGGTGCGCTTGAGCCCGATGCCGTTGGTCGTGAGCGACATACGGGGGCGGGGCTCCAGGGCGGCGCACCGCTCGACGATGGACACGAGTCCGGGGCGCAGCAACGGCTCACCGCCGGTGAAGCGGACCTCGGTGATGCCGAGCCGGGTGACGGCGATCCCGATGAGCCGGACGATCTCGTCGTCGCTGAGCAGCTCGGTCCTGGACAGCCACTGCAGGCCTTCTTCGGGCATGCAGTAGGTGCAGCGGAGATTGCACTTGTCGGTCAGTGAGACACGCAGGTCGGTGGCGACCCGGTCGAAGGTGTCGATGAGCACGGTGGGCCCCCTCCCTCGCTGGTACGCGGTTGCGGTGCTGACACGTCCGAGACTACGCGAGGCCGGTGACATCGGGCGGGCCCGGTTGGCACGAGGTACGAAGGGGCCCCGTCGTAGATCTCTACGACGGGGCCCGTGTGCCGTGCCGGCGGACCGGTCAGTGGGCTCCGGTGCCGGTGAGGGACTTGACCTCGAGTTCGGCGTACTTGGACTTGTCCGGCTCCTCCTTGGAGAGGACCGAGCCGACCCAGCCGAGCAGGAAGCCCAGCGGGATGGAGATCAGGCCGGGGTTCTCCAGGGGGAACCAGGCGAAGTCCACGTCCGGGAACATCGAGGAGGCCTTCCCGGAGACGACCGGGGAGAACAGCACCAGGAGGACGGACGAGGCGAGACCGCCGTAGATGGACCAGAGGGCGCCCTGGGTGGTGAAGCGCTTCCAGAAGAGGCTGTAGAGGATGGTCGGCAGGTTGGCCGACGCGGCGACGGCGAAGGCCAGGGCCACGAGTCCCGCGACGTTGAGGTCGCGTGCCATCGCTCCGAGCGCGATGGAGACGACACCGATGGCGACGGTGGCCCAGCGGGCCGCGCGCATCTCCTCCTTCTCGGTGGCCTTCCCCTTGCGGATGACATTGGCGTAGATGTCGTGGGCGAAGGAGGACGAGGAGGCCAGGGTGAGGCCCGCGACGACGGCGAGGATCGTCGCGAAGGCGACGGCGGAGATGACCGCGAGCATGACGGCACCCCCGGTGGTGCCGAGTCCGCCGAGATATTCGGCGAGCTGTGGCGCTGCCGCGTTGCCCGCCGGGTTCTTCGCGATGATCTCCTCGGGGCCGATGAGCGCGGCGGCGCCGAAGCCGAGGGCGATCGTCATGAGGTAGAAGGCACCGATGATGCCGATGGCCCAGTTCACGGACTTACGGGCGGCCTTGGCGGTCGGGACGGTGTAGAAGCGGATCAGGATGTGCGGGAGTCCTGCGGTGCCGAGTACGAGCGCGATGCCGAGCGAGATGAAGTCCAGCTTCGACACGTCGGTGGCGCCGTACTTGAGGCCGGGCTCCAGGAACGCGGAGCCGTGACCGCTCTTCTCCGCGGCGGTGCCGAGCAGGTCGGAGACGTTGAAGTCGAACTTCCACAGCACCATCAGGGTCATCAGCAGGGCGCCCACGATGAGCAGCACGGCCTTGACCATCTGCACCCAGGTGGTCCCCTTCATGCCGCCGATGGTGACGTAGAGGATCATGAGCACGCCGACCAGCGCCACGATGAGGATCTTGCCCGTGTCGCCGGTGATGCCGAGCAGCAGGGCGACCAGCACTCCCGCGCCCGCCATCTGGGCCAGCAGGTAGAAGATCGACACGATGATGGTGGAGACGCCTGCGGCGGTACGCACCGGGCGCTGCCGCATCCGGTAGGCGAGGACGTCGCCCATCGTGTAGCGGCCCGAGTTGCGCAGCGGTTCGGCGACGAGCAGCAGGGCGACGAGCCATGCGACGAGGAAGCCGATGGAGTAGAGGAAGCCGTCGTAGCCGAAGAGCGCGATGGCCCCGGCGATGCCGAGGAAGGATGCCGCGGACATGTAGTCGCCGGAGACGGCGAGGCCGTTCTGGAAAGCGGTGAACTGCCGTCCGCCCGCGTAGAAGTCGGACGCGCTCTTGGTCTGCCGGCCGGCCCAGACGGTGATGGCCAGCGTCGCCGCGACGAAGATCGCGAAGAGGGTGATGATCAGCGGCCGGTGCTCGGTCGTCGACGACGCCGTAGCGGCGAGCTGGGTCACGGTGTGCGTGCTGTACGCGGCGCTCATGCGTCGGCCTCCAGACGGGACTTGATGGCCGCCGCCTGCGGGTCGAGCTTGTTCGTGGCGTGGCGCGAGTAGAACCACGCGATGAGGAACGTGGTGACGAACTGGGCGAGGCCGAACACGAAGGCGACGTTGAAGTTCGCGAAGACGGTCTTGCTCATGAAGTCGTCGGCATAGCTGGACAGCAGCACGTACAGCAGATACCAGGCAACGAAGCCGACGGTCAGCGGAAAGGCGAAGGAGCGGTGGGAGCGGCGCAGTTCGGCGAACTCCGGGCTGTTCTGCGCCTCGACGAACGCCTCGGTGGTGGGCTGGACGGGGCTGCCGCCCTCAGGGTTCTGGGGCGGCGGTGCTTCGGTGGCCACGGATTCTCCTCGCGACGCGGGTGCGGTGGTGGGAACGGTGGATTTCACGGGGAGTCCTCTGCTCTGGGGGTGGCTGCACGACTCCCTGTGCAACGGCACGGAGAGCGCGGCGAAGCGGTTCACCGCAGGTTCGGTCTTCTCCGTCCGTCTCCCCCGGACGCGACTCCCTGAGGTCACACCTCGAACTCACTTGCCCGTATTCATTGATGCGCCGGGAAGATCAGCGATAACTTCACTGGTCATGTACCGGACCGGGCACAGCGGTGTCCGGCCCCACCGGCACGGATGATGTGGAGAACCCATGGCTCATCTGGCATCCAGACGGACCCGCCTACTCACGCTGCCCGTCGGACTCGCGCTCACCGCCTCGCTGGGCTTCCTCCCGACGGGTGCCGCGGCCGCGGCGCCGTCGGACGGGCCGGCGGCGGTGGTTCACACGGACGGCCCTGAGCTGTCGTACGTCGTGAACACGCGGACGGACCACGGCACCCTCAAGCAGGTGCGGAAGGCGATATCCGCGGCCGGCGGAACCGTCGTGACGTCGTACGACAAGATAGGTGTCGTCGTCGTCCACTCGAAGAACCCGGACTTCGGCACGACGATCCGCAAGGCCAGGGGTGTCCGGTCGGCGGGTGCCACGCGCACCAGCCCGATCGTTCCGCAGGCGACGAAGGACATCGGGGTCCAGCAGCCCCTCACCGCCGCCGAGGTGCGTACGGCGTCGAAGGGCGCGGCGGCGGACCAGGACGCCCTGGAGCCCCTGCAGTGGGACCTGCCCGCCATCAAGGCGGACAAGGCGCACAAGAAGTCGCTCGGCAGCAGCAGGGTCACGGTGGGTGTCATCGACAGCGGTGTGGACGACACGCACCCGGACCTGGCCCCGAACTTCGACCGCAAGGCCTCGGTGAACTGTGTGTCCGGCGCCCCGGACACCACGGACGGCGCCTGGCGTCCCACGGCCGGTGAGAGCCCGCACGGCACGCATGTCGCGGGCACCATAGCCGCGGCGAAGAACGGCACCGGGGTCACCGGCGTCGCTCCCGGCGTGAAGGTCTCCGGCATCAAGGTGTCCACGTCGGACGGCTACTTCTACACCGAGGCCGTCGTCTGCGGCTTCGTCTGGGCCGCCGAGCACGGCGTCGATGTGACGAACAGCAGCTACTACACCGACCCGTGGCAGTTCACCTGCAAGGACGACCCGGACCAGGGCGCCCTGGTCGAGGCGGTCACCCGCGCCACCCGTTACGCGGAGGGCAAGGGCGTCGTCAACGTCGCGGCGGCCGGCAACTCCGAGGAGGACCTCGCGGTCGACGCCATCGAGGACACCACGAGCCCGAACGACGGGACCACGGTCACCCGCACGGTCGACCCGAGCGTCTGCCCCGACATCCCGACCATGCTGCCGGGTGTCGTGACGGTCTCGGCGACGGGTGCGAAGAACCTCAAGTCCTCGTACTCCAACTACGGTCTCGGCGTCATCGACGTCGCGGCCCCCGGTGGTGACTCGACCGCCTACCAGACGCCCGAGGCACCGGCGGACAACGGCCTGATCCTGTCCACGCTGCCCGGCGGCGAATTCGGCTACATGGCCGGTACGTCGATGGCGTCCCCGCACGTCGCGGGTGTCGCGGCCCTGATCAGGTCGACCCACCCGCACACCTCGGCGGCGGCGGTGAAGGCCCTGCTGACGCATCAGGCCGACGCCACCGCGTGCGGCGCGCCGTACGACATCGACGGTGACGGCACCGTCGACGCGGTCTGCGAGGGCGGCAAGCGGTACAACAGCTTCTACGGAGCCGGTGTCGTGGACGCGCTGGACGCGGTCCGCAAGTAGGGCAGTCGGCCGGAAGACGGGAGGGAGGGGCCAGGGGCGGACTGCCCCCGGCCCCTCCCGCGTACGGCCACCGTTACGGCGTGATGAGGACCTTGAGAGCGGTGCGCTCGTCCATCGCCTTGTAGCCGCCGGGCACCCCGTCGAGCCCGACCGACAGGTCGAAGACCGGCGACGGGTCGATCGTGCCGTCCAGCACGTCGGGGAGCAGCTCCGGGATGTACGTACGCACGGGGGCGACGCCGCCGCGCAGCGCGATGTTCCGGTCGAACATGTCGCCGAGGTCGACCCCGGTGCCGCTGCCGTGCGGGACCCCGACGTATCCGACGGAGCCGCCGTCACGGACGAGGCCGATGGCCGTACGCATCGACTGTTCGGTGCCGACCGCCTCGATCACCCCGTGGGTGCCCTCGCCCCCCGTCAGCTCCCGTACGGCCGCGAGCGCCGCTTCGCCGCGCTCGGCGACGACGTCCGTGGCGCCGAAGGCGCGGGCGATGTCGGTGCGGTCCTGGTGGCGGCCCAGGGCGATGATCCGTTCGGCGCCGAGCCGCTTCGCTGCCATGACCCCGCACAGGCCGACGGCGCCGTCACCTACGACCGCGACCGTGCTGCCCGGCTTCACACCCGCGCCGAGCGCGGCATGGTGCCCGGTGCCCAGGACGTCGGAGAGCGCGAGGAGCGCGGTGAGCAGCCGGTCGTCGGACGCGGCCGCCGACGGGAGCCTGACCAGGGTGCCGTCTGCGAACGGGACCCTGACCGCCTCGCCCTGACCGCCGTCGGAGCCGACGGATCCCCAGAAGCCGCCCTGGGGGCAGGAGGTGGTGAGCCCTTCGGCGCAGTACGTGCAGGTGCCGTCGGACCAGACGAAGGGGGCGACGACGAGGTCGCCGACGGCGAAGCCGTTGACCCCGGGGCCCGCCTCCTCGACGATGCCGAGGAATTCGTGGCCGATCCTCTGACCCGGCCGACGGTCCGATTCACCGCGGTAGGCCCACAGGTCGCTGCCGCAGATGCAGGCCCGCAGGACCCGCAGGACCACGTCGGTGGGCTGCTGGACCGTGGCGTCGGGCACCTCCTCCACACGGATGTCGTGGGGGGCATGGATCACGGTGGCACGCATGGGTGAGGGTCCTCATTCGTCTCAGATTCTGATACTCCCTTCACGGTACGCCCAGGGGGAGCCGCCGGTGGAATGCGCTGTTCCGCCGAGCGCTCCCCGGGTGAGCAGGTACTGCGCGGCCAGATAGGTGAGCATGACCCAGAAATCGTGGGCGGGCGGCTGGGGCCGGTCGGCGATGCCGGTGGCGATGAGCGCGTCGGAGAGCAGGAAGAGCGCGCCACCGAGCGCGGCGTACCGTCCGAGTGCGCCGGCCCGCCAGGCCATCGCGGCGAGCAGCAGGCTGTACCCGGTCAGCGGGATCCGTAGCCCGCCGGGCAGTCCTGGCCACAGGTACGCGAGGAAGGCCACAAGAACGGCGGCGTAGACGAGTCCCACGGCGGGCCTGGTCCCGGCACGGCCGAAGAGCAGGAGATAGCAGACGTGGCCCGCCGCGAAGCAGGCCATGCCGGCCAGGAAGGCGGCGTCCGATCCGGGCATCAGCAGCACGTCCCCCGCCCAGCCGCACAGCAGCGCGGCGACGAGCAGCCGGGGGCCGCCGCGCGCCGCGGCGCAGGCGGCGAGCAGCGGCATCAGCAGCGGCTTGGCGACGAGGTGCGCGATCCCCGCCCCGGCCAGGAGTCCGGCCAGGTCGACGACGGCCACGACGACGAAGGCCGCGAGCAGCGGGCGCACGAGCCGGGGCGCGCCCGCCCGGGGCGTCATCCGGTGCGCTCGGAGGCGACGCGCGTCTGTCCCGGCGCGGTCGTCGGCGCCGTACGGGCACTCGCGGGCTGCCAGCCGGGTCCCCGGAAGACCCGTCCGGCCCGTTCGCTCCAGGTGGTGGCCGCCCGTAGGTCGCGGGCGATGGCGGCGTACTCGTGGGTGGCGACGCGGAGCGGGTTGTGGGTGTCGATGTTCTTGGTGAGCCCGTAGACGGGCCGCTCGGTCTCGGCGGTGAAGGAGCCGAAGAGCCGGTCCCAGACGATCACGATCCCGCCGAAGTTCCGGTCGAGGTATCCGCCCTGGGAGGCGTGGTGGACCCGGTGGTGGGAGGGCGTGTTGAGGACGTACTCGAAGGGCCGGGGCAGCTTGCCGATCCGCTCGGTGTGCACCCAGAACTGGTAGACGAGATTGGCCGACGAGCAGAAGGCGAGCGCGGCCGGGTGGACCCCGCAGGCGATGAGCGGGATGTAGAACGGCCAGACGGTCAGCGAGGTCCAGGGCTGGCGCAGCGCCGTCGTGAGGTTGAACTTCCGGCTGGAGTGGTGCACCACGTGGCAGGCCCAGAGGATCCGGATGACGTGATGGCCCCGGTGGGACCAGTAGTAGAAGAAGTCCTGGGCGAACAGCATCAGCGGGACCGTCCACCACAGGACGGGGACGCGCAGCGGGGTCAACTCGTAGACGGCCGCGTAGATCGCGACGATGGGTATCTTCCACAGCAGGTCGAAGACCAGGCTGCCGAGCCCCATGGTGACGCTGGTGGCGGCGTCCTTGGTGTCGTACCCGGCGGCGTCCTCGTCCGGGTGCAGCCGGTGGGACACCATTTCGAGGACGGTGAGCAGGACGAAGGCCGGGATCGACCACAGCACGACATCGGGCAGGTTCGGCTCCATGCGAGCACCGTAGGGCCGTTCCGGGCGCCGGGGATAGACGTTGTTACTGACAAGTATGTGAGACGTGGCGTCATCAAGATTTGGTGGGTTCCACCAACTGCCCCGCCGTAGGATCTCCGGTACGCGCCACCAAGGGGGAGGAACGCACGTGAGTGGTACGGAAGTTGCACTGATCCGGCTGGCCACCACGGTCATCGGCACGGCCGCCAGGGCACTGCTGGCTCCCAGGCCGGGCGCTGGGCTGGTTCCGGACCCGTCTGGCGCCTCTGCGGGAGCTGCCGGCCCTGACACGCGTGTACCTGTACGGGAAACCCGATGAGGAACCCCTGGATCTCGCCCCTCTGGCCGGTCTCGAAGACCTCACCGTCCACCTCGGGTACGGCACCAGGACCACCGGCACCGAGCTCTTCCCGCCCGAGCGGATCGTGCGCGACGCATAGGGCACGCTCACGCCACCCCCGCCGCCCCCAGCAGGGTCCCCGCCCCGTACGTCACCGCCATGGCCACCGCTCCCCCGGCCATGTTCCGCAGTACCGCGCGCCCCGCCGGTGCCTCGCCGAGCCGGGCGCTCCACCATCCGGTGAGGGCGAGCGCCGCGAGTACGGACAGCACGGTGACGGGCAGCCGCACCGGGGACGGCGGCAGCACGATCGCCAGGAGCGGGAGCAGCGCGCCCACGGTGAAGGCCAGGAAGCTCGCTCCCGCCGCGTGCCAGGGATTGGTCAGTTCGTCCGGGTCGATGCCCAGCTCGACCTCGGCGTGGGCGCGCAGCGCGTCGCGCCGGGTGAGCTGCACGGCGGCCTCCCGGGCGAGGCGGTGACTCAGCCCCTTCTCCTCCAGGAGCCCGGTCAGCTCGGCGAGCTCGGCCTCCGGGGTCTCCTCCAGCTCCCGCTTCTCCGTCGCCAGCGCGGCCTTCTCCGAATCCCGCTGGGTGGACACCGACACGTATTCGCCGGCCGCCATCGACATGGACCCCGCGAGCAGCCCGGCCAGGCCCGCCGTCAGCAGGGTGGAACGGTTCTCGGTGGCCCCGGCCACGCCGACGACGATGCCCGCGGTGGAGACCACCCCGTCGTTGGCGCCGAGCACGGCGGCCCGGAGCCAGTTGAGCCGGGCGCCGAGCCCGCCGTGGTGGGGTTCGTCGTGTGTCCGCGCCTGTGTGTCCGTCACCCCGGGAGCGTCTCACCTCTCCTTCCCCCGCCGCATCCCCGGCCCGCGTTTCCCCTGCCGGCGTCAACTGCTCCGCACCGCGCCCCGGTTCGCCGCGGACGACGCCCGGATAGGCCGCTGTCGGTGCCGGCCCGTATTCTCTGTGACCATGCTCGACGACCGTCAGACCGCAGCGCCGTGGCCGGCCGCGTATCCCCAGGGGTACGCGGTCGTCGACGTGGAGACCACCGGACTCGCCCGCGACGACCGGATAATCTCCGCTGCCGTGTACCGCCTGGACGCGAGAGGTGACGTCGAGGACCACTGGTACACGCTGGTGAATCCCGAGCGGGATCCGGGCCCCGTCTGGATCCACGGGCTGACCAGCGACGTCCTGGAGGGCGCTCCCCTCTTCCCCGAGGTCGCCGCTCAGCTGTCCGAGCGGCTCGCCGGCCGGGTGCTCGTCGCCCACAACGCCGCGTTCGACTGGTCGATGATCGCCCGGGAGTACGCGCGTGCGGCGGTCACCGCGCCCGTCGAGCAGCGGCTGTGCACCATCGCGCTCGCCAAGGAGCTCCGCCTCCCGCTGCCCAACCACAAGCTGGAGTCGCTGGCCGCGCACTTCGGTGTGGTGCAGCGGAACGCGCACCACGCGCTGGACGACGCACGGGTGCTGGCCGAGGCGTTCAGGCCGAGTCTGCACGCGGCGGCCAGGGACGGTGTGCGGCTGCCGCTGCTGGAGTGCCGCCCGCTGACGGAGTGGTACGACTCCCCGGTCGTCCCGCGCGCCGGCTACCGGCCGTCGCAGAGCCAGGGCACCTGGCGCCCCTCGCGCAAGCGGCCCGCGTGCCCCTATCCGAACCCCGGGCGCTACGAGTCGGACAAACCCCTCATGCAGGGCATGCGGGTGGCCTTCTCGGGAGACACATCGGTCGACCGGGAGCTGCTGGAGGACCGCGCGGTGGAGGCCGGCCTGCACGTGGCGACCAGCGTGTCGCGGCTGACGAGTCTGCTCGTCACCAACGACCCGGACTCGGCGACGTCGAAGACGGTGAAGGCGAAGTCGTTCGGCACCCCGATCCTGGAGGAGAGCGCCTTCACCCATCTGCTGAGGGATGTGGCGCCGGCCGGGTCGGTCGCGGTGCCGAAGCCCTCACCGTCATCGGAGTGAACGTCATCGGAGTGAACCGGGGGCGACTCGCCCCGCGTCGGCTCGCCCGTCGCCGCCCGGCATCCCACCCTGTGCCGCATGGCACGTTGTGAAGTTTGCGGAAACGACTACGGGATGTCCTTCGAGGTGCACGCGCAGGGTGCTGTGCATGTCTTCGACTGCTTCTCCTGCGCCATTCACCGCATGGCGCCCATCTGTGAGCACTGCCGGGTCCAGGTCATCGGCCAGGGCGTCGAGGTCGAAGGCCACTGGTACTGCGGCGGCCACTGCGCCCGCGCCGAGGGAAGGGCGGGCATCGTGGACAAAGTATGACGGGCCGCCCCCGTTCGCACGGGACCCCTCCGTGCCGCACCCCATGGCCCCGGTTGTACGGTCATGGGGTGTACCGCTTCCTGTTGACCCGGCAGTGGGTGATTCTCACCCTCCTCGTGCTCGCCCTGATTCCCACGATGGTGGAGCTGGGTTTCTGGCAGCTGCACCGGCACGAACACAAGGTCGAGCAGAACTCACTGATCACGCGGAACCTCGAAGCCCACCCGGTCCCCGTCACCCGTCTCACCTCTCCCGGGCACACGGTCCCCCGCTCCGACTACTGGCGCACCGTGACGGCCACCGGGACGTACGACACCGCGCACGAGGTGGTCGTACGCCGGCGCACCTCGCGGGACGAGCGCATCGGCGTCCTGGTCCTGACCCCGCTCGACCTGAAGGGCGGCGGCACCGTCCTGGTCAACCGCGGCTGGGTTCCGGCCGCCGACGACCAGCAGGCCTTCCCCGAGGTCCCCGCCCCGCCGCGCGGTGAGGTCACGCTCACAGGCCGGCTCAAGGCGGACGAGACGACGAGCGCCAGCGGCATCAAGGACCTCGAAGGTCTGCCCGACCGCCAGGTGATGCTGATCAACAGCTCCCAGCAGTCGCAGCTGCTCGGCCACCCCGTGCTGGGCGGGTACGTCGAGCTGACCGACCCCGAGCCCACCGGCGGCAGCCCGGAGACGATCGCCGCCCCCGACGACGGCTCCATCGGCCCGCACATGGCGTACGCCGTCCAGTGGTGGCTCTTCGCCGCCGGGGTCCCGGTCGGCTGGGTCATCCTCGCGCGCCGTGACAAGCGCGACCGCGAGGAGGCGGCCGCCAAGGACGCCGAGAGCGGCGAGGACGCCGGGAACAACGACGACGCGCAGAAGCCGGAGCCCGCCACCGCGTAGGCCGCCCGGTCCGCTCCGCGCTGTTCGCACGGCTTTCGCTGCTTAGCGGGGCTCAGGTTCGGGAAGACGCCAGAGCGTGACCCCACGTATCGAGGACTACGCCGTCATCGGCGATCTCCAGACCGCCGCCCTGGTCGGCAGAAACGGTTCCGTCGACTGGCTCTGCCTGCCCCGCTTCGACTCGGGTGCCTGCTTCGCGGCGCTGCTCGGCGACGAGGACAACGGCCACTGGCGCATCGCCCCCCAGGGCACGGACAGCACGGACGTCTGCACCCGGCGCTCCTATGCGGGCGACTCCCTGGTCCTGGAGACCTTCTGGGAGACCAGAACCGGGACCGTCAAGGTTATCGATTTCATGCCGCAGCGCGACAAGGCCCCCGACGTCATGCGGATCGTCGAGGGTGTCAGCGGCAGTGTCGACATGAGCTCCGTCCTGCGGCTGCGGTTCGACTTCGGCTCGGTGGTCCCCTGGATGCGCCGCTCGCACGGGCACCGGGTGGCGGTCGCGGGGCCCGACTCCGTCTGGCTGCGCAGCGAGCCGTCGGTGAAGACGTGGGGCCAGCAGTTCAGCACCTGCTCCTCCTTCACTGTCACCGAGGGCGAGCGGGTGGCGTTCGTCCTTACCTGGCACCCCTCGCACTCCCCCCGCCCCAAGCTGATCGACCCTCACAAGGCGCTGAAGCACACCCTCGCCGACTGGGCGAAGTGGTCGGCACGGTGCACGTACCACGGCAAGCACCGGGACGCGGTGCTCCGCTCCCTGATCACCCTGAAGGCCCTCACCTACGCCCCCACCGGCGGGATCGTCGCGGCCCTGACGACCTCGCTGCCGGAGGAGATCGGGGGCGTACGGAACTGGGACTACCGCTACTGCTGGCTGCGGGACTCCACCCTCACCCTGGGCGCCATGATCTCGGCCGGATTCATGGAGGAGGCCGCCGCCTGGCGGGACTGGCTGCTGCGGGCCGTGGCCGGTGACCCCGCTGACCTCCAGATCATGTACGGGCTCGCCGGTGAGCGCCGGCTTCCCGAGACGGAGCTGCCGTGGCTGCGGGGCTACGAGAATTCGCTGCCGGTCCGCACGGGCAACGCCGCGGTGCGCCAGCAACAGCTCGACGTGTACGGCGAGGTCATCGACTCGCTCAGGGTGGCACGCGACGCGGGGCTCCACGACAAGCCGCACGCCTGGAACCTGCAGCTGAGTCTGCTCGGCTTCCTGGAGTCCACCTGGCGCGAGGCGGACGAGGGCCTGTGGGAGGTGCGCGGGCAGCGCCGCCACTTCGTGCACTCCAAGGTGATGGCCTGGGTCGCGGCCGACCGTGCGGTGCGGACCCTGGAGGAGAACCCCGATCTGCCGGGGGACGCCGACCGGTGGCGGGCGATGCGGGACGCCGTCCACGCGGAGGTCTGCGAGAAGGGCTACGACCCCGTACGCAACACCTTCACCCAGTACTACGGCTCCCAGGAGCTGGACGCCGCCACGCTCCTCATCGTGCGTACCGGCTTCCTGCCGCCCGACGACCCACGGGTGAAGGGGACCGTCGACGCGGTGCGCGGCGAGCTCGCCCACGACGGTCTGATCCGTCGCTACAGCACCGAGGGCGGTTCGGTGGACGGCCTCCCGGGCGACGAGGGCGCCTTCATCGCCTGCTCGTTCTGGCTGGTCGACGCCCTGACGCGGACGGGCCGCAGGGAGGAGGCCGAGGTCCTCTTCGAACGGCTGCTGGAGCTGCGCAACGACGTGGGGCTGCTGGCCGAGGAGTACGACCCGGTGGCCGGGCGGCAGCTCGGCAACTACCCGCAGGCCTTCAGCCACGTCGGCCTGGTGAACAGTGCGGTCGACCTCGCGGGTGAGCACTTGGCAGGATAGGGCCATGGATCTTGGACTGAAGGACCGTGTGTACATCGTCACCGGGGGCACCCGCGGGCTGGGCAACGCCACCGCACGCGCGCTCGCCGCCGACGGCGCGAAGGTGATCATCTCGGGCCGTGACGAGAAGACCGCCGCCGAGGCCGCCGCGGAGCTGAGCCCCGATGCGGTCGGGCTCGCCGCGGACAACGCCGACCCGCTGGCCGCCCGGCGGCTTGTGGACGCCGCGAAGGAGCGCTTCGGCCGGCTGGACGGCATTCTGGTCAGCGTCGGCGGGCCGGCGCCCGGACGCGTCGCCGACAACACGGACGATCAGTGGCAGTCGGCCTTCGAGTCGGTCTTCCTCGGCGCCGTCCGGCTGGCCCGTACGGCGGCCGAGGCGCTCGGCGACGGCGGTGTCATCGGGTTCGTCCTGTCCGGATCGGTGCACGAGCCGATCGCCGGCCTGACCATCTCCAACGGGCTGCGCCCCGGCCTCGCCGGCTTCGCCAAGTCCCTCGCCGACGAGCTGGGGCCGCGTGGCATCCGGGTCGTCGGGGTGCTGCCGGCCCGGATCGACACGGACCGGGTGCGTGAGCTCGACTCCCTGTCGGGCGACGCCGACGCGTCACGCAGGGCCAACGAGGCGAACATCCCGCTGCGCCGCTACGGCACCCCGGAGGAGTTCGGGAAGACCTCGGCCTTCCTGCTCTCCCCCGCCGCTTCCTATCTGACGGGCATCATGGTGCCGGTCGACGGCGGCGCACGGCACGGCTTCTGACGGCCCGAGCCGCCGTCAGGTCACCCGATCCGCCCGGTGCTTGACCGCCTTCAGCCGGACCTCGGCGGGCAGCTCGTCCAGCCCGGCCGAGGTCCGCGCATGGGTCAGCGCTCCCTCGTGGACGCCGCGCAGCACAAGTCCGGGGGACGCGTGCGGCTCCATCAGCAGCCGGAGCCTGGCCTGCGGGGCGGTGCGCCGGCCGGTCAGTGTGGCGTCGGCGTCGGACACCCCGTCCAGGGTCTCGGCGTCGTCGCCGAGCGCACCCTCCAGGGCCTTGCCTCGCAGCAGCGCTCCCTGGCCGTCGCCGCTGTCCACCAGCACCTCGGCGAGGCGCGCGCGACGCAGCTGGGCCAGGAGCCACCACAGCGCGAGGACCACCAGGACGGCCAGGATCGCGATGACGGTGGGCCACCACCAGCCCTCGTCCCGCCATCTGGTCCGGTCGGCCTTGCTGAGCAGCACGTCGCTTCTGCCGTCGAAGGGCCACCAGGAGGGTACGGAAGCGCCGAGCCCTGTCGCGAGGACGGCGCCGCCGACGACGACGAGGATCAGCCCTGCCAGGCCGAGCAGAACCCGGTTGACGGTTTTGATCACGGGGTCACCCCTTCTTCGCCGGCCGGCGTACGTGCACGGAGAGGCTGGGCGGCCGGGCCAGGCCCAGCTCGCTGATGGCGTTGGACAGGACGGTGTCCAGGTCGGTCCTGACGTCGTCGAGTTCACGGAAGTGCGAGAGGGCACGCACGGTCGCCTTCTTCCGGGTCATCTTCACCCGGACGGACTGCACTCCGGACACCTCGACGGCCCGGTCCCGCAGGACGAGGGCGGCGGCGGTCCGGTCGAGTCCGGCCCGTACACCGGGGTGCCTGCGGCTCATGGGGAGCAGGGCGCGCAGTCCGGGGGTGAGGGCCAGCAGGAGCAGCCACAGGCCGATCGCCGCCGCGAGCGCCGATCCCGCGAGTACCCATACGTCGTCGAGGTGACGGCTCGCCAGGTCGTCGGCGACGGAGCGCCGCCACTGCATGGCCGGGTGGTCGGCCCTGACCGCGGCGATGTCGTAGAGCAGGATTCCGGAGCCGCCGAGCACGACCAGGGCGGTCAGGGCCGCGGGGATCCTACGTCCGGACCAGAAACGGCCCGCTCTGCCGCCCGGCGGGTCCTGCGCCGGGGCGGGTTCGTAGCTGGAACCGGAGGCCGACTGGTCCATCTCCAGCACTCCGCCGGCCGGCGCCGACTCGACGGTGGGCAGACGGCGTGTGCTGTTCTCAGGGTCCTGGGGCTCGGTCATCGGATACTCCCCTCCGGTGCGGTGCCGGCTCCCGACGGATGCAGCCGTTCCACCTGCACCGCCACTTCGGGAACCTGCATCCCCGCCAGAGTTCCTACCCGCTCGGTGACACGGCGACGCACCGCGCCGCACTGACGGCCGATGTCGCAGGGGTAGGCGAGGTCCAGGCTGACCCGTACCCGCGCGGTGTCACGGTGCACGGTGACGGTGGCGCGCGGGACGGATGCGTCCTTGGGCCGTTCGCCGACGGCCTCCTTCGCCGCCTGCGCGGCGATCTTCGCGACGACCCGGTCGGCGATCCGGGTCTGCCCACGCTCGGCGGCGGCGACCGGGTCTGTCACCGCCGTCACCTTCGCCGGTCGCCGCGCTCGCGACTCCGGAAGAAGTCGCCGGGTTCGAGGTCGCCGTCCAGGAAGCGGCCGGCGATGAAACCGACCGCGCCCAGCGCGGCGACCAGCAGAAAGGCCCCGAACCCGCCGAAGTATCCGGCGAAACCGAGCGCCATGCCGGCCAACAGGCCGACCACAGCCATGCTCATCGTGTGCTCCTCAACTGCCGCGGGGGGGAGAGAGAACTACTGGACGCGTGACTCGGACTCGTCCTCGTCGTCCTCCTCGTCGGGCAGTTTGACGTCGCTGACGGCGATGTTGACCTCGACGACTTCGAGGCCGGTCATCCGTTCGACGGACGCGATGACGTTCTCCCGTACATCGCGGGCCACTTCGGCGATCGCCACGCCGTAGTCGACAACGATCTCCAGGTCGAGCGCGGCCTGCGATTCGCCGACCTCCGCCTTGACGCCCCGGGTGACGGACTTGTTGCCACCGGGGACACGGTCGCGTACCGCGCCGAACGTCCGGGAGATGCCGCTGCCCATCGCGTGGACCCCGCCGACATCCCGGGCCGCGAGGCCTGCGATCTTCTCGACCACGCCGTCGGCGATGGTGGTACGGCCGCGTGTCGCGGGGGCTCCCCCGCCGCGCTTGCTGAACTGGCTCTGCCTGCCCTCGTCCCCGCCGGTCTCGCTGCCGGAGTTTTCGGGCCTGTTCCGCTGTGAGCTCTCGGTCATCGCCGCTCTTCCCTTCGGGGCGGGTGAACTTCCGTGGCCCAGAGTAAGTGCGCTTGCCAGGTCGCGCGCCATGGATGGGGCAGGGTGGAGCAATGACAACGGCTGACAGCCCGTACAGGGCCGAGCAATGGACGTCTGCGGTACGCGAACGGCTCGGCCTGGGCAGATTGCTCCCTCTGGGCGGTCCGAACGACGGCTCCTGGATCGCGGAACGCGCGGCGGCGGCGGTGCTGCGGGACGCCGCGGCCGGTTCGGGGGCCGTCATCGGGACGCTCAGGATCGCCCCGGTGGACGAGGACGGCGCCCCTGATCCGGTGGTGCCCAAGCCCCCCAGCGCGCTGCGTCCTGGACCGCTGCGGATCGAGGCGGCCTTCTCCGCGACGGCACGGCGGCCGCTGCCCTCGACGGCGGACGCCCTGCGCGCCGCCCTGCTGACGGCGGCGGACCAGCGGCTCGGTCTGGTGGTCGAGTCGGTGGACCTGACGGTGACGGCGCTGCTGGAGGAGGAGCCCGAGCCGGACGCGAAGCCGGACGCCGACCCACGCGCGGCGCGGCCGGACGATGTCGCCGGGACAGCGGCGGTCGGGGTCCCGGGCGTCGTCTCGCTGACGCATGTGCTGGGCAGCGCCGTGCAGCACACGGAGAGTCATGTCCGGGTGGAGCTCGCGACGTCCGGGAACCGCCGGGCGCTCGATGTAGCGCGGGCGGTGCGCGCGGCGGTGGCCGAGGCCGTGGAAGGGCCCGGGACGGTCGCCGTGCTGGTCACGACTGTCACGGACCGGGACTGACGCCGCCCCTCACCGGACGGTGAGGGGCGGGGTCCGCCGGTCTCAGTCGGAGAGGCCCGCAAGGTCGCGCAGCCGACGGCCCTGGGCGGCCCGCTCGGCGGTGCGCTGCTCCTCGTACGTCCGCGAGACGGCACCGCTGAGCAGCGCCTTGGTCTCGACGACGGCGTCGCGCGGGGCGGCGAGCAGCGCGGCGGCGAGGTCGAGCCCGGCCGCGTCGAGCTGGTCCGCGGGGACGACAAGGTTGGCGAGACCGGTGCGCTCGGCCTCTTCGGCGCCCACGAAGCGACCGGTGGCGCAGATCTCGAGCGCGCGTGCGTACCCCACGAGGTTGACGAGGGGGTGCGTGCCCGTGAGGTCGGGGACGAGCCCCAGGCTGGTCTCACGCATGGCGAACTGCACGTCGTCGGCGACGATCCGCAGATCGCAGGCGAGGGCGAGCTGGAAGCCGGCACCGATGGCGTGGCCCTGGACGGCCGCGATCGACACGATGTCGTTGCGGCACCACCAGGTGAACGCCTCCTGGTACTCGGCGATGGTCGCGTCGAGCTCGGCCTCCGGGCCGCGCGCCATGTCGAGGAAGGACGGCTCGCCGTCGAATCCGCCGGGTTCGAACGCCTGCCGGTCGAGGCCCGCGGAGAAGGACTTGCCCTCGCCGCGCAGCACGACGACCCGCACGCTGCCGGGCATGGCCCGTCCGGCCTCTGTCAACGCCCGCCACAGAGCGGGAGACTGAGCGTTGCGCTTGGCCGGGTTGGTGAGCGTCACCGTGGCAACCGCGTCATCGACGGTGAGCCGTACACCGTCCTTGTCGAGCACAGAGTCGTGCGAGGTCATGGGCGCCTCCGGATCGGCTGCAGTCAGCACTTACTGGCAAGTAACTGAACTGAACAGTAACCACCCGGACGACCTGACGATCGACCGGGTGGCCACCCGGTGTTCCGGACACCCGTCGGAGCTGGTGCGGACCGGCCCAGGAAACCGGCCGCTCGTCACCGTCAGGCCGAAGCGGCCTTCTTGCCCCGAGTCGCTCCGCCGCGTCCCCGCAGCGTGACTCCGGACTCGCTGAGCATCCGGTGGACGAATCCGTAGGAACGGCCCGTTTCCTCGGCCAGCGCCCGGATGCTCGCACCGGAGTCGTATTTCTTCTTCAGGTCTGCCGCGAGCTTGTCACGCGCGGCGCCGGTCACCCGGCTGCCCTTCTTCAGAGTCTCGGCCACCCGTGCCTCCTCAAGGAAGTGCGCTCTGGACTCTCATGATCACCCCTCCCGGGCTTCCTGGCCACCCATTCGGCAAGGTCCGTACGACCGGATTCCCCGTCCACAAGCGGCCGGACACAAGCGGAATCAGGCATTCGGAGGGGCACTCGGGCCCGCGTGGGGCCGTCTCAGAGAAAAACGGGCAGGTCAGGGCCGTACGGGGTCCGGTTGCCCGAACTGAGTGCGCCCGGCAGCCATCCGCCGGGCGCCGCGCCGGGGTACGAGACCTGCTCGCCCAGATGATGGATCACCGATGGGCCGAATGATCCAGACGCGTTGGATCACCGGGCTCCGCGACGGATTCCAGGGCGCGCCCGGGGCTCAGGCGAGGGCGACCAGCTCGCGGTAGCCCGCACTCCAGAGGTCCTCGACGCCGTCGGGCAGCAGGATGATCCGCTCCGGCTGGAGGGCCTCGACCGCGCCCTCGTCGTGGGTGACGAGGACGACGGCGCCCTTGTACGTGCGCAGCGCGCCGAGGATCTCCTCGCGGCTGGCCGGGTCGAGGTTGTTCGTCGGCTCGTCGAGCAGCAGGACGTTGGCGGAGGAGACCACCAGGGTCGCCAGGGCGAGACGGGTCTTCTCCCCGCCGGAGAGCACTCCGGCGGGCTTGTCGACGTCGTCACCGGAGAAGAGGAAGGAGCCGAGCGTCTTGCGGACCTCGACGAGATCGAGGTCGGGCGCCGCGCTGCGCATGTTCTCCAGAACCGTGCGCTCCGGGTCCAGGGTCTCGTGTTCCTGGGCGTAGTAGCCGAGCTTGAGACCGTGGCCCTCGATGACCTGACCGGTGTCGGGCTTCTCGGCGCCGCCGAGGAGCCGCAGGAGCGTGGTCTTGCCCGCGCCGTTGAGGCCGAGGATGACGACGCGCGACCCCTTGTCGATGGCGAGGTCCACGTCGGTGAAGATCTCCAGCGATCCGTAGGACTTGGAGAGCCCCTCGGCCATCAGCGGGGTCTTGCCGCACGGGGACGGCTCGGGGAAGCGCAGCTTGGCCACCTTGTCGGAGACCCGCACCGCCTCGAGACCGGAGAGCAGGCGCTCGGCGCGCTTGGCCATGTTCTGGGCGGCGACGGTCTTGGTCGCCTTGGCGCGCATCTTGTCGGCCTGCGAGTTCAGGGTCGCGGCCTTCTTCTCGGCGTTCTGGCGCTCGCGCTTGCGGCGCTTCTCGTCGGCCTCGCGCTGCTGCTGGTAGAGCTTCCAGCCCATGTTGTAGATGTCGATCTGCGAGCGGTTGGCGTCGAGGTAGAAGACCTTGTTGACCACCGTCTCGATCAGCTCGGCGTCGTGGGAGATCACGATGAAGCCGCCGCGGTAGGTCTTGAGGTAGTCACGCAGCCAGACGATGGAGTCCGCGTCCAGGTGGTTGGTGGGCTCGTCGAGGAGCAGGATGTCGGCGTCCGAGAACAGGATGCGGGCCAGCTCGACACGGCGGCGCTGACCGCCGGAGAGCGTGTGCAGGGGCTGGCCGAGCACCCGGTCGGGCAGGCTCAGCGCGGCGGCGATGGTGGCGGCCTCGGCCTCGGCGGCGTATCCGCCCTTGGTGAGGAACTCCGTCTCCAGGCGCTCGTACCGCTTCATCGCCTTCTCGCGAGTGGCGCCCTTGCCGTTCGCCATCCGCTCCTCGTTCTCCCGCATCTTGCGCAGGATCTCGTCGAGCCCACGGGCCGAGAGGATGCGGTCGCGGGCCAGGACGTCGAGGTCCCCGGTACGCGGGTCCTGCGGGAGGTAGCCGACCTCACCGCTGTTGGTGATGGTGCCGCCGGCCGGCGTCCCCTCGCCCGCCAGGCACTTGGTGAGCGTGGTCTTGCCCGCGCCGTTGCGGCCGACCAGGCCGATGCGGTCGCCCTTGGCGATGCGGAAGGAGGCGGACTCGATGAGCATGCGGGCGCCGGCGCGCAGCTCGATACCGGAAGCGGTGATCACGGAAAAACTCCAGGGCGGTGTTTGGACGGCGGAGGGACTACGGACTCACGACTCGACGCCGTTACTCATGCACAAGGAGAAATGCCATGGGACCCAGTCTACTGGCGTTGTCCACCCGATTCACCGCGTGCTCCCGGCCCGTGGCCACTCCGCGGAGGGTGCTGCCAGGCGCGAGGTGCCCGGCCCCTGCGTCATCGTCGGCCGACATTGTCGGTGGCCGGTGCAAGACTGAGAGCGAGATCACACCGCAGGGGTGTGAGCGAGCGGGAGAGGTGAGCGTGATGGCAGGCACCGGCGGCGTTGCCACGGTCTTTCCGACGATTCTGTACGACGACGCGAGGGCCGCGATCGGAGTGCTGACGCAGGCTCTGGGATTCACCGAGGAAGCGGTGTACGAGGGCGAGGACGGCAGCGTGCTCCACGCCGAGCTGTCCTGCGGCAACGGCAGGGTGATGCTGGGTTCCAAGGGGCGCGCGGGTGTGTTCGCCGAGGCCATGGCCGGTGCGGGCCCCGCGGGCGTCCATGTCGTCGTGGACGAGCTGGACGCCCACCACGCGCGGGCCGTGGAGCACGGCGTGGAGATCCTGATGCCGCCCACCGACCAGGACTACGGCTCACGCGACTACATGGCGCGGGACGCCGAGGGCAATGTCTGGAGCTTCGGGACGTACGCCCCGGGCGCCTCGCACTGACTCCCCCGGTGCCCGCGCGGGCGGGTCACGCCCCTCCGGTGTGCACCTGGAAGGCGGCCCGGCGTACGGCCTTGGCCAGGGCGGGGTCCGGATGCGCGGCGGCAAGGGCGACCAGCACCTGGACGGTCCTCGGGTGTCCTACGGCCCGCACCTCGTCCAGGAGCGCGGGGACGGTGCCCTGGACGGCGGAGTCGAGATGGCGGACCAGCAGCCCGGTCTCGCCGTGGTCGGCCACGGCCGCCGCGGTGTCGACCCAGAGCCAGGTGGCCTCCTCGCGGCTGAGGACGTCCTGGGCGTCGTCCGGGTCGTTCCCCTCGTACTCGGCGAGCCAGAGCAGCGCGTAGGGGCGCAGCGACGCCTCGGTGACGACGGAGCGGACGACGGGCTCCGCGGGGGCGCCGACGACGCGCAGCGCCTCGAAGGCGAGGCCGCGCAGCAGGGCGTCCTCGCCCCGGGCGACGGCCAGGAGTTCGGCCACGGCGCTGCCGACGGGGCGGGCGGCCAGCCAGGCGCGGTATTCGTCGCGGGCCGGGCCGGGGGTGAGCCGTGCGCAGCCGAGCAGCATGTCGGCCGCCGGCTGCTCGATGTTGCCGGCCGGGCTCTGCGCGGCGACGCAGATCTGCTCCAGCTTGACCCAGACCGCCCAGCTGCCCAGCGGAGTGAGGGTGGCGTGGCCGCCGCCGAGCGTGAGGGCGCCGACGGAGGCGAGGCCTTCGAGTGCCCAGTCGAGCAGCAGGGCGTTCAGGTCGGCGGAGGGTCCCGCGGCGTCGGCGGGCGCGGGCTGCTCCTGCGGCCCGTACGGCACCTCGCACCGCTCCTCGTGGAGTTCCGCGACGCGCTGTCCGAGCAGGTCGAGGAGGGCGGGCACGGTGACGGTGCCCTCGGAGAGCTGGAGGAGGGAGAGCACCTGGGGTACGGCCTCGACGGCTTCCGCCACCGCGCCGGCCTCGATACCGTCGGGTGAGGCATGAACAAGGGACCAGGCGTCGAAGAGCGCGACCCAGCCACGGAGCACCGCGGAATCGTCGCGGTCCCAGGCGCGCAGCCGCCAGCCGGGGCGGGCGGTGTCGCCGTGCAGCTCGATGAGGCCGGCCAGTCTGGCCCGGTCCCATCCGGCCAGCACCTGGACCGGGGACAGTTCGAGCGCGGCCGAGGCCCGTTCGAGTGCCTGGGCCGCGAGCGGGACGGTGCCCGGGCTCGTGCCGTTCGCCGCCCAGTGGGCGATCCGTACGGAGTCGGCCAGTACGGCCCTGGCCTGGCGTGCCAGTTCCGCCGGGGGCGGTGTGCCCTCGGGCGGCCGGGGGGCCGGCCTGGTGCGCCGGGTCGTCACGGCCTTGCGGGCGGTCGCCTGGGGTCGCGGGCGGACAAGTCGCAGCCTGGAGTCGCGCGGGGTACGGGACGTCACGGGAGCAGTCTTGCCTCTGACGGGCCGAAAGCCCAAACGGAGGCCGTGTCACCGCCGTTCGCAGGGCCTCGGAGCCGGGGCACCAACCGGGCGGTTCCGGGCCATCAGCTCACATCAGGGGCGTGAGGAAGCGCCGGAGTGCCTCTTCGTAATCGGCCGGATCCGCATTCCACATCGCCGCATGCGGAGCATCGGCCACGGGGTGCAGGGTCACCAGGTCGGGGCGGCGCGCGGCGAGCTCCTGGGACGGCTGCCAGGGCGCCAGGGTGTCGTCGGGGCCGTGCACGACGAGGGTGGGGGTGTGCAGGGCCGTCGGCACCGAGGTGCGCAGGAGCGGCGCTCCGTGCAGCCCTGTCTGGCCCTGGGCGGCCCGGACGGCGAGGGGCAGCAGCGCGGCGGGGACACCCCGGGCCGAGGCGAGGGCGCGCAGGGTGGTCCGCCAGTCCAGGACCGGGGAGTCCAGGACGAGTCCGCTGATGCGGTCGCGCAGCGCGGAGTTGACGGCCGCGTGCAGTGCCATCGATGCGCCGGTCGACCAGCCGTACAGGATGACGTTCTCCGCGCCGTAGCGCACGGCGTAGCGGATGGCGGCGTCGAGGTCGCGCCATTCGGACTCGCCGAGGTGGCCGAGACCGTCCGGGGAGCGCGGGGCGCCCGCATCGCCCCGGTAGGCCAGGTCGAGCACGGGGAACTGCTGGGCGTGCAGGAAATCCATCACGTTCATGGGGTGGTCCCTGCTGGTGCCGAGGCCGTGCACCGTGATCACCCAGGTGGTGCGCACGGCGGGCACGAACCAGCCGGGCAGGACACCGAGTTCGCCGGGGATCTCGATCTCCTTGTGCGCGAGGCCGAGTGCGGCGAGCGGATCGCCTCGGTGGATCTCCGGGGTGAGGCGGACCCGGGTGCCCGGCTTCAGGCTGCCGAGGTTCACGCGTTCGAGCCGGCGTACGACGGTGTCGGCCGAGGTCGGGGAGTCGTCGGGTGACTGTTCGACCACCGGGCCCACCACCGCGTGGACGCCCCGGCCGGTCAGGCCGTACGTGCCGGGGCGCAGCGCGGGGAAGGAGCGGGTCAGGGTGATCCGGCCGGCCGCTGTGGCGTGCACGGTGAGACGGCGGTCGCCGGGGAAGGGCCGTGGCGAGGGCGAGGGCGCCCCGAGGGCGGCGTCGCTGGCGTAGCGGCCGGCGGCGACCGCTGCCGCGCCGACGCCGAGGATCGAGGTTGCGGCCACTGCCGCCGCTGTTGCCGGGCGCACGGCTTCAGTGTCCTGGGCCGCGGCGGCCCGTGCCAGTGGGTGGCGGCCGTACGGGCGGGGCCGGGGCTCAGCCGGGCTGACCGTAGCCCTTGAGGGCGTCCTGTACGTCGCGGAGCTGGGCAGGGGTGAGGAGGTTCGGCCGGTGTCCGGGCACGGAGCTCGCGGTGAGCCAGAGCCTGCACATCCATTCGAGCTGGGCGGTGCGGTCGTAGGCCTCGTCGAGGGTGGCGCCGTAGGTGACGGTGCCGTGGTTCTGCAGCAGGCAGCCGGTGCGGTCGCGCAGGGCGGCGAGCATGTGGTCGGCGAGCTCCCGCGTCCCGTAGCGCGCGTAGGGGGCGGTGCGGACGGGGCCGCCTAGCAGGGCTGCGGCGTAGTGGACGAGCGGCACCTCGGGGACGAGGGTGGAGACCGCCGTGGCGTGCACGGCGTGGGTGTGGACGACGGCGGTGGCGTCGGTGCCCCGGTAGACGGCCAGGTGGAGCGGGAGTTCGCTGGTCGGGACCAGGTCGCCGAGCACCTGGCGCCCTTCGAGGTCGACGCCGACGGCGTCCTCGGGGCCCAGCCGGTCGTAGGGCACGCCGCTGGGCGTGACCAGGACGATCTCGCCGACCCTGGCCGACACGTTGCCCGAGGTGCCGACGACCAGGCCGTCCGCCGCCGTCCGCCGGGCCGTCGCGACGACACCGTCCCACGCCTGCCCGATCGCGTCCGCGCTCACGTCACTCATGCGGCGATCGTAGGGTCTGCCGCCCGGGTGATCGATGTCTCCCAGGGAGGGCCGGGCCGGGGCCCCGGAGGCCCTGCCGCCCCTCGCACACACAAGCGGAACGGGCGTACGCGGTTGGGGTCACCGTGCCGCCCTGCCCAGTTCATCTTCCGTTCACCCAGGTTGCTTACGTTCCACCTGCCACTGACGTCGAACGATTGCCTGGGTAAATGGAACACATCACGCTGCTGCTCGCGATCGTGATCGTGACGGCTCTCGTGTTCGATTTCACGAACGGTTTCCACGACACCGCCAACGCGATGGCCACCACCATCTCGACCGGCGCACTCAAGCCCAAGACAGCGGTGGCCATGTCCGCCGTTCTCAACCTCGTCGGCGCGTTCCTGTCGGTGGAGGTCGCCAAGACGATCTCCGGCGGGATCATCAATGAGAACGGCCTCAGAACCGAGGTCATCTTCGCGGCGCTCGTCGGCGCGATCCTGTGGAATCTGCTGACCTGGCTGGTCGGCCTGCCCTCCAGTTCCTCCCACGCACTCTTCGGCGGCCTCATCGGCGCCGCGGTCATGTCGGCCGGCTGGTCCTCGATCAACGGCGGCACCGTCGTCACGAAGGTCCTGCTGCCCGCCGTCGCCGCGCCCGTCGTGGCCGGTGTCGCCGCGCTGCTCGCCACGAAGCTGACGTACCGCATCAACCGGAACATCACCGACGAGGCGCAGCTGAAGTCGACCGCCAAGGGGTACCGCGCCGGCCAGATAGCCTCGGCCGGTCTCGTCTCGCTCGCCCACGGCACCAACGACGCGCAGAAGACCATGGGCATCATCACCCTGGCCCTGGTCACCGGCGGGGTCCTCTCCCCCGGTTCCAACCCGCCCGTCTGGGTCATCACCTGCGCGGGTATCGCCATCGCGATGGGCACCTACCTCGGCGGCTGGCGCATCATCCGCACCATGGGCAGCGGCCTGACCGAGCTGCGTCCGCCGCAGGGCTTCGCCGCCCAGACCAGCGCGGCCACGGTCATCCTGGCCTCCTCGCACCTCGGCTTCTCGCTCTCCACCACGCAGTCCTGCTCCGGCGCCGTCATGGGCGCCGGACTCGGACGCAAGGGGGGCACGGTCCGCTGGTCCACCGCCACCCGGATGTTCGTCGCCTGGGGGCTCACGCTGCCGGCCGCAGGACTGGTCGGCGCGGGTGCCGAGTTCCTGACCAAGCAGGGCCCCTGGGGCGTCACGGCGGTCGCCGTCCTGCTCGTCGCGGGCTCGGGTGCCATCTGGACGCTGTCGCGCCGCAAGCCGGTCGACCACACCAACGTGACGGTGGGCGCGGAGCCCGCGGGCGTCGTCACCACCGCCGTCGCCGCGGTCAGCCCGCCGCCCGCCGGTACCGCCGTACCGGACCTCAAGACCACCATCCCGGCCCCCACGGCCGGTACCCCGGCCGACCCGGCCACGGTGTAAGGACACAACCGCATGAACATCGACTGGGCAGCTCTCGCCACCGTCTTCGGCGTCAGTCTCGTGGTCACCGTCGCACTGGTCGGCCTCTTCACCCTCGGCGTCACCGGTCTGGCCCGGCGGACGCCGACGGCGCAGGGCGGCGGGGCCGGCGTCCTGACGCGCACCGGCGCGTACGCCTGCTTCGGGCTGTGCCTGGCGGCCGTCGCGTACGGGATCTATCTGATCGTCGCCTGACCTCGGATCGGGCAGGGCACCGGGCCGGACACACCGCACGTGTGTCCGGCCCGGTGTGCGTCTCAGCACACTGAAGCCTCGCAGGTCAACGGCAGGTTGACTGGCGTTCGCGGGGCGTGGTGGACTGCCGGAGCCGTTTACGGCGACAGGAGAGGAAGCCGGTGCGAATCCGGCGCGGTCCCGCCACTGTCACCGGGGAGCAGCCTCCATTCGGAAGTCACGGTCCGCCATCGCGGGCTGGAAGGCCGGAGGAACTGCGGATCCGGAAGCCAGGAGACTCTCGTCGCCGGTCACGTCGAACCAGGGCGCGGACCCTGAGTGAGGACATACGCCATGTCTGGCTGCCCTGCGTCGGTCGGCGCACCACCTGCTGCCCCGAAGCTCCAAGGCGCGACGGCCGGCTGAGCGGTGCGAGCCGACCGCGTCTTCGCGTACGGCGCCACCGCCGGTCTGATCGGCGATCTGCTGCTCGGTGATCCCAGGCGGGGCCATCCGGTCGCCGCCTTCGGGCGTGCGGCGGCGGGCGTCGAGAACCGGCTGTGGCGCGATCACCGTGGCTGGGGCGCCCTGCACACGCTCGTCTGCGCCGGTGGCGCCACGGGCGCCGCGGCGCTGGCCGCCCGTGCCGTGCGCGACCGTCCGGCTGCCGCGGTCGCGCTGACCGCCGCCGCCACCTGGTCCGTCGTCGGGGGCACCTCGCTGGGCCGCGAGGCCCGTGCCATCGCCGGTGCGCTGGCCGCCGGGGACATCGAGCGCGCCCGGGAGCTGCTGCCGCATCTGTGCGGACGTGATCCGCAGTCGCTGGACGGGCCCGGCATCGCCCGCGCCGTGGTGGAGTCCGTCGCCGAGAACACCTCCGACGCCGTCGTGGGCGCCCTGGTGTGGGGTGCGCTCGGCGGGGTGCCGGGTCTTGTCGCCTTCCGCGCCGTCAACACCCTGGACGCGATGGTCGGGCACAAGTCCCCACGTCACCGGCGCTACGGCTGGGCGTCCGCCCGGCTCGACGACGTGGCCGGCTGGCCGGGGGCCCGGCTCACCGCCGCGCTCGCCGTGGCCGCGGGCGGGCGGGCGCGCGAGGCCGTACGGGCCTGGCGGGCCGACGCGGGCCGCCATCCCAGCCCGAACGCGGGCCCGGTGGAGGCCTCGTTCGCGGGGGCGCTCGGCGTACGGCTCGGCGGCACGCTGGCGTACGGCGGGCGGGTCGAGCACCGGCCGGTGCTGGGCGGCGCGACGGGCCGGGACGTACGGACCACGGACATCGAACGCGCGGTGCGGCTGTCGCGCCGGGTGAGTGTGCTGGCCCTCGCCGTGTGTGCGGCGGGGCGCTCGGCCATGGGACGGAGAGCCATGGGACGGAGAGCCACATGAGCGGCGGGCTGCTGGTCGCGGGGACCACGTCGGACGCGGGCAAGAGCGTCGTCACCGCCGGGATCTGCCGGTGGCTGGTGCGCCGGGGGGTGAAGGTCGCGCCCTTCAAGGCGCAGAACATGTCGCTGAACTCCTTCGTCACCCGCGAGGGTGCGGAGATCGGCCGCGCCCAGGCGATGCAGGCGCAGGCCGCCAGGGTGGAGCCGTCGGCGCTGATGAACCCGGTGCTGCTCAAGCCGGGCGGCGACCGGTCGAGCCAGGTCGTCCTGATGGGGAAGCCGGTCGGCGAGATGAGTGCGCGCGGCTACCACGGGGGGCGGCAGGAGGCGCTGCTGGGCACGGTCGTGGACTGTCTGGAGCAGCTGCGGGGCACGTATGACGCCGTGATCTGCGAGGGGGCGGGCAGTCCTGCCGAGATCAATCTGCGGCGTACGGACATCGTGAACATGGGCATCGCGCGGGCCGCGCGCTTTCCCGTGCTGGTGGTCGGCGACATCGACCGGGGCGGCGTCTTCGCCTCCTTCTTCGGTACGACGGCGCTGCTGAGCCCCGAGGACCAGTCGCTGGTCGCCGGATACCTCGTCAACAAGTTCCGCGGCGACGTGTCGCTGCTGGAGCCGGGGCTCGACATGCTGCTCGGGCTCACGGGGCGTCGTACGTACGGGGTGCTGCCGTATACCCACGGTCTGGGCATCGACGAGGAGGACGGGATGGGGGTCCCCCCTGCTCGAACGCAGCTGAGAGCTCGGGGGAGGGTGTCGACGCGCGGCACCGTGCGGGAGTCGGCCGTGGCGCCGCCGCACGGCGAGGACGTCCTGCGGGTCGCCGTGTGCGCGGTGCCGCTGATGTCGAACTTCACCGATGTGGACGCGCTGGCGGCCGAGCCGGGTGTGGTGGTGCGGTTCGTGGACCGGGCGGACGAACTCGCCGACGCGGACCTCGTCGTCGTGCCCGGGACACGGGGCACCGTGAAGGCTCTGGCGTGGCTGCGCGAGCGGGGACTCGCCGACGCGCTGCGGCGGCGGGCCGCCGAGGGGCGCCCTGTGCTGGGGATCTGCGGCGGGTTCCAGGTGCTGGGCGAGCGCATCGAGGACGAGGTGGAGTCGCGTGCCGGGGTGGTCGACGCGCTCGGGCTGCTGCCGGTGCGGGTCCGCTTCGGCCGGGAGAAGGTGCTCGGCCGGCCCGTCGGTTCGGCGCTCGGGGAGCCGGTGGAGGGGTACGAGATCCATCACGGGGTCGCCGAGGTGAGCGGCGGTGAGCCGTTCCTCGACGGGTGCCGGGTGGGCTCGGTCTGGGGGACGCACTGGCACGGCTCGCTGGAGAGCGACGGGTTCCGGCGGGCGTTCCTGAGCGAGGTCGCGCGCGCCTCGGGGCGGCGGTTCACCGCGGCGCCCGACACGAGCTTCGGGGCGCTGCGGGAGGAGCAGCTGGACCGGCTGGGGGATCTGATCGAGGAGCACGCGGACACGGACGCGTTGTGGCGGCTGATCGAGGGCGGTGCGCCGGCGGGGCTGCCGTTCATCGCGCCGGGTGCGCCGGAGGCGGGCCTGTCGCCCCGGACGGACCCGCGTATTGGCACTGATTTTTCTGCGAACGAGGAGGCCCTGTGAGTACGCCCTATCCCTTCACCGCCATCGTCGGGCAGGACGATCTACGGCTCGGGCTCCTGCTCAACGCCGTCAGTCCCGCCGTCGGCGGGGTCCTGGTCCGTGGGGAGAAGGGGACCGCGAAGTCCACCGCCGTACGGGCGCTGGCCGCGCTCATGCCCGAGGTGGAGGCCGTGCCGGGGTGTCGCTTCTCGTGCGACCCGGCGGCGCCCGATCCGGCGTGCCCCGACGGGCCCCACGAGGCGGGTACGGGCGTGTCGCGTCCGGCGCGGACCGTGGAGCTTCCGGTCGGCGCGTCGGAGGACCGGCTGGTCGGCGCACTCGACATCGAGCGGGCGCTCTCCGAGGGTGTGAAGGCCTTCGAGCCCGGACTGCTCGCCGACGCCCACCGCGGCATCCTCTATGTCGACGAGGTCAATCTCCTCCACGACCATCTGGTGGACCTGCTGCTCGACGCGGCGGCCATGGGTGCCTCGTACGTCGAGCGTGAGGGCGTGTCCGTCCGTCACGCGGCACGCTTCCTGCTGGTCGGGACGATGAACCCCGAGGAGGGCGAGCTCCGCCCGCAGTTGCTGGACCGCTTCGGGCTGACCGTCGAGGTGGCGGCCTCACGCGATACGGATCTGCGCGTCGAGGTCGTACGGCGCAGGCTGGCGTACGACGACGACCCGGCCGCCTTCGCCGCACGGTGGGCCGACGAGGAGTCGGCGCTGCGCGAGCGGATCGTCGCCGCGCGCGCCCTGCTCCCCCGTGTGGTGCTCGGCGACGGCGTGTTGCGGCAGATCGCGGCGACCTGCGCGGCGTTCGAGGTCGACGGGATGCGGGCCGACATCGTCATGGCCCGCACCGCGACGGCGCTGGCGGCATGGGCGGGGCGTGAGGAGGTCGTCGCCGACGATGTGCGGCAGGCCGCGCTCCTGGCGCTCCCCCACCGGCGCCGGCGCAATCCGTTCGACGCGCCCGGGCTGGACGAGGACAAGCTGGACGAGGCACTGGATGAAGCCGCGGCCGACGGCGAGGACGACGACCCGGACCCAGACGGGCCCGGCGGCGGGGTGCCCCCGCAGGGCGGCGGCCCCGACGACGGCGGCAAGGGCACGGACGGCCCTGATGACGACGGGCAGGACACCGGCGGCCCCGACAGCTCCGACGCGCCCGGCGGGCAGGAGACCGGGAGCGGCGACGCGCCCGCGCCGGGCGGGGGCGGGGAGCAGCAGCCCGTGCGGGCCGGCGAGCCGTTCCGTACGAAGGCGCTCAGCGTGCCGGGCCTGGGCGACGGCGCGGCGGGGCGGCGCTCCCGGGCGCGTACCGAGCACGGCAGGACCACCGGATCGCGCCGTCCTGAGGGTGCGCTGACGAAGCTGCACCTGGCGGCGACCGTGCAGGCGGCGGCGCCGCACCAGCGGGCGCGCGGCCGTTCCGGGCGTGGTCTGGTCGTACGGCGGGACGATCTGCGGCAGGCGACACGGGAGGGGCGCGAGGGCAATCTCGTGCTGTTCGTCGTGGACGCCTCCGGGTCGATGGCGGCACGGCAGCGGATGAGCGCGGTCAAGGGCGCCGTGATGTCGCTGCTGCTCGACGCGTACCAGCGCCGCGACAAGGTCGGCCTGGTCACCTTCAGGGGCAGGGAGGCCGCGGTCGCGCTGCCCCCCACCTCGTCGGTCGACGCCGCCGCCGCGCGGCTCGAGTCGCTGCCGACCGGCGGGCGCACCCCGCTGGCCGCCGGGCTGCTCAAGGCGCACGACGTACTGCGGGTGGAGCGGCTGCGTGATCCGTCACGTCGGGCGCTGCTCGTCGTGGTGACGGACGGCCGGGCGACCGGCGGTGTCGACCCGGTGGCGCTGGCGGCGCGCGCCGGACGGCTGCATGCCTCCGAGGGCACCGCGTCCGTCGTCGTGGACTGCGAGTCGGGGTTCGTACGCCTCGGTCTCGCCGCACAGCTCGCACGGGATCTGGGAGGCAGCGCGGTCACGCTCGACGAGCTGCGCGCCGACTCGATCGCCGGTCTGGTCAAGGACATCACCGCTACACGAAAGGCCGCTTGATGCCACAGGGACAGCCGGTATCGGTACCGGACGACGGACTGACGACACGCCAGCGGCGCAACCGTCCGCTGCTGTTCGTCCACACGGGCGTCGGCAAGGGCAAGTCGACGGCGGCCTTCGGCCTCGCGCTGCGTGCCTGGAACCAGGGCTGGCCGATCGGGGTGTTCCAGTTCGTGAAGTCGGCGAAGTGGAAGGTCGGCGAGGAGAACGCGCTGAAGGTGCTGGGCGCGAGCGGCGAGGGCGGCAGCGTCGACTGGCACAAGATGGGCGAGGGCTGGTCGTGGGTCCAGCGGGACAATCAGCTCGACAACGAGGAGAAGGCCCGCGAGGGCTGGGAGCAGGTCAAGCGTGACCTGGCGGCCGAGACGTACAAGCTGTACGTGCTCGACGAGTTCGCCTATCCGATGCACTGGGGCTGGATCGACACCGACGAGGTCGTCGAGGTGATGCGGAACCGGCCGGGGACGCAGCATGTGGTGATCACGGGCCGCAACGCCCCGCAGAAGCTGATCGACGCCGCCGACCTGGTGACCGACATGTCGAAGGTCAAGCACCCGATGGACGCGGGCCAGAAGGGCCAGAGAGGCATCGAGTGGTGAGTGTTCCTCGTCTGGTCATCGCGGCGCCCGCTTCGGGCAGCGGCAAGACCACGGTGGCCACGGGCCTGATGGCGGCCTTCGCGGGGCGTGGCCTCGCGGTGTCCCCGCACAAGGTGGGGCCCGACTACATCGACCCCGGGTACCACGCCATGGCGACGGGCCGCCCGGGGCGCAACCTCGACGCGTACATGTGCGGGCCCGAGCTGATCGCCCCGCTGTTCACGCACGGCGCGCGCGGCTGTGACCTGGCTGTCGTCGAAGGCGTGATGGGGCTGTACGACGGGGCCTCGGGGGAAGGGGAACTCGCCTCGACCGCCCAGGTGTCCAAGCTGCTGCGGGCGCCCGTCGTGCTCGTCGTCGACGCGTCGTCGCAGTCGCGTTCGGTCGCGGCCCTGGTGCACGGTTTCGCGTCCTGGGACCCCCAGGTGCGGATCGGCGGGGTGATCCTGAACAAGGTGGCGTCCGACCGCCATGAGGCGCTGCTGCGGGAGGCGCTCGACGAGTCCGGGCTGCCGGTGCTCGGGGTGCTGCGGCGCGCGCCGCAGGTGGCGACCCCCTCGCGTCATCTGGGTCTCGTCCCGGTCGCCGAGCGGCGGACCGACGCCCTGGACGCCGTGAGCGCGATGGGTGAACGCGTACGTGAGGGCTGCGATCTGGACGCGCTGATGGCGCTGGCCCGTTCGGCGCCCGACCTCTCCGACGACGCGTGGGAGCCTCGGGCGTACCCCCAGGAGGGGAGTCGGCCGGTGGTGGCCGTGGCGGGCGGGGCGGCCTTCACCTTCGCCTACGCGGAGCACGCCGAGCTGCTGGCGTCGGCGGGCGCCGATGTGGTCGCCTTCGACCCGCTGCACGACGAGAAGCTGCCCGCGGGCACGGCGGGACTGGTCATCGGCGGAGGCTTCCCCGAGGTGTACGGGCCCGAGCTGTCGGCGAACGAGCCGCTGCGCCGTGCGGTGACGGATCTGGCGCTGTCGGGTGCCCCGGTGGCCGCGGAGTGCGCGGGGCTGCTCTATCTGGCCCGTGAGCTGGACGGGCGTCCGATGTGCGGGGTGCTGGACGCATCGGCCCGGATGTCGGAGCGGCTGACGCTCGGCTACCGGCAGGCGGTGGCGGTGTCCGACAGCGTGCTGGCGGAGGCCGGGACGCGGCTGCGCGGGCACGAGTTCCACCGTACGGTGCTGGAGCCGGGGGCCGGTACGACGCCCGCCTGGGGTCTGCTTCAGCCGGAGCGACGGGTCGAGGGCTTCGTGCGGCAGGGCGTGCACGCGAGCTATCTGCACACGCACTGGGCCGCGGAGCCCTCGGTGGCGCGGCGTTTCGTGGAGCGGTGCCGGGGGTGAGGTCAGTCCGCGATGCCGACCACCAGCCAGATGAAGCCCACCCCCACGACCGTGCACAGCAGCGTGGAGCGGGCCGGGTGCGCGTGGTGCGCCTCGGGGAGGATCTCGGCCGCGGCGAGATAGAGGAGCGCCCCGCCGAAGAATCCGAGATAACAGCCGAGCAGTTCCTCCGGAAGGGTGAACAGCAGCGTGGTCGCCGCTCCGACGATCGGGGCCAGCGCATCCGCGTACAGCATCAGGAGCGCCTTGCGGCGGGCGTTCCCGTAGAGGCTGGTGATCGTGTACGTGTTGAATCCGTCGGCGAAGTCATGCGTGATGACGGCGAGCGCGACGGCGGCGCCCATCCCGCCGCCGACCTGGAAGGCGGCGCCGAGCGCGACGCCGTCCATCAGGCTGTGGCCCACCATCGCGGCCGCCGCCGTCAGCCCGACCTGCGGCACCCGCTCCTCGCCCGCCCCGTGTGCCGCCTGGCGTACGGCGAGCGAGCGCTCCACGAGATGGGCCGTCAGGAATCCGCCGACGAACAGCAGCAGGGCGGCCGGCACCCCGAAGACCAGACCGCCCGCCGCCTCCACCGCCTCGGGCAGCAGATCGAGACCGACGACGCCCAGCATCAGTCCGCCGGCGAAGCCGAGCACGAGGTGCCTGCGGTCGCTGACGCGCTGCGCGACCCAGCCGCCCGCCAGGGTCATCAGGAACGCGCCGAGCGCGACGAATACCGCCATGGGCCCTTTCTAGTGCCGCGGCAGGCAATGTTCGCCCCGTCCGCGTCCCTGTTTCCGCCCCCGTCTCCTCCTCTGTCTCCCGGAAGGACCCGGCCATGACCCGGGCCGCGCTGGTCGTCGGCGTCGGTGCCCGTCGCGGCGTCCGGGCCGACGAGGTGTCCGAGCTGATCCGCAGGACGCTCGACGAGGCGGGACCCGAGGCCGGTGAGGTGACCGAACTGGCCACCCTCGACACCAGGGCGCGGGAGCCGGGCATCGTCGGCGCGGCGGCGCGCCTCGGCGTGCCCGTGCGCTCCTACTCGGCCGAGGTGCTGGCCGAGGTCGGCGTTCCCGGCCCGTCGGAGGCGGTCCGCAGGGCCGTGTCCACCGGATCGGTCGCGGAGGCGGCGGCGCTCGTGGACGCCGGTGAACTGCTGGTACCCAAGCGGAAATCGGCTTCGGCGACCTGCGCGGTGGCGCGCCGGAGACCACAGGACCGTCCCACGGCATCGACGAATGGCGCCGAGCCGTTCACCATTACTGCCATGCTGCCCCCCACGAAGCACATCGAGAGCGCCGGGCCCGATCTGCGGCACCACGGCGACGCGGAAGTACGCGGCCAGGACCTGACCGACCTCGCGGTCAACGTACGGACCAACACGCCCCCCGACTGGCTGCGGGAGCGGATAGCCGGGTCGCTGGGGTCGCTGGCCGCGTACCCGGACGGGCGGCAGGCGCGGACCGCGGTCGCCGGACGTCATGGGCTGCCTGAGGAAAGGGTTCTGCTCACAGCGGGCGCCGCCGAGGCCTTCGTACTGATCGCACGGGCGCTGCCCCCACGGCGGCCGGTCGTCGTGCACCCGCAGTTCACCGAGCCCGAGGCGGCCCTGCGGGCGGCGGGGCACGAGGTGCGCCGGGTGCTGCTGCGCCCGGAGGACGGCTTCCGGCTGGATCCGGCGGCGGTGCCCGACGACGCGGATCTGGTGGTGGTCGGCAACCCGACCAACCCGACGTCCGTGCTGCACCCGGCGCGGGTCCTGGAGCAACTGGCCAGACCCGGGCGGACGCTGGTGGTCGACGAGGCGTTCATGGACGCCGTACCGGGTGAGCGTGAGGCGCTGTGCGAGCGCACGGATGTGCCCGGTCTCGTGGTGCTGCGGAGCCTGACGAAGACCTGGGGTCTTGCGGGGCTGCGGATCGGCTATGTGGTGGCCGAGCCGGCGACAGTGGCCCTGTTGCAGGAGGCGCAGCCGCTGTGGCCGGTGTCGTCCCCCGCGCTGGCCGCGGCCGAGGCATGCATGGAGCCGCGCGCGCTGGTGGAGGCGGCCGACGCCGCGGACCGGATCACGGTGGACCGGGCGCATCTGCTGGCCGGACTCGCGGAGTTCGGGGAGGTCCAGGTGGTCGAGCCGGCCGCCGCGCCGTTCGTGCTGCTGCGGCTGGAGCGGGCGGACGAGGTACGGGGTCTGCTCCGCTCACGCGGATTCGCGGCGCGGCGCGGGGACACGTTTCCCGGTCTCGGCAGCGAGTGGCTGCGGCTGGCCGTGCGCGACCGTGTGACGACCAACAGGTTCCTCCAGGCGCTCGACCTGGCCCTCCAGGGACTGCCCCGCAGACCCGTCGGCTGACGGGCCCCCGGGTACGGAGAGCGGTGCTCCGCGACGCGGTCACCGCTCTCCGCTCTCCGCTCTCCGCTCTCCGCCGAGGCTGATCAGTCGCGGGCACGCCTGCGGGCGAGGACCGTGGCGCCGGCGCCCGCTGCCAGCAGGACGGCGGCGGCACCCGCGATGTACGGGGTCGAGGAGCTGGATCCGGTCTCGGCGAGGTCGTCGGAGGCCTGGACCGGGTCGGAACCGGTCTGGGGCTTCACGTCGACGGGCTCCGCCTTGCCGTCGGAGCCGCCGTCGCCCGAGCCGCTCCCGTGCGAACCGCCCGCGTCCGAGCCGCCGTTGCCGGAACCGCTGTCGTCCGGGCCGTTGTCGTCCGAGCCGTCGCCCGCGCCGCCGCCCCGGGGCGTCTCGCACGTCGCCTCGGCCAGCGTGACCTCTCCCTCCACCTCTGCGACGTTCAGCTTCAGCGGGTTCACCGACACCCGCAGCTGGAGCGCCGTCGCAGCCGCGGTGTGTGTCGTCGTCTCCGTCTTCGACAGGTCGAGCGTCACATCACCGACGCCGGGCACCTCGATCTTCGTGGTGCCGCCCGAGGTGAGCGTGGTCTTCTTGCCGAGTACCGTCACATGCCCCAGCACGTTCGACTCCGCGACCGGCTTGTGGCCCGCCTCGCACACGGCCTTGGAGGTCACCTTCTCGACCTCGATCAGGGAGAGCAGCGGCAGTCCCGGCACATGCACCCGGGCCCGGGCGAGATTGCTGTGCCCCTCGGCCCTGTGCTTGTCCACCGTGGCGTCGGCGGTGGCGACATCGGCCTTCAGCACATGGACGGGGCGGCCCTGGTCGACGCCGTCGAGCTCCACGGTGAGCGCGGTCTTTTCCGCGCTCGCCGGTGCGTGGACCTCGTTGAGCGTGGTCCTGAGCGGCACCTGGACCGACTTGTTCAGGAGCGAGACGTCGAGGCCGGCGCGGAGCACGACCGCGCTCGCCTTTCCGTGGCCACCGGCCGGGGTGGCCGGGGCCGTCGCGGTGGCTGCGTGCGCGGGGACGGCGACGAGCAGTGCGACGGGAGCGGCAGCGATCGCCAGGGCAGCCGAACGGAAGGTGTTGCTGTTCAAGGTGGTGGAACCCCCACAAGAGACATGGAGCCACCGGGGCCGTCCAATGGGGGACATCGCCGGCCCCGGTGGCCTCGACCCGTGAATCTTTACGCACGGAGGGTGAACCGACAGATACCTAGCGCTAGTTCACCCCAAAGAGGGGTTTCCGCGTGCACATTCGAATCCAGCGGCACAGGAGTTCCTCGGAATCACCCGTTTCACCACGTCCGGAGCTCACCGTCGGGGATCCCGGGCGCCTACACAGAAGTGTTTCAACGACCGGCGGCGCCCTGGGTCACCGCCGGTCAACACGGCGCCTGTGGCCGGGGCGACCGATGATCAGCCCCTCACCCGTCCGTTGAGCACCACCGCGCGCGGGGACGCCAGCACCCGTACGTCCTGCCTCGGGTCCTCGTCGTACAGCACCAGGTCCGCCGGGGCGCCCTCCTCCAGGGCCGGCCGGCCCAGCCAGCGCCGTGCGCCCCATGCGGTCGCGGAGAGGGCGTCGATGGGCGGGATGCCCGCCTTCACCAGTTCGGCGACCTCATCGGCGATCAGCCCGTGGGCCAGCGACCCGCCGGCGTCCGTGCCGGTGAAGACCGGGATCCCCGCGTCGTACGCCGCGCGCACCGTGTCGTAGCGGCTCGCGTGGAGCCGTCGCATATGGGCCGCCCAGCGGGGGTACCTCTCCTCGCCCCCTGCCGCGAGGCGGGGGAAGGTGGCGATGTTGACCAGGGTCGGGACGATGGCGACCCCGCGCTCCGCGAAGAGCGGAACGGTGTCCTCGGTCAGCCCCGTCGCGTGCTCGACGCAGTCGATCCCGGCCTCCACCAGGTCCCGCAACGAGTCCTCGGCGAAGCAGTGGGCGGTGACCCTGGCGCCGAGCCGGTGCGCCTCGGCGATGGCGGCCTCGACCTCGCCGCGCGGCCAGCAGGCGGCCAGATCCCCCGCGTCCCGGTCGATCCAGTCGCCCACGAGCTTCACCCAGCCGTCGCCGCGCCGCGCCTCCTGGGCGACGTAGGCGACGAGGTCGCCGGGCTCGATCTCATGGGCGAAGTTACGGATGTAGCGACGCGTCCTCGCGATGTGCCGCCCCGCCCTGATGATCTTCGGCAGATCCTCGCGCTCGTCCGTCCACCGGGTGTCGGAGGGCGATCCGGCGTCCCTGATGAGCAGCGCGCCGGCCTCCCGGTCGGTGAGCGCCTGCTTCTCCGCGGTCGCCGCGTCCACGGGCCCCTGGTGGTCGAGCCCCACATGGCAGTGCGCGTCGACGAGGCCGGGCAGCACCCATCCGGTGAGCGTCACGGCGTCGTCGGCGCCCGGCGGCCTCTCGTAGGTGATCCGTCCGTCGACCGCCCAGAGTCCGTCCCGCACCTCGTCGGGTCCGACGAGTACCCGCCCCTTGATCCGCAGCACCGGCGCCACCTCGTGATCACTCATGGGCAGCACTGTACGAGGGCCCCCGGGGGCCCGGGGAGTGCTGGGTACCCTCGACGGCGAGCGCTGACCGCGCACCGGCCTACCCGAAGAGAGCAGCACCGTGACACACCCGTTCCTCGACCTCGCCCCGCTCACCGCCGCCCGTTTCGCGACGATCGAGCGACGGGTGGCCGGCCTCCTCGGCACCGAGCAGGACGTCGTCATCATGCAGGGCGAGGCGCTGCTGCCGCTCGAAGGCTGTATCCGGGGCGGCGCCAGGCCCGGTTCGACCGCGCTGAACGTCGTCACGGGGCCGTACGGCCAGACCTTCGGCAACTGGCTGCGTGACTGCGGGGCGGAGGTCGTCGACCTCACGGTGCCCTTCCACACCGCGGTCACCGCCGAGCAGGTCGCCCGCGCGCTCGCCGAGCACCCGGAGACCGACTTCGTGTCGCTCGTGCACGCCGAGGCCGCGACCGGGAACACCAACCCGGTCGCCGAGATCGGCGAGGTGGTCCGGGCGCACGGCGCGCTGTTCATGGTGGACGCCGTCGCGTCGGTGGGCGCGGAGCCGCTGCTGGTGGACGCCTGGGGGGTGGACCTGTGCGTCATCGGCGCGCAGAAGGCCATGGGCGGCCCGGCCGGGGTCTCCGCGGTGTCGGTGAGCGCGCGGGCGTGGGAGCGGATGGCCGCCAACCCGCGGGCGCCGCGCCAGTCGTACCTCTCGCTGCTGGACTGGAAGGCCCGCTGGATCGACGGGGGCCGCAGGGCGCTGCCGCACGCGCCCGCCCAGCTGGAGATGCTGGCGCTGGACGCCTGTCTGGACCGGATCGAGGCGGACGGCCTCGATGCCGTCATGGCGCGCCACGCGTCGGCGGCCGCGGCCACCCGCGCGGGCGCCACGGCGCTCGGCGGCGGGATCGAACCGTACGTCCACGACGCCCGCGACGCGGCTCCGGTGGCCACGACCCTGCGTGTGCCGGCGGATCTCGACGCCACGGCGCTGGTCGGGCGGGCACTCGCGGCCGACTCCTCGCTGCCGTTGATCGCGGGCGGCGGGGCGCTGGCCAAGGAGATGATCCGGGTCAACCACTACGGCGTGGACGCGAGCAGGGACGCGGTGCTGTCCTCACTGGCCGCCCTGGGCAAGGCGCTGGACGACGCGGGCCGCAGGACCGATGGGAACGCTGCCCGCGAAGCCGTCGAGGAAACCTGGCCGAACAACTGAATTAATTGCGCGCGACCGGTCCGATTTAATCCACGCGAAAAGGGGGGCTGCTTTATCGGGAGCAGCTCCCCGCATTCTTCTTCCCCCGTTCCCCAAGGCTAAACACCACAGTTTCCGGTGGGCCGATCCATACAATCCGAACGGGTGTCAGGAGAGTTACGAGGATGTGACCGACTACACACCGCGTCCGTTATGGTCGATAAATTCCGGACAAACTTACCGAAATCTCCCCCCGATCGGGCCGGACCCGCGCCCGCGTGATAACACAAAGGGCACGCTCACCCAACCCCCTACGGCGATGCAATTTCGATTTTTGCTGGGTAAATTCAATTCCCATGACCGCCGCACCAGCAGATTTTGCAAGTGCCCGAAGCGAATTCCTCAGAATCGACACCCCGCGAGTGGAGGACGGAGCCGCGATCTGGCGCATAGCCCGCGACTCCGAGGTCCTGGACCTCAACTCCTCGTACAGCTACCTGCTGTGGTGTCGTGACTTCGCGGCGACCTCCGTGGTCGCCCGCGACGAGAACGGCGACCCGATCGCCTTCGTGACCGGATACATCCGCCCCGACCGCCCCGAGACTCTCGTCGTCTGGCAGGTAGCCGTCGACCAGGCACATCGGGGCAAGGGACTGGCGGCCGAGCTGCTGGACGCGCTGACCGCCCGTGTCGCCTCCGACCAGGGCCTCGAATCGGTCGAGACGACCGTCACCCCGGACAACACCGCCTCCGACCGGCTGTTCACGTCCTTCGCGCAGCGGCACGACGTGCCGCTGGAGCGCGAGGTGCTCTTCGAGGGGGCGCTGTTCCCCGAGGGGACGACGCACCTGCCGGAGGTCCTCTACCGCATCGGTCCGTTCTAGGGCCTCTCAGCGCCCTCCCGCGCCCCGCCCGGGCGCGGCTTCCTCGGGCATGCCTGACCCGCCGCCCGTCACACCCCCCTCGAGCAGGAGATCAGCTGTGACCATCACCCCGCCCGCCCTGAGTGTCTTCGAGACCCTGGAGTCGGAAGTACGGAGCTACTGCCGCGGTTGGCCCGCAGTCTTCGACCGCGCGCAGGGCGCCCGGCTGACGGACGAGGACGGACACTCGTACCTCGACTTCTTCGCCGGTGCCGGATCACTCAACTACGGCCACAACAACCCGGTGCTGAAACGCGCGCTGATCGACTACATCGAGCGCGACGGCATCACCCACGGCCTGGACATGGCCACGACGGCCAAACGAGCGTTCCTCGAGACCTTCGAGAACGTCATCCTGCGCCCCCGTGACCTGCCCTACAAGGTGATGTTCCCCGGCCCGACCGGCACGAACGCCGTCGAGGCGGCGCTGAAGCTCGCCCGCAAGGTCAAGGGCCGCGAGTCCGTCGTCTCGTTCACCAACGCCTTCCACGGCATGTCGCTCGGCTCGCTCGCCGTGACCGGCAACGCCTTCAAGCGCGCCGGCGCCGGCATCCCGCTGGTGCACGGCACCCCGATGCCGTTCGACAACTACTTCGACGGCACGGTCCCCGACTTCCTCTGGTTCGAGCGGCTCCTGGAGGACCAGGGCTCCGGCCTCAACAAGCCCGCCGCCGTGATCGTGGAGACCGTGCAGGGTGAGGGCGGCATCAACATCGCCCGCGCCGCGTGGCTGCGCGCGCTCCAGGAGCTGTGCCACCGCCAGGACATGCTCCTGATCGTCGACGACATCCAGATGGGCTGCGGCCGTACCGGCGGCTTCTTCTCCTTCGAGGAGGCCGGCATCGTCCCGGACATCGTCACGCTGTCGAAGTCCATCAGCGGCTACGGCCTGCCGATGTCGCTCTGCCTCTTCAAGGGCGAGCTGGACATCTGGGAGCCGGGCGAGCACAACGGCACGTTCCGCGGCAACAACCCGGCCTTCGTGACCGCCGCCGCCACGCTCGACGCCTACTGGGCCGACGGCCAGATGGAGAAGCAGACGCTGGCCCGCGGCGAGCAGGTCGAGCAGACGATGCTGGCGATCTGCGCCGAGGAGCCGACCGCGCAGTTCCGTGGTCGTGGCCTGGTCTGGGGCCTGGAGTTCAGCGAGCCCGCGCGTGCCTCCGCCGTCTGTGCACGCGCCTTCGAGCTCGGCCTGCTGCTGGAGACCTCCGGCCCGCAGTCCGAGGTCGTGAAGCTGCTCCCGCCGCTGACCGTCACCCCCGAAGAGCTGGACGAGGGCCTGCGCACGCTGGCCCGTTCCGTCCGCGAGACCGCCTGAGCGGGGGCACTCCCCGCGCAGGCACCGAAGAGCAGGACAGAAGAGAAAGGCACCATCCCACCGTGATCGTCCGATCTTTCAGTGACATCGAGAACACCGACCGGCATCTGAAGTCCGCTTCAGGTACCTGGGAGACCAAGCGCATCGTGCTCGCCAAGGAAAAGGTGGGCTTCTCGCTGCACGAGACCGTGCTGTACGCGGGCACGGAGACGTCGATGTGGTATGCCAATCACATCGAGGCCGTTCTGTGCACCGAGGGCGAGGCCGAGCTCACCAACGACGAGACCGGCGAGAAGCACTGGATCTCTCCCGGGACGATGTACCTGCTGGACGGGCACGAGCACCACACGCTGAGGCCCAAGACCGACTTCCGATGCGTGTGCGTCTTCAATCCCCCCGTCACCGGACGGGAGGACCATGACGAGAACGGTGCATACCCGCTGCTGACAGAGGAGGGCTGAACCATGACCACCGATGTACGCGCCGACCTGTACCCCTCGCGCGGCGCCGCCGAGATGACCACTCCCCGCCAGGACCCGGTCATCTGGTCCGCGCCGGGCGCGCCGGGACCGATCGCCGCGAAGGACCTGCAGTCCTTCGAACACGACGGCTTCCTCGCCATCGACCAGCTCATCACGCCGGACGAGGTGACCGTCTACCAGGCCGAGCTGGAACGGCTGATCGCCGACCCGGCCGTCCGCGCCGACGAGCGCTCGATCATCGAGCCGAAGTCGCAGAGCGTGCGGTCCGTCTTCGAGATCCACAAGATCAGTGAGGTCTTCGCGAAGCTGGTCAGCGACGAGCGTGTGGTGGGCCGGGCCCGCCAGATCCTCGGCTCGGACGTGTACGTCCACCAGTCCCGGATCAACGTCAAGCCGGGATTCGGGGCGTCGGGCTTCTACTGGCACTCGGACTTCGAGACCTGGCACGCCGAGGACGGTCTGGCGAACATGCGGACCGTGTCCGTCTCGGTCGCGCTGACGGAGAACTTCGACACCAACGGCGGGCTGATGATCATGCCCGGTTCGCACAAGTCGTTCCTCGGCTGTGCGGGCGAGACGCCGAAGGACAACTACAAGAAGTCCCTCCAGATGCAGGACGCCGGCATCCCGTCGAACGAGGCGCTGACGAAGATGGCCGACCGGCACGGCATCAAGCTCTTCACGGGCAAGGCCGGTTCGGCGACCTGGTTCGACTGCAACGCCATGCACGGGTCGGGCGACAACATCACCCCGTACGCACGCAGCAACGTGTTCATCGTGTTCAACAGCGTGGACAACCCGGCCCAGGAGCCGTTCTCGGCTCCGATCCGCCGGCCCGAGTTCATCGGGGCGCGTGACTTCACCCCGGTGAAGTAGACACGTACGACACTCAGGTGGGGCGGGACGCATCGCGCGTCCCGCCTCTTCCGCGTCCGGTGCTCCGGGTGCCCGGAGCCGGGCAGGATGCGTCCGGACCCGGCCGGGGCGGCGGGGAACAACTCGCTGGACCGTGGTGCCCCGTGCCGGAAGGGTGTCCCCCATGACCTCCCTCGTACAGCACATCACCATCGACTGTGCCGACGCCTACAGGCTGGCCCTCTTCTGGTCCGAGGTGCTCGGCGCGCCTCTGTCGGACGACGACGCCCCCGGCGATCCCGAGGCGCTCGTGGAGACCCCGGGGGCGGCGCTGCTCTTCGTCACGGTGCCCGAACCCAAGCGTGCCAAGAACCGCGTCCATCTGGACATCAGGCCGGAGGACCGCACCCGCGACGCGGAGGTCGAGCGGCTGCTCGCTCTCGGCGCGACACTCGTCGCCGACCACCGCAAGCCGAACGGGCGGGGCTGGGCGACCCTGGCGGATCCCGAGGGCAACGAGTTCTGCGTGGAGTGCGGCGCTGCGGAGCGCGCCGCACTGACCGGCACCAGGCTGCCCGTCACCGCCGACGACGTGACGCTCGCGGTACGCCTCGCGGCCGACACCCTCGCGACGTCCCCCGAGGCCGACTGGCACATCCCGGCCGGGTCGTTGACCTGGGACTGCTGGGAGACCGTGGAGCACCTCGGCGACGATCTCTTCGCGTACGCCGTCCAGCTGGGCCCGCGCACGCCCCCGCTGGAGAGCGAGGTCCCCTACCGCTGGCGCGCCGACCGCGAGGGCGGCCCCCGGAACTCGGTCTTCGCGAACCCGGAGGCGGGAACGGCCGGCCTGCTCCAGACCCTGGAGGCGAGCGGCGCCCTCCTGGCCGCGATGGTACGGACGGCGTCCCCCGCCCTCCGCTCCTACCACTCCTACGGCGTCTCCGACCCGGAGGGCTTCGCCGCGATGGGCGTCGTCGAGACCCTGGTGCACACCCATGACGTCGCCGCCGGCCTTTCGCTCTCCTGGACCCCGCCCCGTGACCTCTGCGACCGCGTACTGGCCCGGCTCTTCCCCGACGCCCCGGACGACGAGGACCGGTGGACCGTCCTGCTGTGGTCCACCGGCCGCGCGGATCTGCCGGGCCGCGACCGCCTCACCGCGTGGAAGTGGCACGGCGCGCCGCCGGCCCGGTGAGCCGCACACGGCCCCGGACGGGCCGTCTACCGCTCGGCGAACCAGTTCGCCGCCGGCAGAAGCTTGCCGTCGTAGTCGAAGACCGCCTGGTTCTCCCAGGCGTTGCCCGACGCCGGGTCGGCCGGGTCCCAGCCGCTGCCCTTCACGGCGGTCCAGGCCGGCTCCCAGTACACGGCGCCGAGGCCCCGGTTGTCCGGGACGGCCTCGACGACGTTCATGACGTCGCGGAGATTCGCCGCCTGGCCCTCGGGCGTCGCCGGGTAGCCGTCGACCAGCTGGTCGGCGGTGGCGACGTTGTTCTCCAGGCCGTCGGCGTTGTCGAGCGTATGGGCGTACGCCGTCTCGGCGACCAGGACCGGCTTGCCGTAGCGGGACGCGGCGTCGTCCAGGTTGGTCTGGAGTTCGGCCAGCGAGCCGTGCCAGTAGGCGTAGTACGACAGGGCGATGACGTCGAAGGGCACCTGCTGGGCCACCGCGTTGTCGAACCACCAGCGGGTGCCCTCGTTGTCGCCGCCCTCCGCGAGGTGCAGCGCCACCTGGGTGGTGGAGGAGACCTCCTTCGCGGCCTGCGCCCCCGAGGTGAGCAGGCCGGCCAGCTGGGACCAGTTGTCGGTGGAGCCCTCGGGCCGGAGCATCCCGCCGTTGATCTCGTTGCCGATCTGCACCATGTCGGCCGTGGTGCCCTGTGCCTTGAGCGCGTTCAGCACGTCGTACGTGTGGTCGTGGACGTCGGCACGGAGCTGGGCGTAGTCGTGCCCGGCCCAGGCGGCGGGCTTGTTCTGCTTGCCGGGGTCGGCCCAGGCGTCGGAGTAGTGGAAGTCGATCAGGATCTTCATGCCGAGGGCCTTGGCCCGCTCGGCCATGGCCAGGACATGCGCCTGGTCGTTGTAGCCGTCCGCGGGGTCGACCCAGACCTTGAGGCGTACGTAGTTCATCCCCGCGGCGCCGAGGATGCTCATGGCGTCCCCGGCGGCGCCGCTCGCGTCGGTGTACGTCGCGCCGTACGCCTCGTTCTTCGGGAGGGTGGAGAGGTCACCGCCCCTGACGCTCAGCCCGGTGGATCCGGGGGTGAACGTGAGGTCGTCGAAGTTGGCCCACTCCCCCGCGTGGGCCTCGGAGCTGAGGCTGATCGTGCAGGCCCCGCCGGTCACCCGTACCGAGGTGACGATCCGGACCCAGTCGCCGTCCACGGTGGGCGGCAGGTCGGTGCGCCGTTCCGCGGAGCCGCAGTCGCGCAGGCCTATGGAGGCGGAGTTCTGGCCGCCGCCGGAGCGTACCCAGGCGCTGAGGGTGTACGTGCCGTCGGTGAGGCCGGTGAGCCGCTGGTAGGTCTCGACCTGGTACGCCGATTCCGACCAGTGGCTGAGCCGGGTGCTGCCGCCGTGGCCGCCCGCCTCGGTGAAGGAGGCGGCGTCCTGCCCGTCGGCCGAGTGCGTCGACCAGCCGGTCGCGCCCGCCTCGAAACCGGTGTTGACGGCGGCGGTGGCCGCCTGGGCGCTCTGGGCGGGGAGCGCGGCGAACGTGAGGCCGGACAGTGCGGCCACCGCTGCGGCGGCTCCCGCCCGGGTGTGCTTCGTTCCGTACATCGTCGATGTCCCTTCGACAGTTGTGCGGGCCTTCGCGGTACCTCAGCCGGCGTGCACGACGCGGACCTCGCCCGCCGGTACGGCGAGCTTGTCCACGGCGGGCTCACCGGTGAGGAGTTCGGTGCCGGGGGCGTCCAGCGCCACATCGGCGTCGGTGTCGCTGTGGTTGATCACGAAGAGGTAGCTGCCGGTCTCTCCGGCGCGGCGCACCACCTCGACGTCGTACGGCAGGGCCGTGCGGGGCTCGATGCCCGCTTCGGCGGCGGCACGTGAGAGGACGGCGTCCAGGGCGGGCCCGGAGAGCCGGGTGGAGAGGTACCAGGCGGCGCCCTCGCCGAGCCGGTTGCGGGTGACGGCGGGCCGGCCGGCCGGGATGCCGTCGGCGTACGCCCAGAGGGTCTCGGCGCCGCGCGGGATCACCACGTCCGACCAGAGGTCACCGGTCAGCTCGGGGCCTTCGGGGGCGCCCTCGGGGGTGATCAGCCGGACGGTCCCGCCCTCGCCGAGCGGGGAGAACTCCTCGACGGTCAGGCCGAGTACGTCCCGCAGCGGGCCGGGGTAGGCGCCGGGGTGCACCGCGTCGTCGGCGTCGACGATGCCGGAGAAGTACGAGACGACGAGGGTGCCGCCGTTCTCGACGTACCGGCGCAGATTGCGGCCGCTCTCCTCGGTGGTGAGGTAGAGGGCGGGTACGACGACCAGCGGGTAGCCGGAGAGGTCGGCGTCCGGGTGGGCGAAGTCGACGGTGAGGTGCTGGTCGTAGAGCGAGGCGTAGAAGGCGTCCGCGCGCTCGCGGGCGTCGTGCTGCTCGCTCGGACGCCACTCCAGGCGCTGCGCCCACCAGGACTCCCAGTCCCAGAGCACCGCCACATCGGCGACGGTACGGGTGCCCCTGATGCCGTCGAGCCGGCCGATACCGGCGCCGAGCGCGCTCACCTCGCGCCAGATCCGTGAGTCGGTTCCGGCGTGCGGGACCATCGCGGAGTGGAACTTCTCGGCGCCCCGCCTGGACTGCCGCCACTGGAAGAACATCGCGCCTTCGGACCCCCGGGCGACATGGGCGAGGCTGTTGCGGGCCATCTCACCGGGGCGCTTGGCGGGGTTGCGTGGCTGCCAGTTGACGCCGCTGGTGGAGTGTTCGAGGAGCAGCCAGGGCGCGCCGCCCGCCACGGAGCGGGTGAGGTCGGCGGCCATGGCGAGGTTGACGTGGGTGCGGCGGCCGTCCGTGATCAGGTAGTGGTCGTTGGAGACGATGTCGACCTCGCGGCCCCAGGCCCAGTAGTCGACGGACTCGCACTGGCTGAGGGCCGTCATGAAGTTCGTGGTGACGGGGATGCCGGGGGCGAGCCGGTGCAGGATGTCGCGTTCGGCCGTGAAGTTCTCCCGCATGGTGGCGTCGGCGAAGCGGGCGTAGTCCAGCTGCTGCGCGGGATTGCCGACGGTCGGGGTGGTGCGGGGCGGTTCGATGTCGTCGAGGGTGCGGTAGCGCTGGCCCCAGAAGGCGGTGCCCCAGGCCTCGTTGACCGCTTCGACGGAGCCGTGACGGGCGGTGAGCCAGCGGCGGAAGTGCGCGCCACAGGTGTCGCAGTAGCAGGCGCTGACGGGGACGCCGTACTCGTTGTGGACGTGCCACATCGCGAGGGCGGGGTGGTTGGCGTAGCGGCGGGCGAGTTGTTCGGTGATGTCGGCCGCCGCCGCACGGTAGGCGGGCGAGCTGTGGCAGATGGCGCCGCGTGAGCCGAAGGCGAGGCGGACCCCGTCCGGGGTGACCGGCAGGGCTTCGGGGTGGGCGCGGTAGAACCAGGCCGGCGGGGCGACGGTGGGGGTGCCGAGGTCGGCGCGGATGCCGTTGACGTGCAGCAGGTCCAGGAGACGGTCGAGCCAGCCGAAGTCATGGACGCCCGGTTCGGGTTCCAGCAGGGCCCAGGAGAAGATCCCGACGCTGACCATGGTCACACCGGCTTCCCGCATCAGGCGGACGTCCTCGTGCCAGACCTCCTCGGGCCACTGCTCCGGGTTGTAGTCGCCGCCGAAGGCCAGCTTGCGCAGGCCGACCGGGTACGGCGCGGATTCTGAGTGCGGCATGGACAGCTCCTGGCTCTTCGGGGCAATTTCTGGGAACGTGCACACACACTCTCGGCGGCGCAGGGCCAACATAACCGCACAGCAACAACCATTGACAAGTGTCGGTTTCGTTTCTCTACTGTGAACGCTCACAGCGCCTTCCGGCCGGTCCGTCGAAGCGTCTGTTCGTCTCGTCAGGGGAGAAACCCATGAAATACCGCACCGTCGCGGTGTCCACCGCCGCAGCTCTCGCCGCCACCGCCCTGCTCTCGGGCTGCGGTTCGTCGGACGACGGGGGCGACGAGCCCGCCGCTTCGGGACCCGCCTCGCTGACCTACTGGGCGTGGGCGCCCGGCCTGGACAAGGTCGCGGACATCTGGAACAAGGGCCCCGGCAAGGAGGCAGGCATCACCGTCACGGTGAAGAAGCAGGCTTCGGGCGACGACCTGGTCACCAAGATCATCACGGCGGCGAAGGCCCACAAGGCCCCCGACCTGGTCCAGGCCGAGTACCAGGCGCTCCCCACCCTGGTCTCCAACGACGTGCTCGCCGACATATCCGACGAGGCGGGCGACACGAAGAGCCAGTTCGCCGACGGGATCTGGCAGCAGACGACGCTGGGCTCCGACGCCCTGTACGCCCTGCCGCAGGACTCGGGCCCGCTGATGTTCTACTACCGCCAGGACCTCTTCAAGAAGTACGGCCTGACCGTGCCCACCACCTGGGACGAGTTCGCCGATACGGCCCGCGCGCTGAAGAAGAAGGCGCCGGACAAGGACCTCACCACCTTCTCCTCCAACGACTCGGGCCTCTTCGCGGGCCTCGCCCAGCAGGCCGGCGCCAAGTGGTGGACCACCGGCGGCGACAAGTGGAAGGTCGCCATCGACGACCCGGCCACGCAGAAGGTCGCCGACTTCTGGGGCGGCCTGGTCAAGGAGGGGGCCATCGACAACCAGCCGATGTACACCCCGGCCTGGAACAAGGCGCTCAACACCGGCAAGCAGGTCGCCTGGGTCAGCGCCGTCTGGGCGCCGGGCACCCTGACCACGGCCGCGCCCGAGACGAAGGGCAAGTGGGCCATGGCGCCGCTCCCCCAGTGGACGGCCGGCGACAACGTCACCGGCAGCTGGGGTGGCTCCTCCACGGCGGTCACCAACGACTCGAAGAACAAGAAGGCGGCCGCGACCTTCGCCAAGTGGCTGAACACCGACCCCGCGGCGCTGGCCGCACTGGTGAAGGAGGGCGGCATCTACCCCGCCGCCACGGCCGCCCAGACCGGTGACGCGCTCGCGAAGGCACCGGACTACTTCTCCAACCAGCCCGACTTCTACACCGAGGCCGCCAAGATCGCCCAGGGCACGGCCCCGGCCGCCTGGGGTCCGAACGTCAACGTCGCGTACAGCGCCTTCAAGGACAACTTCGCCGCCGCGGCCAAGAACAAGTCGGACTTCGGCCCCGCGCTGACCGCCATGCAGGACGCCACCGTCGCGGACCTGAAGAAGCAGGGCTTCGGAGTCTCGGAGTGACACGTACACCCCGCCGGAAGGCGCAGGGGGTCAGGAGCGCCCCGTACGCCTTCCTGGTCCCCGCCACCGTCCTCTTCCTGCTCTTCTTCGCCCTGCCGATCGGCTACGCCGTCTACCTGAGCTTCCGCAGGACCGAGGTCAAGGGACTCGGCCTCGGCAAGGGCGCCCGCGACGAGATCTGGGCCGGTCTCTCCAACTACACCGACGCCCTCACCGACTCGGAGCTGCTGCACGGAGCGCTGCGCATCCTCGGCTACGGCGCGATCGTCGTCCCGGTGATGCTCGGCCTGGCCCTGCTGTTCGCCCTGCTGCTGGACACCGACGGGCTCAGGGCACGCGGCTTCAGCCGGCTGGCGATCTTCCTGCCGTACGCGATCCCCGGCGTCATCGCCGCGCTGATGTGGGGCTTTCTGTATCTGCCCGACGTCAGCCCCTTCCTGTACGTGCTCGACGCGCTGGGGCTTCCGCGGCCCGATCTGCTGGACGGCGGGCCGCTGTACCTCTCGCTGGCCAACATCGCGGTGTGGGGCGGCACCGGCTTCAACATGATCGTGATCTACACGTCGCTGCGGGCGATCCCCGCCGAGATCTTCGAGGCCGCACGGATCGACGGCTGCTCCCAGCTCCAGATCGCGCTGCGGATCAAGATCCCGATGGTGCTGCCCTCGCTGATCCTGACCTTCTTCTTCTCGATCATCGCGACGCTCCAGGTGTTCAGCGAGCCCACCACCCTGAAGCCCCTCACCAACTCGCTCTCCACCACCTGGAGTCCGCTGATGAAGGTCTACCAGGACGCCTTCGTCAACAACGACATCCACGCGGCGGCCGCCCAGGCCGTCATCATCGCCGTCGCCACCCTCGCCCTGTCCTTCGGCTTCCTCAAGGCGGCCAACTCCCGTACGAAGCAGGGGGACTCCCGATGAGCACCCAGCCACTCGCCGCCCCCGGGCGCCGGCGTCTCCCCCTCGTCCCCACGGCCGCGCTGCTCCTCGGTGCCGTGTACTGCCTGCTGCCCGTCCTCTGGGTGCTGGTCGCGTCGACGAAGTCCGGCAGCGAGCTGTTCTCGACCTTCACCTTCCTGCCCGGCTCCGGTTTCGCCGACAACGTCGCCGACCTCACGGAGTACCGCGACGGGGTGTACTGGAAATGGATGGCCAACTCGGCCTTCTACGCCGGGGTGGGCGCCCTGCTGTCCACCGCCGTGTCCGCGGTCTCGGGGTACGCGCTGGCCGTGTACCGCTTCCGCGGCAAGGAGACCGTCTTCAACATCCTGCTCGCCGGGGTCCTGATGCCTCCGGTGATCCTGGCCGTACCGCAGTACCTGCTGCTGGCCGAGGCCGACATGACCGACTCCTACCTCTCGGTCCTGCTGCCGCTGATCCTCTCCCCGTACGGTGTCTACCTCGCCCGGATCTACGCGGCGGCCGCCGTACCGGCCGATGTGATCGAGGCGGGACGGATGGACGGCGGCGGCGAGTGGCGGATCTTCCGGACCATCGCGCTGCCGATGATGCTGCCGGGTCTGGTGACGGTGTTCCTGTTCCAGTTCGTGGCGGTCTGGAACAACTTCCTGCTGCCCTACATCATGCTCGGTGACGACGAGAAGTTCCCGGTGACCCTGGGGCTCTACACGCTGCTCCAACAGGGTTCGAACACCCCGGCGCTCTACACCCTGGTCATCACCGGAGCGCTGCTGGCGATCGTCCCGCTGATCGCGCTGTTCCTGGTGATCCAGCGGTTCTGGAGCCTCGACCTGCTCTCCGGCGCCGTAAAGTCCTGACAGCTCCTCAACAGGGCTTCCCACAGTGATGAAAGATCGCACCATGAACCGCCGCACAGAACACAACGGCACGGGTCGTCCCCGGCCGCCGACGATCCACGATGTCGCCCGGGAGGCCGGGGTGTCCCGGGGCACGGTCTCCCGGGTACTCAACGGCGGTCACAACGTCAGCCCGGCCGCGCTCGACGCGGTGCAGTCCGCCATACGCAGGACCGGCTACACCGTGAACCGGCACGCACGGTCGCTGATCACCGGACGTTCCGACTCGGTGGCGTTCCTGCTGACCGAACCCCAGGAACGCTTCTTCGAGGACCCGAACTTCAATGTGCTGCTGCGTGGCTGCACCACGGCGCTCGCCGCGCACGACGTCCCGCTGCTGCTGATGATCGCGGGGACGGAGGCGGAACGCCGAAGGAACATGCGCTACATCGCCGGGCACGTGGACGGGGTGCTGCTGGTCTCCAGCCACTCGGGCGACCCGGTCGCCGCCCAGCTGCACGACGCCGGCGTACCGCTGGTGGCGTGCGGGAAGCCGCTGGGGCAGGGGTCGAAGGTCAGCTATGTGGCGGCGGACGACCAGGGCGGCGCCCGGGACATGGTGCGCTACCTCCACGAGTCGGGGCGCCGGCGGATCGCCACGGTCGCCGGGCCGCTGGACACCCCCGGCGGTGTGGAGCGGCTCGCGGGCTACCGGGCGACACTCGCCGAGTGCGGGCTTCCCTACGACGACGCGCTGGTCGTGCCGGGCGACTACAGCCGTGCCGGCGGCGAGGCTGCGGCCTCGCTGCTGCTGGAGCGGGCCCCTGACGTCGACGCGGTCTTCGTCGCGTCGGACCTGATGGCGCAGGGCGTACTGACCGCGCTGGAGAAGGCGGGCCGGCGGGTGCCGCAGGACATCGCGGTCGCCGGCTTCGACGACTCACCGGCGGCGCTCGCGGCGCGCCCGGAGCTGACGACGGTACGTCAGCCGTGGGACCGGATCAGCGCCGAGATGGTACGGGTGCTGCTGGCGCAGATCGGCGGGGAGGACCCGGCCGCGGTCATCCTCCCCACCGAGCTGGTGCGCAGGGATTCGGCGTAGGGGCCCGGCGCAGGGATTCGGCGTACGGGCCTGCCCTCGGGTCAGGCGTCCAGCGCCGGGTAGTCGGTGTAGCCCTTCGCGCCGCCGCCGAAGAAGGTCGACGGGTCCGGGGTGTTGAAGGGCCCGCCGGCCTTCAGCCTGGCCGGCAGGTCCGGGTTGGCGAGGAACAGGGCGCCGTAGGTGATGATGTCGGCGATCCCGTCGTCGATGACCGTGTGGTGCTCGGGTCCTGTCGGCCCGTCCGAGAACACGTTGATGACGAGGGTGCCCGTGAACCTCTTGCGCAGCGCGAGTGTCAGCTCACGGATGTCCACCTCCTCCAGGATGTGGAGGTAGGCGAGCCCGAGCGGCTCCAGTTCCGCGACGAGCGCGGTGTAGACGGCGTCAGGCTCCGGCTCGTCGACGCCGTTGTAGGGGTTTCCGGGCGAGATGCGCAGTGCGGTCCGCCCGGCGCCGATCTCGGCGGCGACCGCCTTGACCACCTCGGCGGCGAAGCGGATACGGCCCTGGACCGAGCCTCCCCACGCGTCGGTGCGCAGATTGGTGTTGGGGGCCAGGAACTGGTGGATCAGATATCCGTTGGCGCCGTGCAGTTCGACACCGTCGAAGCCCGCGTCGACCGCGTTGCGGGAGGCCGTGACGAAGTCATCGACGGTCGCGCGGATCTCCGCGTCGGTGAGCTCCCTCGGCTCCACGAAGTCCTTCGGCCCCACCTGCGTGTAGACCTGCCCGGGCGCCGCGACGGGAGAGGGCGCGACCGGGACCAGCCCGTCGGGCAGCAGGACGGGGTGACCGATCCGGCCCGCGTGCATGATCTGGGCGAAGATCCGCCCGCCCGCCGCGTGCACGGAGTCGGTGACCCTACGCCAGGAGGCGACCTGCTCGGCACTGTAGAGGCCGGGGGTCGAGGGATACCCCTGTCCCGCCGCGGAGGGCTGGATGCCCTCGGTGATGAGCAGTCCGGCCGAGGCGCGCTGGGTGTAGTAGTCGACGGTGAGGTCGGTGGCCGTGCCCCCTTCGCCCGCCCTGCTCCGGGTCATCGGCGCCAGGGCGATGCGGTTGGAGAGCTGCGTACCCGAGAGGTCGACGGGATCGAACACGGTGGTCATGAAAGCCTCCGAGGCATTTACATGGTCGGCCAAGTAATCAACGTGCGGCTCACTGTAACCCATTAGTTGGCCGACCAAGGTAAAGTTCATGAGGACGTCATGAACCCGCACCGCACAGCACTGCACAGCACTGCATCCGCACAGCGCAGCACCGCACCGCACCGCACCGAGGAGTGCCGATGAAGGCCGACCGCACCGCCTCCGCCGATCCCGCAGGCCTCGGCGTGCTGCCCGGGGCGGCACTCGGCGGCCCCGTCAGTCACGCGGTCTCACGGGTGGCCAGGCTGCACAGGATCACGGCGGGCCGGCTGCTCAAGGGGCTCGGGCTCTACCCGGGGCAGGAGTTCCTGATGATGCATCTGTGGGACACCGGGGCGGTCCGGCAGGCCGAGCTGATCAAGGCCGTGGACCTCGACCCGTCCACCGTGACCAAGATGCTCCAGCGCCTCGAACAGGCCGGGCATGTGCGCCGCCGCCCCGACCCGGACGACCGGCGGGCCGTCCTGGTGGAGGCGACCGAGGAGAGCTGCGCCCTGTACACGGAGGTGCGCGGCGCCTGGTCGGGCCTGGAGGAGCACACCCTCGCGGGGCTCGGACCAGCCGAACGCGCGGAGCTGACCCGGCTGCTGGCCAAGGTGGAGTCCAACCTCTGCCAGGAGACCGAGGACTGCCCCGCGCAGTAGCTCAGCTCAGCCGGCCAGGACGTCCAGCGCACGGTCGACGTCGGCCTCGGTGTTGTACAGGTGGAAGGAGGCCCGCAGATTCCCCGCCCGGGCCGAGACCATCACCCCGGCGGCGGCCAGATCGGGTTCCCGGCTACCCAGGCCGGGCACGGCGACGATGGCGGACGTGCCGGGCACCGACGCGTGCCCGATCGAGGCGAGCCCTTCACGGAAGCGGGCGGCGAGCCCCGTGGCACGGGCGTACACGGCGTCCACCCCGACCTCGGACAGCAGGGCCAGGGACTGCTCGGCCGCGTGGTAGGAGAGGAAGGCGACCGGTTCGTCGAAGCGACGGGCGTCGGCGGCGAGCTTCTCGACCGGCCCGTAGGTGCTGTTCCAGCGGTCATCGGCGGCGACCCAGCCCACGTAGAGCGGGCGCAGGGTCTGCTGCGCCTCCTCGGTCACCGTCAGGAACGACGCGCCCCTGGGGCCCAGCAGGAACTTGAATCCACCGGTGACGGTGTAGTCGTAGGCGCCTGCGTCGAGCGGCAGCCATCCGGCCGACTGACTGGCGTCGAGCAGCGTACGGGCCCCATGCGCTGCGGCTGCCGCGCGGACCGCGTCCAGGTCGGCGACCCGGCCGTCGGAGGACTGGACGGCCGAGAAGGCGACGAGCGCGGTACCGGGCCGTACGGCGTCGGCAAGACCTTCGAGCGGGACGTACCGCATCTCCAGGTCCCCGCGTACGGCGAAGGGGCTGACGACGGAGCTGAACTCCCCCGTGGGGGCGAGGACTTCGGCGCCCGCAGGGAGGGAGGCCGCGATGAGTCCCACATGCGCGGCGACCGAGCCGCCGAGGGCCACCCTGCCCGGCGTGACCCCGGCGATCCGGGCGAACCCGGCACGGGCGGCGTCCACCGACTCGAAGCTTCCCCCACCGCCCCTGACACCGGCGCCCAAGTCATCGGCCAGGGACTTGACGGCCTCGACCGCGCGACGGGGCAGCAGTCCGCAGCTGGAGGTGTTCAGATAGGTGGTTTCGGATGCGAATTCGGTGGTCCTGACCCGGTCGATCGCAGAAGTCTCCATGCCGGACAGCCTGACGGCCGCCCCACCTCGCGTCAATCACACGAGTTCGAGCGGCGCGCCCAAGAAGGCCTTATACGTGCTGGTCGGACGCCTCCGGCCGGGGTACGTCGCAGGCCCCGTCCGCGTCGCAGGCCGCCGCGTCCCCGCCGACCGGGGTGAGGCCGGGGACCTCACGGTCCTTCCACGCCTGCTCCAGCGCCTGGGCGAAGACCTCGGCGGGCTGCCCGCCCGAGATGCCGTAGCGCCGGTCGAGGACGAAGAACGGGACGGCGTTGGCGCCCAGCTCGGCCGCCTCGCGCTCGTCGGCGCGCACGTCGTCGGCGTACGCCCCGGGGTCGGCCAGCACCGCGCGCACCTCGTCGGCGTCGAGTCCCGCCTCGACGGCCAGGTCGGCCAGCACCGCGTCGTCGAAGACGGAGCGCTCCTCGGCGAAGTTCGCCCGGTAGACGCGCGTCAGCAGTTCGTCCTGGCGTCCGCGTGCCTTGGCGAGGTGCAGCAGCCGGTGGATGTCGAAGGTGCTGCCGTGGTCACGCCCGTCGGCGCGGTAGCCGAGCCCCTCGGCCTGCGCGTTCGCCGCGACGTTGGCCTCCATGCCCCGGGCCTCCTCGGGGCTGCGCCCGTACTTCTGGGCCAGCATGTCGATCACCAGCTCGGTGTCGCCCTTGGCCCGGCCCGGGTCGAGCTCGAAGGAACGGTGGACCACCTCGACGTCGTCGCGGTGGGCGAACCCGGCCAGGCCCTTCTCGAAGCGGGCCTTGCCGACGTAGCACCACGGGCAGGCGATGTCGCTCCATATCTCGACGCGCATGACTCTTCCGCTCTCCAGTTCTGCGGTACCGGTTGCGGAGGGTGCCTCCGCGGCCGGTTCAACGTGCGGACGGAGCGGTTGATTCCCGGCGCCGGGGCGGGGCCCGTCCGGCATGGTGCCGTACGGGCCCGCCGGACCCTCAGTGGTCCGCGCAGCAGGGAGTCGGGTCCGGCACCTCGAACGGCACCAGGGTGCCGCCCACAGCGGGCATCGCGGCGAGTACCAGCTCGCCCTCCCGCCACTGCGGCCGGACGAACTCCCGGGTGACCACGCGGATCGACGGGTCCGGCCCGTCCTGCGCCCCGAGGACCTGGACGCGCTCGATAGCCGAACGGCTCACCAGCTCGGCGACCGTGAGGGTGCCCTTCAGTCCGTCGGCGCCCGGATAGAGCACCGCACGCCCCGCTCCGTCCCAGACGCCGTCCTGCACCTGGTGCCCCTGGCCCGTGAGCCGGTCCCTGGCGCCCTCGATGACGGCCTCGGACCCGGCGGCCAGGGACAGCGCCACCCGCGGCCGGCCGCCGTCGGCGTCCCGCACCAGATGGGTGCAGCCGAACGCGTCGGGCGGCAGGGCGAGCCCGGTGGCGATCTCCCGCAGCAGCCGGTCCGCCTCGGACAGCCGGGTCACCGAGGTGTCGATGCCGATGGCGTACGGCGGTCGGTTCACGACGGCAGGACCCAGACGGGGTTCGAGTAGAACCAGAGGTCGCGCCACGGGTCGGCGTCCCCGACGACGTCGATGGCCGGACCCGCCGGGTCGACGGACGCGCCCATCGCGCCGACGGCGGAACGGTTGCCGTCGGTGCCGCGCAGCCGGAGGTAGACGGGCCGGTCGACGCGCCCCAGGTCGTAGGTGATACGGAGGGCGCCGGAGGACTTCTTCACCTCGTAGGACTTGACGACCTTCGCGCTCGGGGCGGTGAACGTGTCCTTGTCCTTCACCACACCGGTGACATCGCCCTGGATGACATCGACGCGGGCCAGTGTGGGCTGGAAACCCGCCCAGTTGGGCCCGCCCGCCGGAGTCACCTCCACCGTGAGGGTGACACGGGTGCCCTTCCTGACCTGGAGCGCGCCGCCCAGGGTCGCCCAGCGGCTGCCGCCCGACACCCGGACATCGAGGCCGCTGATGAGCTGTCCGTGGTCGACCCAGACGCGGCCGGCACGGATGCCGTCCATGACGGAGGCGTAGGAGAAGTCCTCGGAGCCGACGTGCGTACGGCTGTAGTAGCCGGGCCAGAAGTCGTTCTCCGTGATGTCGATCTGCCCGCCGTAGACCGGGTCGCCGTAACGGCCGTCGGCGTCGAAGTCGCCGCCACCACGGGCCGCGGTGTCGCCGTAGACCTGGTGCGAGTCGGAGTTGGCGGTGATCCACCACGGCTTGCCCTCGGCGAGCAGGCTGTCCCACAGGCCTCCGACGGTGGCCGTCATCCAGTCGAAGCCGCCCCAGGTGCGGTAGCTCTCCAGCGGGTAGCCGGCGAAGGAGTCGCTGCCGGGGCTGTTGTCGTAGATGCCACGCGCACCGCCGGGACCGAGCGGCTCGGGCAGGCCGCCCGCCTGGTGGCCGGGTGCGCCCTCGAAGCCGACCGCGATGCGGTGGCCGCCCGAGGTGGCGTCCCGCCAGGCCCGGATCTCGTGCGGGGAGTCGATGCCCTTGCGCGCCGGGTGGTTGGCGAGCATCAGGGCGTCCTTGACCTTGCGGCGCTTGACCTGCTCGGAGAGGAAGGTCAGGCCGGCGATGGCGAGCGCCTCGTTGGCGGGGGTCGAGCCGGTCGCCTCCTTCACGGCGCCGTCGTAACCGGTCTCGAACTGCTTGAGTACGGAGACCTCGTTCCTGCCCGGGTGGACGAAGACCGTGCCGTGCTCGGCGGCCGGGATGTTCCACTCGAGCCCCTGGAAGACGAGGGTGTCCTCATAGGCGGAACGGGCGGCCTTGATGTCCGGGTTGACCTTCTCCACGCCGATCTTGGCGTGCGTCTCGCTGCCGTGGTCGGTGATGACCAGCCAGTCCATGCCGTGCCGTGCGCCCTGACGGACCTGGTCGACGACACGGTACTTGCCGTCGCTGCTGTACTGCGTGTGGATGTGGTGGTCACCCGCCAGCCACAGGAAGCCCTTGTTGCCGCGGCGGCGGCCGGAGCGGCTCCCGGTGGCGTACGCGGGAGCACTCGCCGCACCGGCCAGCACACTGCCCGCGGCCACACCGGCGCCGAGCAGTCCGGCACGGCGCAACAGGGTCCGGCGGGACTGCTGTTCCGGACTCAGCGCCTCGTCCGGGACGGAGGTGTCGAAGGCGGCGGGCAGGGGCGCCGTCTCGTGCTGGTGAGTGTGGTCGTGCTCGTGATCGTGGTGGTGATGTCCGTGCCCGTGCCCGTGTCCCATGACGCTCCTCGTGGCTGATGACCGCTCGCGATGGATTGGTATCGCCGGCCCTGCCTGTGCCGCGCGGGCCGCACGAGGAGACTCGCGCCAAAAGGTGAACGTTGAACGGCCTCCGCATGGCCGCAGTGGGGCCGCCTGCGACCGCCGGGAGGTTACGGACCAAAACCCGGGCGAAATGCCCGATTTCCCTGTCCCTGACCTCCCCTGCGCGGACCTCAACCGAGGCGGCGTACCCTCCGGGGATGGTAGGGGCGTACGGGCGTCTCACGTCCCGCCGGAGGCCGGGAGCAGCAGGCGGAAGGTGCAGCCCGCGCCGGGGGCCGTGTCGAGTTCCAGGCGGCCTCCGTGGGCCTCGGCGATCGTCGAGGCGATGGCGAGGCCCAGGCCGGAGCCGCTGTCACGGAGGGCGTCGGGGGCCGGAGGCACCCGGTAGAAGCGGTCGAAGACCTGCTGTGCTTCCTCGGGTGTCAGGCCCGGGCCGTCGTCGGCGACCTCGATGACCTGGGCCGGGGTGCCGGCGGGCAGGGGCGGTCCTGTGCTGGTGCGGCCCGGGCGGTCGGTGCCTCCGGTGCGCGGACCGGCGCGCAGGCTGCCGACGCGTACCTGGAGCCGGGTGCCCGGCGGGGTGTGGGTGCAGGCGTTGTCCAGGAGGTTGGCCAGCACCTGGGCCAGCTGGTGGGGGTCGCCGGAGGCCTCCACGACGTCGAGCTCCGCAGGGTCGGCGCCGTACCCGGCCCCGAGGGGGGCGAGGGCGATGCGCCGGTCCGGGTGGCGTGCGGCGGACGCGGCGATGCCGTCGGCGGCCAGCGAGAGCAGGTCGACGGGTCCGTGCTCGGTGGTGGGGGCGTCGCCGAGCTTGGCCAGCAGGAAGAGGCTGTCGACCAGGCGGCTCATCCGGTCCGCGTTCTGCGCGATGAGCTCATGGGCCTCACGCCGGCGGGCCGGGGACATGTCCGGGTCGTCCAGCAGGAGTTCGGCGAAGCCCTGGAGGGAGGTCAGGGGGGTGCGCAGTTCGTGTCCGGCGTCCGCCATGAAGCGGCGCAGCCGGCGTTCGGTCCTGTCCTTGCGGTGCAGGGCGGCGCGCAGCTGGTCCAGCATGGTGTTGAAGGCGATACCGAGCCGGCCGACCTCGGTGTCGGGGCTGGTGCCGGCGACGTTCTGTTCCAGCCGGCCGCTGGTGATGCTGCGGGCGGTGTGTTCGACGCGGGTCAGCGGCCGGAGCCCGAGGCGTACGGCGGCGCCGCCCAGCAGCATGACTCCGCCCGCGGCGAACGCGCCGATGGCCAGGCTGAACCAGAGCAGCTTGGACGTCGCCTCCTCCACGGAGTCCAGCGGGAGGGCGACGACGGCGCGCATCCCGTCGGGCCCTGAGTCGGCGACGACGCGCCAGCTGCCCCCTCCGTCCCTGGCGGGCACCGTGGCGGGGCGGCCGTCCGCGGGATCGCGGGCGGTGATGTCCTCGGCCAGATGTGGTTCGCCACGGCCGCTGCCCAGCGAGGCGGGCAGGAGGCGGCCATCGGCGTCGTAGAAGTAGACACGGAAGTCCGAGGGCAGCGTTTCGTGCGGGGGCGGCCGGTGGGCGGGCGCGGTGCCGTCGGCGATGTCCCGGTAGACGGGCTCGGGCGGGCGGAAGTCGGTGAGCCGGTCGTCGACCTGCCCGACGAGCCAGGAGCGCATGAGGGTCAGCCCGGTGGCCTGGCACACCAGGACCGCCGCGGTCGCGAGGACCGTGGCGATCAGGACCAGTCGCGTACGGAGGGAGCGTGGGCGCAGGCGGCCCGGTACCGTCCTCACGCCCTCGTGTCCCGTGGCAGGCGCAGGCAGTAACCGACGCCACGCACGGTGTGGATGAGCAGCGGTTCCGTGCGGTCGATCTTGCGGCGCAGGTTCTTGATGTACGTGTCGACGATGCGTGTGTCACCGGCGAAGTCGTGGTGCCAGACCTTCTGAAGGATCTGCTGCTTCTCCAGCACCTTCTCCGGCTGCGCGATGAGGCAGGCCAGCAGCCGGAACTCGGTCGGCGACAGCGGTACCCGCTGCCCGGCCCGGTGCACCTCGTGGGCCTCTTCGTCGAGGGTGAGGTCGGCGTAGCGCAGCGGCGGGCGCTCGTCGGGCGGCGGCGGTGCGTGCGGTCCGGCACTGCGGCGGAGGATGGCGCGCACCCGCAGCAGGATCTCCTGGACGTGGAACGGCTTGGTGACGTAGTCGTCCCCGCCCGAGCTGAGGCCGATGATGCGGTCCTCGACATCGGTGCGTGCGGTGAGGAAGAGGACCGGGGTGTAGACGCCCCTGGCGCGCAGTTCGCGCGTCACGGTGAAGCCGTCGGTGTCGGGGAGCATCACGTCCAGCACGATCAGGTCGGGCCCGCCCCGGTCCGTCTCCGACAGGGCGTCCTGCCCGGTTCCGGCCGATGTGACGGCGTACCCGGCGGCGTGCAGGGCGGAGGTGAGCAGGGTGCGGATGCTCGGGTCGTCCTCGACGACCAGAACGGTGTGCCGGGCTGATGAAGCCGTCACGGCTGGTTCACCTCGGGTGGTACGGGCGGTTCATACGTCGGCCGGGGCGGGCCTGGGTACGCGGGGCGCTCTCCACCGTACGGAACGGAAGGGCTGACGCGGGTACGCGGATGTACCGGCGCCCCGGACCGGATCGGGGGAGATCCGTGTCCGGGGCGCCGGTGGTCACCCGGTTACCTCCGTGTCCTTCGCCAGTGCCTCGGTGCGCGCGGTGACGGTCGTGCGCAGCGTGGCCACGGCCTTCTTCAGCTCGGCCGCGTCGACACCGGCCTTCGCCACCTGTTCGGAGATCCCGTCCAGTGCCTTGAGTGCCGCACCGGAGCTGAAGATCTCCTTGTACAGCTTCTTGTAGGCCTTCTTGTACACGGGGTCCAAGGCGTCGAGCTCCAGGAAGCGTTCCTTCAGCGCATGTCCCGACATCATGCCGCCGCCACCCTTCGCCTTGTCACCGTCGCCCTTGGCGTCTCCGCCCGGGGCGTCTGTGCCGGCGCCACCCGGGAAGCCGCCCTGCGGGCCGTCCTCACCTGTGCCGCCCGGCATCCCCTCCGGTGCCCCTTCGGGAGCGGCGGGCATGTCGCCCTGGTCCTGGGCGGCTCCGTCCTGGCCCTGCGCTGCCCCGCCCTGGGCTGCCTCGTCACCGTCCTTGGTGGCTTCGGCCGTGCCTCCGGGGCGGCCGCCGCCCATGGTCATCGAGTCGTCAGGCCCGGCGGCGGTGTCTCCGCTGAAGGTCATGTTGTAGTCCCATCCGAGGATGGAGAACTTCTTCGTGTCCAGGTCGTACCAGAGCAGGTAGTTCTTGCCGGGGCCCGCCATGTCGTCGAAGTTCATCAGCAGGTTCTGCGCGGCGACGTACTCCGCGAAGGACTCGACGTCGATGTGCTTGTCGAGGTCGGCGGCGAACTCCTTGTCCGACGCCTTGTCCACCCACTTGATGAGCTTCATGACGGGTTCGAGGTCCTGGCTTCCGACCTTGTTCAGCTGACGGAAGGACGTCTCGTAGTCGGAGGGGTCGTCGCCCTTGTAGTCGAAGCTGCCGTCGGCCCTCGCCTTGTACAGGATCCCGTTGCCGTCGATGTCCTCGGCGTAGTCGGTGTCGGGGTTCTCGACCATGAGCCTGGTGACCGAAGGACCGTTGTTGGCGGAGACCGTCGTGAAGCCGTACCGCTCGGCCGTCGCCCCGCTGGCGTCCGTCATCGACAGGGCCAGGGCCTCGTTCAGCGGCACCTGTGCGTCGGCGCCCGGACGGAGCGAGATCTCCCGCTCGCCCTGGTAGGCGCGGCCCTCGACGAATTCGTCGATCTTGATGAGCAGGGGGAGCTCTTCCGGCTTGTCGGCGGAGAGATTGAACTGCGCCATCCCTCCCCCGCCACCACCGGCACCACCGGCACCACCGGCCTTGTCACCACCGGCGGCATCATCACCGCCTGCGGCACCGGTGCCACCCGCAGCACCCGCAGCAGGACCGCCGCCGTTCGCGGCCTGGTCCCCGCCGTCCTGCTTCTGGGCGTCGTCCTGCCCGGCTCCGCCGGGCCTTCCGCCGCCGCCACCGGGTCCGCCCTTGTTACCGCTCAGGGACTGGAGGGTGGAGTTCCCCTTCAGCCGGATCCCCACGTCCTGGAGGTAGACCCCGTCGATGGTGACGTCAGCCTTGATGGGGTCCTTGGTCCCGTCGTCCTTGAACTCCTTCATCATCTTGTCGAAGTCGGTCTGCTCGTACGACAGCTGGATCGAGTGCTTGACCGTGGAGTCGTAGAGGTCGACCGAGCCCTTGACGTCGTCGGTGATCGTGTTGGCCTCCACCTGCGAGGCCGAGGTGACGTAGGGCGAGATACGGGCGTCACCGAAGGCGTACACCATGACGGCAAGGCCCACGCACAGCGCTCCGGCCGGTTTCCAGTGATGCCGCAGCCGCACCGGGAGGCGGTCCTTGAGCCGCTTCCGGCGCACCGGCGTCGTACCGCCGCTCATCACAGGTCGGTCGTGTCGTAACCGGTCAGTACCGTCACCCGCTGCCCCGAGGTGCGCTCCTGCAGGGCCGTGACGAGGTCACCGGGTTCGGTGCCCTTCTTCATCCGTACCGTGTAGAACACCTCGTTGAGCGCTCCGCCGCGGATCGTCTCGGTGCTGACCAGCTCGAACTCGCTGGTGTACTTGATCAGCACGTCACGGATGGCGGGCGTGTAGTCCTCGCCCGCGGGGACCTGGACCTTGACGACCTGGCGCTGGACGTTCAGTGCGAACCAGTTGAACTTGAACATCACGAGGATCACGACGCAGATCACGACGGCGCCGACGGCGGCCAGCGTGTAGAAGCGGGCGCCGCAGGCCATCCCGATGGCCATCGCCAGGAAGATGAAGCCGACGTCCCTGGTCTCCTTGACCGCGTTCCTGAACCGGACGACGGACAAGGCGCCGACCAGGGAGAACGCCCGTGCCAGGTTCGAGCCGACGACCAGCATGATCAGGGCAACGATCATGCCGACGATGACCAGCGTCTGGACATAGGACTGGCTGTACGAGACGTTGCGGTGCGTGTACCGGTAGGTGTAACCGATCACTGTGCTCAGGATGAACGACAGCGCCATGGCGGCGACCACGTCGGCGACGCTGAACGTCCCGCTGAGTTCCTGCAGATCGAAGTTCACTTTGCTCCTGCTTTCACCGGCGCGTGTGGCGCCGCCGGCTGCCCCAGCGGCAGTCGGGTGTGGGGGGTGGGGGGCGGACAGTCCGCCTCCGCCACGTGGAAGACCGACCTGGGCGCCAGGCCGAAGGCTTCGATGGACTGCACGTACTTGCTGACCCGCACCAGGCTCAGGTTCCGGCGCGCGGCCAGGTCCGTGATCCAGTGCGGTGTGCGCTCGTTGACCTTGATCTCCATCACCGTCATGTGGGGCGGGATGGTGAACCTGTTCTCCGGTGTCTCGGTCCCGAAGTGGAAGTCGCGGTCACGGCCCCGGATCCGCCGGTCGAACGTGACCCGCAGCCCCGTGTCGGACGCACGGCCGACCAGCGCCTCGCGCTGGTAGCCGGTGATCGCCATCGGGCGGAGGTTCAGCCGGACCGCGAGGTCCAGCACCTCATGGATGAAGGGCCCCTCCTGGGGCGAGTGCTCCACCATCTCCCGGTCGTCGCACAGCCTTCTGGCGGTGGCGTACGGCAGGGTGATGCGGCGCTTCTGCGTCACCCGGTTCACGCGCTGCTTGATCTCCACGCACACCGGTGACTCCTCGGTGACTCCGTCGAGGTCTCCGTAATGCCGGATCCGCAGCTTGCGCCGGAACTTCAGGCCTTCGATCTTCTCCCAGTAGAACCGCAGCTCGGGGCTGTCGTAGTACAGGCTCCAGACCCCGTAACCGCCCACCGGGCTGTTCAGGTCGCGGTCCATCCGCTCGCCGAGTTCCTCCCGGATCTCGGCGGCCTGTTCCACGGGCACGAGGTACTTCAGCTCGAACCGGTTGAACGCGTGCAGCCTGCTCGCCACGTGCTGCGGCTGGTCGCCCTCGGGGGCCGGGGCGTCGCCGTCCCGGGACCCGTGGGATGCGGCCATGTCGGGTCGCGACACCTTGCGCCTCCTTGCGTGTCCGTGCCGGACCTGGCCGGCACGGACACGCAATCAAGGCCGCATGAGGAAGCCGTGAGAAACACGGGTTGATTGCAGGAGGATCCTGGGTGACGTACAGGTGAACATCAGACGGCAGGCGGCAGACCGGGGCTCCACGGACGAAGGGCCCGAATCCTTACGGCGGTTTCTAGGGATCGTCGCAACACGTGGCTGGTTTGATCAGACGGCGATCAGTTTATGCAGGCGCTCGGCTGGGGTTTCCCAGCCGAGCGTTTTGCGTGGGCGGCCGTTCAGTTCAGCGGCGACGGCGTCGAGGTGTTCGCGGGGGTGGGCGGCGAGGTCGGTGCCCTTGGGGAAGTACTGACGGAGCAGGCCGTTGGTGTTTTCGTTCGAGCCTCGTTGCCAGGGGCTGGCGGGGTCGCAGAAGTAGACCGGGACCTGGGTGGCGATGGTGAAGGAGCCGTGGCTGCCCATCTCGCTTCCCTGGTCCCAGGTCAACGATCGTCGCAGGTGAGCGGGCAGGGTCTGGACCGTGGAGACCAGCGCGTCCCGGACGCTTTCGGCGCCGTGGTCGCCGGGCAGATGCAGGAGCATGACGTAGCGGGTGGCGCGCTCGACCAGGGTGCCGATGGCCGACTTCCCGTCCTTGCCGATGATGAGGTCGCCCTCCCAGTGGCCGGGGACGGCTCGGTCCTCCGCCTCCGCAGGTCGTTCGCTGATCATGACCATCGGGGTGGCGAACCGTGGCTGGCGCTGCTGGGCCTGGCGGCGGGGTTTGCGTCGGGCGCGGCCCGTGCGCAGAGCGCGGGCCAGCTCGCGGCGTAGTTCGCCCCGGCCCTGGACGTAAAGGGCCTGGTAGACGGTCTCGTGGACCACGTGCATCTCCGGCTGCTGGGGGAACTGTGCCCGCAGAGCCTGGCAGATCTGTTCAGGGCTCCACCGAATGTGCAGGTGGTCCTGGATGAAGTCCCGCAGTCTGGGGTTCTGGCCGATCTTCCCGGGCTTGGGGCGGGGCCGGCGGGCATCGGCGCGGGCCTGGGCTGCGTGCGGCCGGTACTGGCCGTTGCCCGGATGCCGGTTGCGGCGGATCTCCCGGCTGACCGTGGACGGGCTGCGGCCGAGTTCGGACGCGATCGCCCGGATCGTCGCCTTCTCCCGCAGCCGGTCGGCGATGTGGATCCGGTCGCTTTCCCGCAGATACCGCGAGGGACCAGGCGGGGGCGCCACCGTGTTGATCGGTGGCGCCCCGACATGCCCGCCGGACGGGGCGCGGCCGTTACGCCAGCGCCGTCCGGTCTTCTCGTTGATGCCGACGGCCCGGCACGCCTCTTTGTTGCTCACGCCCTGCTGCATGAGCTGAAGGTAGAAGCGCCGCTCCTCGGACAAGGAACGGCGCCCCTGGATGACGGACCTGTCCCGGATCTTGAAATCCATCGCATCCCCTGAACTGGGGTGTTGCGACGATCTCTAGAACCCAAGTACGGATCCGGGCCCTTCGCGGGTGTACGGGGTCGTCAGCTGCCGTCGCGCAGATCGCCCGGGCCGCCGGGCCTGAAGGCGATCCGGTCGAACGAGACGGCGCAGCCGTCGCCGGTCGGTGACTGGACGAGGAAGCCGATACGGGCCGCCGCCCGTGCCTCCTCCGTGCCGAGGGTGAACAGCCTGACGAAGGTCCAGTGCTCACCGTCCGCCGAGGCGTGGAAGGCGAAGGAGCTGCCGATGCGGCTGAGCCGCAGCCAGCAGCTGTCCCCTTCCACAACGGCGGAGTTCACGTCGTCGGAGTGGCCCCTGGTGACGACGGTGCAGATCGTCGGGCGCTCCGGGGAGAGCTCCAGGCAGAGCTTGGCCCACTCCCGCTCGCCGACATGGAGGTAGAGCACCCCCGCGTCGAAGGCCGCGGCGAAGCCGACGCTCACCCGGGCGATCAGCTGGAAGTCGCCCTCCGGCGCCGGGCCCAGCAGGCGCGGCGCGTCGGTGGCCGGCTCCAGGTCGTCACCGCCGGGCGGGACGAAACGGTCCTGCTTCGCCCCTGCCGTGCCGGTCAGCACGCCTTCCCCGTACGCCCATCCGCCGTCGGGCCCGGCGGGCTCCAGGGCGAAGGGGAGCTCGGGGAGCCGCACGGCCGTCATGCGCGCCGCCCGTCGACCCGTCGCGGCAGCTGCTGCGGGTTGCCCTCGCGGAGCTCGGGCGGCAGCAGCGCCTCGGGCGTCGACTGGTAGCTCACCGGACGCAGCCAGCGCTCGATCGCGGTGGCGCCGACCGAGGTGGAGGTGGAGGTGGTCGCCGGGTACGGCCCGCCGTGGTGCTGGGCGGGGGCGACGGCGACGCCGGTCGGCCAGCCGTTGACCAGGACACGGCCGGCCACCGGGGTGAGCTCGGCCAGCAGGCCCGCGGCGCCGCCGTCGGCCTCCTCCGTGGCGATCTGGAGGGTGGCGGTGAGGTTGCCGGGCAGACGGGACAGCACGGCGGTGATCTCGTCGGCGGAGTCGTAGCGCGCGACGACGGTGACGGGGCCGAAGCACTCCTCCAGGAGCGCGTCGTGCGGCCCCTCCTGGGCCAGCCGCCCCGCCGGTACGGTCAGGAAGCCGGCCGAGACGGTGTGCTCGCCGCCCGCGCCCGGGGTGACCGGGGCGTCCACGTCCGGGAGCGCGGCCCGCTCGGCCACCCCCTGGACGAAGGCCTCGCGCATCCGGTGGTCGAGCATGACCCCGGAGCCCGTGCCGCTCACCGTCTCGGTCAGCGACTTCAGCAGCTGGTCGCCCGCCGGACCCGACGGGGCGAACACGAAGCCGGGCTTCGTGCAGAACTGTCCGACGCCCATGGTCATCGAGCCACCGAGCCCGGCACCGATCTGCTCACCGCGCTCGGCGGCGGCGGCCTCCGTGATCACGACCGGGTTGAGCGAACCGAGCTCCCCGTGGAAGGGGATCGGGGTGGGCCGGGCGGCCGCGGCGTCGAACAGGGCGCGGCCGCCACGGACCGAGCCGGTGAAACCGGCGGCGGAGACGAGCGGGTGCTTCACCAGCTCGACACCCGCCTCGAAGCCGTGGACCACGGTCAGGACGTCCTCGGGCAGGCCGTACTGTGTCGCTGCCCTGCGCAGGAGCGAGGCGCAGAGCTCCGAGGTCGCGGGGTGGTCGGGGTGCGCCTTGACGACGACGGGGCAGCCCGCGGCGAGCGCGCTCGCGGTGTCACCGCCCGGGACGGAGAAGGCGAGCGGGAAGTTGCTGGCGGCGTAGACGGCGACGACACCGAGCGGGATCTTGTAGCGGCGCAGGTCGGGCCAGGGCGGGGTCCTGCTGCCGTCCTCGTGGTCGATGTGGATGTCGAGGTAGGCGCCCTCGTCCACGACCTCCGCGAAGGCCCGCAACTGGGCGGCCGTACGGGCGAGTTCGCCGGTCAGCCGGGCCGGGCCGAGCGCGGACTCCGCGTCGGCGGCCTCGATGACGTGTTCCTCGGCCCCGGCGAGCAGGTCGGCCGCGGTGCGGAGGAACGCGGCGCGTACGGTGCGGTCGGCCAGTGCTCCGCGAGCGGCGTGCGCCGCCCGGACCGCACGGTCGACCTCTTCCGCTGTCGCCTCCACCGCAACCTGCTCACGCGGGTTCCCCGTTCGGGGGTCGACGCTCCAGACTGGTGCTGCTGCCACGGTGTTTCCTTCCGGTCCACTGCCACACAGGAGAAGTTGTTCGGTATTCTGAACAGCGTTCCTGATCGTGAATACACAGGAACTCTATTTCCGGGCGATCGGTGTTGGCAAGAAGTTGCAGGGTCGTACGAGCAGGCTGGAAGGGGCATGAGGCATGTCGGTTGGCGAGTCCGGTGGGGCGCAGGTCAAGTCCGCTGTGAGGACGGTGGAACTCCTCGAATACTTCGCGGGGCGTCCCGGTATGCACTCCCTGGCCGCGGTGCAGGAGGCCGTCGGCTACCCCAAGTCCAGCCTCTACATGCTGCTGCGCACACTGGTGGAGCTCGGCTGGGTGGAGACCGACGCCACGGGCACGCGGTACGGGATCGGCGTACGCGCCCTGCTCGTCGGCACCTCCTACATCGACGGTGACGAGGTCGTCGCCGCCGCGCGCCCCACCCTGGACCGGCTCTCCGACGACACCACGGAGACCATCCACCTGGCACGGCTGGACGGGACGAACGTGGTGTACCTCGCCACCCGGCAGTCCCAGCACTATCTGCGTCCCTTCACCCGGGTCGGCCGCCGGCTGCCGGCGCACTCCACCTCGCTCGGCAAGGCGCTGCTGGCGACCCACAGCGACGAGCAGGTCCGCAAGATGCTGCCCGAGACGCTGCCGGCGCTGACGGAGCACACCCTCACCGACCGCGAGAAGCTGATCGAGGAGCTGCACCTCATCCGCGAGCAGGGTTACGCGGTGGACCGCGAGGAGAACACCCTGGGGCTGCGCTGCTTCGGCATCGCCATCCCGTACCGCACTCCGGCGCGCGACGCGATCAGCTGCTCGGTGCCGGTCGCCCGGCTCACGCCGGCGCACGAGCAGATGGTCAAGGACGCCCTGTTCGACGCCCGCGACCGGCTCACCCTGGCGACCCGCAGGCTCTGAGCGCCGGAATCGGAAACGGCACCGCAGCGGTGCGCCTGAGAAACCGGTGAGAAGGAACACGGACGGGAACGTCTCCGGCGCCCCCGTTCGTCCCTCCAGCGGGATGAACAAGACGATCAGGCGCGCTTCGGTCTTCTGCCTGCTGATGGTTCTCGCACTGCTGGTGCGGGCGACCTGGGTGCAGGCGTACGAGGCACGGGCGCTCGCAGACGACGAACACAACCGGCGGAACACGATCGCGCAGTACGCGCAGCCGCTCGGAGACATCATCGTGGCCGGATCCCCGGTCACCGGATCGAAGGAGACGGACGGCGACGACCTGCGGTACAAGCGCACCTACACCCAGGGTGAGCTGTACGCGTCGGTCACCGGCTACAGCTCGCAGGCCTACGGCGCCACCCAGCTGGAGGGCATCTACAGCGATGTCCTCGACGGCACCGACGACCGGCTGAAGAATCCCACCGACGTGATCACCGGGAAGCAGACCGCCCCCGGCAACGTCCTGACGACGATCGACCCGGACGTGCAGAAGGCCGCCTACGAGGCGCTCGGCGACGACCGGGGAGCCGCGGTCGCGATGGACCCGGAGACGGGACAGATCCTGGGCATGGTCTCGTCCCCCTCCTACGACCCCTCCGACATCAGCGGGACGTCGGACGGTGACGCCTGGCAGAAGCTGCTGGACGACACGAGCAAGCCGCTGGTCAACCGGGCACTGCGACAGCCGCTGCCGCCCGGTTCGACGTTCAAGCTGGTGGTCGCGTCGGCGGCGCTGGAGAACGGCCTGTACGACTCGGTCGACGACCCCACGGACAGCCCCGACCCGTACACCCTGCCGAACACGACCACCCCCATGTCCAACGAGAACCCCTCGGCCCCCTGCAAGAACGCCACACTGCGCACGGCCCTCCAGTACTCCTGCAACAACGTCTTCGCGAAGGTGGCGGCCGATCTCGGCCAGGACAAGCTGAAGGCGATGGCCGACGCCTTCGGCTTCGACACCGAGAAGCTGGACGTGCCGGTGCGGGCCTCGCAGAGCGTGTACCCGAAGGGCATGGACGAGGCCCAGACCGCGCTGACCGGCATCGGCCAGTTCGAGGTGACCGCGACCCCGATGCAGATGGCCATGGTCTCGGCCGCCCTCTCCAACGACGGCAAGCTGGCCTCGCCGCACATGGTCTCCAAGGTGACGGACGCCGACGGCTCCACGCTGCAGGAGTATCCGGACGGCGACACCGAGCAGGTCGTGAAGGCGTCCACCGCCGAGCAGCTGCGCAGCGCGATGGTCACCGTCGTGGAGAAGGGCACCGGCAGCAACGCGAAGATCGACGGCGCCGAGGTCGGCGGCAAGACGGGAACCGCGCAGAACGGCGTGGACAACAGCAACACCCCGTACGCCTGGTTCACCTCGTACGCGAAGGACGACTCCACCGGCAAGCAGGTCGCGGTCGCGGTGGTCGTCGAGGACTCCGGCGCGGCCCGCTCCGAGGTCAGCGGCAACGGCCTGGCGGCACCGATCGCACAGAAAATGATGAAGGCGGCCCTGGCGGACTGAGGGAGACGGACCTCACCCTTCTCCACTACGACGCCGACTTCGAGGCGATCGCCCGCCGCACGGGCCTGCGCACCCGGTGGCTCGCGGAGCCCGGCACCGCGTGAGCCGAGCGGTTTCTTCGGCACCAGGGCTTCACGTTTCCCTCGTGTTACGCCTTACTGGGAGGCGCACGCGTCGAAGCGCTTCCGGGGTCCATTGGTACGCTCTCGCCCCGCGAACGGACCTGGGAACGTACACAGTCCGTTGGAGCGCGCAGGGATCCAGTGCCGGAGAAGGGGTACACGTGGGCACCGTCGTGGATGATGCCGCTGCCGCCGAGTTCCACGCGTTCTTCGAGGCGCATTACGCCGAACTCGCCCGGCTCGCCCATCTGCTGACGGGTGAGGCCGATGCGGCGGACGATCTGGCGGCCGACGCGCTCATGGCGCTCTGGCACCGCTGGGACCGTGTCAGGGGTGCCGACCACCCGGTGGCGTACGCGAGGGGGGTCGTCGCCAACCTGGCCCGTACGCGCATCCGCAGCGCGGTACGGGAGCGCCGAAGAATCGCGCTGTTCTGGGCGCCGCGCGGTGCCGGGGACGGCTATGCGACGGACGGGCCCGACGTGTCGGCCGTGGTGGACGTCCAGGGTGCGCTGCGCAGGCTGCCGTTCCGCAAGCGTGCGTGCGTGGTGCTGCGGCACGCCTTCGACCTGTCCGAACGCGACACCGCTCTGGTCCTCGGGATCTCGGTGGGTACGGTGAAGAGCCAGACCTCGCGCGGTGTGGCGGAACTCCAGCGGCTGCTCGGCCCCGAGGCCCCGGCGGCACAGGTGCAGGTGGCCGCCGCCGGACAGCGCACCGGAGGAAGGCACTGATGGACGAGGACCTGCGGGAGCGGCTGCGGGCAGCCGCCGCTTCGCACCGCCCCGACCGGGCTCGGATGCTGGCCAGGATCGAGCGCGGCATGGCGCAGGAGTCACCGGCCCGTCCCGCCCGCCCGCCTCGTACGCCGATGCCGTGGCTGCGGGTCGCCGGCGCGACGGCGGCGGTGTGCGGGGTGCTGACGGCCGGGGCGTTCGCGGTCACATCGACGGCCGGCCGTGAACAGCCCGCGGGCGGTCAGCGGGTGGCCGCCGAGCCCTCGTCGGCCGCCTCCGCGACACCGTCCCCGCGCCGGGGCGGTGCGCTGCCCGCCGAGGACGGACCGCTGACGTCGAAGGGTTCGCTGAATCCGAACAGCAACGACTACTGGGCGCAGAGCGAAGTGACGGTCACGACGGCCCGGACACTGTCCGCGCTCACCGTCGAACTGCGGATCGCGCTGAACGGCGGGGTGAACAGCACCGGTTCCTGGCGCTCGCTGCCCGAGGAGGACTTCGTGGTCTCGGCGCGCGAGGACGGCGGCTACCTCGTCTACCGCTGGACCCTGAAGCAGGGAAGGAGCGTACCGGCCGGGACGCACACCTTCGCCGGGCAGTACAACCACGCGGAGGGCACCCGCGACACCGGACGCGACGACTACACGGCGCGTGGGCGGGGGCGTGCGACGGGTGAACAGACCTCGGTGGGTGGCGACTTCGGCGCCAGGCGCTGAGCGAGAACGATCCGGAACCCCGGCAACCGTTCCGTGGACGGCGGCGACTCAGGAGTGCAAGACGCTCCCCCCACCTTCCAGAAACGGGATCAGTCGACATGAGTGAACGAGCGCACACACACCGCCGCCGCGTCGGCAAGCGCCGCATGGCCGCCGCGCTGACCGCGGCCCTGGGCCTCACCGGTGCCGCCCTGGCCACGAACATGATGCTCCAGCCCGCGGGCGCGGCACCGGCGGACGCGACAGCCGCCGCGGTGGCCGAATGGCCCACCCCCAGCGGCAGCGAGGCCGTCTCGGAGACCATCGAGGTCTCGGGCAGCTACGACGGCGGCCTCAAGGAGTTCTACGGCGAGGGCGACCTCGGCGGCGGCGGCCAGGAGGAGGGCCAGGACGCGCTGTTCGAACTGGCCGACGGCGCGACCCTCAAGAACGTCGTCCTGGGCTCCCCCGCCGCCGACGGCGTCCACTGTTCCGGCAGCTGCACCCTCGAGAACGTCTGGTGGACGGACGTCGGCGAGGACGCCGCCACGTTCTTGGGCAAGTCGTCGAGCTCCGTGTACACGGTGAAGGGCGGCGGCGCCAAGGGTGCCGAGGACAAGGTGTTCCAGTTCAACGGCACGGGCACGCTGACCGTCTCGGGGTTCCAGGTCGAGGACTTCGGCAAGCTCGTGCGGTCCTGCGGCAACTGCTCCACGATGTACAAGCGCGACATCGTCGTGAAGGACGTCGACGTCACGGCGCCGGGCAAGTCCCTGGTCGGCATCAACAGCAACTACGGGGACACCGCCACGCTGAGCTCGATCAGGATCCACGGCGACAGCAGCAAGAAGATCAAGCCGTGCGTCCGCTACGAGGGCAACGACACCGGCGCCGAGCCGCCCGAGACGGGCAGCGGCCCCGACGGCGAGTACTGCCTCTACTCCGAGTCCGACATCAGCTACGACTGACCCGGGATCCGCAGGCCCGGACCACGGCGCGTCCGCGGTCCGGGCCTGGGGGGCATCAGGGCAATCAGAGCAGTCAGGGCATCAGGGCATCAGGGCATCAGGGCATCAGGGATGCAGCGTGATCTTCCCGAACACCGGAGTCGATTCGATGCGCTCGTGCGCGCGGCGCGCCTCGGCGAGAGGGATCCGCTCGTCGACGACCGCCCGGAGCTCACCCCGGGCCGCGCGTCCGAAGAGTTCGGCCGCCTCCTCCCCGACGGTTTCGGAGCTGACGGAGTTGAGGCTGAAGGCGAGGAGCGTGGGCGAGTTGTGATACGTGGTCAGAAGGCTTCCGAGGGCGGCGGGTTCCGGTGCGCCTCCCGCGGCTCCGACCAGCAGATACCGGCCGTCGGGCCGCAGCGTCTCGATGTAGCGGCCCAGATCCGGCCCCGCGACGGGGTCGACGACGATGTCGTAGGTGTCCTCGCTGCCGTCCTGGCCTGCCGCACGGTCCTGGACATGTGCGGCCCCGAGGCCGCGCAGGCGCTCCCCGCGCTCGGGCGATGAGGTGATCGCGGTCACCACACCGCCGGACAGGGCAGCCAGCTGCACCGCCATCAGCCCGATACCACCGCCGGCGCCCCTGACCAGCACCCGCTCGCCTTCCCTCACGTTCGCCCTCTTCAGGCCCAGGCCCGCGACCAGCGCGTTCACACCGAGCGCGACCGCGTCCGCGGCGCTGACCCCTTCCGGCACACGCACGACGTCGCGGACGTCGGCGACGGCCGATTCCGCGTAGGCCCCGGTTCCGGTCAGCACGAACACCCGTCGGCCGACCCAGCGTTCGCCCACCGCCTCCCCCACGGCGGCGACGGTGCCCGCCACCTCGACGCCCGGCACGAAGCCGGGCTCGGCGAGCGGCTGGTAGTCGCCGTTGCGCGCCATGACGTCGACGTAGCCGACACCTGCGGCTTCCACCCGGATCAGGACCTGACCAGGACCCGGCACGGGTTCGGGCCGGTCGACGACCCGCAGCACACCGGAGTCCCCGAACGACGACACGATGACGGCTTTCATGAACACGCCCCTTGGGTAAAAACTGGCACTGAGTGGCACAAGCGTATCAGTAGCAGATTTCTTGGTAGGGTGACGTCATGTCCACCACCCCCTCGAAGTCGGCGCCCCGGCCCCCCACCTCGCTGCGGGAACGCAAGAAGCAGCAGACCCGGGACGCCCTCATCGACACCGCACTGCGGCTCTTCCAGCAGAACGGCTTCGCCGAGACGACGCTGGACGAGGTCTGCGCGACGGCCGAGGTCTCCAAGCGGACGTTCTTCCGCTACTTCGCCGGCAAGGAGGACGTCGCCGTGGCTCCCCATCACGAGCTGTGGCTGGCGTACCAGCACGAGATCGAGTCCCTCACGCCCACCCGCGGCACCGTCTTCGAGACGCTCCAGGAGGTGCTGCTCGCGGCGCTGGAGGGGATGACGACGCCACGCTGGGCGGAACGAGCCGTCGCCGGCCGGCAGCTCGCGGAGACCTCGCCCTCGATCACCGCGCACTGCCTCAGCTTCTGCGACCGCATCAGCGACGAGACCTGGCGGATGCTCTGCGGCAGGCTCGGACTGACCGATACGGAAGACCTTCGTCCGCGCCTGGCCCAGGACCTCCTCGTCGCCGCGTTCCACTCCGCGATGGAACAGTGGGCGCAGCAGCCAGGACCGAAGACGCTCCCCGGCCTGCGCTCCCGGCTCCAGGACACGTTCACCGCGGCGTCACAGGCCACCACCTTCACCGGCGCCCCCGCGCTCGACGACGGGCGGGACTGAGCAGCGGGAGTGCGTTACGGGGCTGAGCAGCGGCGGTCAGGACGGCGCAGGTTCCGGGTCCATCGGTTCCGGGGCCAGCCAGCTGTCCAGCCAGGAGTACACCGTGTCCTGCATGGCCGCCGAGAAGACGTGCCCGGTCTCCGGCCAGAGGGTGGTGGTGAGCCGGTCGCCCGCCCCCTGTGACTCCCAGACCGCGCGCAGCTTCGCGTACGCCGACTCCACCCCGGCCGCCGTGAAGAGGTGGTCCCTGCCGCCCGCCTGGAACAGTGCGGGCTTGGGGGCTGCGAGTGACGCCACGTCCGGGATGTCGAGATGGCGGTGCAGCCCGGGGTGGAGCATGAAGTACGCGGACTGGCCGCGCAGCGTGTTGTTGCCCGGGACCATCATCTCCTTGAGCCCCGTCATCCAGCAGACGGACGCCGCCGCCCTGATGCCGTCGGACAGTGCGGACAGCTGCCAGGCACGGTAGGCGCCCATGGAGAAGCCCAGCGCCCCGACGCGTCGTTCGTCCACCTCGGGCAGCGAGGCGAGGAAGGCCGCGGCACGGATGTCCTCATGGGCGGCGAGGCCGGCCGGCGACGTACCCAGCTGGAAGAGGTTGGCGGCCAGAGCCTGCTGGTCCTCGTGGACCAGCGGGCCCCGGTCACCCCAGCCCAGGGTGTCCACGGCGAGCACTGCGTAGCCGCGGGCGGCCAGTTCGTCGCCGATGAACCGGCCGTCGTAGCACCGGTCGGCCCATGCGGTGGCCCGCGCGACGAGGTCCGGTCCCGGCCGTACGACCTTCTCCCGGCCGATCGTGAACTCCGCCCCGTGATCGTGAAGGACCAGCACCGCGGGAAAGGGCCCTGACCCGTGCGGCGTCAGCAGAGAGCCGTGCGCCCGTCCGTAGCGGCTGAGCGCGAACTCCACGGTCCGCGCGGTGTACGTCCCCTCGTCACGCTCCTCGACGGTCACCGGGTCGAAGGGCTCGGGACCGGGAGCCGTCGGCTGCAGCAGCGACTCCCCGACCACGGCGCGCGCCCCCGCGCGCCAGGCCGGGAAGTCACGGGCCACGGACCTCTCCCAGGAGAGCGGGAAGGTGAGTTCGTCCCTCAGCCGCTCGTAGAAGGCCGGAAGGACGCGCCCGGTGATCCCCAGGTTCACGCGTAGGGACGCCAGTCGCCGAGGTACCGGGCCACCGTGTGCGCGCGGGCCTCGGATGCGGTCAGCTGGGGCCGGTTGCCGGGGACGGTGACGCGTGCGCCGGGGCCGGTGTTGCGGTACTCGGCGAAGCGCTGGTCCTGCCACGGGAAGCCCGAGGACATCGTGTCGTACGGCGTGACCGCGTCGATGCCCGCACCGAGATGGCTGTCGCGGACCGTCAGCATCGGGTGTGCGGTGAGGTCCGACGAGGGCACCCAGGGGCGGGCCAGCTTGTAGTACGCGTCAGGGGCGGTGCTGGTGACCCGGGACCCCAGGACCAGGTAGCCGCGCGGGTTGGCCCCTGCGGTGCTGGGTGCGAAGACGAAGCCGTACGGCGCGGAGGCCAGGTCCGTGCGGGTCAGGGTGCGGAAGTGGCAGCGGTCGTAGACGGCGGTGGCACGGCCGAAGACGAAGTCGACGTCCCCCTCCACATAGCAGTCTCGGTAGTACTGGCGGGCGAAATCGGTGAGGGCGAGGGAGTCGGCGTACAGGGTGTCCTGGTGGCCGAGGAACCGGCAGCCGTGGAACGCCGATCGGTCGCCCTGCACCTTGATCGCGACGGCCTGTGTGTCTGTGTACTCCGGGTTGTCGGAGCGCAGCCAGTCGTTGGCGAAGGTCACGTCGCGGGCGGTGAAGCCGGCGGCCGCGACGGTGACGGTGGCCGAACCGCTCGTGCCGTAGGTGCCGGACCCGTCGGGCTTGGGCGTGCCGGCCGCGTTGTCGTGGACGATGACGGTGTCGCGCGGGTCGCCGCTCGCACCGATCACGGTGAGCTCCGCCCGGTCGGCGGTGACGAGCACCGGGCCTCGGTAGGTGCCCGGGGCGAGCACCAGGGTGTGCCCGGGGCCTGACGCGGCGTCGACGGCGGACTGTACGTCGGTGTGGTCGCCCCTGCCGCGCGGGTCGACGTACAGCGTCAGGGCGTCGAGCCGCCGGGACGGCGCACCGTAACGGCCGAAGGGGCGCGGGTGCGCGGGCGCGGCCAGGGCTGCGGGCGCGCCGAGGGTGAGTGCGGTGCCCGCACCCGCGAGCAGGGTCAGCGCACGGCGTCTGCTGGGCATGGCGGTACTCCTTTGGGCGGGGTCTGCCGGAGAGGCAAGGCCGGAGGGGGCGGATCCGGAGGGGACGGATGGGGCCGGAGCGGCGCTCTCCGGGGTGCTGGAGAGCGTGCGGTGCCGCTCCGGCCGTTCGGGGGGGTGGGTCAGCGGAGCGAGGCCTTGCCCGCGCCCGCACCGAGGCCGACGAGCAGCGGGACGGCCAGCGGGTGGTCGACCTTCGTCCGCAGCGCCGGGGTCCAGCCCGCGCCCTCGGTGAGCTGCTCCTCGGGCACGCCCGCGTTGTGCACGGCGATCAGGTCGGTCCTGCGTCCGTTGACGTAGTTGTCCCCGGCCGAGAGGGAGGACTCGGACCACTTCTTGAGGATGGTCGCCTTGTCGAAGCCCTTGGGCACGGTGAAGGCGTTGTGCTCGGCGACGAGCTGGGACTCGGCTCCGACGCCGTACGAGTAGCCGTAGGCGGCGCCCTTGGACGCGACGAAGTGGTTGTTGTACGAGTCGACCTGTCCGAAGCGCACCCGGGGCGCGCGCTCGTTGACGTCCTTGAAGAGGTTGTGGTGCAGCGTCACACGGAGCCTGCCCCGGTCGTCGTCACCGGCGCTGTCGCTGTTGCCGATGAGCATCGTCTTGTCGTGGTCCTTGAGGACGTTCCAGGAGACGGTGACCAGGTCGGCGCCCCGGACGATGTCGAAGAGCCCGTCGTGCTGCTGGAACACCTCGTTGAAGTAGCTGGGCTGGTCGGCGTCGGGGCGGTCACCGTCGCTGAAGGTGTTGTGGTCGACCCAGACGTGGTCGGAGCCGTACACGACGAGGTTGTCGTACTCGGAGTTCCAGTGCCCCGTGTCGCCGTCGGTCGGGTCCCACAGGGGGAAGCAGTCGTAGGTGTCCTCGAAGGAGAGGTTGCGGATGATGACGTTGGAGACGTTCTTCACCTGGAGGCTGGCGCCGATGACCGTGGGGTCCTTGCCCACGCCGATGATCGTGGTGTTGGACGGGACGTTCACGTTGACCGCGGCGGCCTGGAGCTTCGCGGACGCGACACGGGCGTCCTCCAGCGGGCCCGACGGCACCTCGTCGGTGCCCCAGACCTCCGGGTCGTAGGCGGCGAGGTACTTCTCCAGGGTGTAGCCGTCCTGCTGGTAGGCCTCGCAGTCGATCGGGGTGCCGGCCTCGTCGGCGTTGCCGTGGACGGTCCCGGCGATCTTGATGATCTTCGGTGCGTCCCCGGCGTCCTCGAACGCGGCGATGAGCTCGGCCCGGTCGGTGACGGTGTAGACGTGGTCGGGGGTGGCGTCTGCGCCCCCCGTGGTGGAGCCGTCGGCCGAGGCCCAGCCGTCACCCGAGGGAAGTACGGCGCGTTCGATCCCCTTGCTGTGAGGCGAGGAGGCCTGGGCGGGGAGGCTCACGGCGAGGCCGAGCGAGGCGCAGCCCATCACCACGGCGATGGCGCGGACGTTTCTCATGCGTGCGGGCATGGCGAATCCTTGACTGTCGTGTCGGAGGAGCGAGGAACGAGGAACGAAGAACAGGGAGAAGGAAGAAGGAAGGGAGCTTCAGCTCTGCGGCCAGGTGATCCACGCACCGGGCACCGGCGCGTCGAGACGGCGTACGTCGCGCGCGGCGAGCACGCGCGCGTCCAGCAGGGCGCGGGCGGTCGTCCTGGCCACCTCGACGGCACCTTCGGGCCGGAAGTGCGTGTTGTCCTGCCGTCCCTCGGGGTAGTTCGGCGACTGGCCGGGCTCCAGCCAGTTGAAGAGGGCCTCGGTCCCCTCGGGGCCGAGTTCCTGCCAGCGGGCCAGCGAGAGCGCCTGGATGTCGAGCAGGGGGACGCCCTCGTCGGATGCAAGGGAGCGCATCGCGGCGGGGTACTCGCCGTGGGTGGGCCGGGCGGCGCCGTCCTCGGTGAAGCTACGGCGCTCGACCGGGGTGATCAGCACGGGCTCGGCGCGCCGGTCCCGGGCGCCCTTGACGTACTGGCGCAGATAGTCCTGGTAGGTGGTCCAGGGGTCGGTGCCCCGGTCCGGGTCCTCGGTCTTCTCGTCGTTGTGGCCGAACTGGATGAGGACGAGGTCGCCGGGGCGGACACCGTCCAGGAGGGCGGCGAGGCGGCCCTCCTCGACGAAGCTCTTCGAACTCCGGCCGTTGACCGCGTGGTTGGCGACGGTGAGCGCATGCCCGAGGAAGAAGGGAAGGGCCATGCCCCAGCCGGTCTCGGGCGCGGCGTCGGCGTATTTCTGGGCCGCGGTGGAGTCGCCCGCGATATGGAGTGTGCGGGGCCTTGGCCTGCTTCCGCCGCCACCGCCGTGCGCCAACGCGGGGGTGGCGCCGAGGGCGAGGGGCAGCGCGAGAAGCGCGGCTGCCGTCCGTCTACGGGTGAGTGACACGGGATGACTGCCTCTCTCGGAGAACGCTCGGAGAACACTCGGAGAACACACATGAGGGATGCGCGGGGAGGAGGGACCGGCGGCGGGGTGCGACCCGGACCGCCGCCGGTCCCGGTCATCGGGGGTGGCGGCTCGCTGGACGGCCGGTCAGCCGTTGCCCAGTTCCTTCCACTCCTTCTGGGCGGCGTTGAGCTCACCGGCCACCTTGTCCAGGAACGCCTTGGCCGTGATCTTGCCGAGGAGCAGCTTCTGGAAGTCGGGCTCGTTGTCCGCCTTGCTGATGTTGTTCCAGTCGGGCAGGTAGTAGGGCAGGTCGACGATCTTGGTGGAGCCGTCGGTGAGGGCCTTCGCGGCGAGCTCGGTGGGCTCGGCCTCGGAGATCCAGGGGTCCTTGGCCGCCTCGGTGTTGGCCGGGATGGCGCCGGCGGACTCGTTCCACTTGCTGTTCGACTCGTGGGAGGCCGCGAACTCGATGAACTTCCAGGCCGCGGTCTTGTTCTTGCTCGTACGGAAGAGGCCGAGGCCGTCGACGGGGTTGGAGACCTGGACGCGTGTGCCGCCCTCCCCGATCGGGGCGGGTATCCCGGCGAACTTGTCCTCGCCCAGCGCCTTCAGGTGGTCCTGGTAGGAGCCGAGGTTGTGGCTGAGCATCCCGATGGTGCCGGTGTCCCACTGGGCGACCATCTTGGTGAAGTCGTTGTTGACGTCGGCGGCCGGCGTCGTCTTCTTGAAGAGGGCCGCGTACTTCTCCAGCGCCTCGACGTTCTTCGGGTCGTTCAGGGTGGTCTTGTCGCCGTCCCAGAAGTCCGTGATGCCGGTCTGGCCGTAGATCGCGTCCAGGGCCTGCGCGATGGAGCCCGCACCGCCGCGGATGGTGTAGCCGAACTTGTTGTTCTTCGCGTCGGTGAGCTTGTCCGCGGCCTCGTAGAACTTGGGCCAGGTGGTGGGCGCGTCCAGGCCGGCCGCCTCGAACAGGTCGGTGCGGTACCAGAGCGCGCCGTTGTTCGCGGAGGTCGGCACGGCGTACACGTCGTCGCCCCGGCCGGCCGCGGCTCTGACGCTCTCGACCATGTTCTCGACGAGCTTGCCCTTCAGCGACGACTTCTCCAGGCGGCCGTTGACCGGCTCCAGGGCGTCCTGGGAGACCATCCCGGCCAGGAACGCGGTGCCGACTCCGCCCACGTCGGGCAGCCCGCCGCCGGCGATGGCCGTGTCGTACTTGGACTGGACGTCGGCGATCGGGATCGGGACGTACTTGACCTTGATGTCCGGGTTCTTCTTCTCGAAGTCCTTGATGATCTCGGTCCAGACGGCGGTGCGTGGACCACCGTTGTTGTCCCAGAAGGTGATCTCGCCCTTTCCGCTGCCCTCCGTGCCTGAGCTGCTGCCGTCGTCACCACAGGCAGTGGCTCCGAGGGCGAGGACCGCCGTGAGGGACACCGCGGTCGCGGCACGCCCCCGGAACGCCTTCGAGATGTTCATGTCAGCTCGTCTCTCTCGGAATCTGTACGCGTGCGTGGGGGGAGGTCGGTGGTACGCGGGTGCGTCATCGCGGCTCCTACAGCGGTGCGGGGTCAGACGGTGCGAGAAGTTCCGGTGGTGCGGAACGAGGTGAAGCCGGCCGTTCCCGACGGCTCGGTCCCGGCCGGCGCGGTGGCGAAGAGGCCCAGCAACGCGCCGACCCAGCGCCAGGGGGCCGCCGCGAAGACCTGGCCGGAGGCCCGGAAGCCGGTCCCGTCGCCGGTGTCGGCGTAGAAGCGGCAGCGGGCGCCCCGGGTGACCTCGATACGGACGCGGACGGCTGCCCCGGGCGCTGGGCGGGGGTGTTCGGCGTCCCGCTCGTGCTCGGCGACGGCCTCGGCGTAACGGTGCACGAGTGCGGCCGTGCCGTCGGGCCCCGCTTCGAGGCCGATCCAGGAGAAGGCGTCCCCGAGCACGGCGAGCCCGGCCTTGGCCCCCGGTTCGCGGGAGTCCAGCGTGAGGGAGGTCTCGGCGGTGAACTCCTCCGCGGGCAGCCGCTGCACCAGGACGTTGGGCAGGGCGCGCAGGTCGTGGGCGTACGCGGTCCGTACGCAGCTGAGGCGCAGCCCGTCGCCGCCGTGCCCGACCGTCCAGCCGGGCCGGGGGTTGGCGGTCCACTGCCACTGCCTGCCGTACCGGCCGCCGGGGAAGTCGTCGTCGGAGGCCGGCGCTTCGGCGGGCTGTTCGGGGGCCTCGGGGCTCCGGTGCACGAGGACGGGTTCTCCCTCGTCACCGATGACCGGCCAGCCCCCCTCCCAGCTCATCGGCTGGAGGTGCACCACACGGCCGTACGCTCCTCGGGACTGGAAGTGCAGGAACCAGTCCTCGCCCACCGCGGTCCTGACCCAGCCGCCCTGGTGGGGGCCGTTGACCTCGGTGCCGCCCTGGGCGAGTACGACCCGCTGCTCGTAGGGTCCCTCGAACGTCCGCGAGCGGAAGGCTCCCTGCCAGCCGGTCTCCACTCCCCCGGCCGGGGCGAAGATCCAGAACCAGCCGTCGTGCCGGTAGAGCTTGGGGCCCTCAAGGGTGAACCAGCCCGGGATCGTGTCGGCGTCGACGAGGGTCGTGCCGCCGTCGAGGAGCTCACGTCCGTCGGGGCTCATCCGGTGGCCGGTGAGGCGGTTCTTGATGCCTGCACGGGACTTCGCCCAGGCGTGCACCAGATAGGCCTCGCCGGTCTCCTCGTCCCACAGGGGGCACGCGTCGATGAGGCCCTTGCCCGACTTGACGAGGTGCGGGGCGCTCCAGGGACCGCGGATGTCCTCGGCGTTGATCTGCTGGATGCCGTGGTCGGGGTCGCCCCAGAAGATCCAGAAGCGTCCGGCGTGGTGGCGCAGTGCGGGTGCCCACACCCCGCAGTCGTGGCGGGGCACGGCGAAGTCGGCTTCCGGAGTGAGCCGTTCGAGTGCGTGGCCCACCAGCGTCCAGTTGACGAGGTCGCGGGAGTGCAGCAGGGGCAGTCCCGGGACCCGGCCGAAGCTGGACGCGGTGAGGTAGAAGTCGTCGCCGACGCGGACGACGTCGGGGTCGGACCAGTCGGAGTTCAGGACCGGGTTGCGGTAGGTGCCGTCCCCGAGGTCGGATCTCCAGGGCATCGTCATCCGGCGACCGCCTTGCGGACATGGGCCGCCGCCGCGTCCCGGTCGAGGCGTCCGTCGGCGACGACGGTGACGACCCGGCGCACGACGGTGGCTCCGGCGGCCACGGGGAGTCGGCGGTCGGCGGCCAGGGAGGATCCGACCCCCGGGTAAGAGGCGGTCCGTACGAACCAGGGGTCGCTCCGGGTCTCATCGGTCGCGCCGGCGAAGACGAGCGTCCAGCCGTTCCCCGCGAGGGCCAGCCAGTCGGCGGCCTTCCCGTGGACCGCTTCCTCGCCGTCGAGCGTTCCGCTGAAGACGGCGGGCGGGGCGTCCTCCTTGGGCGCGCGCCAGAAGAAGCCGCCGTAACCGGCGCCGGGGCGGCCGTTGGTGGCGGGGCTGCCGATGGAGAGGTCGGTGCCGCTCCGGTTGGCGAGGGAGAAGGAGAAGTCCAGCGCCCAGGCCGTCGGTGAGATCTCGACGACGGCGACCGTGCGGTGCTCGCGCAGCAGTTCGGCGCCGCCGGCCTCCCAGCTGAGCTCCTCCACGAAGCCGTCCGGGTCGCGCAGCTTCCAGCCGATGTGGCGCTGCGTCCCGTGGTTGTCGAGCGCGGTGGGGCCCTGGTCGCGGACGAAGGTGCGTCCGCCCCAGAAGTTGTGTCCTGCCACGTCGGGCACCGCGACCGAGGCACCCAGATGGTGCGGGTGGTCGTCCGGCCGCTCCTCGGTGACGGGGATGCCGGCGAGCGTGGTGACGGGGTGCAGATAGGGGCGGTTCTCGGTGTCCGGCCCGTAGCCGTAGCGGCCGACGGGGCGCCCGGCGCAGCTGAGGAGTGCGGTGGTCATGCTGTGCTCACCTCGCTTGGTCGCGCCCAGGAGGCGCCTAGTTCGGAGAAGAGACTGAGGGTGTCGGCAGCGGCGGCGACGGTGCCGTCGATGCCGCGCACGATGCGCCGTACGCCGTCGCCCTGGTCGGCGGGCCTGCTGTGCCAGGCGGTGGCGGGCAGCGCGGTGGGCTCGGGTGCGGTGCGTACGGCCTCCAGGACCCGCATGAACGCGCCGGTCCGCTCGGGCGGTACGAGGAGCCCGGTGCCGTGCTCCAGGTGGTCGAGCAGGTTTTCCAGGAGGTCGGTCCGCCCGTGGACGGTCTCCTCCGGGCCGTGTCCTGAGCGCTGGACGAGGATGCGGTCCTGCTTGTACCAGAAGGTGATGCGGCCGCGGTCGCCGTGGACGATCACATACGGTTCGCCGGCCTGCTCCGCGCAGAGGGTGGCGGCGATGGTCACCGGTAGCCCGTCGGTGGTGGTGATCCGGACGCAGCTGGTGTCGTCGGACTCGATGTCATGGGCCCTGAACAGCTCGGTCTCGATGGACGCCACGTCCTTGGCGGTTCCCCGGCCGGCGAGTTCGAGTGCGGTGGCGACGGCGTGCGCCAGGGGGTTGGTGAGCGCCCCGTCGACCACGTCCGTCCCGCCCATCCGGCGCCGCCCGGCCCAGGGCGCCCGCCGGAAGTAGGCGTCGTCGCGTACCCAGGCGCCGGCGGCGCCGACGCCCCTGACGGTGCCGATCGCCCCGGAGCGTACGAGCTCGTCGACGGCCCCCACGGCGTGCGAGCCGAGGGACTGGAAGCCGATCTGGCAGGCGATGCCCGCCTCCCGTACCCCCTCGGCCATGCGGGCGTAGTCGTCCCAGGTGGCGGCCGGCGGCTTCTCCAGGAGGAGATGGACGCCACGGGCCGCTGCGGCCAGGGCCATCGTGGTGTGGGTCGGGATGGGGGTGCAGACGACGGCGCCGCGTGCGCCCGTGGAGTCCAGGAGCGCCTCGAAGTCGTCGGACTGCTCGGGCATCTCCCCGGCGAACTGGTCGAGTTCACCGTCCGTCAGCGGGTTCAGTTCGCATACCCCCACCAGTCTGACCCGGCCCTGGCGCTGGAGGCGGCGGATGTTGGAGAGGTGCCAGCCGCCGTGGCCGCGGGCTCCGGCCAGGACGAGGGGCAGCGGGGTGGTCGCACGCGTCGGGTGGTGCGTCCGGGTCATGTCCGTCATCCCTTCACCGCACCGGCGCTGAAGCCGGTGATGAGCCACTTCTGGATGAAGGCGAAGACGATCACCACGGGCACTGCGGCGATCACCCCGCCCGCGGCCAGCGCCCCGAGGTCGACGCTGTCGGCGCCGATCAGGGTGTTGAGGCCGACCGGGATCGTCTGCTTGTCCTGTTCGCTGAGGAACATCAGGGCGAACAGGAAGTGGTTCCAGCTGTGGACGAAGGCGAAGGAGCCGACCGCGATCAGTCCGGGGCGCAGCAGCGGCAGGACCACGGCGCAGAAGGCCTTGAAGCGCGAGCAGCCGTCCACCCAGGCGGCCTCTTCGAGCGAGACCGGCACGTTCTTGATGAAGCCGCTGATCAGGATGATCGAGAGGGGGAGCTGGAAGACGGTCTCCGCGATGACGACACTCCCCAGGGAGTTGATCATCTGGAGGTTCTTGAAGATCTCGAAGAGCGGCACGAGCATCAGGGCGCCCGGGATGAACTGCGAGCAGAGCAGCGCCAGCATGAAGGCGCCCTTGACCTTGAAGTCGAAGCGGGCCAGGGCGTAGCCGCCGGCCAGCGCGACCAGGGTCGTGGCGATCAGCGTCGCGACGCCGACGATCATGCTGTTCTGGAAGAAGAGGGCGAAGCTGCGCTCGTTCCAGACCTTGGAGAAGTGGTCCGCCGTCATCGGCCAGGGCACCAGCGAGGTGGATCCCGCGGGCCGTACGGCGAACAGGAGCATCCAGTAGAACGGGATGAGCGTGAAGAGCAGGTAGATCCCGAGCGGCACATAGATCTGCCAGCGCGGTACGTCGTCGAAGGCTCGCTCGCGCTTGGGGCGGCGGGGCGGGGAGGGCGGCGGGGCGGCGTCGTCCCGGTCGGGGCCCGGCGTGCGGGCGCTCTTCTTCTCCACGAGTGCGGCGGTCACTTCTTGTCGCCTCCGAACTTGCTCAGGCGCAGATAGACGATCGAGCAGAACAGGAGGATCACGAAGGCGACGGTGGTGAGCGCGGAGGCGTATCCGAAGTCGTGGCCCTCGATGCCTGTGTTGGCGACGTAGAGCGGGAGTGTGGTGGTCTCGCCCGCGGGTCCGCCGCCGGTGAGGGTGTAGAGCAGGTCGACGTTGTTGAACTCCCAGACCCCGCGCAGCAGGGTGGCCAGGATGATCGCGTCGCGCAGGTGCGGGAGCGTGATGTGGAAGAACTGCCGCATCCGGCCGGCGCCGTCCACCGACGCCGCCTCGTACAGCTCCTTGGAGACGGACTGCAGGTCGGCGAGGATGAGGATGGCGAAGAAGGGCACGCCGCGCCAGAGTTCGGAGACGGTGGCGGCCCAGAAGACGGTCCCGGTGTCCGAGAGGACCGAGGTGCCGTACTCACCGATCCCGGCGTCCGCGAGGTAGCGGCTGAAACCGGTCGACGAGTTGTAGAGCAGGATCCAGATGGTGCTGGTCAGGACGCCGGACACGGCCCAGGGCGAGAAGACCATGGCGCGGGATATGCCGCGGCCGATGAAGCTCTGGTTGACGATCAGGGCGAGGGCCAGGCCGAGGACGAGTTGCAGGGTCACCTGGGTGAAGACCCACTGGGCGCTGAAGCCGAGCGTCGGCCAGAACTTGTCGTCGTCGGTGAAGATCCGGGTGAAGTTGTCGAGGCCGGCGAAGCCGTTCCGCCACGGCTTGGTGACGTTGTAGTTCTGCAGGCTGTAGTAGAAGACGCTGATCACCGGATAGGCGATGAAGCCCAGCATCAGCAGGCCGGCCGGCGCGATCAGCAGATACGGCAGTCGGCGGGGGGTGGCCGAGCGGCGCCTGGACGCCTTCCCCTTGGGGGGTGGTGTGGCCACGGCTGCGGATTGGGCCATGACGCGTCTCCGATCTCTGGATGAGCTGGATGTGCCGTGCTGTCGGTGCGTGTCTCTTGGTGCGTCGATGCATGGTGCAAGCGCTTACCGCATGCCGTTCGGTATTCCGGACGGGACGGTGCGCGGAATTCTCTTCGCCCGGGTTCAGCCCGCGTAGGGGTCGGGCACTTCTCCCTGCCTGGCCAGGAACTCGAAGTCGCAGCCGGTGTCGGCCTGGGTGATCTGGTCCTGGTAGAGCGCCCCGTAGCCGCGTCCGTAGCGGGCGGGCGGCTCGGTCCACGCGGACCTGCGGAGCTCCAGCTCCTCGTCGGACACGTCGAGATGGAGCAGCCGCGCCTCGACATCCAGCGTGATCAGGTCACCGGTGCGGACCAGGGCGAGCGGCCCGCCGACGAAGGACTCGGGGGCGATGTGCAGGACGCAGGCGCCGTAACTGGTGCCGCTCATCCGGGCGTCGGAGAGCCGCACCATGTCGCGTACGCCCTGTTTCAGCAGGTAGTCGGGGATCGGCAGCATGCCGTACTCGGGCATACCGGGGCCGCCCTTGGGGCCGGCGTTGCGGAGCACCAGCACATGGTCCGGGGTGAGGGCCAGGGCCGGGTCGTTGATGGTGCGCTGCATCTCCTTGTAGTCGTCGAAGACGACCGCGGGCCCGGTGTGGCGCAGGAGATGCGGCTCGGCGGCGATGTGCTTGATGACCGCGCCGTCGGGACAGAGGTTGCCGCGCAGGACCGCCACTCCGCCCTCGTCGGCCAGCGGGTTCTCGCGCTCCCGGATGACGTCGGTGTTGTGGACGAGCGCCCCGTCGAGCTGTTCACGCAGGGTGTCGTGCGCGACGGTGGGCCGGTCCAGGTGGAGTACGTCGGTGAGCCGCGCCAGGAATCCGGGCAGCCCCCCGGCGAAGTGGAAGTCCTCCATCAGGTACTTCCCGCCGGGGCGGAGGTTGGCGAGTACGGGCACGGTGCGGGCGATGCGGTCGAAGTCGTCCAGGGTGAGCTTCACCCCGGAACGGCCCGCCATCGCGATCAGGTGGATGACGGCGTTGGTGGAGCCGCCGAGCGCCAGGACGGTGGCGACCGCGTCCTCGTACGCGTCCGCCGTGAGGATCCGCGACAGCTTCAGCTGCCGCCACACCAGCTCGACGATCCGGATCCCGGACCGCGCCGCCATCCGGTCGTGCCCGGAGTCGACGGCCGGGATGGACGAGGCGCCCGGCACGGTGACGCCCAGCGCCTCGGCCGCGGCCGTCAGGGTCGAGGCGGTGCCCATGGTCATGCAGTGGCCGGGTGAGCGGGCGAGCCCGTTCTCCAGCTCGGCCATCTCGCAGTCGCCGATCAGACCGGCCCGCTTGTCGTCCCAGTACTTCCACATGTCCGTGCCGGAGCCCAGGACCTCGTTGCGCCAGTGTCCGGGCAGCATCGGCCCCGCGGGCACGAAGACCGCCGGCAGGTCGACGGAGGCGGCGCCCATCAGCAGGGCGGGCGTGGACTTGTCGCAGCCGCCCAGCAGCACGGCGCCGTCGACGGGGTAGGAGCGCAGCAGCTCCTCCGTCTCCATCGCCAGCATGTTGCGGTAGAGCATCGGGGTGGGCTTCTGGAAGGTCTCCGAGAGGGTGGAGACCGGGAATTCGAGGGGGAAGCCGCCCGCCTGCCAGACGCCCCGCTTGACCGCCTGTGCACGGTCACGCAGGTGTACATGGCAGGGGTTGATGTCGGACCAGGTGTTGAGGATCGCGATGACCGGCTTGCCCAGGTGCTCGTCGGGGAGGTAGCCGAGCTGCCGGGTGCGGGCGCGGTGACTGAACGAGCGGAGCCCGTCCGTGCCGTACCACTGGTGGCTGCGCAGCTCCTCGGGGGCGATGCGGCCCTCTCCTCCTCCCGCGCCGGTGTCGCTCATATCGACCACCCGGCGACCAGACGGGCGACCTCGGCGCGCTGCGACTCGGGCAGGGCCCGGCTCGGCGGGCGTACGTCGCGCCGGCAGAGTCCGAGCGAGGCCAGGGCCTCCTTGACGACCGTGACGTTGTTGGCGGACTGCCGGTCGGCGCGCAGGTCCTCGAAGCGGCGGATCTGCTCCCAGACCTTCATGGCCGCGACGTAGTCGCCGGCCCGCAGCGCCTCCAGCATGGCGAGCGAGACACCGGGCGCGACGTTGACGAGTCCTGAGGTGAAACCGGTGGCGCCGGTCGCGAAGTAGGAGGGGGCGTACAGCTCGGCGAGCCCGGCGACCCACACGAACCGTTCCAGGCCCGCGTCCCGGGCGAACGCGCCGAAGCGGGCGGCGTCCGGGACGGCGTACTTCACACCGATGACGTTGGGGCAGCTGTCGGCGAGCTCGGCGAGGCGCTCGCCCGCGAGCAGCGGGTTGCGGACGTACGGCACGATCCCGAGCCCGGGGACGGCCTCGGCGATGGCCCGGTGGTAGTCGACCCAGCCGTCCTGCGAGACGTAGGGGTGGACCGGCTGGTGGACCATCACCATCTCGGCCCCGATGTCCCTGGCGTGCTCGGCGGCGGCCACGGCGGTCGGCACGTCGTGGCCGACCCCCACCACGACGGTGGCACGGCCGCCCGCCTCCTCGACGGTGAGCTCGGTGACGGTGCGCCGCTCGTCGGGGGTGAGTGCGTAGAACTCACCGGTGTTGCCGTTCGGGGTGACGATGCGGACTCCGCCGTCGAGGAGTCGCCGCAGCAGTGCGCGGTGCGCCGGGATGTCGATGCTCCCGTCCTGCGTGAACGGGGTCACCGGGATCGCCACAACGTCTGCGAGGGCCGCCTTCAGCGGGGAGAGGTCCATGCGGACTGGCCTTTCGTCGAGGTGCTGGTGTTTCACGCCGTGTCACCCCCGTCTTCGTCGTCGGGGAAGGCACGGCGCACGAACGATGCGATGTGATCGTGCAGGGCGGCCGCCGCGGCCGCCGCGTCGTCGGCGAGGGCGAGCCGCAGGATCTCGCGGTGCTCGGCGGCCTCGCGCTCCCAGGTCGGGATCGCGGACCAGGCCACGGTCGACACGAGTGCGGCCTGGTCGCGGATCTCGTCGAGCATCCTGGCCAGCAGCGGGTTCCCGCAGGGGACGTAGAGCGCTCGGTGGAAGTCCCGGTTGGCGAGCGACCTGTCCGCCTTGTCGATCGCCGAGTCGGCACGCTCCAGGGCCTCCTGGGCCTCGTCGAGCGACGCCTTGCGGGTGATGGAGCGGCGCAGCGCCTCCGGTTCGAGGAGCAGCCGTACGTCGTACACCTCGCGGGCCATCGTCGCGTCGACGAGCCGCACGGTGGCACCCTTGTACTGGCTCATGACGACGAGTCCGGTGCCCGCGAGCGTCTTCAGGGCCTCGCGTACGGGCGTCTTCGACACCCCGAACTGCGCGGCGAGTTCGGTCTCCACGAGCGCTTGCCCCGGTTTCAGCTGCGCGGTGAGGATGGCGTGCTTGATCGCCTCGAGGACGTACTGGGTCCTGGACGGAATCGGGGCAGGCGCAAAGGTCATGGGTGAAGAGCTCTCACATCTCGCGTATCGCGTCTCATATATGACGTACGAAGTACGACGCGATGAAGCTAGAGCGGTGGGAATGTTTCGTCAACGCTTCTGACAAAAGAAGTTCGCCGAACATGGCGCAGGTCCCCGGCCGTGCACCGGGGACCTGCGTTTCCAGGGGTCTTCGACGGCCCGGGGTCAGCCGTCGCGGACGACGGAGAGCGCGTCCGTGACGGCGCTCAGGTCGGGCCCCGAGGCCAGGCCCGCGTGGTAGAGGCGCAGTTCGTTCGCGCCGAGCGAGGCCGCGTGCGCGGCGTCCCGCGCCAGCGTCGCTGGGCTGCCGCCCATCCCGCTCACCACGTTGAAGTTCGCCGCCAGTACCCCGGACAGCCCCGCGAACGGCCCGAGTACGGCCTCGCGCGCCTGCGTGCCGCCGGTGCAGGGCAGCACGACGCCGTCCGCGGTGGACAGGATGTGGGCGGGGTCCGTCCCGACGTTGGCGCCGGTGCGGTAGGAGGCGGGGTCGGCGTGCAGCAGGACCTGGAAGTCCGGTGCCGCCGCGGCCCGCACGGCGGCGACGGCCGCCTCCTGGAGGCCCCTGGCGACCTGGACGCGCCACCGCAGGGTGGCGTCGGCGAGGCCGGCGCCGAGCAGCTTCTCGACGGCGGCCCAGCCCTGTTCGCCGGATCCTGATCCGGCGAAGACCGGCTCCAGGGCGCGGCGCACGGCGGTGCGCAGCTGCTCGGCGTCCAGCCCCACGGTGGCGTAGCCGGCCCGGCAGTCGGCGCAGAAGCAGAGGGACATCAGATACTGCGCCGCGTCCCCGAGCGCGACCCCGGAGGTCTTGTCATGGGCGTGCAGATGGGCGAAGCCGTACCAGCCGCAGGACTCCAGCTCGGTGCCCGCCGCCCCGGGGCGCACGGCGGCCTCGGCCGCCAGGTCCACCAGATACGCGTGGACGGCGGGCTGCGCGATGCACGGCGCCCAGGGGTAGCGGTCGCCGTAGGCGTTGACCACGGAGGTGTCCGGACGCTCCGCGCCCAGGCGCGAGTTGTGCGCGAGGACCACCCAGGAGTGCACCTGGAGCCCGGCGGCGGCGAGGGCGCCGGCCGCCTCGGCGTACGGGTCGTCCCCGCTCACCCAGGTCTGCGCGTAGGGGCGCGGCTCACGCCCCGCCCAGCGGGCGGCGTCCGCCGGGTAGAGCACCGCCGCGTGTTCGGCCGTCACGATCCGGTGGCCGGGGTGGCGCGGGGTGAGGGCACGGGTGGAGTGGTAGGCCGCCGCGAGCGTCACCTGCTGGACACCGAGGTCCGCGAGGCGGGCCGGGGCATCCGGGTCCCCCACGACGTCCCAGGGGTACAGGAATGCCGATGCCTTCATGTCGCCTCCCCCGCACGGTGCTTCTCCAGCAGCGCGCGGCCGTCGGCGACGATCGAGGTCAGCTCCTCGATGTGCGCGGCCGGGGGCTCGGTGAGCGGGGTACGCACCGGACCGACGTCCAGGCCCTCGGTCCTGACGCCCGCCTTCACGAGCGAGACCGCGTAGCCGCGCCCCTTGGCCCGCAGCTCGACGAACGGCCGGTAGAAGTGGTCGAGCAGCGCGTTGACCAGGGTGTCGTCGCCGGAGTCCAGGGCCCGGTAGAAGGCCATGGCGATGTCGGGGGCGAAGGCGAAGACGGCGGAGGAGTAGAGCGCGACCCCGATGCCCCGGTAGGCGAGCCCGGTGAGCTCGGCCGTGGGCAGTCCGTTGAAGTACAGGAACTCCTCGGCGGGCAGCCCGGTGCGTACGGCGCTGACGATGCGCTGCAGCAGGTCGAGGTCGCCGTAGCCGTCCTTGAGGCCGATGATCCCGGGGGTACTCGCCAGCGCGACGACGGTCTCCGGGGTGAAGACCGCGTTGTCCCGCTGGTAGACGATCGTCTCCAGCGATGTGGCGGCGGCGAGGGCGGCGTAGTGGGCCAGCAGCCCCTCCTGGCCGGCGACGACGAGGTAGGGCGGCATGGCGAGGAGCCCGTCCGCGCCCGCGTCCTCGGCGAGCTTCGCGTACTGGATCGCGAGCGCGGTGCCGTAGCCGGCGCCGGCGACCACGGGCACCTGTCCCGCGGCCTCGTCGACGGCCGCCCCGACGACGAGCCGGAACTCCTCCGGGGCCAGGGCGTGGAACTCACCGGTGCCGCAGCAGGCGAAGACGGCTGCCGCACCGGCGTCCACACCCTTGCGCACATGTGCGCGGAAGGCGTCGAGATCGACGGTGCCGTCCGGACCGTAGGCGGTGACGGGGAAGAAGAGCGGCCCGGCGACGTCGGTGAGTCGGGCGGCTAGGGGGGCTGAGGTCACGGGCGCTCCCTGAGTGATGCGGGTGTGCACGACACATAGGGTGTGCACAATTATGATCGGCGTCCATATTTCTGAACGATGCCACGCTAAGCCAGGCTCGCGGCGCCGGTCAAGGCACGAGCATCCGACCTCGGAGCGAACCGGTCGACCCCGAGCGACACTTGACGCGGTCCGCCGCACCTTCTTAGCTTGTCCACGCATGTGAATGCCGCCCATGACTTTGACGCATCGGGCGGCCGTGCGACACAGACGCGCCCCCCGCGCCCGCACCGAGGAGATCCCGTATGCCAGCTCCGCGCACCGTCCTTCTCACCGGCGCCGCCGGCGGCCTCGGTACCCTGATGCGGGGGCTGCTTCCCGCGTACGGCTACGACCTGCGGCTTCTCGACCTCGCCCCGATCGAGGGCGAACCGGACGCCGTCACCGCCGACCTCGGCGACAGGGCCGCGCTGCGGGAAGCGGTGCGGGGCGTGGACGCGGTCATCCACCTCGCGGGCATCTCCCTGGAGGCCTCGTTCGACAAGATCCTGCACTCCAACATCGAGGGCACGTACAACCTCTACGAGGCCGCGCGCGAGGAGGGTGTGGGGCGCATCGTGTTCGCGTCCTCCAACCACGCCGTCGGCTACACCCCGTACCCGCGCGACGGCGACCCGCTGATCCCGGTCGAGACCCCCCGCCGCCCCGACACCTTCTACGGCCTTTCGAAGTCCTTCGGCGAGGACCTGGCGCAGCTCTACTGGGAGAAGCACGGCATCGAGACCGTCTCCGTGCGGATCGGCTCCTGCTTCATGGAGCCGACGTCGGTGCGGATGCTGTCCATGTGGATGAGCCCGGGCGACGGGGCACGCCTCTTCCACGCGGCACTCACCGCCGAGGACGTGGGGCACACCGTGGTCTACGGCTCCTCCGACAACACCCGGCTGTGGTGGGACCTGACGACGGCCCGCTCCCTCGGCTACGAGCCGCAGGACGACTCCGAGCAGTACGCCGAGAAGCTCGTCGCCGAGCACGGTGAGCTGGACCCGGCCCATCCCGACCAGGCCCGCATCGGCGGCCACTTCGTCACGAACCCGCCCATCTGGCCCTACTGAGCGCCCTTTTGCCCCGTACACCCGTACGGGGCAAGCCTGCGAAGGTAAGGGAACGGCAAAGCCGGGTCGTTCGTTACTCCGTGCATGACCGCAATGACCCCCGGCTCGAACATTCCTCTCTCCGCCGCCCGTGTGGCGGTGGACGTCGCCGCCCCGGTGCGGCTCGACGTCTCGGGCCTGCTGCTCACCGCTGACGGCAAGGTGCGCTCCGACGACGACTTCATCTTCTACAACCAGCCCTCGGGCCCCGGGGTGACCTACCGCTCGGGCGGTGGCTCGGCACCCGACGCGATCGTGGTGGACACCGCGGCCGTGCCCCCGGGCATCGAGAAGATCGTGGTCACGGCGAGCCCCGACGCGGCGGGCCAGACCTTCCGGGGCATCGAGCCCACCGCCACCGTGCGCGACGCGGACGACGGCAGCGCGCTCGCCACCTTCACCCCGCCGCAGCTGGGCAGCGAGACCGCGCTCGTGGTCATCGAGATCTATCTGCGCAACGGCGCCTGGAAGGCCCGCGCGGTCGGCCAGGGCTATGCGAACGGGCTGGCGGGCATCGCCACGGACTTCGGCGTGTCGGTGGAGGAGCCCGCCGCCGCGCCGCCGGCCCCCGCGGCCGCACCGGTCGCGCCGCCCGCCGCGCCGCCCGTCGCTCCCCCGCCGCCGACCGCGGCGCCGCTCGACCCGCGGATCGCTCCCCCGCCCCCGGTGGCTCCCGCCGCCCCCGCGGCGCCTCCCGCGCCGCCGGCCCCCGCCGGCTCCGGCAAGGTCAACCTGGACAAGGGCCGCATCAGCCTCCAGAAGAACCAGACCGTGTCCCTGGTCAAGGGCGGCAGGCCGCTGCTCTCGCAGGTCAAGATGGGGCTCGGCTGGGAGCCCGCGTTCCGCGGCAAGGACATCGACCTCGACGCCTCGGTGGTCGCCTTCGGCGCCAACCGCGATCACCTGGACAGCTGCTACTTCGGCAAGCTCTCCATCCTGAACGGCGCGATCAAGCACTCCGGCGACAACCTCACGGGCGAGGGCGCGGGTGACGACGAGGTGATCGTCGTGGATCTCGGCCGAATCCCCGCCGAGGCCACCGGCCTGGTCTTCACGGTCAACTCCTTCACCGGGCAGAAGTTCACCGAGGTCGCCAAGGCCTACTGCAGGCTGGTCGACGCGACCACCGACGAGGAGCTGGTCCGCTTCGACCTGACCGGCGCCGAGCCGCAGACAGGCGTGATGATGGCCAAGCTGATCAGGCAGTTCTCCGGCGAGTGGGAGATGACCGCGATGGGCGAGTTCGTGAAGTCGCGGACCGTCCGCGGCATGGTCAAGCCCGCCGCGAAGGCCCTGTAGCACCACCGGCCCCAGGAACGGCTTCCGGGGCACCCGCGGGTTCATCCCCTCAGGTGCCCCGGATCCGGAGACTCTCCGGTGGGACGCGGTGCGTGCTCGTTCGCTCCCTCAGAGCTTGGTCAGCTTGGAGTACGGGCTCAGGATCCTCCCCTGTCGCCCCGAGAAGTCGATGAGCACTGCGTCGTTGTCGCCCTCGACAGCGAGGACTCGGCCGAGTCCGAACTGGTCGTGCGACACCCTGTCGCCCACATCGAAGCATTCGACCGGTGGGGCCGCCTGGGCCGGGCGGTTGAAGGGACTGGAAGGCAGGTGACGCCGGGAACCGGCTGACTGTTTCATTACGGTCGAGTATGCGCCCTGTAAGCCCCCGACGCCATGCCCGACCGCTTCCGGGCGGGCAGTAGTGCCGCATTCGTAATCAGCGGTTCCGGGCCATGGGCTGTGCTCCCGCCCGCTTCCGGCAAGGGCGGCGGGCGGGAGCACAGCCCCGGAAAGCCCCCCGAAGGTGTGGCGCTTCTCGCTCCCCCCGGGGCGAGGCGGCGCGTCCTCGCGAGGGCGGTCAGTGGCGGCCGAAGACCTTGCGGGCGGTTCCCAGGTCGAGGAAGACCGTCTCCCCGGTGGAGTCCTCCAGACCGTCGTTGTCGGTGACGGCGTAGACATGGCCGTCACCGGCCACCGTGAGGCCTTCCAGCTTCTCCTGGGTCCAGCCCTTCGTGGCCCGCAGGTCGGGCAGCACGTCGTGGGCGAGGGTCTTGGGCAGCACGGTGAGCTTGCCGCCGGGGGCGGCGTGCCCGGGCAGGTCGACGGTGTAGATCCGCTTGATCTTCGCGGCCGGGCCGTTCAGCTTGTCGCGTTCGATGACGGCGAGCCTGTCACCGACCACGGTGATCTCGGACAGCCCGATCCAGTCGCCGTCCGTGCCGGTGGTGCCGAGCCGGTAGCCGTACCAGCTCCAGGTGCCGGCCCTGACATCGTAGCGGCCGAGGCGGACCACGCCGTCCGGGTCGCCCGCGGCCTCGCGCTGGAGGGTCGCCCAGACGATCTCGCGGCCGTCGCGCCCCGTGGTGGCCGTGACGCCTTCGAAGCCCTGCGCGCCGAGGCCGTCGGCGATGTCGGAGGGGAGCGGCACGATCTGCCGGGTGATGCCGTGGCGGTCCAGGCGCACCAGCTGGTTGCCGGCGCCCGTCGCGCCCTCGACCGCCAGCCAGAAGCCGCCCTGCGGGCGGGCGTGGATGCCCTCGGCGTCGTACCCCAGGGGCTTGCCCGAGGCGTCCTTGACGGCCAGCTCACGCCGGATGACGGCGGGCCGGGCGCTCGTGTCGATCGTGAGGATGCGGGTGGTGGCGTACGCGGCGTCGGTGACGGTGTACACCTCGTCGTCGCGTCCCGGCACGGCCGACAGCGCGCCGAGCGCGCCCCAGCCGATGGGGGTGCCCGTGGAGCCGGAGGCGGAGACGAGCGAGGGGGTGGACGGCTTGCCCCTGCCGAGCCGGAACAGGCTCACCGAGGCCCGTACCCCGGCGTCGGCGTCGTCCTCCTCGCTGGAGACCGCGAGCAGTCCGCGCGAGGGGATCGGCAGCAGGCCCTCGGGGCCGTTGGTGGTCGGCAGCACCTGGCGGAAGACCGGCCGGGTGGGCCTGCTGATGTCGTAGACGGCGACGAAGTTGCTGCGCTCGGAGCCGACGAAGGCGTAGCGGACACCGTCGTAGGTGGCGACCGCCAGGCCTTCGGGCTCGGTGCCCTTCTTCTCGGAGCGGCTGTCGTCGAGCAGGCCGTGGCTCGCCGCCAGGTGCTCGAAGCTGTTGCCGGCGTCCCAGACCACCTTGCCCGTGCGGCTGTCGAAGACGCTCCAGCCGCGGGTGCCGCCCTTCCAGTCGCCCTCGTTGGCGGTGGCCAGATAGCGGTCGTCGATCCAGCCGAGTGCGTCCGGTTCGCGTGGCACGTCGGTGATCGAACCGGTCTGGTCGATGACGCCGTCCTCGACGGTGTCGATGCCGTCGACCGAGGCCGTGCCGGCGCTGAACGCCTTGGTGACGCGCCCCGACGCGAGGTCGATCAGGACGACGCCGTTGTTCTCCTGGAGGGTCACGGCGAGCAGGCCACGGCTGTTGACGGAGACGTACTCCGGCTCCGGGTCGGTGGGCTCGGCGATGCCGGCGGCCACCAGCGCGGGCAGCGCGGAGCCGTCCGCGCCGGTCAGCGGGACCGCGCGGGTGGTCCAGCGGGCGGGTGAGGAGGACTTCAGGTCGACGATCCGGACGAACCCGGCGGGGGCCTGCGGGAGGTCGCCCTCCTCGCCGCCGGGCGGGGTGGCCTCCTCGTCCCGCTCGTTCTCGATGGCGATGGCGGCGTGCCGCTTGTCCTTGCTGATCGCGATCGAGTCGGGCTGGCCGCCCAGATCGTGGCTGGCCACCCGCTTCCGGGTGAGCAGCGAGATGACGTCGAGGCGTCCGGAGGGCTCGGTGTAGCTCGCGCTGGTGTTCACGACGACCAGCACGTACTGGCCGACGACCGACACCGAGGTCGGCTCGTCCTCGGCGTCGCCCAGTTCGGCCAGGGAGAGCGTGCCGAGCCCCTCGGGCCGGTCGGGGTCGCTGATGTCGAGGAAACCGATCCGCTTGGCGGCCGCGTCGGTGTGGACGAGGGTACGGCCGTCCTCGCTGGTCGCGGAGATCTCGGCGACCGTCTGCGTCGCGGCGTCCTCGCCGGCCGGACGGTTCTGGAAGACCGGGTAGACGGCGGTACGTTCGAAGGCCGCCGGGCTCCGCCCGTGGTCGCCGTGCGACGGACCCGCAGTCGCCACACCCGCGCCGGCAAGGGTGCCCGCGGTCACGGCCAGAACCGCGAGTGCGGCACACGTTCTCTTCGGGAGCATCGTTCCTCCGGTTCGGTTCACTGAGAACCGGATGCTCGCAGCCGTGAGCCATGGCCAACGGTCCGCCGGGTGAACGGACGGCGAAATATAGGAGCTTCAACGGCGACCGGGGCGGGCCGCGGCGGGCCGCACGCCGCGACCCCGCCCCGTACCCGCCTCAGTCCTTCTGCCGCGACCGCGCCTTGTAGGCGGCCTTACGCGCGGCCTTCGCGGCGCCGCGGTCGCTGTGGAGTCGGCCCATCGCGTCGAGGACCTCGGCGGTGGCGGGGTGCTCCACCCGCCAGGCCTCGTCGAAGAAGCCGCTGTGCTGGCCGGCGAGTCCCTCGACCAGCTCCTGGAGCTCGTCCAGTTCGCCGTCGGCGTCCAGCTGCGCGGCGATCGTGTCCACGGCGAGCCAGAAGATCATCGACTCGGGCGGCGCGGGCACGTCCGCCGCGCCGCGCTCCGCGAGCCAGACCCGCGCCAGCCCGCCGAGCTCGGGATCACCGAGCACCGCCCGCACCTCGGGTTCGGCCTCCTGCCCGACCAGGGCGAGCGCCTGCTGGCAGTGGAGCCTGCGCAGCGGTGCCCGCCGGTCGGTGCCGCGCGCCGCGCCCAGGAGTTCGGCGGCGGCGGCCCGCGCCCCTTCGGCCCCGCGCCGGCCGAGCCAGAGACCGACCTCGGTACGCGCGGCCTCCTCGGGGTAGTAGGCGATGCCGTCGAGGAGTGCGTCCGCCCCCTTGTCGGCGAGGTCACCGACCGCGGGGGCCTCCACGCCGGCCTCCAGCATCCGCTCCCGGATGCCGTAGAGACCGAGCGGTGTCAGCTTGACCATGCCGTAACGGGTGACGTCCTCGTCGTCGGCGGGCGGCGTCGCCTCCTCGCCCTCCTCGGTCAGCAGCGTCTCGTCCACGGGCCGGTACTCGACGATCCCGATGGGTTCGAGGACCCGGAACTGCTCGTCCAGCCGCATCATCGCCTCGGACACCTGCTCCAGGATGTCGTCGGTGGGCTCCCCCATGTCGTCGGGCACCACCATGGACGCGGCGAGTGCGGGCAGCGGCACGGGCCCGGCGTCGGGTCCGGCCTCCGAGAGGGTCAGCAGATAGAGGTTGCCGAGCACCCCGTCGAGGAATTCGGCCTCCTGCTCCGGGTCCCAGTCCAGGGCGTCGAAGTCGACGCTGCCGTCCTCGCCGATGAGGTCGGCGAAGTCGTCGAAGGCGGGGGCGGTGGCGTCCGCGTGCACGGCCTCGAGACCGTCGAGCCAGATCGCGAGGACATCACCGGGGGATCCGGAGGTCAGCAGGCCCAGGTTCTCGCCGACCGTGACGGTGCCCTCCTCCTCACCCTCCGCTCCGGCGCCCTCGGTTCCGTCCTCGTGCGCGCCCCCGGCGGCGTCCTGCGGGTCCTCGAAGTCGACGAGGCCGGTGTCGACGGCCAGGCGCCACGCCTCACTGGCGTACGCGGCGGCGTCCTCGTCGTCGCCGAGGCCCAGGTGTTTGGCGGCCTCCGGCAGCTGTGCATCGACGAGCTCCCCGCCGGCGCCGACCCGGGTGGTGGGACCCGCCCAGCGGGCGAGGCGGACAGCACGCGCGAGCAGCGGAGCGGCCAGCGCGTCCCGTGCCAGCTCGGCCTCGGTATGCAGCCGCACAGGCGGCAGGGAGGGGCGCTCTGCGGACATCAGGGGGTTCTCCTCGGGGCGTGCGCGGCTGTGCGGACGGGCCAGGACCGGTGCGTACGGGGCCTTGGCCGCGGCCCAAGCGTAGACGCATTTCACCGCGAGCCGCCCGGAACTACCGCGGTCCCGCCTCGATGCCGAGCACGGGGGTCCAGCGGCGCACGGTACTGCCCTTCAGACCGGGGTAGTTCTGGACCCGGTGCCACTGCGGTGTCGTCGAGCCGACCCCGTCGCCCGAGGCGGCGAGTGCGTCGATGTGGGCCTGTGCGCTCTCCCACTCGGCGTAGTTGAGGACCCGGGTCCCGTCCGTACTGACGTGGAAGTGCGCCGCGATGCCGCCGGGCGCCGGGGCGGGGTCGGAGTCGAGCGCCTCGAACACGGCGTCCACCCAGGCCCGTTGGCGGGCGGGGTCAGGCCCGTCGAACTCGACGTCGACGCTGACGACGCAGCCCGGCTCCCGGCCGTCGCCCTCCTTCGCCCCGGAGCGGTACAGCTCGTACGCACGCAGTCCGACCCGCTCGATGCCGGGCACCGCCGCGTCGATCTCGGCGACCCGCTCGTCACGGCCCGTACGGGCGAACTCCCGGTGGGCGGCCTCGTCGGCCCACCGGCTGTGGTTGAGCAGGCTCTTCCCGTCGTCTGCGGCCAGGACGCCGTACGAGAGCAGCCCCGGATGCGGCCACTCCCTGGCCCCCCAGGCGGCGCGGACGGCCTCGACCGTGCGGCGCTGCCGTTCGGGGGTGCCGACGTTCCAGGTGCTGACCTTGACGATCCCCTTACCTGAAGGGGTGAGTGCGGGACCTGAGGTGAAGCGTACGGACGGCGACATGGCGTGATCCTCTCCGGGCGCGCCCCTGCGGTGCGCCTTCGCCCCTCACCCTCGTACGTCAAGCGCGCTTGAGGTCAAGGCCGGCCGGACGCTTCCGCGCCCTCGATCCTTCAGCGTCTCTTGCCTGTCACCCCAAGCAGAACTAAGTGGACCGGCACGCACCGGGCACCGAGACTGCGGACATGACATCCGACATCACCGGGCCCTTCGGCCGCGCCCTCTGCGCCATGATCACCCCGTTCACCGCCTCAGGTGACCTGGACCTGGACGCCGCCCGCCGCCGTGCCACGGATCTCGTCGCCGACGGCTGCGACGGCCTCGTGCTCAGCGGCACCACGGGCGAGTCACCGACGACGACGGACGAGGAGAAGACGGCGCTGCTACGGGCCGTCCGGGAGGCGGTCGGCGGCTCGGTCCCGCTGGTCGCGGGTGTCGGCAGTGCCGACACCCGGCACACGGTCCGGCTCGCGCAGGAGGCCGAGGCCGCGGGTGCGGACGGGCTGCTGGTGGTGACCCCGTACTACAGCCGCCCCCCGCAGGCCGCCGTCCAGGCACACTTCCTCCGGGTGGCGGAGGCCACGGGCATCGGGCTGATGCTGTACGACATCCCGGGCCGCACCGGCACGAGGATCGAACCCGCGACACTGCTGCGTCTGGCGGAACATCCACGCGTCGTGGCGGTCAAGGACTGTTCGTACGATCTGCTCGCGGCCACCCAGGTGATGACGCGGACCTCGCTGGCGTACTACTCGGGCTGCGAGGAGCTGAACCTCCCGCTGTACGCGCTGGGCGGGGCCGGCTATGTCAGTACGGTCGCCAATGTGATCCCGCGTCGGATGCGTGCCGTGCTGGACGCGTTCGACGCCGGTGACACCACGGGGGCAGCTCGTCTCAACGGGCTCAACGCCCCTCTGGTCGAGGCCATGATGGCCGGGGGCCTGCCCGGCACGGTCACGGTGAAGGCCCTGCTGGACGCAGGCCCGGTCCGCGAACCGCTACAGCCCGCCGACCGCGGGACGGTCGACGGGCTGCGTGCGGTGTACGAGGAACTCCTGGCGGCTACTGCCTAGTTGTGGCTGTGCAGCACGTCGTTGAGGCCGTCCCAGACCGCGTTGTTCGGGCGGGCCTCGACAGCGCCGGTGACCGAGTTGCGGCGGAAGAGGATGTTCGAGGCGCCGGAGAGCTCGCGGGCCTTGACGACCTGCCCGTCCGGCATGGTGACCCGGGTGCCGGCCGTGATGTACAGCCCGGCCTCGACGACGCACTCGTCGCCGAGCGCGATCCCGATGCCGGCCTCGGCGCCGATCAGGCAGCGCTCCCCGATGACGATGCGCTCCTTGCCGCCGCCGGACAGCGTGCCCATGGTGGACGCGCCGCCGCCGACGTCGGAGCCGTTGCCGACGACGACGCCCGCGGAGATGCGGCCCTCGACCATGGAGGTGCCGAGCGTGCCGGCGTTGAAGTTGACGAAGCCCTCGTGCATGACGGTGGTGCCCGAGGCCAGGTGCGCCCCGAGCCGTACCCGGTCGGCGTCGGCGATCCGCACGCCCTTGGGCGCGACGTAGTCCGTCATCCGGGGGAACTTGTCCACCGAGGTGACCTGGAGGTGCAGCCCCTCGGCGCGGGCGTTGAGCCGGACCGTCTCCAGGTCGTCGACGGCCACGGGGCCGAGCGAGGTCCAGGCGACGTTGGCGAGGAAACCGAAGATCCCGTCGAGGCTCTGGCCGTGCGGCTGGACGAGGCGGTGCGAGAGCAGGTGCAGCCGCAGGTAGGTGTCGTGCGCGTCGAGCGGCTTGTCGTCGAGCGAGGAGATGACCGTGGACACGGCGACGACCTCCACCCCACGGCGTGCGTCCACACCGATGGCCTTGGCCGCGCCCTCGCCGAGACGGTTCACCGCCTCCTCGGGGCTGAGGCGCTGCGTCCCGGCGGGGCCGGGCTCGGCGGAGAGCTCGGGGGCGGGGAACCAGGTGTCGAGGACGGTGCCGTCACCGGCGATGGTGGCGAGGCCGGCGGCGACGGCGCCGGTGGTGCGGGCGGGGCCCTGGGAAGTCGTGTCGGTCATGAACAGAACCTAACCGCCCGAGCCCCGCACGGGCGAACCGGTCTCAGCTGCCGGAGGCATTCGGAGGCCGGGCTGCCCCCGGAAGCATCGGGGCGGGACGCCCGTCCGCCGGGACACCGCCCGACCGGGCTCAGCGGGTCGCTCCGTCCACCACCCTGGCCAGCATCTCCCTGGTGTACTCCGGGTCGAAGTCGCCCCCGGTGAGCAGCACCTGGAGGCTGATCCCGTCCAGCAGGGCCGCGAGTGCCCGCGCGGTCGCCCGGTCGGTGCGGTGGGCGATGAGCACGGCCAGCGCGTCGGCCCACTCGGCGGCGACCGGCTGAAGGGCGGGCCTGCGCAGGGCCGCGAGGTAGAGCTCGTACTCGAGTGTCAGCGGTCCGCGGCCTGCCCCGAACCACTCCCCCAGCAGCCGGGTCAGCTCATCGGCCAGCGGAACCTCGGGGTCGGAGATGTACGGGCTCTCACGCACCGTCCGGGCGAAGCTCTCGTTGCACCGGCGCAGCGCGGCGACCAGCAGTTCGTCGAGGGAGGCAAAGTGATAGGTCGTCGAGCCGAGCGGCACATCGGCCTCGGCGGCCACCGTGCGATGGCTGAGCCCGCCGATGCCCCGCTCGGCGACGACGCGCAGGGCCGCGTCGATGATGCGTTCGCGCCGCTCGGGGTCGTACCGGCGGACCATCAGTGGGCTCCTCCCAGATTGAGGACGACGACCCCCGCGATGACCAGCGCGATGCCCGCCAGCTTGGCGAGGCCCGCGGTTTCGCCCATCCAGAGAATGCCGATGGCGGCGACGGCCGCGGTGCCCGTCCCCGCCCAGATGGCATAGGCGGTGCCGATCGAGAGGGTCTTGAGGGTCTGGGCCAGCAGCGCGAAGGCCAGCACATAGCCGACGACGGTGATGAGCGAGGGCCACAGCCGGGTGAACCCCTCGCTGTACTTCATGGCCGTCGTCCCGGCCACCTCCGCCGCTATCGCCGCGGCCAGCAATCCGTATCCCATACGTACGAGCGTACACAGCGTTGCGTACGGGCGTACACAACCGAGGCGGGGGAACCGGGACCACGGGACGCTACGGTGTCCGCACGGCAGGACCGGACGACACCGAACACGACACGAACACACGACACGAACAACGGAGCAGTGGTGGCGCAGGACGCAGGGTGGGGCGGGGGCGCCTACGGGGGCGCGGCGTACGGCGGAAGTCCCTACGGGGGCCCACCGGGATGGGGCGGCTGGGCACCCCCGCCGAAGCCGGGGGTGATACCGCTCGCCCCGCTGAGACTGGGCGACGTGCTGGGCGGGGCGTTCGCGACGATAGGCAGGTACTGGAAGCAGCTGCTCGGCATGGCGGCCACGCTCTACGGCTGCGCCGCGCTCCTGATGACGACAGCGGTGGCCGTCGCCTATTCCGCCGTCGCCGACCACCTGGACCGGGTGGTCTCCCTCGACTACGGCGAGAGCGCCTCCTCCGGGGACATCGCCGCGCTCGTGACGGCGGGCTGCGTCCTGGTGCTGCTGGGTATCGCCACCATGGCGCTCGTCTCCGGCCTGATGTACGCGGTGGTCCCGTCCGTGCTCCAGGAGGCGGTCCTGGGCAGGCCCGTCGCCTTCGCGGCGCTGTGGCGCAAGGCCTGGAGCCACGTCGCCCCCGTGATCGGCACCCTGATCATCACCTCCCTGTTCGCGATCGTGCCCGCACTGCTCGTCGTGGCGGTCTTCGTCGCGGCGGTCATCTCCCTCATGACTCTGGACGGTGGCGGCGGGGCCGCCGTCGCCATGTCGCTGGGCGTCGTCGGCGTGCTGGTGACGGGCCCGCTGGCGGTCTGGCTCTGGATAAAGGTCTGCCTGGCACCGGCGGCCGTGGTCTTCGAGGGCCGGCGCCCCTTCGCCGCACTGCGCCGCTCCTCCGAGCTGGTGCGCGGCGACTGGTGGCGGATCTTCGGCATCATCCTGCTGGCCGGCCTGATAGCGGGGGTGGCCGGCTATGTCGTCCAGCTGCCGTTCTCCTTCCTCGGGCTGTTCCCCGGCATGATCGGGACCGCGTCACTGGACAACGACCCCAGCCCGGCAGCCGTGATGGTCGCGATGAGCGGCTATCTGGTCGCGAGCCTGCTGGGCCAGCTCGTGAGCCAGATCTTCTCCACGACCTTCCCGCAGCTGGTGACCGGTCTGCTCTATGTCGACCGGCGGATACGGACGGAGAACCTGGGCCCGGCCCTGGCCGAGGCCGCGGGCTTCCCCCCGCAGGGCCCCGTCCCTCCGCCGTACGGACCGGTCCCTCCGCCCTACGGAGGCGGCGCCCCGCAGTGGTGACCAGGGCCGCGGCCCGGGAAGGATCAGCCCTCGGACAGCCGCTCACGCAACACCGCGTCCAGGGTGGCGGGTTCGCGGCCGATCAGGGTGGCCAGCGCCGGGTCGAGGGCTGAGAACTCCCCCGCACGGGCGGCGGCGAATATGCCCAGCAGGTGACTCGCCACCTCCGGGGGGACACCCCGGCCCAGCGTCTGCTCCAGGAACTGGTCGTCGGGCGCGGTGACCCTCTCGACGGGGCGACCGGTGATCCCGGTCGCGAGGGCGGCGATGTCGTCGAAGGTGAGCGCCTGCGGCCCGGTGAGCGGCGGCGTGGGGCCGTCGAAACGCCCCTCGTCGGCCAGGACGGTGGCGGCCGCGTCCGCGAGGTCGGCATGCGCGGTCCAGCTGACCGGCCCGTCCGCGGGGAGCACGATCCGGCCGGACTCCAGGGCCTGCCCGAGGAACAGCGCCGCGCTGGCGGCATAGAAGCCGTTACGCAGCGAGGTCCACGGCACACCACTGGCGCCAAGGAGCTTCTCGGTGGCGGCGTGGTCGCGGCAGGACTGGAAGTGCGAGGACGCGTCGGCCCCCATCTGACTGGTGTAGAGGATGCGGCGGGCACCGGACGCGACGGCTCCCTCGATCGCGGTGCGGTGCTGCTCGACGCACTCGTCGCCCATCTTGTCGACGGAGACGATGAGGACCTGGGAGGCGCCCTCGAAGGCATGGGCGAGACCGGCGGGGTCGGTGAAGCTGCCCTGCCGCACCCGCACACCCCGGTCGGCGAACGCCCGCGCCTTCCGCGGGTCGCGGACACTGACGCCGACCTGGTCCGCCGGCACCCGCCCGAGCAGACTCTCGACGATCAGACGGCCCAGCTGCCCGGTGGCTCCGGTAACGATGATCATGATGCGCTCCTCCGTACGGCCACAGCTGTGGCCCTGTTCCGTGGTTCCAGCGATACGGGCGATCCAAGCGATTCCGATGGAATCGAGTTCACGTTATCACTGATACTAACACCGGAACCATCAACGCGGTATCATCGATTCATGCCCACACCTTCACGCGGCAGGGACGGCACCACCGTCAAGGCCGACACCGCATCCGCGGGCCGGGAGCAGACCCGGCAGCGGGTCATCGAGGCCGCCATCGATCTGCTGACGCGCGGGGGGCGCGACGCGGTCACCACGCGCGCGGTCGCCGATGCCGCGGGACTCCAGCCGCCCGCCATCTACCGGCTGTTCGGCGACAAGGACGGGCTGCTCGACGCGGTGGCCGAGCACGGCTTCGCCGCGTTCCTCGCCACGAAGCACATCGACCCCGAGCCGCGGGACCCCATAGAGGACCTGAGAGCCGGCTGGGACGTCGCGATCGAGTTCGGCCTGGCGAATCCCGCGCTCTTCACCCTGATGTACACCGATCCCACCAGGACCGATTCGGCGGCCTTCAGGACCGGCCTGGAGATCCTGATGGGCCGGGTCAAGCGGCTGGCCGCCGGTGGCTGGCTGCGTGTCGGTGAGGAGCTCGCGGCCCAGACCATCCATGCCACGGCGCGCGGCGCGGTGCTCACCTGGCTGTCGCTGCCGGAGGACCGGCGCGACCCCGCCCTGTTCACAACCCTGCGGGAGTCCATGGTCACCGCAGTCACCCGTGAGGAGCCGGCCGTGCGGGACGAGGGCCCGGCGGGCGCCGCCCGCGCCCTGCGCGCCCTGCTGCCCGAGGAGTCACCCCTCAGCAGCGCGGAGCGGCACCTCCTGAGGGAATGGCTGAACCGCCTCGCCAGCGACGGCTGACGGCGATCAGAGGCTCCCGCACCGGCTGACGGCGATCAGGCGGCCGGCACCGGCTGCGGCTGACGGCGATCAGGGTGAGGTCCCGCGTCTGCTGCGGCTGACGGCGATCAGGGTGAGGTCCCGCGTCTGCTGCGGCTGACGGCGATCAGGAGGCCCCGCGTCGGCTGAGCCATCAGCCGTTCCGCGGCCCCCTCGGCCGGAGCACGCAGAATTCGTTGCCCTCGGGATCGGCCAGGACGACCCATGTCGCGTCCTCTCCCTGCCCCACGACCACCCGCCTGGCCCCGAGCCCGAGGATCCGCTCGACCTCGGCCGCCTGGTCGTCGGGGTCCAGATCGATGTGCAGCCGGTTCTTGACGACCTTGCCCTCCGGCACGGCGAGGAAGGAGATACGGGGTGCCCCGGTCCCCTCGGCGCCGATGGCGATCTCCTCGTCGTCCTCGGACAGCACCTTCCAGTCCAGCACCGCGCTCCAGAAGCGGGCCAGCTTCGGCAGATCATGGGTGTCGACGGCGAGTTGGTGAAAGCGGACGGCCATGCCCGTCAGTCTGCCAGCCCGATGCGGCGGCGGGCATACGAAAACGGCCCCCGGCGGTGCCGGGAGCCGTTCAGAAGACCCAGGAAGTCCGGAAAGCCCGGGATATCCGGACAGACAAGGACGCCAGGACGTTCAGACCACCATGGATCAATGGATCAGACGTTGAAGCCGAGCGCGCGAAGCTGCTCGCGGCCGTCGTCGGTGATCTTGTCCGGACCCCACGGCGGCATCCAGACCCAGTTGATCCGGAGCTCGTTGACGATGCCGTCCGTCGCGGACTTCGCCTGGTCCTCGATGACATCGGTCAGCGGGCAGGCCGCGGACGTCAGCGTCATGTCGAGGGTGGCGATGTTGGCGTCGTCGATGTGGATGCCGTAGATCAGGCCCAGGTTGACGACGTCGATCCCCAGCTCGGGGTCGACCACGTCGTACAGCGCCTCGCGGACCTCCTCCTCGGAGGCCGGCTTGGTGGTGAGAGTCTCGTTGTCGCTCATGCGGTCTTCCCTTCGGACAGCGCCTGCGCCGTCGCGTCCTTCCACGCCATCCAGCTCAGCAGCGCGCACTTGACCCGGGCCGGATACTTGGAGACACCGGCGAACGCGACCGCGTCCTCCAGCACCTCCTCCATCGCGTCGTCCGGCTCCAGCTGGCCCTTGGACTGCATCAGTTCCAGGAACGACTCCTGGATCTTCTGCGCCTCGCCGAGCTGCTTGCCCACCAGCAGCTCGTTGAGCACGGAGGCGCTGGCCTGGCTGATGGAGCAGCCCTGGCCCTCGTAACTGACGTCGGCGATGGTGTCGCCGTCGTACTTCACGCGGAGCGTGATCTCGTCGCCGCACGTCGGGTTGACGTGGTGCACCTCGGCGTCGCCGTCCCGCAGGCCACGCCCGTGGGGGTGCTTGTAGTGGTCCAGGATCACTTCCTGGTACATGGAATCAAGCTTCACCAGTCAACCCTCTGCCGTCTAACCGAAAAAGTTCCGCACATACTCGAGGCCGTCCACCAGAGCGTCGACCTCGGCGGGCGTGGAGTACAGATAGAACGACGCTCGCGTCGTCGCAGGAATTCCGTACCTCAGGCAGACGGGCCGTGCGCAGTGGTGTCCCACCCGGACGGCGACGCCCTGCTCGTCGAGTACCTGGCCCACGTCGTGGGGGTGGATGTCGCCGAGCGTGAAGGAGATCGTCGCACCGCGGTCCTCGGCCGTCGCGGGGCCGATGATCCTGAGATCGGGCACCTCCAGGAGCCGCTTCACCGCGTACTGAGTGATGGCCTGCTCATGGCGGTGGATGTTCTCCATGCCGATCGAGGAGAGGTAGTCCACGGCCGCGCCGAGGCCGACGGCCTGCGCGATCGGGGGCGTGCCCGCCTCGAACTTGTGCGGCGCGGGGGCGTACGTCGACGAGTGCATCGACACGGTCTCGATCATCTCGCCGCCACCGAGGAACGGCGGCAGGTCCTCCAGGAGCTCCTGCCGTCCCCAGAGCACGCCGATGCCGGTCGGGCCGACCATCTTGTGGCCCGTGAAGGCCACGAAGTCGGCCTGTAGCGCCTGCACGTCGAGCACCATGTGCGGGGCCGCCTGCGAGGCGTCGATGCAGACCAGCGCGCCGACCTGCTGGGCGCGACGGATGATCTTCTCGACCGGGTTGATCGTGCCCATGATGTTGGAGACGAGGGTGAAGGAGACGATCTTCGTCTTCTCCGTGATGATCTCGTCGATGTCGGACAGGTCGAGACGGCCGTCGTCCGTGATGCCGAACCACTTCAGCTTCGCGCCGGTGCGCTGCGAGAGCAGCTGCCACGGAACGATGTTGGAGTGGTGTTCCATCTCCGTGGTGACGATCTCGGTGTCGCTGTCGACCCGATAGGGCTCGTCCGCCCAGCCGAGCATGTTGGCGACGAGGTTCAGCGACTCCGAGGCGTTCTTGGTGAAGATCACCTCGTTGCGGCTGGGCGCGTTGATGAAGGCCGCGACCTTGTCGCGAGCGCCCTCGTACAGCGCGGTCGCCTCCTCGGCGATCGTGTACACACCGCGGTGGACGTTGGCGTTGTGCCGCTCGTAGTACTCGTTGAGCGCGTCGAGGACCTGGCGCGGCTTCTGCGAGGTCGCCGCACTGTCCAGGTAAACGACCTTCTTGCCGTCATGGACCGTGCGGTCCAGGATCGGGAAGTCCTTGCGGATCGCCTCGGTGTCGAGGAGGCCGGAGAGCCCCTGTCGGGCGTCAGTCACGCTGAAGCGCCACCCTTCGTGTAGGCCTCGTAGCCCTCGTTCTCCAGCTGGTCGGCGAGCTCGGCGCCGCCCGAGGCGGCGATGCGGCCGTTGGCGAAGACATGCACGTGGTCGGGCTTGATGTACTTGAGGATGCGCGTGTAGTGCGTGATCAGCAGGGTGCCGACCTCGCCGGTCTCGCGCACCCGGTTGACGCCTTCGGAGACGGTCTTCAGCGCGTCGACGTCCAGACCGGAGTCCGTCTCGTCGAGGATCGCGACCTTCGGCTTGAGGAGCTCCAGCTGAAGGATCTCGTGGCGCTTCTTCTCACCGCCGGAGAAGCCCTCGTTGACGTTGCGCTCGGCGAAGGCCGGGTCCATCTGGAGGGCGGACATCGCCTCCTTGACCTCCTTCACCCAGGTACGCAGCTTGGGGGCCTCGCCGCGGACGGCGGTGGCGGAGGTGCGCAGGAAGTTGGAGACCGAGACGCCGGGGATCTCGACCGGGTACTGCATGGCGAGGAACAGGCCGGCGCGGGCCCGCTCGTCCACGGACATCTCCAGGACGTCCTCGCCGTCGAGGGTCACCGTGCCACTCGTGATCGTGTACTTGGGGTGACCCGCGAGCGAGTAGGCGAGGGTGGACTTGCCGGACCCGTTCGGGCCCATGATGGCGTGGGTCTCGCCCTGCTTCACGGTCAGGTCGACGCCCTTGAGGATCTCCTTCGTGGCGTTGTCGGCCTCGACGGAGACGTGCAGGTCGCGGATTTCAAGCGTTGCCATGGGTGACTCAGGACTCCTGGGTGACGGAGACGAGCACATCGTCCCCTTCGATCTTTACGGGGTATACGGGGACGGGGCGCGTCGCGGGAAGGCCGGACGGCTTGCCTGTGCGCAGGTCGAAACTCGATCCGTGCAGCCAGCACTCGATCGAGCAGTCCTCCACCTCGCCCTCCGAGAGCGAGACGTTCGCGTGCGAGCAGATGTCGTTGATCGCGAACACCTCGCCCTCGGTGCGGACGACGGATACCGGCGTGCCGTCGAGCTCCACCCGCTTCGGGGTGTCGTCCTCCAGCTCACTCAGCGCACAGGCTTTGACGAAGGCCATCAGACCGACGCCTTCAGCTCGGTCTCGATCTTGTCGAGCAGACGGGCCTCGACGTCCGGCAGACCGATCTGCTGGACCAGCTCCGCGAAGAAGCCGCGCACGACGAGACGGCGGGCCTCCTCGGCGGGGATACCACGGGACTGCAGGTAGAACAGCTGCTCGTCGTCGAAGCGACCGGTCGCCGAGGCGTGGCCGGCGCCGACGATCTCGCCGGTCTCGATCTCCAGGTTCGGGACGGAGTCGACACGGGCACCGTCGGTGAGAACCAGGTTCCGGTTCATCTCGTAGGTGTCGGTGCCCTCGGCGGCGGCCTGGATGAGCACGTCGCCGATCCAGACGGCGTGGGCGTCGTCGCCCTGGAGCGCGCCCTTGTACACCGCGTTGGACTTGCAGTGCGGGGTGTTGTGGTCGACGAGGAGACGGTGCTCCTGGTGCTGGCCCTTGTCGGTGAAGTACAGGCCGAAGAGCTCGGCCTCGCCGCCGGGGGCGGCATAGGCCACCCGGGGGTGCAGACGGACGAGGTCCCCGCCGAAGGTGACGACGATCGACTTGAAGGACGCGTCGCGGCCGACCAGCGCGTTGTGCTGGCCGACGTGGACGGCCGTGTCGGCCCAGTCCTGCACGGAGACGACGGTCAGCTTGGCGCCGTCACCCAGGACGTAGTCGACGTTGGCCGCGAGCACGGCGTCACCGGTGTGGTCGATGACGACGACGGCCTCGGCGAAGGCGCCCAGTTCGATGAGCTGGTGGCCGTAGGCCACGCCGCCCTCGCCGTGCATGGTGATCCGGACCGGCTCACTGAGCACGGCCTCCTTCTCGACCGTGACGACCGAGGCGTGCTCGAAGGAGGAGTACGCCTGGGCGGCGACGCGGTCCACCGGGATGCCGGCCTTGCCGAGCCGGGCGTCGTCCCGGCCGACGGTCTCGACGGTGACGCCCGAGGGCGCCTCGACGACGACCTTGACCCCGTCACCGGTGGCGACCGCTGTGCCGTCGTGCAGACCGCGCAGCCGCTCCAGCGGGGTGAACCGCCATTCCTCCTCCCGGCCGTGCGGGACCGGGAAGTCCGCGACGTCGAAGGACGGGGGCGCGCTCATGCGCGTGGCGACGGTGGACTCGGCCGCCACCGCGATGGAACCGGCGGTGGTGGAGCCCACCGGGGAAATCTGAGCCTCAGCCATGGCTGTCGTAGTGCTCGCTTTCTCAGTCAAGAACTCTTCGGGATCCGGTCGGCGGGCCTGCTAGCCGACCGAACCCTCCATCTGCAGCTCGATCAGCCGGTTGAGCTCGAGGGCGTACTCCATGGGGAGCTCCTTCGCGATCGGCTCGACGAAGCCGCGCACGATCATCGCCATGGCCTCGAACTCGGTCATCCCGCGGCTCATCAGGTAGAAGAGCTGGTCCTCGGAGACCTTGGAGACGGTCGCCTCGTGGCCCATCGACACGTCGTCCTCGCGGACGTCGACGTACGGGTAGGTGTCCGAGCGCGAGACGGTGTCCACGAGCAGCGCGTCGCACAGCACGTTGGACTTGGCGCCCGGCGCACCCTCACCGATCTCGATGAGACCGCGGTAGGAGGTACGGCCGCCGCCTCGCGCCACCGACTTGGAGACGATGTTGGAGGAGGTGTTCGGTGCCATGTGGACCATCTTGGCGCCGGCGTCCTGGTGCTGGCCCTCGCCCGCGAAGGCGATGGACAGGGTCTCGCCCTTGGCGTGCTCGCCCATCAGGTAGACGGCCGGGTACTTCATGGTGACCTTGGAGCCGATGTTGCCGTCGACCCACTCCATGGTCGCGCCCTCGTACGCCACGGCGCGCTTGGTGACCAGGTTGTAGACGTTGTTCGACCAGTTCTGGATGGTCGTGTAGCGGCAGCGGCCGCCCTTCTTCACGATGATCTCGACGACCGCGGAGTGCAGCGAGTCCGAGGAGTAGATCGGCGCGGTGCAGCCCTCGACGTAGTGGACGTAGGCGTCCTCGTCGACGATGATCAGCGTCCGCTCGAACTGGCCCATGTTCTCCGTGTTGATACGGAAGTAGGCCTGGAGCGGGATCTCGACGTGCACGCCCTTCGGCACGTAGATGAAGGAACCACCGGACCACACGGCGGAGTTCAGCGAGGCGAACTTGTTGTCACCGACGGGGATGACGGTGCCGAAGTACTCCTTGAAGAGCTCCGGGTGCTCCTTGAGGGCGGTGTCGGTGTCCATGAAGATGACACCCTTCGACTCCAGCTCCTCGTTGATCTGGTGGTAGACCACCTCGGACTCGTACTGCGCGGCGACACCGGCGACCAGGCGCTGCTTCTCCGCCTCGGGGATGCCGAGCTTGTCGTACGTGTTCTTGATGTCCTCGGGCAGGTCCTCCCAGGACTCCGCCTGCTTCTCCGTGGACCGCACGAAGTACTTGATGTTGTCGAAGTCGATGCCCGAGAGGTCCGAGCCCCAGTTCGGCATGGGCTTCTTGCCGAACAGCTTCAGGCCCTTGAGCCGGAGCTTCAGCATCCACTCCGGTTCGTTCTTCTTCTCCGAGATGTCGCGGACGACAGCTTCGGACAGGCCGCGCTTCGCCGCCGCGCCTGCCGCGTCGGAGTCGGCCCAGCCGAATTCGTACGTGCCCAGGCCATCGAGCTCAGGGTGGGCAGTCTCCGTAGGGAGCGTCATGCGGGGTTCCTCCCGGCCGTACTTGCTGAATGGGTGTTCTGTGCTGTCTGTGAAGTCTGTGCTGCCGTGGGGCTGCTGCGCGGAACGAACGTCGTGCACACCCCGTCGCCGTGGGCGAGGGTGGCGAGACGCTGCACATGGGTCCCGAGCAGGCTGGAGAAGAATTCCGTCTCCGCCTCGCACAGCTGCGGGAACTGTTCGGCTACGTGCGCGACCGGGCAGTGGTGCTGGCAGAGCTGCTCGCCCTGCTGCTGACCCGGTGCGCTGCGCGCCGTAGCAGCGTACCCGTCGGCCGACAAGGCCCTGGCGAGGGCCTCGGTACGCGCTTCGGGTTCGGCGGCCTCGACCACCGCGCGGTACACCTCCGCCTGGGCGGCCATCCTGGCGCGGGCGAAGGCGACGAGCGCCTCGTCCCCCGCCGTGTCGGCGATCCAGCGCAGCGCGTCGGCGGCGAGCTTGTCGTAGGACTGGTCGAAGGCGTCCCTGCCGCAGTCGGTGAGGGCGAACACCTTGGCCGGACGGCCCCGGGTCCGCGCCCCGTACACCCGCTGTTCGCGGGCTTCGACCACATCGTCGGAGACGAGCGCGTCGAGGTGACGGCGCACGGCGGCCTGGGTCAGACCGACGCGCTTGGCCAGATCGGCCACGGTGGACGGGCCGTGGTCCAGGATGGAGCGCGCGACCCGGTTGCGCGTCGAGCGCTCCCCGGTCGCGAGTTCCTCCTGAGGAGCCTCGCCATCGTATTTCACAACGCCATTGTTGCGTAATTCCTTCGGGCGTGACAACCCGCCTCGGAGCCGGGCACGGTGCCCTTCATCACTTAGGCAGACCTAAGTTGACCTGCGAAAACGGATGATCAAGCAGGCCGTCGCAGGTCGGTGCCCTCCGGGCGGCCGGCGGCGCGGCAGCCGGAACGCTCCGCGAACCCGGAGGGAACCCGGCGCGTCGGACCCCTCCCCCACCGGCCTAGAATTGCCCGCCATGAGCAGCGAGCCCGTCGTACAGGCCAGGGGCCTGGTCAAGCGGTACGGCACGGAAGCGGCGGTGGACGGCCTCGATCTGGAGGTCGCGGCGGGCGCCGTGACCGCGGTCCTCGGCCCCAACGGCGCCGGCAAGACCACCACGATCGAAACCTGCGAGGGCTACCGCCGTCCGGACGAGGGGACCGTACGGGTCCTCGGCCTCGATCCGGTCGCCGACGCCGCCGCGCTGCGCCCGCGCATCGGCGTGATGCTCCAGTCGGGCGGCGTCTACTCCGGCGCCCGCGCCGACGAGATGCTGCGCCACATGGCCAAGCTGCACGCCCACCCGCTGGACGTCGACGCGCTCGTCGAGCGCCTCGGGCTCGGCAGCTGCGGCCGGACCACCTACCGCAGGCTCTCCGGCGGCCAGCAGCAGCGTCTCGCCCTGGCCATGGCCGTGGTGGGCCGCCCCGAGCTGCTCTTCCTCGACGAGCCGACGGCGGGTCTCGACCCGCAGGCCCGCCGCTCGACGTGGGACCTGGTCCGGGAGCTGCGTGCCGACGGCGTCTCGGTCGTCCTCACCACCCACTTCATGGACGAGGCCGAGGAGCTCGCCGACGACGTCGCCGTCATCGACGCGGGACGGGTCATGGCCCAGGGCAGCCCGGAGCAGCTGTGCCGCGGGGGCGCCGAGAACACCCTGCGCTTCACCGGCCGCCCCGGCCTGGACCTCGGCTCGCTGCTGAAGGCGCTGCCCGACGGCAGCGAGGCGGCCGAGCTCACCACCGGCGCCTACCGCATCACCGGGCAGATCGACCCGGAGCTGCTGGCGACCGTCACCTCCTGGTGCGCCCAGCACGGGGTGATGCCGGACGGCATCGCGGTGGAGCGGCACACCCTGGAGGACGTCTTCCTGGAACTGACCGGCAAGGAGCTGCGCGCATGAGCGCCGGTACGTACACCCCGCGCCCCGGCGCCGCCCCGCTGCCCCGCATGATCGCCGCGCAGGCCGCGCTGGAGACGCGGATGCTGCTGCGCAACGGCGAACAGCTGCTGCTCACCGTGGTCATCCCGACCCTGCTGCTCGTGCTGTTCAGCGCGGTCGACATCGTCGACACCGGTGCGGCCGAGCCGGTCGACTTCCTGGCGCCCGGGGTCCTGGCCCTCGCGGTGATGTCCACGGCCTTCACCGGCCAGGCCATCGCGACCGGCTTCGAGCGCCGCTACGGGGTGCTCAAGCGGCTGGGCGCATCGCCCCTGCCCCGCTGGGGCCTGATGACGGCGAAGACACTCTCGGTGCTGGTCACGGAGGTGTTGCAGATCGTCCTGCTGACGGTGATCGCCTTCGCCCTCGGCTGGTCGCCCGAGGGCAACCCCTTCGCGGTGCTGCTGCTCCTGACGCTGGGCACCGTGGCCTTCTCCGGGCTCGGGCTGCTGATGGCGGGGACGCTGAAGGCCGAGGCGACGCTGGCCGCGGCCAACCTGGTCTTCCTGCTGCTGCTGGTCGGCGGCGGGGTCATCGTGCCGCTGGACAAGTTCCCGGACGCGGCGCAGTCGGTGCTGGGCCTGCTCCCGATCGCGGCGCTCTCGGACGGGCTGAGGGACGTCCTCCAGCACGGCGCGGCGATGCCCTGGGGCGACGCCGCGGTCCTGGCCGTCTGGTCGGTCGTGGGACTGGGCGCGGCGGCACGGTTCTTCCGCTGGGAGTGAGCGTCCCGACGCGCTCCGTCGCAGGTGCGGGCGTACTCCTCCCCCTCGTGAAAGCTTGCACAAGCGGCCGCCTACGATGGTCCGCGTGCCCAAGCTGACCCGAGCCGAAGTCGCTCAAGCCGTGCGGAACCCGCTCCTCTTCATCGCCGAACGCTGGACTCCGTCCCCCCGGACGGTGCGCCGTGCGGCGATGTCGGCCGTCGTCATGGCGGTCGTGATCGTCGTCACCGGCGGTGCGGTGCGGCTGACCGGTTCCGGTCTCGGCTGCCCCACCTGGCCCAAGTGCACCGAGGAGAGCCTGACCGCGACGAGCGCGATGGGCTTCCACGGCGTCATCGAGTTCGGCAACCGGATGCTGACGTACGTCCTGTGCGCGGCGGTCGGCTGGGCGATCATCGCCGGCCGGTCGGCGAAGCCGTGGCGGCGCGGGGTCACCCGGCTCGGCTGGGCGCAGTTCTGGGTGGTCATGAGCAACGCCGTTCTCGGCGGCGTCGTCGTGCTGGTCGGCCTCAACCCGTACACCGTGGCGGCGCACTTCCTGCTCTCCACCGCCCTCCTCACCCTCGCCCTGCTGACCTGGCAGCGGGTCCGGGAGGGCGACACCGAACCCCGCCCGCTGGTCGGCAAGGCGGTCTCGCAGCTGACCTGGCTGCTGGTGGTCGCGGCCGGGCTGCTGATCGCGGTCGGCACGGTGGTCACGGGGGCCGGACGGCACGCCGGGGACTCCAGCGACGTCCACCGCATCCCGATCGACTGGAAGATGATCGCGCAGCTCCACGCCGATCTCGCCTGGGTCGTGGTGGCGCTGACCGTCGCGCTCTGGTTCGTCCTGAAGGCCGTCGACGCCCCCGTCGGCCCGCTGCACCGCACCCGGGACCTGTTCCTGATCCTGATGGCGCAGGGCGTCATCGGCTATGTGCAGTACTTCACCGACACCCCCGAGATCCTGGTCGGGCTGCACATGTTCGGCTCGTGCCTGGTCTGGATCGGCGTCGTGCGCGTGCTGCTGTCGCAGCGCGAGCGGCCCGTGTCCGTTCCCCAGGTGCCCGGCCCTGCGGCCGAGCGGCCCGAGCCCGCCGCCGCGGGCTGAGCCCCGGCCGCCGGGTCGAGCCCCGGCCGCCACCACGCTTCAGGCCCGTGGCGACATCACCGGCCTGATGCCCATTCCTCCGGCGCCGCGTCCAGCAGCGCGGCGAGCCGGCCAGGGCCGGGAAGCGGTCCGTGGTCCCCGGTGACCCGCAGCGCGGCTCCCGCGGTGAGGTGGCCGAGCCGCAGCGCGCGTACAGGTTCCTCGCCGCGCAGCAGTCCGGCGAGGAACCCGGCGGCGAACGCGTCACCCGCGCCGACCGGTTCGACGACGTCGACCCGGGGTGCGGGCACGGTGTGGGTCCTGCCGCCGTCGAAGGCGGTCGCGGCCCGTCCGCCGTCCTTGACGACCAGGACACGGGGCTCGGGCAGGAGCTCGCGCACATCGGCCGCGTCCCGCAGTTCCTCCCCCCACAGGGCCTGGGCCTCGTCGAGGCCGACGAAGGTGATGTCCGCCCGCCGGGCGAAGGCCAGCAGCACGGCGGGGGCCGTGCCGTCCGGCCACAGGGCGGGCCGGTGATTGACGTCGAAGCTGACGGGGCAGGGGCGTTCGGCCGCGGGAGGATCCAGCAGCGCGGCGACCAGGTCGCGGCAGCTCGCGGAGAGCGCCGGGGTGATGCCGCTGAGGTGGACGAGTCCGGCGGTGCGCACCGCGTCGCCGGTGAGCAGGTCCGGGGTCAGGGCCGAAGCGGCGGAGCCGCGGCGGTAGTAGTGGACCCGGGTGCTTTCGGTGCCGGGGTCCTTGACGAGGAGCCCGGTCGGCCGGTGCGGGTCGGTGCGCACCCCGCTGACATCGACACCGGAGGCGGCCACTTCGCCGAGGATCCGGCGGCCGAACGGGTCGTCGCCGAGGGCGGAGACCCAGCGGGCCGGCACCCCGTGGTCGGCGAGATACATCGCCACGTTCGACTCCGCGCCGGCGATCCGTACTCCGAGGTGTCCTGCGCCCTCCAGCGGGGCGGCCGGCTCCGGCACGAGTGCGGCCATGGTCTCGCCGATGCAGGTGACCGGGGGACGGGCGTTCATCGCCCGCTGTCCGTGGGGAGACGCACGACATCGAGGAAGCCGCGGGCACGGGCACGCAGCGCTTCGGCGCCACCGCCGTCGGTGCCGCTGTCGGCGGCGTCTCCGATCAGCGGGGAGCCGACACCCACGGCGATGGCACCCTGGGCGAGATAGCCACGGGCCAGTTCGGCATCCACTCCCCCGACCGGCACGAACGGCGCGTCGGGGAACGGCCCGCTCAGGGCCTTCAGATAGCCGGGTCCGCCGGCCTGCGCCGCCGGGAAGAGCTTGTACGCGTCGGCGCCGAGCCGCTGTGCGGCCACGATGTCGGTGGGGGTCATCACCCCCGCCAGTACGGGCAGCCCGAGACGCTTCGCCTCGCTGACGCCCTCGCACACGGCAGGGGTGACGACGAAGTCGGCCCCCGCCTCCTCTGCCGCGCTCGCGTCCGCACCGGTCAGGACGGTGCCCGCGCCGAGCGGTGCGGTGGGGCCGAGGGCGGCACGGGCCCGCCGGATGACATCGAGCGCGTCCTTGCCGCTGAGGGAGACCTCGATGAGCGCCAGGCCCTCGTCGGCCAGGGTGAGTACGGTCCTGAGCGCGGCGTCCGGGTCGTCGCCGCGCACGATGGCGACGATCCGGTGGGTGCGCAGTGCGGTCAGCAGATCCATGTGCGCATTCACGGTTCCTTCGGTACGGAGGGTTGCTGTCTCTGTCACGGTTTCCGCGGTCACGATGACGCACCGGCACACCTCGCCGTCGCGCGGGGCACGGGTCGACGATTCCCCCTGGCCACGCGGGCCTTGGACAGGCCGGGCTCAGGCCTTGTCGGACGGTCCGCCGACCTGGATGCCGGCCATCCGGGACCATTCGTACGGCCCGGTCCTGACCTTGGCCGCGAAGTCGCCGTCGAAGTTCTCGTGGACCGTGATGCCCGCCTTCCGCGTGGCGCTCTCGGCCACGGCGTAGGAGGGCGCGACCAGGTCGCCCCAGCCGCCGTCCTCGCCGACCAGCACGATGCGGGTGCCCATCTGGCCGAGGTGGGCGAGCTGCCCCTCGGCTCCGCCGTGCGCCTTGGCGAAGGAACCGATCTGCTTGGCGAGCCTGGCGGCCTTGCGCTCCGCGCGGGCCGCGCGCCTGCTCTCGGCCGCCTGCTCGCCGTCGTCCGTCTGCTGGGTCCGGTGCTCTGCCGTCTCTGCCATGAACAGGATGCTACCGACGGGTAGATCAACTGGCGACGGGCGGGGGGCGTGGCATCGGCCACGTCCCCCGCCCGTCGGCGGAGATTCGGTACGCGCGGGAGTGCCCCAGGAGCTACCTCAGGAAGGGGTCGACCGCGACGGCGACGAAGAGGAGCGAGACATAGGTGATGGACCAGTGAAACAGCCGCATCTCCTTGAGCTTGCCGCCGGTCACGCCGGACTTCGCCCGGTTCTGCAGGCCGTGCGCCTCCCAGAGCCAGAATCCGCCGGTCAGCAGCGCCACCGCCGTGTAGAACCAGCCGGTGTAGCCCAGCGGGGTCAGGAGCAGCGAGACGGCCACCATCACCCAGCTGTAGATGACGATCTGGCGGGCGACCACCTTGTTGGAGGCGACGACCGGAAGCATCGGCACACCGACCCGGGCGTAGTCCTCCTTCACCTTCATCGACAGCGGCCAGTAGTGCGGCGGCGTCCAGAAGAAGATGACGGCGAAAAGAATGACCGCGGCCCAGGACATCGAATTGGTCACGGCGGACCAGCCGATGAGGACGGGCATGCAGCCGGCGATTCCGCCCCAGACGATGTTCTGCGAAGTACGGCGCTTCAACACCATCGTGTAGACGACGACGTAGAACAGAAGTGCGCCGAGCGCGAGCGCCGCGGAGAGCCAGTTGACGAAGAATCCGAACCAGACCGTTGAAATCACCGCGAGAGCGATTCCGAAGGCGAGGCACTCCCGCGGGCTCACCATGCCCGTGACCAGCGGTCGCTGGGACGTACGGTCCATCAGCGCGTCGATGTCACGGTCGATATACATGTTGAGCGCATTGGCACCACCCGCGGAGAGATATCCGCCGATGGTGGTGGTCACTACGAGCCATAGATCGGGCACGCCCTGAGCGGCGAGGAACATCACCGGAACGGTGGTGATCAACAGCAGCTCGATGATGCGCGGCTTGGTAAGAGCCACGAATGCCTTGATGCGGGCCCCGAACGGGCGATGGCCCACTGGGCTCGGAGTCAAGGCGACCCCTGCGGGTCGGGACTCGACGGCCGTCACGCACACCCCTGACAGAGAAATCCCAGCAAGCTCCAGGCCTGAGGACCCGGTAAAGACTTGCGCGAACCAGACCACTGTAGACGTTGGGCACACACCGCTCTTCGCGGGGGTGGGGTCGTGTTGGGGTGGCGCAGAAGTGAACGCGGGTGCTCATACGGGAGGCGAACTCCGCAGGTCGCCCGCACTGTGGAAAGGGCGAAAGCAGGGCCGTGCGACGGGGGTAGGCTCGGCAATGCCCGGTGCGGTATCCAGTCACCGGTTTACAACAGTGGAGAGGAGCCCTGACTCAGGGTGAGCACCAAGCCGACCACCACAGACCTCCAGTGGACCGAATTGGACCAGCGGGCCGTGGACACTGTCCGTGTCCTCGCCGCGGATGCCGTACAGAAAGTCGGAAACGGCCACCCGGGCACGGCGATGAGCCTCGCTCCTGCCGCATACACCCTCTTCCAGAAGGTGATGCGCCACGACCCGGCGGACGCGGACTGGACCGGACGCGACCGCTTCGTGCTGTCCGCGGGCCACTCCAGCCTGACGCTGTACATCCAGCTCTACCTCGCCGGATACGGCCTGGAGCTGGACGACCTCAAGTCGTTCCGCACCTGGGGCTCCAAGACCCCGGGCCACCCGGAGTACGGCCACACCACCGGTGTCGAGACCACGACCGGCCCGCTGGGCCAGGGTGTCGCCAACGCCGTGGGCATGGCGATGGCCGCCCGCTACGAGCGCGGTCTCTTCGACCCGCAGGCGCCCGCCGGTACCTCCCCGTTCGACCACACCGTCTGGGTCGTCGCCGGTGACGGCTGCCTCCAGGAGGGCATCTCGGCCGAGGCGTCCTCGCTGGCCGGCCACCAGAAGCTCGGCAACCTGGTGCTGCTGTGGGACGACAACCACATCTCGATCGAGGGTGACACGGAGACCGCGGTCTCCGAGGACACCCTGAAGCGTTACGAGTCCTACGGCTGGCACGTCCAGCGGGTGGACCAGCTGCCCAGCGGCGACCTGGACCCCGAGGGTCTGTACCGCGCGCTGCTGGCCGCCAAGGCCGAGACGGAGCGCCCGTCGTTCATCGCGGCCCGCTCGATCATCGCCTGGCCCGCGCCGAACGCCCAGAACACCGGCGCCTCGCACGGCTCGGCGCTCGGCGACGACGAGATCGCGGCCACCAAGCGGGTGCTCGGCTTCGACCCGGAGAAGACCTTCGAGGTCTCCGACGAGGTCATCGCGCACACCCGTGAGGCGCTGGACCGCGGCCGCGAGGCCAAGGCCGAGTGGGAGAAGTCCTTCGCCGCCTGGCGCACCTCCAACCCGGAGCGCGCCGCCGACCTCGACCGCGTCGACGCCGGCGAGCTGCCCGCGGGCTGGGAGAACGAGCTCCCCGTCTTCGAGGCCGGGCACTCGATCGCCACGCGTGCGGCGTCCGGCAAGGTCCTTCAGGCGCTCGGCGGGGTCATCCCCGAGCTCTGGGGCGGCTCCGCCGACCTCGCCGGCTCGAACAACACCACGATCGACAAGACGTCGTCGTTCCTCCCGGCGGGCAACCCGCTGCCCGAGGCCGACCCGTACGGCCGGACGATCCACTTCGGGATCCGCGAGCACGCCATGGCCGGGGCCATGAACGGCATCGCGCTGCACGGCAACACCCGTATCTACGGTGGCACCTTCCTGGTGTTCTCCGACTACATGCGCAACGCCGTGCGCCTCTCCGCGCTGATGCACCTGCCGGTGACGTACGTCTGGACGCACGACTCGATCGGTCTCGGCGAGGACGGCCCCACGCACCAGCCCGTCGAGCACCTCGCCTCGCTGCGCGCGATCCCGGGCCTCAACGTCGTCCGTCCCGGTGACGCCAACGAGACGTCCATCGCCTGGCGCGAGATCCTCAGGCGCGGCAAGAAGGACTTCGGCAGGAGCGCCCCGCACGGCCTGGCGCTGTCCCGCCAGGGTCTGCCGACCTACCCGGCGAACGAGAACGCGGCCAAGGGCGGCTACGTCCTCCTCGACGCCGAGGGCGGCGACGCGCAGACGGTCCTGATCGCCACGGGCTCCGAGGTCCAGCTGGCCGTCGAGGCCCGCGACGAGCTCCAGGCGGCCGGTGTGCCGACCCGTGTGGTCTCCATGCCGTGTGTCGAGTGGTTCGAGGAGCAGGACCAGGCGTACAAGGACAGCGTGCTGCCGCCGTCCGTGAAGGCCCGGGTCGCCGTCGAGGCGGGCATCGGCCTCACCTGGTACCGGTACGTGGGCGAAGCGGGCCGGATCGTCTCGCTGGAGCACTTCGGTGCGTCGGCGGACGCCAAGGTCCTCTTCCGCGAGTTCGGCTTCACCGCCGCACACGTCGTGGAAGCCGCCCGGGAATCTCTCGCCGCCGCCGCGCGCTGACGCGGATATACGACTAGTAGGAGATGCAATTCTCATGACAGACGCACTCAAGCGCCTCTCCGACGAGGGCGTGGCGATCTGGCTGGACGACCTCTCGCGCAAGCGGATCACCTCCGGCAACCTCGCCGAGCTCATCGACCAGAGCCATGTCGTCGGTGTGACGACGAACCCGTCGATCTTCCAGAAGGCGATCTCCCAGGGCCACGGTTACGACCAGCAGCTCACCGACCTCGCCGCCCGCAAGGTCACCGTCGAAGAAGCGATCCGCATGATCACGACCGCGGACGTACGCGACGCGGCCGACATCCTGCGCCCCGTCTTCGACGCCACCGACGGCCAGGACGGCCGGGTCTCCATCGAGGTCGACCCGCGCCTGGCCCACAACACGCGGGCCACCATCGCCGAGGCCAAGCAGCTCGCGTGGCTGGTGGACCGGCCGAACACGCTCATCAAGATCCCGGCGACGAAGGCGGGCCTGCCCGCCATCACCGAGACCATCGGGCGTGGCATCAGCGTCAACGTCACGCTGATCTTCTCGCTGGAGCGCTACCGCGAGGTCATGGACGCCTACCTGGCGGGCCTGGAGAAGGCGAAGACCGCGGGTCTCGACCTCTCCCGGATCCACTCCGTGGCGTCCTTCTTCGTGTCCCGTGTGGACACCGAGATCGACAAGCGCCTGGACGCGGTCGGCAGCGACGCGGCGAAGGCCGCGAAGGGCAAGTCGGCCCTCGCCAACGCCCGTCTGGCCTACGAGGCGTACGAGGAGGTCTTCGCGAGCGACCGCTGGGCCGCCCTGGACAGGGAGCACGCCAACAAGCAGCGCCCGCTGTGGGCCTCCACCGGCGTCAAGGACCCGTCCCTCAAGGACACCCTGTACGTCGACGACCTCGTCGCGCCGAACACCGTCAACACCATGCCGGAGGCGACGCTGGACGCCGTGGCCGACCATGGTGACATCACCGGCAACACCGTGGCCGGTGGCTACGACCAGGCGCGTGCCGACCTCGAAGCGGTCAAGAAGCTCGGGGTCAGCTACGACGACGTCGTCCAGGTACTGGAGGACGAGGGCGTCGAGAAGTTCGAAGCCGCCTGGATCGACCTGCTCAACTCGACCGAGGCGGAGCTCAAGCGCCTCGCCCCTTCGGAGGGCTGACCACCTTGTCTGGTGTTCCCGGAGCCAACCCGCTCCGTGACGCCCAGGACCGACGGCTCCCGCGTATCGCGGGGCCGTCGGGCCTGGTGATCTTTGGCGTCACGGGCGATTTGTCCCGTAAAAAGCTGATGCCCGCCGTCTATGACCTGGCCAACCGCGGCCTGCTGCCACCGGGCTTCTCGCTCATCGGCTTCGCGCGCCGCGACTGGGAGGACGAGGACTTCGCCCAGGTCGTCCACGATGCCGTCAAGGAGCATTCCCGCACCCCCTTCCGCGAAGAGGTCTGGCAGCAGCTCAGCCAGGGCATGCGCTTCGTCCCGGGCAACTTCGACGACGACGTCGCGTTCGAGACCCTCAGGGCCACGATCGAGGAGCTCGACAAGGCGCAGGGCACGGGCGGCAACTTCGCCTTCTACCTCTCCGTGCCGCCGAAGTTCTTCCCCAAGGTCGTCCAGCAGCTCAAGAAGCACGGGCTGGCCGACCAGAAGGAAGGCAGCTGGCGACGGGCCGTCATCGAGAAGCCCTTCGGCCACGACCTGGAGAGCGCGCAGGAGCTGAACCAGCTCGTGCACGACGTCTTCCCGCCGAACGAGGTCTTCCGTATCGACCACTACCTCGGCAAGGAGACGGTCCAGAACATCCTGGCGCTGCGCTTCGCCAACACGATGTGGGAGCCGATCTGGAACAGGTCGTACGTCGACCACGTCCAGATCACGATGGCCGAGGACATCGGCATCGGCGGCCGGGCCGGTTACTACGACGGCATCGGCGCCGCCCGTGACGTCATCCAGAACCACCTGCTCCAGCTGCTGGCGCTGACGGCGATGGAGGAGCCCGGCTCCTTCCACCCCAAGGCGCTGGTCGCCGAGAAGCTCAAGGTGCTCACCGCGGTGGAGCTGCCCGACGACCTGGGCAAGCACACGGTGCGCGGTCAGTACGCGCACGCCTGGCAGGGCGGCGAGGAAGCGCTCGGCTATCTGGAGGAGGACGGTATCGACCCCAAGTCGAAGACCGACACCTTCGCCGCGATCAAGCTGACGATCAACAACCGCCGCTGGGCGGGTGTGCCGTTCTATCTCCGTACCGGCAAGCGCCTCGGCCGCCGTGTCACCGAGATCGCGGTCGTCTTCAAGCGCGCCCCCTATCTGCCCTTCGAGTCCGGCGCGACGGAGGAGCTCGGCGGCAACGCCCTGGTCATCCGGGTGCAGCCGGACGAGGGGGTCACGGTGCGCTTCGGCTCCAAGGTGCCCGGCACGTCCATGGAGGTGCGGGACGTCACGATGGACTTCGCCTACGGCGAGTCCTTCACGGAGTCCAGCCCGGAGGCGTACGAGCGGCTCATCCTCGATGTGCTGCTCGGTGACGCCAACCTCTTCCCGCGCCACCAGGAGGTCGAGCTCTCCTGGAACATCCTCGACCCGATCGAGGAGTACTGGGACAAGCACGGCAAGCCCGCCCAGTACCCGGCCGGCACGTGGGGACCGGCCGAGGCCGACGAGATGCTCGCACGCGACGGACGGAGCTGGCGCCGGCCATGAAGATCGATCTCACGGAAACCACGTCCAGCAAGATCAACCAGTCGCTGGTCTCGGCGCGCCGTTCCATCGGCACGCCCGCCATCGGCATGGTGCTCACCCTCGTCATCGTCACCGACGAGGAGAACGCCTACGACGCGCTGCGGGCGGCGAGCGACTCCTCCCGGGAGCACCCGTCGCGGATCATCGCGGTGATCAAGCGGGTCAGCAAGTCCCCGCGCGCCCGGCGCGACGCACGGCTCGACGCCGAGCTCCGGGTCGGTTCCGACTCGGGCTCGGGCGAGACCGTCGTGCTGCGGCTCCACGGCGAGCTGGCCAACCACGCCCAGTCGGTCGTCCTGCCGCTGCTGCTGCCGGACGCCCCGGTCGTGGTGTGGTGGCCCGAGGACGCCCCGGCCGACCCGGCCAGGGACCCGCTCGGCGCGCTCGCCCAGCGTCGTATCACCGACACCTACTCCGCCGAGCACCCGCTCGACGAGCTGTCGGTGCGTGCGGCGACGTACCGGCCGGGCGACACCGACCTGGCCTGGACGCGCATCACGCCCTGGCGCTCCATGCTGGCGGCGGCGCTCGACCAGCAGCCCGCGCAGATCGTCTCGGCGACGGTCGAGGGCGAGTCCGACAACCCGAGCTGCGAGCTGCTGGCCATGTGGCTCGCGGACCGGCTCGGGGTCCCGGTGGAGCGCACGCTCTCCGGCGGACCCGGTCTGACGGCCGTACGCATGGAGACCAAGAACGGCACGATCGTCCTCGACCGGCCCGACGGCTCGCTGGCGACGCTCTGCATGGCCGGGCAGCCGGACCGTGCGGTGGCGCTCAAGCGGCGGGAGACCGCCGAGCTCCTCGCGGAGGAGCTGCGCCGTCTGGACCCGGACAACATCTACGAGGCCACGGTGAAGTTCGGCGTGGAGCGCCTCGGCGGGCCCACGGAGCCTTCGGCCGTCGGTACGGGGCAGAAGAAGCAGGAGCCCACGGGTTCCGCGGCTCCTGCCGCGAAGAAGGCGGCGGCCAAGAAGGCGGCGTCGAAGTGACTGCTCCGCAGCTCGTCGTGCACCGCGACAAGGAGCTGATGGCTCAGGCCGCGGCGGCCAGGCTGATCACGAAGGTGGTGGACGCCCAGGCCGCTCGCGGTTCCGCCTCGGTGGTCCTGACCGGCGGGCGCAACGGCAACGGCCTGCTGGCCGCGCTCGCCGGCTCGCCCGCCCGGGACGCGATCGACTGGTCGCGGCTCGATCTGTGGTGGGGCGACGAGCGGTTCCTGCCCGAGGGCGATCCGGAGCGCAATGTCACGCAGGCCCGCGAGGCCCTGCTGGACAAGGTGGGTCTGGATCCCGCCCGGGTCCACGCGATGCCCGCGTCCGACGGGCCGTACGGCGGCGACGCCGACTCGGCTGCGGCGGGGTACGCGGCGGAGCTCGCCGCGGCGGCCCGCCCCGAGGACCACGGGCCGGTGCCGGCGTTCGACGTGCTGATGCTGGGCGTGGGACCCGACACCCATGTCGCCTCGCTCTTCCCCGAGCTGCCCGCGGTGCGGGAGACCGAGCGCACCGTCGTCGGTGTGCACGGCGCTCCCAAGCCGCCGCCCACTCGTGTCTCGCTCACGCTGCCCGCCATCCGGGCGGCGCGCGAGGTGTGGCTGCTGGCCGCGGGTGAGGACAAGGCGGAGGCGGCCGAGATCGCGCTGTCCGGTGCAGGGGAGATCCAGGCACCGGCGGCGGGGGCCTACGGCCTCAGCCGCACGCTGTGGCTGCTGGACGCTCCGGCGGCCTCGCGGCTGCCGCGCGCGCTGTATCCGCCCGCCTCGGCGTAGGCACATACCGGTCGAGGGCCCGGTTCCGCTCCCCCTGGGGCGGAACCGGGCCTCTTCTGTGCGTCCCCATGTCTCAGGACCGGTCGAGGAAGGGCTCCAGCAGTCCGGGCACGGCATCGGCGGCGAAGACCAGGCCCTCGGACGCGTCCGTGTCGTACGCCGTGTAGGCGCCCGCCCCCGCGGCCGTCGTGGCGGTGACGCTCAGCAGCCCGGCCCTGCGCTGGAAGCAGGACTGCCGCACGGTCCAGCCGATCACGCCCTCCCGCTGGAGGGCCGCCGTGGAGCGGCGGAGCGAACCTGAGCGGGTGACGAGGTACGTGCCGCTCAGCGTGTGTCCCAGGGACCGGTACGCGTCGAGTGCACCCGCCACCGCGAGCGGGGCGCCCACGACCGCGCAGCCGAGCGCGATCCACAGCAGGACGGGTGTCAGCAGGACGCCCAGGACCGCCAGGACCACCACGGGGGCGAGGACCCCGGCGATGTTCCGTCGCAGCCGCCGGCCACGGGCGGCCGCGGGGTGCGGGGTGAGCGGGGCGCCGGTCGGTGAGACGGGCTCACGCAGGACCTCCGCCGCGATCGCGTCGGCGAAGGGGCGTGGCGTGGCGGGCAGCAGGGTGTTGTGATCGGCGCCCTGGCTCTCCTCGTCCTTCGCCAGGCCCGTGGTGATGGCGTCCACCCGGGCGGCACCCGCCAGCCGTACGCCCAGGGGCTCCACCAGGTCCACCCCGCGCAGCCGCCGCTCCTCCACGGACAGCGAGCGCGCGGTCAGCAGCCCGCGCCGCACCCGCAGGGTGCCGCCCGGCTCCCGCTCCAGGCGGTAGTTCCACCACATCTCGATCCACAGACCGAGCGCACCGACGACACCGGCGACCAGCGCCGCCGCGACCAGGACGATGATCGCCCAGACCAGCGGGGTCTCGCGGAAGCGGTCCGCGACCCAGTCGATCACCTCGCCCTGTGCGCCGACCCAGTCGCTGACCTGCATCACACCACCGGCGGCCGCGCCACCGAGCATGGGCGCGACGAAGGAGACCGGTGCGTAGCGGATCCAGCGGGGATCGAGCCTGGCCAACTCGCCCTCGCGGTGCGTGCCCGGGGACGCGACGGCGATCCGGTCGAGGAGTTCGCCGCGCAGCCGCTCCCCCTCGGCGCGGGTGACGGGATCGAGCTCCAGTGTGGACTCGCCGGTCTGCTCGCCGGTGCCGATCCGTACCACGACGAGACCGAGCATCCGTTGCAGCGGATCGGCGGTCAGGTCGACGCTGCGGATCCGCTCGCGGGCCAGCGAACGCCGTTTGACCAGCAGGAGACCGGTGTGCAGCTCGACGCGTTCGCCGCCCACGCGGTAACGGGTGCGGCGCCAGCGCACGTAGTCACCGGCTGCCGCACAGCCGATGAGCAGCGCGGCGCCGGCCAGGGCCCAGCCGATGGCCGCCGGGTATCCCAGCCGCCCGGACAGCCCCGCGACGGCCGGCACCGCGGCGCCGAAGGCCACCCCCGCCGTGACGAGGGCGGTGACGAGGACCGTACGCCGGTCGATCCGCAGCCACCCGGGTCCCGTCGCGTCGGCGGCGGTGCTCATGTCGCGTCACCGGGGGTGTCCTGGGTGATCCGGGTGAGCCGCTCGACGAGATCGGCGGCCGTCGCGTGCCCGAGGCCCTCGATCTTCACGGCGCCCTTGGCCGAGGCGGTGGTGACGGTGACCGTGGCCAGCCCGAAGAGCTGTTCCAGCGGGCCGCGCACGGTGTCCACGGTCTGGATGCGGGACATCGGCGCGATCCGCCACTCCCGCAGGAAGACCCCGGTCCGTACGTAGACCGCCTCGTCGGTGACCTCCCAGCGGTGGGTGCGGAACCACCAGAGGGGGAAGAGGACGGCGCAGGACAGCCCGATGACCGCGAGCACGGCGGCGGGCGTCCACAGCCAGAACCTGGCCGGGGCGACGAACGCGCCGATGACGCCCAGGACCCCGACCGGGGCCGCCGTCAGCAGGAGCCACCGGGTCCGCCACCAGCCGACGGCTCCGCGGGCCGGCTGGTGACGCGGTGGCCTGAGCCGTACCGCCCCCTCCCCCGTGGTCATCGCTCAGCGGCCGCGCAGCGAGCGGTACGTCGCGACGAGCGCGGCGGTGGAGCTGTCCAGCTGTTCGCCTCCGGTGCCCTCGGTGAGGACCGGCTCGATCTTCTTGGCGAGCACCTTGCCGAGCTCGACACCCCACTGGTCGAAGGAGTCGATGTTCCAGACGGCGCCCTGGACGAAGACCTTGTGCTCGTAGAGCGCGATCAGCTGGCCGAGCACCGAGGGGGTGAGACGGTCCGCGAGGATCGTGGTCGTCGGGTGGTTGCCGCGGAACGTCTTGTGCGGCACGAGCTCCTCGGGCACGCCCTCGGCGCGGACCTCGTCGGGCGTCTTGCCGAAGGCCAGGGCCTGGGTCTGGGCGAAGAAGTTGGCCATCAGCAGGTCGTGCTGGGCGATCAGTCCGGGCAGCAGGTCGTGGACCGGTGCGGCGAAGCCGATGAAGTCGGCCGGGATGATCTTCGTGCCCTGGTGGATCAGCTGGTAGTAGGCGTGCTGTCCGTTGGTGCCGGGGGTGCCCCAGACGACCGGGCCTGTCTCCCACTCCACCGGATTGCCGTCCCGGTCGACGGACTTGCCGTTGGACTCCATGTCCAGCTGCTGAAGATACGCGGTGAACTTGGACAGATAGTGGCTGTAGGGCAGCACCGCGTGCGACTGGGCGTCGAAGAACTGGCCGTACCAGACGCCGAGGAGTCCCAGCAGCAGCGGGGCGTTCTCCTCGGCGGGGGCGGTGCGGAAGTGCTCGTCGACGAGGTGGAAGCCGTCGAGCATCTCGCGGAACCGCTCGGGGCCGATGGCGATCATCAGCGAGAGGCCGATCGCCGAGTCGTAGGAGTACCGGCCTCCGACCCAGTCCCAGAACTCGAACATGTTGGCCGTGTCGATGCCGAAGTCCGCGACCTTCTCCGCGTTCGTCGACAGCGCCACGAAGTGCTTGGCCACGGCCTCCTGACCGGCCCTCAGCTCGGTGAGCAGCCAGTCGCGGGCGGAGGTGGCGTTGGTGATGGTCTCGATCGTCGTGAAGGTCTTGGACGCGACGATGAAGAGCGTCTCGGCCGGGTCGAGGCCCTGGACGGCCTCGTGGAGGTCGGCGCCGTCGACGTTCGACACGAAGCGGACGGTGAGCGAGCGGTCCGTGAAGGAGCGCAGCACCTCGTACGCCATGGCGGGTCCGAGGTCGGAGCCGCCGATCCCGATGTTGACGATGTTCTTGATCGGCTTGCCGGTGTGGCCGGTCCACTCCCCCGCCCTGATCCGGTCGGAGAAGGCCGCCATCCTGTCGAGGACGGCGTGCACGGCCGGCACCACGTTCTCGCCGTCGGCCTCGATCACGGCGCCACGCGGGGCACGGAGCGCGGTGTGCAGGACGGCGCGGTCCTCGGTGGTGTTGATCTTCTCGCCGCGGAACATCGCGTCCCGCAGCCCGGCCACGTCCGTGGCGGCGGCCAGCTCGCGCAGCAGACGCAGCGTCTCGTCGGTGACGAGGTGCTTGGAGTAGTCGATGTGGAGGTCGCCGACCCGCAGGGTGTAGCGCTCCCCACGCTCCGGCGTATCCGCGAACAGCTGCCGCAGACGCGTCTCGCCGAACTCCTCACGGTGCTTGCCGAGAGCCGTCCACTCGGGCAACTGGTTGAGCTTGGTTCGGCTTTGTGCGTTCATCCCGGAAATCGTCCACTTCTCTCGTACCTGCAACCTTCCCCGCTGCCCCTCCAACCTAATTGATCCTGGGGGTGCGGCGGGGCACCGGCGAGCTGGTGGACGGCATACGGATTCCGGCCGGGCACCCAGGGGGTGACCGGCCGGTGAACGTCAGGGGTCCTAGGACGACACGCCCTAGATGTATTGATCACGAGCGTTGTTGACACTCAGTGGGTCTTGAACATGACGAAGACCTCCGGTGTGGTGGGAGCTGTCTAGGAACTCACCGCACGGAGGTCTTCGTGTCCCACCGTAATGCCCGGCTGACCGTTTTCGGTAGGCGCCTGCTGGTCGAGCGGGTCTGCTCGGGCCGCCCGGTCGCCCATGTCGCAGCCGAGATGGGCATATCGCGGGCCACGGCCCACAAATGGATGCGGCGGTGGCGGGCCGAAGGCGAGGTTGGCCTGCACGACCGCTCCAGCAGCCCACTCACGACACCGCACCGGACTCCGGCCGCCATCGAGGCGCAGGTCTGCGACCTGCGGCGGTCCCGCAAACTGGGACCGGCCAGGATCGGCCCGATCCTGGGCCTCCCGGCCTCGACGGTCCACCGGATCCTGACCCGCCAGGGACTCCATCGGCTGGCCTGGCTCGACCGGCCGACCGGCACGGTGATCCGCCGCTACGAACGTGAACGGCCCGGCGAACTCATCCACGTCGACGTCAAAAAGCTCGGCCGGATCCCCGACGGCGGCGGCCACAAGGTCCTGGGCCGCCAGGCCGGCCGGGCCACCCGCAGCCAGATGGGCTTCGACTACGTCCACTCCGCCGTGGACGACCACTCCCGCCTGGCCTACAGCGAGATCCACCCGGACGAGAAAGTCGCGACCTGCGCGGGCTTCCTCACCCGCGCGGCCGCCTTCTTCCACAGTCAGGGCATCACCCGCATCGAACGAGTCCTCACGGACAACGCCTGGGCCTACCGCAAGGGCCTGGCCTGGAAGGCCGCCCTGGCCGAACTCGGCGCGACCAGCAAACTCACCCGCCCCTACCGGCCCCAGACCAACGGCAAAGTCGAACGCTTCAACCGCACCCTCGCCGACGAATGGGCCTACCAACGGCCCTACACGTCAAATGACGAACGGACCACAGCCCTGGCAGACTTCCTCCACACCTACAACCACCACCGCTGCCACACCGCACTCGGAGGCCAACCCCCGATCAGCCGAGTGAACAACGCTGCGGGTCAATACACCTAGATCTCGCCGCGGAGTTTCGCGAGGGCCTCGGCGAGGATCGCCTCGCCGTCCGCGTCGCTGCGCCGCTCGCGCACGTACGCCAGGTGCGTCTTGTACGGCTCGGTGCGGGGCGGGGCGGGCGGGCTGTCCCTGTCCTGTCCGGCCGGGAAGCCGCAGCGCGGGCAGTCCCAGGTCTCCGGTACCTGCGCGTCATGGGCGAAGCTCGGCTGCGTCTCGTGCCCGTTCGAGCACCAGAAGGAGATGCGGGCGCGCGGGGCGGACTCGCCTCGCTCGGCCTCCCCCATCGGCCCCGCTCCGACCCGGCTTCCCCGGATCGCGTTGCCACTTGCCACGGTCGTAACTCCCTGCGTGATGGTGCTCGAAGATGCCCCAGTCTACGTAAGGCCCAACGCGCGTCCAGTGAAAGGAGTTACACCGTCACCGGGAATCGCGAACGCCCGGTCAGCTGTCCAGCTTGATGAGCAGAGCAAGGACGACAATGCACGCGAACCAGGCCAGACCGACCACGACGGTGATGCGGTCGAGGTTCCGCTCGGCGACCGACGAGCCGCCCACGGAGGACTGCATTCCACCACCGAACATGTCGGAAAGGCCGCCTCCCTTTCCCTTGTGCATCAGCACCAGCAGCATCAGCAGCAGGCTGAAGACGATCAGGGCGATCTCGAACGCCAAAACCACGGCTGGTCCCTACTTTCCGGAATTCCTTGGACTGCATGTACGAACAGCGGGGGCCCGGGGGTAGACCCCCCTCGGCCCCCGCAAGGGTACGACGGATCCGCGCTACCGCATACTCACTGGTCGCGGAAGCGGACGATCTTGACGAACTCGTCGGCGTCGAGCGCGGCGCCGCCGATGAGGGCGCCGTCCACGTCGGGCTGCGCCATGATGGCCGCGACGTTGCCGGACTTCACCGAGCCGCCGTACTGGATACGGACCGCGTCGGCCAGCTCCTGCGAGTACAGCTCGGCGAGCCTGCCGCGGATCGCGCCGCAGACCTCCTGGGCGTCCTCGGGGGTGGCGACCTCGCCGGTACCGATGGCCCAGACCGGTTCGTAGGCGATCACGATGGACTCGGCCTGCTCGGCCGGGATGTCCTTCAGGGCGCCGTCGAGCTGCGCCAGCGTGTAGGAGACCTGGTCACCGGCCTTGCGGATGTCCAGGCCCTCGCCGACGCAGAGGATCGGGGTCAGGCCGTGCTTGTAGGCGGCCTTCACCTTGGCGTTGCAGAGCTCGTCGCTCTCGCCGTGGTACTGGCGGCGCTCGCTGTGGCCGACGGCCACGTAGGTGCACTTCAGCTTGGCGAGCATCGGGCCGGAGATCTCACCGGTGTACGCGCCGGAGTCCTGGGCCGAGATGTCCTGGGCGCCGTACTTGACCTTCAGCTTGTCGCCGTCGACCAGCGTCTGCACGGAGCGCAGGTCGGTGAAGGGCGGCAGGACGGCGACCTCGACGGCCTCGTAGTCCTTGTCGGCCAGGGCGAAGGCGAGCTTCTGGACGTGGGCGATGGCCTCGAGGTGGTTGAGGTTCATCTTCCAGTTGCCCGCCATGAGCGGGGTACGGCCTTGTGCGGTAGCAGTCATGAAAGGTCAGTCCTCCAGTGCGGCGAGGCCGGGAAGCGTCTTGCCCTCGAGGTATTCGAGGCTGGCGCCGCCACCGGTCGAGATATGGCCGAATGCGTTCTCGTCGAAGCCCAGGATGCGGACGGCGGCCGCGGAGTCACCGCCGCCGACGACGGTGAAGGCATCGGAGTCGATGAGGGCCTGGGCGACCGCCCTGGTGCCCTCGGCGTAGTCGGGGTGCTCGAAGACGCCCATCGGGCCGTTCCAGAAGACGGTGGCCGCGTCGGCGAGCTTCGATGCGTAGAGCTTGTTGGTCTCCGGGCCGTTGTCCAGGCCCATCACACCGGCCGGAATGGCGTCGGCGGCGACCGTGGCGGGGTGGCCAGGGGTCTTGGCCTTGAGGTCGGGGAACTGCTCCGAGACGACGACGTCGACGGGGAGCACGAACTCCACGCCCCTCTCTTTCGCGCGCTCGAGGTATCCGAGCACCGCCGGGATCTGGTCCTCCTGGAGGAGGGAGCTGCCGACCTCGTGGCCCTGGGCCTTGAGGAAGGTGTAGGCCATTCCGCCGCCGATGAGGATGCGGTCGGCCTTCTCCAGCAGGTGGTCGATCACGCCGAGCTTGTCGGAGACCTTGGAGCCTCCGAGGACCACGACGTAGGGGCGCGTGACGTCCTCGGTGAGCTTCTTGAGGACGCCGACCTCGGTGGCGATCAGATCGCCGGCCGCGTGCGGCAGCCGGGCCGGGAGGTCGAAGACCGAGGCGTGCTTGCGGTGGACGGCACCGAAGCCGTCACCCACATACACATCGGCGAGCTCGGCGAGACGGTCGGCGAAGGCGCCGCGCTCGGCGTCGTCCTTCGAGGTCTCACCGGCGTTGAAGCGGAGGTTCTCGATGACGGCGACCTGGCCGTCGGTGAGGGCGGCGACCGTGGCGCGGGCGGACTCGCCGACGGTGTCGGTCGCGAAGGCGACCTCCGTGCCGAGCAGCTCACCGAGGCGCGCGGCGGCCGGGGCCAGTGAGAAGGCCGGGTCCGGGGCGCCCTTGGGGCGGCCGAGGTGCGAGGCGACGATGACCCGCGCACCGGCCGCGGCGAGCCGGGCGACCGTCGGCCGGACGGCGCGGATGCGGCCGTCGTCGGTGATCGTGGTGCCGTCCAGCGGCACGTTGAGGTCGGCGCGGACGAATACCCGCTTGCCCGCGACCCCTTCGGCGAGAAGTTCGTCGATCGTCTTCATCTCTGTTCCCATACTCCTTGGAAGGACGGATGAGCATGCGAGGGGGCCCGAACGGCGCCGCGTCGCGCCGTCCGAGCCCCTCGCATCACACCTGGATGCCTGCCGATCCTAGGATCAGAGCTGGCCGCCGACGAAGACGGTCAGGTCGACGAGGCGGTTGGAGTAACCCCACTCGTTGTCGTACCAGCCGAGGATCTTCACCGAGTTGCCCTCCTGGACCATGGTCAGGGAGGAGTCGAAGGTGCAGGAGGACGGGTCGCCGACGATGTCCGAGGACACGATCGGGTCCTCGGTGTACGTCAGGAAGCCCTTGAGGTCGCCGTCGTCCGCGGCCTTCTTGAACGCGGCGTTGACCTCGTCCTTGGTGACCTCGCGCTGCAGGGTGACGACCAGGTCGGTGGCGGAACCGGTCGGGACCGGGACGCGCATCGCGATGCCGTCGAGCTTGCCCTTGAGCTGCGGGAGGACCAGGGCGGTCGCCTTGGCGGCGCCCGTCGTGGTCGGAATGATGTTCTCGGCGGCGGCGCGGGCGCGACGCAGGTCCGAGTGCGGGAAGTCCAGGATGCGCTGGTCGTTCGTGTACGCGTGGACCGTCGTCATCAGGCCCTTGACGATGCCGAAGTTCTCGTCGAGAACCTTGGCCATCGGCGCCACACAGTTGGTGGTGCAGGAGGCGTTGGAGATGACGTGGTGGTTGGCCGCGTCGTACTTGTCCTGGTTGACGCCCATCACGATGGTGATGTCCTCGTCCTTGGCCGGAGCCGAGATGAGGACCTTCTTGGCGCCACCGGCGATGTGCTTCTCGGCGTCGGCCTTCTTGGTGAAGATGCCGGTCGACTCGACGACGACGTCGACGCCCAGCTCACCCCAGGGGATGTCGGCCGGGTTGCGCTCCGAGAGCACCTTGATGGTGTGACCGTCGACGGTGATGGTGTCGGCGGTGTGGCTGACCTCGGCCTTGAGACGACCCAGAATGGTGTCGTACTTCAGCAGGTGAGCCGTGGTCGCAGTGTCACCCAGGTCGTTGACAGCCACGATCTCGATGTCCGCACCCTGCTCCAGCAGCGCGCGGAAGTAGTTACGACCGATGCGGCCAAAGCCGTTGATGCCTACGCGGATCGTCACGAACCGATCTCCTCGTTAGGAACGCCGGTTTCGATGCCGGCGAGTTTTATTAGGGATGTCCCCGACCGCCTCCGACCCTACCTCTCCGAAGGCCCCGGAGTGACATCGAGAGCCGAGGTACGAATAGGGATCTCCTTACCGACCAGTAGGAGTAAGGGATTCCGGTAGGCCGGACCATCGGGGCGACCACCCTCCGCGACACGGTCACCAAGCGTCAACACCCGGCGGGGCGGGCGCCCTTGCGGCGCACGGACGGCCGACGGCACACCATCACCGGGCGTCACCTGCGCGAGGCCGACCAGCGGCGTTCCACCCCCGCGGAAACAGCCACAGCCGCCCCCACGACCCATTCGGCGAAGTGCGCGGCGGTCAGCTGCGGGCCATCACGCTCAATTGCGCGGACCGGCACTCGTTCGATGGAATCGCCGGGCGAGTACGCCCTTTCGGGCACACGATCGGGTGAACCCCCGGAGAGCAACCGCTCAATTGTGCGGGGTGGCGCTCGAAATCATCCGGAAATACTTCTCGCCCCACCGGTCGTGGAATGACTCCCGCACCCGGCGGATGAATACCGCACGGTCTCCGTCTCCGGGGCCCGGCCCGCGAGGCCGGGTCCCGGGGCGGGGGGGCGCCGCCCTCTCCGGGGCGAGCCGGGCTCTTCTGCCGCCCTCAGCTCACGAGGCCGTCGGCCAGCTCCTCGCTGAGCGTCGATTCCGTGCCCGGGATACCGAGGTCCTGGGCCCGCTTGTCGGCCATCGCCAGCAGGCGCCTGATCCGGCCGGCGACCGCGTCCTTGGTGAGCGGCGGGTCGGCGAGCGCTCCCAGCTCCTCCAGGGAGGCCTGCTTGTGCTCCATGCGCAGCCGTCCGGCCGCCGCGAGGTGCTCGGGGACCTCCTCGCCGAGGATCTCCAGCGCGCGTCCCACCCGGGCTCCGGCGGCGACCGCCGCGCGGGCGGAGCGGCGGAGGTTGGCGTCGTCGAAGTTGGCGAGCCGGTTGGCCGTGGCGCGGACCTCGCGCCGCATCCGGCGCTCCTCCCAGGCCAGCACCGACTCATGGGCGCCGAGGCGGGTCAGCAGGGCACCGATCGCGTCACCGTCACGGACGACGACACGGTCGACGCCGCGCACCTCCCGCGCCTTGGCCGCGATGGAGAGCCTGCGGGCGGCGCCGACCAGGGCGAGCGCGGCCTCCGGACCCGGGCAGGTCACCTCCAGCGAAGAGGAGCGTCCCGGCTCGGTGAGCGAGCCGTGTGACAGGAAGGCGCCGCGCCAGGCCGCCTCCGCGTCGCAGGTGGCCCCCGAGACCACCTGCGGGGGCAGGCCGCGGATGGGACGGCCGCGGCCGTCCACCAGGCCGGTCTGGCGGGCCAGCTGGTCTCCGCCCGCCACCACCCGTACGACGTAGCGGGAGCCCCTGCGCAGTCCGCCGGGAGCCATCACGATCAGCTCCGAGCTGTGCCCGAAGATCTCGAGGATGTCCCGCTTGAGCCGGCGGGCCGCCATGGCCGTGTCCAGCTCGGCCTCGATCACAATCCGGCCGCTCACCAGGTGCAGCCCGCCCGCGAACCGAAGAATCGCCGAAACCTCTGCCTTTCTGCAGCAGGTCCGGGTCACGGGAAGCCGAGAGACTTCGTCCTTCACCGCTGGCGTCATCGCCATGGGCCGATCCTTCCATGCATCCGAAAAATACGGTCGTACGCGGCGGCCAACAGCTCCGGATCGTGAATCGGAACGCCGTCGGGTGAGGCCACGGGGGCCAGCTCGACCGCGGCTCCGAGCCGCTCTGCGGCGTCGGCGAGGGACTCGCGGTCGGGCACGGCGGCCTCGTCGGCCAGCACCACGTCCATGGCGAGTTTAGGGGCGTGTCGTCCCAAAACCTCCAAATGACGCTGCGGTGAGAAGCCATCTGTTTCACCGGGCTGTGGTGCGAGGTTCAGCGAGAGGACCTTACGCGCCTTCGTGGTGACCAGTGCGTCGAGCAGTTCGGGCACCAGCAGGTGCGGAATCACGGACGAGAACCAGGAGCCGGGGCCGAGCACCACCCAGTCGGCGTCGAGCACGGCGGCCACCGCTTCCGGGACCGCCGGCGGGTCGACAGGGACGACATGGACGGACTGCACCTCGCCGGGGGTCAGCGCCACCGTCGCCTGCCCGCGCACCGTGACGGTCTCATCGGGGCGCTCCTGGTCATGGCCGCGCACGAGCGCCTGGAGCTCCAGGGGGACGGCGGACATCGGCAGCACCCTGCCGTGCGCGCCGAGCAGCTTGCCGACCAGGTCGAGTGCCTGGACGTGATCGCCCAGCTGTTCCCAGAGGGCGACGATGAGCAGATTGCCCACCGCGTGCTCGTGGAGGTCGCCCTTGGACTCGAAGCGGTGCTGGATGACCTGGGCCCAGGTCTGGCCCCACTCGTCGTCGCCGCAGAGCGCGGCGAGCGCTTTGCGCAGGTCGCCCGGCGGGAGGACGCCGAGCTCCTCGCGGAGCCGGCCGCTGGACCCGCCGTCGTCGGCGACGGTCACCACGGCCGTGAGGTCGCCGGTGATCCGGCGCAGCGCCGTGAGCGAGGCGGAGAGCCCCATGCCGCCGCCGAGCGCGACGACCTTGGGCTGTGCGCCGCGCTTACGGCCGGAGAGCGCGGCCGTGGCCCTGCTCAGCCGGCGCTGACGCAGATGGCGACTGCTCACTCTCGCCCCATGTCCCGGTGGACGAGGACGGTCTCGATCCCCTCGGTGGCCAGCCGGGAGGCCAGCTTCTCCGACATGGCCACGGAACGGTGCTTGCCGCCCGTACACCCGACGGCGATGGTGACGTAACGCTTGCCCTCACGGCGGTAACCTGCGGCGATGAGCTGCAACAGCTCCGTGTACTGGTTGAGGAACTCCTTGGCGCCCGGCTGGTCGAAGACGTAGTCGGACACCTCCTCGTTGAGCCCGGTGAAGGGGCGGAGCTCCGGGACCCAGTGCGGATTCGGCAGGAAGCGGCAGTCGACGACGAGGTCGGCGTCGACCGGCAGGCCGTACTTGAAGCCGAACGACATCACCGTCGCCCGCAGCTCCGGCTCCTCGTCGCCGGCGAACTGGGCGTCCATCTTGGCCCGCAGCTCGTGCACGTTGAGGCTGGAGGTGTCGATGACGAGGTCGGCGTCACCGCGCAGCTCACGCAGCAGATCACGCTCGGCCTCGATGCCGTCGACGATGCGGCCGTCGCCCTGGAGCGGATGCGGACGGCGGACCGATTCGAACCGGCGCACGAGGGCGTCGTCGGAGGACTCCAGGAAGACGATGCGCCGGGTGACGTGCTTGGCCTCCAGGTCGGCGAGGGACTCCCGGAGGTTGTCGAAGAAGCGACGGCCCCGCACGTCGACGACGACGGCGATACGCGCGACATTGCCCTGGGACCGGGCGCCGAGCTCCACCATCGTGGGGATCAGCGCGGGCGGCAGGTTGTCGACGACGAACCAGCCGAGGTCCTCCAGGCACTTGGCCGCGGTGCTGCGCCCCGCGCCCGACATTCCGGAGATGATCACCAGCTCGGGGATGGCGGGCGCGGTGGCCTCGGCCTTCTCCTTGGTGCTTCCCGTACTCACGTCTGCTGCTCCGTCTGCTCGGCCGCGTTCGTCCTGGTGTTCGTTCGCGTGCTCGGTCATGTGCTGCTTCCCCCGTCGTCCTCTTCGATGATCTCTCCGGTGGCGGTGTTCACGGCGGGCGCGGCAGGGGCGGCCTGGGCGAAGGCGGCGGCCACCGATTCCGCGGTCCTGCGCCCTATGCCCGGCACCTCGCAGATCTGGTCGATTGTCGCCTGCCGCAGCTTCTTGACGGAGCCGAAATGCTTGATCAGCGCGTGCTTGCGGGTATCGCCGAGACCGGGGACGTCGTCCAGGGGGCTGCTGCGGATGCGCTTGGCCCGCTTGGCCCGCTGGTAGGTGATGGCGAAGCGGTGGGCCTCGTCCCGGATGCGCTGGAGGAGGTAGAGGCCCTCGCTGGAGCGGGGCAGGACCACCGGGTCGTCGTCATCGGGCAGCCAGACCTCTTCGAGGCGCTTCGCGAGACCGCAGACGGCGATGTCGTCGATGCCCAGCTCGTCCAGGGCGCGCTTGGCTGCGGCGACCTGGGGCTGCCCGCCGTCGACGACGAGGAGCTGGGGCGGGTAGGCGAAGCGCTTGGGGCGGCCGTCGTCCTCGCGGGGCTCCTCCCGGCCGGGGATGTCGTCCGGCACCGCGGGGACGGGGCCTGTGGGGGCTGGGCCGCCGGGGGCGGGGCCTGTGGTCGCTGCGCCTGCGGGGCCGCCGGGGGCCGGGGGCTCCTCCCACTCCCCCGTCCGCTCCTTCTCCTGGAGGTAGCGCTTGAAGCGGCGGCCGATGACCTCGTGCATCGAGCGGACGTCGTCCTGGCCCTCGAAGCCCTTGATCTGGAACCGGCGGTACTCGCTCTTGCGTGCGAGGCCGTCCTCGAAGACGACCATGGACGCGACGACGTCGTCACCCTGGAGGTGCGAGATGTCGAAGCACTCGACGCGCAGCGGAGCCGTCCCGAGACCGAGTGCCTCGGCGATCTCCTCCAGGGCACGGGAACGCGTCGTGAGGTCGGATGCGCGCTTCGTCTTGTGCAGCCCCAGCGCCTGCTGGGCATTGCGCTGGACCGTGCCCATCAGGTCCTTCTTGTCGCCGCGCTGCGGGATGCGCAGGCTGACCTGGGACCCCCTGCGGTCCGCGAGCCACTGGGACACCGAGTCGGGGTCCTCGGGGAGTGCCGGGACCAGCACCTCCTTGGGGACGGCGTCGCCGGACTCCTCCCCGTAGAGCTGCTGGAGCGCGTGCTCGACCAGGCCCGAGGTGTCGACGGCCTCGACCTTGTCGGTGACCCAGCCGCGCTGGCCCCGCACCCGGCCGCCACGGACGTGGAAGATCTGGACGGCCGCTTCCAGCTCGTCCTCGGCGACGGCGATCAGGTCGGCGTCGGTGGCGTCGGCGAGGACGACGGCGCTCTTCTCCATGGCCCGCTTCAGGGCCTCCGCGTCGTCGCGCAGCCTGGCCGCCCGCTCGTACTCCATCTCCTCGGCCGCGTCCGTCATGTCCTTCTCGAGACGGCGGATGTACGTCCCGGTGCGGCCTGCCATGAAGTCGCAGAAGTCCTCGGCGAGATCCCGGTGTTCCTCGGGGGTGACCCGCCCGACGCAGGGCGCGGAGCACTTGCCGATGTAGCCGAGGAGGCAGGGGCGGCCGGTCCGCTCGGCGTTCTTGAAGACACCGGCGGAGCAGGTGCGCACGGGGAAGACCCGGAGCATCAGGTCGACGGTCTCGCGGATCGCCCAGGCGTGGCCGTACGGGCCGAAGTAGCGCACGCCCTTCTTCTTGGCGCCGCGCATGACCTGGACGCGCGGGAACTGCTCGTTGAGCGTGACCGCGAGGTAGGGGTAGCTCTTGTCGTCGCGGTACTTGACGTTGAACCGGGGGTCGAACTCCTTGATCCAGGAGTACTCCAGCTGAAGCGCTTCGACCTCGGTGGAGACCACGGTCCATTCCACGGAGGCGGCCGTGGTGACCATGGTGCGGGTACGCGGGTGAAGACCGGCCAGGTCCTGGAAGTAGTTGGCCAGGCGCTGGCGCAGGTTCTTCGCCTTCCCGACGTAGATCACCCGGCGGTGCTCGTCGCGGAATTTGTAGACCCCCGGGGAGTCGGGGATCTGTCCCGGCTTGGGGCGGTAGCTGGAGGGGTCTGCCATGTCTCACACCCTACTTGCGGGCAGTGACAGAGCGGCATGTCCGGGGTGCGGGAGGCCGGGGAGAACTCCGGGTCAGGCTCCGGGGCCCGCGATCAGCTTCCCGCTCACGACCTTGACCGGGACAGAGGGCAGCGGCACGGTCGCGGGGCCGTGCACCACCTTGCCCGTGGTCACGTCGAAGCGGCTGCCGTGGCAGGGGCAGTGGCCCTCGACGTCCTCGACCTTGTCCAGGAGGCAGCCGGCGTGGGTGCACTGCGCGCTGAAGGCGTTGTACTGCCCGGCGGCCGGGCAGCTCACGACGACCCGCTGCTCGCGGTAGAGCTTGGCCCCACCGACCGGGACCTCGTCGGGGGCGCCGAGCTCCACGGGCGCGGTGGGCGTGGGGGTCTTCGCGTGGCCGAGCTTCGAATCGGTCGAACAGGCTGCCGCTCCCAGACCGGCGGCACCGGCGAGAGCGGCGCCCTTCAGGACGGTACGGCGGGCGGCGGGCAGGCCGGGCATGCGGTCTCCACTGGTCGGGGGGACAGAGAGCCGCCGTCACCGTCCGGGGCACCGGGTGCCGGGGATCCCGGGCACGGGCCGCACCTGAAGGCACGGGCGACAGACCCGACCATACCGGCGGAAGGCGACGGCCCTTCGCCCGGCCCCGGACCTCGCGGACGGGCGAGGTCCGGGAGGCTTCCGGGCGGAGCTGCCCCGAGAGTGAGGGTGCCGCTCCGCCCGGACGGTGTCAGGCCTTCCGTGCGCGGGCGGCCTTCTTCGGCGCGGGCTTCTCCGCCCCGGCCTTCTCCGCCCCGGCCTTCCCCGCCGTACGCGCTGTGGCGGTCCTGCGGGCCGTGGGCGTCTTCGCCGCGACGGCCTTCTTCGCCGGCGCCTTGCGGGCCTTACGGGCCTGGGGCACCGCGGCCCGCCCGACCCGGTCCGCCCCCAGGACGTCCTGGAGGAACTTCCCGGTGTGGCTGGCCGGCACCGCGGCGACCTCCTCCGGGGTGCCCTCGGCGACGACGAGACCACCGCCGTTACCGCCCTCGGGGCCCATGTCGACGACCCAGTCGGCGGTCTTGATGACATCGAGGTTGTGCTCGATGACGATCACCGTGTTGCCCTTGTCGACCAGGCCCGAGAGGACCGAGATGAGCTTGCTGATGTCCTCGAAGTGCAGACCGGTCGTCGGCTCGTCCAGGACGTACACCGTGCGGCCCGTGGAGCGCTTCTGCAGCTCGCTCGCCAGCTTCACCCGCTGCGCCTCGCCACCGGAGAGCGTCGGCGCGGACTGGCCGAGCCTGACGTATCCGAGGCCGACCTCGTTGAGCGTGCGCAGGTGGCGGGCGATCGTGGGGACGGCCTCGAAGAACTCCAGGCCCTCCTCGATCGGCATGTCCAGCACCTCGGCGATGGACTTGCCCTTGTAGTGGACCTCCAGGGTCTCCCGGTTGTAGCGCGCACCGTGGCAGACCTCGCACGGGACGTACACGTCGGGCAGGAAGTTCATCTCGATCTTGATCGTGCCGTCACCGGAGCAGTTCTCGCAGCGGCCGCCCTTGACGTTGAAGGAGAAGCGGCCGGGCAGGTAGCCGCGCACCTTCGCCTCCATCGTCTCGGCGAACAGCCTGCGGACATGGTCGAAGACTCCGGTGTACGTGGCCGGGTTGGAGCGGGGCGTACGGCCGATCGGCGACTGGTCGACATGGACCACCTTGTCGACGAGGTCGTCGCCTTCGACCCTGGTGTGCCGCCCGGGGACCGACTTGGCGCCGTTGAGCTCACGCGCGAGGTGGGTGTAGAGGATGTCGTTGACCAGGGTCGACTTCCCCGAGCCCGAGACACCGGTGACCGCGGTGAGCACACCGAGCGGGAAGGAGACGTCGATGTCCTGGAGGTTGTTCTCCCGGGCGCCGTGCACCGTGAGCCTGCGCCCGGGGTCGACGGGACGCCGGATGTCCGGCGTCTCGATCATCCGCCGGCCCGCGAGGTACTGGCCGGTGATCGACTCCTTGTTGGCCAGCAGCTCGTCGAGCGAGCCGGAGTGGACGACCTTGCCGCCGTGCTCGCCGGCGCCGGGGCCGATGTCGACGACCCAGTCGGCGACCTTGATGGTGTCCTCGTCGTGCTCGACGACGATGAGCGTGTTGCCCATGTCCCGGAGCCGCACCAGGGTCTCGATCAGCCGGTGGTTGTCGCGCTGGTGCAGGCCGATGGACGGCTCGTCCAGCACGTACAGCACGCCGACGAGTCCGGAGCCGATCTGGGTGGCGAGGCGGATGCGCTGGGCCTCGCCACCGGACAGGGTGCCCGCGGCGCGGTTCAGCGAGAGGTAGTCGAGGCCGACGTCGACGAGGAACCTCAGCCGCTCGTTGACCTCCTTGAGGACCCGCTCGGCGATCTTCTTGTCGCGGGCGTTCAGCTTGAGCCGGCCGAGGAATTCGGCGCACTCGCTGATCGACATCGCGGCCACCGCGGCGATGGACTTCTCCATCACCGTCACCGCGAGGACCAGCGGCTTGAGCCGGGTCCCCTCACAGGCCGCACAGGCCACCTCGCGCATGTAGCCCTCGAAGCGCTCACGGCTGGAGTCGCTCTCGGCCTCGGAGTGACGCCGCTTGACGAACTGGACCGCGCCCTCGAAGCGGGGCGTGGTGTAGGCGCGCTCGCGTCCGTACCTGTTGCGGTAGCGGACCTCGGTCTGGATCTTGTGGCCGTGGAGCAGGGCCTTCTTGGCGCGCTGCGGCAGTCCGGCCCAGGGGATGTCCGTACGGAATCCGAGGGCGTCGGCCAGCGCGCTGATCTGGCGCCCGAAGTACTCCTTGGTGTGCCCGTGCGACCAGGGGTGGATCGCGCCCTCGTCCAGGGACTTGTCCTCGTCCGGGACGATCAGCTCCGGGTCGACCTCCATCCGCGTGCCGATGCCCGTGCATTCGGGGCAGGCGCCGAAGGGGGAGTTGAAGGAGAAGGAGCGGGGCTCCAGCTCCTCGAAGGAGAGGTCGTCGTACGGGCAGTAGAGGTGCTCGGAGTACATCCGCTCACGCTCGGGGTCGTCCTCGTCGAGGTCGACGAAGTCGAGCACGACCATGCCGCCGGACAGGCCGAGCGCCGTCTCGACGGAGTCGGTCAGCCGGCGCTTGGCGCTGTCCTTCACCGTGAGCCGGTCGATGACCACCTCGATGGTGTGCTTCTCCTGCTTCTTCAGCGCGGGCGGCTCGGACAGCTGGACCGTCTCGCCGTCGACCCTGGCCCTGCTGTAGCCCTTGGTCTGGAGATCGGCGAAGAGGTCGACGAACTCCCCCTTGCGCTCGCGCACCAGCGGGGAGAGCACCTGGAAGCGGCTGCCCTCGGGAAGTCCCAGCACCTTGTCGACGATGGCCTGCGGCGACTGGCGCGCGATGGGGCGCCCGCACTCGGGGCAGTGCGGCTTGCCGATCCTGGCGAAGAGCAGCCTGAGGTAGTCGTAGACCTCGGTGATGGTGCCGACCGTCGAGCGCGGGTTGCGCGAGGTCGACTTCTGGTCGATGGAGACGGCGGGCGAGAGGCCTTCGATGAAGTCCACGTCCGGCTTGTCCATCTGGCCGAGGAACTGCCGGGCGTACGAGGAGAGCGACTCCACGTAGCGCCGCTGGCCCTCGGCGAAGATCGTGTCGAAGGCGAGCGACGACTTGCCCGATCCGGAGAGCCCGGTGAAGACGATGAGGGAGTCACGGGGGAGATCGAGCGAGACGTTCTTCAGGTTGTGCTCGCGCGCGCCACGGACGATGAGACGGTCGGCCACGCCGGTCCGCACCTTTCTGGAGAGAAATGGGGGAACTGAGCCCCTCTCCCAGGGTATGGGGGGCGCCACAGCGATGTACGAAGCTTTCGACTCCGAGCGTATAGCACGCGCATTCGATTTACGGCCGAGTGAAGACTCCATCACCCGAACGAGTGGTGAGGTCTAGGCTCGGTCCATGACTGATCATGCGCGCGACCTGGAAGCTGTACGTGAAGCGACCGATCGACTGCTCAGCGCCATGGGCACCATGGACGACGGCGTCGTCGCCGAGCCGTCGCGTCTGCCGGGCTGGAGCCGCGGCCATGTTCTTGCCCACCTGTCACGTAACGCCGACGCGCTCGTAAATGTTCTCCAGGGGCGCCCGATGTACGCGAACAGCGAAACCCGGGACGCCGACATCGAGCGTGACGCGCCCCGCCCCCTGGCCGCCCAGCTCGCCGATCTGCGCACGAGCGGTGCCGCCTTCCTCGCGGTGGCCGACACACCCGCCGACTGGTCACGCACGGTGACATTGCGCAACGGTGTGACGGACTCGGCATCGCGGGTCCCCTTCCGCCGCTGGATCGAGATCGAGCTGCACCACGTCGACCTGGGGGTGGGCTACGAGCTGGAGGACCTGCCCGAGGAGTTCGTGACCCGGGAGAACGCCTTCCTGGCGGACCGGTTCGCCGGGCACCCCGCCGTCGTCCGCACGACGGCGGTCGCCCCGGACGGCCTGCGGTGGACCACGGGCGGCGGCGCCGATGGTGCCCAGGTCACCGTCCGGGGCACGGCCGCCGACATCCTCGGCTGGCTCTGCGGGCGCCGCGACGGCTCCGCGCTGACCGTGGAAGGCGGCGGTCTTCCCACGCTGCCCCCGCTATAGGCTGCGTCACATGACGTACAGCGGAGCGGTCAAGGTCGGCGGACCTGCGGATGTGCACGAGCTGACGGATCTGATGATCTCCAAGGTCGCCGTCGGGTCGATGAACAACAACGCGTATCTGCTGCGCTGCCGGGCCACCGGCGAGCAGCTGCTGATCGACGCGGCGGCCGAGGCGGGGACCCTGCTGCGGCTGATCGGCGAGGACGGCATCGCGTCCGTCGTCACGACGCACCGGCACGGTGACCACTGGCAGGCGCTCGGCGAGGTGGTGGCCGCCACCGCGGCGCGGACGTATGCCGGGCGGTACGACGCCGAGGGCATCCCCGTCCCGACCGACGAACCCGTCGAGGACAACGGCACGATCCGGGTGGGCGAGGTCTCGTTGACCGCGAGGCATCTGACCGGCCACACCCCCGGGTCCATCGCCCTGGTCTACGACGACCCGCACGGCGCCCCGCACGTGTTCACCGGGGACTGCCTCTTCCCCGGCGGTGTGGGCAACACGCACCAGGACCCGGAGGCGTTCGCGAGCCTGCTGCACGATGTGGAGACCAAGCTCTTCGACCGGCTGCCGGACGAGACCTGGGTCTACCCGGGCCATGGGCACGACACCACGCTCGGCGCCGAGCGCCCGCAGCTGCCGGCGTGGCGCGAGCGCGGCTGGTGAACGGCCCGACGGCCGGGTGCCCCTCGTGGGCCCCGGCCGTCGGTGTGTCCGCGAAGTCCCTCCGGCGCTACTTCTCCGCGCCGACGCTCTCGCTGTCGTCCTCCCGCTCGCCCTTCGCCGCGTCCTGCCTCCTGGTGGCGATCAGGCTGGTGATCGTCGTGATCACCAGGACGCCGCAGATCACGGTCAGGGAGAAGGGGATGGAGATCTCCGGGACGTGCACCCCGGACTCGTGCAGGGCGTGCAGCACCAGCTTCACGCCGATGAACCCGAGGATCACCGAGAGCCCGTAGCTGAGGTGGACCAGCTTCTTCAGCAGACCGCCGATGAGGAAGTACAGCTGACGCAGGCCCATCAGGGCGAAGGCGTTGGCGGTGAAGACGATGTACGGGTCCTGGGTCAGGCCGAAGATCGCCGGGATGGAGTCCAGCGCGAACAGCACGTCGGTGGTGCCGATGGCGAGCATGACGACCATCAACGGGGTGAGGACGCGCTTGCCGTTGTTCCGGATGAAGAGCTTGGTCCCGTGGTACTTGTCGGCGACCCCGAAGCGGTGCTCGATCGACTTCAGGAGACGGTTCTCCTCGAACTCGTCCTCCTCCTCGTCGGCCCGTGCCTCCTGGATCAGCTTCCAGGCGGTGTAGATCAGGAACGCGCCGAAGATGTAGAAGACCCACGAGAAGTTGGCGATGACCGCGGCCCCGGCCGCGATGAAGATCGCTCGGAGCACCAGCGCTATCAGCACACCGAAGAGCAGGACTCGCTGCTGGAGGTGGGAGGGCACCGAGAACTTCGCCATGATCAGGACGAAGACGAAGAGGTTGTCGACGCTCAGCGACTTCTCGGTGATGAAGCCGGCGAAGAACTCGCCCGAGGCCCGGCTCTCGCCGAAGACCAGCAGGCCGAGCCCGAAGAGCACGGCCAGGGCGATCCAGACGACCGTCCAGATTCCGGCTTCCTTGGTCGACACCTCATGGGGCTTGCGCCCGATGAAGAAGTCGACGGAGATGAGGGCGCACAGACCAAGGATGGTCAGCGCCCAGAGAGTCCATGAAACGTCCACTGCGCCTCCGGCAGTTCGCTACGGGCTATGGATCAGCGTCGTCGCTGCCGGAGGTCTCTTCCACCCGGGAGCGCGGGATGCGCGCCGGGCCGGCGCCCCGGGACCGGTCACAGTCCGTACTGACGGAAACGCCGCGACGGGAGTACTCCCCTCCGCACCAAGAACAGTACATGAAGTACCAAGAAAAGGTAAAGTCTCCACCAAGGAAAGATCAAAAGGCCAGGTCAGGGCGGTTCGGAACGGGTCGGAGCAGATCGGGGAAGTCCAGGGCGGAGCAGGTCAGTAGAGGGCGCGCCGGGCGGCGGCCACCAGCGAGAGCACCTGCTCCAGGACCCGGCTGCCCTCGGGCGTCCTCAGCGGCTCGTACGTCCACGCGTGGCCGACCCAGGGGTCGGCGAGATGGTCGTCGGCCACCGGTGTGATCCGCAGCAGGGACCGCCACAGCGGGTCGAGGACCGGCCCGTAGGCGCGGGTGTCGTCGCGGTCGGCCACCATGAGCAGATGCACGCCGACCGAGGGGCCCTCGTCGGCCAGATAGCGCAGCTGGTTGACGGTCCTGTCGTCGAAGCCGTGCGGGAAGTCGTTGACGATCAGCAGCTGCTCCCCCGCGTCGAGGTCCGGTGGCAGCGCGTCCGCTGCGCCGGCCCTGACCGCCATCTGCAGCAGATCGACCCGCCGGGTGAGGTGGGCGAGCACCGAGGCCACGCCCTCGGCCCCGGCCGCGGGCGGACCGGCGAGCACCCCGGATTCGGTCAGGGGAGCGAGCGGGCCCGCGGCCGAACCGGCGGGGTCGATGACGTGCACGGAGAACTCGTTCGCCGGGTGGACGGCGAGCAGCCGCGCGGCCAGCGTGACCGCGGTCTCCATGGCCAGGGTGCGCAGCTGGTCCCCGGCCGTCACGGCGGCCGCGTCGGAGGCCGTACGCCCGCTGTCGACCCAGATCCCCCGCTCCAGGGGCAGCCGCACCAGCAGCGGGATGCGCAGGCCCGGGTCCTCGGGCAGTCCGAGGTCGCCGATGCGCAGGGCCATCGGGTTCTCCATCGGGACCCGGTAACCGTGCCAGACGGGGTTGTCCCAGCCGGCGTACGCGGCGGGGAGGGCCGGTTCCACGACGGCTGACTCGGCGGCGAGCTGGCCGAGATCGCGGTCGAGCGCCTCACGTGCCCGGCCGGTGAGTTCGTCGTGCTTGGCCCTGGCCTGGTCGCGGGCGCGTTCGCCCGCACCGCCGATACGGGCGCGCGGGTCGGAGAGGGCCTGGTCGAGCTCCTGGTCCATCCGGGACCCGGCGAAGTCCACGGCGCTCCGGTAGGCGGCGACAGCGCGCGCCAGGTCCTCGAACATGCCCCAGATCTGGTTGTAGAGGCGCTCGTCCATGGACCAGCCGGTGGCGTCACCCGCGACGGGCTGCGCGGGCTGTCCCGGGGCGGAGGGCGGGGCCGTCGGGGGCGCAGGGGGCGGGGCGGAGGTCTGCCGGCGCGGATGCGCGTAGTCGACGCGTCCGCCCGATGAGTCGGGGCGCGGGGGCGCGGGCTCTTCCGGCGGCGCGGCGGCCGGCGGTGCCCCGCCGCCCCCCGAGGGCGCGGGGCCCGCGGGGTGGCGCACCCGCTCGCCGTCGGGGGTACGGGGCGGCGGCACGGAGCGGGCGAGCCCGGCGGCGACGGCCTCCTGGATGGAGTCGGCCAGCCGCGCGGCCTCGGCCACCCCCTGGTCGGCGAGCATCCCCGCCAGCCCCGTGGCATAGCCCTGGCCGACGGCGCGGACCTTCCAGGCGCCCTGGCGTCGGTAGAGCTCAAGAGCCGAGACGGCGGACTCGGTGTCGAGGCCGGTGAGGGTGAACGTGACGATCTCGGTGCCGTCGAGCCCGGTGACGGCGACGAAGGGGGCGGCCACCGCGCCGAATCTGCCCGGCTGCCCGGCCCCGGTGGGAAGGGCGAGGAGCACGGTCACGCGGTGCACCGCGTCGGGCAGGGCGTCCAGGTCGACGGCCAGCCGGTGATCGGCCGCCGCCTGCCGGGACACCTCGAGTCCTGGCACCCGGTGCGACGCGGGGTGGGCCACCCACTCCGCGCCCCTGACGATGCCCCGCTCGTCCCCGAGCGTGGCCCCGGCCACGACGGGTGAGCCCGCCGACACCCTGATCTCCAGACGGGTCTGGGGCAAGGTGTGGTTCTGCCCCCGGACCAGCTCGGCCGTCATCGCCCTGTCCCCTCGACGTTCGGTGGAAGTGCCCTGCCATGGGCGCAGCTCCCGGCGGCGGGTGCCTCCGGGAGCTGCTCGTGCGGATCCATGGGCCGGGTGTGGCCCCCTGCCCTGTCTACAGATGCGGCAGGATCGCCGGCATCAGGTCCTGGAACGTACGGCCGTTGGCCGGGTTGCCGAGGGCGGTCATCTGCCATCCGCCGCCCACACGGTGCACCTTCGCCATGATCTGCGCCGTGTACTGGCCGCCGCCGTCCAGCGTGTAGCGGGCGAGCTCCTGGCCGTTGGTCTCGTCGACGATGCGACAGAAGGCGTGTCGCACCTCCTGGAACGTCTGGCCGGTGAACGAGTTCACCGTGAAGACGATCTGGTCGATGTGGACCGGGACACGCTGCAGATCGACGAGGATCGCCTCGTCGTCGCCGCCCGAGCCCGCGCCGCCGACCAGGTTGTCGCCGGTGTGCGTGACCGAGCCGTCGTCGCTGACGAGGTGGCGGAAGAACACGACGTCCACGGGCTGCTTGTCGGCGAAGAGCACCGCCGAGGCGTCCAGGTCGATCTCCCGGGTGCGCGAGCCGAACAGCCCGCGGCGCGGGGCCGCCTGCCAGCCGAGCCCCATCCGTACCGCGGTCAGGGTCCCCCCGTCGCTCTTCTGCAGGCTGATGGCCTGGCCCTTGGTCATGTTGACCGTCACGCGCTGTCCCCTCTCCGCTTGCCCCGCAGCCGTCGGTCTGCGGTTTCCCCGAACCCTACGCAGTCCAGGGAGGCGGAAAGGAGTCATGGGCCGTTTTTGTGTCGGTCCTGCAACACTGCGGGCCCCCGGGAACACCGCGGGCCCCACGGGGTCAGGCCAGCCCCGCCTCCCTCATCTGACGCAGCTCCTTCTTCAGCTCCCCCACCTCGTCGCGCAGCCGGGCGGCCACCTCGAACTGCAGGTCGGCGGCGGCGGCCCGCATGCGGTCCGTCATCTCCTCGATGATCCCCGCGAGCTCCGACGCCGGCCGGTCGGTGACCACGGCGCCGTCCTTCTTCGTCCTGCCTCCGGCAGCCGCCTTGCCACCCAGCGAGGGGACCGCGGTCTTGGTCTCCTTGGCCTGCCGGTAGCCCGTACCGAGCAGCTGCTCGGTGTCGACCTCCTCGCGGGCGATGGACGCGACGATGTCGTTGATCTTCTTACGGAGCGGCTGCGGGTCGACCCCGCGCTCGGTGTTGTAGGCGATCTGCTTCTCGCGGCGGCGGTTGGTCTCGTCGATGGCCTGCGCCATCGCCGGGGTGACCTTGTCGGCGTACATATGGACCTGCCCCGAGACGTTACGGGCGGCACGTCCGATGGTCTGGATCAGCGATGTGCCGGAGCGCAGGAAACCCTGCTTGTCCGCGTCCAGGATGGCCACGAGCGACACCTCGGGCAGGTCGAGCCCCTCGCGCAGGAGGTTGATGCCGACCAGGACGTCGTACTCACCGGAGCGCAGCTCGCGCAGCAGCTCGATGCGGCGCAGCGTGTCGACGTCGCTGTGGAGGTAGCGGACCTGGATGCCCAGCTCCAGGAAGTAGTCCGTGAGGTCCTCGGACATCTTCTTGGTGAGGGTGGTGACCAGGACCCGCTCGTCCTTCTCGGTCCGCTTGCGGATCTCGTGGACCAGGTCGTCGATCTGGCCCTCGGTGGGCTTGACGACGACCTCGGGGTCGACGAGGCCGGTGGGCCGGATGATCTGCTCGACGTATCCGTCGCCCCGGGACATCTCGTACTTCCCCGGGGTGGCGGAGAGGTAGACCGTCTGATCGATACGCTCGAGGAACTCCTCCCACTTCAGCGGGCGGTTGTCCAGGGCGGACGGCAGCCTGAAGCCGTGGTCGACGAGGGTCCGCTTGCGGGAGGCGTCACCCTCGTACATCGCGCCGATCTGCGGGACCGTGACGTGCGACTCGTCCAGGACGAGGAGGAAGTCCTCGGGGAAGTAGTCGAGGAGGGTGTTGGGGGCGGTGCCGGGCGAGCGGCCGTCGAAGTGCATGGAGTAGTTCTCGACGCCGGAGCAGGTGCCGATCTGCCGGAGCATCTCGATGTCGTACGTGGTGCGCATGCGCAGCCGCTGGGCCTCCAGCATCTTGCCCTGCTTCTCCAGCTCGGCGAGGCGCTGTTCCAGCTCCTGCTCGATGCCGCCGACCGCCTTCTCCATGCGCTCGGGACCCGCCACGTAGTGGCTGGCCGGGAAGACGTGGAGCGAGGCGTCCTCGCTGATGACCTCGCCGGTGAGCGGGTGGAGGGTCGAGAGCGCCTCGATCTCGTCGCCGAACATCTCGATGCGGACGGCGAGCTCCTCGTACACCGGGAAGATCTCGATGGTGTCGCCGCGCACCCGGAAGGTGCCGCGGGTGAACGCGAGGTCGTTGCGGGTGTACTGGATCTCCACGAAGCGGCGCAGCAGCTGGTCCCGGTCGATCTCGTCGCCGACCTTGAGCTGGACCATGCGGTCCACGTACTCCTGCGGGGTACCGAGGCCGTAGATGCAGGAGACGGACGCGACGACGACGACATCGCGCCGGGTGAGCAGCGAATTCGTGGCGGAGTGCCGCAGCCGCTCGACCTCCTCGTTGATCGAGGAGTCCTTCTCGATGTAGGTGTCCGACTGCGGGACGTACGCCTCGGGCTGGTAGTAGTCGTAGTACGAGACGAAGTACTCCACGGCGTTGTTCGGGAGGAGCTCTCGGAACTCGTTGGCCAGCTGGGCCGCCAGCGTCTTGTTCGGCGCCATCACCAGCGTGGGCCGCTGAAGCTTCTCGATCATCCAGGCGGTCGTCGCCGACTTGCCCGTGCCGGTCGCGCCGAGCAGGACGACATCCTTCTCACCCGCGCGGACGCGCCGGTTCAGCTCGGCGATGGCCGTCGGCTGGTCACCGCTGGGCTGGTAGGGACTGACGACCTCGAAAGGCGCCACCGAACGTTCGATCTTCGAGACTGGCCGCATGCAACCACCGTACGGCGCCCCACTGACAACGGCGGTGGATCAGCGGTTCCGCGGCTGCCGGTACGCCCTGCGCGAGGCGGTCTCGTAGGGCCTTGCGGGGCGTCGCTGGGCGGGGATCGAGCTCATCGCCCCACCGCACCTGGCAGCGGTTCCCGGCAGCGGGCCCGTCCCCCTGGACGGGTCGGTCACCACCAGGGGGTCGATCATCACGATCACCGCGGCGAGCAGCAGGAAGCAGCCGGGTCCGACCATCATCGGCAGGAGCAGCGAGGTGGGGGCCTCCCCCGGCCCCGCCGGAGCCGCGTCGGGGTGCAGATGCACCTGGAGCGCGGCCATGCCCGTGTAGTGCATCCCGGTCACGGCCACGCCCATGACCACACTGGCGCCGAGACTGGGGAGGAAGCCGTGGATGTTGACGGCCGCCCACAGCGCCACGGTGGAGGCCACCACGGCGATGACGACGGAGAGCGCGACCATGAGCGTCTGATATTCGAAGAGTCCCGCGAAGTTCATTCCGGCCATGCCGAGGTAGTGCATGGAGGCGACCCCGAGACCGGTGATCGTCCCGCCGGTGACCAGCGCCATCGGGGTGGCGCCCCGGTAGCCGACGAGGAATATGCCGACGCCGACCATCACGATGGCCACGGCGAGGCTGGCGTAGGTCAGGGGCCTGTCGTAGCTCACCGGCGCCTCCCTCACGGAGAAGCCCAGCATCGCGATGAAGTGCATCGTCCAGATACCCGACCCGATGGAGGTCGCGCCGAGGGCCAGCCAGCCGGCTCTGGAGGCGCCTCGTGTGCGCAGGGAGCGCGTGGTGCACCGAAGACCGAGCGCGGCGCCGAGGCACGCCATGAGGAATGCCGTGACGGGCGTCACGAGGCCGTAGGTGAATCCGTCGACTGTGCCCTGCATGCTGGTATGCCCTTCGCGGTGTGCCCGGGTTCGGGGTGACCCTAAAGGGCAAGGCCCGGCAAGCAAACATAAGAGCGGCATTTTATCCGCCTCTGGGCGGTCCGGCGCTCCGCCTTCCGGCACGGCGTTCACAACATGGCCATCATCCTCCTCCCCTCCGTTGGGTATCGGATGCGATTCTCTGGCTGTCCGCATCCCGACGCGAGGAGTACACGTGTCCGTACGCACAGCAACCGCCTCCGGCGCCGTCGCCGCCCTGCTCGGCGCCTGCGTCCTGCTGCCCGCCACCCAGGCCCAGGCATCGGACGCCCAGGGCAGCCCGGTCGTCTACGCCCACCGGGGCGCCTCGGCCTACGCTCCGGAGAACACCCTGGCCGCCGTGGACGCGGCCGACGACCTGGGCATCGACTGGGTGGAGAACGACGTCCAGCTCACCAAGGACGGAGTGCTGGTCGTCGTGCACGACACCAGTCTCAGCAGGACCACCGACGCCGAGGAGGTCTTCCCCGACCGTGCGCCCTGGGCGGTCAAGGACTTCACGGCGGCGGAGATCGCGACGCTGGACGCGGGCAGCTGGTTCGGCGCGGACTTCGCGGGCGCCCGGATTCCGACGTTCAAGGAGTACCTGCGCCGCATCGAGCGCAACGACCAGAACCTGCTCCTGGAGATCAAGAGCCCCGAGATCTACCCGGGCATCGAGAAGGAGACTCTGCGCGTCCTGCGCCAGCAGGGGTGGCTCGATCGTGATCACGTCAAGAACAGGCTGATCGTCCAGAGCTTCGGTGCAGAGAGTGTGAAAACTGTCCACGCGCAGCGCCCTGACGTCGTGACAGGCTTCCTCGGCACCCCGGCGGTGGCCGATCTTCCCTCGTACGCGGCGTTCACCGACCAGATCAATCCGGCGTACACGGACATCGGCGCGGACTACGTCGCGGCGGTCCAGAAGCTCAAGGGCGCCCACGGCAAGCCGCTCCGGGTGAACACCTGGACGGTGAACGACGCGGCCGATGCCGTGGAGGTGGCCGGCTTCGGTGTGGACGGCATCATCACCAACAACCCCGATGTCGTCCGGGACGCCACCCGCTGAGCGGTCGGCCGCCCGGCGTTGTCAGTGGCCCGCCGTACGGTGGGCCACATGGAGAGCAGTGAGCAGGTTCTGGAGTGGTCCGTCGTGCCGAGCGGCATCGGCCCGCTCCTGCTGGCCGCGACCCGGACCGGCCTGGTGACCGTGGCCTTCCACGCCCGCCCGGCGGTCCGGGACAAGGTGCTCGGGCAGCTGCGGACACGGCTGGGCGCGGAGCCGGTGGAGGCTCCGGACTCCGCGCTGCTCGCCGAGCCGATACGCCGGTTCGCCGCGTATTTCGCCGGCGAGCTGCGGGACTTCTCGCTGCCTCTCGACTGGTCGCTGAGCTCCGGCTTCCACCGCGAGGTGCTGCGCGAGCTGGCCTCCGGCGTGCCGTACGGGACGGTCGTGGGCTACGGGGACCTGGCGCGCCGGGTCGGCAGGCCGGGCGGCGCCCAGGCCGTGGGGGCGGCCATGGGCTCCAACCCGCTGCCGGTGGTGGTTCCGTGCCACCGGGTGGTGGAGAGCGACGGAGAGCTGGGCGGGTTCGGCGGCGGTCTCGAGACGAAGCGGCAGCTGCTGGCGATCGAGGGGATACTCCCGCAGCCGCTGTTCTAGCGCAGCGGCTGCGCTAGAACAGCCGACGTTCCGGTGCAGCCGCTGTCCCGGCGCCCTAGCCGTCCGGGGTGCCATGACCGGTCCCGTTGCCGAGCCCTGTCCAGGCCGGGTGGTGCGGGTCGTCGGCCCGTACGACCGCGTCCGCGCGTTCGGCCGGGGTGGCCTCGTCCTCGTACCGCGCGAAGGCGGGCAGCGTCCACCGCTCGCTCTCCGCCGTGCGCCGCCGCAGAGCGCCCGGCGACAGGCTCAGATGCACGCCGAGGTCGAACGGGAACCACTGCCCGAGGAGCAGCGGACCGTGCAGGATGAGCACGCCGCCCTCGGGCAGCACCTGGTACGGGCTTCGGGTCGCCCGGTCCGTCACGGGGTTCCAGAGGTCGGGCAGGACCCGGCCGCTGCCGCCCGGTTCCAGCGGACGGAACACCTCCCGCCACAGCGCGCCGGTGTCGAACCAGCTGTCGGCGTAGGAGTCCGGGTCCTCCTTGCCGTACTCGTAGCGCAGGCTGGCGGGGCGCAGGAAGCCGCCGGTGGAGACGGTGAGCACCGGGCGCCCGCGGGCCCGCAGGGCCTCGGCGAGGTGCGCGGCCGGCTCATCGGGCCGTGCGGCCGGAGCGCCGTCGATGCCGATCCTCAGCCACGGCCCGCCGTCGGCCGGTGCCGTTCCGTCGGCGTGCTCGGCCAGGGCTTCGGCCAGCCGTTCCCAGGTGATCGGTTCGAATCGCACCCGTCCATCATCACCATGCCCTGCCCCGGATCACCCGCACGGGTAGGCCCGGCGCATCATTCTCCGTATGGATCTCGCATACGCCCGCAGGTTCGCCTCCCGGTGGCAGGACGACTGGAACTCCCACGACCTGGACCGCATCCTCGCCCACTACCACGAGGACGTGACCTTCAGTTCGCCGATGATCGCCCGGCTGACGGGCTCCCCTGCCGGGACGTTGCACGGCAAGGCGGCGCTCCGCGCGTACTGGACCGCGGGGCTGGAGAAGATCCCGGACCTGGAGTTCGAGGTGATGGACGTGCGGGCGGGCGTCGACGCGTTGGTCATCGACTACCGCAACCAGATCGGCGGCCGGGTGTACGAGGTGCTGACCTTCCGCGACGGGCTGGTCGTCTCCGGCTTCGGGGCATACGGGGAGACGGCAGCCGTCTGACGCACACCCGGGCCGCGCGCGGGTACGTGCACCGGAGCGCACGCGGGGGCGACCGTCGCAGGCCGGGCGCCCCCGCCGTGCCTCATCCGGTCGCCGGGCACTCCACCGCGTCGGCGTCGTCGGAGAGTTCGCTTCCCTCGGGAAGCAGATAGGTCACCCACAGCACCACGGGCTCGGTGCCCAGATTGCGGCCGATGTGCCGGTGGTCGGCCCCCGACGGCTCGATGAACGTCGTCCCGGCGGGTGACACCTCGACCGTGCAGTCGTCGAGGGTCCGGGTGAGCGTCCCGGCCTTGACGACGGCGATCAGCTGCCCTTCGTGGGTGTGCCAGCCGGTGGAACCGCCGGGCTCCACGGTGATCTTCCGGAAGGTGACGTCCGTACGCCCGGGAGGGGTCTTGACCTTGAGCTTGCCCTCGGATGTGCCCTCGGCGACGACCGTGCCGGTCACTCCGCTGCCGGGGGTGGCGACCGCCGCGGCCGGCAAGAGGCCCAGGGCTGCCACGCCGACGCCCACGAGCAGGACCTTGCGCACCGTCCCCCACCGTTTCGCGCCGCCCTCACGCCACCCGGCGCCGTGCCCAATCCCGGCGCCCTTCGCGCCCCTCGTGCCCTTCACACTCTTGGCACCGTCCACGCCGCCGAACCCCATGACCGACTCCTCAGCATCCGTCCAGTGAGAGCCCCCCGTGAAGACGCCTACGCTACCGGCGAGTTGGGCGGGACGTGCTGAGTGAGCGGGGATCGGGCCCCGCGTAGTTCGTCGGCCAGTGGCCCTTCGCCGAGCACCTCGACCCTGCCCTCCTCCACGGCTCGCGCGAGGGTGTACTCACCGCGCCCGAGCGCCAGGGCGGCCTCCGCGTCCAGCACGAGGCACGTGTCCGGGTGCGCGGCGGGTCCGTATCCGTACGGGTCGCCTGTCGCCGCCTCCGCGCCGGTACGGATGTGGAACTCGCCCTCGGCGAGCCTGACTTCGACGACCCCGCCGTGGGTGAGGCCGTCCAGGGCCCGCAGCAGCGGCAGGGCGAACCAGTGGGCCCTGACCGCGTCCGTGGGGCGGCGCACACCGAGCGCGGGTCCGCCCCACCGGGCGAGCGCGGTGAGGACCGGGAGCAACCCCCGGCCGTGCTCGGTGAGTTCGTAGACCGCGGCGGCGGCGGGCGGTGGCAGGCGGCGGCGCTCCACCAGGCCGCCCTGCTCCATGTCCTTGAGCCGGGAGGCCAGCACATCCGTGCTGACTCCGGGCAGGTCGGCATGCAGATCCGTGTACCTGCGGGGGCCCGCCAGCAGTTCACGGACGATCAGCAGCGTCCACCGGTCACCGACGGAGTCGAGAGCACGGGCAGTGGCGCAGAACTGGTCGTAGCTCCGGCGGCGGGCGGGACGTGCGGGCTGCTGCTGACGTGGCATACGACGCAGTCTAGACATGTTGTTGGACTTTCCAAGCCCGAGCTTGGTAAAACCAAGTAACGCAATCGGGTCGGGGAGGCACCGCATGGAGTTCCGGCAGTCCAGCAAGCTCAACGAGGTCTGTTACGAGATCCGGGGGCCGGTCATCGAGCAGGCCAACGCCCTGGAGGAGGCGGGCCACAGCGTGCTCCGCCTCAACACGGGCAATCCGGCGCTCTTCGGCTTCGAGGCACCGGAGGAGATCGTCCAGGACATGATCCGGATGCTCCCCCAGGCACACGGCTACACGGACTCGCGCGGCATCCTGTCCGCCCGCCGCGCCGTGGCGCAGCGCTACCAGGCGATGGGGCTCGCCGATGTCGACGTGGATGACATCTTCCTCGGCAACGGGGTGTCCGAGCTGATCTCCATGGCCGTGCAGGGGCTCCTGGAGGACGGCGACGAGATCCTGATCCCCTCCCCCGACTTTCCGCTGTGGACCGCCGTCACCACGCTCGCGGGCGGGAAGGCCGTGCACTACACCTGCGACGAGGGCGCGGACTGGAACCCCGACCTCGCCGACATGGCCTCCAAGATCACCGACCGCACCCGGGCCATGGTGATCATCAACCCGAACAACCCGACGGGCGCCGTCTACTCCCGTGAGGTCCTCGACGGGATGCTCGACCTGGCGCGCAGGCACGGGCTGATGGTGTTCGCCGACGAGATCTACGACCAGATCCTGTACGACGACGCCGAGCACCACAGCGTGGCGGTGCTGGCTCCCGACCTGCTCTGCCTCACCTTCAGCGGACTGTCCAAGACGTACCGCGTCGCGGGATTCCGCTCGGGCTGGATGGTGGTGTCGGGCCCGCGGCAGCACGCCCGCAGCTATCTGGAGGGGCTCACCATGCTCGCCTCCATGCGGCTGTGCCCCAACGCCCCCGCGCAGTACGCGATCCAGGCGGCGCTCGGCGGCCGGCAGTCGATCCGGGAGCTGGTCGCCCCGGGCGGCAGGCTCCACGAGCAGCGCGACCGGGCCTGGGAACGGCTGAACGAGATCCCGGGGGTGTCCTGCGTGAAGCCGAAGGGCGCGCTCTACGCCTTCCCGCGCATCGACCCGAAGGTCCACCCCATCGTCGACGACGAACGGTTCGTCCTGGACCTGCTGCTGCGGGAGAAGATCCAGGTGGTGCAGGGCACCGGCTTCAACTGGCCGCGCCCTGACCACTTCCGCATCCTCACCCTCCCGCACGCCGACGACCTGGACGCCGCGATCAGCCGCATCGGCCGCTTCCTGAACGGGTACCGCCAGTGACGACCTGCCGGACCTGAAGCTCCCCCCGTGCTCACGCGGTTCGCCTCGCGCGCGCCGGGCAGGCCATCTGTGCGGTATGGCCTGCCCCGTTGGCGGGCCGGTCGTGAACTGCTAGCTTCCGGTTCGACAACGTTGCCAGACGCGGGAGCCGCGAGCGCTTCCGCCGCACGCATCCGGAGGTCGCATGAGCTTTCCGCACAGCAGGCAGCAACGCGGTACCGCCTTTGGCCCCCTCTCCCGGTTCAGGCTCTGTTCCACCGTTCTTGCGGCACTGGCCTTGGTGTTGACGGGACCGGCCGTCACCACCGCCACAGCTGATTCCACAGCGGACACCGGCCTCGCCTATGTGGCGATGGGCAGTTCGTTCGCCGCGGGCCCCGGTATACCGCCCGTCCAGTCCGGCAGCGGAGCCGCCTCGTGCTCGCGGTCGGCGAACAACTACCCCAGTGTCATCGCCCGTGACACCGGCGCACGCCTCACCGACGTCAGTTGCAGCGGGGCCACCACCGCCAACATCCTCACCGACAGCCAGGGCGGGCAGGCGCCGCAGATCAGCGCCGTCACCGCGGACACCCGACTCGTCACGGTGACCATCGGCGGCAACGACGTCGACTACCTGGGCAGCATCAACGTCTACTCCTGTCTGACCAGCGGCGGTAGCGACTGCGGCACCGTCGACCAGGACGCGATCAACAAGAACTTCGACACCCTGACAGGCCGGCTGGAGAACGTCGTCAACGCCGTCCACGCCACCGCCCCACAGGCACAGGTGCTGCTGGTCAGCTACTTCACCCTCCTCCCCGATTCCGGTGTCTGCACCGGAGTTCCGCTCACCGCCGACCAGGCGGCGTTCGAGCGCAGCATCGGCACCCGGCTCGCCGACGCGACGAGTACGGCGGCACAGGCGACCGGCGCGACCCTGGTGGACCTGGCAGGAGCGAGCCACGGGCACGACGCCTGCTCCTCATCGCCCTGGGTGGAGACGTACACACCCGCCACGGGCCGGGCGACCTACCACCCGAACGAGGCCGGGATGAACGCCGCCGCGGGGCTGGTCGAAACCTCCCTCGCCGCCACCGGCACGACAAGCACCGGCCCGGTCCGCTCCGCGTTCGCCGACAAGTGCGTGGACGTGGCCGGCTCCGGGACGGCGAACGGCACGGCGGTCCAGCTCTACAGCTGCAACGGCGCCGCCGCACAGTCCTGGGCGGTCGTCCCGGGGGCCGGCGGGACCCTGCGTGCCATGGGCGGCTGTCTTGACGTGGCCGACGGAGGCACCGCGAACCGTACGCTCGTACAGCTGTGGGAATGCAACGGCAGCGGCGCACAGCGCTGGCAGGCCGGTGCGAACGGCTCCCTGGTCAACCCGCAGTCCGGCCGCTGTCTGGACGACCCCGCCGGCTCCACCACCGACCGGACCCGGCTCCAGATCTACGACTGCAACGGCACCGATGCCCAGCGGTGGACCCTGCCGGGGTAGTGGCGGGGCGCGGGCGGGGGGTGAGTCGCCGTGGTGCGGCAACAGGCGCGTAGCGGCTCACCATTACGGGTGGTTCGGCCGGGATCAGGTTGTTCCGCCGCGTGGGCGTGGGGCTCCCGTGCCACGGTGGGCGCGCCCCTGTCCGGCCGTCCCTGGAGACCGTCTTGCCACGTCCGCGTACACAGCGGGAGCCGCGTCGGGAGCGTTCCGGCAGGCGCACCGCGCTCACGGCCGCCGTCACGGCCTGTGCCGTGCTGGCCGGGGGGACGCCGATCGCGTACGCCACCCTCGGCGACGACGCGCCGCCCACCACCGCGGCGGGCGGCGCTCCCGTCGGACGGGGCACGGTCCATGTCGAGACCCGGCTCCTCTTCGGCACCCAACGCCCCGACGGGGGGCCCGATGTGACGGACGCGCAGTTCCGGTCGTTCATCGACCGTGTGGTCACCCCGCGCTTCCCTGAAGGCCTCACGTTCCAGGAGGGCCGGGGGCAGTGGCGCGACTCCGGCGGGGTGATCGAGCGGGAGCGTTCGTACGAACTGATCCTGCTGTACCCGGCGTCCGAGGCCCGCCGGCGGGACCCGCAGATCGAGCGGATCCGGACCGCCTACGAGAAGGCGTACGCCCAGGAGTCGGTGGCCCGGCTCGACGCACGCACCCTCGCCGACTTCTGAGCCCCGCACCGCCCGCCGGCCGCTCGGCGCCTCTGCTCGGCGCCTCTGCTCGGCGCCTCTGCTCAGCGTCCCCTGCTCAGCAGCCGGGCGAGCCCCTGCACTCCGCCGGCGACGACCGGGAACAGCGCCAGACCCACGGCGGCCGAACGCCCGCCCCCGACCGGCACGCCGGCCGCCGCCAGCCGCCGCACGGCCCAGACCGAGTACGGGATGACGACCAGCGGGGCGGTGACGACACCCGGGGTGTAACCGCGGTACGCCGCCGACTGGGCGAGGTGGACCGCCCCGTGCAGCCCGAAGCCGGCCAGCACCGTCCCGAAGAAGGGGCTGCGGCCTCCCGTGCGCGCGCCGGCGGCGGAGGCTGCGGCGATCACCCCGCCCATCAGACCGATGGCGGTGTTCACCTCGCGCTGTGAGAGGTCCATCCGCCGCCACACCGCGTCCGGCACCCGAGGGAAGCGCTCCTGGAGGCGGGGCCCGGCCGCCGCGGCCCATCGGGCCATGGTGGCCAGCTCCTCCGCATCGTGCAGCGCCCAGGCGGCGAGCAGCCCCCATGTCACCACGCCCGGCACCGGCTTCCCGCTCATGCACGCCCCCTGTCCGCAGATGACGCCATCGTCCTCCCGTTGGCTACAGTTCCGCAGCCGGGTTCATGGACCGGCGCTCACCGTCGGGCACGAGAGCAGGGAGCAGTCGACATGGGTGCGGCGATACGCCACTTCACGGCCATCGGGCCCGGGGACCAGGTGTTCACGGTGAACATCGAGCGTGACTTCCGGTACGACCCCTACCGCGATTTCCTCGTCTGCGCGCACTGCGGCTGGTCCCCGTCCCTGCTGACCACGCGAAGGCTCGACGCCATGGCCTGGGAGCATCTGGCCGATTCCCACGAGGCCTCCCGTGGACGGGCCGCTCAGGAGAACGAGTCCTTCCGCAAGGCGCGTGGGGTGGCGCTCCCGCTGTTCGCGGTCCTGTTCGTCCTCATCGCCCTGCTGGTGTTCCTGGCGAGCTGACGTACGCGCCCGAGGTCAGCCCCGCAGCGATGTGAGCGCGGTGACTGGGTCGGGGTCCGGGGTGGCACGGGGCCACCAGTCGTCCTCGCCCGGGTCGGATTCGTAGCCGTACCAGCGGCCGTCGTGGCCGAAGCGGAGCTGGAGGGTGCCCGAGGCGTCGGTCAGGTGGTTGCGCCAGGGCGTCAAGCGCGGGTGGTCGGCCGCGGCGAGGGCGGGCCGCGCCCGGTCGAACGGGCCGGCCGGCGGGTCCCAGGGCGCCTCCAGGACCGCCAGTCCCTCGGCGCCGCCCTGCCGCCAGGCGGCGACGGCACGGGCCAGCTCCGTCGTGCTGCGGCCGGTGGCGAAGGCCAGTTCACGGTAGAGCGCCCGGGTCGTGCCGGTGAGCCCGGCGGTGGGCCTGGACGCGGCGATCCGCACGGCGTCCTGCCAGGTGCTGAGCCCGCCGAGCGGGTCGTCGCCCGTGGTGAGCATCGCATGGGCGCGGGCCGCCGCGTCCGTGGCCAGGTGGTCGAGGCCGAGCGGGTCGCGGGCGCCGGGCAGCTCGGGGTAGGCCGGCGGCTCCCCCGGGTGGGACGGCACGGGCAGCGGTGCGGGCAGTGGCGGCAGGAAGCGTCCCCCGAGTGCCTCGTCGGCCGGGAGCGAGGGCATCGCGGGGGTCTCGGGGCGCTCGCGCGCCGAGTGCTCGGCGTTGCGCCGGCCCAGCTCTTCGAGGAGCTCGCGCTCGCCCCGGCCGCGCATCAGCAGAAGGACGAACGGGTCGCTGTCCAGAAGCCTGGCCGTCTGGAAGCAGAGCGCCGCCACATGCTTGCAGGGCCAGCCCCGGTCCGGGCAGGAGCAGTCCGGGTCCAGATCACCCGCGGCGGGCAGCAGCCGGACGCCGGTCTCCCCCGCCGTGTCGACCAGGGAGTGCGGCATCTCCTTGTCGAGGAGCGCGGACAGATGCCCCGGCCTGGCGGCCACGGCGTCCAGGAGGGTGTCCCAGTCGGACGCCGAGAACGTACGCAGGCGCAGCTCCGCGCGGTAGGGCCGCGGGCGGCTGCCGTGCACGTAGGCGATGACCCGGCCCGGGGTGACGGTGACCGCGGCGACATGGCCTCCGTCGGCGTACGTACGGCCGCGGGCGAGCCGGCCCTCGTCCATGGAGAGGGATTCGAGCGCGTCCACCCAGGCCCGGCCCCACCAGCTGTCGGCGAAGGGCCCCCCGGCGTCCGACGCACGGGCGGGCACCGCTTCGAAGGTGCGCCGCAGGTCGTCGGGGCCCGGGCGGGCCGCGGGGCTCCCACCGGGGCTCATGACGTCCTCCGGAGCGAGACGAGATCGGCCAGGTCACGGTCGCTGAGCTCGGTCAGGGCGCTCTCGCCCGAGCCGAGCACCGCGTCGGCGAGCGCACGCTTCGACCTGAGCAGTTCGCTGACGCGGTCCTCGACGGTGCCCTCGGCGATCAGCCGGTGCACCTGCACGGGCTGGGTCTGGCCGATGCGGTACGCGCGGTCGGTGGCCTGCTCCTCGACCGCCGGGTTCCACCACCGGTCGTAGTGGATGACATGGGCGGCCCGGGTGAGGTTCAGCCCCGTCCCGGCCGCCTTGAGGGAGAGCAGGAAGACGGGGACCTCACCGGACTGGAAGCCGTCCACCATCCGCTCGCGCTCGGGCACCGGCGTGCCGCCGTGCAGCAGCTGGGAGGGGATCGCACGGGAGGCGAGGTGAGCGGCGAGGAGCCTGGCCATCGACACGTACTGGGTGAAGATCAGGACGGAGCCGTCCTCGGACAGGATGGTGTCGAGGAGTTCGTCGAGCAGGGCGAGCTTGCCGGAGCGGCCCGCGAGCCGGGTCGGCTGCTCCTTCAGATACTGCGCGGGGTGGTTGCAGATCTGCTTGAGCGAGCCCAGCAGCTTCATGATCAGGCCGCGCCGTGCGATGCCCTCCGACTGCTCGATGAACGCCATGGTCTCGCGGACGGCCGCCTCGTAGAGCGTGGCCTGTTCCCGGGTGAGGAAGACCGGGTGGTCGGTCTCGGTCTTGGGCGGCAGCTCGGGCGCGATGCCCGGATCCGACTTCTTGCGGCGCAGCAGGAAGGGGCGCACCAGCCGGGAGAGCCGCTCGACCGCCTCCTCGTTGCCCAGGCCGGCGGCGGTTCCGGTGTTCTCGACGATCCTGGCGTGCCGGGAGCGGAACGCCTTGAGCGGGCCGAGCAGTCCTGGTGTGGTCCAGTCGAGCAGCGCCCACAGCTCGGAGAGGTTGTTCTCGACGGGCGTGCCGGTCAGCGCGACACGGGCCGGGGCGGGGATGGTGCGCAGCGCCCTGGCCGTCGACGCGTGCGGATTCTTCACGTGCTGCGCCTCGTCGGCGACGACCAGCCCCCAGGTGTGCCCGGCCAGCTGCTCGGCGCTGGAGCGCATGGTGCCGTAGGTCGTGAGGACGAAACCGCCGTCGGAGCCTTCGAGGGTGCGTTCGGCACCGTGGAAGCGCCGCACGGGGACCCCGGGTGCGAAGCGGTTGATCTCCCGGTGCCAGTTGCCGAGGAGGGACGCGGGGCAGACCACCAGGGTGGGTGCGGCGAGGCCGCGGTGCAGATGGAGCGCGATGACGGTGATCGTCTTGCCGAGGCCCATGTCGTCGGCGAGACAGCCGCCCAGGCCGAGCGACGTCATACGGTCCAGCCAGGCCAGGCCGCGGAGCTGGTAGTCGCGCAGGGTGGCGTCCAGACCGGGCGGCGCCGGGAGGGTGGCGTCCTCGTCCAGGATGCGCGCGCGGAGCGCGGCGAGTGCTCCGGCGGGTACGGCTTCGACCTGCTCGCCGTCGACCTCGGCGCTGCCGGTGAGGGCGACGGCGAGCGCGTCCACCGGGTCCAGGAGCCCGAGCCCCCGCTTACGTGCCTTGCGGACGAGCTCGGGGTCCACGACGACCCACTGGTCGCGCAGGCGCACCACCGGCCGGTGCGCCTCGGCCAGGGTGTCCATCTCCGCCTCGGTGAGCTGGTCGTCGCCCAGGGAGAGCTGCCAGTCGAACGCGAAGAGCTGCTCGGCGTCGAAGAAGGACGTGCCGTCGGTGGCCGACCCGGGCGCCGGGCGGACCACGGCCGCCGCGCTGAGCGAGCGGGCGAGCTCCCGGGGCCAGTGGAGGGCCACCCCGGCCTCGGCGAGCCGTGCTCCGGCCACACCGATCAGCTCCTGGAGCTCGTCCTCGGTGACGGCGAGCACATCGGGCACGGGCTGGTCAAGCAGCCGCTCCAGCGGCAGCCAGACACGGGCCGCGCGGCGCAGCGCGAGGACGGCGTCGACACGGGCCCTGGGCCCGAAGGGCTCACCCGCACCGCCGCTCCACAGCGTGGCCGCGTCGGTGACGTACGTCGGATCGGCCAGGCTGTGCACCTGGGTGATCGCGGCGGCGGCATGGCGCGCCGCTGCCGCGCTGCCGGACGTGGCGTCACCGCCGGTGGCGTCACCGCCGGTGGCGTCGGAGGAGTCGAAGAGGTCGTACGCCGAGAGGTCGAGCCGCAGCGAGACGCGTACCCCCGCGTCGAGTCCGGCGGCCACATCGACGGCCCACGCCCGCGCTTCGGGCAGATGCTGTGCCTCGCGGGCCGCGAACGGCGCGCCCATGGCGTGGGCGGCGGCGGGCGTGCGGGGCAGGGTGTCGGCGACGGCGTCCATGAACGCGCCGAGCAGGGCACGGGGTTCGGGGACGCGCGGGGGTGTGCCCTCCAGCGGGACGGCGTGTCCCTCGGGCGGCATGGAGGCGGCGACGGCCCGCAGATGGGCGATGTCCTCGGCGTCACGCGGCCCGGCCCGCCAGGCGTCGTGATCGTCGGCCGTCAGCCCGGGCAGCAGCCTGCCACGCGCCACGAGGGTCAGCGCGTGCAGAGCGGCGGCGCCCCACGCGCGGGTGGCGGGATGGGCCGTCGCACGGTGCCGGGCGCGCGCGAGCAGGGGCACGGCCTCTCCGACGGGGAGCACCACGGCGGGCACGGTGCGGGTGCGGACCTCCCCGCCGTGCGCGCCGACGACCGTGAGCCGGGTGACGGTACGGTCCTGACCCGCGGCGGGGAACACCGCGGCGCCTTCGGGGTCCCAGAAGGCGATCCTGCCCTCACGGGGCAGTGCCGCCGGCAGGAAGACCGCGGCGCACCGCAGCAGCCGGCCTTCGGTGACGTCCTGGTCCTGGTCCTGGTCCGCCATGTCCACCGCCCCCTCCCGACTCGCTCCGTCGATGCTTCCTCCCGCTCCTCGCGAGTCTAGGCGGTGCCTTCAAATGATCATGTGTGTGGCCTGGCGGGATACGTTCCGAAGGCGAGCACCAGGATCTCAGTGACGGCTGAGGCGGCCGAAACGGGAGCGACCGGACGACTCCTGCGACGGCTCCCCCGTCGACCGCTCCGTCTCCTCCGTCTCCTGCGTCCCCTGCGTCTCGAACTCGGGGAGCACGTCCGAGTCGAACTCCGGCACCACGCCCGGCTCCGGCACCGCGCTTTCGAGGGGCTGGTCCGGGAGCGGTTGGTCCGTGAAGGTCTGCTCCACGACCGGATCCGCACCCGCCACATCCGCACCGGGTACGTCCGCACCCACGACACCCGGGTCCCCGGTCGAGGGGTCCGCAGCGGGCGTCTGCGCGGGCTGCTCCGCGGTGGGCTGCTGCTGCCCCTGCGCGCGCTCCAGGAAGCGGAGCAGCTCCACCGGGAAGGGCAGGACCAGCGTGGAGTTCTTCTCGGCCGCGACCGCGACCACCGTCTGCAGCAGCCGCAGCTGCAGCGCCGCCGGCTGGGTCGACATCTGCTGCGCGGCCTGGGCGAGCTTCTTCGACGCCTGCAGCTCCGCGTCGGCGTTGATGACCCGCGCACGCCGCTCACGGTCGGCCTCGGCCTGCCTGGCCATCGACCGCTTCATCGTCTCCGGCAGCGAGACGTCCTTGATCTCGACCCGGTCGATCTGCACGCCCCAGCCCACCGCGGGGCTGTCGATCATGACTTCCAGTCCCTGGTTCAGCTTCTCGCGGTTGGACAGCAGATCGTCCAGATCGCTCTTACCGATGATCGACCTGAGGGAGGTCTGCGCCATCTGGGAGACCGCGAACTGGTAGTCCTCCACCTGGATCACCGCGCTCGTCGGGTCCACGACCTTGAAGTAGATGACGGCGTCCACCCGCACCGTGACGTTGTCCCGTGTGATCCCGTCCTGGGAGGGCACGGGCATCGTCACGATCTGCATGTTCACCTTGCGGAGCCGGTCGACACCCGGGACGACCATGGTGAAGCCCGGCCGTCGCACCGCGTCGTGGAGCCGGCCGAGCCGGAGCACCACACCCCGTTCGTACTGCTTGACCACCCGGGCGGCGGCCATCGTGTACAGCAGGCCGCCCGCGAGCAGCGCCACCAATGCGACCAACAGATCCTGGACCATCTCACGGCCCCCTGCCTCGGGGATGCGTCATCGCACCCACTCGTTCATCGGGCCCTTTAACACGATATGCCCACTTTCACTCACCCTCGAACCTCCGTACGGGTGCCTGTGGCCCCGGCCGGCCGAGCACCGGATGCCGGCACCCGGGCGACGGGGCAGGGTGGCCAGCGCCAGCACGTCTTTGCGACGTACGTACCGATGAGCAGCCGGACGAGCAGACGAGGACCCGCCCATGGCCGTCACCGTGCCCCCCACCGTTCTCCGCCGACGTGCCGGCATCGCCGCAGGCGCGGTCCTGCTCACCCTGACCGTCACGGGATGTTCCGGCCTCGGGCGCACGGCCGTGGGGCCGGTGTCCTACAGCGTCGAGAAGGACCAGGCCAAGGTCGTCACCGTGCACAGCCCGTCGGTGAAGGGCTGCCACACGATGGACCCGGCCGGCGCGGGCAAGATCGACAACCGGACCATGGCCGACCTGGTCCTCTACTCCACCAAGGACTGCACCGGACGCGCGAGCGCCTATGTGGCGACCACGTTCTCCGACACCAACGCCGCGCGCGCCCTGCCCTGGCGGAGCTACCGGTTCGTCCACTGACCGGAGCGCCTCACGTCCGCACGGGGCGGGCCAGGGCCCAGATGCCGTCCGGGGTGAGGTAGCGGTCGACGGCGAGCCCGGCCTCCCCCAGATACTCCTCGAACCGCTCCACGGACAGCTGCCGTGACCGGAAGGTCTGGGTCCAGCGGGCGTCGTCGAAGACGTACTCCGCGCGCACCTCGTCCACGCCGTCGCCGACGGGGTCCGCCGAGAGGATCCGGATGACGCAGCCCGCGGCTGTGTCCTCCCTCTCCCGGGGCAGATTCGAGTGGTAGTCGGCACCCTCCCGCTGGATGAGGACGACTCCGTCGTCCTTCACATGTCTGCGGCAGGTCGCCAGCAGCCCTTCCCTGACCCGGCGATCGCTCGTGTGCACCAGGAACGACGCCAGCACCACGGCGTCGAACCGCTCCTCGCCGAGATCCAGCGCCTCGATGGGGCTGCGGACCGTGCGGGCGCCGCTGACCCGCTCCAGCATCTGCGCCGACTCGTCCACCGCGGTGACCTCGAAGCCGAGTCCCACCAGGGGGTGCGTCACCCGGCCCGCCCCGCAGCCCAGTTCGAGCACGCTCGCCCCCGGTCGCAGGACCGAGGCGATCACCTCGGGTTCGCTGCCGACGGACAGGCGTCCGTACAGCTCGACCGCACAGCCGTCCGGTGTGATCGCGCCGGGTCCCGTCCCTGTGTGCCCCTCACGTACCAGTTGTCCGCTCATACCCGCCAGAACGGTCCGGGGCGCGGCGCCGTTCCCCGGCGCCGCGTCCCCGCGCACCGAAGTACGCCGGTTTCCGTACGCCCCGGCGCGGGGTCATGCTGGAGGGGAGAGGCGATGCCGATGCGTACCGGAAGTGAACCGTCCACCGCCCGCAGTCCCCTGCGGATGCGACTCTGGCTGAGTCTGTGGGGCATGGTCTGGGCCGTGGCCGGTCTGGTGGCCTTCGTGGTCACCGGGCGTGCGGGCTGGGCGACCGCCTGCGGTGTGCTGCTGCTCGTCGCGGTCACGGATCTCTGCTTCGTCGTCCGCCGGATCCGGCAGGGCTCGCACTACCAGCCGGACCGGGACGTCCCCCCGTACGAACCCGCCCGGCGCCGGGGCCGGCGCTGAGCCGGGCCGCGCGCCGTCAGGGGCGGTCGTCGAAGCGGGCCGCCCGCAGGTACTCCGGATTCGGGTCGAGCGCGGCGGCCAGCCTGAAGTGGCGTGTGGCCTGTCCGGGGCGGTTGGCGCGCTGGAAGGTGCGGGCCAGGGCGAAGTGCGCGAAGGCGTTGTCCGGCTCACGCTCCAGGACCAGCTCGAATTCGAGCTCGGCCGGGCGCAGTTGGGCCGCGGCGAAGAAGGCCCTGGCGCGCAGCAGCCGGGCCGCGGTGTTCTCCGGGTGGGCGGCTATCACCGAGTCGAGCAGCTTGACCGCACCCCGCGGGTCACGCGCCGCGAGCAGCTGCTCCGCCGCGCGGAAGTCGATGACATGCGTTTCCGGGTTGCTCTCGGGCACGGACCTGTCCTTCCCCTCGCCTCCCGGACCTCAACACCCGGCGGGGCGCTCGTATTCCGCCGGCGCCGGGTCAGCCGGCCGCGGCCCGCTCGGTGAGCTGGGACCAGACCGTGCGGACCTGGGGTTCCAGGTCCTCCAGCGAGCCGTCGTTGTCGACGACGAGATCGGCGATGGCCAGCCGTTCCTCGCGGGTGGCCTGGGCCGCCATACGGGCACGGGCGTCGGACTCCGTCATCCCGCGCAGCCGTACGAGCCGGTCGAGCTGGGTGTCGGGCTTCGCGTCGACGACCACGACCAGGTCGTAGAGCGGGGCGAGACCGTTCTCCGTGAGCAGCGGGACATCGTGGACGACGACCGCGCCGGGCCCCGCGGCCCGCTCCAGCTCCGCGGAACGGGCCCCGACCAGCGGGTGGACGATGGCGTTGAGCGCGGCCAGGCGCGAAGGGTCGGCGAACACGATCGAGCCGAGCGCCGGCCGGTCCAGGGTCCCGTCGGGGCGGAGGATTCCCGGACCGAAGGCCTCGACAACGGAGGTGAGCCCGGGGGTGCCGGGCTCGACGACCTCGCGGGCGATCCGGTCGGCATCGACGAGTACGGCTCCGTACCCCGCGAGCAGCCGTGACACTTCACTCTTGCCGGCGCCGATCCCGCCGGTCAGGCCCACTTTCAGCATGCGCCGAGCCTAGTGCCCCGGCGGCCTCCGGCCGGAGGCCGCCTCAGGAATCGCCCTCACGTTCCGCGAGGAAGCGTTCGAATTCGCGGCCGATCTCGTCAGCCGACGGCAGATCGGCGGGCTCCGCGACGAGATTGCCCCGGGTCTCGGACCCGGCCACCGCGTCGTACTGGTGCTCCAGCCCTTCGACCAGCGAGACGAGCTCCTCGTCACCCTGGCCGACCTGGCGGTCGATCTCCGTCTGGGTGCGGTGCGCCTCCGTGCGCAGGGTGTGCGCGAGCGACGGCAGGACCAGTCCGGTCGCCGCGGTGACCGCCTCGAGGGCGGTGAGCGCGGCGTCGGGGTAGGCGGACCTGGCGACGTAGTGCGGTACATGCGCTGCGACGCCCAGGACGTCGTGCCCGGCCTCCATCAGCCGGTGCTCCACGAGCGCCTCGGCGGAACCGGGGACCTGCGCCTCATCGAAGGGGCTGCGGTGCCCGGGCATCAGGTCGGTGCGGTTGCCGTGCGGGGTGAGGCCGACGGGGCGGGTGTGCGGGACGCCCATGGGGATGCCGTGGACACTGACCGCGAGACGTACGCCGAGCCGCTCCACGATCTGTTCCACGGCTGCGGCGAACCGCTCCCACTCGACGTCGGGCTCCGGCCCGCACAGGAGCAGGAAGGGGGCGCCCGTGGCGTCCTGGACGACCTTCACCTCAAGGGCCGGCGCCTCGAACGCCGTGTACCGGTCGCGCCTGAAGGTCAGCAGCGGGCGGCGGGCCCGGTAGTCGACGAGCCGGTCGTGGTCGAAGCGGACCACGCTCTGGTGCGGCAGCGTCTCGAGCAGGCCGTCGACGATCTGCTCGCCGGTCTCACCCGCGTCGATGTATCCGTCGAAGTGGTAGAGCATGACCAGACCGGCCGACTCCTGGGCCAGCGCCATGTCGACGACGGCCAGGCCCTTCGGCTCCCATTCGTACAAACTCTGCGGATCAGGCACGGTTACCGCTCCTCCTCGTGTTCCTGGACAAGAACACCCCACCCCGCCACGGCATTCCCACCCACGCCTGATTCACCCGCCGGTCATGTCGGCACGCGGCTGTGCAGCACCGTGACCGCCTTCCCCGCAAGCGGGCGTGACGAGCCGTCAGCTACTCGTGCATCCCGCCCGTTTCCTCTGCCCGGTGGCGGCGCCCCGGGGTTCCGTGTCCGGACATGAGTGAGGCCCGCCCCCCGGAGGGGACGGGCCTCACCTACAGCTCCACAGCTACCGCCGCCGATGAGCGGCTGGTGTCAGAGCGTCAGCTCTGGCCACCGGCCAGCTTCTCGCGCAGGGCGGCCAGGGCCTCGTCCGACGCCAGGGCGCCGGAGTTGTCCGTGGACTCCGAGGAGTACGAACCGCCGCCGCCACCGCTGCCGCCGGAGGCAGCCGGGGCAGCAGCGCCGGCCGGGGCGGCAGCACCCTCGGCAGCGGCGGCCTCGTCGGCCTCGCGGGACTTGATGACCTGGGCCTGGTGCTGCTCGAAGCGCTGCTGCGCCTCGGCGTACTGCGTCTCCCAGACCTCGCGCTGAGCCTCGAAGCCCTCGAGCCAGTCGTTGGTCTCGGGGTCGAAGCCCTCGGGGTAGATGTAGTTGCCCTGGTCGTCGTACGACGCGGCCATGCCGTACAGCGTCGGGTCGAACTCGACCGAGGCCGGGTCCCCACCGAACGCCTCGTTGGCCTGCTTCAGCGAGAGGCTGATGCGACGGCGCTCGAGGTCGATGTCGATGACCTTGACGAAGATCTCGTCGTTGACCTGGACGACCTGCTCCGGGATCTCGACGTGGCGCTCGGCCAGCTCGGAGATGTGGACCAGGCCCTCGATGCCCTCGTCGACGCGCACGAACGCACCGAACGGAACGAGCTTGGTGACCTTACCGGGAACGACCTGCCCGATCTGGTGCGTACGGGCGAACTGCTGCCACGGGTCTTCCTGCGTCGCCTTGAGCGACAGCGAGACGCGCTCGCGGTCCATGTCGACGTCGAGGACCTCGACGGTGACTTCCTGACCGACCTCGACAACCTCGGAGGGGTGGTCGATGTGCTTCCAGGAGAGCTCGGAGACGTGCACGAGACCGTCGACGCCACCCAGGTCCACGAAGGCACCGAAGTTGACGATGGAGGAGACGACGCCGGAGCGGACCTGACCCTTCTGCAGGGTCGTGAGGAACGTCTGGCGGACCTCGGACTGCGTCTGCTCGAGCCAGGCGCGGCGGGACAGGACCACGTTGTTGCGGTTCTTGTCCAGCTCGATGATCTTGGCCTCGAGCTCCTTGCCCACGTAGGGCTGGAGGTCGCGGACACGACGCATCTCGACGAGCGACGCCGGGAGGAAGCCACGGAGGCCGATGTCGAGGATGAGACCACCCTTGACGACCTCGATGACGGTACCCGTGACGATGCCGTCTTCTTCCTTGATCTTCTCGATGGTGCCCCAGGCGCGCTCGTACTGGGCGCGCTTCTTCGAGAGGATCAGGCGGCCTTCCTTGTCCTCCTTCTGGAGAACAAGGGCCTCGATCTCGTCGCCGACCTTGACGACCTCGTTCGGGTCGACGTCGTGCTTGATCGAGAGCTCGCGGCTCGGGATGACGCCTTCGGTCTTGTAACCGATGTCGAGGAGAACCTCGTCCCGGTCAACCTTGACGATGACGCCGTCAACGATGTCGCCGTCGTTGAAGTACTTGATCGTCTCGTCGATCGCCGCGAGGAACGCGTCCGCGTCGCCGATGTCGTTGACCGCAACCTGCGGAGTGGTGGCGGTGGTCTCGGTGCTGCTCGTCATGTGGGAAAGGGCTCCGGTACGGACAGTGAGTCGTAGGTACTGCTACGCCGAGAGCCCGTATCGCCTCTGCAGAAGCCGGACAGCCTGGAAAGCACCGATCCGTCATCCGGAGAGGCGCCTCGACAACCGAGGGGACATGCAACAGAGCGAGCGCGGCCTGCTAGGTCTGAAGCGCGCAGGCTCGCGGCGCAACTTGTAGCATACGGGGGCAGCCGGACAGGGTCAATGCGCGAAGGCGCACACCCGGGGCACACCGCCCCATTCCCGGCACGACTCACGTTCGCCGAGGCCACATCGGTGTGTCGCGCGCACACGGGCGTGCTCACCCGCACGGCCCGGGAGGCACCCGCACGCAGCGGGTGAAGGCAAACTACAACGACGGGCACGATGAGCCAAGAGACCTACGAGTCCGAACCCGATGCGACCCGGCGGGCGGCCGGTGAGGCGGAGAGCAGCCGGGCGAGCCGTGGCTGGTGGAACCGCAACGCCGACGAGTACCAGAGCGACCACGGAGCGTTCCTCGGGGACGACCGCTTCGTCTGGGGTCCCGAGGGGCTGGACGAGGCCGACGCCGCCCTGCTGGGCCCGGCGTCGGACCTGAAGGGCCTGGACGTCCTGGAGATCGGGGCCGGCGCCGCGCAGTGCTCGCGCTGGCTGGCCGCCCGGGGCGCCCGCCCGGTGGCCCTCGACCTCTCCCACCGCCAGCTCCAGCACGCCCTGCGGATCGGCGGCGGTCTTCCCCTCGTGGAGGCGGACGCCGGCCGGCTCCCCTTCCGGGACGGCTCCTTCGACCTGGCCTGTTCCGCCTACGGCGCGGTGCCCTTCGTGGCCGACCCGGTCCAGGTGTTCCGCGAGGTGCGCCGGGTGCTGCGGCCCGGGGGCCGCTGGGTCTTCTCGGTCACGCACCCGATCCGCTGGGCGTTCCCCGACGAGCCGGGTCCCGAGGGGCTCTCCGTCTCCGCCTCCTACTTCGACCGCGTGCCCTACGTGGAGCAGGACGAGAGCGGCGACGCGGTGTACGTGGAGCACCACAGGACGCTGGGCGACCGGGTGCGGGACGTGGTGGCCGGCGGCTTCCGGCTGGTCGACCTCGTGGAGCCGGAGTGGCCGGCCTGGAACAGCCAGGAGTGGGGCGGCTGGTCCCCGCTGCGTGGCCATCTGATCCCAGGCACGGCGATCTTCGTCTGCGAGCGGGGCTGAGACCGCCGGTTCGGGGCGCGGGCGCCGGCCGTACGAGACTGGGGGCGTGATCCGTACCGACGCCCTGGACCAGTTGCCCGTACGCACCGCTGTGCCCGCCCTGGAGCGCGCGCTCGACGAGCGGGGCGCCGCGGTGCTGTGCGCGCCGCCCGGGACCGGCAAGACGACCCTCGTGCCCCTGGTGCTCGCCGGGCTGACCGGCGGCGGCCCTGCGCGCCGGGTGCTCGTCGCCGAGCCGCGCCGGATCGCGGCACGCGCCGCCGCAGGGCGGATGGCGTGGCTGCTCGGGGAACGGACCGGCGGCCGGGTCGGGTTCACGGTGCGCGGCGAGCGCGAGGTGGGGCCCGGCACGGTCGTGGAGGTCGTGACCACCGGGGTGCTGCTCCAGCGGCTCCAGCGCGACCAGGAGCTGGCCGGGACCGACGTGGTGATCATCGACGAGTGCCACGAGCGTCATCTGGACGCGGACACCGCCGCCGCGTTCCTTTTGGACGTACGGGGGACGCTCAGGCCCGATCTGCGGCTGGTGGCGGCGTCCGCGACGACGGACGCGGCGGGCTGGGCGCGGCTGCTGGGCGACGCCCCGGTGGTCGAGGCGCAGGGCGTCTCCCACCCGGTCGAGGTCGTGTGGGCGCCGCCCGCGGGACCGGTCAGGCCGCCGCACGGCATGAGGGTGGACCCGGCGCTGCTGACGCATGTGGCCGCGGTGGTGCGCAGGGCGCTCGCCGAGCGCGAAGGTGACGTCCTGTGCTTCCTGCCCGGGGTCGGCGAGATCGGCCGGGTGGCCGGGCAGCTCCGGGGCATCGGCGCGGAGGTGCTCCAGGTGCACGGCCGCGCACCGGCCGCGGTGCAGGACGCGGTGCTGGCCGGTCCTTCGGGCGGGCGCCGGGTGGTGCTCGCGACGTCCGTCGCGGAGTCGTCCCTGACGGTGCCCGGCGTGCGGGTCGTGGTGGATTCCGGCCTCGCCAGGGAGCCGCGTACCGACCATGCGCGCGGTCTTGCCGCCCTGACGACCGTACGGGCGTCGAGGGCGGCGGGGCGCCAGCGCGCGGGCCGTGCGGGGCGTGAGGCTCCGGGCGCGGTGTACCGCTGCTGGGACGAGGCCGAGGACGGGCGGCTCGCCGCGTTCCCCTCCCCCGAGATCAAGGTGGCCGACCTGGCGGCGTTCGCGCTGCAGGCGGCGTGCTGGGGCGATCCTGACGCCTCGGGGCTCGCGCTCCTCGACCCGCCGCCCGCGGGCGCCATGGGTGCGGCACGGGAGGTGCTGACGGCGGTCGGCGCGGTGGACGGGGCGGGGCGTGCGACGGACCGGGGCGCCCGGATGTCCCGGCTCGGTCTGCACCCCCGGCTGGCCCGTGCCCTCCTGGACGGCGCGGACGAGATCGGCGGCCGGCGAGCCGCGGAGGTGGTGGCGCTGATCGGCGAGGAGCCGCCACGGGAGTACGGCGACGATCTGGCACACGCGCTGCGTACGGCCCGGCGCGGCGGTGACGGTTACGCGGCGCGCTGGCGGCAGGAGGTGCGGCGGCTCTCCCGGGCGCTCGGCTCCACGAGGGACGGCTCCACGGGCAGCGGCGCGGGCACGGACGACGCGGCCGTGGGTCTTGTGGCGGCCCTGGCGTTCCCGGAGCGGGTGGCGCGGGCCAGGGGCGAAGGGGCGTTCCTCATGGTGTCGGGCACGGGCGCCGAGCTGCGGGACGGCTCACGGCTGCGCAGCGCGCCATGGCTCGCGGTCGCGGTCGCCGACCGGCCCGCCCATGCCGCGTCCGCCCGGGTGCGGCTTGCGGCCGTCCTCGACGAGGACACGGCACGGCTGGCCGCCGGGCATCTGGCGTTCTCCGGCGATGAGGTCCGTTGGACCGGCGGCGATGTGGTGGCCCGTTCCGTGGATCGCCTCGGGGCCGTCGAGCTGTCGGTGCGGGCGCTGCGGCGGCCGGCCCCCGAGCTGGTGCGCGGGGCGTTGCTGGAGGGGCTGCGCCGCGAGGGGCCCGGGCTGCTGCGGTGGACCCGGGACAGCGAACAGCTGCGGCTGCGGCTCGCGTTCCTGCACCGGGTGCTGGGGGCGCCGTGGCCCGACGTCTCGGACGACGCGCTGCTGGCCCGCGCCGACGCGTGGCTGGAGCCCGAGCTGTCGCGCGCCGGCCGCCGCGCGGATCTGGCCCGGATCGACGCCGGGCAGGCGGTGCGGCGGCTGCTGCCGTGGGCGACGGGCGACGCGGCCCGGCTCGACGAGCTCGCCCCTGAGCGCATCGAGGTGCCGAGCGGGTCCAGGATCCGGGTGGACTACGGCGGCGAGCAGCCCGTGCTCGCGGTGAAGCTCCAGGAGCTCTTCGGGCTGACCGAGACGCCCCGGGTCGCGGGGGTGCCCGTCCTGGTCCACCTGCTGTCACCCGCCGGGCGCCCGGCCGCGGTGACTGCGGACCTGGCGTCGTTCTGGCGGGACGGGTACCGGGGCGTACGCGCGGAACTGCGCGGCCGCTACCCGAAGCACCCGTGGCCCGAGGACCCGACGACGACGCGGGCGACCCGCTTCACCTCGGCACGGCTGCGCCGCGACTGAAGCGGTCGGTGGCTGCCACGCCTGGGGCCTTACGTGACTGCCGCCCGCTCGGCGACTACTCGGCCTCGGGCGCCTCGATCTTCAGCTCGATGGTCAGGGTGGCTCCGCCCGCGGTGGTGAGACGCAGCGTGTAGGTGCCCTCCGTGTCGTCGGCGTAGATCTTCGGGAGCTTCAGGAGCCCGTCGTCGCCCGTCGTCAGGTCCAGGGTGCGGACCGGCTCGCCGTCCTCGTCCTCGAAGTACGGGCCCTTGTCGTTCTCGGCGGGCTTCTCCGCATCGGTGATCATCGTGGCGGTGACGGCGGTGTCCGCCACCCCGGTGTCCTTGTACGTCGTCCTGATCTCGACCCGGTCGGCGAACTCGGTGCCGGGGGCGGCCGTGAGGTCCTTGTCGTCGGTTCTGGCGATGGTGTCCGCCACCCGGGCCGTGACGCTCGCCTCGTAGGTCAGGGTGCGCTTCTCGGTGGTGCCGGCGACGGCCGTCACCGTGAAGTCGCCCGTCTTCTCACCGGCTGTCAGGACGGGGGCGGTGACGGTGCCGTCGGCTCCGGTCCTGAGGGTCACGGTGCTCTTCTCCCCGTCGAAACGGGTGTCCGTCCCGCCGACGACGGTGAAGGTGACCGGGGTCTTGGCGAGCGGGTCGCCGAGCGCGTTCTTCGCCCGGACGGTGACGCGCTCGCCGAACTCCTCGCCGGCCGTGGCGGTGAGGGTGCCGGTGCCCGCGTTCTCCAGGGTGGCGAAGGTCTCGGCCGGGTCGGGCGTGGTCGGGGGTGTGGTCGGCGGCGTCGTCGGCTCGGTGGGCGGCGGCGTCGTGGACGGCGGAGTGGTCGGCTCGGTGGTCGCCGGCGGGGTGGGCGACGACGAACTGCCCGGCGTGGGTGTCCCGCTGGGCGTGGGGGACGGGGAGGACGTGCCGCCGCTGCCCGTGCCGGCCGGGAGGACGCCGGTGCCGTCCGGGACCTCGTGGGTGCCGCGCTTGTAGTACTCGAACCAGGAGCGCACCGTGCGCAGATACTCCGTCGAGTGGTTGTAGCTCAGCACCGCCCCGTCGAGGTCCGTGGCGAGCGACAGGTCGCGGTCACCGGCGCAGAGGTAGCGCCCGGCGGCCAGCGATGCGTCGTAGATGTTGTTGGGGTCCTTGCGCCCGTCGCCGTTCCCGTCCTGGCCCCAGGTCGCCCAGGTGGAGGGGATGAACTGCATCGGGCCGACCGCGCGGTCATGGGTCGCGTCGCCGTCGTACGCCCCGCCGTCGGTGTCCTTGATCAGGGCGAAGCCCTGGCCGTTGAGCACCGGGCCGAGGATCGGGGTCAGGGTGGTGCCGTTCGCGTCGACCTTCCCGCCGCGGGCCTGGCCCGACTCGACCTTGCCGATCGCGGCGAGGAGCTGCCACGGCAGCCGGCACGCGGCGTCGGTGCGCGCGAGGTCCTGCTCGGCCTTCTTGTAGGCGGCCAGGACGGAGGCGGGTATGCCCGCCTCGGCGCTGCCGGTCACCGGCAGATCCACCGACGTGCCGGGCTTGTTGGGTGTGTCGAGCGGCGGAAGGTCCGTGTAGTACGGCGAGTTGCCCGTGGCCGCGCTGTCGTCGGTCGTGGTCCCGCCGGCCGCCGCCCGGTCGTCCGCGGCACTGCCGGCCTGGGGCGTGGCGGGAGCCTGGGAGGCGGAGAGTGCGGCTACGGCAGCGGCTGCCACCGCCGTTGTGGTGGCTCCCCTGCGCAGTCTGCGGCCGAATTGCGCTGCCATGCGATCTGGTCCCTCCCCGTCGACGGCTGTCCGCGCTCCCCGCGCGAGAACTCAGGCGACCCTACGACAACTCCCGGCGCCCGGACACGGCCCCGACGGGTTCTCACCTCTTTCTCAGCTGCCCGGCTGTCATCTCGACAGGGCCGTCGGGCGGGTGGCGCGGCCTCGCGCATACTTGCCGCCATGCCGTTCACACTCAGCCATGCCGCCGCCGTGCTTCCGGGAATCCGCAGGTCCGGGGCGGGCCGTGGGCCGTTCATCGCCTCGGCGCTGGTCGCCGGGTCGTTCGCGCCGGACATCACCTACTACGCGGACACGGTCGTGCCGGGAGCCATGGAGTTCGGCGAGGTGACACATGCCGTGTGGGGAGTGTTCACCGTGGATGTCCTCATCTCCGGGGCCCTGGTGGCGCTGTGGCTGATGCTGCGCGAACCCCTCGTGGCGTTGCTGCCGGGGGCTGTGCGGGGGCGGGTGCACGGTTTCGTACGGGGCCGGCGCCGTGAGCCGGGCAGGCTCGTCCCGTCCGAGGCGGTGTGGTTCGTCCTGTCCGCCGTCATCGGGGCGGGCACCCATGTCGTGTGGGACGCCTTCACCCACCAGGGCCGGTGGGGCACCGAGCTGATCCCCGTCCTCGGCCGGAGCGTCGGCGGCCACCCGGTGTTCCAGATCGTCCAGTACGGCACGTCGGCCGTGGCCCTGGTCGTACTGGGGTGGTTCGTGTACACGGGGCTGCGGCGCACCGGGCCCGCCCCGGTCCCGGACTCCGTGCCGGTGCTGGGGCGGGCCGGACGCCGATGGGCCGGTGCGCTCCTCGCGCTGTGCCTGGTGCTGGGCGTCGTCCACCGATGTGCCCGGTGGTACGCCTACTTCGGGCATATCGACACGCCCCTCGACATCATCCCGACCGCGTGCTTCGGCGCCGGCGCGGGCCTGGCGGCCGGCCTGGTGCTGTACGGGGCGTGGATGCGGCTGCGGCGGAACCCGTCAGGCACTCGTGCGCAGGAGGCCCCTCGTGTGCAGGGGGGACCCGGCACGCCGGAGAGGCCCGGCGTGCGGGAGGGGTCCCGGCGGCCGGAAGGGCCCCATGCGGACATCGCACGGACCCGTCCGGCCGGCCAGGACGACGCCGGCCGACCCCGCTCCTGAAGGACGGGGCCTCAGTGCGCGGCGGTCTCCCAGTCCTTGCCGACACCGATCGACACGTCCAGCGGCGCACGGAGCTCGACCGCCGTGGACATCTCCCGGCGCAGGATCTCCTCGACCTGCTCGCGCTCGCCCGCTGCGATCTCCAGAACGATTTCGTCGTGGACCTGGAGCAGCATCCGTGACGTCAGCTTCGCCTGCGTCAACGCCTGGTCCACATGCAGCATCGCGACCTTCACGATGTCGGCGGCCGTCCCCTGGATCGGGGCGTTGAGCGCCATCCGCTCGGCAGCCTCGCGCCTCTGCCGGTTGTCGCTGTTGAGGTCGGGGAGATAGCGGCGGCGGCCGAGGATCGTCTCCGTGTACCCGGTGGACCTGGCCTCCTCGACGACGCGGTGGAGATAGTCACGCACCCCGCCGAACCGCAGGAAGTAGGTGTCCATCAGCACGCGCGCCTCGCCGGCCTCGATGTTCAGCTGCTGGGAGAGGCCGAACGCGGACAGCCCGTAGGCCAGGCCGTACGACATGGCCTTGATCTTGCGGCGCATCTCCGCGTCCACGGCGGACTTCTCGACGCCGAACACCTGAGAGGCGACCGTCGTGTGCAGGTCCTCCCCGGAGGTGAACGCCTCGATCAGACCGGCGTCCTCGGAGAGGTGCGCCATCACCCGCAGCTCGATCTGGCTGTAGTCGGCCGTCATCAGCGTCTCGAAGCCCTCGCCGACGACGAACCCCCGACGGATCGCCCGCCCCTCGTCCGTGCGGACGGGGATGTTCTGCAGATTGGGGTCGGTGGAGGAGAGCCGGCCCGTCGCCGCGACCGTCTGGTTGAACGTGGTGTGGATCCGGCCGTCCTCGCCGATCGTCTTGATCAGCCCCTCCACCGTCACCCGCAGCTTCGCCTGCTCGCGGTGGCGCAGCATGATGACCGGCAGCTCGTGCTCGGTCTGCGCCGCCAGCCAGGCCAGCGCGTCCGCGTCGGTGGTGTAACCCGTCTTCGTCTTCTTCGTCTTCGGCAACGCCAGCTCGCCGAAGAGCACCTCCTGGAGCTGCTTGGGCGAGCCGAGGTTGAACTCACGGCCCACCGCGGCGTGCGCCTCCTTCACCGCCTGCTGCACCGCACCGGCGAACTGCTGCTCCATGCCCTCCAGATGCGCCCGGTCGGCGGCGATGCCGTGCCGCTCCAGCTTGGCCAGCATGATCGAGGTGGGCAGCTCCATGTCGTGCAGCAGCCCGGTGGCGCCGACCTCCTTCAGACGCGTGGTGAACGCCTCCCCGAGGTCCAGCACGGCACGGGCCTGCGCCATCAGGGCGTCGGCCTCCGCGCGGTCCTCCGCGCCGAAGGCCAGCTGTCCGTCGGACGCGGGGGCCGGGGCCAGCTCACGGCCGAGATACTCCACGGCCAGTGCGTCCAGGGCGAAGGAACGACGGCCCGGCTTGACGAGATAGGCGGCGAGCGCCGTGTCCATGGTGATGCCCTCGAGGCGCCAGCCCTGCTCGGGCAGGACCCGCAGGGCGTTCTTGGCGTTGTGCAGGACCTTGGGGCGCTCCGGGTCCGCGAGCCATGCGGCGAGTGCCTGCTCGTCGGCCTCGCCGAGCTCGGTCGGGTCCAGCCAGGCGGCGGCCCCGTCGGCGGCGGCGAGCGCGATCTCCGTGACCGTGCCGACGCCCAGCGACCAGGTGTCGACGGTCATCACACCGAGCGGCTGCCCGCCGTTGGCCTCCAGCCAGGGGGCGACCTCGCCCGATCCCAGCACCGCACCGTCCAGCTCGACACCGGCGGCGGGCTCCGGCGGAGCGGCGTCCTCGGCACCCGGGTCGACGGCGAGCAACCGCTCACGCAGGCTGGGGTTACGGATCTCCAGGATGTCCAGCACCCCCGTGACCGCCGTGCGGTCGTACGGAGCGCGCTCCAGCTCGGCCGGGGTCTTCGGCAGCTCAACATCACGGACCATCTCGGTCAGCACACGGTTCATCTTCACCGCGTCCAGGTGGTCCCGGAAATTCTGGCCCGCCTTGCCCTTGACCTCGTCGGCACGCCCGATCAGCTCGTCGAACGAACCGAACTGGTTGATCCACTTCGCCGCAGTCTTCTCACCCACACCGGGGATCCCCGGAAGGTTGTCCGAGGGGTCACCCCGCAGCGCCGCGAAGTCCGGATACTGGGCGGGGGTGAGCCCGTACTTCTCCTGGACCTTCTCCGGGGTGAAGCGCGTCAGCTCCGAGACGCCCTTCGTCGGATACAGGACCGTCACCTGGTCGGTGATCAGCTGGAACGAGTCCCGGTCACCCGTGACGATCAGCACCTCGAAGCCCGCCGCCTCGGCCTGCGTGGCCAGCGTCGCGATGACGTCGTCCGCCTCGAAGCCGTCCACCGCGAACCGGTCCGCGTGCATCGCGTCCAGAAGCTCGCCGATCAGCTCGACCTGCCCCTTGAACTCGTCGGGGGTCTTGGAACGATTCGCCTTGTACTCCGGGAACTCCTGCGCACGCCAGGTCTTGCGGGACACGTCGAACGCCACCGCGAAATGCGTGGGCGCCTCGTCGCGCAGCGTGTTCGCCAGCATCGACATGAAGCCGTACACGGCATTCGTCGGCTGCCCCGTCGCCGTCGTGAAATTCTCCGCGGGCAGGGCGAAGAACGCCCGGTACGCCAGGGAGTGCCCGTCCATGAGGAGCAGGCGCGGTCGGTTGTCTGCCGTCTTCTTCGATGCCGTCTCAGCCACGCCCCCGATCCTGCCACGGACCACTGACAATCCGGGACCGTCCGCCGGCCTCGGGGCCGGCGCTCCACCCCGGCACCGGCCGCGCTCCATCCCCGCCCCTCCACCACGCCCGGGGCGCCCTCGGAGCCCGCCCGGTTCCCGGGGAGCACAGCGGCGCGCGTGCATGACAGGATCGTAGGACCGGAAAGACGTAAGAAGACGAAGCAGACGAGTAGACGACCGACGGCTCGAAGGGGAGCACCATGGCCACGAAGCCCCCGACCGGTGACCCGGTCCAGGACACCCCGCAGATCGACGAGGTCAAGCACGCCGCAGCCGGGCTGCCCGCCATCGCCCACACCCTGCGCATCGCCCAGCAGCAGATGGGCGTCCGGCGCACCGCGCAGACCCTCCTCAAGGTCAACCAGAAGAACGGCTTCGACTGCCCCGGCTGCGCCTGGCCCGAGGGCGACAAGCGCCACACCGCCGAGTTCTGCGAGAACGGCGCCAAGGCCGTCGCCGAGGAAGCGACCCTGCGCCGTGTCACCCCCGACTTCCTCGCCGCCCACCCCGTCGCCGACCTGGCCACCCGCAGCGGCTACTGGCTCGGCCAGCAGGGACGCATCACGCAACCTGTGTATCTGCCCGAGGGCGGCGACCGGTACGAGGCCGTGACCTGGGAGCGCGCCTTCGAGATCATCGCCGAGGAGCTGACCGCGCTCTCCTCCCCCGACGAGGCCCTCTTCTACACCTCGGGGCGCACCAGCAACGAGGCCGCGTTCCTCCTCCAGCTCTTCGCACGCGAATTCGGCACCAACAACCTGCCCGACTGCTCCAACATGTGCCACGAGTCGTCCGGGTCCGCCCTCACCGAGACCATCGGGATCGGCAAGGGCAGCGTCAGCCTGGAGGACCTCCACCAGGCCGACCTGATCATCGTCGCCGGACAGAACCCCGGCACCAACCACCCCCGGATGCTCTCCGCCCTCGAAAAGGCCAAGGCCGCCGGCGCGAAGATCATCTCGGTGAACCCGCTGCCCGAGGCCGGCCTGGAGCGGTTCAAGAACCCCCAGACGCCCCTCGGCATGCTCAAGGGCACCGCCCTCACCGATCTCTTCCTCCAGATCCGCATCGGCGGCGACCAGGCGCTCTTCCGCCTCCTGAACAAAATGATCATCGGGACCGACGGCGCCGTCGACACCGACTTCATCGCCGAACACACCCACGGGTACGAGGAGTTCACCCGGGCCGCCGACGCCGCCGACTGGGACGAGACCCTCACCGCCACCGGCCTCGACCGCGAGACCATCGAGCAGGCGCTCGCCATGATCCTCGCCTCGGAACGCACCATCGTCTGCTGGGCCATGGGCCTCACCCAGCACAAGCACTCCGTGCCGACCATCCGCGAGGTCGTCAACCTCCTTCTCCTGCGCGGCAACATCGGCAGGCCGGGCGCCGGCGTCTGCCCCGTGCGCGGCCACTCCAACGTCCAGGGCGACCGCACCATGGGCATCTTCGAACGGCCGTCCGCAGCCTTCCTCGACGCCCTCGACCAGGAATTCGGCATCACCTCACCCCGGCACCACGGCTACGACGTCGTACGGGCCATCCAGGCGCTCCGCGACGGCGACGCCAAGGTCTTCTTCGCGATGGGCGGCAACTTCATAGCCGCCACCCCCGACACCACCGTCACCGAAGCCGCCATGCGCCGCGCCCGGCTCACCGTCCACGTCTCGACCAAGCTCAACCGCTCGCACGCCGTCACCGGAACCCGCGCCCTGATCCTGCCCACCCTCGGCCGCACCGACAAGGACATCCAGGCCGGCCGCAAGCAGATCGTCACCGTCGAGGACTCCATGGGCATGGTCCACGCCTCGCGCGGCAACCTCACCCCCGCGAGCCCCCACCTGCTCTCCGAGCCCGCGATCATCGCCCGGCTCGCCCGCGCCGTCCTCGGCCCCGCCTCCCCCACCCCCTGGGAGGACTTCGAGAAGGACTACGACACGATCCGCGACCGCATCTCCCGCGTGATCCCCGGCTTCGAGGACTTCAACGCCCGCGTCGCCGAGCCCGGCGGCTTCAGCCTCCCGCACGGCCCCCGCGACGAACGCCGCTTCCCCACCGCCACCGGCAAGGCCAACTTCACCGCGGCACCCGTCGAATACCCCGAGGTCCCCGAAGGCCGGCTGCTCCTGCAGACCCTGCGCTCCCACGACCAGTACAACACCACGATCTACGGCCTCGACGACCGCTACCGCGGCATCAAGGGCGGCCGTCGCATCGTCATGGTCAACCCCGAGGACGCCCACGCGCTCGGACTCGCCGACGGGGCCTACACCGACCTCGTCAGCGAATGGAAGGACGGCGTCGAACGCCGCGCCCCCGGCTTCCGCGTCGTGCACTACCCCACCGCCCGCGGCTGCGCGGCCGCCTACTACCCCGAGACCAACGTGCTCGTCCCCCTCGACTCCACCGCCGACACCAGCAACACCCCGGCGAGCAAGTCCGTCGTCATCCGCTTCGAGACAGCCGAGCACCCACACCCCTAAGCGCACGCTCAGCTGTCTGATAAGAACAGTGCGGACAGCAACGGAAGACGTACCCGATCGGAGCAGGACCCCATGGGCGAGCACACCGCACCCACGTTCCCCCAGGAGATCATCGACGAGTACGCCGCACTCGGCGTCGACCTCCCCGCCCTCTTCTCCGCCGGCCACCTCGGCGAGCGCATGGGCGTCAAGATCGTCGAGGCCTCCGCCGAACGCGTCGTGGGCACCATGCCCGTCGAGGGCAACACCCAGCCCTACGGGCTGCTCCACGGCGGCGCGTCCGCCGTACTCGCCGAGACGCTCGGCTCCGTCGGCTCCATGCTCCACGGCGGTTCGACCAAGCTCGCCGTCGGCGTCGACCTGAACTGCACGCACCACCGCGGCGCCCGCAGCGGCCTCGTGACCGGCGTCGCCACCCCCGTCCACCGCGGCCGCTCCACCGCCACGTACGAGATCGTCATCACCGACGAGCACGACAAGCGGGTCTGCACCGCCCGCCTCACCTGCCTGCTCCGCGACGCACCCGGCCCCGCCGCCGGCTGACCCAGGGCCTCGGCCTCTTCCCCTCAACACCCCTGCCCGGTCCGATATGCGCACCGCATACCGGACCGGGCAGAGTCATATCCGGATCCCCTGAAGGAAGTTGACGGACACGCACGGTCAACACCCTTGACCGCCACAGGCGTTCCATGACCCACTTCAGCAGCAACCCACCCCAACCGCACCTCAAACGCATCCCACAGATGTAACACTCCGTAACATCTGTGCAATACACGAAAAAGGGCACACCCCCGCCCCCGCCCGACCCGCCGGCTCTCCCCCGCACCTCTCGCGCCCCGGCCCACGTGACAGCACCAAGATCACCCCAAGCCCCTTAGCAGAGCTGCGGGTTCTCACCATGCGGTCATCCGGCCCCCCGGGCAAAAGCCGTACACCTCCACACTGCGGCCAACAAGCCTTCCCCACGGCATAACAAGACAGTCACATCATCACCGGACCCATCCCGCACCCCCGCACCTGCCCATAGAGTCACGGCCAGTCACCGCGCCGCCGGGCGCGTCTGCTGCACGGACCTGTATCGACCAGTAGGGCCCGGCGATCGTTACGGCACCTCAGCAGAGGAGGCCGCGCCAGGGAAAGGACCTTTCGTGCGACACCGTTCTTTGCTCATACTCACCACAGTGCTCACCACAGGCGCTCTCACGCTCACCGCCTGCGGATCGCGCGACGACGACAGCAGCAGTGGCAGCGGCGGCGGTGACACCCAGACCGTCGTCATCGGTGTCGACGCACCCCTGACCGGCGACCTCTCCGCCCTCGGCCTCGGCATCAAGAACTCCGCCGACCTCGCCGTCAAGACCGCCAACGCCGACAAGACGGCCCCCGGCATCAAATTCGAGCTCCAGGCACTCGACGACCAGGCCCAGCCCTCCGTCGGCCAGCAGAACTCCCAGAAGTTCATCGGCAACAAGGACCTGGTCGGCGTCGTCGGCCCGCTGAACTCCGGCGTCGCCCAGTCGATGCAGAAGCCGCTCAACGACGCCGGCCTCACCCAGGTCTCCCCCGCCAACACCGGCACCGAGCTGACCCAGGGCAACGACTGGAAGACCGGCGACAAGAAGCGCCCCTTCAAGACCTACTTCCGTACCTCCACCACGGACGCGATCCAGGGCGCCTTCGCCGCGAACTACCTCTTCGACAAGGCGAAGGTCAAGGAGGTCTACCTCATCGACGACCAGAAGCCCTACGGAGCAGGCCTCGCCGCCTCCTTCAAGACGACCTTCACCGACCTCGGCGGCAAGATCGTCGGCACCGACCACATCAACCCCGACGACCGCGACTTCAACTCCGTCGTCACCAAGGTCAAGAGCTCCGGTGCCAAGGCCGTCTACTACGGCGGCGAGTACCCCGCCGGCGCCCCCCTGAGCCAGCAGCTCAAGGACAGCGTGAAGATCCCCCTCATGGGCGGCGACGGCATGTACAGCGCCGACTTCATCAGCCTCAACAAGAAGGCCGAAGGCGACATCGCCACCTCCGTCGGCAAGCCCGTCGAGGAACTCGACTCCGCCAAGAAGTTCATCGCCGACTACAAGACCGCCGGATACAAGGACGCCTACGAGGCCTACGGAGGCGGCACCTACGACGCCGCCTGGTCCATCATCGAGGCCGTCAAGGCCGTCGCCGCCGACAACGACGGCAAGCTCCCCGACGACGCCCGCGCCAAGGTCCTCGACGCCATGAGCAAGGTCAAGTTCGACGGCGTCACCGGCCCCGTCTCGTTCGACGAATACGGCGACACCACCAACACCATGATGACCGCCTACCAGGTCACCAGCGGCAAGTGGGCCTCCAAGCTCAGCGAAGCCGTCGAATAGGTCCGTCCAGGACCCCACGGCCACAGCGCACGCACACACAACACCGCGCGGGAGCGCTACGAGCGCTCCCGCGCGGTGCCATATCCGAACCACCCCACGGAGGCCCTGCGGTGCACGAACTGCCGCAACAGCTGGCCAATGGACTCATCCTCGGCGCGATGTACGGACTCATCGCGATCGGCTACACGATGGTCTACGGAATCATCCAGCTCATCAACTTCGCACACGGCGAGATCTTCATGATCGGGGGCTTCGGAGCCCTCACGGTCTACCTCGGGCTTCCGTCCGGATTCTCGCTCCTCGCCGCGATACCCCTCATGATCGTCGGAGGAGTCGTCTGCTCCGTCGCCATCAGCGTCGCAGCAGAACGCTTCGCCTACCGACCCCTGCGCGGCGGACCACGCCTCGCCCCCCTCATCACCGCCATCGGCCTCGCACTCGCACTCCAGCAGGCCATCTGGATGTGGTACCCCAACGCCACCAAGGACCGCTCCTTCCCCCAGTTCAAGGGCGAAGCGATCGACATCTTCGGCGCCCACATCCAGCGCGGCGACATCTTCGTCCTCATCGCCGCACCCGTCTGCATGTTCGCCCTCGGCCTCTTCGTCTCCAAGACCCGCGCGGGCCGCGGCATGCAGGCGACGTCCCAGGACCCCGACACCGCCAAGCTCATGGGCATCAACACCGACCGCATCATCGTCATGGCCTTCGCCATCGGCGCCGCGTTCGCAGCCGTCGCAGCCGTCGCCTACGGGCTCAAGAACGGCCAGATCGGCTTCCGCATGGGCTTCATCATGGGCCTCAAGGCCTTCACCGCAGCCGTACTCGGCGGCATCGGCAACATCTACGGCGCCATGCTCGGCGGAATCGTCCTCGGCATCGCAGAAGCACTCGCCACCGGCTACATGGGCGACATCCCCGGCATGGAACTCTTCGGAGGAGGCGCCTGGAAGGACGTATGGGCCTTCGCACTCCTCATCCTCGTACTCCTCATACGCCCGCAAGGCCTCCTGGGCGAACGCGTCGCGGACAGGGCGTGATACCCATGACCACCACGACCCCCGCCGCGCACAGCGCCCTCATCCCCCTGCCCACCACGGCAGCACGCGCCGCCACCACCACCGGCGCCGCACTCGCCCTCATCGGCACCTTCCTCGCCTGGACCTACACCAGCACCTTCCCCGGCAACCTCACCGTCACCGGATACCCGGGCGGACTCCAGGTCCTCGTCCTCATCAGCGCGGCACTCACCCTGCTGTACGCCCTCTCCGGATACGGCATCAAGGGCCTGCGCTGGCTCACCCCCGGCGGCACCAACAGCCCCACCCGGCTGCTGGCCATCGGCACCTTCATCGCCTCCGCCTACACCGTCATCGCCGTCATCCTCACCAAGGACGACAACGGCAACCTCCTCGGACTGGTCGAACTCGAACCCGGAGCCTGGATCAGCCTCGTCGGCGCGCTCATCGCCACCGTCGCGGCCCTCGGCCTCCCCGACGACCAGCCGAACGACGACACCGCCGGCTTCTTCAAGCGATTCCTCGGGAGCCTCCGCGCACCGGCACCCGCCCGCGCCAAGGCACTCCCCTCCTGGGCCGAGATCCTCATCACCGCCGCGGCCTTCGGCGTCGCGCTCTACGTCTTCGCCTACGGCATCGACACCGAATACGCCGAACTCTTCATCGGCTACGTCATCTCCATCGCCTTCGGCTTCACCGCACTCACCCGGGCCGGACTCATCGCCCGCGTCACCACCCTCACCGCCAAACACCGCAACATCACCCTGTGCGCCGCACTCGTCGCCGCCTTCTGCTTCCCCTTCACCCAGCAGAACGAGGAATACGCCCTCATCGGCGCCAACATCCTCATCTTCGCGACCGTCGCACTCGGCCTCAACGTCGTCGTCGGCCTCGCCGGCCTCCTCGACCTCGGATACGTCGCCTTCCTCGGCGTCGGCGCCTACGCCGCCGCACTCGTCTCCGGCAGCCCCCTCTCCCCCATCGGCGTCCAGTTCCCCTTCTGGGCCGCCGTCCTCACCGGAGCCGCGGCCTCACTCGTCTTCGGCGTCGTCATCGGCGCCCCGACACTCCGCCTCCGCGGCGACTACCTCGCCATCGTCACCCTCGGATTCGGAGAGATCTTCCGCCTCACCGTCAACGCCCTCAACGGCGTCAGTGGCCCCGACCTCACCAACGGGTCCCAGGGCATCCCCAGTATCCCCGACCTGCAACTCCTCGGCTTCGACTTCGGAATCAGCCACGACATCGGCAGCTTCACCCTCGGCAGGTCGGCCAACTACTACCTGCTGATGCTCGTCTTCACCGCCGTCGTCGTCCTCGTGTTCCGACGCTCCGGAGAATCCCGCATCGGCCGCGCCTGGGTCGCCATCCGCGAGGACGAGACCGCGGCCACCGCCATGGGCATCAACGCCTTCCGGCTCAAGCTGCTCGCCTTCGCACTCGGCGCCACCCTCGCCGGCCTCGCCGGAACCGTCCAGGCACACGTCTCCTACACGGTCACCCCCGAGCAGTACCAGTTCGCCGGATCCGTACCACCCAACTCCGCGTTCCTCCTCGCCGCCGTCATCCTCGGCGGCATGGGAACCCTCAGCGGACCCCTCGTCGGCGCCGCACTGCTCTACCTCATCCCGGCCAAACTGCAGTTCATGCAGGACTACCAGCTCTTCCTCTTCGGACTCGCACTCATCCTCCTGATGCGCTTCCGCCCCGAAGGGCTCGTCGCCGACCGCAGGAAGCAGCTCGAATTCCACGAGACCGGCCAACTCGACGTACCACCCGACACACCACTCACCGACACAGCCGCCGGCACCACGAAGGCGGGGGCGTGACCACCATGACCACAGCCACACCCACCACCGGCACCACGGTCCTCGACGCCAGCAACGTCACCATGCGCTTCGGCGGCCTCACCGCCGTACGGGGCGTCGACCTCACCGTCAACGCCGGCGAGATCGTCGGCCTCATCGGACCCAACGGCGCCGGCAAGACCACCTTCTTCAACTGCCTCACCGGCCTCTACGTCCCCACCGAGGGCAAGGTCAGCTACAAGGGCACCGTCCTGCCGCCCAAGCCCCACCTCGTCACCCAGGCAGGCATCGCCCGCACCTTCCAGAACATCCGGCTCTTCGCCAACATGACCGTCCTGGAAAACGTCCTCGTCGGACGCCACACCAGGACCAAGGAAGGCCTCTGGTCCGCCCTGCTGCGCCTCCCCGGCTACAACAAGGCCGAGAACGCCAGCCGCGAACGCTGCATGGAACTCCTCGAGTTCATCGGCCTCGCCGACAAGGCCGACCACCTCGCGCGCAACCTCCCCTACGGAGACCAGCGCAAACTGGAGATCGCCCGCGCCCTCGCCAGCGACCCCGGCCTCCTCCTCCTGGACGAACCCACCGCCGGCATGAACCCCCAGGAAACCCGCGTCACCGAAGAGCTCATCTTCGCCATCCGGGACCAGGGCACCGCCGTACTCGTCATCGAGCACGACATGCGGTTCATCTTCAACCTCTGCGACCGGGTCGCCGTCCTCGTCCAGGGCGAAAAGCTCGTCGAAGGCACCGCCCCCGTCGTCCAGAGCGACGAACGCGTCGTCGCCGCCTACCTCGGCACCCCCTTCGAAGGCGCCCCCGGCGCCGAGGAAGCCGCCGAGGTCGAAGCCGCCGAAGCCACCGCCACAGGCTCCGGAAAGCCGGACGCCACCGCCACCACCACCGAGGAGGAGGACACCCGATGACCGCACTGCTCGAGGTCGAAGACCTCCACGTCGCCTACGGCAAGATCGAAGCCGTGAAGGGAATCTCCTTCACCGTCGAAGCCGGCCAGGTCGTCACCCTCATCGGCACCAACGGCGCGGGAAAGACCACCACCCTGCGCACCCTCTCCGGGCTGCTCAAGCCCTCCGGCGGCCGCATCCTCTTCGACGGCAAACCCCTCGCCGGCATCCCCGCACACAAGATCGTCTCCCTGGGCATCGCCCACTCCCCCGAGGGACGCCACATCTTCCCCCGGCTGACGATCGCCGAGAACCTCCTCCTCGGCGCCTACCTCCGCAACGACAAGGCAGGCATCGACAAGGACGTCCAGCGCGCCTACGACCTCTTCCCCATCCTCGGAGAACGCCGGAAGCAGGCCGCGGGAACCCTCTCGGGCGGCGAACAGCAGATGCTCGCCATGGGACGCGCCCTCATGTCCCAGCCCAAACTGCTCATGCTCGACGAGCCCTCCATGGGCCTCTCACCGATCATGATGCAGAAGATCATGGAAACCATCGTGGAGCTCAAGGCCTCCGGCACCACGATCCTGCTCGTCGAGCAGAACGCCCAGGCAGCCCTCTCCCTCGCGGACCGGGGCCACGTCATGGAAGTCGGCAAGGTCGTCCTCTCGGGCACCGGCTCCGACCTCCTCCACGACGAATCCGTCCGCAAGGCCTACCTCGGCGAGGACTGAGCGCCCCCACCCACGAAGAAGGGCCCGCAACCGGATGTCCTCCGGCTGCGGGCCCTTCTTCGTACACGCGTTACGCCGCTACTCCGCGGACTTCTTCTTCTCCTCGGCGTCCTCGATCAACGCCTCCGCCAGCTGCTGCATCGACATCCGGCGGTCCATCGACGTCTTCTGGATCCAACGGAACGCGGCCGGCTCGGAGAGCCCGTAATCCGTCTGCAGAATGCTCTTCGCCCGGTCCACCAGCTTCCGCGTCTCCAGCCGCTGCGAGAGGTCGGCGATCTCGCTCTCCAGCGCCTTCAGCTCCGCGAACCTGGACACGGCCATCTCGATGGCCGGCACCACATCGCTCTTGCTGAACGGCTTCACCAGATACGCCATCGCCCCGGCGTCCCTGGCCCGCTCGACCAGATCCCGCTGCGAGAACGCCGTCAGCATCAGGACCGGGGCGATGGACTCCTCGGTGATCTTCTCGGCGGCGGAGATCCCGTCGAGCACCGGCATCTTCACATCCAGGATCACCAGATCAGGCCGGTGCTCCCGGGCCAGCTCGACGGCCTTCTGCCCATCACCGGCCTCGCCGACGACCGAGTAGCCCTCTTCCTCCAGCATCTCTTTGAGGTCGAGACGGATGAGCGCCTCGTCCTCGGCGATGACGACGCGGGTCGTCAGCGGCGGGACGTGCGACTTGTCGTCGTCGACGGCGTCTACGGGCTGGGGCGACTCGGGGGTGGTCAAGATGCTCCTCATTTCAAGGCAGGTGCTGCTACCTGAGCCTACCTAGCTCCTGTATGTTTGAGTTACAGCGGGTCTCAGCTAACCTTTGATCCTAAGCCAAGCCCTGGTAGTCCAGCGGAAGAGACACGGTGCTCAAACCACCGACAGCGTGGGTTCGAATCCCACCCAGGGCACTCTCCCTTCGATTCCCAGGTTCATCTCTGCGTTACTGATCTTCACACTTGCCGGTGAACATCCCTTCGGTTGCGGGGCATACCAGCGAATCGCGCACAAGACTCCGTCGCATGGACCAGCACAATCCGTTGATACGTGACGAAGCGCTCGCCCTCCTGCGAAGCGGTATCAGCAATCGAGCAACCGCAGAACTGCTGAACGTGCCTCGCGGGACGATCGGCTGGTGGCTGCACGAGGACCGCAAACAGCGCGGCGTGCAGTACACGCAGCCCACGGACTGCCCGGCCTGCACCGGCCGGGACATTGACCGCATCGCCTATGCGTATCTCCTCGGGCTCTATCTGGGCGATGGCCACATCATCTCCAAGCCCAAGCAGCATCACTTGTCGATCTTCTGTGGCGAAACCTGGCCCGGACTGATCGACGAGGCGGAGTCGACGATGCGCAGAGTGATGCCCATGCCGCGCACCGGACGACGCCACAGAAACGGCTGCGTCGAGGTGAAGTCCTTTAGCAAGCACTGGACATGCGTGTTCCCTCAACATGGGCCCGGCAAGAAACACGAACGCCCGATCGTCCTCGACGTCTGGCAGCAGGAGATCATCGACGCACACCCATGGGAGTTCGTTCGCGGGCTCATCCACTCCGACGGATGCCGGAACATGAACTGGACCACCAGGATGGTCGGCGGCGTGCGCAAGCGCTACGAGTACCCGCGCTACTGGTTCACCAACGTCTCCGACGACATCCGGCGGCTCTACACCGACACCCTGGACAAGCTCGGCATCGAATGGACCCACTGCACCCGCGCGGGCAAGAAGTACAACATCTCCGTAGCCCGACGCGCGTCCGTCGCCCTCATGGACGCTCACGTCGGGCCGAAGTACTGACGACCGTCACTTCGGGCTGTCGTCCTCGCCGATGTGGTGCACCCGCACCAGGTTCGTGGAGCCCGCGACTCCGGGCGGGGAGCCGGCCGTGATGACCACGGTGTCACCCTTCTGGCAGCGGCCGATCCGGAGCAGTTCCTCGTCCACCTGCGCCACCATCGCGTCCGTCGACTCCACGTGCGGCCCCAGGAACGTCTCGACGCCCCATGTCAGGTTCAGCTGGGCGCGGGTGGCCGTGTCCGGGGTGAAGGCGAGGAGGGGGATCGGGGAGCGGTAGCGGGAGAGGCGCTTGACGGTGTCACCGCTCTGGGTGAAGGCCACCAGGAACTTGGCGCCGAGGAAGTCGCCCATCTCGGCTGCCGCGCGGGCGACCGCGCCGCCCTGGGTGCGGGGCTTGTTGCGGTCGGTGAGGGGCGGCAGCCCCTTGGCGAGGATGTCCTCCTCCGCCGCCTCGACGATGCGTGCCATGGTGCGGACGGTTTCGACGGGGTATTTGCCGACACTGGTCTCGCCGGAGAGCATCACGGCGTCGGTGCCGTCGATGACGGCGTTGGCCACGTCGGAGGCTTCGGCGCGGGTGGGGCGGGAGTTGTCGATCATCGAGTCGAGCATCTGGGTGGCGACGATGACCGGCTTGGCGTTGCGCTTGGCGAGCTTGATGGCGCGCTTCTGGACGATCGGGACCTGTTCCAGGGGCATTTCGACGCCGAGGTCGCCGCGGGCGACCATGATGCCGTCGAAGGCGGCGACGATGTCGTCGATGTTGTCGACGGCCTGGGGCTTCTCGACCTTGGCGATGACGGGGAGGCGGCGGCTCTCCTCGTCCATGACGCGGTGGACGTCGTCGATGTCGCGTCCGCTGCGCACGAAGGAGAGGGCGATGATGTCGGCGCCGGTGCGGAGGGCCCAGCGGAGGTCTTCGATGTCCTTCTCGGAGAGCGCGGGGACGGAGACGGCGACGCCGGGGAGGTTGAGTCCCTTGTGGTCGGAGACCATGCCGCCCTCGATGACGGTGGTGTGGACGCGGGGTCCTTCGACCTCGGTGACTTCGAGGGTGACGCGGCCGTCGTCGATGAGGATGCGTTCGCCGGCGGTGACGTCGGAGGCGAGGCCGTCGTAGGTGGTGCCGCAGGTGGTGCGGTCGCCTTCCATGGGTTCGACGGTGATGGTGAAGTCGTCGCCGCGTTCAAGGAGTACGGGTCCTTCGGCGAAGCGGCCGAGGCGGATCTTCGGGCCTTGAAGGTCGGCGAGGATTCCTACGCTGCGGCCGGTTTCTTCGGATGCTTTGCGTACGTGGCGGTATCGCTCTTCGTGTTCGGTGTAGGTGCCGTGGCTGAGGTTGAGGCGGGCGATGTCCATTCCCGCTTCGACGAGTGCCTTGATCTGCTCGTATGTGTCGGTTGCGGGTCCCAGGGTACAAACGATTTTTGCTCGGCGCATGGTTCGAGCCTAGACCTTACCTGTGGGTAGGTAATTGTCTCTGCATGACTGCACAACAGCCTTTGGGTGAAGGGTTATTGCTAACTGTTGAATTGTGCAGCGGGGTGCTCTGATGAGCATGTGCGGGGCGAGGGTGGCGGCTGGTCACCAGATCGAAACCTGTTGGGGGTGTTGCGGTCGGGGTGGGCTGGGCCAGAATCTACGCGCGTTGTTCGCTCGAACGAGGAGTCAAGGATGCCGTTGAACCGTAGGACCTTTCTGGGCAGTTCGGCTGCCGCCGGTGCGGGTGTGGCCCTGGCGGGAGGTGTCGGGGCGGGCCCGGCGGCGGCCTCGGAGGCCAGGGGGCACGGTCACGGGCGCCCGTCGAAGCGGTACTCGTTCACGGTGATGGGGACGACGGACCTGCATGGGAACGTCTTCAACTGGGACTACTTCACGGATCAGGAGTTCGACGACGCGGCCGGCAACGATGTGGGGCTGGCGAAGATCTCGACGCTGGTGGACCGGATCCGTGCGGACCGCGGCCGCCGGAACACGCTGTTGATCGATGCGGGCGACACGATCCAGGGCACGCAGCTGTCGTACTACTACGCGAAGATCGATCCGATCACGGCGAAGCGCGGTCCGGTGCATCCGATGGCGCAGGCGATGAACAAGATCGGCTATGACGCGGCGGCGCTCGGGAATCATGAGTTCAACTACGGCATTCCGGTGCTGCGGAAGTTCGAGGAGCAGTGTGATTTCCCGCTGCTCGGTGCGAACGCGCTGGATGCGAAGACGCTGCGGCCGGCGTTCGCTCCGTATGTGATCAAGCGGGTGCGTACGCCGTTCGGTCGTGACGTGCGGGTGGCGGTGCTGGGGTTGACGAATCCTGGTATCGCGATCTGGGACAAGGTGAATGTGGGCGGGAAGATGGTGTTCCCGGGTCTTGAGGAGCAGGCGGCGAAGTGGGTGCCGAGGCTTCGCTCGATGGGTGCGGATGTGGTGATCGTTTCGGCGCATTCGGGTGCGTCGGGTACGTCGTCGTACGGGGATCAGTTGCCGTATGTCGAGAATGCGGCGGCTCTGGTGGCCGAGCAGGTGCCGGGGATCGACGCGATTCTGGTGGGTCATGCGCATCAGGAGATTCCTGAGCAGTTCGTGACGAACGAGAAGACGGGGAAGCAGGTTGTTCTCTCGGAGCCGTTGATGTGGGGACAGCGGCTGACCTTGTTCGATTTCGATCTGGTGTGGGAGAAGGGCCGCTGGGTGGTCGAGAAGGCCGGCGCTTCGGTGCTGAACTCGAACACGGCGGAGGAGGACCCGCGGATCACGTCGCTGCTGGAGGATGAGCACGCGAAGGTGGTGGCGTACGTGAATCAGGTGATCGGTACGTCGGTGGTGGAGATGACGACCGCGGACGCCCCGTGGAAGGACGAGCCGGTCATCGACCTGATCAATCTGGTGCAGGCGGAGACGGTGGCGGCGGCGTTGGCGGGTGGCGAGTACGCGGAGCTGCCGGTGTTGTCGCAGGCGGCGTGCTTCTCGCGTACGGCGACGATTCCCGCGGGTGAGGTGACGATCAAGGATGCGGCGGGACTGTATCCGTTCGAGAACACTCTGGAGGCCCGGCTTCTGACGGGCGCTCAGTTGAAGGAGTATCTGGAGTATTCCGCGCGGTATTACGTGCAGACGGCTGCGGGCGGTCCGGTGGACACGTCGAAGCTGACGAACGCGGAGGACATTCCGGATTACAACTATGACGTGGTGTCGGGCGTGACGTACGACATCGATATCGCGCAGCCGGCGGGTTCACGCATTGTGGATCTTTCGTTCGACGGTGCGCCGGTGGATCCGGCGGCGGAGTTCGTGTTCGCGGTGAACAACTATCGGGCCAGCGGTGGGGGCAACTTCCCGCATGTGCCGGGCGCGAAGCAGTTGTGGGCGAATTCGGACGAGATCCGGAACACGATCATCGAATGGGTTCAGGAGAAGGGTTCCGTGGATCCGGCGGAGTTCGCTTCGGTGGACTGGCGTCTGACGCGGGATGGCGAGCCGGTGTTCTGACCTGGCTCCCGCTGGTGGGTGTGGGGCGGCCGTTCTCCTTTCGGGGGGCGGCCGCCCTTTTGTTCGTCCGGTGCGGGTTCGGCCGGCCGGGCCTCCGACGAGGACCGGCCGGCGGCCGTCGGTGCGGTGGAGGTCACGGCGCGTCGGGGGAAGTGACCTGGTCCTCGGGCGTCGTCGGGCGTGGCCGCGGTGAGGGTGTGTGGGGGCGGCTCTGTCCTGGGACGGCCGGGGTGGGGTGGGGGGTGAGGCCGAAGGTGGTGAAGGCGGTGCGCTGTGGAAGGGGGTAGGGGGTGGTGCCGGTGAGGTTGTTGAGGATGGTGGCGCTGCGCCAGGCGGCGAGTCCGAGGTCGGGGGCGCCGACTCCGTGGGTGTGGCGTTCGGCGTTCTGTACGTAGATGTTGCCGGTGAGGGTGGGGTCGAGGTCGAGGCGGAAGTCGTCGTGGATGCGGGGGCGTCCTTGGGTGTCGCGGCGGATGTGGGGGGCGATGCCGGTGAGGAGGGTGTCGAGGGGGCGTTCCCGGTAGCCGGTGGCGAGGACGACGGCGTCGGTGGTGAGGCGGCTGCGGGTGGCCTGCTGAGCGTGTTCGAGGTGGAGTTCGATGCGGGTTCCCGCGCCGGAGACGCGGCCCGCGGTGCGGACGCTGACGCCGGGGGTGAGGGTGGCGTCGGGCCAGCCTCCGTGGAGGGTGCGGCGGTAGAGCTCGTCGTGGATGGCGGTGATGGTGTCGGCGTCGATGCCTTTGTGGAGCTGCCACTGCTGGGGGACGAGTGCGTCCCGTACGTGCTCGGGCAGGGCGTGGAAGTACCGGGTGTAGTCGGGGGTGAAGTGTTCGAGGCCGAGCTTCGAGTACTCCATGGGGGCGAAGGCCTGGGTGCGGGCGAGCCAGTGGATCTTCTCGGTGCCGTGGGGGCGGGCGCGGAGGAGGTCGAGGAAGATCTCGGCGCCTGACTGGCCGGAGCCGATGACGGTGATGTGGTCGGCGCGGAGGAGTTCTTCGCGGTGGTGGAGGTAGTCGGCGGAGTGGAGGACGGGGGTGCCGGGGGCTTCGGCGAGGGGGCGGAGGGGTTCGGGGATGTAGGGGGCGGTTCCGACGCCGAGGGCGATGTGGCGGGTGTGGGCGCGGCCGGTGGTGTGGGCTTCGCCGTCGGGGTCGAGACGGGTGTAGTCGACCTCGTAGTGGGCGTGGCCGGTGTTCCAGCGGACGGCGTCGACCCGGTGGTTGAAGTGGGTGGTGGGGAGTTGTTCGCTGACCCAGCGGCAGTAGGCGTCGTATTCGGCGCGGTGGATGTGGAATTGCTCGGCGAAGTAGAAGGGGTAGAGGCGGTCGCAGGTGCGGAGGTAGTTGAGGAAGGTCCAGGGGCTGGTGGGGTCGGCGAGGGTGGTGAGGTCGGCGATGAAGGGGACTTGGAGGGTGGCGCCGTCGATGAGGAGGCCGGGGTGCCAGTTGAAGGCGGGGCGTTGCTCGTAGAAGGCGGTGTCGAGGGGGGCGGTGCCGGGGGTGGTGGGGATGCCGTCGGCGAGTGCGGCGAGGGAGAGGTTGAAGGGGCCGAGTCCGATGCCGATGAGGTCGTGGGTCCGGTGGCCTTCGGGGGTGGTCCGGTCGGTCATCGGGGGGTGCTGCCTTCCGTGGTGCGGGTGTGGGCGTGGGTGATGAGGGTGAGGAGTTGCCCGAGGTCGTCGGGGGTGGTGTGGGGGTTGAGGAGGGTGGCTTTGAACCAGAGGCGGTCGTGGATGCGGGCGCGGCCGAGTACGGCGGCCCCTTGGTTGAGGAGGGTGCGGCGGATGGTGGCGACGGTGGTGTCGTCGGCGTGGGTGGGGCGGAAGAGGACGGTGCTGATGGTGGGGCGGTCGTAGAGCTGGAGTGCGGGGTTCTTCTCGATGAGGTCGGCGAGGTGGTGGGCGGCGGTGATGGTGCGGTCGATGAGGTCGGCGAGTCCGTCGCGGCCGAGTGCCTGGAGGGTGACGGCGATCTTGAGGGCGTCGGGCCTGCGGGTGGTGCGCAGGGAGCGGCCGAGGAGGTCGGGGAGGCCTGCGTCGGTGTCGTCGTCGGCGTTGAGGTAGGGGGCGTGGTGGTGGAGGGGGTCGAGTCGGTGGTGGTGCGGGACGGCGAGGATGCCGGCTGATGCGGGCTGCCAGCCGAGTTTGTGGAGGTCGAGGGTGACGCTGTCGGCGCGGTGGAGGCTGCGCAGGGTGTGGCGGTGGGTGGGGCTGAAGAGGAGGGGTCCGCCGTAGGCGGCGTCGATGTGGAGGTCGGCGCGGTGGGTGGTGGTGAGGTCGGCGATTTCGGTGAGGGGGTCGATCTGGCCGGTGTCGGTGGTGCCCGCGGTGGCGGTGACGAGGAGGGGGCCGTGGTGCTGGGTGAGGGCGTCGTGGAGTGCGGTGGGGTCCATGACGCCGGTGGGGGCGGGGATGACGAGGGGGCGGGGCAGGCCGAGGAGCCAGGCGGCGCGGGTGATGCTGTGGTGGGCGTTGGCGGCGCAGATGGTCTGTACGGGGCCGTGGCGTTCGCGGGCGAGGAGCAGGGCGAGTTGGTTGGCTTCGGTGCCGCCGGTGGTGATGAGGGCGTCGGGCTTGGGGGTCTGGGGGTAGATCTCGGCGGCGAGCGCGGTGGTGAGGGCGGTTTCGAGGGCGGAGGCCGCGGGGGCCTGGTCCCAGGAGTCCATGGAGGGGTTGAGGGCCGATGCGGCGAGGTCGGCTGCTGCGGCGAGGGCGAGGGGCGGGGTGTGGAGGTGGGCGGCGCAGTGGGGGTGTGCGGGGTCTGCGGCGCCTTCGGTGAGTGCGGTGACGAGGGTACGCAGGGCGTGGTGGGCGCCGCTGCCCTGGTCGGGGATGAGGGGGCCGGTGGTGCGGTGGAGGTTTTCCGTGACGGTGTCGGGGCCGCCGGCGGGGAGGGGGCCGTCGCGGCGGGTGGCGCCGTCGTGGAGTGCGGTGAGGACGGTGTCGATGAGGGGGCGCAGGTGGGCGGGGCCTGCGGTGCCTCCGGCGAGGGGCGGGGTGGGCATGGGTGGTGTGGTCCTTCGGGTACGGAGGGGCGGCCGAAGAGCCCAACGATCTCGGCCCGAAAGGGGTACTGCGGCCTGGTGCTGGGGTGTTGGGGGTCGAGGGGCTGGTATGGGCCTTCGGTTGCCCGTATGGCTGTGCCCGGCTCCTCGGGAGGGCTGAGGGCCGGGCCTGTCGTGGTGCTGGGGGCGGGGCGCGTCGGCTTCAGTGGGCGTCGCGTACGGCGAGGGCGCGGCGGGCGTCGTCGAGTTGGTCGGTGAGTTTGCGGCGTAGTGCGGGGGTGAGCGCGGGGTGGTGGAGGGCCTGTTCGCCGAGGTGGATGCTGTCGGGGTCGATGGCGTGGGCGGGGAAGGCGTGGCGTCCGGCGGCGTCGGCGATGGCGGGGCCGCGGCGGGCGGCGAGTTCGATGGCGTCGGGGTAGTAGCGGGCGACGTAGGGGTGGAGGAGTTCGGTCTGTTCGGGCTGCCAGAAGCCTTGGGCGGTGGCGGTGAAGAGGTAGTTGGAGAGGCTGTCGTCGCTGAACATCGCTTCCCAGGCGGCCTTTTTGGCTTGGGTGGTGGGGAGGGCGGCGCGGCAGCGGGCGGCGCCTTCCTGGCCGGTGGCGCTGGGGTCCTTGTCGAGTTCGTGGGCGATGGCGGTCTCGTCGATGGCGCCGAGGACGGCGAGGCGGGTGAGGATGCGCCAGCGGAGCTCGGGGTCGAGTTCGGGGCCGCCGGGGACGGTGTCTTCGCGGAGCCAGTCCTGGATGGCGTCGGGCTGGGTCGCGGCGTCGATGAAGTGGCGTACGGCGGTGAGGCGGAGGCCGGGGGTGCCGGGTGCGGTGCCCGGTGTGGTGGTGCCTGGGCCCTGTTCCCAGTCCTTGGCGGTGAGTCCTTCGGTACGGCGGAGGAGGTCGCGGCTGAGGGAGGTGAGGGTGGCGAGGGCGGTGGGCCGGTCCTGGGGTGTGAGGTAGCGGTCGGCGATGTGGGTGGCGGCGAAGCCGAGGACGCCTTGGACGAGGGCGAGGTCGGTCTCGTAAGGCAGGTGGGTGCGGGCTGCCGTGAGGTGGACGGTGGGGTGGAGGGCTCCGTCGCGGACCATGTCGCGTGCGGTGTTCCAGATGACGGCGCGGGTGAGGGCGTCGGGGATGCCGGAGAGGTGGGTGAGGGCGGTGTTCCAGGAGTCGGGGTCGAGGCGGATCTTGGCGTAGGTGAGGTCCTGGTCGTTGAGGACGATCAGGTCGGGGCGGTGGCCGGGACGGGTGATGGCGGTGCGGTCCTGGGAGACGTCGAGTTCGAAGCGGTTGCGCGGGGTCAGCTGGTCGGCGCCGGTCTGGGTGTCGAGGCTGTGGTCGTAGGTGCCGACGGTGATGCGGTGGGGGCGGTCGCCGGTGCGGTCGACGGTGAGGTTCCAGCTGTTGCCGGCGTTTTCGACGTGGGCGGTGAGGGTGTCGATGCCGGTGGTGCGGAGCCAGGTGGCGGCCCAGGCGTGGACGTCGCGGTCGGTGGCGGTCGCGAGGTTGTCGATGAAGTCGTCGAGGGTGGCGTTGGCGAATTTATGGCGCCCGAAGTGGGTGTTGATGCCGGCGAGGAAGTCCTTCTCGCCGAGCCAGGTGACGAGTTGGCGGAGTGCGGAGGCGCCCTTGGCGTAGGAGATGCCGTCGAAGTTGAGGAGGGCGGATGCGGTGTCGGGCACGGCCTGGGGGTCGGGCGCCACGGGGTGGGTGGTGGGGCGCTGGTCGGCGTCGTAGCCCCAGCCCTTGCGTGCGATGCCGAAGTCGGTCCAGGTGTCGGGGAACAGGGGCTCCCCCGCCCGGACGGAGTTCAGGGCTCGGGGAAGGGTGGCTTCGGTGAGGGTCTGGTAGCCCATGTACTCGGCGAAGGACTCGTTGAGCCAGATGTCGTCCCACCAGGTGAGGGTGACGAGGTCACCGAACCACATATGGGCCATCTCGTGGGCGATGGTGACGGCGCGGGTCTGGCGTTCGGTGTCGGTGACGGCCGAGCGGTAGATGTATTCGTCGCGGAAGGTGACGAGTCCGGGGTTCTCCATGGCGCCGGCGTTGAATTCGGGGACGAAGGCCTGGTCGTAGGAGTCGAAGGGGTAGGGCTCGTCGAACTTCTCGTGGTAGCGGTCGTAGCAGGCGCGGGTGATGCCGAGGATTTCGTCGGCGTCGGTGTCCAGATGGGGTGCGAGGGAGCGGCGGCAGTGGATGCCGAAGGGGAGGCCGGCGTGGTGGGTGGTGACGGAGTGCCAGGGGCCCGCGGCGACGGCCACGAGGTAGGTGGAGATGGGCGGGGTGGGTGCGATGGTCCAACGGCCTTCGGTGGCCCGGGTGGTGGTGCCGTTGCCGAGGACGGTCCAGCCGGTGGGGGCGGTGACCGTGAGATCGAACACGGACTTGAGGTCGGGCTGGTCGAAGGCGGCGAAGACGCGTGGGGCGTCGTCCAGGAAGAGCTGGGTGTAGACGTAGGTCTCGCCGTCGGCCGGGTCGGTGAAGCGGTGCATGCCTTCGCCGGTGCGGGAGTAGCGCATGGTGGCGTCGACGGTGAGTTCGTGGGGGCCAGGGGCGAGGCGGTCCAGGGGGTAGCGGTTCCGGTCGAGGCGCTCGGGGTCCAGGGTGTGTCCGTCGAGGCTGATCGAGCGCAGGGTTTCCGGCTTGATCTCGACGAAGGTGTCTCCTGCGGCGTGGGCGGTGAACCGGATGGCGGTCCTGGAGCCGAAGGTCTCGTCGCCGGTGGTGAGGTCGAGGTCGACCGTGTACCGGTGTACGTCGAGGAGTTGGGCGCGGGCCTGCGCTTCGTTGCGCGTCAGTACGGACATGCCGCCCATGCTGCCGTACGGGTCCGGGGCTGTGCAGTGAGGTTCTCGCAGGGCTGACGCCGAGGGGGCCGCGGGGAGGCGCGGGGGTGAAGCGCCGGGGGCGGGCGTCCGCATGCGGGTGGGCGGGGCGTCCGCACGAGGGCCGGGCGTCCGCATGCGGGTGGGGCCGGCCCCCGTTGCGGGGTCAGGCGTGGGGGCCCGCGGATTCTTCGGCGATGCGCTCGTGGTGGCGGATGACCTCGGCCACGATGAAGTTCAGCAGCTTCTCGGCGAAGGCCGGGTCCAGCTTGGCGTTCTCGGCGAGCTGTCGCAGGCGGGCGATCTGGCGGGCCTCGCGGGCGGGATCGGCGGGCGGGAGGTGGTGTTCGGCCTTGAGGTGGCCCACCTGCTGGGTGGCCTTGAAACGCTCGGCGAGCATGTGCACGACCGCGGCGTCGATGTTGTCGATGCTCTCGCGCAGCCGGTTCAGTTCGGTGGTGACGTACTCGTCGATGTCGCTCGTGGTCATGGTCAGCGAGCTTAGACCGTCGGACACCTGGGGTGATCGACGGCGGGCCCGTTCGTGGGACGACCCTGGGGGCACCCGTCAGGACGGGTGCCCCCAGGGGGTGGTGCGGGGTGAGCCGGGTCAGAGGTCCGACGCGGCCGAGGCGATGTCGGAGGCGAAGGCCGACACCTGCGTGTAGACGCCGGGGTAGCCGGGCCGTGCGCAGCCCTCGCCCCAGCTGACGATGCCGACCTGGATCCAGGCGCCTGCGTCGTCCTTGCGGAACATGGGGCCGCCGGAGTCGCCCTGGCAGGAGTCCACGCCGCCGTCGCTGACGTTTCCGGCGCAGATCTCCTCACCGGGTACGAGGTCGCCGCCGTAGGCCTGCTGGCAGGTGGCGTCGGAGACGAAGGGGACGGTGGCCTTCAGCAGGTAGCGCTGCTGGCCGCCGCCTTCGGTGGCGGCGCCCCAGCCCGCGATGGTGAAGGTGCCGGTGTCGTAGGCCGAGGAGTCGGCGATCTTCAGGGTGGGCTGGTCGATGGGCTCGGCGAGCTTGATCAGCGCCCAGTCCTTGCCGACGCCGTCGTAGCCGGGCGCCTGGAGGACCTCGGTGGAGCGGACCGTGACGCCGGAGGACGACTGGAGGTCGACGGTGCCGCCGGTGGCGGTGATCGAGGTGTCCTTGCCTGAGCCGTCCACGCAGTGCGCGGCGGTCAGGACGATGTCCTGGGCGTAGAGCGCGCCGCCGCAGCCCATGGAGAGCCGGACCATGAAGGGGAATTCGCCCTGGGCCGCGCGGGTGCCGCCGACGATGGGGGCGGGGGCGGCGGAGGCGTTCGACGGCTGGAGGCTGAAGGTGGCGAGGGCCACCGCGGCTATGACGGAACATCTCTTGAGCGTGCGCAGAAGCTGCTTCACAGGAGTGTCTGCTTTCGTGGGGGGTGATGTGGGGGGTGGTGATGTGGGGGGTGGTCGTGTGCAGACATGCGTTGTCCTGGTCAGGGGCACAGGCCGACCATTCTCGACATGCCCGCGACAAGGAACGATCCGATTATCGGGAAACGATCACCGCTCACACAAGGCATGGTTTCCGGCCAAGATCATCGCCCCCCGTTCCGGCCAGTTTGCCCGGACCGCCCTAGAGTGAGATCTCGTTGAGCGTCATCGATGGGGGTTCGGACGTGAGCGACGGCAGCAACGGCGGCAGGGGCGGTAACGGCAGCGGTGGCGGCCCGGTCGTCCATGGGTTCCCGCACCTCGACGCCGTCCGGTCGGCGATCACCTCGCTCTACCGGCGGCTCTCCCCCGACGGTGTGCACGCCTACGCCACGAGCCTCGCTCCGGTCGACGCCGCGTTCTCCGACGTGGACGATCTGCATCTCGGCGCCCAGCGCGTGGCCGGAGCCCTGGTGCAGCACCTGCGTCTGCCGCAGGCCCGTATCGTCGTCGGCTTCCGGCGGATGGAACACGCCGCGAGCGTCGAACTCACCGCAGGGCCCGAGTACTTCATCGAGCTCAACGACCGCTTCCGTACGCATCGCAGGGACATCGGTGCCGCCCTCGCGCACGAGATCACCCATGTGCTGCTGCACCGGCTGGGCCTGGAGCTCCCCGGTACCCGCGACAACGAGATCCTCACGGACACGGTGACGGCCTACCTCGGCGCGGGCTGGCTGCTGCTGGACGCCTTCCGTCAGGACGCGCTCTCCAGCCAGAAGCTCGGCTATCTCACGCCCGAGGAGTTCGGTTACGTGCTCGCCAAGCGCGCGCTGGTCTTCGACGAGGACCCCTCGGTGTGGTTCACCAGCCCCCAGGCGTACACGGCGTACACCAAGGGGCGGGCCGAGGCCCTGCGCGATCTGCAACGGCCCCCGTTGACGGCCGCCGGCTGGGCGGGCAGGCGCCGTTACGCCAAGGACCGCCGTCACGCGGGCGAACACCCGGGCGCCGCCCCCGACCCGTCCGTCCCGTACGCCTTCGAGGGCGGGGCGGACGGGCTGCGGGTCTCCTTCGCCTGCCCCGTCTGCCACCAGCGCGTCCGTGTCCCGGTCAGGGGCCGGACCCGGGCCAGGTGCGGCCTGTGCCGCACGGTCCTGGAGTGCGACACCTGACAAACCGTCCCGGACCGGGAAAGTCGTAGGGTCGGTGTATGACGCATGGTCCGGCGGAGGGCAGCAGGGCCCTCTTCGAGGCGTTGTACGACGATGAGGACGCCGTCGTACGGGCGCTTCGCGCGGGCGCGTCCGCCGAGTCGAGCGACACGGAGGGGACGACCGCGCTGTATCTGGCGTCCGTGCAGGACCTGCCCGGTGCGGTCCGGCTGCTCCTGGCCACGGGCGCCGATCCGAACCGGGCGAGCGGCCCCGATGCGGGCGATCTGCCGCTGTGCGGGGCGGCGTGCGGCGGTCACGCCGAGGTCGTCGGGGCCCTTCTGTCCGCGGGGGCCGAGCCGGATCTGAGCGAGGAGTTCGGTTTCACCGCGCTGCGCTGGGCTGCCGGCCTCGGCCACGCGCGGGTCGCGGAGGTCCTCCTGGCGCACGGCGCCGACCCGGATCAGCCAGGACCGCAGGGCGAGGTCCCGCTGGTGGTCGCGGCGAGGCGGGGGTCGGCGCACACCGTGCGGGCCCTGCTGCGGTACGGCGCCCGTGATCTGTCGCCCGCACTGGAGGAGGCCGGGCGCATGCTCACGCTGGACGTGGAGCAGGAGCTGCGTGACGCGCTGCACCGGATGTACGGGGGCGAGGGCCACGAGAGCGTGGTGCGCCGCGCACCCGTGGACGGCGGGGTGACCGTCACGGTCGAACTGCTGCGGGGCGGGGAGCCGTTCGCGTCCCAGGACCTGCAGACGGGGCACGCCGCGATAGCGACGCTCCTGGAGAGCGGGCTCGGCCTGCGGGCACCGTTCGAGGAGCTGGCCGTCCGGGCGCTGCGGGGCGGGGGCCCCGAACTGGACAACTGGCTGACGGCGGTGGAGGCGCTGTCGCGGTACGGCGACGAGGAGACGTTCCAGGCGGCGGCCGCGTGGACGGCGAGCGAGGATCCGCTGCGGCAGAGGTTCGGCGTGGAGGTGCTGGCGCGGCTCGGGTCCGGCACGGACGACGGGCCGTTCGCCACCCGCGCGGCCCTCCTGCTGCGGGAGCTGGCCAGGACCGCCGCCCCGGAGGTTGCCGCCGCCGCGGGCAGGGCGCTCGACGGGTACGGGGCGGAGCCGACGGAGCCCGGGGGTCGGGCGGCCGGGGGCCCGGCCGGGAGCTGAGCCCGGACGGTACCGGCGACGGAACCCGAGAGCCAGGACCAGGAGTTCACGGTCGCGCGGCCCGGCCCGAGCCACGAGGGGCGGTGACCGGCACAGCGGTCACCGCCCCTCGTGGTCGACTCGTGGTTACGCTGCCCGGCGGCCGCGCCCGGGCGCACTGCCGCGCCCCGTGCCGCCGGCCCTGCCGGCCCCGGCGGTGCGGGCCGAGCCGCCCGCGCCACCGCGAGCCGCGCCGCCACCGGAGCCGCCACGCGCACCGCCACCCGCACCACCACCGCGGGCCGCGCCACCGGCGCCGCCCTGCGCCGCACCGGAGGCCGCGCCCGAGCCGCCGCGCCGGCCACGGCCCCGGCTGCCCGAGCGGAAGGAACCGCCGGCCGCCGCGCCCGAGCCCTGGTTCCCGCCGCGGGTACGCGGCTTGGGCTGCGTCGGCTGCGGCACCTCGATGACGATCGCGACGCCGGACGGCTCGCGGGCCCCCGTGATCCGGCCGAGTTCCTCGTCGCTGGACCTGATGCGGGTGGTGCGCGGCGCGATGCCGGCGTCCTGCATCAGCCGGGTCATCTCACGCTTCTCCTCCGGCAGCACGAGCGTGACGACGCTGCCGGACTCACCGGCGCGTGCGGTGCGCCCACCACGGTGGAGGTAGTCCTTGTGGTCGGTCGGCGGGTCCACGTTGACGACCAGGTCGAGGTCGTCGATGTGGATGCCCCGGGCCGCCACGTTCGTCGCGACGAGCGCGGTGACCTGGCCGTTCTTGAACTGGTCCAGTGTCCGGTTGCGCTGCGGCTGGGACCGGCCGCCGTGCAGGGCCGCGGCCCGTACACCGCTGGCGAGCAGCCGCTTGGCGAAGCGGTCGGCGGCACGCTTGGTGTCGACGAACATGATCACCCGGCCCTCACGGGCGGCGATCTTCGTGGCGACGGCCTTCTTGTCCGTCTCGTCCAGGACGTGGAGCACATGGTGCTCCATCGTGGTGACCGCGCCGGCGGACGGGTCGACGGAGTGCACGACCGGGTCGGTGAGGAACATCTTGACCAGCCGGTCGATGTTCTTGTCGAGGGTCGCGGAGAACAGCATCCGCTGTCCGTCCGGCTCGACCTGCTTGAGCAGCGCGACGACCTGCGGCATGAAGCCCATGTCGGCCATCTGGTCGGCCTCGTCCAGGACGGTGATCGCGACCTGGTCGAGCCGGCAGTCACCGCGCTCGATGAGGTCCTTGAGCCGGCCTGGCGTGGCGACGAGCACCTCGGCGCCACGGCGCAGCGCGCCGGACTGCCTGCTGATCGACATGCCGCCGACGACGGTGGCGACACGCAGGTTCACGGCGGTCGCGTACGGGGTCAGCGCGTCGGTGACCTGCTGGGCGAGCTCGCGGGTGGGGACGAGGACGAGCGCCAGCGGGGCGTGCGGCTCGGAGCGGCGTCCGGCGGTGCGGGCGAGCAGCGCCAGGCCGAAGGCGAGGGTCTTGCCGGAGCCGGTGCGGCCACGGCCGAGGATGTCCCGGCCCGCCAGCGAGTTCGGCAGGGTGGCGCCCTGGATGGGGAAGGGTTCGGTCATGCCCTGGGCGGCGAGGGTCTTCAGCAGCGCGGCGGGCATGTCCAGCTCGGCGAACGCGTCGACGGCGGGCAGTGCCGGGGTCAGGGTCTCCGGCAGGGCGAACTCTCCGCCCTGGGCGGGTGCGGGCCTGCGCCGGGCCGGCGCCTTGCCGGATCCTCGGGTGTTCGCCTGTGCCCGGTCCGTGCCGCGGCCCCTTATCGGGCGGTTGCGGGTCGGTCGGTCCTGGCGTTCGGAGCGGGTCATACGGAATTGCCCTCCTGGGGGATTCCTGGGGTTACTGCCGACTGCTGCGGACTGCTTCTTGTGCGCCCCAGGATGCAAGCACAGAGCAGGTGTCCCGGCGGCGGAGCCGAACCGGGCAATGGACGAGTCGGAAACAGTACGAACTCGAAAACAGCACAAACCGGGGCCCGCACCTTCACGGTGCGGGCCCCGGCTGCGAGGTACGCGTCCGGCAATTAGGCCGGGACGATGTTCTCCGCCTGCGGGCCCTTCTGGCCCTGCGTGACGTCGAAGGAGACCTTCTGGCCCTCCTGGAGCTCACGGAAGCCCTGGGTGGCGATGTTGGAGTAGTGGGCGAAGACGTCGGCGCCGCCGCCGTCCTGCTCGATGAAGCCGAAGCCCTTTTCCGAGTTGAACCACTTCACGGTTCCAGTAGCCATGTCATTCTCCTAAAAGAGGTGCAGTGCCGGAAATCCGCACTTTACGAATTCCAAGTCGCCGCATTGAGCCCCATCCGGAGAAAGCCGGAAAACAATAAAGCGCCTGAGGAGGGTTCCCGTCAGGCGCACATAAAGTTCATGGGTACCAAAACTGCAACTCGGCAACCGTAGCACGTTCTGTCGGCGGACGGCGGATCACTCCTTCCCGGCGCGCCGGGAAGTCCGCTGGTGGCGCCCTGCGCGGGGTTGAGCTTCACCCGAAGGACGTACCGGCGCGCCAGGGCCCGCGCAACGCCGTGCGGCCGGATCCGCGGCCGGGGTTACGCCGCACGGGTGGGCGGGGCAGGGGGCGGGGGCAGGGCAGGGGGCCCGGCGGTCAGGATGGTCAGGATTCCCGGACGGGGCTGTCGTCGGCGCCCCTGCGCAGGGTGCGCAGGGGGTGGCCGGGGCGCCAGACCTGTACGACGATGTCGTCGCCGTCGAGCCCGGTACGGACCACCTCGGTGGGGTCGGCGCGGAAGAGGAGGAAGGGCTCCGGCGGGGCCGCCTCATCGACGTAGCGGGCCAGCACGGCGGGGTCGGTGATCTCCACGGCCCGCCCGGAGACGCGTACGTCGCCGTCGGCCATCTCGGCGTCAGGACCGGGATTGGCCTGGAGGGCGAAGCGCGGGTCGCGCCGTAGGTCGAGCGCCTTGCGGGAGCCCGGCATCATGCCGAGCCACAGGGCGTCCATGCGGAAGTCCGCCTCGAGGCCGGTGACCCGGGGCGAACCGTCCGCGCGCAGGGTCGCGAGGACGTGGTGCTTGTACTGCTGGAACCTCGTGCGCACGGTGTCGGCGAAGGCCGGTTCCGCGCTGCGGAAGTCCTGCCATGACCCGGGTGTCTCGTTCGCTGTCATGGGTCCCATCGAACCCCGTAATCCGGACACCTTCTGTCAGGATGCGCCGCGCGTCACCGCAACCCACGTGTGCCGCGCCTCACCGGCGTTCGCTATCTTGAGCGCCGCCGCCCCGGCGGCCCTCCTCGCCCGTCCACGCGTCCCCCGTCCACGCGTTCCCGTCCACGAATGAAGGAGCCGGCCATGGAGGCCGCCGCCACCACGTGTTACCGCCATCCGTCGTACGAGACGTATGTGCGCTGCACGCGCTGCGACCGGTACATCTGCCCCGACTGCATGCGTGAGGCGTCGGTCGGGCACCACTGCGTGGAGTGCGTGGCGCAGGGGCAGCGCTCGGTCCGTCAGGCCCGTTCGCTGTTCGGCGGTGCGGTGCCGAGGGCCGCGCGGCCGCTCGTGACGTATGTGCTGATGGCGCTGAACATCGTGGCGTACGTCGTCGAGGTGGTCCGGGACGGGGTGGTGGACCGGTTCGGGATGCTGGGCGCGGTGCTGGTCGACCCGTCGGGCGGGCAGTACTACTACAAAGGGGAGACGTACCCCGGCTTCGAGCTCGACGGGGTGGCCGACGGGGAGTGGTACCGGCTGCTGACGGGTTCCTTCCTGCATCTGCCGCCCGACGCGTCGTTCGGTGTGATGCACCTGGTCTTCAACATGCTCGCGCTGTGGAATCTCGGCAGGATCGTGGAGGGGCAGCTCGGCCGGGCGCGGTATCTGGCGCTGTATCTGCTGTCCGCGGTGGGCGGCTCCGTGCTGGTGTACCTGATCTCGCCGGAGACGACGGCGGTCGGCGCATCAGGGGCGATCTTCGGTCTGGCTGCGTCCTTCTACGTCATCAGCCGACGGCTGGGCCGGGACATGCGGGCGGTGAACCGCTTCATGGCGGGGTTCCTGCTCTGGATGGTCATCTCCGCGGCGTTCACCTCGTGGGAGGGACACCTGGGCGGGCTGCTGACCGGTGGCCTGGTGACCTACGGTCTCGCGTACGCGCCGGCGAAGCTGCGGACGTCCGCGGCCCAGCTGACCGGCGGGGTGGTCCTGGTCGCGCTGCTGGCGGTGGTGGTCGTCGTACGGACGGCCGTGCTGACGGGGTCGGCCTGAGAGGGGCGGCCTGACGGGGGGGCGGCCTGACGGGGGGGCGGCCTGACGGGGTGCGGCCTGACCACGAGCGGCGGGGCCCGTGGGGCGGCGCCGGTGGCCGCACCGCCGAACTCGGCGCTCCCTGAGCTGCGTCCACTTTCTGAGATCATCATCCCGTGGTGAGAGATCTCTCGGGGCCGGGCCAGGCGCCCGGCGGGCGTGTCCGGCTGCTGCTCCGCCGGCTGCACCCGCTCGACTGGCTGGCGGGCGGTCTGCTGCTCCTGGGGCTGCTCGCGGTGGTGACGGGGCTGCTGCCCTCGGGGCCCGCCGCCGACGAGATGCGGCGGGTGGGGCCGCTGGTGGTGTTCCTCGGCACCGTGATCGTGATGGCCGAGCTGACGGGCCGGGCACAGGTCTTCGATGTGGTGGCGGCCTGGATGGCGCATGCGGGGCGGGGGCGTTATCCGCTGCTGTTCGGGCTGTGCGTGCTGTTCGCGTCGCTCACCACGATCACGCTGAATCTGGACACCACGGCGGTGCTGCTCACCCCGGTCATGCTGTCGCTGGCCACCCGGGTGGGGATCGCGCCGGTGCCGCTGGCGATGACGACGGTGTGGCTCGCCAACACGGCGAGTCTGCTGCTGCCGGTATCGAATCTGACGAATCTGCTGGCGGCGGAGCGGGTGGCGCTCTCGCCGTCCGGTCTCGCGGCGGTGATGTGGCTGCCGCAGCTCGCCTCGATCGCCGTGACGGCCGCGTGTCTGTGGGTCTTCTACTGGCGGCGTGGCCGGCGCGGCGCGGACCGGTACACCCCGCCGGGCGCGACGGTGGCCCGCGATCCGGTGCTGCTGCGGATCTGCGCGGTGGCCTGTGCGGGCTTCCTGGTGGCGATCCTGGTGGCGGACGTGCCGCTCTGGTCGGCGTCGCTGACCGCGATGGTGGTGGTCGTGGTGGCGTTCGCCGTTCGGCGCAGGCAGGAGCTGCGGCTTTCGCTGGTGCCGTGGCGGCTGCTGGTGCTGGTCCCGGGGATGTTCCTGGTGGTGCAGACGATCGGCGCGCACGGTCTGCACGGGCTGCTGGAGTCGGCGCTGGGCTCCGGCAACGGTTTCTCGGGGATGCTGCGGTCGGCGGGGGTGGGTGCGGGTCTCGCGAACGTCCTGAACAACCTGCCGGCCTATCTGGCGGGTGAGGAGGTCGTCCCCGTGGGCAATCACCAGCAGTTGCTGGCGCTGCTGATCGGCGTCAACGTGGGGCCGCTCGTGGCCCCGTGGGCGTCCCTGGCGACGCTGCTGTGGTTCGAGCGGTGCCGCTTGCACGGGACGCGGATCGCCCTGGGGCGCTTCCTGGGGACCGGCCTTGTGCTGTCGGTGACGGGCGCCCTGGCCGCCGTGTCCGCACTGGCGCTGACCGGCTGATCCGGCCCGGAACGCGTCGCGGCGCCCACCCATGTCCGGTCGGGGACGGGGCGGGCGCCGCGTTCAGTTCCGTACGCCGTTGTACGGGACGTCTGTGTGCCGCGGTCAGACCGTCAGTGAACGGTCCGTCGGGCGGATCGGGGCGTGCAGGGCGCTGGTTCCGGTCAGGTAGCGGTCCACGCCGCGCGCCGCGGAGCGGCCCTCGGCGATGGCCCAGACGATGAGGGACTGGCCGCGGCCCGCGTCTCCGGCGACGTAGACGCCTTCGACGTCGGTGGCATAGTCCTCGTCGCGCGCGATGTTGCCGCGCTCGTCGAGGCCGACGCCGAACTGCTGGACGAGGCCGTTGGCCTGGTCGGTGCCGGTGAAGCCCATGGCCAGGGTGACGAGCTGGGCGGGGATGACGCGCTCGGTGCCGGCCTTCTGCTCCAGCTTGCCGTCCTTGAACTCCACCTCGATGAGGTGGAGGGACTGGACGTTGCCGTCCTCGTCGCCCTCGAAGTGGGTGGTGGAGACGGAGTAGATCCGCTCGCCACCCTCCTCGTGCGCGGAGGTGACCTTGTAGAGCATGGGGAAGGTCGGCCAGGGCTGGTTGGCGTTACGCTCCTCGCCCGGCCGCGGCATGATCTCCAGCTGGGTGACGGAGGCCGCGCCCTGCCGGTGGGCGGTGCCGACGCAGTCGGCGCCGGTGTCGCCGCCGCCGATGACGACGACGTGCTTGCCCTCGGCGGTGATCGGGGAGACCGTCAGGTCGCCCTCCTGCACCTTGTTGGCGAGCGGGAGGTACTCCATCGCGAAGTGCACGCCGTTCAGGTCGCGGCCCGGGACGGGCAGGTCGCGGGAGACGGTGGCACCGGCGGCGATGACGACCGCGTCGTAGCGGCGGCGGAGCTTCGCGGCGTCGATGTCCTTGCCGATCTCCACCTCCGTGCGGAACTTGGTGCCCTCCGCGCGCATCTGCTCGATGCGGCGGTTGATGTGCGACTTCTCCATCTTGAACTCGGGGATGCCGTAGCGCAGGAGTCCCCCGATGCGGTCCGCGCGCTCGAAGACGGCGACGGTGTGGCCGGCACGGGTCAGCTGCTGGGCGGCGGCGAGTCCCGCCGGGCCCGAGCCGACGACGGCGACGGTCTTGCCGGAGAGGCGCTCGGGCGGCTGCGGGGTGACGTCGCCGCTGTCCCAGGCCTTGTCGATGATGGAGACTTCGACGTTCTTGATGGTGACGGCCGGCTGGTTGATGCCGAGGACGCACGCCGACTCGCACGGTGCGGGGCACAGGCGGCCCGTGAACTCCGGGAAGTTGTTCGTGGCGTGCAGGCGCTCGGACGCCGCCGACCAGTCCTCGCGGTAGGCGTAGTCGTTCCACTCGGGGATGAGGTTTCCGAGCGGACAGCCGTTGTGGCAGAACGGGATGCCGCAGTCCATGCAGCGGCCGGCCTGCTTGCTGATGATCGGGAGCAGCGATCCCGGAACGTAGACCTCGTTCCAGTCCTTGACGCGCTCGCCGACGGGGCGGGTCTCGGCGACCTCGCGTCCGGTGGTCAGGAAGCCCTTGGGGTCAGCCATTGGTCGCCGCCTCCATCATCTTCTCGGTGGTCTCCTGCTCGGAGAGACCGGCGAGCTCAGCGGCGTCCTTGGCGGCGAGCACTGCCTTGTAGGTGGACGGGATGATCTTGCTGAAGCGGGGGGCCGCGGTGTCCCAGTCGGCCAGCAGCTTCTCGGCGACCGTGGATCCGGTCTCCTCCTGGTGGCGGCGCACGACATCGTGCAGCCACTGCTCGTCGGTGTCGTCGAGGGTCTCGACGGCGCCGATGTTGCCGGTGTTGACGTTGTCGAGGTCGAGGTCGATGACGTACGCGATACCGCCGGACATGCCTGCGGCGAAGTTGCGTCCGGTGCGGCCGAGGACGACCGCGTGGCCCCCGGTCATGTATTCGCAGCCGTGGTCGCCCACGCCTTCCGAGACGACCGTGGCACCGGAGTTACGGACGCAGAAGCGCTCGCCGGTCCGGCCGCGGAGGAACAGCTCGCCTCCGGTGGCCCCGTAGCCGATGGTGTTGCCGGCGATGGTGGAGTACTCGGCGAGGTGGTCGGCGCCGCGGTCGGGGCGGACGATGACGCGGCCGCCGGAGAGGCCCTTGCCGACGTAGTCGTTGGCGTCGCCCTCCAGGCGCAGCGTCACACCGCGCGGTACGAACGCGCCGAAGGACTGGCCCGCGGACCCGGTGAAGGTGATGTCGATGGTGTCGTCGGGCAGGCCCGCACCGCCGAACTTCTTGGTCACCTCGTGGCCGAGCATGGTGCCGACGGTCCGGTTGATGTTACGGATCGCGACCTGCGCCCGTACGGGCTGGGCGGCCTCGGCGCTGTCGGCGCCCAGGGCGTCGGCGGCGAGCTTGATCAGCTGCTTGTCGAGGGCCTTGGCCAGGCCGTGGTCCTGCTCGCTGGTGCGGTGGCGCGCCGCGCCCTCGGGGAGTTCGGGCACATGGAAGAGGGGTTCGAGGTCGAGTCCCTGGGCCTTCCAGTGGCTGACGGCACGCTCGGTGTCGAGGAGTTCGGCGTGGCCGACGGCCTCCTCGATGGTGCGGAAGCCGAGCTCGGCGAGGATCTCGCGGACCTCCTCGGCGATGAACTCGAAGAAGTTGACGATGTACTCGGCCTTGCCGGAGAACCTGCTCCGCAGGACGGGGTTCTGGGTGGCGATGCCGACCGGGCAGGTGTCGAGGTGACAGACGCGCATCATGACGCAGCCGGAGACGACGAGCGGCGCGGTCGCGAAACCGAACTCCTCGGCGCCCAGCAGGGCGGCGATGACGACGTCGCGGCCGGTCTTGAGCTGGCCGTCGGTCTGGACGACGATGCGGTCGCGCAGGCCGTTGAGCAGCAGGGTCTGCTGGGTCTCGGCGAGGCCGAGTTCCCAGGGGCCGCCCGCGTGCTTGAGGGAGGTGAGCGGTGAGGCGCCCGTACCGCCGTCGTGTCCTGAGATCAGGACGACGTCCGCGTGGGCCTTGGAGACACCCGCCGCGACCGTGCCGACGCCGACCTCGGAGACCAGCTTCACATGGACGCGGGCCGCCGGGTTGGCGTTCTTGAGGTCGTGGATCAGCTGAGCCAGGTCCTCGATGGAGTAGATGTCGTGGTGCGGCGGGGGCGAGATCAGGCCGACGCCCGGGGTGGAGTGCCGGGTTTTGGCGACCCACGGGTAGACCTTGTGGCCGGGCAGCTGGCCGCCCTCGCCGGGCTTGGCGCCCTGCGCCATCTTGATCTGGATGTCGTCCGCGTTGACGAGGTACTCGCTGGTGACACCGAAACGGCCGGAGGCGACCTGCTTGATGGAGGAGCGTCGTGCCGGGTCGTAGAGACGCTCGGAGTCCTCGCCGCCCTCGCCGGTGTTGGACTTGCCGCCCAGCTGGTTCATGGCGACGGCGAGTGTCTCGTGCGCCTCCTGGGAGATGGAGCCGTACGACATGGCGCCGGTGGAGAAGCGCTTGACGATCTCGGAGGCGGACTCGACCTCGTCGATGGAGATCGGCTCGCGGCCGTTCCTGAAGTTGAAGAGTCCGCGGAGCGTCATGAGGCGCTCGGACTGCTCGTTGACCCGGCCGGTGTACTTCTTGAAGATGTCGTACCGGCGGTTGCGGGTGGCGTGCTGGAGGCGGAAGACCGTGTCCGGGTCGAACAGGTGCGGTTCGCCCTCGCGGCGCCACTGGTACTCGCCGCCGATCTCCAGGGCGCGGTGCGACGCGGCGATGCCGGAGGCGGGGTACGCCTTGGTGTGCCGGGCCGCGACCTCCTTGGCGACGACGTCGAGTCCGGCGCCGCCGATCTTGGTGGCGGTGCCGTTGAAGTACTGGGCGACGAAGGCCTCGTCGAGGCCGACGGCCTCGAAGACCTGGGCGCCGCGGTAGGAGGCGACGGTCGAGATGCCCATCTTGGACATGACCTTCAGGACGCCCTTGCCGAGGGCGTAGATCAGGTTGCGGATGGCCAGCTCGGGTTCGATGCCCTCGATGAACGTGCCGGCGCGGACGAGGTCCTCGACGGACTCCATCGCGAGGTACGGGTTGACGGCGGCGGCGCCGTAGCCGATGAGCAGCGCGACGTGGTGGACCTCGCGGACGTCGCCGGCCTCGACCAGCAGGCCCACCTGGGTGCGCTGCTTGGTGCGGATGAGGTGGTGGTGGACGGCCGAGGTGAGCAGCAGCGAGGGGATCGGCGCGTGCTCGGCGTCGGAGTGCCGGTCGGACAGGACGATGAGGCGGGCGCCGTCCTCGATGGCGGCGTCGACCTCGGCGGTGATCTGTTCGATCCGGTCGGAGAGCGAATCGCCGCCGCCGCTGACGCGGTAGAGGCCGGACAGGGTCGCGGCCTTCATGCCCGGCATGTCGCCGTCGGCGTTGATGTGTATGAGCTTGGCCAGCTCGTCGTTGTCGATCACCGGGAAGGGCAGCGCGACACTGCGGCACGCGGCGGCGGTCGGCTCCAGGATGTTGCCGGCGGGGCCGAGGGTGGAGCGCAGCGAGGTGACGAGCTCCTCGCGGATGGCGTCCAGCGGCGGGTTGGTGACCTGGGCGAACAGCTGGGTGAAGTAGTCGAAGAGCAGCCGGGGGCGCTCGGAGAGCGCGGCGATCGGCGAGTCGGTGCCCATGGAGCCGAGGGGTTCACCCGCGGTGCGGGCCATCGGGGCGAGGAGGACGCGGAGCTCTTCCTCGGTGTAGCCGAAGGTCTGCTGGCGGCGGGTGACCGAGGCGTGGGTGTGGACGATGTGCTCGCGCTCGGGGAGGTCCTCGAGCGCGATCTCGCCGGTTTCCAGCCACTCCTGGTACGGGTTCTCGGCGGCCAGGGACGCCTTGATCTCGTCGTCCTCGATGATGCGGTGCTCGGCGGTGTCGACGAGGAACATCCGGCCGGGCTGGAGGCGGCCCTTGCGGACGACCTTCGCGGGGTCGATGTCCAGGACGCCGACCTCGGAGGAGAGGACGACGAGGCCGTCGTCGGTGACCCAGTAGCGGCCGGGGCGCAGACCGTTGCGGTCGAGGACCGCGCCGACCTGGGTGCCGTCGGTGAAGGTGACACAGGCCGGGCCGTCCCAGGGCTCCATCATCGTGGAGTGGTACTGGTAGAAGGCGCGGCGGGCCGGGTCCATGGAGGCGTGGTTCTCCCACGCCTCGGGGACCATCATCAGCACCGAGTGCGGCAGCGAGCGGCCGCCGAGGTGGAGCAGTTCGAGGACCTCGTCGAAGGAGGCGGAGTCGGAGGCGTCCGGGGTGCAGACGGGGAAGATCCGGTCGAGCTGGGCTTCCCCGAAGAGGCTGGACGCGAGCTGGGACTCGCGGGCCTTCATCCAGTTGCGGTTGCCCTTGACCGTGTTGATCTCGCCGTTGTGCGCGACGAAGCGGTACGGGTGGGCGAGCGGCCAGCTCGGGAAGGTGTTGGTGGAGAAGCGCGAGTGGACCAGGGCGACCGCGGTGGCGAAGCGGCGGTCGGAGAGGTCGGGGAAGAACGGCTCGAGCTGCCCGGTGGTCAGCATCCCCTTGTAGACGATCGTGCGTGCGGAGAGCGAGGGGAAGTACACCCCGGCCTCACGCTCGGCACGCTTGCGCAGGACGAATGCCTTGCGGTCCAGGGCGATACCGGTGTTCTCGCCGTCGGCGACGACCAGCTGGCGGAATTCGGGCATCGTGGCGCGGGCGCCCTTGCCCAGGAGGTCCGGTGTGACCGGGACCTGGCGCCAGCCGAGGACGTCGAGGCCCTCCTCGGCGGCGATCTTCTCGATCCGCCGGACGGCCCCGGTGGAGTCGTCCGCGGGCAGGAAGGCGATACCGACGGCGTAGGAGCCGGCCTCGGGGAGTTCGAATCCGGCCTCTTCGCGGAGGAAGGCGTCCGGGATCTGGAGGAGAATGCCGGCGCCGTCACCCGAGTCGGGCTCGGATCCTGTGGCGCCGCGGTGTTCGAGATTGCGCAGTACGGTCAGCGCCTGCTCGACCAGCTCATGGCTGGCCACACCGGTCAGAGTGGCCACGAACCCGACGCCACAGGCGTCGTGCTCGTTACGGGGGTCGTACATCCCCTGCTGGACAGGGCGACCGTCCATGGGCGACCAGGCGTCGGAACGCATCGGCTCTCCCGTCGTCGTCGTGGCATGTGCTGTGCCGAGGGACGACGTTGGCCCTCTGCGAAAATTTTTTGCAGGTTACATGATGGAGCGCTTCTCAAAAAGCGGATAGCCCGTTCCAACATGCGGACACCACGGAGTGTGGCGCGGGTGGGTCCTGATCCGACGGATCCTCGTGGATCACTGACCGGGGAGACTGCAGAGAGCGGGCGTCGTTGCCCGCGAGTGTCTACGGCTCTTGCCCCGTGGTCATGGAATCGAAACCGCCGGGTAACGGCTACTTATGTGTAGCACTGCATAGCGTCTCATTTTAAGGCGGGCGCACCCCGTAGGCCCAGTGACGTGCGTCAAGACGTACGTCACACGCCACCGACACCGCCGGGGCCCCGCCCCGTCCCGGGCGTCAGCCGACGGCCACACCGAACAGCGCGCCGAGCCCGTAGGTGATGGCGGCCGCGGCCCCGCCGAGCACCAGCTGACGCAGCCCGCTGAACCACCAGGTACGTGCCGTCACCCTGGCCACCACCGCGCCGCAGCCGAACAGTCCGGCCAGGGCGAGCAGCACAGCCGGCCACATCCGGCCGGCGCCGAGCAGATAGGGCAGTACGGGCAGCAGGGCGCCCAGCGCGAAGGCCCCGAAGGAGGACAGGGCTGCGACGAGCGGCGACGGCAGGTCGCCCGGGTCGATGCCCAGCTCCTCGCGCGCGTGTATTTCGAGGGCCTGCTCCGGGTCCCTGGACAGCTGCCGTGCCACCTCACGGGCGAGCGCGGGCTCCACCCCCCGGGACTCGTAGAGCGCGGCCAGCTCCCGCATCTCGTCCTTGGGGTGTTTGCGCAGCTCACGCCGCTCGACGGCGAGCTCGGCCTCGACGAGTTCGCGCTGCGACGCGACGGAGGTGTACTCCCCCGCGGCCATCGAGAACGCCCCTGCGGCGAGCCCCGCCAGGCCGGTGATGACGATGGTCTGCTGGGAGACGGCTCCTCCGGCGACGCCCGTCATCAGGGCGAGGTTGGAGACGAGACCGTCCATGGCGCCGAACACCGCGGGCCGCAGCCAGCCACCGTTGACGTCACGGTGGGTGTGGTTGTCCCGGTGCGCCTCGTGCAGTACGGCGTCGGTCTCGATGATGGACACAGCTCTCCCCTTCCGGGAGCGGGCTCCATGTCCCCCGCTCCGCACCGTCGAAAGTACGCACGAAAAAGGCCTCTCGCCAGCAAGGAAGGCCGAACTTACCCACCTCGGGAGCATCACCCGGGCGGACGATTTGTACGAAAATACGCCTCGCTTCCGTGCGATCGGGGAAACCTCGCATATCCGGTTGTTCCGGGTGGGAGTGAAGGGTCGGCACGATGGAGCTCATGACGGAGGGTGCGGCGGTCGGCACGGGGGACCGGGCGCGGGGGGCGTTGCTGGGGCTCGCGGTGGGGGACGCGCTCGGGGCGCCCGCGGAGAACATGCGCCCGTCCGAGATCCGCCGCCGCTGGGGCCGTATCGAGGGGTTCGTCAGTGACGATCCGGCGGGGACCGACGACACGGAGTACGCGATCTTCTCCGGGCTGCTGCTGGCCAGGCACGGTTCCGCGCTCACCGTCTCGCATGTCGAACGGGCCTGGCACCACTGGATCGCCGATCTGGACGAGGGCCCCTTCCGGGGCGCCGGATTCAGCGAGCGGGGCACGCTGGAGAATCTGCGGCGCGGTCTGGCCGCCCCGATCTCCGCCCAGCACCGGCACGCCTGGAGCGACGGTCTCGCGATGCGGGCGGCGCCGTTCGGGGTGTTCGCGGCGGGCCGCCCCGCCGAGGCCGCCCGTCTGGTGGCGGTGGACGGGCGGGTCAGCCACGACGGGGAGGGCATCTACGGCGGCCAGGCGGTCGCGGCGGGGGTGGCGGCCGCGATGGTGGGCGCGGGACTCGCCTCCGTGATCGCCGCCGCGCTCTCGGCCGTCCCGATGGACTCCTGGACGGCGCGCTCGCTGCGCCGCGCGGTCACGGCGGCGCAGCGCTCCTACCCCGACCGGCTTACCGGGGAACGCGCGGTGCGCTCGGCGGTGGTGATCGGCGGCTACCCGTGGACGGATCTGGCTCCGGAGGCGGTGGGCCTGGCCTTCGGCGCCCTCACGGCGGCGCGCGGTGATTTCCGTACGGCGGTGCTCACGGCCGTGAACATGGGCAGGGACGCCGACACCACGGCCGCCGTGGCGGGGGCGCTGGCCGGCGCCCTGCACGGGGTGGCCGCGATCCCCGGGGACTGGGCGGCGGCGATCGGACCGGTGCGGGGCAGCTGCCTGCCGTCGATGCGGGGCCACCATGTCCTGGACATCGCGGATCTGCTGACCCCGGACGACATGGAACGGCCGGTGGCGGCGCGGTCCGCCGCGGGCCGGGAGCCCGCACCCTTCCCCGCCTGGCACACACCCGTACGCACCGCCCCGGGCGCGCCCGCGTCCGGTGTCCGGCAGGACGCCCGATGACCGGCGCGCCGGACCGGCGGGCCAGGATCGAGGGTCTGTTGCTCGGGCTGGCGGCGGGCGACGCCGCCGGGTGGCCTGCCGCACGGCACCGGGCGGCGCGGATGCCGGAGTGGACGCGGCGGCTCACCCGGGAGCTGGACACCTTCGCCGAACAGAACGCGACGACGACGCTCCCCGTGCCCATCGCCCTGAACCAGCCGCCCGAACCGCTGCGGCTCGGTCCTTCCGACGACGCCGAGTGGGCCGCGTTCGCCGCCAGGACCGTGCTGGCCGCCGCGGCCGACCACGCACCCGGCCTCTCCCCCGGCCACCGGATGCGGGACGCGATCGACCGGTCGTGGAACGCGCTGGCGGCGAAGGTGGCCGCGGCGAGCGCCAGGGCGCCCGAGGTCGAGTCGGCCGTCCTGCCGCTGCGGGCCCGGATCTCCGTACGGGCCGGGCTCGGCAATCTGGCCGCCGGGCTGCGCCCGCCCGCCACCGGGCACGACAATCCGCACTACTTCGACGACGCGGCCTGTGTGCGGGCCGCCGTGCTCGCCGTCGTGCACCCGGGCGACCCGGCCGCGGCGGCCGGGCTCGCCGAGTTCGACGCCCGGTACACCCAGGACGGTGACGGGGTGCACGGCGCGCGTGCCGTCGCGGCCGCGATCGCCGAGGCCCTGGCCGGGGCGGACGTCGACACGGTGGTGAACGCGGCGCTCGGGCGGCTCCCCGAGGGCACCGAGATCGCGCGTAACGCGGTCCACGCGGTGCGGCTGGCCCGGGAGTTCGCGGACGAGGCGGCGGGCGCCTTCGCGCTCGTCCCCGTGCTGGAGCACCAGATCGTGGACCATGTCTACAGCTACGGGATCGCCGCGGCCGAGACCGTGCCGGTCGCCCTCGCCCTGACGACCGCGGCCAGGGGCGAGCTCGCCCAGGCCGTTCCGGCCGCGGCCTGTCTGTCCCGGGTCGCGGATTCGGCGCCCGCGCTGGCCGGGGCACTGACCGGGGCGCTGGGCGGAACGGCGGGCGTGCCCGAGGGCTGGCGGGAGGCCTGCCGGACGCTCGCCGGGTGCGCGCTGCCCCTGCTCGCCGGTACGGACCTCATCGAACTCGCCGGGCTGCTGGCAGCCACGGAACCGGCCACCCCGGGTGGACAATCCGGTCATGGCACACAAAACACCCGAGTCGCTCACGGCCGGCACGTCCACCACGACGCTCACCCTGGATGAACGCATCAGCGGAGCCCTCGTCGGCGCGGCCGTCGGCGACGCGCTCGGCGGTCCCGTCGAGGGCTGGACACCCGAGCAGATCGCCGAGCGACACGGCGGCCGGGTGACCGGCGTCGTCGGACCCTGGTACGGCGACGACTGGCGCACCGCACGCCCCATCGCCCCGTACCACAAGGGCGACGGGCACATCACCGACGACACCCTGATGACCCACGCGCTGATCCGGGTGTACGAGAGGGTGCGCGGCCATCTCGACGCCTACGCCGTCGCCGACCATCTGGTGCCCGACCTGATGTCCAGGCCCCGCTGGATCCCGGAGCTGGAGGCCGAGGCGCTCCCCCTGCAACGGATCTTCCTCGCCGAGAAGTGGATCGTCACACGGCTGCACTACGGGCACGCCGACCCCCGCGAGGCAGGTTCGGGCAACATCGTCAACTGCGGGGCGGCGATGTACATGGCCCCGGTCGGCCTGGTCAACGCCGCCCACCCGGAAGCCGCGTACGCGGAGGCCCTGGACGTCGCGGGCGCCCACCAGTCCTCCTACGGGCGGGAGGCGGCCGGGGTCCTGGCCGCCTCGGTCGCCGCCGCGTGCGCACCGGGCGCGACCCCCGCATCCGTCGTCGAGGCCGCGCTCGCCCTGGCCAAGGACGGCACCCGCTCGGCGATCGAGGCGGTGTGCGAAGTGGCGTCCGGCTACACGGACTTCGAGTCGGCGCTGGTGCCGCTGCGCGCCGCGGTCGCCCCCTTCGACACGGTGGGCCCGCACTACCGTGACCCCTCGCTCGGCGCCCGGCGGCCCTCGCGACTGCACTCCATCGAGGAACTGCCCGTCGCGCTCGGCATGCTGCTCGTGGGCGGCGGCGACTTCCGGCACACGGTGCTCGGCTCGGTCAACTACGGCCGTGACTGCGACTCGATCGCCACGATGAGCGGAGCGCTGGCCGGCGCCCTCCACGGCGAACAGGCGATCCCCGAGGCCTGGGTGAAGACGGTCGCCGAGGCCAGCCGCCTCGATCTGCACGCCCCGGCGCGGGCACTCGCCGAGGTGGCCCGCGAGGTCTTCGTGCAGGACACGGCACGACGCCGGGCGCACGAGGCGGCGTTCGCCGCACTGGCGGGCGACGGAAGGTGACCGTACGCCTGACATGGGTCCAGACCGAGGACCTGGTGGGCCATGAGCTGCGGCAGGCCGAGCAGGACGGCCGGGACGCCACGGACATCGCCCGGCGCTGGTACGCGGCCGGCGGCGCCCCCGCCCCCGCGCGGGCGGGAGCGTCGGAGCCCTCGGATCCCGCGCAGCCCTCGGCCTCGCGCCGGCTGCGCGCGCTCGCCGGGCAGCTGCTGGACGAACTCGCCCTGCTGAAGAGCCCGCTGGCCGATGACGAGCCGAGCGACCTGCCCGGGATCAGGGCCGCCTGCCCGCGCTGGCCCGCCCCGCCCGGCCGCCAGGTGTCCATCGGGCCCGAGCGGCTGCACGCGGCGTGGCTGGGGCGGGCCGCGGGATGCCTGCTGGGCAAACCGGTCGAGAAACTGCCGCTGGCCGGCATCCGAGCCCTGGCCCGCGCCACCGGCAACTGGCCGCTCACCACCTGGTTCACCGCCCGGGGCGTCCCCGCCGAGCTGGCCGCCGCGTACCCCTGGAACCGTCGCTCCGCCCCCACCTCGCTGGCCGAGAACATCGACGGGATGCCGGAGGACGACGACCTCGACCACCCGCTGCTGACCGTGCTTCTGCTCCAGCGGCACGGCAAGGGGTTCAGCACCTGCGACCTGGCCGGGCTCTGGCTCGACGAGCTCCCCGCGGGCCGCGTCTTCACCGCCGAGCGCATCGCGTACCGCAATCTGCTCGACGGCATCGAGCCGCCGGACACCGCACACCACCGCAACCCGTTCCGGGAGTGGATCGGCGCCCAGATCCGGGCCGACGTCCACGGCTGGACGCACCCCGGCGACCCCGGCGCCGCCGCGGAACAGGCCCATCGGGACGCGGCCCTCACCCACACGGCCAACGGGGTGTACGGCGCGATGTTCACCGCCGCCGCCCTCGCCCTGGCGGCCGGCGGCGAGAGCGATGTGCACGGCTGTCTCGCTGCCGGTCTCCGGGTGGTGCCGCCCCGCTCCCGGTACGCGCAGGCGGTACGCCTGGGCATCCGGACGGCCCGCGCGGAAGCGGACTTCGACACGGTCGTGGACCGGCTCCACGAGGTCTACGGGGCCGGCCACCACTGGGTGCACGTCCTGCCCAACGCGGCGCTGCTCGCCGCCGCCCTCACCCACGCGGACGGCGACTTCGGCCGCTCCATCGGCTGCGCGGTGTCCGGCGGCTGGGACACCGACTCGAACGGCGCGACGGCCGGCTCGCTCGCCGGGCTGCTGGCCGGACGGCCCGCGGCGCTGCCCGACCGGTGGACCGCCCCGCTCAAGAACCGTCTCGCCACGTCCGTGGCCGGTATCGGCTCCATCGGCTTCGACACCCTCGCGGAACTGACCCACCAGGAGGTACGCCGCTCATGACTCCTCTCGCCGGCCTGCGGGTCCTGGACCTCGCGACCCTGTTCGCCGGGCCGCTCGCCGCCACCATGCTCGGCGACTTCGGCGCCGAGGTCATCAAGGTCGAACACCCGCGCAAGCCCGACCCCTCGCGCGGGCACGGCCCCGCGAAGGACGGTATCGGCCTGTGGTGGAAGATGCTCGGCCGCAACAAGCGCACCCTGGCCCTCGATCTGTCCGCCCCCGGCGGCCGGGACGTGCTGCTGCGGCTGGCCGAGGAGACCGATGTGATCATCGAGAACTTCCGGCCCGGGACCCTGGAGCGCTGGGGTCTCGGCTGGGACGAGCTGCGCGCCGTCAACCCCCGGCTGGTGCTGGCCAGGGTCACGGGCTTCGGGCAGAACGGCCCGTACGCACACCGGCCCGGGTTCGGGACGCTCGCGGAGGCGATGAGCGGCTTCGCCGCCGTCACCGGGGAGCCGGACGGGCCGCCGACCCTGCCGCCGTTCGGGCTCGCCGACTCGATCGCCGCGCTCGCCACGGCGTACGCGGTGATGACGGCCCTGGCCGGCCGTGACCGCACCGGGGGCGGGCAGGTGGTCGACCTGGCGATCATCGAGCCGATCCTGACCGTGCTGGGACCGCAGCCGCTCTGGTACGACCAGCTCGGATACGTCCAGCCGCGGACCGGGAACCGCTCCCGCAACAACGCCCCGCGCAACACCTACCGCACCGCCGACGGCCACTGGGTGGCCGTCTCCACCTCCGCGCAGTCGGTCGCGGAACGCGTGATGCGCCTGGTGGGGCGCCCCGAGCTGATCGAGGAGCCGTGGTTCCGGGCAGGGACCACCCGCGCCGAGCACGCCGACGAACTCGACGAGGCGGTGGGCCACTGGATCGCCAGGCGCACCAGGCAGGAGGCGGTGGACGCCTTCGAGAAGGCCGAGGCGGCCATCGCGCCGGTCCATGACGTACGGGATGTGATGGAGAACCCGCAGTACCGGGCACTCGGCACGATCACCGAGGTCGACGACCCCGAGCTGGGACCGCTGCGGATGCAGAACGTGCTGTTCCGGCTCTCCGGGACCCCGGGGGCGATCCGCTGGGCGGGCCGCCCGCACGGAGCGGACACGGACGAGATCCTGGCCGAGCTCGGTCTCTCCGCGCCCGCGGTCGCGGCCCTGCGGGAGGAGGGGGCGCTGTGAGCGGACCGGCGGTGGCGCTGACCTGGCTGTACGTGCCCGGGGACCGGCCCGAGGTGGTCCGCAAGGCGCTCGGCGCCGGCGCGGACGTGGTGATCATCGACCTGGAGGACGCGGTCGCCCAGGACCGCAAGGAGTACGCGCGCTCGGCGACGGCCGAGCTGCTCTCGGACCCGGTCACCACGGACCCGATGGCGGTGCCGGTCCATGTCCGGGTCCACGGCGAGGACGACGTGCGGGCACTGGCGGGGCTGCCCGGGCTGTCCGGGATGCGGCTCCCCAAGATCACTCATGCGGCGTCGGTGCACCATGTCGAGGCGCTGGCACCGGGCACGGCGCTGTATCCGCTGCTGGAGTCGGCACTGGCGATCGAGCACGCGTACTCGATCGCCGGGGCGCATCACGCCGTACGGGGCATCGCGCTGGGCGAGGCGGATCTGCGGGCGGATCTGGGGGTGCGGGGCGACGCCGGTCTCGACTGGCCGCGCAGCCGTGTGGTGACCGCGGCCCGTGCTGCCGGGCTCGATCCCCCGGTGATGTCGGTCTACCCCGATGTCCGGGACCTGGCCGGGCTCGGGGCGTCCTGTGCGCACGGCCGGGATCTCGGTCTGCTCGGCCGGACGGCGATCCACCCACGGCAGCTGCCGGTCATCGAGCGGGCTTTCCTGCCGACGGCGCGGGAGGTCGAGTCGGCGGAGCAGGTCCTGGAGGCATCCCGGTCCGAGGCGGGGGCGCAGGCCCTGCCGGACGGGAGGTTCGTCGACGCGGCGGTGGTGGCGACCGCGGCACGCACCCTGGCGCTGGCACGCTCGCGGCGCTGAGGCCCCGCACAGGCCGAAGGGGCCGCCGGACCGTGGTCGTGGTCCGGCGGCCCCTTCGCTCAGCAGGTGCGGGGCAGGGCTTCAGCTCCTGTCGGCCTTCTGCGGACTCCCGTCGGCCTCGTCCGCCTCGGCTGCATCGGACGACCCGGTGGTGCCGGGGTCCTCGGCCGCATCGGAGGGCCCGGCGGCTTCGGAATCCCCGGCAGGGGCGTCCGCGGCCTTCCCGTCGGCGTCCGTGCCGGCCTCCGGGGCCTTCTCGCCGTCCTTGGTCAGCTCCACCGCGGCGGGTTCGACGATCTCCTCGCGGCCGGGGCGCACCATCGACGAGATCACGATGTACGTCACGGCGAGCACGAACACGATGATCGCGGTCCACACGTTGAGCCGGAGGCCGAGCACGTGGTGCGCCTCGTCGACACGCATGTACTCGATCCAGCCGCGGCCCGCGCAGTACGCGGCGACGTACAGCGCGAAGGCCCTGCCGTGTCCGAGCTTGAAGCGGCGGTCCGCCCAGATGACCAGGAGTGCGACACCGACGCACCACAGGGACTCGTACAGGAACGTCGGGTGGTAGGTGCCCGCGACCCTGTTCGTGCCCTCGCTGATCTTCAGCGCCCAGGGCAGGTCCGTCGGCTTGCCGTAGAGCTCCTGGTTGAACCAGTTGCCCCAGCGGCCGATCGCCTGGGCGAAGGCGAGACCGGGGGCGAGCGCGTCGGCCCAGGCCGGGAGCGGGATCCCCCGGCGGCGGCAGCCGATCCAGGCTCCGACCGCGCCGAGCGCCACCGCGCCCCAGATGCCGAGGCCGCCCTCCCAGATCTTGAAGGCGTCCACCCAGTCCTGACCGTCGCTGAAGTACAGCTGGTAGTCGGTGATGACGTGGTAGAGCCTGCCGCCGACCAGGCCGAAGGGCACGGCCCAGACGGCGATGTCGGCGACGGTGCCGGCTTTGCCGCCTCTGGCGATCCAGCGCTTGTTGCCGAACCAGACGGCGACGAAGACACCGATGATGATGCAGAACGCGTAGCCGCGGAGCGGGATCGGGCCGAGCTCGATCACGCCGGTCGACGGGCTGGGAATATAGGCAAGGTTCATGACGGGGTCGACGCTACCCTGCCGGACGGGACGTACGGCAAGCCGTCCGGCAACTTCTGGGTAACGGGCCCCGGCGGAGCTCCCACCGGGGCCCGGCCCCGGACGCTAGGGACTGCCCGGCTTCTTGCCCTTGTTCGCGTCCGCGACCCACTTCTTGAGGTTGGCCACGGAGATCTGCTCGTCCCCCTTCTTCGGGAACACCGAATCGCCGTTGAGCAGCGCCGTCGGCGTGCCTTCGAACCCGCCCTCGGTGAAGGCCTTGTTCGACTTCTCGACCCAGCTGTCGTGGGTGCCGTCCTCCACACAGCTGCGGAATTCGGGCGTGTCCAGGCCGTCCACCTTGCCGGCCAGCTCGATCAGCTTGCTGTTCTTGCCGAAGGCGTCGTCGGTCTCCGCGGGCTGGTTGCGGTAGAGGACGTCGTGGTACGCGGGGAACTTGCCGGCGTCCTGCGCGCAGGCGGCGGCGTTGGCCGCGCGCAGCGAGCCGCTGCCTCCGACATTGCCGTCGATGATCGTGGCCAGGTGGTACTCGACCTTGAGCTGGCCGCTGTCGGTGAGCTCCGTGATCGTGTCGCGGAAGGCGTTCTCGAACTGGGCGCAGACCGGGCAGCGGAAGTCCTCCCAGATCGTGAGCGTGGACGGCGCGTCGTCGGCCCCGACCCGGAGGGCGAGCCCGTCCTTCCCCATCGCCCCGGACGGCGTGACGGCGGGGCCCGCCGTGCTGTCCTTGTCGTTCTTGCCGGCGTTGGCCGCGATGACGCCGATCACGGCCGCCAGCGCCAGCACCCCCACGACGGCGGTCGAAACGATCAGTGTGCGCCGGCGGCGGTCCCGCGCCCGGTCCTGCTCACGCTGCTGGACGAGCCGGTCACGTGCGGCTCTGCTGCTGTTCTGGTTCTTCTCGCTCACACCGCGCAAACGAACCGGGGAGGCACGTCAGCGCCTCCCCGGTCCCAGGTCCACCCGTACGGATGACTCCCGCTGTCAGCGCTTTCGAACGCCTTCGGCCAGTTCCGCCGCGAGCGCGCGGACGGCGGCGAGACCGGCGGCCTCGTCGGGGGCGTCCAGCATCCGCTTGACGAAGGCCGAGCCGACGATCACCCCGTCGGCGAAGCCGGCGACCTGCCGGGCGTGCTCGGCGGTGGATACGCCGATGCCCACGCAGACCGGCAGGTCCGTGGTGGCCCGGGTGCGGCGCACCAGGTCCTGGGCCTGCTCGCCGACCGATTCGCGGGTGCCGGTGACCCCCATGAGCGAGGAGGCGTACACGAATCCGGAGCCGGCCGCCGTGATGGTGGCCAGCCGCTCGTCCTTGCTGCTCGGGGCGACGACGAAGACGGTGGCGAGACCGTGCTTCTCGGCGTGCTCCCTCCACGGTCCGGACTCCTGGACCGGCAGGTCGGGCAGGATGCACCCGGCGCCGCCGGCCTCGGCGAGTTCGGCGGTGAAGCGTTCCACGCCGTACCGGTCGATCGGGTTCCAGTACGTCATGACGAGGATCGGCGCGCCCGTCGCCTCGTGCGTCTCGCGGACGGTGCGCATGATGTCGGCGATCTTCACCCCGCCGCGCAGCGCGATGTCGTCGGCGGTCTGGATGACCGGCCCGTCGAGCACCGGGTCGCTGTGCGGGAGACCGACCTCGATGACGTCGGCGCCGCCCGCGACGGCCGCCTTGACGGCCTCGATGCCGCCGTCGACGGTCGGGAAGCCGCCGGGCAGATAGGCGATGAGCGCCGCCCGGTCCTCGGAGGCCGCCCTGGCCAGCGTCGCTTCGAGAAGCTCTCGGTTGCCGCTCACTTGGTGACCTCTTCCTCTCCGTCGGCCACATCGGCCTCGACGACGGCGTCGGCGCCGTCGTACAGACCGAAGTAACGCGCCGCCGTGTCCATGTCCTTGTCGCCGCGGCCGGACAGGTTGATCAGGATCAGCCCGTCCTCGCCGAGTTCCCGCCCGACCTCCAGGGCCCCGGCCAGCGCGTGTGCGCTCTCGATGGCCGGGATGATCCCCTCGGTGCGGGAGAGCAGACGCAGCGCCTGCATGGCGGCGTCGTCGGTGACGGCGCGGTACTCGCCACGGCCGACGTCCTTGAGGTAGGCGTGCTCCGGGCCGATGCCCGGGTAGTCGAGGCCCGCCGAGATCGAGTAGGGCTCGGTGATCTGGCCCTCCTCGTCCTGGAGGACGTAACTGCGTGAGCCGTGCAGGATTCCGGGCTCGCCCGCGGTCAGGGTGGCCGCGTGCTCGCCGGTCTCCACTCCGTGTCCTGCGGGTTCGCAGCCGATCAGCCTGACGTCCGCGTCGGGGATGAAGGCGTGGAAGAGGCCGATGGCGTTGGAACCGCCGCCGACGCAGGCCACCGCGGCGTCCGGCAGCCGGCCGGCCCGCTCCAGGATCTGGCGGCGGGCCTCGACGCCGATCACCCGGTGGAAGTCGCGGACCATCGCGGGGAAGGGGTGCGGGCCCGCGACGGTGCCGAACAGGTAGTGGGTGCGGTCCACGTTGGCGACCCAGTCGCGGAACGCCTCGTTGATGGCGTCCTTGAGGGTCCTCGATCCGGACTTCACGGCGATGACCTCGGCGCCGAGCATCCGCATCCGCGCCACGTTCAGCGCCTGCCGCTCGGTGTCGATCTCGCCCATGTAGATGGTGCATTCGAGGCCGAAGAGGGCGCAGGCGGTCGCGGTGGCGACGCCGTGCTGGCCGGCTCCGGTCTCGGCGATGATGCGGGTCTTGCCCATCCGCCTGGTGAGCAGGGCCTGGCCGAGCACGTTGTTGATCTTGTGCGAGCCGGTGTGGTTGAGGTCCTCACGCTTGAGGAAGACGCGGGCTCCCCCGGCGTGCTCGGCGAAGCGGGCGACCTCGGTCAGGGCGCTGGGGCGGCCCGTGTAGTCGACCATGAGCGCGTTGAGCTCGGCGGCGAAGGCCGGGTCGGCCTTGGCCTTGTCGTATTCGACGGCCACCTCGTCGACGGCGGCGACCAGGGCCTCCGGGATGAACTTGCCACCGAACGCGCCGAAATAGCCCTCGGCGCTGGGGATCAGACCCTCGGGGTCCGGGATGAAGAAGTCGGACGACATGCGACGTGCTCCTCGAATCGCAACGGGTGGTGTCACCGTATGCGCCATGAGCGGAGCGTCACACCGACCGGTCGACGGTCGGTGCGTTGGGGCGTGCGGGACCCGCTGTACGGCGGGGACCTGCGGCCGGGGCTCGCTACGGCGCGGACCCCGTGCGCCATCGCATGCCGTTGACCTGACCTGGCTCGTCGCCGATCACGTACCGCACACGCCGGCCGTGCACACGCCGTGCGGGGGCACGGCAGCCGCGGGGCCTGCAACCGCGCGCCAGCGGCGCGTGCGGGTCCCGGGCGCTCGCGGCGGCGGGGCGCAGGCCCGGCCGGACGAGGGGTGTGGGACGGCGGTCGGCGGTCATGGGCGTGGGGTCAGCCCCGTCCGTGCCGGAGCGCCGGGTGTGCGCCGGCGGCGACCAGGTCGGCGACGGCGGCCCTGGGGTCGCGCCCGGTGACGAGGGACTCGCCGACGAGCACCCCGTCGGCACCCGCGTTGGCGTAGGCGATGAGGTCGTGCGGGCCGCGGACACCGGACTCGGCGATCTTGACGATGTGGTCGGGGATCTCCGGGGCGACGCGCTCGAAGGTGGAGCGGTCGACCTTGAGGTCCTTGAGGTTGCGCGCGTTGACACCGATGATCTTCGCTCCGGCGTCCACGGCGCGCTCCGCCTCCTCCTCGTCGTGGGCCTCGACGAGCGGCGTCAGACCGATCGACTCGGCGCGCTCGATGAGCGAGACGAGGGCCTCCTGGTCGAGGGCTGCGACGATCAGCAGGGCGAGGTCGGCGCCGTGCGCCCGCGCCTCCCACAGCTGGTACGAGGTGACGATGAAGTCCTTGCGCAGGACCGGGATGTCGACCTTGGCGCGGACGGCCTCCAGGTCGGCGAGCGAGCCGCCGAAGCGGCGCTCCTCGGTGAGGACCGAGATGACGGACGCCCCGCCGGCCTCGTAGTCCGCGGCGAGCGCGGCCGGGTCGGCGATGGCGGCAAGGGCCCCCTTGGAGGGACTGGAGCGCTTGACCTCGCAGATGACGGTCACACCCTCGCCGCGCAGGGCGGCGACTCCGTCCTTGGCCTGGGGAGCGCGCGCGGCGCGTTCCTTGAGCTCGTCGAGGCTGACACGCGCCTGCCGCTCCGCGAGGTCGGCGCGAACGCCGTCGATGATCTCGTCGAGCACACTCACGCGAGCGGCCCCCTTCCGAAGCGATGACTAGGTACAGGATCAGCCATCTCGATGGTATCCGCAGGAGGGCCTATGGCTCGCATCCGGCAGGCCCACGTCCCACTACCTGGGCATTCATGGTGCCAGCGCCGAGCCGACGGGCAGATTCCTGACGACCGAGAACACCAGCAGCACCGCGCCGATGCCCCACAGACAGCCGGGCGCGAGAGCGATCCGCAGGGAGCGGCCCCGGCTCGCCCGGACCATCCAGAGCAGCCAGACGGCGGCGAACACGGCGTAGCCGATGACGGCCACGGCGTTGGCGCCGAGAGCGGTGGCCAGGTCCCCGTGGGCGAACGCGTGGGCGCTGCGCAGCCCTCCGCAGCCGGGGCAGAGCAGTCCGGTGAACCGGAGCATGGGGCAGACCGGGTAGTGGCCGGGTTCGTTGGGGTCGACCGTGGCGACGTATCCGAAGGCCCCGACGACGGCCGCCATGGCCCCGACGGGGGTGGCGAGCCGGCGGAGCCGGGAGACGGGTGCGGGGGCCGGCGCGCGGGCCGGGTCCGGGGCAGGGGCTGCGGGAGAGGCTGAGGCGTCCACGCGCCGATTGTCCACGCTCATGAGGAAAGGCGCAGCCCGGTCCGGGCTGCGCCTCGCGTCGTGTCGGTCCTGGCCCGTGACCCGTCCGGGCCGTGAGCTGCGCTCAGGCCGTGATCTGGGCCTGGCCGGCCCGGTCCCTGGCGGCCGCCAGCTCGTCGGACTCCTTCGGCATGCCGAGGCCGGCCGCCTTCATGGCGAGACCGACGGCCCCGCCGAGGAGGGTCACACCGATACCGACCCAGAAGCCGAGCGCGTTCGCCGCGACCATGAAGAGGCCCGCGATGCAGAAGCCGATGAAGGAGATGATGACACCGGTCCAGGCGGCCGGGGTGTGTCCGTGGCTGCTGCCCGCCATGAGTTGCTCCTAGTTGGTGTTGCGCCGAAGGTATCGCTGCTGGAAAAGCTCGGTGCCATTGTCCCGTACGTGCCGGTGGACGTGAGCCTGGGGGTCATGCCTCGCGCGTCGGGTCCTCGCCGCGGTCCAGGGCCTTCCACAGTTCCTCGGGCCGGTCGGGGTCCGGGGCGGTGCGGGCGGCCTTGCGGGGGCGGGGGGTGCCGTCGCGTTCGTACCGGCCGGACATGGCCGGCCAGCGGCTGCCGTAGCGCAGGGCGAGCAGTCCGGCGAGCAGGATGAGCAGTCCGCCGGCGGCGGTCACATAGGGCCAGGCGGTGTGGGCGAGGGCGTCGACGGTGGCCGAGGTGTTGCCCGTGGTCTGCGCGGCCTGTTCGTCCAGGGCCGCGCTGTCCGATGCACCGGCGTAGGCGCTCAGCGCGGCGCCGAGGCCGCTGAGCGCGAGCAGCGCGGCGACGACCAGCCGGCCGCCGCCGCGTACGGCGAAGACGGCGACGAGGGCGGCCAGGCCCACGACGGCCAGGGCAGCGGGCAGGCCCGTGACGTCCTGGCCGTCGGCGCTGAGCGGAAGGGTGCCGCCGCCGACGGCCGCGTCACCCTCGGCCCAGGTCTGGCCGGAGGCGAGAAGGACGACGGTGGCGCCGGCCGCCCCGAGGAGCAGGCCTGCGGCCAGGCTTCGGCGGCTGCCTGCGCTGTCGGGCGCGGCTGCGGCTCGGGCACGGGGCTGGGGTACGGGGACAGCACTCACATACCCCACTATCCACTACCGGCTCAGGAGGACGGGAGCCGGTTCGCCGTATGCACGGCCCGCAGGACCGCGGCGGCCTTGTTCCGGCACTCGGTGTCCTCGGCGACCGGGTCGGAGTCCGCGACGACGCCCGCGCCGGCCTGGACGTACGCGGTGCCGTCACGGAGCAGGGCGGTCCTGATGGCGATGGCGGTGTCGGAGTCCCCGGCGAAGTCGAGGTAGCCGACGCAGCCCCCGTAGAGCCCACGGCGGCTGGGTTCGAGCTCCTCGATGATCTGCAGGGCACGGGGTTTGGGCGCGCCGGAGAGGGTGCCCGCCGGGAAGCACGAGGTGAGGACGTCGAAGGCGGTGCGGCCCTCGGCGACGCGTCCGGTGACGGTGGACACGATGTGCATCACATGTGAGTAGCGCTCGACCGACATGAAGTCGACGACCTCGACGCTGCCGGGCGCGCAGACGCGTCCCAGGTCGTTGCGGCCGAGGTCGACGAGCATCAGGTGCTCGGCGCGTTCCTTCGGGTCGGCGAGCAGCTCGTCGGCGAGCGCCTGGTCCTCCTGCGGGGTGGCGCCGCGGTGCCGGGTGCCGGCGATGGGGTGGACCATCGCCCGGCCGTCCTCGACCTTGACGAGCGCCTCGGGGCTGGAGCCGACGACGTCGAAGCCGTCGAAGCGGAAGAGGTACATGTACGGCGACGGATTGGTGGCGCGCAGCACCCGGTAGACGTCCAGCGCGCTCGCCGTGCAGGGCGTCTCGAAGCGCTGGGAGGGGACGACCTGGAAGGCCTCGCCCGCCCTGATGCGTTCCTTGACGTCCTCGACGGCGTCCATGAAGGCGCTGCCGCCCCAGAGCGCGGTGTAGGGCGGGAGCTCGGAGGGGGGCAGGGCCGCTGGGGCGTTCTCGACGGGCCTGGACAGGTCGCGCTCCATGGCGTCCAGACGGGCGACCGCGTCCTCGTACGCCTCGTCGACCCCGGTGTCCAGGTCGTTGTGGTTGATCGCGTTGGCGATCAGCAGGACGGAGCCGTCCTGGTGGTCGAGTACGGCGAGGTCCGAGGTGAGCAGCATGGTGAGCTCGGGGAGCTTCAGATCGTCGTCGCCGTGCTCGGTGATCCGCTCCAGCCGGCGTACGACGTCGTAGCCGAGATAGCCGACCATGCCACCGGTGAACGGCGGCAGGCCCTCGCCGCCGACCAGGTCACGGGGGGTGTGCAGGGTCTCGACGGTCGCCCGGAGCGCGTGCAGCGGGTCGCCGTCGACGGGGACGCCGACGGGTGGGGTGCCGGTCCAGTGGGCCTGACCGTCGAGTGAGGTCAGGGTGGCGGCGCTGCGTACCCCGATGAAGGAGTAGCGGGACCAGGTGCGGCCGTTCTCCGCGGATTCGAGGAGGAAGGTGCCGGTGCGTTCGGCGGCCAGCTTGCGGTAGAGCCCGACCGGGGTGTCACCGTCCGCGAGGAGCCGGCGGCTGACGGGGATGACACGACGGTCGACGGCGAGCTTGCGGAACGTGTCGAGATCCATGGCGGCTGACCTTATCGGGGCGCGGTGAGCGGGAGGACGTCCTTGTCGAAGCAGGTGCGGTCGCCGGTGTGGCAGGCGGCACCCGTCTGGTCGACCTTCACCAGGACGGTGTCGGCGTCGCAGTCCAGCGCGACCGACCTGACCTGCTGGATGTGGCCCGAGGTGTCCCCCTTGACCCAGTACTCGCCCCGGCTGCGGGACCAGTAGGTGCAGCGGCCCGTGGTGAGGGTGCGGTGCAGCGCCTCGTCGTCCATCCAGCCGAGCATGAGCACCTCGCCCGTGTCGTACTGCTGGGCGATGGCCGGGAACAGTCCGTCGGGGCCGCGCTTGAGGCGGGCGGCGACGGCCGGGTCGAGATTACTGGCGGGTGTGGCGCCGGGCGTGCTGGTCATGCGCCCCATTGTGCCGCGCCGGCCGGGACCGTCCGGCCGTGCGTCCACTGGGCGGACCGTGGGCGGCGGTCGTACGCTGGCGGACATGTCGACCCATGCGAAGCGTGAACGTCTTCTGCTCGCCGACCTGTTGGAAGCGGCGGGTCCCGAGGCCCAGACCCTGTGCGACGGCTGGAAGACCCGTGACCTGGCGGCCCATGTCGTGGTGCGGGAGCGCCGTGCGGACGCCGCGGGCGGGATTCTGGTGGGTGCCCTCAAGAACCGGCTGGAGCGGGTCCAGGCCGAGTTCGCCGCCAAGCCGTACGAGGAGCTGATCCAGCTCATCCGTACGGGCCCGCCGCGGATGTCGCCCTTCGGGCTGAAGCAGCTGGACGAGGCGGCCAACACCGTCGAGTTCTTCATCCACACGGAGGATGTGCGCCGGGCCCAGCCCGAGTGGTCGCAGCGTGACCTCGATCCGGTCTTCGCCGATGTGCTGTGGGCGCGCACCGAGAAGACCGCCCGGATGCTGGGCCGCCGGGCCCCGGTGGGTCTGGTGCTGCGCCGCCCGGACGGCCAGACGGCGGTGGCCCACAAGGGCACCCCGGTGGTGACGGTCACCGGGGAGCCGGGTGAGCTGCTGCTGTTCGCGGCGGGCCGCCAGGACGCGGCGCGGGTGGAGCTGGAGGGCGACCAGGACGCGCTGGCCAGGCTGCACACGGCCGAGCTCGGTCTGTGACAGCGGGCCCCGGATCACGGGGCCCGCTCGGACGCGGTCAGCGGGGCGTGCTCGCCCCCGTCACCAGCAGGCCGATCTCCTCGATGACCACGTCGGGTTCGGTGAGGGGCACGTAGTGGCCCGACCGTGCGGCGACCACGTGCTTGCCGGGCGAGGACGCGGCGGCCGAGCGGGCGTGCGCCTCGTTGGCCGCGCGGCGTACCGCCTTGTTCATGCCGTTGCCCGGCAGCCCGCCGGAGATGACCGTGACGGGGACGCCCGTCAGGTCGGGCGGGGTGTCGCGGAAGGCGGCCAACTCGTCGAGGTAGGTGCGGGCCTGGTCGCGGTGGGCCCGCACCACTCCCACGGTGAACCCGTCGCGCTCCATGTCCCTGCGTGCGTCATCGGGCAGCGGCCTGGCGACCGAGCCGTACAGCCGGCCGAGCAGTCCGATGCGGGCCAGCAGCAGATTGACGGCGATGACGACGCGCTCCGCCCGCCTGAACGTGGGGCTGAACAGCACGTCCGCGCCCTCGTCGGTGGGGTCGACCAGCACCAGGCCGCTGATCCGCTCCGGGCGCCTGGAGGCGGCGAGGCGCACGAGCGGCCCGCCCGCGCTGTGTCCGACCAGGATGTACGGTCCCGGCCCGAAGTGGTCGAGCAGGTCCTCCAGGTCGTCGGCCATGTGGTGCAGCGTCCTGGAACCGGGGTCGGCGGGGCTGCGGCCGAGTCCTGAGCGGTCGTAGACGACGGCACGCGCCAGGTCGCCCACGGCGGGCTGGACCAGCGCCCAGGACGAGCGGGTGGCCGCGGCGCCCGCCTCGAAGACGACGGTCGGGGCCTCACCCTCGGTGCCGGGTCCGGGAAGCACCATGGTGTGCAGCCTGCGTCCGTCGCGTGTGGTCACCCACTCCGTGTTTCCCTGCACGTGCTGGGCCGTACCGGCGGTCGGTGCCATGGGCGGCCCGCCTCCCTCGTCTCGCCTCGCCTCACCAGGAGCGAGTTAGGGTACCCTAATTTCCGCTGCGGCAGGCCTTTTCGCGGGGCGTCCTTCAGTCCGTCAGCAGCCTTCGCGCCGCCAGCGCCAGGGAGACCTCGACGGCGTCCGACGGCCGGTTCAGGCAGCGTCCCGTCAGCTGCTCGAACCGTCGCAGCCTGTTCAGCACCGTGTTGCGGTGGCAGTAGAGCCGCGCCCCCGCACGCTGGGCCGAGCCGTCGGAGTCCAGCCAGGCGGTCAGCGTCTCGATGAGCACGTCCCGGTCCGCGGGGTCGAGCCGGTCCAGCGGCCCGAGGACCCGGTCGGCCAGCGCCGTTCCGAGGCCGGGCGACGACACCACGAGTGCGGCGGGCAGGTGCTCGTCGAGCAGGACGGTGCCGCCGGACGCCGGGCAGGCGCGCAGCGCCGTCTCGGCGAGGCGCCGCGCGTCACCGACCCTGGCGAGCCCGTCGACCACGGACCCGATGCCCACCCGGGCGCCCGGAGGCACCGTCAAGCCTTCGGCGAGCGCGGCGAGTTCACCGCCCGACGCCGCTCCGGCAGCGGCGGGACGGGCCCCGGCGCCCTCGTCGCACCGCGCCTCGGGCTCGACCGCGGCCCGGGCTGCCCCCAGCGGCAGGATCGCCAGCTCCAGCTCCCCCACCGCGTGCCAGAGGGCGGGGGTCGCATCGGCGAGGACCGGCGGCGGACGCCCGGTGCCGTGCGGAGTGCGGGGCGCTCCGGCGACCACGAGCACCGCGTACCGCCCCTGCACGGAGAGGCCCAGCATCGCTGCGGCGTCGGGCAGGTCCGCGATCCGGGCGGTGCCGTCCAGCAGGGCCGCCGTCATCAGGCGCTGCCGGTTCTCGCGGCGCCAGGAGAGCCGCCGTTCGGCCTGCCGGTACGCGTCGGCCACCACGCCGCAGTGCTCGTCGACGAAGTTCCAGACGTCCGCGGCCACATGGACCAGCAGCCGGGTGTCCTCGGGGTGGCGGCGGGCCGTGTCGTCGACCAGCCCCTGCCAGACCATCGCCCCGCCCATCCGGAAGGCGTGCGTGACCGCGTCGAGCGGTACGCCCTGCTCGGCCCGGGTCTCACCGATCCACCGGGAGGTGCGGTGCGCGGCCTCCCGGAATTCGCGAGGCCTGATGAGGGAGGCGACGTTGTGCCGCAGCGAGTGGTGGACCTCCTGCCAGATCTGGGCGGACTCGGTCTCCAACGCGGCGCGGTAGGCGGGCTCCTGCTCCCGCAGCGCCTCCACCAGCCGGTCGGTGAGCTCCGGCAGCGCGTCCAGCAGCACCCGGGCCGCCCGGTGGAGCACGGCGACGGCCTCCCGGTCGGCCAGGGAGCGGACGCGGTGCGGCAGCGGTGCTGCGGAAGGGGGGCCGTACAGGGCCCCGACCCGTGAACGTACGACCTGCGGCATGGCGGCCTCCACCGGGAATCGGCCGGCTGCGGTGGGGCCGGCCCCGGTGCGCGCCCGCCCGGCACTGGGCGGGCGGGCGCGCACCGATCGATCCTGACGACCGCAGAATGGCATACCGCCCGGTCGGTACCTAGTGGTCTGCGCGGTTCTTTCTCATCACGGTCCCGCAACCCCGCGGTCCAGCAGCCTCGCGAGCTCGGTCCTGGACCTGACGCCGAGCGCGGCGAAGACGTTGCGCAGATGGTGGTCGACGGTCCGCGGGCTCACCGAAAGGCGCACCGCCACCTCACGGTTGGTGGCGCCCTCCGCGACACAGCGGGCGATGCGCTGCTGCTGCGGGGTCAGTCCGGCCAGCGGTCCCGGGCCGCTCCGGTCCGGCGCGTCCACCGCTTCCCCGGCGGCGCGCAGCTCCCCGCCCGCCCGTTCGCACCAGACGCGGGCCGAGCAGCGTTCGAAGGCGACCAGCGCGTCGCGCAGCGGCCCGCGGGCCTCGCGGGTGCGGCGCAGTCGGCGCAGCAGCTGACCGTGGAGCAGCTGGGTACGGGCGCGCTCGAAGTCGCCGCCTGCGCGGTCGTGGTGGGCCAGCGCCTCCTCGTATCGGCGGGAGGCCTCGTCGGGCGGTGCCAGCAGGGCGCGGCAGCGGGCCAGTTGAGCGGGGACCTGGGGGTCGGCGGTCCGAGCGGTCCACAGCGCGAACTCCTGCACGGCCGCGGCGAGTTCGCCCGCCCTCTGCTCCGTGCGGCCCGAGAGCGCCATCGCCTCGACGTAGCAGGGCACGGCGAGCATCCGGGTGGCGAAGTGCCCCGTCCCCGGACCGGGTCTGACCAGCGGACCGAGCCGGGCCGCCGCCTCCGCGGGCCGGCCCGCCGCCAGATCCGCGCGGGCGACCGCCCAGGTGGCGAGCGTGGCCGCCTGGGCCAGACCGTGCGGACCCGCCCCTGCCAGCGCCGCGTCGGCATGGGCGGCGCAGGCCTCGGCCGGTCCCTCCACCGAGGCGGCGAGCGCGAGTACGGCGTGCAGATGGGCGGCGGAGTTCCGTTGCCCGGCCCTGCGGGCCGCGTGCAGCCCTTCCAGTGCGTGGGCCCGGGCCCTGGCATGCTGCCCGGCGCGCAGTTCGGCGTAGGCGAGCTGTTCCAGGGCGTGCGGCAGCAGCGCCTCGGGCCCCCGGGTGCGTACGGCGGCGAGCGCGCGGGCCCCCGCGCGGCAGGCGGCGTCCACCTCGCCGAGCACCAGGGCCGATGCCGCCGCCCGCAAGAGCTCCCCGGCGTCATCGGCACGGTCCGCCGCGTCGAGGCAGCACCGCAGGAGGGCGTGGCCACGGTCGGGGTGCCCCGCGAGCACGGCGCACATTCCGGCGCGGTACCGCGCCATGGACCGGTCGGCCGCCGCGACGGGGACGCGGTTCATCGCGTCCAGATACGCGATGGCGTCGCCCATGGCCCACGCCGCCTCCGCCGCGCCGAACAGGGCGTCCAGGGTGCGGCGTGGGTCGTGCGGGGCCAGCAGCTCCGCCGCGGTCAGGAGTGCCTCGCGGGCGTCGGCGGCCGGTCCGTCGCGCAGGGCGAGCATGCCCCATACGTAGGGTGCGGCGCCTCCGGCGATGTGGGGTCCCACCCGGGCCAGCATGGCGCGGGCCCGGCCGGTGTCGCCGGCCAGCCTGGCCTGCTCGGCGGCGGCGGTGAACCGTGCGGCGCGCAGGGCCTCGTCGGCACAGAGCACGGCGGCGCGGGCCAGCGCCGCCGAGCGTTCGCCGTGCGGACGTGGGGCGACGGCGGCCGTCTCCAGCTGCCGGGCGAGGACGGCGTCGGGGCCGGGCGCGGCGCAGGCCCGCTGGACGAGTGCCGGCAGCGGGGCGGGGCCCGGCCCGGTGAGCAGGGCGGCCAGCAGATGGTGCGCGGCCCTGCGGTGGCCGGGGCGCGCCCGGTGCAGGACCGCGCGGCGCAGCAGCGGATGGCTGAAGTGCACGCGGCTGCCCGCCCGTTGGAGTGGACCGGTGGTGCCCGCGGGCGCGAGGAGCATCCGGTCGAGGTGCGCGGTGGCCAGCCCGGCCCTGGCGCCGGCCCGTAGCAGCAGGGCCGTGTCGGCACCCGCTCCGTCCGGCTCGTGCTCCTCGGCCGCCGCGGCCAGCAGGAGCAGGGTGCGGGTGTCGGGGGGCAGTCCGTCCAGGTGCTCGGCGTGCGCGTCGAGGACGGCTTCGGCGCCTGGGAGCGGATAGGGCAGTGCGGTCCGCCCGGCCAGCTGACCCGCGGTCAGGCGGCCCGTCAGCCCGGCGAGGAGACGCGGGTTGCCCGCCCCCTCACGCAGGAGTTCGCTGCGTACGACGGGGTCGAGAGCGGCCGCGCCTCCGGTCAGCCGGTCCAGCAGTGCGGTGGCCGCGTCCTCGTCGAGCGGGCCGAGGCGCAGCGCGGGCAGCCCGGCGAAGGCGCTCTCGTCGGCCGCGCCGAGCACGACCGCGACCCGGCTGCCCGCGCCGAGCCTGCGGGCGGCGAAGCCCAGTGCGGCGCGGGAGTCGGGGTCCCAGGCGTGCGCGTCGTCCACGCAGACCAGCAGGGGCTGTTCGGCCCCGAGACCCCGCAGGAGGCCGAGCAGCCTGCCCGGGGTGATCCCGGCGCCCAGGACCGGGTCGGGCGCCAGGGGCAGCGGGCCCGGGGCGGAGCAGAGCAGGGCGTGCAGCCCGCTGTAGGGCAGGCGTTGTTCGTCGGGGGCCGCCGCCGCGTGGAGCACCGGGCCGCCGTACCGTCCGGTGTAGCGGGCCGCGGCCTGCCCGAGCAGGGCGGTGCGGCCGAGTCCGGGCGACGACGTCACCACGAGCGCTCCGCCGTCCCCTGCCCACAGCCGGTCCGACAGCGTGTCCAGGATGGCCAGTTCGCCGCTGCGGCCGTACAGCCGGAGCGGACTGTGCACGGTCGTCGATGGGGTCACGCCGCTGACGTTACTGCCGCGTAAACAGCGTCGGAAGCCTCGCGTCCGCCCCCGGCTCCCGGTCGCCCCGGAGCGGTGCGGGCTCCCAACGGAACGGCGGCCGGGCTGTGCGGGCGCACAGCTTCCCGGCCCGTTCACGGGGAAGGGCCGGACCGCGGTACGCACGGTCCGGCCCCGGCTCCCGGGTCGGTCGGGAGGTGTCGCGGACGGTCGCCCCGGTACCCGGCGATCGTCGTGCGGCCTTCGGCCGGGTCAGCGAACGGGGTGTCCTGCCTCGCGCAGCGCACCCTTGACCTCGGAGATCCGCAGGTCACCGAAGTGGAAGACGGACGCGGCGAGGACCGCGTCGGCGCCCGCGTCCACGGCCGGCGGGAAGTCCGCGAGCCGGCCGGCGCCGCCCGATGCGATGACGGGGACGGTGACCTGGGCGCGCACCGCCTCGATCATCTCGGTGTCGTAGCCGTCCTTGGTGCCGTCGGCGTCCATCGAGTTGAGCAGGATCTCGCCCGCGCCGAGCTCGGCCGCGCGGTGCGCCCACTCGACGGCGTCGATGCCGGTGCCCCTGCGACCCCCGTGGGTCGTCACCTCGAAGGTGCCGTCGGGGGTGCGGCGGGCGTCGACGGACAGCACGAGCACCTGGCGCCCGAAGCGTTCGGCGATCTCCCGGATGAGGTCGGGGCGGGCGATGGCGGCGGTGTTGACCCCGACCTTGTCGGCCCCGGCGCGCAGCAGCTTGTCGACGTCGTCGGGGGTGCGGACCCCGCCGCCGACGGTGAGCGGGATGAAGACCTGCTCGGCGGTGCGGCGCACCACGTCGTACGTGGTCGCGCGGTCACCGCTGGACGCGGTGATGTCGAGGAAGGTCAGCTCGTCGGCGCCCTCGGCGTCGTACAGCTTGGCCATCTCGACGGGGTCGCCGGCGTCGCGCAGATTCTTGAAGTTGACGCCCTTGACGACACGGCCGTTGTCGACGTCCAGACACGGGATGACCCGTACGGCGAGCGTCATCGCTCACCTGCCCGGAAGGCCTCGACCTCGACCTCGACGACCAGCGAGGGGTCGACGAATCCGGAGACGATGATCATGGAAGCTGCGGGGCGCACGTCGTCGAACAGCTCCTTGTGGGCGCGGCCCACCTCCTCGACGTCCCTGGCGTGCGTGACGTACATCCGGGTGCGGACGACGTCGGCGCGGCCGAGTCCGGCCCGGTCGAGCGCGTCGAGGGCGACCCGGAAGGAGGCGACGGCCTGCTCGTACGGGCCGCCCGCGTCGATCCGGCCGTCGACCACCGACGTACAGCCGGAGACCAGCACGAGCCCGTTCGGCAGCTCCACAGCCCTGGAGTAGCCGAACTTCTCCTCCCACGGGGCGTCGGACGAGATACGGCGTACGGAGTCCGTCATGCGGAGACCGCCTTCAGTGCCTCCTCCAGCGTGAACGCCTTCGCGTACAGCGCCTTGCCGACGATGGCTCCCTCGACGCCTTCCGGGACGAGCAGGGAGATCGCGCGGAGGTCGGCGAGCGAGGAGACGCCGCCGGAGGCGACGACGGGCTTGTCCGTGGCGGCGCAGACGTCGCGCAGGAGGGCCAGGTTGGGGCCCTGGAGCGTGCCGTCCTTGGCGATGTCGGTCACCACGTAGCGGGCGCAGCCCTCGGAGTCGAGGCGGGCGAGCGTCTCGTAGAGGTCACCGCCGTCGCGGGTCCAGCCCCGGCCGCGCAGGGTCGTGCCCCGGACGTCGAGGCCGACCGCGATCTTGTCGCCGTGCTCGGCGATGACCTTGGCGACCCACTCGGGGGTCTCCAGGGCGGCGGTGCCGAGGTTGACGCGGCGGCAGCCGGTGGCGAGGGCGGCGGTCAGCGAGGCGTCGTCGCGGATGCCGCCGGAGAGCTCGACCTTGATGTCCATGGCGCCGGCCACCTCGGCGATCAGCGCACGGTTGTCGCCGGTGCCGAAGGCGGCGTCCAGGTCGACGAGGTGCAGCCACTCGGCGCCGGAGCTCTGCCAGGCGAGGGCCGCCTCCAGCGGGGAGCCGTAGGAGGTCTCGGAGCCGGATTCGCCGTGCACGAGGCGGACGGCCTGTCCGTCGCGGACGTCTACGGCGGGGAGCAGTTCAAGCTTCGGCATTACAGCGTCTCGATCCAGTTGGTCAGCAGCTGGGCGCCGGCATCGCCGGACTTCTCGGGGTGGAACTGGGTGGCCCACAGCGCGCCGTTCTCGACGGCGGCCACGAACCGCTCTCCGTGGGTGGCCCACGTGACCTCGGGAGAACGGATCTTGGCGTTGGTCACTTCGAGGGACCAGTCGTGCGCCGCGTAGGAGTGCACGAAGTAGTAGCGCGCCTCACGGTCCAGACCGGCGAAGAGCTGGGATCCCTCGGGGGATTCGACGGTGTTCCAGCCCATGTGCGGCACGACGTCGGCCTTCAGCGGTCCGACGGTGCCGGGCCACTCGTCCAGGCCCTCCGTCTCGACACCGTGCTCGATGCCGCGCTCGAAGAGGACCTGCATGCCGACGCAGATGCCCATGACGGGACGGCCGCCGGCCAGCCTGCGGCCGATGATCCATTCGCCGCGTGCCTTCTTCAGGCCCGCCATGCAGGCGGAGAAGGCACCGACGCCGGGGACGAGCAGCCCGTCGGCGTTCATCGCGGTGTCGAAGTCGCGGGTGATCTCGACGTCCCCGCCGACATGGGCGAGGGCCCGCTCGGCGGAACGGACGTTGCCGAAGCCGTAGTCGAAGACGACGATCTTCTTCTTGTCGCTCACTGTCCTACCTCAGTCCCAGAGTCCCTGGATCCGCATGATGCCCGCCACCAGGCACATCACGGAGCCGATCCCGAGGAGCACGACGACACCCTTGGGCATGCCCTGCTTCCAGAAGGAGTAGACGCCGCCGGCCAGGAAGAGGCCGACGACAATCAGAATGGTGTTGAGGCCGGTCACAGGGCGCCCTTCGTGGACGGAAGGATTCCGGCAGCGCGCGGGTCGTGCTCACTGGCGTAACGCAGGGCGCGGGCCAGCGCCTTGAACTGGCACTCCACGATGTGGTGGGCGTTGCGGCCGTACGGGACGTGGACGTGCAGGGCGATCTGCGCCTGGGCGACGAAGGACTCCAGGATGTGCCGGGTCATCGTCGTGTCGTACTCGCCGATCATCGGCGCCATCTTCTCCGGCTCGGTGTGCACCAGATAGGGGCGGCCGGAGAGGTCTACGGTGACCTGGGCGAGCGACTCGTCCAGCGGGACGGTGCAGTTGCCGAAGCGGTAGATGCCGACCTTGTCGCCGAGCGCCTGCCTGAAGGCGGCGCCGAGCGCGAGGGCGGTGTCCTCGATCGTGTGGTGCGAGTCGATGTGCAGGTCGCCCTCGGTCTTGACCGTGAGGTCGAAGAGCCCGTGGCGGCCCAGCTGGTCGAGCATGTGGTCGTAGAAGCCGACACCGGTCGCGACATCGACCTTGCCGGTGCCGTCGAGGTTGATCTCGACGAGTACGGAGGTCTCCTTGGTGGTCCGTTCCACCCTGCCTACGCGGCTCATGCGTCGTGCTCCTTCTTCAGTTCGCGCACCGCATCGAGGAACGCGTCGTTCTCTGCCGGGGTTCCCGCGGAGACCCGCAGCCATCCCGGTACGCCGTTGTCCCTGACCAGGACGCCACGGTCGAGGATCTCCCGCCAGGCCACGTGGCTGTCGGCGAAGCGGCCGAACTGGACGAAGTTGGCGTCCGAGTCGGTGACGGCGAAGCCGAGCGCCCGCAGTCCGTCGACCAGCCGGTCGCGCTCGCTCTTGAGCTGCGCGACGTACCCGAGCAGGGTATCGGTGTGCTCCAGGGCGGCGAGCGCGGTGGCCTGGGTGATGGAGGACAGGTGGTAGGGCAGCCGCACCAGCTGGACCGCGTCGACGACGGCCGGGTCGGCCGCGAGGTAGCCGAGGCGCAGGCCCGCGGCGCCGAACGCCTTGGACATGGTGCGCGAGAGCACCAGGTGCGGGCGGCCCTCGATCAGCGGGAGCAGCGAGGGGTGGTGGCTGAACTCGCCGTACGCCTCGTCGACGACGACCATCGAGGGCCCGGCGGCCTGGGCCGCGTCGTACAGGGCGACGACGGTGTCCGCGTCCACCGCGGTGCCGGTCGGGTTGTTGGGCGAGGTGATGAAGACGACCTCGGGCCGGCGCTCGGTGATGGCCTTCTTCGCGGCCTCCACGTCGATGGTGAAGTCCTCGTTGCGCGGTCCGGAGATCCAGCCGGTGCCGGTGCCGCGCGCGATGAGGGCGTGCATGGAGTACGAGGGCTCGAAGCCGATGGCGGTGCGCCCGGGGCCGCCGAAGGTCTGCAGCAGCTGCTGGAGGACCTCGTTGGAGCCGTTGGCCGCCCAGACGTTGGCGACGGCCACTCCGTGTCCCGCGGTGCGGGTGAGGTAGCGGGCGAGCTCGGTGCGGAGCTCGACGGCGTCCCGGTCGGGGTAGCGGTTGAGGTCGCGGGCGGCCTCGCGGACCCGCTCGGCGATGCGGTCGACGAGCGCGTCGGGCAGCGGGTACGGGTTCTCGTTGGTGTTGAGCCGGACCGGTACGTCGAGCTGGGGCGCCCCGTACGGGGACTGGCCGCGCAGTTCGTCACGGATCGGGAGCGCGTCCCAGGCGTTGCTGTCGTTCGTCACGCTTGCGGAACCTTCCAGCCGAACCTGGCCTTGAGCGCGGCGCCGTGGGCGGGGAGGTCCTCCGCCTCGGCGAGGGTCACCACGTGGTGGGTGACCTCCGCGAGGGCGTCGCGGCTGTAGTCGACGATGTGGATGCCGCGCAGGAAGGACTGCACGGACAGGCCCGAGGAGTGGCAGGCGCAGCCACCGGTGGGCAGGACGTGGTTGGAGCCGGCGCAGTAGTCGCCGAGGGAGACGGGCGACCAGGGGCCGACGAAGACCGCTCCGGCGTTGCGGACCCGGTCGGCGACGGCCGCGGCGTCCTCCGTCTGGATCTCCAGGTGCTCGGCGGCGTAGGCGTCGACGACCTTGAGGCCGTCCTCGATCGAGGAGACCAGGACGATCGCGGACTGCCGGCCCGCCAGCGCGGGCTCGATCCGGTCGGTGACGTGCTTGGTCGCCGCGACCTGGGGCTTCAGCTCGGCCTCGGTGGCGGCGGCGAGCTCCTCGGAGTCGGTGACGAGCACGGCGGCGGCCATCGGGTCGTGCTCGGCCTGGCTGATCAGGTCGGCCGCGACGTGCACCGGGTCGGCGCTCGCGTCGGCGAGGATCGCGATCTCGGTGGGGCCGGCCTCGGCGTCGATGCCGATACGCCCCTTGAGGAGGCGCTTGGCGGCGGCGACGTAGATGTTGCCCGGCCCGGTGACGAGGTCGACCGGCGGGCAGTCCTCGGTGCCGTAGGCGAACATCGCGACGGCCTGGGCGCCGCCGACGGCGTACACCTCGTCGACACCGAGCAGGGCGCAGGCGGCGAGGATCGTGGGGTGCGGCAGGCCGCCGAACTCCCTCTGGGGCGGGGACGCGACGGCGACACCCTCGACGCCGGCCTCCTGCGCGGGGACGACGTTCATCACGACGGACGAGGGGTAGACCGAGCGTCCGCCGGGGACGTACAGGCCGACGCGCTCGACGGGCACCCACTTCTCGGTGACCGTGCCGCCGGGGACGACCTGGGTGGTGTGCGTGGTGCGGCGCTGCTCACGGTGGACGAGGCGGGCGCGGCGGACGGACTCCTCCAGCGCCGCGCGCACGGCGGGGTCGAGGCCGTCGAGCGCGGCGGTGAGGGCCTCGGCGGGCACCCGGATCGCGTCGAGGCGTACGCCGTCGAACTTCTCTCCCCACTCGATCACTGCCGTCGAGCCTCGATGGCGTACGTCCTCGCAGATGGGCCGCACCGTCTCCAGGGCGGCTTCCACGTCGAACTCGGCACGGGGCAGCAGGTCGCGCAGGTCGCCGCCCTCGGGGAGGGCGGTGCCGCGCAGATCGATTCGAGAGATCACACCGCAATTCTCTCAGACCGGTTCAGCCGTCCGGTCGCCCGTATCACTGGCTGATACATGTCCCGACTGTCACTGCTGACCATTAGCGTTCACGTCGTCACAGAGAGGGAAGAACGACTGTACGAAGCGCGGGACAAACCGCGCGAGCGGAGGTGAGGCAGTGACCGAACCGCAGGACGGCGCGATCCCGGACGGGCTCAGCGCCGCGGAGCTGGGTATGTGGCAGTCCTTCCGCAACGGCACGACCTACGATCTGCGGTCGCACGATCCGGTGCGCGACGACCCGTTCGCCGCGCACACCTGGGGACCCGAGCGCAGTGTCGGCGCGCGTACGGTGGCGCGCCTGCTGCTGGACGGGCCGCCCGCGCGGCCGGGGCGGGTGGCCGCGCTGAAGATGAGGGGGGTGCGGATCACCGGGAAGCTGGACCTGGCGGGCGGCCGGGTGTCTCCGTACGTCGAGCTCACGGGCTGCCGCTTCGAGCAGGAGGTCGTCCTGCCCGAGTGCCACTTCACCACGCTGCGGCTGGTGGGCTGCGCGGTGCCGAGGCTGGACGCGGCCCGGCTGCACACGGAGGGCGATCTGCATCTGCCGCGCTGCCGGATCGAGCGCGGCATCCGGCTGACCGATGCCAGGATCGGCACGGACCTGCTGATCAACCAGATCGCCATCGGCCCCGACCGGCGCGGGCGCGCCTTCGTCGGCGACGGGATGTCGGTGGCGCAGGACCTCCAGGCCGAGATGATCGAGACCCGCGGCGAGCTGAGCCTGCGCGGGGCGAAGGTCGGCGGTTCACTGAGCCTGCGCGGCAGCCGGCTGCGCGCCACGGACGGGCGGCGGGCGCTGAACGCCCCGCAGCTGAGCGTGGAGCGCACGCTGTACATGACGGAGGCCTGGGTCAGCATCGACACGGGGAACCAGGGCACCACTCCCCCGTTCGGCATCGCGCGCGGCGGCGGGCCCGCGCGCGGGACACGCGCGCAGGTCTTCGAGTGCCGGGGCGCGGTGCGGCTCGACGACGGGCGGTTCGGGGACGCGGTGGACCTGCACAAGGCACGCTTCGTGCTCGCCGACCGCGAGGAGCTGTCGCTGCGCCGGATCGTCACGCCGGAGCTGCGCTTCAACGCGGAGCGCCCGAGGGAGGGCCGGGTCGTGCTGAACGGCGCGAAGGTGGTCACGCTGATCGATGTGTCGACCAGCTGGCCGGGGCCCGGCGGCCTCGCGATGGGCGGCTTCGTGTACGAGAACCTCGTCCCCTACGGCCATTTCCCGCTCTCCAGGCGCCTGGAGTGGGTCCTGGCCGCGACCCCGGAGTACGTACCCGAGCCGTACGAGCGTCTCGCGGCGGTGCTCCGCAGCTGCGGGGAGGACGCGGACGCCCGCGAGGTGTTGCTGGCCAAACAGCGGCGCCGACGCGAGACGCTGCCGCCGGCCGGGCGGATCTGGGGCTATCTGCAGGACTGGACGGTGGCGTACGGCTACCGGCCGGGGCGCGCCCTGGTCTGGATGACGGTGCTGTGGGCGGCGGGGGCGGTGGCGTTCTCGCAGTACCGCCCCGAATCGATCAAGGGAGGTGAGCACCCGCAATGGAATCCCGCGCTGTACGCGCTGGATCTGCTGGTGCCGGTGATCAATCTCGGCCAGGACGGTTACTGGCTGCTGGAGGGCGGCTGGCAGTGGACGGCGGCCGCGCTCGTGCTGCTGGGGTGGATACTGGCCACGACGGTGGCGGCGGGCGCGTCCCGGCTGCTGCGGCGTGGCTGAGGGAAGGACGGCGGTCCGTCCGGCCGGATCCCTGCGATCACAGGGATCGAAAGGCCGGACGAGGCCCGGAAGGACAACCGGTCGCCATCGGCCGGAAGGTCGGAATCAAGCCAGCCACGAGCACTTCCTTTGCCCTTTCTTGACCGCACTCGATGCAACCCTTCCACTCCCCACAGAAGCTTCACAGAGGCCCTCTGGCGCCGCCCCCACCAGGGCTTTTCAATGGTCTGCACCATGTCTCTCCTCCGCGCACTGCTGAGCCCCGCGCGCATGTTCCGGCACGGCTCCGGGCCGTCGCCGGCCGGGCTGCCCGCGGACGACGCGGTGCTGCTCGACGCGCCCGACGAGCGGCTCTCGCCCGCCCTGGTGGCGGCGGCCCTGGGGGACTTCGAACCCGCGGCCAAGCTCCTCGCCACCACCAGGGACGCCGCCGACTGGGAGATCCGCGACCGCACCCTCGCGCGGCTGGTCGCCTTCGCGCGCGGTCGCGACGACTGGCTCACCCACTGGCTGTCCGCCGCCCCGGGCGACCCGGACGCCCTGCTCGTCAAGGCCGCGCTCGCGGTGCGGCGCGCGTGGGAGTCCCCGGCCCACGCCGAGGAGCTGCGCGGGGTGGGCCCGCTGATCGCGGCGGCGGCCGAGGCCGATCCCCAGGACCCGGTGCCCTGGCGGCTCGCGCTCGACCACGCCCGGGGCACGCACGCCCCGCACACGGCCTTCGAGTCGCTGTGGGAACAGGCCGTGCGCCGCTCCCCGCACCACTACGGCAGCCATGTCGCCGCGCTCCGCTACCTCTCGGCCCGCTGGTACGGCTCGCACCGGGAGTGCTTCGACTTCGCCGAGCGTGCCGCCGAGGACGCCGCGGGCGACTCCCTGGTGCAGGCACTGCCCGCACGGGCGGCCTTCGCCCTGCTGCGGGACGAGGAGGCGGCCGCCCGGGCGGCCGCCGTGCGGGAGGACCGGATCGATGCCGCAGCCGACCTCGCGATCAGCTTCTCGGCCGGATTCCCGGTCGGCGACCCCCTGCCGGCGGAGGCCCGCAACCTCCTCGCCTACGTCCTGGCCGCACGGGGCCGCGCGGCGGAGGCCCTGGAACAGTTCCGGCTGATCGGGCCGTACGCCACCTCCTTCCCGTGGGCCTGCGTGGCCGGGGAGGCACTCGGCGGATTCCTCGACACACGGGCGGATGTCCAGCTCCGGGTGACTTCTTCCACGCGCCGGTGCGGGCGGCCGGAACACGTCGCGGCCCGTGGCCATTAGGCTTGGCCCCTGTGACCACCGCTCGACTGCCTCTCTTCCCGCTGAACGCGGTGCTGTTCCCCGGCCTCGTGCTGCCCCTCAACGTCTTCGAGGAGCGTTATCGCGCCATGATGCGCGAGCTGCTCGAGACCGACGAGGAGGAACCGCGCCGCTTCGTGGTGGTCGCGATCCGCGACGGCCGCGAGACCGCGCCGACGGCCACCGGAATGCCGGACACGGTCGCCGCCGCGCCTCCCACCGAGCGTGCCCCGGGCGACGGCTTCGGCCCCGACCCCCTCCAGACCTTCCACCGGGTCGGCTGCGTCGCGGACGCGGCGAAGGTCCGTGAGCGCGCCGACGGCAGCTACGAGGTCCTGGCTACCGGCACCGCACGGGTCAGGCTGCTCTCCGTCGACGCGAGCGGCCCGTTCCTGACGGCCGAGGTCGAGGAACTGCCCGAGGACCCGGGCGCCACCGAGGGCGAGGACGCCCCCACGGACGAGGCGGGCGCCCTCGCGGAGGGCGTCCTGCGCGCGTTCCGCAGCTACCAGAAGCGGCTGGCGGGCGCGAGCGAGCGTTCCCTGACGACCGGCGCCGACCTGCCCGACGACCCGTCCGTCGTGTCGTACCTGGTGGCCGCGGCCGCCGTGCTCGACATCCCGTCGAAGCAGCGGCTGCTCCAGGCCCCGGACACCGCGACCCGGCTCCGCGAGGAGCTGTCGCTCCTGCGCAAGGAGACGGCCGTCATCCGTCATCTGCCGTCACTGCCGGCGACCGACCTGACCCGCGACCCCACGCACCCCAACTGACCCGAGGACCGGCCGGTGGCGAAGAAGTCCAGAAAACAGCAACAGCAGTCCGGCTCCACCCCGGCCACGGTCGCTCTGTCAGCGGCCGGCACCGCGTTCACGGTCCACTCCTACGACCACGATCCGGCCTCCCCCTCGTACGGCGAGGAAGCGGCCGAAGCGCTCGGGGTCCCGGCCGACCGGGTGTTCAAGACACTGGTCGCTGACGTGGACGGCGAACTGGTCGTCGCCGTGGTCCCGGTGGCGGGATCCCTGGACCTGAAGGCCCTGGCATCGGCGGTGGGCGGCAAACGTGCCGCGATGGCGGACCCCTCGGCGGCGGAACGCACCACGGGCTACGTGAGGGGCGGCATCTCCCCCCTGGGCCAGCGCAAACGCCTGCGCACGGTACTGGACGCGTCGGCCGACACCCACCCCACGATCTGCGTCTCGGCGGGCCGCCGCGGCCTGGAGGTGGAACTCACCCCCAGAGACCTGACCACCCTGACCCAGGCAACGGTATCCACCATCGCCCGCCCCTGACCATCCCGTCCGACGCACCCCTCCGGCCCGTCCGGCGCTTGAGGACCGGGGCCCGGGGCACCAAGCCCCACCCCTCCAGCCCGTCCGGCGCCTGAGGACCGGGGCCCGGGGCACCAAGCCCCACCCCTCCAGCCCGTCCGGCGCCTGAGGACCGGGGTCCGGGGCACCAAGCCCCACCCCTCCAGCCCGTCCGGCGCCTGAGGACCGGGGTCCGGGGCACCAAGCCCCACCCCTCCAGCCCGTCCGGCGCTTGAGGACCGGGGTCCGGGGCAGAGCCCCGGTTTCGGGAAGGGGCCGGGTAGCGGAACAGCCCGCCGCAGGCGGCCACGGCCACCCCCGCGGCCACGGCCACCCCCCGCGGCCACTACGACCGCTCGGGCCACTCCCCCGCCTCACCCGCAGACGACGACGGCCCGTACGACCCCCCACCGCCCCACCCCGACGGCTCAGGATCCCGCGGCCCGAACAACGCCGTGAGCCCCAGATGGACGATCATCGCCGCGACGGGCCAGGCCAGCATCGCCGCCCCCACCGCATGCAGCTCCAGCGGCGCGTCGAAGGTGACTCCCTTGCCGACCTCCTTGGCATGGGCCACCACATCGGACGTAGGTCCGAACCACGTGCCGACCCCCCACGCGATCAGCGACCCCACCAGCCCGCCCAGGGCGAGACCCACCACCAGCGGGATACCCCCACGCCGGCGGAAGAGGAACACGGCGACCGCCGAGACCAGACCGAAGGCCAGTGCCAGCAGCACGAACGTGCCGTCGGCCCCTATGGCCTCCTCGCCCTCACTGTTCTTGAGGAGCACGGCGGTGTCGTCGGACACGAGCGGTACCCGCGGCGCGAGCCACAGCCAGAGCAGCCCGAGCAGCACACCCGCCACCGTCAGCACCCCGGCGACCACCCCCGCCTGCCGCAGCTCGGCCCGCCGCTCCTGCGGCCCCAGCCGCTCACCGGGCAGTAGATGGGACCCGGAGGCCGGGACCTGCCACGGATCGTACGGCTGGGACCCGGACGGGTCCCCGGCCCGGGACTCTGACTGGGACTCGGGCTCATGCGGCGGCGGCGTCAACGGTGCGGTCACGCTGCCATCGTGCCAGCCCGCCGCCCGTGCCGCCTCACCGGACCCGCCTCACCGGCCCCCGCCTCACCGAACCGCCGCACGCCGGTACGCCCACGTGGCCACGGCCAGCGAGAGCACACCGACCGCCGCGCACACCGCGAGGTCGAGAGCGACGACCGCCCAGTCGGGATGGGCGTCGAAGGACCGGGACAGCGCCTCGACGCCGTACGTCGAGGGAAGCAGATCGCGGGCCCACCCGACCGGCCCCGGCAGCCGCTCGGCCGGCAGCACACCCAGCAGCAGCGCCGCCGACATGCCCAGCTGCCCCAGCAGCGTCGCCACCTCCTGCCGCGGCGCCAGCAGCCCGAGCGCCGCGCCGAGCCCGGAGAGCGCGGCCCCGGAGAGCGGGATGACGGCGACGAGCACCCACAGATGCGTCATCGGAAGGCCGAACAGCGCGCTGCCCGCCACCGCCGTGACGATCGTGCCCGGCACGGTGAACGAGGCGTACGCCCCCGCCGCCCCCAGCACCACAGCGGCCGGCGGCACAGGCAGCGTCGCGTAGTGGTCGAGCCCGCCGCCGGCCCTGAGCTGGCCGAAGTACTGGGCGAGCAGATTGAGCGCGACGAAGGCCACCACCAGCACGGCGGACCCGGCGACGACGGCCCGTGCCTCCGCACCGCCGTCGACGACGCCCCGCATCAGCACCATGATCCCGATGGACTGGAAGGTCGCGACGAACAGCAGCGGAATCCGCGCGACCCGGGCCCGCGACAGCTGCGCCCGGTACACGGCGGCCAGTGAAGGGAGCAGCCTGGCCCGCGGTGCGAGCGCCGCGGGGGCGGTACGGGAGGGCGGGCCGGTCCGCACGGCGGAGATCCGTACCCTCGGACCGGCCACCTTCGCGGGCTCCGTCGGAACCATGCTCGTCACCTGGCCGTGCTCCCCTTCGAGTCGCGTACACGTACATGCGGCAGCACGTCGACGCTCAACGTTCTGATCACGCCTTCACCAGCCCCTCGGCCCTGGCGGCGTCCCCGCCGAGGGCCAGATACACGTCCTCCAGGCTGGGCGTGGCCAGCGTGAAGTCGTCGAGCGAGGAGAAAGCCGCCCCGCCGGTCACCGCCGCCACCGCGGCCCGTGCCTCGTCGGGCCCCAGCCGCAGCGTCCACTTGCGCCCCGACTCCTGCGCCGATTCACGCAGCGCGGCCACCTCGGGGACGTCCAGCGGCGCACGCTCGCGCCACACCAGCTCGACCCGCACCTCGCCGGCCACCCGCTCCTTGAGCCCGGCCGGGGTGTCGCAGGCGATGACCCTGCCGCGCTCCATGACGGCCACCCGGTCCAGGACCGTCTCGGCCTCGATGACGTTGTGGGTCACGAGCAGCACGGTCGCCCCGTGCTCGGCACGCCGCCGGTCGACGGCGGACCAGACGGAGCGACGGGCGACGGGGTCCATCCCGGTCGTCGGTTCGTCCAGCACCAGCAGGGGCCGCTCACCGACGAGGGCCGCGGCGAAGCAGGCCAGCCTGCGCTGCCCGCCCGACAGCTTCCTCAGGGGGCGCCCGGCGAGGGCGGTGAGCCCGAGTTCCTCCAGTACGTCGTCACGCGCGGCGCGCGCTTCCCGTACCGGCAGACCCCTGAGCCGCCCGGTGGTCTCCGCGGCGAGCGACACGGTCAGCTCGTCGAGGGCGGTGGACTCCTGGCCCAGGTAGCCGATGAGCCGCGAGGCGCGCTCGGGGTGGCACACGAGGTCGTGTCCCAGCACCTCGACGCTCCCGGAGTCGGGACGCATCAGCCCGGTGAGCTGGCGTACGAGCGTGGACTTGCCCGCTCCGTTGGGCCCGAGCAGGCCGAAGATCTCACCGCGCCGGACATCGAGGCACACCCCGTCGGTGGCGCGCACCTCGGGAGTCGCGGCCCGGCCGCGTCGGCCCCGGACTGCGGGGTAGGTCTTGACCAGGTCGCGCACCGCGCACACGGTCCCGGTCGGTGCCGGTGCTGTGTCCGCAGCCTGTGCTGTGCCCGTACTCACGAGGCATGAGCCTACGGGGTCGGATGCCCCGTATTGCGTCCGGGTCCGGGCAGTGCCGCGCCGCTCACTCCCCCGCGGGAGCCTGTTCGGTGGCGGTCCGTACGTCGATCTCGCGCCAGAAGCCCGCCCGGATGGCATAGCGGTCGTGCTCGTCGATCTGGTCGTCCTTGTGCGCGAGGAGACCGAAGCGGGCGGCGTACCTCAGCACTTCTCCGTCGATGCGGTGCGGGATGCGGGGATACATCGTGGACAGCTTCTGCAGGTGGACGGGTTCCGGCAGCCGCTCCATCCAGCGCCGGGCGAAGACCTGGCCCACCTCGAAGGGGTCGCCGCCGACGGTGGTGATGTCCTCCTCCCGGTCCGCCCAGCGCTGTTCCGCGCTGGTGAGCTGGGCCAGGGTCGGCAGGGAGGCGGTCTCGGGCGGCTCACCGAGCGGCCCGCCGCGCTCCACCCAGCCCTTCTCCGACGACCAGCGCAGTGTCGCGTTGCCCGCCGGGGGCTGTGCGGCGTGCTGCGGGGTCTGGGGCGCGGGTGCGCGCAGGCTCGCCAGGTCCTTGGGGGTGGGGACGCCCTTGTGTCCGGGGGCGGGCGCGGGCCCGGAGGGCGGGGCTGCCTCGGTCTCCGCCGTGCCGGTGCCGTTACGGGTGGCGGCAGCCTGGGCCTCCGACGCCCGCTCCGCGGACGCGGCGAGGGCCGCCTCGGGCAACGGCGCCGACAGGATCGCGGCGATCTCGGGGCGCGGGGCGGGCGCGGGCGCGCACACGCCGCCCGTCTCCTTGGCCCGTACGGCCTGGGTGATCCAGGCACGGTCGAGCACACGACGCTCGTCGGCCTCGGCGACCAGGTCCTCGGACTGGTTGTAGTCGCCGTCGGCGGCCTGTACGGCCCAGAGGTGGACGGCGACGCCGTGCTCCTTGGCCGACATGAGCCCCGGCAGCAGATCGCCGTCGCCCGTCACGAGCACCACGTCGGAGCAGGCACGGTTTCTGGCCAGCTCGGTGAGCTCGGCGTGCATGGCCGCGTCGACGCCCTTCTGCGCCCACCGTCCGTCACTGCGGGTGAGCGCCCCCAGTCGTACGGTCACCCGCGGCATGACCCGCAGTCTGCGGTGCTCGGGCTGCGGAACCCGGTCGGGGGCGCCGTCGAACCAGTAGATGCGCAGCAGGGGCTGTTCCGTGTCGGCCTCCGCCCGCTCGCGCAGCCCCTGGATCAGGGCCGCGTGGTCGACGGTGATGCGGGAACGGGCGGGCTCTCCGGCCAGCAGACTCGCGGCTGCGCCCAGCAAGTAGCCGGCGTCAACCAGGACGACGCAACGGTCCACGCGTTCCACCCTCTTCCAGTTCGGGAGCGGACCGGGGTCCTGACATGGGGGTGATCCGCCGGTCCGGGGTTCGCTTACTCAGGGTTTCTTCCGAGTCTGCCCGACGGCGGTGGGGTTAAGGTCCGGAACTCGATCATCGGCGTGGCGGATCCGAAAACCGCGCATGATACCCCGCGAACTACGCTCGGTAATGATCCAACATGCGGCCTTTCCGGTGCTATGTGAGCCTGACAGCGGTTCTGGACCCCCAGATCTCCCACAGGAGGCATCACGATGGCGAAGAACAAGAACCGCAAGCAGGCCGCTCAGCCCGACCGCGCGTCCGCCGCGGAGCGCGGGTCGGACGAGGCCAGGTCGACGGCGTACGAGTCGGGCACCCAGCCGCAGGCTCAGGGCAGCCCGGCCGACGTCGCTCGCAAGCACCAGAAGCGGTTCGGCCACAACTGACGGGCCCACCCCGTGCGAGAGGGGCGCCCCGCCACCGGCGGGGCGCCCCTCTCGCGGGTGTGCGGCCGTCAGCCGGCCAGGCAGGACGGGCCGAGCAGCACCTTCAGGTCGCCGAAGAGCGCGGGGTCCGGCTTGACGCGGTGCCGGTCGAGCCGGAGCACGGTGGTCTTGCGGGGGCCCTGGAGCCTGATGCGCACCTCGGTGTCGCCCCGGTGGTTGCCGAGGACCTCGCCGAGCCGGCTGACCATGGGCGGGGTGACCCGGACCGTGGGGATGGTCAGGACGACGGGTGCGTTGGCCCCGGCGTTGGAGATGTCGGGGACCTGCATCTCCATGGCGACCAGGCGCGGCACGTCCTCGCGCTTGTCGAGGCGTCCCTTGACGAAGACGACGGTGTCCTCGACGAGCTGGGTGGAGACCAGCTGGTAGGTCGCGGGGAAGAACATGCACTCGATGGATCCCGCGAGGTCCTCCACGGTCGCGATGGCCCAGGCGTTGCCCTGCTTGGTCATCTTGCGCTGGAGGCCGGAGATGATGCCGCCCACGGTGACGATCGCGCCGTCGGCGTGCTCACCGCCGGTGAGCTGCGAGATCGCCGCGTCCGACTTGTCGGACAGGACGTGCTCAAGGCCGAAGAGCGGGTGGTCGGAGACGTAGAGGCCGAGCATCTCGCGCTCCTGCGCGAGCAGGTAGGACTTCTCCCACTCGATGTCGGAGAACTCCACGTCGAGACCGAAGCCCGGCTCGGAGTCGCCCTCCGCCTCGTCGCCCATGCCGCCGAAGAGGTCGAACTGCCCCTCGGCCTCCTTGCGCTTGACCTGCACCACGTTGTCGATCATCGGCTCGTGGTGGGCGACGAGTCCCTTGCGGGTGTGACCCATCTCGTCGAAGGCGCCGGCCTTGATGAGCGACTCGACGGTGCGCTTGTTGCAGACGACCGCCTCGACCTTGTCCAGGAAGTCGGGGAAGGTGGAGTACTTCCCCTTCGCCTTGCGGCACCTGATGATCGAGTCGACCACGTTCTGGCCGACGTTACGAACAGCGGTCAGCCCGAACAGGATGACGTCGTCACCCTGGGCTGCGAAGTTCGACTCGGACTCGTTGACGTTGGGCGGGAGTACCTTGATGCCCATGCGCCGGCACTCGTTGAGGTAGACCGCGGACTTGTCCTTGTCGTCCTTGACCGAGGTCAGCAGGGCCGCCATGTACTCGGCGGGGTAGTTCGCCTTGAGGTAGGCGGTCCAGTAGGTGACCAGGCCGTACGCGGAGGAGTGCGCCTTGTTGAAGGCGTATCCCGCGAAGGGGACCAGGACGTCCCAGAGCGCCTTGATCGCCGCGTCGGAGAAGCCGTTCTTCTTGGCGCCGGCCTCGAAGAGGACGAAGTTCTTCGCCAGTTCGTCGGCCTTCTTCTTGCCCATCACGCGGCGCAGGATGTCCGCTTCGCCGAGCGAGTAGCCGGCGACGATCTGGGCGGCCTTCTGCACCTGCTCCTGATAGACGATCAGGCCGTAGGTGAGCCCGAGGACCTCCTTGAGCGGCTCCTCGAGCTCCGGGTGGATCGGGGTGATCTCCTGCCGGGCGTTCTTGCGCTCGGCGTAGTTCGTGTGCGAGTTCATTCCCATCGGGCCCGGCCGGTAGAGGGCCGAGACGGCGGAGATGTCCTCGAAGTTGTCGGGCTGCATCTGGCGCAGCAGCGAACGCATGGGGCCGCCGTCGAACTGGAACACCCCGAGCGTGTCACCGCGGCAGAGCAGCTCGTACGTCTTGGGGTCGTCCAGCGGGAGCGCGAGCATCTCCAGGTCGACGCCCTTGTTGGCCTTCACCATCTTGATGGCGTCGTCCATGATCGTCAGGTTGCGCAGGCCGAGGAAGTCCATCTTCAGCAGGCCGAGCGACTCGCACTGCGGGTAGTCCCACTGCGTGATGGTGACGCCGTCGGTGTGCCGCGTCCAGAGCGGGGCGTGGTCGACGATGGGCTCGCTGGACATGATCACGCCTGCGGCGTGCACGCCCATCTGCCGGACGAGGCCCTCGACGCCCTTCGCGGTGTCGATGACCTTCTGGACGTCCGGCTCGTTCTCGTACATCCCCCGGATCTCGCCCGCCTCGCTGTAGCGCGGGTGCTTGGGGTCGGTGATGCCGCTGAGGTCGATGCCCTTGCCGAGGACGTCGGCGGGCATCGCCTTGGTGAGGCGGTCGCCCATCGCGTACGGATAGCCGAGGACGCGCGCGGAGTCCTTGATGGCGTTCTTGGCCTTGATCTTGCCGTAGGTGCCGATCATGGCGACCTTGTCGGCGCCGTACTTCTCCGTCACGTACCGGATGACCTCGACGCGCCTGCGCTCGTCGAAGTCGATGTCGACGTCGGGCATGGACACGCGCTCGGGGTTGAGGAAGCGCTCGAAGATCAGCCCGTGGGTGATCGGGTCGAGGTCGGTGATGCCCATGGCGTACGCGACGATCGAACCGGCCGCGGAACCACGGCCGGGGCCGACCGCGATGCCGTTGTTCTTGGCCCACATGATGAAGTCGGCGACGACGAGGAAGTACCCCGGGAACCCCATCTGGATGATGATGTCCATCTCGTACTCGGCCTGCTTCTGCCGGTCGTCGGGGACACCGCCCGGGTAGCGGCGGCCCATGCCGACCCGGACCTCCTCCTGGAACCAGGTGACCTCGGTGAAGCCCTCAGGGATCTCGAACTTCGGCATCAGGTCGCGCTTCTCGAACATGCCGGTGGTGTCGATCTGCTGCGCGACCAGGAGGGTGTTGGCGCAGCCCTCCTGCCAGGCGTCGGAGGAGTCGACGGCGTACATCTCGTCGGTCGTCTTGAGGTAGTAGCCCGTGCCGTCGAACCGGAAGCGGTCGGGGTCGGAGAGGTTCTTGCCGGTCTGGATGCAGAGCAGCGCGTCGTGCGCGGTCGCCTCGTTGGCGTAGGTGTAGTGAGAGTCGTTCGTCACGAGCGGCGGGATGCCGAGCTTCTTGCCGACCCGCAGCAGGTCGTCGCGGACCCGGCGCTCGATGTCGATGCCGTGGTCCATCAGCTCCAGGAAGTACCGGTCCTTGCCGAAGATGTCCTGGTAATCGGACGCCGCCTTGACGGCCTCGTCGAACTGGCCGAGGCGCAGCCGGGTCTGCAGCTCACCGGAGGGGCAGCCGGTGGAGGCGATCAGGCCTTCGGACCACTGGGAGATGGTCTCCTTGTCCATACGCGGCCACTTCTGCAGCCAGCCCTCGGCGTACGCGTCCGACGAGAGCTTGAAGAGGTTGTGCAGTCCGGTGCTGTTGGCCGCCCAGATCGTCTTGTGGGTGTAACCACCGGAACCCGAGACGTCGTCCCGCTTCTGGTGCGGCTGGCCCCACTGGATCTTGCGCTTGTGCTTCCGCGACTCGGGGGCGACGTAGGCCTCGATCCCGATGATCGGCGTCACCCCGGCCTTCTCTGCCGAGTGGAAGAAGTCGTACGCCCCGTGGAGGTTGCCGTGGTCGGTCATCGCGATGTGCGACATGCCCATGCCCTTGCACGCCTCGAACATGTCCTTGAGCCTCGCGGCACCGTCCAGCAGGGAGTACTGGGTGTGGACGTGCAGGTGCGTGAAAGGCGGTTTGCTCACGGCGCTGTGCCTCCGGGAAAACTGGCTGGAACGGCTTGGGGGGACAGCGTGGAAGTCTACGTCTCCGAGCTCCCGGATGGCGGGCACTCCCCGGGACGGTCACGCGTTGGAAGAGCGGGGCGACAGTCCCCTTTGTTCTGAACTGTTCTGAACGCCACGGACCAGGAGGCACCCAGCGATGTCGGACCCGCAGACCGGCGCTGAGCAGCGCGGGGAGCAGATTCTCGCAGTTTTCGACACCGCGTTCGGGCAGCTCCTGGCCGCCGATCCGGCCGCCTGCCGGGTCGGCTTCCGCAGGATGGCGGGCTCGGCCCTGGCCTTCTACCAGGGGTCGGCCGCCCTGTTCTACGCCGACCTGGACCGTGAGCAGCACACCGGCGCCTATCTGGACGAGCGCACCGGCCGGGTGTGGATCCACGGCGATCTGCACGCCGGGAGTTTCGGCACGTACATGGACGCCGACGGCCGTCTGGTGTTCAGCGTCAACGACTTCGACGAGGCCTATGTGGGCCCCTTCACCTGGGACCTCAAGCGCTTCGCCGCCTCCGTCGCCCTGATCGGTCACGCCAGGGCGCTGGGCGACGACCAGATCACCGCGCTCGTCCGGGCGTACGCCACCGCCTACCGCGAGCGGATCCACGCCCTGGCGACGGGCGCCAAGAACGACGAGGTGCCGCCCTTCACGCTGGACACCGCCGAGGGTCCGCTGCTCGGCGCGCTGCGCGGCGCCCGCGCGCTGACCCGGCACGGGATGCTGGACTCGTTGACGGAGATCCGGGACTTCGAGCGCCGGTTCAGCGCCGACGGCGGCGCGGTCGACCTGGACGCGGCGACGCGTTACAAGGTGCTCGCGGCGTTCGACGGCTATCTGGAGACGCTGCCCGACTCCAGTCTCGCCCGGCCCGACTCCTACCGGGTGAAGGACGTCGTCGGCCGCCGGGGCACCGGCATCGGGCCGGCCGGCCTGCCCTCGTACAACATCCTTCTGGAGGGCGGCAGCGACGCCCTGGAGAACGACGTCGTGATCTGCCTCAGTCAGGCGCGGACCCCGGCCGTCTCCCGGCACATCACGGACGCGGCGGTGCGGGACCACTTCCAGCACGAGGGGCACCGCACGGTGGTCTCGCAGCGCGCGCTCCAGGCCCGCGCCGACCCGTGGCTCGGCTGGACCGAGCTGGACGGGGCCGGGCAGCTGGTCGCCGAGATCTCCCCGTACGCGGTCGATCTGGACTGGTCCGACATCGACGAGCCGGAGGAGATCGCGGCGGTGGTCGCCGATCTCGGCCGGGCCACGGCGGCGATGCACGCGGCGGCGGACGACGGGAGCGGACGCTCGCTGGTGCCGTTCTCCACGGAGCGCGCGATCGACGCGGCCGTCGCGGCCGACGAGGAGGGCTTCGCGGAGCTGCTGGTGGACTTCGCCCACAGCTACGGCGCGCGGGCCCGCGCCGACCACCAGATCTTCGTCGACCTGCTCCGTGCCGGCCGTATCCCCGGTCTTTAGGGCTCGTTTACAGGTCCGCATGACACACTCTCCGGCGATGGACGTATCAGGGACACAGATCAGAGCAGTACGCGCGGCGCTGTTCACCGCGCTCGTCGTCACGCTCTCGTCCGCGTCCCATGTGCTGCTCTCCCGGGTCCCGCTGCCGCTCACCGCCGTCGCGCTGCTGGCCGGGGCCGTCTTCGCCGTGGCGTTCGCGCTGGCGGGCCGGGAGCGCGGCTTCGGGGCGATCGCCGGGCTGCTGGTTCCGCTGGAGCTGGCCGCCGACACGGTGTTCACCACCGGTCAGCACCTCTGTTACGGGGCGGCGGGCGGCCCGATCGCGGGCCCGCTGCGCTCCGTGGGGGTGAATGTGCTCTGCGGCGGTGAGGCCGGGCACGGCGCCGACGGGCTCTCCGGTGTCGCCTCGGTCGGCACCCCGCTGGCCGGGGTGACCGCCAAGGGCGACCATGCCGCCGCCCTGCTGGCATCGCCGGGGCCCGCCGTCCCGTGGCTGCTGCTGGTCGCGCATGTGGCGGTGGGCCTGCTGGCCGCCGCCTGGCTGCGGCGCGGCGAGTCGGCGCTCGCCGGCCTGCTGCGCGCGGCGGCCGCCGTCGCCTTCCGGCCGCTGCTCACCGCGGTCGCCGTGGTGAGCACACCGCGGCGCCGCGCACAGCCCGACGGCCGGCGCCCCGGGCGCCCGCATCCGCTGGCCCAGGCCCGCTTCCTGGTGCACTCCGTGGGACGGAGGGGCCCGCCGCTTCCGGCGCTCAGCGCTGTCTGAGCCCGCGGCAGGACCACTTTTCCGAGCCACCCCCACCTCTACGGAGCACCCGTCATGAGCAAGCGCAACAACCAGGCCAACAAGTCCGCCGCCCGCGAGCGGCTGCGCGCGGAGCGCGAGCGCCAGGCCAAGAAGGACAAGGCACGCAAGCAGATCATCGTCGGCGTCTCGGTCGTCGCCGTCCTCGCGATCGCCGGTGCCGTGAGCTACGGCGTGATGCAGCTGAACAAGCCCTCCGCCTGGGAGGAGGCCGCGGACGCGAAGAACGTCACGGCCCCCAAGAACACCTCGGGCACCGACGGCACGACCGTCGTGGTCGGCGACTCCGGTGCCAAGAAGACCCTGGAGCTGTACGAGGACTCGCGCTGCCCGATCTGCGCCACCTTCGAGCAGACGGTCGGCGAGACCGTGGCCAAGGACGTCGACGCCGGCAAGTACAAGATCAAGTACGTCGGTGCGACCTTCATCGACAACGCGGACAGCGGCGAGGGCTCGAAGAACGCCCTGAGCGCGCTGGGCGCCGCGCTGGACGTGAGCCCGGAGGCCTTCCTGGAGTACAAGAGCGCGCTGTACTCCGCGAAGTACCACCCCGAGGAGACCGACGACAAGTTCGCCAAGGACAGCTACCTGATCGAGGTCGCGGACACGGTGGACGCGCTGAAGGGCAACAAGGCGTTCAAGAAGAACGTCGAGGACGGCACGTACGACGCCTGGGCGATCAAGATGTCCAAGGCGTTCGACAAGAGCGGGGTCCAGGGCACGCCCACCCTCAAGATGGACGGCAAGACGCTCACCGCGGAGGGCAGCGAGAACGCCCCCATGACGGTGGCCGACTTCAACAAGGCGGTCACCGCGGCGCTCAAGGGCTGACCCGCCCTCGGCGGTCTCCGCGGGAGAGACCCCGGCTCAGGAGGCTCAGGAGGCGAACCGCGGGCCGCGCGGCAGGTGCGCGGCCCGCGGGCACCGCTACAGCGTGGCGAGGAAGCCGAGCGCGACCTTCCAGGTCAGGTCGGCCGACGCCTGGTCGAAGTCGGGCAGGTCCGGGTCGGTGTACAGATGTCCGGCGCCCGGGTAGCGGTAGATCTCGACGTCGGCCCCGGTGCGCTGCATCTGGAGGTACCAGCTGTTCAGCCAGTCCCCCGACTCGTGCGGGTCGGGGTCGGCGACGTGCAGCTGCACGGGCAGCTCGTCCACCGAGGCGTTCTCGGCGATGTCCGACGTACCGTGGATCAGCAGCAGGCCGCGGGCCTTCGCGTCGCCGAGCGCGAGGGTCTGCGCCACCGAGGCCCCGAACGAGAATCCCGCGTAGACGAGGCCCTGGTCCGAATACGGCGCGGCTGCCAGGACAGCCCGCCTGAGCAGCTCGTCCTTGCCCAGCTCCTGCTGGAAAGCCATTCCGTCCTCGACCGTTTCGAAGGTGTGGCCGTCGAAGAGATCGGGCACGCGCACCTCGTGCCCGGCTGCGCGCAGCCGCTCGGCAGCCGCGTGCACGGCAGGCCTCGGACCGTAGGTCGAGTGGAAAAGCATGATGTTCATGCGGTCCATGGTGCCAGGCCTGCCCCGACTACTGGAGGACTGAGGGAATGGAGAACGTCGTTCGGCCGCTGCTCGTGCTGGGCGGCTCGCTGGTGATCACCCTGGTGGTGGGCTGGCTGGTCGATCTGCTGCTGCGTCGTGAGGACAGCCGGCATCACGAGACCCCGCTCTGGGGTCTGCTCAGGCTCTGCCGGCCGCCCTTGCAGGTGGTGCTCTGCACGGCGCTGCTGCGGGCCAGCTTCCTTCAGCTCAAGCTCGATGTGGTGCGGGACAACCGGGGTGCGATCGGCCAGATCCTGACCCTGGTGCTGATCGCGGCCTCGGCCTGGCTGGTGCTGCGCGCCGCTGCCACGATCGTGGAGTCCTCGTACGCGCGTTACGCGGCCTCCACCCGCGACCCGGCCCGGGTCCGCCGGGTCAGGACCCAGGTCACGCTGATCCAGCGGGTGGTCACCGCGGTGGTGGCGACCGTCGCGATCGCCGCGATGCTGCTCACCTTCCCCGCGATGCGCACGGTCGGGACCTCGATGCTGGCCTCGGCCGGTGTGGTCGGCATCGTCGCCGGTGTCGCTGCCCAGTCCACCCTCGGCAATCTCTTCGCCGGCTTCCAGATCGCCTTCGGCGACATGGTCAGGATGGGAGACACCGTGGTGGTGGACGGCGAGTGGGGCACCGTCGAGGAGATCACCCTCACCTTCCTCGCGGTGCGGACCTGGGACGAGCGGCGCATCACGATGCCCGTGTCCTACTTCACGAGCAAGCCGTTCGAGAACTGGTCGCGCGGCGGGGCACAGATGTCAGGCACCGTCTTCCTCCAGCTCGACCACTCGGCCCCCATCGCGGCCATGCGTGACCAGCTGCGGGACATCCTCGGCGAGTGCGCGGCCTGGGACGGCCGCGACTGGTCCCTGGCCGTCACGGACACCACCCCCACGACGATCGAGGTGCGGGCCGTGGTCACCGCGAAGGACGCGAACGACATCTGGACGGTGCGCTGCGCGGTGCGGGAGCAGCTGATCGCCTGGCTCAGGGACCACCACCCGTATGCGCTGCCCCGGGTCGTGACGTCGCCCGCGGCACTGCCGCCCGGCGACCGCCGGTGGGAGCTCACGGGCGCGGACACCGGCCGGCCCCCGTCCAACGGCCGGGGCCCCGCCGTCGACAAGGCCCCCCGCACGGGCCGCGGCTGACCGCCGGGCGTGCACGGGCCCGCCCTAGCGCAGGCTGTGCACGTCCAGATAGCGCAGCACCCGGTCCACCACCTCGGGGTCCGAGCCCGGCTCGTTGCGGGCGTCGAGCACCGCGTGGCGGGCGGCCGACATCATCTCGCGCTGGATCCGGCCGATCTCCTTGAACCGCGCGGCACGTTGCGCGTAGGCGTCGCGCCGCTCCTCGTCGACCATGTCGGGACTGATCCGCGCCCCGATGTCGTACGCCGCGCGCTGGAGCCGCTCCAGCACCTCCTCGGGGAGTTCCTCGACGTTCTGGACCTCCTTGAGGCGGGTCCTGGCGGCCTTGGCCGCGCGGATCGCGAGGTCGCGCTCCAGCGCCTGTTCGGCGCCCGTGTCCGCCTTGACGCCGAGCTTGCGCACGAGCCACGGCAGGGTCAGGCCCTGGAGGACGAGGGTGACCATGATGACGACGAAGGCGATGAAGACGATCTCGTCGCGGCCCGGGAAGGGCTTGCCGTCGTCCGTCTTCAGCGGGATGGCGAGCGCCAGCGCGACGGAGGCCACCCCGCGCATCCCGGCCCACCACATGACGACGGTCTCGCGCACGCTGGTGGGGATCTCCTCGCTGACGTCACGCCGGGTGTGCAGCCGCTGGGCCAGCCAGCTGGCGGGCAGCAGCCACACCAGGCGTACGCCGACGACGACCGCGGCGACGGCGAGCCCCCAGCCCAGCAGGCGCAGTTCGCGTCCGTCGGCGGTGCCGAAGACGTTGTGGAGTTCGAGGCCGATCAGTCCGAAGGCGATACCGGTGACGAGGGTGTCGACGATCTCCCAGAAGGACCGGCCGGTGAGCCGCCCCAGGACGTCGTCGGCGTCCGCGGTGTGCTCGGCGAGGAACAGCGCCGTGGTGAGGACGGCGAGGACGCCCGAGCCCATCAGCTCCTCGGCGAGTACGTAGCTGGCGAACGGCACCAGCAGGGTCAGGCCGACCTGGAGGGTCGAATCGCCCAGATACCCCATCAGTTTGATGGTGAGCCAGCCGAGGACGAGGCCGACCGCCACGGCGACCACGGCGGACAGGACGAGCAGACCGAACGCGGCGGGCAGCGAGAAGGTGCCGCTGACGGCGGCGGCGATGGCGACGTGGTAGAGGACGATGGCCGTGACGTCGTTGAACAGCCCCTCGCCCTCCAGCACCGACACGAGCCTGCGCGGCAGTCCGACCGAGCCGGCGACGGCGGTCGCGGCGACCGGGTCGGGCGGGGCGACGAGCGCGCCGAGGGCCACGGCGGCGGCGATGGGCAGGCCGGGGACCAGCGCGTTGGCGACCGTCGCGACGGCCGCCGTCGTGACGAAGACGAGGGCGACGGCCAGCAGGAAGATCGGCCGCCGGTTGGCCGCGAACTGCCGCCAGGAGGTGCGCTGCACGGAGGCGTAGAGCAGCGGGGGCAGCAGGGCGGGGAGGATGAACTCCGGTGGGATGTCCACATCCGGGACGAAACTGGCGAAGGCCAGGACGATCCCGGCCAGGGTCATCAGGATCGGTGCCGGGAGACGCAGGCGCTCCCCGAGCGGCACCGTGACCACCGCCCCTAGCAGGAGCAGGAGCAGGAGTGCCATTTGGTCCACGTTGTGCCTTCCGCAGCGCGCCGGGCCGCCGGGGCCCGTTGATCAGCCGGTGAGGGCTCCAGCGTGCCACGCGTGAACGCCCGGGCCCGCGACGGGCCCGGGCCGAGCGGTCAGAGCGCCCGGCGCATGGCCCGGTGCGGTATCCCCGCATCCGGGAACTCGGGGCCGTACGCGACGTAGCCGAGCCGCTCGTAGAAGCCCAGGGCATGCGTCTGGGCGTGCAGATCGACGGCGGCCAGACCCAGCGCACGGGCCTCCGCCTCGATGGCCCTGACCAGCGCGGCGCCGACGCCGAGGCCCCTGGCGCCGCTGGTCACCGCGAGACGGCCGAGCGAGCCGACGGAGAGGTCACCACCGGTCCTGTCCGATGCTCCCTCGCCGTGCAGCAGCCGTCCGGTGCCGAGCGCGGTGCCGTCGGCGGCCACGGCGACGACATGTACGGCGGTGGCGTCATGGGCGTCGTACTCGATCTCCTCGGGCACCTGCTGCTCACCGACGAACACGTCCTTGCGGACCTGGAAGCACGCGGCGAGGTCACTCTCGCCGAGCGCCCTGCGGGTGCTGTACGGGGCGGTGGTCCTGGGGGTCATTCGCTCTCCGCCATGATCGTGTCGAGGGCGTGGCGCAGGTCGTCCGGGTAGCCGCTCTCGAATTCGACCCAGCTGCCGTCGGCCGGGTGCTCGAAGCCGAGCCGGACCGCGTGGAGCCACTGGCGGGTCAGGCCGAGGCGCTTGGCCATCGTGGGGTCGGCGCCGTAGGTCAGGTCGCCGACGCAGGGGTGGCGGTGGGCGGCCATGTGCACGCGGATCTGGTGCGTGCGCCCGGTCTCCAGCTTGATGTCGAGCAGGCTGGCCGCGCGGTAGGCCTCGATGAGGTCGTAGTGCGTCACGGAGGGCTTGCCCTCGGCGGTGACGGCCCACTTGTAGTCGTGCTGCGGGTGGCGGCCGATGGGGGCGTCGATGGTGCCGCTCATCGGGTCGGGGTGGCCCTGCACCAGCGCGTGGTACTTCTTCTCGACGACCCGGTCGCGGAACTGCGCCTTGAGCAGGGTGTAGGCCCGCTCGGACTTGGCCACGACCATCAGGCCCGAGGTCCCGACGTCCAGCCGGTGCACGATGCCCTGGCGCTCGGCGGCGCCCGACGTCGAGATGCGGTAGCCGGCGGCGGCGAGGCCGCCGATGACGGTGGTGCCGGTCCAGCCGGGGCTCGGGTGGGCGGCGACACCGACCGGCTTCATGATCACGACTATGTCGTCGTCGTCGTGGACGATCTCCATGCCGTCGACGGGCTCGGCGACGATCTGGACCGGAGCGGGCGCCTGGGGCATCTCCACCTCCAGCCAGGCACCGCCGTGCACCCGCTCGGACTTCCCGGCCACCGCGCCGTCCACCTGTACCTTCCCGGCGGCGGCCAGCTCGGCGGCCTTGGTGCGGGAGAAACCGAACATCCGGGAGATGGCGGCGTCGACACGCTCGCCCTCCAGGCCGTCGGGTACGGGCAGGGTGCGGACCTCGGGATACGTACTCACCAGTCGAGTATGCCTTGCGCGCACTAGTCCTTGTGCACGGTGCCGTCGGGGTCCAGGCCCTTGAAGGAAAGGATCACGATGAGGATTCCGCCGCAGACGATCGCGGAGTCGGCGAGGTTGAAGACGGCGAAGTGCGCGGGCGCGATGAAGTCGACCACCGCGCCCTTGAAGACACCGGGCGCACGGAAGATGCGGTCGGTGAGATTCCCGAGCGCCCCGCCGAGCAGCAGGCCGAGTGCGATGGCCCAGGGCAGGCTGTAGAGCTTGCGGGAGAGCCGGACGATCACGATGATCACGACGGCCGCGATGGCCGTGAAGATCACGGTGAACGCCTCGCCGATCCCGAAGGCTGCGCCCGCGTTACGGATCGCGTCGAACTTCAGCCAGTCGCCGATGAGCTCGACCGGCTCCTGGTGCTCCAGCTTCGCGACCACGATCATCTTGCTGATCAGGTCCAGGAGATAGGCGAGGACGGCCGCCGCGAGGAGGACCAGGATCTTCCTCCTGCCCCGGCCTCCCGCCTCGTGGCTGCTCGCCTCTTCGCCGCCCGGCTCGTGGCTGCTCGCCTCGTCCCCGCCCGGCTCGTGGCTGCTCGCCTCGTCGCCGCCGGCCTCGTGGCTGCCGGCCGGGGTCGCGCCCTCGGCGGGCTGCTGGGGCTCAGCCCCGTCGACCCCCTCGGCATCAGGGATATCCGGCGTACCGATGATGCTCTCCGCCTCTGCCACGTGAGTCCCTCAACCTAGGTGCCTGACTGAGGACGAGGGTACGACACACCCGGGCGATCAGGGAGCGATCGGGGTCCGGCACCCACGTCGCGAGGCGGAGATTCGGGTCGCCCGCTCGGATCAGCCGCGCCGCTCCTGCTTCTGCTTGTCCTCCACGCAGAGCGTCGCCCGGGGGAAGGCCTGCATCCTGGCCTTGCCGATCGGCTTGCCGCAGACCTCGCAGAGGCCGTAGGTCCCCGCGTCGAGCCGTGCGAGCGCCCGCTCGGTCTGCTCCAGGGTCTCCTGGGAGTGGGCCGCCAGGGACAGCTCGTGCTCCCTGGTGATGTTCTTCGTGCCGGTGTCCGCGTCGTCGTCCCCCGCACCGTCCCCCGAGTCACGCATCAGCCCGGCCAGCGCCGCGCCCGACGCCTCCAGCTCGGTGCGCAGCCGCTCGGCCTCGCCGGCGAGCTCGGTCCTGGCCGCTTCGGCCTCCTCCGGGGTCCAGGGGTCCTCCCCCGGCCTGACCGCCAGGTCTCCGGCCGCCGTCGCCAGGCCGGCCCTGGCCGGGGGCACAGCGGTCGCGGTGCCCTCTCCGACAGCCGTGGTCCGGGCCGCGCTCTTCTTGGCTACCACCGTGTGGGCTCCTGTCTGCTCGGCGGCCTGTGCCGCCCCCGTGGCCTTCTCCGACGCCTTCTTGGCCGTGCTCTTCTTGGCCGTACTCTTCTTGGCCGTACTCTTCTTGGCCGCGCTCTTCTTGGCCGCGCTCTTCTTGGCCGCGGCCTCGCTGACCGGCTTCTCCCCGCCCGTGTCGGTCTTCTTCGCCACCATGGCCGCGGCCCCTTCACATTTTGTGATCTTGCACGCGAATCGTGCTGGGACGATAAATCGACCCCAGCCCCGCGGCAACGGGGCACGCCGCCGGTTCGCCCCTCCCCGTCGGCGGGCAGGGACGCACCTGCAAGCGTTGTGCCCAGCTCCCCGCCCGGTAATCCGCCCCGTGCGCTCTCCCCGGACTCCGTCCGGCCCGAGTGGCCATTCGGGTCAAGCACCGCCTGTGGATAAACCGGTCGGCCGTCCGCCGCGCGGGCCCGTACACTGGCCGCAGCGAGAGGCATGGATGGGACGAGTAGCGTCGTACGCAGCCAGGAGCGACCCGGGGACGGTGGGAGCCCGGGGGCGAGCGCGTCGTGAAGATCACCCCGGAGCCGCCGGAAGAACGCTTTGGACCGTGGGCGGAGCCCATCGGCACAAGGCCACTAGACCCGGCGTCGCGACCCCAATGAGGGGGCCGTGGGCGCACGCCCGTGGCCAAGGAGGGTGGTACCGCGGGAGCTGATCCGGCTCTCGTCCCTCCGACGGAAGTGGAAGACGTCCGCCGGAGGAAGCCCGCACATGACATCGCCGCAGTACCACCAGGTGCCCGCCCAGGTCGACCTGCCCGCCCTGGAACACGCCGTGCTCGACTTCTGGCAGGACGGCAAGGTCTTCGCCAAGAGCCTCGACCGGTCCGACGGCCGCCCCGAGTGGGTCTTCTACGAGGGCCCGCCGACCGCCAACGGCATGCCGGGGGCGCACCACATCGAGGCCCGCGTCTTCAAGGACGTCTTCCCGCGCTTCCGCACCATGCAGGGCTACCACGTCGGCCGCAAGGCCGGCTGGGACTGCCACGGCCTGCCGGTCGAGCTCGCGGTGGAGAAGGAGCTGGGCTTCAACGGCAAGAAGGACATCGAGGCCTACGGCATCGCCGAGTTCAACGCGAAGTGCCGGGAGTCCGTCACCCGTCACACCGACGCCTTCGCCGAGCTCACGACCCGCATGGGGTACTGGGTCGACCTGGACGACGCCTACCGCACGATGGACCCGGAGTACGTCGACTCCGTGTGGTGGTCGCTGAAGGAGATCTTCGACAAGGACCTGCTGGTCCAGGACCACCGCGTCGCCCCCTGGTGCCCGCGCTGCGGCACCGGCCTCTCGGACCACGAGCTCGCCCAGGGGTACGAGACGGTCGTCGACCCCTCGGTCTTCGTACGCTTCCCGCTGACGAGCGGGCCGCTGGCCGGCCGGGCCGCGCTGCTCGTCTGGACGACGACCCCCTGGACCCTGGTCTCCAACACCGCCGTCGCCGCGCACCCCGATGTCACCTACGTCGTCGCGACGGACGGCACGGAGAAGCTGGTCGTCGCGCAGCCGCTGGTCGAGAAGGCGCTCGGCGAGGGCTGGGAGCTCACCGGCGAGACCTTCACGGGCCGCGAGATGGAGCGCTGGACGTACGAACGCCCGTTCCAGCTCGTGGAGTTCCCGAGCGAGGCGCACTACGTCGTCAACGCGGAGTACGTCACGACCGAGGACGGCACGGGTCTGGTCCACCAGTCCCCCGCGTTCGGCGCCGACGACCTCCAGGTCTGCCGTGCGTACGGCCTCCCGGTGGTGAACCCGGTCCGCCCCGACGGCACCTTCGAGGAGGACCTCCCACTGGTCGGCGGGGTCTTCTTCAAGAAGGCCGACGAGGCCCTCACCGAGGACCTGGCCGCGCGCGGCAAGCTCTTCCGCCACGTCCCGTACGAGCACAGCTACCCGCACTGCTGGCGCTGCCACACGGCCCTGCTGTACTACGCGCAGCCGTCCTGGTACATCCGCACGACCGCGATCAAGGACCGGCTCCTCCAGGAGAACGAGAAGACGAACTGGTTCCCCGACTCGGTCAAGAACGGCCGCTTCGGCGACTGGCTGACCAACAACGTCGACTGGGCGCTCTCCCGCAACCGCTACTGGGGCACCCCGCTGCCGATCTGGCGCTGCGAGGACGACCACCTCACCTGTGTCGGCTCGCGCGCGGAACTCACCGAGCTGACGGGCACCGACCAGTCGGCCCTCGACCCGCACCGCCCGTTCATCGACGAGATCACGTTCACCTGCTCGCACGAGAACTGCCAGCTGGAGGCGTACCGCGTCCCCGAGGTCATCGACGCCTGGTACGACTCGGGTTCGATGCCGTTCGCGCAGTGGGGCTACCCGCACAAGAACAAGGAGATCTTCGAGAGCCGCTACCCGGCGCAGTTCATCTCGGAGGCCATCGACCAGACGCGCGGGTGGTTCTACACGCTGATGGCGGTCGGCACGCTGGTCTTCGACAGGTCCAGTTACGAGAACGTGGTCTGCCTGGGCCACATCCTCGCCGAGGACGGCCGGAAGATGTCCAAGCACCTGGGCAACACCCTCGAACCGATCCCGCTGATGGACCAGCACGGCGCCGACGCGGTCCGCTGGTTCATGGCGGCAGGCGGCTCCCCCTGGGCGGCGCGCCGCGTGGGCCACGGCACCATCCAGGAGGTCGTCCGCAAGACGCTCCTCACGTACTGGAACACGGTGGCCTTCCAGGCGCTGTACGCCCGTACGTCGAAGTGGGCACCCTCCGCGTCCGATCCGGCGCCCGCCGACCGCACGGTCCTGGACCGCTGGCTGCTGAGCGAGCTCGGCATCCTGGTGGACGAGGTCACCAAGGCCCTGGAGGGATACGACACCCAGCGCGCCGGCAAGCTGCTGTCGGCGTTCGTGGACGACCTGTCCAACTGGTACGTCCGCCGCTCGCGCCGCCGCTTCTGGCAAGGTGACGCGTCGGCGCTGCGCACCCTGCACGAGGTCGTGGAGACGGTCACGCAGCTGATGGCCCCGCTGACGCCGTTCATCACGGAGCGGGTCTGGCAGGACCTGATCGTCCCCGTCACCCCGGACGCCCCCGAGTCGGTGCACCTGTCGTCGTGGCCGAAGGCGGACGCCGCCGCGGTCGACCCGGTGCTCTCCACGCAGATGGCCCTGGTGCGCCGCCTTGTGGAGCTGGGCCGCGCCACCCGTGCCGAGTCGGGGGTGAAGACCCGCCAGCCGCTGTCCCGCGCCCTGGTCGCCGCCTCGGGCTTCGACGCGCTCACCCCGGAGCTGCGCGCCCAGATCACGGAGGAGCTGAACGTCTCCTCCCTGGCCTCCCTCTCGGAGGTAGGCGGCTCGCTGGTCGACACCACGGCCAAGGCGAACTTCCGCGCCCTGGGCAAGCGGTTCGGCAAGGGTGTCCAGGCAGTGGCCAAGGCAGTCGCGAACGCCGACGCGGCGGCCCTCTCCCTCGCCCTGCGCGAGGGCACGGCCTCCGTGGAGGTCGAGGGCGAGCTGATCACGCTCGCCCCCGACGAGGTCATCATCACGGAGACCCCCCGCGAGGGCTGGTCGGTGGCCTCCGACTCGGGTGCGACCGTCGCCCTGGACCTGGAGATCACCCCGGAGCTGCGGGCGGCAGGACTGGCCCGTGACGCGATCCGGCTGATCCAGGAGGCGCGCAAGAACAGCGGCCTGGACGTGGCGGACCGGATCGCGGTCCGCTGGACGTCCACGTCCCCCGAGACGACCGAGGCCCTGACCGCGCACGCGGGCCTGATCGCGGACGAGGTGCTCGCCCTGGACTACGCCGAGGGCGAGGCGGACGACACGTACGGCACCCCGTTCGAGGACGAAGGCCTGTCCCTGACGTTCCGCCTCCGCAAGACCCAGGCGTAACCCGCCGCGAGGGCCCGGCCGGGAACGTTCCGGCCGGGCCCTTCGCTGTTCCCCTACCCGCCCCTTCCCGTGACCGGGGGAGGTGATTCTTAGCCTCGCCGGCGTTTGAGGCGCGAGGTCCGGGGCGGAGCCCCGGGTTCGGGAAGGGGCGGGTAGGGGACAAGCCCCGCGCAGCGGCCCAGGACCCGCCCTCACCCCCCGCCGGCCACGGCAAAGGGCCGGGCCCCGGGGAAAACCCCAGGACCCGGCCCTCTGCCTGCCGACGGCTACGCGCTCAGCGAGCGCGCCCCGCTCAGTTGTCGTCCTCGTCGATGAGGAACCCACGCATCGGCGAGGGCGCCTGCTGCATCGGCTGCGGCGCCTGCGGCCGCACCGGCGCCATCGGCTGCGTCATCGCGGGCGCCATCTGCTGCTGGCCGCCGTAGGACGGGCCACCGCCCATCGACTGGTTGCCGCCGCCCATCTGCTGGTTGCCGTGACCACCGTGGGTGCCGCCCATGGTGTGCCCCATCGCACCCGCACCGGCCGGAGCCAGCGAGGGCGACGGCGGCAGCGAGGCAGCGGCGGGGGTACGCGGCGGAGCCAGCGAGTCGTCGGCCTGGGTCTCCAGCTGACGCAGCTGGCTCTCCAGGTAGGACTTCAGACGGGTCCGGTACTCGCGCTCGAAGCCACGCAGGTCCTCGACCTTGCGCTCCAGCGTCGCGCGGGCCGACTCCAGCGAGCCCATCGCCACGCGGTGCTTCTCCTGCGCGTCCCGCTCCAGGGCGTCCGCCTTGGCACGGGCGTCACGCTCGAGGCCCTCGGCCCGGCTGCGCGCCTCGCCGACGATCTTGTTGGCCTCGGAACGGGCCTCCGCGATCGCCTGGTCGGCGGTCTGCTGAGCAAGGGAGAGGACACGGGCGGCGCTGTCGCCGCCGGGGCCCTGACCGGGCTGCTGCATCTGCTGTTGCTGCTGCTGCATCTGCTGTTGCATCTGCTGCTGCGGGGAGTGACCGCCCATGGGGCCACCCTGCATCGGACCGCCCATGGGACCGCCCTGCATCGGACCGGGGCCGTGCGGGCCCTGCGGACCGGGACCGTGGCCGCCCTGGGGGCCATGGCCGCTGGGACCGGCAGGCAGCTGCGGAGCGCCACCGGGCAGCTGGGGGGGACCCATCTGCGGGGGCTGCTGCTGCTGTACCGGCGGACCCGATATGGCGGCGGGCACCGGGGCCCCTGGCCGATCCTGCTGCTCAGGTGGTTTACGCATCCCCTGCTGTTGCTGGTTCTGCTGCTGGTTCTGCGCGGCCGCGCGCGTGGCAGCGGCCAGCTTGGCGCGCAGGTCCTCGTTCTCACGGAGCAGACGCGTCAGTTCCGACTCGACCTCGTCGAGGAAGGCATCGACCTCGTCCTCGTCATAGCCTTCTCGGAGGCGGACGGTCGTGAACTGCTTGTTCCGCACGTCCTCGGGGGTCAGCGGCATCTCTTCTTCACCTCTACGTAGTCGTCGGCAGTCGGCAAGACCGTATCGTTCACACGCTGCTCGCAAGCTTGCCCACGAGGCTGAGCAGAATGTAGACGATGATCATCAGAACGAAGAAGGACAGGTCAAGTGCCACGCCCCCGAGACGCAACGGCGGTATGAACCGCCGCAGAAGCTTCAACGGTGGATCCGTGACAGTGTAAGTGCCCTCGAGAACGACCACCATCGCCTTGCCTGGCTGCCATGAACGTGCGAACTGGAAGACATAGTCCATGACCAGCCGGAAGATCAGCACGATGAGGAAACACATCAGCGCGATATAGACCACATCCAGTGCGACGCCCATGTCTCGCGCTTCCCTCTCCCCTGGCTCTCGCTAGCCCCGGCCTCCCGGCCGGGTTTTTCCCGGTGTTCTCAGCTCTGGTTGAAGAACCCGCCCTCTGCGATGCGGGCCTTGTCCTCCGCCGTGACATCGACGTTAGCAGGCGACAACAGGAACACCTTCTGCGTCACGCGCTCAATGCTGCCATGGAGACCGAAGACGAGTCCCGCGGCAAAGTCGACAAGTCGCTTCGCATCCGTGTCGTCCATCTCCGTGAGATTCATGATCACCGGAGTGCCTTCGCGGAAGTGTTCCCCGATGGTACGGGCCTCGTTGTAGGTCCTGGGGTGCAGCGTGGTGATCCGGTAGGGCTCCCGCTCGGACACGACCTTGGGCATGATCACCGGTGCGTTCTTCTCCATGTTCGGGCGGTCAGGTGTGATGGATGCCACGGGGGCGATTCGGGCGGGTCGTCCGCTTTCCGCCGGGAGCTGAACCGGTTCGCGCGGCGCGGGCGGCTGCACCGCTCGCACCGGTTCGTCCCGTTCCCGCTCCACCGGATGCGCGGGCTGATGCCGCCGCCGGTCCCGCTCGGGCTCCGGCTCGGGTTCGAATTCGTCGTCGGGGTCGAACCCCGGACCGTCGTACCCATCGTCCTCCACGAGGCCGAGGTAGACCGCCATCTTGCGCATCGCGCCGGCCATGCTCCGAGTCCTCCGCTCTGTGGTGGATCGGCATTCGTGTCACCAAGTGCCCGAGATCCACGTCGGTCTGCCCGCCTGGAGCGGGAATGACCATATTTTCTGCTGTGGTCCGACTTGCTTCGCGACGTTACCCGAGCCGGGGTCGGACTCCGAGTACCGCCGTACCGACGCGTACATGTGTCGCTCCGGCCGCGATCGCGTCCTCGAGATCCGCACTCATCCCAGCAGAGACCATGTTCGCAGCCGGATGGTTCCCGCGCAGGCCGGATGAGAATTCCATCAGCCGGTCGAACGCGGCGCGTTGCCGGCCCGCGTAGGGGCCGGCCAGCGGGGCCACGGTCATCAGGCCGTCGAGCCTGAGCCCCGGCGCCGATTCCACCGCCGCCGCCAACTCCTCGACCGCGTCCGGCGCGACACCGCCCCGGTCCCCGCGCTCGCCGCTCTCCGCGTCGAGGGCGACCTGGATGAGACAGCCGAGCTCACGCTCACGCCGTACCGCCGCCGCCGAGAGAGCCGTGACCAGCTTCACGCGGTCCACCGACTGCACCACATCGGCATAACCAGTCACAGAACGGACCTTATTGGTCTGCAACTGTCCGACGAAATGCCATGTGAGCGACAGATCCGCACAAGCCTCGGCTTTCGGTGCCGCGTCCTGGTCACGGTTCTCCGCGACCTGGCGCACACCGAGTTCGTGCAGAATACGCACATCGCTCGCGGGGTAGGTCTTGGTGACCACGATGAGGGTCACCTCCTCCCGCTTGCGACCGGCGGAGGCGCACGCCGAGGCGATGCGTTCCTCCACATGTGCCAGGTTCGCCGCGAGTTGATCCCTGCGATCCGTCATGTCCTATCAGTCCAACCAGACATATCCGGCGAGCCGTCCCGTGGTGCGGTCGCGGCGGTACGAGAAATGGTCGCCGGATTCCAGCGTGCAGGACGGCGAGCTGTGCCGGCTCGCGACGCCGAGCTCGGCGAGCTGGGCGTGGACACCGGCGGTGACATCCACCGCGGGGGTTCCCCAGGAGGTCTGCGACCAGGCCGCAGGGACGACCTCGGCGACCTCCGCGCGCATCCGCTCCGGAACCTCGTAACACCGCCCGCAGACGGCGGGTCCGGTGTGCGCGGTGATCCGGGACGGTTCGGCGCCGAGTGCCACCATGGCCTCGACGGCGGCCGGTACGACACCCGCGACCAGTCCGGGCCGTCCCGCATGAGCGGCCGCGGCCACACCGGCCGCCGGGTCGGCGAGCAGTACGGGCGTGCAGTCGGCGGTGAGCACCGCGAGCGGGAGTCCGCGCCGGGCCGTCACCACCGCGTCCACGGCGGGGATGTCGGAAAGAGCGCCCCAGGGGCCGTCGACGACCGCCACGTCCCGCCCGTGCACCTGGTTCATCCAGACCACCCGGGCCGGGTCGAGGCCGAGCGAACGGGCGGCACGCTCACGGTTCACGCCGACGGCGGTGGGGTCGTCGCCGACCGCACCGCCGAGGTTGAGCTCCTCGTACGGAACGGCGCTCACTCCGCCCCACCTGTCGGTGAAGGCGAAATGGGCGCCGCCCGCCGAAGACTCCGCGGCTCTCACCGCGTGCTGCGGACCTATCACTTCAAGAAGTCCGGTACGTCCAGCTCTTCGGCCTGGTTGTCCTGGTAGGGACGGGCCGTCGGAACGTGCGGCGGGGTGACCGGCGGCAGCGCGGTCTCGTTCGTCACCGGAGTGGGCTCGGCCGGCGTCGGGGCGTCGTCACGCGTGGGCACCGAACCCAGTCCTCCGGGCTGGCGCGTGGACTCGACGGGCCGGGACCGCTCAGCGCCCTCTTCACGCTTGCCGGAGCTCGCCCCGAGGACGTTCTCCCGGCGGGTCGGCGGCTGTCCGCCGTCGAAGCCCGCCGCGATGACGGTGACCCGCACCTCGTCGCCGAGCGCGTCGTCGATGACCGCGCCGAAGATGATGTTCGCCTCGGGGTGGGCCGCCTCGCTCACCAGCTGGGCGGCCTCGTTGATCTCGAAGAGACCGAGGTCGCTGCCGCCGGAGATCGAGAGCAGGACACCGCGGGCGCCGTCGATGGACGCCTCGAGGAGCGGCGAGGAGATCGCCATCTCCGCGGCGGCCACCGCGCGGTCGTCGCCGCGGGCGGAGCCGATGCCCATGAGCGCCGATCCGGCCTCGGACATGACCGACTTCACGTCGGCGAAGTCGAGGTTGATCAGCCCCGGGGTGGTGATGAGGTCGGTGATGCCCTGGACACCCGAGAGCAGTACCTGGTCGGCCGACTTGAACGCGTCGAGCACGCTGACCTGGCGGTCCGAGATGGACAGCAGCCGGTCGTTGGGAATGACGATGAGGGTGTCGACCTCTTCGCGGAGTTCGGCGATGCCGTCCTCCGCCTGGTTCGCGCGTCGCCGGCCCTCGAAGGTGAACGGGCGGGTGACCACGCCGATCGTCAGGGCGCCCAGCGAGCGGGCGATGTTGGCGACGACGGGTGCGCCGCCGGTGCCGGTGCCGCCGCCTTCTCCGGCGGTGACGAAGACCATGTCGGCCCCCTTGAGGACCTCCTCGATCTCCTCACGGTGGTCCTCTGCCGCCTTACGACCGACGGCCGGGTTCGCCCCGGCGCCGAGGCCACGGGTGAGTTCACGGCCGACGTCGAGCTTGACGTCGGCGTCGCTCATCAACAGTGCTTGCGCATCGGTGTTGATCGCGATGAACTCGACGCCCTTGAGACCGACCTCGATCATTCGGTTGATGGCATTGACACCACCGCCGCCGACACCGATGACCTTGATGACTGCGAGGTAGTTCTGCGGTGCTGCCACGTCGAAGGCCTCTCGCCTCGAGTTACGTGTCGTCGCTTCGCGGTAGTCCCGCCGCGACGACGGATGCCGATTGGGTCGGTCCGAACGCCGACCCAAACCCTAACCTTGAAGTTTAGGGTTACCAGTGTGTCTGTTTCCTGGACTCTTCCGAACAGGACACTAAGTCGACAAGTGGCGCACGTTCAACGAACACGCCGAACCTCCCGTTTTTCTTTTCACCCTATGTGATCACCCGTAGCGCTGACCAACCAGGGGGCTGGCCAGGCCAAACGTGCGTCAACTCTTCGATACCGCAGGGGCGGTGGGAGCACTCACGTCGAAGTGTCCCGCTTTGGGGGACGCTTTCATGAGAGCGGTGAGCACCCGCGCCTTCACGGGACCTTCCTCACCGCTTCCCCACATCACCGTGCGTCCACCGGTCAGTTCCAGGACGACGGAGTCGTACGAGGTGACCCGTACGGTCCTGGCCACCCCTGCCACCTTCGCCGGAAGGTCTCCCGCGACGCCGACCGCCTCCCGCAGCAGACGGTCACTGCCGAAGCGGCGCAGGCTGGCCGACCGATCCGGGGTCAGTTCCAGCAGCGGCACATGTGGTGGCGCTTTGTCAATGGTCGCGAAGCGTACGCCTTTTGCGTCCACTTCAATGAACTTTCCGCCCTTTTCGACCAACAGAACCGGTTTCCGTTCGGTCACTTTAAGGCTGACACCGTGCGGCCATGACCGCACGACATCCACGGAATCGACACGAGGCAACTTCTGGCGCAACCGGTCCGCGATCGCGCCGGTGTCCACGGAGATGAGCGGGGAGCCGACCGGGGCCGCGGCGGCTGCCTCCACCTCGGACCGGGTCAGGACGTCGGTGCCGCTGGTCGTCACGTGCTCGAGTCGCAGCCAGGACGAGCCGTAGAGCACCCAGACGGTCGCCGCGGCCACCAGAGCGAGGCCTGCCGCGGCCAGGACGAGCCGCGTACGGCCGGTCAGCCTTCGCCCCTGGGGGCCGATGTGCGGCGGGCGGGCCGGGGTGTCGGCCCGCCCGGCCTCGCCGCGCTGGGCGGTCGTCGGTCCGGCCACGCTCGCTCCTTCGCCGGGCCCGGGGCGACACCCCGGGCCCGCACCGCCTCAGCCCTTGCGGCGTGCGGCAATCGCTTCGTACACCATGCCGACGAGCAGGTCGTCGGCGTCCCTTCGCCCGAACTCCGCGGCGGCCCGGGACATCTCGTACAGCCGGTGTGGATCCGAGAGCACCGGAAGGACGTTGCCCTGCACCCATTCCGGGGTGAGCGCCGCGTCGTCCACCAGCAGACCACCGCCGGCATTGACCAGCGGCTGGGCGTTGAGCCGCTGTTCGCCGTTGCCGATCGGCAACGGGACGTAGGCGGCGGGCAGCCCGACGGCCGAGAGCTCGGCGACGGTCATCGCGCCCGCGCGGCAGAGCATCATGTCGGCCGCGGCGTACGCGAGATCCATCCGGTCCACGTACGGTACCGGGATGTAGGGCGGCATCCCGGGCATGTTGTCGATACGCGGCAATTCGTTCTTCGGGCCGACCACATGGAGGATCTGGATTCCGGACCGCTGGAGCAGCGGGGCGATCCGCTGGACGACCTCGTTGAGGTGACGGGCGCCCTGCGAACCGCCGGACACGAGCAGCGTCGGCAGGTTGGGGTCCAGGCCGAAGGCGGCACGCGCCTCGGGGCGGACCCTGGCCCGGTCGAGGGTGGCGATGGTCCGGCGCAGCGGGATGCCGATGTAGCGGGCACCGCGCAGCTTGCTGTCGGGGGTGGAGACGGCGACCCCGTGGGCGTACCGGGATCCGATCTTGTTCGCCAGGCCCGGCCGCGCGTTGGCCTCGTGGACGACGATCGGGACCCCGGCGCGCTTGGCGGCCAGATAGCCGGGCAGGGCGACGTAGCCGCCGAAGCCGACCACACAGTCCGCCTTGGTGCGCTCCAGGATCTGCTCGGCCGCCTTGATGGTGCCGCGCAGCCGCCCCGGGACGGTCATCAGCTCCGGTGTGGGCTTGCGCGGCAGCGGTACGGCGGGGATCAGTGCCAGTTCGTACCCCCGCTCGGGTACGAGCCTGGTCTCAAGTCCGCGTTCCGTGCCGAGGGCAGTGATTCCCACGGTCGGGTCCTGCCTCCGCAGGGCGTCTGCGAGGGCAAGCGCGGGCTCGATGTGCCCGGCGGTCCCCCCGCCGGCGAGTACGACATGCACCGAAATTCACCGCTCTCCGGACGGACGCTTCATGACGCGCCGTCTCATCGTCTTCCATCTGACCCCGGGCCTCCGCATGGCCAGGGCCGCTCTCGCCGCGGGGTCCTCTCGCGCGAAGGCGATCAGCAGTCCGACGGCGAACATGGTCGGCAGCAGGGCGGAGCCCCCGTAGGAGAACAGCGGCAACGGGACACCGGCGATCGGCAACAGGCCGAGCACCGCACCGATGTTGATCACGGCCTGCGCCGTGATCCAGGTGGTCACGCCTCCCGCTGCGTACCTCACGAAGGGGTCCTCCGTGCGTCCGGCCACGCGGATACCCGCATAGCCTAGAGCCGCGAAGAGGGCCAGTACCGACAGCGTCCCCGCCAGGCCCAGTTCCTCCCCGGTGATGGCGAAGATGAAGTCGGTGTGCGGTTCCGGAAGTTGACCCCATTTTTCCACACTGGCGCCCAGTCCGGAACCGAACCATCCGCCGGAGGCGAGCGCGTAGATTCCGTGCACCGCCTGCCAGCACGAGTCGCCGGGGCCCGGCTCGGACGCGCCGATGCAGCCGAGCCGGGACATCCGGTTGGGGCTGGTCTTGATGAGCAGGAACCCGATGAACACCGCGGAGCCCAGTACACCGGCGAAGAGCCTGGTGGGAGCGCCCGCCAGCCAGAGCAGCCCGAAGAGGATCGCGGTGAGGATGATCGCGGTGCCCATGTCGCCGCCGAGCATGATCAGTCCGAGCAGCATGAAGGCGACCGGCACGAGCGGCACGAGCATGTGCTTCCACTGGGCCAGCAACCGCTTGTCCTGTTTACGGGCGAGCAGGTCCGCGCCCCAGAGGATGAGGGCGAGCTTGCCGAACTCACTGGGCTGGAGCTGGAAGGGGCCGCCGAGATAGATCCAGTTCTGGTTGCCGTTGACCGACATCCCTATCCCCGGCACCTGGACCAGGACCATCAGGAAGACCGTGCCCATGAGCAGCGGATAGGCCAGCGCCCGGTGGAGTTTGAGCGGCATCCTGGTGGCCAGCAGCATCAGCGCGGCGCCGATCACGGCGGCGATGAACTGCTTACGGAAGAAGTACGTCCCGGGCCGCGCCAGCTCCAGCGCCTTGATCATCGAGGCGGAGTAGACCATCACGAGCCCGAGCACGGTGATCAGCAGGCTCGACCCGAGGATCAGGTAGTACGCGGTCAGAGGGCGGTCCCAGGCGCGCCGGAGCCGCTCGTACGTCCGCCGCACCCCGGGACCACGGCCCGGCTGTCCGCCGCCTGCCCCCGGCGCTCTCCCGGCACGCGGCACGGGAGACCTCCGGGGACCGGTGGCGGGCCGGCTCCGCAGGGCGAGCCCCGTGAGGGTGCCGGGCCCCGCGTGCAGCGGTGCGGCGAGCAGGGGCGGGGTGAGCGCCCGGCTGACCGCGGCGGTGGCCCGCGTACGGCCGGCTCCGCGCGCGGCTGAGCTCTTGTCGGCCGGCATTGTCGCTGTCCCCTCCACTGCTCGTGACCGGGTCCCCTGACCCTCGGGTCCTCCGGGACAGTACGACGCGGGGACCGGGCCCGTCAGGCGCCCTCGGCGGCGAGTTGGCGGACCTCGTCCGCGAACGCCTCGCCCCGCTTGTTGTAGTTGACGAACATGTCCATCGACGCGCAGGCCGGGGCGAGCAGGACGGTGTCACCCGGCCGGGCCAGCCGTGCCGCTTCGCGTACCGCTGCGGACATCGCCCCAGTGTCGGTCCGTTCGAGGTCGACCACCGGTACCTCGGGGGCGTGTCGCGCCAGGGCTTCGCGGATCAGGGCCCGGTCGGCGCCCATCAGCACGACGCCCCTGAGCCGCTGCGCGGCTCCACCGACCAGCTCGTCGAAGGTGGCGCCCTTGGCGAGGCCGCCGGCGATCCAGACGATCGGGTCGTAGGCCGCGAGGGAGGCCTCGGCGGCGTGGGTGTTGGTGGCCTTGGAGTCGTCGATGTAGGCGACGCCGGCGACATCGGCGACATGTTCGATGCGGTGGGCGTCCGGGCGGAAGGCCCGCAGCCCGTCCCGTACGGCGGCCGCCGGCACGCCGTAGGCGCGGGCCAGGCCTGCCGCCGCCAGGGCGTTGGCGATGTTGTGGGGGGCCGGAGGATTGACGTCGCCGGTCTCGGCGAGCTCCTGGGCCTGCTTCTGCCGGTCGGGGACGAACGCCCGGTCGACGAGGATGCCGTCGACCACGCCGAGCTGCGAGGGGCCCGGCGTGCCGAGGGTGAAGCCGATGGCCCGGCAGCCCTCCTCGACGTCGGCCTCGCGCACGAGGTCCTCCGTCGCCTTGTCCTGCGCGTTGTAGACGCAGGCCACGCTGTTGCCCTCGTAGATCCGGCCCTTGTCGGCGGCGTAGCCGGCCATGGAGCCGTGCCAGTCGAGGTGGTCGGGGGCCAGGTTGAGCACGGCCCCCGAGTGGGCGCGCAGCGAGGGCGCCCAGTGGAGCTGGTAGCTGGAGAGCTCGACGGCGAGCACGTCGTACGTCTCGTCGCCGAGCACCGCGTCCAGCAGGGACACCCCGATGTTGCCGACGGCGGCCGTGCGCAGGCCTGCCGCTTCGAGGATCGAGGCGAGCATCCGCACGGTCGTCGTCTTGCCGTTGGTGCCGGTGACCGCGAGCCAGGGTGCGGCATCGGGGCCCCGCAGCCGCCAGGCCAGCTCGACGTCGCCCCAGACGGGGACGTCCGCGTCGGCGGCGGCCAGGAAGAGCGGCTTGCCGGGCTTCCAGCCGGGGGCCGTGACCACCAGCTCGGTGGACTCGGGCAGGGTGTCGCCGTCGCCGAGGCGCACGGTGATTCCGAGCGCCTCCAGCTCCGCCGCCTGGGCTCGGGAGCGCTCGTCGTCGCCGTCGTTGACGACGGTGACGAGGGCTCCCCGCGCGTGCAGGGCGCGGGCGGCGGGGATACCGCTGACGCCGAGTCCGGCCACCGTGACGCGCTTGCCCCGCCAGTCCACGTCGTTCACTTCTTGGCTGCCCATCCCGCGTAGAAGAGGCCGAGTCCGACGATCACGCACATGCCCTGGATGATCCAGAAGCGGACCACGACAAGGACTTCGGACCACCCCTTGAGTTCGAAGTGGTGCTGGAGCGGTGCCATCCGGAAGACCCGCTTGCCGGTCGTCTTGAACGAGCCGACCTGGATGACCACCGACATGGTGATCATCACGAAGAGTCCGCCGAGGATCGCCATCAGGAATTCGGTGCGCGAGCAGATCGCGAGACCCGCGAGCGCGCCGCCGAGTGCCAGCGAACCCGTGTCGCCCATGAAGATCTTCGCGGGTGAGGTGTTCCACCACAGGAAGCCGAAGCAGGCGCCCATCAGCGCCGAGGCCACGACCGCCAGGTCGAGTGGGTCTCTCACCTCGAAGCAGGCTTGCGGGTTGGTGAGGGTGACCGCGTTGGCGCAGGACTCCTGGAACTGCCAGAGACCGATGAAGGTGTACGCGCCGAAGACCATCACCGAGGCGCCGGTGGCCAGGCCGTCCAGACCGTCCGTCAGGTTCACGCCGTTGGACATGGCCAGGATCATGAACAGCGCCCAGACGACGAACAGCACCGGTCCGATGGACCAGCCGAAGTCCTCGACGAAGGAGAGCCGGGTGGACGCCGGGGTGTTGCCCCTGAGGTCGGCGAACTGGAGCGCGAGCACGGCGAAGGCGATGCCGACGATCAGCTGCCCGGCCATCTTCGCCTTGGCCCGCAGACCGAGCGAGCGCTGCTTGACGATCTTGATGTAGTCGTCGAGGAAGCCGACGAGGCCCATCCCCGCCATCAGGAACAGGACGAGGACGCCGGAGAAGCGGATGTCCTCGCCGGTGATCACGTGCGCGAGCAGGTACGCGATGATCGTCGCCAGGATGAAGGCGATACCACCCATGGTGGGCGTGCCCTGCTTGCTGCCGTGGGTGCGGGGGCCGTCGTCCCGGATGAACTGCCCGTAGCCCTTGCGGGCCAGAAGTTTGATCAGCAGCGGTGTGCCGACCAGAGTCAGGAAGAGCCCTATGGCCCCTGCGAAGAGGATCTGCCTCATCGGACGGCGACCTCGCCCTCGGTCGTCTCCAGCAGTGCCAGGGCGACCTTCTCCAGGCCGACCGACCGGGACGCCTTCACCAGCACGACGTCTCCCGGGCGCAGTTCACTGCGCAACAGGTCGACGGCCGCCTGTGCGTCGGACACGTGCACCGACTCCTCACCCCACGAACCCTCGTTATATGCGCCCAGTTGCAGCCAGGAGGCTTCTGTTCCTCCGACAGCGACGAGCTTGCTGACGTTGAGCCGGACGGCGAGCCGCCCGACCGCGTCGTGCTCGGCGAGCGACACGTCGCCGAGCTCGGCCATCTGACCGAGCACCGCCCACGTACGCCCCCCGTCCGCCTGTCGGGCCTTGCCCATGGCGGCCAAGGCACGGAGTGCGGCCTTCATGGATTCGGGGTTCGCGTTGTAGGCGTCATTGACGACCGTCACACCGTCCGGACGCTCGGTGACCTCCATGCGCCAGCGGGAGAGGGTGCCCGCTTCGGAGAGCGCATCGGCGATCTCGGTCACGGACATGCCCAACTCATGGGCGACGGCGGCCGCGGCGAGCGCGTTCGACACGTGGTGCTCACCGTACAGGCGCAAGGTCACGTCGCTGCACCCGGTGGGTGTGTGGAGCGCGAAAGCGGGGCGCCCGTCGCCGGTGAGCCGTACGTTCTCTCCCCGTACGTCCGCTTCCGGGGCCTCTCCGAAGAGGAGGACCCGTGCTTTTGTGCGGGACGCCATGGCCCGCACGAGCGGATCGTCGGCGTTGAGGATCGCGGCGCCGTCCTCCGGGAGGACCTCGACGAGCTCGCCCTTGGCCTGGGCGATGGCCTCGCGGCTGCCGAACTCCCCGATGTGGGCGCTGCCCACGTTGAGGACAAGACCGATCCTCGGCGGCGTCAGGTCGGCGAGGTAGTGGATATGGCCGATACCGCGCGCGCCCATCTCCAGCACGAGATGGCGGGTTTCCGCCGTGGCGCGCAGCGCGGTGAGCGGCAGGCCGATCTCGTTGTTGAGGGAGCCGGGTGTCCAGACCGTGGGTGCCTTGCGCTCCAGGATCTGGGCGATCAGGTCCTTCGTGGACGTCTTGCCCGCCGAACCGGTCAGGGCGACCACGGTGGTCCCGAGGCGTTCCACGGCGGCGCGGGCGAGCGCGCCGAGCGCGGCCACCACGTCGTCGACGACGATCGCCGGCACACCGACGGGACGGGCGGCGAGCACGGCCACCGCGCCGGCCTCGACGGCGCGGTGCGCGTAGTCGTGGCCGTCGACACGCTCGCCCGCGAACGCGGCGAACAGCGAGCCCTGCCGCACCTCCCGGGAGTCGATGACGACGGGTCCTGTGACGACGGCGGACGGGTCCGGGATGTCGTGCGGCTGCCCGCCGACGATTCCGGCGATCTCGGCGAGGGAAAGGGCGATCACTTGGTCATCCCTGACTGTTGTTCTCATGGGTGTGTACGCGGCCCTCGGGGGCCCGCGCGATGTCTGTGCGACCCAGGGAGCGTTCGATGGCCTCGCGCAGGACCTTGCGGTCGTCGAAGGGGCGTACCACTCCGTGGATGTCCTGGCCCTGCTCGTGTCCCTTTCCGGCCACCAGCACGGTGTCGCCGGCTTCGGCCCTGGCGACCGCGGCGGTGATGGCCGCGGCCCGGTCGGCCTCGACGAGCACGTCGCCGCGCTCGTGGACGGGGACCTCGGCGGCGCCGGAGAGCATCGCGGCGAGGATCGCGAGGGGGTCCTCGGAGCGGGGGTTGTCGGAGGTCAGCACGGCGGTGTCGGCGAGCCGTGCCGCGGCGGCGCCCATCGCGCCGCGCTTCGTCGTGTCCCGGTCGCCGCCGCAGCCGAGCACGATGTGCACCCGGCCCTCGGTGACCTTCCGCAGGGAGCGCAGGACGGATTCGACGGCGTCGGTCTTGTGCGCGTAGTCGACGACCGCGAGGTAGGGCTGTCCCGCGTCGACACGCTCCAGCCGGCCCGGCACACCGGGGACGGCTGCGACGCCGTCGGCGGCGATCTGCGGGTCGATGCCCGCGACGGCCAGGGTGACGATCGCGGCCAGGGTGTTGGCGACGTTGAACGGGCCGGGCAGCGGGGCCTTGGCGGTGATGCGCTCGCCCTTGGGGCCGATCACGGTGAAGGTGCTGTCCCGGGGGCCGACCTCGACGTCCTCGGCCCGCCACTCGGCGTCCGGGTGGCCCTCGGCGGAGAAGGTGACGACCGGGACGGACGCCTCGTCGACCAGCCTGCGGCCGTACTCGTCGTCGAAGTTGACGACCCCGAGCTTGCTGCGCTGCGGGGTGAACAGCTGTGCCTTCGCCTGGAAGTAGTCCTCCATCCCGGAGTGGAACTCCATGTGCTCCGGGCTGAGGTTGTTGAACACCGCGACGTCGAAGACGCAGCCGTCGACGCGGCCGAGCACCAGGGCGTGGCTGGAGACCTCCATGGCGACCGCCTCGACCCCGCGTTCGCGCATGACGGCGAACAGGGCCTGGAGGTCGGTGGCCTCGGGCGTGGTGCGCTCCGACTTGATGCGCTCGTCGCCGATCCGCATCTCGACGGTGCCGATCAGCCCCGTGCTGCGTCCGGCGCCGCGCAGTCCGCCCTCGACGAGGTAGGCCGTGGTGGTCTTGCCGGACGTCCCGGTGATGCCGATCTGGAGGAGGCCGACGCCGGGCCGTCCGTAGATCTCGGCCGCGATGTCGCCCATCCGGCCGCGCGGGTCGTCGGTGACGAGGACCGGGAGGCCGGTGGCGGCGGCGCGCTCGGCGCCCGCGGGGTCGGTGAGGATCGCGGCCGCGCCGAGGCCCGCGGCCTGGGCGGCGAAGTCGGCGCCGTGGAAACGGGCTCCGGGCAGGGCCGCGTACACGTCCCCCGGGCGCACGGCCCGGGAGTCGTGGGTGATGCCGGTGACCTCACCGGCATCCTGCGGTCCCGCACCGAGCCGGGCGGCCAGCTCTCCGATGGACGTCGGCCGCAGCCGGTCCGGGCGGGGCGCTCCCGGGTAGTTCACAGGCGCGTCCTTCTGAGTGGTTTGACACTGATCAGCGTGGGGCACGGCGGTGAGCGTACCGGGCGGACCCGGCCTCTCGCGAAGTGAGGGGCCGGGGTTGCGGTACTTCTCGTTGCGGTTCCCGTGATCAGGGGTGATGGTGGTCACTGAGGGCTACCCGAGTCATTCGCCGGGCTTGAAGGACACCGGCAGCCGGGCCGGATCGCTGCCCGAGGGAGGCGTCTGGAGGGTCTTCAGGGCGAACTCCATGACCTCCTTGTAGATCGGGCCGCAGATCTGGCCGCCGAAGTAGCTGCCCTTGGTGGGGTTCTGGATGGCGCAGTAGACGGTGATCTGCGGATCGTCGGCGGGGGCGAACCCCGCGAAGGACGCCGTGTAGCCCTTGTAGACGCCGCGTACGGGGTCGACCCGGTTGGCCGTGCCCGTCTTGCCCGCGACCCGGTAGCCCGGGATGTGGGCCTTGGCCCCGGTGCCCTGCTCGTCGTCCACGACGGACTCCAGCATCTTCGCCAGGGTCTTGGCAGTCTTCTCGCTGACCACACGGGTGCGCTTCGGGGTCTCGGACGCCGTGTAGCCGCCGTCCCCGTCCTTCGTCCCGCGGACCAGGGTCGGCTCGATCCTGACCCCGCCGTTGGCGATGGTCTGGTAGACCGATGCGGCCTGCATGGCGTTGAGGGAGAGCCCCTGGCCGAACGGGATCGTGTACTGCTGCGAGGTCGACCAGTCCTGGGGCTTGGCGATGATGCCGGGCGACTCGCCCGGGTAGTCGAGCCCCGTGGTGCTGCCGATGCCGAATTTACGCAGGTAGGAGTACAGGACCTTGTTGGCTTCCGCCTGGGTCTTCCCGAGCTGCCCGGTGGCCAGGATGGTGCCGATGTTGCTCGATTTGGCGAGTACGCCGTTGAGCGTGAGGTACCAGGTGGGGTGGTCGATGTCGTCCCTGAAGAGCCGGTCGCCCCGCTGCAGCCGGTTGGGCACGGTCACGTGCGTACCGGGCGTGGCGGCACCCTCCTCCAGCACCGCGGCCATGGACATGACCTTGCTGGTGGAGCCGGGTTCGTACACGTCCTGGAGGGCCGCGTTGCCGAGGGCCGCCGAGTTGCTCTGCGCGAGGTCGTTCGGGTCGTAGCCGGGGGCGTTGGCCATGGCCAGCACCTCGCCGGTCTTCGTGTTCTGGACGACCACGTAGCCGCGGTCCGCCTTGGACTTCTTGACCTGGTCGGCGATGGCGCGCTGGGCCGCCCACTGGATGTCGCGGTCGATCGTCAGCTCGACGTCGGTGCCCGCGACGGCCGGGATCTCCGTGGAGCCGGCGGTCGGCACGGGGCGGCCGCCCGCCTGGGCGTAGCGGATCTTGCCGTCCTCGCCCTGGAGCTCCTTGTTCAGCTGGGCTTCCAGACCGCCGCCGCCCTTGCCCTCGGCGTTGACGAATCCCAGTATCCCGGCGGCGAGGTCGCCGTTGGGGTAGACGCGCTTGGTGGTGGGCTCCTGGAGGACTCCGGCCAGTACGTCGGCCCCTGGACCGCCCTTCGCCTTGTCGGCGGCGGCCTTGTCCGCGAAGACGGCCTTGAGGTCCTTGATCTGCTTCCAGACCTGCGGTGTCTGCCGCCGTGCCAGCACCGTGTAGCGGCTCTTGGGGGTGGAGAGCTTCTTGACCAGATCCTTCTCGTCCTGGCCGAGGATCGGGGCGAGCAGGGCGGCCGCCTGCTGCGGAGCGTCCGGGGACTTGCTCTCCTTCGGCGTGAACATCTTCGGGTCGGCCGTGATGTCGTGCGCGTCGACGCTGGTGGCCAGGGCGATGCCGCTGCGGTCGGTGATCTCGCCGCGCTCGGCGGCGATGGCGTACTCCAGATAGCGGTTCTTGTCGGCCTTCGCGGCGTACGTACCGGCGTCGACGGCCTGGACCTGGAGGAGCCGCACGACGAACGCGATCATGACGAGGGTCAGACAGAGGCTGATCAGGCGGAGCCTGGGGCGCGGACTGCCCAGCCGGATGGACCGCGAGGAGCCGCCGCGTCGCTTCCTGGCCGCAGGGCGCCCGGGACGCCTGGGGTCAGGACGGGCGGAGGACCGGGGGCGCCCCTGTCCTCCGGCCGCGTTGCGGGAGCGCGCGGGGCCGGGTACACGGCGGCGCGGCGGTTCCTTGGACGGCACTGCGTCACCTGCCGGAGCTCGTCGGAGTCGGGGTCGGGGTGTTCGGGGTCGGGCTCGGCGTGTCCTGGGCGGCCGGCGCCGAGGCCGTCGACGGCGTCGTGGGGGACGCGGACGGTGCAGCGGTCGCCGAGCCCGAGGGGGAGGCCGGCGGGGAGGAGCTCGCCTCCGGTTCGGGGGCCGCGGCCGGGGACGGCTGCGCGGTGGCCTGCTCGGGTGTTCCGCGGACGGTGCCGTCCCGGTCGAGGAAGGCGGGGCTGCCGCCGGGCACCATGCCGAGCTCCCTGGCCCGGCGCTCCAGCGCGTCGGGCTCGGAGTAGTTGTCGACGTCCCGCTGGAGTGCCTGCTGCTCGTCGGTGAGCTCCGTGGTCTCCCGCTTCAGCTTGCTCAGCCTGAACGATCCTTCGTTGAGCGCCGAGTTCAGCAGCAGGAGCGAGATCAGGCCGCCCGCGAGCAGCAGCACGACCAGCAGGACGAAGGGGGTGCGGGCGGCGTTGCTCGGCCCTGACGGCATCAACCGGGCGAGCCGGCCCACCCGCCCCTTCATCTGCTCGGCCGTTCGGGTCACCGCGTCGCCACCGCCCTCACCCGCGTCGGGCGGACCCGGCGGTACGGCGCGTTCATCGCTCCTCCTCGCGGATCCGCTGGGCACCGCGCAGCCTGGCGGGGGCGGCACGCCGGTTCTCGGCGACCTCCTCCTCGTCGGGCAGCTCGGCGCCACGGGTCAGCAGCTTCAGCCGGGGCTGGTAGCGCTCGGGGACGACGGGCAGTCCGGGCGGCGCCGTGTTGGCGGCGCCGGCCGCGAAGACCTGCTTGACCAGCCGGTCCTCCAGCGAGTGGTACGAGAGGACGGCGATCCGGCCACCCACGGCGAGGCTCTGCACGGCCGCGGGAACGGCCCGCTCCAGGACACGGAGTTCAGCGTTCACCTCGATGCGCAGGGCCTGGAAGGTGCGCTTGGCCGGGTTGCCGCCGGTGCGCTTGGCGGCCTGCGGCAGGGAGTCACGGATCAGCTCGACCAGCCGGGCGCTGTTGCTGAAGGGTTCCTTCTCGCGTGCGCGCACGACGGCCGAGACGATGCGCTTGGCCTGCTTCTCCTCGCCGTACGCGCGCAGGATCCGTACGAGTTCACCCGGCGGGTAGGTGTTGAGCACCTCGGCCGCGCCGATGCCCGTCGTCTGGTCCATGCGCATGTCGAGCGGCGCGTCCTGCGCGTAGGCGAAGCCGCGGTCCGCCTCGTCCAGCTGCATGGAGGAGACGCCGAGGTCGAACAGCACCCCCTGGACCTTGGGGATCCCCAGCCGGTCGAGCACCTCGGGGAGTTCGTCGTAGACCGCGTGCACCAGCGTGGCGCGGTCGCCGTACGGGGCGAGGCGTTCGCCGGAGAGCCGGAGCGCCTCCTTGTCCCGGTCCAGGGCGACCAGCCTGGCCTCGGGGAAGGCGGCGAGCAGGGCTTCGCTGTGCCCGCCGAGCCCGAGGGTGCAGTCGACGACGACCGGGGGCCGTGGCCCCGCCTCCTCCAGAGCCGGGGCCAACAGGTCCAGGCATCGCTGGAGCATCACCGGGACATGTCGGGTCTGGCTCAAAGCGCCCTCTCAGGCTATGTCCCGTGTGGCCGCACATACGGTCTGGTCCCCGCCCGCCCGGAAGGGGAGGTCGGCCGGCACCGGGGAAGGAGGCGTCGGCCGGCCGACGAGCGGGAGAGGGCCGGGCCGCATGTACACCGCACATCACGGGGAATTCGAAACATGTAAATATGCAGAATGTGCATGCGTGTCAGTGACTTCACGTCACTTTAGTGCACCCTGCCATTCGATCCGTTCCCGATCAACGAACCGCGCAGCGCGTCGCACCGCCGCGCCGGAAGGGTGAAGCTCACCCGGCCGGGTGCCTGTCCGCGAGGCTTGTGGGTTACCTCACAACAAGCCACGTTGACGTTCTTTGTCCCCTTCCACAGCACGCCGACGGGGGCCACGAACGCTAACGTCATCAGCATGTCGACTTCTGCGCAGCCTTCCGCCGAGACATCCACCGCCGCCGGGGCCCCTTCCGGAGGGACGGTCACCGACCGCCTGGTCGAACTGAACTCGCGTTACGCGGAGGCGTTCCGCGATCCCGGCATGGACGCGCGGCCCGTGCTGCACGTCGCCGTGGTGGCCTGCATGGACGCCCGCCTCGACCTCCACGCCGCGCTCGGCCTGGAGCTCGGTGACTGCCACACCATCCGTAACGCGGGCGGCGTGGTGACCGACGACGTCATCCGTTCGCTGACCATCAGCCAGCGGGCGCTCGGCACGCGCAGCATCGTACTCATCCACCACACGAACTGCGGCCTGGAGTCGATCACCGAGGAGTTCCGGCAGGAGCTGGAGGTCGAGGTCGGACAGCGCCCGGTCTGGGCCGTGGAGGCCTACACGGACGCCGACCAGGACGTACGGCAGTCGATGCAGCGCGTGCGCACCTCGCCGTTCCTCCTGCACACGGACGACGTCCGCGGTTTCGTCTTCGACGTGACCACGGGCACGCTGCGCGAGATCCTGCCCACCTCCTGACGCCCTCGACATACGGCCCGCATCCGGCATATCGCCCTCACTTGTCCACAGGCGAGTGACACGAAGCGGTAACGGCAACAAGAATGCGGTGATGACATCTCTCCGGGTCCTCCGGAGAGTGTCCGTATTTCGGGGTGGGCCGGGCAGTTCTGTGCGTCGGCCCGTGCACAAAGGGCCGAGGAGGGCCGGGTGACGACCTATGACGATCGAGCGAGCCTCACAGATCTGACCACCACAGCCGAGCGGGTACGCAGGTCGGTCGAGGGTGTGATCGAGGGCAAGCCTGAGGTCGTACGGCTTTCGCTGACCGTGCTGCTGGCGGAGGGGCACCTCCTGATCGAGGATGTGCCCGGGGTCGGCAAGACGATGCTGGCCAAGGCGCTGGCCCGGTCCATCGACTGCTCGGTGCGGCGTATCCAGTTCACGCCCGACCTGCTGCCGTCGGACATCACCGGGGTCTCGATCTTCGATCAGCAGCGCCGGGAGTTCGAGTTCAAGCCGGGCGCGATCTTCGCCCAGATCGTGATCGGCGACGAGATCAACCGCGCGTCGCCCAAGACCCAGTCGGCGCTGCTGGAGTCGATGGAGGAACGCCAGGTCACGACCGACGGCCAGACCTACGAGCTGCCCGATCCGTTCATGGTCGTGGCCACCCAGAACCCGGTGGAGATGGAGGGCACCTATCCCCTCCCGGAGGCACAGCGCGACCGCTTCATGGCCCGGGTGTCGATCGGCTACCCGAACGCCGACGCGGAGCTCCGGATGCTCGACGTGCACGGCGGGATCTCCCCGCTGGACGACCTGCAGCCGGTGGCGCACGCCCACGAGATCGTGAAGCTGATCGAGGCGGTGCGCACGGTCCATGTGGCCGACGCCGTCCGGCGGTACGCGGTGGAGCTGGTCGCCGCCACCCGGCAGCACCCCGATCTCAGACTCGGGGCCTCACCGCGCGCCACCCTGCATCTGCTGCGCGCCGCCAAGGCATCGGCCGCGCTGAGCGGGCGGGACTACGCCCTGCCGGACGACGTCCAGGCCCTCGCGGTGGCGGTGCTCGCCCATCGGCTGCTACCGACGGCGCAGGCTCAGCTCAACCGCCGTACGGCCGAGCAGGTCGTGCTGGACATCCTGCAGCGCACCCCCGTGCCGACCTCGGGCGGTGCGGCCGCACCCGCGCAGCCCCAGCACCGGCCCGGCAGCCCGGTGTACGGCGGGCAGCCCGGCGTACGGCGGCTGTGATGGCCGCCGGGGCGCCCGGCCCCGTGGACGACAGCGACGACAAGGGCGGCCTGCGAGCGGCCCTGGGGGGTCTCACGACACGGGGGCGGTCCTTCCTGGCCGCCGGTGTGGCGGCGGCGGTCTGCGCCTATGTGCTGGGCCAGGACGACCTGCTCAGGGTCGGCCTGCTGCTGGCCGTGCTGCCCCTGGTCTGCGTCACCGTCCTCTACCGCACCCGCTACCGGGTCGCGGGCAGCCGGCGGCTCTCGCCGTCCCGGGTGCCGTCGGGCTCGGAGGCCCGGGTGCATCTGCGCATGGACAACGTCTCCCGGCTGCACACGGGTCTGCTGATGCTCCAGGACCGCGTGCCCTACGTCCTCGGCCCCCGACCCCGGTTCGTGCTGGACCGGGTGGAGCCCGGCGGCGTACGCGAGGTGTCCTACCGGGTCCGCTCCGACCTGCGCGGGCGCTACCCGCTGGGGCCGTTGCAGCTGCGGCTGAGCGATCCGTTCGGGATGTGCGAGCTGTCGCGCTCCTTCAGCGCCTACGACACCCTCGTGGTCATCCCCCGCACCGAGCCGCTGCCCGCGCTGCGGCTGACCGGGGCGGCCTCCGGATACGGCGACGGCAGGCAGCGTTCGCTGGCACTGGCCGGCGAGGACGACATCATTCCGCGCGGCTACCGCCACGGTGACGACCTGCGACGGGTGCACTGGCGCTCCACCGCGCGCTACGGCGAGCTGATGGTGCGGCGGGAGGAACAGCCGCAGCGTGCCCGGTGCACGGTGCTGCTGGACACCCGGCGCATCGCCTACGAGGGTGGCGGGCCCGGTTCGGCCTTCGAGTGGGCGGTGTCAGGGGCCGCGTCCGCGCTGGTGCACATGCTGGAGCGCGGCTTCGCGGTGCGGCTGCTCACGGACGAGGGGAACGCAGTGCCCGGTGAGGGCGCCGACGGCTTCGCCGGGTCGCAGGATTCCGCGGACTCGGCGGGCCTGATGATGGACACCCTGGCGGTCGTCGACCACTCCGACGGGGGCGGGTTCTCCCGCGCCCTCGACGTGCTGCGGGGAAGCAACGACGGGCTGCTGGTGGCGTTCTTCGGCGATCTCGACGATGAGCAGGCCTCGGTCGCGGCCAGGATGCGGCAGGGCAGCCGGGGGGCCGTCGCGTTCGTGCTGGACAGCGAGGACTGGGCGTTCGGCGGGCGGCCGGCATCACCCGCCGCCGGCCGCCTGCGGCTGCTGCGTGAGGCGGGATGGACGGTGGTGGCGGTGCCGCCCGGCGCGGATCTCGCCGGGCTGTGGCGGCAGGCGGGCCAGGAGGGACCGGCCGACCGGTCCTCCGCGGCCGGCACGACGACGGGGTACTCGGGGGGTTGGTCATGAGCGGGCGTACCCGGCTGGCGCTGTGCGCCTTCGCGGCCACACTGCTGGCGGCGGGGTCCTTGCTGCCGCTGGTCGAGACGGCGGACTGGGTTCCGCAGGCGGCGTTCCTGCTGGCCCTCCAGGGCGGTGTGGGTGTGCTGGCCCGCCGGATGGGGCTGGCCAGGATCCTGACGGTCTCCCTCCAGGTGCTCGTCACCCTGCTGTCGGTGACCGTGGTGTTCGCAGGGGAGCACGCCCTGTTCGGGTTGCTCCCCGGGCCGCAGGCGGTGCAGGGGCTCGCCGAGCTGCTGTCCGCCGGCGCCGAGGACGTCAACACGTACTCCATTCGCGCACCGGAGACGGACGGCATCCGGCTGATGCTGGTCGGCGGGGTGCTGCTGGTCGGGCTCCTCGTGGACGTGCTGGCGGTGACCCTGCGCGCCGCCGCGCCCGCGGGTCTGCCGCTGCTCGCCCTCTACTCGGTCGCGGCCGGGCTCTCCGACGGCGGGGCCGACTGGCTGTGGTTCCTGCTCGCGGCGTGCGGTTTCCTGCTTCTGCTGCTCGCCGAGGGCCGGGACCGGCTGTCCCGGTGGGGCCGGGTGTTCGGCGGTGTGTCCCGTACGTCGGGCGGGCTGACGGCCGGCCTGGACGGGCCGGGCCACGCCGTGGCATCCGTCCGCACGGGACGGCGCATCGGCGTGATGGCGCTGGGCATCGCACTGGTGGTGCCCGCGGCCCTGCCCGCTCTGGACGGCGGGCTGCTGGGCGGCACGGGCGGCGGGTCGGGCCGAGGGGGCGGCGGGGGCACGATCTCCGCGGTGAATCCGCTGGTCTCGCTGCAGAACAACCTCAACCAGCCGGAGAACCGGGAGGTCATGTCGTACCGCACCAACTCCGACAACCCCCAGGACTTCTATCTGCGCATCCTGTCCCTCGACCAGTTCAACGGCAGCGAGTGGCGGCCGTCGCCCCGCAGGCTGAAGGACGTCCCGGACAGGCTGCCGCAGCCGGCCGGACTGGACCGGGGCGTCGCCGTCACCGAGGTCAGGACGAACATCGCGGCGTCGCCCTCCTACCAGCAGACGTATCTGCCGCTCCCCTACCCGGCGAGCGAGGTGGACGTCGAGGGCCGCTGGCGGTACGAGCCCGAGGGGCGCACCCTCGTCGGCGATGACGGCCAGACGACGCGTGGCGCCCGGTACGAGGTCGGCAGTCTGGTGGTGGAGCCGACGGCCGCGCAGCTCGCCGGGTCGATGGAACCGCCTTCGGACGTGGTCCGTGAGTACACGCAGGTGCCCTCGTCCCTGCCCGATGTGGTCGAACAGACCGCCCGGCAGGTCACCGACGGCGCTGCCAACGACTACGAGCGGGCCGTGAAGCTCCAGGACTGGTTCGCCTCGGACGGCGGCTTCCGTTACGACACGACGGTGACGTCGGGTACGGGCACGGCGGCGATCGCCCGGTTCCTGAAGGAGAGGGAGGGCTTCTGCGTCCACTTCTCCTTCACGATGGCCGCGATGGCCAGGACCCTGGGCATACCGGCCAGGGTCGCGGTGGGCTTCACCCCCGGCACGGCCCAGGCGGACGGCTCGGTGTCGGTCGGGCTGCGGGACGCGCACGCCTGGCCCGAGCTGTACTTCGAGGGCGTGGGCTGGACCCGCTTCGAGCCGACCCCGTCCCGGGGCAGCGCTCCGGCGTACACCCTGCCGGACGCCCCCTCGCAGGATCCCAGCGCCTCGGCGGAGCCGACGGACGCCACCTCCGCGGAGCCCACGGCCGCCCCCTCCGTCTCCGAGTCCTGCCCCGAGCAGGCGCGCAGGCAGGGTGAGTGCGGCGCGACCGCGGCTGCCGGGGCGACGGATTCCGCCGGTCCCGGCACCTCGGCGGGCACGGTGATCCTCTGGGTGCTCGGCGCCCTGGTGGTGCTGCTGCTCCCGCTGACTCCGATGCTCTGGCGGATGCGGGCCCGGACCCGGCGACTGGGCTCATCGGGGGGACGTACCCCCGCCGATGCCGCGGCCAGGGTGCTGGCCGCCTGGTGGGAGATCACCGATTCGGCCTGGGACCACGGCATACCGCCGGACGAGTCACAGACCCCTCGCAAGGCAGCGGCACGCGTCGTGCGGCTGGGGCGGCTCGACGGCAGGTCGGCCGCCGCGGTCCACCGGGCCGCGGGTGCGGTGGAGCAGGTGCTCTACGCGCCTGAGCCGGGTGCCGTCTCCGTGCCCGCCGAGGATGTCCGGGCCGTCCGTGCGGGGCTGTGGGCCTCGTCAGGGCGGTGGGCCCGGGTGCGGGCGACACTCGCTCCGCGTTCGGCCGTCCGGGTGATCTGGGCGGTCGCTGAACGCCGCACCGAGCTCGGCCGCCGATGGGCGGACCGGCTGGGAGAGGTCCGCAGGGCGGCGAGGCTGCGCCGCCCGTCACGGCAGGAGGGCTGATCCTCCCGGGAGGCCGATCCCCGGGAGTGCGGGAAACGCGTGAGGGGCGGTCGCTGTGAGCGACCGCCCCTTACACAGGAGCGTTGAGGTTCAGCCAGGTCCGGCGTTCATGTTCTGCCCACCACCCACCGGGAAGCGGTGAACTCACTGGCCCTGTTCGTCGCGGCGGCGCTGCCACCGCTGCTCGATCCGGTTCATCATCGACCGGCGCTGCTTGGGATGTCGGCGCTCGCCTCCGCCCCCGCTCGCGCTCCCCGCCGGCTGCTGCTCACCGGGCTTCGGCGCTTTGCGCCATCCGGTGACCGCCAGCACGGCGCAGCCCAGCATGACGAGGAATCCCGCCACGCTGACCCAGGTCTGCTGGAAAACCATTCCGGCCATGAGGAGCGCGATACCCACCAGAAAACCGGCTACCGCCTGGTAGACCCGTCGTCGGGTGTACCTGCGCAGCCCGCTTCCCTCAAGCGCTGTAGCGAACTTGGGATCTTCGGCGTACAGCGCTCGCTCCATCTGCTCGAGCATTCGCTGCTCGTGCTCCGAGAGCGGCACGGAGTCCTCCTCGTCGTCGGCCGCGGGGGCGACCGGTATGCGGCCCTTCCAGGATAGGCAGGGATTCGCCCCCGTGAAACCCGCCCTCTAGCCATAGCCAGTCCGGACCGCCATGTCGGCTCGGCTGCTGAGGCGTAGATTCCCCGACCTCCGATCCGTCATGCCGGATGGTGTCACCCGATCATACGGGGCCCGCGGCCCGATCGGGTGTTCCCGGCAGTACTCCGTCTGCAGCTGCGTTGCTGATCAGCCATGCTCCCGTCGCTTTCGCGGCGGTACTCCGGCGGTGTCGGCGTCATGCCACCGTCACACTCAGGCGCGCTTCTCCCCCAGAACGTGCAGCTGGGTCGCCACCGAGTGGAACGCCGGCAGTTCCGCGACGGCCGCCTCCAGCCTGAGGAGCTCCTCCATCGCGCCTGGTTCGGTGTCCACGAGAACGCCGGGGACGAGGTCGGCGAAGACCCGCACACCGTGGACCGCGCTCACCTCGATGCCCGCGTCGCCGACCAGTGCGGTCAGCTGCTCGGCGGTGAACCTGCGGGGCACCGGGTCGCCCTCGCCCCAGCGCCCGGCGGGGTCGGCCAGCGCCTGCCTGGCCTCGGCGAAGTGCCCCGCGAGTGCCCGGGCGAGGACGGCGCCGCCGAGGCCCGCGCCGAGCAGGCTGAGCGCACCGGAGGGGCGCAGCGCGTCGACCGCGTTGCGCACGCCCTCGGCCGGGTCGTCCACGTACTCCAGGACGCCGTGGCACAGGGCCGCGTCGTACCCCGCACGGTCCACCACGTCGAAGAGGCCGAGGATGTCGCCCTGGACGCCCCGGACCCGGTCGGCGACCCCGGCCTCCTCCGCCCGGCGCTCCAGCGCGAACAGGGCGTTCGGGCTGGGGTCGACCACGGTGACCCGGTGGCCGAGCCGGGCGACGGGCACGGCGAAATTGCCGGTGCCGCCGCCGGTGTCCAGCACGTCCAGGACTTCCCTGCCGGTCACCTTGACCCGGCGCTCGAGAGCGTCCCTGAGGACCTCCCAGACCACAGCGGTACGGAGGGACGCGCGGGGGCGCAGCTGGTCCGACACGGCAGTTGACTCCTCGGCACGGTGCCGCCACGGACGGCGGAGCGTGAACAGTGCAGGTGGTACGGGTGCTCTCCACCCTATTGCCTCGCACCGCCCCGGCGGTCACCCCCGCGTCGGTCACCCCGCCTCGGTCCGCCGCCCCTCACCGTCCCCGCGTGGCTGCGGAAGGACGGGCTGGAGGACCAGCATCCGCTCGACGAGGCGCAGGAACATGGCCGCGTCGCGCAGCAGGTCGTCGGCGTCGCGGCTGGTCGCCGCGCCGGGTATGCCCGCCTCCGCACGGGCCCTGCGCCGGGCCCCCGAGGCGAACAGGGCGCTCCACTCGGTGAGTTCCGGCGCGATGTCGGGGAGCACCTCCCAGGCGCTGCGGATCCGTTCCCTGCGACGCCTGCCCGTCTCGGGCCGCCCGCGAGCGGCGAGCACGGCTGCCGCGGTGCGCAGCGCGGCGAGGTGTGCGGTGGCGTACCGCTCGTTGGGCACGTCGAGCACGGCGGCCTCGTCCAGGCCCGCGTGGGCCTGGGCGAGCAGATCGAGGGCGGCGGGCGGCGCCGTGGCGCGACGCGGCACGGGGTGGACGTCGGCTGCCGGACCGGTCAGTGAGGGGGCAGGGCTGCCTGCGCGGCGCCGCGGGGCGGCGGCTGCGGACGAGCTGGCCATGACGAACCTCCTGTCGTCGTGTGACGGCTCCGTGGCCGTCTGTGTCCATCGTGACGGCCACCACTGACAATCCCTCAGAAGCCGCCTCTGACCAGGGGCTTTGCTTCGAGCGAAAGTTCGGGCTAACTTTTTGCACTGACCAGTCAGTTCAAATTGGGGGTGAGGTCGTGGACAGCCCGCACGGGGCGTCGCTGAGCGCCGAGGACTTCGGACTGAAGGGCCCGCGCGGCTGGGCCTTCCGAGGGGTGGAGTTCACCGCGGACCCCGGATCGCTCGTCGCGCTGGAGGGGCCGTCCGGCTCGGGCCGTACGTGTCTGCTGCTCGCGCTCACCGGCCGGATGCGTTCCACCCGGGGCCACGCCGAGGTGGGCGGTGAGCGCCTGCCCGGCAGGCTCGCCGCCGTACGCGGCTTCAGCGCGCTCGGCCCGGTCCCCGGGGTCAGCGATCTGGACCCCTCCCTCACGGTCGCCGAGCATCTGCGCGAACGGGCCCTGCTGCGGCGCCGTTTCAGCGGTTCGCCGCGCGCCCTGCTGCGGCCCCGCGCCGAACGGGCCGCCGCCACGCGGGCCACGATCGACACCGCGCTGGACGCTGCGGGGCTCGACCTCGCGGAGCTGCCCAAGGCCGAACGGACCTCCGTGCGGGACCTGGAGCGCCTGGAGGCCCTGCGGCTGTCCATAGCCCTCGCCCTGATGAGCCGTCCGAGGGTCCTCGCCGTGGACGACACCGACCTCAAGCTCTCCGCCACGGACCGCGCCCTGGCCTGGGAGCTGCTGCGCGGCCTCGCGGCCGGCGGGACCACCGTGCTGGCCGTCGGCGAGGAGTCCCCCGAGGACGCGCTCACCGTGCGCACCCGCCCGGCGGCCACGACGGACACCCCCGACGACACGACGACCGGGAAGGAAACGGCCGATGCGATCGCCGAAACTGGCCGCGCTTGAGCTGCGGCGGTTCGGCAGGGGCCGGATGCCGCGCGCCGCACTCGTGGCGCTCCTCCTGCTGCCCCTGCTGTACGGAGCGCTCTACCTCTGGTCGTTCTGGGACCCGTACGGGCGGCTCGACCGCATCCCCGTGGCGCTCGTCAACGACGACAAGGGTACGAGCGCCGAGGGAGAACACCTCGCGGCAGGCGACGAGATCACCGGCAAGCTGCTCGACTCGAAGGTCTTCGACTGGCACGAGGTCGGCTCCGCCGAGGCGGAGAAGGGCGTCGAGGACGGGACGTACTACCTGTCCCTGACCATGCCGGCGGACTTCAGCGAGCAGATCGCGTCGAGCGGCGGGGACTCCCCCGAGACCGGCGCCCTCCAGGTCCGTACGAACGACGCCAACAACTACATCGTCGGGCAGATCTCCAGAACGGTCTTCGCCGAGGTCCGCAGCGCCGCCTCCACCAAGGCCTCGCGCGGCTTCCTGGACCGGATCTTCATCAACTTCTCCGGTCTGCACGACGCGACGGCGAAGGCGGCCAAGGGCGCCGACGACCTGGAGAGCGGCCTCACGAAGGCCAAGAAGGGCTCCAAGGACCTCGCGGACGGCCTCACGACCGCCAAGTCGGGCAGCGGCACCCTCTCCTCCGGCGTCACCAAGCTGGACAAGGGCGCGGGCGACCTGAAGACGGGGTCCGCGCAGGTCGCCGGCGGCACCCAGCTGCTCGCCGACAAGGTCAACGCGGTCGCCGACGACGTACGCCCCTTCCTGAAGGACAACGGCCAGGCCATCGGGGACACCGCACGGCTGGTCGCCGACTCGTCCAAGGCCGTACGGGACAACCTCGATCTGCTGGCCGAAGCCGCGCCCACCGCGGCGTCCGCCGCCCACACGGCTTCCGACGACCTGACCGAGGTCTACCGCACCCGCTGCGAGGACCAGCCGGTGCCCGACCCCGGTGTCTGCCCCCAGCTGAAGCGCGCCAAGACAGCCGCACAGGACGTCGCCAAGGTGTCCGACGACGTGAACGCGCTGGTCACGAACCAGAAGGGCGATCTGGCGAAGCTGCGCACCCAGCTGACCTCCCTGGAGAAGCAGGCCGACGCCCTGGCGAAGCGCGCGCCGGACCTCGACACGGACCTCGAATCCGCCGTGAAGAAGATCAACACGCTCAACACCGGCGCGCACAAGGTCGCCAAGGGCGCCGACGCGCTCCACACCGGCCTCGGCACCGCGAAGAAGGGGGCCGGCGACCTGGACGCCGGCGTCAAGAAGCTCAAGGCCGGCGCCAAGACGCTGGACAGCGGTCTCTACCGGCTGGGTGACGGCTCCGCGACGCTCGCCCAGGGGCTGAACGACGGGGTCGGCAAGATCCCCGACTACGACAAGGACGACCGTGACGCCCGCACCGGCGTCATGGCCGACCCCGTGCGGCTGGCCTCCTCCTCGCTGCACGCGGCACCCAACTACGGCACGGGCTTCGCCCCGTACTTCATCCCGCTCTCGCTGTGGGTGGGCGCGATGGTGGCGTACATGCTGATCCAGCCGCTCAGCCGGCGGGCGCTCGCGGCCGGGGCCCCGGCCTGGCGGATCGCCTTCGCGGGCTGGCTGCCCGTCGCCGCGACGGGGCTGCTCCAGGTCGCCGCCCTGATGTCGGTGCTGCACTGGCAGCTCGGTCTCCAGATGACGCACGCCGCCGGGACGATGGGCTTCCTGGCCCTGGTGACCTGCTGCTTCGCCGCGATCGTGCAGTGGCTGAACGCCCGCTTCGGTGCGGCGGGGCGGATCCTCGTCCTGGCGGTGCTGATGCTCCAGCTGACCTCCGCGGGGGGCACCTATCCCGTGCAGACCAGTCCGGGGTTCTTCGGGGCGATCCACCCCTACCTGCCGATGACCTATGTCGTGGACGGGCTGCGCCGGCTGATCACGGGCGGCGGTCTCGGCCCGGTCTGGCAGGGCTGCGCCGTGCTGCTGGCCTTCACCGCCGGCGCGCTGGCGCTCACCGCGCTCTCCGCGCGCCGCAAGCAGGTGTGGACCCTGGACCGGCTGCACCCGGAGCTGAGTCTGTGACCGCGCCCGGACCTGTGAGAATCGGAGGCATGGACAGCAGTAGCACCACGCGCCGCCAGGCCACCCGGCAGAAGCTCTACGAGGCGGCGGTGACCCTCATCGCGGAGAAGGGGTTCTCCGCGACCACGGTGGACGAGATCGCCGAACGCGCCGGAGTGGCCAAGGGCACGGTCTACTACAACTTCAAGAGCAAGACCGAGCTGTTCGAGGAACTGCTGCGGCACGGTGTCGGGCTGCTCACCCAGTCGCTGCGGTCCGCCGCGGACTCGGCGGACGCCCGCGGCGGCACCCGCGTGGAGGCGCTGGACGCGATGATCAGGGCGGGTCTGGTCTTCATCGACCGCTACCCGGCCTTCACCCAGCTCTACGTCGCCGAGCTCTGGCGCACCAACCGCGCCTGGCAGTCGACCCTGCTGGTGGTGCGTCAGGAGGCCGTGGCCGTCGTCGAGGGTGTGCTGCGGGAAGGCGTCGCGGGCGGCGAGCTCAGCGAGGAGATCGACATCCAGCTGACGGCCGCCGCACTGGTCGGGATGGTCCTGGTCGCGGCCCTCGACTGGCAGGCGTTCCAGCCCGAGCGGACGATCGACGACGTGCACTCCGCGCTGTCCCTGCTGCTGCACGGGCGGGTCAGCGGACGCTGAGGCGTCAGCCGGGCCCGCGTACGAAGAGCCCGCCGGCCCACACGGAAAACGCCGCTCCGGTGGAATTCGATCCCCCCGAATTCCGCCGGACCGGCGTCCCGTAGCGCCTGCGGAGCCCTCCCCCGTGACCCCGTGTGTTCCCCCGTGGTCCCGGAGCTCCGCTCGTGCGCCCCCGTTACGTCCGGGGTGCCGCACCGTTCCGCCGCCCCGTGCCGGCGGTCCGGGCACCGCGCCCTTTCCGTGGTCCCCACTCTTCCGTCCGCGCAGGTGGCGGCCCATCCGCGTCCCTACTCATCTCCCGCACTAGGTACAGGTACTCAGGCCTGTGCGGCAGCGCTCACCCGGCACTCCCCGCGACTGGCTACGATCACGTCCGTGTCCGTACTCCCCCTGGTGTTCACGAGCGGCTGGGCGAGCGGGATCAACGCCTACGCGGTGGTCCTCCTCCTCGGCCTCTTCGGCGCGACCGGTCTCACCGACGAGGTACCCGACTCCCTCCAGCGCACCGATGTGCTCGTGGTCGCCGGTGTGCTGTTCGTGTGCGAGGCGGTGGCCGACAAGATCCCGTACGTGGACTCCGCCTGGGACGCCGCGCACACGGTGATCCGGCCGGTGGCGGGCGCGGTCGTCGCGGCTCTGCTGGCCGGCGACAGCGGGTCGCTGCCGCAGCTCGCGGCGGGAGCCGTGGGCGGTTCCACCGCGCTGCTGAGCCATCTGGTGAAGGCCGGCACGAGAATGGCGGTCAACACCTCGCCCGAACCGTTCAGCAACATCGGAGTCAGCGTCGCCGAGGACTTCGGCGTCGCGGGGATCATCGTCTTCGCGGTCTTCCACCCGCTGGCGGCGGCCGTCATCGCCGCGGTCCTGCTCCTGCTCGGCCTGGCGACCGTGCTCTTCCTGGCGTCCCGGATCCGCCGGTTCCTGCGACGCAGGGCACGGGGCCGCGTTGTCGGTGGCACCCCTTAGGGTCACTGACATGGCACGAATTGCGGTGATCGGCGCCGGGACCGGCGCGATGGCGGCGGCTGCCCGGCTCTCCGTGGCAGGCCACCGGGTGACGGTGTACGAGCGGTCGACGACGCACGGCGGCTCGCTCGGCCGGTATGCGCGAGACGGCTTCGTCTTCGACACCGGCCCCGGGCTGCTGCATCTGCCCGCGGTCCACCGCGACCTGTTCGTGAAGACGGGCAAGGAGAGCCTGGAGCAGTGCGTCACGCTTTCCCAGGTCGACCCGGCGAGCCGCCATCTCTTCGCGGACGGCACAGCGGTGTCCCTGCCCAACGCCTCGCGGGCCGGGGTCGTCGGCGCCCTCGACAGGGCCCTCGGCGAGGGAGCCGGGGCCCGCTGGGGGGACTTCCTGGGCCGGGCGGGCACCGCCTGGGACCGGTCGCGCAGGCCGCTGCTGGAGGAGCCGCTGCCCGATGATCCGCTGACGCTGGCCCGTGATCCCTATCCCGCGGTGCGCCGGCGCAGGCTGCTGCGCGCCGCCCGGCAGGCGGGGACGGTGGCCGAGGTGGGCGCCCGGGAGCTGGCGGACCCCCGCCTCGCGGCCCTGCTCGACGGCTACGCCCTGTCGTACGGCCTCGACCCGCGCCGCGCCCCGGCCGCCGCTGCCCTCCTGCCGTACATGGAGGAGACGTTCGGCACGTGGTACGTCGCGGGGGGCATGCGCGCGCTGGCCGACGCGGTGTACGAACGGTGCCTGGCCCGTGGGGTGGAGTTCGTCTTCGGCGCCGAGGCGGTCCGGGTGTCCGAGAAGGACGGGCGGGCGGCCGGGATCGAGCTGGCGGACGGCAGGAGTATGGACGCCGGTCATGTGGTCCTGGGCGCGCGGCCGTTGCCCGGCCTCCTCCCGGTCCCGCAGGAGCCGCCCGCCGGGGCGCCCGACGCACCGGTGCCGGGCCGCTTCATGGTCCTGCTGTCGCTGCGCGGCGCCCGGGAGGCCGGCGCCGTCCACCGGACCGTGGTGCACACCGCTGACCCGGCCGGCGAGCAGGACGCGGTGTTCGGCGGCCGGGTCGCGGAGCGGCCCACGGTGACGGTGCTGCGTCCCGACGACCCGGCGACCCGCCCCGACGAGGAGCACGAGGCGGTGACCCTGACGGTGACGGTGGCGCCGCACGGTCCGGTCGACTGGACGGACGCGGCCCTGCGCGAGCGGTTCGCCGACGCGGTGATCGTCCGGGCGGCCGAGGCCGTTCCCGGCCTCCGTGAGCGGATCCTCCACGCCGAGGTGCGCACACCCGCCGAGACCGAGTCGGACACCGGGGCCCAGGGCGGTTCGGTGCCCGCCCCGGCCCTGGCCGGGGCGGCGGGCGGATATCTGCACCCCGGGAACCGCACCGCGCTGCCCGGTCTGTATCTGGCGGGCGGCTGGTCCCACCCCGGCGGCGGGCTTGCCCACGCCGGGATGTCGGGTGCCCTGGTCGCGGGGCTCGTGGTGGAGGGTGACGGCTTCCGCGGCTCCCGGTGAGCGAGGGGGAGTGCCCCCGGGCCCGCCGTCGGCAGGTCAGTAGCGGTACGGGTCGTTCTGGCCGGTGTCGTAGCCGTTGCCGTACGGGGCGGGCCGGCCGGGTGCTTCCGGCGGCAGTGGGGGGTACTGGTCGCTCTCACGCTGCTGCGGGACCCACACCCCGCCCGGCGGGGTGTCGACGTACTGCCCGCCGTACGGGTCGGCCGGCTGCTGCCCGGTGCCGTAGGAGGGGTCGGTCAGGGGGTCGAAGCCGGCGCCGTAGCTGTCGTACGCGGCGTACTGCCCGGTGCCCGTGTCGGTGCCCGCCCCGGCCCCCGTCCCGGTGTACGGGTCGGAGTACGCGGCGTACCCCGTCTGGTCCGTGCCGTAGCCGTACTGGCCGGCGTAGGCGCCCTGGTCCTGGTGCGGGTCCTGGTGCCCGTCCTGGCCCGAGTAGCCGCCGCCCTGGCCCGCGTAGGGGTCCTGGGCGGCCGGCTGGCCGTAGCCGTTGTACGGGTCGTAGCCGGCGTACTGGGGCTGCTGCCCGCCGTACTGGGCCTGCCCGTCGTCCCGGCCGGCCGGTGCGGGGTCGCTGTAGATGCCGTACTGCCCGGTGTCGTCGGGCAGCGGCTCCGGCTCGTAGACCGCTGCGGGGCCGGCCGAAGGGTCGTGTTCCGTCTGCGGCCCTTCGGCGGCATATCCCCCGTACTCCAGGTCTGAGACCTCGAGTACGGGCTCCTGGCTGCTCGGCGCGGCTGCCCCGCCCGGCGCGCGCCGCCGGCGTCGGCTCTCGCCCGGACTGCCGCCGATCGCCCATCCCGTCGAGAAGCCACGCCGGAAGGAGAGCGTCACATAGGTCTGGCCCGTCGCGAAGGCGATCGCCCCGAGGGCGATCACCGGCACGGAGGGGACCAGCACACCGAGGACCACGACGAGGAAGCCGACGAAGGCCAGCAGACGCCAGCGCAGACGTGCCTTGTACTGCAGCAGCACCTCGCCGAGCAGCCACAACGCCACTATGCCGAATGCGATGTAGAGGACCGTCCAGCCCACGCCCGCCCCCTCCTACGGCCACCGCCCCGGTTGGTGGCGGGTACGGCCGGTCACGACTGCTTGTGCAGTCCGAGATTCTCGTAGATCTCGAGTGTCGCCGTCGAGTTGTTGAGCGTGATGAAGTGCAACCCAGGGACACCCTCGGAGAGCAGTTTCGCGCAGAACTCCGTGGCGAACTCGATGCCAATGGAGCGTACAGCGGCCGGGTCGTCCTGCGCGGCGAGGATGCGCTCCTTCAGCGAGGAGGGCAGGGACGCGTTGCTGAGCTGTGCGAATCTTTCCACCTGTTTGACGCTGGTGAGCGGCATCACCTCGGGAATGACCGGGGTTTCGCAACCCGCAGCGACCACACGGTCACGCATCTGCAGATAGCTTTCCGGGTGGAAGAACATCTGGGTGATCGCATAGTCGGCACCGGCACGGCACTTGTCCACGAAATGCCCGATGTCGGAGTCCCAGTCGGTGGACCGCGGATGCATTTCGGGAAAAGCCGCGACGCCGACGCAGAAATCACCGGCTTCCTTGATCAGCCGGACCAGGTCCGCCGCGTACCGCACACCCTGCGGGTGTTCGATCCACTCTCCCATCGGGTCGCCGGGCGGGTCGCCGCGCACCGCGAGGATGTTGCGGATGCCGGCGTCCGCGTACTGCCCGACCATGTTGCGCAGCTCGGCCACGGAGTGGTCGACGGCGGTGAGGTGCGCGACCGGCGTCAGTGTGGAGTCGGCGGCGATCTGCTGGGTCGCCCTGACCGTCCCGGCGCGGGTCGAACCGCCGGCCCCGTACGTCACGGAGACAAAACTCGGTCCCACCGCCTCGACCCGGCGCAGGGCGTTCCAGAGATTCCGCTCGCCCTTCTCGGTCTTGGGCGCCCAGAACTCGAACGAGAACGACGTCTCGCCGGACGCGAGCAGCTCACGCACGGTCCGTGCGTGATCTGTCCTGGTGGAAGGTGTACCTAGGGCCATACTGGGAGGTTAACCAGGGCCCGGCGGTACCCCAACCACAGGGACCGAATTGACCGGAATGCGGGGGGTCGTGTCCACCCCTCGGACACCTCCGCGGCGCCCCGGGTCAGGCCGCGCGCGCCCGGATGCGCCGCGCGAGCGAGGCGGCTGCCTCGGCCGGATCCCGCGCCTCGGTGATCGCCCGCACGACGACGACGCGACGTGCGCCGGCGTCCAGCACCTCGTCGAGATTCCCGGCGTCGATCCCGCCGATGGCGAACCAGGGCCGGGTCGTGCCGAGCGAGGCGGCGTAGCGCACGAGGCCGAGGCCCGGGGCGTGCCTGCCGGGCTTGGTGGGGGTGGGCCAGCAGGGGCCCGTGCAGAAGTAGTCGACGCCCGGCTGGGCGACGGCGGCGTCGACCTCGGCCTCGGCGTGGGTGGAGCGGCCGATCACCACGTCGTCGCCGACGACGGCGCGGGCCGCGGGCACCGGCAGATCGCCCTGCCCGAGGTGCAGCACGTCGGAGCCGATGGCATGGGCCACATCGGCACGGTCGTTCACGGCGAGAAGCGCTCCGTGGCGCTTGGCTGCGTCGGCGAGGACCGCGAGGTGTTCGAGCTCCTCGGCCGCCTCCATGCCCTTGTCCCGCAGCTGCACGATGTCCACCCCGCCGGACAGCGCGGCGTCGAGGAACTCCGGGAGGTCACCCTGCCTCTTGCGGGCGTCGGTGCACAGATAGAGCCGGGCGTCGGAAAGCCGGTCACGGAGCGTGGACATGGTGAAATCCCCCGTCGGTGCGTAGTTCGGTGCGTCGTTGGATCGGCCGGATCGGCCGGATCACTTCGGATGTGCCGGAAGCCCCATGACAGCGGGGTGCGGGCCGTGTGTGTCACGGCCCGCACCCCGCCTCACGGTTGTCCGGTCAGACGGCGAGCGCCTGGGCCCGGCGCTTCACCTCCGTACCGCGATTCTCACTCAGGGCCTGCGCCGGGGTGCCGGGCAGGCTCGGGTCGGGGGTGAAGAGCCAGTCCAGCATCTCTTCGTCGTTGTAGCCGTCGTCCCTCAGGAGCGTCAGGGTCCCTGCGAGACCCTTGACCACCCTGGTGCCGTCGATGAAGGCGGCAGGCACCTGGAGCGTCCGGTTCTCACCACGTCGCACGGCGATCAGCTGGCCTTCCTTGACCAGCTGCCGTACGCGCGTCACCTCGACATCGAGCATTTCCGCGATGTCGGGAAGGTGGAGCCAGGCGGGGACGAGAGCATCGATCTTTGCGTCAATCTCGGTCACAAGGACAAGCGTGCCATCCCGGACCGACAGTCGGTAGCCGGGCAGGGCGTACGAGGCGGGTGGTCGGTGCCCTCAGGCGTTCCGCACCGTGGATTTCAGCGGTACGGAGGAGTCCGCGGCCCGCGCCGGATCGATGCGCGCCCCCGCTTCGACGAGCTTGCGCCCCTGTGTCAGGTCACGGGGCCTGCTGACGGCCAGTACGGCGACCAGCACCCCCTGCCGCAGCCAGAGCACCGTCCAGGACGCCTCGGCCGGGTCGCCCCGCCACAGCAGCGTGTCGGCTCCGGCGTGATGGCCGGCGTACTGCACGAAGCGGCCGAACTGCTCGGACCAGAAGTAGGGCACCGGGTCGTACGTGCCCGCCTCACCGCTCGCGAGGGCGGCGGCGACCGTCCTGGGCCCCTGAAGGGCGTTGTCCCAGTGATGGACCAGCAGCCGCTCGCCGTAGCGGGCGGAAGGGAAGGAGGCGCAGTCGCCCACCGCGTGGACATCGGGCAGCGAGGCGCGCAGCGAGCTGTCCGCGACGACCGAGCCGTCCGGGCCGAGCTCGATGCCCGAGCCCGCGAGCCACCCGGTGGCGGGCCGGGCGCCGATGCCGACGACCACCGCCCCCGCGGGGATCACCCGGCCGTCCGACAGATGGACGGCGCCCTGTCCGACGCGGGCGACCCGGGCGCCGGTGAGGAGATCGGCTCCGCTCTCGGCGTACCAGCGGGTCATCGGCGCGGCGACCTCGGCGGGCAGCGTGCCCGCCAGGGGACGGTCCGCGGCCTCCACGACGGTGACCACGCAGCCGGCGGCGCGGGCCGCCGTGGCGAACTCGGCGCCGATCCAGCCCGCTCCGACGACGACCACGTCGTGCTGTTGGTCGAGGATGGGCCGCAGCCGCGCGGCGTCGTCGAGGGTGCGCAGCAGATGGACACCGGGCACGCCGTCGGAACCGGGCAGTGCGACGGGTTCCGCGCCGGTGGCGATGACCAGCGCGTCGTAGGGGACGGGGCCTTCCAGGGTGTCCACCTCGTGCGCGCCGGCGCGCAGGCCGGTCACATGGAGCCCCAGGCGCAGGGTGATGTCCAGGGCCTCGAAGTCGATGTCGAAGGCGGAGTGCTCCGCCTCGCCGAGCAGGATCGCCTTGGAGAGCGGCGGCCTGTCGTACGGCTGGTGCGGTTCCGCGCCGATCACGGTGACCCGGCCCGTGAAGCCCTGTTCGCGCAGGGCCACGGCCGTCTGCACACCGGCCATGCCGGCGCCCACGATCACGACGGCGCGCGCCGGCTGTCCCGGTGCCGGTTCCGGTGTCTGCTCGCTCACCCGTCCACCCTAATGACCTGAAGGGGCGCCGGTTCCCGGGCCCGTGTCCGGCTGTCGGGGGCGGGGTCTAGGCTGGCCACCGTAAGAGACTCGCGGGAGCCCGGACGTACCGGGCTGAGAGGGAGGCTGACCGGCCTCCGACCGTACGAACCTGATCCGGGTCATGCCGGCGAAGGGAGGGGCTGGACGCCCATGCGTATCTCCACGAGCAGCTCCGACGTCCTGGTCGTCGGGGGCGGCATCATCGGTCTGGTGACCGCCTGGCGGTCCGCCCAGCAGGGTCTGAGCACCACGCTGGCCGATCCGGGACCGGGCGGCGGCGCGGCCCGGGTCGCGGCCGGGATGCTCGCGGCCGTCACCGAACTCCACTACGGCGAGCAGACGCTGCTCGGCCTCAACGTGGCCTCCGCGGCGCGCTATCCGGCGTTCGTCGCCGAGCTGGAGGAGGCGAGCGGGCAGGAGACCGGCTTCCGTGCCTGCGGCACCCTGTCCGTCGCGCTGGACTCCGACGACCGGGCGCATCTGCGGGAGCTGCACGCGCTGCAGCAGCGATCCGGGCTGGAGTCCGAGTGGCTGAGCGGCCGTGAGTGCCGCCGGCTGGAGCCGATGCTCGCCCCCGGCGTTCGCGGCGGGCTGCGGGTCGACGGCGACCACCAGGTGGACCCCAGGCGGCTGGCTTCGGCCCTGCTGACCGCGTGCGAGCGGGCGGGGGTGGACTTCCGCCGCGCCTGGGTCCAGCGGCTCTCCGTCACGGACGGCAGGGCGACGGGCGTCGTCCTTGCGGACGGTACGCGGCTCGCCGCAGGCCAGGTGGTGCTCGCGGGCGGCAGCCTCAGCGGCCGGCTGGAAGGGCTGCCCGAGTCGGTCGTGCCGCCCGTACGCCCGGTCAAGGGGCAGGTGCTGCGGCTGACCGTGCCGCCCGCGTACGCCCCCTTCCTGAGCAGGACCGTGCGGGCCGTCGTACGCGGCAGCCATGTCTATCTGGTCCCGCGTGCCAACGGCGAGCTGGTGGTCGGTGCGACCACCGAGGAGCTGGGCTGGGACACCACGGTCACCGCCGGCGGGGTGTACGAGCTGCTGCGGGACGCCCATGAGCTGGTGCCCGGCATCACCGAGCTCCCGCTGACCGAGACCCGGGCCGGTCTGCGCCCCGCATCGCCCGACAACGCGCCGCTGCTGGGCCCCACCGCGCTGCCCGGTCTGCACCTCGCCACCGGGCACCACCGCAACGGGGTGCTGCTGACCCCCGTCACGGGCGAGGTGATGGCCGAGGTGCTGACCACGAGCGAGCTGCCCGAGCTCGGCCGCCCCTTCTCGCCGCGCCGCTTCGCCGCGGACGCCAGGCCACGTTCCCCCGAAGACACCGCCCACGCGTCGCAGGAGCAGCCCGTATGACACAGCCCGTGCCCGCCACCGGTCCCGCATCCGTGTCCGCCTCCACATCCGCATCCGTGTCCGTGTCCGTCAACGGGGAAGACCGCGCCGTCCCCGTGGGCACCGCGCTGGACACCCTGGTCGGGGCGCTGACCACCGCGCCCTCCGGGGTCGCCGCCGCGGTCAACGAGGCCGTCGTCCCGCGTGGACAGTGGTCCGCCACCACGCTCGCCGACGGCGACCGCGTCGAGGTCCTCACCGCGGTCCAGGGAGGCTGACCATGTCCGACGATCTCTTCACCCTGGGGCCCACCGCGTTCTCGTCCCGGCTGATCATGGGAACGGGCGGGGCGCCCAGCCTCGATGTGCTGGAGCGCTCCCTGATCGCCTCGGGCACCGAGCTGACCACCGTGGCGATGCGCCGGCTCGACCCGACCGTGCAGGGCTCCGTGCTCTCCGTCCTGGAACGCCTCTCCATCCAGGTCCTGCCGAACACGGCGGGCTGCTTCACGGCGGGCGAGGCCGTGCTCACCGCCCGGCTGGCCAGGGAGGCGCTGGGCACCGACTGGATCAAGCTGGAGGTCGTGGCCGACGAGCGGACCCTGCTGCCCGACCCCGTCGAGCTGCTGGACGCCGCCGAGATCCTGGTCGACGACGGCTTCACGGTCCTGCCGTACACCAATGACGACCCGGTCCTGGCCCGCAAGCTCGAGGACGTGGGGTGCGCGGCGATCATGCCGCTGGGCTCCCCCATCGGCTCCGGGCTCGGCATCCGCAATCCGCACAACTTCCAGCTGATCGTCGAGCAGGCCGGGGTCCCGGTGATCCTGGACGCCGGCGCGGGCACCGCATCGGACGCGGCGCTGGCGATGGAGCTGGGCTGTGCCGCCGTGATGCTCGCGTCGGCGGTGACCCGGGCGCAGGAGCCCGAGCTGATGGCGGCGGCGATGCGGCACGCGGTGGACGGCGGGCGCCTGGCGTACCGGGCGGGACGCATCCCGCGCCGTCATTTCGCCGAGGCGTCCTCACCCGTGGCGGGCCGCGCGGTGCTGGATCCGGAGCGCCCGGCGTTCTGAGGTCCGGGCAGCCGCGGCTCCCTCCCGTCACAACATGCACATGTCCCTGTCACGGCTCGGCACCGGAACGGTCCCCGGAACACCTGGCCCATCCCGTCGTGTCCGTGGCAGCTCGTAGACTCGCACCGTGGACACGACCCTCCAGGACCCCCTCGTCGGGCAGCTGCTCGACGGCCGCTACCGGATCGACGCACGCATCGCCGTCGGTGGCATGGCCACGGTCTACCGGGCCATGGACACCCGGCTCGACCGGGTGCTCGCCCTCAAGGTGATGCATCCGGCGCTGGCGACCGACGCGGCGTTCGTCGAGCGCTTCATCCGCGAGGCCAAGTCCGTCGCCCGGCTCGCCCACCCCAATGTGGTGGCCGTCTTCGACCAGGGCGCCCAGGGCGCGTACGTCTACCTGGCGATGGAGTACGTCGCCGGGTGCACCCTGCGCGATGTCCTGCGCGAGCGCGGGGCGCTCCAGCCCCGGGCCGCGCTGGACATCCTCGAACCGGTACTGGCGGCTCTCGGGGCCGCGCACCGCGCGGGCTTCGTCCACCGCGACATGAAGCCGGAGAACGTCCTGATCGGGGACGACGGCCGGGTGAAGGTCGCCGACTTCGGGCTCGTGCGCGCGGTGGGCACCTCCACGGACACCACCGGCTCGCTGCTCGGCACGGTCTCGTATCTCGCGCCGGAGCAGATCGAGCAGGGCACGGCCGACACCAGGTCCGATGTGTACGCCTGCGGTGTCGTGCTCTACGAGATGCTGACCGGCGGCAAGCCCCACAGCGGGGACACCGCCGCCCAGGTCATCTACCAGCATCTGAACGAGGACGTCCCGGCGCCTTCCCGCGCCGTTCCCGGCCTGGCCGCCGGTCTTGACGAGCTGGTCGCAGCCGCGACGGCGCGCGCCCCTGGCGGCCGTCCGTCCGACGCCGTGGCCCTGCTGGCCCGGTCCCGTGAGATACGGGCGGCCCTCACCGACGAGCAGCTCGACGCGATGCCTCCGGGTGCCGTCTCGGTCGAGCACGACGCGGCCGATGACCGTACGAGCGTGATCCCCCGGGTGATCCCGGCAGGCCAGGGCACCGCGCACCACACCAGCCGGCTGGACATGCCCCCGTCCTCGCCCCGCCGGCCCGGGCGCGGGCGGCTCGGACCGTTCGCGGTCCGTGGCCGGCGCGGGATGCTCGCCGTGGTCGTCGCCGTCCTGCTGGTGCTGGGGACCGGCGCGGGCGTCTGGTACATCAACTCGGGCCAGTTCACCCGGGTCCCGTCCCTCCTGGGCCAGACCCGGAGCGTGGCGGAGAAGCGGCTCGCCGACGAGGGCATCGAGCTGAAGGGTGTCGAGCGCGCCTACAGCGACACGGTGAAGCGCGGCACGGTGATCAGCAGCGATCCCGGTTCCGGCGAGCGGATCCGGGGCAACGTCTCGGTGCAGCTGGTGATCTCGCGCGGCCCCGAGATCGTGAAGGTTCCCGATGTCGAGGGGCTCGCCCTTGCCGACGCCCGGCGGGAGCTGACGAAGACGGGGCTCGCGCCCGGAATGGCGACCCGGGAGTTCAGCGAGGAGATCGACCGGGGCAAGGTGATCCGTACGGATCCTCGGGCAGGCACCGAGCGTCACCCCGACTCGGCGGTCGCCCTGGTCGTCAGCAAGGGCAGCCCCGTCGACGTGCCCGATGTCACCGGCCTCTCCGTCGAGGACGCCACGGCCGCTCTGGACGAGGAGGGGCTGAAGGCGAAGGTGCTGCCCGACCGGGTCAACTCCCCCGAGGTCCCGGGCGACATCGCCCGGCAGTCGCCCGGGGACGGCGCGGAGGCCGCCGAGGGCGACACCGTGGAGCTGACGGTCTCCAAGGGCCCGCGTATGGTCGAGGTCCCCGATGTCACGGGCAAGGACGTCGACGAGGCCCGCGACGCCCTGGAGGACGCGGGGTTCGAGGTCAAGGTCGACCGCCCGCTCCTCTCCTTCAGCGACACGGTCAAGAGCCAGTCGGTGGAGGGCGGCGAGAGGGCCGCCGAAGGCTCCACGATCACGATCAAGACCAAGACCCTGTAGCGACCCCGAGGACCGGCACCACATGCGCAACCCCATCGGCGGCCACGTTCCCGTGGCCGGCGGACTCGCCAAGATCGGCCTCGGCTACGCCCAGGAGTTGGCGGCGGAGACCGTACAGGTCTTCGTCGCCAACCCGCGCGGCTGGGCGACACCGCCGGGGAATCCGGTGCAGGACGAGCTGTTCCGCTCGGAGTGCGCGGCCAGGTCGATTCCCGCGTACGTCCACGCCCCGTATCTGATCAACTTCGGTTCGCACACCGAGGCCACCGTCGAGCGGTCGGTCCTGTCCCTGCGCCACTCGCTGCGCCGGGCCCGGGAGATCGGCGCCCTGGGGGTGGTGGTGCACACCGGCTCGGCGACCGGCGGACGCCCGCGCGAGGTGGCACTCGCCCAGGTGCGTACGCACATGCTTCCGCTGCTGGACGAGCTGACGCGGGACGACGATCCGTTCCTGCTGCTGGAGTCGACCGCGGGACAGGGCTCCTCGCTCTGTTCGCGCACCTGGGACTTCGGCCCGTATTTCGAGGCGCTGGACTCCCACCCCAGGCTGGGTGTCTGTCTGGACACCTGCCACATCTACGCGGCGGGCCATGACCTGACCGGGCCCGTCGGCATGCGGCAGACCCTGGATCTCCTGGTCGACACGGTCGGCGACGGTCGGCTGAAGCTGATCCACGCCAATGACTCCAAGGACGTGGTGGGCGCCCACAAGGACCGGCACGAGAACATCGGCGCCGGTCATATCGGTGCCGGGCCGTTCCGCGAGCTGTTCTCGCACCCGGCGGCCGAAGGCGTGCCGCTGATCATCGAGACGCCCGGCGGCAAGGAGGGTCACGCGGCGGACGTGGCGCGGCTGAAGGAGCTCCGGGGCTCCGTCGTCGGCTGAGCCGGGGCCTGCCGGGGCTCAGAGCTCGGGGCCGTCCCCGGGCTCCTCCTGGTAGGAGTAGCGCTGCTCGCTCCACGGGTCGCCGATGTTGTGGTATCCGCGTTCTTCCCAGAAACCACGGCGGTCGGCCTGCATGTATTCGATGCCCCGGACCCATTTGGGCCCCTTCCAGGCATACAGGTCGGGTACGACGAGGCGCAGCGGAAATCCGTGTTCCGCGGTGAGCAGTTCGCCGTCCTTATGGGTGGCGAAGAGCGTGCGCTCCGATACGAAGTCGGCGATACGCAGATTCGAGCTGAATCCGTATTCGGCCCAGACCATGACATGGGTGACTTCGGGCGCGGGCGGCGCGAGTTCCACCACGTCGCGCGCCAGGATTCCGCCCCATTCGGCTCCGAGCATGCTGAATTTCGTCACGCAGTGGAGATCGGCGACGACGGACGAGAAGGGCAGTGCTGTGAATTCCTGGTGATTCCAGCAGTGCTTGTCGCCGTCGGCCGTCGCCCCGAAGACCCGGAACTCCCAGCGGTCCGGTTTGAACTTGGGAACAGGCCCGTAATGGGTGACCGGCCAGCCGCGCTGCAGCCGTTGCCCCGGCGGAAGCCCGGCTTGCTCTGCTGTGCCGCTTACCCGGCTTTCCGGCTGACCCATACCTCCATGGTGACAGACAGGCAGGGGTGGTCATGACCAGGGGAGAGTCGATTCGGGCAACTCATACTAAGCGTGCACTTACTGGACGGCCGTGACGGCGCGATGCGAGGATGCGCGCAAACATGCCTGGTTCACCGGTTGGAAGGAGCCTCTGCGATGCAGGGCGACCCCGAGGTCATCGAGTTCCTGAACGAACAGCTGACCGCCGAATTGACTGCCATCAATCAGTACTTCCTGCACGCGAAGATGCAGGACAACTTCGGCTGGACGAAGCTCGCCAAGTACACCAGGGCGGAATCGTTCGACGAGATGAAGCACGCGGAGATCCTGACCGACCGGATCCTGTTCCTGGACGGGCTGCCCAACTATCAGCGGCTCTTCCATGTGCGGGTCGGCCAGACGGTCACCGAGATGTTCCAGGCCGACCGTCAGATCGAGGTGGAGGCGATCGATCGCCTCAGGCGTGGCATCGAGGTAATGCGCGGCAAGAGCGACATCACGTCGGCGAACATCTTCGAGTCCATCCTGGAGGACGAGGAGCATCACATCGACTATCTCGACACCCAGCTGGATCTGGTCGAGAAGCTCGGTGAGCCGCTCTACATCGCCCAGGTGATCGAGCAGCCGGACAGCTGATCCTCAGGCGGCGTCGGAAAGCCTGACATCCGGCGTGCTGCCGAGAGCGAGGGGCACTCCTGCCGTGGCGCCCTCCGGCGCCGTACGCCCTTCGACGAGCTCACGGCGGGGGCAGCTGCCTCGGCCCAGCAGCGCCTGGATCCGGCGGACGCAGCCGCCGCAGTCGGTGCCGGCCTTGCAGGCGGAGGCGATCTGGCGAGGCGTGCACGCTCCGCCGTCCGCATGCTGCTTGACCTGGTCCTCCGTGATCCCGAAGCAGGAGCAGACGTACATGCGGTTCACCTCCCGACGGGTTCGGTCGCTGCGCCGTCCCGATCCATTCGGTGAGGCTAACCTAACCTTACCCGCGAGCACGCGTACGTAAAGCCCCGTTACGCCTGTGGGGCACGGATCACATCGATCCGTGCCCCACGGGCTTCACCACACGGGTGCGGTCCTACTGGTCGCGGTACATCTCGGCGACCAGGAAGGCCAGGTCGAGGGACTGGCTGCGGTTGAGGCGCGGGTCGCAGGCCGTCTCGTAGCGCTGGTGCAGATCGTCCACGAAGATCTCGTGGCCGCCGCCGACGCACTCGGTGACATCGTCACCCGTGAGCTCGACGTGGATGCCGCCGGGGTGCGTCCCGAGCTCCTTGTGCACCTCGAAGAAGCCCTTGACCTCGTCCAGGACGTCGTCGAAGCGGCGCGTCTTGTGGCCCGACGCGGCCTCGAAGGTGTTTCCGTGCATCGGGTCGGTCACCCAGACCACCTTGGCACCGGAGGCGGTGACCTTGTCGACCAGCTCGGGGAGCTTGTCGCGCACCTTGTCGGCGCCCATGCGGACGACGAAGGTCAGCCGGCCCGGCTCGCGCTCGGGGTCGAGGCGGTCGATGTAGCCGAGGGCGTCGTCGACGGTGGTCGTCGGGCCGAGCTTGATCCCGATGGGGTTGCGGATCTTCGAGGCGAACTCGATGTGCGCGCCGTCCATCTGGCGGGTGCGCTCACCGATCCAGACCATGTGGGCCGAGGTGTCGTACAGCCGGCCGGTGCGCGAGTCGGTGCGGGTCAGCGACGACTCGTAGTCAAGGAGCAGCGCCTCGTGCGAGGCGTAGAACTCGACGGCCTTGAACTCGGCCGGGTCCGTGCCGCAGGCCTTCATGAAGTTCAGCGCGTTGTCGATCTCGCGGGCCAGGGCCTCGTAACGCTGCCCGGACGGCGATGACTTCACGAAGTCCTGGTTCCAGGCGTGCACCTGGCGCAGGTCGGCATAGCCGCCGGTGGTGAAGGCACGCACCAGGTTCAGGGTGGAAGCGGACGCGTGGTACATCTGCTTCAGCCGCTCGGGGTCCGGGATCCGGGCCGCTTCGGTGAATTCGAAGCCGTTGACGGAGTCACCGCGGTAGGTCGGCAGGGTCACGCCGTCGCGGGTCTCGGTCGGCTTGGAGCGCGGCTTGGAGTACTGCCCCGCGATACGGCCGATCTTGACGACCGGCACCGAGGCGGCGTACGTCAGGACGGCGCTCATCTGGAGCAGCGTCTTCAGCTTGGCCCTGATGTGCTCGGCGGACACCGCGTCGAAGGCTTCGGCGCAGTCGCCGCCCTGGAGCAGGAACGCCTCGCCCTCGGCGACGGCTCCCAGACGGGCGCGCAGTTGGTCGCACTCGCCGGCGAAGACGAGCGGAGGATACGACTCGAGGTCCGCGAGTACATCGCGCAGAGCCTCGGCATCGGGGTACTCGGGCTGCTGCGCCGCGGGAAGGTCTCGCCAGGTGTGGCCACCGGCGACGGAGGTATTGGCGTTCACGGTCACCTCGACAACACTACGGGGTCGGCGGGTGCGGTCCGTCCGCCCGCTCAACAATTGAGACACGCGCTCATCCGTACTCCGCTTCCGCTAGGGTACGTGGCATGTTCGCGCAGACGACCCAGAACTGGTGGTGGACCGCTCATCCGGCGGCCCGCTGACTCATCGCGCGTACAGACTTCGCGAAGGCCGCCCGAGGGGCGGCCTTCTCCGCGTTACGGGGCAAGGAGCCGTTCCTCCAGCAGGAAGGAACATCCCATGCCAGACCCCACGCCCGACCGTGCCGCCCCAGCCGTGGACGTCCTGTCCGCGCTGCTCCGTGACGACGCCCCGCCCTTCGCGCTGCTGCGCAGGCGCACGCCGGGCCGGGACCACGACGTCGTCGAGGTGCTGACCGGCGAGGTGCGGGAGCTCGACCGGCTCGCCGAGATCCCGGTCGGTGAGCTGCCCTCGCTGGCGCTGGTGCCCTTCCGGCAGATCGCCGAGCGCGGTTTCGACGTGCGGGACGACGGCACCCCGCTGGCCGTGCTGGTCGCCGACAAGGCGTACGAGCTGCCGCTGGCGGAGGTGCTCGCGGGGCTGCCGGGACATGACGTGCGGGTGGAGGGCGGTGCCTTCGACGTCCCCGACGAGGAGTACGCCGACGTCGTCCGGCGGGTGATCAGGGACGAGATCGGGCAGGGCGAGGGTGCGAACTTCGTGATCCGGCGGACCTTCGGCGGTGAGATCCCCGGCTTCGGCAGGGCCGACGCCCTGGCGCTGTTCAGGCGGCTGCTGGCGGGCGAGCGCGGGGCGTACTGGACGTTCGTCGTCCACACCGGGGACAGGACGCTGGTCGGTGCGAGCCCCGAGGTCCATGTGCGGATGTCCGGCGGGACCGTCGTGATGAACCCGATCAGCGGGACCTACCGCTACCCCGCCGAGGGGCCGACCGCAGAGAGCCTGCTGGCCTTCCTGGACGACCGCAAGGAGACCGAGGAGCTCTCCATGGTGGTCGACGAGGAGCTCAAGATGATGTGCACCGTCGGCGACATGGGCGGTGCGGTGGTCGGGCCCCGCCTCAAGGAGATGGCCCATCTCGCGCACACCGAGTACGAGTTGCGGGGGCGTTCCTCGCTGGACGTGCGCGAGGTCCTGAAGGAGACCATGTTCGCGGCGACGGTCACCGGATCGCCCGTGCAGAACGCCTGCCGGGTGATCGAGCGGTACGAGCCCGGGGGCCGCGGCTACTACGCCGGCGCGCTGGCACTGGTGCGCCAGGAGCCCGGCGGGGACCGGACGCTGGACTCGCCGATCCTGATCCGCACCGCCGACATCTCCGCGTCCGGGCGGCTGCGGGTCCCGGTGGGGGCCACGCTCGTACGTCACTCCGATCCCGACGGGGAGGTCGCCGAGACCCATGCGAAGGCGGCCGGTGTGCTGGCGGCGCTGGGCGTCAGGCCGGGCCGGCCCGAGGCGGAGGCGGACCGCCCGCGGCTGGCCTCCGACCCCCGGGTGCAGGCCGCCCTCGACGACCGGCGGGGCGGGCTTGCCCCCTTCTGGCTGCGGATGCAGGAGCGCACCCACGACCTGACCGGCCACGCGCTGGTGGTGGACGGCGAGGACACCTTCACGGCGATGCTGGCGCACCTGCTGCGCTCATCGGGCCTCACGGTGTCGCTGCACAGGTACGACGAGCCCGGACTGCACGAGACCGTACGGGCGCACGAGGGCCCGGTGGTGCTGGGGCCGGGACCCGGCGATCCGCGGGACACGGCCGATCCGAAGATGCGGCTGCTGAGGGGGCTGGCGGCCACGCTGGTGCGTGAACACCGCCACGGGCTGCTCGGCGTCTGCCTCGGCCATGAGCTGATCGCGGCGGAGCTCGGTCTGGAGATCGCGCGCAAGGCCGTGCCGTACCAGGGGGCGCAGACCCGGATCGATCTGTTCGGCAGGCCCGAGACCGTCGGCTTCTACAACAGCTTCACCGCGCTCTGCGACGAGGCGGCGGCCACCGAGCTGGGCGCACACGGCATCGAGGCGAGCCGGGACACGGCCTCCGGTGAGCTGCACGCGCTGCGGGGGCGCGGCTTCGCCTCGGTGCAGTTCCACCCGGAGTCGGTGCTGACGCTGCGCGGCGCCACCATCGTGACGGAACTGCTGGCGGCGCTGCCGGTGCCGGGCTGAGGCACGGCCTACGGCGTGGGCGCCGCCGGGACCAGGAGGTTCTCGCTGCGGCGGCCCGCCAGGTGGTCGGTGACGTTGCGCACCGTGGCGTCGATGATCTGCCCCACGGCGTCACGGGTGTAGTACGCCTGGTGCGAGGTCACGATGACGTTCGGGAAGGTGACGAGCCGGGCGAGGGTGTCGTCGTCGATGCCCTCCACCGACTTGTCGACGTGGAAGAGCCCGGCCTCCGCCTCGTACACATCGAGCCCGACACCGGTGAAGCGTCCCGTCCGCAGTTCGGTGACGAGCGCGCGCGTGTCGATGAGGCCGCCCCGGCTGGAGTTGACCAGGATCGCGTCGTCCTTCATCGCGGACAGGGCCTCGGCGCCGATGATGTGCTGTGTGGCCGGGAGCAGCGGCACATGGAGGCTGATCAGGTCGGCCTCGGCGAAGAGGCGTTCCTTGTCCACGTACGTCATGCCGAGTTCGGTGCAGGCGGGGTTCTCGGCGATGTCCCAGCCGAGCAGATTCATGCCGAAGCCGTGGGCGATCCGGGTGAACGCCTCACCGATCCTGCCCGTGCCGACCACCCCGGCGGTGCGGCCGTGCATGTCACGGCCGAGGAGCCCGTCGAGCCGGAAGTCGAAGTCCCTGGTGCGGCTCACCGCGCGGACGATACGGCGGTTGACGGCCATGGCCAGGGTCCAGGCGAATTCGGCGACCGAGTGGGGCGAGTAGGAGGAGACCCGGGCCACGCGCAGGCCGAGCCGCTCGGCGACGTCGAGGTCGATGTTGTTGAAGCCCGTGGAGCGCTGGGCGATCATCCGCGTGCCGCCCGCCGCCAGGGTCCCCAGGACGCGGGGGCCGAGGTCGGCGTTGACGCTGGTGGAGATGATCTCGTACCCCGCGGCGATCGGCGCGGTGTCCTCGGTGAGGAAGACGTCCAGGCACCGGACGTCGTGCAGGCCGGCGAAGGCCTTCTCGAGGAGCGGCTTCTCGTCGGACTGCACGCCGAATGCCAGGATTTCCACGGTAGCTCCCGGGTCGTGGGTACGAGCTGTGGCGAATATACGACCCGCACCCCTGGGGCGCCGCCCAGAGGCCGCCCGGCAGGATCTCAGCCGAAGAAGACCCCGGCCTCCGCGTACAGGGCGGGATCGACCGTCTTCAGACGGGCCGTCGCCTCCGCGATCGGCACCCGGACGATGTCCGTCCCCCTGAGGGCGACCATCACACCGGAGACGCCCTCGTGCACGGCGTCGATGGCATGGAGGCCGAAGCGGGTCGCGAGCCAGCGGTCGAAGGCGCTCGGTGTGCCGCCGCGCTGGACGTGGCCCAGGACCGTGGTCCTGGCCTCCTTGCCGGTGCGCCGCTCGATCTCCTTGGCCAGCCACTCGCCCACGCCCGAGAGCCGGACATGGCCGAAGGAGTCGTGGGAGTCGTCCTTGAGGACCATCTCGCCCTGTGCGGGCGCCGCCCCCTCGGCCACCACCACGATCGGCGCGTAACTCGCCCGGAAGCGCGAGGTGACCCACTCGCAGACCTGGTCTGTGTCGAAGCGCTGCTCCGGGATCAGGATGACGTTGGCCCCGCCGGCCAGTCCCGAGTGGAGCGCGATCCAGCCCGCGTGCCGCCCCATCACCTCGACGACGAGCACCCGCATATGGGACTCGGCCGTGGTGTGGAGCCGGTCGATGGCCTCGGTCGCGATGGAGACGGCGGTGTCGAAGCCGAAGGTGTAGTCGGTGCCGGAGAGGTCGTTGTCGATGGTCTTGGGCACGCCCACGCAGCGGACGCCGTACGCGTCGGACAGTCTCGCCGCGACGCCGAGCGTGTCCTCGCCGCCGATGGTGATCAGGGAGTCGATCCCGTGCTCGGCGAGACTGTCCTTGATACGGGCGGCCCCCTCGCCCTCGTAGGCCGCGTCGAACGGATTGGTCCTGGACGAACCGAGGATGGTGCCGCCGCGCGGCAGGATGCCGCGCACCGCCGGTATGGAGAGCGGCACGGTCACGCCCTCGATGAGGCCGCGCCAGCCGTCCCGGAACCCGGTGAAGTCGTAGCCGTACTCCTGTACGCCCTTGCGGACGACGGCGCGGATGACCGCGTTGAGTCCGGGGCAGTCGCCGCCCCCGGTCAGTACTCCGACCCGCATGAAAGCATCCCTTCGTCGAAGTGAGCTCGCTACGGGCCACGCTAAGGGTGACTCAGGTCACTTCGGGATGGGCGGGACGGTCAATTCCTTTACAGCACGGGCGGGTTGTTTCTCAGGCGTCGTCGAGGCCGGCCTCGATGGCGTAGCGCACGAGCTCCACCCTGTTGTGCAGCTGGAGCTTGCCCAGGGTGTTCTGGACATGGTTCTGCACGGTGCGGTGGGAGATGACCAGGCGCTCGGCGATCTGCTTGTACGAGAGGCCCTTGGCGACCAGCCGCAGGACCTCCGTCTCACGGTCGGTCAGCTGTGGGACCGCCCGCTCGTCGGGGGCCGCCGGGGCCGGGTCCGAGGCGAGCCGGCGGTACTCGCCGAGCACCAGTCCGGCGAGGCCCGGTGTGAAGACCGGGTCGCCGGCCGCGGTGGCGCGCACGGCGTCGGTCAGCTCCTGGGTGCTGGCCGACTTCAGCAGATAACCGGTGGCGCCCGACTTCACGGCCTCCAGGACATCGGCGTGCTCGCCGCTGGCGGAGAGCACCAGGACACGCAGCCCGGGGTGCGATCCGACGAGCTCCTTGCAGACCTGCACCCCGGGCATCCCCGGCAGGTTCAGATCGAGCACCAGGACGTCGGGCCCCGCGGCCCGGGCCCGGCGCACGGCGCCCGGGCCGTCGCCCGCGGTCGCGACCACGTCGAACCCGGACTCGGCCAGGTCGCGGGCCACGGCGTCGCGCCACATCGGGTGGTCGTCGACGACCATCACCTTGATGGCGCGCTCCCCCGACTCCTGTGTCTGCGGTGTGCTCGGTGTGTTCGGTGTGTTCGGTGTGCTCATCGGGCCGTTCCTGCCTTCCCCCGTGAAACCTTCGGGACCTTCAACTCGACCTCGGTGCCCTGGCCCGGGACCGAGATCAGTTCTGCTGTGCCGCCCAGATCGCGCAGCCGGCCGCGGATCGAGAGGGCGACACCGAGCCTGCCCTCCCCCTCCGCCTGGTCCAGCCTGCCCTCCGGGATGCCGGGCCCGTCGTCCCGGACGGTGACGATCACCTCGTCGGGCTCGTCCTCGACCAGGATCCACGCCCGGGCGTCAGGCCCCGCGTGAACCCTGACATTGTCCAGTGCGGCGCTCACCGCGGCGGCCAGCTCGCGCGCCGCGTCCGCCGGGAGCAGCACGGGGGCGCCGGGCTCCGCGAAGCTGACCCGGGAGCCGGCGTGCGGGGCGAGCAGCGCGCGCAGGTCGCCCTCGTCGCCGCGGGCAGCGTCCAGCGTGTCCGTGCCGTCCTCCCCGCCGTCGGCGCCGTCCGGGGAGGGCCGGGTCGTGGGCACCAGGCCGCTGGAGACCAGGGTCCGCAGGGCGACCTCCTGCTCCCCTGCCATCCTGCCGAGCTCGGCGGCCTCGCCGCCCAGGGCCGTGCCGCGTCGCTGGACCATGGCCAGGACCTGGAGGACGCTGTCGTGGATGTCGCGGGCGAGCCGCTCGCGTTCCCGGGTGGCGGCCTCGATCTCCAGGGCACGGGCGAGGGTGCGCTCACTGGCACGGGCCACCTCGACGACGTAGCCGATGGCGATGGAGGCGACCCAGACCAGCACCACGTTGTGGAAGGTGTCCTCGCTGGGCTCACCGCGCTCGATGATGTTGACGACGGCGACGAGGGTGGAAGCGAAGGCCGCCCAGCGCCAGCCGCCCTTGAGGGCGAAGGCGAGGACGGAACCCGCGGTCCAGATCGACGGAAGCGTCGGGCCGTCGATGCTCTGCGCGTCGAAATCGGCGAGCGGGGTCAGGAGGATCCCGGCCAGGGCGACGGTGAGGTCCAGGCCGAGGAAGCGCTTGGTGCAGCTGGCGGCGTTGGCCACCCGGGGCAGGGTCGCGAGTGTCCAGACGGCGAGGCAGGCCAGATAGGCCACGGCCACCCAGGGCCGCTCGTACTTCGTGTGGCCGAAGCCGGAGAGCAGCGCCGCGTAGACCAGCGTCAGCACCCGGTAGGCGGTCAGCGCCCGCCACAGCGGCTGCTCGACCGACATCCGTACGACCCGTTCGCGTCCGGCCATGTCCCCCGTGTCCCCTCCCCCGGCTCTCGCCCCCATGCTGCCCGCTCCGGACGGCGGGCACGGCCGCTAAGGACCGGGCCGTTCGGTTTCCTTCTTCTTCGCCGCCTCGGCCTTCTTCGCCGCCTCGGCGATCTGCCGCTTGGCCGCGGTGGCGTAGATGTCCACGTACTCCTGGCCCGAGAGCTTCATGATCTCGTACATCACCTCGTCGGTGACCGAGCGCAGGATGAACCGGTCACCGTCCATGCCCTGGTAGCGGCTGAAGTCCAGCGGTTCACCGATCCTGATCCCGGGCCGCATCAGCTTGGGCACCACCTGGCCGGGCGGCTGGATCTTCTCCGTGTCGATCATCGCCACGGGGATGACGGGAGCGCCGGTGGCGAGGGCCACCCGGGCGAGGCCGCCCGGCTTGCCCCGGTAGAGCCGCCCGTCGGGCGATCTGGTGCCCTCCGGGTAGATACCGAAGAGCCCGCCGCTCTCGATCACCTGGATGCCGGCCTTGATGGCGGCCTCCCCGGCGCCCCGGCCGCCGGAGCGGTCCACCGGGAGCTGTCCCACGCCCTTGAAGAAGGCCGCGGTGAGCTTGCCCTTCACCCCGGGTGCGGTGAAGTACTCCGCCTTGGCGATGAAGGTCACCTTGCGGTCGATTACGGCCGGCAGGAAGAAGGAGTCGGAGAACGACAGATGATTGCTCGCGAGGATCGCCGGCCCGTGCACGGGGATGTTCTCCAGGCCCTCCACCCACGGCCTGAAGGCGAGCTTCAGGGACCCGCCGATGGAGAACTTCATTGCGCCGTAGATCAACTCGGATGCCTCCTGTGTGCCGTCGATGAGACCTTAACCTGTGCGGCGGTGACGGCCCTGGTCGGTGTCGGTCCGGTCGCGTACGGTGAAGTAATCCTTGCCGCACACCCCCCGCGCCCCCGCCCCCGTCCCGCTTCATGAACAGGAGACCCCGGTGCCGGTCCTCCCTGGATCCGAGCCGTTCCGCCACGAGGGCGGAGAGGTCGGTGTCCTCCTCTGTCACGGATTCACGGGTTCACCGCAGTCCCTGCGCCCCTGGGCCGGCTATCTGGCGGAGCGCGGGCTGACCGTGTCCCTCCCGCTGCTGCCCGGACACGGCACGCGCTGGGAGGACATGGCGGTCACGGGCTGGCAGGACTGGTATGCGGAGGTGGACCGGGAGCTGCGCGAGCTGCGGCAGCGGTGCGAGCGGGTCTTCGTCCTCGGCCTCTCGATGGGCGGGGCCCTGGCGCTGCGCCTCGCCGCGAAGCACGGGGACGGGATCGCCGGCCTGGTGCTGGTGAATCCGGCGAACAAGGTGCACGGCCTCTCGGCGTACGCCCTGCCGGTGGCCCGTCATCTGGTGCGGACGACGAAGGGGCTGACCGGCGACATCGCCCTGGAGGGTGCCCAGGAGGTGGGCTACAACCGGGTGCCGCTGCACGCGGCGCACTCCCTGCGGGCGTTCTTCCGGCAGGTCGACGCCGCGCTGCCCCAGGTGACCCAGCCGATCATGCTGCTGCACAGTCCGCGGGACCATGTGGTGCCGCCCGCGGACTCGGCACGGATCCTCAGCCGGGTCTCGTCCAGGGATGTCGAGGAGATCCTCCTGGAACAGAGCTACCACGTCGCGACGTTGGACCACGATGCGGGGCGGATCTTCGACGAGAGCTACCGGTTCATCGATCGCCTCGCAACCGACGCTGTCAAGAAGGGGAGCACGTCCGGTGGCTGAGCACGACGCGGAGCGCGCGGGCAGTGACGAGGAGCGCGAACCGCGCCCCACGGAAGGTACGGCCGTCCCCGAGGGTACGGAGGAGGCCAGGCCGATCGACGAGGCCGCGGCCTGGGAGGCGATCGTCGCGGGATACGGCGAGGAGCCGCCGGACCCGCCGGGCGCCAAGCCGTTCAAGTCGGTCGAGGATCTGGCCCTGCTCGACGACGGCCAGGTCAATGTCCTGGATCCCGCCCCCGAGTCCACCGCGGGCGACGACACGGACAAGGGCGTGGACGGGAAGGCACCGGACGGGCCCGGGGAGAAGCGGCCGCTCGGCGGCTCCGTCGTCTTCGCGCCCGGTGTCGGCGGCCCGCGCGACTACAGCCTGCAGGAGCCCAAGGACAGCGGCACCGGCGATCCGGACGACAGCGAGGAGGGGCATTTCGTCCCGCCGGAGCCGCCGCCGCTTCCCGAGGCCGATGTGACGGCCAAGTTCGCCTGGCTCGCGGTCGTCGGCGGCCCGGTGCTGATGCTGATCGCGGTGCTGATGCGGTGGGAGATGACGTGGTGGCTCACCACGCTCTCCATCGGCGGCTTCCTCGGCGGGTTCGTCACCCTGGTGGCGCGTATGCCCCCCGACGACGAGGAGGACGACGACCCGGGGCGCGGCGCGGTCGTCTGACGGGGCTCAGCGCCCGGCGGGCGGTGCGACCGGCTCAGCGCCCCGCGGGCACCCTGAGGGCGGCGAGCACGGGCAGATGGTCCGTGGCCGCCCGCAGGTCCGCGCCGTTGACGCCGGGCAGCTCGTCGGGGACGCCGCAGCCGAGCACCTCGATGCCCGGGGAGGCGAACACCGCGTCGATCCGCTTGCGCGGCGCGTCCGGCGGGAAGGTGAGCTCACCGCCCCACGGCCGCACGGTCCGGCAGTCCTGGAGCCGCCCCGCAAGCCGGCGGAAGGCGCTGCCCGACGGCTCGTCGTTGAGGTCGCCCGCCACGACGGTGTGCGGGACGCCCATCGCGTCGACGTGTTCGAGCAACAGCTCCGCCTGCGCCTGCCGTTCCTCCCGCTGGAGGCCGAGGTGGCAGCTCAGGACGCCGATCCGTGTCCCGGCGATCCGTACGACCGCGGTGGCAAGACCCCGCCTGTGCCGACCAGGGGTGAGCGGCAGCAGGACGTCCTCGGTGCGCTCCACGGTGGCGCGCAGGGAGCAGAGCAGCAGGGGCCCGGCCGCGGTCGCCCCGCCGCTGAGGACCATCAGGTCGGTGCGGGCCGCGAGCCGGGCCGCCGCCTTGCGCCACCGGAAGAAGCGCGGGGCCTCCTGGACGCACACCAGGTCGGGTGCGCAGGCGCGGATGACACGGGCCAGCGCCTCGGTGTCGTCGCGCAGCGAGCGGACGTTGTAGCTGAGCACCCTGATGACGGCCGAACCGTCGGGCTCGGTACGGGAGTCGGGCAGCGGCATCGGCGACGTGACCATGGGAGCACGATACGACGGACGCCCGCCGCGCCCCGGAGGGCGCGACGGGCGTCGGACGTGCTCCGCCCGGCCTGCGGCCCGGCGTGCCGGGTCAGCCCTGGCGTGCCAGGTCCGCCGCGCCCACCAAGCCTGCCTTGCCGCCCAGTTGGGCCGCGAGGACCTGCGCGTGCGGGCGCCATTCGCCGCCGATCAGCCAGCGCCTGAACGACTTGCGGATCGGGTCGAGGACCAGCTCGCCCTCGTCCGACACACCGCCGCCGACGATGAAGGCCGACGGGTCGAACAGCGAGGCGAGGTCGGCCAGTCCGGCTCCGGCCCAACGGGCCAGCTCACGGAAGGAGTCGATCGCCACCGGGCAGCCCTGCCGGGCGGCCTCGCTGATGTGCTTGCCCTCGATGCCCTCCACGGAGCCGTCGCCGAGTCCCAGCAGGATCGGGGCGTTCTCCGGGGTGGCGTTGGCGCGCTGCCGTGCGTATCGCACGAGCGCACGCCCCGAGGCGTACTGCTCCCAGCAGCCCTGGCTGCCGCAGCCGCAGAGCAGCCCGTCCGGGACGACCCGGATATGACCGAATTCCGCTGCCACACCGAAGCGTCCCCGGCGCAGCTTGTTGCCGATGATGACGCCGCCGCCCAGGCCGGTGCCGAGCGTGATGCAGATGACGTCGTCGTGGCCCTGGCCGGCTCCGAAGCGATATTCGCCCCAGGCCGCGGCGTTGGCGTCGTTCTCGACGACCACGGGCAGGCCGACGCGCTGTTCGACCTTGTCCTTGAGCGGCTCGTGGCGCCAGTCGATGTTCGGAGCGAACAGCACGGTGGCACGCTTGTCGTCGACGTATCCGGCCGCGCCGATGCCTACGGCCTCGACGTCGTGCCCCTCGCTCGCCCCGCCCACGGCGGCGCTGATCGCGTCCACGATGCCTTCGGCCGTGGACGGGGTCGATACCTTGAACGTCGAGAGGATCCGGCCCTCTTCGTCGACCACTCCAGCCGCGATCTTCGTGCCGCCGATATCGACGCCGATGGTGAGTCCCATGAATCCCTCAGTTTCGGTCGAGCCCCGCTACGGCCAACCGTACCCGAGCCGGGGACGGGTATTTCCTGCCCAGGGACAGCTTCTCAGTCCAGGTCGATGTGTTCGCTGCCGCCGGTGCCCTCGTCACGCGGGTCGGAGGGGTCGTCGGCCGCCGTCCTCCCGGCGCCCGGGGCGCTTCCGGTGCCGCCCGAGGTGCCTCCGGCACCCTCGGTGCCCTTGGTCCAGCGGCCTTCCTGGCCCTCGACCGCGGAGCGGTAGGCGGCGAGGAGTTCGTTCCCCGCGGCGGCGAGGTGGTCGAAGAGGTCCGGGTTGCGCTCGATGACCGGCTCGACGGCGGACCTGGCCTGCCGGATCACCTGCTGGACGGTGCCCTGGGCGGCCATGCCGAGCAGCGGCGACTGGAGCGTGGAGACCTTGTCGGCCACCGCGTCGATCAGCTTGCGCAGCTCCTCGGCCGCTGAGCCCGGCTGCGGGCCGTACTCGGCCCGGCGGCGGGCCTTCTCCGCTTCGAGATCCTCGGCGCAGGCCTCCGCCCACGCGTCGTCGTCGAAGGGACGATCGGTGGCTTCACTCATGGCGGGCTCCTGCGGCGCGGTTGTCTGCGTGACCGTGCGGGCCACGTACTACCGACGTTACCCGAACGGTGGTAAGCGGTTCATGGTGTCCGGGGCCAGAGCGCGGGGTCGGGTGTGAACCGGACACGCAGGACACCGCCGGTGAGCGCGGCCCCCGAGACGGTGCAGCGGCGCAGGGCGGACTCCAGGCGGACGATCCGGTGGAACGGTCCCGCGGTGAGGAAGAGTTCGTCGCCGCGCCGGACGAGCTGGAGCTCCTCCTTGACCGCCCCGGGCAGCGGCAGGCACCAGGCTATGACGCCGTCGCCCGCGTCCTCGGTCCACCAGGGGTCCCCGGCGTGTCCCGGCGTCCGCTCGTCGGGGGCGCAGTCCTCGGCGAGCAGGGCCAGGTCCTCCACCGTGCGCGGCTCGCGGCCGAGGTGGGCGGTCTCGCGTACGGAGGCGTCCTGCGCCCATTCCTGGCGCCAGTGGTCCAGGCACTTCTCCTGCCGGGCGGCGAGATCGGCGAACCAGGGGTCGCCCGCGTGACGGGGCAGCACCCGGGAGGCCACGACGGAGTCCACGCGCAGTCCGTGCAGGGCGAGTCCGGTACGGGCGGAGCTCAGCGCCTCGTCCGCGGCCAGGCCCGGCTCGGCGACCAGCCGCACGGTGGTCGCCCCGTCCTCGATCAGCGCCTGGACGGCGGCGAGTTCGGTGTCCTTGCGGGCGGCGGCCTCGTACAGCCACTGGGCGGGCATCGGCACACCGGCGAGCTGGGCGAGCACCGGGCGCAGGGCGCGGGCCGCCTGGCGCTCCTGGGGCAGGAGCCGGCGCAGATAGCGGCGCAGCTGCCCGGGCAGGGCGAGCAGGGCCAGGGCATCGGTGAGCGGGGGCAGGTCGACGACGACGACCTCGTGGCCGTCCTCGGACCTGTCGCCCGCGGCCACCCGGTGCAGGGCGTGCAGAAGGGCGAGCTCGGCGCTGCCGGGCAGCTCGGTGAGCTCCTCGGCGTCGAGCCGGTTGGCGCCGAGCAGGTCGAGCACCCCGGACGCACGCTCCTGGAGGCCGAGGAGTTCGGCGCGGAAGTGTGCGGAGGAGTCGACGCGGACGCAGGACAGCCGCTCGGCCACCTCTGCGGGCTCGGGCCCCGCCGGGAGGGCGGGCACCGCGTCCGTGGTGATCAGCAGGGTGCGGCGGCCGCCGCGCGCCGAGGCGAGCGCGGTCGCGGCGGCGACGGTGGTACGGCCTGCGCCGCCGGGGCCGGTGACGAGGACCGTACGCATGCGCTCAGGCCTTCGGGACGGACTCGACGCGCTTCTTGAGACCGGCCAGTGCCCGGTCGATGATGACCTTCTCGGCCTTGCGCTTGATCATGCCGAGCAGCGGGATCTTGACGTCGACCGCGAGCCGGTAGGTGACCTCGGTGCGGTCGCCGTCGCCCAGGGGTGCCAGTGCGTAGCTGCCGTCGAGGGCGCGCAGCATCTGGGACTTGACCAGGGTCCAGTCGACCTCGTACGGGCTGTTCCACGTGTAGGCGAGGACGTGGTCGTCCTTGATCGCTCCGGCGTCCAGGACCAGGCGGACCTGCTCGGCGCGGCCCTGGTCGTCGGTGGCCAGGATCTCGGACTCCTTCACCTCGCCGGTCCATTCCGGATAGCGGGCGAAGTCGGCGATCACTCCCATGACGTCGGCCGGTGCCGCCTCGATCGTGATGCTCGAGCTGGTGTGTTCAGCCATCGCCGTGGCCCTCCAGTGCGGTGTACCGGTCGCGTTCGACAGAAGCCTGCCGTCTGCAGGCTATCGCGTGCTGTCACCACTCCAGGGCCCAGGGCCGCCCGGTCGCGGCGAAGTGGCCCACGTTGACGCACTCGGTGACGCCCACCCGCATCCGGCGCACCAACGGCTGGTGAACATGGCCGAAAATCGCGTAGCGGGGGCGGGTGCGATGGATGGCGTCCAGGAGTGCGCGGCTGCCGCGCTCGAAACGCCTGGCCACGGTGTCGTACGTCAGCTCCGGGAGCTCCGGCGGGATGTGCGAGCACAGGACGTCCACCTCGCCGAGCGCCTCGACCTTGGCGGCGTACTCCTCGTCGCTGATCTCGTACGGGGTGTTCATGGGGGTCCTGAGGCCTCCCCCGACGAACCCGAAGACCCGGCCTCCGATCTCCACACGCTCACCGTCCAGCACGGTCGTACCGGAATGGGCGTACTCGGGCCAGAGCGTGGGCACGTCGACGTTGCCGTAGGTGGCGTAGGTCGGGGTGGGCATCGCGGCGAACATCCGGGCGTACTGCTTGCGCACGGCGGACAGGATCGCCGCGTTGCGGTCGACACCGGCCCACAGTTCACGGCCGAAGGCACGCGCCTCGTCGAAGCGGCGCGCGGTGCGCAGCTCGACGAGGCGATCGGCGTTGGCGGTGCCGAACAGGTCGGGGAAGATCCCGCGCGAATGGTCGGCGTAGTCGAGGAAGAGCACCAGGTCACCCAGGCAGATCAGGGCGTCGGCGCCGTCCCCGGCGCGCTCCAGTGCCTCCGCGTTGCCGTGGACATCACTGACCACGTGCACGCGTGTGCGGCGAGTGGGAATCGTGTGCTGATCGTGCGGTGTACCGGCGCCCATGGAGGTCACCCTAGGTCTCCGTCGGCTGCTCTGGGTAGAGGCCGCCGGACCTGCGATTACTTCCGGATCAGGACACGGGTGGACTAATGTGCGCCGAAGGACCACCAAGAGGTGTGACGCATGAGACATCTGGCCGGAACCCCCTTTCCGGAACCGAGTACCGGTGGGTAACGTCCCGCCAGTCCAGTCGTGCTCACCCCACTGAGCATCTGCCAGTCTTGGACCGATCCGGTGCGTCGCACAGAGCCGTGAACCGGAGCCCGATGAGGAGCAGCAGTCTTGCGCGAGTTCAGCCTTCCGGCCCTGTACGAGGTCCCCACGGACGGCAACCTGACGGATCTCGTCCGCCGCAACGCCGCTCAGCATCCCGATGTCGCGGTGATGAGCCGGAAGGTGGCCGGCGTCTGGACGGATGTCACGGCGGCCCGCTTCCTCGCCGAGGTCAGAGCCACCGCCAAGGGGCTGATCGCCTCGGGCATCGAGCCCGGTGACCGGGTCGCGCTCATGTCGCGCACCCGCTTCGAGTGGGTCCTGCTGGACTTCGCCATCTGGTGCGCGGGCGCCGTCACCGTGCCGGTGTACGAGACCAGCTCCCCCGAGCAGGTCCAGTGGATCCTCGGTGACTCGGGCGCGGTCGCGGTCGTCGTGGAGAGCGACGTCCACGCGAAGTCCGTCACCACGGTCCGGGACCGGCTTCCCGGCCTCGGCCATGTCTGGGAGATCGACCGGGGCGCCGTCGACGAGCTCGTCGCCACGGGCGCCGGGGTCTCCGACGAGACGCTGGATCTGCGCATGGTCAGCGCGAAGGCCGACGACCCGGCGACGATCGTCTACACCTCGGGCACCACCGGCCGCCCCAAGGGCTGTGTGCTGACGCACCGCAGCTTCTTCGCGGAGTGCGGCAACATCGTGGAGCGGCTCAAGCCCCTCTTCCGTACCGGCGAGTGCTCGGTCCTGCTCTTCCTTCCCACCGCGCATGTCTTCGGCCGGCTGGTCGAGGTCGCGTCCGTGATGGCCCCGATCAAGCTCGGCTGCGTGCCGGACATCAAGAACCTCACCGACGAGCTCGCCTCGTTCCGGCCGACGCTGATCCTCGGTGTGCCGCGGGTGTTCGAGAAGGTCTACAACTCGGCGCGTGCCAAGGCCCAGGCCGACGGCAAGGGCAAGATCTTCGACCGGGCCGCCGACACGGCGATCGCCTACAGCCGCGCGCTCGGCACCCCCGAAGGCCCGTCGGTGGGCCTGAAGGTCAAGCACAAGGTCTTCGACAAGCTGGTGTTCAGCAAGCTGCGGGCGGTGCTCGGCGGCCGCGGCGAGTACGCGATCTCCGGCGGCGCCCCGCTGGGCGAGCGGCTCGGCCACTTCTTCCGGGGCATCGGCTTCACGGTGCTGGAGGGCTACGGCCTCACCGAGTCCTGCGCCGCCACGGCGTTCAACCCGTGGGACCGGCAGAAGATCGGTACGGTCGGGCAGCCGCTGCCGGGCTCGGTGGTGCGCATCGCCGACGACGGCGAGGTGCTGCTGCACGGCGAGCACCTGTTCACCGGGTACTGGGGCAACGAGGCGGCGACGGCCGAGGCGCTGGCCGACGGCTGGTTCCACACGGGTGACATCGGCACGCTCGACGAGGACGGCTATCTCGCGATCACCGGCCGCAAGAAGGAGATCATCGTCACGGCGGGCGGCAAGAACGTCGCCCCCGCGGTGATCGAGGACCGGATCCGCGCACACGCGCTGGTCGCCGAGTGCATGGTGGTCGGCGACGGACGGCCGTTCGTCGGCGCGCTGCTCACCCTCGACGAGGAGTTCCTGTCCCGCTGGGCCGAGGAGCACGGCAAGCCGGCCGGCTCGACGGCCCTCTCGCTGCGCGAGGACCCCGAGCTGCTGGCCGAGGTGCAGCGGGCGGTGGACGACGGCAACGCCGCGGTGTCCAAGGCGGAGTCGGTGCGCAAGTTCCGTGTCCTGGGCGCGCAGTTCACCGAGGAGGCGGGCCACATCACACCGTCGCTGAAGCTCAAGCGCAACGTCGTGGCGAAGGACTTCGCGGACGAGGTCGAGTCGATCTACCGCGGCTGAATCCGGACACCCCGTAGGAGGGCCCCGCACCGTGACGTACCGGTGCGGGGCCCTCGTACGTGTGTCAGAGCAGCGACTTCAGCTGCTCCGCGAGCAGGTCCCAGCGCCACTTCTCCTCGACCCACGCCCGGCCCCGCTCCCCCATGCGCCGGCGCAGTCCCGGGTCGCGGAGCAGTGCGACGATCCGGTCGGCGGAGTCCTCGGCCGATCCGCCCCGCACCACCCAGCCGGTCTCGCCGTCGAGCACCGCGTCCGGGGCGCCCCCCGAGTCGCCCGCCACGACGGGCAGTCCGGTCGCGGACGCCTCCAGATAGACGATGCCGAGGCCCTCGACGTCGAGCCCGCCGCGCCGGGTGCGACAGGGCATGGCGAACACGTCGCCGGCGCCGTAGTGCGCGGGCAGCTCCTCCCAGGGCACAGGTCCGGTGAAGCGCACGGAGTCCTCGACGCCGGTCTCCGCGGCCAGCTTCTTCAGCTGCCCGGCGTACGGGCCGCCGCCGACGACCAGCAGGACCGCGTCGGGGACCCGCGCCAGGATCGCGGGCATGGCCAGGATGAGGGTGTCCTGGCCCTTGCGCGGCACGAGCCGTGACACGCACACGATGACGGGCCGGTCCGCGAGCCCGAGCCCCGCCCTGACCCGGTCGCCGCCGGAGGCCGGGTGGAAGGTCTTCTCGTCCACCCCGGGCGGCAGCTGCACCATGCGGGCGGCCGCCCGCAGGGTGAGCGCCGCGGAGATCCTTGAGCGGGTGTACTCACCGAGGTAGGTGATCGTGTCGGTGCCCTCACCGATGCGGCGCAACAGCTGCCGGGAGGCGGGCAGCTGTGCCCAGCCGGCCTCGTGACCGTGCGTGGTGGCCACGATCCTGCGGGCACCGGCCGCGCGCAGCGCGGGCGCCATCAGCCCGAGGGGCGCGGCGGCGCCGAACCACACGGAGGAGCAGCCGTGTTCGCGCAGCAGCCCGACCGCCCGCCGGATGACGCGCGGGGTGGGCAGCAGCATCGTCGTACGGTCGCGCACGACGGTGAACGGCTGTGCGGCGTCGAAGGCCGCGGTGGCCTCGGCGCCCTCCTGGCCGCGCTTCCAGGTGGAGGCGTAGACCACGATCCGCTCGGGGTCCATGCGCAGCGCCATGTTGTGCAGGAAGGCCTGGATGCCGCCGGGCCGGGGCGGGAAGTCGTTCGTCACGATCAGCGTCTTGTCCATCGCCGCCGACAGTACCGGGCCGTCCGACGGCCCTGCCTGACGGCTCCGGCACAGCCCCGGCCTGCATCATGGCGTGCATGACGGTCAGGACAGGTGCGAGCGGCCGGGGTCTGTCACTCGCCGCATGGGGCCTCACCCGGGCGGTGCTGCTGCTCTGTGTCTTCAAGGTGTTCACGGTGCCGGGGCCCGATGTCACGAGCGACGTCTCGGTGATCTACCGGGGCTGGTACGAGGTGCTCCGCACCGGCTCGTACCCGCTGGACGACGTCACCTGGCAGTATCCGCCCGGCGCCGCACTCGCGGTGCTCTCGCCCGATCTGCTGCCCTTCCTGGAGTACGCCTCCGCCTTCTTCGTCCTGGCGCTGCTGTGCGACGCCCTGGTGCTCGGGCTGCTGCTGTACGCGGGAGGCCGTCCCGGCACGCGCGACGCGGGAGCGTGGCTGTGGGTGGTGGGCGTGCCGCTGCTCGGGCCGACGGTGTACGCCCGCTACGACCTGATGGTGACGGCCGTCGCGGTGGCGGCGCTGCTGGCGGGGGTACGTCACCCCAGGGTGCTGGGGGCACTCGCCGCCTTCGGCGCGCTGCTGAAGGTGTGGCCGGCGCTGCTGCTCGTGGGCACCGCACGGGGCCGGGCCACCCGACGCTCCTGGTCGGCGGCTGCGGTGACGGCGGCCGTGCTGGGTCTTGTGGCCGCGCTGGCGGCGCCGGGCGCGTTCGCCTTCCTGACGTTCCAGCGGGACCGCGGTCTGGAGATCGAGTCGCTGGGGGCACTGGTCTTCCACGTGGCCAGGCAGTTCGGCTGGCAGGGAGCGGTGGAGCTGCGCTACGGCTCGATGGAGTTCTCGGGCCCGCACGTGGCGCTGGTGAGCACACTGGCGCTGGCGCTGAGCGTGCTCGCCTTCGGCTGGCTGCTGGTGTGGCGGCTGAGGGCCCGTACGTTCGCGGTGCACACCCCGGCGGACGCGGCGTTCACCGCGGTGCTGCTGTTCACCGTGACCAGCCGGGTCATCAGCCCCCAGTATCTGGTGTGGCCGCTCGGGGTGGCCGCGGTGTGCCTGGTCTTCCGGGGCAGCCGGATGGTGCTGCCCGCGTGTCTGGTCCTGGTGGCCACCGCCGTCACCCTGCTGGAGTTCCCGCTGGGCTTCGCGCATGTGGTGGCCAGTGACGCCCAGGGTGTGGCGCTCATGGCCGTACGCAACGGTCTGCTGGCCGCGGCGGCTTCCGTCGCGGCGCTGCGTCTGTGGCGGGACACCGTGCCGGGGGCGCGGCGGGTGATCACGGCGGAGCGGATCAGCCCAGCTGGTCGCCCAGATACTCCCGCCAGCGCGCCGTGAAGTCCTGGGGCGTGGTGCCCAGCACCGTGTGCATGGCCTGCTCCACGGCACCGTCCCGCCCCGCGCTGCTCCCCACGGCCTTGTAGAAGGCGATCAGCTCCTCGTCCCCCCAGTCCCGCGCGATCATCTCGCAGGCCAGCCAGGCGCCCTCGTAGGCCCGGGAGAGCTTCGCGGGGTCCTCGCCGAAGCCGAAGTCCTCGTCGGTGGGCAGCCCGGCGGGCAGGTCACCGCCGTGGACCGCCTCGGCGAGCTCCGGCGCGATCTCGGGGGCGGTACGGCTCTCCTGGCGGTAGGCGGTCCAGTCGGCGAAGCCCTCGGAGAGCCAGACGGGTGTGGCGGGCGAGGTGTACGCCCTGGTCGCCACGTGTGTGGTCTCGTGGGTCAGCACGACCCGCTGCCCGAAGTCGCCGAGCAGGGCGTACGCCTGCGGATTGACGATCACCCGGTCCGCCGGCGCCCGGCCGCCACCGCCGCCGACCTCCCCGGTGGTGACGGCCGCTATGTCCCGGTAGCTCGCGGCGGGTGAGCCCAGGAGCCCCGCCATGTCCTCCACGGACTCGGGGACGAGCACCACGACCCGCTCCGCCCAGGGCTCCGTCCAGGTGCCGGTGACGGCGGGGACGGCCCGGTCGGCGGTGTCCGCGATCTCGCGCAGCTCCGACTCACGGCGGCCGACTCCCAGGACCAGGCTGCTCCTGCCCCGTACGACCTCGACGTCACCCTGCTGCCAGAGCTGCCCGGGTGCGCCGTCGGCGGCCCGGTCGGCCGCGATGTACCAGGTGCGGCCCTTTCCCTCGCGGACCAGCTCCACCGTGCGGGACGAGGACATGGGCGCCTTGTCGTAGCCCTTGATCCGGTAGCGCAGCTCGACCTCGGCGGTGACCTTGCCTTCGCCCTTGTCGCTGACGTCCTTCACCTTGTACGCCCAGGACTCCAGCGGTACGTCGGCGAGGTTGCGCAGCTCGGTGCGCTGTGCGGCCCTGAAGGACGCGGCACGGGGGTCGAGCCCGGCCAGGTAGGCGTCGGTGTCGTGCGCCATGACCGCCGTGGCCCTGCGGTCCAGGGCGGCGCCGACCTCCCGGGCGGTGAGGCCGCCCGCGGAGTCCTGGGGACCGGCGCACGCGGGCGCGAGCAGCAGGGCGGCGAGCACGGCGCCCGCCGTGCTCCGTCTGCGGGTCCGCTCCCGCCGTGCGTCCTGCGTTCGAACAGCCATTGGGCCGATCGTACGGTCAGACGCGGGTGACCGAGGTGACGGGCATCATGCCGACGGGGTCGTAGCGCACCGGAGCGCCCGGGTGCGGGGCATGGATGACCTGCCCGTTTCCCGCGTACATCGCGATGTGGCCGGCGTCCGCGCGGTAGGCCACGAGATCACCTGGCCGCGCCTCGGCGAGCGGCACCATGCGGCCCGCGTACCGCTGCGCCTGCGAGGTACGCGGCAGAGCGACCCCGGCCTGCGCGTACGCCCACTGCATCAGCCCGGAGCAGTCGAATCCGGCGGGTCCTGCGGCGCCCCAGACATACGGGCGGCCCAGGGCCTGCCGGGCCGCCATGAGCGCCGCGAGACCGCGCGCGGAGGCGCCGGCGCCGTCCGGCGGCGCCCCGGTGCCGGGGTCCGCGCGGCCCAGCGAGGTGCGGTCGGCGGCCGGGAGCGTGCGCAGCAGCTCCCTGGCCCGGGCCAGCTTGCCCCGCACGGTGCTCCGGTGCCGGGCCACCGCCGCGCGGTCGCGTTCCATGGCGGCCAGCGCCCCGGTGGCCTCCGCCCGGCTCTGGGCGATCTTCCGCTGGGCCCGGTGGAGCTTGCGCAGTGTCACGGCCCTGCGCTCGCCCACCCGGTCCAGGGCGGCGGCGCGGTCCAGGAAGGTGTCGGGGTCCGAGGAGAGCAGCAGGGCGACCGAGGGATCGATGCCGCCCGAGCGGTACTGCGCCCCCGCCATCGAACCGAGGGACTCCCGCATCCGGTTGATGTCCGCCTGCGTACGGGCCGCCGCGTCCTGGGCCCTGCTGACCCGGGTGCGCAGCCCGCCGAGGCTCTCCCTGGCGGCGTTGTACTGCTCGGTGGCGCGCTCGGCCTCGCCGTACAGCCGGTCGACGGTGGCCTTCGCCGTCTCGTGGGTGTCGTCGGGCGCGGCACTCGCGGGTGCGGCGCCGAGGCCGGCCGTCGCGGTGGCCGCGGCGGCGGACAGGACGGTGGCCCGGACGCCACGGCTGAGGCCGGGACCGGTGGGGCGGCGATGCGACACCACAGGAAGCCGCACTCCCTTCCGCTGTACGCAGATGTGCGCAGCCCCTGCCGCCCTGGGCGGGCGGACCGACGACCGGGAGCTGCACGGCAGCGCAGACAGTAACCGGACGGCCGCACACCGGCCAAAGGGAGTGGCGGTCGCGGAAATGCGGACGAAACAGCTCCGCCCCGCCGGTGACCTGTGGTCTCCGGCGGGGCGGGGTGTAGTCGAGTGCTGCCGCGATTCGCCCGTTCGGGCGTCAGACGCGCACGCCGAACTGGAAGGTGCCCATGTAGTCCATCGACTCGTAACGGACCACGGCACCCGGCTTCGGGGCGTGAAGGATCTGGTTGTTGCCCGCGTACAGACCCACGTGCGAGGTGTTGTTGAAGAAGACCAGGTCGCCCGGCTTGAGGGCGCTGCGGCCTATCTGGACACCGTCGTTGATCTGGGTGTACGTGGTGCGGGTGATCTGGACGCCGGCCTGGGCGTAGGCCCACTGGGTCAGACCCGAGCAGTCGAACGAGTTGGGGCCCGTGCCGCCGGAGACGTACGGCTTGCCCTGCTGCGTGGAGGCGGCCTGGAGGGCGGCGGCGCCACGTGCGGACGCGGGGACCTCGTTGCCGAGGTCGACCCGGTCGCCGGCGTCGCGGCTGGCGCGCAGCTCCTTGTCGGCCATCTCCTGGCGCTCGGCGGCCGTGAGGGTGTTCAGCAGCTTCTGGGCGTCGGCGAGCTTGCCCTGGTACTTCGTCTTGTTCTCGTTGAGCGTCTTGCGGACGTCGGCGAGGTCGTCGAGCTTGCCCTGCGCCTCCTTGCGCTGCTGCGCGAGGGTGCGCTGCTTCGCCTGGATCTTCTGCAGCGACTCGGCCTGCTTGGCCGTCAGCTGGTCGAGCGCGGAGGCCTGGTCGAGGAAGCTGTCCGGGTCCGAGGAGAGCAGCAGCTGGACCGACGGGTCGAGACCACCTGAGCGGTACTGCGCGGTGGCGAGCGAACCGAGCTCGCCGCGCAGGGTGTTGAGCTCGTCCTGACCGCGGGCGACCTTGTCCTGGAGCGCGTCGGCCTGCTTCTTGAGCTTGTCCTGCTGCTCCTTGGCGCCGTTGGCCTTCTCGGTCGCGACCTCGGCCTCGTCGTAGAGCTTGTCGACCTTCGCCTTGACCTCACTCTTGGTCGGCTTCGGGTCGGCGTGGGCTGCCTGGGAGGTCAGGGCCACTGCTGCGGCGGCAGTCGCGGTGAGCACGGTCACGCGGGTGCGGCTCGGCTGCTTGGGACGACGGTGGGACGCCACGAAGGCGAGCTCCTTCTTCCTCGAGCCGCCTACCGGGTGTGGGGGGACGTGTGGATCCCCGGCTCCGTGCACTCACGGACTCGGCGGTTCCTTCGCCGTCACCCCTGGTGGGCGATCAACCGTGCGAAGGTTCGAGGCCTGACCCTAGTGACCATCTTGTGATCAGTTCAAATCCTCGCGAGCAAAATCTCGTCACACCAGGCACTTCTTTACTTTCATCACACTGCGCGTAGCGGTCACTTGACGGTACGTTCCAAAAATTCCGGCAAGTCACTCATGTCGCACATGAGGAATCACACGCGCGAAAGCCGCTTCAGGAGCAAGGCGGACGCGACCGGCCGCGCTCCCGCCTTCGCCACCCCGTCGGCCACTTCCCGGTCGGTGGAGACCACGACGACGGGCCTGCCCGAGGGTTCGGCACGCGCCAGTTGCCGGATCAGCTCGTCCGCTGTCACCCCCGCCTTGCTGAACAGCACACGCACTCCGCGCGGTGGCGCGAGCAGGACCGGGGCGGCCAGTTCGGCTCCGTCGAAGACACAGGTCATCTCGGCGCCGGTCTGCGCCGCGAGGACCGAGAGGCCGCCCAGGAGCCGCAACCGCTGCTTCTCCAGCGGCATCTGCGGATAGCCGGTCTTCGTGACGTTGTAGCCGTCGACGATCAGATGGGCCTGCGGCAGGGCCAGCAACTGGTCGAGCAGCGCCGGGTCGGTGTCCGAAAGAGCCCTGGCCGCGATGTCCTTCGGTGACATCCTGCCCGGCTCCACCGCTTCGACGCCGTCCGCGGGACGGAGCGAGGAAGGGGGCAGGGCCAGCTCACGGCGCAGCCCCTGGGCCGCGTCCAGCACGGTGTCCAGGAGCAGCCGCAGCCGCATGTCCTCGACGGAGCGCCCCTCCCTGGCCGCCCGGCGGCCCGCCTCCACGGCGGCCTCCGCCTCGGCCAGCCGAGCCTTGAGCCGGCGGGACTCGCTCTCGGCGGCCGACACCTGGGCCGCGGCCTCGGACCGTACGGCGTCGGTCTCCACCCCGGCCTTGCGCAGGGCGGCCTCGCCGCGCTTCACCTCACTGAGGGCGCTGCGCAGCTTGCGGTGCAGGGAGTCGGTCTCCCGGCGCGCGGTGTCCAGCTCCGAGCGCAGCCGCTCGGTGTCGGCCCTGGTCTGGCCGCGGGCGTGGTCGAGTTCCTCGCGCAGCCGCCGCAGTTCGCGCCTGGTCTCCTCGTCCACCCGCTCCGCGTGCGCGCGCTGGACCTCCTCGCCGGCCGCGGCCACCAGCTTGACCCAGCCGGCCGGCCGCAGCACATAGGCGGCGGCGGCCACATCGACGGGATCGGCCGCGGCGGGCGGCGCACCGGATGTGAGCGCATCGGCCAGCTCCGGCTGGGTCTGGCCGATGCGCTCACCGATGCGCCGGCGGAACACCGGGTCGCTCTCCAGGGCCGCGGCCATCGCGTTACCCGCGAACTTGGCCCGCCTGCTGGGGGTGAAACGGGCGTACTGCCGGAGCTGGGCCGGGAGTTCGCCGACGGTCAGACCGCCGAAGGCGTCCGAGACCAGCGCCACGACCTTGCGGCGCACACCCTCGGGCAGCGGACGGTCGAGCGACTCCGCGGTGCCGTCGGCCGCGTCGGCCGGTCCGGCGCCGCCTGTCGGCTGCTCCACCATCCATCACCCCAATATGTCTGTCCGCACGGCCCCGTCAGGAGTCGGCACCCGGCCTGTCGACCAGCTCGATCTGGTCCACGGCGTTGCACCAACGACAGCGCACCGACTCGATGGTCTCACTGACCACCTCGCGCTCCTCGATACTCGATTCCCCGGCCAGGTCGAGATGCACGTACTCGACGACCTTCGAGGAGCGCGTCACATCGAAACGGGTGAGGTTGCCGCAGAGCGTGCAGCGCCAGCGGGTCCCGTCCGTCGGCTGGGGAACCGTCGTCATCGTTGCGTCCTCTTTCGTCGTTCGTCGAGTCTTGTGTGGGCCCAGGTCTTCGATCTCGCGGTGCGCCGTCGAACTGCGGATGTACTGCCGTAACCCTACGGCCTTGCGCATACCTATCGACACGGCGAGGCGCTCTGTACCGTTCTCTCCCGGTGCGTCATGCTCTGTACGTGACCGAGCTGCGGAAAGTCCACTGGCGGAAGCGGGCCGGAGAGCTCGGGGCGGCAGCCGCCGCCGGCGGTGCTCCGGTCACGTACGGGCTGATCGCGCTGTGCTGCGCGGTGTTCCTGCTCAGCCCGCTCTCCGGGTTCAGCCCCGTCCCCGGCGGCGCCGACGCGCTGCTGGCAGCCCAGGCCGGGTACTTCGAGCGGTGGGGCGTGATCCCCAGCGAGCTCATGGACGGCTCCGCGCACGCGGCCCTGACCCCGCTGACCGCGCTCTTCGTCCACGGCAGCTGGCTGCACCTGCTGGGCAACATGCTCTTCCTCCATGTGTTCGGCGCGATGGCCGAGGAGCGCATGGGCCGCACCGAGTTCACCTTCTTCTACGTCGTGTGCGGCTACTTCGCGCTGGTCGCCTACGCGGTGGTGCACTCGGGGTCCGACCAGACGCTGGTCGGCGCGTCCGGGGCGATCTCCGCGGTGCTCGGCGCGTTCCTCTGCCTCTTTCCCCGGGCCCGTGTCACCAGCCTCTTCCCCTTCCTCTTCTTCCTGCCGCTGCGCTTTCCCGCCTGGATCGTGCTGGTGTTCTGGTTCGTCCTGCAGTGGCTGGCGGCACAGGGCGCGGGCAGCGGCCCCGGCGTCGCCTACCTCGCGCACGTGGCGGGTTTCTCGGGCGGCTTCCTCTACGCCTGGGTGCGATTCCGGGGGACTAGAGTGAAGGCTCCAGCCACGGCCACTGAGGGAGAAAGCCAGCCGTGATCACCGCGATCGTGCTCATCAAAACCAGCGTGGACCGGATTCCCGAGATCGCCGAGGCCATCGCCGCGCTGGACAGTGTCAGCGAGGTCTTCTCGGTCACCGGTACGTACGACCTGATCGCCATGGTCCGGGTTCCCCGGCACGACGATCTGGCCGATGTCATCCCCGGCCGGATCAGCAAGATCCAGGGCGTCGAGGCGACCGACACCCATGTGGCCTTCCGCACGTACTCGCAGCACGACCTCGAGGCGGCCTTCGCCATCGGGCTCGACGGCTGACATCCACGCAGGACATACGCGTACGGCTCCGGCCGGGCGCGGGAGACACCTCCCGTGCCCGGCCGGAGCCGTACGCCGTACCGGTCAGACCTGCGCCGCGCCCCGGTCGGGCACGCAGCGGCCCTCCTCGGTGCGGTAGGTCCAGCGCGCGCCCTTGCTCACCAGCTCACGGACGGCGCCGAGGAACCGCTCGATGTGCTCGTCAGGCGTGCCGGCACCGAAGCTCACCCGGATGGCGTTGAGTGACCTCTCCCCCGGCCCGGCCTCCGGCGCGCCGCACTCACCCGGGTCCTGGGGCTCGCTGCCGAGCAGGGTCCGCACCAGCGGGTGCGCGCAGAACAGTCCGTCGCGCACCCCGATGCCGTACTCGGCGGAGAGCGCCGCGGCGAAGTGCGAGCTGTTCCATCCCTCGACCACGAAGGAGATGACGCCGACCCTCGGGGCGTCGTCGCCGAACAGCGAGAGCACCTTGACCTCGGGAACCTCGGCGAGCCCTTCGACGACCCGGGTCACCAGCTGCTGCTCCCGGTCGACCAGTCGGTCGAATCCGGCCTCGGTGAGGGCCTTGCAGGCGGCGGCGATGGAGTAGACACCGATGACGTTGGGCGAACCGGCCTCGTGGCGGGCGGCGGTGGTGTGCCACTCGACGTCCACACCGCCGTCGGTGCGCCGGGCGACCTTGCGGGAGGCGCCGCCGCCCGCGAGGTACGGCTCCGCGTCCACCAGCCAGTCGGACCGGCCGGCGAGTACACCCGAGCCGAAGGGCGCGTACAGCTTGTGCCCGGAGAAGGCGACCCAGTCGACGTCGAGATCGGCGATGTCCACCGGGTGGTGGGGCGCCAGCTGCGCCGCGTCGAGCACGATCCGCGCGCCGTGCGCGTGAGCGGCGGCGGCCAGCTCCCGCACCGGCCACAGCTCACCGGTGACATTGGAGGCACCCGTCACACAGACCAGCGCGGGGCCCTGGGGATCGCGCGCCGACAGGGCGCGCTCCAGCGTGTCGACGGCCTGGTCCGGGGTGCGCGGGGCGTCGAGGTAGGCCACCCGTGCGTCACGCCAGGGCAGCAGCGAGGCGTGGTGCTCGGTCTCGAACACGAACACCTGGCAGTCGGCGGGCAGCGCGGCGGCGAGCAGGTTGAGGGAGTCGGTCGTGGAGCGGGTGAAGACCACCTGGTCGTCCGCGCGGCAGCCGAGGAATTCGGCGACGGTCTCACGGCTGCCCTCGAACAGATCCGTGGAGAGCTGCGAGAGGTAACCGGCGCCGCGGTGCACGCTGCCGTAGTACGGGGCGTACGCCGCCACGTCGTCCCACACCCGCTGGAGCGCGGGGGCGCTTGCCGCGTAGTCGAGGGCGGCATAGGTGACATCTCCGCCCGTCACCAGCGGAACGATGACATCCGCACCCAGAACCGGCAGCGGGGCACAAAGCGACTGGTCGGCGGCAGCAGTGGAGACAGACATGGCGAACTCCCGTAAGAGGCAGGCGAGAACCTCGCGCCGACGACGGTGCACGGCGGCGCGGGGAACGAAAGAGAAGAGGGGTGTGCGGAGGAGGGCGTAGTGCCCTATCGCATTCGCTTGCTCACAAGAGGCTCCTCGGGACCAGGACCCCAAGGGGAGGCATCCAATGATGCCGAGGGGCCCGCGCTTGCCACAGACCTCGCTGCCTGCGGCCTGGTCTTCACCCGGGGCACCCCGCCACGGACGGAGGGTTGCCGGACAGCGGGCCGGGGCCGTAGTCGCTGTCACTCATGACCTGCGCAGCATCTTGCCATACCGACGACGACGCGCAAGGGCGCAGTCCGCGATACGGACTGCGCCCTTGCACACATCGTGCGCCCTCAGGCGTTGCTGGCCGCCACCCAGCGCTCCAGCGCCCTCTTGGCCGCACCCGAGTCGATCGACTCCCCGGCCCGCGCGATACCGGCCGCGAGCTGCTCGTTCAGCGTGGCCTCCGCCGGGTCCAGGGCGACCAGCGCGGCGGCCGAGTTGAGCAGGACCGCCTCGCGCACGGGACCTGGCTCCCCGTCGAGCAGCCGGCGCGCCACGTCCGCGTTGTACGAGGCGTCCGCCCCGCGCAGCGCCTCGACCGGAACCAGGCCGAGTCCGACATCACGCGGGTCGAACGCCTCCTCACGGACCGTGCCGTCGCGGACGATCCAGACCCGCGAGGTGGCCGTGGTGGTCAGCTCGTCGAGGCCGTCGTCGCCCCGGAAGACGAGCGCGGAGTTCCCCCGGTCGGCGAGCACGCCGGCGACGATGGGCGCCATCCTCGCGTCGGCCACCCCGATGGCCTGGGAGCGCACCCGGGCCGGATTGGTGAGCGGGCCGAGGATGTTGAACGTGGTCTGCGTGCCGAGTTCCTTGCGCGCCGTGGCCGCGTAACGCAGGGCGGGGTGGAACTTCACGGCGAAGCAGAAGGTGATGCCGGCCTCCTCGGCGACAGCCACGACACGCTGCGGCGTCAGTTCGAGGTTGACGCCGAGCTTCTCCAGCACGTCGGATGCCCCGCTCGCCGACGACGAGGCCCGGTTGCCGTGCTTGACGACCTTCGCGCCCGTGCCCGCGACCACTATCGCCGACATGGTGGAGATGTTCACCGTCTTGGCCATGTCGCCGCCGGTGCCCACGATGTCGACCGTGCGGCCGGGCACCTCGATCGTGTGGGCGTGCTCGTACATGGCGCGGACGAGTCCGGTGACCTCGTCGACGGTCTCCCCCTTGGACCGCAGCGCGACGGCGAAGCCGGCGATCTGCACGTCCGTGGCCTCACCGCTCATGATGCGGTCCATGGCCCACGCGGTGTCGTCCGCGCCCAGGTGCTCGCCGCGCAGCAGGGGGGTCAGGATGCCGGGCCAGGTACGGGCCGCCACGCTGTCGCCGCCGTCCGGGGTCGCCACGTTCATGGTCCGCTCCTGGGGTCCACAGCCGATACAAGGATGTTCTCCCACCTTATCCAGGCCAGGGGACAGCGAAGAGCCCCGTCCCACCTTGCGGATGGACGGGGCTCCTGGCTGTGGCGGTCAGCTGAGGTGATCAGTGGTGGCCGTGGCCGCTGGTGATCTCCTTGTACTCCTCGGCGGTGGGCTTGGCGATCTGGTTGTCCTCGCCGAAGTAACTCCTGCTGAGCCTGGCGCGCAGCTTCTGCAGCGCCGACGGCTTGCGCTCGACACCGTTCTCGTCGACCGTCGGGCCGATCTCGAGCGGCTTGTACTGCTCGTGCGCCGTGAGCGTGTGCAGCTGCCCCTGGCTGAGCGGCTCGTGGATCTCGACGAACTCACCGTGCGGCAGGCGCTTGATGGTGCCCGACTCGCGACCGTGCAGCACCTTCTCCTTGTCCCGGCGCTGGAGGCCGAGGCAGATCCGCCGGGTGGCGACGAACGCCAGGACCGGTCCGACGAAGAAGGCGATCCGGACGAACCAGCTGATCGCGTTGAGCGACAGACTGAAGTGCGTCGCCCAGATGTCGTTACCGCCACCGATCAGCATGACGAAGTAGATCGTCACCCAGGCGACACCGAGCGCCGTCCGGGTCGGAGCGTTGCGCGGCTTGTCCAGGATGTGGTGCTCGCGCTTGTCCCCGGTGATCCACGACTCGATGAACGGATAGAGCGCGAGCGCCCCGAGGATCAGACCGAACAGGACCAGCGGGATCAGCACTCCGAGGACCAGTGTGTGTCCCCAGAGGTTGATCTCCCAGCCAGGCATCACCCGGACGAAGCCCTCGGCGAAGCCCATGTACCAGTCCGGCTGGGCGCCCGTGGACACCTGGTCGGGCCGGTAGGGGCCGATCCCCCAGATCGGGTTGATCGTGGCGATGGCCGCGACGATCGCGATGAAGCCGAAGACCAGGAAGAAGAACCCGCCCGCCTTGGCCATGTACACCGGCAGCAGCGGCATGCCGACGACGTTCTTGTTCGTCTTCCCCGGACCCGCGAACTGCGTGTGCTTGTGGAAGAAGACCAGGATGAGGTGGCCGACCACCAGCCCGAGCATGATGCCCGGCAGCAGCAGGATGTGGATCGAGTAGAACCGGGCGATGATGTCGCCGCCCGGGAACTCCCCGCCGAACAGGAACATCGAGATGTACGTGCCCACGATCGGCATCGACAGGATCGCGCCCTGGGTGAAGCGCACACCCGTGCCGGAGAGCAGGTCGTCCGGGAGCGAGTAGCCGGTGAACCCGGTGAACATGCCGAGGACGAACAGCAGGAAGCCGAACAGCCAGTTGATCTCACGCGGCTTGCGGTACGCGCCGGTGAAGAACACCCGGAACATGTGCACGAACATGCCGGCGAGGAAGATCACCGCTGCCCAGTGGTGGATCTGCCGTACGAGCAGACCACCACGGATGTCGAAGCTGATGTCCAGCGTCGAGGCGTAGGCCTCGGACATCCGGATGCCCTGCATCGGCTCGTAGGAGCCGTGGTAGACGACCTCGTTCATGCTCGGGTGGAAGAACAGCGTCAGATACACACCCGTGAGGATGATGATGATGAAGCTGTAGAGGCAGATCTCACCGAGCATGAAGGACCAGTGGTCCGGGAAGATCTTCCGCATGTTGGCCTTGGCCAGGCCGTAGATGCCCAGCCGGCCGTCCGCCCAGTCGGCGACCCGCTCACCGGCGGGCGCCTTGCGCTGTGTTTCCGTCGCAGTACTCATCCGCGCTCCCAGAAGGCAGGACCGACGGGCTCTTCGAAGTCACCGAGCGCCTCGAGGTTGCCCTCGCTGTTCACACCGATCCGCAGCTGCGGAAGGGGGTGACCGGCCGGACCGAAGATGACGCGGGCGCCGTCGGAGAGGTCGAAGGTGGACTGGTGGCACGGGCAGAGCACGTGGTGCGTCTGCTGCTCGTACAGGCTGATCGGGCAACCGACGTGGGTGCAGATCTTGGAGAAGGCCACGATTCCCTCGTGGGCCCACTCACGCTCCTGCTTGTCCTTGATGTTGTCCGGCTCGATGCGGATGATCATCAGGGCGGCCTTGGCGATCTGCGTCTGGAAGTCGTGCGCGTCCTCCTCCAGGCCCTCGGGCATGGCGAAGGTCAGCGAACCGACGACGACGTCCTCGGGGCGCAGCGGCTCCATGGTGTTCATGTTGACGAGCTGCTTGCCCTTGGCCCACAGGGTGTTGCGGAGCTTCTTCTCCGGCAGCGGACCGAGGTCGCGCAGCAGCACCACACCGGAGAGCGGCACCAGGGCCAGCGCACCGAACATGGTGTTGCGGATCAGCTTCCGCCGCCCGAGCGCCGACTCCTTGGCACCGTCCGCGAAGTCGGCCAGGACCTTGGCCTTGACCTCGGGCTCCGCCTCGATGGCGTGCCGTTCGTCGGCGACCTCCACGTCGGACATCAGGGTGCGCGCCCAGTGGACGGCGCCCGCGCCGATGAGGAAGAGCGCCAGCCCCAGGGTCAGACCGAGGGAGAAGTTGAGCGCGCTCACATGGCCGAACGGCCAGATGTAGACGATCTTGTCGACCGGGAAGATGACGTAGGAGGCGATGAAGCCGACCGTCGCCAGCATGGACAGCGTGAAGAGGAACGCGACGACCCGCTCGGAGCGGTCCGCGGCCCTTTCGTCGATGTCCTGGATGCGCGGCTTGTGGGCCGGCAGCCCCGGGTCGGCGAACGGGTCGCTCGCACCCTCTACCGCGCCGTGCGCGGTGCCCTGCTCTACCGGCAGGTTCTCTTCTGGAATCTGTTGGCTACTCATGACTTCTTGGCCTTAGCGGTGTGGGCCGCGACCCATACGGCGACGGCGATCAGACCGCCCAGGCCGAAGATCCAGCCGAAGAGACCTTCACTGACCGGGCCGAGGCCACCGAGGGAGAGGCCGCCGGGGGAAGCGGAATCATCACCGTTGACGGTCTTGATGTACGCGATGATGTCTTTCTTCTCCTTCTCCGGCATGGTGCTGTCGGGGAAGGAGGGCATGCTCTGCGGGCCGGTCTGCATGGCCTCGTAGATGTGCTTCGGGCTCACGCCTTCGAGGTCCGGGGCGTACTTCCCGTCGGTCAGTGCACCGCCCTTGCCCGTGAAGTTGTGGCACTGGGCGCAGTTGGTGCGGAACAGGTCGCCGCCCTTGGCCACGTCGGCACCCGAGGGGTCCACCTGGCTGCCGGTCGGCGTGATCGGACCGGCGCCCAGGGACGCGACGTACGCCGCGAGCTGGTCGATCTCGGCCTGGCTGTAGATGACCTTCTTCTTCGGCACCTGGGCGCCCGGCTGCTGAGCCGGCATGCGTCCGGTACCGACCTGGAAGTCGACGGCGGCGGAGCCGACGCCCACGAGCTGGGGCCCGTCGGTGGTGCCCTGACCGCCGGATCCGTGGCAGCTGGCACAGCCCACGGAGTAGAGCTTCTTGCCCTCGTCGATGGCGAGGGACTGGGCGGTGTCGTCGGCCTGCGCCTTACCCGCAGGCGCGAACGCGGCGTACAGCCCCCCGGTAGCCGCCAGCGCGAGGAGTAGTACGACGACGGCCGCCAGTGGATGGCGTCGTCGTGCGGAGAGCTTTTTCACGGATTACCCCGGTGTCAGGATCTTCTGCGTCGATGATGGGTGGGTGCGAGCCCGGTTACTTGATCATGTAGATCGTGGCGAACAGACCGATCCAGACGACATCGACGAAGTGCCAGTAGTAGGACACGACGATGGCGGCTGTGGCCTGCTCATGGGTGAATCTCGAGGCCGCGTATGTCCTGCCCAGGACGAGCAGGAAGGCGATGAGGCCGCCTGTCACATGCAGACCGTGGAAGCCGGTCGTCAGGTAGAACACCGAGCCGTACGGGTCGGAGGACAGGGAGAGCCCGTCCTCCTTGACCAGCTCGGTGTACTCGAGGACCTGGCCTCCGATGAAGATCGAACCCATCACGAACGTGATGATGAACCAGGTGCGGAGCTTCTTCACGTCGCCCCGCTCCGCGGCGAAAACGCCGAGCTGGCAGGTGAGAGAGGAAAGCACCAGGATCGTGGTGTTCGTCGCCGAGAACGGGAAGTTCAGATGGTGAGCCATCTCCTTCCAGTGATCGGGTCCCATCACCGATCGCAGGGTGAAGTACATCGCGAAGAGGGCCGCGAAGAACATCAGCTCGGAACTCAACCAGATGATGGTTCCGACGCTGGTGAGGTTCGGTCGATTGACCGACGGGTGCGCGTGCCCGGTTTCTACTGTCGTTGCTGTCGCCACGACCGACATTATGTCGGTCGCTTATCCCGCCCTCACTCCGGGGGGTGCCGTTCGGTGTGTCAGCGGGGTGTGTCCTCACCGAACAGCCCATCGAATCGCTGTCCTTACCGGTGCTGACAGGCAGTCCGCCGGAGTACGATCCGCCCATCGGTTCATGCCCCCAGAGCCCCGAGAGCCCCCGAGAACACAGACGTCACGGAGGAACAATGCAGCCGACCGCCACGGTCCTGGTCTACAGCGACGACGCCAACACCCGCGAGCAGGTGAGGCTGGCAGCCGGGCGCAGGCCTGCGGCGGACGTGCCGCCGGTGGAGTTCCTGGAGTGCGCCACCCTGCCCGCCGTCCTGAGCGCCCTGGACAGGGGCGGTGTCGACGTCTGCGTGCTGGACGGCGAGACGGCCCCGGCGGGCGGCATGGGCGTCTGCCGGCAGATCAAGGACGAGATCTTCGACTGCCCGCCCGTCCTGCTGCTGATCGGGCGCCCGCAGGACGCCTGGCTGGCCACGTGGAGCCGTGCGGACGCCGCTGTGACGCATCCGGTGGACCCGGTCGACTTCGCGGACGCCCTGGCCTCCCTGCTGCGCCACAGGCTCTCCGTGGAGGCCTGAGGCGGAGGGGCCCCGGCCCCTCCGCTGCGTTCTTCCGGGGCGCGGCGCACTCCCGGGCGGGTCAGACCTGGGGGCGCAGCCGCGCCGTTCGGACGTCGGTTCCCGAGTCGGGCGTGTCGCTGCCGCCGTTCAGGGCACTGCCCTTCTGCCAGGCGTCCCAGCCCAGGTTCCAGTCGCCGAAGCCGTTGTCGAAGGGCGTCATCGTCTCGCCGTCGCTGCCGACGACCTTGACGATGTCGCCCTCACGCACGGTGTCGAAGAACCATTCGGCGTCGGCGGTGCTCATCCCCGTGCAGCCGTGGCTGACGTTGGCGCTGCCCTGCGAGCCCGTCGACCAGGGCGCCGCGTGGACGTACTCACCGCTCCAGGTGACGCGTGTCGCCCAGTAGACGGGCAGGTCGTAGGACTCCGACGAGCCGGAGGCGATGCCGACGGTCTCACCGCGCATGCGTACGAACTGTTCCTTGGCCAGCACGACCTTGACGCCGTTGCGGGTGTCGAAGCCGGGCTTGCCCGTGGTGACCGGCAGGGTGTTGATCACTTCCCCGTTCCGCAGCACGGTCATGGTGTGGTCCGAGGCGTCGGTGATCGCTTCTATGCGGTCACCCGTGGTGAGTTTCAGGGGTTTGGTGGCGTCGCCGTAGAGGGCGTTGGTGACCTTGATGCCCTTGAGGTTGCTGCGGACGTCGATGGTGGCGTTCGCAGGCCAGTACTCCTTGGGCCGGTAGTGCAGGGTCTTGTCGTCGACCCAGTACCAGGAGCCCTTGACGGCGGGGGCGGACCGGACCTGCAGCCCGCGCTCCACGGTGGCCCGCGATGCCTTGTCGGCGACCGGAGCGCTGAGTTCCGCTGTGAGGGGCTGTCCGACCCCGTAGGTGCCCGCCTGCGGGCCGAAGGAGACCTTCAGGAACTTCTTGGCGGCCGTCGTGCCGAAGGCGTACGTACGGCTGCCGGGGGCGCCGTCGCCGTTCTCGGTGGCGACCTTGACGGTGTACCGGGTGCCGGCGGCGAGCGTGGTGGTGGAGTGCCACCGCTTCCCGTCGGCGTCGAGCTCGCCCGCGAGGTGGCGGCCCTCGGTGTCGATGGCCGTCACGTCGGTGATCTTCGCGTCGTCGTCCTTGACGGTGACTTCGAGGGGCTTTTCGGGGTCGGCCTTCTTGTTCTCGGCCGGACCGTTGAAGGAGATGGACTCGGCTGCGTCGTACGGCTTCAGGGACAGTGAGTGGCCGTCCGGCTCGCCACAGGCGGTCGCACCTGCAACCAGGGTCACGACCAGCAGAGTGCAGCTCACTACGGTGCGGATGCGCGGCGTGTGGTTCATGAACCCACGCTAAGAAGATTCATCCGATCCAGCGCGTTCAATGACTGCAAACGGGGGCCCGGCCCGCTCGTCACTGAGCGGGCCGGGCCCCCGTACGCGTGCGACGCGCCGGTGAAGGCGTGTCCTACTGGGTGCGGTTCTCTCCCCGGTAGTACTCGAAGACCCAGCCGAAGAGGCCGATCAGGAGCAGCGGGGCCGAGAAGTAGGCCAGCCACCAGCCGAAGACGACGGACATGAAGAGGAACGCGCCGCCGATGGCCAGCGAGAGCGGCTGCCAGCTGTGCGGGGAGAAGAAGCCCACCTCGCCGGCTTCGTCCGCGACATCGGCCTCCTTGTTGTCCTGCGCCATCGCGTCGACCCTGTTGGCCGTGAAGGCCAGGTAGAAGCCGATCATGATGGCCAGCCCGAACGCCAGGACCAGTGCCGTGGTGCCGACCGGCTCCTTGGACCACACGCCGTACGTGACGGCCATGGCCAGCAGGAAGACGCTCAGCCAGAGGAAGAGCTTGCCCTGGATCTTCACTTGCTGTCCTCCTTGCCACCGACGAGGACCTTGTCACCCTCGGACAGGTGATCGAGCTGCTCGAGTGCCGCGATCTCCGGGTGGTGCAGGTCGAACGCCGGAGATTCGGAACGGATCCTCGGGAGGCTGAGGAAGTTGTGCCGCGGGGGCGGGCAGGACGTCGCCCATTCGAGCGAACGGCCGTAGCCCCAGGGGTCGTCGACCTCGATCTTCTTGCCGTACTTGGCGGTCTTCCAGACGTTGTACATGAACGGAAGGATCGACAGTCCCAGCAGGAACGAGGCGATCGTCGAGATCGTGTTCAGGGCGGTGAAGCCGTCGGCCGCGAGGTAGTCCGCATAGCGTCGCGGCATGCCCTCGGCACCGAGCCAGTGCTGCACGAGGAAGGTGCCGTGGAAGCCGATGAACAGCGTCCAGAACGTCAGCTTCCCGAGCCGCTCGTCGAGCATCTTGCCGGTGAACTTCGGCCACCAGAAGTGGAATCCGGCGAACATCGCGAAGACCACGGTGCCGAAGACGACGTAGTGGAAGTGCGCGACCACGAAGTACGAGTCGGAGATGTGGAAGTCCAGCGGCGGCGAGGCCAGGATCACGCCGGTCAGACCACCGAAGGCGAAGGTGATCAGGAAGCCGACGGACCAGAGCATCGGTGTCTCGAAGGACAACGACCCCTTCCACATCGTGCCGATCCAGTTGAAGAACTTCACACCGGTCGGCACCGCGATGAGGAAGGTCATGAAGGAGAAGAACGGTAGGAGTACGCCGCCCGTCACATACATGTGGTGCGCCCACACCGTCACCGAGAGACCGGCGATGGCGATCGTCGCGCTGATCAGGCCGACATAGCCGAACATCGGCTTGCGGCTGAACACCGGGATGATCTCGGAAATGATTCCGAAGAATGGTAGCGCGATGATGTACACCTCTGGATGTCCGAAGAACCAGAAGAGGTGTTGCCACAGCAATGCGCCACCGTTGGACGCGTCGAAGATATGTGCGCCGAATTTTCGGTCGACCTCGAGCGCGAAGAGCGCGGCGGCCAGAACCGGGAACGCGAGCAGGACCAGAACACCGGTCAGCAGGACGTTCCAGGTGAAGATCGGCATACGGAACATCGTCATGCCGGGTGCGCGCATGCAGATGATCGTGGTGATGAAGTTGACCGAACCGAGGATCGTGCCGAATCCGGAGAAGGCCAGACCCATGATCCACATATCGGCGCCCGCGCCCGGCGAGCGGACCGCGTCCGACAGCGGGGAGTAGGCGAACCAGCCGAAGTCGGCCGCGCCCTGCGGGGTGAGGAAGCCGGCCACCGCGATCAGCGAACCGAAGAGGTACAGCCAGTACGCGAACATGTTCAGCCGCGGGAACGCCACGTCGGGCGCGCCGATCTGCAGCGGCATGATCCAGTTCGCGAATCCGGCGAACAGCGGCGTCGCGAACATCAGCAGCATGATCGTGCCGTGCATCGTGAACGCCTGGTTGAACTGCTCGTTCGACATGATCTGCGTACCCGGGCGGGCCAGCTCGGCGCGCATGAAGAGCGCCAGGAGGCCACCGATGCAGAAGAACGCGAACGAGGTGACCAGGTACATCGTACCGATGGTCTTGTGGTCGGTGGTGGTCAGCCAGCTGATGACCACACTCCCCGGCTGCTTGCGCCGTACCGGCAGCTCGTCCTCGAACGAGGCGTCTGCCGCCGCGGCACCCTGGGATTCATTGAGGATGCTCACAGTTTGTTCGTCTCCGCATTCCTGGCCGGGTCCGTCTGCTCGATGCCTGCCGGCACGTAGCCCGTCTGACCCTTCTCCGCCAGCTCCTTGAGGTGCTGCTGGTAACGCTCGGGAGAGACGATCTTGACGTTGAAGAGCATCCGGGAGTGGTCGACGCCGCAGAGCTCGGCGCACTTACCCATGTAGGTGCCCTCCTTCTTCGGCGTGACCTCGAAGGAGTTGGTGTGGCCCGGAATGACGTCCTGCTTCATGAGGAACGGCACCACCCAGAAGGAGTGGATGACGTCACGCGAAGTCAGGATGAAACGGACCTTCTCGCCCTTCGGCAGCCACAGGGTCGGACCCGGGTTGCCGTTCTGCGGGTTACGCGTGCCGGGGATGCCCACGTCGTAGACGCCGTTGGCGTCCGCGGGGAAGTCCTCCCGGAACTTGTCGGGGATGGCGTCGAGCTCCTTGGGGACCTCGCTGCTTGCGGAGGGCTCGCCCTCCACGTGCTCGATGTAGTTGAAGCCCCAGCTCCACTGGTAGCCGACCACGTTGACCGTGTGGGCCGGCTTCGGGCTGAGCTCCAGGAGCTTCGACTCATCGCGTGCGGTGAAGTAGAAGAACACCGAGACGATGATGAGGGGGACCACTGTGTACAGCGCCTCGATAGGCATGTTGTACCTGGTCTGCTGAGGTACCTCCACCTTGGTCCTGCTTCGCCGGTGGAAGATGACGCTCCACAGGATCAGTCCCCAGACAAGGACGCCCGTGGCGAGCGCTGCCGCCCACGAGCCCTGCCAGAGGGAGAGGATCCGAGGGGCCTCTTCCGTTACCGGGGTGGGCATTCCCAGGCGGGGGAAATCCTCCCAGTTGTATTCACAACCGGAGGCCGTCGCCAGGACCAGGCCCGCAGTCAGCACCTGCGGCAGCTTCCGCCGCATCGGGCGCCGCGACGAGCGGTCGGAGCCGTTGGGACTCACGTAGCGCCTTCCCGAGAGTCTCGCCCGCACGGTTCGGCGCGGCCGTGTCACTTGGTCGGTCGCCGGCCCTGACGCGGGCAGGGGTTTGGATGTTTATGCGGACCAAACCCTACTGGACGCTATTTGGGGTCGCGCGGGGAGGGTGCCCAACGCGCCGCACGACACCCCGAAGGGGTGGAATGCGAACCTCCGGCCTCCATCTGACGCCCCCTCTCCCCCTCACGAGGACGGCCCTCCACCCGGTCGCGCCCGTGCGGGCTAGCGTGACGGTGTGCCCTACTTCGACGCGGCTTCCTCCGCCCCCCTGCATCCCGTCGCCCGCCAGGCGCTGCATGCCTCACTGGACGAGGGCTGGGCCGATCCCGCCCGGCTCTACCGCGAGGGGCGGCGGGCGGCCCTGCTGCTGGACGCGGCCAGGGAGACCGCGGCCGAGGCCGTCGGCTGCCGTCCTGACGAGCTCGTCTTCACCTCGTCCGGCACCCGGGCGGTGCACTCCGCGGTCTCCGGGGCTCTTTCCGGGCGTCGGCGTGTCGGCCGCCATCTGGTGCTCTCGGCCGTCGAACACTCCTCGGTGCTCCACTCGGCAGCCACCCTGGAGGCCGCGGGGGGCTCGTTCACCGAGGTGCCGGTGGACCGGACAGGAGCGGTGGACCCCACGGCGTACGGCCGGGCCCTTCGCCCGGACACCGCGCTGGCGTGTCTGCAGTCCGCCAACCACGAGGTGGGGACCGAACAGCCGGTGGTGGAGACCGCCGAGATCTGCGCCGAGGCGGGCGTGCCTCTGCTGGTGGACGCCGCGCAGTCGCTGGGCTGGGGGCCGGTGCCGGGCCGCTGGTCGCTGCTGGCCGGGAGCGCCCACAAGTGGGGCGGGCCGGCCGGGGTCGGACTGCTGGTCGTGCGCAAGGGGGTGCGCTTCGCGCCCCAAGGCCCCGTCGACGAGCGGGAGTCGGGCCGGGCGGCCGGCTTCCAGAACATCCCGGCGATCGTGGCGGCCGCGGCCTCGCTGCGCGCGGTGCGCGCGGAGGCCGAGGCGGAGGCCGAACGGCTGCGCGCCCTGGTGGGCCGGATCCGTGCCGCGGTGGGCGACCTGGTGCCCGATGTGGAGGTGGTCGGCGATCCGGTGCGGCGGCTACCGCATCTGGTCACCTTCTCCTGTCTCTATGTCGACGGAGAGACATTGCTGCACGAGCTGGACCGGGCCGGATTCTCCGTCTCGTCCGGGTCGTCCTGCACCAGCAGCACCCTGACGCCCAGCCATGTCCTCAAGGCGATGGGTGTCATCACCGAGGGGAACGTCCGCGTGTCGCTTCCGTCCGGGACGACGGGCGAAGAGGTCGGCACCTTCCTCGACGTACTGCCGGGCGTGGTGGCAGGGGTACGGGCGAAGCTCGGTGCGCCCGCCCCGGCGGCCACTTCTCCGGCGCCTTCTCCGGCGCCTTCTCCGGCGCCTTCTCCGGCGCCGCGGGACTCGCTCGTGGTGGACGCGCTGGGCAGGCGCTGCCCGATTCCGGTGATCGAACTCGCAAAGGTGATCGGAGGAGTACCCGTGGGCGGCACGGTGACGGTGCTCTCGGACGACGAGGCCGCCCGGCTCGACATCCCCGCCTGGTGCGCGATGCGCGAACAGGAGTACGTGGGCGAGGAGCTGGCGGACCACGGTTCGGCCTATGTGGTCCGCCGGCTCCTGTGAGCGCGTGCCCGCTGATCCCCTGAAGCTCGGGCCTCAGGCCTCAGGCCTCAGGCCTCAGGAGAGGTGCTTGCGGACCTCGGAGGCGGCCTCGTCGCCGTATGCCTTGGTGAAGCGGTCCATGAAGTGCGTGCGGCGCAGGGTGTACTCCTGGGTGCCGACCGTCTCGATGACCAGGGTCGCGAGCATGCAGCCGACCTGGGCGGCGCGCTCCAGGTCCACGCCCCAGGCGAGGCCGGAGAGGAAACCGGCCCGGAAGGCGTCGCCGACACCGGTCGGGTCGGCCTTGCGCTCCTCCTCGGCGCAGCCGACCTCGATCGGGTCCTGGCCGGCCCGCTCGATACGGACGCCACGGGCGCCGAGGGTCGTGACCCGGTGGCCGACCTTGGAGAGGATCTCCTCGTCGCTCCAGCCGGTCTTGGACTCGATGAGCCCCTTCTCGTACTCGTTGGAGAAGAGGTACGTCGCCCCGTCGAGCAGGATCCGGATCTCCTCGCCGTCCATCCGGGCGATCTGCTGCGAGAAGTCCGCGGCGAACGGGATGCCCCGCGAGCGGCACTCCTCCGTGTGGCGGAGCATCGCCTCGGGGTCGTCGGCGCCGATCGAGACGAGGTCGAGGCCGCCGACGCGCTCGGCGACGCTCTGGAGCTCGATCAGCCGGGCCTCGCTCATCGCGCCCGTGTAGAAGGAGCCGATCTGGTTGTGGTCGGCGTCCGTCGTACAGACGAAGCGGGCCGTGTGCAGGACCTCGGAGACACGGACCGAGCCGGTGTCGACTCCGTGCCGGTCGAGCCAGGCGCGGTAGTCGTCGAAGTCGGAGCCGACAGCGCCCACGAGGATCGGCTGCGTGCCGAGCACGCCCATGCCGAAGGCGATGTTGGCGCCGACCCCGCCGCGGCGCACGTCGAGGTTGTCGACGAGGAAGGAGAGCGAGACCGTGTGCAGCTGATCCGCGACCAGCTGGTCGGCGAATCGGCCGGGGAAGGTCATGAGGTGGTCTGTGGCGATGGAGCCGGTGACTGCGATGCGCACGGGGAGGCTGCTCCTGCGGAAGGCGAAGGGAACGTGTGAGCGCACCCTCCGGGACGGCATGACAGTTCACGCTACCCGGTGACGCCACCGTGCCCGAAGGGGCAAAACTACCCGATAGTAGGTCTTTCTACCTGAGCGCTCCCGTGCGTACGGTGCGGATATGTCGAACACGATCGTTCCGCGTGAGCCCCTTCCGCGTGAGTCCGAGATGAGCCTGGCCGAGCTGCGCGGTGACTGCGCGCGGATGGCGCCGCACTGGGTCACCCCCACGAGGACCACCGTGAAGCCGGTGGAGCACTCCCGGATCCACGGGGTCACGGTGCCGCCGTCGTCCGCCCGTCTGATCGACGCGATGTCGGACTACGGCGACTGACCGGACCGTTCGCCGCTCTCTCTCACGCGTACGGGGGAACCGTGCGCTCCTTCGGCCCGTCCCACCGATGTCCTCACCCCGGGGACGGATGATGCACCAGTGACGGCAAGGCAGCCGAAGGAGCGATCCGGTGAGCACCGAGCGACCCGAGAATGATGTGACCGGCCCCCGGCGGCGGCGGTCGCCACTCGCCGTGGCCTCGGTGGCCGCGGCCGTGCTGCTGACCGGCGGCGGGGCGGCGTACTGGGCCTCGACCGCGGCGGGCGACAGCGGTACGGACGCGGACAGGGCGGCCTCCGGGGACAGCTCCCCGCCGCTGCTCGCGCTGGACCTCGCGGACAGCCCGTCGACGCAGCCCCCCGGCATCGCGCCCGGTGAGCCCGATCCGCACGGCGCCGGTGTCGTGTACCGCGCCTCGGGCAAGCTGCCCGAAGGACCCGGCAGCGCCGCCGTCCACCGTGCCGGATCCGCGGTGACCTCGGCCGAGGTGGCGCGGCTGGCGAAGGCGCTCGGCGTCGCGGGCACACCGCACGCGGACGGCGCCTCCTGGAAGGTGGGCAGCGACGGAGACGGTTCGGGACCGGTCCTGAAGGTGACCAAGCAGGCGCCGGGGACCTGGACGTTCGCCCGGTACGGCTCCGGCGGCACGGACGCCTGCGAGTCCGCGAGCACCTGTGCGAAGCAGGACCGGACGCCGGCGTCCGGCTCCCCTGTCGGCGAGAAGGCGGCTAAGGCCGCCGCGGCTCCCGTGCTGAAGGCCGTGGGACAGGACGACGCCGCGCTCGACGCGGGCCGGCTGAGGGGTTCCGTACGGGTGGTCAACGCCGACCCGGTGGTGGGCGGGCTGCCGACCTACGGATGGTCGACCGGCATCCAGGTGGGCGCCGGGGGCGAGATCGTCGGCGGCAGCGGGCACCTGAAGGCCCTGGAGAAGGGCGACAGCTATCCGGTGACCGGCGCGGCCGACGCCCTGGAGCAGCTGAACGCGCAGAGCCGCCGGGCCGCGAAGTCCGGCGCCGGCGACTGTGCGACCCCCGAGCCGCTGGACGGCGCCCCACGCACGCCGACGACCCGCTGCGGTACTCCCCCGGCTTCCACGGTGACGGTCGAGAAGGCCAGGTTCGGGCTCTCGGCGCAGCAGTCCGCACAGGGCGAGCGGATCCTGGTGCCCTCGTGGCTCTTCTCCGTACGGCCGGAAGGCGGCGGCCCCGCGCACACGGTCGTCCGGGTCGCGGTGGATCCGGACCATCTGGCGCCGAGCGGCGGCAGTCCGGCCCCCGAACCCACGAAGGACCCGCAGGGCAAGGGCGCGAGCCTCATCGCCTACAGCGCGGACGGGCGGACGCTGGAGGTGACCTTCTGGGGCGGCGTGTGCAGCACCTACAAGGCGCGTGCCACGGAGGACTCCACCACGGTGCGGATCACCATCGATGTGTCGGAGCCGGACCCCGGGAAGGCCTGCATCATGATCGCCAAGGAGCTCACCCGGACGGTGACGCTGGACGCGCCGCTGGACGGCCGGAAGGTGGTCGACGCCGGATCGGGCGAGACGGTGCCCAAGCGGTAGGGGCCCCAAGCGGTAGCGGCGCGGCCCCGGCGTCCGCGCGTACGACGGCGGCGGCTCTCCCTGCTTCGGGAGAGCCGCCGCTGTCGTACAGCCGCTGGGTTCAGCTGAAGGAGTCACCGCAGGCGCAGGAGCCCGTGGCGTTCGGGTTGTCGATCGTGAAGCCCTGCTTCTCGATGGTGTCCACGAAGTCGACGGAGGCGCCGCCCAGGTACGGGGCGCTCATCCGGTCCGTGACGACCTTGACGCCGCCGAAGTCCTTCACGACGTCCCCGTCGAGCGAGCGCTCGTCGAAGAAGAGCTGGTAACGCAGGCCCGAGCAGCCTCCGGGCTGCACGGCGACGCGCAGCGCGAGGTCGTCCCTGCCCTCCTGCTCGAGCAGGGTCTTGACCTTGGATGCGGCGGCGTCGGACAGGAGGATGCCGTCGCTCACGGTGGTGGTCTCGTCCGATACGGACATCTGCTTCTCTCCCGGGGTTGTACGGACTGCTTGCCGACGGTCCAACCATCGGGGCCACGGATTCATTCCGGGCCAGGGGCGTGCCTGCTCCCTTCATGCTCGCACACCACCGCATCAGGGGATGCGTCACATCGACGCTATGGGCATCGTCAAGCTGACACGAAGCGGTTATGATAGATAGCGTCAATTAGACGAGAAGGCTTTTCGCAGAAAAGAGAGGGTGCGTGTCGTGACCACCGCCCAGCCCCTGGATGTCCAGCCGACGCCCCTCGCGCTGCTGTTGCTCGGCCGTGAGGCCGACCCGCTGAGCGAGCGCGGCGTCGAATGCCCCGGCGACCTGCCCTCCCCGTCCGACCCGGACCTGGTGGAGCGGGCTCGCGCCGCCAAGGAGAAGCTCGGGGACAAGGTCTTCGTGCTCGGGCACCACTACCAGCGCGACGAGGTCATCCAGTTCGCGGACGTCACCGGCGACTCCTTCAAGCTCGCCCGGGACGCGGCGGCACGGCCCGAGGCGGAGTACATCGTCTTCTGCGGCGTGCACTTCATGGCCGAGTCCGCCGACATCCTGACGGGCGACGACCAGAAGGTCGTCCTGCCCGACCTGGCCGCCGGCTGCTCGATGGCCGACATGGCCACCGCCGAGCAGGTCGCCGAGTGCTGGGACGTGCTGACGGACGCCGGCGTCGCCGACCAGGTCGTGCCGGTCTCCTACATGAACTCCTCCGCCGACATCAAGGCCTTCACGGGCCGCCACGGGGGGACGATCTGCACCTCGTCCAACGCGAAGCGCGCCCTGGAGTGGGCCTTCGAGCAGGGCGAGAAGATCCTCTTCCTGCCGGACCAGCACCTGGGCCGGAACACCGCCGTGCGGGACATGGGGATGACCCTGGAGGACTGCGTCCTCTACAACCCGCACAAGCCGAACGGCGGCCTCACCGCCGAGCAGCTGCGCGACGCGAAGATGATCCTGTGGCGCGGGCACTGCTCGGTGCACGGGCGCTTCTCGGTGGAGTCCGTCAACGACGTACGGGAGCGGATCCCGGGCGTCAACGTGCTGGTGCACCCGGAGTGCAAGCACGAGGTCGTGGCCGCCGCGGACCAGGTGGGCTCGACGGAGTACATCATCAAGGCCCTGGAGGCGGCCCCGGCCGGCTCCAAGTGGGCGATCGGCACCGAGCTGAACCTGGTGCGCCGACTGGCGAACCGTTTCGCCGCGGAGGACAAGGAAATCGTCTTCCTGGACAGGACGGTGTGCTTCTGCTCGACGATGAACCGGATCGACCTGCCGCACCTGGTGTGGACGCTGGAGTCGCTCGCCGATGGCAAGCTCGTGAACCGGATCGAGGTCGACCCGGAGACGGAGAAGTACGCCAAGCTCGCGCTGGAGCGGATGCTGGCGCTGCCGTAACCGGCGGGGCCCCGCCCCCGGCAAGGCCCGAGGAGAACAACGGGGAAGGGCCCCCGGCGCCGCTGTGCGGTACCGGGGGCCCTTCCCGTGTTTCTGCGGGGAACCCGATCGATCAGGCCTTCGCGGGCTCCGGCTCCTCGGAGGTGGCCTCCTGCGCCGTGTCGGTGGCCGCGGTGCCGGACTTCGCCTCGCGCTTGGCCGCCTTCTTCCTCGCGCGGCGCTCCTTGCGCAGCTCGACCATCGCGTAGAGCGTCGGCACCAGCAGCAGCGTCAGCAGCGTGGAGGTGATCAGACCGCCGATCACCACGACCGCCAGCGGCTGGGAGATGAAGCCGCCTTCGCCCGTGACGCCGAGCGCCATCGGGAGCAGGGCGAAGATCGTCGCCAGGGCGGTCATCAGGATCGGACGCAGACGGTGGCGGCCACCCTCGACGACCGCCTCGACGACGCCCATGCCCTGCGACCTGTACTGGTTGATCAGGTCGATCAGCACGATCGCGTTGGTCACCACGATGCCGATCAACATCAGCATCCCGATCATCGCCGGGACACCCATCGGGGTGCCCGTGACGATCAGGAGGCCGATGGCGCCCGTCGCGGCGAAGGGGATGGAGACCAGCAGGATCAGCGGCTGGACGAGCGACCTGAAGGTGGCCACCAGCAGCATGAAGACGATCGCGATGGCGGCCAGCATGGCGAGACCCAGCTTGACGAAGGCGTCGTCCTGGTCCGCGGAGACACCGCCGATGGTCGCGGTGGCGCCCTCCGGGAGGTCCAGGGCGTCGATCTTCTGCTGGAGCGCGGTGGTGACCGCGCCCGTGTTGTCGCCGGTCGGCCTGGCGGTGATCGTCGCCGCGCGCTGGCCGTCGATACGGGTCATCGAGACCGGTCCGGGGACCAGCTCGACGTCGGCGATGCTGCCGAGCTCGACCGGGCCGAGCTTCAGTGCCTTCAGCTCGTCCATGGTGGTGGCCGGCTCGGCGGACTTCACCAGGACGTCACGCTCGGTGTCGTCCATGATCGCCGTGCCCGACGGGGTGCCACGCACGGCGGCGGCGACCGCCGCGCCGAGGGTGGTCTGGTCGAACCCGGCGTCGGCCGCCTTGTCGTTGGCCTTGACCGAGATCCGCGGGACGCTCTGCGCGAGGTCGCTCTGGACATCGGTGACGTCCTTGAGCTCGGCGACCCCACCGCGCACCGCTTCGGAGGCCTTCTTCAGCACATCCGCGTCCGCGGCCTTGACCACGACGCTGAGGTCCTGGCTGCCGAAGCCGTCGCCCCCGGCGATCGTGGTGTCGCCGATGCCGTCGAGCTTGCCCAGGGCCTCGTCGATCCGGCCCTCGGTGACGTCGTAGTCCGCCGAGTCCTCGAGGGTGACCTGGTAGGTCGCCTGGTTGGCGCCCGTGCCGCCGCCGAAGGCCGCCATGAAGCCGGAGGAGCCGACGGTGACCTGGTACTCCTTGACGCCCTCGTCCGCGGCCAGGACCTTCTCGACCTTCTGCGCGGCCTTGTCGGCCGCTTCCAGGCTGGTGCCCGGCGTCAGCTCCTGGCTGATGGAGAGGACTTCCTGCTCGCCCTGGTCGAAGAAGTTCGTCTTCAGCAGGGGAACCATGCCGAAGGTGCCGAACAGGACCGCGACGGCGATGACGACGCTGATGATGCGGCGCCGGGTCGCGAAGCGCAGCACCGGGACGTAGATCCGCTGGAGCCGGCTGGCGGCTTCCTTCTCCTCGGCCTTGCGGCGTGCCTCGTCCGGGTCGGCGGCGGTGCCCTTGGGGGCCCGCAGGAACCAGAACGAGAGGACGGGGACCACGGTCAGCGAGACCAGCAGGGAGGCCAGCAGGGCCGCGGTGACCGTGAGGGAGAACGAGCCGAAGAGCTGGCCGACCATGCCACCGACCAGACCGATGGGCAGGAAGACCGCGACGGTGGTGAGCGTGGACGAGGTGACCGCGCCGGCCACCTCCTTGACCGCGGTGATGATCGCCGACTGGCGCTCCTCGCCGTAGCCGAGGTGCCGCTTGATGTTCTCCAGGACCACGATCGAGTCGTCGACCACCCGGCCGATCGCGATGGTCAGCGCGCCGAGCGTCAGCATGTTCAGCGACAGCCCACGGGTCCAGAGCACGATCAGCGCGAGGACCACGGAGAGCGGGATGGAGACCGCGGTGACCAGCGTCGAACGGATCGACGCCAGGAACACCAGGATCACGATCACGGCGAAGAGCAGGCCGAGCGCGCCCTCGGTGGTCAGTCCCGAGATCGCCTTGGAGACGGCCGGTCCCTGGTCGGAGACCACGGTCAGCTCGGCGCCCGAGCCGAGGTCCTTGCGCAGGTCGGGGAGCTTGTCCTCGACGGCGTCCGAGATGGCGACGGCGCTGCCGTCCTTGTCCATCGTCGCCAGGACGGCGAGGCTCGGCTTGCCGTTCGTACGGGTGATGGAGACCGCGGTGGCGGGCTCCTGCTTCACCGTGGCGACGTCACCGACGCGGACCGCCGTGCCGGACTCGCCCGTCGCCGGGTCCTTCGCGGCGACCTTCAGGTCCTCGATCTGCTTGAGCGAGGTGAAGGAGCCGCCGACCTGGATGGTGCGGCTCTTGCCCGACTCGGAGAAGGAGCCGGCCGGGACGGTGGCACCGCCGGACTGGAGTGCCTGGGCCAGCGAGGCGGCGTTCATGCCCGCGGCGGCGAGCTTCTTGTCGTCGGGGACGACGGAGACCTGGAGGTCCTGGACGCCGTCGATCGAGACCTGGCCGACGCCCTCGATGTCCTCGAGCGCGGGAACGACCGTGCGGTCCAACTGGTCGGCGAGCGCCTGCTGGTCCTTGTCCGAGGTGACGGCGAGCACGACGGTCGGGATGTCGTCCGTCGAACCGGCGACGACCTGCGGGTCCACGGTGTCGGGCATCTCGGCGCGGGCACGGTTCACGGCCTGCTGGATGTCGGCGACGAGCTGCTTCGTGCCCTCGTCACCGAAGTCGAAGGTCGCCATGACGACGGCGTTGCCCTCGCTGGCGGTCGAGGTGATGCCGTCGACGCCGTCGACGGCCTTGATGGCGTTCTCGAGAGGCTCGACGACCTGCTTCTCGACCACATCGGGGGACGCGCCCTGGTACGGGGCCAGCACCGACACCATCGGGAGCTCGATGGTGGGCAGCAGCTGTTGCTTGAGCTGCGGGATCGCGATCGCTCCGAAAACGAGCGCGACGATCGAGATCAGCCCGATCAGAGCCCGCTGCGCGAGGCTGAATCTGGACAGCCAGGACATGGGTTAGGTCTCTCTTCTGTGGCGTACGCGGCAGGTGGGCGGGTGCTCCACGCCCACGTCCGTGGGCAGAGGATCAGCGGAAACACGCGGGGACACAGCCCGCCCATCTATACGATCGCCTGTTCGCGATACGAAAACGTCGGCCCCCGGGCTGCTTTCTCGGCCCCCCGCATACCGCAGCTGGAGTAGCCGGGCCTCCACCCGTCACTCCACCCTGGGACGGACAAGGCCCGATTCGTAGGCAATGACCACCAATTGCGCCCTGTCCCGCGCGCCCAGTTTCGCCATGGCCCGGTTCACATGGGTCTTCACGGTGAGGGGGCTGACGACCAGCCGGTCGGCGATCTGGTCGTTGGAGTGTCCGCCCGCGACCTGGACAAGTACCTCCCGCTCGCGCCCGGTCAGCGCGGCGAGGCGCTCGGCGTACTCCGTGCCGTGCGGGTCATCGGGGGCGCTGCCGCCCTGGGCGAGGAAGCTGGCGATGAGCCCCTTGGTCGCGACCGGGGAGAGCAGCGCCTCACCGGCGGCCGCGACACGGATGGCGTTGAGGAGTTCGTCCGGCTCCGCGCCCTTGCCGAGGAAGCCCGACGCGCCGGCGCGCAGGGACTGCACCACGTACTCGTCCACCTCGAAGGTGGTGAGCATGACGATCCGTACGTCGGCCAGATCCGGGTCGGCGCTGATCATCCGGGTGGCGGCGAGACCGTCGGTGCCCGGCATCCTGATGTCCATCAGCACGACGTCGGCGAGGGTCGAGCGGGCCAGCTCCACCGCTTCGGCGCCGTCGGCCGCCTCACCGACGACCCGCATGTCGGGTTCGGAGTCGACCAGCACCCGGAAGGCGCTGCGCAGCAGCGCCTGGTCGTCGGCGAGCAGCACCTTGATGGGCGTCATGCGCGTCATCCCCCCGTGGCCCCCACCGCGCCCGGCCCTTCCGGCGCGCGTGTGCGGGATGTGACGGGCAGGATCGCATGGACCCTGAACCCGCCTCCGTAACGGGGCCCCACCGTGAGGGTGCCGCCCAGCGCGGTGACCCGCTCGCGCATGCCGAGCAGGCCGTGCCCGCCACCGTCGTCAGGCGCGGGGCCCGGCCCCGCCCCCGTGCCGTCGTCGAGCACGGTGACCTCCGCGGTCCTCCCGACGCGTACGACGCTCACCTCGGCCTTCGCGCCGGCGCCCGCGTGTTTGCGTACATTGGTCAGCGCTTCCTGGATGATCCGGTAGGCCGCGAGGTCGGCCGCGGCGGGCAGCGGGCTGTCCGGGTCGGTGCAGGCGACCTCGACGGGCAGCCCGGCGTTGCGGAAGGTGTCGACCAGGGCGTCGAGGACGGCGAGCCCAGGGGCGGGTTCGGTGGGCGCCTCCGGGTCGCCGGACTGCCGCAGCAGCCCGACCGTGGCCCGTAGTTCGTTGAGCGCGGAGCGGCTCGCCTCCCGTACGTGGCCGAGCGCCTCCTTCGCCTGGTCGGGGCGCCGGTCCATGACGTGCGCCGCGACCCCGGCCTGGACGTTGACCAGGGCGATGTGATGGGCGACGACGTCGTGCAGGTCCCTGGCGATCCGCAGGCGCTCCTCGGCGACCCTGCGGCCCGCCTCCTCCTCGCGGGTGCGTTCCGCGCGTTCGGCCCGTTCCCTGATGGCGTCGACGAAGGCGCGTCTGCTGCGTACGGCGTCCCCGGCGGCACAGGCGAGCCCGGTCCAGGCCAGGACGCCGAGATTCTCCTGGCTGTACCAGGGCGTGGGACCGGCCACCATCGCGGCCAGGGCCAGCACCCCCATGGTCAGCAGGCCGACCCGCCAGGTGGTGGGGCGGTCGGTGCTGGCCGCGACGGTGAAGAGCGCGATGACCGCGCTCACCACGATGGGAGAGGGCAGACCGGTCAGGACGAACTCGGTGGCGGACAGCGCCCCGGTCGCCGCGAGCACCGTCATGGGCCTGCGCCTGCGCAGGACGAGCACCGCGGCCGCCAGGACCATCAGCAGCACGCCGGAGACCTCGGGGTCCCTGGCCGCGAGCACGGGCGGGCTGTGGCCGGGGCTCGGCTCGGCGAACGACGCGCAGAGCATGCAGACGAGCACGACCGCGGCCAGGGCACCGTCGAAGGCGAGGGAGTGGCCGCGCAGCCAGCGGCGGGCGCGCACGAGCCCGGTTCCGAGGGTGGTCACGGAGCAACGGTACGGCGTGCGGCCGATCGGGTGGTCCCGGCGTGTACGCAGCACTGTGCCCCGCGCCGGGCGTACCGGGCGGGGCACCGTGGGGAGTGCGGAGCGAGGGCCCTTCCGTGGGATCGGGCCGCCCCGGTCAGCCGGGGATCAGCCCGTCGTCGCGAAGCATGGAGCGCACCTCTTCGAGCGTGGCGTCAGGAGCCGGAAGGATCAGTTCCGACGGCTCGAGCGAGTCGTCGGGGAGCGGCGAGCCGAGCTCGCGCACCTTGTCCAGGAGAGCGTGGAGCGTGGTGCGGAACCCGGGTCCGTCACCGCTCTCCATCTCCGCGAGGAGGATGTCGTCGAGCTTGTTCAGCTCGGCGACTTGACTGTCGGCCAGTACGACCTGGCCCTCCCCCATGATCCGTACGATCATGACGCCGCCCTCACTGCTTGTCGAACTTGTGCGGGGACTGCTGCGACTGCGGTGCCGCGTCCTCGGCGCCGCCCTCGATGGCCTGCTGCTGCCCGGCCGAACCGCCGGCCAGCTCGGCCTTCATGCGCTGCAGTTCCAGTTCTACATCCGTACCACCGGAGAGCCGGTCCAGCTCGGCGGCGATGTCGTCCTTCGCCGTGCCGGTCGAGTCGTCGAGGGCACCGGAGGCCAGCAGCTCGTCGATGGCTCCCGCACGGGCCTGGAGCTGCTGCGTCTTGTCCTCGGCCCGCTGGACCGCCAGGCCGACGTCGCCCATCTCCTCGGAGATGCCGGAGAAGGCCTCTCCGATCCGGGTCTGGGCCTGGGCGGCGGTGTAGGTGGCCTTGATGGTCTCCTTCTTCGTACGGAAGGCGTCGACCTTGGCCTGCAGACGCTGGGCCGCGAGAGTGAGCTTCTCCTCCTCGCCCTGCAGCGTCTGGTGCTGCGTCTCCAGGTCCGTGACCTGCTGCTGGAGGGCGGCGCGCCGGGACAGCGCCTCCCGGGCCAGGTCCTCGCGGCCGAGCGCGAGTGCCTTGCGGCCCTGGTCCTCCAGCTTGGACGACTGCCCCTGCAGCTGGTTCAGCTGCAGTTCGAGCCGCTTGCGCGAGGTCGCCACATCGGCGACGCCGCGGCGTACCTTCTGAAGCAGTTCGAGCTGCTTCTGGTACGAGTAATCGAGGGTCTCGCGCGGATCCTCGGCCCGGTCAAGGGCCTTGTTTGCCTTCGCGCGGAAGATCATTCCCATACGCTTCATGACACCGCTCATGGGCTTCGCGCGCCCCCTTCTGACTTAACTGAGCTCCAGCACTCCAACAGAACCCACAGTACGGGCCCTACCTCTATTACCGCACTGTTCGAGCACGGATGTGGTCCTCCGCAAGGACGACTGCCGCCTGCCACCGCTCCCGCCCAGGGAGTAGATGCCCCTCGGGGATCGGCCGACAACGTCCGTTCTGCCCCTGTCGGGACACTTTTCAGGACGCAGGCCGTTGCCGGATCGTTCCCGGCCGGTCCTCGGTACTCCCGGCCGACCCCGTACCCTTGGGTTTTGTGTTCCGTAGCCGTTCCAAGGAAGAGAAGGCCCCCACCGGCAAGGTGACGGCGGACCTCTCCAAGCAGCCCCGCGACCCTCAGGCTCCCAAAGGTCGCCCCACCCCCAAGCGCAGCGAGGCCCAGACGCAGCGCAGGCGTGCCTCCAGTGGTGCGCCGACCGACCGCAAGGAGGCGACGAGGCGCCAGCGGGAAGCACGCCGGGCCGACATGGCCCGGCAGCGCGAAGCGCTGGCGTCGGGTGACGAGCGCTATCTGCCGGTCCGCGACAAGGGGCCCGTGCGGCGCTTCGTCCGTGACTTCGTGGACTCGCGCTTCTGCATCGCGGAGTATTTCCTTCCGCTCGCAGTGATCATCCTGATCCTCAGCGTGATCCAGATCCGGAACATCCAGAACATCTCGCTGCTGCTCTGGCTCGGCGTGATCGTGCTGATCGTCGTCGACTCCATCGGCCTCGGCTTCCGTCTCAAGAAGCAGCTGGCCCAGCGCTTCCCCGACACCCCGAAGCGCGGCGCCGTGGCCTACGGCCTGATGCGTACGCTCCAGATGCGCCGGCTGCGTCTCCCCAAGCCCCAGGTCAAGCGGGGAGAGCGGCCCTGAGCACGGACACGGGCACGGAGACCTCCGGCTTCGCCGGAGTGTCCGCCCGATGGCTGGGCGGGCTCGGCGGGCTGCGCAACACGGTCCGCCAGGAGCTCGTCGCCCGGCAGCTCGACGAGCAGATATCCGCCCGCTACCCGGTGGGGCAGCGGCTGCGGGTGCTCGACGTCGGCATGGGGCAGGGCACCCAGGCACTGCGCCTGGCGCGGGCCGGGCACTCCGTGACGGGCCTGGAGTCCGACGCCGAGATGCTGCGCTCGGCACGGGAGGCCCTGGCCGGCGAGCCCGAGGGCATCAGGGAGCGGGTGCGGCTGATCGAGGGCGACGGCCGCGACACCGGGGTGCACTTCCTGCCGGGCAGCTTCGACGTGGTGCTCTGCCACGGCGTGCTGATGTATGTCCCGGAGCCGGATCCGCTGCTGGCCGGGCTGGCCCGGATGCTGGCGCCCGGCGGGCTGCTCTCGCTGCTCGTGCGGAACGCGGATGCGCTCGCCATGCGCCCGGGGACGACCGGTGACTTCGGCGCGGCTCTCACGGCGTTCGACAGCGACACGTACACGAACAGGCTGGGCCTGGACGTCAGGGCCGACCGGCTCGGTGTCCTGCGGGCCACCCTCGCCGGGATCGCCGCCCCGCTGCACGCGTGGTACGGCGTGCGGGTCTTCACGGACAACGTCGGCGAGGACGCCGAGCTGCCCGCCCCCGACGAGCTCGCGCGGCTGTTCGCCGCCGAGGACCGGGCCGGCCGCACCGACCCGTACCGCGGGGTGGCGGCGCTGCTGCACCTGTGCGGAGTACGCGGCTGAGTCCGCCGCCCTCGTACGCCTGATCGGCCCAGCAGCACAGGCCGTCGGCTGCGGGTCCTGGCCATACTCCGGGCATGGACGCAACCCCTTCCCGCAGGCGGGTACGCCGCTCGCTCACACTGCTGGCCGCCGGTGCCTGCGTGATCGCCCTGGCGGGTGGCTGCGCCGGTTCCGGCACGGCCCCGTCCGCCGCCCCCGCCCGGCAGCAGGCGGTGGTGTCCCGGACCTCGGACGCCCTGGAGGACCAGTACCAGGCCGTCATCAAGGATGTGCTGCCCTCCGTCGTGCAGGTCGGCGCCGGGGACTCGCTCGGCTCGGGCATCGTCTACGACGACCAGGGCCACATCGTCACCAACGCCCATGTCGTGGGCCGTAAGAAGACCTTCGATGTCAGTGGCGCCACGGGAGAGAAGGTGCTCAAGGCGTCCCTGGTGTCCTCCTATCCGGAGCAGGACCTGGCCGTCATCAAGCTCGACGACACCCCCGAAGGGCTGCGGCCCGCGAAGTTCGGGCAGACCGAAGAGGTCGAGGTGGGGCAGATCGTCCTGGCGATGGGCTCACCGCTCGGGCTGTCCAGCAGTGTCACCCAGGGCATCGTCTCCGCCGTGGGCCGGACCGTCAGCGAGGGCGGCTCGGACGGTGGCACCGGGGCGACGCTCGCCGACATGGTGCAGACCTCGGCGGCCATCAACCCGGGCAACAGCGGAGGGGCCCTGGTGAACCTCGACAGCGAGGTCATCGGCATCCCGACGCTCGCGGCGACCGACTCGCAGCAGGGCGGCGGCGCGGCGCCGGGGATCGGCTTCGCCATCCCCGTCTCGATGGTGCGGACGGTCGCCGACCAGATCATCAAGAACGGGAAGGTCACCGACTCGGGCCGCGCGGCCCTGGACATCACGGGCCGCACGGTCGTGGACAGCTCGTACAAGCCTGCGGGTGTCGCGATCGTGAGCGTCTCGAAGGGCGGGGCCGCGTCGAAGGCCGGCCTGCGCGTCGGGGACGTGATCACCCGGATCGACGGGACCCGGGTCACCACGATCACCTCGCTCTCGGAGGTGCTCGCGGACGAGAAACCCGGCCGGAAGGTCTCGGTGACGTACACCAGGTCGGGCTCGAAGAAGACGGCCGATGTCACCCTGGGCGAGATCTGAGCACGAGGGCCGGAGGAGCTCCCGAGGGCCCGAGGAGCCCGAGCGCCCCGGGGAGCCTGACAGCCCCGAAGAAGCTGTCAGGCCGCACGACCGGCTCAGGCCTGAAGGCTCATCGGGCCGTAGATCTTCGTCGCGTCCTCGAAGAGCGTCACCTGGTCCGCGCCGCCGTCGAGCAGCTCCTTCCAGAACTCACCGATCCAGGACTCCGCGTCGCCCTGAGTCGTGAACTCCTCCGGCTGCAGCGCCGGCTCCGTCTCCGTACCGTCGGACTTCTCGAACCGCCACGTCCACGCCATGTCCGCCTCCTGGGTCGCGTTGCTCCCCGAAGACTAGTGGGTGTCCCGGGCGCGCAGGTGGCTGATGGACACGGCAGGATCGACACGTGGAACTGACACTGCTCGGCACCGGAGCCCCCGACGGGCTGCCGCGGCCCGACTGCCCCTGCGCCGTCTGCGCGTCCTCCCGCGGCACCGGGGCACGTGCCGCGACCGCGCTGCTCGTGGACGACGCGCTGCTGCTGGATCTCACCCCGGGCGCCGTGTTCGCCGCCGCCCGTGCGGGTCGCTCGCTGGCCGGCGTACGGCAGGTGCTGCTGACCCACCCCCATGACGGGCCCGCGGTGGAGCTGCCCGCGTCGCTGCCGCCGGCCGGCCGGGTCCCCGACGGCCAGGAGCTGACGCTGATCAGCGGGCACCGGATCAGGGCGGTGGCGATGGACTCCCCCGGCACCGGTTACGAGGTGACGGCACCGGACGGTGAGCGGCTGCTCTATCTGCCGCCCGGCGCCTCCCCCGCCGGCCTGGCCGACCCGGTGGCCGAGCCGTACGACATGGTCGTGTGCGATGTGATCGGGCGCCCCGATGCCGTGGCCAGGCTGCGGGCCGTCGAGGCCGTCGGGCCCACCACCGAGGTGATCGCCGTCCATCTGGACCATGACGCGCCGCCAGGACCCGAGCTGGACCGCCGGCTCGCGGCCGGCGGGGCGCGCGCGGTGCCCGACGGGACGACTCTGCCGGTGGGCGCCTACCGCGTCCTGCCCGACCTGCCCCGGCGCACGCTGATCACCGGTGGGGCACGGTCGGGGAAGTCGGTGGAGGCCGAACAGCGCCTGGAGACCTTCCCCGAGGTGGTGTACGTGGCGACGGGCGGCCGACGCGACGGGGACGCCGAGTGGGCGGCCAGGATCGGGCTGCACCGGGAGCGCAGGCCCGCCGCGTGGCGCACCGAGGAGACCTGTGAGCTGGCGGGGCTGCTGGAGGCGGACGGCCCGCCGCTGCTGATCGACTGTCTGTCGCTGTGGCTGACGGACGCGATGGACCGGGCAGGTGCCTGGGACGACGCCCGGTGGGCGGACGGCGGGGAGGCGAAGCTGCGCGAACGGGTCGCCGAGCTGGTGCGCGCGGTGCGCGGAACCCGCCGTACGGTCGTCGCCGTGACCAACGAGACCGGCTCGGGCGTGGTCCCGGCGACGGCGTCGGGGCGGCGCTTCCGGGACGAACTGGGCCGGCTGAACAACGCGTTCGCGGCCGAGTGCGAGCAGGTGCTGCTGGTGGTGGCGGGACGGGCGCTGGTGCTGCGGGGCTGAGCCCCGGGCGGGTGCGGGGCCCGGGATGCGGAGGGGAGCGCCGGGTACTGTTCCGCACAGGAGCCCCCCGGCGGGTTCCGGCCCACCCTGCGACGACCCGCGAGGCAGACCCCCGTGAATCTGGACGACTTCTCCGACCTGATCGAGCGCCCCGACGGCGGCGTACGACGTGATGCCGAGGAACGCCGGGAGCGGCTCGCCGTTCCCGTCGGCGCGCTCGGCCGGCTCGACGAACTGGGTGAATGGTTGTCGGCCGCCCAGCAGTCGGTCCCCGTCAAGGCGGTCGAGCGTCCACGTGTCGTGCTGTTCGCCGGTGATCACGGCGTGGCGGAGCTGGAGGTCTCGGGCCGGGCAGCGGGCACCGCGCACGAGCTCGTCAGGGCGGTGCTGGACGGTGCGAGCCCCGTCGCGGTGCTGGCACGGCGCTTCTCCGTCCCCCTGCGGATCGTGGACGCCGGTCTCGACTGCGATCCGGAGCTGCTGCCGGAGGCCGTCGTACGCGACCGGGTGCGGCGCGGCAGCGGCCGTATCGACGTCGAGGACGCGCTGACGGCCGAGGAGGCCGAGCAGGCCGTACGGCTCGGGATGCGCATCGCCGACGAGGAGGCCGACTCCGGCACCGATCTGGTGGTGCTGGGTGATCTGAGTGTGGGTGGCACGACGGCGGCATCGACGCTGATCGCCGCCCTGTGCGGTACGGACGCCTCGGTGGTGACCGGGCGCGGCGGGGCGGGCATCGACGACCTGGCGTGGATGCGTAAGTGCGCGGCGGTCAGGGACGCGCTGCGGCGGGCCAGGCCGGTCCTCGGCGACCAGCTGGAGCTGCTGGCGACCGTGGGCGGCGCCGATCTGGCGGCCATGACGGGATTCCTGCTCCAGAGCGCGGTGCGCCGGATGCCCGTGGTGCTGGACGGGGTGGTCTCGGCTGCCTGTGCGCTGGTGGCCCAGCGGGCGGCCTTCCGGGCGCCGGACTGGTGGCTGGCGGGGCAGCTCAGCGGGGAACCCGCCCAGCTGAAGGCGCTGGACCGGATGGCGCTGACCCCGCTGCTGGACCACGGGGTGACGGTGGGCGAGGGAAGCGGCGCCCTGCTGGCGCTGCCGCTCGTGCAGGCCGCGGCGGCGCTGTCCGCGGAGCTCCCCGAGCGCGCCCAGGAGCCCGCCGCCGAGGAAGCGGAAGAGGAAGAGGAAGAGGAAGCGCAGGAGCCGTCCGGGGACGCGGAGCCCGCGGACACCACCGCCTGAGCGCCGGGGGCCGGGTGACGGTGCGTCAGGTTCCCCCGTCCGGCGGGGGGCCGGGCAGCGGGTTCCGGTCGGGGGCCCCGCCGATCAGGTCCTGGAACCGGCGGCGCGGTCCCACCCAGCGCACATCGTGGTGATAGGCCCTCAGCACCGCCCTGGCACGGGCCCGGTGGCGCCGGCGGTAGAAGCGCCTCGCCCAGGGCGACGCGGGGCGGGCCAGTCTCGTCGCGCCGATCAGAGCGACGAACGGGACAAGGGTGCCGACCACCGCCATCCGGGCCTTGCCCTTGAACAGGGCGATCAGCACAAGACCGAAGTTGACGACGTACGTCAGGACGACCCCCAGCCGGTCCTGCTGCTCCTGGCCGGTCAGCTCGTCCACGCCGAGCGGGGAGAAGCCGGCGAGCACGAGCAGGACGAGCGAGGCGGTGAGGACGACGACCTCCACGCTCTGGCGGCCCTCCTCGGTCCAGTACACGTCGTCGAGATGCAGGATCAGGGCGAACTCGTCGAGCACCAGGCCCGCGCCCGCCCCGAAGACGACCGCGAGGATCCCGGCCGTGACACCGTGGCTGCCGCCGGCGACCGCGCCGAAGCCGCCGACCACGGTGAGCACGACGCCGGGCACCACATGGTGGACGTGCACACCGCCGGGCGTGATGTTGCGGAACGGTCCCTTCCCGGCCCTGATCATCCGGGTGATCACCCGGGTGACGGCGAAGGTCAGCACGAAGGCGCTCAGGGCGAGCAGCAGCGGGAGTTTGCCCGGCTCGACGATGTTCTGCTGGAACCAGTGACCCATGCCACCTCCGTCCGAAGACCCACCAACGAGGCTTTTGGGCCGCTTTGCCCAATCTAGTACCGCCGCGGGTCATGTACGCACCGGCTAGCCTGCGCGCGGTGACCTCCCTGAACAGCCACGGCGCGCGCTTCGCCCTCGGCACCCTGACCGCGCTCCCCGTCCGCGTCTCCCGCTGGGACCGTGACACCGCCCGCGCCGGCATGCTGTGCGCCCCGCTCGCCGGACTCGCCGTGGGGCTGCTGGCGGCCGTTCCCGGGGTGCTGTTCCTGCTCGGCGGTTCGGGGCCCCTGGTGGCCGCGGTCGTCTCCGCCGCCCTCCCCGCCGCGCTGACGCGCGGGCTGCATCTGGACGGGCTCGCGGACACCGCCGACGGGCTCGGCAGCGCCAAGCCGGCCCAGGACGCGCTGCGGATCATGAAGCAGTCGGACATCGGGCCGTTCGGTGTGATCACCCTGCTGTTCGTGCTGCTGGCCCAGGTCGCGGCCCTCCACGAGCTCTACGACCACGGCTGGGCCCGGGGCGCGCTGGGCACCGTCGCCGCCGCCGTCACCGCCAGGCTCGCGCTCACGCTGGCCGCGCGCCGGGGCGTGCCGCCCGCCCGGCCCGAGGGGCTCGGCGCGGCGGTGGCGGGCACCGTCCCGCCGCTGGGCGCCGCTGCCGTGGCCGGCGCGGTGGTCGTGTGCTGCGCGGCGGCCGGCGGCGCCCTGGACGGTGGCGGCGCCGCCCCGCACCTCGCCGTCGCCGCCCTGGCCGGCCTCGGCGCCGCGCAGGTGATGCTGCGTCACTGTGTGCGGCGCTTCGGCGGGGTGACCGGCGATGTGTTCGGCGCGCTGGAGGAGACGGCCGCCACGGTGACCCTCCTGGCGCTGTCCGTCGGCTAGCCGCACCAGGGGCCTTTTCAGCTCCCTTTCGGTGTCCCCCTCCCCGGACGGGCCACGCCCCCGTGAGCCGTCGCCATGGGCGCGCGTAGGCTCGTTCCCGGCGCGTCCGGGGGCCCGTCTACGATGCGCCGGGCACGGTCGGCCCACCCCTCGACCGGCACACAACTCAACGGAAGCGAGAATTCACCACCGTGACTGCTCTCACTCTCAGCACCTCAGGTGCGGCGACGCTGCGCGCCGACGCACTCGTCGTCGGCGTCGCCAAGGGCGCTGGGTCCAAGTCCGGGGACCTGGTCGTCGCACCGGGCGCCGAGGCCGTGGACAAGGCGTTCGACGGAAAGCTCGCCGCCGTCCTGGAGACCCTGGGCGCCTCGGGTGCCGAGGGCGAAGTGACCAAGCTCCCCGCCCCCTCCGGCTTCAAGGCCCCCGTCGTCGTCGCGGTCGGGCTCGGTCCCGCCCCGGCGAAGGGCGAGACGTACGACGCCGAGGCACTGCGCCGTGCCGCGGGCAGCGCCGCCCGTGCGCTGAAGGGCGCGAAGAAGGCAGGTTTCGCACTGCCGACGGAGTCCGCCGAGGACGCCGGCGCCGTCGGCGAGGGCGCCCTGCTGGGCGCGTACGCCTTCACCGCCTACCAGGGCGGCGAGGACAAGGTCGCCCCGAAGAGCGCCGCGTCCGGCCGGAACGCCGTGAAGCTTCCGCTCGGCGAGGTCGCCCTGCTCGGCGCCAAGCCGCGTGACAAGGCCTTCAAGGCCGCCGTGGAGCGCGCCCTCTCGGTCACCGAGGAGATCAACCGGGCCCGCGATCTGATCAACACCCCGGCCAACGACCTGTACCCCGAGTCCTTCGCCGCCGTGGCCACCGCCGCCGGTAAGGAGCACGGCATCAAGGTGCAGGTGCTGGACGAGAAGGCACTGGTCAAGGGCGGTTACGGCGGCCTGCTCGGCGTCGGCCAGGGGTCCACGCACGGCCCGCGCCTGGTCAAGCTCGCCTACACCCACCCGAAGGCGGAGAAGACGGTCGCCCTGGTCGGCAAGGGCATCACCTACGACTCGGGCGGCATCTCGCTCAAGCCCGCGGGCCACAACGAGACGATGAAGTGCGACATGAGCGGCGCCGCCGCCGTGCTCGCCACCGTCGTGTCGGCCGCCCGCCTCGGCCTCCGGATCAACGTGACCGGCTGGCTGGCGCTCGCCGAGAACATGCCGTCCGGCAACGCCACCCGCCCGGGTGACGTGCTGCGCATGTACAGCGGCAAGACGGTCGAGGTCCTCAACACCGACGCCGAGGGCCGGCTCGTCCTCGCCGACGCGCTGACCCGCGCCTCGGAGGAGAAGCCGGACGCGATCGTCGACGTGGCGACCCTGACCGGCGCGATGGTGCTGGCCCTGGGCAACCGCACCTTCGCCGTGATGAGCAACGACGACGCGTTCCGTACGTCGATCCACGAGATCGCCGGGGAGGTCGGCGAGGCGTCCTGGCCGATGCCGCTCCTCGCCGACCTGCGCAAGGGCATGGACTCCCCGACCGCCGACATCGCCAACATGGGCGAGCGGATGGGCGGCGGCCTGGTGGCCGGTCTGTTCCTGAAGGAGTTCGTGGGCGAGGGCATCGCCTGGGCGCACCTGGACATCGCGGGCCCGGCCTTCCACGAGGGCGCGCCGTACGGCTACACGCCCAAGGGCGGCACCGGATCCTCGGTCCGCACCCTGGTGCGGCTGGTGGAGCGCACCGCGGCCGGCGACCTCGGCTAGGGCGTGCCCTGGGCAGCTCCGTGACGCCCACGGCCCCGGGCATACGTCCGGGGCCGTGGGCGTTCACCTGGGTGGCTCCGACCGGCACCTGGGTGGCTCCGACAGGCTTTTTCCGGAAATCCACGCACATCGGTAAGTCTCCGGACCGGATCTTCGTACGACTCGGAGCAGGGGCCCGCGTCCCGTCCGCACTCAACAAGTGCGAAGATGGGTTCTCGGCAGGACAGGGCCCCCACCACAGGGCCGAATAACGCAAGCGGCCGAACACCAGCCGACCGGCCGGTCACACCCCAGCGACGGGGCCCGGCGTACGGCGCACATGCATGGAGGACGTGACGTGGCGAACGACGCCAGCACTGTTTTCGACCTAGTGATCCTCGGTGGTGGTAGTGGCGGTTACGCCGCGGCCCTGCGCGGAGCTCAGCTGGGCCTGGACGTCGCACTGATCGAGAAGGGCAAGGTCGGCGGCACCTGCCTGCACAACGGCTGCATCCCCACGAAGGCGCTGCTGCACGCCGGCGAGATCGCCGACCAGGCCCGCGAGGCCGAGCAGTTCGGTGTGAAGGCCACCTTCGACGGCATCGACATGGCGGCCGTCCACGCGTACAAGGACGAAGTGATCTCGGGCCTGTACAAGGGTCTGCAGGGTCTCATCGCCTCGCGCAAGGTCCACTACATCGAGGGTGAGGGCCGTCTCTCGTCGCCCACCTCGGTGGATGTCAACGGTCAGCGCGTCCAGGGCCGCCATGTGCTGCTGGCGACCGGCTCCGTGCCGAAGTCGCTGCCCGGCCTGGAGATCGACGGCAACCGCATCATCTCCTCGGACCACGCGCTGAAGCTGGACCGTGTGCCGAAGTCGGCGATCGTGCTGGGCGGCGGCGTCATCGGCGTCGAGTTCGCCTCGGCGTGGAAGTCCTTCGGCAGCGACATCACCATCGTCGAGGGTCTGAAGCACCTGGTCCCGGTCGAGGACGAGAACAGCTCCAAGCTCCTTGAGCGCGCGTTCCGCAAGCGCGGCATCAAGTTCAACCTCGGCACCTTCTTCGACAAGGCCGAGTACACGCAGGACGGCGTGCGGGTGACGCTCGCCGACGGCAAGACCTTCGAGGCGGAGGTGCTGCTGGTCGCGATCGGCCGCGGCCCGGTCTCCCAGGGCCTCGGTTACGAGGAGGCGGGTGTCGCGACGGACCGTGGCTACGTCCTCGTCGACGAGTACATGCAGACCAACGTGGAGACGATCTCGGCCGTCGGTGACCTGGTCCCGACCCTCCAGCTCGCACACGTCGGCTTCGCCGAGGGCATCCTGGTGGCCGAGCGGCTGGCCGGGCTCAAGACCGTGCCGGTCGACTACGACGGCGTGCCGAAGGTGACGTACTGCCACCCCGAGGTCGCCTCCGTCGGTATCACCGAGGCCAAGGCCAAGGAGATCTACGGTGCGGACAAGGTCGTCGCCCTCAAGTACAACCTCGCGGGCAACGGCAAGAGCAAGATCCTCAAGACCGCGGGCGAGATCAAGCTCGTCCAGGTCAAGGACGGTGCCGTGGTCGGCGTCCACATGGTCGGTGACCGTATGGGCGAGCAGGTCGGCGAAGCCCAGCTGATCTACAACTGGGAGGCGCTGCCGGCCGAGGTCGCGCAGCTCATCCACGCCCACCCGACGCAGAACGAGGCGATGGGCGAGGCCCACCTGGCCCTGGCCGGCAAGCCTCTCCACTCCCACGACTGATCCAGTCCCGGGGACGACCGACCACTTCCGCACTTTCGTAAGGAGCAACTGAAACCATGTCGGTTTCCGTAACCCTTCCGGCGCTCGGCGAGAGCGTCACCGAGGGCACCGTCACCCGCTGGCTGAAGGCCGAGGGCGAGCACGTCGAGGCCGACGAGCCGTTGCTCGAGGTCTCGACCGACAAGGTCGACACCGAGATTCCTTCGCCCGCCTCCGGCGTGCTCGCGTCCATCAAGGTCGCCGAGGACGAGTCCGTCGAGGTCGGCGCCGAGCTGGCCGTCATCGACGACGGTTCGGGCGCGCCCGCCGCCGCGGCTCCGGCCGCCGAGCCGGAGGCCGCACCGGCCCCGGCCGCCCAGGAGGCCCCGGCCCCCGCCGCCGAGGCCCCCGCTGCCGAGGCTCCTGCCGCCGCTCCGGCCGGTGGTGCCTCCGGCACCGACGTCACCCTTCCGGCGCTCGGCGAGAGCGTCACCGAGGGCACCGTCACCCGCTGGCTGAAGGAGGTCGGCGAGGAGGTCGCGGAGGACGAGCCCCTGCTCGAGGTCTCCACGGACAAGGTCGACACCGAGATCCCCGCCCCGGTCGCCGGTGTGCTGCTGGAGATCGTCGTCGCCGAGGACGAGACCGCCGAGGTGGGCGCCAAGCTCGCCGTCATCGGCGCTCCGGGTGCCGCTCCGGCCCCCGCCGCCCCGGCACCCGCCGCCGCTCCGGCTCCGGCACCCGCCGCTCCGGCCCCCGCCGCCGCTCCGGCACCGGCTCCGGCCGCGCCCGCCGCCCCGGCACCGGCTCCCGCGGCCCCGGCCGCCCCGGCCCCGGCTGCTCCGGCTCCGGCACCCGCCGTGCCCGCCGCCCCGGCCAAGGCCGCGCCGGCAGCTCCGGCCGCGCCCTCCGGTGACGACGGTGCGTACGTCACGCCGCTGGTCCGCAAGCTCGCCTCCGAGAACGGCGTCGACCTGGGCTCGGTCAAGGGCACCGGCGTCGGTGGCCGTATCCGCAAGCAGGACGTCATCGCCGCAGCGGAGGCCGCCAAGGCCGCCGCTGCCGCTCCGGCTCCGGCCGCCGCCGCCCCTGCGGCGTCCAAGGCCGCGCCGAAGATCGAGGCGTCCCCGCTGCGCGGTCAGACGGTCAAGATGACCCGCATGCGCAAGGTCATCGGCGAGAACATGATGAAGGCCCTGCACTCGCAGGCGCAGCTGACCACGGTCCTCGAGGTCGACATCACGAAGCTGATGAAGCTGCGCAACCAGGCGAAGGAGTCCTTCGCCGCCCGCGAGGGCGTCAAGCTGTCCCCGATGCCGTTCTTCGTGAAGGCGGCGGCCCAGGCGCTGAAGGCCCACCCGGTCGTCAACGCCCGGATCAACGAGGACGAGGGCACCATCACGTACTTCGACTCGGAGAACATCGGCATCGCCGTCGACGCCGAGAAGGGCCTGATGACCCCGGTCATCAAGGGTGCGGGCGACCTGAACATCGCCGGTATCGCGAAGAAGACCGCCGAGCTGGCCGGCAAGGCGCGCGGTGGCGGCCTCACCCCGGACGACATGTCGGGCGCGACCTTCACGGTCAGCAACACCGGTTCGCGCGGTGCGCTGTTCGACACCGTCATCGTGCCGCCGAACCAGGCGGCCATCCTCGGCATCGGCGCCACCGTCAAGCGTCCCGCGGTCATCGAGACCGCCGAGGGCACCGTCATCGGCGTCCGCGACATGACGTACCTCTCGCTCTCCTACGACCACCGTCTGGTGGACGGCGCCGACGCCGCCCGCTACCTGACGACGGTCAAGGCGATCCTCGAGGCGGGCGAGTTCGAGGTCGAGCTCGGCCTCTGAGCCGTACAGCTGTAACCAGCCTCACCAGCGGCGCCCCCGTCCGGAACACTTCCGGGCGGGGGCGCCGCCGTATTGTCTAGACACCACCGGTCGTCATTGTCTGGACACCACCGGTCGTCCCCCGGCCGCCGTGCGGCGCAGGCAGCGCCGGTTCGCCCCGAAGGAGCCCCTCATGACCCCGCCCGTCGTCCACTCGCTGCGCGAACAGATCCGCGAGCACATCGTGGAAGGGATAGTCAGCGGGCGCTGGAAGCCGGGCGAGCGGATCGTGGAGCGCCGTATCGCCACCGAGCTGGAGGTCAGCCAGACACCGGTGCGTGAGGCGCTGCGGGAGCTGGAGACACTGCGGCTGATCGAGTCCGCGCCCAACAAGGGTGTGCGAGTACGCAATCTCACCGCGGCCGACCTGGAGGAGAGCTACCCCGTGCGGGCCGGGCTCGAACAGATCGCGGCCGAGCTGGCCGCCCCGGCGCTCGGCGAGGACTGCTCGGCGCTCGCCCCTCATGTGGCGGCGCTGTACGAGGCGGACCGGCTGGCCGACGGTGAGGCACAGGTGCGGCACACGGTGGCCTTCCACCGGGAGATGGTGCGCGCCGCGGGGAACGCCGTGCTGCTGCACACCTGGGAGGGACTCGGCATCGAGGTGTTCACCGCCCTGTCGATCCGGTGGCTCGGCACCGTGCAGAAGTCGTACGCCGAGGAGCACGAATCGCTCATCGAGGCGTTCCTGCGGAAGGACCCGCAGATCGGCGTCCTGGTGAAGGAGCACGTCCTCGGGTGCGCGCCGCGCGCCTGAGAGCACCGGCGAGCGACCCCGGGGCAGTGCGCCCATCCGGCGCGCGAGTCGCTCAGGCGTGCAGGTCAGCGCCCGTTTCGCGCCTTTGATCCCGTCACTCCGTGCCCCGTTTCGCGGCACCGCATGCCACTTTTCTTCATATCGAGAAGTTTTGCCCTTCACCCTTTGATCGATCATCGATCGGCGACTTACAGTTCACTCGCGGGCCCACCCGGCCCCATCGCCCTGTCCTGCCAGCCAGGGATTTCTCCACCCCCTCCCACTCCGGAAGGCGGCGATCATGACCGACCCCGTAGCAAAGCTTCCGAGCGAGCTCGACCAGCTCCCGGACCGCGACCCCGAGGAGACCGCCGAATGGGCCGCCTCCCTCGACGCCGTCACCGAGGCCGCGGGCCCGCACCGCGCCGCGTACCTGATGCGGCGTTCGCTCCAGCACGCTGAGGGCGCCGGCATCGCGCTGCCCAAGCTGCTGGAGAGCGATTACGTCAACACCATCCCCACCTCCGACGAGCCCGCGTTCGCCGGCGACCTGGAGATGGAATCGAAGATCACCGCGTGGAACCGCTGGAACGCGGCCGCGATGGTCACCCGTGGCGCCCGGTACGGCGTCGGAGGCCACATCGCCACGTTCGCCTCGGCGGCCTGGCTGTACGAGACCGGCTTCAACCACTTCTTCCGCGGCAAGGAAGGCGACGGCTCCGGCGACCAGCTCTACATCCAGGGCCACGCCTCGCCCGGTATATACGCGCGCGCCTTCCTCGACGGCCGCCTCGGCGAGCAGCAGCTCGACAACTTCCGCCAGGAGTCGGGCGGCGACGGCCTGCCGTCCTACCCGCACCCGCGGCGGCTGCCCTGGCTCTGGGAGTTCCCCACCGTCTCGATGGGCCTCGGCCCGCTCTCGGCGATCTACCAGGCGCGCTTCAACCGCTATCTGACCAACCGCAAGATCAAGGACACGTCGAACTCGCACGTCTGGGCCTTCCTCGGCGACGGCGAGATGGACGAGCCCGAGTCGACCGCCGCCCTCGCCCTCGCGGCCCGTGAGCGGCTCGACAACCTGACCTTCGTCATCAACTGCAACCTGCAGCGTCTCGACGGCCCGGTCCGCGCCAACTTCCGCGTGGTCCAGGAGCTGGAGGCGCAGTTCCGCGGAGCCGGCTGGAACGTCATCAAGACGCTCTGGGGCAACGCCTGGGACGAGCTGTTCCAGCTGGACACCACGGGCGCGCTCATCCGCCGCCTGCGCCAGGTCCCCGACGCGCAGTTCCAGACGTACGCGACGCGCGACGTGGCCTACATCCGCGAGCACTTCTTCGGCACCGAGCCCGCCCTGGTGGAGCTCGCGAAACTCCTCAGCGACGCCAAGATCGCCGAGTGTTTCTACAGCTCCCGCGGTGGCCACGAGGCCCGCAAGGTGTACGCGGCCTACCGCGCCGCCGTCGAGCACGAGGGCGCGCCGACCGTGATCCTGGCCCAGACGGTCAAGGGCTACACGCTGGGCAAGGGCTTCGAGTCCAAGAACGCCAACCACCAGATGAAGAAGCTGTCGATCGACGAGTTCAAGGGCATGCGCGAGCTGCTCGGCCTCCCGATCCCGGACAGCGCCTTCGAGGACGGTCTCGTCCCCTACGCCCACCCGGGCGCCGACTCCCCCGAGGTCCGCTACCTCCAGGAGCGCCGTGCCGCCCTCGGTGGCCCGGCCCCCGCCCGCCGGCTGCACACGGTGCCGCTCCCGCAGCCCGAGGAGCGCGCCTTCAAGGCCCTGTACAAGGGGTCGGGCAAGCAGGAGATGGCCACCACCATGGCGTTCGTCCGCCTGGTGAAGGACCTGATGCGGGACAAGGAGACCGGCAGGCGCTGGGTGCCGATCGTCCCGGACGAGGCCCGTACCTTCGGTATGGAGTCGCTGTTCCCCTCGGCCGGCATCTACTCCCCGCTCGGCCAGACGTACGACCCGGTCGACCGCGACCAGCTGATGTACTACAAGGAGGCCAAGGACGGCCAGATCCTCAACGAGGGGATCACCGAGGCCGGCTCCATGGCCGACTTCATCGCCGCCGCCACGTCCTACGCGACGCACGGCGAGACGATGATCCCGTTCTACATCTTCTACTCGATGTTCGGCTGGCAGCGGACCGGCGACCAGATGTGGCAGCTCGCCGACCAGCTCGGCAAGGGCTTCATCGTCGGCGCCACGGCCGGCCGTACGACGCTGACGGGCGAGGGTCTCCAGCACGCGGACGGCCATTCGCACCTGCTCGCGTCGACGAACCCGGCGTCCCTGAACTACGACCCGGCGTTCGCGTACGAGATCGCGGTGATCGTCAAGGACGGTCTGCGCCGGATGTACGGCCCGGACGCCGAGAACATCTTCTACTACCTGACGGTCTACAACGAGCCGAAGCAGCAGCCCGCGATGCCGGAAGGCGTCGAGGAGGGCATCGTCAAGGGCCTGTACCGCTTCAAGGAGGGCGTGCCCGCCTCGGCGGACGCGCCGCGCCTCCAGCTGCTGGGTTCGGGTACGGCGATCCACTGGGCCCTGAAGGCCCAGGAGCTGCTGGCCGCCGACTGGGGTGTCACGGCCGACGTATGGTCCGCCACCTCGTGGGGCGAGCTGCGCCGCGACGCGCTGGAGTCCGACGAGGCGCTGCTCCGCGGTGAGCAGCGCGTGCCCTACGTGACCCAGGCGCTCTCCGGTGCGCCCGGCCCGGTCCTCGCGGTCAGCGACTGGATGCGCGCGGTCCCCGACTCGATCAGCCAGTGGGTGGAGCAGGACTGGTCCTCGCTGGGCACGGACGGCTTCGGCCTCTCCGACACCCGCGAGGGGGCCAGGCGCCACTTCGGTGTCGACGCCGAGTCGGTCACGGTCGCCGCGCTGGCCCAGCTGGCCCGCCGCGGCGAGATCCCGGCCTCGAAGGTCAAGGAGGCCCGGGAGAAGTACGGCATGTGAGTCCGCGACGGCGGGGTGCGGGTACCGGGTCGCCCGGCGTCCGCACCCCGCCGGCGCGCATCACAATGGGTCCATGCGTGCTGCCCGGCTGATCAAGATGGTGCTGCTCCTGCAGTCCAGGCCCTCCATGACCGGCGCGGAGCTGGCCGAGGAGCTGGAGGTGTCGGAGCGCACCGTGACCCGGGACGCCCAGGCGCTGTCCGAGGCGGGTGTGCCGGTGTACGCCGACCGCGGCCGGGCCGGCGGCTTCCGGCTGATGGGCGGCTACCGGACCCGGCTCACCGGTCTTGCCCGCCATGAGGCCGAGGCGCTCTTCCTGTCCGGGCTGCCCACCGCCCTGCGCGAGATGGGGCTCGACGACGCCGCGTCGGCCGCCCGGCTGAAGGTGACGGCCGCCCTGCTGCCGTCGCTCCGGGACGCCTCGCGCACCGCGGCCCAGCGCTTCCACCTGGACGCGCCCGGCTGGTACCACGATCCGCCCGCCCCCGAGCTGCTGCCCGCCGTCGCGGAGGCCGTCCGGGACGACCGGCTGGTCCTGGCGCGCTACCGCCGCCGGCCGTCGGACGAGGTGGAGCGGGAGCTCGCTCCGTACGGGCTCGTCCTGAAGGCCGGGGTCTGGTATCTCTGCGCGCGGGCCGGTGACGACTTCCGGGTGTACCGGATGGACCGGTTCACCTCTGTCGTCCTGTCGGAGACCCGCTTCGTACGGGACGAGGACTTCGACCTGCCGCGTTTCTGGGAGGAGCGGGCCTCGCAGTTCGCCCGCTCGCTCCTGCGTACCGAGGTGACCGTACGGCTGTCGGACGCGGGGGCCCGGCGGCTGCCGCACACCGTGGACCGGGCCGCCGCGGCCGAGGCGCTGGCCGGGGCGTCGGCACCGGACGCGGACGGCCGGCGCACGGTCGTCCTGCCGGTCGAGTCCGCCGATGTGGCGTACGGCCAGCTGTTGTCCCTGGGGCCGGAGGTGGAGGTCCTGGCCCCCGCCGCCCTGCGCGAACGCTTTGCCGATACCGCCGAACGACTGCGCGACCTCTATCACTGAAGTGGCCCGGAAGTGACGCCGAAGGCCGCATTCCGGTGTCTGGGCGTGCGTCGGCCGCCCTCGGGGCAGATGCTGGACCCGTGATGGACGAGACGGAGTTCTGGGAGATCATCGACAACACCCGCGAGGCCGCCGACGGCGACCCCGAGGACCACGCCGATCTGCTCGTCGAACGGCTGGCACGGCTCGATCCCGACTCCGTGCTGGATTTCGCCCGGCACTTCGAGGCCCGCTACAACCGCGCCTACCGCTGGGATCTGTGGGGCGCGGCCGCCGTGCTGCTCGGCGGGGCGAGCGACGACGCGTTCGACTACTTCCGCTGCTGGCTGATCGCCCAGGGCCGGGAGGTCTTCGAGGGCGCGGTGCACGACCCGGACGCGCTGGCCGAGCTCCTGGACGACTTCGACGAGGCCGTCGACGGGGACGGCGAGGACATCGGCTACGCCGCCGACGAGGCCTACGAGCAGCTGACCGGGGTGGTCGCCCCCGACCTGGGGCTGCCGCCTCAGCCGGCGGAACCGGCGGGCACGCCCTTCGGGTTCGACGACGACATGGCGCTGGCGGAGCGCTACCCCGCGCTCTGGGAACGCTTCGGCACGGCCTGAGCCGGTCCTCGGTGCGACACGGCTCCCTGCGGGCGCCGCGCGTCCGCCTTCCGCGTGACCGACGGCACATGGGGCAGGATGGACGCCATGCTGCGCTCCCGAATCGCCGTCAGCGGATCGACCGGACTCATCGGATCGGCGCTCGTGCGCTCGCTCCGCGCCGACGGGCACGAGGTGGTGCGCCTGGTGCGCCGCCCGGCCGCCACCGGCGACGAGGTGGAGTGGGACCCGAAGCGCCAGTACGTCGACGCGGCGGGCCTGGTCGGCTGCGACGCGGTCGTCCACCTCGCGGGGGCGGGGGTCGGGGACCACCGGTGGACCGAGGCCTACAAGCGCGAGATCCGGGACAGCCGGGTGTTCGGCACCGCGGCCGTCGCCGAGGCGGTGGCCTCCCTGGACACCCCGCCGAAGGTGCTGCTGTGCGGGTCGGCCGTCGGCTTCTACGGCGACACGGGCGACCGTGCCGTCGACGAGAGCGCACCGCCCGGCGACGGTTTCCTGCCGTCCGTGTGCGTGGAGTGGGAGGAGGCCACCGCTCCGGCCGAGGAGGCGGGCGTACGCACCGTCCACGCGCGGACCGGACTGGTCGTCTCCCGGCGGGGCGGGGCCTGGGCGCGCCTCTTCCCGCTGTTCAAGGCGGGGCTCGGCGGACGGATGGGGAACGGCCGGCAGTACTGGAGCTTCATCGCGCTGCACGACCACATCGCGGCGCTGCGGCACATCCTGGACACCGGGACACTGTCAGGCCCGGTGAATCTGACGGGCCCGTCCCCCGTCACCAATGCCCAGGTGACGGCCGCGATGGGGCGGGTGCTGCGCCGTCCGACCCTGTTCACCGCTCCGGCGCCCGCGCTGAAGCTCGCGCTCGGCGACTTCGCCGGCGACGTCCTGGCCAGCCAGCGGGTGCTGCCCGGCCAGCTGCTCGACTCGGGCTTCACCTTCGCCTTCCCCGGCATCGACGAGGCCATCCGCGCCGCTCTGCGCTGACCGCTCTCCTGGGCCGCTCCTGCGCTGTACCGGGGCCGCTCCCGGGCCGCCCAGACGCCGCTCCAGGCCCCCTGTGCGACCCCGTGCACCGGTGCCCGGGGCGCGCGCGACTGCACCTGACTCGGCCATCTACCTAGCCTCGACCCGAACTCGGGCATTTCTGGAGCCTGTTGGGGGCAATAGCCCCCCACCAGTCGCACCGACTCGGGGAGGGGCACGTGATCGGGGCACACACAGCGGACCACGCGGATGTGGTCATCATCGGGGCCGGGACCGCCGGCCTTTCGGCGGCTCACCGGCTGATCGGCGCAGGGGTCGACGTCAGCGTCCTGGAGGCCGCCCCGCAGGTGGGCGGGCGGATGGCCACCCAGGACATGGACGGTTTCCGGCTCGACCATCTCGGTCCACTGCTCAGCTCCGCGTATCCGGGGCTGAGCGGCACCCCGGGGCTCGAAGGGCTGGTGCTGCGGCACTTCGCGCCCGGGGTGCTCGTCCACAGCGGAGGGCGGCAGTACCGCGCCGGAGATGTACGGAGCGCGCGGGGCGCACTCCGTGCTGTGCGCTCCCGGTCGAGCGCCCCACGCGCGCCTCTGGGCGGGGCCATCGAACAGGCCAGGCTCGGGGCCTGGCTGGCCCGTCTCGCCACCGCTCCCGAGTCCCGGATCCTGGCCAGGCCTGACAGGACCGCGCTCGACGCTCTGGCGGCACGCGGCCTCCCGCCCCGTACGGCCGCCGGATTCCTGCACCCCCTGCTCTCGGCGCTGCTCGGCGACCCCGGGCTCAGCACCTCCAGCCGCATCGCCGAGCTCACCCTGCGGGACTACGCGCGCGGCCGGCTCTGCGTGCCCGCGGGCGGTTCCGCGACACTGCCCGAGCTGCTGGCGGCCGCTCTGCCGCCCGGGACCGTGCGCACCGGGGTGCACGTGACGGCCGCCGACATCACGTCCGTACGCACCAAGGAGCACGGCGAGCTCGGCTGTCGCTCGCTCCTGCTGGCCACCGGCGCGGGAGCAGCGGCCGAGCTGTTGCCCGGTCTGCGGATGCCCGCGTTCCACCCGGTGACCGTGGTGCACCACACCGCCGACGAGGCACCGGTCACCGGCGGCCGTCTGCTGCTGGACGCGGATCGCTCGGGGCCGGTCGCGCACACCGCGGTGATGAGCGAGGTCGACCCCTCGCGCGCCCCGCGCGGCCGGACCCTGATCACCTCCACGGTGCTCGGCCCGCCGCCCAGGAACCTCGACGAGGAGGTACGCGCCCATCTGGCCCGGCTGTACGGCACGTCCACCGACGGCTGGGAGCTGCTGGCCGCCCGTCACGACCCGGAGGCCGTGCCCGCCATGCCGCCGCCGCACGACCCACGCCGGCCCGTCAGGCTGCTCACCGGGCTGTACGTGTGCGGCGACCACCGCGACATCAGCACGGTCCAGGGGGCGCTGCGCTCGGGCAGGCGCGCCGCGTCGGCGATCCTCACGGATCTGGGGGTGCGTGTGCGGCAGGACGACGGGACGCGGCTGCCGACCGCCGCCTGAGACCTTCCGTCAGCCCAGCGCGGCGACCCGGTCGCGGTATCCGCGTACGGCGACGGCGTCCCTGTACGGCTCCAGGCGGCGCTCGAAGTCGCGTACGTACTCCGTCGCCCGCACCGACCGCATCTCCGCCGCCTGCTGGGCCGCCTCGGCGCCCAGCAGGCACGCCTGGTCCAGCTCGCCGAGCCCGAGCCGCGCGGAGGCGAGCACCACCCGGCAGAACAGCCTGCTCCTGGCGTACACCGGAGCGCGCAGCTGGAGCGACCGCTCGGCGTGCTGGGCCGCGACGCGGTACTGCTGGAGGTCGCGGTGGCAGTGGCCGAACTCGTCCGCGAGCTGGGCCTCGTCGAAGTAGCGCGCCCAGTGCGGCGCGTCGTCCCCCGGCCGGGAGATCCCCAGCGCCCGCTCCGCCCGCACCAGCGCGGCGACACAGGACCTGGTCTCCCCGAGGACGCCGTGCCCGCGCGCCTCGACCGAGTGCAGCAGGGCCAGCACGACGGGCGACGCGGAGGAGCCGATGCCCTGCTGGGCGACGCGTGCGAGCTGGACGGCTTCCCTGCCGTGCCCGAGATAGACCGCCTGCCGGCTCATCGTGATCAGCACGAAGGCGCCGTACGCCCGGTCCCCGGCGGCCTGGGCGAGCCGCAGCGCCTGGACGAAATAGCGCTGGGCCAGGCCGTGCGCCGCGATGTCGTACGAGGTCCAGCCTGCGAGCCGGGTCAGATCGGCGGCGGCGGAGAACAGCCGGCGGCCCATCGTCTCGCCGTAGCTGCCCCGGAGCATCGGCTCGGCCTCGTGTTCCAGATACCGGACGAGAGCCTGCCTGGCGTGGCCTCCGCCGTAGGTGTTGTCCAGCGTGCGGAAGAGCTCGCCCACGGAGCGCAGCGCGGCGACGTCACCGCTGCCGACCCGCTGGCCCGCGCCGTGCTCGGTCCCCCGCTGGCGCGGGACGCCCGGGGGCGGTGGCGCGGGGGCGGGCGGACGTGAGGGGCTGGGCCCACGGGTGGAGCCGGACCTGGCGCCGCCCACCGCCTGTGCCGGGCCCGGGGCGCCGGTCCCGTTGGTCTGGTGGAGCCCGTGCGGGGGCCTGGCCCCATGGCCATCGGCGGGCGTACGGGGGGCGGGCAGACCACCGGCGGCGGCAGCGCTGCCGCGCTCCCGCTGCTCACCGTGGCCGACCCACTCGTCGGCCCGTCCGATCAGCCAGTCCCGGCTGGGGACGACAAGCCCCGCGGGCGTGAACGCGATCTTGCGCAGCTCCGCATGGCTGCCCGAGTCCTTGCGCCACAGCCCGCTGACGATGTCGACGGCCTCGGCGGGTGTGGCCGCGAACTCCAGCCCGGCATAGACGGGCGCGCACGCGTCCAGGCCCAGATCCTGGGCGGAGAGCCGGCGCCCGAGCCGTCTGGTGAAGACCTCGGCGATCAGCGCGGGGGTGGTGCCCCGGGGCTGCTGGCCGCGCAGCCAGCGGGTCACCGAGGTCTTGTCGTATCGCAGGTCGAGCCCGTGTTCGAGGCCGAGCTGGTCCACCCGGCGGGCCAGGCCCGCATGGGAGAACCCGGCCTCCGCGATGAGGGCAGCGAGCCGCCGGTTCGGGGTGCGCTGCGGAGGTCGTTCCGACATCAGCTGTAAGGTCTCCTGCCTTCGGCGCCGGGCGGGCAGCCCTCACGGGCTCCCCCCACGATGGGGAGCGGGCGAGCCCGTCATGGAACGGCGCGAACTTAACCGCCCCGGCGGCGGTGTCGATGACCTTCGCTCCATGTTCATCCGATCGTGTGAGGATTGTCGGATCGCTGACGCATGGCCCCCGTCCGTAACCTGCCGGACTCCGTGTTCCGCGGCGGTCGTACAGTGGCTCGGGGCGCACATCAGTGCATGGTGACGTGGCTCAGGGGACCTCCCCGGCCCTCCGCCACCGCGAGTAGGGAGGCACCCGAGTGAGTGAGCTGCGGTTCGTCCGTCTGGGATTCGGTGAGGAACGGGTCGACTACCAGGAGGCCTGGCAGAAGCAGCGCGAGGTGCATGCCGCCCGGTTCGAGGACACCGTCCCCGACACCTGCCTGCTCCTCGAGCATCCGTCCGTCTACACGGCGGGGCGGCGCACGACGGAGAGCGAACGCCCGCTGGACGGGACCCCGGTCATCGATGTCGACCGCGGCGGCAAGATCACCTGGCACGGCCCCGGGCAGCTCATCGGCTACCCGATCCTCAAGCTCCCCCGCCCGGTGGACGTGGTCGCGCACGTCCGGCGGCTGGAGGACGCCCTGATCCGTACGGCCGCCGAGTTCGGCGTGGAGACCAGCCGGGTCGAGGGCCGCAGCGGCGTCTGGGTCCTCGGTGACCCGGTCGAGGACCGCCCGTCGCTCGGCGGGCTCTCCCTCGACTTCGACCCCCGCCTCCACGACGAGGAGTTCGACCCCCGGCTGAACGGCCCCGAGTACGCGCCCTCCAACGCGGGACAGCGCCGCGAGGACCGCAAGCTGGCCGCGATCGGCATCCGGGTCGCCAAGGGCGTCACGATGCACGGCTTCTCCCTGAACGTGAACCCGGACAACACCTCGTTCGACCGGATCGTGCCGTGCGGCATCCGGGACGCCGGGGTGACCTCGCTCAGTTACGAACTGGGCCGCGAGATCACGATCGACGAGATCCTCCCGGTCGTCGAGAGACACCTGCGGGACATCCTGGAGAACGCGGAGCTCGCGCCGCGGGTCATCGCGCCGAAGGAGCCGGCGGCTGAGCCGGCCGCCTCGGTGTAGGGAGAGCGCGGGGAGGGTCGCGGGGAATAGGCCCCCTCGGCCACAGGTTGGCCAGACGTAAGGCCGTTCTAACCACGGGCGTACCCTGGTGTTCGCCGAAGAATCCAATGCAGCGAAAGCAAAGGGGTGCCGGAGTGTCCGGTGTCGCACCCGACGGGCGCAAGATGCTGCGCCTGGAGGTCCGAAACAGCCAGACCCCCATCGAGCGCAAGCCCGAGTGGATCAAAACCCGGGCGAAGATGGGCCCCGAGTACACGAAGATGCAGGCGCTCGTGAAGGCCGAGGGACTGCACACCGTGTGCCAGGAGGCCGGCTGTCCGAACATCTACGAGTGCTGGGAGGACCGCGAGGCGACCTTCCTCATCGGCGGCGACCAGTGCACCCGGCGCTGCGACTTCTGCCAGATCGACACGGGGAAGCCGCAGGCGCTGGACCGTGACGAGCCCCGCCGCGTGGGTGAGTCCGTCGTGACGATGGACCTCAACTACGCCACGATCACCGGCGTCGCACGCGACGACCTGGAGGACGGCGGCGCATGGCTGTACGCGGAGACCGTGCGCCAGATCCACGCCCAGACCGCGGAGCGGGAGAGCGGCGCCACGAAGGTGGAGCTGCTGATCCCCGACTTCAACGCGGAGCCCGAGCAGCTCGCCGAGGTCTTCTCCTCGCGCCCCCAGGTCCTCGCGCACAACGTCGAGACGGTGCCGCGGATCTTCAAGCGGATCCGCCCCGGCTTCCGTTACGAGCGCTCCCTCGACGTCATCACGCGGGCCCGTGAGGCCGGTCTGGTGACGAAGTCCAACCTGATCCTCGGCATGGGCGAGACCCGCGAGGAGATCAGCGAGGCGCTCCAGGACCTGTACGACGCGGGTTGCGAGCTCATCACGATCACGCAGTACCTCCGGCCCTCCCCGCGGCACCACCCGGTCGAGCGCTGGGTGAAGCCGCAGGAGTTCGTCGAGCTGAAGGACGAGGCCGACGCGATCGGTTACTCCGGCGTCATGTCGGGCCCGCTGGTGCGCTCCTCGTACCGCGCGGGACGCCTCTTCCAGCAGGCGATGGAGCGACGCGGAGCGACCGCCGTGACCGCCCCCGCCGTGTGAATCGGCGCACAAGAAGCTACTGAGCGGTAATGCCCGCGACGACGCGGTCCGTACGTCCCCCGCAGGCCAGGGGCCCGTATGGGCCGCGTCGGCGTGCGCGCCGTCGAAATCAGGGTTTCATTGGTGTTTGACCGACCGGTCATGCACTGGTAACACCGAGCAGTGACCCTAGGTACATACGCGGTGGCTCCGCAGCCGCCGTCGTCGCTGCTTCCCGCTACTCAGTGCGCGCCGGGCGCGCGCATCCGCTCCGAGGGGGAACGTCCACCATGCACGCCGCACCGGTACGAGCCAACGCCATCCCGACCGTCGCCACCGCGCTCCGCGCGGTCGAGTCGCTGCTGCTGAGCGGCGGCCAGCGCACCGCCCGCCGCAACGCCTGGACAGCGGTCCTGGAGGACCGCCGCAGGGCGCAGGACCGGGTCGAGGCCGAGCATGTGCTGAAGGCCGTGGCCGACCACCGTTCCTAGGTCGCGTTCCTGCGCCGCTCCGGGGCCACGTAAACTTCTGTGCATGGCGAGGAAGGCAAACACTGACGGCGCGGACAGCGCCGAGAACGCGGGGCGGCTCAAGCAGATCGCCCTGACCTACAAGATGACCAGGCGGACGGACCCCAAGGTGGGTCTTGTCGTCGCGGGTGTGGGAATCGTCACCTTCGGCGTCTTCCTCGCGATCGGTTTCCTGATCGGTCACCCCGTCTACGCGGGCATCCTGGGCTTCGTCCTGGCCTTCCTCGCGATGGCGATCATCTTCGGACGGCGTGCCGAGCGTGCGGCCTTCGGGCAGATGGAGGGCCAGCCGGGCGCTGCCGCGGCGGTGCTGGACCGGGTGGGCCGTGGCTGGACCACGACTCCTGCCGTCGCGATGAACCGCAGCCAGGACGTCGTCCACCGCGCGGTGGGCAAGGCGGGCATCGTCCTGGTCGCCGAGGGCAACCCCAACCGGGTGAAGAGCCTGCTGGCGGCGGAGAAGAAGCGGATGGCCCGCATCGTCGTCGACGTACCGGTGCACGACATCATCGTCGGCGACGGTGGCAACGGCCAGGTGCCGCTGAAGAAGGTCCGCACCACGATGCTGAAGCTTCCGCGGGTCCTGACCGGGGCGCAGGTGACCGCCGCCAACGACCGACTGCGGGCGATGGGCGACCTGATGAGCAACATGCCGCTCCCGAAGGGGCCCATGCCGAAGGGCATGCGGATGCCGCGCGGCGGAAAGATGCGCTGACCGAACACGTAAGAAGAGGAGCGGCCCCGGACGAGTGCGTCGTCCGGGGCCGCTCCTCTTCTTCTCGTGTCCTGTGCTCCCGTGCTCCCGCGTCTCAGATGCGCACCTGGACGGCGCGGGCCAGCCGGTCGTGCAGGCCGCGGCTGTCCCGGTCCCAGACGATGGCCGGGATCACCAGGAGCAGCAGCACCGTCCGCAGGACGACCCGCACGGTGCCGAGCCGTCCGCCGTCCTCGGAGATGAGCCGCAGGCCCAGAATCCGCTTGCCGGGGGTGGAGCCGACGGTTCCGACGGTCAGCAGACTCATGACGAGGAAGACGCCGAGCGCCCAGTTCCCCGCCGCCTGCTGGTCACCGCGAGCGAGCAGCCCGTATGCGATCAGCATGCACACGGCCCAGTCGATGAAGAGGGCCCCGAAGCGCCGGCCGAGCGGGGCCACGGACCCCGGGCCTTCCTGGGGCAGACCGAGGCGCTGACCCCGGTAACCGAAGTCGGCGCCCATCTCCTCGGCCGCCGCGCGGGGCCCCGAGAGCCACGATCCGATTGCTTGCCTGTTGTCCACCCGTCCACGGTACTGCGCCCGCTTCCGCGCCCGTCCTGGCGGGTGCGGAACACATCGTCGAGGTGCCGCCCGCGGTCGCCCTGGTTAACTTGTGCGAAACAAATGGGTCATGCTGGAGAAATCCTGTCTGCCTATGGTCAGGACCAGCGTGTGCCACCGCACTGGCCGCACAGACGAGCTGCAACCCCGCCCTTTCCCGGGTCGGGAGTAGGAGGAGTTGGATGTTCCAGAACGCCGACGAAGTCCAGAAGTACATCGCCGACAACGACGTCAAGTTCATCGACGTCCGGTTCTGCGACCTGCCGGGTGTGATGCAGCACTTCACGATTCCGGCGGCGACCTTCGACCCGGCCGATGAACTGGCTTTCGACGGCTCGTCGATCCGCGGATTCCAGGCCATCCACGAGTCGGACATGGCGCTGCGTGCCGACCTCTCCACGGCCCGGGTCGACCCGTTCCGCCGCGACAAGACGGTGAACATCAACTTCTTCATCCACGACCCGATCACCGGCGAGCAGTACAGCCGTGACCCGCGGAACGTGGCCAAGAAGGCCGAGGCCTACCTCGCCTCGACCGGCATCGCCGACACCGCCTTCTTCGGCCCCGAGGCGGAGTTCTACGTCTTCGACAACGTCCGCTTCCAGACGTCGGCGAACGAGAGCTTCTACCACATCGACTCCGAGGCCGGCGCCTGGAACACCGGTGCGGTCGAGAACAACCGTGGTTACAAGGTCCGCTACAAGGGCGGTTACTTCCCGACGCCGCCGGTCGACCACTTCGCCGACCTGCGTGCCGAGATCTCCCTGGAGCTGGACAAGAACGGCCTCCAGGTCGAGCGCCAGCACCACGAGGTCGGCACCGCGGGCCAGGCCGAGATCAACTACAAGTTCAACACGCTGCTCGCCGCGGCCGACGACCTGATGCTCTTCAAGTACATCGTGAAGAACGTCGCCTGGCGCAACGGCAAGACCGCGACCTTCATGCCGAAGCCGATCTTCGGTGACAACGGCTCGGGCATGCACGTCCACCAGTCCCTGTGGGCCGGCGGCGACCCGCTGTTCTACGACGAGCAGGGCTACGCGGGCCTCTCGGACATGGCGCGCTACTACATCGGCGGCATCCTGAAGCACGCCCCGTCGCTGCTCGCCTTCACCAACCCGACGGTGAACTCCTACCACCGTCTGGTCCCGGGCTTCGAGGCGCCGGTCAACATGGTGTACTCGCAGCGCAACCGCTCCGCCGCCATGCGCATCCCGATCACGGGCTCCAACCCGAAGGCGAAGCGCGTCGAGTTCCGCGCCCCCGACCCGTCCTCGAACCCGTACCTGGCGTTCTCGGCCCTGCTGATGGCCGGCCTGGACGGCGTCAAGAACAAGATCGAGCCCCCGGAGCCGATCGACAAGGACCTCTACGAGCTGGCCCCCGAGGAGCACGCGGGCGTCCAGCAGGTCCCGACCTCGCTCCCGGCGGTCCTCGACGCACTGGAGGCCGACCACGAGTACCTCCAGGCCGGCGGCGTCTTCACGCCCGACCTGATCGAGACGTGGATCGACTACAAGCGCACGAACGAGATCGCCCCGATCCAGCTGCGCCCGCACCCGCACGAGTTCGAGCTGTACTTCGACCTCTGAGGATCAGGCCGATCGGCCCGCACGAACACCGGCGAGGGCCGTCACCCGGAACACCGGGCGGCGGCCCTCGCCGTCTCCGTCCCCGCCCGCGAGGGCCACGGCCGGATTCGGGGGGCACCTACACTGAGATTCCTCGGGCCCGGCAGTGCGGCCCAGGCCGGACAGGAGCGCGCAGGTGGCAGCAGGGAACCCCGACGATCCGTCCGCCGAGGTGCTGGCGGACGCGGCTGCGGCGTTCGGGCTGCTGGCGTCGCCGCCTCGGCTGCACATCGTGTGGGCCCTGGCCGAGGGCGAGAGCGATGTGAGCGGTCTTGCCCACCGGGTGGGCGGTGCCCTGCCCGCGGTGAGCCAGCATCTGACGAAGCTGAAGCTCGCCGGTCTCGTACGTTCCCGGCGGGAGGGGCGGCGGCAGGTGTATTACGTCGACGACGCCGACGTGGTGACGGTGGTACGGCTGATGATCGGCCAGCTGACCACGCGTGCCGCGCGTGATGCTCCGCCCCGCCTCCGTGACCTCGGTGCCTGAGAGCGCGACGGCGGGAGCCACCGATCCTGCGGGCCCCGGGGAGCGGTGGGCGCGACGGGCGGTGGGTACGGATCTCCGGCCGGGCGAGGGGCCGCCGCCCTGGCCCGAGCTGACCTCCCTCCAGGTGTTGCGGCATCTCGACAGCGGGCCCCGCGGGCTCGTCGAGGCGGAGGCCGAGGAGCGGCTGGCCCGGTTCGGCGAGAACACGGTTCCCTCGTGGCGTACGCCCTCCTGGCCGCGCCGGCTGGTGGGGAGCCTGCGGGATCCGTTCACCGTGGTGCTGCTGTGTCTGGGGCTGGTGTCGGCCGTCGTCGCTGCCTGGGGCACCGCGAGTGTGATCCTCTCGCTGGTGGTGGTCAGCTGTGCGCTGCGCGCGGGCGGGGAGCGCCGGGCCGACCGGTCGGTGGCCGCGCTGCGCAGTCTCGTGGCGACCACGGCGACCGTGCTGCGGCGGACGGAGGACGACGGGACGCCCCGGTCACGGGAGGTCCCGGTCGACGAGCTGGTGCCCGGCGATGTGGTGCGTCTCGGCCCCGGTGATCTGGTCCCCGCCGATGTGCGGATCCTGCGCGCGAACGCCCTCACCGTGCACCAGGCGCCGCTGACGGGCGAGTCGGCGCCGGTGGCGAAGTATTCCGTGGACGCGCCCGAGCCCCGGGGCGGGCCGTTCGACCAGCCGCACCTGTGTTTCCAGGGCAGCAGCGTGGCATCGGGCAGCGGCACCGCTGTCGTCCTGTCGACCGGGGCGCACACCCGCTTCGCCGCCACCCAGAGCGGTCCTGGCCAGCGCGTGGCCAGCGCGTTCGACCGGTCGGTGCACGGGATCTCCTGGGTCCTCATCCGCTTCATGCTGCTGACCCCGCCGCTGGTGCTCATGGCCAACGCGGCGCTGCACGGCCGGGGGTTCGAGACGCTGCCGTTCGCGGTGGCGGTCGCCGTCGGGCTCACCCCCGAGATGCTGCCGGTCATCGTCACCACCGCCCTGGCCCGTGGGGCGTCCCTCCTCGCCCGGGACCACCGGGTCATCGTCAAGCGGCTCCCCGCGCTGCACGATCTCGGCGCGGTCGATGTGCTGTGCCTCGACAAGACGGGCACCCTCACCCAGGACCGGCCGGTCCTGCACCACGCGCTGGATGTGCGGGGCCGTCCGGACCGTGAGGTGCTGCACTGGGCGGGCGTCAATGCCTGGTGGACACTCCAGCTCGCCGACCTGCCCGCGCCCGACGCCCTGGACGAGGCGATCCTGGACGCCGTCGAGGAGGACGAGCCACTGGCGTACGAGGGTGTGGCCGCGCTGCCCTTCGATCCGGTGCGGCGGCTGTCCACCGCCGTCGTACGCCGCCCTGGCCGCCTCGGGCTCCACACGATGGTCGTCAAGGGTGCGGCGGAGGACGTGCTGGAGCGCTGCGCGCTGACCGAGGACGAGCGGGCACGGCTGCTCGCGCTCGCCGCGCGGGAGTCACGGAGCGGCCTGCGGCTGCTCGCCGTCGCGACCTGCGAACGCCAGGCCCGCAGCCGCGACTACACCCCGGCCGACGAGCGCGGCCTCACCCTCCTCGGCTTCGTCGCCCTGCGCGACGCCCTCGCGCCGACCGCAGCGGACGCGCTGGAAGTCTTCGCCGACCGGGGCGTCACGGTCAAGATCCTCACCGGTGACCACCCGGGCACGGCGGCCCGCGCGTGCAGGGACCTGGGGCTCGACCCCGGCGTCGTACTCTCCGCCGACACCGTCGACGGCCTGGCGGACGACGAGCTCGCGGACCTGGCCCGCCGCACCACCGTCTTCGCGCGCTGCGCTCCCGAGCACAAGGCCCGGATCATCTCCGTGCTGCGCGCCGACGGACACACCACGGGGTTCCTCGGCGACGGCGTCAACGACCTGCCCGCGCTCCACGCGGCCGATGTCGGGGTCTGTCCGCGCGACGCCGTGGACGTCGTCCGGGAGAGCGCCGATGTGGTCCTGGCCGAGAAGGACCTGACGGCCATCGCCCATGCGATCACCGCGGGCCGGTACAGCAGTGTGAACATCGCCAGCTATCTGCGCATCACGCTCTCCTCCAACCTGGGCAACGTGATCGCGATGCTCACGACCGGTCTGATGCTGCCCTTCCTGCCGATGCTCCCGGCGCAGATCCTGGTCCAGAACCTGTGCTTCGACGCCGCCCAGCTCGCCTTCGCCTTCGACCGGCTGCACCCCTTCGAACTCCGGCGGCCCACGGTGCTGCAACCGCGCCGCTTCCTTCGCTTCATCACCGGCTTCGGGATGCTGGGGGCCGCGGCGGACCTGGCCACCTTCGGTGTGCTCGCGCTGGCCCTGCACGACGCCGCCCACTCGGACGAGGCCGCCTTCCACGCCGGGTGGTTCACCGAGAACCTGCTCACCCAGGCCCTGGTGATGGTGCTGCTGCGCACCGCCCGCCGCACCGGCCGGGGCGCCACGGCGAGCCCGGTCCGCTGGGCCGCCGCCGGGCTCGCCGTGATCGGCATCCTGCTGCCGCCCTCCCCACTCGGGCCGCTGCTGGGGATGACCGCGCTGCCTGCCCTGTACTACCCGCTGCTCGCCGCGGTCCTCGCGCTGTACACGGCGGCGCTCTCGGTCGCCAGGTCCCGCTACGAGGGGGCGTAGCGGCGCCCGGGTCATCCGTACGAGAGTCCCTCGCACAGGTCCTGGTCGGCGGAGCGCGCGCCTTCGGCGACCTCGGTCGGCACTTCGGAGGGGGCCGGGGAGGCCCCGGGAGACCCCGCACCGGAGGGATCGCCGGTGGCCTGACCGGCGTAGGACTGCCCGAGTACGACGTCCAGGCCTTGGTCCGTCGAGGCGTGGAGCTCCCCGGTGCCGAGGAGCCGGGCGAGCGTCTTCGCCTCCTCCTTCCGGCCGGGCCCGTACTCGATGACTGTGCTGCCGTGGTCCTGGCTGTCCGCCGTCGCCGTATCGGTGACGGTGACACCGGCCGCCTCCAGGACGGATGTCGCACGGGCGGCGAGTCCGGTGACCAGGGTGCCGTTGTGGACGGTGGTGGAGATGCCCTTGCCGGAGATCTGCTCGTCGGCGTCCGGCGAGGGGGTGGAGCTCCCGGTGGCACCACGGGTGGAACTCTTCTTCCCGCCGGCATCCTCCCCTTCCAGGGTGCGGTCGGCCTTCAGCGCCGCCCACAGCGCGCCGGCGTCCGGCTCGACGATCGCCACACGCGCGCCCTCGTACCGCCAGGGGATGGTGACGAACCGGGTGTTCCGCAGATCGATGTCCTTCAGCGACATCGCGAAGGAGACCAGCTTGTCGGCCGATCCGAGGCCGGGGTCGACGGTCATGGAGGTCGTCGCCGCGTTCGCGAGCGGGAGCAGTTTCGTGGGCGTGAGTCCGTCGCTCTTCACCTTCTTGAGGAGACTGCCCACGAACGCCTGCTGCCGTTTGATGCGGCCTATGTCGGAGCCGTCGCCGATGCCGTGCCGGATGCGCACGTAGTCCAGGGCCTTCCGGCCGGCGACCTTCTGCACCCCTTCGGTGAAGATGCGCTTGCCGCGCGTGGTGCGGCCGGGGCTCAGGTCCTGCTGGTAGATGTCCTGCGGCACACAGACCTCCACGCCGCCGACGACCTCCGTCAGCTCCGAGAAGCCGTTGAAGTCGACGACCACGGTGTGATCGACGCGCAGCCCGGTGAGGCTCTCGACGGTGTTCTGGGTGCAGGCGGGGTTGCCCTCGGCCGTACTGCCCGTGGCGTACGCCTCGTTGAACATGGCCTGGTGCCTGGTCTCGGTCCAACTGCCGTCGGGCAGCTTGCACGGCGGGATGTCGAGCAGGGTGTCGCGGGGGATGGACACCGCGACGGCGTGCCGGCTGTCGGCGTAGACATGCAGGAGGAACGCCGTGTCGGAGCGACCGACGTCGTTCTTGTCCCCGCCGCCCAGTTCGCTGTTCCCTCCGGTCCTGGCGTCCGAACCGATCACCAGGACGTTCTGCCCGTCGGTGGTGGCGGCGGGCCGGTCGTCGGAGATCCCGTCCGCGCCGAAGGTGTCGATGTTGCCGCTGATCTTGAGATACACCCAGCCCGCACCGGCGGTCATCAGCACGAGCAGCGAGACCGCCGTGACGAGGACGATCCGTATCCGGGACCGCCTCGGCCGCCGTCCTGAGGCCCTGGCCCCCGTGTCGCGCCGGGGTGCGGCTGCTTTCGCCCGGTGACTGCCTGCCATCTGTACGCCCCATTCGTCCGGCTCCGGCGGAGGGGACGACCGAACCCGCCCCAAGCTTGTACAGTTGCGCAATCTAGCAATCTTTGAAGCGTGCTTCGCACCCCGGTGGTGCGCGGGCCCGCGCCGACGACAGAAAGGACGGGGTGACCATGCTCCGCAACGGACTGGAACCCTGGCACCTGCTGGTGCTGGGGATCGTGGTCATCATGCTGTTCGGCTCGAAGAAGCTCCCGGACTCCGCACGCGCACTGGGCCAGTCCCTGCGGATCCTCAAGAGCGAGACGAAGGCGATGAAGGAGGACGGTGCGGCACCCGGCGGCGCCGCGCCGGGTGCCGCACCGGGCACCGCCTCGTCCGAGCGTCCGGCCGCCGCAGCCGAGCGGCCGGTCGCACCCGAGGGCGGCGCCCGGGCCAGGTGAGCACACACCCCCGCCGGGGCGTCAGGGGCTGGCCGCGTCGAAGCCGTAGCGCAGCGGCTCGCCCCTCACCCCCGGCCTGCGCCGGTAGACGTACAGCGCGTCCACCCGCACCCCGGGCGACGGGCCGTCCACCTCGCAGGGGCAGGTGACCTGCACCACCCCGGGCCGGTCGGCGACCCTCATCCGCAGCCCGTCGGCGGGCCCGCCGTCGAGCACCGCCACTTCCCACACCGTCGTAACGTCTCCAGTCATACTCAACACATTAATAGTTGCGCATGTCATAAACTATCGTGAATCCATCACACCGGAACGGCCGCGCCGGATTCCGGAACGTCTCGACTCGGGAGAAGCAGCGCACATGGGCGTCAGCCTCACCAAGGGCCAGAACGTCGTCCTCAACCAGGACGGCACCCCGCTCGCCGACGTCACCGTCGGTCTGGGCTGGGACGCCCGGCCGGTCGGCGGTACGGACTTCGACCTGGACGCGTCCGCGATCGTCTGCGGCACGGACCTGAAGGTCGCGTCCGACGACCACTTCGTCTTCTACAACAACCTCACCAGCCCCGACGGGGCGGTCCGGCACACCGGGGACAACCTCACCGGCGAGGGCGAGGGCGACGACGAGCAGATCCTCATCGACCTCGACCGCCTCGGCGACGAGACCGGCCAGGTCGTCTTCGCCGTGTCCATCCACGCGGCCGAGGAACGCGGCCAGAACTTCGGCCAGGTCGACGAGGCCTTCATCCGGGTCGTGGACAACCTCACCGGCCGCGAGATGTGCCGGTACGAGCTGTCCTACGACGCGGCCGGCGAGACCGCGATGGTCTTCGGCGCCCTCTACCGCAGGGGCGGCGAGTGGAAGTTCCGCGCCATCGGACAGGGCTACGCCTCGGGGCTCGGCGGCATCGCCACGGATTACGGTGTGAACATCGGCTGACCCCGGCGCTTCCCGCTCCGCAACAGTTTCCAGCTTGCGCAATCGATGGAACGATAGCGGCCACTCCGGCGTTGGACCGGATGACGACGCAGACCAGAAGCAATGGAGGAACCCCGTGGGAGTCAGCCTGGCCAAGGGCGGCAACGTATCGCTGAGCAAGGAGGCCCCCGGTCTCACCGCCGTGACGGTCGGACTCGGCTGGGACGTGCGCACCACCACAGGCGCGGATCACGACCTCGACGCCAGCGCCCTGATGTGCAGCGAAGCCGACAAGGTCGTCTCGGACAGCCACTTCGTCTTCTACAACAACCTCAACAGCCCGGACGGTTCGGTCCAGCACACCGGGGACAACCTCACCGGCGAGGGCGAGGGCGACGACGAGTCGATCAATGTGGACCTGGCGTCCGTGCCGGCCGAGGTCGCGAAGATCGTCTTCCCGGTCTCCATCCATGACGCCACCGCGCGCGGGCAGAGCTTCGGCCAGGTGCGTAACGCCTTCATCCGGGTGATCAACCGGTCCGACAACGCCGAGCTGGCCCGCTACGACCTGAGCGAGGACGCGTCGACGGAGACCGCCATGGTCTTCGGTGAGCTCTACCGCCACGGCAGCGAGTGGAAGTTCCGCGCGGTGGGCCAGGGATACGCCTCCGGGCTCGCGGGCATCGCGGCCGACTTCGGCGTCAACATCTGAGCCGTCCGGGGCGGGGCACGGCGCACTGAGCCCGGGGAAGGGGATCCGCGTACGGCGCCCCTCCCCCGGTGGCCGGGCCGCTCCCCCGGCGGCCGGCCCCCGCTCAGTCCGCCAGCAGCTCGCGCAGCTCGGTGACCGCCTCGCGGAGGTGGTCGGCGAAGGCGTGCATCTGGCCGGCCACCGCACGCGGGGTGCTCAGACAGAGGTTGAAGCGGTCCGGCAGCAGGACGTACGCGACGCCGATGCAGCGGCTGCTCGTCGAGCCGAAGCCGAAGTACTGGATGTTCTCGGACGGCGCGGAGCTGGTGCTCAGATAGTCGTCCCGCATCGTGACCCAGCCCGGCGAGCGGTACAGGGCGGGCTGTTCGGGCACACCCAGCGCGTCACCCCGGCGGCGCTGGATCAGCTCCAGCTCCCAGAGGTGCTGCTCGGGTGCCTCGCCCGCCTGGCACTCCTTCGCCCGCGCCACATGGGCTCCGGCGGCAGCCCTGAACGCGGCCCGCCGGGTGTCGCGGTCCGCCGCCGGGTCCTCCATCGCCGCGACGAAGACGGGCATCTCGGGGGTGACGACCCGCATCGCCTCGGTGCGGCCGTGGCGGTACTGCCGGGTGGCGATCGACTCGTACGTGGCCCCCAGGCGGCCCTTCGCCCGCTGGTGGGCCAGCTGGTACGCGGCCTGCACGAAGGCATCGGGCGACGCCCCGAGCGCCTTGGCCGCCGTGCTGCCGAAGTCGCCGAACGACACGGTGCGGGTGGCGGTGTCCGCGCCGTACGCGGCGAACGCCTCGGCCGCGTCACGCACCTGCGCCCGCAGGGTCGCGTCCAGTTCGAAGACCAGGGGGTGCGGCACCGGCTCGCCCTGCGGGCGCGCTCCCGAGCGGCGGGAGTGCTCGTCCGGCGAGGTGCCGAGGAGGGCGTCGGTGAAGCTGAGGACGGTCGTGCCGTCCAGCTCGCAGTGCTCGACGTTGATGCCGGCCCTGCCGTCCGCGTAGACGACGAAGGAGACGGCCTTGTCGAACCAGCGGTTGCCGCGGTCCCCGTGGAGCAGCTCGTCGCAGACGGCCTGGGTGTCCTCGGGTGCGAAGTCCTCCAGGCAGACGCAGAACAGCGCGGTCTCGATGTCCTCCAGCGCCCGTGCGTTGCCGGGGCTGCCGCCGGCGAGGGACGCCCGGGCGTCCGCCCATTCGGCGCGCGCCATGGTGGTGAGGTGGCCGACCCGGTCCGTCGGCGCCGTGTGGACATCGGCCTTGGTGACGGCGCGCAGCGCGGCCTCGATCTCGTCGAGGGTGTGCGGGATGCCGTCGGGGCCGAGCACGTCCAGCCGGAACATGGAGCCCCGGAAGAACACCACGATGTGCCGGGCCGTGGACGGGCCGGGCTCCCGCTCGCTGTACGGGGCGCGCACCGTGTCCAGCGGCACCCCGGGGATACGGGTCGTGGAGAAGAGGTACATGTTCTGCACCATCGACTGGGGTACGCCGCGCTGCTCCACCGGCGCGATCAGCCCCTCGTCGAGCTGCCGCTTGTAGTGCAGCGCCCCGGCGACGAGTCCGGCCGCCCGGTCGAGCTGCCCCTGGCCGGTGTCCTGGAACAGGAAGAAGAAGTTGGCGTTCAGCGCGATGCGGTCCCGGCGGCCGAGATAGCGGTACGGCCAGAACGTGTCCAGCCAGCTGTGCACGCCCTCGCTCGCGTCGTACTCCTCCAGCGCCGCCTGCAGGGTCCTGCCGGGACCGCCCGGCCGCAGGAAGGCGGTGACCTCGGCCTCCGTCGTGGCCCGCTCCTCGGCGGTCAGCAGCGGGGCGCACCAGGCGAGGAACCTCTCGCAGCTCGCCTCCAGCGTGGGCAGCGGCACGCGCGGAAGGGTGCCTTCACGGGCGAAGGTCGCTTCGGCTGCTGCTTCCTGACTGACGTTCAATGCGGCTCTCTTCTCGGTGAGTTCGGCGAGTTCGGTCGGTGAAGTGGTGGGTGGTGGGTGGTGGGTGGTCAGGGGCTGGTCCGCCTGGCCCGCGGCCTGGAGAGATAGAGCTGAGCGTAGAGCCAGCCGTCCTCCTCGAGACCGCTCGCGTCCACACCGGACGCGGCCAGGCCCTCCAGGACGCCTCGCTGTTCCTGCGGGCCCGCGAACCGCCGCTGTTTGAAGACCTCGTCGACCCGTGTCGTCCGGTAGCCCAGCGCGTCCAGGGCCTCCTCGACGGGGTCGAAGGGGAACATCCGCAGCACGAAGTGCGCCATCCAGGGGAGGCGGCCTCCCTGCACGCGGACGACTCGGGTGAGGGTGCGCTCGGTGACATAGCCGATGCAGCCCGTCGAGATCACGAGGTCCGTCCCGGCGAGGCGGGCGCGCTGCGCGGGGGTGGGGTCGCCCGTCTCCAGGTCGGCGTTGACGGTGTCGTCGAGGAACCCCGCCTCCCGGGCGTAGGCCAGGGCGCTGACGGAGGCGTCCAGGCCCGTGAAGCGCAGGGGGTTCGCGGGGCTGCGGGAGCGGGAGAGCGCGCGGTCGCGCTCCAGCAGTCCGGCGCGGGATTCGGGGCCGCTGCCGTCGTAGCGTGCGTACAGCTCGTCCATGGTGGCGTCGTACTTGAGCAGGGCGGCGTTGATCCCGTACGAGCAGCCGATGTCCAGCACCCGTGGGGCGGCCACCCCTTCCGCCTCCCGGTACTCCTTGACGAGCTTGCCGAAGTAGGGCTTGGCCAGCTGCGGGACGCAGTAGCCGAGCGGACGGAGCACCTGGAAGTACGTGCGGGGGTCGGGCGCGGTGTAGATGTGGTCCAGCGAGACTTTTCCTGACGCGTCGAAACGCAAGGGGCTTCTCCTCGGTGGGTCGCGCGGGGCGGTGCCTGAACCGTTCGCCGTGTGCTCCGGTCAGTCCAGCAGCTGGTCGCCCCGCACCGCCCGCCCTTCCGCGGCCAGGTGTTCCGGCAGGACACGGCCGAAGAGCTGCCTGGTGCGCGCCACGCTCCCGATGACGCCGGGGCGCTCGCTGTAGGCGAAGATCGCGCTGTGGCGCGCACGGTCGCCACGGACGGGGCTGACCCGGTGCAGCGAGTAACGGCCCTTGAACAGCTGGAGGTCACCGGGCCGCAGGGGCAGCCGCTCGGGCTTCGGTGTGCCACGGCCGTCCAGGACGTCACGGACGTCGTCGAACCGCTCGTCATCGGCGGACCTGATGTTCGGGCAGTACTCGAAGGACCCGCCCTCCTGCGCCTCCTGGGTCAGCATGCTGACCGTGTACTCGTTGGTGTCGAAGTGCCAGGGGTGCTCCATGCCGGGCCGTACGACGTTGAGCACAAGACCGGAGAGGGGGTCGGCGAGCTCGTACAGCCGTGGCAGTCCGAAGCAGTCGGCGACGAAGCGCTGGAACGCCTCGTGGGCGTAGAGCCTGCCGATGAGGGAGCCGCCGGGGATGCGGTCGCGTGCGACGAACGCGTTGCCGCGCTCGAAGGTGCGCCGGCCGGGGTGGTGTTCGGGGAGATCCGCGTCCACGTCGATGTTGTAGACGTTGACCGTTTCGACGTCGAAGTACGCCTCGGGGGCGAGGGATGCGCATTCCTGCCGCAGGACCTCGTGGAGCGAGGACCGGACGAAGTCCGGCAGTACGGTACAGCCGACCTCGGCCAGTTCGCGCTGCGCCCGCGCCACCACGGCGCGCGCTCCGGTACCTCCGGGGTCCGACAGGGGGTAGCGGTCCGTGTCGACCACCTGATCGAGCGTGATGGCTTGCAGAGTGCTCATTCGACCCTCTCACGCGTGCACGTCGATAACTCAACTGACGAGTAACAGAGTTGAAGTTCCCACAGCCTCGCCGCGCTGTCTGTGACACGTCACACTTCCGGACGGCGCGGGCGGTGGCCATAGTCCTTCTGGCCACCGCCCGCGCCACGGTCACGTCACGGCCACGGCCACGCCAGGACCGTGTGGGGCCGCGTCAGCGCCCGTAGCGGATCAGCGCGCGGACCATCCGGCAGGTGGTGTCGGACGGCGGGTGGATGGCGAGCCGGTCCGCCGCGACGCGGATCCGGGCGTTGTCGGCGCTCGACGGCTGGTACACACCGGTGTCGAGCAGGGCTATCGCCAGGCGCATGGCCTTGAGGCGACGGTTGTGCGAGACATACCACTCGCGGGGCCGGCCCGCGGGGAGCGGCTTCTTCGGCGGGGACATGTGGAGCGGCTCGGTCGTGACTACGGCAACGGCCATCGGCAACCTCCTGGCACGGTGGTGGAACCCTCACGAACTCCCCCTATTCTACTGGCCCGCACTGACAATCGCCCCTGGCCAGAGGCGCTTTCGAGGGTCACTCCCGTACCCTGGGCCCCATGGAGATCTGGATCAATCCGGCCTGTTCCAAGTGCCGCAGCGCGCTGAGTCTGCTCGACGCGGAGGGCGCCGACTACACGGTCCGCCGCTATCTGGAGGACGTGCCGTCCCCCGAGGAGATCCGGGCCGTGCTCGACCGGCTCGGGCTCGAACCGTGGGACATCACCCGGACCCAGGAGGCGGAGGCGAAGGAGCTGGGGATCAAGGAGTGGGCGAAGGACGCCGGTTCGCGCGAGCGGTGGATCGCCGCGCTGGCCGGACACCCGAAGCTCATCCAGCGCCCGATCATCACCGCGCAGGACGGCTCGGCCGTGGTCGCGCGGACGGACGAGGCGGTCAGGGACGCGCTGGAGCGCTGAGGAAGTCCTCGATACGGCGGGCGATCTCGGCGGCCCCGGGTTCACCCTGCGGCACGGAGTGGTGGGTGGCGCCCGCGATCGTCGCCGTCCTTGCGTACGGGAGCAGCCGCTCTGCTGTGGCGGCGACCCGCCCGACGTCGTGGGCCCTGCTGTCCCCGGCGAGCAGGACGAGCGTCTCCACCTCCAGGCCTCGCAGCTCATCGGGTGAGGGCATCGGCCCGGTGACCGGGCGTGCGGCGGGGAAGCCCACCATCTCGTCCCGCAGCCGTGCCCGGGCGGGGTCGAGGGGTGCGCCTCCGGTCTCCCGGGCGAGGAATGCCCGGGTGCTGCGGATCGTGGGCCTGAGCAGCATCGGCAGGGCGTGCAGCAGATAGCCGGGACGGAAGCCGGCGAAGCACCGGGTCGGGTCCACCAGGACGAGCCGGCTGACGCGCCGGGGCGCGTGCAGGGCGTACCGCAGAGCGATCCAGCCGCCGTACGAGTGGCCACAGAGCGCGGCGGATTCCGTACCGAGCCCGTCCAGCAGCGCGTCGAGCCATGCCGTCAGATCGGCCGCCGAGCGGACCGGGCGCTCCCCCGGCGCACTGCGGCCAGGCTCGCCGACGAGGTCGACCGCGTGGACGCGACGGGTGCGTCCCAGGTGCGCCGCCTGCGCGGACCACACGGTGGAGGTGGCGCTGCCACCGGGCAGCAGGAGCACGGGCGGGGCGTCCTCGGGGCCGTGGCTGTTGAGATGGGTGGTGCCGTACGGGGTGGGGACCACGGTCGGGGTCGTGCCGGCGGGCCACCGGGCCGCGATGACCTCGTCGTAGGCCGCCTGGAAGGCCGCGTCCCCGGTTCCGGGCCGCCGGGTGGATGTCATGGGGTGCTCCCTCGGCTCTGCTCCTCGGCCTATTATCTCGCTCAACGAGATAATAGGCCGAGGAGCGGCGATGGGCGACCAGGAACGCGAGATGGAGATCGTCCATCTGCTGCGCAGGGTCACGACCGAATTCGGGCTGCGCCAGGCCGAGTTCGCAGCACAGCACGGCATGCATCCGACCGATGTGCGGGCCCTGGTCTGTCTGCTCGACGCCCGGCGGAGCGGGGCCGATGTCACGGCAGGCCGGCTCGGCGCGGAGCTCGGGCTCAATTCGGCGGGCACCACGTCGCTCATCGACCGGCTGGAGCGGCTGGGCCATCTCGCCCGGTCCCGGGACGTGCGGGACCGGCGCCGGGTGCTGCTGAGCGTGACCCCGCACGCGGTGGAGCTGGGGTGGGCGGTTTTCGGACCGGCGATCGGGAGCGCCGTCGAACTGCTGCGGGGCTTCGACGACAGTGAGGTCGCCGCCGTCCGGCGCTTCCTGGACGGCTTCCACGCCGCGGTGTCGGGGGGACCCGATCGGGGACCCGAGCAGGCACCTGAGTAGCGGGCGCCCGCTACCGTACGACCTGCGCCCCCGCCTGCGCCTGGCTCTCCGCATCGGCCAGCAGTTCCGTCAGCCGGAGCCCGAACCGTACGTCGCAGGGGTGCGCCACCCCCGTACGCACCGACTCGATCAGCGCGTCCACCGCCGCGCGGAAGGCCGACACGGCGCCGTCCCAGCGGGGCAGTCCCGCGGTGCCGTGCTCGCCCCTGAGCTCGACCCCCACCCCGGCCGCCGCCGTCGGGGCGCCCAGTGCGAGCGTCACCGTGCTGGAGGCACCCGAGGCATGGCGCAGGACCAGGTGGTGGGCGTCGGCGGGGCCCCGGGCCGCGGTCAGCCCGGTGACGTCACCCAGGACCGGGATGAGGACGGACAGCGCGTGCGGGCCGACGTCCCAGAGGCCGCCCTTCTCGCGGCGCCAGGGGGACACGGCGTACTCGCTGTCGGCACCGGGTGCCCACAGCGCGCCGACCCAGTGGGCGTGCGCGGTGAACCAGCCGCCCGTCGCGTGCTGTTCGGCGATCCAGGCGGAGGTCTCCGGGGCGTACCGCAGGGTGCAGAAGACGAGGGAGGCGACCCGGGCGTCCTCGGCGGCCTCGGCCACCTCACGGGCGCCCGCGACGGTCGTGGCCACCGGCTTGTCCATCAGCAGATGGCAGCCGGCCGCCGCGGCGCGGGCGGCCAGCGGGGCCTGTACGTCCGGCGGCAGGGCGAACGCGACCGCGTCGCTCTCCGCGAAGAGCGCGTCGAGCCCCGCGTCACCCGTGTACGCCGTGGCGCCATGGGTGCCGGCCAGCTCCCCCGCGGCCTCGGCCCGGCGGCCCCACACCCCGCTCAGCACGGCGCCGGGGTGCTCGGCGATGGCGGGCGCCTGGGTGTTGCGGGCCCAGGGGCCCGTACCGACCAGGCCGATACGCAGGGGGGCAGCGGCTGTCGTCATACGACAAGTGTGCCTCGTGCGGCCGCCTGGTCCCCAGGCGGCGGACCCTCTGTATACGACATGGGGCCGGGCCGCGTGTCCAGGGCTCCTGAAGCCCTGTGGACCATGCTTCCGGGGCCCTCGCCATCGGCCCGTCGCGCACGGGAAACGCCGGTAACACGGGGTTCACACCAGGGCAACGGACGAGAAATCGCGTCTTGCGAAGCTGCGACGCATAGACCGCAGCACCCCCAGAAGGATGGCTTCCGTGACGTTCAAGGCTGAGTACATCTGGATCGACGGCACCGAGCCGACCGCCAAGCTCCGCTCCAAGACGAAGATCATGCCCGGCACCCCGTCGTCCGACGTGGCCGAGCTGCCCATCTGGGGCTTCGACGGTTCGAGCACCAACCAGGCCGAGGGCCACGCCTCCGACCGGGTGCTGAAGCCGGTCTTCACCTGCCCGGACCCGATCCGCGGCGGTGACGACGTGCTGGTCCTGTGCGAGGTCTTCCACATCGACATGACCCCGCACGAGTCCAACACCCGTGCCTCGCTGCGGCCGGTCGCCGAGCAGTTCGCCGGCCAGGAGCCGGTCTTCGGCATCGAGCAGGAGTACACCTTCTTCGACGGCCACCGTCCGCTCGGCTTCCCCGAGGGCGGCTTCCCGGCCGCGCAGGGCGGCTACTACTGCGGTGTGGGCTCCGACGAGATCTTCGGCCGTGACATCGTCGAGAAGCACCTGGACAACTGCCTGAAGGCGGGCCTCGCGATCTCCGGCATCAACGCCGAGGTCATGCCGGGACAGTGGGAGTTCCAGGTCGGCCCCGTCTCCCCGCTGGAGGTCTCCGACCACCTGTGGATCGCCCGCTGGCTGCTCTACCGCACCGCCGAGGACTTCGACGTCTCCGCGACGCTGGACCCGAAGCCCGTCAAGGGCGACTGGAACGGCGCGGGCGCGCACACCAACTTCTCCACGAAGGCGATGCGTGAGGGCTACGAGGCGATCATCACCGCGGCCGAGTCGCTCGGCGAGGGTTCGAAGCCGATGGACCACGTCAAGCACTACGGCGCGGGCATCGACGACCGGCTGACCGGTCTGCACGAGACCGCCCCGTGGAACGAGTACAGCTACGGCGTCTCCGACCGCGGCGCATCGGTCCGTATCCCGTGGCAGGTCGAGCAGGACCGGAAGGGCTACATCGAGGACCGCCGCCCGAACGCCAACGTCGACCCGTACGTCGTCACGCGGCTGATCGTCGACACCTGCTGCACCGCGCTGGAGAAGGCCGGCCAGGTCTGACCGCACGCACAGGGAAGGGAAGCGTGAGGAAGCTGACACAGCGGTGCGTACCGACCGGTGGGAGAACACTGCTGTGCGGCGCCGATGTCTGCTTCAATGGGGGCATGGCCAGCTTCCAGTACATCGCGTCGGGTCGCAGCGACCTCGAGCCGTTCTGGCCCTCTCGTCAGCATCATGACTTCGACCGGGTGTGTTGCCGCGCGTGGAACGCGCAGGCCCTCTAAAGCCGTCTCACCCCGGCCTTCGGTCCGCGCGCACGACGTACGTCCTCGACGACTCCTCGCGCGAAAGAGCTGACCCTCATGGCGAACACCCGTCCCTTCTCCACCGCGTCCGCCGCCACCGCGGCGTCCGCGGTGCCCGCTGCGGCCACCACCGCTCGCAACACCCTGTCCCCCAACCGCCACCGGCTGCGTGCCGTCGACCGTGACGAGGTCGTCGAGCTCTCGGACGTGGCGGGCTTCCTGCCGCCCGGAGCCACCTGGCTGCCCGCACCCGCGCACACGCTCCCGGCCCTGCCGGGCCGGCCGCCGATGGTCGGCTATCTGGTGCTGGTGCCCGCGGACCAGCAGCCGGCTCTGGCCGGTGCCGTGGCTTCGGCCCAGCACCGTGAGTTCGTGCCGGAGCCGGCCGCCCCCGCCGCGCCTCCCGCCGGGCCCGTGGTGATCGACTCCACCCGGCGCACCGCGTCGGTGAACGACATCACACTCGACCTCACGTACCTCGAATTCGAGCTGCTCGCGCATCTGGTGGCGCACCCGCACCGGGTGCACACCCGCGATCAGCTGGTGACGACGGTCTGGGGTTACGGACATGTGGGCGACGGCCGCACCGTCGACGTCCATGTGGCCCGGCTGCGCCGCAAGCTGGGCGCCGAGCACCGCAGGTCGATCCAGACCGTGCGGCGCGTGGGCTACAAGTACGCGCCCTGAGCACGCACCGCTCGTACGGGAGGCCCCGGGTTCCTGCCCGGGGCCTCCCGCCGTCTCGACGGTGGTGCCAGGTACACCCCCGTCGGGTGGCCGACCGGCTGACGGCGCCCCCTGGTCACAGGCGAGACTGGGTGCCGAACGGGATCCGCCGTGGACCCGGCGAGGGGAGACATCATCATGAATTCGGCACAGGGCCGGGTACGGACCGCGCTGCTCACCGGCGGGCGTGCGTTCGTCCTGTCCTTCGTGAGCATCGTGGGCTCGGTCACTCTCTTCGTGCTGTCGGTCCTCTCGCTCGTCTTCGTGCTGCTCGGCTTCGGGCTGGTCACCACCCCGTGGGTCATGAAAGCGGTACGCGCGCACGCCAACCGGCGCAGGCTGCTCGCCGCCGAGTGGTCGGACGTCCGTATCCCGGTCCCCTACCGGCCGTTCCCGAAGGATCTGCGCACCGGCTTCACCGGGCAGGTGGAGCGCACCACGCTGCTGCTGAAGGACCCGGCGACCTGGCGTGACCTGCTGTGGCTGCTGCTCGACATGACGGCGGGCTACACGCTGCTGGTCCTCACCTTCGCACTGCTGATCTACCCGCTGGAGGGGATCGCCCTGGCGGCGGGGCTGTGGCGGGTCTTCCAGGACGATGCCTACTGGTACACCTTCGTGCCGGTCACCAGCCAGGCGACGGGCCTGGCCGCCGCGGCGCTCGGCGTCGTGTTCTTCCTCGTCGGCGTGTGGGCGAGCCGGCCCCTGCTGCGGCTGCACTTCGTGCTGGCCCGTACGTCACTCTCGCCCACCCAGGAGGAGCTCACGCAGCGCATCGACCGGCTCACCGAGACCCGGCACGAGGCCGTGGACACGGCGGCGTCCGAACTGCGGCGCATCGAGCGGGACCTGCACGACGGGGCACAGGCCAGGCTGGTTGCCATGGGCATGAACCTCGGCACCATCGAGGCGCTCATCGAGAAGGACCCGGCCGAGGCGAAGAAGCTGCTGTCGATGGCGCGTACGTCTTCGGCCGAGGCCCTCACCGAGCTGCGTGACCTCGTACGCGGCATCCACCCGCCGGTGCTCGCCGAGCGGGGGCTCGGGGACGCGGTGAAGGCGCTGGCGCTGCGGCTGCCGGTCGCGTCCGAGGTGACCGTGGAGCTCCCGGGCCGGGCGGACGCACCGGTCGAGTCGGCGGCGTACTTCGCCGTCAGCGAGGCCCTGACCAACGTGGCGAAGCACTCGGGCGCCGACCGCCTGTGGGTGGACATGCACCACACCGACGGCATGCTGCGGATATCCGTCACGGACAACGGCAAGGGCGGTGCGTCCGTCGGATCCGGCTCGGGGCTGAGCGGAATCGAACGCCGACTGGGTACATTCGACGGCGTACTGGCCGTCAGCAGCCCTGCGGGCGGCCCCACCATGGTGACCATGGAGATCCCTTGCGCGTTGTCCTAGCCGAAGATCTCTTCCTGCTCCGCGACGGCCTCGTGCGCATGCTCGAAGCCTATGACTTCGAGATCGCGGCCGCGGTCGAGACGGGGCCCGAACTGACCAAGGCACTCGCCGAGTTGCAGCCGGACGTCGCCGTGGTCGACGTCCGGCTCCCGCCGTCCCACACCGACGAGGGCCTGCAGTGCGCGCTGGCCGCCCGCCGCGACAGACCCGGGCTGCCGGTGCTCGTCCTGTCGCAGCATGTGGAGCAGCTGTACGCCAGGGAACTGCTGGCCGACGGCAACGGCGGCATCGGCTATCTGCTGAAGGACCGGGTCTTCGACGCCGACCAGTTCATCGACGCGGTACGCCGGGTCGCCGCCGGGGGCACCGCGATGGACCCGCAGGTCATCTCGCAGCTGCTGTCCCGGCGTTCGGCCGACGAACCGATGGGCGCCCTGACGCCCCGGGAGCGCGAGGTCATGGAGCTGATGGCGCAGGGCCGCTCCAACGTGGCCATCGCCGCGCAGATGGTGGTCACGGAGCGGGCGGTGGCCAAGCACACATCGAACATCTTCGGCAAGCTCGGTCTGCCCGTGTCCGACGACGACAACCGCCGTGTGCTGGCGGTCCTGGCCTACCTCGACCGGGGATGACCGCGGGGCCGGCCGAGCTCGGCCGGCGGACGCGCCGGGGAGCCGCGCGGCCCCGGAGCGCACGCCGGAGTGACCATCGCACCATTCGCTCGTTCAGCTGAATATGCCACCACTGCGAGCAGTACCGCCGCCCACCGGCCGCCCGTACGCGGGGCGGGCCGTCGGGGAGCGGGCCGAGGCCGCGCCCGCCGAGCACTACGCCCGGCTGGTGCGGCTCGCGTATCTCGTGCTGGCGCCCTCGCTCGGCCGCAACCGCCGGGTGCTGTCGGCCCATGGGCTGGCCCAGCGGGCCCTGGCGGGCGGGCAGGCGGCGGACCCGGGGTTCGCGTACGCCCATGTACGCCTGCGGGTGCTGCGCTTCGCGCTGGAGGCGGGGCTGCCGCTGGTGCGGTTCGGCCGGCCGCGGCGGGCGCAGTTCCCGCCGCTGGTGCCACAGGTGTGGGGGCTGCGGCTGTTCCCGCACTCCTGCGGCGCGGACGAACTGGCCCTGGAGCAGGCCCTGGCCGACACATCCGCGCCGTGCAGGGCCGCGCATGTGCTGCGGGGCCTCGAAGGGCTCGACGACGCCGCGGTGTGCCGGGTCCTGGAGGCGGCGGGTGTCGACGACCCGCGGGCCGCCCTGCTGGAGGCCGACGCCCTCACGGCGCCGTACACCCTGCTGGCCTCACCGGAGTTCGATCCCTGTTCGCTCCAGGTCAGGCCGACCGATCCGGTGCGCAGACGGCGGCGCGGGCGCACACTGCTGGCCGGGGCCGGCGCCCTGCTGGTCTGCGGGACCCTGCTGCTGATGCCGGGGGACGGCCTGGGCGGCCCGCGCGCCACGTCCGCACCGCTGTACTCGCGCAACGCCACCGCCCAGCTGGCGCTGGATCCTGCCGAGGTGCGCCGGGTGCCCCAGGGGCTCTGGCGGGCGGCCGCGCGCCGGGACTTCACGGTCTGGCCCACGCGCGGCGACCGGACCGGGGACACCCGTCTGCTGGGCCGCGCCCTCGCCGCGTGGGCGCGGCCGGGCCCCGCGGTGGTCCCGTCGGCGACACCGGGCACGCCCGACGGGCCACCGATGGGGCCACCACAGCTGCTGTACGCGGGCGAGGTCGGCCCGGCGGCCGTGGTGCTGTTCCACGACGGCCTGCGCGTCGTGCGGTACGCCGAGCCGCGCAACGCCGACCCGTCCGGGGGCGCGGCGCTGGACTTCGCCCGGGTGGACGGGGCGGACGCGGTGGGGGCGAGTGCCCTGGTGGTGCAGCGCAGGGCAGGCCGGATCCGCTATCTGACCGCGCCCTGGGTGCGGGGGGCCGGGGTGCGGGATCTGCTCGCACCGCACGCGGCGGCCCGGCCGTTGCCCCGCGACCGTTACGGGGTGACGGACCCGCTGACGGAGCCGGAGACACGGGAGGGCGGCCGTGCGGACTGCCGCTCCTGGCAGACCCTTGAGCTGCGGGACGGCACCTCGGCGCGGCTGATGACGGATCTGGGTGAGCTCACCCCCGTACGCCTCACCTCCGGCGCACCGTCCACCCCGCACGATGTGTCGGGGCAGGCCGAGCGGGAGAGCTGGGCGCGCACCGCCTGCCTCCTGCCCACGGTCAGGTCCAACGGCGTCCGGTCGGTGAACTCCTGGCCGTACGCGACGCAACGGCTCCCCGAGGGGGCGGGGGACGCCCTGTGGCTCTGCACCAGGGCGGACACCTGGCGGGGCTCGGGCAGCAGGGTCCTGGCGCAGTTCCAGGCGCCGCCCGAGCTCTCGGGCGGCGCCGGTGCCCCGGCGGCGGTCGCGGCACGCGCCGAGGACTCGCCGGACTGCGGGATACGCCGGCCACGGGTGCTGGCGGGCGTGCTGTGGAAGTCGGACGGCGGCCGGTGGTACGTACTGGCGGCGGGCTCCCGGCAGTTCGCGTCCCTGACCGCGACGGGCGGCGTGACGGGCAGCGCCGACGGACGGCTGCTCGCACTGCCCGCGGGCGAGGGCGACCGGCCCCGGCTCGACGGGCTGCTGACGGACGGCAGGAGGGTGGAATCGCTGCACTGACGTGGTCGCGCGCGTGCTGAGCCGGCGAAAATGCCGTTGACCTGGGACGGGTCGGGGGACGAAAGTGTTGCCCTCCTCGACATCAACGGCATACGGGGGACGGTGAGCGGTGGCTGGCTCGGGCACGACCCGTGACGTGCAGGCCAGGGAGACCTCCTCCGATCCTCCGCTGTGGACAGCGGACTTCCGTCTGTTCTTCACCGCCCGCACCACCTCGCTGCTGGGAGACGCGATGCTCCCCGTCGCGATCACGGCCGCCGTGATCGGAGCGGGGTACGGAGCGAGTGGGGTGGGCTACGCGCTCGCCGCGCTCGTGGCGCCGTTCGCGGTACTGATCATCTTCGGTGGGGTGATGTCCGACCGCTTCGGCGCCCGGCGGCTGATGGTCGTCTCGGACACCTCCCGGCTCTGCTCCCAGGGAGTTCTCGCCCTGCTGTTCCTGCTGGGCACACCGCGGTTGTGGCAGATCCTGGTGCTGCTCGCGCTGATCGGGGCGGGCAGCGCGCTGTTCCAGCCGGGGGTCGCCAGCATCACCCCGCTCACCGCCCAGGACGTGCAGAAGGCCAACGCCACCCTCCGCATCTCGGAGTCCGTCGCCCTCGTCATCGGCCCTTCCCTGGCCGGCCTGCTGCTGGCCGTCTCCTCACCCGCGGCGGTGGTCGCCCTCGACGCCCTGACGTATGCGGCCAGCGGCGCTTGTCTCCTCCTGCTCCGCTCGGTGCCGATGGGCCCGGCCGCGCGGGCCGGCGAACCGTCGTTCCGGGCCGATCTCGTCGAGGGGTGGCGGGAGTTCCGGTCCAGGACCTGGTTGTGGAGCGTCATCGTCGTCTTCATGCTCTGGCAGCTGGCCGGCGCGGGACCCACCACGACGCTGGGCAACAGCACGCTCGTCACCGACTACGGGGCATCGGTGTTCGGCCTGGTCATGTCGTCCCTCGGGGCGGGGAGCGTGCTGGGCGGGATCCTCGCGATCAGGCTCCGCCCCCGGTATCCGCTGCGGGCCGGCGCCCTCTCCATGGTCCTGTGGGCGTTCATGCCGCTGGGGATCGCTCTGGACCTTCCCGCGCCGCTCGTCGCGGGGTGCTACGGCGTGAGCGGCGTGGGCATGGCCTTCTGGACCGTCATGTTCCACACGAGCGTGCAGACGCACGTCCCGCACGACGTCCTCGGCAGGGTGCACGCGTACGACGCGGCCGGCTCGTTGGTGATGAAGCCGGTCGGGCAGGCGGTGGCCGGACCGCTCGCGCTCGTCGCGGGGGCCGTGCCGCTGCTGTACGTGTCCGCGTCCATGGCGCTGGTCGCCTGCGTCCTGCTGCTGGCGATTCCGGCCGTGCGCGGTCTGAAGCGCGTGGAGCGCCGGCTGTCCCGGCCGTAAGCGGCCCCCTGGAGTCCGCTTCCGCTTCCACCAGTCAGTACGCTGTTGTTCATGACGACCGGGGTGCGACGCAGGATGGGCGTCGATCAACGCAGGGCCCAGTTGATCGGTGTCGCGCTGGAGTTGTTCAGCAGCCGCTCGCCCGACGAGGTCTCGATAGACGAGATCGCGACGGCGGCGGGCATCTCGCGCCCGCTGGTCTACCACTACTTCCCGGGGAAGCGCAGTCTGTACGAGGCGGCGTTGAAGCGTGCGGCGGACGAGTTGTCCGGCCGGTTCCTCGAAGCGCACGAAGGGCCCCTGGGGGCCCGCCTGATCCGGGTGATGCGCCGGTTCTTCGACTTCGTCGACGAGCACGGCCGTGGCTTCGCCGCCCTGATGCGGGGCGGCCCCGCGGGTGGCTCGTCCACGGCCAACGCCCTGGTGGACGGGGTGCGTCAGGCGGCGTACGAGCAGATCATCGCGCATCTCGGCGTCCCGAAGCCGCCCGCACGTCTTGAGCTGGTCGTGCGGTCCTGGGTGTCACTGGCCGAGTCGACGGCGCTGCTCTGGCTCGACGGGAAGCACATCCCGCGTGCGGAGCTGGAGTTGCAGCTGGTGCACGACTTCGCGGCACTGGCATCGGTGAGCGCCGCGTACGACCAGGAGATGGCCGGCATCATGCTGCGGGTCTTCGCGCAGGAGCCGGCGGACGGCCCGTTCGGCGAACTGCTCGCCAGGCTCTCGGCCCTGGCGCCCGCCGCACCGGCCGTCCCGCCGCAGCGGCTGCCTCAGCCCTTGCGGTAGGAGGCGTCCAGGTCCCTGACCTCGGCCGAGGCGTGGACGGTGAGACCGTCGGCGGGCTTCAGATGCCCGGCCAGCAGCGCCAGTACGGCTTCCGTCAGCTGTGCCTTGACCTCGGGGGTCCGGCCGGGCAGCAGGGCGATGGAGACGTTCACGACGGCGTCGCCCGCCTCGGCGTCACCGACGACGAAGTCATCGGCCCGGTGGAACCGGGACTTGCAGGCGGCGATCCTGGTCGACACCGTCTCGGCGATGACCGGGTGCAGGGCGAGCGCGAAGCCGCGCCGGTCGAAGCTGTCGTCGAGCTCGGCGGAGTAGTCGACGGTGATCTGCGGCATCAGGTGCTCCTGAGGGCGGGTGGGGTACGGCTAGGAGTGCGGCTTCAGCTTCGCGTGCCCGCGCCGCCCGCACAAGGTACGGCCTGTACGGCCGCCGGCCCCGGCCTTCCGCCACGAGGGACGGGAGCCGGGGCCGGCGGCCCTGCGCTGTCAGCGGTGGGAGAACACGGCGACCGTGCGTCCCGGCACGGTGAAGCTGCCCGACTTCCTCTCGTACGAGGACTCCTTGACCGTGGCGTCCGAGCCGGCCGCCTGCACGGGGTGCAGGGCGTACGCATTCCCCGCGAGACCGGGGACCGTCTGGCTCTGTGCGTTGGGGGTGGCGTTCATGACGACGACGAGCTTGCCCAGGCGCATCGTGATCACCCCGGGGGTCTCCTCCTTGCCCGAGAGCGGGAAGGAGAGGCGGTCCTGCACCTGCCCGGCGGTCGCGAGGCCGAAGTCCTTCTCGGTGGTGCGGATCGTCAGCAGGTCCTGATAGGCGGCGGAGGCACCGGTGATCTGCGCGCACCCGGGGGTGAGTGCGGCGGAGGTCAGCAGCGGCTTGCCGTAGGACCACTTGTCCTGGTTGTCGGCGGCGGGCGGCAGTCCCCGGCCGAAACCGTTGCCCTTGCGGCAGTCCCAGTTCAGCGTGTTGAACCAGTCACCGCTGTCGTAGGAGTTGCGGTCCAGCGACTTGGAGCGCAGCAGGTCCGTGCCGGCCTGGGAGAGCGACGGGCCCTGCGAGAGGGTGGCGGTCGCCATCGCCAGGACCTGCATACGGGCCCGGTCGGCGGCCGTGGTGTCCGCGGGCAGCTTGAAGGCGAGGGCGTCGTAGAGGGTTTCGTTGTCATGGGCGTCGGCGTAGGCGAGCGCGTCGCCGGGGGCCGCGGCGTAACCGGCGGGGGCGCCGCCGTAGTCGACGTCCGAGCCCTTGACCGTACGGCCCTGGCTGTCGGTGAAGGTGTAGTCGGCGAGGTTGCCGGTGAGGCCGACCTTGATCAGGTCCTGGTAGTGGAGCAGCCGGTCCTTCTGTTCGGCCTCGGTGCCGTTGGCGGGCGAGGCGTTGGGGTCGGTGTAGAGGCCGGAGGCGAAGCCCTGGACGCCGGGGTCCTCGTCGAAGGGGCCTCCCCCGCGCACGGCGTCGCGGGCCCGGTCGGAGAAGGTGGCGATGCCGGTGCCGGCCATGTTCTTCTGGGTGGCCTGGACGAAGCGCGCGTCGTCGGCGATGTCACCGAAGTTCCAGCCCTCGCCGTACAGGACGATCTTCTTCCCGTCGACGCCGTCCCTGGCGGGGGTCAGCGCGTCGAGTGCCTTGCGGACGGCCAGGATGTTGGCCTTCGGGTGGTGCCCCATCAGGTCGAAGCGGAAGCCGTCGACCTTGTACTCCTTGGCCCAGGTGACCACCGAGTCCACGACGAGCTTGCCCATCATGGTGTTCTCGGTCGCGGTGTCGGCGCAGCAGCTCGACGTGTCGACCGTGCCGTCCTCCAGGAGCCGCTGGTAGTAGCCGGGGACGATCCTGTCGAGGATGGACTTGTCGTCCTGTCCTGACGCGACGGTGTGGTTGTAGACGACGTCCATGACGGTGCGCAGCCCGGCGCCGTTGAGGCCCTGGACCATCTTCCGGAATTCGACGGTGCGCTGGGGGCCTTCGGGGTCCGAGGCGTACGAGCCCTCGGGCACCGTGTAGTGCAGCGGGTCGTAACCCCAGTTGAAGCCGTCCTCCGCGGCGGCCTCGGTGACGCAGGCCTGCTGCTTCTCGGAGTCGGCGGCGAGGGCGGGCAGGTCGCAGCCCGGCTCCCGCCGGTCGGACTTCTTCTCAGGGATGGTCCCTATGTCGAAGGCGGGCAGCAGGTGCACATAGCTGGTGCCGGAGTCCGCGAGCTCCCTGAGGTGCTTCATCCCGTCGGAACGGGTGTCGGTGAAGGCGAGGTACTCACCGGGGTGCTTCGACGTGCTGTCCGTGATCGAGAAGTCACGGATGTGCAGCTCCTGTATCTGGGCGTCGCGCAGCGGCACGGCGGTGGGCTTCCTCAGCCCGGACCAGCCGCGCGGCGCCAGCTCCGGGTCGTCGAGGTCGACGACGAGACTGCGGGCGGAGTCGGTGGTCAGGGCGGTGGAGTACGGGTCGGTGACCTTGTTGGTGACCATCTTCTGGACGGTGGGTGCCCAGACCTGGACGACGTAACGGTAGGACGCGCCCGTCCAGTTCCTCTTGCCTGTGACCGACCAGACGCCGGTGCGGTCGTCGCGGCGCATGGGGACGGTCCGCACCGCCTTGGCGCTCTTGCCCGCCTTGCCGCCCTTGCCACTGCCGGCTTCGAGTTCGAGTTCGAGTGAGACGGTGCGGGCGGTGGGTGCCCAGACGGAGAGCGTCGGGGTGCTCCGGTGGAAGACGGGGCCGAGGTCGGCACCGCTCGCGGCCTTTCCGTACAGCGCGTCCAGCACACCCGCGGTCTGTACGCCGGTCGCGGCGACCAGCGCACCGTTCTCGTCCCTCTGCGTGGCAATCAGCTGGCCGCGCAGGGAGGCCCGGGCCATGCCCCGGTCGCGAGGGTCGACGGTGAACGCCGGGAAGTCCTTGAGGTGCGGGTACTTCGCCTTCTGCGCGTCGGTGAGTTCAGCGGCGCCGAGACGGATCCGCTGCCCCTGTCCGGACAGGTCACCGTCGACGACGGAGATGCCGCCGTTCTTCGCGTGGACGAGCTGCTGGCTGGTGGCGCCGGTGGCCTTGACCTTCCAGACGACGGTGTTCGCGTCGATCCACTGGGCCTCGGACTTCGTGAGGTCGGTGGACGGGGCTTCGCCGGCGGTGGTCGAGGCGAGGGCACTCGGCCTGGGAGCGGCGGACACGGAGGCCGCCGGCACGAGGGGCAGCAGCGCCGCGCACAGCAGCGCGGCAGCCCCTCGGCGGAGGGTGGTTCGGGACACGGGCGGGTACTCCTCGGCATCGGGGATCGGGCGATGTGAAGCGGTGCGGGCCGAGGAGCCGGGACGCTCGCCCCCGCGTCCCCGGCCCGCCGGGGGTGGATCAGCCGCGCCAGACGTCGGCGGTCAGGGAGACCTTGCCGGAGGACGGCACGGTGGCGGTGCGGTTGTCGCCGCTCTCCCAGGTGACGTTGCCGCCTGCGTCCTTGCGGAGGTACTTGTAGGCGAACGTGGTCCCGGCGGGCAGGGCGACGTCGAGCTTCCAGACCGGGTACGCCGCCGGGTCGAGCTTCAGCGCGCTGCCGGGTGCCCAGGAGCCGAGTGCTGCCTGGTCGCCGGTCACGTAGATGTTCTGGCCCGGCTGGGTGGTGGCGTTGACGCCGAAGGAGGCCCCGGAGTCACCGTTGCCGGGGTCCGGGTCCGTGCCTCCCCCGCCGCCGGTGCAGGTGCGCGCGCCGGTGTGCAGGGCGAGCGCGGTGTTCGCGCCGAGGGTCGCGGTGAACTGCCCCGAGCCGTCGACCGTGACGCCGTTGCCGGACTGTACGTCGCAGTAGTCGCCGGCGGGCAGGGACGTCTGGAACGTACGGCTGAGCGAGGAGCCCTCGTGGTTGATGGCGACGTAGGCGTGGGAACCACGGCCGAAGGCGATCTGGTCGCCGCCGTTGTCCCACCAGTCCGAGACTCCCTCGCCGGCTGCGGCGTTGCGGAAGCCGACCATGGAGGAGATCTCGGGCCAGGCGTGCTGGCACTTCCAGCCGTCGCTGTAGCAGGCGTTCACCTGGCCGCCGTTGGGCGGGCCCGCGTCCTTGTCCGACCACTCGTAGCCGGAGTGGACGTCCGGAGAGCCGTAGGGGTAGGCCAGCATGAAGACGCTCGCCAGGGTGTAGTCGGCGCCGTCCTTGTAGTTCAGGGTGTCACCGCCGCGCTCGGTGTCGTGGTTGTCGACGAAGACGGCGGACCTGCCCGACTCCATGAAGCCCCAGCCCTCGCCGAAGTTCTTCAGCTCGGCGAGGTTCTCGTTCTTGAACACCTGCTTGAGGCTGCGGCCGTAGCGGAACTCCTGGACGTCACCCGTGCCCAGGTACTCGGAGGGCGAGACCGCCTCGCCGTCCCCGTATATCGCCTCCTGCTTCCAGTACACACCGGGGTCGCTGAGCCGGGACTTGATGTTCGCGAGGTCATCGGCCGGCATGTGCTTGGCGGCGTCGATCCGGAAGCCGTCGACGCCGAGCGAGAGCAGGTCGTTCAGATAGCCGGCGATCCTGCCGCGTACGTAGTCCTCGCCGGTGTCCAGGTCGGCGAGCCCCACCAGTTCGCAGTTCTGGACGTTGGCCCGGTCGCCGTAGTTGTTGATCTCCGACTGGCAGTCGTCCATGTCGCTGACCGAGTAGGTGCCCGGGTAGTCGTACTTGGAGTACGAGGAACCGCCTGTCCCTGTCCCGGAACCGGACGACATGTGGTTGATGACCGAGTCCGCGACGACCTTGACCCCGGCTCCGTGGCAGGTGCTGACCATGTTCGCGAAGGCCGTACGGTCCCCGAGGCGGCCGGCGATCTTGTAGCTGACGGGCTGGTACGAGGTCCACCACTGCCCGCCCTGGATGTGCTCCTGGGGCGGCGAGACCTGGACGTAGCCGTAACCTGCGGGGCCGAGACTGTCGGTGCAGGCCGCGGCCACCGAGTCGAAGCTCCACTCGAACATCACCGCGGTGACGTCCTTCTCACCCGGCGGCGCGGCCTGGGCCGTACCGGCGGCGCCGAGCCCGGTGGGGACGGCGAGTACCGCGGCGCCCAGGACGAGGGCCAGCGCGCCGGGCAAGGGTCTGTGTGCCATGAGGTTCCTCCTGCGGCGGGGGGGGGAAGAGCGGGGATGGCGGTGCGGGAGCCTCACATGGCAACGCGCCGTGCCCTCAAGGCTCATGAAGCTTCTTGCAGCAAGTCTGCAAAACTTCGTGTGCGCAGACCGTACGAGCCGGACCTCCCCTGGTCAACCCTCTGGACACGACGCGATTACATCCCACTCACATCCACGAAACCGTGGAGATTTCTTACTGCAAGGACTTACGCAAGATATTGCGAGCCTGTTAAGTTCATCCCGACTCCGGCCCGGTCGGCCGGGGGGCCGGAAACCCGGACCCCACGCGCCCGGCCGACCGGACCGGTCACCGCGTGGAGAGGTCCGGACGTCACTTCCCCGCCGGCCCGCCCCGGGCCGACGCCCGGACCTCTCCCGGGTCCCGCCGGTCATGCTGCCGGGTTGGACGCCAAAGAATGATCTTGGCCCTCGCTGGGCAGGGTGGCCCGTCTCGTACGACACCGAAGGGGCTGTGCGTCCAGGGGTTGCCGGGGGGTCGAGGTGCGGTCCAGCCCAGGTCTATCGCTGATCGAACCGGCGTCGGGTCTCGTCGTCGGCCGGCAGAAACGTCTCCAGATGCAGCCCTTCCAAGGCCGCATCGGTGGCCGTGCTGAGGGTGGCGGAGGTGCTGAAGAATCGGAGCGCGTTACCGTCGACGTCGATTTCGAGGGTGATCACTGGCCCCGTGAGAGGGCTGGAGGCATCGGGTTCGCCAACGTATCCGGCGATCTCCGCGGCAAGCTCGTGGTGGCGCTGATCATGGGTGCGCTCGGCACGGTGACTCACCTGTTGCAGCAGGTGGCTGCCCCACTCCGCGAGATTGCCGACCCGGCGGGCCAGCCCGTCCGGATGGAGGCAGACCCGGGCCACATTGATCGGCGGCTCCAGCAACTCCGGCGCGCAACCGGTCAGCAGCTGATCAACGGCAGCGTTGGCGTCGATGATGTCCCAGTGATCGTCCAACAGCAGCGCGGGGTACGGCAGGTGGGCGTCGAGGAGCCGGCGCAGACCATCCATCACCACCTCGATCGATGCGTCGTCCCATCGGGGATCCTGATAACGCGGTGCATAGCCGGCGGCCAGCAGGAGCCGGTTGCGTTCCCGTAGCGGCACGTCGAGGTCGTCGGAGAGATGCATGAGCATCTCAGGCGTCGGGTGCGCCTTGCCGGTCTCCACACGACTGAGGTGCCGCGTGGATACCTGCGATCGGTTGGACAGCTCCTGCTGGCTGAAGCGGCGTCGTTCACGCCAGGTCCGCAACAACGCACCGACCGGCGGGGCTTCGGCTGCAACGCTCATGCCTTTGAGTCTATGGGGCCATGTCCGGGTGGCCATGACCTCTGAGGTCATGGCTCTGCCGAGCGGGACCGGGCCAGGATGTGGGACATCAGCCGACCGGAAATGAACGGAAGAAGATTGATCATGAAGGATGTCGTTCAGCAGTACTTGGCCACCTGGAACGCGACCGGCGACGAGCGTGCGGCCCTGCTCTCCAAGCATTGGTCGCCCGCGGCGACCTACACCGATCCGATGGCAGAGGTCTCTGGCCACGCCGGGATCACGGCGGTCATCGATGCCGTCCGGGCTCAGTTCCCCGGGTTCGTGTTCAATCCGGTCGGCGAGACCGACGCCCACCATCGCCAGGTGCGTTTCCGCTGGGGTCTGGGCCCGGAGGGAGCCGAGCCGCTGGTGATCGGATTCGACGTCCTGGTGCTGGACGAGTCGGGCCGGATCCAGGACGTACACGGTTTTCTGGACAAGGTGCCGGCATGAAGGCGCCGCGCGCGTACGCCATCGGTTACCTGAAGGATGTCGAGGTCGGCCCGGAGATCGCGGAATACATCAAGCGGGTCGAGGCGACGATGGCACCGCACGGCGGCCGCTTTCTCGTGCACGGCGGGCAGCTCGTCGAGCATGAGGGAACCTGGGGCGGCGACATCGTGATCCTGGAATTCCCCGATCTGACCAGTGCTCAGGAGTGGTACGCGTCGGCGGAGTACCAGGCGATTCTGCCGCTCCGCACCGAGCATTCGACCTCGATGGTCGCGCTGGTCGAGGGGGTACCCGACGGGTATCGAGCCAGCGCCAAGATCCCGCCGCCGTTCCCGAATCAGGACGCCGCGGCAAGGTAGCGGGGCCGGTACTGGTTCGAGTCTGTGATCGGGTGGTCCGTCCTGGACGCCGTCAGGGCGTCCGAGCTCGGCCCCGGCACCGCCCTGGCCGTGGGCCCTATTCGGCGGAGGGTTCCTCGACGAAGATCTCTTCGGCGGTGGCGACGAGGACGGAACGGAGCAGCCACCGGCGCAGGAGCTCCGGCTCCCGGCAGGCAGCGATCTTCTCTCGGGCGGCGCGGTCGACGTCGATACCGCGCGCATCCAGAACGATCAGGACGGTCTCGGCTCGGCCCTGGGCACGGCCCTCGGCTCGGCCCTGGGCACGGCCCTCTTCCCTGATCTCTTCGGAGAGGGGCGAGATGTAGAAGGAGAGATCGGCCACGAGGTTCCTCCATGTGATGCCGACGGGCCGGTGCCGGTGCATCCCGAAGGGCAACCGGCACCGGAGGACGCGACGCTACCGACCGTCGGAGGCTTCATCCTTGAAGATCTCGTCGGAGGCGGCGACGGATGCCGCGCGAACCAACCACCGGCCGAGCGCTTCCGGGTCACTACAGTCGGTGACCTTCTCACGGGTGGCATCCGTGACGTCGATACCACGCGCACTGAGGAGCAGCAGCACAGAAGCGGCGCGGCCTTCGACACGGCCTTCGTCACGGATTTCTTCGGAGAGCGGCGAGGTGTAGAAGGAGAGATCCACGGCCACCAGGTTCCTCCACTGTTGCGCGGCCGGGCGGTTACCCAGGCCTTGTGCGATGAATTCGACGACGGGTCCAGCAATCGCTTCCGGCGTGTCGCGCAGGGCGACCGACATCGTCTTCAGTATCGCATCGACGTCCGGATTGTCAGCGTGTGTGATGGCGGCGAGTGTGGCGAGCGGCAGGTCCTTCCGGGCTTCGGCCACGTTCGTGATGACGGGCATGTTGTGCGGCCCCGCCACGAGGGGGCGGGTGGTCACGGTCGGCCACTGGGGGAGGCCGATGGTGAGAGGACGGGCCGCCCATGCGGCGGTCGAGTGGTCCTGACAGACGACGAGGAGCAGGACCGGCAGCCGGTATTTGTTGTGCAGGTACGTGCAGTAATAGGGCCAGCTGGCTGTTTTGCCAGGGTCCTTCTTGCCCTGGGCCTCGACCACGAGAAGGAACGGGCCGTCGCCCTCCGTCCCGATCCGCAGGAGGGTGTCCACGCGCCGTTCGAGCGGCTCGGTTTCGGTGAGGTCGACGGTCACCGGCTCCACCGACACGACGGGCGGCAGTTCGAGCCCGAGGACGCCGGACAGGTGTCCGACGAGCTCCGGGTATTCCTGGAAGATGCGGTGCATCGCTTCGTGCGGTGCGCTGACCATGGAGCTCCGTTCGGAGAGCTGGATGGGATTGCCGTGAGCATATGACTGACAACCTGCACCAAATCCAGCCCAGTTGGCTGATGTCACCCGAGTGAGTGACAAGGCATGAAGTAGGGCGGCTTGGCATCGACTGCCGGGGTAACGGCGGTCACCGCCCGAGGTCCAGTTCCGCCCAGACCGTCTTGCGCGGGACGGGCCCCACCTCCACCCCCCAGCGGTCCGCGAGCGCCTCGACGATCAGCAGACCGCGCCCCGACTCCGCGTCACCGGAGGCCTCGTCGACGGAGCCGGGCTCCGGAGGAAGCCGGTCACCCCGGGTGTCGGTCACCTCGATACGGAGGAGTGCGCGGTGGTGGACCGCGAGGCCCAGCCTGAAGTCCCGCCCCGGGACGCGGCCGTGCGCGACGGCGTTCGCCGCCAGCTCGGCCACGATGTTCGCCGCCGGCTCCATGGGCAGCCCCCATGCACCCAGATGCGCCGTGGCCAGCAGACGGGCCAGCCTGACCCCTCGGCGGGTGGGAGAGAGCAGCACGGTGAACTGCCGCGTGAGAGCGGAATGTTCGGTTCGAGTGATTTCTTCGGTCACATCACTCAGCGTGGCAATAATTGCTTACCGTGAGGAGGGACAGGGCCGCTACGTACGGTGATTGTCCCGTCCTTGTCCAGCGCTGTCCCGACTGTCCGGGGTGACGTGCCGGGGACGACAGAGGTTGGTGCAAGAACGGCAAGCGCGTCGGAAGTGGGGCACGGATGAGCGTGGACGAGGCAGACACGGCACGGGGTAACGACGGTGCTGACGAGCCCGGTTGGGACGTCGATCCCGATGACGAGTCGGGGGCGGCGGTGGTCGCGTCGGTCGGCCGCCAGATCAAGGCCTGGCGGGAGGCGTCGGGCATGCGGGCCGGAGAGTTCGGCGCCGCGATCGGGTACGGGGAGGACCTGGTCTACAAGGTGGAGGGCGGAAGGCGGATCCCTCGGCCCGAGTTCCTGGACAGGGCGGACGAGGTGCTGGGGGCCGAGGGGAAACTGGCGCTGATGAAGCGGGACTTGGCGGAGGTCAGGTACCCGAAGAAGGTGCGGGATCTGGCGAGGCTGGAGGCACAGGCGGTCGAGCTCCTGGCGTACGGGGACCACAACCTGCACGGCCTGCTTCAGACCGCCGAGTATGCGCGAGCACTCTTCGAGATGCGGCTGCCCGCGTACGAGCCGGATGCGATCGACCAGGCGGTTGCCGCCCGCATGGCCAGGCAGACGATCTTCGAACGAACTCCAGCTCCTGCACTCAGCTTCGTACAGGAGGAAGCAACACTGAGACGCCCGCTCGGAGGCACAATGGTCCTGCGTCGCCAGCTCGAACACCTGCTGCGCGTGGGCAAGTTGCGGCAGGTCTCCATCCAGGTCATGCCGATCGCGCGCGAGGAGCACGCGGGAATGCAAGGAGAGACGCAGGTGCTGAAGTTCAAGGACGGAGCAGCACTGGGACGCTCGGAAGGGGCGTTCAACGGTCGTGCCGTGTCCGACCCGAAGCAGCTTCGAGTGCTTGAGCTGCGGTATGGCATGATCCGGGCCCAGGCTCTCACCCCTCGGGAGTCGCTGGCCTTCATCGAGCAACTTCTGGGAGAAACATGATCAGCAGGCTGCCCGCCGAGGGCATTGGCGAACTGAAGTGGTTCAAGAGCAGCTACAGCAGCAACAGCAGCGAGGCTGACTGCGTGGAGGTGGCGACCACACCCCGCACCGTCCACGTCCGCGACTCCAAGGACCTGCCCGGCCCCCGCCTCGGCTTCACCACCGCCACGTGGGCGGTCTTCCTGACGTACGCCGTCGAGAACTGACGACGGACACGTGTCCGAGCTGCGGGGGCGGTGGGGCAGACAGAGACCCTGGGTGAGATGCGTCCTCGCGGTGTACGCGATCGGATTCCTCGAAGGATTCGGTGCCCACGTTCTGGATCTGGCCCGTGCCGGCATCCATGCCTACGCACCGTTCCACTGGGTGCCCCTGCAAGCGTTCTTCGTCGCCCTGGTGGTTCTCGATCCGCTGGTCGTCGTCCTGGTGGTACTCGTGCGGAGGGCCGGGGTCTGGCTGGCCGGCGCTGTGATGGTGATGGACGTCTGCGCGAACTGGGCGGGCAACTGGCACTGGTTGAAGGGTGATCCGGCGGGGCTGCTGCATCTTGACGGGCTGTTGGTCATCAATCTGTTCGGCTTGTTCGTCATCGCATCCGTGCTTCCGCTGCAACACGCGATGGTGCAGCTCAAGCCGGACTCGCGGCCGGGCGAAGCGCGCCGAACCACTGCTCGGCGCCGTATTCCTCGAACCGCTCCACCTCGGTGAATCCCAGCTTCGCCGCGAGGCGCATCGAGCGAGTGTTGGCGGTCTGGGTGCAGAGCACCACCGGTTCGCCGGGAAGGGTGCCGGCGCACCAGGTGAGTGCCGCTGTGCACGCCTCGGCGGCGTATCCGTGCCCCCATGCCTCCGGCAGCAAGGTGTAGCCCAGCTCGGCCTCCCCGCCGTCCGGGCTGATGTGCCCCGGGCGTTCAGCGCCGCGTCGGTCGAGGGCGACCATGCCGATCATCTCTCCGTCGAGGTCGACCACGAAGAGTCCGGGGCGCCGACCGGGCACCTCGGGCACCTCGCGTTCGAGTTCGGCGCGCGGGCGGGTGCCGCCCAGATACGTACGCACCTCCGGCGAGGCGAAGAGCTCGATGAACGCCGCCCGGTCCCGGGCCTCCGAGGCGCGGAGCAGGAGCCGTTCGGTCCTTATCGGTGCGGGTGGCCAGGTGACGGGTCCGAGTCCGGTCATGGCGGGCAACCTATCGCACGTCCCCGGGCGTTGCCCCCGGCGTTGCCCCGGGCTCGGTCGACGGGCCGAGCGGGCCGAACGGGCCGAGCGCCTGCTCGACATCCTGCTGGCGGGGCTGCGCACCACCTGACCCGCGCCTGACCGCCACAGCCACCCGTACGCGAGGTCACCAGGGGACGACACCCTCGTCGTCGAAGAAGCCGCCACGCGGCCCGTCGTCCGGCAGGGTGGCGAGCCGGATCGCGATCGCGGCGCCCTGCTCGGGTGTCCGTGGTGCGTTGAAGCCGGTGAAATCGGTCGCGACATAGCCGGGGCAGCCGGCGTTCACGATGATGTCCGTGTCGGCGAGCCGGCGGGCGTACTGGGCCGTGATGCTGTTGAGCATCGTCTTCGACGGTGCGTACGCGGCCATCACCGGGCCCGTCTGCAGCGTCAACGAGCCCATGTTGCTCGACATGTTGACGATGCGCGGCGAGTTCGCCCGGCCGAGCAGCGGGAGCATCGCGTTCGTCACCCGTACGACCCCGAGTACGTTCGTTTCGATGACGGTGCGGACGACGTCGAGGTCGAGCGTCACCGGGTCCTGCGCGCCGTCGTCGGTCCGGCCGGAGATGCCCGCGTTGTTGACGAGGACGTCGAGTCGTCCTGCCGTCCGTTCGATGGTCTTCGCGGCAGCGGCGACGCTGTCGTCGGAGGTGACGTCGAGGGCCACCCCGAACGCGTCGACGCCTGCGGCACGCAGCCGCCCGACGGCCTCCTCGCGCCTGGCCTCGTCGCGCGCTCCCACCGCGACCGTGAAGCCGATCGCCCCGAGCCCCTGGGCGATGGCGAGACCGATCCCCTTGTTCGCGCCGGTGACCAGTGCGGTCCTGGTACCGGCGATATCCCTGCTGTCACTGATGCCCTTGGTGTCGTTCACCCGGTCCATGCTGGGCGCCCGTGTGATCGTTGTCCAAGACCGGTTCGATACGTCGTGATACCCGCCGGGTATCAGACGTAGGCTCCCTTCATGGACGATCTGGAGACCCGTGAGCTGCGGTATTTCATCGCCGTGGCCGAGGAACTGCACTTCGGGCGTGCCGCCGATCGGCTCGGGATCGCGCAGCCACCGCTCTCCCGCGCGATCCGTCTGCTGGAGCACCGGCTCGGCGTGCGGCTCCTGGACCGGGACCGTCGCGGGGCGGCGCTCACGGAAGCGGGCAGGGTGCTGCTCCGCGAGGCCCGGGTCGCCCTTGACGCGGTGGAGGCGGCCGCGCGTCGGACGCGGCGCGCCGGAGATCCGGGGCGGCCGCTCGTACTCGTGACGAAGGCCGGGGCGTCCCACGCGCTGCTGCGGCAGCTCCTCGACGCGTCGGCGGGCGAACCCGGTGCACCGCCGGTCGAGGTCCTGCTCTGCGAGGTCGGCAAGCAGGCCCGGCGCCTGCGCGACGGGCAGGCGGACGTGGCGCTGATGCACCGGCCGTTCGACGATCTCGCCGGCTTCGACACCGAGGATCTCCTCGTCGAGGGCCAGATCGCGCTGCTTCCCGCCGGGCATCCTCTCGCGTCGCGCGACCAGCTCACATCGGCGGACGTACGCGATGTGCCTGGCCTGCCCATCGCCCGGTGGCCCCGACTCGACGGGTCCTACCCCGACGGTCCGGGACCCGAGGTGCACACCCAGGCGCAGCTTGCCCAACTCGTCGCGCTCGGACGGACGTTGCTCGTCATCCCGGCATCAAGCCGGGCATGGCAGTGGCCCGATCACGTCGCGGTTCCCGTCACCGACGCCCCGGACGTCACCACGGTGCTGGCATGGCCGCACGGCAGCCGCTCACCGGCCGTAGCCGCACTCGTCCGAGCGGCGGCGGCGCTCCGTGACGCCGCGCCCTCCGGGCCCGGACGCTGAAGTCCGCCTCCGGGCCCGGCCCCTGACGCCGACGGGGCCGGGGCCGGGACCCCCCTCCGGACCCGGCCCCGCCCTACGCCGCGACCTCAGGCGCCCCGCACCGCCGCCGTCGAGCCCCGTACGACCAGCTCCGGCTGGAACACGTACTCCGTACGCTGCACGGGGCTTCCCGCGACCTCCTCCAGCAGTGCTCCCACGGCCGCCGCCGCCATCGCCTGCACCGGCTGGCGCACCGTGGTCAGGGGCGGGTCGGTGAAGGCGATGAGCTGGGAGTCGTCGAAGCCGACGACGGAGACGTCACGCGGGACGTCGTAGCCCCTCCCCCTGGCCGTGCGCACCACGCCCAACGCCATCAGGTCGCTGCCGCAGACGATGCCGGTGCAGCCCGCGTCGAGCAGCGCGCCGGCCGCGACCTGGCCGCCCTCGACGCTGAACAGGGTCGAGCAGACGAGGAGTTCGGCCTCCTCGCGGTCCATGCCCAGCAGTGAGACGGCCGCGTCGACGAAGCCGTCGCGCTTGCGCCGGGAGGGCACATAGCGCTGCGGTCCGATCGCCAGGCCGATCCGCCGGTGTCCGAGCGCGGCGAGATGGCTGACGGCCATGCGCACGGCGGCCTGGTCGTCGGGCGAGACGAACGGGGCGCTGATGCGCTCGTTGTAGCCGTTGATCAGGACGAACGGCACGCCGCGTTCGGTGAGCGCGGCGTACCTCGACGGGTCTGCCGAGGTGTCGGCGTGCAGCCCGGACAGGAACACGATGCCGCCCACGCCACGCTCGACGAGCTGTTCGACGAGCTCGTCCTCCGTCGCGCCGCCGGGCAGCTGGGTGCAGAGCACGGGTGTGTAGCCGTGCCCGGCGAGCACCTGCTCCACGGACTGGGCGAACGCCGGGAAGATCGGGTTGGTGAGTTCGGGTGTCACCAGACCGATCAGCCCGGCGCTGCGCTGCCGCAGCCGTACGGGCCGTTCGTAGCCGAGGATGTCGAGCGCGGCGAGCACCCGCTGACGCGTGGTGTCCGCGACGCCCGGCTTGCCGTTCAGCACCCGGCTGACGGTGGCCTCGCTGACGGTGGCCTGTCCGGCGATGTCGGAGAGCCGCAGCGCCGGTCCCGTCCTGGGTGCGGGGACGGTCACACCGTCCACCACACCGTGGTGTCCGCGGGCAGCTCGAACGTCGCACCGTCCTCGGTGACCGGGCCGCTGGCGAGCAGCAGGGTGCCGGGGGCGGGGATCCGCACCGGCGTGCCCGTCGTGTTGACGGTGCAGACGAAGCCGGGGCGACCGAGGGCGAGGACGCCCTCGGGTGCGTCCAGCCACTCCACGTCCCGGCCGGCGCCGAGACCGGGGTGCTCGCGGCGGGCTGCGATGGCGGCGCGGTACAGCTCCAGCGTGGAGCCCTCCGTGCCGGTCTGCGCCTCGACGGAGTACGCGCCCCAGCTGTCGGGCTGCGGCAGCCAGCTGCCTCCGCCGCCGAAGCCGTACGAGCTGCCCTCGCGGGTCCACGGGATCGGCACCCGGCAACCGTCGCGGAAGCCGTCCTGGCCCTCGGCGCGGAAGAACGACGGGTCCTGGCGTACCTCGTCGCTGAGATCGGTGACATCGGGCAGGCCGAGCTCCTCGCCCTGGTAGACGTAGGCGGAGCCGGGCAGTGCCAGCATCAGCAGGGTCGCCGCGCGCGCCCTGCGCAGACCGAGCTCACCGTCGCCGGGGGTACGGATCTGGGTGCCGAGGCCCGGCGGGTTGGCGAAGCGGGTGGTGTGGCGGGTGACGTCGTGGTTGGAGAGCACCCAGGTGGCGGGCGCCCCGACGGGGCGCATCGCATCGAGCGAGGAGTCGATGACGGCGCGCAGCTCTGCGGCGTCCCAGGCGGTCGAGAGGTACTGGAAGTTGAAGGCCTGGTGCATCTCGTCGGGGCGCACGTAGTTGGCGGTGCGCTCGACGGTGGGGGTCCACGCCTCCGCGACCGCAACGCGGTCACCTGGGTACTCGTCGAGGATGGTGCGCCAGCTGCGGTAGATCGCGTGCACGCCGTCCTGGTCGAAGAACGGCATGACGTCATTGCCCAGCAGCTTCACCTGGTCGTGCGTTCCGAGGTCCGGCAGGCCCTCCGCCTTGACGAGGCCGTGGGCGACGTCGACACGGAAGCCGTCGACACCCATGTCGAGCCAGAAGCGCAGGATGGAGCGGAACTCGTCGGCGACGGCCGGGTGTTCCCAGTTGAAGTCGGGCTGCTCGGGCGCGAAGAGGTGCAGATACCAGTCGCCCGGGGTGCCGTCCGGGTCGGTGGTCCGGGTCCACGCGGGGCCGCCGAAGACGGACTCCCAGTCGTTGGGCGGGAGTTCACCGTCGGCGCCCTTGCCAGGACGGAAGTGGTAGCGGTCGCGCAGGGCGGATCCGGGGCCTTCGGCGAGGGCCCGCTTGAACCATTCGTGCTGGTCGGACGAGTGGTTGGGCACCAGGTCGACGATGATGCGCAGGCCCAGGTCGTGGGCCTCGCGGATCAGGGCGTCGGCGTCGAGGAGCGTGCCGAACATCGGGTCGATCGCCCGGTAGTCGGCGACGTCGTAGCCCGCGTCGGCCTGCGGAGAGGCGTAGAAGGGGCTGAGCCAGACGGCGTCCACACCGAGGTCCCTGAGGTACGGGAGCCGCGCGGTGACTCCCGCGAGGTCCCCCATGCCGTCGCCGTTGCCGTCGGCGAAGCTCCGTGGGTACACCTGGTAGATCACCGCGTCCTGCCACCAGCCGGTGGGGTGGCCCGGGGCGTCGTCGGACGTGCCGGTGGAGGGGGCAGCAAGGTGCTGGGTCATGTCGTCCCTGGGGTGTCTGGGTGGGGAGCGGCGCCGGGACCGGGTCGGGGATCCGGCGCCGCCCTGACGGGTGCGGTCGTACGGTCGTGCGGGAGGGCGTCGGACGCCGTCGGTGGCCTCTCAGCCCTTGACGGCTCCGGCGGACATCCCGGTCACCAGGTGCTTCTGCGCGAAGAGGAAGACCAGCGCGGCCGGGATCGCGATGAGCACGGACGCCGCGGTCATCGGGCCCCACTGGGCGCCGTACTGGTTGACGAACTTCTGCAGTCCGCCGGCGAGCGTGAGGTTCTCGTCGCCGACCATGAAGGCGGAGGCGTAGGCCACTTCGCCCCAGGCGGTGATGAAGGAGTAGAAGGCGGTGACGGCGAGTCCGGGCTTGGCGAGCGGCAGGATGAGCCGCCAGAACGTGCCGAACGGGGTGAGTCCGTCGACCTGGCCCGACTCGTCGATCTCGCGCGGAATCGTGTCGAAGAAGCCCTTCATCATCCAGGCGCAGAAGGGCACCGAGATGGTGAGGTAGGTGATCACGAGTCCGGCCGGCTGGTTGAGCAGGCCCAGCGTCGACATGATGTTGTAGATCGGCACGATGAGGACGGCGACCGGGAACATCTGGGTGACGAGCAGGGTCCACATCAGGCCGCGCTTGCCGGGGAAGCGGAAGCGGCTGACGGCGTAGCCGGTGGTGGCGGAGACGAACACACCGATGACGGTGGAGAGTCCCGCGACGATCACGGAGTTGCCGAACCAGGCCAGGAACTCGGTGTCCTTGATCAGGTTCGTGTAGTTCTCGATCGTCGTCTCTTTGAAGAAACTCGTGGTCGAGGCGTACTTCGCGGGCTTCAGCGAGGTCAGCAGGACCCACAGCACCGGGAAGACCGCGATCACCGAGGTGATGATCAGGGTGAGGTGCAGGGCCAGGGAGGCGGCCGGCGAGCGTTCGCCGCGCCGACGGGGCTTGCGGGTGCTGGGCCGGGCGGGGGTCGCCTGAGCGGGGGTTGCCGTAGCGGTGGTCACCAGTTGTCTCCCTGCGTGCGGAGCACTCGCCGGTACACCATGGCGAAGAGCATCAGGAGTATGAGGATCAGCACGCCCCAGGTGGAGGACTGCGCGAAGTCGCGCGGGCTGATCTCGAAGGAGAATTTGTAGGCCTGGGTCACCAGGATCTGGGTGGCCTCGCCCGGTCCGCCGCGGGTCAGCAGGAAGATCACCGGGAACATGTTGAAGGTCCAGATGGTGGAGAGCAGAACCACCGTGGTGGACACCGGACGCAGCCCGGGGAGCGTGACGTGGCGGAAGCGCTGCCAGGCGGTGGCACCGTCCATCTCCGCGGCCTCGTACTGCTCCGACGGGATCGACTGGAGTCCGCCGAGGAGGGCGACCATCATGAACGGCACGCCGAGCCAGACGTTGACGGCGATGACGGAGAACTTCGCCCAGGCGGGGTCGTTCAGCCACGGTACGGCGTCGATGCCGGCGCCGCCCAGGATCTTGTTGAGCAGGCCGTTGTTCTCGTTGTAGAGGAAGCGCCAGGCGAAGACCGAGACGAAGCCGGGGATCGCCCAGGGCAGGATCAGCGCCATGCGGTAGGCGGAGCGGCCGACGATCCTGCGGTTGAGGATGTTGGCCAGCGCCATGCCCAGGCAGAAGGTGACGGCCACACAGGAGACCGTCCACACCAGTGTCCAGCCCAGCGTGCCGAGGAACTGGTTGCCGCTCAGGGCGTCGGCGTAGTTGTCCAGGCCCACGAACTCGTAGGTGGCGGGCATGTCGTTGACGCCGATCGACCTGGCGACGTTGCGCTCGTTGGCGTTCGTCATCGACAGCCAGATACCGCGGACCAGCGGATAGCCGATGATCACGCCGATCACGATCACGACCGGGGCGACCATGGCCCAGGCGTACCAGTGGACCGAGAGGGCGCGCCGGATCCTGCTCGGCGGCGGGGGGTTGCCAGTGCCGCGGCTCCGGCCGCGGACGACGTCGTCGCCCGCGGCCTTCGCCACCGACTGGCTGGTGTGGACAGCCATCTGCCGGCCTGCCTTCCTGGTTACTTCCAGCCCTTGAGGAGCTTGCGGTAGGAGTCACCGGTCGCCTTGGCGGCCTTCTCGGGAGTGGTCTGGCCGGTGAGCACCTTGGTGTACTCGACGTTCAGCGGGGCGAAGAGGCTGCCGGTCTCGGGGATCCAGGGGCGCTCGACCGCGGTCTCGACGACCGGCTTGAAGAACTGGATGATCTCGCTGTCCGACGCTTCCTTCTTGGAGTACGCGGAGGTGCGGGTCGGCAGCAGGTTGAGCTCACCCGCGGTCTTCGCCTGGGTCTCGACCGAGGTCATGTAGTCGACGAAGGCGTAGGAGGCGTCGAGGTTCTTGGAGCCCGCGTAGACGGCGAGGTTGTGGCCGCCCTGCGGGGCGCCCTGCCCGGCGGAGCCGGCCGGGACCGGGGAGACACCGAGGTTCGCCTTGTCGTCGGCGAACTCCTTGCCGGTGAGCGTCTCGCCCACCGCCCAGGGGCCGTTGACCATCATCGCGACGTCGCCGTTCTTGAACGCCGACATCATGTTCTCCCAGCCGTCCGTGGCGTCCGTCTTGGCCGTCCCGGAGTCGACGAGGTCCTTCACGACGCCGAACGCCTTGACGCCCTGGGCGTTGTCCACGGTGACGGTCTTCGACTCGGGGTCGACCAGGTCGCCGCCCTCGCCGTAGAGGAAGGAGAGGAAGTAGTAGGAGTCGTCGCCGCGCAGGTAGAGACCGGTCTTGCCGGTCTTCTCCTTGATCTTCTTGGCGGCGGTCTTGAGATCGGCGATCTTCGCGGGCGGCTCGACGCCGGCCTCCTTGAAGATCTTCTTGTTGTAGAAGATGCCCATGGAGTCGATGACCTGCGGGACGGCGTACGTCTTGCCGTCGTACTTGGTCGACGCGGCGGCCTGCTTGAGGAAGTCGCCCTCGTCCTTCAGCGCCGGGGTGCCGTCCAGCGGGGCCAGGTAGCCGAGGTCCGCGAACTCGGGGGTCCAGGCCACCTCGGAGCGGATGACGTCGGGGGCGCCGGAGCCGGCCTGGGCCGCGTTCTTGAACTTGTTCTGCGCGTCACCGAAGGGAACACTGACGTACTTGACGTCAACCTTCGGGTGCTCCTTCTCGAACCCTTCGGCGATCTTCTTGAAGACCTTGTCCTCACTGCCGACGTTCGAGGTGTCCCACCAGGTCACCGTGCCGGAGAGCTCGCCCGAGCTCTTGCCGCCACCGGACTCGTCGTCGCTTCCGCAAGCGGTCGCCGCGAGCGCCAGGGTCGCGACCAGGGCGGTGGCCGTTATGCCACGTCGCATCTGAACTCCTTCAACTGCCGTACCGCTCCGTCGCGGCGCCGGGTCGACGTGAACGTAACAAGGATGAAAGACGACCGAAAGAGCTTGCGGAAGATTTCTGCAAGCGCTGCTGATCGTTACATTGGCGTGTCCTCAAGGTTGCCGTCAAGCCTCTTGACGACAACCCGTTCACCTTGCTCGCGCCTGGCCAGACCCCTTCTCCTGGCAGTACGACGATCCGACCGGAGAGGACGGCGGGCGCCCGCAAGGCCTTGCAAGATGTTTCCGAACAGGGCAGGAGGGCCGGTGACCGGGTCGGACTGCCCGAATCCCGTGCATGGTGGGCAATCCGACACGCGCCCGGTACAGTCCATTGCCATGACCGCACGGCTTGCCGATATCGCAACTCAGGCGGGGGTCAGCGAAGCGACGGTCAGCCGCGTACTGAACGGCAAGCCCGGTGTTGCAGCGGCCACCCGTGAATCCGTCCTCGCGGCGCTGGACGTCCTCGGGTACGAACGCCCCGTCCGGCTGCGCCGGCGCAGCGCGGGCCTCGTCGGCCTGATCACGCCCGAGCTGGAGAACCCGATCTTCCCCGCGCTGGCCCAGGTCATCGGGCAGGCGCTCACCAGGCAGGGCTACACCCCGGTGCTGGCGACACAGACGCCGGGCGGCTCCACCGAGGACGAGCTCACGGAGATGCTCGTCGACCGCGGGGTCGCGGGCATCATCTTCGTCTCCGGACTGCACGCCGACACCTCGGCCGACATGCAGCGCTACGAACAACTGCGGGCCCAGGGCGTCCCCTTCGTCCTGGTCAACGGCTTCTCGCCCAAGGTGCAGGCCCCGTTCATCTCCCCCGACGACCGGGCGGCGATGCGGCTCGCGGTGACGCACCTGGTGGCGCTCGGCCATCAGCGCATCGGCCTGGCGGTCGGGCCCAAGCGCTTCGTCCCCGTGCTCCGCAAGATCGAGGGGTTCCACGCCACGATGCGGGAGCAACTCGGCCTCACGGCCGATGGCGTGGAGGAGCTGATCCAGCACTCCCTGTACACGCTGGAGGGCGGCCAGGCGGCCGCGTCGGCGCTGATGGAACGCGGCTGCACGGCGGTGGTGTGCGCGAGCGACATGATGGCGCTCGGCGCGATAAGGGCCGCCCGCCGGATGTCGAAGGACGTCCCGCGTGACCTCTCCGTGGTCGGTTACGACGACTCGCCCCTCATAGCGTTCACCGACCCGCCGCTGACCACGATCCGGCAGCCGGTGACGGCGATGGGCCAGGCCGCCGTCCGCACTCTGCTGGAGGAGATCGGCGGCACACCCGCGCCGCACAGCGAGTTCGTGTTCATGCCCGAACTGGTCGTACGCGGCTCGACAGCCGCGGGTCCCGGCCCCTCCTAGGGCGTGTTCCGAAAGTCCCGCCTGCCTGGCAGGCGGGACTTTCGGAACACGCCCCAGGCGGCCCGCGTCCGCCGCTGACCGACTGAATGTGCGCCCCGCACCCGACCGGAGGATCATCGGGCGGAGGGGTACGTATCTGGGAGACTTGTGCCTATGGGTGATACGCACGTGACCACACAGGATGACCGCTCGGCGGCCGCCACGTCACCCGTCGCCGACAGCACGCCCGTGTCCGGTTCGACGCGGGTGAGCGCGCTGTCACGCGTGCGCCGCACCCGGTTCTCCCTCGGCGCGCTGCGCGCCCCGCGCCGCCCACGGCTCTGGTTCGAAATCCTGTTGATCGGGCTCAGTTACTGGCTCTACTCGCTGGTGCGCAACGCCGTCCCCGAGCGGAAGGCCGCGGCCCTTCGGAACGCCGACTGGATCTGGTCCGCCGAGCACTCCATCGGGCTCGCCTTCGAGAAGACGGTCAACGGAGCCGTCAACTCGGTCACATGGCTGATCGTCTCGATGAACTACTACTACGCGACGCTGCACTTCATCGTGACCATCAGTGTGCTCATCTGGCTGTTCCGCCGCCATCCGGGCCGCTACGCGGCGGCCCGTCTGATCCTTTTCGCCACCACGGCGGTGGCCCTCCTCGGCTACTACGTCTTCCCACTGGCACCGCCCCGCCTGATGACCGGCGGCGGCTTCATCGACACGGTGGTGCAGCACCAGACGTGGGGCTCGATGGCCTCGGGCAACTTCAAGCACATGTCGAACCAGTACGCGGCGATGCCGTCCATGCACATCGGCTGGTCCCTGTGGTGCGGTCTGACCATCTGCGCGCTGGCGACCGCGCCCTGGGCGCGCATCCTGGGCGCGCTGTACCCGGTGGCCACGCTGGTCGTGATCGTGTCGACCGCGAACCACTTCTGGCTGGACGCGGTGGGCGGAATGGCCTGCCTGGCCTTCGGTATCGCCCTCTCCTACGGCTGGTACGGGACGCTGCCGCACCGCCTGCCGAAACACGTACAGCCTCCCGGAACGCCCCGCCTGCGCGCCGTACGGAGACGGACCCCCCGTGAGCCGGACCCCACCGACGGCTGAGGCCCGGGGGTTACGGACGCGGGAATCGGACATAACACCCGGCGGTCTGTCCTTGACCCCAAACCCGCCGCTCATCCGGCGGAGGCCTCAGCCCGCGGCGCCGTAGAAGCGCTCCTCCACGACCGCTCTGGCCCGCCGGGTGATCCTCCGGTAGTCCTCCAGCATGTCCCCCACGTGCCCCGGCTCGTAGCCCAGGTAGCGCCCCACCGCCGTCAGCTCCCGCGGGTTCGAGGGGAACGTGTCGCCCGGCCGCCCCCGCACCAGCATCACCGCGTTGCGCACCCGCGAGGCCAGCACCCACGCCTCGTCCAGCGTCTGCGCCTCCTCCGCGGGGATCAGCCCCGCCGCGCACGCCGCAGCGAGCGCCTGACGGGTGTGCGGGGTACGCAGCCCGGGCTCCTCCCAGGCGTGCTGCATCTGCATCAGCTGGACCGTCCACTCGACGTCGCTCAGCCCACCGCGGCCCAGCTTGGCGTGCAGCGTCGGATCGGACCCGCGTGGCATGCGCTCGGACTCCATCCGCGCCTTCAGCCGCCGGATCTCCCGCACCGCGTCGTCCCCGAGGCCTTCCACCGGGTAGCGCAGCGGGTCGATGAGCTCGATGAAGGCACGGCCGAGGTCCTCGTCCCCGGCCACCGGATCGGCACGCAGCAGCGCCTGGCTCTCCCAGACGAGGCCCCAGCGCCGGTAGTAGGCCGCGTACGACTTCAGGGTGCGCACCAGGGGGCCTGTCCTGCCCTCCGGCCGCAGGTCCGCGTCGATGAGCAGCGGCGGGTCGGCGGTCGGCAGCTCCAGGAGTCTGCGCATCTCCGTGACGACGGTGTTCGCGGCCCTGGCCGCCTCCTCGTCGCCGACCCCTTCCCTGGGTTCGTGCACGAACAGGACGTCCGCGTCGGAGCCGTAACCCAGCTCGTGGCCGCCGAAGCGTCCCATGCCGATGACCGTGAACCGGGTCGGCAGGGTGTTGCCCCACCGCTCGCGGACGGCGGCGCGCAGCGCACCGGAGAGCGTGGCGGCGTTGAGGTCGCTGACCGCGGAGCCGACCCGGTCGACGAGGGCGCCGTGGTCGGCTTCGGCCGGGCTGTCCTCGGTGCCGTACGAGCCGATGATGTCGGCCGCCGTCGTACGGAACAGCTCCCGCCGCCGCACCCCGCGTGCCACCGCGACGGCCGCCTCGGCCGCGGGGGCCCGGCCGACGGCGGCGAGGACCTCCTGCTCCAGGTGCTTACGCGTGCGCGGCTTCAGGCCCTCGGGGTCGCCGAGGATGGTGACGGCCTCCGGGGCGCGCATCAGCAGATCGGGGGCGAGACGGCCCGCGGACAGGACCCGGGCGAGATTCTCGGCGGCCGCGCCCTCGTCGCGCAGCAGCCGCAGATACCAAGGGGTCTTGCCCAGGGCGTCGGAGACCTGCCGGAAGCCGAGGAGGCCGGCGTCCGGGTCGGCGGAGTCCGCGAACCAGCCGAGCAGCACCGGCAGCAGCGTGCGCTGGATCGCGGCCTTGCGGGAGACCCCCGACGACAGCGCCTCCAGATGCCGCAGCGCGGCGGCGGGATCCGCGTAACCGAGGGCCTCCAGACGGACCACGGCGGCCTTCGCGCTGAGCCTGCTCTCGCCGGGCGCCAGCTGGGCGACGGCGTCCAGGAGCGGCCGGTAGAAGAGCTTCTCGTGCAGCCGGCGCACGACGGACGCGTGCCGGCGCCACGCCCTGTTCAGATCGGCGACCGGGTCCGTGCGCAGCCCGAGGGAACGCCCCAGCCTGCGCAGGTCGGCCTCGTCCTCGGGGACCAGGTGGGTGCGGCGCAGCCGGTAGAGCTGGATGCGGTGCTCCATGGCCCGCAGGAAGCGGTACGCCTCGTCCAGCTGGGCGGTGTCCGCCCGCCCGACGTAACCGCCGTCGGCGAGCGCCCGCAGGGCATCGAGGGTGGAGCCCGAGTGCAGGGTGGTGTCGCTGCGGCCGTGCACGAGCTGGAGCAGCTGGACGGCGAACTCGACGTCCCTGAGCCCGCCCGGGCCGAGCTTGAGCTCACGGTCGACGCGGTCGACGGGGATGTTGTCGACGACGCGGCGGCGCATCTTCTGTACGTCGCCGACGAAGTTCTCCCGGTCGGCGGCCTGCCACACCAGCGGGGACACGGCCTCGACGTAGGCGGCCCCGAGCTCGGGGTCCCCGGCGACCGGCCGCGCCTTCAGCAGCGCCTGGAACTCCCAGGTCTTGGCCCAGCGCTGGTAGTACGCCAGGTGCGACGACAGGGTCCGCACCAGCGGCCCGTTGCGGCCCTCGGGGCGGAGGTTGGCGTCGACGGGCCAGATGGTGCCCTCGACGGTGGTGTCGGAGCAGATCCGCATCAGGTGGGCGGCGAGCCGGGTGGCGGCCTGCATGGCGCTGTTCTCGTCCGCACCGTCGACGGGCTCGCCGACGAAGATCACGTCCACGTCGGACACGTAGTTCAGCTCGTGGCCGCCGCACTTGCCCATCGCGATGACGGCGAGCCTGCACTGCGCGGCGTCCTCGGGCGCGGCGGAGCGGGCGATGGCCAGCGCCGACCGCAGGGTCGCCGTCGCCAGGTCGGCGAGCTCGGCGGCGACCTGGGCGACATCCGTCGTTCCGCACACGTCTCGGGCCGCGACGGACAGGAGGGACCTGCGGTAGGCGGCCCGCAGCGAGTCCGGATCGACGACGTCGGCGAGCATCAGCTCGAACTCGGGGATCCCGGGGTGCAGGTCGGTGGCCTCGTAGGTGACCAGCACCTGCCAGTCGCGTGGGTGCCGCGCCAGATGGTCCCCGAGCGCCTCGGAGGCGCCGAGCGCGCCGAGGAGCCGGTCCCGCAGCGGCTTGGCCGTCACGAGCGTGTCCAGCAGGATCTGCCGCTCGTCGGCCTCCTCGGCCTCGACGAGCCGCACGAGGCCGTGCAGCGCGAGATCGGGGTCGGCGGTGGCGCCGAGTGCCTCGAAGAGCACGGGATCGGCCCGTACGGAGGAGAGCTCCGGCAGGTCGAGGAGACGCTCGGCGGCGGAGGGGTCGGTGAAACCGTGCCGCAGCAGTCGGGAGAACGTACTGCTCCTGCGTCCCGGCACCGTCGTCATCCTGTGTCTCCTGCCCGCCGATCCCACATGTCCGCCCTTCGAGCCTAAGGCCTTTCGCCCGGCCTGATCCGAACGGAAGGCCTCAGCCCCGCTCCGATGAATCCGGAGCGGGGGCGGAGTCCGTACTTCACGAGGACGATCGAGGAACGACCGCCCGCGCCGCGCTGCCGCCCCTGGAGGCCCGAAATGCCGGACAACGACACTGCCACTGCCGCTGCCGCCGTCCCTGAGACCCTGCTGGATCCGCACTACAGCGGCGAGGACGCCGCCGCCCGTCCGTGGGCGGACGCGGTCGAGGTGCTGGAGCGGGCCGAGCTGTACTGGCTGTCCACGGTCCGCCCCGAGGGCCGCCCGCACGTCACCCCGCTGATCGGCCTCTGGTCGCACGGCGCGCTGCACTTCTGCACCGGGCCTTCGGAGCGCAAGGCGCGCAATCTGGCGGCCAATCCGGAGGTCGTCCTGACGACCGGGGCCAACACGCTGCACCAGGGGTTCGACGTGGTGGTCGAGGGCCGCGCCGCCCGGGTGACGGACGAGCAGCGGCTGATCACCCTCGCCGAGGCGTGGGAGGCGAAGTACGGCGCCGAGTGGCACTTCGGCGTCACGGACGGGATGTTCTCCAACGGCGCCGGCGGCCGTGCGGAGGTCTTCGCTGTGGCCCCCCGCACGGCGTTCGGCTTCGCCAAGGGCACCCCGTACGGCCAGACGCGGTGGCGCTTCACGTGAGCCGGGCCAGGGCGTGTTTCGTGCCGATGACGACGGTGGCGTACAGCTCGTCGGAGACCGCGACGCGCGCGGTGAGCCCGCTGCTGCCCACCGTCTCCTCGGCGCGCGCCGCCTGCCGCTCGCTGGTCTCCACGAGCAGGCTGCCGCCCGGGGCCAGCCAGTCGGTCGCCTCCGCGACGACGCGCCGCATCACGTCGAGCCCGTCGCCCCCTCCGTCGAGGGCGACGCGCGGCTCATGGATCCGCGCCTCGGCGGGCAGCAGCTCCACGTCGTCGGTCGGTACGTACGGCACATTGGCGAGCAGGACGTCGACCCGGCCGCGCAGCGAGCGGGGCAGCGGGGCGAAGAGGTCGCCCTCGTACACCGTCCCCCGCGCGCCCACGTTGCGCCTGGCCCAGCGTACGGCGGCGGGTTCCACGTCGGCGGCGTGCAGTTCGACCTCACCCAGCCACTCCGCGAGCGCTCTGCCGAGCGCGCCCGTACCGCAGCAGAGGTCCACGACGACCGCTCGCTCGGGTGCGAGCGCCGCGGCCTGCCGGGCGAGGAACTCCGTACGCCGCCGGGGCACGAAGACCCCAGGACCCACCTCGATCCGCAGCCCGCAGAACTCGGCCCAGCCGAGGACGTGTTCAAGCGGCAGACCGGCTACGCGGCGCTCCAGCATGGCGGCGAGCCCGGCCGGGTCGGCCGCCGTGGAGAGGAGGAGTTCCGCCTCGTCCTCGGCGAAGACACAGCCGGCGGCGCGGAGGCGGGTGACGAGGGTGGCGAAGGTGAGCGGAGGGGCGAATTCCTGCATGGTGCGGAGCCTTTCGGAATGACCGATGGGCGCTCCGCGAGTCGTTCAGGCCCGGTCGGCCACACGACGGCGAGGAGTGAGCGCCCAGCCTGCTGAAGCGGTAATGGGTCTCACCTCCTGGGTCGGTCCCGGTCCCGGTCCCGGTCTCGGGACGGGTCACACTACCGGACCCCGGCCGCGCGCCTCACCGTCCGCTCCTCCCGGTGTTCTGTGGGCGCCTGGCGTGTGCCCGTAGGCCCGGCGGAACACGTCGATGAAGGCGCTGGCGGACGACCAGCCGCAGGCGTGCGCCACGGTGGTGACGGGGCTTCCCTCCGCCAGCAGCACCAGGGCCCTGTAGAGGCGGAGCTGGGTGCGCCACTGCGGGAAGGTCATGCCGAGGTCGCTCCTGAACAGCCGCGACAGGGTACGGGCGCTCGCACCGGTCTCCCTGCCCAGCGCGGCGAGTGTGCGCGGGTCACCCGGGTCGGCGTGCAGGATCGCGCAGACGGCGCGCAGCGCGGGGGCGGAGGGTGCGGGCAGATGCACGGGCGTCTGGATCGAGGCGCTCAACTGGTCCAGGAGCACCGCCCGTAGCCGGCCACGGGGCGGGCTCTCGTCGCCGGGGGCACGGGTGTAGGCGAGGATCAGTTCGCGCAGCAGGGGGCCGACGGTCAGCACGGCGGGTTCGTCCAGGCCGAGCGGGTTGTCCCGCGCGGGGAGCCCGACCAGGTGGAGTTCGAGGGTGCCGTGGGCCTGATGGGCGTGGACGGTGCCGGCGGGCACCCAGACGGCACGGTTGGCGGGCGCGACCCAGGTACCCGCTCCGGTGGTGACGGCCAGCACCCCGCGGGCCGCGTAGACGATCTGGTGGTCGTCATGACGGTGGGCGTCGATGGCAGCCCCGGGCGCGACCCACTGACTGCGGGTGGGCGCGGTCGGCTGGTGGCGAATATCCGGCATCACTCGGCAGATTATCGGAAGTGCGACAGGCCGCATCCCGGCGACGATGGCGGCGTGCCAGCGAACAGAACGATTCTCCTGCTGTCGGTCGGGCACGGCTGCGTGGACGTCTACCAGGGCTCCGTGGCCGCGCTCATCCCCTTCTTCGTCGCCGAGCGGTCCTACACCTACGCGGTGGCCTCCGGCATCGTGCTCGCCGCGTCACTGCTGTCCTCGGTCGCCCAGCCGCTGTTCGGGGTGCTCACCGACCGGTGGGCGATGCCCTGGCTGATGCCGGCGAGCACACTCCTGGGCGGCCTGGGCGTCGCACTGAGCGGCCTCAGCGGTTCGTACGCCCTGACCCTGGTGTTCGTCGCGGTGTCCGGCATCGGCATCGCCGCGTACCACCCGGAGTCGGCGCGCGTCGCACGGATCGCCTCCCGGGGCAGCCACACCGCGATGGGCTGGTTCTCCCTCGGCGGCAACATCGGCTTCGCCGCCGCCCCGCTCATGGTCACCACCGCGATCGCCACCGGGGGCCTGCGGTTCACCCCCCTGCTGATCCTGCCGGCCCTGGTGGGCAGCGTCCTGTGCCTGCCCGTGCTGCGCGCCCTGACGCGGGCCGACGCGGCGGCGGGGAAGGGACCTTCGGCGCCGAAGGCGCGACGGGAGCACGACGACACGGCGTCGTTCGTCAAGCTGTCCTTCGCGGTGGCCTGCCGGTCCGTGGCGTTCATGGGGCTGGGCACGTTCATCGCGCTCTACGCCCGGCAGCGCACGGGCGGCGGTACGGCGGCCGGGACGGTGGCCCTGTCGGTGCTCTACCTCGGCGGCGCGGTGGGGACCGTGCTCGGCGGCAGGCTCGCCACCCGGTTCGACCGGGTCGCCGTCGTACGCGGCGCATACCTGGCCGGCATCGCCGCCGTCGCCGGCACCGTCCTCGTCCCGGGCCCGTCCCTCTACTTCTTCACGGCCCTGACCTCAGCGGCTCTCTACATCCCCTTCTCACTCCAGGTGACCCTCGGCCAGGACTACCTGCCGTCGCGGGTGGGCACGGCCAGCGGGATCACGCTCGGCCTGGCCGTCAGCGTGGGCGGCGTCGCCGGCCCCCTGATCGGCACCCTCGCCGATGCGACGTCCCTGCGAACGGCCCTGACCCCGCTGATCCTCATGCCGGGCCTCGCCTACCTGATGGCGCGCACCCTGAACGAGCCGCCCGCCCACCTGCCGGTGCCCGCGGAGCCGGCACGGACCCCGTGACCTCCCCGCACCGCACCGCACGCCACCGCCCGCACGCCCCCGCCCGCACGCCACCGCCACCGCCACCGCACCACTCACCCACGCACCACTCACCCACGTACCACCGCTCACCCCTTCTTCGAAAGTTTCGAACCACAATCCGAAACTGACCGAAAGCCCCTGTTGCCCCGCTCCCCCAACGGCAGCGCCGCTGGCCGATTTCCACTCTTCCGCCCCGCTTTGATGAACGCCCCGAATCTCCACAGGCGTACGAGAACGGCCAACCTCGGGCGACCCGGACGCGAGCGTTGTCATGCACCGGACGTCTCCCTAGGGTGGGAGACGCGGTTGGGAGCGCTCCCACACCGAGTCCGAAAACAGACCGGTCCGAGCCCCTGGAGGCCCCCCATGCACCTCTCACGCCCCTCACACCCTTCGCGCCCTTCACACCCCTCACGCCTTTCGCTCTCTTCCCTCCACCAGGGATACAGGCCCAAGGCGCTGGCAGCCGCTGCCGCCCTGGTGACAGCGACCAGCCTGGCAGCCGCGTCCCTCGCCCCGCAGGCGAGCGCTGCGGACACGAACGCTGCGGATGGTCGGGGCGTCGCCGTACAGGCAGGCCCGGGCGTGGAGGACGACGGCGCGGACTGCGCGCTCCCCGACCCCGGCACCTCACCTTCCGACGCGAAGCTTCCCGACCCCTTCCTCGGCCTGGACGGGACGCGCATCTCGACCACCTCCGACTGGCGTTGCCGACGGGCGGAGATCAAGGAGCAGGCGGAGCGTTCGGTCTACGGCGAGAAGCCGGCCAAGCCCGCCGACGTCACGGGAACCGTCTCCTCGACCGGCATCACGGTGAACGTGACCGACCAGGGGCACAGCGCCAGCTTCTCCGCGACGGTCGAACTGCCCAGCGGAACAGGCCCCTTCCCCGCCGTCGTCGTCCTCGGAGGGTTCGGCGCGGACACCGCCACCATCAAGGACGCGGGTGCGGCCGTCATCAACTTCGATCCGTACTCCGTGGGAAGCGAGGGCACGGCGCGGAACAACAAACAAGGCGCCTTCTACAGCCTCTACGGATCATCGAGCAGCACGGGCCTGCTGATGGCCTGGTCCTGGGGCGTGAGCCGCATCATCGACGTCATCGAACAGTCGGACGGCAGCCTGCTCAAGGCGGACGCGACAGGTGTCACGGGCTGCTCGCGGTTCGGCAAGGGCGCCTTCGTGGCCGGTGCGTTCGACCAGCGCATCGCCCTCACCATGCCGATCGAGTCGGGCTCGGGCGGCGCCCCCGCCTTCCGCGGCATCGCAGGGGAGAGCGGCGGCCAGCCCCTGAGCAGCGCCTACTCGGAACAGCCCTGGCTGGGCGACGCGTTCGGCTCCTTCACGGGCAATCCGGCCGCGCTGCCGGTGGACACGCACGAGATCATCGGCATGGTCGCCCCACGAGGCCTGTTCCTCATGGAGAACCCGCACGTCGACTGGCTGAGCGCCCGGTCGGGCAGCGTCGCGGCCCTGGGAGGGGCCGAGGTCTACAAGGCGCTCGGCGCCGAGGCCAACATCAGCTACTGGTCCGACGTACAGGACGGCACCCACTGCGCGGCCCGGCCCGAGTGGAAGGCCCCGCTGCAGCAGAGCATCAGCACATTCCTGCTGGACACGGGTGCGGCGCCTGGGGTGTTCAGGGTCTCGCCGCTCAAGTCCGGTGATCTGTCGGCCTGGAGGGACTGGCAGACACCGACCCTGACGCCCGACGGCACCACGCTCAAGGCTGACAACTGAGAGCGGAGCCCCCGATGGGATGCCCCCCGGACGGCAGGCGACACAAAAGCGCTCGACGTACCCGCCCGGGACGGGCATGCTCCGCACTCGTGACGACGCCGAAGCAGCAGCTCCTGATCCGCAGTGCCGCCCGCAACAACGCCGAGTGGTGCGCGGCGATGAGCCGATCCCACGACGTGGAAGGCGAGTTCGGGCCACACGCCTGGACAGCCCGGACCCGTACGCCCCCGTACTACCCCGACGCGGTGACGCTGCTACCGGGCGCCGACCCCGCCGCACTGACAGAACGGATCGACACCACCGCACCCGGCGCCACGGTGAAGGACAGCTTCGCCGATCTCGACCTGACGGACGCGGGCTTCGACGTACTGTTCGAGGCACAGTGGATCCACCGCCCGGCCGGTCCCCCGGCCATCGCTCCGGCTCTCGCCTGGGACGTGGTGGACGACCCGGCCACGCTCCGCGCCTGGGCACTGGCCTGGGACGACGGCAACGAAGCGGCCACGGACCTCTTCCGCCCCGAACTGCTCGACGACCCGGCCACCTTCGTACTCGCCGGGCAGTCACCCGCCGGCCATGTGGTCTCCGGAGCGGTGGCGAGCCGCAGCGACGACGTGGTCGGAATCTCCAACCTCTTCCCCCCGGCCGACACCCCCGGCACCCCAGACGACCCCGGCACCACAGACGCCCACGGCGCACCCAACACCCCAGCCGCCCCCGACGCCGCCCACGCCCGCCACACCGCCTGGCCCGCCGCGCTGGACGCGGCGCACCGCCTCTTCCCCGGCCTGCCCGTGGTCGGCTACGAGCACGGGCAGGATCTGGCAACGGCCATCCGCCACGGCCTCCGCCCCCTGGCCCCACTCAGGATCTGGCTACGCCGCTAACCCCGGCCGGTCGGCCGCCCCGCCCGCCCCGCCCCGCCCCGCCCCGCCCCGTGGAGGGGAGCTTAGGGACGAGAAGGCGCCCGGTATGTCCGTTTCTCGTGACCGTAACTTCCCTACGCCCGGCGGGGCGGCTCACCGGTGCGACGCCGGCAGCTCCCGGCCGGGGTCAGGTCGTCGTCGAGGGCTTCCCCGTCGACGGCCTGTCACGGAGGGCGTCGACGACCGCGCGTTCCAGGACCGCGGACTTGCTGAGCAGGCTGCCCTTCTTACCCATCTCGGTATCCCTGAAGAGGTAGGTCCGGCTGCCCAGGTACTCCAGGGTGGTCGAGTCGAAGATCCAGGCGGTACGCCAACCGGTCCGGGTGTCGTCGCGGGCCACACCGATCCCGGGCCGGCCGGCCGCGTCCACCGCGTCGGAGTCCACGCTCACACCGGGGATCTTCGCCGCGGCCTTGTAGAGCGCGGCCGCGGTCTTCGGCGGCATCACGGTCTCCATCAGCAGCTCCCCGATGGCGTCGAAGGCGTCCTGGGCCCGGTCACGGTCCTCGGCCGGGGTGTCGCGCGCGTCCTGGTCCCGGGTGATCTCGCTGGTGAGCCGCTGGAGCAGGACGTCGGGGTCGGTGGGCAGCGAGGCCAGCCAGGCGTACGTCGGGCGGTTGAGGCCCGCCGGGTAGCCGACGGAGGTCTCGCCGTCCGGGACCCCGACGGTGATCGGGTAGTACCGGCCGTCCTGGTGGATCAGGCCCTCGTCGATCACCGGCCCGGGCTTCTGCGACATCCAGACCTCACGCTCTCCGGGCTTGCCCAGCTTCATCGGGCCACCGAAATCGCCCTCGTTCACGGACTGCAGTGTCCTGACGTACACGAACTGGTCGCCGGTGACCGTCTGTTCGTCGCTCTTCCCGGCGACCGAGGCGATCCGTTCGAGCAGCACGGCGGCGCCCTGCGGGGCCGCGGCGGCCGTACCCCCGGCGGACGGCGCAGGACCGCTGTCCTGTCCGGTCACCGCGAGCGTGGTCAGCAGCACCCCGCCCAGGGCCAGACCGGCGGCGGGCAACAGGACGGCGGGGCGCAGGAGACGGGGGCGCGGGCGGGCGGTTGCGCGTTCGCCGTCCTGGTCGATCAGATGCATCAGGGTGTCCTTGTGGTGGAGATGACGGCCCGGGGGCAGGTCCCGTTCGGCCGGGGCCGGCAACAGCCGGGCCAGTTCCTCGCGTTCGGCCCGCTCGGGGCCGGAGGTACGGTCGTTCATCGGGCTTCCTCCTGGATGGGCAGGGCCACGAACGGGGCCCTGCTCTCTACCTCTCCGCGACGGGGGCGGGGTTCCCTCCCGGACCGGACGGGGTGTGCGGGTCGCGCCTCGGCGGGTCGCGCCTCGGGCCCGGACCGGACCGCGTCCGCACCCCGCGCCTCGGGCCCGGACCGATCCGCGTCCGCGGGTCGCGCCTCAGGCCCGGACCGGACCGCGTCCGCACCCCGCTCCCCGCGCCCCGCCCCGCCGTCCGGTGCCCGGCCCAGCTGCTCGTCGGTGAGCCGGCGCAGCCGGTCACGGGCGCGGGACAGCCGTGACCGCACGGTGCCCACCGGGATGCCCAGGGCCTCGGCTGTCTCGGCGTAGTCGAGGCCGGACCAGACGCAGAGGGCCAGCACCTCGCGCTCCTGGCGGCGGAGTCCGTCCAGTGCCTGCCGGACCGCTGCGAGCCGCCGCGTGTCGTCGATGCGTCCGGCCGTGGCGTCCGCGATGTCCGGCACCGGTTCCGGGGCGGGTCGGCGGGCAAGGAACGCCAGACGCCGCCCCCTGCTCCGGTTCGCGTTGCGTGCCTTGTTCGTGGCGATCCCGAGCAGCCACGGCCGCAGCGATTCGCCCTCGGGCTCGACGGTGCGCCGGGTGCGCCAGGCGGCCAGGAAGGTCTCGGACAGAACCTCCTCGGCCGTCGACCAGTCACCCGTCAGCCGGTAGGCATGGTTGTAGACCGCCCGCGCGAACTCCTCGTAGAGCGCGTCGAACGCCTCGCGGTCACCCGCCCTGATGCGTGCGCGCATGCGCTCCCGGTCTTCCTGTTCATCACATCTCACACCCCTACCTCTCCGGCCGGGCCGAGGAGTTCCCGTGACCCGCGCCACACCCCTCATGTCATGCGGCAACCGCCGCGAAGCCGTGTCCTGTTACGGCGCCCCTGCAGCCCCGGGTCCGTCCTGCGCGAGCTGGGTCCGCACACTGCGAGGCACCCGCATGCCGTGGCCGCGCAGGTCGCCGATGAACCGTGCGACGAGCGGATCCGGTTCCGCGGACGTCACCGCCACCAACTGCCGGACCCAGCGCGGCGAGAACGGTCGTACCACCCCCAGGAAGCCATGGCTGACCGCGCTCACGGGGCATACGGCGACGCCGAGACCGGCGGCCGCGAGCTGCGGCGCCGCCGCGGTCACCGATGTCCTCATCACCGTCTCCGGATGCACCCCGGCACGGGCGAAGGACCGGTCGAGCCAGGTGCTGAGGCCGTTGTCCGGTGTGAAGTGCACGAGCGGCACACCTTCGAGGTCGTCGAGGCGTACGGCCTGCCGCTCGGCCAGCGGGTGACCCACCGGTGCCGCCAGCACGATCTCCTCCTCGGCGACGGCGCTGATCGTGAAGTGGCCGTCCGAGGGAGCGGTCAGCACCGCCGCATCCACCTCGTCGGAGTCCACGAGGCCGAGCGCCTCGTCCATCGCCGTGGACTCGCGCAGTGTGATCACGACGTCCGGGTAGCGGCGGTGCCACTGGCGGATGACCGCGGCGAGCAGCGGCACCGTGAGGCTCTGCGCGCAGGCCAACCGCAGGGAGCCGCCGGCCGCCTGGCCCACCGCGCGTGCCGACCGCACCGCGGAAGCGGCCGCTTCGACCGCGCGTCTGGCGTCCGCGACGGCGGCACGACCTGCGGGGGTGAGCCTGACCCCTCGGGCCTCGCGGCGGAGCAGGACCGTCCGGGTCTCGCGTTCCAGCGAAGCGAGCTGGTGGGAGACGGCGGGTTGCGACGCATGCAGCAGCAGCGCGGCCTGCGTGATCGACCCGGAGTCCGCGACCGCGACAAGGCATTCCAGCGCCCGGAGAGAAGCCATCCAAAAATCTTATAGCAGACCTCAGAACCATGAGTGAATCCGAGGGAAGACCTCCGGATCCCTCATTGCTCTCCTCCACGAGACCTTCTCGCGCACGGCCGGCGAGAGGGATCGCACAGAGCGAAGGAGAGTTCTATGGCGCAGGCATTCGTCACCGGAGGTTCGGGGTTCATCGGCGAGGTGCTGGTACGCCGGCTCATCGGCGAGGGGCACTCGGTGCGTGCTCTGGTTCGAAGTGAGGCATCGGCAGCGAAGGTCTCGGCGCTGGGCGCGGAGCCCGTGCGGGGCGAGTTGACCGACGCGGCCACCTGGCAGGAGGAGGTCACGGGCAGCGACGTGGTGTTCCACCTCGCCGCCGAGACAGACATCACCGCCAGTCGTGAGCGTCATGAGCTGGTGTCGGTCCGCGGCACCCGGGCAGCCGTCGACGCCGCCCGCCACGCGGGGGTTCCCCGGTTCGTGCACTGCGGGAGCGAGGCCGCGCTCCTCGCAGGTCCTCCGCTCGTGGAGGTCGACGAGTCCGCACCGCTGCGGCCCGATTCGGAGGCGGCGTACTCGGCGGCGAAGGCCGCTGCCGAGAAGATCGTGCTCGACGCGAACGCCCCGGACTTCGCCACGGTGTCGATCCGCCCGAGGTTCGTCTGGGGTCCCCACAGCATCCTCGTCGAAGGCCTGGCAGCGGCGGCGCGGGCGGGGCAGTTCGCCTGGATCGACGGAGGCCGGCACACGACCGACGTCACGTTCGTCGGGAACGCCGTCGAGGGGCTCGTGCTCGGATGGCGGCGCGGCCGGCCCGGCCAGGCCTATTTCGTCACCGACCGGCACCGCGTCACGCTGCGCGAGTTCCTGGAGACCCAGTTCGAGATCCTTGGCGTCGATCTGGCGATTCCCGAACTGGACGGCGGGACGGCCGCCCGTGAGATCCCCGTACCCGCCCGGTGGTTCCTCGGGCAGGAGTGCACCCTGCGGACCGACAAGGCCGCGGCCGAGCTCGGATACGAGCCCGTCGTGTCGCACGCCGCCGGCCTGGAAGCCGTAAGGAACTCGGTTCCCGCCACCCGCGTGTGAGGCGCCGTCACCCATATTCACCCCGCATACATCAGCGTTCAATCGAGGGAAGACACGACATGAAGATCGTCACGATCGGAAGAGGAACGGTCGGCGGAGGGCTGGCCGGCCTCTGGCGGGACGCGGGCCACGAGGTCCAGGAGCTCGGCCGGGACGGCGGGGACGTCTCGGAGGCGGACGCCGTCCTGGTCGCCGTACCCGGGGCGAAGATCTCGGAGTCCCTGAGCAGGGTGACCGGGATCGAGGGGAAGATCGCGATCGACGCGACCAACATCATGCCCGCACGGCATGGCAGCTTTCCGTCGTACGCCGAGGAGGTGAAGTCCTTCACCCACGCCCCGGTGGCCAAGAGCTTCAACATGAACTTCGGAGCCCTGTACGGGGAGGTGCGCAAGCAGCGCGTCCGGCCGGGCAACTGGTACGTCGCCGACGAGGGCGCCGTCGGCGTCACCGAGCGGCTCATCCGCGACGCGGGCTACGACCCGGTGCGCGTCGGAGACCTCTCACGGGCCCGCGCATTCGAAGATGCGGTCTGGCTGCTCATGGGTATCCAGCCGGCCGGCGGCGTGTTCTACCGGACGGCCGTTCCCGGCGAACTCTGAACGCCCGCGAACTCTGAACGCCGGCGAACTCTGAACGAACGAACCGGTCGATCCGGAGAATGACATGTTCGAAGAAATAAACTGGCCGGAGGCCATGACCCCCAGCCGCTCCCCCATCCACTTCACCAACGAGCTCGAGGTCGAAGCCTCTCCCGAAACCATCTGGTCCCTGCTCGTGGACACCCGGACCTGGCACACCTTCTACCCGGGTGTCGGGCACGTCCAGCTTCTCGACGGCCATGAATCACTCGGCCTGGGGACTCGTTTCGAGACCAACCTGGCCGGCCAGGACGTCTTCGCGTCCGTTCAGGAATTCCGGCCCATGACGCGTATCGCGTGGGGTGGCCATCCCAAGGCATCGGAAGAATCCACGGCCTACCACGCCTGGATCATCACCCCCACGCCGAAGGGAAGTCATCTCTGGACCGAGGAGACGATGCAGGGCCCGCTCTGGATCGAACTCGCGAAGCAGGATCCCGAAGTCTTCTGGCGCACGCACGAGAACCTTCTCGCGGCACTCGCCGAGGTGGCGGGCGAGCGTGAGAACCGAGCCGGTCTTCAGCACACTCCACAAGGAAACGCAGCCGATGTATGACAAGGTGAATTGGCCCGAGCGGTACGACCCGAAGGTGTCGGCCCTCTACGCGCTCAACGACATCGACGTGAAGGCGCCGCCCGAAGTGGTGTGGAAGCTGCTCGTCGACGCCGAGAACTGGTGGAGCTGGTTCCCTCCCGAGGATCAGGTCAAGATCCTCGGCGCCGAGCCGGAACTCGCGCCCGGAACCACGTACAGCCGGGTGACGGTCGGTTTCCCGATGACCCTCGACGTGACGGAGTACGAGCCCTTCACCAGGCTCTCATGGGCGACCACGGTCGACGGCGACGCCACCGGTTCGAGCGCCTACCACGGCTGGGTGATCACACCCACGGCCGAAGGCTGTCACGTGCTGACCGAGGAGACCCAGCAGGGCCCCTTCTTCATCGAGGAACTCGGCCGAAAAAATCCCGGTGCGCTCTACCGCTATCACCAGGACTGGGTCGAACGCCTCGCCCGTACCGCGGAGACGGAAGCGGCGACGACGGCTGCGACGACGGAAATGACGAAGCCCGCGGCCTGATGATCCCCGCGGAGACGGCTTCGGGCCGACGGTGCGGAACCGCCGGCCCGAAGCCGCTGAGCCGCAGCTCTGCGCTCACAACACCGGCAGCAGGTTCTTCAGTTCGAAGGCCGTGACCTCGCTGCGGTACTCCTCCCACTCCTGCTTCTTGTTACGCAGGAAGAAGTCGAAGACATGCTCGCCCAGTGTCTCGGCGACCAGTTCGCTCTTCTCCATCAGTGAGATCGCCTCGCCCAGGTTCTGCGGCAGCGGCTCGATGCCCATCGCGCGGCGCTCCGAGTCGGAGAGGGCCCAGACGTCGTCGTCGGCGCCGGCCGGGAGTTCGTAGCCCTCCTCGATGCCCTTGAGGCCCGCGGCGAGCAGGACCGCGTACGTCAGGTAGGGGTTGGCGCCGGAGTCGATGGAGCGGACCTCGACGCGGGCCGAGCCGGTCTTGCCGGGCTTGTACATCGGGACACGGATCAGTGCGGAGCGGTTGTTGTGGCCCCAGCAGATGTACGAGGGGGCCTCGCCGCCTGCTCCCGCGGAGCGGCTGGAGCCGCCCCAGATGCGCTTGTACGAGTTGACCCACTGGTTGGTGACGGCGGAGATCTCCGCGGCGTGCGTGAGGAGGCCCGCGATGAAGGAGCGGCCGACCTTCGACAGCTGGTACTCGGCGCCCGACTCGTAGAAGGCGTTGCGGTCGCCCTCGAAGAGGGAGAGGTGGGTGTGCATACCGGAACCCGGGTACTCCGAGAACGGCTTCGGCATGAAGGTGGCCTGGACGCCCTGCTCCAGCGCGACCTGCTTCATGACCAGGCGGAAGGTCATGATGTTGTCGGCGGTGGAGAGCGCGTCCGCGTACCGCAGGTCGATCTCCTGCTGGCCGGGGGCGCCCTCGTGGTGGCTGAACTCGACCGAGATGCCCATCGATTCGAGCATGGTGATCGCCTGGCGGCGGAAGTCCATGCCGACGTTCTGCGGGGTGTGGTCGAAGTAGCCTGAGCTGTCGGCGGGGGTGGGGCGGCTGCCGTCGACCGGCTTGTTCTTCAGCAGGAAGAACTCGATCTCCGGGTGGGTGTAGAAGGTGAAGCCCAGGTCGGAGGTCTTCGCGAGGATGCGCTTGAGCACGAAGCGGGGGTCCGCGAAGGACGGCGAGCCGTCCGGCATCAGGATGTCGCAGAACATCCGGGCCGTGCCCGGGGCCTCCGCGCGCCAGGGAAGGATCTGGAACGTGCCGGGGTCCGGCTTGGCGATCATGTCCGACTCGTACACACGGGCGAAGCCTTCGATGGCCGAGCCATCGAAGCCGATGCCCTCGTCAAAGGCCTGTTCGAGCTCGGCCGGGGCCACGGCGACGGACTTGAGGTAACCGAGAACATCGGTGAACCACAGCCGTACGAAGCGGATGTCACGCTCCTCAAGCGTCCTGAGGACGAATTCCTGCTGCTTGTCCATAGCCACATCCTTGCAGTTCAGACGGTCCGTGCACCACCGCCCGGGGTAGGGGGACACCTCAGTATCACGACCCGGGATTTCACCCAGATTACGCACACGGTGTGAGAGAGAGCACCCGGCCACCCACTACGCTCGGCGCCCATGGTGTGCAAGGCCAGCGGCCGCTCGGCCGGGGTCCTGCACGACCTGGTTCTCCCGCTCCGATCCCGTCTCCTCCCACCCCTTGGCAGAAGGACCCGACGACATGAGCTTCGACCGCAGGACCCGCCTGGATCAGATGCGCGACGCCGACCGCGCGCGTGACCGCCGCAACCGGGTCATCGGCATAGGCGTCAGCGCCGCTGTGGTCGCGGGCCTGCTGGGTTTCGGCTCGTACATGCTCCTGGAGAGGTCCGAGGCGACGGAGGCAGTGGGGCCGAAGGAGTCGACGTCGGCGCCCGAGCAGGACGGCAAGGGGCTCGACGACAAGTCCTCCGGGCCGATCGCGGGCGAGAAGACCTGGGATGCGGCGAAGCTGGGCCGCGACCATGTCACGACCGAGGTGAAGTATCCGATGGAGCCGCCCGTCGGCGGGAACCACAATCCGGCCTGGCTGAACTGCGACGGCGTCGTATACGAAAAGGCCGTCCCCAACGTCAACGCCGTGCACGCTCTGGAGCACGGCTCGGTCTGGGTGACGTACACCGGGAAGGCGTCCGGCTCGGACGTCGACGCGCTCGCGTCCCGCGTCAGGAACACGCCGTACTCCCTGATGTCACCTTACGAGGGACAGGCCGGGGCGATCATGCTGACCGCCTGGGGCAAGCAGGTCACCGTGGACGGTGCGGACGACCCGCGGGTGGCCCGGTTCTTCGCGAAGTACGTGCAGGGCGCGCAGACGCCCGAGCCGGGTGCCCCGTGCACCGGCGGGGTCGACGGGTGAGCCCGGCGCGCACCCGGCGTACGCGATGGGTCGCGGGCTCCGCGGTGGCTGTCGCCCTGCTGTTCGCCGGCGCGGCGACGGTCGCGTCGGCGCGGGGCGGTACGGAGGCGTCAGGGCCTCCCCCTACGCCCTCGGTGAGCTCCGCGGACGCGGGCTTCGCGCGGGACATGGCCGTCCACCATCAGCAGGCCGTGGAGATGGCGTTCATCGTGCGCGACGGTACGGAGGACGAGGATGTGCGGCGTCTGGCGTACGACATCGCCAACACGCAGGCCGGGCAGCGGGGCATGCTGCTCGGCTGGCTGGATCTCTGGGGCCTGCCGAAGACGGCGCCCGACGGTCAGGGGCCGATGGCCTGGATGGAGGGCGAGGGCGAAGCACCCAGCGACCACGGCGGGCACGACATGCACGGCATGGACCACATGCACGGCACGGACGGCACGGATCACGATGGGGCCCTCATGCCCGGCATGGCGACCAGGACCGAGCTCGGCCGGCTCCGTGAGGCCACTGGCTCGAAGGCCGAGATCCTCTTCCTCCAGCTGATGACCGACCACCACAAGGGCGGCGTCGCGATGGCCCGCGCGTGCGCCCGCCAGTGCACCGTGCCCGTGGAGAAGCGTCTGGCGCAGGGCATGGTCGAGGCGCAGCAGTCCGAGCTCGGCCTGATGGCGGACATGCTCGCGGCCCGTGGGGCGAAGCCCCGTCCCTGAGCGCGGGAACCGGCCCGGCGTACGCCCGAACGAGTGACAGCGTTCGCGTGCGCCGGGTGGGGCCGTGACGATGGAAGGGCTCGGGTCGTACAGCAGTGCCCATCGGCACGCAGGAGGCAACCCATGACCACGGCCAAGGACATCATGCACACCGGGGCCCACTGGATCCCCGCCCACGAGACGCTCGACCGCGCCGCCCAGATGATGCGTGACCACAAGGTGGGGGCGCTGCCCGTCTCCGCCGAGGGTGAGCAGGACCGGATGGTCGGGATCATCACGGACCGCGACATCGTGATCAAGTGCGTGGCGTGGGGGCACGATCCGTCGAAGGTGACGGCGGGCGAGCTCTGCGACGGCACACCGCGCTGGATCGAGTCGACGGCGGACGTCGAGGCGGTGCTGCTGGAGATGGAGGGCAACCGGATCCGCCGCCTCCCGGTGATCGAGAACAAGAAGCTGATCGGCATGATCAGCGAGGCCGACCTGGCGCTCCACCTCTCGGACGAGCAGGTCGCCGGCTGGGCGGAGAGGGTCTACGCCCGCGGCTGACCCGCCCCTCGGCCGGGCGTCGCGGCCGTTGGCCGGACGCTCCCCGGCGGTCGGACCTCGGCACCGTCGGCACGTCCGGGCTGTGGGGCCCTCGGGTCTTGAGCGGTCGCGCGTCGGGGCCGCCTGCATGTCCGGGCACTCAGGCAGTCGGACCCTCGCGTCCCGCGCCGTCGCGCCGTCGCGCCCCCGCGCCCTCGCGCCCCCGCGCCCCCGCGCCGCCCCCGCGCCCTCGCGTCCCGCGCCCCCGCGTCTCACCCCTCGGGTCTCGCACCCTCGGGTGTCGGGGCCGTGCGCTTATACCCGCCAGGGGTACGGTGCGCAATATGTCTGAAATGCCCACTCGTCGCGCCATGCTCGGCGCCGGTATCGCCCTCGCGGGAGCAGCAGGAACAGCGGGAGCAGCAGGCCTCGCCCCACGCGCCGCCGCGTCCCCGGCCCACCCCTCGCCCCTGCGCGCCCCCTCCCCCGCCCGCGCCGCGGACCAGTACGTCACGCCCGACGGTCCCGAGGTGCTCGACGCGGAGGCTCGGCGGGGGGCCGGGCCGGTGCGGAAGGTCTCGCTCACCGCCGCCGCCTCCCGCCTCGACCTGGGCGGCGGCCTCTCCGTCCCCACCTGGGCGTACGGGGACCACCTGCCGGGTCAGGCGATCAGGGTCACGGCGGGCGACACCCTGGAACTCGCCCTGGCCAACCATCTGCCGCAGGCCACCACCCTGCACTGGCACGGCCTCGCGCTGCGCAACGACATGGACGGCGCGCCCGGTCTCACCCAGCAGCCGATCGCGGCCGGCGCCGACTTCACGTACCGGTTCGCGGTCACCCACCCCGGGACGTACTGGATCCACCCGCACTCGGGTGTGCAGATCGACCGGGGGCTGTACGCGCCCCTGATCGTCGACGACCCGAAGGAGCCGCTCGCCTACGACAAGGAGTGGATCGTCGTCCTCGACGACTGGCTCGACGGGGTGGACGGCTCGACCCCCGACGCGGTCCTCGACGAACTGACCAAGGGCCGCGGCAGCGCCCATGACGCTGCTGCCCACAAGGCCCGCCGACGCGCGGCCGGCGAGGACCCGCCCTCACGGCTCCTCACGGACACGGACAGCGATCTTCTCGGCGGCCACGCCGGCGATGTCGGCTATCCCCACTATCTGGTCAACGGCCGCAGGGCGGCGGACCCCTCGGTCTTCGAGGCCCGGCCGGGCGACCGCATCCGGCTGCGCGTCATCAACGCCGGCGGGGACACCGCCTTCCGGCTGGCGCTCGGCGGCCACCGGATGACCGTGACGCACACGGACGGCTTCCCTGTACGGCACACCGAGACCGACACCCTGCTGCTGGCGATGGGTGAGCGCTACGACGTGCTGGTGACCGCGGGCGACGGGGTGTTCCCGCTGACCGCGCTCGCCGAGGGCAAGAAGGCATCGGCGCTGGCCGTGCTGAAGACGGGGTCGGGGGCGACCCCGCCCGCCACGGTGCGGCCCAAGGAGCTGGACGGCGAGCTGGTCACGGCGGACCGGCTGGCCCCGGACGCGTCGGTGGCGCTGGCGGAGCGCGAGCCCGACAGGACCGTACGTATGGCGCTCACAGGCTCCATGGACGCGTACGACTGGGCCTTCGACCGCAAGCCCTACGACCCGGCGGTGCGGCAGCCCGTCAAGGCCGGGGAGCGGGTGCGGCTGGTCTTCAGCAACCGCACCGCGATGTGGCATCCGATCCATCTGCACGGCCATACGTTCGCGCTGGCGGGCTCGGCACTCGGCGCGCGCAAGGACACCGCGGCCGTCCTGCCGGGTGGCTCGCTCACGGTCGATCTGGACGCGGACAACCCCGGCCTGTGGATGCTGCACTGCCACAACATCTACCACGCCGAATCGGGGATGATGACGGTACTCGGCTACCTGCGCTGAGCCGCTCGGCCCGGCCCCCCGTCCGGGAGCGGTCCGCCGCTTCCGGACGGGAACGCCAGGACATCGCGTCAGAAAGACGATTAGACTGGCGGGGTGCCTCAACTACGTCTCGCACTCAATCAGATCGACGCGACCGTCGGAGACCTCGCCGGCAACTCCGAGTCCATCGTGCACTGGACCCGGCACGCCGCCGAGCAGGGCGCCCATCTGGTGGCGTTCCCCGAGATGGTGCTGACCGGATATCCCGTCGAGGACCTGGCCCTGCGGTCGTCCTTCGTCGAGGCCTCGCGGACCGCGCTGCGCGCGCTCGCCGCACGCCTGGCCGACGAGGGCTTCGGAGAGCTGCCGGTCGTCGTCGGCTATCTCGACCGCTCGGAGCACCCTCCGGCACGCTACGGCCAGCCCGCGGGCTCCCCCCGCAACGCCGCCGCCGTGCTGCACCGGGGGCGGATCGCGCTGAACTTCGCCAAGCACCACCTGCCCAACTACGGCGTCTTCGACGAGTTCCGGTACTTCGTGCCGGGCGACTCGATGCCCGTCGTGCGGGTGCACGGCATCGATGTGGCGCTCGCGATCTGTGAGGACCTCTGGCAGGACGGCGGCCGCGTCCCGGCCGCCCGCGCCGCCGAGGCCGGACTACTGCTGTCGGTCAACGCCTCGCCGTACGAGCGCGACAAGGACGACACCCGGCTGGAGCTGGTCCGTAAGCGGGCCCAGGAGGCCGGGTGCACGACGGCGTATCTGGCGATGACCGGCGGCCAGGACGAGCTGGTCTTCGACGGGGACTCGATCGTCGTCGACAAGTACGGCGAAGTCATCGCCCGTGCACCGCAGTTCACCGAGGGCAGCGTGATCCTCGATCTGGACCTGCCGGCCGCGGCCGCCCTGCCGCCGTCGGGGAGCGCGGGCGACGGGCTGCGGATCGACCATGTGGTGCTGAGCGCGGACCCGCTTCCGGCCTACGAACCTGAGCTGGCCGGCGGATACGCGGAGCGGCTCGACGACGACGAGGAGCTGTACTCGGCGCTGGTCGTTGGCCTGCGCGCGTACGCATCGAAGAACGGTTTCAGCGGTGTCCTGGTCGGGCTCTCGGGAGGTATCGACTCCGCGCTCGTCGCGGCGATCGCCTGCGACGCGCTGGGCGCCGCGCATGTGTACGGCGTCTCGATGCCGTCGAAGTACTCGTCGGAGCACTCCAAGGATGACGCGGCCGAGCTGGCCCGGCGTACGGGGCTGAACTTCCGCACCGTACCGATCGAGCCGATGTTCGACGCGTACATGGGGGCGCTGGGGCTCACCGGTCTCGCCGAGGAGAACCTCCAGTCGCGGCTGCGCGGCACCACGCTGATGGCGATCTCCAACCAGGAGGGCCAGATCGTGCTCGCGCCGGGCAACAAGTCCGAGCTGGCGGTGGGCTATTCCACGCTGTACGGCGACTCGGTCGGCGCGTACGGGCCGATCAAGGACGTGTACAAGACGTCGGTATTCCGCCTGGCGAAGTGGCGCAACCGCGCGGCCGTGGAGCGCGGGCAGACCCCGCCGATCCCGGAGGCCTCCATCACCAAGCCGCCGAGCGCGGAGCTGCGCCCAGGCCAGGTGGACACGGACTCGCTGCCGGACTACGAGGTGCTGGACCGGATCCTGGAGCTGTACGTCGACCGCGACCAGGGGCGGGACGCGATCGTGGCGGCCGGGTTCGACGACGCGCTGGTGACCAGGACGCTGCGGATGGTGGACACCGCGGAGTACAAGCGGCGGCAGTACCCGCCGGGCACGAAGATCTCGCCGAAGGGCTTCGGCAAGGACCGCAGGCTGCCGGTCACGAACCGGTGGCGCGAGTCGGGCTGAGGCGGCTCGGGACGCGAACGTGCCGTCGCGCGGACTCGCGATCAGCCGATCCCCGTGATCTGCGGCTCCGTGTCCGCCCAGGTATGACGCCCGGCGTGGTCGAGGAACAGGCAGCAGCCCTCCCCGTCGGGCGCCGGGCCCGCAGCGGGGCAGTCCCGGAGTACGGCCAGTGCCACGTCGGTCCCCTGCCAGCGGAGCCACAGTGCGGTGTCGTACTCCAGGTCGTCGACCAGGCCGTGATGCTCGCCGGTGGCGTGTGCGGGCAGTTGGCACCGTACGGCGCTGTCGACGCATCCTGAGCGCGACCGTTCACGCGCTTCCCGCGCCAGATCCAGTGGCAGGCGCCGCCCATGCGCGCACCGCATCACGACACCGTCCGGAGGGGACCGTGCGGGCCACGGTCCACGCACTGGTGGCAGGCACATGGAGGGAAACCACCAGAAATGTCCAGAGGTGGAGGCTCGTTGCCCACGCGCGTCTCGATGCGAGGCCCCCAGGTCCGGCCGGAGTCGTGTGACACCCGCAGCGTTATCCGTACAGCTTCAGTCCCGTACGACGGCATGCGCGAATCCCTTCTCCAGGGTCACCTCACCACCAGGTAACCTCTCTAGAGATCTCAGTGAAGCGGTGTTCTCTAGAGATGTCAACGACGCCTGGAGGGCTGCCGTTTCGTGTTGACACGGATGCGTGAGCCGGGTCGGCGTCGTTCCTTGCGCGAGACGTACGTTCCACGCGTGGAACGAGCCTTTAGGCTGTCCGGAGAGGAGAGGGAGAGATCACTCATGGCCACCGAAGGCGCCAAGCGGCAGCCGAAGTACCAGCGGATCGCTGATGCGTTGCGGGATGCCGTTCAGACAGGGCGGTACGGCCCTGGCGACAGGCTGCCGGGCGAGAACGACCTGATGGCCGAACACGACGTGGCGCGCATGACCGCCCGGCAGGCTCTCGGTGTTCTGCAGAGCGAAGGCCTTGCTGAGTCCCGGAAGGGCGCAGGGGTTTTCGTACGCTCATTTCGCCCCCTGAGGCGTCAGGGCATCAAGCGTCTGACGCAGTCGCAGTGGGGCGAGGGCCATTCGATCTGGGAGGCGGACACGGAGGGCCGCACTCTGGTGGTGGACAGGGTGCGTGTCACGGAAGAGCCGGCGCCGGACCGCGTTGCCGGAGTGCTGGGAACCCTGTCAGGGGCTGCCGTCTGCGTGCGTCGTCGTCGTTTCGTCCTGGACGGCAAGCCGATTCTGTCGGCCACGTCCTACCTCCCCGCCTCCCTGGTCGCGGGGTCCGCGATCACCCGGGAAGAGACAGGCCCTGGGGGTGTGTACGCACGACTTGCCGAGCTGGGCGCCGAGCCGGTCCGCTTCCGCGAGGAGATTCGCTCGCGCATGCCGTCGAACGCCGAGGCCGAGGAGCTGGAACTCTCGGCCGGTACGCCCGTCGTACTGATCTGCCGCACGGCGTTCGCCGACGGCGGCCGCCCCGTCGAGGTGAACGAGATGACTCTCGACTCCGCCTCCTACATCCTTGAGTACGACTTCGACGCGTAGGGCTGCTGCTCCGCGCACGTGCATGGAGCGGCGCCGATGTGTCTCAGGACAGGCGCCATGCGGGCCGGCGAAGGGCGTGTGCCTCCTGCCGGCCCGGAATCGCCGTAACTCCTACCGGAGGCCGACCTCCACAGACTCACGCGCATCGGCGGGGGCGCCGGTGGCCACCACCCGCGAGGTGCCCGGGGTCCGGTCCAGCACGCCCGCGGTGACGGCGACGGCCAGACCCGCCACGGCCAGCACCGCGCCGACCAGGGCCGGAGAGGTCCAGCCCCAGCCCGCCGCGATGGCGACCCCGCCGAGCCAGGCCCCGCCCGCGTTGGCGAGGTTGAAGGCGGAGTGGTTGGAGGCGGAGGCGAGTGTGGGGGCGTCCTTGGCCTTGTTCATCACGAGCATCTGCAGCGGGGTGGTCGTCATGAAGCCGATGCCGCCGAGCAGCACCACCATGACCAGCGCGGCCCACTGCACATGGACGGTGAAGGGGAAGACGACGAGCACGACGGCGAGGGCGCCCAGCGAGCCGTAGAGCGTGGGGCGCAGCGCCCGGTCGGTGAGGGGCCCCGCCGCCAGGGCGCCGAGGGTCATCCCGATGCCGAAGAGCGCGAGGACGAGCGTCACTGAGGACTCGCCGAAGCCCATCGCCTCGGTCGTCATGGACGAGAGGTAGGAGTACACGGCGAAGACACCGGCGAAGCCGAGTACGGCGGTGAGCAGGCCGAGCACGACCTGCCGGTTGCCCAGCGCGCTCAGTTCACGGCGTACGCCCTGGTGCGCATCGACGGGGATCTGCGGGACGAGGCGGGCGAGAGCGGCCATGGCGGCGAGGCCGATCACCGCGACCACCATGAACGTGGCGCGCCAGCCGAGGTGCTGTCCCAGCAGGGTGGCCGCCGGTACGCCGACGATGTTCGCCACGGTCAGGCCGAGGAACATCGTGGCGACGGCGCGGGCCTGGCGCCCGTCGGGCACGAGGCGCGCGGCGACGACGGCGCCCACCCCGAAGAAGGCCCCGTGCGGCAGCCCGGCCAGGAACCGGCCGGCCAGCAGCCACCCGAAGTCGGGGGCGAAGGCGGAGGCGAGGTTGCCGACGGTGAAGACGGCCATCAGCAGCAGGAGCATCCGCTTGCGCGGGATCCTGGAGCCGAGGCCGGTGAGGAGCGGGGCACCGAGGACGACGCCGATCGCGTACGCCGAGACGAGGTAACCGGCGGTGGGTACGGACGTTCCCAGATCGTCCGCGACGTTGGGGAGCAGCCCCATCATCACGAACTCGGTGGTGCCGATGCCGAAGGCGCTCACAGCGAGGGCGAGCAGGGCCAGGGGCATGGAAGTGACCTTTCGGGCAGGGGGCCGCCCCGGTCATGGAGGCCGGGTGGCTGCGGTGAGTGTGCGGGAGCGTCGGCTTCGTTGCCGGAACGAGTTATGTACCCCGTCGGAACAAAGTCTCTCAGACGTTTTATGCCCGGACGTGAACATGCCGTTGCGGCGGGGTGTGATGTGGGCATCACTCGGGCCCGCACCGACTCACCCGGAGTGCTCCCGGCGCCCCCGGGCCAGGGTCAGCCCCCGTGCCGAGAGCGCCCATACCCCCACGAGGGCCGCGCACATCAGCAGGGCGCTCACCCGGACCGGCGCGCGGAAGCCGAAGCCCGCGCCGAGGGCCAGGCCGCCCAGCCAGGGGCCGGTCGCGGCGCCCACGTTGAAGGCGGCCGTGGCGTAGGAGCCGGCGAGCGTCGGGGCGTCGGGGGCCAGTTGGAAGACCCGGGTGATCAGCGTCGTCCCCGTACCGAAGGCGAGCGCCCCCTGGATCAGGACGAGGGCGAGGGCCGCCGCCGGGTGCGAGGCGGTCAGGGCCAGCGCGGCCCAGCCCGCGGCCAGGGCGCTCATGCCGAACCCGATGACGGCGTCCGGGCGGGCGTCGGCCAGCCGTCCGGCCAGGGTGACGCCGGCGAACGAGCCGATGCCGAACAGTGCGAGCACCATGGGCACCCAGCCCTGGCCGATCCCGGTGACCCGGGTGACCAGCGGCTCCAGGTAGGAGAAGGTGCAGAAGGTCGCCCCCTGTACGAGCGCCATCACGAGCAGTGTCCCCAGCAGCCGGGGCCTGGCCAGGGCCCGCAGTTCGCTCCGCGCACCGGCCTCCGGCGCGCCGTCGGGCCGGCCGCCGGGCAGGACCACCAGCAACGCGACCACGGCCGGCACGGAGACGAGGGCCACGGCCCAGAACGCCGAGCGCCACCCCCACAGTTCACCCAGCGCCGCCCCCGCGGGGACGCCCACCACGCACGCGACGGTGACTCCGCCCACGACCACGGCGGTGGCCCGGGCCCGTCGGTGCGGACCGGCCAGGGCCAGCGCGGTGACCAGTGCCACCGCCCAGAAACCGGCGTTGGCCAGCGCCCCGGCGACCCGGGTGGCGAGCAGCACTCCGTAGCTGGAGGTCAGCGCGCCGACGACATGGGTGGCGATGAAGACGCCGAGGAAGAACAGCAGCGCCCGGCGCCGGGGCCAGGTGCGTCCGGCCAGAGCGGCGAGCGGCGCACCGACCACCATCCCGACCGCGAAGGCCGAGGTCAGCAGCCCGGCGGCGCCCAGTGAGACGTGCAGGTCGTCGGCGATGCCCGAGAGCAGGCCTGACAGCATGAATTCCGAGGTGCCCTGGGCGAAGACCGCAAGCCCGAGCACGTACACGGCGAATGGCATGAGAAGTGGACCCCTTGTGCGGAACCGTCGGAGGAACGAGCGGTGTGCGGGGGATGCGGGCCGCGCCCTCCCGTCACACGCCGGAGCGCCTGACGGCTACGCGGTGGAATGTCCGGTACCGGGAAGATCCGGTGTCATCACGGGACATGGGAAGGGGAAAGAAGAGGTCGGCCCACACCGCCTCGGGCGGTCCGGCGGTGGTCGACGGCACGACGGGGAAGCCAGGTGACCGGTGAGGTCAGCGGCTTTCGGCGTCGGAGAGCGGCCACCGGCGAACCGGCGGCCGGAGTCTGTCGGACTCGGGGCTGGACATGACTGCGAGCGTACCTCGTCGATCGGACACACCCCGGCGCCACAGCTGCACGCGGGCCACGAGCCGCGAGCCGCGGGCCTCGGCTACAGCTGCACGCGGGCCGCGATCGGGAGGTGGTCGCTGTCCGTGGCGGGCAGGGTCCAGGAGGAGAGGGGTTCGACACCCCGCACCATGATCTGGTCGATCCGCGCCATCGGGAACGCCGCGGGCCAGCTGAAGCCGAAGCCGTCGCCCGCCGCGCCCTGGGTGGAGCGCATCTGCGAGGTCACCGCGTTCAGCGAGCGGTCGTTCATCGTGCCGTTCAGGTCGCCGAGCAGGACGACCCGGTCCAGCGGTTCGTGCTCGATCGCGTTGCCCAGGGCGTCCGCGCTGGCGTCCCGCTGGTTGGCGGTGAAGCCCGCGTTCAGCTTGACCCGTACGGAGGGCAGATGGGCGACGTACACCTTGATCCGGCCCTCGGGGGTCGTGACCGTGGCGCTCATCGCGCGGGTCCAGCCGAGCTTGATGTCGACGGGCCCCGCGTCGGTCACCGGGTACTTGCTCCACAGGCCGACGGTGCCCTGGACCGAGTGGTGCGGATAGCGCTTGGCGAGCGCGTCCTCGTACGCGGACACCTTGCCGCTCGGGAGCTCCTGGAGGGCCACGACGTCCGCGCCGGAACCGGCCACCTGCTGCGCGGTGCCCTCCGGGTCGGGGTTGCCCGCGTTGACGTTGTGCGTGGCGACGGTGAGGTCACCGCCCGCGCCCGCCTTGTCGGAGAACATCAGGCCGCCGAAGAGGTTGAGCCAGACCGCGACCGGCAGGACCAGGGAGATCACCGCAGTCGCGGACCGCCGGACCAGACCGAGGATCAGCAGAAGGGGGATGAAGACGCCGAACCAGGGCAGGAACGTCTCGACGAGGCTTCCCAGATTGCCGATGGTGTTCGGGATGTCCGAGTGGAGGACCATCACGAGGGTCAGGAGCACCGAGCAGAGCGCCAAGATGATGCCGCGCCGCCAGATGCCCGGGCCGGAGAGCCTTCGGCGCAGGGCCCCGAACCGGGTGCCCGGCCTCGGTCCCGCGTCGGCGCCCTCGGTGTCCGCCCTGTACGCCTGCACCATCGCGCTTGTCCTCACTGCCTTGCCCTGCACATCACCGCGCCTGACGACCCTAGGTGATGTGTGACGCCGTTCCCGTCCTCGACGACGGCCCTGCTGCCATCAGAACGACGAATTCGGCAGAACCGGTTCCGGATGTGCCCACGGTACGGGGGGTCTGTGGCAGAACGGTCACACGGGGGGCGTGGCGGAGCGTGGCGCGAGGCCCTGGAGGAGCATCCGGATGATGCGGTCGGTGAGATCGTCGGGCAGGGGCGCGTCGACGCGGTGGATGGCGCGGACCATCATGGGGCCCACGATCAGATCGTCCATGAGCTCGACGTCGACGTCCTCGCGGAGCTCGCCCGCGTCCACCGCCCGTCCCACGGCGGCCCGCATCGCCGCCCGGCGCGGCCCGAGGACGGTGTTCTGGTACGCGTCCCAGAGCTTGGGGTGCTTCTTGGTCTGCATGAAGACGTTGTACAGAAGGGCCGAGGAGCGCTGGGCGAGCGCGCGTGTCCGCATGAACTCCAGCAGGACACGTACGTCGTCGAGGCCCGCGGTGCCGGACACCTCGGGTTCGGGGGGCTCGATGTCGCGCAGCACCTCGACGAAGAGCTCCTCCTTGCCGCCCCAGCGCCGGTAGATGGTGGCCTTGCCGACCCCGGCGGTGCGGGCGATGCGCTCGATGGACAGGCCGTCCACCGTCTCCCCCGCCTCCAGCAGCTCCCTGACGGCGTCGAGGATCGCCCGCTCGGCGGCCGCGGAGCGCGGACGGCCCCTGCGTGGCTCGGAGCCCCCCTGGCAGGGCGGGTCCGCCGGGCCGTCGGCCGGGTCCTGCACCGGGTTCTGTGCCGCCTGCCGCACTGGGCCGCCTCTCGCTGTGCCGTCCGCCGTCTTCGCCGTACGTGGTTCGCCGTACGTGTCGATTCTCGCCGACCGGCCGGGGGCGGGGCGACTCCCCCGGCCGGAACAGCGGATCAGGCCTGGTGTACGGGCTCCTCGGCGGCCAGCGGTGCCCGGTCGGGCTCCCCCTGGTCCGGCTTGCCCGGTGCGGGCGGCCGGCCCGGCAGGAACGCGGCCACCACAGCCGCGCCGATGAGTGCGACCGCGGCCGAGCCGAGCGCGGTGACGTGCATCGCGCTGATGAACGCGTCGTTCGCCGCTGCGACCAGCGGCTTGCCGGCCGGGCCCAGCTTCTGCGCGACGCCCAGGGTCGCCTCGATGGACTCACCCGCGACGTCCCGCGCCGCGGCCGGTACGCCGTCGAGGTGGCCCTCGATGTCACCGCGGTAGACCGTGGAGAGCACCGAGCCGAGCACGGCGATGCCGAGCGCGCCACCCACCTGGCGGAACGTGTTGTTGATGGCCGAGCCCGAACCGGCCCGCTCGCGGGGCAGGGCCTGCATCACGGCGACGGTGACCGGCGGCATGATGTGCGCCATGCCGGTGCCCTGGACGAAGAAGACCACGCACAGGATCCACAGCGGGGTGTCCGCGGTGAACAGGGAGAAGGCCGCGAGGCCCACGGCGACGAGCAGCATGCCGACGGTGCAGACCGCCTTGGCCCCGAACCGGTCGACGACCAGCCTGGCGCGCGGCGCGAAGATCATCTGCGCGGCGGCGAGCGGCAGGATCAGCAGCCCCGACTCCAGCGCGGTGTAGCCCCGCACGCTCTGCAGATAGAAGGCGGAGAAGAAGGTGACGCCCATCAGCGCGAAGAAGACCAGCGCGATGGCCGCGACCGCGGCGGAGAAGGCGGGCTTGCGGAAGTAGGAGATGTCGATCGACGGATGGGGGCTGCGCTTCTCGTGCCAGACGAAGGCCGCCAGCACCAGCAGGCCGCCGATCAGCGGTGCGAGGACACCGATGCCGGTGAAGGAGGCGAGTTCCCCGCCGCGGATGATGCCGTAGACCAGCAGGACGAGGCCGACGATGGACAGGACGACCCCGAGCGGGTCGACGCGGCCGGGCGCGGGGTCCCGTGAGTCGGGCACCAGAAGGACCATGGCGATGAGCGCGATGACCACCACGGGCACGTTGACCAGGAAGATCGAACCCCACCAGAAGTGTTCGAGGAGCGCACCGCCGGTGATCGGGCCGATCGCGATGCCGAGGCCGACGCTGCCGGCCCAGATACCGATGGCCTTGGGCTGCTCGTCGCGCTCGAAGACGTTCATCAGGACGGCGAGGGTGGCGGGCATCACGAACGCGGCACCGAATCCCATCAGCGCGCGCCAGGTGATGAGTTCGCCCGGCGACGAGGAGAACGCGGCCAGGGCCGAGCCGAGGCCGAAGAGCAGGATGCCGCCGAGCAGCACCTTCTTACGGCCGATGCGGTCGCCGAGCAGGCCGGCGGTGAAGAGGAGGCCCGCGAAGACGAGGGTGTAGGAGTTGATCGCCCATTCGAGCTGGCTCTGGGTGGCTCCGATGCCGGTGGGCGCGGGGCTGGCGATCGTCTTGACCGCGACGTTCAGGATCGAGTTGTCCAGAACGACGATGAGCAGGCTGAACATGAGGACGCCGAGGATGGCCCACCGGCGACGGTGGACCGCCTCGGGGACGCGGGGCGCGGCGGCAGGGCCGCCGGACGGTATGGACATGTCCCCGACCCTAGCCGAATTCCAATACGAGACCGTCTCGTATTGGAAAGACTTTACCGACCGGCCCCGCACCGTTCACGCGCACCTCCCCGGCGCACCTCCCCGGCCCACCGCTCCGACCCACCGCTCGCCCGGGGAGGTGGGCCCACTTCCCGTGAGCGGTCCGGGGATGCCACCATGGAAGGGATCCGGGGACGCCGTCAGGGCGCCTCGAGATGACGAAGGAGCCGTTGGCCATGTCGCTTCAGGCTGCGCAGAACCAGTCCGACACACCTCCCGCGGGCCCCACCCCCGGCGCCGGCAAGGCGTTGTACGGGGGCACGAGCACCCGCCGCATCAGCGTCCACGACATCACCGCCGCCACCGAGCGCGGCGAGAAGTGGCCCATGCTCACCGCATACGACGCGATGACCGCGTCCGTCTTCGACGAGGCCGGCATCCCGGTCATGCTCGTCGGCGACTCCATGGGCAACTGCCACCTCGGCTACGAGACCACCGTGCCCGTCACCATGGACGAGATGACCATGCTCTCGGCCGCCGTGGTGCGGGGCACCAAGCGGGCCCTGATCGTGGCCGACCTGCCCTTCGGGGCGTACCAGGAGGGCCCGGTCCAGGCCCTGCGCAACGCCACCCGGCTGGTCAAGGACGCCGGTGTCGGCGCGGTCAAGCTGGAGGGCGGCGAGCGCTCCCACGAGCAGATCAGGCTCCTGGTCGAGTCCGGCATCCCGGTCATGGGCCACATCGGTCTGACCCCGCAGTCCGTCAACGCCATGGGCTACCGCGTGCAGGGCCGGGGCGAGGAAGCGGCCCAGCAGCTGCTGCGCGACGCGAAGGCGGTGCAGGACGCGGGCGCGTTCGCCGTCGTCCTGGAGCTCGTGCCGGCCGAGCTGGCCGCCGAGGTGACCCGCATCCTGCACATCCCGACCGTCGGGATCGGCGCCGGTTCCGACACGGACGCGCAGGTGCTGGTCTACACCGACATGGTCGGGCTGACCGGCGGCAAGGTCCCGCGCTTCACCAAGCAGTACGCGAATCTGCGTCAGGTGCTGACCGACGCCGCCAAGGAGTACGCCGAAGAGGTCGTCGGCGGCGCCTTCCCCGCGGCGGAGCACACCTTCCACTGACGCCACTCGGAGCCACTGCCGCACCACCGACAGCCCGCCGACTTCCCCCATCGGCGGGCTGTCGCCTGCCGTCCATCCGCTGTCAGCGGCATGTCGGTGACTTGTCGGTGACGGCTGGTCTGATGGTGTCCATGACGCAAAACGACAAGAACCTCAAGGGCGGCAGGAACGCCGTCGAGGTACGGGGGCTGGTCAAGCACTACGGCGACACCAAGGCGCTGGACGGTGTGGACCTCGACGTACGCGAGGGCACCGTCCTCGGTGTGCTCGGGCCCAACGGCGCGGGCAAGACCACCCTCGTACGCTGCCTGTCCACCCTGATCCTGCCCGACGCCGGACACGCGGTCGTCGCCGGCTACGACGTGGTGAAGCAGCCCAGGCAGCTGCGCCGCACCATAGGCCTGACCGGCCAGTACGCCTCGGTCGACGAGAAGCTCTCCGGCTGGGAGAACCTCTACATGATCGGGCGTCTGCTCGACCTGCCGCGCAAGAAGGCGCGCTCCCGCGCCGACGAGCTGCTGGAGCGCTTCTCGCTCACCGGTGCGGCGAAGAAGGCCGCGATGGACTACTCCGGCGGCATGCGGCGCCGGCTCGACCTGGCGGCTTCCATGATCGGCAGCCCGTCCGTCCTGTATCTGGACGAGCCCACCACGGGGCTCGACCCCCGCACCCGTAACGAGGTCTGGGACGAGGTGCAGCGGATGGTCGCTGAGGGGGCGACCGTGCTGCTCACCACCCAGTACATGGAGGAGGCCGAGCAGCTGGCCAGTGAGCTGACCGTCATCGACCAGGGCAAAATCATCGCCCGTGGCGGTGTCGACGAGCTGAAGGCCAAGGTGGGCGGCCGCACCCTGCAGATCAGGCCGTCCGACCCGGCGCAGCTGGCCGCGATGGCGCAGGCGCTGCGGGAGGCCGGACTCGACGGCGTCGCGGGCGCCCAGGCGGTCCCGGACGAGGGACTGCTCTACGTACCGATCCTCAGCGACGAGCAGCTGACCGCCGTCATCGGGCTGCTCGGCACCCGGGGCTTCGCGCTGGCGCACGTCGCCACCGCGCTGCCCAGCCTGGACGAGGTCTTCCTCGCCATCACCGGCGGCAAGGCCACCCACACCGACACGATCCCCCAGGAGGTCGCGGCATGAGCACGACGACTCTGACGCCCACCCCCGCCGGAACGGCCCCTGGCACCCCCGTCAAGGTCCATGACGAGGGCGGGATCGGGTTCCGGAACAACCTGCGGCACATCGGGGCGCTGGTGCGGCGCAATCTGCTCCAGATCAAGAAGGATCCGGAGTCGATGTTCGACGCGCTCCTGATGCCGATCGTCTTCACGCTGCTGTTCGTGTACGTCTTCGGCGGCTCGGTCGGCAGCAGCATGGGCGGCAGCCGGCAGGACTATCTGAACTACCTGATCCCCGGTCTGATGGCGATGATGGGCATGAACATCGCCATGGCGGTCGGCACCGGCGTCAACGACGACTTCCGCAAGGGAGTCATGGACCGGTTCCGCACCATGCCGATCGCCCGCTCATCGGTGCTCATCGCGAAGATCGTGGTCGAGCTCGGCCGGATGATGATCGCGACGGTGATCCTCCTGGGCATGGGCTTCGCGCTCGGCATGGAGCTCCAGGAGTCCGTGCTCGGGCTTCTCGGGGCGGTCGCCCTGGCGGCCGCGTTCGGGGCCGCCGTCATGTGGATCTTCATCCTGCTCGGACTGAGCCTGAAGACCGCCCAGTCGGTCCAGGCGATGGGGATGATCGTGATGATGCCGCTCCAGTTCGGCTCCTCCATCTTCGCCCCGACGCAGACGATGCCCGGCTGGCTCCGGACGTTCACCGACTACAACCCGCTGTCGAACCTGGCCGACTCGGCCCGCGGTCTGATGATGGGCGGCCCGGTCGCCCACTCGGTCCTGGTGACGCTCGGCTGGGTCGTGGTCCTCACCGGAGTGATGGCACCCCTCGCGGTGTCCAGGTTCCGCAAGAAGTCCTGAACTGGTGCCGCGGCACTGGGGGGTGCCCGCGGCACCAGCACTCAGGTGGGCACCCGCCAGACGCGGACGGTGTCGTCCACGGAGGCGCTGTCGACCTGGGAGAGGCCCGCGGCGAGCGTCTTGCCGTCCCGGCTGAACACCACCGCCGCCACCTTGCCGCCGCAGTCGAGAGTGGCGGTGCTCTTTCCCGTGACCGTGTCCCACAGCCGGACGGTCCCGTCCTCGCTGCCGCTGGCCAGGGCGGAACCGCCCGGCTGGAACGCGAGCGAGACGACCGCGTCCTTGTGGCCCTCGAGAGTGACGATGTCCTGACGCGTGGCGACGTTCCAGAGGCGTACCGGGCCCTTCCTCTCCGCGATGGCGAGGACCTGGCTGTCCGGGCTGAACGTCGCGGTCTGCGCGGAGTTGAATTCGTCGTCGATGGTGGCCACGGCCTTGAGCGACGGAAACTCCCGCAGCTTCAGGGGGAACGCGGTAACCAGGAGCTCCGCGTCAGGACTGAAGGCCAACGGCCCGTAGAACTGGCCCTTTTGGATGCCGAGTCGCTTGCCGGAGTCGAGGTCCCACGTATACAGGCCTTCGGCCATGCTCCCGACCAGGGTCTTGCCGTCCGGGCTGAGGGCCAAGGTCTGCACGAAGCCCTCCTGTCCCTTTCCGCCAGGGGGGCCGTCGAACGTCATCACCACACGGCCGGAGGTCACGTCCCATATCTGGACCTTGTTCTTGTCCGCCCTGATGAGGCGTTTGAGGTCCGAGGTGAACATCGCGGGCTGGAGATAGCCGGGAACGCCGATGCGGGTACTTTTCCCCTGCGCGGTGGGCACTTCCCACTTCCGGATGGTGCCGTCGCCGCCCGCGGCGAGCAATGTCTTGGCGTCCTTCCCGAAGACGAGGGTCTGGACGGAGTCGGGGCCCTTGAGGGTGACGCCGTCCGCCGGAAGTCCCTCGGAAGGACCGGCGCCGGCGCCGGCGGAGCTGCCGGAGCCGGAAGCGGAGTCGTCGGAGCCGGCGGCGGAGTTGTCGGAGCCGCTGCCCCTCTCCCGCACGACGAGCACGGTCCCGACGCCCGCCACGGCCGTCGCGGCCGCCAGGCCGCCGATGAGGAGCCTGCGCCGGGACATCCCGCCCGGGCTGCTGTCGGGCGAGGGCGAAGGCGAAGGCGAGGGCGGGCTCGGAGGACGGGGTGGGTAGGCAGGCACATGGGTCGCGGTCGGCAGCATGTGCATCGGCTGCCTGGCGTCGGCCAGGTGCAGCGTCCCGTCCCGTCCGGGCGAGTCCCGCGCCTCCCCGGCATCGGCCTCCGGCCGTGTCCCCTCAGCGCCGGCGGCGGGCGCCGGAACGGCCGTGTCACCGGCGGGCAGACCCGCGAACCGGGTCAGGAGATCGGCGACGGAAGGGCGCCCTTCGGGGTCCTTGACCAGACAGGCGGTCAACACCCGCAGCAGTTCGCCGTCGAGGCCGTCGAGTACGGGCGGCTCGTTCAGGATCCGTGGAATGGCCTGCACAAGGCCCGGGGCGTCGAAGGGGCTCCGGCCGGTGGCGGCGAAGGCCAGGACGGAGCCGAGGGAGAAGACATCACTGGCCGGTCCGGCCCGGTCGGCGCTGATCTGTTCCGGCGACATGAAGGCGTAGGTCCCGACGACCGTGCCGACGGTGGTGAGCGCACTGGCGTCCAGAGCGAGGGCGATGCCGAAGTCGATGATGCGCGGCCCGTCTTCGGCGAGGATCACGTTGCCCGGCTTCAGGTCCCGGTGGACCAATCCGCAGCGGTGGATGGCGGCCAGCCCCTCCGCGAGTCCCGCACCCAGACGCAACACCGCCTCCGCGGCGAGTGGGCCCTGTTCGGCGACCGCCCGATGCAGGGTGAGGCCCGGTACGAACGCCGTGACCAGCCACGGCGACGCGGCTTGCGGGTCGGCGTCGACGACCTGGGCGGTGTGGAAGCCACCCACGCGCCGTGCCGCGTCCACCTCACGGGCGAACCGCTCCCTGAACTGCGGAGTGGCCGCCAGCTCCGGCCGGATGACCTTGACCGCGACTCTCCGGCCACCCGGGGACATACCGAGAAACACGTGCCCCATACCGCCCGCGCCCAGGCGGCCCTCGATCCGGTAGGGGCCGACCCACTGCGGGTCGCCGGGCTCCAACGCTTCCATGAGTACCGTCCGTCGAGGGGAGAAGAGCGTGCGTCACCGGGGAGGTCCGGTGCCCGCTAGGGAAACGCCCACAGCTGGATCGAGTCGACTGACCCGATGGATCCGAGTGCGGCAGCCAGTCTCGTGCCGTCCGGGCTGAACGCCAGCACCGAAATTCGGAGTACGGCGCCGTGCGAGTCGGGTGCGACCCCGGTCAGTGTGCCGATGACCCGCCCGGTGGAGGCGTCCCAGAGACTGACACTTTTCCCGAGGGTGCCCTCGGCGTCTTCGACGGGGTTGGCACCGGCGCCCGCGATCACCGCTTTCCCCGGGCGGTACGCCGCCGACGAGAGGTGGTCATGACGATCGGTGAGCGTGCTGGTGAGGCGGCCGGTGTCCAGGTCCCACAGCCGGATGCCGTTGCCGACGGCGGCGAGAACCTTGCCGTCCGGACTGAACATCACACCACCGTAGTTGTCCTCCCCGTCGACGGAGAAGGTCTTGACGAGGCGGCCGGTGCCGGTGGACCAGAGGCGTACCGCACTCCGGGTGTCCGCGGCCACGCTGGCCAGTGTCTTGCCGTCCGGGCTGAACGCCAGTCCCTTCAGGCTTCCGGTATGCCCTTCGAGGGTGGCGGTGGACTCGCCGGTGGCCGGCGTCACGAGCTCGATCCCCGATTCCTTGCCCGCGGCGAGCGTCTTGCCGTCCGGGCTGATCGCCAGGGCGGTGACGCCCTCGTACTCGCCGTCGCGGGAGAGGACGACCTCCTTCTGAGCGTGCGTGCGCACGTCCCAGCTCCGAAGGGTCCGGTCGAGGCTGCCCGTGTACAGCGTGCTGCCGTCCGGGCTGAAGACCAGGGCCAGGACATCGCTGTTATGGCCCTTGAGTGTGGCGACCGTACGGCCGGAGGCGACGTTCCACAGTCGCACCGTGGCGTCCGAGCTGCCGCTGGCGAGGGTCCGCCCGTCCGGGCTGAAGGCGAGACAGTTGACGACGGAACTGTGGCCGCTCAGTTGCCCGACCGGCTTGGTCACGTCACGGGCGGGGGACGACGTGGGAGCGGGCCCGCCCTTCGACGAGTCCTTCGCCTTGCTGTCCGGCCGGAGCAGGAAGGCGGGCACGGCGACCGCGGTGGCGGCGGCCGCGATCCCGCCCCACAGCACAGCGCGTCGACCGACCGGCGGGGTCGGGACCACGGCCGGGGCCGGGACCGGGACCGGGGCCACGGCCGGGACCGCGGCCGCGGCAGGTCCGGTGACCGAGACCTGGCGCAGGACGTCGGCGGCCGACGGGCGCAGCGCGGGGTCCTTGTGCAGACAGGCGGTGATCAGGGAATGCAGGCTGTCGCCGTCGACGAGGCCCGTGAGGCGGGGTGGTTCGCTGACGATCCGGTGGACTATCGCCGGGACGGTGGACGAGTCGAACGGGCCCCGGCCGGTGGCGGCGAAGGCCAGGACGGAGCCGAGGGAGAAGACATCGCTCGCGGGCGAGACGGGCGCGGAACCCATCTGCTCCGGCGAGGCGTAGGCGAAGGTCCCGACGATCTCACCCGCGCGGGTCATCGGCCCGGCGTCGGCGGCATGGGCGACGCCGAAGTCGATGATGCGCGGCCCGTCGTCGGCGAGGATCACGTTGCCCGGCTTCAGGTCCCTGTGGACCAGACCGCAGCGGTGAATGGCGGCCAGCCCCTCCGCGAGTCCCGCACCCAGACGCAACACCGCGTCCGCGGCGAGGGGGCCCTGGCCGGTGACGACCTGCTGGAGCGTGGGTCCTGGGATGTACTCGGTGACCAGCCACGGCGACGGGGCCTCCGGGTCGGCGTCCACGACCTGGGCGGTATGGAAGCCGCCCACGCGCCGCGCCGCGTCCACCTCACGGGCGAACCGCTCCCTGAACTGCGGAGCGGCCGCCAGCTCCGGCCGGATCAGCTTCACCGCGACCTTGCGTCCCGCGGGCGACGTACCGAGGAAGACCTGCCCCATCCCGCCCGCGCCCAGCCGCCCGTCCAGCCGGTACGGCCCGACCTGCGTGGGATCCGTAGGGCCGAGGCGCTCCACCATGCGCTACTCGCATCCGCCGGGAAACAAGGGTGAGTTCACGATCGAAAGTAAATCATGGTCCCGAGGAGGGCCCCTGAGGGCGAGCGGCCAAGCCATCCGTGTACGCGCGCAGCAGGGCGGTGGCCTCCTCCAGGGGGAGGTCACCGCCCTCGGCGTACGCGGCCTCGTAGGCGTCGGCCCCGAGGACATCGCGGGCCAGTTCCTCGGCCGCCGCGGTGTTGCTCCGTTCCATCGCCGTCGGCACATGGGCGTCCGGCAGCAACGCCCGTACCGCGCCCAGCAGGCGAGCCGCGAGGGCGGCCCTGGGCTCACCGCCGAGCCCGCCCAACGCCCGCGCCGCCGTGACCAGGTGGAGCAGCCGCATGTGGGGCGCCACCATCTGCGACAGATGGTCGTCGGACCGCTTCACCGCCTCCTGGATCCGGACCAGTGCGTCGGCGTACAGCCCGTCCTGGTTGTCCAGCCAGGCCTCGCCGCTCAGCAGGAACGCCTCGAAGAACATCCCGGGCGTCACCCCGTCCACGCGCATCACGGCGAGCTGCTCGCGAGCCTCGCCGGTACGGCCCGACATGCCCAGCCACAGAGCGAGGAAGAACCGGGCGAACGCCGTCCCCTCGTGCCCCGTGCCCCGCCCGTCGACGAGCACCTCCCGGAAGATCGCCTCGCCCTCGGCGCCACGGCCGAGCTCGGTGAGCGCGGCGGCGTAGCGGGTGCGCAGCACCAGGACCTGGGAGCGGGCGCCGAGCTTCTCCGCGTATCCGATCGCGGCCTGGTAGTCCTCGGCCGCACGGGTGTACGCGCCCTCCCTCTCGTTGGCCTCACCGCGTGAGGAGAGGGCCTCGGCCGTACCCCAGTCGTCGCCGAGGCGGCGGAAGATCTCCAGGCTCTCGTCGGCGTCCGCATGGGCCTCACCGGCCCAGTCGGACCGGTTGGCCAGCATGTTGGCACGTACCTGGAGGGCGGCTGCCAGCTCCCAGTCGAAGCCGAACTCCCGGCACGCGCGGACCCTCTCGTCCAGCAGTTCACGCAGGTTGTCCAGGGCGCCGGTGAACAGGACGGCGAAGAACCAGAGCGAACCCGGGCTGCGGCAGGTCTGCGGCTGGCCGGGCAGATAGGTGCCGGCGATGACACGCAGACGCGAGATGCCGGGCTCCGTCGCCCAGGACTCCGGCCCTTCGTCCCTGCTGGCCAGCTGGATGAGCGCCACCTCACGCCGCGCCTCCTGGAGCAGCTCGGGCCGCATGGGCGGCGGCGCGTCGATGCAGCGTTCGTGGAGGGAGGGTGCGAGGCGGGCGGGCCCGGCGAACGGGTCGGGACCCAGGGAGGCGGCGGCCTCGGCCCACTGCTGGGCGTCGCTGCGGAGATCACGCATCTGCCAGTACCAGGAGAGCGAGAGCACCACGCAGAGCGCCTCCTGCTCGTCGCGGGCGGCGACGGCGTGCCGTAGCGCGGTGCGCAGATTCTCGTACTCGCGCTGGATCACATCGAGGGCGGCGCGCTGTCCGGCGCCCCGGAGTTCGGGGTCGGTGGTGCGGGCCAGCTCCCGGAAGAACACCAGGTGCCGCCGTTCCGCGGCGTCCCGCTCGCCCGTCTCGTCGAGCCGCTCGCCGGCGTACTCGTCGACGGTCTCCAGGAGGCGGTAGCGCATCCGGCCGTCGGCGGCGGGTGCGGCGACGACGAGAGACTTGTCGACGAGCGAGCCCAGCAGGCCGGCCACGTCACGCGCGGCCCCCGGCCCGTCCGCGCAGACCGCCTCGGCGGCGGCGAGCGTACAGCCGCCGGAGAAGACCGACAGCCGTCGCAGGACGGTGCGTTCGTCCTCGTCCAGGAGATCCCAGGACCAGTCGACGACCGCCCGCAGGGTCTGCTGGCGCGGAAGCATGGTGCGGCTGCCGCTGCTCAGCAGCCGGAACCTGTCGTCGAGCCGGTCGGCGATCTGACGCGGGGTGAGCATGCGCAGCCGGGCGGCGGCGAGCTCGATCGCGAGCGGCAGTCCGTCCAGACGACGGCAGATCTCGGCGGTGGCCGCCGCGGTCTGCTCGTCCGCGTCGACCCGGAAGCCGGACAGCGCGGCAGCCCCGCGGTCGGCGAACAGGCGCAGCGCCATCGGGTCGGGCAGTGGGCCGACCGGGTGGACGAACTCGCCCGGTACGCCCAGGGGTTCACGGCTGGTCGCGAGGACGGTGAGCCCGGGGCAGCGGACCAGCAGATGGTCGGCGAGCGCGGCGGCCGCCTCGATGAGGTGCTCGCAGTTGTCCAGGAGGAGGATCATGCGGCGTCCCGAGCAGTGCTCGGTGAGCCGGGCGAGCGGTTCGCCCGAGCCCCGTTCCGCCGCCCGCAGCCCCTCGGCGCCCGCGCCGCGCAGCACGGTCTCACGACCGCCGAGCGCGGTGAGTACGGCCTCCGGCACCGCCTCGGGATCGTCGACGGGCGCGAGCTCGGCCAGCCAGACGCCGTCCGGCCAGCGGGCCGGGTCGGTGGACTCGGCCGCCTCCTGGGAGAGCCTGGTCTTGCCCGCGCCGCCGGGGCCGAGCAGGGTGACGAGCCGGGCCCGGGACAGATCGTCGCGCAGCTCCGCGATGTCCGATTCACGTCCGACGAAGCTGGTGAGCCTGGCCCGCAGGTTGCCCCGCCGCTCGGGCGGTGGGCCGGAAGCGGGGGCCGGGGCGGGAGCGGGGGCCGGGGCCGGGGCGGTCACGTCCTGGTGCAACAGCTCCTCGTGCAGGGCGCGCAGTACGGGCCCCGGGTCGGTCCCGAGCCGGTCGGCGAACAGGGTGCGCACCTCGTCGTACGCCGCGAGAGCCTGCGCGGTGCGCCCGGCGTCCCGCAGCGCCCTGATGCGCAGGGCCTGCAACGGCTCGTCCAGCGTGTGGTCGGCGCAGAGCGCGGTGAGCTCCGGCAGGGTCGTACCGGCCTCGCCCAGTGCGAGGGCGGCCTCGATCCTGGCCCTGCGGACGTCAAGCCGTCTGGCCTCCCAGCGGGCCGCCGCCACGGCGCGGTCCGGCAGGTCGGCGAGGGCGGGCCCGCGCCACAGGTCGAGCGCCTCGGCCAGGACGGCCGCCGCCTTCGCCGCGTCGCCTCCCTCGAGTGCCGTGACGCCCTCGCCCGCGAGCCGCTCGAAGCGGTGCAGGTCCACGGTGTCGGGCTCGGCGGCGAGCCGGTAGCCGTTGGCCGCCGACTCGACCGCGTCCCGGCCCAGCGCACGCCTGAGCCGCCCCACGAGGGCTTGCAGGGCGCCGGCCGCGTCGGCGGGCGGGTCGCCGTCCCACACCTCGTCGACGAGCACCCCGGCCGGGACCGTGCGGCCCGGGTGCAGGGCCAGCACGGTGAGCAGGGCGCGCAGCCGCGCCCCGCCGAGGGCGACGGGCGTGCCGTCGGGGCGGAGGGCGCGGGTCGTACCGAGGATGGCGTAGTGCACGCGCCCATTGTCCGTGACCGCCCGGCGTCCCGGGGAACTGCCACCCAGCTGTGACACGTTCTCGCCGTGCCACCCGTACGCTCGGGGCTCCACTCACCGCCCAGTCCTCAGGAGTGCCACCGATGACCACCGCGTTCCGTCGGCCCAGCGACCGGCGGGTCAGCCCCATCTTCCTCGGGATCGTCGCCGTCATGGCCGTCTCGGGCTGGGCGGTGTGGACGGGCTTCGCGGAGCGGACCGGCTTCGCGGTCTTCCTCTTCGTCACCGCGGCGTGGGTCGTCTCGCTCTGTCTCCATGAGTACGCGCACGCGCGCACCGCCCTGCACAGCGGGGACATCTCCATCGGGGCGAAGGGGTATCTGACGCTCAATCCGCTGAAGTACACCCATGCCCTGCTGAGCATCGTGCTGCCCGTGCTGTTCGTGATCATGGGCGGCATCGGGCTGCCCGGCGGGGCGGTCTACATCGAGCGGGGCCGTATCAGCGGGCGTTGGAAGCACAGCCTGATCTCGGCCGCCGGGCCCCTGACGAACGTGCTGTTCGCCGTCGTCTGCACGGCGCCGTTCTGGCTGGACGCGCTGGACGGGGTCCCGGTGTCCTTCAGGTTCGCGCTGGCGTTCCTGGCGCTGCTCCAGGTGACCGCGGCGATCCTGAACTTCCTGCCGGTCCCGGGGCTCGACGGCTACGGCGTGATCGAGCCGTGGCTCTCGTACCAGGTCAGGCGCCAGGTGGAGCCGTTCGCGCCCTTCGGGCTGATCGCGGTCTTCGCGCTCCTGTGGATCCCGGAGGTCAACGGTCTCTTCTTCGACGCGGTGGACGCCCTGCTGCGGGGCCTGGGGGTCAGCGAGGTCGAGACCTACTGCGGGCTGGACACCTACCGCTTCTGGCAGGAGTGGTTCGGCGACCAGGACCCGGGGTGCGCGCTGATTCGCCGGTGAGCCACGTCCGTCAGTGAGCTGCGGCCTGGGCCCGGTCCGCCTTCTGCTTGCGCAGGTAGAACCACGCCATGTTCGAGGAGAGGCCGGCCAGCAGGACCCATACGACGCCCAGCAGGATGCTGCCCTGGACGAAGGAGACCACGGCTGCGACGACGGCGAGTACGCAGACGACGAGGGCGTAGAGAGCGAGGCGGGGCATGAGGGCTGGTGCTCCTGTCCGGGGATGGTGCGCGGTCCCGTCCAGTGTCCCTCATGCCCGATTCGGCTCCTGTCAGGGGCTCACACGTCGGTGGTGCGCAGCCCCGCGTGTGCCTTGTAGCGGCGGTTGACGGAGATCAGGTTCGCCACGAGCGACTCGACCTGGTGCGCGTTGCGCAGCCGGCCGGCGAACACTCCGCGCATCCCCGGGATACGGCTCGCGAGCGCCTGCACCGTGTCGGTGTCGGCGCGCGCCTCGCCCAGGACCAGCACATCGGTGTCGATCTCCTCGATCGCCTGGTCCTGGAGGAGCACGGCCGACAGATGGTGGAAGGCGGCGGTGACCCGCGAGCCGGGCAGCAGGGCGGCGGCCTGCTCGGCGGCGCTGCCCTCGTCGGGCTTCAGGGCGTAGGCGCCCTTCTTGTCGAAGCCGAGCGGATTGACGCAGTCGACGACGAGCTTCCCGGTGAGCTCTTCGCGCAGCGATTCCAGCGTCCTGGCATGGCCGTCCCACGGCACGGCGACGATCACGACATCGCTGCGGCGCGCGCACTCCGCGTTGTCGGCGCCCTCGACACCGTGGCCCAGCTCGGCGGCGGCGGCCCCGGCGCGGTCGGCGGCGCGCGAGCCGATGATCACCTTCTGTCCGGCGCGGGCGAAGCGGTAGGCCAGGCCTCGGCCCTGGGGGCCGGTACCGCCGAGCACCCCGACGGTCAGGCCTGACACATCGGGCAGGTCCCAGGGGTCCTTGGCGGGGGGCTTGGGGGCGCTTCCGGTGTCATTCGTAGTCATGGCGCCGACCCTACTTCGCGGTTCCGAGCCCCGGACCTGCGTCGCTCTGGGATGTGCGTCACGCGGAACGGGACGTGGCGGCGCCACGCCTCCCCGTTCGGGTGGAATGCCGCGATCGGCCGGTCAGGGGACACGGCCCGGCGGCATGATGCGGGCCATGGATGCCGTACGTGTCGCATTGCTGCGTGAGGTGCTCGCCGGGACGGAGTGGCCCGCGGCGGCCCGGGAGTTCGCCCGGACCCTGCGGTCGTCGGTCGTGCCGCACGGCGGCGGGCTGCTGCTGGTGGGGACCGAGGCCTACGAGCCGTGGCACCTGGCCGCGCACCTGGTGGACGAGTCCACGTGGTCGGGTCTGCCGCAGCTGCGCCCCACGCTCGTACGCCATCGGGTGGAGCCGGACGACCCGGTGCACCTGGCCGTCGGTCTGGGCAGGATCGAGGCGGCCGGACGCGGCGAGACGCTGCTCGTGGTGGCACCGGAACACCCGGCCGACGGCCTGCTGGAGCGCGTCCACGACGCGCGCCGCGCGGGGGCGACGGTGCTGGCGCTGGACGGCGGCGGTGACCCGGAGGTGCGGGGCCTGGCCCATGAGGCGCTCACGGTCCGCGACGGCAACGAGGTCGACCTGGACACGGTCCAGCACCTGGTCAGCGCCGCGGCGGGAGAGAACTGCGCCCCCTCCCCCCGGGGCCGCAGGACGTTCCGCGACCGCCTCTCCCGCCTGGCCGACCAGCTGACGGCCCCACCACCGGCCCGCTGGTGAGCGGCGGCGGCACTTGACAGCGCCATGTGTGTGACTGTTCAATCACACACATGGAACGAAGCTTGTCGACCGCCGAGGACCGCCGGGCCGCCGTACTGGAGGCCGGGCTGGGCGTGTTCGCCCGGTCCGGATACCGGGGGACCCCGGTATCCGCGGTCGCCGCCGCAGCCGGGATCTCTCCCGCCTATGTCTTTCGGCTCTTCCCGGCCAAGGTCGATCTCTTCACCGCGACCCTGCACACCTGCTTCGCCAGGATCCTCAAGGCGTTGCGTGACAGCGTGGAGGAGTTGCCCGCGGCCGGCCCCGAAGAGGTCCTGGCCGCGATGGCGAACGCGTATGCGGCGCTGATCGCCGACCGGAAACTCCTCATGCTCCAGGTCCACGCACTGGCGGCGAGCGACGACACGGCCATCCGGGAGGCACTGCGTGGCGAGCAGGCGCGGCTCGCCGACTATGTGGCGGACCGTTCCAAGGCGCCACAGCCGCAGGTACAGGCGTTCTTCGCTCGCGGTCAGCTGTGTCACATGGTGGTGGCCCTCGACATCGAGTCCTCCCGCGAGCCATGGGCCTCGTATCTGACCGAGGGGCTGGTGCACACGCCGCCCGGACCCTGATGCCGGTCCGGGGCGGACCACCGGCACTACCCCGATTCCCCAGGCCCGTTCGCGGGCCCTTTCTTCGGAGTCAATAGTGACTGACCAATCACACACACAAATGGAGAAGCGTCCGCGCCCCCCTGGCGTCCCGCACCACCGACGGGCAGTCGGCCTCGTCGCGCTGGCTACGGCACAGTTCATGGTGATCCTGGACTCCTCGATCATCAATGTCGCCGTTCCGTCGATCCAGGACGGCCTGAGCCTCAATAACGCCCAGATGTCCTGGGTGGTCGACGGCTATCTGGTGGCCTTCGGCGGGCTGTTGCTGCTGGGCGGCCGCCTCGCTGACGTGTTGCGCCGACGGGCCGTGTTCCTGGCCGGCCTGGCCCTCTTCACCCTCGCGTCCGTGGTGTGCGCGCTGGCTCCCAGCGGTGCCGTGCTGATCGGAGCCCGAGTGGTCCAGGGGGCCGGTGGAGCCGTGATGGCGCCCGCGGCGCTGTCGATCGTCATGCTCCTGTTCCCCGGCCCGGCAGACCGTTCGCGGGCTCTGGGGCTGTGGGGCGGGGTGTCCGGCGCGGGTGGCATCGCCGGTGTGCTCCTCGGCGGGTTGCTGAGCCAGACGCTCGGCTGGCCCTGGGTCTTCCTGATCAACGTGCCGGTCGGCCTGCTGGTGGGTGCCCTCGTGCTGTATTCGATACGTCCCTTCCGTGCCGGGGGAGGCTCGTTCGACGCCGTCGGCGCCCTCGGCGTCACCGTGTCCATGGCCGCCTCCGCCTACGGTCTGGCCAACGGCGCGCACGCGGGCTGGAGCGACCCCGCCACCCTGACCGCGCTCGTGACGGGCGCCGTCGCGCTCGGAGCCTTCCTCGTCGCGGAGCGGCGCGTCGAACGTCCTCTGATCCCCTTGCGGGTGTTCCGGAACCGGCGGTTGGCCGTCGCGAGCGCGATGACCCTGCTCGTGGGCGCGGTGACGGTCGGGCTCTTCTTCTTCCTGCCGCAGTACCAGCAACTCGTGCTGGGCATGTCGCCGTTGACCACCAGTCTCGCCCAGCTGCCCATCGCGCTGGCCGTCACGGCCGGCAGCCTGCTGGCTCCCCGCCTGGCCACGGCCGTCGGTGTCCGCACCGCCCTGACCGCCGCGCTCGCCTCGCTCGCCCTGGGGCTCCTGTGGCTGGCACCGGCGAGTACGGGCGTCACGGCCGTCGGACTCCTCGGCCCCTTCCTGCTGACCGGTACGGGCATCGGCCTGAGCTTCGTCCACCTGACCACGCTTGCCGTCGGCGAAGCCGGGACGGGAGAAGCCGGTCTGGTCAGCGGAATGGTCAACGTCTCGCGCCAGATGGGCGGAGCGCTCGGTCTGGCAGCCCTGGCCGGCGTGTCCGCCTCCGCCACCGCAACGCCGGACTTCTCGGCGGTCTTCCTCACGACGGCCGCACTGACGGCCTTCGCGTTGCTGCTGTCACTGACCCGCCCGCCCGCACGCCGACCGGGCGCGCGGTGAGGGCGACACCCGCGACGGAACACCACCCCACCCGAATCCACCCGCACGGAGTTCACACCATGACGGCCAAGCCCTACCTGTCCGGTCACTACACCCCCGTTCCCGACGAGATCACCTCGACCAGCCTCGAGGTGACCGGCACCGTGCCTCCTGAGCTCTCGGGCCGGTATCTGCGCAACGGCCACAACCCCAAGCCCGGCATCACGCCCAGCCACTGGTTCAAGGGCTCCGGAATGCTCCACGGCGTACGCCTCACCGACGGCCGCGCCGAGTGGTACCGCAACCGCTGGGTCAGGACCCCTGCCCTGGACGGTGCCCCGCTCGTACGCCACGACGGTTCCATGGACCTGACGGCGAGCGTCGCCGGCACCCACATCATCGAGCACGGCGGCCACCTCCTGGCCCTGCAGGAGGCCAACCTTCCCTGGGAGGTGACGCCCGAGCTGGACACCGTGGGCCCGTACGACTTCCACGGCAGGCTCACCTCGGCGATGACCGCGCACCCCAAGGAAGACCCGCTCACCGGCGACCTGCACTTCTTCAGCTACTCGCCCTTCCCGCCGTACCTCACCTACTACGTGGCGACCCCGGGCGGCCACATCATCCGCGAGCAGGTCGTTCCCGGTGCGGCACCCACCCTGATGCACGACTTCGCGATCACCGGGACGAAGGCCGTGTTCCTCGACGCACCGGTCGTCTTCGACATGGCCGAGACCTCCGGCATTCCCTACCGCTGGCACGACGACCAGCCGGCCCGCATCGGCGTCATGGACCGGCTCGGTGACGCCGGCAGGCCCCCGCACATCACCTGGATCCCCATCGACCCGCGGGCCGTCCTCCACGTCACCAACGCCTACGACACCCCGGACGGCAAGGTGGTACTCGAAGGCCCCGCCTACGACCGTGCCTCCTGGGAGACCTCCTGGAAGTGGTGGATCGGCGCGCCGGGCCACCCTCTCGCCCCCGTCACCGGCGCCACCGCCACCCGGTGGGTGCTCGACCCCGTCACCGGGACAGCGGCCGAGGACGGACTGGACGATCTGACCACCGACTTCCCCACCATCAACGAGGCCTATACCGGGCTGCCTTCCACCATCAGTTACTCCGTCGCGTTCCCCGGAGCGGGTCTGGAGGAGTTCGCGATCACCAAGCTCGACACAGCCGCGGGCAAGCGGCTCGTACACCGGCCCGGACCCCACCGCCACGCCGGCGAAGCCGTATTCGTACCCGCCGCGGACGCCGTCGCCGAGGACGACGGTTATCTGCTGACCATCGTGAGCGACCTCAAGGCCGACGCCTCCCAGCTGCTCGTCCTGGACGCACGGGACCTCACATCCGTCGCCGAGATCCACCTGCCACGCCGCGTCCCGAACGGTATCCACGGCTCATGGATCCCCGACGGGACACGACCGTGATCAATACACCTAGTCCGGCGTCTCGTCGGTCGGCTCGTCCGAGCGGTCGTGCCACTTCGGGTCGTTCTCCCATTCGAGGTTCCGCTCACGCGCGGTGTCCATCGCGCGCTGTGCCTCCCCCTGGGTGGCGTACGGGCCGAAGCGGTCCTTGGCCGGGCACTCGGGGCCCTCCTCGACCGATCTGTGTTCCAGGCAGTAGTACCATTCGCCCGGTTTGCCCACCGTGCGCTTCTTGAACAGGGCCATCGCTGGATCCTTTCCTCGTTGCCATGGTGCCCCGGACACGCTGGTTAGACTCGCTGACATGTCTGGCCAGTCGCTTCTCGTACCAGGGGAGATCACTCCCGTCCGTTCCGTTCCCGGAAGGATCCGGCGCCCCGAGTACGTGGGCAAGCCCGCCCCCACGCCGTACACCGGGCCGGAGATCCAGGACTCCGACACCGTGGAGCGCATGCGGATCGCGGGCCGTATCGCGGCGCAGGCGATGGAGGAGGCGGCCAAGCTCATCGCCCCGGGGGTCACCACGGACGCACTCGACCGGGTCGCCCATGAGTTCATGGTGGACCACGGGGCGTACCCGTCGACCCTCGGCTACCGGGGCTTCCCGAAGTCGCTCTGCACCTCGCTCAACGAGGTCATCTGCCACGGCATCCCCGACTCCACCGTGCTGCGCGACGGCGACATCGTGAACCTCGACGTCACCGCGTACATCGGCGGGGTGCACGGCGACAACAACGCCACCTATCTCTGCGGCGACGTCGACGAGGAGTCGCGGCTCCTCGTGGAGCGCACCAGGGAGTCGCTGAACCGCGCCATCAAGGCGGTGCGGCCCGGCCGGCAGATCAATGTGATCGGGCGCGTCATCGAGTCGTACGCGAAGCGGTTCGGCTACGGGGTGGTGCGGGACTTCACCGGGCACGGGATCAATTCCTCGTTCCACTCCGGCCTGATCGTCCCGCACTACGACAGCCCGCAGGCGACGACCGTGATGCGGCCCGGGATGACGTTCACCATCGAGCCGATGCTGACCCTGGGCTCCCACGACTACGACATGTGGGACGACGGCTGGACCGTGGTGACGAAGGACAGGAAGCGGACCGCGCAGTTCGAGCACACACTGGTGGTGACGGACACCGGGGCGGACATCCTGACGCTTCCGTGAGGTCGGGTGCCGCGCTTTTTACCGACAGGCGGTCGGGAACCCGTTGACTTAGGCAAGCCTAAGTAGGAGGATCAGCGTATCGGTGCGCGGCGGCGTGTACAGCTGCTGCCGGTATGCAACCTTCTGTCCGGACTTCCCGTCCCCTCGGTCCCCGGAGGCCCGCCTTGGACTCGACCGCCACCACCACGCCTTTCTCGACTCTCATCCGCACTGCTTCGCACGAGCAGCACACGGAGGCGGAGTCATCCAGCTTCATGAGCGACATGCTCGGCGGACGGCTCGGGGTGGACGCGTACACGCGCTACACCGAGCAGCTGTGGTTCGTCTACCGCGCGCTGGAGGACGGCGCCCAGGCCCTGCGTGAGGACCCGGTCGCCGGGCCCTTCATCCAGCCGGAGCTGATGCGCACGGCCGAGCTGGAGCGCGACCTCGGCCATCTGCGGGGCGAGGGGTGGCGCGAGGGTCTCGAACCGCTGCCCGCCACCGCGGCCTACGCCGCACGGGTCGCCGAGTGCGCCCGCGAGTGGCCCGCCGGATACGTCGCGCACCACTACACGCGCTACCTCGGCGACCTCTCGGGCGGCCAGATCATCCGCGGTACGGCGGAGAAGACCTGGGGCTTCGCGCGCAAGGGTGACGGGGTGCGGTTCTACGTGTTCGAGCAGATCTCCAACCCGGCCGCCTTCAAGCGGGGGTACCGGGAGCTGCTGGACGCGGTGAACGCCGACGACCTGGAGAAGCAGCGGATCATCGACGAGTGCAAGCGCGCCTTCGCGCTGAACACCGCCGTCTTCCACGAGCTCGGCGAGGCCTTCCCGCTCAGCGCCTGAACCCCCGGAGACCGCGGCGCCTGATCACGACGCGGCCACCAGAAGGACGCGGCCCCCGACCTCCACCGTGCCATCGGGCGCGGGTGCGGTGAGGATCTGGGAGCCGCGTCCTTGTCTGATGTTCAGGGCCCGGCCCAGCTCGGCGCTGAGCAGCATGGCCGCCGCACCGGTCGCCTCGTCCTCGTCGATGCTGTCGTCGCGCCGTGGGAAGGCCCGCGCGCGTACGCGGCCGGCGGCCTCGTCCTCCCAGGCCCAGACGTAGAGCCGGCCCTCCCCGGGCGGTGCCTCCGTCAGCGCGTCGACCTCCGCGACCGAGGCGTACCGCTCCAGCGTCCTCGGCGGCGCCCACTCGGTGCGGGCCGTGATCCAGGTGAACTCACCGTCCTGGCGGACCGTCACATCCCCGACGGGTAGCTCCAGGACCTCCAGGTCGAGCAGCCAGGCCGCGCCGACGAGCGGATGCCCCGCGAACGGCAGCCGCAGCCCGGGGGTGCGGATGTCGACGGTGCCGCGCTCGGGGTCGTCCACGAACACCGTCTCGCTGAAGCCGAGTTTCCGTGCGAGCACCTGCCGGGACTCGTTGTCGGGATACCTGCGCCCGTCGCGCACGACGCCCAGCGCGTTGCCGTGGCGGCCGTCCGGGCCGCAGAACACACGCAGTACGTCGATGCCTTCGGGTACCTCGAAGTCGTTCACACCCGCATTCAAGCACCGCGCGGGGCCCCGGACGCCACAGGGCCGCACCGACGGGGTGCGCCGGTGCGGCCCTGGTGGTGCGGGCAGGGATCAGACGGTACGGCGACGGCGCGCCGCGATCACCACTCCGGCACCCGCCGCGACGACGACGCCGGAGGCGGCGACGAGCGCGCCGGTCGGGATGTCCGAGCCGGTGGAGGCGAGTGAGGCCGAGCCGCCCACGGAACCGGCGCCGCCCACGGAGCCGCTGCCTCCGGTGGTCGTACCGGTGCCACCGGTGGTGCCCGATCCTCCGGTGGTGCCGGATCCGCCGGTGACGCCCGGGAGTTCGGCGTCCTCGTCGAGGGCGACGGCGACGGTCAGGGCGTCGAGTTCGGTGCCCTTGGTGTACATGCCGCCGAACGCCTTGGTGCCGTCCTCGGTCAGGGTGGCGGGCACATCGGAGAGGGTCACCACGCCGTCCTTCGCGGCGAGTTCACCGCTGGGGAGCTTCAGGTCGGCGAGGGCGAGGTCCTTGTAGGTGGTGACCTCCTTGGTCTCGCGGTCCTTGCTGGTGACATCGGCGACCAGGGTGCCCGCGCCGTTCTTGACCTGGACCTCGAGGCCGGTGAGGGAGAGGTCGAGCGTGTAGGCGTCACCCTCCTTGTGACCGAGGAAGCGGACCTTGCCGCCGAACTCGGCGTCCAGGGACTGCTCGTCGGCGTCGAAGCTGCCCGTCGCGTCGGGGAAGCGGTAGCCCGCGTCCGACGCGGTGGCGCCGCCGGTCGTCTCGACCTTGCCGTTCGCGATGGGGCCGGTGACGTAGGAGCGGAAGGACTCCTTGACGCCCCAGTCCAGGGTGCCGTCGACGAGGTCGCCCTGCTCGACGGCCGGCGTGGTGGCCGAGGCGGAGGCGCTCGGGGACGCGGAGGCGGTGGGCTTGCCGGTCGGCGTGGCCGTCGGCTCCGTGGTGGGCTCGCCGGTCGGCTCCTGCGTCGGCTCGTCGGTGGGCTCCTCCGTGGGGGGCGTGACGGCCTTGACCGACAGGGTGGCCGGGTCCAGGACCTCGCCCTCGGTGTACATGCCGTTGAAGGCGGCGGAGCCGGCCTTCGTCAGCGTCGAGGGGATGTCCTTGAAGACCATCGCACCGTCGTCGCCCTGGCCGGGCTTGACGTCCGACAGGTCGAGCTCGGCGAGCGCGACGTCGTCCTGGGTGCCCTCCGGGGTCTTCAGGTCGACGGTGACGGCGCCCGAAGTGCCGCTCGTCGTGACCTTCACGTCGGAGATGGTGATGTCGAGGACCCCGCCGTGGGCGTTGAAGTTGACGCTGCCGTCGAAATCGGTGTCGGTGCCGTGCGTGGTCGTGTCGTACGTGCCCGTGCCGTTGCCGAAGGTGAAGATCCCGTTGCCGTCCGCCTGGGTGGCACCGTCCGTGGCGGTGATCGTGCCGGCGCCGCCGATGTATCTGCGGAAGGACTCCTTGAAGCCCCAGTCGAGCGTGCCGTCCGTCAGCTCCATGGTGGCGGCGGGCGCCGCGGCCTTGGCCGAGCCGGCGTTGTCTGCCGCGAGGGCGGGGAGGGCGAAGGTCGCGCCGAGGGCGGCCGCTGTGGCGACTGCTGCGGCGAGGGCTATGGGGCGGCGGTTGGCTGCCATGACAGTGACTCCTGGTGGATGTAAGTGAGATGAGAGGGATGTCAGGTGGTGTCGCGTGCCGTACGGCGGCGGCGCGCCGCGTACAGCACGCCGGCGGCGGCCGCGATCAGCACGACCCCGCCCCCGACGGCGAGAGAGGTACGGGAGGAGGAGTCCGCCGCGGCCGGCTGGGCGGCCGGGGTCGCTGCGGACGGCGTCGCGGACGCGGTGGACGGTGCGGCCTCGCTGCCCAGGTCGGGCAGCGCGGGCAGCTTCGCCTTCGCGTCGACGGCGACGGCGAGGGAGACCGGGTCCATCGCGGTGCCGGCCTTGTAGAGGGAGCCGAAGGCCTTGGCGCCGTCGGCGGTCAGGGTCGCGGGGACCTCGGTGAGGACGGCGAGCCCGTCCTTCGGGGTGAGGTCGTCCCCGGTGGCGAAGGTGACGAGCGGGACGGCCTTGTCGGTGGTGCCGCCGTCGGTGGTGACGTCCGCCAGGAGCGTGCCCTTGCCGGAGGCCACCCGCACGGCGAACCCGGCGAGTTCCAGGTCGAGGCCGCCCTTTCCGGTGAAGTGGACGCTGCCGGCGAAGGAGGCGTTCAGCTTCTGCTTCTTGGCGTCGTACGTGCCCTTGCCCTTCGGGAAGCGGAAGAGTGCCCCGCCGTCCTGGGCGCCGTCCGCGAGGGTCCATCCGCCCTGGCCGATGGAGCCGGTGACGTACTCGCGGAAGGTGCGGCGCACGCCCCAGTCCACGGCCGCGTCCTCGAAGCGGCCCGTGCTCTCCTTCTTCTTCGTCGCGGAGGGCGACGGTGAGGACGTGGGTGACTTCGACGGCTTCGCTGCCGCCGGTGCCTTCGTGTCGACGGAGAGGCTGACCGGGTCGAGCGCCGTCCCCGCCGTGTAGTAGCCGGCGAACGCGCCCGCACCCTGCGAGGTCAGCGTCGCCGGGACGTTGTCGAGGGCGATGGGCGTGGAGCCGCCCTTCATGTCGATGCCGGAGAGACCGAGGGTGGCCAGCGGCACCTGGGCGGTGGTGGTGACCTTGCCGCTGCCCCGCTCCTTGCTCACCATGTCGGCGTAGAGGGTTCCGCTGCCTCCGGAGATCCTGACCGTGGGGCGGCTGATGGTGAGGTCGAGTTCGTTGCTGCCGTCGGCCTGCTTGTGACCCACGAAGTGGACCCCGCCGGAGAATCCGGCCTGGAAGGCGCCGCTGTCCGGGTCGTAGGAGCCGGTGGCGGAGTGGAAGCGGAACTGGCTGCCGCCGACGGTCGCCGCGCCGCCGGTCAGGCTCCAACTTCCCTGGGCGATGGGCCCGGTGACATAACTCTGGAAGGACGACTTGATCCCCCAGTCCAGCCGGCCGCCCTGCACCGTGCGGCTCGCCGCCTGCGCGGCGGTGGCCGGGAGCAGGGCCCCGAGCAGCACCGCGAGAAGCGCGACGGCGAGCGCGCGGGCGGACGGGGACGACGACGGCATGGGTACCCCCCAGGGCTAGAAAGTCAGGTAAGGCTAACCTAATGTATCTACAGCAGTGCCGGAACCCCTCCGTCACATCACTCCCGTAACAGCCCAGGACGGTGCACCCGTGCGTTTGCCTCATCACTCCGACGCGGCCGGCCGAAGATCCGTGCGCCGGCCCAGGGGCCGGTTCGGCACCCTGGCCGCCGTGGTGGCACTCGCCGCCGTCCTCACCGGCTGCGGCGGTACGGGAGACGGGGCGGCGAAGCCCGCCGGTGCGGCAAAGGCCTCCGCCGCGGCCGATGTTGTCGAGCCCCTGGCCGGGAAGCCGGAGCCGCGGCTGCCCGTCACGGTGCACTCGGCGGACGGCAAGGACGTCACCGTCACCTCCACCGACCGGATCGTCCCCCTCACCGGGTCGCTCAGCGAGATCGCCTTCACCCTCGGCTTCGGCAACGAGGTGGTGGCCCGCGACATCACCGCCACCTTCGAACAGGCGAAGAAGCTCCCGGTCGTGACCCGCGCTCATGACGTCTCGGCCGAGAGCGTGCTGTCCCTGCATCCGACGGTCGTACTCGCGGACACCACGACGGGCCCCGCCGAGGCCATCTCCCAGATCCGTGACGCGGGCATCCCCCTGGTGGTCGTCGAGCCGGCCAAGGAACTCGCCGATGTGGGACGCCGGATCGACACCGTGGCCGCCGCGCTCGGCGTGAAGTCGGCGGGCGACGAGCTCAAGGCGCGTACCGAGTCGCGTATCGCCGCCGTGCAGAAGACGATCCCCGCCCGTGCCGAGGGAGACGCGCCGCGCGTCGCCTTCCTCTATCTGCGCGGCTCGGCCTCCGTCTATCTGCTGGGCGGCCGGGAGTCCGGCGCGAGTTCGCTGCTCGAAGCGGCGGGCGCGGTCGACGCGGGCAAGGCCTCCGGGCTGAAGAAGGACTTCACCGCCATCACCAGCGAGGCGCTCGCCGAGGCCGCACCGGACGCGATCCTCGTCATGACCAAGGGCCTGGACTCGGTGGGCGGCGTCGACGGCCTGGTCAAGATCCCGGGCGTCGGGGAGACACCGGCGGGGATGGACCGCAGGATCGTCTCGATCGACGACGGGGTTCTGCTGAACTACGGGCCGCGCACCGACCGGGTGCTGGCCGAACTGGTGGAGCAGCTCTACCCGGAAGGCGGGAAGAGCGAGTGACGGCCACCCCCTACGACGGCTCGGCCACCAAGACCGCCGAGGAAACCGAGCCCGCCGAGGACACCGAGCCCGCCGAGGAAGCCGAGCCCGCCGCCGCCCCGGCGCGGCGTGGCAAGGCGTTCGTCCTCACCGTGTCGCTGGCCGCCGCGCTGGTCGCCGGCTGTCTGCTCTCCGCCGGTCTCGGCGCGTACAGCATTCCGCTCGGCGACGTCCTCTCCTCCGCCCAGCACCGTCTCGGTCTCGGCGGGCAGGCGCTCGACCGGGTCGGCGAGAGCGTCCTGTGGAACGTACGGCTGCCCAGGGTGGTCCTCGCGCTGCTCGTCGGGTCGTCGCTGGGCTGCGCGGGCGCGCTGATGCAGGGCGTGTTCGGCAATCCGCTGGCCGAGCCCGGTGTCATCGGGATCTCCTCGGGTGCGGCGGTCGGGGCGGTCGCCTCGATCGCGCTCGGGCTGAACTTCTTCGGCAACTGGACGATCACCATCTGCGCGTTCGTCACCGGTCTCGCCACGGTCCTGCTGGTGTACGTGCTCTCGCGGTCCGGAGGACGGACGGAGGTGGTGACGCTGATCCTGACCGGTATCGCCGTCAACGCCTTCGCCGGCGCCCTGATCGGCCTGTTCATCTTCTTCGCCGACAACGCGCAGATCACCCAGATCACGTTCTGGCAGCTCGGTTCGCTGTCCCAGGCGACCTGGCCGAAGGTGCTCGCCGTGCTGCCGTGCGCGGTACTCGGACTGCTCGTCGCCCCCTTCTACGCCAGGAAGCTGGATCTGCTGGCGCTCGGCGAGCGGCCCGCCCGGCACCTGGGGGTCGATGTCGAGCGGCTGCGGATCGTGCTCGTCCTCGTCGTGGCGCTGCTGACGGCGGCGGCGGTCGCCGTCGCCGGGATCATCTCCTTCGTGGGGCTGCTCGTCCCGCATCTGCTGCGGATGGCGAACGGCCCCGGACACCGCTTCCTCCTGCCGGGCAGTGCGCTCGGCGGTGCGCTGGTGCTGGTGGCGGGCGATCTCGCCGCGCGCACCGTCGCCGATCCCGCCGAGCTCCCGCTCGGTGTGCTGACCGCGCTCTTCGGCAGCCCGTTCTTCTTCTGGCTGCTGCGCAGGACCCGTCGTAGGCAAGGTGGTTGGGCGTGAACCCGTTCAAGGCGCTTCTCTCGGCCCGTGGCCGGGAGCTGCCCGCCCCGGTGCCGGCCGGCTCCCCCGCCGCCGAAGTGACCGGCGTAGGCGTCCGGCTGGGCCGGCGGCAGGTCCTGGACTCCGTGGAGCTGACCATCCGGGCCGGCGAGGTGCTGGCCCTCGTCGGACCGAACGGGGCGGGCAAGTCGACGCTGCTTGCGGCGCTCGCCGCCGATCTGCCCGTGGACAGCGGTGAGGTACGCATCGACGGCCGGCCGGCCGACGCATGGTCGGCCCCCGAACTGGCGCTGCGCCGCGCCGTTCTGCCGCAGTCCGCGGCGCTGGCCTTCCCCTTCCCTGTCGAGGACGTCGTACGGATGGGACGGGCGCCCTGGGCGGGCACCGCCCGCGAGGACGACGACGAGACGGCGGTCGCCGACGCGATGGCCGCGACGGAGGTGACGGAGTTCGCCGCCCGCCCGTTCTCCGCGCTGTCCGGCGGCGAGCGCGCCCGGGTCGCGCTGGCCCGGGTGCTGGCGCAGCGCGCCCCACTGCTGCTCCTGGACGAGCCGACGGCCGCGCTGGACCTGCGCCATCAGGAACTGGTGCTGCGGATCTGCCGTGCGCGGGCCGCGGCCGGTGACGCGGTGGTGGTGGTGCTGCACGACCTGGGTCTCGCGGCGGCGTACGCGGACCGGGCCGTGGTGCTGCACGGCGGCCGGATCGCCGTGGCCGGACCGCCCGCCGATGTGTTCACGGACACCCTGCTCGGCGAGGTGTACCGGCAGCCGGTCGAGGTGTTCCCGCACCCGAGGACCGGGGTGCCGCTCGTCGTACCGAACCGGGCTTCCTGATCCGTGGCCGGCGCCGGCCCGGTAGGGTTCAGGCGGTCAGTGCGGACGACGGATCAGAAGGCGCAGAAGACAACGGATGAGAAGGCTGGGTCGACTGGCGGCGGGGCTCGCGACGACGACGGTACTGGTCGTCACCGCGAGCGGCTGCGTGACGGTGCACGGTGAACTGGAAGTCGTGCCGGCGGCGACGAGGTCCGAGGCCGCGAAGGCCCTGGAGGAGTTCACCGTCGCGTACAACAAGGCGGACAAGGCGTACGATCCGGCGCTCGACAAGGACCAGGTGACCGGTTCGCTCGGCGCGATCAACCAGGCCGGTCTGGTGGCGCGGCACAAGATCAGCCCGGACGGCAACGCGCAGCACAAGCCGCTGGAGCTGAGCGACGCCTCCTACCTCATTCCCAGGAAGGCGGGCTGGCCGCGCTGGTTCGTCGCGGACACCGACTCCAACCGCGACCGGGACGGAGGCAAGGACGACACCCGCTGGCTGCTGGGATTCGTACGCACCGGGCCCGACGCACCGTGGAAGGTCTCGTATCTGGCGGTGGCATCCCCGTCCGAGATCCCCGAGTTCAGCAGGGACGCCGACGGCTATGTGCGGCCGGTGCCCTCGAAGGACACGGACGCGGCCCTGGCCACCCCGCCCGCCGAACTGAGCACCACGTACACGAGCTACCTCACCGACGGTGCGCCCGACGTCTTCGCCCCCGGGTCGATGACCTCTGGCTGGCGGGAGGCGCGGAAGACCACCCGCAGGGCGGGCTACTCCTACCAGTACGTCGACCAGGCGCTGGATTCCGGGACGTACGCGCCGCTGGGTCTGGCGACGGAGGACGGCGGGGCGCTGGTCTTCTTCAGCAGCAAGCACTTCGAGCGGCAGACGGCCGCCGAGGGACTGCGTCCGACGGTCACCGCGGACGTGGAGGCGCTGCTGACCGGCGAGGTGAAGAGCACCCTCACCAAGGAGCGGGTCTCCAGCCAGCTGGTCCACATACCCGAGAAGGGGGCCGAGGACGACAAGGTGCGCGTGCTGAACCGGCTGCCGGGGCTGGTCGCGGCGCAGGGGTCCTGACGGCCGGCGGCTCGCGGGCCGTCACCCTTGGGCCGTCATGCGTGCCCCGTCACCCTTGGGCCGTCAGGCGTGGTGCGGGTCGTGCCGGGCCCAGTGCGCGAGGCGTTCGGCGAAGTCCTCGACGAGCCCGCGGAGTTCGTCCGGGCGTTCGACGACGAACGGCCGGTCCAGCGAGGCGAGTACGGCGGGCAGCCAGTCGAGCCGTTCCACCCGCAGCTCGACGCGGGACCAGCGCCCGGCCTCCGGATCCGCGCCGCCCTCGGCCGGCAGCTCCTCCACGAGCGCGATGCCGGCGGGCAGCAGGGTGCGGATGTGCTCGGCGGTGCCCTGGACGCGCAGGGTCACCTCGTGCCGGTACGGAGCGGTGGCGAGCCCGGTGAGGACGCGCTGCGCGGGGTCGGGTCCCTCGGGCGGTTCGAAGGAGCCCGGCAGCGTCCTGACCTCGGTGACACGGTCCAGCCGGAACATCCGGTCCTGGCCGGCGGTGAGGTCGGCCGCCGTCATGTACCACCTGCCCGCGTGCGCGACGAGTCCGTGCGGGTGCAGGGTGCGTTCGCTGCGGCGGCCGTCCGCTGCCGTGTAGCGGATCAGGACCGGCCGGTGGTGGTTGACCGCGTCGGCGACCGGCAGCAGGACCCCCGCTTCCGGCGGGACCGCTTCGCCGGGCGGAGCGGTGAAGGCGAGGGAGCCGAGCAGGGCGTCGAGTCCGAGGCGCAGCCGCTCGGGGAGCACCCGCCTGATCTTGGCCGCCGCCGTCTCGCTCGCCGTGCCCGTGGCACCGGTGAGCCCGGCCCTGCGGCCGGCGACCAGGCCGAGCAGTACGGCGAGTGCCTCGTCGTCGCTCAGCATGAGCGGCGGCATCCGGTAACCGGGCATGAGCCGGTAGCCGCCGTAACGGCCGCGCACCGACTCGACGGGTACGTCCAGGTCGACGAGGTGGCCGACGTAGTGCCGCACCGTGCGTTCGTCGACGCCGAGGCGGTCGGCGAGTTCGGCCGCGGTCCTGACGCCGCCCGACTGCAGGAGCTCCAGCAGGGTGAGCACACGGGCAATGGGACGGGACATGCCGAGAAGTGTGCCGCACATACCGGGCGGGTTCCGCCCGGTATCGGTCGTAGCGTGTGGTCGTCAGCACCGAACGACCAGGAGAGAACCATGGACTTTGTCTCTGTCCGCATCATCACGGACGACGTCGCCCGCCTCGTCGACTTCTACGAGCGGGCCACCGGAGTGTCCGCCGACTGGTCGACCGAGGACTTCGCCGAGCTCAGGGTCGGCTCCGCCACCCTCGCGATCGGCAGTACGCGCACGGTCCCCCTGTTCGCGCCGGGCTCCGCCAGCCCGGCCGACAACCACAGCGTCATCCTCGAATTCCTCGTCGACGACGTGGACGGCGTGCACACGAACCTGACCGGCTTCGTGGAGGACTTCGTCAACGAGCCGACGACCATGCCCTGGGGCAACCGCGCGCTGCTGTTCCGCGACCCCGACGGCAACCTCGTCAACTTCTTCACGCCCGTCACACCGGCCGCCGTCGAGAAGTTCGCCCGTCGGTAGCCACGCCCGTGGCCCCGTCGGGAACCGGCGGCCGGGGAACGGCCTTCAGCGGCTGACGGCCTTCAGCGGCTGAGGGGCCAGGCCACCGCGTCGTGGTCGAGGTCGCTCGGGTCGGCCGTGTCCGCGTACTGCGCGCAGGCGTCGGTGAGCGTCTCCAGCAGGGTCAGCGGATCGGGCAGCGGGTTCTCCGGGCCCCGGATCCAGTGCACGTCCAGCTCACCGGGGAGCCGTGCGGGCGGCAGGAGGACATAGCTGCCACGGCAGTGCCAGCGGAGCCCGGGATGCTCGTCCATGGTCTCGGGGTGGCAGTCCAGCTCGCAGGGCCACCACTCGTCCTCGTCGTCGGGGGTGCCGCGGGTGGCGGTGAAGAAGAGCATCCGGTCGCTGCCGGACTGGGCCACGGGACCGACGTCGATGCCGGCCGCGGTGAGCCGCTCCAGGGCGGCGTGCCCCGCGGTGAGGGGGACGTCGAGTACGTCGTGGATCATGCCCGTCGCGGTGATGAAGTTGGCCAGCGGCTGGCCGGCCGCCCAGCGCTCGATCTGCGCGCTGTCCGTCGTGGACTGCGTCTGCCAGGCGAAGGAGACGGGGTGCCGCGCGGGCGTCGGACAACCGACGCGCTCGCACGAACATCGGTATCCGGACGGGTGCGCCGCGGGTGAGATGGGCATTCCCGCATCGGCGACGGCCAGGAGCAGCGCCAGCCGCGCCGCGTCGTCGGCTTCCGGCTGTGGTTTCGGCCGCCTGCGCAGCCACTGGGAGATCCTGCTCTCTGTGCCGCGATAGCGGCCGGAATCGGCGCCCATCTATCCCCTCACCTCAGCGGTTTCCCCTCCATGGTCCCACCATCCTGCTCCTCGGGTGGCCAGACTTCCGAAGCGGGGTGCACGGGCGGTCGCGCAGAGGTCATCACGCACCTACGGAATGTCACGGAATGCGCCGGCGGCTCATGGCTGGATCAAGATCCCCCGCAGGGTGAGATCGACGACGGCGTCGGCGTACGCGTGGGTCAGCGGAAGCGTTCTCAGCAGCCAGCGGTGGGTGAGCGGGGCGATCAGGAGCTCCAGCGCGACGCGTGGATCGATGTCCGCGCGCACCTCGCCCGCCTCCTGGGCGGCACGCAGGCGTGTGACATACAACTGGAGCTGGGGTTCGAGCAGATTTTCCACGAAACGGGCCCCGAGTGCCGGATCGATGATCCCTTCGGCGGCCAGTGCCCGGGTGGGGGCCGCGCCCGTGGGGTCGTTCAGCCCGTCGACCGTGGCCCGCAGGACCAGCTTGAGGTCGGCCGCCAGGTCGCCGGTGTCGGGGATCTCCGGGGCGCCGTCCTCGCCGACCGCCACCCCCTCCACCTCGGCGGAACGGCGGGCGTTCTCGTCGATGAAGGCCTCCATCAGCACGGCTGCCTTCGACGGCCACCAGCGGTAGATCGTCTGCTTGCCGACCCCGGCCCTGGCGGCGATCCCCTCGATCGTCGTCCTCGCATACCCCACCTCCCCGACGAGCGCGAGCGCCGCGTCGCAGATCGCGCGGCGTGAGCGGTCGCTGCGGCGGCTGGGATCGGGGGCCTTGCGGGAGGGCATCGGGCCATAGTAGAACCGCCCGGCCGTCCGACGGCCCCGTACGAACCACCCGTACGAACCACCCGAACGGATCACAGCGCGAGTGCCCCGGCACGGCGCACCATGAACGCACGCACACACCCGTGCGCATCCACCGTTCCGCGGCCACGGCCGCCGTTCGCGAGGAGCCTGCATTGACCCGTGACGCCACCCCCCGTCGCTACCTGATGTGCGCCCCGTCCCACTTCCAGGTCACGTACTCCATCAATCCATGGATGGATCCGACGAAACCCGTCGATCTGCCCCTGGCCACCACCCAGTGGGAGGACCTGCGCGACCGCTACCGCTCCCTCGGACACACGGTGGAGCTCCTCACCCCCCGCCCCGACCTGCCCGACATGGTGTTCGCCGCCAACGGGGCCACCGTGATCGACGGGCGGGTGCTCGGTGCGCTGTTCGCCTACCGGGAGCGGTACGCGGAGGCCGAGGCGCACCGGGACTGGTTCCGGGCCGACGGTTTCACCGAGATCCACGAACCGGCCCATGTCAACGAGGGCGAGGGCGACTTCGCCGTGACCGCCTCCTATCTGCTCGCCGGGCGGGGCTTCCGGTCCAGTCCGCTGTCCCACGCCGAGGCCCAGGAGTTCTTCGGGCGCCCGGTGATCGGCCTCGATCTGGTGGACCCGCGCTACTACCACCTGGACACCGCCCTGTGCGTCCTGGACGACGCGGCCGACGAGATCATGTACTACCCGGGGGCCTTCTCCCCGGGCAGCAGGTCCGTGCTGGCGCGTCTCTTCCCCGACGCGCTGCTGGCCGAGGAGGCGGACGCCGAGTCGCTGGGCCTCAACGCGGTCAGCGACGGGCGCCATGTGCTGCTCCCGCAGGCCGCGGTGGGGCTCTTCGACCCGCTGCGGGACCGGGGCTTCGAGCCGGTCCCGATGGATCTGGGCGAACTGCTCAAAGGCGGTGGCAGCGTGAAGTGCTGCACCCAGGAGCTGCGCTCCTAGAGCGGCGGCCAGGCGTCGCCCCACGCGGCGTCCCGGGCGGCACGGTAGAGCGTGCCGTGCCGCTTGGTGACCGTGGCGCGCCGCAGGCCCTCGTCCCGGGTGCAGAGCTCGAGCAGCACCTGCCCCTTGCGGATCTGCGGCCTGCGGGTGACCCGTTCATGTGCCGGAGCCACGGGGAAGCGGGTCGCGACGACGTAGCTGAACTTCTCGTCCTCGTGGCTGAGCGAGCCGCCCTTGACCTGGCGGTGCAGGGACGAGCGGCTGACCCGCGCCGAGAAGTGGCACCAGTCCGTGCCGCGCTCGATGGGGCAGGTGTCGTCGTGCGGGCAGGGTGCCGCGACGCTCAGCCCCGCGGCGATCAGCCGGTCGCGGGCCTCGATGACACGGTCGTAGCCGTCGGGGGTGCCGGGCTCCACGATCACCACGGTCTGCGCGGCCCCGGCGACGGCCTCGACCAGCGCGGCCCGGTCCGCCGGGGTGAGCTCCTTGAGCACGTAGCTGACGGTCGCCAGGTCCGTGGGCTCCAGCGCCGCGCCGATCCTCGCCCGCTCCCAGGTGGCGGACCGCAGTGCGGGGCTGCCGGACACCTCTGCCAGCTCACGGCCGAGCGCGAGGGCCGGCTCGGACCAGTCGAGCACCGTCGTCCTCGGCCCGTCCCAGGCCCCGGCCACCGCCCAGCTCGCCGCGCCCGTGCCTCCCCCGATGTCCGTGTGGGTGGCGGGCGTCCAGTCCGGCGCGGCCTCGCGCAGGGCGGCGAGGCAGGCCCGTACGGCCTCGAAGGTCGCGGGCATCCGGTACGCGGCGTAGGCGGCGACGTCGGAACGGTTCCGCAGGATCGGGGCGTCGGTCGGGGTGGTCCCGCGGTAGCTGGCGATCAGCCGGTCGACGGCTTGCTGGGCCTGGGTCGGGGGCAGCCCGTCGAGCAGGGCGGCCAGCGCCGCGCGCAGGGCTTCCGCGGTGGGGAGGGTGGCGTTCACCGACGGATTGTAGGCGCAGCGGGGCCGGCCGCGCCCTTCGGTGGCCCGGTGCGCACCGGCGGGCGAACGCGGACGGAACGGTGCCGGAACAGGGGCACGGGAGTCCGGGCTCCGAACTGCCCGCCACGATGAGGCCGTTGCTAGGGTGTGTCGTCAAACTGCCGTCGTCGCCCGAAGGGCGGCCGCGCGGCGTCTGGTGCGTGCGATCGCAAGGCGCCGGAATGGTCTTGTAGCGGAGCTACCAGGGCATTGCGGCAACGCCGCGAGCGTGCGTGCCAGGCGTCGCGCGGCAGGCGGCAGGCGGCAGTTTGACGACACACCCTAGGCTGATCGCCCCCGCACCGGGGACCGTTCAGGGCCTGACCGTCAGGGAGATCATGCGACAGAGGATCGTGCGTCTGGCTCTGGTGGGCGGGGTGTTCCTCCTCGCCCTGATCCTCCTCCCCTCGGCCTGCGGCGGCGGCAGGACCGTCGCCGGGGGCCCTGATGTGCCCAGGAGCACCGGTCCCGCGACCCGGCTGAACGTCCCCCCGGGGTACACCACGGACCGCGGCTGGGAGGTCGTCGGCGCGGGACCCGAGTACGCCGTCTCCCACACGACGGGCCGGCTGGCCTATCTGGAAGCGGCCCCTGACCACCGCTACCGGCTGCGGACCCTCGACACGGAGACCGGGCGGAGCGCCTGGAGCGGCGAGGCCTGGCGTCCCCCGGACCCGCGGAACTTCCCGAAGCTGCTCACCGTCGACAAGGACGACCGGCAGTTCTTCGTGACCTGGTCCTACGGGAAGACCGGCATCGGGCCCGAGCCCCTGGGGACGTTCGTCTCGCTCGACGTGTACGACGTGGTGGACGGGAAGCGCCGGCGCGTCGAGGTGCCGTGGGCCGGTGCACCGGAGGTCACCGCGACCGGCCCCGGCATCGTGATCAGCGACGGCGGGGCGAACAGCGCGATCGTGGACCCTGTCAGCGGTGAGGTGTCGGACGCCGCCGCGTCCGCCGTGACGTATCCGAAGGGGTGCGCCGCCTGCAAGCGGCTCACCGAGGTGCGCGGCCAGACGTCGAAGGGGCTGCTGCTGAGCGGGGCGCGCGAATTCTGGGTGGAGGGCGGCTGGTTCAGCAGGAAGACCGCGCCGAAGGGCGCGGACGCCACGACCGGGGTGCCGACCTCCGTCACACCGGGGCTCGTCCTGGCGAAGTGGCAGCTGGCCAAGAAGTCGAAGCGGGCCGCCACCCACCAGTTGTGGACGGTCCATGACGCGGAGAGCGGGAAGCCGGTCGTGTCGGTGGAGTGCCGCACCCCGGCCATGAAGCCGGGGCGCTATCCGCAGGCCGTGGTCTCTCCCTCGGGCGACTATCTGATCGCGGGAAATCTGGCCTTCGACCTGAAGGAGAAGAAGGGGTTCTGCCTGGAGAAGGACGGCGGCTCACCGCTGCTGACGTTCGCCTCGGTGACGGACGGGGGCATCGCCTACGGTGCCACGACCGTACGTGACGCGGACGAGGCCCTGAACGGCGGCGGGGCGGGTCCCGTCACGATGAGCTTCGCGACGGAGGACGTCGAGGAGCTGCCCCCGAACACACGACTGCCGGAGGTGGAGACCTCCGGCGTCGGTGTGTTCCGCTGGACGGACAGCAGGAACCGCCTGCACCTGCTGGGCTATCCCCACACGGGGTGAGGAGGACGGCGCCCGCCCCGCACCCGCCCCGCCCGTCTACCGCACGGCAGCCGTGTGCTGCCAGGGACGGCACAGCAGCAGGAAGCACGCCGCCGCGGACAGCGCGCAGACCACCTGCACCACGGCCATCGGCACGGCGGTGTGCTCACCGGCGATCCCGACCAGGGGTGAGGCGATGGCACCGATGAGGAACTGCGAGGTCCCCAGCAGCGCGGAGGCGGAGCCCGCCGCGTGCCTGGTGCGCATCAGCGCCTGGGTGTTGGTGTTGGGCATCGCCAGGCCCATCGCGGACATGAGCACGAACAGTCCGGCGGCCACCGGCAGCAGGCCGACGTCTCCGAAGACCCCGGAGGTCATCAGCAGCAGCGCGACCGCGGCGACGGAGATGACGGCGAGACCGAAGCCGAGCGCCTTGTCCAGGCTGACCCGTCCGACGAGCACCTTGCCGTTGATCTGGCCCACGGCGATCAGCCCGATGGAGTTGATCCCGAAGAGCAGGCTGAAGGTCTGCGGGGACGCCCCGTAGATCTCCTGGACGACGAACGGCGACGCGCTCACATAGGCGAAGAGCGCGGCGAAGGCGAGGCTGCCCGCGACCATGTAGCCGGTGAAGACCCGGTCGGCGAGCAGCCCGCGCATGGTGCGCAGCGCGTCGCCGACACCCCCGGTGTGCCGGTGCTCCGCCGGGAGCGTCTCGTGGAGCCACTTCCAGACGACGAGGGTGAGCAGCAGGCCGACGAAGGTGAGGACGACGAAGATGCCCCGCCAGTCGGTGAACTGGAGCACCTGCCCGCCGATCACGGGCGCGATGACGGGCGCCACCCCCGAGATCAGCATCAGGGTGGAGAAGAACCTGGCCATCGCGTCGCCGTCGTAGAGGTCACGCACGACGGCCCGGGAGATCACGATTCCTGCCGCGCCGGCCAGCCCCTGGATGAGGCGGAAGCCGATGAGGAGTTCCGCCGTGGGGGCCACGGCGCAGATCGCGGTCGCGACGACGTAGACGACCATGCCGAGCAGCAGGGGCCTGCGCCGGCCCCAGCGGTCGCTCATCGGCCCGACGACGAGCTGACCGAGCGCCATGCCGGTGAGACAGGCCGTGAGGGTGAGTTGGACCGTCGCCGCCGGGGCGTGCAGCGCGTCGGTGACCTCCGGGAGTGCCGGGAGGTACATGTCCATCGAGAGGGGTGGCAGGGCGGTGAGTCCGCCCAGCACGAGGGTGACCAGAAGTCCGGCCCGTCGTGCGGTGGTGGTGTCGGCCGGGGCACCCACTGCGGCGGGGGTGGTGGCCGGGGCGACGGATGCGTCGCCCTTGGTGCTCGTCGGTATGTGCTCGTGTTCTTGCTGGGCCCGGCTCATGCCGCTGTCCGGCATCCTCGTCTCCGCTTCGTTGAATCGACATCTATGCTCTCAGGTCAGTCGGAGTGGTCGATACCTTTTTGCGTGGGAGCGGGCGGGCATGAGCGGGACTGTGCGTTGGGGTGTACTGGCGACGGGCGGCATAGCCGCGACGTTCACGGGCGATCTGCTGGCGATGAAGGACTCGGGCGCCGAGGTCGTGGCGGTCGCGTCCCGCACCGAGGCGTCGGCGAAGGCGTTCGCCGAGCGGTTCGGGATCGGGCGGGCGTACGGCAGCTGGGCGGAGCTCCTCGCGGACGACACCGTCGATGTCGTCTATGTCGCCACCCCGCACTCGGCGCACCGGGAGGCGGCCGGGCTCGCCCTGGAGGCCGGGAAGCACGTGCTGTGCGAGAAGGCGTTCACGCTCAACGAGCGTGAGGCGCGGGAGCTGGTGGATCTGGCCCGGGAGCGCGGGCTGTTCCTGATGGAAGCGATGTGGACGTACTGCAATCCGCTCATCCGCCGGATGACCGAGCTGGTGGCGGACGGCGCGATCGGCGAGATCCGCACGGTGCAGGCCGATTTCGGCTTCGCGGGCGACTTCGGGGCCGAGCACCGGCTGCGTGATCCCGCCCTCGGCGGTGGCGCGCTGCTCGACCTGGGGGTCTATCCGGTGTCGTTCGCGCAGCTCCTGCTGGGTGAGCCCGACCGGGTGCAGGCGGACGCGCTGCTGTCGCCCGAGGGCGTCGACCTCAACACGGGGATGCTGCTGGGCTGGGACTCGGGTGCCACGGCGCTGCTGAGCTGCTCGATCGTCGGGGCCCTGCCGACGGTCGCTTCGGTCACCGGCACCGCGGGGCGGATCGACTTCCCGCAGGGCTTCTTCTACCCGGAGCGGTTCCTTCTGCACCGGCAGGGCAGGGAGCCCGAGAAGGTCGTCGCGGGCCCGGGACCGCAGGGCCTTTCGGGCATGCAGTACGAGGCGGCCGAGGTGACGCGCGCGGTGCTGGCCGGCGAGAAGGAGTCACCGCTGGTGCCGCTGGAGGGCTCGCTCGCCGTGATGCGGACGCTCGACGCGGTACGGGACCGGGTCGGCGTCCGCTATCCGGCGGACGGCCCTACGCGGGGGTGAGCCCCGGGTTTCCGGCCTCGGTCACGAAGGAGCCGGCGGTGCTGACCGGCGCCCCGGGTGTGGTGACCGCCGGCACCGTGCGGAAGTCGGCGCGCGCCTGGTCGGTACCGAGGGTGACGACCGCGTAGCCGCGACGGCCGTTGTAGAACTTCAGGTGCGGATTGGCCCGGGTGAGGTTGTCCCAGTTGGCCGGCTTCTCCGAGCCGTCCTTGCCGCTGGCGATGGAGGTGGCCACGACCTCCGTGCCGACGGTCCTGGACGCCGGGTCGTCGAAGTCCGCCTTGAGGTCGAAGCCGTAGCCGACGTGCACATCGCCGGTGAGGACCATGAGGTTCTCGATCCCGGCGGCCTCGGCACCGTCCATGACGCGCTGCCGGGACGCGGGGTAGCCGTCCCAGGAGTCCATGGACAGCTTGTAGGCGTCGGTGGGCACATCGCGCCGCTGGGCGAAGGTGACCTGCTGCGGTACGACGTTCCACCGGGCGTCCGAGGTCTTCCAGCCGTCGATCAGCCAGCGCTCCTGGGCCGCGCCCGTCAGGGTGCGCGACGGGTCCTCGGACTCCGGCCCCGGTACCTGCCAGCCGTCGCCGTAGGCCTGGTCGCTGCGGTACTGGCGGGTGTCGAGGATGTCGAACTGGGCGAGCCGGCCGAAGTGCAGACGGCGGTAGAGCCGCATGTCGGGGCCGGTGGGCCGCTGCGGGGTGCGCAGCGGCTGGTTCTCCCAGTACGCGCGATAGGCGGCGGCCCTGCGCAGCAGGAACTCCTCCGGGGGTACGTCGTTCTCGGGGGTGTCGCCCGCGTAGTTGTTCTCGGTCTCGTGGTCGTCCCAGGTGACGACGAAGGGGTGCGCGGCGTGCGCGGCGAGCAGGTCCGGGTCGGACTTGTAGAGGCCGTACCGCATGCGGTAGTCCTCCAGCGTGAGCGTCTCCCGGTTGAAGTGGTCCGGCAGCACCAGGTCGGTGTAGGCGCGGGCGCCGCCGGTGGCGGTGACCGCGTACTCGTAGAGGTAGTCGCCGAGGTGGAAGACCGCGTCGACGTCCTCGTCCGCGAGGTGCTTGTACGCGGTGAAGTAGCCGTCGTGGTAGGCCTGGCAGGAGACCGCGGCCAGGGTCAGGGAGCTGTTGCGGGCGTTCCGGGCCGGTGCGGTGCGGGTGCGGCCCGTGGGGCTGGTCCAGCTGCCGGCGCGGAAGCGGTACCAGAAGCTCCGGTCGGAGTCGAGGCCGTCGACCTCCACATGGACGCTGTGTCCGAACTCCGGGTGGGCGGTGGCCGTCCCCCGCCGTACGACGCGCCGGAAGCGTTCGTCGCGGGCGATCTCCCAGCGGACTTCGACGCGCTCGGCGGGCAGCCCGCCGTCGGCCTCGTACGGGCTGGGCGCGAGCCTCGTCCACAGGAGCACGGATGTCGGCAGGGGGTCCCCCGATGCCACCCCGAGGGTGAAGGGGTCCTCGGTGATCTTCCGGGTGTCGAGCTCGGCGGCGGCCGCCGTGCCCGCGCCGGGCAGGTTGACGGCGAAGGCCAGTGCGGCCGCGGCGCCGGTGACGGTCAGGAACCGGCGGCGGCCCACACCCGAGCCGAGCCGGCGCGCGGCGCTGCGCAGCTCGGCGGAATGGCCGGGCCGGTCCGATGTCCTGCTGAGCTGTTCGGGTGTCATATGCCCCTCCCCTGCCGGATGTTGTCAGAGGCATTCGAGTGCGGGGCGACGACCTGCCGTTGGCGGGTACACAACATCCTTATGGCGGTGCGATGAGCACCGGGTGCGGTTCGCGGTCAAACCTGCCGTACGCTGCCGGGCCATGAACGCTGAGCAGAGAATCGCTGTCGTCACGGGTGCGGGATCGGGGATCGGCAGGGCCACAGCCCTCACCCTCACGGGTGCGGGCTGGACGGTGGCCCTGGCGGGCCGGCGGCCCGAGCCCCTGGAGGAGACCGCCGCCGCGGCGGGGCCCGGCGCCACGGTGTGCCTGCCGGCCGATGTGAGCGACCCGGACGGGGTGAACGCGCTCTTCGCCTCCGTGCGGGACCGCTTCGGCCGGCTCGACCTGCTGTTCAACAACGCGGGGACGTTCGGGCCGCGTTCGGCGCCCGTCGAGGACGTGGCGTACGAGGACTGGCGGACGGTGGTGGACGTCAATCTGACGGGGACGTTCCTGTGCGCACAGGCGGCGTACCGCCTGATGAAGGAGCAGGATCCGCAGGGCGGGCGGATCATCAACAACGGCTCCGTCTCCGCCCACGCGCCGCGTCCGCACTCCATCGCCTACACGGCGACGAAGCACGCGGTGACGGGCCTGACGAAGTCGCTGTCGCTGGACGGCCGGCCGTACCGGATCGCCTGCGGGCAGATCGACATCGGCAACGCGGCGACCGACATGACGCAGCGGATGAGCGCGGGGATCCTCCAGGCCAACGGCGAGGTGGCCGTGGAGCCGGTCATGGCGGCGGCCGATGCGGCCCGGACGGTCCTGCACATGGCGGAGCTGCCGCTGGAGGCCAATGTGCAGTTCGCGACGGTACTGGCGACGGCCATGCCGTACGTCGGCCGAGGCTGATCCGTTTCGACACCACGCCTGCCCGGTACTCGCCCGAACTCGCGCGAACACGCCCGAACTCGCCCTCGAATGACCGAATTCGCGAGATTCCCCCTTTGGGTCCGGGCAAGCGCGTGCTGCCCGTATGCTGCTGACCTTCACCGAATGAACACAGAAGGAACACATCGCATGCGCATATCCACCGTTACGCCCCTCGCACTCGCCGCCGCCACCGCCCTGGCCGGCTCGCTCCTCGTCACGGCCCCGGCCTCCGCGGCCGCCCACCAGGGCGGGCTCCACCTCGGGAAGATCCAGTACGACAGCCCCGGCAAGGACACCCGGACGAACGCGTCCCTGAAGGCCGAGTACGTGGACATCCACAACAACGGGAAGTCGAAGCTCCAGCTCAAGGGCTACAAGCTGAAGGACAGAACCGGGTACACGTACACCTTCCCCAGCTTCACGATCGCCGTCGGGAAGACGGTCCGCGTCCACACCGGCAAGGGCAAGAACACCAAGGCCCACGTGTACTGGAACCGTGGCTCCTACGTCTGGAACAACACCGGCGACAAGGCCCGGCTGATCAAGCCGAGCGGTGCGCTCCTGGACTCCTGCTCCTGGGGCAAGGGCAAGGGTGTGAAGGTCTGCCACTGAGCCGGGAATGCCCGGACCCACGCCTTGGTTGAGCTGCGACATGAGCTCACACACCGAGGCCGAAGTCCTCCGTTACACCGCGTTCTCCGCCGATCCCGCCGGGGGCAACCCGGCGGGAGTCGTCCTGGACGCCTCGGAGCTCGACAGCGCGGCGATGCTCGCCGTCGCCGCGGAGCTGGGCTACAGCGAGTCGGCGTTCCTCACCGCCCCGGACGGCCGCGGCGGGCACACCATCCGCTACTTCAGCCCGAAGGCCGAGGTCCCCTTCTGCGGCCACGCCACGGTCGCCGCCGCCATCGCGCTCGCCGAGCGGGACGGCCCCGGCGACCTGGTGTTCTCCACCCCCGCCGGCACGGTCCCCGTGACCGTCACCCGCGAGGGCGGCGAGCTCCGCGCCACCCTCACCAGCGTCGAGCCGCACACCGCGGACGCCGACCCCGATGACGTGGCGGAGGCCCTGGCCGCCCTGGACTGGCCGGCCGCCGACCTCGACCCGGCGCTGCCGCCCCGTATCGCCTTCGCGGGCGCCCGCCACCTGGTGCTGGCCGCCGGGACCCGGGAACGGCTGGCGGACCTGTCGTACGACTTCGCCCGCCTCGAAGCCCTCATGCACCGGACCGGCCTGACGACCGTGCAGCTGGTGTGGCGGGAGTCCGCCACGGTCTTCCACGTCCGCGACCCGTTCCCGGTCGGCGGCGTCGTCGAGGACCCGGCGACGGGCGCGGCGGCCGCCGCCTTCGGCGCGTACGCACGCGCGCTCGACCTCGTCCCGCACGACGCCGTCCTCACCCTGCACCAGGGCGCCGACATGGGCCGCCCCGGCACCCTCACCGTTGAACTGAGCCCGGGTGACGCACGGATCAGGGTGACCGGGACGGGGACGCGCATCGGCTGAGCCGCGGGGCCCGCGGCGCGCTCACGGCTCAGGCGAGCAGGGCGGCGATCTCCTCCAGCTGCTCGGGCCGCAGCGGGCCGTGGGTGAGGGCCGCCGCGTTCTCCTCGGCCTGGGCGACCGTACGGAAGCCGGGGATCGGCACCGCTCGCCCGCTGCGCGCCCACAGCCAGCCGAGCGCGCCCTGGGCGAGGGTGCGGCCGTCGGCGGTCAGCACCTCGCGGACCGCGTCGACCCGCGCCGCCCAGTGCCGCGCCGGCACCCCGCCCGCCTCGAACCAGCCGAGCCAGGCGGGCGGGGTGGACCGGATGTCCCCGGCCGCCGCCCGCCGGCCCGGATCGCGGGCGCCGGTGAGCAGGCCCATCGCCAGCGGGCTCCGGATGACGCTCGTCAGGCCCCTCTCCTCGCTGAGGCCCAGCATCGCGGGCGCGTCCTCCAGCACATTGCAGGCGTGCTGGACGGCCGCACAGTGCTCCCCCTCGGCGAACAGCGCCGCCCGCTCCGGGTCGTCGGTACTCCATCCGTAGGCCCTGATCAGCCCCTCGGCAACGAACTCCTCGCAGGCGTCGCGCAGTTCGGCCGCCGTGTCGAGCGGTGCGTCACCGATGTGCAGCTGGTAGAGATCGACCCGGTCGGTCCCCAGCCTGCGCAGCGAGGCGACGAGCGCCGCACGGACGTACGCGGGCGAGAGGTCGGCACCATCCATGGTGCGGGTCCGCTCGTCGAAGAGGTTGCCCCACTTGGTGGCGACGACGACCTCGTCACGCCGGCCCGCGAGCGCCCTGCCCAGCACGCGTTCGCTGCGCCCTGCCCCGTACACGTCCGCGGTGTCGAAGAACCTCACGCCCAGGTCGAACGCCCGGTGGATCGCGGCCACCGACTCGTCGTCGTCGACCGCGCCCCAGCCGAGCGGGCTGCCGTCGGGGGCCGACCACTCGCCGCCGATCGCCCAGCACCCGAACCCGAGCGCCCCGCTCTCGATACGGCCGCGCCTCGGCGTCTTCCCCTGCGGCGCCCCTTGCGTCTCCCCCTGCGGCTTCCCTTGCGTCTTCCCCTGCGGCTTCCCCTGCGCGTTCTGCTGCGTGCCCTTTTCTGTCTCCATGGCCGCAGAAGCTACGAGTTGGAGTGCATGAGAAGTCAACCGCCCATGTACACGCCCGCCCTCGCCGCCACCGCAGCCGCATCGGCCGCGCGGTCGGCGACCGCTTCGTCGAGGGGATCGCCGCCGGTCAGCATCCGGTAGTAGAGGGGCGCCGACACGGCCCGGATCACCTCCCGGGCGTCGGTGCCGCGGGGCAGTTCGCCCCGTCCGACCGCCGCCTCGACACAGCCGGCCCACTCCTCGACACGTACCGCGTAGAAACGGTGCAGGGCCTCGGCCGTCCGGGCGTCGCACGTGGCCGCCGCGATGACCGCGGCGAACAGGGGGCCCTGGCGTACGTCGGTCAGCGTCCGCATCACCAGCCGCGCGTTGGCCCTGAGGTCCTCGTCCAGGGACCCCGTGTCCGTCCGGGGGACGGACTGCTCCGCCATGTCCGTCAGCAGGTCGGCGACCAGTCCCGCCGTGGTGGACCAGCGCCGGTAGACCGTCGTCTTGCCGACCTCGGCGCGGCGGGCGACATCGGCGAGGTCGAGCCGGTCGAAGCCGTGCTCGACCAGCGCGTCACCGGCCGCGCGCAGCACCGACTCCCGCACCCGTGCCGTGCGTCCACCGGGCCGGACCGTGCCCGGCTCTCCATCCCCTTCATCCATAACGGGTCTCCAGTTCCATTAATCAGCCATCTCCTGCTACCGTGCACCCATCTTAACGGAACCGCAGAACCGTTAGCACTTCAGGCCTCCGCGTCTCCAGATCGCCAGGAAAGGGCACCCTCATGTCCACGACCGGTACGACGCCCGACACCGCACCTCCCGAGGCCCCCGGCCCTCGCGCGGTCCCGGCCGCCCCTCGCATGACCCGTCGGCAGAAGCTCGTCCTCGTCCTGCTCCTCGGCGCGCAGTTCATGATCGCCGTGGACTTCTCCATCCTGAACGTCGCCCTGCCCGCCGTCGGCCAGGGCCTCGGCTTCTCCCTCGCCCACCTCCAGTGGATCGCCACCTCCTTCGCCCTGGCCGCCGCCGGTTTCACGCTGCTGTTCGGGCGCGTCGCCGACCTCGTGGGCCGCAAGCGTCTGTTCACCGGCGGCATGGTCGTCCTCGGCCTCTCCTCGGCTCTCGGCGGCCTCGCCACCTCCCCCGAGGTGCTGCTCACCGCGCGCGTACTCCAGGGGCTGGCCACCGCTGCCGTCACCCCGGCCGGACTCGCGCTGCTCACCACGGCGTTCAGGGAGGGCCCGCTGCGGGAGCGCGCCCTCGGCCTCAACGGCGCCCTGATGTCCGCCGGTTTCACGGCGGGGGCGATACTCGGCGGGCTGCTGACCGACCTGCTCTCCTGGCGCTGGGCCTTCTTCATCAACGTCCCCGTCGCCGTGCTCGTCGTCGTCCTCGCCCCGTCCGTGATCACCGACTCCCGGCCGGCCACGCGCCCCAAGCTCGATCTGCCGGGCGCGGCGACCGTCACCGGTGGGCTGCTGCTGCTCGTCCACGGACTGACGCAGGCGGGCGAGTCCGGCTGGACCACACCCGGCACGCTTGCGGCCCTGCTGACGAGCGCCGTACTTCTCACGGCGTTCCGGTTCGTCGAGAGGCGGGCGGTCGCCCCTCTGGTCCCCCTGCACATCCTGCGGCGGCGCAGCGTCATCTGGGGCAACGCCGCCGGGCTGATCGCCTTCGTCACCGAGACCTCCCTCGTCTTCCTGCTGACGCTCTACCTCCAGGAGGTGCTCGGCTACTCCCCGCTCGCCACCGGCCTGGCCTTCGGGGTCCTGGGGGTCGGCACGGTGGTCGGCGGCATGCTCGGCGGCCGGGCGGCCGGCAGGTTCGGCAGCCGGAGGACCATCGTCCTGGGCGGCGGTGTCCAGGCCGTCGCGACCCTGTCCCTCGTCGCCCTCGGCACATCGGGCGGCTGGATCACGCTTCTGCTCGTCGCGACCTTCATCGGGGGTGTCGGCAACATGCTGATGATCGTGGGCTTCATGGTCACCGCGACCTCCGGGCTTCCCGACGCGGAGCAGGGGGCGGCCACCGGGCTGGCCACGATGACGCAGCAGGTCGGCATCACCCTGGGCATCCCGGTCATGAGCGCGGTCGTCACCGCCCGGACGGGTACGGACACCGGACCCGGCGCCGTGCTGTCCGGAGTCTCGGCGGCGGTCCTCGTCAACTCCGCCCTCGTCCTCGCGGGTGCCCTGCTCGCCGGGGTGTTCCTCGGCCGGTCCGGCGGCGGGAGGTCGGACGGGTGAGTCGGGGCCGGGCGACGGGGCGGAGGCGCGGCAGGATGACGGTCATGGCACAACCGCTGACCGTACCCAGCATGACCGCCGGGGCCGACTTCGTCCTGCGCCCCTGGGAGATGAGCGACCTGCCCCTCGTCCGCGAGGCGGCACAGGACGACTACATCCCGCTGGTCACCACGATCCCCTCGCCCTACTCCGACGAGGCGGCGCAGGCCTACATCAGGCGTCAGTGGGACCGGGCGGCCGACGGTTCCGGATATCCCTTCACCATCGCGCGCACCCGGGACCGCCGGCCGGTCGGCTCCATCGGACTCTGGCTCGCGGACGCGGCCCAGGGCCGGGCGACGCTCGGCTACTGGATGACGGTCCCGGGCCGCCGGCAGGGTGTCGCGGGTGCGGCCCTGCGTACGGTCACCACCTGGGCCCTGCACGAGCTGCGCATCCCCCGGGTACAGCTCCTCGTCGAGCCGTGGAACACGGCATCCGTACGCACCGCCGAGAGTGCCGACTACCGGCGCGAGGGCCTGCTGCGCGGCTGGCAGGAGATCGGGGGCCGGCGCCGGGACATGCTGATGTATGCCCGGCTGAACGGCGACCGGCCGTCCGACGGTACACCCCAGGGCCTGTCTGACCATTCCCGTCGCGAGGCAGACGGGAATGGTCGGACAGGCCCTAGATGACCGGGGGCCGGCCGAGCCGGGTCATGCGCCACACGGTGCGCCACCTCATCGGCCGGCGCGGGCCGCACGGGGTGCGCACGCCCTCGGCGAAGCCCCCGCACCATGCCTTCAGGCCGGTGAGCGAGCGGATGCGTGCCAGGGTGAGCAGGATCCAGACGCCCAGGTAGACCGGGACGAGCGGGAGGGGCAGCCGACGCCTGGCGAGCCAGACCCGGTTGCGGGCGGTGAAGCGGTAGTGGACGGCGTGCCTGGCCGGGGAGGTCTTCGGGTGCCGCAGCACGAGGTCCGGCTCGTAGAGGATCTTCCAGTCGTGGTCGAGCGCCCGCCAGGCGAGGTCCGACTCCTCGTGACCGAACCTGAACTCCCCCGCCCAGGTGCCGATCTGTCGGAGCATCGGCACCGAGAGGGCGTGCCCGCCGCCCAGGAAGCTGGTCACCAGGCCGCGCCGCATGGGATCGCCCGCACGCAGCCGGGGCACATGGCGGCGCTGGGTCTCCCCCTGCTCGTCCGCGATGCGGAACGACACGATCCCGAGGCCGGGGTCGGAGGCGTACAGCCGCTGGATCCGGCGGAACACGTCGTCGGCGACCAGGCACCCGTCGTCGTCGAGCTCGACGGCCACATCCACATCGCCCGCGTCGAGCAGGGCCGCGAGGCCGACGTTCCGCGCGCCGGGGCAGCCCGGGTTCTCGTCGAGGGGGATCTTGGTGACGTCGTGCGCGACGTCGGTGAGCGGAGTCGCGCTCCCGACCAGGACGATCCGCGTGGGCGGCACGTCCTGCTTGCCCACCGACGCGATCAGTTCGTCCAGCTCCCCGGGGCGGTTGCCCATCGTGACGATGACGACTCCGATGCGCGGCAGAGGCATGGCGGCGAACTCCAGTGGTCGGTGCGATGCCGAGATGCTACCGGCGCCACACCGCCCGTTCGCTCCACGGCCCGGGGCGGCGTGTGGCACCCCGACCGACCAGGGCAATCGTTACATAATGCGGGCCTGAAGCATCGCCGACGCACGCCTGAGGAGTTCCGTCATGGCTTTGACCCGTACAGAGCGTGAGCAGTTCCTGGCCGAACCGCATATCGCCGCACTGGCCGTGGACGCGGCGGAGGAGGGGCGGGCACCGCTCACCGTGCCGATCTGGTACCAGTACCTTCCCGGCGGCGACCTGTGGATCATGACGGGCCGCGACTCCCGCAAGGGGAAGGCCATCGCGGAGACCGGCCGTTTCAGCATCATGGTCGACCGGCTCACTCCGACCATCCGCTACGTCTCCGTCGAGGGCCCCGTCGTCGCCACCCTCCCCGCCACCCGCGAGCAGTTGGTGGAGCTCGCCTCGCGCTACCTTCCCGCCGAGAAGGTAGCGGGCTATGTCGACTTCGCGTGGAGGGAGCACGGCGAGCAGGTGGTCATCCATCTGCGCCCCCGGCGCTGGCTCAGCTCCGACCTGGGCGAGGTCTGAGCCTGGCCCGCGCAGGCGCCCCGGAAGCGCCGGTTCCGGAAAATCTCCTTCGAGCTGATCTTGTGGCATAGATCGTTTAGGGTCTGGGCAGCATCAGGGCGCACATGATGAGGCATCAATTTCAGTCTCAAAACGTGCACTTCGAGTCAATGGGCGTCAATTCCGATCGCCCTGTCACGGGGCGGGGGCCTGTGAATCGTCTCCTGAAAGGACTCCAATGCCGCAGGACGTCACCTTCGACCTCCCCTTCGAGACCCCGGTCAGCGAGCACCTCGCCCATGCACGGGAGCGCCATCTGCGCTGGGTGTGGGACATGGGCCTGGTGCGCAGCCAGGCCGGGTTCGAGGAGTACCAGTCCTGGGACCTGCCCCAGGCGGCGGCCCGGACCTACCCCCACGCCTCGGCCGACGACATGACCGTCCTGATGAACTGGTTCTCGCTGGCCTTTCTCTTCGACGACCAGTTCGACTCCGGCAGTCCCGACCGCGCGGACCGCATAGCGGAGGTCGCACGGGAGCTGATAGCCACGCCCCTGCGTCCGGCCGGGACGGCTCCGCGCGTGGTCTGCCCGATCACCCTGGCCTGGGCCGAGGTGTGGGGTCATCTCTCGGATGGCATGTCCCTGACCTGGCGGACCCGGTTCGCCGCCTCGTGGGGCCGCTTCCTGGTGGCGCACACCGAGGAGGTCGACCTGGCGGCCGGCGGCCGCGCCGGAACGCTCGGGGTCCAGGAGTACGCGGAGTTCCGCCGCCGCACCGTGGGCATCCACCACAGCATCGACGCGGGCGAGCGCAGCCGGGGCTTCGAGGTGCCGGCCCAGGTGCAGGCGCACCCGCTGATGGTCAGGATGCGGGACCTGGCCGCCGACACGATCGGCTTCATGAACGACATCCACTCCTTCGAGCGCGAGAAGCGCCGGGGCGACGGCCACAACCTCATCGCGGTCCTGCACCGGGAGCGCGGCTGCACCTGGGATGAGGCCGCGGCGGAGGCGTACCGGATGACGACGGTGTGCCTTCAGGAGTACCTCGAACTCGAGGCGCGCGTCCCTGAGATGTGCCAGGAGCTCGGCCTCGGCGCCGAGCAGCGGGACCAGGTACGGATGGGCGTGGAGGCCATCCAGCACTGGATCAACGGCAACTACGAGTGGGCGCTGACCTCGGGCCGTTACGCCGCCGCCAAGGAGGGCCCGGCCGCCACGGCCGAACTGGCGGGCCGTGGCTCGCTGGACGACCTGCTCGCCGTCTGACACACCGCCGCCGCCCGGCCGGAGGGATCCGGCCGGGCGGCGCCGGTGCTTTCGCAGCACGCCCTGACGACGGGAATTGTCAGACAGCCCCTAGTGGGCGGTGAACTCCACCGGCAGGGCGTCCAGACGCGCTTCCCAGGTGGAGGCGGTCGCGGTGAGCTCGTCGGCGGGTACGGACAGCCGCAGGCCCGCCAGCCGGTGCAGCAGGGTGTCGACGGCCGTCTCGATGATGGCCTGGCCGAGACCCTGGGCGGGGCATTCGTGCGGTCCGCCGCTGAACGCCAGGTGCGACTGGTTGCCGTGTACGGAGACACCCGAGTCCGGGCGGATGTCCGGGTCGAGGTTGCCCGCGGCGAGCCCGAGCACCAGCAGGTCGCCCTCCTTGATCTGCGTACCGCCCAGCTCAAGGTCCGCGGTGGCGAAGCGCCCCGGGAGGACCGCCAGCGGCGGGGTGTTCCACATGACCTCCTCGACGACCTCCGAGACGGCCCGCTGCCCGCTGACGAGTCCCGTGAGACGGGAGACGTCGGTGAGGATCAGTTCAAGCACCCGGGCCAGCAGATTGCTGGTCGTGGTGTGCGCGGTGATCAGCACCAGACGCAGATGGCTGACGATCTCGCTCTCGTCGAGTCCGGCCGCGTGCGCGAGCAGCCCGGTGGTGAAGTCGGGCCCCGGCTCGGCGCGCTTGCGCTCGGCGAGCTCCTCGAGGATCCGCATGATGCGGTCGTTGTGTTCGAGGGCGTCGGCGCCGCCCTTGAGCACCTGGGCACAGGAGACCGCGAGGCTGCGCCCCTCGGCCGCCGGGAGCCCGAACATCCTCGTCAGCACCAGCATCGGCAGGTACTCGGCGTACTCACCCACCAGGTCGGCGCTGCCCCTGTCGGCGAAGGCGTCGATCTGCTTGTTGGCGAAGTGCGTGACATGGCGCCGGATCCCGCGCCCCGCCAGGGTGTCCAGGTTGTCGGTGACGGCCCTGCGCAGCCTGCGGTGCGGCTCACCGTCCTGGGACACGCAGTCGGGCCGCCAGCCGAGCATCTGGATCAGCGGCGACGCGTCCTCGACGCCTCCGTCCTTCCAGTCCCGCCAGATGCGCGAGTCCCGGCTGAACTGGAGGGGGTTGTCGAGCACCCGCCGGCTCTCCCGGTAGCCGAGGACCAGCCAGGCGCGTACGTCCCCCTCGAGGAGAACCGGCGCCACGGCCCCGTGTTCCTTGCGCAGCCGTCCGTAGATGCCCTGCGGGTCGATCGCCGCCTCCGGCCCGTACAGCCGGGTCAGGTCGCTGTCACCGCCGTGCATGACGGGGCAGCCGCGGGCGGCGCCCGCCTCGTTGGCAGGGTGGTCGGTCATCGGGGCTCCAGAGCGACGGCCGAGCGTGCCTTGAGGTGCCGTATCAGCGCGATCAGCACGTCACGGCTCGAAGTACGGTCACGGGCGTCGCAGGTCACGACCGGGGTGTGCTCGGGGATGTCCAGGGCGTCGCGTATCTCCTCGACCGGATGGTCCACGGAGTCGGGGAACACGTTCAGCGCGATGACGAAGGGCACGTCCTGCCGCTCCATCTCCTCGATGGCCCGGAAGCTGGACGCCAGCCGGCGGGTGTCCACCAGGACCACCGCCCCGAGCGCACCCTTGAACAGACCGTTCCACAGGAACCAGAAGCGTTCCTGCCCGGGTGTCCCGAACAGGTAGAGCACCAGCTCCTCGTTGATGCCGATCTTGCCGAAGTCGAGGCTGACGGTGGTCTCGTGCTTGTCCGCCACCCCGATCAGGTCGTCGACGTCCACGCTGGCCTGGGTCAGCGTCTCCTCGGTGGTGAGCGGCTTGATGTCGCTGACCGAACGGACCAGGGTGGTTTTCCCGGTACCGAAACCGCCGGCGATCATCACCTTCACCGAGCGGGCGGCCCCTCCGGCGGTCTGCCGGTCGGGATGGTCAAAGCCTTTGAAGTCCACTGAGTACCTCCTCAAGGAGCGCGAGGTCGGGCCCGCGGCCGGCGTCCGAGGCCGGAATGGGGTCGCGGGCGTCGACGCGGCCCGCGTCCAGCAGATCGGCCAGGAGCACCGCGAGTATGTTGAAGGGCAGTCCGAGGTGGGCGCCGAGTTCGGCGACCGACAACGGATCGCGGCAGCGCCGCAGAATCTCCTCGTGCTCGTGCTGCAGGCCGGGCACGGCTGCGGCACGGGAGATGATGAGGGTCGCCACGTCCAGGGTCGACGCCGCACCACCCGGTCCGCTGCGCCCCCCGGTGAGGACGTAGTAGCGCTCGAGACCGGGTGGGTCCGTGGGCCGGCGGGGACCGCTCATCCAGGGTGCTCCTCCAGGCGCGGGCTGGTGCCGAGGAGCTCACCCATCCTCCGCGCCAGGTCCCTCATCTGGTGGCCGAGCAGGCCCTGGTCGAGCCCCTCCCTGGCGAGCACGCCGAGGTAGGTCTCCACCCCGGCCCGCACCACGAAGAGATGGCCGCCGTCGACCTCGATCATCGCCAGGCGGAGCTGCCCCGCGTACGTGGGGAATTGCTCGGCCACCGGCTGTGCGAGCGCCTGCAGCCCCGCGACCACGGCGGCGAAGCGGTCCACGTCGTCGGGGTCGTCGGCGCCGTAGGAGGTGATGGCCTTGCCGTCACTGGAGGCCACGAGCGCGAAGCGGATCTCCCGGATGCTCTCCGTGAGGTCCCGGAGCGCCCAGCTCACATCGGTTCCCTGTTGCGTCATCTGGACTAGTCGCTCTCTTCAGTGCGGTTGGACCTGCCTGCAGTCGTCTCGCGGTCGCCGGGGGCGGCGTCCGCGGTACCCGTCCCCGGTGGGGCGCTGGCCGTGGCGAAGGCGGCGAGACCGGTGAACGACGCGTCCGGCGGCACGGCGGCCACGGACTCCGCGGTCCGGTCGGCGGCGGGCTGCCTCGCGGTCCGCTCGCCGGCCCGCCTGCTCCTGCGCCGGGGCAGGCCACCGGGTGTGGTGTCTTCGGTCTCGGCGGCTCCGCCGGCTCCGGTGGGTCCGCTGGCTTCGACGGGTTCGATGGCTCGGGTGCTTTCCACGGGCGCCGCGGCCGCGGCCGGCACGGCCTGTTCCACTGCGGGCCCGGCCGGCTCGGTCGCGGGGACGGGCAGATGGCTGAAGTACTTGTGGGGAACCACCACGACCACGGAGGTGCCGAGCCACGGCGAGTCGGCGAAGGTGACCCGGATGCCGTAGCGGCGTGCCAGCACACCCACCACACGCAGGCCCAGGTTGGCGTCCTCGGAGATGCCGCCGAGACCGGGGCCCTTCGATGTGCCCGCGATGGACTGCTCCGCCTCGCGCTTGCGCTCGTCGCTCAGGCCCTTGCCCGCGTCCTGGATCTCGATGCCCACACCGTTGGGCACCTCCTTGCCGGAGACGACCACGGGCTCGGTGGGCGGCGAGTAGCGTGCCGCGTTGTCCAGGAGGTGGGCGAAGATCAGGGTGAGGTGGTCCACCAGACCGCCGTCGACCCCGAGTTCGGGGAGGTGACGCACCTGGATGCGGTTGAAGTCCTTGATGCGTCCGATGCCGCCGCGGACCACGCTGAGCAGCCGCTGCGGTTCCTGCCACTGGCGTCCGGGCCGGTCCGACCCGCCGAGTACGCCGATGCTCGCGGCGAGACAGTCGGCGGGGCCGATCTCCTGGTCGAGCTCCATGAGGCCCCGGGCCACCGCGGGCAGCCGCCCGTGTTCGCCCTGCATCTCGTGGAGCCGGCCGCGCAGCCGGCCGGTCAGCACATGGATCCGGCTGCCGATGCCGACCACGGCCTGTTCGGCCGATGTGGAGCGGTTCAGCTCCTCCTCGACACCCAGCAGCGCGGTCCGCAGGACCCTGCGCAGTGCGGCGCGCAGCTCAGGACTCGCGTCGTTCTCCCGGGGGGCCTCCGCCAGGACGTCGTCGATGGCCTCGCCCTCCCGGAGCCGCTGGACGGCTTCGGGGAGGTAGCTGTCGCCGAGCCTGACGACGGCGGCCTGCTGGAGTTCGAGCCGCTCCTGTGCGGTGCGGTCCCGGTCGGCGAGGGCGGCCTCGTACGCCTGGGTCTGCTCGGCGAGCCGGGCGTCGAAGGTGGTCGCCTGCCGTCCGAGCTGTGCCTCCAGGTCGGCGCGCTCGGCTGCGAATCTCTGCTCCCGGCCCTGTACGTCGGCGTACCGCTGCTGGGAGTGTTCGGTCTGGGCGGACCGGAAGGCGGCGTCCGCCCGGCGGAGCTGGGACCGGGTGCGCACGAGGAGCCGTACACAGACCGCACCGGCGACGGTGACCGCGGTGCCCGCGAACGTCGCGGGTATCTGGACCTGGTCGGGCCCCGCCACCGCGGTGACGACGGTTCCCGCTCCCAGGGCCAGTGGCATCAGCCACCAGCCGTACCAGGCGACCGGTGCACGTGCCGCCGGGGGTGGAGTGGCAAGTTCCATCTGCATCCTTCGAGAGCAACACATTCGAACAGGGGGGATTGCGCAACGCCGCACGCGCCCGGGGTCGGCACGGCGGCGGCCGAGTGAGTTCGAGTCAACTCGCCGCGCCGCAAGGGAGCCTATCGGGTTACGGACACAAGTGATCAACTCCCCTCCGCATGCCGGAGATATTCGATCAAGGTGTGGCCGGAACCCGACGGCTGGCGCATTCCGGCACACCGGAGAGACATCGCTCCCAGGTGCGAACTCCCCGATGCGTGGCCGGATCCACTCCCGGCGGGAAAACGCCGAATGGCCGGAAAGGATCTCCGCCGCGATGCGAAGATCTCTCGGATCCCGGCCACGAGGGCAGGCGGCGGGGGAAGAAGGGGCAGGTCATCGACGCCCCTTCGGACGGCCGGTATGCCCCCCTGCCTCCTGACGCGGCGGCAGGAACGGTTCTATCGTCGGCTGGTGAGCCTATGGACTTCTTTGGAACCCACGTCGGCCACGGTGGATCCGGGTAGCAGCACAACCGTCCAGCTGCGGATACGGAACACCGCCGACGTCGTCGACGAATACCGCTTCGAGCCCGTAGGTGACATCGCACCCTGGATGACCGTGGAGCCGCAGACGGTCCGGCTGTATCCGGGTACGACCACGACGGTGGCGCTGACCTTCGCACCACCCCGCACACCCGACGCGGCGGCAGGCCCGAATCCGTACGCGGTACGGATCACGCCGACGGAGCACCCTGACGCCACCACGGCCCCCGAGGGCAACCTCACGATCACCCCGTTCACCGAGCTCAGGGCCGAGCTGGTCCCGCCGACGGTCAAGGGGCGATTCCGGGCCAAGCCCAAGCTGGCCGTCGACAACCTCGGGAACACCAAGCTCACCGCCTCGCTGAGCGGGAGCGACAACGGCGACAACATCACGTACGAGATCCGCCCCGGCAACATCCAGATCGAGCCGGGCCGGGCCGCGTTCGTCGACGCGACACTGAAGCCACGGCAGATCATCTGGTTCGGGTCCAAGGAGCAGCGGCCCTACACCCTGGCGGTCCAGCGGTCGGGCTCGGAGCCCGTCGGTGTGGACGGCACCTATGTACAGCGCGGGTTCCTGCCGGGCTGGCTCGTCACCGCGCTGGGCGTGCTGATGGCCCTCGCCATCACCTTCGTCATCCTCTGGATCGCGTACAAACCGGCCGTGAAGAGCCTCGCCACGGAGAAGGCGAACGAGGCCGTGAGCACTCTGCAGCCCTCCGCCCCGCCCACGGCCGAGGAGAAGCCGCCCGCGGAACCCGCGAAGACCCCGGATCCCGAGACCACGCCGGAGGGCGCCGCGACACAGGAGCCCGCCGACGGCGGTGGTGGCGGCTCGGAGTCCGAGGAGCCGGCGGCCCCGGCACCGGGATCCCACATCATCGGCCGGCCCGCCAACCTCTGCGTCGAGGCCACGGGTCAGGTCAACGGCAAGGCCAGGGACGGCACGCACCTGACGGTCCAGAAGTGCAAGGAGAACGGCAACCAGAAGTGGGAGTTCATCGAGGGTGACCGCACGGTGCGCTCGCTCGGCCTGTGCATGGATGTGGCCTGGGGCTCCAAGGAGGACGGCGCCGTGATCCAGCTCGCCCGGTGCAGCGGCAACCCCGCCCAGGAGTTCGTGTTGAGCGAGGCCGGGGACCTGGTCAACCCGCAGGCGGACAAGTGCGTGGACGCGATGGAGGACGGCAAGGCCGAGAAGGCCGAACTGCGGCTGTGGACATGCTCGGGAAAGCCCGACCAGAAGTGGCGGCTCGAAGGCTGAGCCACAGGTGGGGCCGCAGCAGGCGGGCCCCGGTGCCCGCCCCGCCCGTCACGGAGCGGTGTCAGAACACCGCCAGCCGGTCCACCAGGAGCTCCACCCTCCGCTCGGCGTCCTCCGGCAGCAGCCGTCCTGCCGGGGTCAGGGTGGCCAGGCCGTGCAGGGCCGCCCAGAACACCTCGGTGAACAGGCCTGGTTCGACACCGTCCCCCGCGACCTCGCCGAGGCTCTCCAGCAGAGCGGCGAAGGCGTCCTTCAGGGGCGCCGGGGTCTCCTCGCGCGCGAACATCAGGCCACCGTCGAGCCGGAACATGGCGTCGTAGACCGCAGGGTGACGCTCGGCGAAGTCGAGATAGGCATGGGCGAGGGCGGTGACCCTGGCCCGGGGGCCGTCCACGGCGGAGGTCGCCGCCCGCACCGCGACCGCCAGCTCGGAGGCACCTTCGAGAGCGACGGCACCGATGATCTCGCGCTTACCCCGAAAGTGGCTGTAGAGGACGGGCTGGCTGTACTCGATGCGCTCGGCGAGCCGGCGGGTGGTGACCGCGTCCCACCCCTGCTGCTCGGCGAGCTGCCGGGCCGTCGTCACGATGAGGCGCTCACGGTCCGCCCGTTCGCGCTGCTTGCGTTCCTGTACCGACATGATTCGATCCTAGCACCGCTAGACAATCGAGCGTAAGCAGGTCTAGCATCGGCCTCATCACCTAGCGGCGCTAGATCCCAGGAGGGGTCATGCTCAACGCACTTGAGGTCTTCACCACCGTGATCGTCGGGCTGATGGTGGGGGTGGAGTTCTCCGTCGCCTTCGTCATGAACCCGATATTCAACGGACTGCCCGAGGAGAGCGCCGTACGGGCCCGCGCCCACGGAGGCCGGATGCTCGGCGCCGTGATGCCGTTCTGGTACATCGGCTCACTCGTCCTGAGCGCGATCTGGGCCGTCGCCGGACGGGAGCACGGCACCGGCCCGGTCGTCATCGGCGCCGCGCTGCTGGTCCTGAGCGTGATCATGTCGCTCCTGCTGCTGGTCCCGATCAACAACAGGGGCAAGACATGGACCCCGGAGACGCGGCCCGCCGACTGGAAGGAGCAGATGAACCGCTGGGACCGCTTCCACTACGTCCGCGTCGCGATCATCATCAGCGCCTTCGCCCTGCTGGTCACCGCCCTCGTCTGAGTCCGCCGGGCACCTCACAATTCGGCCCGCCGTCCCGTCGATGAACCGCTGGGACCGCTTCCACTACGTCCGCGTCGCGATCATCATCAGCGCCTTCGCCCTGCTGGTCACCGCCCTCGTCTGAGTCCGCCGGGCACCTCACAATTCGGCCCGCCGTCCCGTCGTAGTGGGTATGAGCATCACTCTTCGCCGCGCACTGCTGGCCCTGCTGGCCCTCGTCGGCCTCTACACCGGGGGCTGGGCCTATGTCGCGCCCGCGCACTGGTACGCGCACTTCCCCGGCTTCGGATTCAGCTGGCTGCCGCAGCTCGGTCCGTACAACATGCATCTCGCCAAGGACGACGGCGCCATGTTCCTCGCGCTGGCAGCCCTCGCCCTGCTCACCATCCGCTACGCACGTCACACGCTGATCGTCCAGCTCACCGCTACGGCCTGGCTCGTCTTCAACGTGCTCCACTGCGTCTACCACCTGCAACATCTGCACGTGTACGACACCGTCGACAAGGTCCTCAACGTCCTGCTCCTCGGCCTGCTGGTGCTGATCACCGCCGCCCTCTTCATCCCGGTGCGGCCGGCGGACGGCACCGGCCGCACCAGGCGCTGACTCCCCGCCGAGCGGCTCAGGGCCGCACGACGATACGGCCCTTGGGGCGGTCGGCACCCCGGGCCGCCTGGAGCTGGTGGGCCCGGGCGGCCTCGTCGAGCGACAGCGTCGCACCGATGCGGGAACGCAGCTGCCCGGCGGCCAGCAGCCGGTTGATCAGTGCCGCGGCCTCGTCGAGGTCACGGACCGAGGCGTTGCTGATCGCGAAGCCGTCGTCCGGGAGCCGGTACAGGCGCTCCACCGGTACGGACGCCCACTGGGCGAAGGACCCCTGGCGGCCGTCGTGCCCCAGACTGTTGGACCAGACGCGGTCGCCGGGCCGAAACCCGCTGACGTCAGGACCCGTGGCGGTGACGGTGCCCGCCAGGTCCCTGCCGATGATGAACGGGAACGGTGTCTCGGTGCGGTAGGCGCCGGAGCGTACGAACGTGTCGACGTGGTTGACGGCGAGGGCGTCGACGCGCACGAGGACATCGGCCGGACCGGGCACCGGCACGGGCAGGTCACCGATCGTGATGGCGTCGGCGGGCCGTACGCCGTGATGTACGCGGCCCTCATGACCGGGGCAGGCGGGGGAATCCCTCACGCCAGGAGGCGTACTTCGGCACCCAGCCGGCTGCGCGGGCCCTGCCGTTGGACGCCCCGTATCCCGGCGTGGCTCCTTCCGGCAGCTCCGTGACCTGCGGTGTGGGGGCACCGAGGCCGGCGGCGTAGACGGGCAGCCACTCCGTGGCCGGGGCCGGTTCGTCGTCGACGACGTTGTAGGTGCCGTCGGGCCAGTCGATCGCCCGCACGGTCGCGTCGACCACGTCGTCGATGTGGACGAACGAGGTGACCGCGGGGGTGGCCGGCACGAGACCGGCGGCGACCGCGCCGGCCACCCGCTCGCCGGGCGCGTACCAGGTGCCGGGTCCGTAGAGCATGCCGTAGCGCAGGACGGTCGCGTGCGGCATCCGGCGGACCGAGCCCTCCATGGCCGCCACGGCCGAGTCCGGCTCGACCGGGTCGTCCTCGACGGCCGGGGCGTCGCCGGGGACATACGCCCAGGCGATGCTCTGGACCATCATGCGACCCACGTCGGCGGCCTGCGCGGCAGCGACGAGGTTCGCCGTCCCCACGCGCCGGAGCCGCGCGTTGGCCTCGGTGTCGAAGTCACCCAGATCTGTCAGCTGGTGCAGGACGAGGTCGGGCCGGGCCTCATGGACGACCGCCGCCAGGCGCGGGGCGTCGTAGACGTCGACCACGACGCCCCGGGCTCCGCCCTCCCGCAGACGGTCGAGTTTCTCGGTTCGACGGGTCGTCGCGACGACGTCGTGGCCCGCCTCCGTGAGTACCGGTACGAGTCGGCTTCCGATGACGCCGGATCCGCCGGCGAGGAAGATGCGCATGGTCACTCTTTCGTTCCGTCAGTCGTTGAATCGAGGGGTGTCGAGCAGCGTGGAGGGGCGCTGAGCAGGTCAGCCGGCCTGTCCGGTCAGCCACGCGTCGAAGGTCTGCCGGCCGAGACGCGTACCGGGCCCCGGAAGGAGCGATCCGTCCCGCATGCCGCGGCCCCAGGCGCCCGGGAGGGGCACTTCGACGACCGGCCGGCGCTGTCCGGTCGCCGCGAGAAAGCGCCGGACCAGGTCCGACATCCGCTCCTCCCGCGGTCCGGCGAGATCGGGCTCGATGCCGCGGGGGTCGCCTGCGGCGATCGCGACGAGCTCGGCAGCGACCTCGGCCGCTGCCACCGGCTGCGCCCGCATCTTCGGCACCACCTGCAGCGGACCGGCCTTCCCGTGCCCGACGAGTTGCTTCGCGAACTCATGGAACTGGGTCGTTCGCAGGAGCGACCAGCCACCGCCACAGCTCGTGGTCAGGATCTCCTCCTGGGCGGCCTTGCCTGCGTAGTAGTTCGCGGCGACCTTCGCGGCGCCGATGATCGAGATGGCCACATGGTGCGGCACCCCCGCCTCGCGCTCCGCCGCCAGCAGATTCCGGGTGACGGTGGTGAAGAAGCTGACGGACCCCTTCGTCGATGTGCTGCCGGTCGCCGAGGCGTCGATGACCGCCGACGCCCCGCGCAGGGCTTCCGTGAGGCCCGAGCCGGTCATCAGGTCGGTGCCGGAGGCCCGGCTGAGCGGCACGGGCTCGTGCCCGGCGGCACGAACCGCGTCCACGACATGACTGCCCAGCGTGCCGGTCGCGCCCGCGACGACGATCTTCATCGCCGGTCGAGATTCTGTGTTCATACCTTCTCGACCTCGCGGGCGACCCGAATGTGAGGTTCGGTCTCACAATTCCCCCCGCCGCATCGTCAGACTGTGGGGACGGGCGAAGGGAAACGTGATGAAACAGGTCGAACGTGACGCACCGTACGCGGAGGTGCTCGGCGAGCGACGCCACCTGCTCTCGCTGGCGTTCCGGATGCTCGGGACCGTCGCCGAGGCGGAGGACGCGGTCCAGGAGACGTACATCCGCTGGTACCGGCTGAGCGAGGAGGAGCGTGACGCGATCGAGGTCCCGCGGGCCTGGCTGACCCGTGTGGCCGGCCGTGTCTGTCTCAGCGTCCTGGCGTCCGCGCGCCGACGGCACGAGTTCTACGTCGGCCAGTGGCTGCCGGAGCCGGTCCCCGCGTACGCCTTCCCGGCGGGCGGGCTCACCGCCGACGACCCGCTCGAACACGCCACCCTCGACGAGTCCGTGAGCACAGCCCTGCTCGTCGTTCTCGAGTCCATGACACCCGCCGAGCGCGTCGCGTTCGTGCTGCACGATGTGTTCGCGATGCCGTTCGGCGAGATCTCCGAAGTGGTCGGGCGCACTCCGGCCGCATGTCGCCAGCTCGCCACGTCCGCCCGCCGTCGGGTGCGGCAGAGCCGGGCGCGGCGGGCTTCCCGCGCCGAACACGACGAGATCGTCAGGGCGTTCGCCGCCGCGGCACGGACGGGCGACCTCTCCGGCCTCATCGCCGTCCTCGACCCGAGGGTCGTGCTGCGCTCCGACGGCGGCGGCGTGGTGACAGCCGCACGGAACCCCGTCCTCGGCGCGGAAAAGGTCGCACGGTTCCTGCTCGGGGCGCTCAGGAAGAACCCGGAGGCCACGGTCCTGGAGCAGGAGACGCCGGACGGGCTCGGGTTCGCCCTGTGGGTCGAGGGCCGCATCATCGGTGTCGTCACGCTCGAAGAGGCCTCAGGACTGGTGACCCACGTCCGGATGATGATGAACCCGCACAAGCTGACCCTGTGGAACGCCCCCTGACCATCGGGATGGCGCTTCCGTGGCTACTTTGATGGCTACGCAACAGCACGTCCCCGTCCGGAGCGGCCCGGACGGGGACGTCGTCGATCCTGAGGTCAGACGGTCTGCTCGATACGTTCGAAGATGTCCGTGTCCGTCTCCTGCTGCCAGGCCGGCAGGTCGTCCCAGTCTGCGACGTATCCGGGCTTCGGGTCCTCGAAGTGCCGGAACATCTGGGCGGTCCAGCAGATCGCGACGAACCGGCCCTTCTGCTCGCGGGTGAGCCGGGCCGCATGTCCGCCGCTGACCTCGATGAAGCCGCGCACCTGCCCGCACACAGCGGCGGCCGCTTCGCGCTCCCACTCCGGCGTCTCGTCCCACGGCGTGACGTAGCCGGGCTTCGGCTCGCCGGGATAGTGCTTGTTCACACCCTCGATCCACGCCTCGCGGAAGATCCGGCCGTCGTTCATACGCCTGTCCCTCTCGTCATGCGGTGCGCGGAAGCGCCGCGATTCGGTGATCAAGAGTCGAGACTCGGTCATCGGACATGAGCGGGGCAAGACGCCCGCGAAGCACGTCCAGCTTCTTGCCGATGAATCCCGAATCCGACCGGTCGGCCAGTCCGAGTGCTTGCTCCGCGTAGTACACGACCTGGTCGATGTCCCGTCTGTGCGCCCCCAGCACGGCGAGGTCGCTCAGAACAGCAGCGCGGCGACGCAGGGACAGAGGCTGGGCAAGGGCTACGGCGAGCGCTTCCTCAGCGAGATCAGGGCGGCCCAGTTGGAGGTAGCAGGCTCCTCTCTCCTCGGCCAGGCGGGAGCCGTCGAAGCGGAGCCAGCCGCCGTTGTGGGAGTGAGCACCGTCAAGGGCTTGCACTTTCTCGGCTTCATCCAGAGCCCGGTTGCACGCGTCGAGATCACCCACGGCCGCGTGCGCCTGCGCCAGGACGGCCGCGACCCAGTGACGGGTGGAAAGAGCGTCGTCGCCCCTCCGGGCGATACGGAAAGCTGCCGCGAGCAGGGGTTGGGCCGCGTGCGCGCGGCGCGCGTACAGCTCGACGTACGCGTGGCGGGTCATGGCACAGGCCCACAGGTCGTGGTCGCCACCGGCATGGGCCGCGTTGGCGGCCAGTGTGTAGCACTGCGCGGCGTCGGTGTACCGGTTGGCGTCGAAGAACAGCTCACCCACGAGTTGGTAGAGGTCGGCCGTCATCCGACACAACCGGGAGCGATCCACAGCGGTACGGGTCTCAGCCAGTCCCTTCGCCATCACATCGAGCTGCGCGCGCACCGCGGGGAAGACGACCTGCTTGGAGTCCGACAGCGCGTAGACCTGCCAGAGGCTGCGATGGAGGGCGCCCCCCGTCTCCAAGAGCGTCGACGCTGCCCGCCCCCGGGCGGCCTCACCGGAATCGGGAAGAGCGACCAGGGCACCCGTAACGGCGAGCAGGCCAAGGACTTCGCGGCGCTTCATATCATCACCATGGAGGAGGGGCGGATCAGCGGAGAGCCCGGCTGTCTCGGTCGGCTGTCCGTCGGAGAGAAGGGCTTCAAGGCCGGGGAGGGTCACTCCCAACAGTCCGGCAATATGCGGCCGTTGGCGGGGGCGCGGGGTAGCGCGACCACCTTCCCAACGGACCACGGTGGACGTGGCCACCGAGAGCGCTTCTGCGAATTCCTCCTGAGAGTAGCCCCGGGCCGCACGCCGTTCCGCAAAGTGTTTCCGTCTCGACGTCATAGGTCTCCCCTCACAAGAACCCTTTCACGCACTCATGCCCGCCACGCGCCAACGCCCGGAAAACGCCCAGGCATTGCGCGAGCTTCGCTCTGGGAGAAGGTAACGGATCGTCGTTCACTGGTCACACACCGCTCGGACGGCGAAGGGCCCTCCGGGCGACTCCCCACAGAGAGGAGCGATCGCGTGACGGCCTCCGGACTGCCCCGCAGGAACCCCGCCGCCAATGGCCGTACGTACACGCCACCGGAGCCCTGGCCGGGTGCGCCGAGCCGGGCTCTGCGGGTACGGGCGGCCGGCGGTTGGGAGAGGTTCATGCGCCGCGCCGAGGCCCGGCAGGAGCCACAGGAGTGAACCCGGTCGGTTCTTCCGACGGCTACGAGCACCACCCGCTCCTGGACACCCGTGTCCGTGGCATCGCCTCACGTGGGGAGGGCGTGCTCGTCGCCGTCACACATGAGCTCCACAGCCACGGCACGGTCCGCATTGCGCACGTCCGACCCGCGTCCGGAGTCGAGTGGGCGACCGCGGCCGACAGCATCCAGGCCGCTCACCCCTGAGCCGCCGCCCACAGATCGCCGTCCGTGCCCTCTGGCGCAGGCGGTTTTCCGCACCACACCCTTCAGCCCAAGGAGTCTCATGACCACCTCTGCCGCACTCCCTCCCCCCACGCGGCCGTGGGGTACGAGCCGACTCGCGCCCTACCCGACGGTCATCCGTCGACCCCACGCCACGGTCGCCGTCGACCCCACGACGCAGCTCGGGGTGTTCCGCGACCGCGTCGGGCAGGTGGTCGAAATGGGCAAGCACGGCACCAGCTCCGGGACCGAGACCTCCACGACGACGAACTCGGACTCCAAGAACGACCAGGGCCACGACCAGGACAGCAATCAGGACTGATGGCCATGACCGAGGAGAGGCCGGTTCTGGTGGTCACCGAGGCGGACGACATCACCGCCGACATGGTGATCACCGAACTCAACCGGCGCGATGTACCGGTGGTCCGGTTCAATCCCGCCGACATCGGTGAGGACCTCATGGTCTCGGCTCGGTTCGGCACCTGCCCGGCCCCTGTGGTCGGACAGGTGCGCACTCCGTCGAGAACCGCTGATGTGGCTCAAGTCCGATCGGTGTACTGGCGCCGTCCGGAATGGCCTACGTTTCCCCACCTGTCCGCTGACGACTCACGATTCGCGGCGGCGCAGGTCCGCTACGGACTCGGTGGCACCCTCTACGCCCTGGGTGGCCCGCTCTGGGTCAACCACCCCCTGCGCATTGCCGCAGCCGACTACAAACCCGCCCAGCTCGTTCTCGCCCAGCAACTCGGCTTCACCATCCCGCCCACCCTTGTCACCAACGACCCGGACGAGGCCCGCGAGTTCGTCCACTCTCAGGGGCAGGCAATCTTCAAGACGCTGCGATGGACCCCCTATGGGCGAGAGAGCGTACCGGTGACCGGCTGGGCGGACCCGGTCACCGCCGCCGAGATCGACGAAAGCGTCCGGGTCACCCCACACTTGTTCCAGGCTCGTGTGGACAAGGTCGCCGATGTCCGCGTGCTGATCGCCGGTCGGCATGGATTCGCCGTACGCATCGACTCCGACCTCCTGGACTGGCGCAAGGACTACAGCGCCCTGACCTACACCGTGGAGCACCTTCCCGACCGGTTGGCCAAGGGCCTGCATGCCTACCTGAACCGACTGGATCTGGTATCGGGGAGCTTCGACCTCGCGGTCGACCGCGAGGGGGACTACTGGTGGCTGGAACTGAATCCCAACGGACAGTGGGGGTGGTTGGAGACCGAGACCGGCCTCCCGATGTCCACAGCCTTCGCCGACCTACTCGTGCAAGGAGACGGCCGATGACCGACCCGGCATCCGAACGACGTCGCATGGCGACCGTGCTCATGAGCGAAGGTGTACTGAAATCCCCCTGGCTGCGTGCGGCCGTCGAGGTCGTCCCCCGTGAGCGGTTCCTCCGCCCGGGAGTCTTCCTGGACCAGGGGCGGGCCTGGCGGCCCGTCACCGCCACCGACACGGACCCGGACGAGTGGCTGAAGATCGCGTACAGCGTCGACACCCTCACCACCCAGCTCGACGGCCACCTCACCGCCGACCAGGCCGACGAACCCGTCGTGGGTGTGCCCACGTCCTCCTCGACCGACCCGGCCACCGTCGTCGGCATGATCGAGACCCTGGACCTCGCGGTGGGCCACCGAGTCCTGGAGATCGGCACGGGCACCGGCTACTCCACCGCCCTGATGTGCCATTACCTCGGCGAGGACAACGTCACCACGGTCGAGGTCGACGCACAGGTGGCCGCACGCGCCGATGCCGCTCTCGAAGCCGCCGGCTTCTCGACGTGGACAGTGACGGGCGACGGGCTCCTGGGCCACCCGTACCGGGCACCGTACGACCGGGTCGTCGCCACCTGCGCGGTCCGCCGCATCCCGTACGCGTGGATCAGGCAGACGAGGCCCGGAAGCGTCGTCCTCGGGACGGTCGGCTCGTGGCCGTGGGGAACCGGCCTCGCGAAACTGACTGTCGGCGATGACGGCACCGCCGAGGGCTCGATCGTCGGGCGCTCCTCCTTCATGCAGGCGCGGGCCCAGGCAGTGACCCCCGTGGCCGGCGATCTCTCCGCCCGGACCGCGTACGTGGACGGTGAGCGGCGTGCTCAGGTGTCTCCTCTTGTCCTGGAGGAGTAGATGCCCGCCTTCCTGGCGCAGTTGGCGGCGCCCGGCGCTCAGTTCGTCTGCGCGACGGACGGTGACGGGTCGCCCTTACGGTACCTGTTCGATCCGGAGAGGGAGTCGTTCGCCGAGTTCCTCGTCGACGACGAGAACTGGACCGTCCGCCAGGGCGGCCCGGTGGCCCTGTGGGACCACGTGGAACGTTCCCTCGTCGCCTGGCGGGACGCCGGGGCACCGGGGATCGACTCCGTACGGCTCCGCGTGACGCAGGCGTCCCACCTGTACCGGGTCGACCAGGCCCCCTCCCTGAGCTGGGAACACCGGATCACCTGAGCCACTGCGCTCCGGCCACCTTCGTAGCGGTGAGGTTCGGACCGGTACGAACAAGGGTGAGGCGACACCCACGATTCCACGAGAAAAAACCCTGACCTGCGATACGCAGGTCAGAAGCCTGGAGGGCAGACGAGTCGGGCTGTACGCCGGGTTCTGTCGCCCGGTCGCCTCGCGGCGGCCGGGGAGACGGCCATCCATCTAGGACCGGCATTGCTGCCGGTCTCGTGCGGTCTACCCGCGAACTCGGGCGGGCAGCCCTCGGACGTTCGCGCAGGAGCACCTGGGCGCTCCCTCTTGACCTTGCTCCGGGTGGGGTTTACCTAGCCGCCTGAGTCGCCTCAGGCGCTGGTGGTCTCTTACACCACCGTTTCACCCTTACCGAGGACCGAGGTCCCCGGCGGTCTGTTTTCTGTGGCACTGTCCCGCGGGTCACCCCGGGTGGCCGTTAGCCATCACCCTGCCCTGTGGAGCCCGGACGTTCCTCGGGAGGATCCGAGGATCCTCACGCGGCCGTCCGCCCGGCTCGTCTGCCGTGGTGACCATGTTACCCGGGCGGCCCTGGACCTCCCGCCAGGGCAGGGGCTGCCGACCGTCGGGCCGGGGGCGTCGCCCGGCCCGTACCCTTGCCAGGGGTCCCATGCACTCGGGGGCCTGTGCCGCGTATGTGTGAAGGAGACGTCCCGTGCTCGTGCTGTTGCCGCCCTCCGAAGGTAAGGCCGCCTCGGGGCGCGGGGCACCGCTGAAGCCGGAGTCCCTGTCCCTGCCCGGCCTCGCAGGGGCACGGGCCGCGATCGTCGACGAGCTGGTCGAGCTGTGCCTGGCGGACGAGGAGAAGGCTCGTGTGGTGCTCGGCCTGAGCGAGGGGCTGCGGGGCGAGATCGCGAAGAACGCGGAGCTGCGCACGGCCGGGACCCGGCCCGCCGGGGAGATCTACACCGGTGTGCTGTACGACGCGCTCGGTCTGGCCACGCTGGACGCGGCGGCCAAGCGGCGGGCCGCGAAGTCGCTGCTGGCCTTTTCCGGGCTGTGGGGTGCCGTGCGGGTGGGTGACCGCATCCCGTCGTACCGCTGCTCGATGGGCGTGAAGCTGCCTGGGCTCGGCGCGCTGGGCGCGTACTGGCGCGTCCCCATGGCCTCGGTCATGCCGGAGGCGGCCGGGGACCAACTGGTCCTGGATCTGCGCTCGTCCGCGTACACCGGTGCGTGGAAGCCGTCGGGCGAGGTCGCGGAGCGTACGGCGAGCGTGCGGGTGCTCCAGTCCCGGATGGTCGACGGGGTGGAGAAGAGGTCCGTGGTCAGCCACTTCAACAAGGCGACGAAGGGCCGCATGGTCCGCGACCTGCTGCTGGCCGGGGCCGACCCGAAGGACCCGGCGCAGCTGATGGAGGTGCTGCGCGACCTCGGTCATGTGGTGGAGGGACAGGCTCCGGGGCGGGCCGGGCGGCCCTGGGCGCTCGATGTGGTCGTCACCGAGGTCCACTGACCCACACCCCGCACGAAGGTGTTGCATCATGCGCAACGCTCGTTGCGTATTGTGCTGCGCTCCCGGCAGGATGAGTCCATGACCTCCTCCGTGCCCGCCGCCGCGCCCTCTTCCGCCTCCGCTTCCGTGCTGGACCTCGCTCCCGTCATCCCCGTCGTCGTGCTGGAGGACGCGGCCGACGCGGTGCCGTTGGCGCGCGCGCTCGTCGCGGGCGGGCTGCCCGCGATCGAGGTCACGCTGCGCACGGCCGCCGCCCTCGACGCGATCCGGGCCATGGCCGCCGAGGTACCCGAGGCGGTGGTGGGCGCCGGCACGGTGATCTCGCCCGCACATGTGACCGCGACCGTCGCTGCGGGAGCGCGCTTCCTGGTCAGCCCCGGCTGGACGGACACCCTGCTGGACGCGATGAAGGCGTCGGGCGTGCCGTTCCTGCCGGGCGTCTCCACGACGTCCGAGGTGGTCGCGCTGCTGGAGCGCGGGGTCGACGAGATGAAGTTCTTCCCGGCCGAGGCCGCGGGCGGCACCGCCTATCTGAAGGCCCTGGCCTCCCCGCTCCCGCAGGCCCGCTTCTGCCCGACGGGCGGCATCTCGCTCGCCTCCGCTCCGTCCTATCTGGCCCTGCCCAACGTCGGCTGTGTGGGCGGCAGTTGGATGGTGCCGGGGGACGCGGTGGCGGCCAAGGACTGGGCGCGCGTGGAACGGCTGGCCGCCGAGGCGTCGGCGCTGGGCCGCGTCTGAGGTCTGGCCGCCCGGGGCCCGGGGTCCTGGCTGCCCGGGGCTCTGGCCTTCCGGGGCCCTGGCCGCGCGGGGCTCGCCCGCTGCCGTCTACCGCAGGTGCGAGGTGTCGTTGAGGAGCCTCAGCGACGGGTTCCCGTCCGCGTAGTACGCCACGGTCGATACGGACGCGGGCGAGAGCTCCATCCGGAACATCGACTCGGGCGGAGCGCCGAGCGCGAGCCTGACCAGGGTCTTGATCGGCGTGACGTGCGTGACCAGGAGTACGGTGCGGCCCGCGTACCGCGCGATCAGCCGGTCGCGTGCCACCGACACCCGTTCCGCCACCTCCGCGAAGCTCTCGCCGCCGCCCGTGGGCGCCGCGTCGGGGGACGCCAGCCAGGTGGTGAGGTCGGCGCCGTGGCGCTCCCGCACCTCACCGAAGGTGAGGCCCTCCCAGAGCCCGAAGTCCGTTTCGCGCAGGCCCTCCTCGATCCGCACGTCGAGGCCCAGCCTGGCCGCCACGGCCTGTGCCGTCTCACGGCAGCGGCGCAGCGGGGAGCTCACGATCTCCTGGACGGTACCCCGGGCCGCGAACGCCTCCGCCGCGCAGGCCGCCTGGTGGCGGCCGGTATCCGAGAGCTCGGGGTCGCTGCCGCCACTCCCCGAGAACCGCTTCTCCGGGGTGAGGACCGTCTCGCCGTGCCGCAGCAGGATGAAGGTGGCGGGCTCACCCAGATCGGGAGCACTCCCCCAGCCCACCTGCGGGGAAGCCGAGGCGGCCGCCTGTGCGGGCGCCGGCCTGGCAGCCGCCATCGCCGCCCGGACCTTCGCCGCGCCGGCAGCCGCGTCGCCGGGCGGACCGGCCGGGGCCCCCTCCGGAGCGGCAGGCACCCGCGGCGTCTCCAGGTCGGCCGTCGATGACGACGGGTCCCAGCGCTCGCCCCGCCTGCCCGCGTCCATCGCCTCGTTGGCGAGCCGGTCGGCGTGCTTGTTCTGCTCGCGCGGGATCCACTCGTACGTGACCGACGAGGCGGGCAGGATGCCCGCGGCCTCCGCGGCGAGCGGCTTCATGTCGGGGTGCTTGACCTTCCAGCGCCCCGACATCTGCTCGACCACCAGCTTGGAGTCCATCCGGACGCGGACCCGCACCTCCGCGTCGGGGAACAGCTCCCTGACCGCCTTGAGACCGGCGATCAGGCCGCGGTACTCCGCCACGTTGTTCGTCGCGACACCGATGTACTCGGCGGCCTCGGCGAGCGTGACGGCAGCGGCGGGGTCGAGGACGACCGCGCCGTAACCCGCGGGGCCCGGATTGCCCCGGGAGCCACCGTCGGCCTCGACGACCAGCTGGCGGGGGGCGGGCATTACAGACCCGACTCCGAGGTGCGGACGAGGATGCGGTGGCAGTTCTCGCAGCGCAGCACCGTGTCGGGAGACGCGGCCTTCACGTCGTTGACCTCGGTGATGTTCAGCTCCAGGCGGCAGCCCTCGCAGCGGCGCTGGTAGAGCCGTGCGGCGCCGACGCCGCCCTGCTGGGCGCGCAGCTTGTCGTACAGCTTGAGCAGGTCGGCGGGGACGGCGCCCGCGACGACCTCACGGTCCTTGGACACCGTGGCGGCCTCGGCGTCGAGCTCCTGGGACGCCGCGTCCCTGCGGGCGGTCGCGTCGTCGACCTTGGCCTGCACCGCGCTGACGCGCTCGGTCAGTTCGGTGACGCGCTCCTGGGCGGACTCGCGGCGCTCCATGATTTCGAGGACGACGTCCTCCAGGTCACCCTGACGCTTGGCCAGCGAGGTGATCTCGCGCTGGATGTTCTCCAGGTCCTTCGGCGACGAGACCGCGCCGGAGTCGAGCCGCTGCTGGTCGCGTACGGCGCGCTGGCGCACCTGGTCGACGTCCTGCTCCGCCTTGGTCTGCTCGCGGGTGGTGTCGCTCTCCTCGGTCTGCGAGGCGACGAGCAGGTCGCGCAGCTGGGCGAGGTCGTTGCTGAGCGCGTCGAGCTCGGCGTGCTCGGGCAGCGACGTGCGCCTGTGGGAGAGCTGCGACAGACGTACGTCGAGTGCCTGGACTTCGAGGAGTCGGATCTGGTCGGCGGGCGCGGCGTTCAGTTGGGGGCTCCAGAAGAGTGGTGGGTGGTCCAGGGGTCGGTGACCTGCTTCGAGACATGGACCCGCAGGTCCCATCCGTGGCGGTCGGAAATCGCGTCGAGCTGCGCTGCGGCCTGCTCGCACCAGGGCCACTCGGTGGCCCAGTGTGCGGCATCGACGAGGCCGAGCGGCGAGTGCTGGACGGCCTCGGAGGCCGGGTGGTGGCGCAGGTCGGCGGTGAGGAACGCGTCCACACCCGCGGCCCGTACGGCGTCGAAGAGGCTGTCGCCCGAGCCGCCGCTCACCGCGACCCGGCGGACGAGGGCGTCGGGGTCGCCGGCCAGCCGGATGCCCTGCGCGGTGGCGGGCAGCCGGGCGGCGGCGCGGGCCGCGAAGTCCCGGAGGGTCTCGGGGTGGTCGAGCTCGCAGATCCGGCCGAGGCCCCGGCGTCCGGACGCGTCGGTGGCGTCCGGCACGAGGGGGCCGGTGACCCGCAGGTCGAGGGCGCCCGCGAGGGCGTCGGAGACTCCGGGGTCGGCGGTGTCGGCGTTGGTGTGTGCGACGTGCAGGGCGATGTCGTGCTTGATGAGCCCGTGGACGACCCGGCCCTTGAAGGTGGAGGCCGCGACCGTCGTCGTACCGCGCAGATAGAGCGGGTGGTGGGTGACGATCAGCTGGGCGCCGATGGCACGGGCCTCGTCGGCGACCTGCTGGACGGGGTCGACGGCGAAGAGGACACGGTCGATCCCGGCTTCGGGATCACCGCAGACCGTGCCGACGGCGTCCCAGCCTTCGGCCCGCTCGGGAGGCCAGAGGGCGTCGAGCTCGGCGATGACTTCAGACAGACGGGGCACGGGGGAAAGGCTACCTGTCCGGCGTACCCCGTCGCCCCTGGCCGCGGTGGCCCGTGGAGCGGGACCGGCGGCCCGGTACGAATCGTTACGCGCGGCGCAACCGCGTCAGCACACTCCCCTGGCCTTCGCAGGCGAATCAGGACATCGGCACCCTTATGTGTGAAGTGACGGGGCTCGTGTTGTCCGGTGAGGCGTGCGAAACCTAGCTTCGGTTGCCGGAGGTGACCGGACCATGACTGCCTGTGCCATCGAGGACAAGACCACCGGAGTCGCGGGGGCCGCCACGACGGCCGGCCCCGCACCCGGATCCACGGGATCCGAGGAGCCGACCGAGCCCGTGGAACCCCACGCCACGGATGAGCCGGAAGACGCCGAGGCGGACGCCACCGGGGCCCAGGCCCATGACGCGGCGGCGCGCGATGCGGTGCCGTACGACACGGAGGCGCACAGCGGGCCGGACGGTACGGACAGCACGGCCGAGACGGACCCGGCGGCCGAGGCGGACCGGACGGCCGAGGCGGACCGGGCGGACAGCACGGCCAGGATCGACCGCGCGATCAGGGCGATCAGGACGGGCAGGGCCGCAAGGGCGGCCTCATCCGTACCGCCCCTCCCCTTCATTCCGCCTGTCCCCTCCGTGCCCCCGCTCCCGCCTCCGCTCCCGCCCGCGCTCACCCTCGCTGCCGGCCACGCCTACGCGGCGCGGCTCACCGTGGCCGGGGAGATGGACGGGGAGACGGCAGGGGAGACCGCCGGGCCGGGCTGGTTCCCGGAGCGCTGGACGCTGGACGGCCCCGAGCCCTACGCCGTCCCGCTCCCCCTCGACCAGCCGGAGGACGCGGGCTCCGACGTGCTGCCGCTCTCGGACGGCCGGGTCCTGATCCGGCGGGAGGTGGCGGCCGGATCGCACACGTTCTCGCTCCTCTACCCGACCGGACCCGGCACGGGTGAGGTCTCGCTGGGCTCCCTCGACTGTACGGAGCTCACTCTCCTGCCCCCGTCCCCGGACGGGGTGAGCGCCTACGCCCTGCTCCCCGGCGAACGCTCCACCGGCGTCTGGCTGGTGGCGGGCGGCGCGTTCGGCCCCGAGCAGGTCGCCGATGTCCCCGGGCACTGTTCGGGCGGTGTCTGGCTGGACCACGAGGGCCGAATGCTCGCCCTGGACCGGCAGATGCCGGGCGGTGGCCCGGTGAAGGCGGTCGTCGCGGATCTGGAGCGCGGCGGAGAGGTGACGCCCCTGCTGCAGATCGCCCCGGACAGCAACGACCGGCTGCTGACGGCCGACGCCGACAGCGGTCTGCTGCTGGTCAGGTCGGACGCGCCCGGCCACGACCGGCTCGGCTGGGGCGTGCTCGGCAGTTGCCTCCCGGTGCGGTTCCCCGAGTGCCTGCGCCCGTCGGAGGGGACGTTGACACCGTTCGCCGTGCAGCCGGGTCAGATGCTGATGCCGGAGAGCTGCGCGGTGGCTCTGCGGATCGACGGGGCCGCCGGCAGCTGGGTGGGGCTGTGGCGTCCGGCGGGGCGCCGGCTGCACCAGTTCGCCGCACCCGACGGATGGCTCGCCGGGTCCGGATTCTGGACCCGGGAAGGGGTGCTGCACCTGCCGTACTCACAGGAGGGCGCGCCCTGCGCCGTGGCCCTCGTCGAAGCTCCCGTGGACGAGCCGCACCCGGCCCCCGGGGAGGGAACGGACATGTCCGGGGCGACCCCGCCCCGCGGCGTGTGCACGCCCGTACCCCTGGGGCAGGCGCCTCTCACGGGGCGCACCGCACCTGGATAAACTGACTTCGGGGCTACGCAGCCGTTCCGTGCGGATGCCGACGGTGACCGCGTTGGGGTGGCGGCGGGCTGCGACACACACGTAAGCGATTGCAACGGGGAGAACTCCCACATGTCTGAAGCCCGAACCGACACGACCCAGACGCGTCCGCCCGAGGCGGACACGGAACGGGCCGAAGCCGGCGGCTACGGAAAGCACCGAGGAGGCGCATCTGCGGAGAGCGTGACCGCACAGCCGCACGGACGTCACCGCCGTCCTGCCGAAGGGGGTGGCGGCACGGCGGCCTGAAGCGGGGGCCCGCCCTGACGGCCCGCCCCAACAGCCCACGCACCGATGACATTTGTCATCGCGTAGTCCGTACGCACGCCCCTGCCCCGGACGTGCGCGGGCCCGTAGCGTCATCGTCATGACACGGACAACGGGGATCAGGGGAAGCGGGCCTGCGGTGGTGTTCACCGCGGCGGTCAAGACGTTCGGGCGGGCGGGGCACACCGTGCGGGCGGTGGACGGCATCGACCTCACGATCGGGCGGGGCGAGACCGTCGCCCTGCTGGGCCGCAACGGAGCGGGGAAGTCCACGGCCATCAGCCTGCTGCTGGGCCTGGACGACCCCGACTCGGGCACGGTGAGCCTCCTCGGCCGCACCCCCGACCGGGCGGTCCGCGCCGGGCTCGCGGGTGCGATGCTCCAGGACGGGCGGCCGATTCCCCGGGTGACGGTGGGTGAGCTGATCCGCTTCGTCGCCGCCCTGTATCCGCGCCCGCTTCCCGTGGCGGAGGCGCTCGCCCTCGCCGGGGTGTCGGAGTACGCGAACCGGCGCGTCGACAAGCTGTCCGGGGGCCAGATCCAGCGTGTCCGGTTCGCCGTCGCGCTGGCGGGTGATCCGGAGCTGGTCGTGCTGGACGAGCCGACGTCCGCACTGGACGTGGAGGCGCGGCGCGCGTTCTGGGTCTCCATCCAGGCCTTCGCGGAGCGCGGCACCACCGTCCTGTTCTCCACGCACCATCTGGAGGAGGCCGACGGGAACGCGGACCGGATCGTCGTCCTGCACCAGGGCCGGATCGTCGCGGACGGCAGCGGTGAGGTGATCAAGCGGTCGGCGGGCGGCGGCCTGGTCTCGATCGACCTGGCGGGCCACCCGGTCGCCGGACTGGAGTCGCTCCCCGGGGTGGTGGGCGTCGAGGTGCGCGAGGACCGGGCGCTGCTGCGTACGGACGACTCGGACGCGACGGTCGTCGCGCTGGCGCGGATCGGGGCCGTACGCGGCCTCCAGGCGAGCAGGGCCACCCTGGAGGACGCGTTCCTCTCCCTGACCGCACCCGTGCCCGCCTCCCCTGAGGCGCCGGCCGGCTCGGTGAAGGAGGCCGTGTGATGTACGCGTACATCGCCCTCGAAATCCGGCGCACCCTGCGTGATCCCACGTTCCTGATCTTCGGGACGGGCATGCCGGTGATGATGTATCTGCTCTTCACGAACCTCGGTGGGGGCGGCACCTACGGGGACTGGAAGGCCGCGTCGATGGTCGGCATGGCGGCGTACGGGGCGCTCGGCTCGTCCATGGCGATCGGTACGGGCATCTCGTCGGACAAGTCACTCGGCTGGCTGCGGCAGTTGAGGATCACGCCGCTGGATCCGGGCCGTGCGGTCGCGGGCCGTGCGATCAGCGGTTCGGTGACGGTCCTGCCGACCGTCCTGACCGTCCTGCTCGCCGGGGCGCTCGTCAACGGGGTGCGGCTGGCGGTGTGGCAGTGGGGCGCGCTGGTGCTGCTGCTGTGGATCGGCGCGCTGCCGTTCACCCTGCTCGGCATCGGCAACGGCTACCGGCTCACCCCGCAGGGCACCGGTGTGGTCAACGTGGCCTGTCTGATGGGCTTCGCGGTCGTCGGCGGGCTGTGGTTCCCGCTCGACATGTTCCCCGGATGGCTGGGTGCCGTCGGCGCATACACCCCGGCGCACGGGTTCGCCGACCTCGGCTGGGCGACGGTCTCGGGGCATGCCCCCGGGGCCGGGTCCTTGACCGTGCTGGGCGCGTGGCTGCTGCTCTTCGGCGGATACGCCGTCGTGTCCTACCGTCGGTCGGCGAGGACCTTGTGAGCGGAGTGACCGCGCCCGTGCCCCAGGAAGTGGCTGCGCCCCAGGAAATGACTGCGCCCGAGGAGGTGACCATGTCCGAGGAGGTGACCGTGTCCGGGAGGGCGACCGCGCTCAGGAAGGCGAGGGCCAGGGCGAGGAACCGGATGCCGGGTTCGCCCCGCCCCTACACGATGCTGCCCATGCTGCTGATGGGGCTCGGCGCGTTCGCCAACCTCTGGCAGGGCGAGACGGCGAATCCGTGGGTCGGCGGCATCGGGCTGTTCGTCTTCAACTCCTTCTACGTCTCGGTGGTGTTCCGGGGCTTCGACAGGAGGACGCGGGAGAGCGTCACGTCCTATGTGCTGCTGGCCGCGATGGCCTTCATCACCTTCGGTCTCGCGATCGGCTACGGCGGCAGCTGGCTGCTCTTCTTCCCCCTGTTCGCGCTGGCCTGCGGGACGATCCTGCGCGGCAGGCGGCTGGGCGTCGGCCTGCTGGTCCTGGCGGCGTCCGCGTGCGCGGTGACCGTATGGCGCGGTGACCATGTCGCGGAGCCGTGGACGCTGGGCTACGGAACCCTCCTCTCCGGAGGTGTCACGGCCGCGATCCTCACCCTGTCCGAGACCGTGACGGAGCTGCGCGCGACCCGGCAGGAGCTGGCCCGCAACGCCGTCGAGCGGGAGCGGCTGCGCTTCTCGCGCGATCTGCACGATCTGCTCGGCCACACCCTGTCGGTCGTCGTGGTCAAGTCGGAGGCGGCCCGCAGGCTCGCCCCGCACGACATCGACGCGGCGATCGCGCAGGTGTCCGACATCGAGTCCGTGGGCCGCCAGGCCCTCACCGAGATCCGGGAGGCGGTGACGGGCTACCGGGAGGGGAGCCTGGCCACCGAACTGGACCGGGCGGGCCCGGTGCTGGCCGCCGCCGGCATCGAGGCGTCCGTACACCGTTCGGGGCCATCGCCTGCCCCGCAGACCGACGCGCTGCTGGGCTGGGTCGCCCGGGAGGCCGTCACCAACGCCGTACGCCACAGCTGCGCGACCCGCTGCGAGTTCGTGCTGGACTCCACACCCGAACGGATCCGGCTGACCGTGAAGGACAACGGCATCGGGGCCGGCGCCGCGGGTGGCGGTACTCGGCACCCGGTGGGCCCGGCCTCGGGTACGGGGCTGAAGGGCCTGGCCGAGCGGCTGGCCGCGGCGGGCGGCTCCCTGAAGTCAGGGCCCGGGGCGAAGGGCGGCTTCGTCGTGACGGCGGAACTGCCGGCGGGGCTGCCGACGGGGGCGGAGGGCGACACCGGGGAGCACGACCGCGCCTGACGTGCGCTCCACCGGGCGGAACGAGCACGTCCGCGCCTAGGGTCTTTCGTTTGGATCAGGCCGGATCAGGGAGCGGGGTCTGGTGCCGTGCATCGCAAGGCGGAGGAAGGCGACAGGGCGGAGCCCTGGCAACTGACGACAACGCCGCGAGGTGCGGCACCAGACCCCGCGAGCCCGGCCTGATCCAAACGAAAGGCCCTAGTCTGAGCCCGTGAACGAGATGCCGCAGGACCACCGGCCCACGGGTTCGGTACGCATCCTCCTCGCCGAGGACCAGGGCATGATGCGCAGCGCGCTCGCCCTGCTGCTGGGGATGGAACCGGACTTCGAGGTCGTCGCCCAGGTGGAGGCCGGGGACAGGATCGTGGACGAGGCGCTCCTCTCCCGTCCGGACGTGGCGCTGCTGGACATCGAGCTGCCCGGCCGCAGCGGTCTGGACGCCGCAGCCGAGCTGTCCACGCAGGTCCCCGACTGCCGGGTGCTGATCCTGACGACCTTCGGCAGGCCGGGGTATCTGCGGCGTGCCATGGAGGCCGGGGCGGCGGGCTTCCTGGTGAAGGACGGCCCGGTCGGGGATCTGGCGAAGGCCATCCGCAAGGTGCTGGGCGGCGAGACCGTGATCGATCCGGCGCTGGCCGCCGCCGCCCTGGGCGCGGGCCCGAGCCCGCTGACCCCACGGGAGCGGGACGCCCTGAACGCGTCCGTGGACGGGGCGACGGTCTCCGACATCGCCGTGAAGCTGAGCCTCTCGGAGTCCACGGTCCGCAACTACCTGTCATCGGCCATCGGCAAGACGGGCACCCGCAACCGCATGGAGGCCATGCGCGCCGCACGGCAGCAGGGCTGGCTCTGAGCCGTACGAGCCCGCCACGTCCGGACGGAAACCGCCATGTCCGGACGGAAACCGCCGGATCCGGACGGAGCAACCCTAGGCCTCCGCCTGCGCGGCTTCCTGCCCCTGCCCCTGCTCCTGCTCTTGCCCTTGCCCCTGCCGTGCCGACCCGCCCGAGGCCCGTGGGCCCCGAGGTCCGCCCGTGCGCGGCTCCCGGCGGTCCGGCAGCCACAGCAGCATCATCAGCGCCCCTGCCACCAGCACCACGGCCGATGTGCGGAAGGCCAGGGCGTATCCGGCCGTGATCTCCATGGCCCCTCCGGAGCCCGCGGTGCGGGCCGCGGCGATCGTGGAGAGCGCGGCGAGACCCAGCGCTCCGCCCATCGTGCGGGAGGTGTTGACGAGACCGGAGGCGAGTCCGGCGTCGCCGGGTGCCGCGCCGGAGGTGGCGAGCGTGGCCAGCGGGGTGGAGGCCAGTCCGGCCCCGGCCATCATCAGGACGCCGGGGAGGCAGACCGAGGTGAGATAGGCGCCGTGCACACCCATGGTGGACTGCCAGCCGAAGCCTGAGGCGGCGACCAGGGCGCCGGTCACGGCCAGGGGCTTGGCACCGATGCGTGCCATGAGCGCGGGCGCGGCCTTCGAGCCGATGAAGACCGCCGCGGAGCTCGGTACGAGCGCGAATCCGGCCTCCAGCGGCGTGTATCCCAGTACGTTCTGGGCGTAGACGGTCATGAAGTACCACATGGAGAACGTCGCCGAACCCAGCAGCAGCATCGACACGTTCGCCGCCGAGACGGCGCGTACCCCGAGCACCCGCAGCGGCATCAGCGGCGCGGCCGTCCTCGCCTCCACCAGGACGAACACGGCGAGCAGCGCGAGGCCGCCCAGGAGGGGCACCAGGGTGCGGGCCGCGGTCCAGCCGGCGGCCTCGGTCTGCACGATGCCGTACGCCGTCGTCGCCAGGCCCGCGGTGACGAGCACCGCGCCCGGCAGGTCCACGCGGCGCCGGTCGCCCGCCCGGCCCTCGGCCAGCCACACCGCGGCGCCCGCGATGACGAGGACGCCGACGGGCACGTTGATGAACAGGACCCACCGCCAGGAAAGGAGGTCGGTGAGGACGCCGCCGATCAGCCCGCCGGCCGCACCGCCGCCCGCGCCGACCGCCATCCAGGTGCCGATCGCCCTGGTCCGTGCGGGGCCTTCGGGGACGGCCGCGGTGAGGATCGTGAGGGTCGCCGGGGACAGCACGGCGGCGCCGAGTCCCTGCCCCGCGCGGGCGGCGAGGAGCTGCCAGCCCTCCTGGGCGAAGCCGCCGGCCAGGGAGGCCGCGGTGAACAGGGCGATCCCGGTCAGGAACATCCGCTTGCGGCCGTAGATGTCCGCGGCGCGTCCGCCGAGGAGCATGAAGCCGGCGAAGGCGATGGAGTAGGCGTTGACGACCCACTGGAGTGCGGGTGCGCTCAGGCCCAGATCGGTGCGCATGGACGGCAGCGCCACATTGACCACGGACACGTCGAGCACGACCAGGAACTGCCCGGTGCAGGCGGCCGCGACCACGGCCCAGGTACGGGTTCTCGACCGGGCGGGCGGCCGGGCGGGCGGGCGGGGAGACGTCATCCATGGGTGTCATACTCGCAGGCCACTTGTGCCCCGTACATCGATTTCGGGTCCCCCTTCGGTCTCATCGGGCCTCCGTCCCTCGGCGTAGGACCTGCGCCGACTTCGCTGTTTTCACACCGCGTTCACCGGAATAACGCGTACACAAGGAAGCGTTCAACATGCACACACTTGGCGGTCGGCGCTGCCCTGGCGCGTCGCCGCATGCTTCAGCTCCACCCCGCTCGATCTTCGCCACTTTCCCCTGCCCGGAGGCCCCACGTATGCGACGGACGACGAACGAACAGCGAGCCGCGGAGCTCCCCGACGACCCGCAGAGGCGCAAGGGCGGCGGCGTCGTACCCGTACTCGCGTTCGCGGGGATCACCGTGGCGGTGATGCAGACCCTGCTCGTCCCCGTCATCAAGGACCTGCCCTCACTGCTCGGCACCGACCCGGCGAACGCGACCTGGGTCATGACGGCCACGCTGCTCGCCGGGGCCGTCGCGACCCCGATCATGGGGCGGCTCGGCGACCTGTACGGCAAGCGGCGGATGCTGCTGGCGAGCCTCGCCGTGATGGTGGTCGGCTCGCTGATCTGCGCCTCGACCGACAGCCTCGTGATCATGATCGTCGGCCGGGCGCTCCAGGGCTTCGCCATGGGTGCCATTCCGCTCGGGATCGGCATCATGCGCGATGTGCTGCCGCGCGAGAAGCTCGGTTCGGCGATGGCCCTGATGAGCTCCTCCATAGGGGTGGGCGGCGGACTCGCGCTGCCCGCGGCCGCGATCGTCGCCCAGCACGCCGACTGGCACGCGCTGTTCCTCGGTTCGGCCACGCTGGGCGTGCTGGCGATGTCGCTGACCGCCCTCGTCGTGCCGGAGCCCGCGCTGCGCGCGCCGGGGCGTTTCGACTTCACCGGGGCGGTGGGGCTCTCCCTCGGCCTGGTCTGCCTGCTGCTGCCCGTGACCAAGGGCGGCGACTGGGGCTGGGGCTCTCCCCTGACCCTCGGTCTGATCGCCGCGTCCCTGGTGATCCTGGTGCTGTGGGGCCTGTTCGAGCTGCGCTCCACGGCGCCGCTGGTCGATCTGCGGACCAGCGCACGCCGTGAGGTGCTGCTCACCAACCTGGTCTCGATCATGGTCGGGGTCGCCTTCTACGCCGTCTCCTTGGTCCTGCCGCAACTGCTCCAGCTGCCCGAGTCGACGGGCTACGGCCTGGGGCGGTCCATGGTGGTGGCGGGGCTCTGCGTGGCACCCCTGGGCCTGACGATGATGTTCGTCGCCCCGCTGTACGCGCGTCTCTCCGCCCGCCGCGGCCCCAAGACCACCCTGATCCTCGGCATGCTGATCATCGCCGTCGGTTACGGGGCGGGGCTCGGCCTGATGAGCGCCCCCTGGCAGACCGTGATCATCGCGGTGGTGCTCGGCGCCGGCATCGGGCTCGCGTACTCCTCGCTGCCCGCCCTGATCATCGGGGCGGTCGACGCGTCGGAGACGGGTGCGGCCAACGGCCTGAACACGCTGATGCGGTCGATCGGCACCTCGATGTCGAGCGCGGTCATCGGCATGGTGCTGGCGAACACCTCGGTGCGGATGGGGTCGGTGGAGGTCCCGACCATGGAGGGCTTCCGGACCTCCTTCATGATCGCCACGGGCGCGGTGCTGGTCGGTCTCGTGCTGGCCGCGTTCCTGCCGGCACAGCGACGGGCGCGCCGCCCTGTGCTGCTCGCCAGCAGCGCGGGCGACGCGCTCACCGCCGCTGAGGCCGTGCCCCCGGCGGCGGCGCGGGTCAGCGCGCCGGAGAGTCGAACCTCGGCTCCGTAGCCAGCAGCCCGGACACATCGCTCCCGGCCGCGAGCTCCTGCGGCCGGGCACCGCGGGTGAACAGCCGGGCAGGGAGGGCTCCCTGGACCGTCGCCGTGCCCTCCTGGACCCGGAGCCAGGAGCCCTCGCGCAGCCCGAGCACGGGGACGTCGTTCTCCTCCAGGAATTCGGTCAGCCGCTCCTCGCGGGTCTCACCCTTGTGGGTGCTGGCCGGGTCGGGGTCCAGATAGTGCGGGTTGATCTGGAAGGGGACCAGGCCCAGCGCGTCGAAGGACGGCGGCTGCACGATGGGCATGTCGTTGGAGGTGCGCAAGGTCGGTGCGGCCATGTTCGTGCCCGCGCTCGCGCCCATGTACGGCAGCCCGTCCCGCGCGGCGTCCCGCACCGCCTCGCGCAGGCCGGTGCGATGGAGGGCGGACAGGAGCCGGAAGGAATTGCCTCCGCCGATGAACACGGCGTCCGAGGCGGCGAGTTCGGCGATCGGGTCGGCGTTCTCGTGGACGCCGCGCACCCGGATCCCGGAGGGCTCAAGGGCGGCTCGGACCCGCTCGGTGTACGCGTCATGGGCTGCCAGCGCATACGGCACGAAGGCGAGCCGGGCGCCCGCCGGGAGGAACGCGGTGACCGTGTCCAGGGCGTGTTCCAGGTAACCGCGGTCGTACTGGGTGGAGTTGGAGAGCAGCAGCAGATTCACAGAGGTTCCTCGTGCGGTAGGGGCGGAAAGCCGGCCGGGCGGCTCGGGGGCAGGGGTCAGGCCGTACGGGGGCGGCCCGCCCGGGACTTGGGGCGCTGGGGCGGGTGCGTGAGCCGCTGCTCCAGCAGCCGGGCGGCGTGGCCCAGCGCGTCGAGCCGGTCATCGGGCGCTTCACGGAACCGGTCCTCGCTCCCGCCGAGGCTGAGGCTGCCGTAGGGCTCACGTCCCAGGAACACCGGTACGGCGACGGTCGCGATCCCGGTGTCGTACTCACCGACGGTCCAGGCGTACCCCTGGGCGCGGACCTTGAGGAACTCCCGCTCCAGCAGGTCGGGGTCGGTGACGGTCCGGTCGGTGAACCGCGCCATGGGCCGGCCCCTGAAGAGCCGGTGGCGCTGGTCGTCGGGCAGATGGGCGTAGAAGGACTTGCTGGTCGCACCGGCGTGCGCGGGATAGAGCTCGCCGACCAGCGGGTAGTAGCGCAGCGGCCCCGTCTCGCCCTCCTCGGCGGCCACGCACCGCATGTGGAAGTTGTCCGGCAGACAGAACAGCACGGTGTCGCCCGTGGCGCGGCGCAGTTCCTCCAGGACCGGTGCGGCCAGCAGCTCCAGTGACCCGGAGCGCTCCCACTGCCGGCCCAGCCGCAGCACGGCGGGGCCGATGCGATAGCGGCGGGTGACCGGGTCGGACACCAGGAAGCCCCGGCCCGCGAGGGTGGCCAGCAGACGCTGGGCGACCGAGGTGTCCCAGCCGAACTCCTCGGCGACCTCGGTGACACCCCAGTCGGGTCGCGTGCGCTCGAAGGCGAGCAGCACCAGGAGCGCCCGGTCCACGGTCTGCAGCGCACCGGCGGGGGTACGGCGGTCCAGCGCGAAGTCGGTCATCAGCAGCATCTCACCATTCAGACCTGAATTGCAGATAACGGGAAAGCATTGCGTTCCACGGTAGCGGATCCCGAATGTGGCTCCAGCACCCCGCCCCGCACTTCCTCGTAGCGGTGCCGGGCGGGTGTCCCGCTCCGGAGAAAGGCCCCCCATGCTCAAGTACGTACTGGACATCGTCGAGCTGCTGGACGACCCGCAGGTCAGCGGCGAGACGGTCGTCGGATACCTCGACTCCGTCGCCGGGGCCGCCGGCTCGGCGGCCGAGGTCACGACGGTCACCGGCGACCGGGGGTCCACGGACTTCGTGCTCGTCCGTATCCCCGGCTCCCGGGGGCGTGCGTCGGGCGGCGGCGCCCGTACCCTCGGCGTGGTCGGCCGGCTCGGCGGTGTGGGCGCACGGCCCGAGGTGACCGGACTGGTGTCCGACGCCGACGGCGCGGCCTCGGCGCTCGCCACCGCAGCCAAGCTGCTGGACATGCGCCGCAGGGGCGACACCCTGCCCGGTGACGTGATCGTCGCCACGCACATCTGCCCGAGCGCCCCGACCGAGCCGCACGACCCGGTGCCGTTCATGGGGTCCCCGGTGGACATCGCCACGATGAACCGGCACGAGGTCACCGGCGAGATGGAGGCCGTGCTCTCCATCGACACCACCAAGGGCAACCGGATCATCAACCACAAGGGTCTGGCCCTCTCGCCCACCGTCAAGGAGGGCTGGGTGCTGCGCGTCTCCGAGCAGCTCGGCGAGCTGCTCGCCGTGGTGACCGGTGAGCCGTTGGTCACGTACCCGGTGACCACCCAGGACATCACCCCGTACGGTAACGGTGCACACCACATCAATTCGATTCTCCAGCCCGCCACCGCGACCGCCGCCCCGGTCGTCGGTCTCGCGGTCACATCGGCCGCCGCGGTCCCGGGCTGCCAGACGGGCGCGAGCCACGAGACGGACATCGCCTCGGCCGCCCGGTACGCCGTCGAGGTCGCCAAGGCCTTCGGTGCCGGAAACCTGGACTTCCACGACGCGGTGGAGTTCGACAACCTCGTCAACCGCTACGGGTCGCTCGCACACCTGCAGACCCTCGGCCGCACACCTCAGGAGTCCTGATGGCATCCGACAGCCGGGCCACCACCGTGGCCGCCGAGGCCAAGAGCATCGGCAGCGACGACTACTCGCTCTCCCGGGTCCCGCGCGACAAGCGCTTCGGCTTCTGGTCGATGCTGCTCCAGTGGCTGGCCCAGTCCGGGTCGATCTCCCAGTTCACCCTCGGTGCCACCATCGGTGTGGGCATGACCTTCGGGGACGCGTTCCTCGCCTTCACGCTCGGTGCGGTGATCCTGGAGATCGTGATCTTCGCCATCGGCCTCGCCGGGATGCGCGAGGGCCTGGCGACACCGATGCTGACCCGCTGGGTGGGCTTCGGACGCAACGGTTCGGCGCTCGTCAGCTTCGTCATCGCGGTAAGCCTGGTCGGCTGGTTCGGCGTCCAGAACACGATCTTCGGCGACAGTGTCTCGGCGCTCGTCGGCGGCCCGTCGTGGATGTGGTGCGTCGTCGCGGGCATCGCCATCACCGCCCTGGTGATCTTCGGCTTCCGCTACATGGCGCTGTTCGCGAAGATCGTCACCCCGCTGTTCTTCGGCATGGTCGCCTGGTCGGTGATCACCACGCTGAACGACCACTCGATCGGCGACCTGATCAGCTCCCCGCCGCCCGGTGAGACGATCCCGCTGGCCGTGGCCGCCACCGCCATCGCGGGCGGCTACATGACGGGCGCCATCGTCTCCCCCGAGATGACCCGCTACAACAGGAAGGGCACGCACGTCTTCCTGCAGAGCGCCTCGTCGATGATCCTCTCCGAGTACATCGTCGGCATGACCGGTGTGCTCCTCGGCCATCTGGTGAAGTCCAGCGAGGTCTCCCACATCGTGCTCTCCACCTCGGGCGCCTTCGGTGTGATCGTGGTCCTGATGTCCACCGCCAAGATCAACGACTGGAACCTGTACGGATCCTCGCTCGGTGTCGTCAACTTCTTCCAGGTCGTCTTCGGCAAGCGGCTGCACCGCGGAGTGGTCACCGTCGCCCTCGGCATCGCCGGCACGCTCCTGTCCGCGGTCGGCATCATGACCCACTTCACCGACTTCCTGTCGCTGCTGGGCGTGATGATCCCGCCGATCGGCGGGATCATCGTCGCGGAGTACTGGGTCGTGAAGCGCATGCGCAAGCCGCTGGACGAGACCCGCCAGGCCCAGACCCTGCCGGCGACCTCGCCCACCTGGGTGCCGATGTCCCTGGCCATCTGGCTCGCCGCGTTCTGCGTCGGCAAGTTCTACGACGGCGGCATCCCGGCGCTCAACTCGCTGGCCACCGCCTTCCTCCTGTACTGCGTGCTCGGCCTGCTCGGCTGGGTCAGGCCGTACGGCACCTCCACCCTGGACGACGACGCGCACACCGCGGCGCCCGCCGCCCACGTCACCACCCCGGCAGGAGCAGCATGAGCATCGTCCCCGCTTCCGAAGAGGCCCAGGAGGAGGCCGTCGGCCTCTGCGCCGAACTGATCCGCTTCGACACCTCCAACCCGACCAGCGACGAGCGCGCTGCGGCCGACTGGGTGGTGGCCCGCCTCGCCGAGGCCGGCATCGAGTCCGTCCTGGTGGAGTCCGCCCCCGGCCGGGCCAACGTCATCGCGCGGATCGCGGGCACCGACCCGTCCAGGGGCGCCCTGCTGGTGCACGGCCACCTCGACGTCGTACCCGCCGACGCCTCCGAGTGGCAGGTGCCGCCGTTCTCCGGCGAGATCCGCGACGGCTACCTCTGGGGGCGCGGCGCGATCGACATGAAGGACACCGTCGCGGTCATGCTGGCCACGGCCCGGCACTTCGCCAGGACCGGCACACGTCCGGCCCGCGATCTGGTCCTCGCCTTCCTCGCCGACGAGGAGGCGGGCGGGAAGTTCGGCGCCCACTGGCTGGTCGAGCACCGCCCCGAGCTCTTCGCCGGGGCCACCGAGGCGATCGGCGAGGGCGGCGGGTTCTCCTTCGCGATCGACGACACCCGCCGGCTCTACCCGATCGAGAACGCCCAGCGCGGTATGGCCTGGATGGAGCTCACCGCCACCGGCCGGGCCGGCCACGGCTCATCGCCCAACGACGAGAACGCGGTCACCGACCTCGCCGAATCGCTCACCCGCATCGGCCGTGAGACCTTCCCGATCCGGCTGATCGAGCCCGTCCGCGCGCTCCTCGAAGAGGCCGCCCGGCTGTACGGCGTCGAGTTCGACGAGGACGACATCGAGGGCACGCTGGCCCGGCTCGGTCCGGTCTCCGACTTCATGCAGGTGGTGCTGCGCAACTCCGCCAACCCCACCATGTTCGCGGCCGGTTACCAGACCAACGTGATCCCCGGGAAGGCCACGGCGCGGGTCGACGGCCGCTTCCTGCCGGGCCATGAGCAGGAGCTGATCGACACGATCGACCGGCTGCTGCTGCCCTCGGTCAGCCGTGAGTGGGTCAACCACGACATCGCGATGGAGACGACGTTCGACGGGCCGCTCGTCGACGCGATGTGCGACGCGGTCCGCGCCGAGGACCCGGACGGCCACCCCGTCCCGTACTGCAACCCGGGCGGCACCGACGCCAAGGCGTTCACCCACCTGGGCATCCGCTGCTTCGGCTTCAAGGGGCTGAAGCTCCCGCACGACCTGGACTACGGCCGGCTCTTCCACGGCGTGGACGAACGCGTCCCGCTGGAGGGTCTGCGCTTCGGCGTACGGGTCATGACCCGACTCTGGCAGAGCTGCTGAGCCAGGGCCTCCGTCACGGACCCTGCCCCGCAGCCCCGCCAGGGGCCTGCCCCGACCCGGGCCCACCCCACCCGTACGCCCCCGCCGAGCCGTATCGCGGGGGCGTACGGCACGATGGGACGCCGTCCGAACCACCGCCCCACCAGGAGGAACCCCGTGGCCGCCGAGTCCGCCGCCCGTCCTGAGCCGAAGGTCGTCGCCGCCTTCGAGGCAGCCAAGGGCTTCATGCCGGTCCACGAAGGGCTCGCCCTGTACGCCGCCGCCGTCGAGGCCGCCGCGCTCGGGCTTCCGCTGCTTGAGGTCGGCACCTACTGCGGGCGGTCCACGATCCTGCTGGCCGCCGCCGCCCGCGCGGCCGGGGTGACGGCGCTCACCGTCGACCACCACCGGGGCAGCGAGGAGCAGCAGCCGGGGTGGGAGTACCACGACCCGGCGGTGGTGGACCAGGAGATCGGCGTGATGGACACGCTGCCCACCTTCAGGCGCACCCTGCACCGGGCCGGCCTGGAGGAGCACGTGGTGGCGCTCGTGGGGCGGTCCCCGCAGGTCGCGGCCGTCTGGGGTGGGGAGCTCGGCCTGGTCTTCATCGACGGCGGGCACACCGACGAGCACGCGAACGGTGACTACGAGGGCTGGGCCCCGAAGATCGCCGACGGCGGTCTGCTGGTCATCCACGATGTCTTCCCCGACCCGGCCGACGGCGGCCAGGCCCCGTACCGGGTCTACCGACGCGCCCTGGAATCGGGGGAGTTCACCGAGGTCTCGGTGACGGACTCACTGCGCGTCCTGCGGCGTACGGGCGCGGGAGCGCGGAGGCAAGGGACGGAAACGGGGACGGGGGCCTGAGGCGCACGGATAGCATCGCGACGTGCGTCACGACTTCACTCCCCCCATATCGCGTCCGGGTCCGCGCCGCAGGCCCGTGCTGACCGCCGCGGCGCTCGTCGGCGTCTGTCTGACCGCCGCCGGGTGCGCGGACGGCGACGGCGGTCTCCCGCCCGGAGCCGCGCAGGAGACCGCGTCCAGGTCCGCGTCGTCCTCGCCCGACGCCACCGCCTCGTCCCCCGCTCCCCCGAGCAGCAGTCCTTCCACCGGGTCCGGTTCGACGAAGCCCGTGCCCCGGGGCCCGCTCTCGGGCCGCACCGTGGTGATCGACCCCGGCCACAACCCCGGCAACCGCGACCACACCCGGGAGATCAACGCCCCGGTGAAGATGGGCACCGGCACCAAGGAGTGCGACACCACCGGCACCGCCACCGACGCGGGTTACGCGGAGGCCCTGTTCACCCTCGACGTCTCCCGCAGGCTGCGCACACTGCTGGAGAAGGAGGGGGCGAAGGTCGTCCTCACCCAGGACGGCGACCGGCCCTTCGGCCCGTGCGTCGACGAGCGCGCGCGGATCGGCAACGAGGAGAAGGCCGACGCGGTCGTCTCGGTCCACGCGGACGGCGCCGCAACCGGGAACCGGGGATTCCACGTCATTCTTCCCGCAGCGGTGCACGGCGACGGCGCGGACACCGCGAAGATCGTTGCCCCTTCGCGTGAACTTGGAGTGCGGATTGCAGGTAATTTCGTACGCACGACCGGAAGCGCCCCTTCCAATTACATCGGCGGCAACACCGGACTCGACACCCGTGACGATCTCGGCGGGCTGAATCTGTCGACCGTGCCCAAAGTGTTCATCGAATGCGGCAATATGCGTGATCCGAAGGACGCCGCTCTGCTCACCAGCAAGGGCTGGCGGCAGAAAGCGGCCCTCGGCATCGCCGACGGCATCAGCAGCTATCTCACGAGGTAGTTCCGCGGTGACAGTGGCGATATCGGGGGGACAGCCAGTCCGAGATCCGGGCAGCGTCACAACCCGCCCGGGCAGACGATACATTCATCCGTACGATGGGGAGCCGCCCCCGAGCTTCGCGCCGTAACCGCCGTTCGGACGGCATCGACGACCGCCCCGACGAGACGACCGACTAAGGACCTTCACGTGAATATCCGCTCCCTCACTCGAGGCGACGGCGTGGTGATCGGAGCAGCGGTCGTGCTGTTCATCGCCTCTTTCCTCGACCTCTCCGGCTACGAATGCCCCTCGGACGTCCCCTGTTCGGGCAGTGCGAACGCCTGGGACTCGCTCTCCATCCTGATGAGCATCTACCTGGCCGGCATCATCGGCGCCGCACTGCTGATCGTCAGCCGCGCGATGCCGGGCCGCAAGGTGGCCGGCTTCGAACTCGGCCAGTTCGGGGCCGCGTTCACCGTGTACGCGCTGTGGACCATGTTCTGGACGATCATCGACGCGGGCGACGCGGGCGCCGGTCTGATCCTCGGGCTGCTGGCGACCATCGTGCTGGCCGGCGGCGCCGTGGCCACCCCGATGCTCCCCGCGCTCAAGGCCCCGCTGCTGGGCACCCCGAGCCCGGCGCAGGGCGTGCAGGCGGCGTACGGCCAGCAGCCCGGCCAGGGCTACGGCTACCCCGGTGGCCAGCAGCCGTACGGCACGCAGCCCGGCCAGCCCCAGCCCTACGGCGCCCACCCGGGCCAGGCGGGACCCGGTCAGCCGGGGCAGCAGCAGGCCGCGCAGCAGGCTCCGCAGGGCGGGGGGGCACCCGCAGGTGACTTCACGCCGTTCTGGTTCGCGGTGCCGGTGGCCCGTCCGCTGTTCGGCGAGGACGGTGCGCCCACCCCGATCGCGGAGCTCGCTCCCGGTACGTGGTACCTCGCGGTCGAGCAGCGTGGTCCCGGGCTCATCGCCCAGACGCAGGACGGCCGTCGTGGCGTCCTCCAGGACACCTCGGGCATCCAGCGCGGCTGAGCCTTCACGACACGACAGCGGCCCACGCCCTTCCCGGGCGGGGGCCGCTGTCGTTGCCGCCCACGAGGGCCCCACGTCCCGGCGGTCGCCGTACGGGTTTCACCCTCGGTAAAGCGGCAACCCGGAGAGCATGTCTCCCAGAACAGGCACAGGAAGCAGTACCGCCGCACGGGTCATAGCCGTCGTCGCGGACATCATGGCGTTCATCATCATTCTGTGGATCCTGATGTACCTGCTCGACGCCAACCGGGGCAACGACCTGGTCCAGTGGGTCCAGGACTCTGCCCGCTGGCTGGCCGGCTGGTCGTACGACCTGTTCACCTTCGACGAAGCGTGGGCACGGGTCGTCACCGGCTACGGACTGGCCGCCGTCGTCTATCTGTTCATCGGCCACGCCGTGGCCGGCCGGGTCCGCCGCTTCTAGGGCGTATGACGAAACACGCCCTAGCCGGCCCGGCAGCAGTCGGGTTCAAGCCCGGCCGGGAGGCGTTCGCCGCTGAAGACCGCGGTGGTCGCCTCGTGCCCGCCGAGCGCGGCCACGGCGAGCAGCAGGGATCCGGCGGTCCAGGTGGTGAGTTCCTCGGGCCATATGGCCCGCTCGCCCTCGAAGACGTATCCCGTCCAGTAGAGACCGCCATCGGCCCGCAGGTGCTGGATGGACTGAAGGATCTCCAGGGCCCGGTCCGACTCCCCCATGATCCAGAGGGCCAGGGCCAGTTCGCAGCTCTCGCCGCCCGTCACCCACGGGTTGGGGAGCACGCAGCGCACCCCGAGTCCGGGGACCACGAAGCTGTCCCAGCCGTCCTCGATCCGCCGGCTCGCCGCGGAGCCGGTGACCGCGCCGCCGAGCACCGGGTAGTACCAGTCCATCGAGTAGCGGCTCTTGTCCAGGAAGCGCTCGGGGTGGCTGCGGATCGCGTGGCCGAGCGCCCCGGCCGCCAGCTCCCAGTCCGGCTGGGCCTCCTCGCGCTGTTCGGCCAGCGCCAGTGCGCAGCGCAGCGCCTGGTGGATGGAGGAACAGCCGGTCAGCAGCGCGTCGGCGACCGGGGTGCCGTCCGCCTCGCGCTTCCAGCCGATCTGCCCACCGGGCTGCTGGAGCCGCAGCACGCATTCGATCGCCGCGAAGACCGTCGGCCACATCCGGTCGACGAACGCGTCGTCACCGGTGGCGAGGTAGTGGTGCCAGACGCCGACGGCCACATAGGCGCAGAAGTTGGTCTCGATGCCGAGGTCGGTCGGCTCGGCGGCCTCGCCGTCGTGGTACGCGGAGTACCAGGAGCCGTCCCCGTTCTGATGGCGGGCCAGCCATGCGTAGGCGCGGGCGGCGGCCTCGTGCTCACCGGCCGCGTCCAGCGCCATCGCGGCCTCGGTGTGGTCCCACGGGTCGAGGTGGTGGCCGCGGAACCAGGGCAGCGCGCCGTCCCCGCGCTGCACGGCGAGCAGGGCCCCCACGGTCTCGGCCGCCTGTTCGGCGGTGAGGACGCCCGGCAGGACGAGATGCTCGGTCTGCTCCGGCGTGCTCACGCCGCCTCTGCCTCGGGCAGGTGCGGCTTGGTCGCGTACGCCACGAAGCTCTTGCCGACGACCGGGTTGAGCAGTTGCTCGGCGACCCGGGTGGCGAGCGGCTTCTTCATGATGTCCCAGACCAGCAGCTTGTGATAGGCGCGCACCGGCAGCGCCTTCTCGTTGTCCACGCCGAAGGCGCACTTCAGCCACCAGTAGGGGCTGTGCAGCGCGTGCGCGTGGTGGGTGCCGTAGGGCTTGAGTCCGGCCTCGCGGATCCTGCCGAGCAGCTGGTCGGCCTTGTAGATGCGGATGTGCCCGCCCTCGACCTCGTGGTACGCGTCGGAGAGGGTCCAGCAGACCTTCTCGGGGCCGTAGCGGGGCACGGTGATCGCGATACGGCCGCCGGGCTTCAGCACCCGGACCATCTCGGCGAGCACGCCCTTGTCGTCGGGGATGTGCTCCATCACCTCGGAGATGATCACGACGTCGAAGGAGGCGTCGGGGAAGGGCAGGTTGAGGGCGTCACCCTCCATCGCGGTGGCGGTCGCGCCCGCGGGCGCCTCACCGGCCTCCTTCATCGCGGCGAACCACTTCGCGACCTCGCGGATCTCCTCGCCGTTCTGGTCGAGGGCCACCACCTGGGCGCCGCGCCGGTAGCACTCGAAGGCGTGCCGGCCGGCGCCGCAGCCCAGATCGAGCACCCGGTCGCCGGCGGCGAGCGGGAAGCGGGTGAAGTCGACGGTCAGCACGGGGGCCTGCCTTCGAGGTCGGAGGTACGGATTCCAGGAGACACGGGGGCCACGGGGGCCACAGGAGCCGCGGGGGCCGCGGGGGCAGTCACCTGCGGGCTCCCCGGGCCGCGATCGACTGACGGTACAGCTCGACGGTACCGAGAGCGGCCCTGGCCCAGGTGAAGTTGGCCAGTACCCGGGCACGGCCGGCCTCGCCGAGCCTGGCGCGCAGTTCGCGGTCGCCGAGAAGCCGGCCGAGAGCGGCGGCCAGCGCCCCCGCGTCACCGGGCGGCACGGCGAGGCAGGTCTCCCCGTCGGGCCCGGCGACCTCGGGGATCGCACCGCCCGTGGTGGCCACCAGCGGGGTCCCGGTGGCCATGGCCTCGGCCGCGGGCAGCGAGAAGCCCTCGTACAGCGAGGGGACGCAGGAGATCTGGGCGCTGCGGACCAGGTCGACGAGCTCGGCGTCGCTGATGCCCTTCACGAACTCCACGGCGTCCTGGAGCCCGTAGCGCTCGATGGCCTGGGCGACGGGGCCGCGTTCGGCCCGCTTGCCGACGACCACGAGGTGCGCCCGCGGGTTCTCGGTGCGGAGCTTGGCGAGCGCCTCCACCAGGTGGACGAGGCCCTTGAGCGGGACGTCGGCGCTGGAGGTGGTGACGATCCGGCCGGGGATCTCGGCGACCGAGGGGTCGGGCGACCAGAGGTCGGTGTCGGCCCCGATGTGGACGACCTGGATGCGCTCCCTGCGCACCCCGAGGTGCTCGACGATCTCCTGCTGCGAGGAGCCGGAGACGGTGAGGACGGACGGCAGCCGGCGGGCGACGCGCTTCTGCATGCGGGTGAAGCCGTACCAGCGGCGCACGGCGAGCCTGCGGCGCACCGACCCCGCGGCCTCCAGGTCCAGCCTGCGGTCGACGGTGATGGGGTGGTGGATCGTGGTGACCAGCGGTGCGCCGAGGTCCCCGAGCAGACCGTAGCCGAGCGTCTGGTTGTCGTGCACCACGTCGAAGTCGCCGCGCCTGGCGAGGAGATGACGACGGGCCCGCAGGCTGAAGGTGGTGGGCTCGGGGAAGCCGCCCGTCCACATGGTGGCGACCTCGGCGACATCGATCCAGTCGCGGTACTCGCCGCGCCCCGGGGTGCGGAAGGGGTCGGGCTGGCGGTAGAGGTCGAGGCTCGGCAGCTCGGTGAGCGGGACACCCTCGTCGAGTACGGGGTAGGGCTGGGCACCGATCACCTCGACGCTGTGGCCGAGCCGGGCGAGCTCCCGGCCGAGGTGGCGGACGTAGACGCCCTGGCCACCGCAGAAGGGGTTGCCCTTGTAGGTCAGGAGCGCGATGCGCAAGGGCCGGTCACCGTCCGTGCCCGAGATGCTGCCGCCCGCGAGGGGGCCCGTGTCTATGGCCTCAGCGGTCACACTCGGCCCCCTTCTCACTGCGTGTTCGCCGGAGCGTAACCGGTCGCGCTAATCTAGAACAAGTTTCAGACTCGTCGGTTCAACCCGCACCGAATCTACCGGCAGGTAGCGTCGGCGTGGCGGCCGGATCAGGTGATTCGCGCCACGGCAACACCCTGGCATGCCGCACGCGCCCGAAAACAGGCGCCCGGCCGGGCAGGGAACCGGTTCTCCCTTCTTGGACGGGGACAGATGACAGCGGAAGCCAGGCCCCCGGCCCCCCTCCTGACGGAACGCCAGGAGGCCCGCCGTCGCGGCATCCTTCAGGCCGGCGCCCAGCTCGCGGGGCGGGGCGGTTTCGAGGCGGTGCAGATGCGTGAGGTGGCGGACGCCGCCGGGGTCGCCCTGGGCACGCTCTACCGCTACTTCCCCTCCAAGGTCCATCTGCTGGTCGCGATCATGCAGGACCAGCTCCAGCATCTGCACGCGGTGCTCCGCAGGAAGCGGCCGGCCACGGGCGACGACGCCGCCGAGCGGGTCGCGGAGACGCTGATGCTGGCCTTCAGGGCGCTCCAGCGCGATCCGCATCTGGCCGATGCCATGGTGCGGGCGCTGACCTTCGCCGACCGGGGGGTGAGCCCCGAGGTGGACGCGGTGTCCCGGCTGACCACGGCGATCGTCCTGGACGCGATGGGGGTGGAGAACCCCACGCAGGAGCAGCTGGCCGTGGTCCGCGTCATCGAGCACACCTGGCACTCCGCGCTGATCACCTGGCTGTCGGGCCGGGAGTCGATCGCCCAGGTGAAGGGCGACATCGAGACGGTCTGCGGGCTGATCGACCGGCCGGCCGACGCCCGCTGAGAGCTGCCCATGTGCGGTGCCCACACCGGCACCCGCCCAGGTGAGGTGCCCTGCACCATATCGACGGCGCCACGGTGTTCGTACGGTTCGGCCGACATCACCCGAACCCTGCCGAGGAGCCGGTCACCATGCGTCGCAGAGCCGTAGGCACCGTCCACAGAAGAACCCTGACCGTGACCGCGCTCGGCGCCGCCTGTCTGCTGCTGGTGGGATGCACCGCCGCCGGCCAGGCGGGCGGTGACTCCGGCTCCGGGGCGGGCTCAGGGGCGGACGAGACCGTGAAGGTGGGGCTCGTCTACTCCCGTACGGGGCTGCTCGCCGCATACGGGAAGCAGTACCGCGAGGGGTTCATGGCGGGGCTGGACTACGCGACGAAGGGCACGGGCAAGGCGGGCGGCCACCGGATCGAGGTCACCGAGCAGGACGACGCCGGCGACCCGGGCAAGGCGGTCTCCGCCGCGAAGAGCCTGATCGGCAAGGGCTACAAGGTGCTGGCAGGCACCACGGACTCCGGTGTCGCGCTCCAGATGGCGCCGCTGGCCGCCCAGAACAAGGTGCTGTACGTCAACGGCCCCGCCGCCACCGACGCGGTGACCGGGATCAACACCTACACCTTCAGGTCCGGCCGGCAGACCTACCAGGACATCCTCACCGCGGGCACCATGCTCGGGGACCCGAAGGGCAAGAAGGTCACCGTCCTCGCGCAGGACTCCACCTTCGGCCAGGCCAATGTCACCGCCGTCAAGGCGGTCCTGGGGGCCGAGGGCGCGAAGGTGGGCTCCGTGCTCGCCCCGCCCGGCGCCACGGATCTGACGCCCTTCGCCCGGCAGGTCAAGGCGGGCGGGCCCGATCTGGTCTTCGTCGCCTGGGCCGGCGCGACCGCCCCCGCCCTGTGGACGGCGCTGGACCAGCAGGGCGTGCTGAACGCCGGAAAGGTCGTCACCGGGCTGGCCGGGGAGGCCTCGTACCCGGTCTTCGGGGCGGCCGGTGCGAAGGTCTCCTTCCTCGCGCACTACTTCCCCGGCGCGGGCGGCGGCAACGCCGTGGAGAAGGCCATGCTCGACGGCGTCGAGAAGGCGGGCGGCACCCCCGACCTGTTCACCCCCGACGGCTTCACCGCGGCGCAGATGATCGTGCGGGCCGTCGAGGAGGGCAGCGCCACCGACACCGCCGCGATGGTGAAGGCCCTGGAGGGCTGGAGCTTCGACGGGGTGAAGGGCCCGCAGCAGATCCGCGCCGATGACCACGCGCTGCTCCAGCCGATGTTCGTGGCGGGGCTCGAGGGCGCGGGTGCCACCGCGAAGCCCGAGCTGGTGAGCACCGAGCCGATGGACGCGGTGGCCCCGCCCGTGAAGCCCTCGGCGGGCTGACCCGTGACCGTACCCGGCACCGCGACCACGCGGGACGAGGGGGCGCGTACGGACGCCCCGGTGCTCCGGCTCGACGGCCTGGGGTGGCGCGTCGGCGGGGCGGCCGTCGTCGATGACGTCACCCTCGATGTCCGGGAGGGCGAGTTCCTCGCCTTCATCGGGCCCAACGGGGCGGGAAAGACCTCCCTGTTCAACCTGATCAGCGGGATCGTCCCGGCCACCGCGGGCACCCTCGCGCTGGACGGCACCGACCTGACGGGACTGCCCGTGCACACCCGTGCGCGGCGTGGGATCGGGCGGACGTTCCAGACGTCGAGCCTCTGGCCGCTGATGACCGTGGCCGAGCACATCAGGCTGGCCGCTCAGGCGGCGAAGGGCGGCTCGCACCGGCTCTGGCGACGCGCCTCGGCGTACGCGGCCGAGGTGAGCCGCGTCCTGGAGCGCACCGGCCTCGGCCACCGCGCCGGGGCCACGGCGGCCGAGCTCTCCCACGGCGAGAAACGCAAGCTGGAGCTCGCGGTGCTGCTGGTGGGCGAGCCCCGGCTGATGCTGCTCGACGAACCGATGGCCGGGGTCAGCGCCGAGGAGGTCCCCGCCCTCACCGAGCTGATCCGGTCGCTGCACCGCGAGGAGGGCCGCACCGTGCTCATGGTCGAGCACCACATGGACGTCCTGCTGGGACTCGCCGACCGGCTGGCCGTGATGCACCACGGCCGGCTGCTCGCCCTGGACACCCCGGGCGCGGTGACCGCCGACCCGGTCGTGCAACGCGCCTATCTCGGGGAGGGGTTGTGACCGCACCCGCACTGCTCGTCGTACGGGACCTGCGGGTCCTGATCGGCGGCCGGCACATCCTGCACGGCGTGGACCTGGACGTGGCGCGCCACGGCGTGACCGCGCTGCTCGGCCGCAACGGGGCGGGCAAGACCACGACCGTACGCGGCGTCCTGGGGCTCGTCCCGCGCGCGGGCAGCGTGCTCCTGGACGGCGACGAGACCGTGGGCCTGCCGACGCACACCCTGGTCCGCCGGGGCATCGGTTACGCCCCCGAGGACCGGGGGATCTTCGCCGGGCTCACCGTGGCCGAGAATCTGCGGCTGGCGGAGCGCCGGGGCGCGGACGGGCCCGCGTACGGGCTCGTGCATGAACTCTTTCCCGAACTGAAACGCAGGGAACGGCAGTTGGCCGGGACACTGTCCGGCGGCCAGCAGCAGATGGTGGCCATCGGTCGCACCCTGCTCAACGGGAACCGGCTGATCATCGCCGACGAGCCCACCAAGGGCCTGGCCCCCAAGGTCGTCACCGAGGTCGCCCGGGTGCTGGAGCGCGCCGCCGAGGCGGTGCCCGTGCTCCTGGTCGAACAGAATCTCGCCGTCGTCCGCAGGCTCGCCGTGCACTGCGCGGTGCTGGCCGACGGGCGGACGGCCCATCAGGGCGAGGCGTCCGCGCTGCTCGGTGACGAGGAGGCCACCAGGCGGCTGCTCGGCGTGGGCCGGGGCCCGCTCACCCCACTCACCGCGGAGGCGGATTCCTGATGTCCACCGTCGTGCTGCTCACCATGACCGGACTCGGTCTGGGTGCGCTCTACTTCCTCATCGCCTCGGGCCTCTCGCTGATATTCGGCCTGATGGATGTGCTGAACTTCGCCCACGGGGCACTGCTGTCCATCGGCGCGTACGCCACCTGGTGGGCGGCGTCCGGGAATCTGCCCGGTGCGGGACCGGGCGGCGGGGGCTTCGCGCTGGCGGTCCTGTTCGGCACGGCGGTGGGCACACTGGCCGCCGTGGTGCTGGAACTGGCCGTCGTACGCCCCCTCTACAGCCGGCCCAGGGAACAGGTGCTGGCGACGGTGGGTGTGGGTCTCGCCGTGCCCGCCCTGCTGTCCGGTATCTGGGGCTCGGACGCCCGGACGTTCCCCGGGCCCGACGCCCTGTCCGGCACCTTCGGCCTGCTCGGCGCGGAGGTGCCCGTCGACCGGCTGGTGCTGATCGCCTCGGCGGCCGTCGTCCTCGTCGCCCTGCGCCTGTTCCTCGGGCGGACCCGGCACGGGCTCGTCGTCCGGGCCGGGGTCGAGGACCGGGCGATGGTGACGGCGCTCGGCATCGACGTCCGCAGGGCGTTCACGCTGGTCTTCGCGATCGGTGGCTGCGCCGCCGCGCTGGGCGGGGCGCTCGGCGGGCTGTACTTCGGCTCGGTCGACCCCAGGCAGGGCACCTCGCTGCTGATCTTCGCGTTCGTCGTCGTGGTCACGGGCGGCATGGGCTCGGTGACCGGGGCGGCCGTGGCCGCGGTCGTCATCGGCCTGGTCCAGCAGTTCGCCAACTACTACACCGCGGCGGGCCTCGGCGACCTGGCCGTCGTCGTCCTGCTCGCCGCGCTGCTGCTCGTCCGCCCGCGCGGACTGACCGGGAGGCTCGCGTGAGCACCGCCACCACAACACCCGCACCCACCGCCGTGAACACGGCGCCCACGCGGCACCGGGCCCGGCTGCTGCACTGGTGGCCCGCCGCCGTCCTGGTGCTCCTGGCCGTCGCGCCTTACAGCGCCCTGCCCGTGCCCGGCCTGCTGGACGGCCCGGTCGGCAGCCCGGGAAGCCTCCAACTCCTGGCGAACTGCCTGCTGTTCGGCGCCCTCGCCACCGGGTACGACCTGCTGCTCGGCCGCACGGGGCTGCTCTCCTTCGGGCACGCCCTGTACTTCGCCGCCGGCAGCTACGCCACGAACATGTTCCTGCTGGAGGCGGGCCTGCCGTTCGCCGTCGCCGCGGTACTCGGGCTGTGCTCCGGCGCCCTGCTCGCACTGGTGCTCGGCTCGGTGAGCCTGCGGGTCACCGGCATCGGGTTCTCCATGGTGACGCTCGCCTTCGCGCAGGACGGCTCAATCCTGGTCTCCCGCAACCCGGGCGGACTCACCGGCGGTGAGGAGGGCCGGGCCGCCCCGGCGGAGCTGCTGCCCTCCTGGCTGGTGGGCATCGACCACACCGCGAATCTGTACTGGATCGCCCTCGCCTACCTCGTCCTCACCCTCGCCGTCGTCCACCGGGCGGTGCGCTCCCCCACCGGCCGGGTCTGGGAGGGCATCAAGGAGAACGAACGCCGGGTGGAGGTGCTGGGCCTGAAGCCGTACGGATTCAAGCTGACGGCCTTCGTGCTGGCCGGGACGCTGGCGGCGGCGGGCGGGCTCGTCCATCTGCTGCTGACCGGCGGCTCGACACCCCAGACGACGACCTCGGACTTCACCCTGTCGCTGCTGGTGATGGTGGTGCTGGGCGGATCGGGCACCCGCTGGGGTCCGATGGTCGGCGGCATCCTCTACACCTGGGCCGATCACCGGCTCGGCGACCTCGCCGGATCGGGCGCTGTCGCCGGGCTGCCCGCGGTGCTGCGCGTCCCGCTGTCCCAGCCGCTGTTCCTGCTCGGGGTGCTGTTCGTGGCCGTGGTACACCTGCTGCCCGGCGGCCTGGCCCGCCTTCCGTCCCGACTGCGCCGACCCCGCAAGGAGAACGTATGACCCCCTCGTACGAGGAGCTGCGCGTCCCCGTCACCGGCGGCGAACTGGCCGTGCTGCGCTGGCCCGCCGACAGCCCTGGGGCCCCGGTGGTCGTGGCCCTGCACGGCATCACGGCCAACGCGCTGTCCTGGGGCGCGGTGGCCGGCGCACTCGCCGGCCGGGCCACACTGATCGCCCCCGACCTGCGCGGCCGGGCCGGCAGCGCCGGGCTGCCGGGGCCGTACGGCATCACCGCCCACGCGGACGACGTGGCCGCGCTCGCCGGGGCGCTCGGCCGGGACCGGGTGGTCCTGGCCGGTCACTCGATGGGCGCCTTCGTGGCGACACTCGCCGCCGTACGCCATCCGGACCGCTTCGGTGAACTGGTTCTCGTCGACGGCGGGTTCGGGTTCCCCGCGCCCACGCATCTGTCGGCGGACGAGCTGATGACGGCCGTGATCGGGCCGGCCATGGACCGGCTCTCGATGACCTTCACCGACCGGGACGCGTACCGCTCGTTCTGGCAGGCGCATCCCGCGTTCGCGGGCGACGCCTGGTCACCGGAGGTGGACGCGTACATCCAGCGGGATCTGACGGGCGAGGAGCCGGCGCTGCGCTCGGGCTGCCGGCTTGAGGCGGTCCGCACCGACGGGGTGGATCTGTTCCGGGCCGAGGTGCTCGCCGCCGTACGCCGGCTTCCCGGGCCCGCGACGCTGTTGTGGGCCGAGCGGGGGCTGATGAACGAGGAGCAGGGGCTGTACGACGCGGCCCGGCTGACGGCGGCCGGCCGGCCGGACACGAAGGTCACGGCGGTACGCGTCGATGACGTCAACCACTACACGGTGCTGACGGGCGAGAAGGGGGCCGGCCTGGTCGCCGACGCCCTGCTGCGGGCGGCGCCGCCGAGCTGAGGCCGACGGGCGGGCGGGGGTTCAGCTCTCCCGCCCTCCCGTCAACAGGTGGAGTCGCAGGGCCAGTTGGAGCTCCAGCGCACGGTCGGGCTCATTCCAGTCGCGGCCCAGCAGCACCTGGATCCGGTCGAGGCGTTGCACCACCGTGTTCACATGGACGTGCAGCTCGTCCTTGGCCCTGATCAGACTGCCGCCCGCGCCGAAATACGCCCGTAGCGTGCGTACGAGATGGGTGCCGCGCCGTTCGTCGTAGCGCAGCAGCGGGCCCAGCACCTCGGCCACGAAGCCGTCCACGTCCTTCGCGTTGCCCAGGACCACGCCCAGGAAGCCCAGTTCTCCGACGCCGGCCCCTTCGCCCTCGCGGCCGAGCACCCGCATGGCGCGCAGACAGCGGGCGGCTTCCGCGTGGGCGGCGGCGAGTTCGCGGGCGCCGGCCGCAGGGCCCGTACCGGCGACGGTGACGGGCGCCTGGACGAGGTGGCCCAGCTGGGTCGCCGCCGCACGCGCGGCCGGGCCCGCGGGCGGGTCCTCGTCTTCGCAGTCGATCAACAGCACGACGGTGCCCGCGTGTTCGGCGCTCACCCCGTGGATGCCGCCGCCGAACAGATACCGCATCGCTGCCCCGCCGAGCCGCTCCCTGGCCGCCGCCTCCGCGACCAGCACCAGATGCGGCCGGTCCAGGTCGATGCCCAGCCTCCGGCCACGCTCGGCGAGACCGTCCGGATCGCGCTCCGGGTCGCCGAGCAGATCGCTGATCAGCTCGCCGCGTATCCGGTTCTCGGTCTCGGCGACCGTGCGGCGCAGCAGCAGGAGCAGCCCGGTGACGACGGCGGCGCGCTCGAAGAGCCGCCGGTCGGAGTCGTCGAGGCGCTCGCGCCGGTGCAGCACCAGGCTGGCGAGAAGCTCCTGGCCCGCGAGCACGGCGCAGATCCAGCGGCCGTCGCGGTGCACGGCGCGCGCCCCGTGCCGGGACTCGTCCGCGGTCCCGGCGAGCCAGCCGGCGTCGATGCTGTCGGCGGCGCATCCGGTGCCGTCGGGCCGTACGGCGGCCAGCGGGCGCCCGCCGGGATCGTGGATGGTGAGGGGGCTGCCGAGCAGCCCGGCGACGGACACGGCGACGTCCTTCACATCACCGCCCCGCAGCACCAGGTCGGTGAGCCGGTCGTGGGCCTCCTCGGCGCGGCCCATGGCCGCCGAGTGCGCGCGTACGGCGGCGTTCGCCTCGGCGAGCTCCGCGTTGGCGCCGGCGAGTTCCGCGAGGGCGGTCCTGGTGTCGTCCAGGGCCCTGGCGGTGTCGATCGCGATGGCGGCGTGCGCGGCGAGCGAGCAGAGCAGGGCCACCTCGTCGGGGCTGAAGACCCGGGCCGCTCGGTCGGCCGCGAAGAGGACCCCGATGACCTTTCCGGTGCCGCCCCGGCTGGAGCCGAGCAGCAGGGGGACGCCGAGGATCGCGACGAGCCCTTCGTCCAGCACACCCGCGTTGATGTTGCGGGTGTGGTGGAAGCGCTCGTCGGTGCGGTAGTCGGGGGTCGCGTACGGGCTGGCGGTCTGGGCCACGAGGCCGCCGAGCCCTTCGCCGAGTTCGAGCCGCAGCCGCTGGAACAGCACGGACACCGATCCGTCGGTGACCCGCATGTAGGTGTCCCCGGCCTCCTCGTCGGGGAGCGTGAGATAGGCGGTGTCGGTGCCGAGCAGCATCCTGGCCCGCCGCACGATCGCCTTCAGCACCTCGTCCAGGTCCCGGGAGGCCGCGAGGTCGCCCGCCGTGTCGAAGAGCGCGGTGAGCTGGAGCTCCCTGCGCCGGTGCTGGCGCAGGGCACCCCTGATCCGCAGGGCGGTCGCGGCCGCCCGCTCCACCTCGGCCAGATCGGCCGGGGGCACACCGGCGGCCCTCGCCTCCGAGGTGACGGCGCCGAGGTCCTCGGCGGGGGCGTCGTCGGCCAGCAGGTCGAGGAGGCGCGCCAGGAGTGGGGCGGACGAGGGGGAAGGTTCAGACATGGGCGGCCATCGTTCTTCCGGCTTCCGTGGGCGGTCGGGCGTCAGTTGGCGGTCCAGCCACCGTCCATCGTGAGAGAGCTGCCGGTGATGTGTGCCGTGCCGGGCCCGCAGAGCCACAGGACGGCGCCGGCCACGTCGGCGGGCTCGATCAGCGACTTCAGGGCGCTGCGCTCCAGCAGCACCCGGCCCACCACCTCCTGTTCGGAGATGCCGTGGCTGCGGGCCTGGTCCGCGATCTGGCCCTCGACCAGGGGGGTGCGGACGTAACCGGGGCTGACGCAGTTGCTCGTCACGCCGTGCGGCGCCGCTTCGAGTGCGACCACTTTGCTGAGCCCCTCCAGTGCGTGCTTCGCCGAGACGTACGCCGACTTGTAGGGACTGGCACGCAGCCCGTGCACGGACGAGATGTTGACCACGCGGCCCCAGCCGCGTTCGTACATGCCGGGCAGTGTGCGGCGCAAGATGCGGAACGGTGCTTCCACCATGACCCGGTGGATCAGGGCGAAGCGGTCCGGCGGGAACTCGTGCACGGGAGCCACGTGTTGCAGCCCCGCGTTGTTGACCACGATGTCCGCGTCGGCGGGCAGCCCGTCCACCGCTTCGGCCACGGAGAGGTCGGCCACCCAGGCCGTCCCGCCGATCCGTTCCGCCAGGCTCTCGGCGGCGTCGCCGGCCTTGTCCACGACGTGCACATGGGCCCCGGCCGCGGCGAGCGCCTGCGCGCACGCACGTCCGATGCCGCTCGCCGCCCCGGTGACCAGGGCGGTGCGTCCGGCGAGGGCGGAAGGGTCGTCGTGCTGCGGGGTCCTGGAAGTCTGCGAGGGCGTCATGGGCGTCACCGTATGGACGTCGCCCTCCGCATCACATGGGGCCGGTGCACACACCCTGGCCCTGTCGCATGGTGGCGTCGTACGTGGTGCGGACCGGCCGCCACGGCGCACCCCCGCGGGCCGGGACGCCGGCGCAAGAGGAGCGCCGCACACAGCGGTGCGCGGCGGATGTCCGCCTGCCACATGGGCGGCCGGGCCCCCGGCTCATAGGTTCCGGCAGCAGTTCCGCACAGTTCGCACACCCATCAACCCCTCCGACGAGGAGGCTCCACCGTGCGCCCACCGTTCCTGCGACGCCTGCTCCGCCGCGTCGCCCCCGTCGCCGTACTGGCTCTGCTCGCCGCGCATCCGGTCTCCGCGGCCGCCGCGCCCGCCGCGTCCACGGCCGCGGGGCTCCAGCAGGTCACCGGATTCGGCTCGAACCCCGGCAATCTGCAGATGTTCGCCTACACCCCGGACGACGTCGCGCCAGGCGCGCCCCTCGTGGTCGCCCTGCACGGCTGCACCCAGTCGGCCGACGCCTACTACGCCCACTCGGGCTGGGCCGAGTACGCCGATCTGTGGGGCTTCGACGTCGTCTTCCCGCAGACCACGGCAGCCAACAACCCGCTCTCGTGCTTCGGCTGGTTCGACACGAACGAGAGCACGCGCGGCGCAGGCGAGGCGGCGTCCGTCGTGCAGATGGTCGAGTACGCGAAGCAGACGTACGGCTCCGACGCCGACCGTGTCTACGTCACGGGTCTTTCGGCGGGCGGCGGGATGACCGCCGACCTGCTGGCCGCCTACCCGGACGTCTTCGCCGGCGGGTCCGTGGCCTCGGGGCTGCCCGCGCAGTGCGCCACCAGCCAGCTCGGCGCTTCGGCCTGCCAGACGGGTCCGCAAGCGCTCACCCCCGCCCAGTGGGGCGACAAGGTACGCGGCTCCTACCCGGGCTGGACCGGCCCCTGGCCCAGGGTCGCGATCTGGCAGGGCACGGCCGACTACACCGTCTACCCCGCCAACGCCACGGCGCTGCGTGACCAGTGGACGGATGTCTGGGGCATCGGCCAGACGCCGTCGAGCACCGAGAGCATGCCCGGCGGCACCACCCGGAGCGTCTACGAGGACGCGTCGGGGCAGCCCGCCGTGGAGACGTTCTCGGTGTCCGGCATGGGCCACGGTCTGCCGGTGGACCCCGGATCGGGCGACGGGCAGTGCGGGTCGACGGCGGCGTACTTCCTCGACACCATCTGCTCGACGTACCACACGGGCGTGTTCTGGGGCCTGGACGAGGGCACCCCGGGCGGTACGGACCCCGGCCAGGACCCGGACCCCGACCCGGCCGCGTGCTTCACCGCGACGAACTACGCGCATGTGGAGGCCGGCCGGGCGTACACCTCCGGCGGCCACGCCTACGCGAACGGCTCGGACGAGGACATGGGGCTGTACAACCTGTTCGTCACGCACACATTGCGGGAGTCACCCGCGGGCCACTTCGTGATCGCCGACTCCGGCTGTCAGGCGGGGTCCTCGTAGGCATCCTTGGCCTTCTCGGGCAGATGGCAGCCGTCCTCGACGGCGGTGAGGGACACCGGCCGGCCCGCTCCTGAGTCCTCCACGGCCTCGTAGCGGGCGTACAGCTTCCAGCCGCGCTTGGCGAGGGTGCGGTACGTGGTGTCCTGCTCGGCATGGCTGGAGATGATCTCCCAGTCGTGCTGCCGCAACCGCATCACCGTCGCGTCGAAGGCGCCGGCGGAGTCCGGTGCGTCGCTCTTCCAGGGCGCGACGCACGTCCGCCAGGACCCGTCGGGCAGCCCGGCCGCCGAGGTGTCGCCGGCCGGGAGCCCGCCTGCCCGGGCGAGGCCGGCTATCTCGGCGGCGACGACCTGCGTGGTGAACGGCGGGGTGGGTTCGGGCGAGGCTGAGGCGGGGGCCGCCGCGTCGTCGTCCCCCGTCAGGCCGCAGCCCGCCGTCACCGTCATGAATCCGGCCGCAGCGGCGGCGACGGCCACCGTCCTTCGAATGCGCAACTCTGCTTCCCACCCGGCTCGTCCCACCCCGGGGCAACCGCCCTCGGGACCTCCGCCGGAGTTTCGCACGGGCCCTGAAGTGCTGGGAAGGCCCTTCGTCCGCAGGGTGCGGCTGTCCGCCCTGAGGTGGTCGGGAGCGCCCCGGTAGAGTGGGCGGGTCGCCTTCCTGCCCGTACAGGGGGAAGCCGGTGCGAATCCGGCGCCGACCCAAGCCCTACGCGCTCGGCCAGTTCGAGCAGGGGAAACCCCATTCGAGAGGCCCAGCCCGCCATGTCCGTACGCCGCAGCGCGGCAGCGCTCGCGATCACCGCCGCCGTGCTCTGTGGAGCTGCCGCCCCGGTGGCGGTCGCCGCGCCGAGTCCCTCTCCGTCGTCCTCCGCACCCAAGCTTCCCGCGGGGCTCTACGGCACCAAGGACCCGACGTACGACGGGGTGTGGCGTCAGTCACTGTCCTTCCTCGCCCAGAAGATCGAGCTGGTCACCCCCGCCACACAGTCGGTGGACTGGCTCGTCGGCCAGCAGTGCGCGAGCGGGGCCTTCGCCGCCTACCGCGACGCCTCCAAGCCCTGCGACGCGAAGACCGTCGCGGACACCAACGCCACGGGCGTGGCGGTCCAGGCGATGGTCGAGCTCGCCATGCACGGTGAGGTCGTGGCCAACGGGGTCAGCTGGCTGAAGTCCGTGCAGAACGACGACGGCGGCTGGGGCTACAACCCGGGCAGCCCGAGCGACGCCAACTCCACCGCCGTGGTGACCGGAGCGCTGGCGCGGGCGGGCGTGCCGCTCGCCGACATCACCAAGCCGGGCGGGAAGACCCCGTACACGGCGCTCCAGAGCTTCGCGCTGCCGTGCGGGGGCGAGGACGGCGGGGCGTTCGCCTACCAGCCCGACAAGGACGGCAAGCTCACCGCCAACGCGGACGCCACGGCCGCGGCCGTCATCGGTGCGATGGGCAAGGGCCTGGCCTCGGGGAACTCCAACGCGGTGAAGGCACCCGTCTGCCACAAGGGCACCGGCCTCACCACCGAGCAGTCCGCGCAGAACGGCGCCTACTACCTGGCGAAGACGCTCGCCGGCTCCGGGTATCTGGAGTCCGCTCCGATGCCGGGCGCCGAGGATTCCGAACCGCAGCCGGACTTCGGCAACACCGCGGACGCGGTCGTGGCACTGGCGGCGTCCGGCCACAAGGACAAGGCGGCCGGAGCGGTCGCGTATCTGGAGAAGCACGCCCAGGGCTGGGCGAAGGAGGGCGGCCCCGCCGCCACCGCGCAGCTGGTGCTCGCCGCCCACGCCACCGGCATCCAGGCCCGTGACTTCGGCGGCGTCGACCTGGTCGCACAGCTCAACGCGACGGGCCCGGCGCCCGCCGCCACGGCCGTGCCGTCGCCGACCGCGACCTCGCCTTCGGCGCCCGCGGACACCAGCAGCGACGACGAGGGGCTCGGCCTCTGGTGGATCATCGGCATCGGGCTCGCCTTCGGCGCCGGTATCGGCTTCCTGCTCAGCGGACGCCGGAAGAACCAGCAGCTGTGAGCCGCCCGTCCGCCGCGGCGGCGGTGCTGCTCGTCGGCGCCCTGCTCGCCGTGCTGGGCGCGGGGAGCGCGCAGGCCGCGGGCTACCGCTACTGGTCGTTCTGGGAGGGCGACGGCGCGAAGAGCTGGACGTACGCCACCCAGGGGCCTTCAGCGGTCACGCCCGACGACGGCGCCGTGCAGGGCTTCCGCTTCTCGGTGAGCGCGGACTCCCAGGACTCCGCGCAGCCGCGCCACGCACCCGGCTTCGGAGCCGTCTGCGCGGACACCCCGGCGAAGGCCGGCCTCAAGCGGGTCGCGCTGGTCATCGACCCGGGGACGGCGGCCGACGCGCCGGACGGCGAGAAGCCGCCCGCGCTGCGTACCGCCTGTGCGCGGGTCGCGCGGGACGCGAGCACCGCGGAGGCCCTCGCCTCGGTGGCGAAGCCCCTGCGCTACGACAGCTCGGCGATGCTCTGCGCGATCTCGGGCTATCCGCGGTCGGGCTGCGGTGAGCAGGTCGGCAAGGACCCGGGCGGAGCGGAGTCGGATGCCCCTGCCACTGCTCCCGCCACCGGCGCGGGCTCCGGCGAGGAGAGCTCCGGCGGCGGCCCGTCGGCGGGTGTGCTCGCCGGTGTCGGCGCGGTGCTCGTCCTGGGTGCCGCCGCCGTGCTGCGGGCCCGCCGCCGCCGATGACCCGCTCCACCGGCACGGCCCGGCTCCACCCTGCCCTGCGGGCCCCCGGGGCGACCCGCGCCAACGCGCTGCCGGCCGGGGCGTGGTGGCTGTGGGCACTGGGTCTCGCGACCGCCGCCTCCCGTACGACGAACCCGCTGCTGCTCGGGCTGCTGGTCGGCGTGGCCGGCTATGTGGTGGCCGCGCGCCGTACGGACGCACCGTGGGCCAGGTCGTACGGGGCGTTCATCAAGCTGGGGCTGTTCGTCGTCGCCGTACGGCTGGTGTTCTCCGTACTGCTCGGCTCGTCGGTGCCCGGTACGCACACCCTGTTCACCCTGCCCGATGTGCCGTTGCCCGGCTGGGCGCAGGGGGTCAGGATCGGCGGCCGGGTCACGGCGGAGCAGCTGGTCTTCGCGCTGTACGACGGTGCGAAGCTGGCCACCCTGCTGATCTGCGTCGGCGCGGCCAACTCGCTGGCCAGTCCTGCGCGGCTGCTGAAGTCGCTGCCCGGCGCCCTGTACGAGGTGGGGGTCGCCGTCGTCGTGGCGATGACGTTCGCCCCGAACATGGTCGCCGATGTGGCGCGGCTGCGGACGGCCCGCAGGCTGCGCGGCCGTCCGACCGGCGGGATCAGGGCGGTGCTGCAGATCGGACTGCCGGTCGTCGAGGGCGCGCTGGAGCGTTCGGTGGCCGTCGCGGCGTCGATGGACGCGCGGGGGTACGGGCGCACCGCGCGGGTCTCGCCCGCCGTCCGCCGTACCACCCGGGTCCTGACGCTCGGCGGACTGCTGGGCGTGTGCGCGGGGACGTACGGGCTGCTGGCGGCGGAGGGCGCCGCGCACGGGCTGCCGTTGCTGCTGGCCGGGCTGCTCGCGGCGCTGGCCGGGCTCAGGCTCGGCGGGCGCCGCTCGGTGCGTACCCGTTACCGTCCCGACCTCTGGGGCGCACGCGCCTGGCTCGTCGCCGTCTCGGGCGCCGCCGTCGCGGCCGCGATGACCGGGGCGGGCGCCGTCGCCCCCGATGCCCTGCACCCGGGGGTCGTCCCGCTCACCGCCCCGGTGCTGCCGCTGTGGCCCGCCGCCGCGGTACTGATCGGACTGCTGCCCGCCGTGGTGGCACCGCTGCCCGCATCCCCCTCGGACTCCAAGGAGCTCACATGATCCGGTTCGAGAATGTCTCGGTGCGGTACGAGGGCGCGGAGCGCCCCACCCTGTCCGGGGTCGATCTCACGATCCCCGAGGGCGAACTGGTGCTGGCCGTCGGACCTTCCGGTGTCGGCAAGTCGACCCTGCTGGGTGCCGTGTCCGGTCTCGTGCCGCACTTCACCGGCGGGGAGCTGAGCGGCCGGGTCACCGTCGGCGGCCGTGACACCCGCACCCACAAGCCGCGTGAACTCGCCGACCTGGTCGGCACGGTGGGCCAGGATCCGCTCGCCCACTTCGTGACGGACACCGTCGAGGACGAGCTGGCGTACGGCATGGAGTCGCTGGGCCTCGCCCCCGACGTGATGCGGCGCCGCGTCGAGGAGACGCTCGACCTGCTGGGTCTCGCGGAGCTGCGCGACCGGCCGATCGCCACGCTCTCGGGCGGCCAGCGGCAGCGCGTCGCGATCGGCTCGGTCCTCACCCCGCACCCCAGGGTGCTGGTGCTCGACGAGCCGACGTCCGCGCTCGACCCGGCGGCGGCCGAGGATGTGCTCGCGGTCCTCCAGCGGCTGGTGCACGACCTGGGCACGACGGTGCTGATGGCCGAGCACCGCCTGGAGCGTGTGGTGCAGTACGCCGACCAGGTCCTCCTGCTGCCCGCGCCCGGCGCCGCCCCGGTGCTGGGCGCGCCCGCCGACGTCATGGCGCTCTCGCCCGTACGCCCGCCCGTGGTGGCCCTGGGCCGGCTCATGGGCTGGGATCCGCTGCCGCTCTCGGTGCGTGACGCCAGGCGCCGCGCGGTGGACCTGCGGGCGCGGCTCGCCGATGTGGACCCGCCGGCGCGCGAGGCCGCTGCGGGGGGCGAGGTCGCCCCGCTCCCCGCTCCGGCCGCCGCCCGCCCGGGGCTTCTGGGCCGGCTGTTCGGCCGGGGCACGGCCGCCGTCCCGGCGGAGCTCCCGGCCCACGACCCGGTCACCCGCGTCGAGCGGCTCGGGGTGCGGCACGGGCGCGTCCAGGCGCTGCGCGGGGTGACGCTGTCCGTCGCGCCGGGCGAGACGGTGGCGCTGATGGGCCGTAACGGCGCGGGGAAGTCGACCCTCCTGACGACTCTGGTCGGGATGACCGAACCGACCACGGGGTCCGTCACGGTCGGCGGTCTTGAGCCCTCCCGCACGGCGCCGCGCGACATGGTGCGCCGGGTCGGGCTCGTCCCGCAGGAGCCGCGCGACCTGCTGTACGCGGACACCGTCGCCGCCGAGTGCGAGGCGGCGGACTCCGACGCGGGCGCACCCGTGGGCAGCTGCCGTGCGCTGGTCTCCGAGCTGCTGCCCGGGGTGCCGGACGACATCCACCCCCGTGATCTCTCGGAGGGCCAGCGGCTGGCGCTGGCGCTCGCCCTGGTGCTGACCGCCCGGCCCCCGCTGCTCCTCCTGGACGAGCCGACGCGCGGCCTGGACTACGCGGCGAAGGCACGGCTCGTCGGCGTACTGCGGCGGCTGGCCGAGGACGGTCATGCCATCGTCCTGGCCACACACGATGTGGAGCTGGCCGCGGAGCTGGCGCACCGGGTGGTGATCCTGGCCGACGGTGAGGCCGTCGCCGACGGCCCGACCCGGCAGGTCGTGGTCTCGTCGCCCGCCTTCGCGCCGCAGACCGCGAAGGTCCTGGCGCCCCGGGAGTGGCTGACGGTGTCGCAGGTGCGCACGGCTCTGGAGGCGCTCGCATGACGGCCGGGTCAAGCCGCCCGGTCCGGCTCGGCCCGCACGCGGTCGCCGCGCTCGTCCTGGTCAGCGCGGTCGGCCTCGTCGCCTTCGGCTGGCCGCTGCTGGCGGGTACGGACTCCGGTCTCGCCCACGCCAAGGACGCGCCCTGGCTGTTCGCCGTCCTGCTGGTGCTGCTCGTCGGGGTGGTCCTCGCGACGATCGCGGACTCCGGCCTGGACGCGAAGGCCGTCGCGATGCTCGGTGTACTCGCGGCGGTCGGCGCCGCGCTGCGTCCGCTCGGCGCGGGTACGGCCGGACTTGAGCCGATGTTCTTCCTGATGGTGCTGAGCGGCCGGGTGCTGGGTCCTGGCTTCGGCTTCGTGCTCGGCTCGGTCACGATGTTCGCCTCGGCGCTGCTGACGGGCGGGGTCGGGCCGTGGATGCCGTTCCAGATGCTGTCGATGGGCTGGTTCACCATGGGGGCCGGCCTGCTGCCTGGATCCGACCGGCTGCGCGGCCGGGGCGAGCTCCTGATGCTGGCGGGCTACGGCTTCGTGGCGGCGTTCGCGTACGGCACGGTGATGAATCTGTACGGCTGGACGATCGTGCCGGGCCTCGGCTCGGGGGTCTCCTTCGTCGCGGGCGCACCGCTCCACGAGAACCTGGTCCGCTTCCTCGCCTACTGCGCCGCCACCTCGCTCGGCTGGGACCTGGGCCGCGCCGTCCTCACCCTGGTGCTGACCCTGACCATCGGCCCGACGCTGCTGAGGGCCCTGCGCCGGGCCACCCGCCGCGCCGCGTTCGACGCGCGGGCCGCCTTCCGGGCGCCGGCGGACTGAACCCCGCTCTACGTCTTGCCGACCGCCGGTTCGGGTACGGCGTCCCCGGCCACGGCCGGCTCCTCCCCCGGATCGGGCCGGGTGCTCCCGGCGGGATCGTCGTCACCGGGCGCCCGGAGCCTGCGCGGCCCGGCCAGGGCGTACGTCAGCCCGAAGCCCATGGCCACCACCGTCGCGCCGCCGACCGCGTCCAGCACCCAGTGATTGCCGGTGGCGACGATGCAGGAGACCGTGAACAGCGGGTGCAGCAGCCCCAGCACCTTCATCCAGGCCTTGGGCGCGAGCAGGAGGATCACCACACCGCACCACAGCGACCAGCCGAAGTGCAGCGACGGCATCGCCGCGTACTGGTTGGTCATCGCGGTCAGCGCGCCGAAGTCGGGGCTGTCGAGGTCCTGCGCCCCGTGGACGGTGTCGATGAACCCGAGCCCCGGCATCAGCCTCGGCGGCGCCAGCGGGTAGAGCCAGAAGCCCACGAGGGCCAGGACCGTGGCGAAGCCGATGGAGCTGCGTGCCCAGCGGTAGTCCGACGGCCGGCGCACGTACAGCACACCGAGAATCGTGAGCGGCACGATGAAGTGGAACGTCGAGTAGTAGTAGTCGAAGAAGTCACGCAGCCAGGGGATGGCGACGACGGTGTGGTTCGCCCAGTGCTCGATGTCGATGTGCAGCCACTGCTCGGCGGAGTGGATCTGCCGGCCGTGGGCCTCGGCGGTCGGACGTCCCACCGCCGCCGCGAGCCTGACCTTGGCGTACGCGGAGTAGACGACCCGGATGAGCAGGAGTTCGAGGAGCAGGTTGGGGCGGCTGAGCACCCGGCGCCAGAGCGGCAGCAGCGGCACCCACGCGTGACGCGCCGGGACCGGCTGCGCGTAGTCGGTGGGAATCGGCCGCTGCCAGTGGGGCGAGGTGCGGGACAGGAAGGGCACGACGCAGGCCGCACCGAGCGCGGCGATGAGCAGCACGTTGTCCCGTACGGGCAGGACCACGCCGATGTTCGGCAGCAGCATCTTGCCCGGCAGGGTCAGCACGAGCACCACGACGGCGGGCCAGACCAGCCGGTCCGATGCCTTGGTCCCGGCGCGGCCGACGACGGCCAGCAGCACCCAGAGCAGCTGGTGCTGCCAGGCGGTGGGCGACACGGCGACGGCGACGCAGCCCGTGACGGCGACGGCCAGGAGCAGCTGCCCGTCACGCGCGTAGCGTGCCGCGCGGCGCAGGCCGACGAGGACGACGACGGCGGCCAGCACCAGGAACAGGGCGATCTCCAGGGGGCCCTGGAGCCCGAACCGCAGCAGCGCGCCGTGCAGGGACTGGTTGGACAGATCGTCCGGGCTCGCACCGAGTCCGGCGCCGGCCACATGGTGCACCCAGTACGCCCAGGAGTCGCCCGGCATCACCGCCCAGGCCAGCGCCGTACAGACGACGAACGTGGCACCGCCGCTCACGGCGGCCCTGCGTCTGCCGGTCAGCCAGAACAGGACGGCGAAGAGCAGGACGGCGGGCTGGAGGGCGGCTGCGACACCGGTCAGTACGCCGGAGAGCCGCTCACCACGGACCGCGAAGCAGGCCAGGAGCACCAGCAGGACCGGCAGGATGCTGGTCTGGCCCAGATGCAGGGTGGTGCGGACCGGCAGCGACACCATCAGCAGGGTGATCGCGACGGGCGCCGCCAGGAACGCCGTACGCCGGCTCACCGGTGCGGGCAGGGCCCGTACGGCGACGAAGCCCAGCAGCACGACGAGCAGCAGCGAACCGAAGGTCCATACGACGCCGAGCGCCTGCTGGGCCGAGATCGTCAGCGGCCGCAGCACAAGACCCGCGAACGGCGTCCCGGTGAACCGCCCCGGGTCGTAGAGGGAGCCCGAGATGTGCAGGACCCCGGTCGCGCCGGTCCAGGTCTCCAGATCGATGAGGCGTTCGCCGGGCGGCCTGCGCAGCACCACCGCCACCTGCCGGATCGCCAGGACCCCGACCAGCAGCCACAGGACAGCCCTGGCCGTCGCCGCCCTGGGGTCCTTCGTCTCCGCCGCCGCATCGCCCCGCACACTGCGCTCCACATCTGCCACGCTGCGCCGACCCTCCCGTTCGTGTTCTGTGCACTGTCCCCTCAGCCCGGGTATGTGCGGATGAAGCCTTGCATTGTCCTATGAGGTAGACACCATCAACCCCCTCTTAGCCTGTCCGTCACCACTGATTTGCCGAAAAGAATGCCGGGGACCCGAACTTCTTTCCGCAGAATGACCCCATGACCTGGACCGTGACCCCCGAGCACTACGACAGCCCCGAGGCGGCCCTGCTGCGCCGGGACTACTACGACGAGGTGGCGAGCCGCTACTGGGGCCGCCCGGCGACCACGGCGGAGATCGACGCGGGTCTCAGGGACGACGGCGTCGAAAGGCTCGCCCCGCCGACCGGGGAGTTCCTGGTGGGCAGGTACGGCGGCAGACCGGCGAGCTGCGCGGGCCTTCGGCTGGTCGACACCGCGACGGCGGAGCTGACCCGGGTGTTCGTCCGGCCCGCGTTCCGCTCGACGGGCGGCGGCGGACTGCTGCTCACGGGCATCGAGCGCGCCGCGCGGGCGTACGGGGTGCGGCGGATCCGGCTGGACACCCGTGACGACCTGGTGGAGGCGCGGGGGCTGTACGCGAAGCACGGATACGGGGAGATACCGGCGTTCAACCAGGACGTGTACGCGGAGCACTGGCTCGCCAAGGAGCTCTGAGCCGGGCGGGCACGGTCGCCGTCGGCCCGGCTCGCGGCGCGGTCGCCGTCGGCCCGGCTCGCGGCGCGGTCGCCGTCAGCCCGCCGAGTGGTCGCGGCGTGGTTCGGGCATGTGCGGGCGCTCGCTGCTCGACCCGCTCACCTCGGACGACAGCTCCGTCACCAGCCGGATCAGATCGGTGGGCCGATCGGGGCCCCACCAGTCGCCCAGCAGCTCGGCCAGCGACTCCTCGCGGGCCTTGGAGAGCCGGACCACGGCCTCCGCGCCCTGCTCGGTGAGCACCAGTTGCACCCCCTCGCGCCGGGCGTAACCGAGCCCCTCCACCTGGCGGGCGGCCGAGGTGATCACCCTGAGCGGCACGGGTGCCACTTCGGCCAGCCTGCCGGGTTCGACGGTCCCGTGCCGTTTGATGCGCAACAGCAGCCAGCTGGCTGCGGGCTGGAGGTCGTATCCGGCCTTCGCGGTGATCTTCTCGTAGATCTCCCGGCGCCCCTCACGGGTGGCGAGCACCGACAGCGCGCGGGCGCATTCGTCGTACGAGGAGCGCTGGACCGGGTTCGACGCCAGCGTCTCGCTGGTGTCGGGCGCGGTCACCGAACCGCGCAGGGGCTCCTCCTTGAGGAACCAGGCGAGGATGAAGGCGACGAGGACGACAGGGGCTGCGTAGAGGAAGACATCGGTGATCGAGGTCGAGTAGGCGCTCAGCACCGAGGGGCGCAGACTCGCCGGGAGCCGCCCGAGGGCCCTGGGGTCTGCGGCCAGTGTCCCGGAGTCGACACCCGGTGGCAGGGAACGGCCGCTGAGCGCATCGTCGAGTTTGCCGGTGAGCCGGTTGGTGAAGATGGTGCCGAACACGGCCACACCGAAGGACGCGCCGATGGACCGGAAGAAGGTCGCACCCGAGGTGGCCACGCCGAGGTCCTCGTAGCCGACGGAGTTCTGCACGATCAGCACGAGCACCTGCATCACCAGGCCGAGTCCGGCGCCGAAGACGAAGAAGCACAGGCTCATCGTCCAGGTGGAGCTGGACTCGGAGAGCGTGTGGAGCAGCAGCAGGCCGATCACGGTGACGGCTGTGCCCGCGATCGGGAAGACCTTCCAGCGGCCCGTCCGGCTGACGATCTGGCCGGAGCCCGTCGAGGTGAGGAGCAGCCCGAAGACCATGGGCAGCATGTGCACACCGGACATGGTCGGGGTGATGCCGTGCACGACCTGGAGGAAGGTCGGCAGATAGGTCATGGCTCCGAACATCGCGAAGCCGATGACGAAGCTGATGGCGGCGACGAGACTGAAGGTCCGCTGCTTGAACAGCTTCAGCGGCAGCACGGGCTCGGCCGCCCGGCGCTCGGCGGCGACGAACGCGACGAGCAGCACCACGGCGAGGACCGCGAGGACGATGATCTGCGCGGAGCCCCAGGCCCAGGTGGTCCCGCCGAGCGAGGCGACGAGGATCAGACAGGTGGCGACGGAGGCGATGAGGAAGGTGCCCAGGTAGTCGATGGTGTGCTTGGTGCGACGGACCGGGATGTGCAGGACCGTGGCGATGACGAGCAGGGCGACGATGCCGATGGGCAGGTTGATGTAGAAGACCCAGCGCCAGCTGAGGTGCTCGGTGAAGAAGCCACCGAGCAGTGGCCCCAGCACACTCGTCACGCCGAACACCGCACCGAAGAGACCCTGGTACTTGCCTCGTTCGCGTGGGGTGACGATGTCGCCGACGATGGCCATCGACAGCACCATGAGACCGCCGCCGCCGAGCCCCTGGAGAGCGCGGAAGCCGATCAGCTGCGGCATGTTCTGGGCCATGCCGCAGAGCGCGGAGCCGATGAGGAAGATGACGATGGCCGTCTGGAAGAGCCGCTTGCGCCCGTACTGGTCTCCGAGCTTTCCCCAGAGCGGGGTCGCCGCGGTCGCCGCCAGCAGATAGGCGGTCACCACCCACGACAGATGGTCGAGGCCACCCAGTTCGCTGACGATCGTGGGCAGCGCGGTCGACACGATGGTCTGATCGAGTGCCGCGAGCAGCATGCCGAGCAGCAGTGCGCCGATGGACACCAGGACACTGCGCCGGGACCGCCCCTCACCGGGTGCAAGGGGTGGCGGGCTCAACTGCTGGGCCATGAGCATCTCCTCGGGTCCGCTTCACCCCCATCCTGGCCGTTCTGTGCTGTTATGGCCTGCCGAGCAGCGGTACGGCCATGGGGCCCCCGCGCGGCGGCCTGCATAATCGCAGGCAGTTCAATGGGGAGGGGAACCCACGATGACCGGACCTGTGTGCCCGGAGTGCGGCGGCGAGCGGAGCGTGAACCCCGGGGCGGGGTGTGCCTGCGGAGCGCGTACGCCCGAGCCGGACGCCCGGCCGGCGCAGAGCGCGGCGGCGGAGCGGACCACGGCGGCGGAGATCGCGGCCGCGGAGGACTTCGACCCGCTGCGGATCCGGCCGTACGTGACGCTGAGCAGCGAAGACACCGAGGATCACGGCGCCCCCGCGGCGGCCACGACGATGCCGCTCTTCCTGGACGGCGCCGCGGGCGGGTCCGGGGCGCCGGGGGACGCGCCGGGCGCGGGGCCGGGCGGGCCGTCCGGCCCCGTCGCCGCCGACGAGGCCCACCGGCGTACCGCCGCCGCCTACGCGGGCGACGGCCCCGATCCCGTACAGCCACGCCGCCGGCGGCCGTTCGCCGCCATCGTCGTAGCCGCGGCGGTGGCCGCCGTGGTGGGCACCGCCGCCTTCGTGGGCGGCCTGTTCGACGACAAGGACGGCCAGGACGCGGCGCTGCCGGAGGCCACGACGAGCATGCCGGACACGGACGGCGGCCCGGCCGCGTCCGTGTCGGAGTCCCCGTCCTCGTCCGCCTCCCCCTCCTCCTCGGCCACGCCGTCCGGGTCGGCGTCCGCGTCGCCCTCCGCGTCCGCCTCCGCGTCGACGGGCCCGTCCGCGTCACGTCCGGCCACCTCGTCGGCATCGCCGTCACCGTCGGCGTCCGCGACGAAGACCCCCGCCACGACCGCGGCGGCGCCGCCCGCCGGCGAGGCGGTGACCGGACCCACCCTGCGGCGCGGGGACCGGGGCCCGGCGGTCTCCGAGCTCCAGCGTCGGCTTCAGGAGGTCTGGGTGTACCGGGGGCCCGAGGACGGCGACTACTCGCACCAGGTGGAGGAGGCCGTCGCCGAATACCAGCGATGGGTGTCGGTCCAGAGTGATCCTGCGGGCGTCTACGGCCCGGAGACCCGGCGCGCCCTGGAGGCACGGACCAGCGGCAGGGGACACCGGTCCTGAGGGGAGCCGGGGCCGGGGCGGGCGTGCGGGCGCCGGGGCCGAGCGGGCGTGAGGAGGCGCGAATGGGCGTGCGGACGCGCGAGCCGGGGCGCGCGATTGGCGTTTCCGCCCCGCTTTTTGTATCGTGATGGAACAAAGTAGCCTCCGCCCGTTTTCCCTGACCGGCGGGCGGGGCTACTTGTTTCCTCCCTTTCTCCACCCACAGCTGTGAGCTGTTCCCCCGCGCTCTGGAGCATGCCGATGCCGGCCACCGTCCTCGAAGCCCGCGCCCTCCTGCTGGACATGGACGGCACCCTGGTGAATTCCGACGCGGTGGTGGAGCGCTGCTGGCGCCGCTGGGCCGCCGCCCAGGGCCTCGACCCCGAGGCCACGCTCAAGGTGGTCCACGGCCGCCAGGGCTACGCCACGATGGCCGCCCTGCTGCCCGACCGCCCCATGGAGCAGAACTACGCGGAGAACCGCGTCATGCTCGCCGAGGAGACCGCCGACACGGACGGTGTGGTACCCATCGGCGGCGCCACCGCCTTCATGGCGTCGATCGCCGGCCTCCCCCACGCACTCGTGACCTCGGCCGACGAGGCGCTCGCCCAGGCACGGATGACGGCCGCCGCCCTGCCGATGCCCAAGACCCGCGTCACCGCCGAGATGGTCGGCGCGAGCAAGCCGGACCCCGAGGGCTTCCTCAAGGGCGCGGCCGAGCTGGGCTTCGAACCGGCGGACTGCATCGTGTTCGAGGACTCCGAGGCAGGCATCATGGCGGGCCGTGCGGCCGGTATGCGTGTCGTGGGCGTCGGCCCGCGCGCGGCGGCGCTCTCCCCCGACGCCCACGTCGAGGACCTGACGCGGCTCCGGGTGGAGCAGGGCGCGGACGGCGCGGTCCGTCTGCACATCGCCGCCGCCCGGTAGCTCCCGCCCCGCCCCGCTCACTCCCCGCCTCGCCCACCGGTCACTCCCGGTGCAGCACCCCTCGCGCGACCAGTTCGAGCACGAGCGCGACGGCGACGGCCTGCACCGCCATCAGCGCGATCAGGACGAACAGCTGCACGGCGCCCGCCTCCACCGGTGAGGCGCCGCCCAGCAGCATGCCCACGAAGGCCCCGGGCAGGGTGACCAGCCCCACGGTCCTGGTCTGATCGAGCCCGGGCAGCAGCGCGTCCGACGCCGCGGGGCGTGCGATCTCCAGCCTGGCGTCCCGGTCGAGCAGACCGAGCGCCATCCCGGCCTCCACCTCTCCCCGCCGCGTCCTCAGCTCGTCCAGCGCGCGCCGCCCGCTGAGCACGGTCGCGGTGAGCGCGCCCCCGATGAGGATGCCCGTGACCGGGATCAGGGCGATCCCGCGCGCCGGGAGGAGCCCGGTGAGCAGCAGCACCGTGACCACGGGCACCACACCCGTCGCGATCGGCACAGCCGTCCACCACCAGGTGCGGTTGGGGGTGATGCGCCGGCCCGCCGTGCGCACCGCGACCGCGAACATCAGCGCCAGGAAGCCGAGCAGCGGTCCCAGGGAGCGCACCACCCACCCGATGAGCAGCGAGACGCCGGCCAGCTGGACCGCCGCACGCAGCCCGGCGACGGCGATCTCACGGGACCGGCCGAGCGAGGCCCACGCGGCGACGGCGGCGGCGCACACCAGGAGCACGGCGAGCAGAACGCCGAGCGCGGGACCGACCGGAAGCAGCACCCGGCCACCCTAAGCGCGCCAGGACCCACCGAGGACTGCCGGTCCGTCAGCCCTCCACCTCGAACACCCTTCGGACGGGACGTCAGACCGACCGTCCTACCCCTTGATGTGACGTGCGCATGTCGTCACTCTGTTACCTGGCGACCACCCCGCCGAAACCCGGCGCCGCCACGATGGCCTGGCTCCGCAGGTCGCCCGCCCAACATCCCCCACATCAAGGGAGTTCGAATGTCCGGAATCTACGCGCGTCGCATAGCCGTCCTCGCGGCCTCGGCCGCACTCGCCGCCACCAGCGGGCTCCTCACGGCCCCGACCGCCCAGGCCGCGATGCCCACCCCGATCGCCGCCTCGACCGCCCGTACGTATCTGAGCCAGCTCACCGTCGCCGCCGAGGGCTCGTCGTCCGGCTACAGCCGCGACAAGTTCCCGCACTGGATCACCCAGTCGGGCAACTGCAACACCCGCGAGGTGGTGCTGGAGCGCGACGGCACCGGTGTCGTCCAGGACTCCTCCTGCGCCGCGACCAGCGGCACCTGGTACTCGGAGTACGACGGCGCCACCTGGACCGCGGCGTCCGACCTGGACATCGACCACATGGTCCCGCTCGCCGAGGCCTGGCGCTCGGGGGCCAGCAGCTGGACCAACGACCAGCGCCAGGCCTACGCCAACGACCTGACGCGCCCTCAGCTCATCGCCGTCACCGACAACGTCAACCAGTCCAAGGGTGACAAGGACCCGGCGAAGTGGCTCCCGTCGCGCACGGCGTACCAGTGCACGTACGCCCGCGCCTGGGTGCACGTGAAGCACTACTACGACCTCAGCGTCGACTCCGCCGAGAAGACCGCGCTGCAGTCCGTCCTGAACGGCTGCTGACCCACCGCCCCCGCCCCGGCCGGAACCAACCCGCCCTCCTCCGTCGTCCGTCGTTCCGTACCCTACGGAGCCACTGGTCACGGCGACGCGAGGAGGGCACACATGGCCGGGCTACGCCTGGGACCACTGCTGAGGTACGTCGACTGGGAGTCCGGCTCACGGGCGACGGTCTGGGTGGAGGCGAACAGGCCCTGCACGGCGGAGGTCCGCTGCGCGGACGGTGCGGGCGGGACCTCGCCCACGTTCGCGGTCCAGGGCCACCACTACGCCCTGGTGGTGGTGACGGGCCTGACGCCCGGCTCGACCACGCCCTACGAGGTGCTGCTCGACGACCGGCGCGTATGGCCGCCCGAGGACCACGGCTTCCCGCCGAGCACCATCACCACGCCCGCGGTGCCGCAGCCCGAGGACGCGGATCCCGTCCGGGTCGCGTTCGGATCCTGCCGCTGGGCCGCCCCGCCGGCCGCCGGGCACGGGCACGGCCCGTACACCCGGCGGCACCCGGACGGGGCGGACCCTTCCCGGAGTTCGCGACTGCGGGATCCCATCGGCCCCGACGCCCTGGACGCGCTCGCCGCTCACCTCGCCTCCGACCCCGAGGCGATACGCCCTGACGTCCTCCTGCTCCTCGGCGACCAGGTGTACGCGGACGAGACCTCGCCGGCCACCCGCCGGCGGCTGGCCGCCCGCCGTGACATCGGCGAGCCGCCCGGCGCGGAGGTCGCGGACTACGAGGAGTACACCCACCTCTACGACGAGTCCTGGCGCGACCCGGAGGTGCGGTGGCTGCTGTCCACGGTGCCCAGCTGCATGATCTTCGACGACCACGACGTCATCGACGACTGGAACACCAGCGCCGCCTGGGTCCAGGACATGCGGCGCACACCGTGGTGGCACAAGCGCATCGTCAGCGGGTTCATGTCGTACTGGGTCTATCAGCACCTCGGCAATCTCTCCCCCGAAGCCCTGGAGGCGGACCCGGTCTACGCCGCGGTGCGCGCGGCCCCGGACGGCACGGAGACCCTGCGCGCCCACGCGGCGGCGGCGGACGCCGAGCCTTCACTGACGCGTTGGAGCTACCGGCGTGTTTTCGGCCGAGTACGGCTGCTGATGGTGGACACCCGGGCGGCCCGGTCCCTGGACGAACAGCGGCGGTCGATGCTCCGCGACGAGGAGGAGCGCCGGCTGCGCGACGAGATGCTCGCGGACCCCGGCGCATACGACCATCTCCTGATCGGCACCTCGCTGCCGTGGCTGCTGCCGCCCCTCATCCATGACGCGGAGACCTGGAACGCGGCGCTGTGCCGTGGCGACCGTGGCGCACGCTGGGCGCGCCTCGGGGAGAAGCTCCGCCGGGCCGCTGACCTGGAACATTGGGCCGCTTTCCCGGAGTCCTTCCGTCGACTGTCCGAGCTGCTGAGGGAGGCGGGACGCGGACCTGGCGCTCCCGCGACGATATGCGTGCTCTCGGGCGATGTGCACCATGCCTACGTCGCCGAACCCCAGTGGTCCGATTGCACCACCGACGCCACTCCCGCCGCACGCGTCCTGCAACTGACCTGCTCCCCCGTGCACAACTCGATCCCCGGGTACGTACGCGCCGGATTCCGTTTCGGCTGGAGCAGGGCCGGCCGGTGGCTCGGGCGGGCGCTGTCGCTCCACGGGAGGACCGGTCGCCCTCCGATGGACTGGCGCAGGGAGGGCGGACCGTGGTTCGGCAATCAGCTCATGACCCTCACCCTGCATGGCCGGAAAGCAGAGCTGACATTGGTTCAGGCCAAAGCGCGAGCCGCTGGAGCACAGCTCGAGACGGTTCTGGAGCGATCACTGACCGGGAACGGGTAAATCGTTTTCAGCCACTCGACATAATGTTGAACTTGCAAGTAATAATGAGGTCACCCTAACCTGATGGGCCCCGATCGGTTCACGTCCCCAGACCGAAGGAGCCCCGCCCCCCATGTTCCTACGCTTGAACCGGGCCCAGCCCTACACTCTCGGCCTTTTTCGCATCATCATCGGCTTCCTCTTCGCCTGCCACGGCGCCGCCTCGCTCTTCGGAGTCTTCGGCGGCTCCATGGGCGGCGGGAGCATACCCGTCGGCACCTGGCCCGGCTGGTACGCGGCGGTGATCCAGCTCGTCGGCGGAATCCTGGTCATGATCGGCCTCGGCACCCGTGTCGCCGCCTTCATCGCCTCGGGCTCCATGGCCTACGCGTACTTCACGGTGCACCAGCCCGACTCCCTGCTCCCCCTGCAGAACGGCGGTGAGGCCCCGGCGGTCTTCTGCTGGACCTTCCTGCTGCTGGTCTTCACCGGTCCCGGCGCACTCTCCCTGGACCAGCTGTTCTTCTCGCGCGGCCGCTCCGCGCAGGAGAGCGAGCCGGCGCACGAGAAGCCGCACGCCGTCTCCGCCTGACCTCGCACCACCCTCCGCCCCGGTCCCCTTCCCTACGAGGGGGCCGGGGCGGAGGCACGCGCGGGGCGCGCCGAACAGGGACGGCCGTACGTGACCTGCACGACATCGGCCGCCCACGCGGTGAATACCCGGTGAACCGGGTGAACGGCAGGCGTACGCTGTACAGCTGCTGACCCTGCCGCTCCTGCCGCTCCCCTGCGACGTCGCGGCGTTGACACGGAGACACGGGAACGGGGAGTAGAAAGTGCTCGAGAGTGTGGGTGCGCTGACCGGCAGCCCATGGATCTACGCGGTGGTCGCCCTCTCGGTGCTTCTGGATGTGTTCCTCCCGCTCCTCCCCAGCGGCGTACTGGTGATCACCGCGGCCACCGCTGCTGCCGCGAGCACGACCACGGTCACCGCCGCGGCCGGTGGGACCACCCCGCAGGTGCCCTCCCTGCTGGTGCTGACCCTCTGCGCCGCCACCGCATCGGTGCTCGGCGACCTCGTGGCCTACCGCCTCGCCTGGCGCGGTGGCGAGCGCCTCGACCGGGCCATCGCCAGGTCCCGCCGCCTCACCTCCGCGCAGGACCGCCTCGGCGTGGCACTCAGCCGAGGCGGAGGGACGCTGGTCGTCGTCGCCCGGTTCGCCCCCGCGGGCCGCTCCGTCGTCTCCCTGGGCGCGGGCGCCGCACACCGCAAGGTGAAGGAATTCCTGCCCTGGTCGGCCGTGGCCGGAGTGGCCTGGGCGGTCTACAGCGTGGGCCTCGGCTACTTCGGCGGCCAGTGGCTGGGCGCGGGCTGGCTGGGAACGGCCGTATCGGTCCTCGCCCTGTTCCTGGCGGGCGCCCTCGCGGCACTGGTGGTCCGCCGCCCCGGCCACGCCTCGGAGACGGCCCCGGCCCCGGCCCCGGCGACCGGAACCCCGGCCAGGACCTGACGCCCCTGGCGCACGCACGCTCGGGCCCGGCGGACGCCCGGACCCCCACGCCGTCGCTCAGACCCGGGCCGCGCCCCGTATCTCCAGGCCGTCCAGCAGCCGCTGGGTGGCCTCGGCGATCTCGTCCACGGCCCGGTCGAAGACCTCCTGGTTGTGCGCGGCGGGCGCACGGAAGCCCGACACCTTGCGCACGTACTGCAGGGCGGCGGCTCTCATCTCCTCCTCGGTGGCCTCTTCGGGGATGGCTGGCGGACGAAGCGTCTTGATGCTGCGGCACATGTCTCCATTGTGCGACGCACCACTGACAACGCGCCTGAGCGTGACCGCGGACGGCGCACCCGACAGCGGACCCGGCGGCGCACCCGACAGCGGAAGCCCCCTACGTCCCCAGCCGCTCGATCGCCGGGATGACGTAGTTCCCGTCGAGAACGGCCTGATCGGGCACGTGGAGCCGGAGGACGGGCCGGAAGCGGCCGGCCGGCACCGGCAGCCAGTTCGCCGCGTCGGCCGGGTCCGCGGGCCGTTCTGCGGACAGGTGCAGCGTCAGCGACCCGTCGGCGCCGTGGACCAGCCCCGCGGTCCTGCTCCCGATCGTGTACCGGTCCGCCGCGTTCGCGACCAGATGGCCCCCGGGGCTGTCGTACGCGGTCAGCGACCAGAACGCCCGGACCGGGGGCGGCGGCGCGAAGCGCAGCGCGTAGCGGTGTGCGCCCTCCAGCGGGCGGCCCCCGGAGTCGCGGGAGGTGTGCGCGTACACCGCCTCGTACCCATGGGGCTGCCAGCGCCCCCGCCGTGCCGCCACCGCCCTGACCAGGTACGACGCCTGGCGTCCTGGAAGCTTCCACTCCGGCGTGCCGAGCGTGCCGACGCCGAAGTGGTCCAGGTTGTAGTCGCGCAGGTGCGGAGTCATCTGCCAGCCCGCCAGCGCCGTGGGCCGGCGGGCCGCCTCCTCCACCCGCAGCCTGCCGAGCGCGAGCCCCCGCCTCAGCGCCCGTACGAGGCCCGGCGCGGGCGACACGTACGGCGAGATCCCCTCCTCCAGGAGCCCCAGGGGCTGGAAGCGGTCCTGGTAGGCGCGATCGGCCGCGGCCGGCGGGAAGTCGGCCATCCACACCCGGAGCTCCTCGAAGAACCGCAGCTCCCCCGGCACCCCGGACTCCGTCGCGGGGAGTCCGGTCCGGTGCGCGCGGTCGCCCAGATGCGTGAGGGTCAGCTCCTGCTGGAGCGCCCTGACCCGGGGCATGTCGTCGGGCCCGTCGCAGGCGAGGCGGCCGAGTACGGAGATGACGGAGGTGGGGGCGTCGATCACCCCGGCCCCCTCCGGCACGGTGCCGGCCCAGCCGGGCGGTACGACCAGCCAGTCGCCCTGGTCGGGGCCGGCCCGTTCACCGAGGTAGGCGAAGACGTTGCTCCACGCGTCGACGAACTGGAGGACGTGGTACGCCCCGCCCATGTCCGGGACATGCAGCCTGACCGGCCCTCCTGAGAGGTCCAGCTGGGCGAGCGCGTCGACCAGGTCTGCGGGGGCGTAGGGGGTGTGCGTACGGGGCGTGGCGGGCCCGTCCGCGTGCGCGAAGTCGTTGAACGGGGCGGGCGCCAGCTCCCCGTAACCCTCCTGGAGGCCTGCCTGGACCGCCGAAAGCCTGCGGACGAGCGGGGACCCGTAGACGTACGCGTCGGCGGCCAGCGCCGTGGTCGCGTCCGGTTCCATGCCGCCTCGGCCCTGGTTCACGTCAGATGACCGGCTTCACCCGGTGGGCGCACAGGGCCCAGATCACGAAGGTGTCGAGCGCGATGGAGATGATCGCCCACACCGGCTGGTACGGCAGCCAGATGAAGTTGGCGATCAGGTTCAGCGCGGCCAGCCCGAGGCCCACCCCCCAGGCCCAGGCGACGCCCTTGAGAATGCCCCATCCGACGAGCACCAGGAACACCCCGAGGATCAGGTGGATCCAGCCCCAGGCGGTGATGTCGAACTTGAACGTGTAGTTGCTGATGCGCGTGTACACATCGTCGGACGCGATGCCCGCGATCCCCTTGACGACTTCGAGGACGCCGTCGACGAGCAGCACGACACCGGCGAACATGACTCCGCTCGACGCCCAGGGACTGTCGGGGCCGGGGCCGGGAGCGGAGGGAGGCCGTGGGGAGTCCGGTGCCGAAGGCCCTGAGGAGCGGGGGGTGGAAGCTGACTGGCTCATGGGACTCCTCCACTCGACGAGCTGCCGCGCACTGCTCGGGACAGCTCCGACCCTGTGCGAGGACAGCGCAGGACACGACCCGGAAGCGCCCGTCCGGGTGACCGCCACCTCCCGCTCAGGGCCCTCCCACGGTCACGACCTGCCCCTGGGCGTCGACGGTGAGCGCCACCCGCTCGACGTCGTTCGTCAGCACCAGGACTCCCCACACGACGCCCCAGAGGCAGCAGGTGAAGACGGTCAGAAAGGCGTGCAGCACATGGTTGACCGGCTGCCCGCGCACCAGCACGGCCTGGCTTCCCGACCGGGACTCCACCCGCCATCCGGCAGCGACCCGCCGGCTCACCACCCAGTCGAGGATCAGGCCCCGCTGGGTGGCGTCGGGGGCGCCCGTGCTCGCCCCGTAGTAGCCGGGCGGCGGTTCGAGTGAGGCCTCGCGGGGGTGTCCCTCACAGCGGTGTCCCGCACGACGACGCTTCACGGAGCTCACCTCCAGGTGTCGAGGTCTCCGCCCCGCCACTCGATCAACTCCGGCTGGTTCAGGTCGATCTCCTCGGCCCCCTGGGCCAGCCCGGCCTGCCGGAGGAACGAGGCGACCTCCCCGCGTCCGTGCGCGAGACCGACGATCTGCCCGCGCACGGTCACCCGCCGCCCGCCGGTCGGCGAGGGCGGATACACGATCACGGGCGGATGTCCTGACATGCCTCCACGGTCCCCCGTGCCTCGTCGCCTCGCATCCCGGGGCCGTCAGGTGCGGCCGGGACCCGCCGCCGCAGCAGGAACGGCGTGGTCAGCAGCAGGAGGGCCGCCGCCCCGATGGCCGCGCGCGCACCGATGACGGCGGCCAGCGCCCCCCAGGCCGCCGTGAGCACCGCGATGGCCGCCGTACTCGAAACCTTCCAGGCGGTCAGCACCCGCGCCACGCGCTCGGCCGGTACGTGTTCGAGCCGGTGGGTGGCGAAGAGCGGGTTGAAGACGCCCATGCACGCGATGAGGCCGAGTTCGACCAGGATCACCAGCACCACGCCTGCGGCGCCCGGGGTGACGAGGACCAGTCCCATGAGCCACACCGAGCGCAGCACGCCCGACCACAGCAGGACGCGCGCCCTGCCGAAGCGGGTCCCCAACCGCGGGGCGGCCTGGGCGCCGATGAGTCCGCCGACGCAGGGCAGGCCGAAGGCCAGGCCGTACTGCCACGCCTGCCAGCCGAGATCGCCGAGGAAGAGGACGGCGCACAGCGGTTCCGTGGCCATGATCAGGGCGTTCACCGCGACGGTGTTCAGGAACAGCGGCCGGAGCTCGGGGTCGGCCAGGATGAAACGCCAGCCGTCGAACAGATCGGCGGCGCGCAGCCGGGAGCCCCTGTCCCGCTCCCCCGGCGCCGGCACCGAGCGTGGTTCACGCTGCCGGATCGCGAGGATCCCGGCGGCGGAGAGCAGGAATCCGACGGCGTTCGCGACGACCGTCACCACCGGGCCGATGAGGCTGATGGCGGCCCCGCCGAGGGTGGGCCCGACCGCTGTGGCGGTCCAGGTGGTGGACTCGAAGCGGCCGTTGGCGACGAGCAGCTGATCCGGCCGTACGAGCGTCTTGAGATAGGCGCCGCTCCCCGAGGTGAAGGCGATGTTCGCGGCGGCGGAGACGACGGAGACCAGCAGCAGCTGTGAGTACGTCAGCACCCCGAGGCCGAAGGCGACGGGGATGCTGCACAGCGCGGCGAAGCGGACGAGGTCTGCCGCCACCATGACGGGCTTCTTCGGCCGCCCCTCCACCCAGGGCCCCAGAGGCAACGCGAGCACCGCCCCCACGGCGAGCCCAGCGGCGGCGAGGCCGGAGACGGCGGCGGGTCCCACGTGCAGCACCTGGAGGGCGATCAGGGGCAGGGCACCGAAGCCGAGCCAGGTCCCCAGGGTGCTCGCGGCGTACGCCGACCACAGCCATCCGAAAGGCCTCCCGAGCCGCTGCCGCCCACCCGTCGCACGCTTCGCCGCGCTCTCCGCCGCACCCTTCGTCGCGCTTCTCGTCGTACTTCTCATCGCACCCCTCGTCACAACGGGCAGTTGTCGGCGAGGATTGGACCAGCAACGACACCCCCGGATCCAACAACGACGCGGCCCGACCCACAACCTCAGGTTGTGCGGCCCTGGAGTGGCCGGATGGACCTGGAGGGGGTACCGACACGGGGTGAGGGAACAGTGAGCGCACGCAGCGAACTACGCGGGGTACTGGGAGTCGTGGGCACGGCGACCGACGGGGTGGAGACACTGCGTACGGGGCTGGTCGAGCCGGCCATCGCGCGGGGCTGGCAGGTGACCGTGACCCTCACGCCGAACGCAGGCCGATGGCTGAGGGCGAACGGTGAGTGGGACCGGCTGGCGTCGCTGACCGGCTTCCCGGTGCGCGACACCCCACGCCTGCCGGCCGAGCTCCGCCCCCACCCGGTCGTCGACTGCCACGTCGTCGCACCGGCCAGCGCGAACTACGTCGCCAAACTGGCGACGGGCATCGCCGACAACCAGGCCCTGACGCAGGTGGGCGAAGCACTCGGCACGGTCGGCGTCCCGGTGGTGGTGTTCCCCCGGATCAACGCGGCGCACGCACGGCACCCTGCCTGGGAGGGCCACATCGAGGCACTGCGCGGGGCGGGCGTGGAGCTGGTGTACGGGGCGGACGTCTGGCCCCTGTACGAACCGCGGGAGGGCCCGGCGACCTGGGAGCTCCCGTGGGCGGCCATCCTGGAACGCCTGGCCGTAGGGCCTCGCTGAGGACTCGGCTCAGCTGCTCCGCTCGGGCCCGTCGATCCCCCACGCCGTACACGCTTTCACGTTTCACGCCTTTCGCGCCTTTTGCTCCTTTCACGCCGCGTACGTGCGAGGTCATGGGCCTCCAGGAGCAGCCGGCGGACCACCGCTTCGGTCCTGGGCCCCGGGTTCACCACGGCGAGCCAGGCGGCGGAACCGTACACGGGGTGCGCGCACACGGTGTCGATGACTCCGGGGTCGTCGTCGGGAACCGGCTCGCCCGGCGCGTGACCGGTCCAGGTCTCGAACGCCTCCTTCCCCGCCGCGATGTTGACGCGAAAGGCGTCCGGCCGGTCCAGGCGCGACCGCTCGTCGCCCGGGTAGTTCTTCGTCACGATCGTCGCGAACGGCTGGGTCGCCCGCGGGACGACGGCGTCAGGAGCGTGGAAGAAGAACACATCACCCCAGCTGATCTCCGGTGAACCGTCGCCGGGTGCCGGCCTGACGGTCAGGACACCGTCGAGGCCCTCCATGAATTCGATGATCTCGTCGATGGTCATGTGCTCAAGCGTTTCATTAAGGTGCTTGTGGAGACTTCACCCCGGATTTCGGAGGCGGGCAAGGTGATCAGCAGGTGACAACCCTCAAGTCGTCCATGTCGCCTGCACCGTCACCTGCCTCGTCTCCTGCCCTGCGGACGGTAGATGTCGCACGGCGCGCCGGATACTCCGTCCAGCAGGTCCGCAACCTCCAACGCGACGGTGTCCTCCCGCCCGCGACGCGCACGGCTGCGGGCTACCGGATCTACGGGGAGCAGCACCTGCGGTCCGCACTGGCCTACCGGGCTCTCGTGGCTGGCACAGGCCCGGTCGAGGCCAAGCGGATCATGCGTACCGTGCACGAGCGCCCGGTCGCGGAAGCGCTGGCCCTGCTGGACGCGGCACACGCACGGCTCGACCGGGAGCGTACGGACCTGGAACGCGCCAAGGAGGCCGCAGCGGCGATCTCCGCCGAACAGATCGAAGACGTACGCGACTCGGACGCGCTGAGCGTCTCCGAACTCGCCGCCGCGCTCGGTGTGCGCCCGTCGACCCTGCGGCACTGGGACACCGAGGGGCTCGCAGTACCGGACCGGATCGCCCCACGGGGCGCGCGCCGTTACTCACCGGCCCAGACGCGGGACGCCCGGATCGTGCACCAACTACGCAGCGTGGGTTACGGCGTCGAGGCGCTCCGGACCCTGATGCCGGACCTGCGACGCGCGCAAGGGCAACGCGGGCAAGGGCAACGCGGGCAGGGACGACACGGTCAAGGGCGGCACGGTCAAGCGCACGGAGACGTCGAAGCCGCCCTGGTCGCGAGGGACGCGAGCATCACGACCCGCTCCCGAGCGCTGCTGAACGCGGCGGCCCCACTTGCCGCGATCCTGGCGGGGCCCGCCGATCACTGACGTAGGCTCCGCCTGTTCGCATGCGGAGCATGCACGGACGAGGGGGCGGTTCATGAGTGATTCCCGGGGCATGGCAGCGGACGCGGAAGCCGGGGACGGCACGCCGGGCAGCGGCTCCCGAAGACGGAGCCTGCTCGCACGTGCGGGAATCATCGCGCTCGTCCTGGCGGTGCCGGCCGGAGGTCTCATCTGGCTGTTCCAGGACGAGCTGTTCCACCCCTTCGGCGACGCACGTGCCTGTGACGGCAGTGACGCACCGCTGTCCGGCCTGCTCGGCCCCGGGGGCACGTCCTTGCCCGCCGACGCGTCGGACGTCCACTACTACACGCAGAACGGGCGCACCGAAGTCTCCTTCGTGAGCAGCCGGATACCGGAATTCCTCCACCGCGCGGGCTTCGTCCCCGATGGTACGTCTCCGTTCGACGCCGCGTACGGCGGCCACTACGCGATCGGTGAGAACGAGACCGAACTTCCGGCCGGCCTGTGCGGTAGCGGCGCCCGGGCACCTCTGGTGACCTACTCCGGCTCGGCGGCCGAGATCCTGGTGGAACGCTCCTCTTTCACCACCGACCGGTTCCGCGCCCCGGCACGCGCGATCGTCACGTACAACGCCCCCTGACGGGCCAGGCATACCGCTCGTCACCAGCGGGCGACGAGCGCCTCTTCCTCACCCCGGCTGCGGTACAGCCAGGTGGTACCCGGCGGAAGGGCTCCGGTCAGATACCCGACGATGGGCTCACGCTGTATCGCGCTGTCCAGCTCGCCGAGCAGCTTCAGGGCGTCGGGCAGGGGGAAGAAGGCGGCCTGCTCGATGTCGTCGTCCTGCGGTGCGACGTCCCCCGCCCACTCGCCGATCTCAAGGGCAACGGCCAACGCCGAAGGGTGCCTCTCGGAGTCGATGTGCATGAGGAACGCTGTGCGTACCGGGTCACCCACCAGCAGCCCCGTCTCCTCCAGCAGCTCGCGCCGGAGGGCTTCATGCATGAGCTCACCGTCCTCGACACCGCCACCGGGCAGGGACCACAGAAGGCCCCCGTCGACACCGAGCCCCTCTCGCACGAGCAGGATTTCGTCGCCCCGGCGGATGATGCCGATGACCAACTGCACACGGGGCACAGGGGCCTTCGTTTCCTCTTCTGTCATGCCGAAGACCGTAGGTGACGGCACCGGCCCCCCGGCAGCAGTGACAGTACGACAGGCCGTCAGCCTTCGGTGAAGGCCTTGAGCAGGGTGTGCGGTGTGCCCTCGCCCAACATCACGTGCAGATCGGGGGCTTCGGAGTTCGACGCGGCACTGCGTACGAACATGGCCTGCTCGTATTCGGTGAGCGCGGTCTCGATGTCGCCGGGGTGCGCGGCGATGGCCCTGCCCAGTTCGGCGCCGTCGTACAGGGCCAGGTTGGCGCCTTCGCCGTTGGGGGCCGTGAGGTGTGCGGCGTCGCCGAGCAGGGTCACTCCGGGTGCCCGGTCCCACCGGTGCTCGATGGGCAGGGTGAAGATGTTGCGCAGGACCGGCGCCGTCTCGCCTTCGGTGATCAGAGCGGTGAGCTCCGATGCCCAGCCGTCGAACTCCCGTACGGTCCGTGCGGTGGCCGCGACGGGATCGGCGAAGTCGAAATCGGCGAACCACTCCTGGGGCCTCCGGAGGATGACCCAGGTGTGGAGATCGCCTGCGCGCTCGCGGTGAGCCAGGATCGCCCTGCCCGGTTCGAGCACCATCATGGATCCGCCGCCGACGGTTTTCGCGCCGGCCGGGTGCCGGGTGTCGCTGTCGAAGAGGTAGGTCTCGATCATCGAGAAGCCGGTGTACTCGGGCGACGCGTCGGAAAGAAGTGGCCGGACTCTGGACCAGGCACCGTCGGCGCCGACCAGCAGGTCCGTGACGGCGGTGGTGCCGTCGGCGAAGGCGACCTCATGACGGCCGTCGCCCAGACCACGTACACCGCTGACCTTGTGCCCCCATCGGACGGTGCCGGCCGGGAGCGAGTCGAGCAGCATCTGCCGCAGCTCACCGCGCTGTACCTCGGGCTCGCCACCCGTACCGTCGTCGGGCACGTCGAGCATGACGTTCCCGTCCCGGTCCAGGAGCCGCATCGCCTGACGCCCCTCCAGGATGAGCCCCCGGAACTCCTCGGTCAGGCCCGCCGCCTCGAGCGCCGGCTGACCGTTGTACTCACGGATGTCGAGCAGCCCGCCCTGCGCACGCACCGCCGGAGACGCCTCCGCCTCGTACACCGTGGACGGGATCCCGTTGACATGCAGGACGCGGGCGAGCGTGAGTCCCCCGAGCCCCGCGCCGATGATGGTGACATGTGTGGTCATGGTGATTCCTCGTGTGTCCATGCCCGCCGGATGATCGCCCGGCCGGATCTCCATGAACAGTTCCAGCCCCCGCCGACAAGGCACTGACAGCACACTGACAGCACCGACAGATGACCGGCACCACCGTCGCGGTCAGAACCAGTGCAGACAGTGAGGGGCCCGCTCGGTGCGGAAGAGAGCGTCGGCCAGCATGACCGCGGCCGGACGGTGCGCCCGGATGTGCCCGGCCCGCACGAGCGTGCTCGGGGCGGTGCCGCCGAGGTAGACCGAGCCCAGGTCGCTCACGTCGAGGGACAGGTCGGGCGCCCGGTCCGTCGGGACGCAGTCGGCCTCACCGTCCCGGACGGTCAGCAGGTAGCGGCCGCCCTCGCCGAGGAACGCGTCCTCCACATCGAGGACGAGCTCGCCGTCCATGGACCAGCCGCGCGCGGTCAGCGCACCGGGGACGTCCAGCAGCCGCACCCAGAGCCAGTCGGTGTCGCCGCTCACCTCGCCGGCCCGGAAGTCCGCGAACTGCCAGCGCAGCGGATGCCCGGGCGGGACGTGCTTGAACACGACCTGCGAGACCAGGTCGTGGCCCAGTACGAACCTGGCCAGGGCCGTGAAAACGGCGTCGTCGGTGGTGATGGTCTCGTCGACCGTGAGGGTGCCGGACTCGACCGAGTAGCTCGCATACCCGTCCGGTACGCCGTCGGCATCCCGATGGACGGCGATGTAGCGCGGCGCCGATGAGATCGGGGGCTGCCCCGCGCGCAGCTTCCACCAGCGGTGCGGCCGGGACAACGCGCCGGGCTGGGCACGCCGATACCGGTCGTAGACCTCTTCCAGGATCTCGCCGCACACATCGCGCCGCAGCACCTCGACCGAGCCACTGTCCGCCCCCGCGCCCGCCCGGGGAACAGCGAGGGCGGCCTTGTGACGGGGCACTGTCAGCCGAGACGTATGGGTCGCCGGTCCGTAGCCGAACCTCCCGTAGATCGGGGCTTCGGAGGCCAGCAGCACGGCCAGGAACTCCCCGCGGCCCCGCAGGTCGTCGAGCTGACGCCGCATCAACGCGCTGAGCACACCCTGGCGCCGGTGCGAGGGCAGGACACCGACGGAGCTCACCCCTGAGACCGGGACGAGGGCCCCACCGGGCAGGGTCAGATCGAAGGCGTACGCGGCGGCGGTGCCGACGGGCCGCCCGTCCTCGGCCAGCGCGAGCAGACAGCGGTCCATCTCGACCGCCGACCACCACTGCCCGCCGCCGTCGACCGGGGTCCCCGGGAAGAGCCCGAACGCCGCATGCACCGTGTCGACGAAGACATCAAGGTCCTCATCGGTCGTGGAACGAATCTCCATCGCTGCGGCCTCCTCGCACATACCGGCACCACGACATGTGGCATCCGGCACCGGTGCAGTCGCCCACCACCGTCAACGCCCCCGCAGCGGCTCGCTGCGGGGGCGTTCTGACCGGTGGGCGCGGGCAGTTTCGAACTGCCGACATCTGCTTTGTAAGAGCAGCGCTCTACCCCTGAGCTACGCACCCGTGGATGAGGCAACAGGTTACATGGCCCACAGCCCCCGGCGGCAATCCGGTTCCGGGCCCGGCTCCGGTGTGGTGATCCGGGGCCGATACGGGGGTTAGCCCCACCCCGGAGACGGTAGCCGTCCGGATCGTGCGGGGAGTGGGGGCGCGCATACCGTGGGGCCACACCGGCCGCGCTGCGCTCCCAGGGGGACTTGACACCATGACCATCCGTACACGACGTACCGACGCACTCGTGGCTGTCGGCGGGACCGTGCTGCTGATGGCCGCGCTCAGCGGCTGTGGCAGTACGGACATGAAGGACGCGCCCGACGAGCACAAGTCGTTCGCCTTCAGCGGGAAGGCGCTCACCATCGCCGCCGACAATTCGAGCCTGGAGCTCGTGTCCGCCGATGTGAAGGAGATCGAGGTGACCCGCCGGGTCGGCGGGTGGGTCGTGCTCGGCAGTGGGCCCGACCCCGTGTGGAAGCTCGACGGGGACACGCTGAGGCTCGAGGTGAAGTGCGGGGGCATGATCAGCGACTGTGACGGGCACCACGTGGTCAAGGTGCCCCGCGGGGTGGCCCTGACCGCGACGGGGAGCAACGGCGAGCTCGCCGCGACCGGGTTCAGCGCCCCGCTCAAGCTCACCGGCGACAACGGCGGGATCCAGGTGAGCGACATCTCCGGACCGGTGGAGCTCAGCTCGGACAACGGCTCGATCGAGGCCGACCGGATCTCGGGAGCCTCCGTGACTGCCCGCTCGGACAACGGGTCGATCAAGATCGGGTTCACCGAGATCCCCGACCTGGTGGACACGGTCAGTGACAACGGGCGCATCGCCATCGACCTTCCCGCGGGGAAGGAGACGTACGCCGTGTCCGCCGCCGCGGACAACGGTGACGTGTCCGTCACGGTGCCCCGCAGCGACAGCAGCAAGCACGTGGTGAAGGCGCGCAGCGACAACGGAGAAATCACAGTCCGAAGTGCGAACTAACCGACCCGTGCGTTCGTCCTAACTGGTGCGAGAATGAACCGGGCAGGGTGAATCGGCACGGGAGAGGGATGTGACGGCGACACACACGCGGCCGCAGGCGAAAGCGAGTGGTGGTTCCGCCGTCAGGGACGTCCTGGTGCTGATGCTGCTGCCGGTTCCTCTCGTCGCCGCCGCACTGCCCGGCGCCTTCGCCGGCGGGGGCACGCGCCGCTGGTTCGGGGGGCGTGGGGAGAGTCAGCGTGCTGACGCGCAGGCGGCGAAGGACGCGGCGGCCAACGCCTTCTACGAGCTGGACACCGCGCAGCGCGATCTGCGGATCTCGATCGAGACGATCACCGCCGTGGACAGTTCGCCGCGCGCCCGCAAGGCCGTGGAGGACTTCGCCGAGCTGGGCCGGCGCATCGACGCGGCCAGCCACGACTACATCACCGCGGTCGACGCCCATGACCTCGACCGGGACGATCTGGAGCCCTCGGCGGCCGCGGGTGCGCGGACCCAGCTGACCCGGGCCAAGGACGATCTCGTACGGGTCAAGGGCGAGCTCGACCGGTTCTCCCAGGGGCTCGGGACGCTGCTCAGCAGCGCGGAGACCCAGCTCGCGCGGCTCGCTCCCGCTGTGGAGCGGGCCCGGCAGGGGCTGCTCGCCGCGAGTAACGCCCTGGACACCGTGCGCGCGTCCGGGCTGCGGGCGGACGAGCTCGCGGCCCGGCTCGCGGCTCTCGGCCCGGAGCTGACCAAGCTCAACCAGGGTGCGGGGCAGCACGGTGTCGCGGAGACCCTTCAGCGCGCGGACCAGGTGCTGCGGGACTCCGAAGCGGTGCGCGCGGAGGCGGAGCAGCTGCCCGAGCGTGCCGCCGAGATCGACCGCAGGCTGGTGTCGCTGCGCACCAGGGCCCAGGCACTGACCACCCGCGCCGGGCAGGTCGAGCCGGTGCTCAGCGAGCTCCGGCGGCGCTTCTCGGCCGCCTGCTGGCAGGACCTGCAGCCGGTTCCCGAGCAGGCCTCGGTCAATGTCCGGCAGGCCGAGACGAAGCTCGCGGAGGCCGCCGCCGCGCGGTCCGAGCAGCGCTGGGCGGACGCGACGTCCCGCCTGAGCACGGTCAGGGCGCTGCTCAACGCGACCGATGAGGCGGTGTCCGCCGCCGGGGACCGGCTGAAGCAGCTCGACGCGGTCGCCAAGGATCCGCAGGCGGAGATCGAGCGCACCCGATTCGCGCTCAGGGACGCCCAGCGTCTTGCCATGGCCGGCCGGCAGACGCCGGATCCGCGCCATGCCCGCCCGCTGGACGACGCCGTGGGTCGGCTGGACCGGGCCATCGCCGGTCTCGAAGGCCGCCACCCCGACTACTGGCACTTCCTGACCGAGACCGATGCGGTGCGCGCGACGGCGACCCGGGTGGTCTCCGCCATCCGTGAGGACCTGGGAAGCGGCGCCTGAGCACACCGGGCGCGCGGCGTCATGCCGCCCGGCGCTGCCCGGTGCAGCCCGGCGTGCGCACCCCGGCGTGCGCTGCCCGGTGCACCCCGGCGACCGCACCCCGTACACCCCGGTGCTGCCGCCCGGCGCTGATTTGTCCCCGGCGGCCGGTGGGCCGATCCTGGAGGTACGCGGCGGCTCACGCATCCCGGCGATCCGCCGATGCGCCCCTGGCCGGTAGGCCGAAGGAGGCCGTCATGGCCACACACATCGTGCATCCCCCGCGCCGTCACAGCCGGCCCGTCCACCGCAGAACGGCCGTCCTGGACGAACAACTGCCCGTCGACCACCGCCTCAGCCGCGTCTACCGGGTGGGCGCGGGCCTGATGGGCCTGCTGCTCGTCGCCTTCGGCATCCTGGGGCTCATCGACCGTATCGGCTACTTCGACACCGGCGGCGCCACGGTGGCGGGCCTCAACACCAACGGCACGCTGAGCGTCCTGTCCATCTGTGTCGGGCTGCTGCTCTTCGTCGGCATGCTCATCGGCGGGAACTTCGCCTCCACCCTGAACATGGTCCTGGGGGTCGCCTTCATCCTCAGCGGGTTCGTGAATCTGGCCCTGCTGGACAGCGGCGCGAATTTCCTGGCCTTCCACATGCAGAACGTGCTGTTCAGCTTCGTGGTCGGGCTGCTGCTGATGATGTTCGGCATGTACGGGAGAGTCAGCGGCGCCCTGCCCCACGACAACCCGTACTGGCGGGCCCGCCACCCCGCGCAGGTCGCCAGGGAGCAGCGCCGGGCACGCACCCCGATGCCCGGTGTCGCGAAGGGCGAGGGACTCTGAGTCCCTGGTCGAGAGGCTCTAATCTGGGGCCATGCCTCGTTACGAGTACCGCTGCCGCCCCTGCGGCGAGACGTTCGAACTCAGCCGCCCGATGGCCGAGTCATCCGATCCCGCCTCCTGCCCCGCCGGGCACGAGGACACCGTGAAGCTGCTCTCCACCGTGGCCGTGGGCGGCTCGGGCTCCGCCGCCGCTCCGGCCGCCGCACCCGCGGCCGGCGGGGGCTGCTGCGGTGGGGGCTGCTGCGGCTGAGCCCGTGGCGGGGTGCCGGCCCGCCGGTTCCCTCAGCGACCCGCGCGTACGGGGTCGGCGGCGCGCAGGAAGCGGCGCAGAATCTCCTCGCCCGCGGCGCCGCCCCGCTCCCGGAGCACCTCGGTGTTGGGCGCGCCCCAGCCGCAGTCGGCGAGCTCACCGTGGCCTGGGCGCCAGGCCCGGTCCGCGGCGAGCAGCAGATCGGCGTCCAGGAGCGAGTCACCGGCGGCGAGCGTCAGCGTGGCGCCGCTGCGGCGGGCCACCTCCCGCATCGCGGCGCTCTTGGTGAGCGGCTTGGGTACGACGTAGATCTTCCGGCCCTGGAGCGACACGGTCCATCCCCTCGGGTCGGCCCAGGCCGTCAGCTCCTTGACCCAGCCGTCGGGGAGGGCGGCGCGGTCGACGACGAGGTAGGCGAAGAGGTCCTCGGCGACGCGTTCCTTGAGCAGCCAGGAGGGGTCGCCCGTCGCCTTGAGGTGGGCGCGGACCTCGGCGAGCGAGGCGCACTCGCCGGCGATCCGGTGTGCCACGTGGTCCTGCCAGTCGGGGTCGGAGACGCCGTCGACCAGCAGGTGTCCGCCGTTGGCACAGATGGCGAACCGGGGTGCGGGTCCTGGCAGGTGGATGCGGCCGTACTGCTCGCGGGTCCTGGTGGTGGTCGGGACGAACACCGTGGTGCGGGCCAGTTCGTCGAGCAGCGCGGCGGCCGTCTCCGTCATGTAGCAGAGGGGCGCGCCGCCGTACACCTCCACGCAGAGCAGGCGCGGGGCCTGCGCGTCGGGCATGGTCAGCTGGAGGGACGCCGCCGAGTAGATGAGGGTGCGGTCGAGATCACTGGCCACCAGTGTCACGGGGGCATTCCCCGGGGCATTCGCGGGGGCATTCGCGGAAGCGTCCTCGGGCACGGACGCGTTCACCTTTTCGGTCACTTCGCCGTCACCTCCGTCACCGCGGTGCCGTCGGCGCCTGTGGCGCCGCGCGTGTACTTCGGGTGGATCAACCCGACGCAGGTGTACGGGAGTTCCCCGACCTCCTCGACCGGGACCCCACGCTGCTCGGCCAGCAGCCGTACGTGGTCGAGGTCGGCGCCGGCTCCCCGCTTGGCCAGGATCTTCCAGGGGACGCGGCGCAGCAGCACCCGGGTCGTCTCGCCGACGCCGGGCTTGACCAGGTTCACGTCGTGGATGCCGTACTCCTCGCTGATGCGTTCGACGGCGGCCCAGCCCTCCCAGGTGGGGGCGCGGTCAGCGGCGAGCAGTTCCTTCGCCTCGGCGTCCACGGCTCCGGCGACCTCGTCGAAGCGGGCGGCGACCGTGTCGAGGAACAGCCCGGAGACATCGGTGTCCGCGAGTTCACGGTAGAACTTCGCGCCGTGGAAGTCGTGCGGCCCGACCAGGTCGGAGCGCAGGACCGTACGGGAGATCAGCCCGGACACGGTGGAGTTGAGGCAGGCGGACGGGATGAGGAAGTCCTCGCGCGTGCCGTACGTGCGTACGCAGCCACCCGGGTCGGCCAGCACGGCGATCTCCGGGTCGAAGCGCCCGGATTCCGGATCGCCGGCCGCGAACTCCTCCAGTGCCGCCGCGAGTTCGCGGGTGATGGCGCCCTTCCCCGTCCAGCCGTCGACGAAGACGACATCCGCGGGGTCGTGGTGGGCGGCCAGCCAGCGCAGGGCGTTGGCGTCGATACCGCGGCCCCTGACGATGGAGACGGCGTAGTGCGGCAGGTCCAGGCCGTGGCGGTGCTGGGCCCAGCGGCGCATCAGGACGCCGACCGGGGTGCCGGCGCGGGCCAGCGAGACCAGCACGGGCCGGGGTCCGCGTTCGGCGAGCACGGTTTCGGTGACGGTGCCGACGGCCCGGGCGATACGGGATGCCGAGGTGTCCAGGGCGGCCTTGAAGAGCTCCTGGTACCGCGCGCTGGGCTGGTATTCGACGGGCAGCGATTCCGCGTAGTGGGCGCCGCCGCTCTGGATCGCCTCCTCGCGCTCCTCGGTGGGGGCCTCCAGGGCCGTGTCCGAGAGGTCCTGGAGCAGCCAGCCGACGTCGTCCGCCGCGTAGGAGGAGAAGGCGGGTCCCCTGAGGGGTTCGGGCAGCATGGCGGCTTCCTGCCAGTCGTGGGGCGGCGGGGGGACGTACGAGGGGACGACCGCGAGCAGCACCTGGCCGGTGTGCTCGGCGAGCCGGGCCAGCAGTCCGTCGGGGGCGTGCAGGGCGGGGGTGTCGGCGGTGGAGTCGACGACGGCCACGACGGCGTCGAAGCCCGCTCCCGCGACGTTGTAGGCGTACCGGTCGCCCGGCCCGTCGGCGGGTTCGTCGTGGGCGGGGAAGACGAGACGGCTGCGTATCGCGTAGCCCGGGTCGTCGACGGCGAGCACGGGCGAGCGGGTGGTGGTGGAGTAGCGGACCTCGGCGGTGGTGGCGTCCTCCAGGGCGGTGCCGAGCCGCAGGGGTGCGTACATCAGCTCCTCGAAGCCGAGGACGAGCACCCTGCGGGCGTCGCCCAGGGCGTCGGCGAGGCGGGCGGCCATGCCGGGGAGGGCGGCTTCGAGGGCCGCGCGGTGGACCGGCGTGAAGCCGTGCCGTCCGCCGTCGGGTACACCGGCCGGCCAGTCCAGGGCGACGCGGAGGGGGGCGGGCCGTGGCACGGCGGGCTCATCCACCGCGAGGGTCCCGCCCACCGCGAGAGCCCCACCCACCGCAGGGGTCCCACCCACCGCGTCCTCCCCGTGAGCCGCCTCGTGCTCGGCCACCAGGCCGCGGCCCTTCTCCAGGACCCCGTCCGGCAGCCGCACGGTGCCACGGGCGCGTGCCACCAGGTCGACGCGGGCGCCGATCTCGTCGGCGAACTCGGCGAGCCGCCCCCGGTCGGCCTCGGAGCGCATGTCCACCAGGGCGACGACGACGTACCGGTCCCTGGGGTAGCGGGCGTGGAGGGCCCGGATGGTGTTGAGGACGGTGTTGCCTGTGGAGAACTCGTCGTCGACCAGGACCAGCGGCGACCCCTGCGCGGTGGCGTCCAGCAGGTCCGGGTCCTCGGGCAGCAGCAGATGGGAGGTGGCGTGCGAGTGCGCCTCCTCGAAGCCGCCCGCCTGTGCGACACCGGCGACGGGGCGCCGGGTCGAGTGGAGGTACGGGGCCACCCCGAGCCCGTCCGCGACGGCGTGGCCGAGCCCGGTCGCCGTCTCCGCGTATCCGAGGACGACGGCGCGGCCGGCCTCCGCCTCGCCGAGCAGGTCGCGTACCCGCTCGCCGAGTTCGAAGCCGACACCGTGGACGACGGACGGCCGCTGCGGCACATGCTTGCCCAGGACGTTCGAGACGAGCAGATGGGCCCGCTTCGGGTTACGGCGCAGGGCGAGGCCCAACAGCTCCCTGAGCTCCCCTTCGCCGACGAGCTCGACCCCGAGCCGCTCCGCGACCCAGTTGCCCGACCACTCCACGCCGCTCACCGCTGCGTCCGTTCCATCCGCTTCGTCCACTGCCTCTTCTTCCCGTATCCACTCGCCCGCGCGGCCGTACCCGTCCGTGTCCACCGTGTCCACGCTCAGGCCGCCACGGCCGCGGCCAGCAGGTCCACGAAGCCGACCTCCTCGCGGGCCACGCCGAAGACCTCGGCCCGTTGCAGGGTCCGCTCGGCCCAGGCGCGGTGGGGCTTCACTTCGTTCATCTTGTTCGTGTAGGCGGAGCGCAGCACTCCGCCGCCGCCCCGCTCGGGCCGCAGGATGTCCTGCGCGTCGCAGTACTCCTCGTGGCTGACGACCGACAGCGCGTGCACGGGAGCCACGTGCGACGGGTGGATGCAGGTCTTGCCGAGCAGCCCGTTGGCCCGGTCGAGCTCGATCTCACGCAGCAGCCCGTCGAGGTCGTGCTCGATGAGCGCGTTGCGCAGCTCCTCGGCCTCTCCCATGAAGGGGCTGCGGCGCAGCTGGGGCTTGAACATCCGCTCCTGAAGCCGGAAGTACTCCCATACGGGCCCGGTGATGGTGAAGCCGGTGCCGTCCGCCCGGCCCAGCACGTTGACGACGTCGCCGATGACCGCGCCGACGATCTGGACGTCGTACGCCGTCATGTCCGGGGCCCGGCGCAGACCGTAGGCGGAGCAGAAGTCGGTCACGCCGAGCCGCAGCGCCAGGACCCGCTCGCGGTACTTGTCGACGGTGCGGGCTATCCCCCGCAGGGTCTCGCCTCTGGTCTCCAGGTGCAGCAGTTCGGGAGATTCGAGGACCGGCATCGCGAACAGCCGGTGCCCGCTCTCCGCTTCGGCCGCGGTGAGAGCCTCCATGAAGAGCTCGCCCCGCTCTTCCGTGAATTTCGGAAGTACGAATCCGGACAACAATCGGACGGAGCTTCCCAGCCGCCGTACGAGGTCCAGAATCTGCTCAGGCTCGCGGACCCTGATGAAGAGCAGCGGCACATCGGCGTCGCGCGCCTCGATCTCGGCGAACTGCTGGACCAGGTTGGCCTCCGCGCCGACCACTTCGGCGTCGTCGATGGAATCCTCCAGGCAGAGCACCATGGAGACGACTCCACGCCCGCTCTGCCTGATCACGTCGTCGGCCAGCCTGGGCCGGGTCGCGGGGCTGTAGAGCGTGGCTCCCAGGGCCGCGGACAGCATGCGGGAGGGGGAACCCGCGTCGAATTCGCGCGGCTCCCTGAAGAACAGAGCCTCCCGGACAGCGGGCGAGATGTGCCCGAAATGACGCATGTGATTCCCCCGTACTGCCTTATGGACCGGACATACATGTGGCCGGTAATAATACGTTCGGACAGGTGTCGCCGGTTCCCCGTCCCGGTGAACTCAAGGTGTCCCCGGCGTATCTCACACCCCGCGCGGCGCGCCTGCGTGCCCCTGGCGAACGGCTCCTGGCCTACTGTTTCGTACCCCCGCGTTGTCCGGACCCCCACCCAGCAGGCAGGATGACCGCCATGACGCACGCGATGCTGAAGGGATCGAACGTCCCCCTCGACGCCACGGCCGTGCGGGCCGTGCTGCGCTGGACCCCGGGTGCCGGGGTTCCTGATGTGGACGCCTCCGCGCTGCTGATCGGTCCCTCCGGACAGGTGCGTTCCGACGAGGACTTCGTCTTCTACAACCAGCCGCGGCACCCTTCGGGCCTCGTGCGGCGGCTGCCCAAGCGCAGTGCCCCCGAAGGGCTCACGGACACCATCGAGGCGGACCTCTCCTCGCTCGACCCCTCCGTCGAGCAGGTGGTCATCGCCGCTTCCTGCGACGAGGCGGCCTTCGAGCACGTGACGGATCTGCGGATATCGCTGTACGACGCGGCTTCCGCCGACGGCGAGCCGCTCGCGGTGTTCGATGTGCGGGCGGAGACCGGCGAGGAGACCGCCGTCATCTGCGGTGAGCTGTACCGGCGCGGTGACGGCTGGAAGTTCCGCGCGGTGGGGCAGGGCTACCCGACGGGCCTCGTCGGACTGGCCACCGCCTTCGGGATCTCGGTGGACGAGGCCGAGGCGGCCTCCGAGTCCGGCCCGGCGGCCGCGCCCGGCGTCCCCGACCCGTCCGCGTCCTTCCCGCCGGCGCCGGAGGCCGCGCCGCAGGCCGCAGGCGGGGCCCAACAGCCCTCGCCCGACTCCCAGGCCACGATCCAGCACCAGCAGCCCGCGTACGGCTACCCACAGCCGCCGGTGGCGCCCCAGCCGGCCTACGGCTACCCCCAGCAGCCCGCCGCGTCCCCCCAGCCCGCCTACGGCTACCCGCAGGCCGCCCCGGCCCAGCCCGCGTACGGCTATCCGCAGCCGGCGGCGGCCGCTGCGCATGCCGCCGACCCGGCCTTCGTACTCCCGCCGCAGGGCCCGCAGTTCATCCGGTCGTGAGCCGGGGGCGGGTTCGCCCCCCACGGTGCGCACTCAGGCCCGTGTCTTGTAGCCGCGCCCCCACTGCATGCCGAAGCCGTACATTCGGTCCAGCTCGGACTGGAAGCCGTACACGAACTTCACCTCGCGGCGCACGATCAGCTCGCCCTTGACGTTCTCCACGGTGAACACGGCGCAGGAACGGGCCTCCGGGGCGTGCTCGTCCAGGTCGATCTCGATGCGCGGGCCGTTGCCCGGATAGAGCGTCACCTTGGCGTGCGTACGGTCGAAGGCCGGGGTCTGGTCGTAGATGTACACGAAGAACAGCAGCCGCCTGAACTCCTCGTGCTTGTCGAGGTTCACATAGACGGTCTCGCCCGACGGCGCCCCGAACCGGTCGTCCCCGCTGAGCCTGATGTACGGCGGCGCGTTCAGGTCGCCCAAGAGGTTGCCCAGGGGCTGCACGACGCCCCTCGTGCCGTCCGACAGCTCGTACATGCAGCCCAGGTCCAGGTCGACGTTGACCATGCCCTGGGTGTGCGCCTGGACCACGTCCGGCTTGAACAGCTTCATCGGCCGCAGCAGCCTGCCGCTCTGCTGCGGCCGTCCGCCGATGTCCGAAGTACGCATCCGCCACGAAAGGTTGACGCGCAGATTGCCCGAAAGCGCGCCCTGCTTGGTCAGCGAGACCGTCGCGTTGCGCTTGGAGAGCACGATCGAGTTCGTCGCGGAGTTACCCGACTCGAACTGCGCCGCCCGCCGCGGAAAAAGGCCGTCCCAGAAGCCCATCCCAACCCCCACATGTCTCGGTAGTACCGTCCGGCCCCCGCACATACGGCCCGCTCGTCCCACAGGCCCCGCACATCGCTGCGGGGCGGCCGTCGGGCCGGGTCCGGGTGTTCCCGGAGAACCGCCACCGTGGGCCGCCCCGCAGAGAGAGCGTTCCTCAATCCCTACCGGGTCACACCCCGGAGGACACTTCCGCCTTGGAAGCGGAGCCGTCGCCGCCCTCGCCGCCTGCCGCCGCCATGGCCTTGTTGCGCCGCACGGAGGACCAGAAGGACCAGGCGATCAGGATGACACCGACGGAACCGGTGATGAGCTCGTGGATCTCGAACTGGATGGTGACGAGCAGGATGATCGACAGGGCGCCGATCGCGTAGTGCGCGCCGTGTTCCAGGTAGACGTAGTCGTCCAGGGTGCCCTGGCGGACCAGGTACACCGTGAGCGAACGGACGTACATGGCGCCGATACCGAGGCCGAGGGCCATCAGGACGATCTCGTTGGTGATGGCGAAGGCGCCGATGACGCCGTCGAACGAGAAGGACGCGTCGAGGACCTCGAGGTAGAGGAACATGAAGAACGCGGCCTTGCCCGCGAGGACCACCGAGGAGACCGACTTCCCGGACTTCCTGGCCTCTTCCTCGGCCTCGTGCTCGCGCTCCTCCTCCTCTTCGAGCTTGTTCTCGAAGAATCCGGAGAGACCGCCGACCACGAGATAGGTGATCAGACCCGCGATTCCGGAGAGCATGACGGTCGACGCCTTGTCGGCGTGCGTGCCACCGTGCTGGTGCGCCTGGGTGGCGAACGTCATGGCCGAGATCAGCAGGACGATCAGCGCGACGCAGACCGACAGCATGTCGATCTTGCCGAGCCTGGCGAGCGGACGCTCGATCCAGCGCAGCCACTGGATGTCACGGTCCTCGAAGATGAAGTCGAGGAAGATCATGAGCAGGAACATGCCCCCGAAGGCGGCGATCGACGGATGGGCGTCCGTCACCAGTTCCTTGTACCTGTCAGGGTCGTTGAACGAGAGGTCGATGGCCTCGATCGGACCCAGCTGGGCGCTGATGGCCACGATCACGACGGGGAACACCAGCCGCATGCCGAAGACCGCGATGAGCACACCGACGGTGAGGAAGATCTTCTGCCAGAAGGCATTCATCTTCTTCAGGATCCCGGCGTTGATCACCGCGTTGTCGAAGGACAGCGAGATCTCCAGGATGGACAGGATCGCGACGATGCCGAATGCCTGCCACCCCCCGTAGAACACCGCTGCGACCAGGCCGACCGCGGTAACCGCGAACGACCAGCCGAAGGTTTTCAGAAGCACTGGCTACCCCATCGTGTATGTACGGGTCTCCCCCGACTGAGTACGGGGCTCCCCCGCGCCGAGCGCGGCTTTACGAAACGTTGACCCCGAAGTCTAGAGCGATGCCTCGGAGCCCTGACGCGTACCCCTGTCCGACTGCACGGAATTTCCACTCACCGTTATAGCGGTAGAGCTCACCGAAGATCATCGCCGTCTCCGTGGACGCGTCCTCGCTGAGGTCGTACCGCGCCAGCTCCTGGCCGTCCGCCTGATTCACCACCCGGATGAAGGCGTTGGCCACCTGCCCGAAGGTCTGACCGCGGTTGTCGGCCTCATGGATCGAGACCGGGAAAACGATCTTGTCGCAGTGCGCCGGCACCTGCGTGAGGTTCACGATGACGGACTCGTCGTCGCCCTCCCCCTCGCCCGTGAGGTTGTCACCGGTGTGCTCGACGGAGCCGTCGGGGCTGGTGAGGTTGTTGTAGAACACGAACCACTCGTCGCCGAGCACCCGGCCCGACTGGCACAGCAGCGCGCTGGCGTCGAGGTCGAAGTCGGCTCCGGTCGTGGATCGTGCGTCCCAGCCGAGCCCGACCAGCACCTGAGTGAGATTGGGTGCGGCCTTGGAGAGGGAGACATTGCCTCCCTTGGCGAGCGTGACGCCCATGGTGTGTCCTCCCCGAGTCGTTGGACGGTCGTTCGGCCCGGCAACGGCGCCGATGGACGCGGGATGCCCTGCCGAGCGCGTCCGGCGCCGCACAGGGTGCGACGCCGGACGCGGTGGAGCTGAAGGTGTCCGGGGGATCTCCCGGACCGGCTCAGACGTTGACGCCGAAGTCCTGCGCGATGCCGCGCAGACCCGAGGCATACCCCTGGCCGATGGCACGGAACTTCCACTCCGCGCCGTTGCGGTAGAGCTCGCCGAAGACCATGGCGGTCTCGGTCGAGGCGTCCTCGCTCAGGTCGTAGCGGGCGAGCTCGCTGTTGTCCGCCTCGTTCACCACGCGGATGTACGCGTTGCGCACCTGGCCGAAGCTCTGCTGGCGACCCTCGGCCTCGTAGATCGAGACCGGGAAGACGATCTTGTCGACGTCGGCCGGTACGCCGGCCAGGTTGACCTTGATGATCTCGTCGTCGCCCTCGCCCTCACCGGTGAGGTTGTCACCGGTGTGCTCGACCGAGCCGTCGGGGCTCTTGAGGTTGTTGAAGAAGACGAAATTCCCGTCACTGCCGACCTTGCCCTCGGCGTTCGTCAGCAGCGCGCTGGCGTCGAGGTCGAAGTCACCGCCGGTAGTCGTCCGGGCATCCCAGCCCAGACCCACGATGACCGCCGTCAGGTTCGGCGCGGCCTTGGTCAGCGAGACGTTGCCGCCCTTGCTGAGGCTGACTCCCACGAGTCCTCCAAAAGTTTTGAGAGGGCCGGCAGACACCAGCGCCCCCGTCGTGCGTTGGCATAGGATCAACGTTTGGATCCTAGTGACCGGTTCCCGGCCAAAACAGGCTTTTGGCCGGTCGCCGCCAGGAGATCCCCGGATCCGGTGGTTCGCAAGCCCCGGATCCGACCGGATCCCACCGGATCAGATCGAGTCGAGCGCCTTGATGTAGTCGTTCAGATCGCGCGCGTCCGGCAGACCGTTGACGACGGTCCAGCGGACCACGCCCTCCTTGTCGATGATGAACGTGCCGCGCACCGCGCAGCCCTTGTCCTCGTCGAAGACGCCGTACGCCCGCGAGGTCTCGCCGTGCGGCCAGAAGTCCGAGAGCAGCGGGTACTCGAGGCCCTCCTGCTCGGCGAAGACACGCAGGGTGTGGATGGAGTCGTTGGAGACGGCGAGCAGCTGGGTGTCGTCGTTCTCGAACCTGGGCAGCTCGTCGCGGAGCGCGCAGAGCTCTCCCGTGCAGACACCGGTGAAGGCGAAGGGGTAGAAGAGCAGCACCACGTTCTTCTCACCACGGAGGTCAGAGAGCTTCACGGTGCGTCCGTGGTTGTCCTTGAGCTCGAAATCCGGAGCCTTCGTGCCGACCTCGATCGCCATGTACACGCATCCCTTCACGAACGTCACACTTCCCCGGCCTGGGCCGTCCGGGTGACACCCACCCTACGCAGGGCCGCCAGGAGGCCCCGGACAGGCCCGCGCCCGCGCACACGAAGGCCCCCGGCGGCGGGATGCCGTCGGGGGCCGGGGTCGTGATGGAAGAGCTCAGCGCTTGGCCGGGGCCCCCTTGGGGGTGACCAGACGGCTGCCCGTCCAGTCCTTGCCCGCGTTGATGCTCTTGGTCTGGGCAAGACCAGCTGTCTGGGCAGCCTCGTTGATGTCGCTCGGCTCGACGTATCCGTCGCGGCCTGTCTTGGGCGTCAGCAGCCAGACCGCTCCGCCGTCCTCGATCAGACCAATGGCATCCACCAGCGCGTCCGTAAGGTCGCCGTCCTCGTCGCGGAACCAGAGCAGGACGACGTCAGCGACGTCGTCGTAGTCCTCGTCGACGAGTTCCTGGCCGATTGTGGCCTCAATGCCCTCACGGAGCTCCTGCTCGACGTCGTCGTCGTAGCCGATCTCCTGGACCACCTGTCCGGGTTCGAACCCAAGCCTTGCGGCCGTGTTGGTCCGTTCCTCCGCGTGGTCCGCGGTCGCGCTCACGGGTTGCCTCCTGATCATGTTTCGGAAAATGCTTCAGCCACGCGCGTGCGCGGGGCATTGGCCGTAGTCCACACGGGCTCGGCGAATCGCGCAAGTACCCGGCGTCCGAGACCGCCTAAACGGTGACGTTCCCTGCCACGTCGCCGCAACGTCCGGCATGTCTCCTGCGGGCCCGGAAATGGTGTCCGGACCCTTTGGACCGAACCGGCGTCCTTCCCCAGCTTATGCCGTTTCGCTCCGGCATTCGGATTCGAACGGGCTTTGGGAACACTTGGCCGGGTTGAGCGTATGGTTGCGGTTTGGGCAGGACCGCCCTCGCGCCACCGGTACTCGTGCCCGGACACGGCGTCCTGGAACCTTGCGTTACCCCACGGTAGAGATGACGTTTGGGTAGGCGCGGTACACGATGGAGGCGGCGTACAGCCGCCGCGCCGGGGTACGTTTCCCGCATACCAGGCAGTGAAGAGCACCACCGAACAGCGAAGGAACAGCGTGGCTTCCGCATCCGATCGCAACCCGATCATCATTGGCGGCCTTCCGAGCCAGGTCCCGGACTTCGATCCTGAAGAGACCCAGGAATGGCTCGACTCCCTCGACGCCGCCGTCGACGAGCGCGGGCGTGAGCGGGCCCGCTATCTGATGCTCCGGCTCATCGAGCGCGCGCGGGAGAAGCGCGTGGCCGTGCCCGAGATGCGCAGCACGGACTACGTCAACACGATCGCCACGAAGGACGAGCCGTTCTTCCCCGGCGACGAGGAGATCGAGCGCAAGGTCCTCAACGCGACCCGGTGGAACGCCGCGGTGATGGTCTCCCGCGCCCAGCGCCCCGGGATCGGTGTCGGCGGTCACATCGCCACCTTCGCCTCGTCCGCCTCGCTGTACGACGTGGGCTTCAACCACTTCTTCCGGGGCAAGGACGACGGCCGCGGCGGCGACCAGATCTTCTTCCAGGGGCACGCGTCCCCCGGTATCTACGCCCGCGCCTTCCTTCTCGACCGGCTGAGCGAGGCGCAGCTCGACGGCTTCCGCCAGGAGAAGTCCAAGGCGCCTCACGCGCTGTCCAGCTATCCGCACCCGCGGTCGATGCCGGACTTCTGGGAGTTCCCGACCGTCTCGATGGGCCTCGGCCCGCTCGGCGCGATCTACCAGGCGCGGATGAACCGCTACATGGAGGCGCGCGGCATCGCCGACACCTCCGCGTCACACGTCTGGGCCTATCTCGGCGACGGCGAGATGGACGAGCCGGAGTCGCTCGGCCAGCTCTCCATCGCCGCCCGCGAGGGTCTGGACAACCTCACCTTCGTGGTGAACTGCAACCTCCAGCGCCTCGACGGCCCGGTGCGCGGCAACGGCAAGATCATCCAGGAGCTGGAGTCACAGTTCCGCGGCGCCGGCTGGAATGTCATCAAGCTGGTCTGGGACCGCACCTGGGACCCGCTGCTCGCCCAGGACCGCACGGGCATCCTGGTCAACAAGCTGAACACCACCCCGGACGGCCAGTTCCAGACGTACGCGACCGAGACCGGGGCGTACATCCGCGAGCACTTCTTCGGTGACGACCCGCGGCTGCGCGACATGGTCAAGGACATGTCCGACGACCAGATCCTGCACCTGGGCCGCGGCGGCCACGACCACCGCAAGGTCTACGCGGCGTATGCGGCGGCCAAGGCGCACAAGGGCCAGCCGACGGTGATCCTGGCGCAGACGGTCAAGGGCTGGACGCTCGGACCGAACTTCGAGGGCCGCAACGCGACCCACCAGATGAAGAAGCTCACGGCCGACGACCTCAAGCGCTTCCGTGACCGTCTCCACATCCCGATCGCGGACACGCAGCTGGAGGACGGCAACCCGCCGTACTACCACCCGGGCCGCGACTCGGAAGAGATCCAGTACATGCACGACCGCCGCCAGGGTCTGGGCGGTTACGTCCCGACGCGGGTGGTGCGGGCGAAGCCGCTGGCCCTCCCCGACGACAAGGCGTACGCGACCGCGAAGAAGGGTTCGGGTCAGCAGTCGATCGCCACGACCATGGCGTTCGTCCGTGTCCTGAAGGACCTCATGCGGGACAAGGAGATCGGCAAGCGCTTCGTGCTGATCGCGCCCGATGAGTACCGCACCTTCGGCATGGACGCGTTCTTCCCGAGTGCGAAGATCTACAATCCGCTCGGTCAGCAGTATGAGTCGGTGGACCGTGAGCTCCTCCTCGCGTACAAGGAGTCGCCGACCGGCCAGATGCTGCACGACGGCATTTCGGAGGCTGGCTGCACGGCCTCGCTGATCGCCGCGGGTTCGGCGTACGCCACGCACGGCGAGCCGCTCATCCCGGTCTACGTCTTCTACTCGATGTTCGGTTTCCAGCGCACCGGGGACCAGTTCTGGCAGATGGCCGACCAGCTCGCGCGCGGCTTCGTGCTGGGTGCGACCGCCGGACGTACGACGCTGACCGGTGAGGGTCTCCAGCACGCGGACGGCCACTCGCAGCTGCTCGCGTCGACGAACCCGGCCTGTGTCGCCTACGACCCGGCGTTCGGGTTCGAGATCGCGCACATCGTCAAGGACGGTCTGCGCCGGATGTACGGCGGCTCCCCCGAGGAGAACGAGGACGTCTTCTACTACCTCACCGTCTACAACGAGCCGATCCAGCACCCCGCCGAGCCCGAGGACGTCGATGTCGAGGGCATCCTCAAGGGTGTGCACCGCTACCGCAGGGGCGAGCGGGGCCAGATCCCGGCGCAGATCATGGCGTCCGGTGTGGCGGTCCCGTGGGCGGTCGAGGCCCAGCGGATCCTCGCCGACGAGTGGAACGTGAAGGCGGACGTCTGGTCGGCGACCTCCTGGAACGAGCTGCGCCGCGAGGCCGTGGAGGTGGAGCGCCACAACCTCCTCCACCCGGAGGAGGAGCAGCTCACCCCGTTCGTGACGCGGAAGCTCTCCGGTTCCGAAGGCCCGTTCGTGGCGGTCTCGGACTGGATGCGTTCCGTGCCCGACCAGATCGCGCGCTGGGTGCCCGGCCCGTACCAGTCGCTGGGTGCGGACGGCTTCGGCTTCGCCGACACCCGGGGTGCGGCCCGCCGTTTCTTCCACATCGACGCGCAGTCGATCGTGCTGGCGGTACTGACCGAGCTGGCGAAGGAAGGCAAGATCGACCGCTCGGCGCTCAAGACGGCGCTCGACCGCTACGAACTGCTGGACGTGGCCGCCGCGGGCCCCGGCCCGGCCGGCGGCGACGCGTAAGGCGCACGAGCAGCTGTAGGAGGGCGGCGGGGCCTCAGGGCTCCGCCGCCCTCCGGCGTTCGCCGGCCTCAGGCGAACGCCCGCCGCTCAGTTCTCCCAGATCTTGAAGGCCCGGACGGTGTACGGCGACCTGGGCACCCAGGTGCCGCCGCCCGGGTACGTCTCGAACTCGCCGGTCTCCGCGCACTCGGCCGACTGGTAGGTGGTGACGGGACGCCCGGTGCGGTTGACGAGCGCCTGGGCCTTGCCGCCGGCCGGCAGCGGGACGCAGCTCTCGATGTCCACGGTGGACAGCTCGTGGGCCTGCCTGGCCCCGCCGAAGTCGGGCTTCGCCCAGAGGCAGAGCTGTCCCGCTCCGCAGGGTGCGAGCCCCGCCGGTGCGGCGTGCGGGGCGCTGCGGGTGCGCTGGAGCCCGGTGGGTTCGTGACGGGTGGCGGCCGGTGCGGCGCCGGAGGACGGAGCCGTGGCAGGGACGAGTGCGGTGGCCGCCAGGGTGGCGGCGAGAACGGTCGTACGCATGGTGGATCAACCCCCGTGGTCGAGCGAGCCGGGCGGCTCGCATGTCCGCACTCTGACCCGCGTGCGTACGGGCAGGAAAGGGGCCGGGCGGCGGACCACCCTGATAGGCGACAGCCCCGCCGGAAGGGTCCGGCGGGGCTGTCGGATGCGCTGTGTTGACGCCTGGAGCCCCTGGCTGAAGGGGCGGCCGTCCAGGGATCAGATGTGACCCGCACCCGCTCCGGCCTCGGCGTTCGCGCCGCGCTTGGTCAGCGTGGCGACCAGGGCGGCGATCACCGCGACGATGCCGGCGACCATGAAGGCCGTGCTCATACCCGACACGAACGTGTCATGGGCGACGCCGGTGATCTTCGCAGCGACCTCCGGCGGCGTGCCGGGCGGGACCGGCGGCATGCCGACCTTGACGGCGGCCGACGCCTGGTCGAGCTGGGCCGGGTCGGCGGGCGGAAGCTTCGCCGCCGCCCAGTTGTCCTCCAGCTTCGCGTCGACCCTGGCGGCCATGACAGCGCCCAGGACGGCCGTCCCGAGGCTTCCGCCGACCTGCATGGCGGACTGCTGGAGTCCGCCGGCGACACCGGAGAGCTCCATCGGGGCGTTGCCGACGATGACCTCGGTGGCGCCGACCATGACCGGTGCGAGGCCGAATCCGAGCAGCGCGAACCAGAGCGACATGGTGAGCGTGCCGGTGCCGATGGTCAGCTGCGACATGCCGAACATGGCGATGGCGACGGAGACCATGCCGCCGACCAGCGGCACACGCGGGCCGAACCGGGTGATCGCGGCGCCGGCGAGCGGCGAGCCGACGATCATCATTCCGGTCAGCGGCAGCAGGTGGAGACCGCTGTCGACCGGGCTCATGCCGTGGACGTTCTGCAGATAGAAGGTGACGAAGAACAGGCCGCCCATGAAGGCGAACGCCATCAGAACCATCAGCACCACACCGGCCGAGAGCGGCACGGAGCGGAACATGGCCAGCGGGATCAGCGGCTCCCTGACCTTCGTCTGGGTGAACGCGAACAGCGCGAACAGCACGACGGCGCCGACGAGGAAGCCGATCGTCTTCGTGTCGCCCCAGCCCCACTCGGAGCCCTTGATCAGGGCCCAGATCAGGCAGAACATGGCCAGCGACAGCAGGACGATGCCACCGATGTCGAAGGACCTCGGCGCGTTCTCGGCGCGGTGGTCCTTGAGGATCACCAGACCGAAGACGAGCGCGAGCACGCCGACGGGCACATTGATGAAGAAGACGGACTGCCAGCTCACGTGCTCCACGAGCAGGCCGCCGACGATGGGTCCGCCCGCGGTCGATGCACCGATCACCATGCCCCAGATGCCGATCGCCATGTTCAGCTTCTCGGCGGGGAAGGTGGCACGCAGCAGACCGAGCGCGGCCGGCATCAGCAGCGCGCCGAAGATGCCCTGGAGCACCCGGAAGACGATGACCAGGGTGACGCTGCTGGAGAGACCGATGGCCGCCGAGGCGGCGGCGAATCCCGCGATGCCGATCAGGAAGGTCTGGCGGTGGCCGAAGCGGTCACCGAGCTTGCCCGCGGTGATCAGCGAGACCGCGAGGGCGAGCATGTAGCCGTTGGTGATCCACTGGACGTCGGCCAGCGAGGCGCCGAGATCCTTCTGGATGGCAGGGTTGGCGATCGCGACGATCGTGCCGTCGAGCGCCACCATCATCACGCCGATGGCCACGGCGAAGAGCGTCAGCCACGGGTGGCCCCGCAGCCCTTTCGCCGGTGCGGGAGCGAGGCCGTCTTCAGGCTCCCGCGGCGCCTTGTCGACGGTGGTCTGACTAGTCATACGACAGGACGTTATGGCAGCTACTGACAGTTGACAAACCAATTCACCGACCAGTAACTGTCACGTAGCTCACAGGTATTCCGAACAGGTGAAAGCAGGGAAATGGAGTCCGGTACGTGACACGCAGGCAGACGCCCGGGGTCCCCGCGCCGGAGGCTCCGTACGGCTTGCGCGAGCGCAAGAAGCGGCGCACCCGTGAGGCCCTGCTGCACGCCGCGCTCAGGCTCTTCACCACCCAGGGCTACGAGCGGACCACGATCGACGAGATCGTCGGCGCCGTCGATGTCTCCCAGCGCACCTTCTTCCGCTACTTCACCAACAAGGAGGCCGTCGCCTTCGCCGTCCAGGAGGAGGTGGACGCGCGCTTCCTCACGGAGCTGCGTCAACGTCCCGCCACGGAGACCCCTTTCGAGGCATTGCGCCGCGCCGTTCTGAAGGCCTGGACCGCCCTCACCGAAGCCGACGACGACGCCCTCACCGCCGAACTCCAGATGAGCGCCTACCGGATGATCGAATCGACCCCCGCGCTCCACGCCGCACACATGCGGCGCCATATCGACCTGGAGCGGCAGACCGCCCTGCTGATCGCGGAGCGTGAGGGGATCGACCCGGAGGCGGATCCGCGCCCCCTGGTGGCCGTCGCCGCGTTCTCCGGGGTGATGCGGATGACCGGACAGCTGTGGAGCCGGCGGAACGACCCCGGGGTCGAGGCGCTCCGGGAGCTCACCGAACTCCACCTGGACCAGCTCGGACCTGCGCTCTCCGGAAGCTGGCGCGCCGCCTGAGGCACGTGTTCACGGGAACCCGACAGGTGTGCCACACCCCTCATCGGCCGCACATGGCCGACGTCACAATGCCCCGGCATCGCAGGCGGATTCGCGTGCCCGACGGGTTCCGGCCGCACCTGACCGTGGATCCCGTGCTCACGGAGCGTAAGAGACGGGCAGTCAATTCCCCGTGGTCGAGTGATCCGTGTCACCCCTCCCCCGACGTCACGTGCGCGTCTCCTAGGGTGGGGCGCAGTGACTTCCTTCGATTCGTCCCCCACTCTCACCGCATGGCGCGCGCTGCTCGCCATCGCGGTCGTGTTCGTGATGCTGGCGACCACCGGCTGGACCGCCGTGCGTCAGCAGCACTCCAGTTCGCCGCGCGAGGCCGCGCTCGCTTCCTGGGCGAAGGACCGTATAGCCGGTCACGCCCTCCCGGACGCGAGTGCCCCCGCATACCGGCTGGCGCACTTCTTCGCGACGCTCACCGCGGGCCAACGGGTCGCCCTGGCCGACAAGTACCCACTGGTGGTGGGCAATCTGGACGGCGCACCGGTCACCCTTCGCTACCGGGCCAACCGGCATGCCCTGGCGCAGGCCGAATCGGCCGAGGAAAAGCGGACGAAGGACCCACGGCTCTCGCCCGGCGGGCGCCATGAGGCCACGCTCCGACTGGAACGCTTCCGCTCGATGCTCGCCGGTGACCGCCAGATCCTCGCCTTCGACCCGTCGGGCCGTGGCCGGGCGGCCGAGGTGCTCGGCGACCTGGACCGGGCCGAGCGGGTCTCGGTCGTGGTGCCGGGGGTCGACACGAACCTGCTGACGCTGGAGCGCACCGGCTCCAAGAAGAACGCGGCGCCCGTCGGCATGGCGCGGTCGCTGTACGGGGCCGAGCGCTCGGCGAGCCCCGGCTCGCGTACGGCGGTCATCGCGTGGGCCGACTACACGGCGCCCGTCGGGATCGGCATGGACTCCGCGCTGGGCGGTCTCGCTTCGGAGGGCGCGGTCCGGCTGAACTCGCTGCTGGAATCGCTGCCCGGCTCGTCGGACGTCTCGCTGTTCTGCCACAGCTACGGCTCCGTGCTGTGCGGTGTGGCCGCGCAGGACCTGCCGTCCAGGGTGTCCGACATCGCGGTCGCCGGCAGTCCCGGGATGCGGGCGGACAACGCCGGCGCCCTGCACACCGGGGCCACGGTGTGGGCGATGCGGGACAGCGACGACTGGATCGCGGACGTGCCGAACATGGCGCTCGGCGGGCTCGGCCACGGCGCCGACCCGGTCGACCCGTCCTTCGGCGCACGGATCGTGTCGGCGAGCGGCGCGGTCGGGCACAGCGGCTATTTCGAGCCGGGCACGGAGAGTCTCAGCAACTTCGCCGCGATCGGCGTGGGCGCCTACGACTCGGTCAGTTGTGCGAGTTCCGACCGTGCATGCCGTGGCCACGGGGAGTTTTCCGGCGAGTCGGAGAACTGACGCGCGTAGAAAGACGTCTTACGCGCGAGGAGAGCGGCGAACGATCTGTCAGCCTGGTCGTGATTCCGCCTGTACCGAAGGGGGACGTGCGGGCCTGTGCCACATACGATGAGGCACATGGGTGATGTGCTGGCTGGAATTCATGCCACCTGGGAGTTCGACACGGACTCCGTGCTCATCCGCTTCGAACGGGGAATCCGCACGCCGCGGCTCTTCCAGAGTCTGCGTGAACGCCGCATTCCGTACGCGGCGTTGTCGTCGGTGACGCTGACCCCTGGCAAGCGGGGCACGGTGGTGCTGCGTGCCGTACCGAGACCGGGTGCCGATCCGCTGCTGGATGCCGCCGCCGGGCAGCTCAAGGAGAGCCTCGACCCCTACCGTCTGGTGCTGCCCCCCGAGCGCGGGACACTCGCCGAGTACTACGCCGACGAGCTGCGCACTCTGCTCGGGTCCGATGCCTCGCTGCCCGCCGAACGCTTCCTGGTGGCGGCCCCCGAGGCGCCGATGCACTTCAAGGCGTACGACGGCAGGGCCGGTTTCGACGGCACCCTGGTCTCCTTCCGGTGGTTCTGGACGGGTGCGTCCAGCGCCAAGTGGAAGGCAGGCGACCAGACGTTTCCCGTGGCGGACCTGGGCGGGATCGAGTGGCGTTCGCCCGAGGCCTTCGAGGGGTATCTCCGGCTGCTGCCCCGTGGCGCGGCGGCGGACACCGACACGGACGGCCTTCGGCCGGAAACGGTCCCCGGCGCCGGACCGACGTCCGCGGGGCAGATCCAGCCGGACCAGGATCCGTCCTCCGTCGTGTTCGGCCTGGGTTACGGGCCGGTGCACGAGTCGCTGCCCTTCGCCGCCGCGGTCCTGGAGTCCGTCCGCCGGACCCAGTCGGTGCCGGTCGCGACCGCCCCGGTCCCGGTGGGTGGCGCGCGGCGCGACCCGGCGGACATCGCGGAGCGGATACGCCACCTCGGGGACCTGCACCAGGCGGGCCTGGTGACGGACGCCGAGTACAGCGCGAAGAAGGCACAGCTCCTCGCCGAGCTGTAGCACGCGGGCCGGGAGCGCCGAGCTGTAGCACGCGGGCCGGGAGCGCCGACCCGTGCGGGCCACCGCGGCACCCACCTCCGTGCCGCCCCACCTCCGTGCCGCCCCACCTCCGTGCCGCCCCCTCCTCCGCACGGCCCTCTCCTCCGGTACGGTCCCTGCCCCCTCCCCACGGTCCACCCCCGGGGTATGACGCCGCCTCGCCCGTTCCCCGCCTACGCTGGCCCGATCATGCCCCCATCCCCCGCCGGGCTCCCGCCCGCCGACGGTCTGCTGAGCGCCGCCCGCCGCAACCTGCGCGAGCTCGCCCACGGGCTGTCCCACGCGTCCCACCCGCCGACCCCGCTGTTCGCCGCGTCCCCGAGGCTCTGGCTGCGGCTGCTGCCGTACGCGGTCGTGCTCGCGCTCGCCGCGATCTTCATCCCGGTCACGATCCAGGTGCTGACCGGCGACTACGGGGTGCCCGGCGGGCTGGCCGGAGCCCTGGCCGTGGGCCAGGCCGCCCCCCTGCTGATGCTGGCGCACCGCCCGCTGCAAGCGTGGTGGATCATCCTCGTCGCCGACATCGTGGGCGCGCTGGTGGTGCTGGGCCAGGTCGGGCGGGCGAACACCATCTGGCCGTGGACCGCACCGGTCATGGTCAGCTATCTCTTCGTGCTGCTCGCCCTCGGCCTGCGGGAGAGTCGGCGGACCGTCGTCGGTGTCTGGCTGGTGACGGGCGCGGCCGGGCTCGCGCTGCATCTGGTCTCGCCCTCGCGCAGCGACGGCAGCGCCCTCCTGCTGTTCATCCTGGGCGGCCTGGTGCTGGTGATCGGGGCGGCGGTACGGGAGCGGAGCGAAGCCCAGCGCCGGCTCGTCGAGCAGGAGACGATCAGCGAGGCCGAGCGGGCGCAGCGCACCCTGCTCGAAGAGCGCACCAGGATCGCCCGTGAGCTCCACGACGTGGTCGCACACCACATGTCGGTGATCACGGTGCAGGCCGACTCCGCGCCGTACCGGGTCGGGGGGCTCTCCGATGAGGCACAGGCGGAGTTCACCTCGATCGCGGCCGCGGCCCGGGAGTCGCTGGCCGAGATGCGCCGGCTGCTTGCCGTGCTGCGCAGTGACGGCAGCCGGGGCGAACTCGACCCGCAGCCGGGCCTCGACCGGGTGCAGCAGCTGGTGGAGGCGACGGTCAGGGCGGGGCTCCCGGCCGAGCTGTCGCTGGCGACGGACGTACGGGAGGCGCTGGAGCGGGGCGAAGTGCCGCAGACGGTGGACCTGTCGGCGTACCGCATCGTGCAGGAGGCGCTGGCCAATGTGGTGCGGCACGCGCCGGGTGCGCGGACAAGAGTGTCGGTCACGGCGCGCGACGGCCATCTCACGGTGCTGGTCGTCAACAGCAGGCCGGATCAGCAGAGTTCGCCGCTGGAGACCTCGGGGACCGGTCACGGGCTTGTCGGGATGCGGGAACGCGTACGGTTGACCGGCGGCACACTCGACACCGGCCCGCTGCCGGACGGGGGCTTCCGGGTGGCCGCGCGGCTCCCGCTGCCGCCGTCCCAGCCGCCCTCGCATTCCGCGACTCCGGAGGACCCGTGACCATCCGTGTGATCATCGTCGACGACCAGGCCATGGTGCGGGCCGGGTTCGCCGCGTTGCTGGCGGCGCAGAGCGACATCGATGTGGTGGGCGAGGCCCCGGACGGACGCAAGGGTGTCGAGGTCAGCAGGTCGGTGCATCCGGATGTGGTCCTGATGGACGTCCGGATGCCGGAGATGGACGGACTGGCCGCCGCCCGCGAGCTGCTGAGCCCCCCTGCGGGGGTGATCCACCGGCCGAAGGTCCTGATGCTCACCACGTTCGACGTCGACGACTACGTCTACGAGGCGCTGCGCGCCGGAGCGTCCGGGTTCCTCCTGAAGGACGCCCCGCCCGCGGATCTGATCTCGGCGGTGCGGGTCGTCGCGTCGGGGGACGCGCTGCTCGCGCCGTCCGTGACGCGGCGGCTCATCGCGGACTTCGCACGTCAGCGTCCTGCGGCACCGTCCGGCGGTCCTTCGCTGCGGCTGAACGCCCTGACCCCTCGGGAGCGGGAGGTCCTGGAGCTGATCGCCCGGGGTCTTTCGAACCAGGAGATCGCGGCGCGGCTGGTGCTGGCCGAGCAGACGGTGAAGACGCACATCGGCAAGGTGCTGGCCAAGCTCGGCCTGCGGGACCGGGCGCAGGCCGTGATCTTCGCGTACGAGTCGGGTCTGGTGGCCCCGGGCGACGCGTAGCCCGGTCCCCCACCTGAGCTCCCCGGGCAACCCTCAGCCCGCCTCCCGGTATCCCCAGGGCCGCCCTGGGGATCTCCCCCCGTACGCCCCCTACCCCGGTATCACCGCACAGTTGGCCCCCCGGTGTGACGCCGGGGCGCCCACCGTCTTCCTACCTTCCTCCCCGGCACACCGCACGGTGTGCGCACGCCGGATGGGGAGGGCACGATGCGCCGATTCACGAGGACGCTGGCCGCCGCCGCGATGACGGCCACCATGGTGGCGGGCACGGCAGGCTGGGCGTCGGGGAACACCCAGCACGCGGTGACGGGGCCACCGCCGGGCAGCGCCTCGTGGCGTGCCGACGGGGTGCTGGGGCGGGAGCTGCCCGACCCGGCGCGCGCCACTCCACAGCAAGTTGCGGCGTTCTTCCATGAGTTGAGCGCGAAGGAGCAGCAACAGCTGCTGGCGCGCCACCCTTCGGTCGTCGGCAATCTGGACGGCGCCCCGCTGGAGCTGCGTTACCGCGCCAACGCCCGGGCGCTGCGGGCCTCCCACGAGCCCCGGTACGCCGGGCTCGCCGCCTCCGGCCGGCAGATCCTCGCGTTCGACCCGCGGGGGCGCGGCCAGGTGGCCGAGGTGTTCGGTGACCTGCGCACCGCGCGTCATGTGTCCGTCGTGGTGCCCGGGTCGGACACCGACGCCGGGACCTTCGACCGCGACGGAGATGTGTACGGCACCCCGGCGGGCATGGCGAAGTCGCTGTACGCCGGCACGGGCGAGGGCAGCGCGGTGATCGCCTGGGCCGGCTACACCACCCCGGTCGGTGTCGGCCTCGACGCGGCGAGCGGAAAGCTCGCCGGTGCGGGCGCGAAGCGGCTGACCCGGTTCACCGCGGGCCTGGCCGCCGACGGGCTGCCCGCACCCGTCGTGTTCTGCCACAGCTACGGCTCGGTGGTGTGCGGGCTCGCGGCCCACCGGCTCGGCGCCACGGACCTGGTGGTGCTCGGCTCCCCCGGGATGCGCGCCGACGACGTGAGCGGGCTGCACACCACGGCCCGGGTCTGGGCGGCCAAGGACGACACCGACTGGATCGACGACGTACCGAACGTCCGGGTGGCGGGGCTCGGGCACGGCGCCGACCCGGCCGGCGAGAAGTTCGGCGCGCGCCGGGTGCCGGCCGAGGACGCCGAGGGCCACACCGGTTACTTCGCTCCCGGCACGGACTCGCTCCGCGCCTTCACCGCCATCGCCCAGGGGGTCTCCCGATGAGTGCCCGACAGCTGGTCTCCCGCATCGACGCGAGCACCCCGGCCCACCGCGACCGCGCGGTCGACGGGCTGCGCGCCCTCGCGCTGATGGCCGTACCGACCGGCCACTGGCTGCTCGGCGGCTTCACCCTGGACGACGACGGCGCGCTGCACAACGCCAGCCCGCTCTCCACCTTCGCCGCGCTCTCCCCGATGAGCTGGGTGCTCCAGATGCTGGGCATCTTCTTCCTGGTCGGCGGCTACGCCTCGGTCCTCTCCTACCACCGCAGGCCCTCCACCACCGGCGCCTGGCTGCGCGGCCGGACGGTCCGCCTGGGCAGACCCGTGCTCGGTGTGACGGCCGTGTGGGCGCTGATGATTCCGGTGCTGTACGCCCTCGGGGTGCCCGAGGACACCTTGCGCACGGGGGCGACGCTGGTGATCCAGCCGCTCTGGTTCGTCGGGGTGTACGTGGTGGTCACGGCACTCACGCCGTACTGCGTACGCCTGGCAGGGCGGCTCGGCGGCTGGGCCGCCGCCCCGCTGATCGCCTCGGTCGCCGCGGTCGACCTCCTGCGTTACGGGCCGTACGCGGACGCGGTGCCCTCCTGGCTGAGCCTGCTGAACATCCTCCCCGGCTGGCTCTTCGCCTACCAGCTCGGCGTCAGCTGGGGCGAGGGCCGCGTCTCCCGGCGCGGCGCCCGGCTGCTGCTCGTCGGCGGCACCGCCCTGTTCGCCGTGCTGCTGCTCGTCTTCCACTACCCGGCGTCGATGGTCGGCGTGCCGGGCGAGGCGCGGACCAACTCGCATCCCCCGTCGCTGCTGGTCCTCGCGCTGGCCTCGGCGCAGAGCGGTGCGGCGATCCTGCTGCACGGCCGGATCGGCCGGGCGCTGCGCCGCCCCGCCCTCTGGGCCCCGGTCGTCGTCATCAACCTGTCGGCGATGACGATCCTGTGCTGGCACCAGACGGCGATGCTGGCCGCGGCCGTCCCGGCCTCCTTCGCCGGAGCCCTGCCGGGACTGACGACGACCCCGGACTCGGCCGGCTGGATCCTGGCCCGGTTGGCGTGGATGCCGTTGTTCGCCGTCCTGCTGGTGCTGATCACTCGCTACGCCCGCAGGTTCGAGACACCCGGCGAGAAGGACGGCCGCACCGGAAACGCCCGCCGGGCGGTCGCCGCACTGCTCGCGGCGGGCTTCGCGGTCTTCGCACTCGGGCTGGCGTGACCGTGACCGTGACCGGCGAACCGTGCCCCTTGATCCCAGGACGACTCCCGCCTACTTTCGGGTAACAACTGCGGACCAGGAGCGATACCGAATGCCTCATCCCACCGGCGGCCATCGCCCGCGCATCGTCGTGTTCGGCGCCAGCAGCATCGGCTGCTACCTCGGCGGCCATCTCGCCCAGCACGCGGACGTCACACTGATCGGGCGTCCCTCGGTGCTGGACGGGCTGCGCGACGGGGTGACGCTCAGCGGCGGGGCGCGCCCCACAGCCCGCGTCCCACGACAGCTGCTGACGCTCACACAGGAACCCGACGCGGTCGCCGAGGCCGATTTCGTCCTGGTCACCGTCAAGTCCGCCGCCACGATTCCCTCAGGAAGGGAACTGGCCGGAAGGCTCCGTCCGGACACCGTCGTCGTCAGCTTCCAGAACGGGCTGCACAACACCCGCCTGCTGCGGGACGAGCTCCCCGCCGCCGTCACCGTGCTCGCGGGGATGGTGCCGTACAACGTCGCGCGGACCGCGCCCGACACCTTCCACCAGGGCACGGGCGGGGCTCTGATGATCGACGGCCACTCCGGCTCGGCCCCTCTCGTGGCGGCTCTGACGGCCGCCGGGCTGCCGGTCGAGCCACGGGACGACATGCCGGAGGTACAGCACGCCAAGCTGCTGATGAATCTCAACAACGCGGTGAACGCACTGTCCGGCCTGCCGCTCCGCGACCAGCTGGGCGCACGCCCCTACCGGAGGTGCCTCGCGCTGTGCCAGGAGGAGGCGCTGGCGGCGTTCGCCGCGGCAGGAGTCCGGCCGGCCCGCCTCGGCCCCGCGCCGGCCCGGCTCATGCCAGGGATCCTGCGCCTGCCCGACGCCCTGTTCCGCCGTGTCGCCGCGGCCGGCCTCCAGGTGGACGCGCACGCGCGCTCCTCGATGTGGGACGACCTGGAACACGGCCGGGCCACGGAGATCGACGGCCTCCAGGGCGAGGTCGTCGCCATGGCGGAACGGCATGGCCTCACGGCACCGGTCAACGCACGGCTCGCCGCCCTGGTCCACGAGGCCGAACGCCCGGGTGGCCGCCGATCGTGGCCGGGCCCCGAACTGCTGGACGCGGTACGCCGGCCGTGAGACGGCCGGCTCCCTCGTGAGGCGCTACTCGCGCGCGGTGGCCGTGTTGCTCATGTCCGGGTACCGGTCCCCCGCCACCTTGCCAGCGATGGGCTCCAGCTGCTCCAGCTCCTGGTCGGTCAGCGTGAGCCGGGTCGCCGCCACGTTCTCCAGCAGACGGCTGCGCTTACGCGTACCGGGGATCGGCACCACCGTCAGACCGTGCACCTGCGCCCGCTGCTGCACCCAGGCCAGGGCGACCTGCGCGGCGGTCACACCGTGCGCCGCCGCGATCTCGCGCACCGGCTCCAGCAGCGCGGCATTGGTCTTCGCGTTCTCACCGGTGAAGCGCGGCTGGTGCTTACGGAAGTCGTTCTCCCCCAGGTCCTTGACCGCGTCCGAGAACGCCCCGGTCAGGAACCCACGCCCGAGCGGCGAGTACGGCACGAGCGTCACCCCGAGCTCGACGGCCGCGGGCACGGCGGTGCGCTCCACGTCCCGGCTGAACAGCGACCACTCGGACTGAAGGGCCGCGATCGGATGCACGGCGTGCGCGGCACGCAGCTCGTCCCCGGTCACCTCACTCAGCCCGAGCTTCTTGACCTTGCCCTGCCGCACCAGCTCGGCCATCGCCCCCACCGACTCCTCGAACGGGACGAGCGGGTCGCGGCGGTGCATGTAGTACAGGTCGATGACATCGGTGCCCAGACGGCGCAGGCTGGCCTCGACGGCCCCACGGATGTACTCGGGATCGTTGCGCACGCCCCGGTAGTGCGGGTCGTCGTCCCGGCGCTCGATGGCGTACTTGGTCGCCAGCGTGATCTCGTCACGATGCGCCCCGACGAACGGCGCGAGGAACGTCTCGTTGGCCCCGCCGCCGTAGATGTCGGCGGTGTCGAAGAGGGTGACACCGACCTCGAGAGCCGCCTCCAGGGTGTCCCGGGCGGAGGCCTCGTCGGTGTCTCCGTAGAACTCGCTCATCCCCATGCAGCCGAGTCCCTGCACACCGACCGGTGGACCGCCTTCGGCGAGCTCCACGGTCGTGATCTTCTCGGTCTCGCTCATGGTCAGACCCTTTCCGTCTCCGGCGCCGTCACACGGGCGCCGCCATAAAAGTCGATCTTGTGGTCGAGTACGGCCAGAGTTCCCTGGAGCTCCGCGATCCGCGTCCTCACATCGCGCCGGGTCGCCTCCAGCAGCTCCTGCCGCTCGGTGAAGGTCCGGTCGCCCTCCCGCACCAGTTCGGCGTACCTGACCATGTCCGCGACCGGCATTCCGGTCAGCCTCAGCTTCCCGACGAAGGCCAGCCAGTCCAGGTCGCTGTTGCTGAAGCGACGCTGGCCCGTGTGCGAGCGGTCGACGTGCGGCATCAGCCCGATCCGCTCGTACCACCGCAGCGTGTGGGCGGTGAGCCCGCTGTAGGCGACGACCTCGCTGATGGTGTAGTTGTCCTGGCCCTCGGGGCGCGGATGCGGCTTCGGGGCCGAAGCGCAGGTGTCCGTACGTGCGGAAACGCTTTCCATCACCGTCATGTCCTCCACGCTAGAACCTTGGAGTGCGCTCCAAGCAAGCGTAATCGGGTGGTGATCCCCGTTCCGGCTCCCGTTAGGCTCGGCCCATGACCATGCAGAGCCTGGCGCTGATCGAGAACTGGCCCGTCCCCACCGCGGCAGCCGCCGTCGTCGCCTCGGACGGCACGCTCCTGGGTAACCATGGTCCCACCGCGCGCCGCTTCCCGCTTGCCTCGGTGACCAAGCCGCTCGCGGCCTACGCGGCACTGGTGGCCTACGAGGAGGGCGCGGTCGAGCTGGACGAACCGGCCGGCCCCGAGGGCTCGACCGTCCGCCACCTCCTCGCCCACACCAGCGGCCTCGCCTTCGACGAGCACCGGGTCACGGCGCCGCCCGGCACCCGCAGGCTGTATTCCAACGCCGGCTTCGAGGTACTCGGCGACCACATCGCGAAGGCCACCGAGATCCCCTTCTCCGAGTACGTGCACCAGGCCGTCCTCGACCCCCTGGGTATGACGTCCACGTCCCTGGAGGGCTCACCCGCCAAGGACGGCGTCTCCACCGTCGACGACCTGGCCCGGTTCGCGGCGGAGGTCCAGGCCCCGCGGCTCCTCGACCCCCGCACGGTCCTCGAAGCCCAGACCGTCGTGCACCCCGGCCTCAAGGGCGTACTCCCCGGCTACGGTCATCAGAACCCCAACGACTGGGGGCTCGGCTTCGAGATCCGCGACTCCAAGTCACCGCACTGGACCGGTCTTTCCTCGTCCCCGACCACTTTCGGCCACTTCGGGCAGTCCGGTACGTTCCTCTGGATCGACCCGTCCGCGGGAGTGGCCTGCGTCGCGTTGACGGACCGGGCCTTCGGCCCCTGGGCGGCCGACGCCTGGACCCCGTTCACGGACGCGGTACTGGCGGAGATCGCCGCCTCCTCCTCCCGCTGAGCGGCGGCCCTGGCCCTGCGGCCAAGACACTCGAACCAGACGGTCTTCCCGCCCCCGTCACCGCGCTCGGCCACACCCCAGGCGTCGGTGACGGCATCCACGAGCAACAGCCCGCGCCCGCCCTCGTCCAGCACGTCCCCCACGGCAGGGCGCGGCAACCGGGCACACGCGTCCGCCACCTCGACCCGCACACCACCGGCGGGGAGCAGGAAGATCAGCGTCTGACAGCGGCGGCCGGGAACATGCCGTACGACGTTGGCGATCAGCTCCGTGAGAGCCAGCTCCGCCGCGTCCGCCACATCGAGCAGACCCCAACGAGTGAGGTAGAGCCGCAGAATGCGGCGCAGATGACGGGCGGAGTGCGCGCCCATCGAGAGATCGGCGCGATAGACGGCAGCCTCCGCGTCACCGATCCGGGTGTCGGATACGTGATTCATGTCACCAGGATGCATCGAGATGATTACTCTCGGCTACGACCCGAAACGAACGCCGTCAGGCGTTGAAGCGAGAGGCACCCCGCCGTGGCCAACGTGCAGTCACTCGACCCCAGCGCTTCCCCCTTGGACTACTACGGCTGGGAACTACGCCGCCAGCGCGAGGCCAACGGCCTCCGGCAGGGCCAGCTCGGCGAAATCATCTTCTGCACGGGCTCGCTGATCGGCCAGATCGAGACGACGAAGAAGGTCCCGACCCGCGACTTCTCGGAACGCCTGGACGCGGCACTGGGTACGGACGGGGTCTTCTCCCGCCTGGTCGGCCTGGTCCTGCGCAGCCAACTGCCGACATGGTTCCAGCCGTACGCGGAGCTGGAGGCGCGGGCTACGTACATCTCCACGTACCAGGCGCAGTTGGTGTACGGGCTGTTGCAGACGGAGGAGTACGCACGGGCGGTGCTGGCCACCGGGATGCCCGACGACCTGGAGGGCCTGGTCGCGGCCCGCGTGGAACGCCAGCGGATCCTGGAACGGGAACAGCCCCCGCTGGCCTGGGCGATCCTGGACGAGTCGGTACTGCACCGGCCGATCGGAGGCGTCGAGGTCATGCGGAACCAACTCGCCCGCCTGTTGGAGTTCACGAGGCACCGGTGGATGCGGATCCAGGTGCTGCCGTTCTCGGCGGGTGAACACTCCAGCTTGGCAGGGTCGTTCACGGCGATGCGCTTCGGCGACGACCCGGACCTGATCTACACGGAGGACCTCATCTCCGGCCATATGACCGCCAACCCTGAGACCATCAGGGAGGCCGCGCGCCGCTACGCTCACTTGCAGGCCGCAGCCCTCTCCATCGAGGACTCCGCGGCACTGATCACCCGTGTGATGGAGGAGCGTTATGGCAATCGGCCCGAATCTGAAGAGCGCGCCGTGGCGTAAGTCGTCCTACAGCGGCAACACCGGCGGCGAATGCGTCGAGTGCACGGTCACCGGCACCGCAACGTGGCGGAAGTCCTCGTACAGCGGCCCGAACGGCGGCGACTGCGTAGAGATCGCCGACGGCTGCCCCGCCTCCGTCCCGGTCCGGGACAGCAAGAACCCGGCCGGCCCCGTCCTCATCATGGGCACCGCCGCCTGGCAGACCTTCGTGGACGGACTGCGCTGACGCGTGGCCGGTTCTCCGCTGCCGCTTCTCTTCCTCGATGTCGACGGCCCGCTGATCCCCTTCGGCGCGACCCGGCAGCAACTCCCGGACGGGTACCCGACGTTCGGCGAGCCGGGACCGAACCCGCTGCTCTCCAGGCTCGACCCTTCCCTCGGGCCCCGGCTGAGGGCGCTGCCGTGCGAGCTGGTGTGGGCCACGACGTGGATGTCCGACGCGAACGAATACGTCGCGCCACGGCTCGGCCTGCCGGAACTGCCCCTGGTGGACTGGCCGGATCCACCCCTCGACGAGGGGACGCGCGGGCTTCACTGGAAGACCCCCGGGCTCGCCCAGTGCGCCGACGGGCGGCCCTTCGCCTGGGTCGACGACGAGATCACCGACGTCGACCGCACCTGGGTGGAGGCGTACCACCCGGGGCAATCCCTCCTCCATCGCGTCGAGGCCTGGCAGGGGCTCACCGGCGCGGACTTCACGACGCTGGAGACCTGGCTGCGACGTAACTCGCCCTGAACCTGCCCCCACCGGTGGGAGTTTCGCGATCGGCCTCCGATAAGTTCGGCGACCATGCGAACCCGTGACTACGACACCGATTTCCTCGACCGGGCAGGAAAGACACGCGCCTGGGGCATCGTCCTGCTGGCCGCGGCCTCGTTCCTCTGGCTCTGGGGCGCCGCACTGCTGGTGTTGCCGAACGGTCCCTGCGAGTCCCGCTTGTTCACGGCCAACACGGGAGACTGGTCGGATCAAAGTTGCCAGAGGGCCCGTGACTGGCCGAAGACGGTGGCCCTGTTCGCGTCCTCCATACCGGTCATGGCCGGCGGCGTAACGTTCTTCACGCTCGGCACGGTGACAGGCCGGATCAGCGCGCACAGTCAGGCCGTTCGCGAACTGGACAGGCAGGCGGCCAAGCGGAAGGAGTGAGGGCCCACCGGTTCCGATAGATTCGGCGGCTATGCGATCACGTGATTTCGACCTCGAATTCCGCGACCGGGCAGTCAAAGTACGCTCCTGGGGCGTCGGTCTGCTCGTCGCCGCCGCCGTGTTGTGGATCTGGGCCGCGAAGGAGCTGTTCATCCCGCGCGAACCCGACCTCCAGGAGATCGTGACCGTGCTCGGGGCCTCCATACCGGTCTCGGTCGCCGGCGGGTCGCTCTTCACGATCGGTATCGTGTCGCGCCGTATGAGCGCCCACAGCCAGGCGATGCGCGAACTCGACAAGCTGGCGGCCTCGTCGAAGGACTGAGTGTCCGCCGTGCGACCGGGCAGGGGCCGTCAGAGCCACACGGCGCCCCCCAGCCAGACGGCCACCGCCGCCAGCACCAGAAGCACGACGTTGAGCCCGGTCACCCGCGCCTCGCCGCGGGACAGATGCAGCGCCAGGCCACCGACCTGCACCAGTGCCAGACCCACCGCAGCCACGACGGCGAGCACGACCGCGATTCCGGTGAGCGGCGGCAAGGCGATCCGGGGGATCCTCGACCGGATCTGCGACAAGTGGGCGATGCTGATCGTGGCGACGCTCGACGAGAGCCGTATGCGCTTCACCCACCTCCAGCAGCACATCCCCGGCATCTCGCAGCGGATGCTCACGCTCACCTTGCGCAACCTCGAACGGGACGGGCTCGTCTCCCGCACCGCCTACGCCGAGGTCCCGCCCCGCGTCGAATACGCGCTCACCGCCCGAGGGAAGAGCCTCATCCCGCCCGCCCTGGCGCTCGCCCGCTGGGCGATCGAGCACAGCACTGAGATCCAGGCCAGCAGAACGGAGTACGACACGCACGGCGGGTGACCGCGCGGGCCGACCCGTGTCGCGCCCGTACGGGCAGGAGAGGTGTGGCACCGGTGAAGAGACTGTGCCGTCCACGGCGTTCAAGGGACGGCGGGTCACGGCTGCGTCCCGCCCCGTAATCGCATGTAACAGGCATGTATTAGCGGGCGGTCAAGGGGAACGGTCCATGGGCCGACGCGGGTCCTACAGATCAGCAAGGCTCGCTCGTACCGGGCAGAACGCACCGACCGCTAGGAAGACACCATGCGCACCAAGAACCTCACCCTCGCCGCCCTGGTCCTCACCGCCGGTCTCTCGCTCACCGCCTGCCAGGGCGGCGACAGCGACGCCGCCACACGTACGAACGACTCCTCCTCCGCTTCGTCCTCCTCGGGCGGCTCGTCCGATGACAGCAGCGCGAGCGCCTCCGACAAGGACACCTCGGCCGCCGGCGACGACTCGACCACCACGAAGTCCGCCGGGTCCGGCAGCGGCGGCGGGCAGATCACCACCGGCGCCTGCAAGACCGCGGACCTCGGCTTCAGCACCACGCACGGCATGGGCGAGAACGACCTCGTCGTCCGGCTCGAGAACAACGGCGACGACACCTGCTCGCTGAAGGGCTTCCCCGGTGTCGACCTCAAGTCCGAGGACGCCTCCGGCCCCCTCAGCGCCAAGCGCACCGACCTCGCCGCGCCGGCCGTCGCCCTCGCTCCCGGCGAGATCACCCGCTTCACCCTGCACTACCCGGCGGCCGAGGGCTCCGGCGCGCGCGTCAGCTCCATCGAGGTCACTCCGCCCAACGAGACGCACTCCAAGTCCCTCTCGGTCTCCCTCCGCCTCCAGGTCTCCGAGGGCGCCGACCAGAAGGTCACCGTGGACCCCGTCGGCACCGGCAAGTAGGAGTTGAGGACGGGTCCGGCCCTGAAAAAGCCGGGTTTCCTGTCCGCAACCTCCCCCGACGCCACGGCGCAACTACCGCTGGCCCCACCCCTCTTGTCCACCGGCCGGTGGACAAGAGGTTCAACCGGCAGGACGTGTCGGGCGCGACGCCGCTGCGGCCAGGATTCCTGGCATGAGACAACTATCTGTGCGCATGGCCCGGTGGAGCGCCCTGCACACCGGGCGCGCGATAGCCGGCTGGTTCGTGTTCGTCACCCTGTGCCTCGTGGCCGGCATCGCGGCCGGTACCAACCAGGCGACCACCGAGGACTTCCGGGTCGGTGAAGCGGGACACGCCGAGGCGATGGCGGCCGAGGGCGGCCTGGAGCGCTCCCCCACGGAGCACGTCCTGATCCGGGCCAGGTCGGGGCAGCTGGACATGGCCGCGGCCCGATCGGCGGCCCAGGACGTGACCGCGCGGATGACGGGACCTGCCCGAGGTGGAGAGCGTGGCGGATCCCGTCCGCTCGGACGACGGCAAGGTCCTGCTGGTCTCGGTGGTCCTGAACGGCCCCGAGCTGGAGGGGAAGAACAACGTCGTCCCGCTCCTGGAGCAGACGGCGGCCGTGGATGCCGGCCACCCGGATCTGGTGGTGGAGGAGACAGGTTCGCCCGCCATCAGCAAGGGCGTCAACGACCAGCGCGGTGAGGATCTCGCGCTCTCCGAGCGCATCAGCCTGCCCGTCACCGTCATCACCCTGCTGATCGTCTTCGGCTCGGTGGTCATGGCGGGTGTACCGCTGCTGCTGGCGCTCTCCTCGATCGCCGCGGCGATCGGACTGTCCATGGTCGCCTCGCACGTCCTGCCGGACGCCGGGGTCGGGATGAACCTCATCCTGCTCATCGGTCTGGCGGTGGGCGTCGACTACACGCTCTTCTACCTGAAGCGTGAGCGCGAGGAACGGGCCCGCGCAGGCGGCCGTCTCGGGCCGGAGGCCCTCGTGGAGCTTGCGGCGGCCACGGCCGGCCGAGCCATCCTGATCTCGGGTCTCGCCGTGATCGTCTCCACGGCCACCCTGTATCTGGCCACCGATGTGATCTTCTCCTCGCTGGCGACCGGCACCATCCTCGTCGTGGCGGTCGCCGTGGCCAGCTCGCTCACCGTGCTCCCCGCGCTGCTGGTCGCCATCGGCAGGCGTACAGAGCGCCTCGCCGCCCGACGGGCGAAGCGCGGTAGGCCGGCCCGTGTCGCGAAGCCCGAGACGGGGAGGGTGTTCGGCGCCCTTCTGCGCCCCGCGCGGACCCGCCCCGCCCTCACCCTGTGCCTGTCGGTCCTCGTCATGCTCGGCCTGGCCGCGCCCGCGCTCGGCCTGAAGCTCATCGACCCGGGCAAGGACACCTTCTCCCGCGACATCCCGGCCATGCAGGTCTACGACCGGCTGACCGGAAGCTTTCCCGAACTCCTGGTCACGCACGAGGTCGTCGCACGCTCCACCCCGGAGCGGGCCCCCGAGGTGAAGCGGGCGCTGGCCGACCTCGGCCGGCGGGCCCAGTCGGATCCGCTGTTCGCGAAGGGCGTGAAGGGCATGAAGGGCGCAAAGGACACGGCGCCGGAGGTGCGTACGTCGTCCGACGGCCGGATCAGTGTGCTGGAACTCGCGGTCCCCCACCCCGCGCCCTCCGCCGAGGCGATCGAGTCGCTCGTCCACCTCCGCCAGGACCACATCCCCGCGACCGTCGGCCGGCTGGCCGGCGTGGAGACGGGTGTGAGCGGCGATGTGGCCAGGGGCCGTGACTATGTGGCGCACGAGAGCCACAAGCTGCCGCTGGTCATCGGGTTCCTCCTGCTGATGACCTTCCTGATGACCGTGTGGGCGTTCCGCTCGGTGGTGATCGCCGTCATCGGCGTCGTACTCAATCTGCTGTCCGCCGGTGCCTCGCTCGGCATGCTGGTCGCGGTCTTCCAGGGGACGTGGGCACAGGACCTGCTGGCCTTCGACTCCCTCGGCGCGATCGCGTCCAGGGTGCCGCTGTTCCTCGTGGTGATCCTCTTCGGACTGTCCATGGACTACCAGGTGTTCGTGGTCAGCCGGATCCAGGAGGCCAGGCAGAACGGCATGCCGGCCCGTGAGGCGGTGCTCGAAGGCATCAACCGGTCGGCCAAGGTGGTGACCAGCGCGGCGATCGTGATGGTGACGGTGTTCGGCGCCTTCGTGGCCCTGCACCTCACCGAGATGAAGCAGATGGGGTTCTGCCTGGCCGTGGCCGTCCTGCTGGACGCCGTGATCATCCGGCTCATGGTCCTGCCGTCGGTCCTGCTGCTGCTCGGCGAGCGTGCCTGGTGGCCTGCCCGCCCGGTGCGGAGCCGGCATGCCGGTGCGCCCGCCGCCGGGCCCCTGGCAGAAGTAGGCTGACGCGGTGAAACCACGGCCGCAGCCCGCCACCGAGCCGACCGTACCCTCGCTGCACCGGTGGAACGCCGTCTTCTGGGTGCTGCTGGGCGTGGTCCCGCCGGCCCTCGCGGTCGCGGACGCACCGGGCACGACGCGGCTCCCGGTGCTGGTGCTGCTCGCCGTACTCGCCCTGTCCTACGGCGCGGTGGGGCTGTTCCCCGGCAACCCCGTCCTGCGCCCCCTGCCCTACCTGTACGTACTCGTCGTGGGCCTCGGCGCGATGTCGTACCTGCTCGACGGCAGCGCCGCGCTCTTCGTGGTGACGCTTCCGCACTTCTGGATCTACACCGCGAGCACACGTGCCGCGATCGCTCTCAGCGGTCTCGCCGCGGCGGGGGTCGTGGCCGGCAACGTCGTGCGGCAGGGCTGGGACGGGGAGTTCCTCACCGGCAACGTGATCTTCACGCTCATCGGCTACGCGGCGGGCGTGTCGATCGGACTGGTGGTCCACCACATCACCGAGGACTCCGACGCGCGTGCCCGCCGGCTCAGCGCCGAACTGGAGGGCGCCCGGCTCCGGCTGGTCGAGGCGCACCAGCGTCAGGGTGCGGCGGACGAGCGTGAACGGCTGGCGCGGGAGATCCACGACACGCTCGCGCAGGGCTTCGCGTCCATCATCGTGCTCGCCGAAGCGGCCAGGTCCGGCCTGGCAACCGACCCCGGCAGAAGCGGTAAGCAGCTGCTCGCGATCGAGAACACGGCACGCGAGAACCTGGCCGAGGCGCGCGTCCTGGTCGGTTCGGCCCCACGGAGCGGCGTCGCCGCCGGTTCGGTGGCGGACACCCTGCGCAGGACGCTGGACCGCTTCACCGAGGACACCGGCATCGACGTCACCTCGGAACTGCCGGACGTCATCTGCGACCAGCAGACCCGGATCGCCCTTCTGCGCTGCACCCAGGAGTCGCTCGCCAACGTCCGCAAGCACGCGGCGGCCTCCGCGGTGAAGGTGGTCCTCACCACGCTCCCGTACGGCGTGGAACTGGAGATCACCGACGACGGCCGCGGCTTCATGACGCGGGACTCCCACGGCTTCGGGCTGCACGGAATGCGCGAACGCCTCGCCGAGCTCGGCGGCGACCTCACCGTCACCAGCTCGGTCGGCGACGGCACACGCGTCCTCGCCATGATTCCCACCGACGGACGGAGCTGACATGCCGAACGGCGCGGTGCCGGGCAAGGCCAGGATCGTCGTCGCTGACGACCACACGGTGATGCGCGCCGGGGTCATCGCCCTGCTGGCCGACGAACCCACCATCGAGATCGTCGGCGAGGCCGAGGACGGCCGGTCGGCCGTCGAGACCGTCGAACGTCTTGAACCCGACGTGGCTCTGATGGATCTGCGGATGCCTGTCCTCGACGGGACGAGCGCCACCACGGAGATCGTCGCGGGGCCGGCCCGGACCCGGGTGCTGATCCTGACCACGTACGAGACCGACGCGGAGATCGAGCGCGCCGTCGAGGCCGGTGCCATCGGTTACCTGCTCAAGGACGCCACCCGCGAGCAACTGGTGGACGCGGTCCACTCCGCGTCCCGGGGCGAGACCGTGCTGGCTCCACGCGTCGCGGCGCGGCTGGTGGCCCGGATGCGGAAACCGGCCCCGGTGACGCTGACGAGACGGGAGGTGGACGTACTGGGCGCGGTCGCGGACGGGCTGTCCAACGCGGAGACCGGCCGGCGGCTGGTCATCACGGAGGCGACGGTGAAGACACATCTGCTGCGGGTCTTCGCCAAGCTCGACGTCAACGACCGTACGCACGCCGTGGTCAGGGCGCTCGAACTCGGCCTGCTGGAGCGGCGCCCGTAGGCCGGCCTCACACCCCGGCCAGCTCCCAGAGCAGCGTCTCGGACGGTTCCAGCGCCTCCAGTTCGAGGCCCCGGGGCTCGGTGACGCGGGCGGAGTCGCCCGGGGCCAGCTCCTCCCCGGCGATGAGCACCCGGCCCCGTACGACGTGGACGTAGACGCCCGCCGCGTCCGGCACCGCGGTCCGCTCGCCCTCCGACTGCCGGCGCACGTGGAGCATGGCGCCCGCCTCGGGGAGGGCGTACGGGGTGGAGTCGGCGATCCCCGCGACATGCGTGTAGGCGGGGTCCCCTCCGGGGTGCAGGGGGGCCAGCCACATCTGAATGAACGTCAGCGGGTGTTCCCCGTCGTTGCGCTCGACATGCCGGACCCCGCCGGCCGAGCTGAGGTGCTGGACGTCACCGGCGCGTACGACCGTGGCGTGCGCGGCGGAGTCGCGGTGGGTGAGCTCGCCCTCCACCACCCAGGTGACGATCTCGGTGTGGCTGTGCGGATGCTCGTCGAAGCCGGCGCCCGGGGCGAGACGCTCCTCGTTGCAGGCAAGGATCGGCCCGAAGCGCAGATTGTCCGGGTCGTAGAACCGCCCGAAGGAGAATGCGTGCAGCGTCTCGATGCCCGCGGAGTCACCCGTGGCCGGGTCCCCGCCGCGGAAGCGGTCCCCGGAGCGGCGTACGTCCATCACGCCCCCAAGGTATCCCCGTCGGCCGGTCTTCCGCCCCGCCCCTCCGTGCGCCTGTCCCGATAAGGCAGTCTTGTGTGCGTGCCCCGACCCGATCCTGAGCAGCCCGCCTCCCACGACGCCCATCTCCACGCCGCGACCCTGAAACGCCTGGAGCAGTCATCCGGCAGGCTGGCGGCCAACGCCATCGCCCGCATGGACGAGACGCTGCCGTGGTACCGGGCGATGCCACCGGAGAACCGGTCCTGGATCGGCCTGGTCGCCCAGGCAGGTATCGCCGCGTTCACCGAGTGGTTCCGGCATCCGGAGACACCGCAGGCGATCTCCACCGATGTGTTCGGCACGGCCCCGCGCGAGCTGACGCGGGCGATCACCCTGCGGCAGACCGTCGAGATGGTGCGTACGACGATCGAGGTCATGGAGGCCGCGATCGAGGAGGTCGCCGCGCCGGGCGACGAGTCGGTGCTGCGCGAGGCGCTGCTCGTCTACGCGCGTGAGATCGCCTTCGCGACCGCCCAGGTGTACGCGCAGGCAGCCGAGGCGCGCGGCGCGTGGGACGCCCGGCTGGAGTCGCTCGTGGTGAACGCGGTGCTGTCGGGCGAGGCCGACGAGGGCGCCGTGTCCAGGGCCGCCGCGCTCGGCTGGAACTCCCCCGAGCATGTGTGCGTGATCCTCGGCACGGCGCCCGAGGGCGACAGCGAGCTGACCGTGGAGGCCATCCGGCGGGCCGCCAGACACGCGAAGCTCCAGGTCCTGACAGGGGTGCTCGGGCACCGGCTGGTCGTGATCGCGGGCGGCAGCGACAACCCGCTGAACGTCGCGAAGTCGCTGATCGGCCCCTACGCCGCGGGTCCCGTCGTCGCCGGTCCCGTGGTGCCCGACCTCCTCGCCGCCACCAGGTCCGCACAGGCCGCCGCGGCAGGACTCAAGGCCTGCTCGGCGTGGCAGGACGCTCCGAGGCCCGTCCTGTCGGACGATCTCCTTCCTGAGCGTGCGATGGCAGGAGACCCGGCCGCGCGCGACCAGTTGGTGGAGGAGATCTACAGACCGCTCGAAGAAGCGGGTTCGGCACTTCTGGAGACGCTGAGTGTGTATCTGGAGCAGGCGAGCAGTCTTGAGGGCGCGGCGCGGATGCTGTTCGTGCACCCCAATACCGTCCGCTACCGGCTACGACGTGTGACCGACGTCACCGGCTGGTCACCGTCCGATGTGCGTTCGGCGTTCACGCTCCGGATCGCCCTCATCCTGGGGCGCTTGGCTGCCGGGGACACTCAGTCCTAGACTTTTGTCGAACTTCAACAATTCCCCCGACGGTTCTTCGTCCTTGTCCCCACGGGTCTCCAGGGCCGTCCACAAGAGAGAGTGTGAGTGTGCTCGTACTCGTCGCTCCCGGCCAAGGCGCTCAGACGCCCGGCTTCCTGACTCCCTGGCTCGAACTCCCCGGTGCCGCCGACCGCATCGCGGGATGGTCCGAGGCCATCGGGCTCGACCTCGCCCACTACGGCACGAAGGCCGACGCGGACGAGATCCGCGACACGGCGGTGGCGCAGCCGCTGCTCGTGGCCTCGGGTCTCCTCTCCGCCGCCGCGCTGGACGCCTCGCCCGGTGTCGTCGCGGGACACAGCGTCGGTGAGATCACCGCCGCCGCGCTCGCCGGCGTCATCGACGACGAGGCGGCACTCCGTCTCGTACGCACCCGTGGGCTCGGCATGGCCGAGGCCGCCGCGGCCACCGAGACCGGCATGGCCGCGCTCCTCGGCGGTGACCCGGAGGTCACGGTCCCGCACCTGGAGAAGCTGGGGCTCACCCCGGCCAACGTCAACGGCGGCGGGCAGATCGTCGCCGCCGGCACCGCGGAGCAGATCGCCGCGCTGGAGGCGGACAAGCCCGAAGGCGTACGCCGTGTCGTCGCGCTGAAGGTCGCCGGCGCCTTCCACACGCACCACATGGCCCCGGCCCTGGAGAAGCTGCGTGCCGCCGCCGGCTCCCTGACGGTCTCCGACCCGAAGGTGACGTACGTGTCCAACGCCGACGGGAAGACGGTCGCCACCGGCGACGAGGTCGTCTCGCGGCTCGTCGGTCAGGTCGCCAACCCGGTCCGCTGGGACCTGTGCATGGAGACCTTCGCCGCGCTCGGTGTCACCGCGCTCATCGAGGCCGCGCCGGGCGGGACCCTGGTCGGGCTCGCCAAGCGCGCGCTGCCCGGTGTGAAGACCCTCGCGCTCAAGACCCCCGACGACCTCGAAGCTGCCCGCGCGCTCATCTCCGAGCACGCGGGCGCCTAAGGAGCCCGAGAGCATGTCGAAGATCAAGCCCAGCAAGGGCGCCCCGTACGCACGGATCATGGGTGTCGGCGGCTACCGCCCGACCCGTGTCGTGCCCAACGAGGTGATCCTCGAGACGATCGACTCGTCCGACGAGTGGATCCGCTCCCGCTCCGGTATCGCCACCCGTCACTGGGCCTCCGACGAGGAGACCGTGTCGATGATGTCCGTGGAGGCCGCGGGCAAGGCCATCGCGGACGCCGGGATCGCTCCCGAGCAGGTCGGCGGAGTGATCGTCTCCACCGTCTCGCACTTCAAGCAGACCCCCGCCGTCGCGACCGACATCGCGTACCGCGTCGGCGCGGGCAAGCCCGCCGCCTTCGACATCTCCGCCGGCTGCGCGGGCTTCGGCTACGGCCTCACGCTCGCCAAGGGCATGATCGTCGAGGGCTCGGCAGAGTATGTACTTGTCATCGGCGTGGAGCGGCTGAGCGACCTCACCGACCTGGAGGACCGTGCGACGGCCTTCCTGTTCGGCGACGGTGCCGGCGCGGTCGTCGTCGGACCCTCCCAGGAGCCGGCCATCGGCCCCACGGTGTGGGGTTCCGAGGGTGACAAGTCCGACACGATCAAGCAGACCGTGTCGTGGAACGACCTCCACATCGGCGATGTCTCGAACCTTCCGCTCAACGAGCGGGGCGAGGTCAAGTTCCCCGCCATCACGCAGGAGGGCCAGGCGGTCTTCCGCTGGGCCGTCTTCGAGATGGCGAAGGTCGCCCAGCAGGCGCTGGAAGCGGCCGGGATCTCCCCGGAGGACCTGGATGTCTTCATTCCGCACCAGGCGAACATGCGGATCATCGACTCGATGGTGAAGACGCTCAAACTGCCGGAGAACGTCACGGTCGCCCGTGACGTGGAAACCACCGGCAACACGTCGGCCGCCTCGATTCCGCTCGCAATGGAGCGGCTCCTGGCGACCGGTCAGGCCAAGAGCGGCGACACGGCGCTCATCATCGGCTTCGGGGCGGGTCTCGTCTACGCCGCGACGGTCGTTACCCTCCCCTAGGCAACCGGACCTTTCCGGTCCGCACGCCCGAACCCTGCAGAAACACATCGAAGGAGCGCCAACATGGCCGCCACTCAGGAAGAGATCGTCACCGGTCTCGCCGAGATCGTCAACGAGATCGCCGGTATCCCGACCGAGGACGTCCAGCTGGACAAGTCCTTCACCGACGACCTGGACGTCGACTCGCTGTCCATGGTCGAGGTCGTCGTCGCCGCCGAAGAGCGCTTCGACGTCAAGATCCCCGACGAGGACGTCAAGAACCTCAAGACGGTGGGCGACGCCGCCGAGTACATCCTGAAGCACCAGGGCTGATCCCAGCCCGTCCTGTGTGTCGCCACCCGGCGGTGGCGCCGCTGATTCACGACCCTCTACACGTGGAGAAGATTTTCCAGTGAGCCCGACCAATCGCACCGTGGTCGTCACCGGTATCGGCGCAACCACTCCGCTGGGTGGCGACTCCGCATCGACCTGGGAAGGTCTGATGGCCGGCCGGTCCGGCGTCAAGCCTCTCGAGGGCGAACGTTTCGCCGAACTGCCCGTCCGGATCGCCGCCCTCGCGGCCGTCGATCCCGGCGAGGTCCTGCCCCGGCCGCTCGCCCGCAAGCTGGACCGCTCGGCGCAGTTCGCGCTGATCGCCGCGCGCGAGGCGTGGGCGGACGCCGGCTTCACCGGCAAGGCCGGTGAGGACGAGAAGATCCAGCCCGAGCGTCTGGGCTCGGTCATCGCCTCCGGTATCGGCGGCGTGATCACCCTGCTCGACCAGTACGACGTGCTGAAGGAGAAGGGCGTACGCCGCGTCTCCCCGCACACCGTCCCCATGCTCATGCCCAACGGCCCGGCGGCCAACGTCGGTCTCGAGGTCAATGCCCAGGCCGGTGTCCACACCCCGGTCTCGGCCTGCGCCTCGGGCGCGGAGGCCATCGGGTACGCCGTCGAGATGATCCGCACCGGCCGTGCCGATGTGGTCGTCGCCGGTGGCACCGAGGCGGCCATCCACCCGCTGCCGATCGCGGCGTTCGCCAACATGATGGCGATGTCCAAGAGCAACGACGAGCCCGAGAAGGCCTCGCGTCCCTACGACACGGGCCGTGACGGCTTCGTCCTCGGTGAGGGCGCGGGCGTCGTGATCCTGGAGTCCGCGCAGCATGCCGCCGCGCGGGGCGCCAAGGTCTACTGCGAGGTGCTGGGCCAGGGCCTGTCCGCGGACGCCCACCACATCGCGCAGCCCGAGCCCACCGGGCGCGGCATCGCCGCCGCGATGCGGAATCTGCTGGACACGACGGACCTGAAGCCGTCCGAGGTCGTTCACCTGAACGCGCACGCCACGTCCACGCCGCAGGGTGACATCGCGGAGATCAAGGCGCTGCGCGCGGTGCTGGGCGACGACCTGGACCATGTCGCGATCTCCGCCACGAAGTCGATGACGGGTCACCTGCTGGGTGGCGCGGGCGGCATCGAGACCGTGGCGACGGTGCTGGCGCTGCACCACCGGAAGGCTCCGCCGACCATCAACGTCGATCAGCTCGACGAGGCGGTCGACGCGGATGTCGTGCAGGGTGAGCCGCGGGCGCTGCCCGAGGGGTCGGTCGCCGCGATCAACAACTCGTTCGGCTTCGGTGGCCACAACGTGGTGCTGGCGTTCCGCTCGGTCTGACCCGCCTGCCTGCTGTGAGGCCCGCTTCCCCCGGGGGGAGGCGGGTCTTTCGCATGCCGCGGGCCGTTCCCGGGGGGCTCCGTCCCCGGACCCCCGCGCCTCAAACGCCGGCGGGGCTGATTTTGTCCCACTGCCGCAAAAACGTTTCGGCACGGCGGGGGCGCGGGGGTGAGGGGGCCTCAGACCACCTGGTGGAGCCAGCGGACCGGGGCGCCCTCGCCTGCGTGGCGGAAGGACTCCAGCTCGTCGTCCCAGGGCTTGCCCAGGAGCTTGGCGACCTCGGCCTCCAGGTCCGACTCGCCGTGCAGGGACCTGGCCAGCGCGGCCCGCAGCCGGTCCTCGGGGACCAGGATGTCGCCGTGCATGCCGGTGACCGCGTGGAAGATGCCGAGGCCGGGTGTGGAGCTGTAGCGCTCGCCCTCCGCCGTCGGGCAGGGCTCCGCCGTCACCTCGAAGCGCAACAGGTCCCAGCCGCGGAGGGCGGAGGCCAGCTCCGACGCCGTCCCGGCGCGGCCCTTCCAGGAGAATTCGGACCGCCAGGTGCCAGGGGCGGCCGGCTGTCTGATCCAGTCCAGCTGGACTCTCACACCGAGTACACCCGCTACCGCCCATTCGACGTGCGGGCACAGCGCGCGCGGTGCGGAGTGAACGTAAAGAACTCCACGTGTCGTCACCGGGACCTCCAGTGTGGGACGAGGTTCGCCTTCCCCAGCGGCCTCGCGCCCGTACCGTCTCTTCCCGGCCGGTTCCCGAGGTTGTCTTCAGTAAACAGCATCGGGAGTGAATCTCCTGAAAAGGGACAGTATGTGACGTGAGATAACTTACCCGACCCACTGATACCCGCCGATTCGTCCGCGGGCCGGTCGGGCGCCACTGGTTCGACGGGAAAAAGCTACCGTGCGCCGGGGCCGGGTGTGTGACGTACGGTCGGTCCCGGGCCCATGATTCGCTCAGCATTCACCCGCGAGAGCGCGCGGGCCCGCCACCTGGGGCTGTCCAGGTGTGCCAGGGGCACAGTCACCCGTGCGACCGGAGGGGAAGCAGCGATGCCTGAGCGTTCGACACGCCTCCGTGTCCGGGCTGCGGCCACCGCGGCGGCCGTCGCGCTGGCCGGTTCCGCCACGCTCACGGGGTGCTCGTGGGGCGGGGACACGGAGCCGCGCGGCACCGCGGGCGCCCCGAGCCCCTCGCCGACGTCGGTGTGGAACGCGAGCCCCGCCTCCGTCGCGGCCGTCGGGGACTCCATCACCCGGGGCTTCGACGCCTGCTCGGTGCTGACCGACTGCCCCGAGGTGTCCTGGGCCACCGGGACCGACGACGGGGTGCGCAGTCTCGCCGTACGTCTTCTGGGGGCGTCGAAGGCGGCCTCGCACAGCTGGAACCACGCCGTGTCGGGCGCCAGGATCGCGCAGCTCCCCGAGCAGATGGCGCAGGCGGCGAAGGACGGGCCCGAGCTGGTCACGGTGATGATCGGCGCGAACGACGCCTGCCGGGACTCGGTGCGGCTGATGACTCCGGTGGCCGATTTCCGCTCCTCCTTCGAGGCGTCGCTGCGGCAGCTGCGGGCCGCGGCGCCCGAGGCGGGCGTCTATGTGTCGAGCGTGCCGGATCTCAAGCGGCTCTGGTCGACCGGGCGGGAGAGCCCGCTGGGCAAGCAGATCTGGAAGCTGGGGATCTGCCGGTCGATGCTGGGCGACGCCGACGACATGGGCCCCGAGGCGGTCGCGCGGCGCGACGCGGTGCGGGAGCGGGTCGTCGCGTACAACGACGTGCTGCGGGAGGTCTGTGCCACGGACGAGCGCTGCCGCTACGACGGCGGGGCGGTCTTCGACTACCGCTTCACCGGGGCGCAGCTGAGCAGGTGGGACTGGTTCCACCCGGGCCGCGACGGCCAGGCCAGGCTGGCGGAGATCGCTTACCGCGAGGTCACCGCTGCGGGGCCCGCCGCGTAAACTTCATGATCGTGAAGACGGGTACAGCGGTGCACAGCGAAGACTTCTCCACGCTCGACGACCGCACGCCGGTCCGGCGCTGGACGCTGGAACGCGGCCTGACCCGGGTGCGGGTGCTGACGTACGGCGCCGTGGTGCAGTCCGTCGTGGTGCCAGGCCGGGACGGCGGCCGGGCCGATGTGGCCCTGGGGCTGCCCGACCTCAAGGGGTACGAGACGTACGCGGGCCCCTATTTCGGCGCCGTCGTCGGCCGGTACGCGAACCGGATCGCGGGCGGGAGCTTCGTCATCGACGGGCGGACGCACCGGGTGACACGCAACGAGGGCCGTAACACCCTGCACGGCGGTGGGCGTGGCTTCGACAAGCGGGTGTGGGACGCCGAGGAGGTGCCGGACGGTGTGCGGCTCTCGCTGGTCGCCGAGGACGGCGAGGAGGGCTTCCCCGGGCGGCTCGCGGTGTCGGTGACGTACACCCTGGACGAGGACGGCGCGCTGCGGATCGCCTACCGGGCGACGACGGACGCGCCGACCGTGGTGAACCTGACGAACCACACGTACTGGAATCTGGCCGGGGCGGACAGCGGGAGCGCGCTCGGGCACGAACTGCGGCTCGCGGCCGGGCGGATCACCCCGGGTGACGAGGAGTCGATCCCCACGGGCGAGCTCCTGCCGGTGGAGGGGACCAGGTTCGACTTCCGGGAGCCGAAGCCGGTGGGCCCGGGCTACGACGTCAACTACGCGCTGGACCCGGCCGGTGCCGGGCCGGTCGCCGAGCTGTACGACCCGGGGTCGGGGCGCGTGCTGACGGTCCGTACGACGGAGCCGGGGGTGCAGCTCTACACCGCCGACCATCTCGGCGCGGGCCCGTTCGAGCCGTGCTCCGGCATCGCGCTGGAGACGCAGCACTTCCCCGACTCGCCGAACCGCCCGGAGTTCCCGGGCACGGTGCTGCGGCCGGGCGAGGAGTTCACCTCGGAGACGGTGTACGGCTTCTCGGTGCGCTGAGCCCGCCGTACACCGCGAGTCCCCTCAGCGTGTCTCGCGCCTGAGGGCCTCGGCGATGATCTGTACGAGGTGGCGGCTGTCGAGTCCGGCCAGGTCGCGTACCTGGGTGCGGCAGGAGTACCCGTCGGCGAGGATCCGCCGGTCGGGGCCGGCGGACGCCTTGGCGAGGATGCCGTCCTGCGCGATCTTCGCGGAGATCTCGTAGTGGCCCTTCTCCATGCCGAAGTTGCCTGCGAGCCCGCAGCAGCCCGCGGAGATCTCCACCTCGCAGCCCATCGCCTCCAGGAGCGCCTGGTCGGGGCCGTATCCCATGACGGAGTAGTGGTGGCAGTGCGGCTGGACGAGCAGCTTCTCCGCGGCACGCGGCGGGGTCCAGCCGATGGAGGTGAGGAACTCGGCGACGGTCCTGACCGAGCGGGACAGCTCGGTCGCGCGGGTGTCGTCGGGGAGGAGCTCGACGAGGTCCGAGCGGAGCGTGGCGGTGCAGCTGGGTTCGAGGCCGACGACGGTCCTCCCGTCCCTGACATGGGGGTGGAGGAGGTCGAGTGTGGTGCGGAGCCGGGCCTTCGCGGCGGTGAGCTGGCCGGTGGAGACGAGGGTCAGTCCGCAGCAGGCCCCGGGGCCCGCGATCTCGATGTCGCACCCGGCGGCGGTGAGGACCTCGACGGCGTCCCCGGGGATGTCCGGGGCCAGGGCGTCGGAGAAGGTGTCCACCCACAGCAGCACCCGGTGCCCGTCCGGCCTCCTCCTGACGCGTTCGCCCGTGCCGCTCCGGCGGAACGGCGCCCGGGGCAGCGGCGGCAGCGACCTGCGGGGGTCGGCGCCCATCATGCGCATCATCGCCTTGCGGAGCGGGGGGACCCGGCCGGTGAGATTGACGAGCGGGGCCAGCGGCGCGGCGAGCCTCAGCCACTGCGGGAGCCGGCCGAGCGTGTAGTGGCTGATGGGGCGCAGGCGTCCCTTGTAGGTCTGGTGGAGCGCCTCGGCCTTGTACGTCGCCATGTCGATGCCCGTGGGGCAGTCGTTCGCGCAGGCCTTGCAGCTCAGGCAGAGATCGAGGGCCTCGTGGACCTCCGGGGAGCTCCAGCCGCGGGTGAGGACACCGCCGTTGAGCATCTCCTGGAGGGCGCGCGCCCGCCCTCGGGTGGAGTCCTTCTCCTCCCGTGTAGCGAGGTAGGAAGGGCACATGAATCCGCCCTGCCCTCCCAGGTCGGCTCGGCACTTGCCCACGCCGACGCACCGGTGGACCGTCCCGGTGATGTTTCCCGCGTCGTGCGGGAAGGCGAAGCCGTCGGTGGCGAGGAGCTCGACGGCCTGCGGGCGTCGCAGGTCGGCGTCGAGCGGTGCGGGGCGGACGACGACGCCCGGGTTCATGAGGTCGCCGGGGTCCAGGAGCGCCTTGAAGGCCTCCATCGCGCGCAGGGCCCCCGGGCTGTACATGGTGGGCAGCAGCTCGGAGCGGGCACGCCCGTCCCCGTGTTCGCCCGAGAGGGAGCCGCCGTGCTCGGCGGCCAGGGCCGCGGCACGTTCGAGGAATCTGCGCATGAGTCCGCCGCCGGTCTCCAGCGGGAAGTCGATGCGCAGATGGACGCACCCGTCGCCGAAGTGGCCGTAGGCCAGCCCTGAGACGCCCTCGTCGGCCATGAGGGCCTCGATTCCGCGCAGATAGTCCCCGAGCCGCTCCGGGGGCACGGCGGAGTCCTCCCAGCCCGGCCAGGCCTGCTCGCCTTGGGCGGTGCGTCCCGCGAGGCCTGCGCCGTCGGCGCGGATCTGCCAGAGCCTGGTCGCCTCGGGACCCGTGGGCAGGACGACGGCGTCGGAGGATCCCGATGCGGCGACGAGCCGGTGTCCCGCGTCGACGGCCTCCCGCGCGGTGGCGCCGCCGATCTCCGCCATGATCCATCCACCGCCTGCGGGCAGGGCGGGGACCGAGGCGCCGCCGTGCGCCCGGCGCACGACATCGACGAGCTGTGCGTCCAGGCCCTCCAGGGCGAGCGGACGGAAGGGGAGCAGCCTCGGGACATCGTCCGCGGCGGCGGCCATGTCCCGGTAGCCGAGGACGGCCAGAGCCGCGGCCGCTGCCCGGGGGACGAGCCTGACCGTGGCTTCGAGGAGGATCCCGCAGCTGCCCTCGGTGCCCGTGAGGGCGGCGGCGAGGTGGTGGCCGTTCTCGGGCAGCAGATGTTCGAGGGAGTAGCCGGAGATCTGGCGTCCGAAGCGCCCGAACTCGGTGCGCAGCACGGCGAGGTTCTCCCGTACGAAGGCGTCGAGACCGGGCACCGCGTCGAGCGCGCCGGTCCCCGAGCCGGCCGTGATGATCTCGCCGTGCCCGGTCAGCCAGGTCAGCGACACGACGTTGTCGGCGGTGCGCCCGTAGGAAAGGCCGTGCGGACCGCAGGCGTTGTTGCCGATCATGCCCCCGATCGTGCAGCGGTCGCCGGAGGAGGGGTCGGGGCCGAACCGCAGCCCGGCGGGCAGCGCCGCGCTCTGCAGGGTGCTGAGGACGGTTCCCGGTTCGACGACGGCCGTCGAGGTTTCCGGGTCGATCGACAGGACCCGGTTCATGGAGCGGGAGAAGTCGATCACGAGCCCGGGGCCCACGGCGTTGCCCGCGCAGGAGGTGCCTCCTCCTCTGACGGTGACGGGGACCCCGTGGGTGCGGGCGACGCCGACAGCCGCGACCACGTCGTCCTTCGACCCGGGCATGACGACGGCCTGTGGGACGACGCGGTAGTTCGAGGCGTCGGTCGAGTAGAGCGCCCTGGTCAGTGACGAGGCGTCGACGAGATCGCCGAGGCGGGCACGGAGGTCGTCGAGGAACACCTCAGTCCTTACGCAGGGTGTACGGCGACGAGGGGGCCGGCTCAGGATCCGCGGGAGGCGCGGGCGGGGGCGCGAGCTCGCGGGCCAGCAGCGTGGCCCCGGCGACGGCGCCCGGCATCAGGAACACGGCGACGAAGGGGACGACGAAGGCGAGCGCGAGCGGGACGCCGAAGCCCAGGACCATCATGCGGCGGCGGCGCAGCAGGGCGAGCCGGTCCTTCAGGACCATGCCGCGGCGCTGGAGGGCGACGCCGGTGAGCTCCTCGGACAGGAAGTAGCCGGAGACGCAGAAGCCGAGGGCGGGGATCACGGTCTGCCCGACGGCGGGGACGAAGCCGAGGGCGAAGAGCAGCACCCCGTAGACCGCGACGCGCAGCAGGATACGGACGGAGTCGCGGGCGGAGATCCACAGCTCGCGCCAGAGCGGCAGGTCCGACTCGGGCACCTCACCGCCCTCGCCGCGCTCGACCTCCTCGGAGAGCGCGTCGTAGAACGGCTGGCCCACCAGCAGGGTCACCGCGGTGAAGGTGACGACCGCGAGGAACATCCCGAGGAGGAAGACCAGGACGACCAGGGTGCCGCGCAGGAGACCCGGCCAGGGTGATGACCAGTCGTCGGCGAAGGGCGTGGCCCATGCGACCAAGTCGTCGGCGCCGTAGGCCAGTCCGACCAGCGCGCCCGCGTAGACGACCAGGGTGACCAGCGCGGGCAGCAGACCGAAGCCGAACCACCGGCCGTGGCCGAACACCCAGCGCTGGCCTTTCATCAGGTACCCGAAACCCGCGCCGAGATCATTCATGGCGACAGGGTACGTGCGAGAACCATTGACACGCCCTCCGGCTCGTCCTACCGTCACGCCAGCATTTCGAACGACCGACGAAATATCGAACACGCAATACTGAACACGTGGAGAGGCAACACTCGTGCGCATCACCGGAATCAGCACGCATGTCGTCGGCACGCCATGGCGCAACCTCACCTACGTCCAGGTGCACACCGACGAGGGCCTGACCGGGGTCGGCGAGACCCGGATGCTGGGCCGCACGGACGCGCTGCTCGGCTATCTGCACGAGGCGTCGGTCAACCACATCACCGGCTCGGACCCGTTCGCGGTCGAGGACCTCGTCAAGCGGATGAAGTACGGCGACTACGGGCGCGCCGGCGAGATCGTGATGTCCGGCATCGCGGTCATCGAGATGGCCTGCTGGGACATCAAGGGCAAGGCGCTCGGGGTCCCCGTCTGGCAGCTGCTCGGCGGGAAGGTCACCGACCGGGTGAAGGCGTACGCCAACGGCTGGTACACCACCGAGCGCACCCCTGAGGCGTACCACAAGGCCGCTCAGGGTGTCGTGGCGCGCGGTTACCGGGCGCTGAAGATCGACCCCTTCGGCACGGGGCACTTCGAGCTCGGCCACGAGGAGACACGTTACGCCGTCTCCCTCATCGAGGCCGTACGCGATGCCATCGGCCCCGACACCGAGCTGATGCTGGAGATGCACGGGCGGTTCAGCCCGTCGACGGCGGTGCGGATCGCCCGCGAGATGGCGCCGTTCGCGCCGGCCTGGCTGGAGGAGCCGGTGCCGCCGGAGAACCTCAAGGCGCTGTCCAAGGTCGCGGAGAAGGTCGATGTGCCGATCGCGACCGGTGAACGCATCCATGACCGGATCGAGTTCAGGGAGCTCTTCGAGTCCCAGGCCGTCGACATCATCCAGCCGGACGTCGGCCACATCGGCGGCATCCTGGAGACCCGCAAGCTGGCGGCGACCGCGGAGACCCACTACACGCTGATCGCCCCGCACAACGTGGGCGGCTCGGTGCTGACCGCCGCCAGCCTCCAGGTCGCGGGCTGCACCCCCAACTTCAAGATCCTTGAGCACTTCAACGACTTCGCGGACGCGGACATCAAGAAGGTCGTCAAGGGCGCCCCGACGGTCGACCCCGACACCGGCTGCTTCGAGCTCTCCGAAGCCCCCGGGCTCGGTGTGGAGCTGGACGTGGACGCGGCGGCTGAATTCCCGCAGCAGCAGGCGCGGTTCGACCTGTGGGCGGACGGCTGGGAGAAGAGGCAGCCCAAGTGAGCGCCCTCTCGCGTGCGTTGACGATCGACGAGCCGGGCAGCCACCGGCTGGCCGAGGGGCCGCTCCCTGAGCCGGGCCCGGGCGAGGTCCGGGTGCGGGTCGCCGCGGCCGGGATCTGCATGAGCGACCGCGAGGTGTTCGACGGCCACCGCGACTCCGCCTATGTGCGCTATCCCGTGGTGCCGGGGCACGAGTGGTCGGGGACCGTCGACGCGGTGGGTGAGGGTGTCGACCCCGCGCTGACCGGGCGGCGTACGGTCGCCGAGGGCTTCCGGGCGTGCGGGCGCTGCGAGCGGTGCCGGTACGGGGAGACGTCGCTGTGCACGGCGGGGTACGACGAGACGGGGTTCACCCGGCCCGGCGCGTTCGCCGACCATGTGGTGGTCCCCGCAAGGCTGTTGCACCCGCTGGCCGACGACGCGGATCTGCGCGCGGCGGCCCTGCTGGAGCCCGCCGCGGTGATCGCGGCGGCGGTGCGGGCCGGGGCGCCCGAACCGGGTGAACGGATCGCCGTCCTGGGTGCGGGGACACTCGGGCTGCTCGCGGTGCAGCTGCTGGCCGCGGTGTCGCCCACGGAGCTCACCGTGATCGACCCGAGGGAGCAACGGGCCGCCCAGGCCCTGGACTTCGGGGCGAGCGAGGCCCTGACACCCAAGGAGTCCGAGGAGGTGCGGGGCCGCTACGACCTGGTCGTCGAGACGGCCGGGGCGCCGTCCACCGCCGCCGACGCGTGCCTGCTGGCGCGGCGCGGCGGGCGGGTGGTGCTGACCGGGATGTTCACCCCGGGCGCCATGGGCATCGACCCGGTGCATCTGTCGCTGAGCCAGCTCACCGTGCGCAGCGTCTTCGGCGCGCCGTCGGCGGCCTGGTCCTACGCGGTGCGGGCGTTCACGGCCGGGCTGCTCGATCCGGCGCCGCTGATCACCCATGAGTTCCCGCTGGAGCGGTTCGCCGAAGCGGTGGCGCTGGTGGGATCAGGGGACCCGGGGACCGGGAAGGTGCTGCTGCGGCCCTGACCCCGCGCCGCATCGGCTGCACGCCGCTGCCCGAGATCGCGTTCACAGAGATCCGAACTTCGTCCGAAATACCGAACATGAAGGACCAGTCGTGACCGACGCCCCTGTCTCCTCCCCCGGTACAGCCGGCCCCCGCCGCCCCGGCGACGACGCGCTCACCGCCCTCGGCCTCGGCCCGGCACTCCTGTCCCCGGCCGACGCCTCCCCGCACTCCTTCCCCGACGGCGGGAGCTGGCGCACCGAGGTGCCGTCCGTGGAGGGTCCCGAGGCCCTCGGTGTCGTACTGGACGAGTCCGCGAGGCTCGACGTCCCGGTCCACCGCATCAGCCAGGGCAGCGGCATCTGGATGCTGACCGACGCGGAGATCACCGAGATGGTGGACGGCTGCGCCGAACGGGGCATCGAGCTCTGCCTGTTCACCGGCCCGCGCGGCACCTGGGACACCGGCGCCTCCGTGCGTACGGACTCCGGAGGCGCCGGCCTGCGCGCCCGGGGCCATGACGCCCTGGCCGGCTGCGTGGAGGACGCCCTGCGCGCGTCCGCGCTGGGCGTGAAGTGCCTGCTCGTGGCCGACGAGGGGGTGCTGTGGACCCTGCACAGGCTGCGTGCGCAGGGTGTGCTGCCCGAGGACACCACCTTCAAGGTGTCGGCGCTCATCGGGCCGGTGAACCCGGCCTCGTACGCCGTGTTCGAGCAGCTCGGCGCCGACTCGGTCAACATCCCCTCCGACCTGACGCTCGCTCAGTTCACCGAGATCCGCCGGGCCTCACGGGCTCCGATGGACCTCTACATCGAGGCACCTGACGACCTCGGCGGCTATGTGCGGATGTACGAGGCGGCGGAGCTGATCCGGCGCGGCGCCCCGATCTACCTCAAGTTCGGCCTCTCCAAGGCCCCCGGCATCTACCCCTACGGCCACCATCTGCGCGACCTCGCGCTGAACTCGGCACGCGAGCGCGTCCGGCGCGGACGCCTCGCCCTCGATCTGCTGGCCCGGCACGGAGCGGACGGAGGAATGTCTCCTCTCGGCTCCCGACTCCCGGGCCCGCTCAACCGGTTCGCCCTCTCGTCATAACGTTCCGGAAACTCTTCGCTCAAAAGAAGACACAGTCGCGCACAATCCCACACAACTGTTCTCGGTCGATCCGCCCCGGGTGTTCCGGCGCCAACGGACCGGGCCCTGACCCACATCAAGGATGATGACTATGCGCAACCGCAGAGCCGCACTTGCCGCCATAGCCTCCACCGCCTCCCTCGCCCTCGCTCTGACCGCCTGCGGCCAGAACAGTGAAGGCGGCGGCGAGGAGAAGAAGGGTGGCTCCGAAGGCGCCACCGTCGGCGTCGCCATGCCGACCAAGTCCTCCGAGCGCTGGATCGCCGACGGCGCCAACGTCGTGAAGGAGCTGAAGGCCAAGGGCTACAAGCCCAAGCTGGTCTACGGCGAGGACGACCCGGACCAGCAGGTCTCGCAGATCGAGAACATGATCACGCAGGGTGTGGACGCCCTGATCATCGCGGCGATCGACAACAAGTCGCTCAACAACGTGATGCAGCAGGCGAAGGAAGCCGACATCCCGGTGATCTCCTACGACCGGCTGATCCTCGGCACGGAGAACGTCGACTACTACGCCTCGTTCGACAACGAGAAGGTCGGCGAGCTCCAGGGCTCGTACATCGTCGACAAGCTCGGCCTGAAGGACGGCAAGAAGGGCCCCTTCAACATCGAGCTGTTCGGCGGCTCCAACGACGACAACAACACCCGGTACTTCTTCCAGGGCGCGATGAACGTCCTGAAGCCGTACGTGGACAAGGGCGAGCTGGTCGTCAAGTCCAAGCAGACCAAGCTCACCCAGATCACCACCCTGCGCTGGGACGGCGGCGCCGCGCAGCGCCGCATGGACGACCTGCTGACGTCCACCTACCGCAGCGCCAAGGTGGACGCGGTGCTCTCGCCGTACGACGGCATCTCCATCGGCATCCTCTCCGCCCTGAAGTCGGACGGCTACGGCTCCAAGTCCAAGCCCATGCCGGTGGTCACGGGCCAGGACGCGGAGCTCGCCTCCGTGAAGTCGATCATCGCCGGTGAGCAGACGCAGACCGTCTACAAGGACCTGCGCAAGCTCGCCAAGGTCGCGTCGAACATGGTCGAGGCCTCCCTGAACGACAAGAAGCCCGAGGTGAACGACACCAAGTCCTACGACAACGGTGTCAAGGTCGTCCCCGCCTATCTGCTCCAGCCGGTCAGCGTCGACAAGTCCAACTACAAGGAGGCGCTGATCGACGACGGCTACTACACCGAGAACGACCTCAAGTAACCGGGCCCCTCAAGGATTGGAAGGCAAGACCATGGCGGGACCCGTCCTGGAAATGCGCTCGATCGTCAAGACCTTCCCCGGTGTGAAGGCGCTTTCGGACGTCACATTGACTGTCCGTCAGGGCGAGGTCCACGCCATCTGCGGGGAGAACGGCGCCGGCAAGTCGACCCTGATGAAGGTGCTCTCCGGCGTCCATCCGCACGGCAGCTACGAAGGGGACATCCTCTTCGAGAGCGAGACCTGCCGGTTCAAGGACATCAGGGCGAGCGAGCAGCACGGCATCGTGATCATCCATCAGGAACTGGCGCTGGTGCCGTACCTGTCGATCGCGGAGAACATCTTCCTCGGCAACGAGCACGCCAAGCGCGGGCTGATCAACTGGAACGACACCCTGCGGCACGCGAGCGAACTGCTGCGCAGGGTCGGCCTCGACGAGCACCCGGAGACCCGGGTCGCCGACATCGGCGTCGGCAAGCAGCAGCTGGTGGAGATCGCCAAGGCGCTGTCGAAGAAGGTGAAGCTGCTCATCCTCGACGAGCCGACGGCGGCGCTCAACGACGAGGACAGCGGCAAACTCCTGGACCTGATCCTTTCGTTGAAGGAACAGGGCATGACCTCGATCATCATCTCGCACAAGCTGAACGAGATCCGCCGGGTCGCCGACTCGGTCACGATCCTCCGCGACGGGCGCTCGGTCGAGACGCTCGATGTGAAGGCCGCGGAGACGACCGAGGACCGGATCATCAGCGGGATGGTCGGCCGCGACCTGGAGAACCGCTTCCCCGACCGGACCCCGCACCACCCGGAGGAGGGGACGGCGCCCGCTCTGGAGATCCGCAACTGGACCGTGCACCACCCTGTCGACCAGCAGCGCAAGGTCGTCGACGATGTCTCGATCGAGGTGCGGCGCGGCGAGATCGTCGGGATCGCCGGTCTGATGGGCGCGGGCCGCACCGAGCTGGCGATGAGCGTGTTCGGGCGCTCCTACGGCCGGTACGCGGGCGGCACCGTCCTCAGGGACGGCAAGGAGATCCGTACGAAGACCGTCCCCGAGGCGGTCGGGCACGGCATCGCCTACGCCACCGAGGACCGTAAGCACTACGGCCTCAACCTCATCGACACCATCAACCGGAACATCTCGCTGACTGCTCTCGGCAAGGTCGCCAAGCGGGGTGTGGTCGACGAACACGGTGAACAGCAGGTCGCCGAGGACTTCCGCAGGTCCATGAACATCAAGGCTCCGACGGTCTTCGAGCCGGTGGGCAAGCTGTCCGGCGGCAACCAGCAGAAGGTCGTCCTCAGCAAGTGGATCTTCGCGGGTCCCGAGGTGCTGATCCTGGACGAGCCCACGCGCGGCATCGACGTGGGCGCCAAGTACGAGATCTACACGGTCATCGACCGGCTGGCGGCCGACGGCAAGGCGGTCGTCTTCATTTCCTCCGAACTGCCGGAGCTGCTCGGCATGTGCGACCGCATCTACACGATGGCCGCGGGACGGCTGACGGGTGAGTTCTCGCGGGCCGAGGCCTCGCAGGAAGCGCTGATGCGTCAGATGACGAAGGACAAAGAGGTAACCCGATGAGCACCGATGTGACCGCCAAGACCCCGCCGTCGCCGCCGGGCAAGGACGAATCGGCGTCCGGCGACGGCCTGTTGCAGCTGATGATCGGCGGCATGCGCCGCAACATGCGTCAGTACGGCATGCTGATGGCCCTCGGTCTGATCGTGGTGCTGTTCGCGGTGTGGTCGGGCGGCGACCTGCTGCTGCCGCGCAACGTCTCCAACCTGGTACTGCAGAACAGCTACATCCTGATCCTCGCGATCGGCATGATGCTCGTCATCATCGCGGGCCACATCGACCTCTCGGTCGGTTCACTGACCGCGTTCATCGGCGCGATGTCCGCCGTGCTGATGGTCGAACACGATCTCTCCTGGCCGCTCGCCGTGGTGCTCTGCCTGGCCATCGGCGCCGTCGCGGGCTCGGTGCAGGGCTTCTTCATCGCCTATCTCGGCATACCCTCCTTCATCGTGACCCTCGCGGGCATGCTGCTCTTCCGCGGTCTGACGGAGATCGTCCTGCAGGGCCAGACCCTCGGCCCCTTCCCGAAGGGCCTCCAGAAGGTCGCCAACGGCTTCCTGCCCGAGGTCGGGCCGAACACCAACTACCACAACCTCACCCTGCTGCTCGGTCTCGTCCTGATCGCCTTCGTGGTGCTCCAGGAGGTCCGCGACCGTAAGCGGCAGCAGGAGTTCGCCCTCGAAGTGCCGCCGGTCAAGCTGTTCCTGCTGAAGCTGGTCGCCCTCGTCGCCGCCGTCCTCGTCGTCACGCTGCTGCTGGCCAGCTACAAGGGCGCCCCGGTCGTGCTGCTCATCCTGGGTGTGCTGGTCGTCGGGTTCGGCTATGTGATGCGCAACGCGATCATCGGCCGCCACATCTACGCGATCGGCGGCAACCTGCCCGCGGCCAAGCTGTCGGGTGTGCGGGACAAGAAGGTCACCTTCCTGGTCTTCCTGAACATGGGCATGCTCGCGGCACTGGCGGGACTCGTCTTCGCCGCCCGCTTCAACGCGGCCTCGCCCAAGGCCGGTCTCAACTTCGAACTGGAGGCCATCGCCGCCTCGTTCATCGGCGGCGCGTCGATGAGCGGTGGTGTCGGCACGGTCCTCGGTGCGATCATCGGTGGTCTGGTCCTGGGTGTGCTGAACAACGGCATGAACCTCGTCGGGATCGGCACCGACTGGCAGCAGGTCATCAAGGGCGCGGTGCTGCTTGCAGCGGTCGGCTTCGACGTCTGGAACAAGCGCAAGGGCAGCTCGTAACACCGCCTGCCCCGCGCGACGGCGCCCTTTCCCCGCGGGGGGAGGGCGCCGTCGGCTTGCCGGTGTGCGTCAGGCCAGCCTGATCATGTTCCAGGACAGTGGTTCGAGGACGGCACTCAGTGTGCCGCCGGTCAGCTCCGTGCCCTTCGCGGCATGCGGGACGACCCGCTCCGGCTCGGCCAGGGTGTTGGTGGCCTCCGGGTCGGCGTCGGCGACGACCAGGTGCTCGACGACCCGGTCCAGGTCCAGTCCCGCCAGGGCGACTTCGAGCGGCAGTGCGGTGTCCTGACCGCGGTTGACGGCGAAGACGGTGACGGCGCCCGTCTCCGGGTCGCGTACGGCGGTGGCGTGCAGCAGGTCCGTCTCGCCGTACTTCGCCGTCCCGTACGTGGGCGAGTCCACCCGTACGTCCAGGACCTGGCCCTGGCCGTACCGCGCGGCCTGGGCGAAGGGGAAGAAGGTCGTCTGGCGCCAGGCAGGGCCACCGGGCTCGGTCATGATCGGCGCGATGACGTTGACCAGTTGCGCGAGACAGGCCACGGTCACCCGGTCCGCGTGGCGCAGCAGCGCGATGAGCAGCGAGCCGAAGACGACGGCGTCGGTGACGCTGTAGTTGTCCTCGAGGAGTCGGGGCGCCTCGGGCCAGTCGAGGGGGTTCTCCTGTGTCTCCTGCTGGAAGCGCCGCTGGTACCAGACGTTCCACTCGTCGAAGGAGAGGTTGATCCTCCTGGTGGACTTCAGGCGCGCGCCGATGTGGTCGCAGGTGGCGACGACGCTCTCGATGAAGGACTCCATGTCCACGGCGGAGGCCAGGAAGGAGTCACGGTCACCGTCGGTCTCCTCGTAGTAGGCGTGCAGCGAGATGTAGTCGACCAGGTCGTAGGTCTCGGCGAGTACCGTCGCCTCCCACGCCGCGAAGGTCGGCATCGCGCGGCTGGACGACCCGCAGGCGACGAGTTGGACTCCCGGGTCGATCTGGCGCATCGCGCGAGCGGTCTCGGCCGCGAGCCGTCCGTACTCCTCGGCGGTCTTGTGTCCCGTCTGCCAGGGGCCGTCCATCTCGTTGCCCAGGCACCACAGCCTGATCCCGAAGGGGTCCCGGTCGCCGTGGGCGGCGCGGCGGTCGGAGAGCTCGGTGCCGGACGGGTGGTTGGCGTACTCCTGGAGCTGGATGGCCTCCTGGACGCCGCGGGTGCCGAGGTTGACCGCGAGCATGGGTTCGGCCCCCGGGCCTATCTTCCTGAGGAAGCCGATGTACTCGGAGAGACCGAAACGGTTCGTCTCGGTGGAGCGCCAGGCGAGGTCGAGCCGACGGGGCCGTTCGGCTGCGGGTCCGACGCTGTCCTCCCAGCGGTAGCCGGAGACGAAGTTGCCCCCGGGGTAGCGGACGGCGGTGACACCGAGTTCACGGATCAGCTCCAGGACGTCGGTGCGCAGTCCGGCCTCGTCCGCCGATGGATGGCCCGGCTCGAAGATGCCGTCGTACACACAGCGGCCGAGGTGCTCGACGAAGGAGCCGTAGAGCCGGGGATCGACGGCGCCGACGGTGAAGGCAGGGTCGAGGGTGAAGCGCGCGATGCGGGTCATGGCTTCCTTACTCGTTCGACTCGTTCGACATTTCGAATGCTGCTCGGAACCTCGAACGGGACCGTAGAGTTCAACCTCCTCGGCCGTCAATGCCTCTGCGCGCTTTCCCGGATACGGACACGCCCCCGACCGCACACGGCCACCCACGGCCGCCCACGGCAAAGGGCCGCACCCCCGCGGAAGGAATGCGGCCCTCGTGGCCTACGCGATCAGGGCCGGCCTCAGCCGGCGGAGAGCTCCACCTTGATGTTGCCCCGGGTGGCGTTCGAGTAGGGGCACACCTGGTGCGCCTTCTCGACGAGCGCCTGGGCGGTGGCCGTGTCGACGTTCGGGATGGAGGCGCTGATCGCCACCTCCAGGCCGAAGCCGCCCGCCTCGGTCTTGCCGATGGAGACCGAAGCGGTCACCGTCGAGCCGGAGATGTCGGCCTTCTCCTGGCGGGCGACCACGCCGAGCGCGCTCTGGAAGCAGGCGCTGTAGCCGGCCGCGAAAAGCTGCTCGGGGTTGGTCCCCGCGCCGCTCCCGCCCATCTCCTTCGGCGGGTTGACGACGACGTCGAGCCTGCCGTCGTCGGTGGAGACACGGCCGTCACGGCCGTTCGAAGCGGTGGCGACGGCGGTGTAGGCCACGTCGATGCGCTGGATGGTCATGCGGATACTCCTCCTGCTGTGCGCCGCGACTCGCGCCCACGATCGCGACGGCCTGCACGGAGCATAGGCCTTCCGTCCGAATCAGGCGTCCAGCGAAACGATCATCTTGCCGGTGTTCTCGCCGCGCAGCAGGCCGACGAAGGCGTCGTAGCCGTGCTCGATGCCCTCGACCTTCGTCTCGCGGTACTTGAGCTCACCCGAGGCCAGCCAGCCGGCCACGTCCTGGACGAACTGCGGCTGGAGCGCCGAGTGGTCGCCGACGAGCATGCCCTGGAGGCGCAGCCGCTTGCCGATGACGAGCGCCATGTTGCGCGGGGCCGGGGTGGGCTCCGTCGCGTTGTACTGGGCGATCATCCCGCAGATGGTGGCGCGGCCGTGGACGTTGAACGAGGAGATCGCCGCCTCCAGGTGCTCGCCGCCGACATTGTCGAAGTAGACGTCGATGCCGTCGGGGGCTGCCTCGGCGAGCTGCTCCTTCACGGGGCCGTTCTTGTAGTTGAAGGCCGCGTCGAAGCCGTACTCCTCGACGAGGAGCTTGACCTTCTCGTCGGAGCCGGCCGAGCCGATGACACGGGAGGCGCCCTTGATCTTCGCCAGCTGGCCGACCTGGCTGCCGACGGCACCGGCCGCGCCGGAGACGAAGACGGCGTCGCCCTCCTTGAAGGAGGCCACGTCGAACAGCCCGGCGTAGGCGGTGAGGCCGGTCATGCCGAGCACGCCGAGGTAGGCGGAGAGCGGGGCGAGCGAGGCGTCGACCTTCACCGCGTACCTGGCGGGCACCTGGGCGTACTCGCGCCAGCCGAGGCCGTGCAGGACGTGGTCGCCGACGGCGAAGCCCTCGGCGTTCGACGCGATGACCTCGCCGACCGCGCCGCCGTCCATGGGGTGGTCGAGCTTGAAGGGCGGGGTGTACGACTTCACGTCGTTCATCCGGCCGCGCATGTAGGGGTCGACCGAGAAGTGGAGGTTGCGCACGAGGACGCGGCCCTCACCGGGGGCGGTCACCGGCGCCTCGCGCAGCGCGAAATCCGAGGCCTCGGGCCAGCCGTGCGGCCGGGCGACGAGGTGCCATTCGCGGCTGGACGTGGGAAGTGCAGACATGGGCTCGGGTTCTCCTCGATGACGTACGGACTCGATGGCGTACGGGGTGGTCTCGCACGGGCGGGAAGCGAAAGCTTCAGGACATGAAACAACCATGCGTCCAGATATTTCACCTTGTCAAGTAATTCGGTACGCTGGACGCCATGGCCACCCACTCGCGCACGGATCCGCTCACGCTGGACGTCATCCAGCTCATCGGCGGCGTCGTGGCGCGCTACCACGAGGAGTACGACCGGGCCGCGGCCACCCACGCGCTGACCGGCGCACAGGCGCGGGTGCTCGGGCTGCTCTCCCTGGAACCGATGCCCATGCGCAAGGTTGCCAGGAAACTGAAGTGCGAACCGTCCAACATCACGGGCATAGTCGACCGTCTTGAGCTCCGTGGCCTGGTGGAACGCCGCCCCGACCCGGCCGACCGGCGGGTGAAGCTCGCCGCCCCGACCGATGAGGGCATCCGGATGGCGGGGCAGCTGCGGGACGCGCTGGACTTCGCCCGGGAGCCGCTCGCCGAGCTCTCGGACGCGGAGCGCACGGTGCTGCGCGACCTGCTGCGGCGCATGCTGGGCGACGACGCCGACGGCATCTGAACCTGGGCTTCCCCAGAATCAGATGCAGAAGAACCACCAGCAGCCGTCGTCGGAGGGCGAAGGCGTGGGCTCCGGGTCGTCCGACGGCTCGGGCGACGTGGGGTCCGCCGTCGGCTTCCCCGGGTCGGACGGCTCGGCCGGCGGGTCGGTGTCCCCGGGGTCCGTGGGCGCCGTCCCGGACGCCGAGGCGGACGGCGAGGCGCCGGCGGGCGCGGACGACGACGGGGGCCCGGCCGGTGCGGACGACGACGCGGGCGCGTCCGCGCCCGCGGTGGCGGAGCGGGACTCGGTGACCGGCACGGCGCTGGGCTCGTCCACAGGACCTGCCCCGTCGGGCTCCGTGCGGGACGAGGCGGACGGAGCGGGCTCCGTCGGGGCGGACGTGGCCTCGCGTACGTACTCCGACGCGCCGTCGTCTCCCCCGGGCTCCATGGCCAGCTCGGCCAGGCTCAGCGCGCCCAGCGCCAGCACCACTCCCGCCGCCGTCAGCAGCAGCGTGCGGCCACGCCGACGGTGCCCCCCGCGGCGGCGTCCCGTGTCGTTCCTGGCACGGCGGCGGTGACCGGCGGGTCCCGAGGACTCCAGGGTCTCGGTGGCGGGTTCCTCCGTACCGCCGGAGGGGGCAGCGGAGGCATAGGGGTCCAGCGCGTCGGCGGGGGTCCCGCAACCGGCGCACGCCAGCGCCCCGTTGAGGTGCCGTTGGCACGGGTGGCAGTAATCCATTGCGCCCGCAGACTAGACGTGCACGGAACAACACAGGAAGCCCCGCAGGTGAGGATCCTGTGTGGAATCGAGAACTCCGGTGCGCGACGCCTCCGTCCGTGCACGCGGCAGGATGGATCCATGACCGCTTCCGCCCCGTTCGGGCCGCTTCAGTTCCAACTCGTCCTGCTGCGCCGGATGGCCGACCATCAGCCGGATCTCGTCGAGGAAGCCCGCCATGAACTGAGCGCCTCACTCGCCGACATGCGCGAGGCGAACCGCCGCTGGCAGGCGATGCTGCGCGCCCCGCGCGGCCGGGGCGCGCTGCGCCGCTACCGCTCGGTGCTGGGCGAGCCCGAGACGTCCGTACGCCGCAAGGTCGGCGACCTGGAGTGCGACGCGCTGCTGTGGCCGCTGCCGCTCTGGCCGGATCTGCGGTTCGAGGTGATGGCGGGCCCCGGCGGGGCCGTGTGGAACGAGTGGCTGGTCCGCGCCCCCGGCGCCCCGGGCCCCGAGCTGCGCACGGCCGCCGATCTGCGCCCCTGGTCCTGCACCGTGGACGAGGTGGCCAGGGCCTTCGCCCCGGCGCGCCCCATGGAGGGCAGCGCGCCGACCCGCTGGGCGCTGGCCTTCACCGACCCGGCCGACGGCAGGAACCGCGTCGCCGAGTTCACCTGGGGTCTGTTCCAGCGGATGCCGGACGACGACGCCCGCTGACGACCTGGCGCGCCGTCAGCCCGGGTCCCTCCTACGGCTCACCCAGCGCGCGCCGCCCCCGCCGTGGCGCGACGATGCCAGGACAGCCGGCTACCGCCGGTGCCCCCCGTCAGCGCTCTCGGGAGAACCTGCCGTGTCCGTCAGTCTCGAACAGCTGCGCCGTTGCCATGTCGCCGTCGATCTCGGGGCCGCGAGGACCCGTGTGTACGTCAAGGGGGCGGGGCTCGTCGTCGACGAGCCCAGTGTCGCCGCCGTGAACACCCGCACCGGCTCGCTCATCGCCGTCGGCGCGCTTGCCGAACAGATGACCGGCCGTACGCCCGCGTACATCCGGGTGGCCCGCCCGGTCTCCGGCGGAACCGTCGTCGACATCGACATGGCGCAGCGCATGCTGCGCCATCTGCTCGGTGAGAAGCTCCGCCGCCAGTTGCGCCGCAAGCCCCGGCTGCGGGCCGCCGCCTGTGTCCCGCACGACGCCGATCCGCTGGCCCAGCGCGCGGCCGTCGAGACCCTCGTGGGGCTCGGCGCGCGTCGGGTGGAGCTGGTCGACACCCTGATCGCCGCGGCCATCGGCTGCGGCCTTCCGGTCGAGCAGCCGACCGCCACCATGATCATGGTCTGCGGGGCCGCCACCACCCAGATCGCCGTGCTCTCGCTCGGCTCGATCGTGCGGGCCGTACGCATCCCGATCGGCGGCGAGGCCATCGACCACGCGGTCATCCAGCATCTGCGCCAGCACCATGAGCTGATGCTGCCCAGCCAGTCCGTGCGCCCGCTGCAACTGGCGCTCCGGGGCAACGGCCTCACCCTCAACGGCCCGGCGATGACGGAGATCCACGGCCGTGACGTGGCGACGGGACTGGCCCGTTCGGTGCAGGTCGACACCGCCGCCGTACGCCAGGCGATCCACACCCCGCTCACCGCGGTTCTCGACGGTCTGGGCAAGGTGCTGCGCGACTGCCCGCCCGACCTGGTGGCCGACATCGCCGAGTCCGGGATCATGATGGTCGGCGGCAGCGCCCTGCTGCCGGGGCTCGACCAGATGCTGCGCGACGCGACGGGTGTTCCGGTGCGCATCGCCGAGCGGCCCGACGTGTGCTCCGTGCTGGGGCTCGGCGCGATGCTGGACGGCACGGTCCAGCCGCTGGACCTCGCCCCGCTCGTCAGCCGATAGCCGACGGCACACCGGTGACAGCGGGGACGGACCTCGACCTGCGGACCACGCTCCAGCACATCGTGGACACCGCCACGGCGCTGGCCGGGGCGCGCTACGGCGCCCTGGCCCTCCTGCACGGCAGGGACGGCCACGTCACCGACCTGTTCACCACCGGGATGTCCGACAGCGAACGCCGGGCGGCGGGCCCGCTCCTGGACGGGCGTACGGGGATGTTCGGGGCTCTCGTGGACGACACACAGGCCGTGCGCGTCCAGGATCTGACGGCGGGCCCGCACCCTCGCGCGATGCCGGCCCCGCTCCTCGCGATGCGCTCCTTCCTCGGGGCGCCGGTCCGGGTCCACACCGAGGTGCTCGGCAGTCTCTGTCTCACCGCCGAGGAACCGGGGCGCTTCGCGGACACCGAACCCGCGCTCCTGCGGCTGCTCGCCTCCCAGGCCGCGGCGGCGATCGGCGGCGCCCACCTGTACGAGGCGGCGCGGCAGCGGGAGCACTGGATCGAGGGGGCGGCGGCCGTCACCCGGGCGCTGCTGACCGGCGCGGGGACCACGGACGCCCTGATGACCGTCGCCGAGCGTGCCAGGGTGCTGGCCGGCGCGGCGGCCGGGGTGATCCTCCAGCCGATCCCGGGCGGCGGGATGGAGATCGTCGCCGCTTCCACCCTCGACGACCCGGCCGGCATCGTCGGCACGACCATCGCGCCCGGCTCCCCCGTCCTGGTCCAGCTGCTGGGCGGCGAGCCGGTCTTCATCGAGGACTCGGCGACGGACGACCGGATGACGACGCACGTACGCTCCCGGTTCGGCCCCAGCATGATGCTGCCGTTGCAGAACGACGGCAGGCTCATCGGGACGCTCGCCCTCCCCCGCCGGCGCGGCGCGGCCCCGTACACGGCGCTGGACCGGCAGCTCGCCTCGCAGTTCGCCTCCCAGGCGGCGCTCGCCCTGGTGATGGCCGACGCGCAGCACTACCGGGAGCAGCTGGCGGTCTACGAGGACCGCGACCGCATCGCGCGCGATCTGCACGACCTCGTCGTCCAGCGGCTGTTCGCGACGGAGATGATGCTGGAGTCGACCCGCCGCAAGGACCTGGCGGGCGACGCGGGGACCGCCGAGCTGCTGGGACAGGCGGTCGACGAGCTGGACTCCACCATCCAGGAGGTCAGGACCGCGATCTTCGCCCTTCAGCAGCCGCCGGCCGACGCACCCACGACCTTCCGCGGCCGGGTGCTGCGTGAGACGGCCGGCGCGGCGGCGACGCTGGGATTCCAGCCGTCGGTGCAGTTCACCGGCACGGTGGACGCCCTGGTGACCGAGCCGGTGGACGGCGAGCTCCTCGACGTACTGCGCGGCGCGCTGGCCGCCGTGCACCGGCGTACAGGCGTGTCGGCCGTCGAGGTCGAGGTGGACGCGACGGCGCGGCTGCCCGACGGGCGCGCCGCGGTGCGGCTCGCGGTCGCGGACGACGGGCGGGCCGAGGACGGCAGCCGGTCGCCGACCGTCATCTGGCAGGCGCCGCTCTGAGGGCGATCCTGGTGTTGGAGTGGGCGACGCCCGCGTCCTTCTTCAGCCGTCGCAGCAGCGCGTCCAGCGAGCCGGGGTCGGCTGCCGTGGCGCGTACGAGGTAGTCGTGGCCGCCCGTCACATGCACCACCTCGGTGATGCCGGGCAGCGTGAGCACCGAGCGTTCGAACTCCTCGTTCGTCGTGTCGAGACGCAGCGACACATCGATGAAGACGACGAGGCCCGAGCGGGTGTCGGCGGCCGGGTCGACGATGACCGTGAAGCCGCGGATCACCCCGTCGCGGCGCATGCGGCGCACGCGGTCCCCCGCCGCGTTGGCACTGAGCCCCACGCGTGCGCCGAGATCGCGGTACGAGATCCGGGCGTCCTCCTGGAGAATTCCGAGGATCTCCCTGTCCAGCCGTTCCATACCGGCGATTGTCGCAGCCCGGAGCCGGAAACGGCGGTCGAGAGGCCCTCCGCCGGGGCCTCCGAGAGGCCCCTCGCCCATGGGGCGTCTGCGGAGCGAGTGCTTTACCCGGATGGCCCAGCCCGCCGTGCCACGCCCTCCTGCCCGCCCTTGACTTGCGCTGTGGACACGACCGCCGAGCGGGCCCCGGCCCAGGACCCGAGCCGATCCGCCGCCTACCGGAATCTGATCATGGCCACGATCGGATTCACGCTCACCTTCTGGGCATGGAATCTGGTCTCCCCGCTGTCGGGCGACTTCAAGGACCGGCTCGGCCTGAGCTCCTTCCAGCAGTCGCTGCTGGTGGCGGTGCCCGTGCTCGTCGGTTCGCTGGGCCGCATCCCGGCGGGCGCGCTGACCGACAGGTTCGGCGCCAGGCTGATGTTCCCCGTGGTCTCCGCCCTGACGATCGTCCCGGTGCTGCTGCTCATCCCGGCGAAGGGCAGCTACGGGGCGATGCTGGCCGTCGGCTTCCTGCTCGGGCTCGGCGGCACTACGTTCGCGATCGGTATCCCGCTGGTCAACTCGTGGTTCCCGCCGGCGAAACGGGGGCTCGCGCTCGGGGTGTTCGGGATGGGCATGGGCGGCGTCGCGCTGTCCGGCTACTTCACGCCGAGGATCGCCGAGCACAGCGTGAACCTGCCGTTCTGGATCGTCGCCGGGGCGCTGCTGGTCTACTCGCTGCTCGCCGCCGTCCTCATCACCGACCGCCCGGGGCGCACGGTGCCCACGGACTCCCTGGCGCACCGGCTGGGCGCGGCGGGCCGGCTGCGGGTGACCTGGGAGCTGTCCGCGCTGTACGCGATCGGCTTCGGCGGCATCGTCGCGTTCGGGGTGTATCTGCCGACGTATCTGAAGACCTGGTACGCGATGTCGCCGACCGAGGCGGGCACCAAGGCGGCCGGCTTCGCGCTGGTCACGGTCGTCTTCCGGCCGGTCGGCGGCTGGCTGTCGGACCGGGTCCACCCCGCCCTGGTCACGGCGGGGGCGCTGCTGGTGGCGGCGCTGACGGCCATCGTCCAGGCCTTCGACCCGCCGCTGGACCCGCTCGGCACGACCGCGCTGCTCTGCATGGCGGCCGGGCTCGGCACCGCCAGTGGAAGCGTCTTCGCCCTGGTCTCGCAGGTGACGCCGCAGACCGAGGTGGGCAGCGTGACCGGCATCGTCGGCGCGATGGGCGGGCTCGGCGGATTCGTGCCACCGCTGGTCATGGGCGCCATCTACAGCGCGAAGGACTCGTACTCGATCGGCTTCATGCTGCTCTCCGACCTGGCGCTGGCGGGCGCCGTGTACTCCTACGGCCGGATGCGGACCATCCGTCGGGAGAGCTGACGGCCTGACGAGGCCACCCCCTACGCTTCGGCGTGTGACCTCTCTTCTGCCCGCGTTGCGCGGAGCGTCCGGCCGGACGGACTCCCCCGAGGCTGTCCGGTTCGGCGAACACGTCCTGACCTACGCACAGTTGGCCGAGGCCTCCGCCTCCCTGGCCGCCCGGATCGCGGACGCGGGGCGCGTCGCCGTCTGGGCCACCTCCACGCCGGAGACGGTGGTCGCCGTCGTGGCCGCCCTGCGGGCCGGGGTGCCCGCCGTACCGCTCAACCCGAAGACCGGTGAGCGGGAGCTCGCGCACATCGTCGCCGACAGCGCGCCCTCGATGGTGCTGGCCGGGGCCGACGACGTACTGCCTGCGGCGCTGGGCTCCCTGGAGCGGCTGGATGTCGACACGGCCGCCCGCTCCCAGGAGGAGCGCTTCCCCGAGCCGTCCGCCGAGTCCCCCGCCCTGGTCGTCTACACCTCCGGCACGACGGGTCCGCCCAAGGGCGCCGTGCTGCCCCGCCGGGCCGTCGCCGCTTCGCTGGACGCGCTGGAGGACGCCTGGCGGTGGACCGGCGACGACGTCCTCGTCCACGCGCTTCCGCTGTTCCATGTGCACGGGCTGATCCTGGGCGTGCTCGGCCCGCTGCGCAGGGGCGGCTCCGTGCGTCACCTCGGCCGGTTCTCGGTCGAGGGGGTGGCCCGGGAGCTGCTCTCCGGGGGGACGATGCTGTTCGGGGTGCCCACGATGTACCACCGGCTGGCAGGCGCGCTGGACGGCGCGGACGCGCCCGCCGGTCTCGCGAAGGCCCTGGCGGGTGCCCGGCTGCTGGTCTCGGGATCGGCCGCGCTGCCGGTCCACGACCACGAGCGGATCACCGCGGCGACCGGCCGCGGGGTCATCGAGCGGTACGGGATGACGGAGACCCTGATGAACACGGGCGTACGGGCCGACGGCGCACCCCGCGCGGGGACGGTCGGCCCGCCGCTGCCCGGCGTCGAGCTCAGGCTCGTCGACGAGGACGGCACGGTGCTCCACGACGCCTCGCTCCCTGGCGCCTCGCCGCAGGACGGCGCGTCGCAGGACGCCTCGTCGCAGGACGGCGCGTCCATCGGCGAGGTCCAGGTGCGCGGCCCGAACCTCTTCACCGGCTATCTGAACCGGCCCGACGCCACGGCGGCCGCCTTCACCGATGACGGCTTCTTCCGCACGGGCGACATGGCCACGGTCGACCCTGACGGCTATGTGCGGATCGTCGGGCGCAAGGCCACGGACCTCATCAAGAGCGGCGGCTACAAGATCGGCGCCGGCGAGATCGAGAACGCCCTGCTCGACCATCCCGGGGTGCGGGAGGCCGCCGTCACCGGTGAGCCGGACGACGACCTCGGCGAGCGGATCGTCGCCTGGGTGGTCCCCGCTGACCCCGGTTCACCCCCGGCGGAGCGGGAGCTGGCGGATCATGTGGCGGGGCAGCTCGCCCCGCACAAGCGCCCCCGCGTCGTCCGCTACCTCGACGTGCTGCCCCGTAACGAGCTCGGCAAGATCATGAAGAGGTCGCTCGGTGTCTGACCCCAGGAGTGGCCGCATGTCGGCGCGGGCGGCGATCGACGCCGTCGCCGGGAGCTTCAGCGAACACCGGCCGCCCGCCGGCCCCACTCCCCCGGACGGCCCGCTCGGCTGGACCGGGTACGCGGAGTCCAGGGCGCTCGCATCGGCGCGGACCGGCGAGGAGGAGTCCGTCCTGTACGGCACGGCTGTCGTCGGCGGCCGTGACTGCGTCCTGGTCTCCTTCGAATTCGGCTTCCTGGGCGGCTCGTTGGGCGGCAGCACCGGGGACCGTCTGGTGGCCGCGTACGCGCTTGCGGGTGAGCTCGGGCTGCCGCTCGTCTCGCTCGTCGCCACCGGGGGCAGCCGGATGCAGGAGGGCATGATCGCGCTGATACAGCTGCAGCGGGTGGCAGGCGCGTCCGCACGGCTGAGGGCCCAGGGGCAGGCGCAGATCGCGGTGCTGCGGGATCCGACGACCGGGGGCGGCTGGGCCACCGTGGGAGCGGGCTCCGATGTGGTGCTGGCGCTGCCGGGGGCGCAGATCGGCTTCGGGGGGTCCAGGGTGCGGCCGGCCGACGCGGATCCGTACGCGTACACCGCCGAGGGGCAGTTGGCGGCGGGCCAGGTCGACGCGGTCGTGACCCCGGACGAGCTGCCCGGGACGCTGGGGCGCTGGCTGGCCTTCCTGGCGGCCGGTGGTCAGGCGCAGGCCGCCCCGGTGCCGGGAGCCCTGTCGGACACGGGCCTGCCCGCGACCGGCTGGGCGGCGGTGGAGCAGGCGAGGGCGGCGGCGCGGCCACGGGCCGAGGCCTATCTGGACGCCTACTTCGACGACCGGCTGTCCCTGAGCGGCGACCGGTGCGGCGGCCGGGACCCCGGGCTGCTCTGCGGAGTGGGCCTGCACGCCGGGCGGCCCGTGGCGTACGCCGCCCAGTGCGGCACCGCGACCCGCCCCGCGGGCTACCGCACCGCGGCCCGGGTGATCCGGCTCGCAGACCGGCTCGGGCTCCCGGTGCTCACCCTGATCGACACCCCGGGCGCGGCCAACGACGCGGAGGCGGAACGTGCCGGTGCGGGCGCCGCCATCGCCGACGCCTTCGCGGCGGTGGCGGGCGCCGGGGTCGCCCTGACGACGCTGGTGATCGGCGAGGGCGGCTCCGGCGGCGCGCTGGCCCTGGCAGCGCCGGACAACACCCATGTGACCGCGGACAGCTACTTCTCGGTGATCGCCCCTGAACTGGCGGCGGCCATCCTGAAGCGCGGCCCCGAGGAGGTACGGTCCACCGCCGACCAGCTCAGGCTGCGCCCCCAGGACCTGGTGGAGCTGGGGGTCGCCCGCTCGATCGTCGGCCCCGCGGGTCCGTAGGGACGCGCGCCCGGCCGGGACAGCCCTTAGCGTGGCAGGGGAGATCACGCACCGCGTTCGCCCCATTCACCGCGACCGGAAAGGTCCGAGTCATGTCAGCGGAATCCAAGGGCACCCCCTGCTGGGCCGACGGTACGTTCGGCGACCTGGAGGGCGCGAAGCGCTTCTACGGTGAACTTCTGGGCTGGTCCTACGGCGACTCCATGCCGGAGTACGGCAACTACACCCAGGCGTATGTGGACGGCAAGGCGGTGGCCGCGCTCTCGCCGCCGCCGCCCGGCCAGGAGGCGCCGTCCGCCTGGTGTCTGTACCTGGCGACGCCGGACGCCGCCGCCACCGCCGCGCAGGTGCGCGAGCACGGCGGCGAGGTGCTGGTGGAACCGATGCGGGTCGGTGAGTTCGGCACGATGGTGCTGGCCGCCGACCCCGGCGGGGTGGTGTTCGGGGTGTGGCAGCCGGACGCCCACAAGGGGTTCGAGGCGCAGGCAGTACCGGGCGCCTACACCTGGGCCGAGGTCTTCACCCGGGACCCGGCGAAGGCGGACGCCTTCTTCCCGGCCGTCTTCGGCTACGGCGTGAAGCACGTCGACGACGACGCGATCGACTTCTCCCTCTACGACCTCGGCGCGGACCCGCTGCTCGGCCGGATGAAGATGGGGGACGAGTTCCCGTCCGATGTGCCCGCCCACCTCAATGTGTACTTCTGCGTCGAGGACTGCGACGCGGTCGTGGAGAAGGCCACGTCGCTCGGCGGGCAGCTGCGGTACGGCCCGATGACCATGCCGTTCGGGAGGTTCGCGTCCCTGACGGATCCACAGGGCGGTGTCTTCTCGGTCATCGACCCGACGACGACCGGGGGCGAGATGCCGAAGGTCACCGACGTCAGCTGACCCTGCCTCCCCCGGGACGTCCGGGCCCTCGGCGCCTTCAGGCCGCGCTGATGTGGGACGGATCGGGGCGCGGACCGGCTGTCACGGCTGCGGATCCCGCGCGTCGTACCGGGCGAAGCCGCGCCAGCGCAGCCCCAGCAGGCACACCACCAGCACACATGCGATGCCACCGCCGGTCACCGCCACGGCCGGTGAGGTCAGATCGGCCACGGAGCCGGCCACGACATCACCGAGCCGTGGTCCGCCCGCCACGACGACGATGAACACGCCCTGCAACCGGCCGCGCATCTCGTCCGGCGCGGCCGCCTGGAGCATGGTGTTGCGGAAGACCATCGAGATGGAGTCGGCGCATCCGGCGAGCGCGAGCAGGACAAGGCCGGGCCAGAGCTGCCGGGTGAGCCCGAACACGGCGATGGCTCCGCCCCAGCAGGCCACCGCGATCAGCACCGCGAGCCCGTGCCGGCGGATGCGGCCGAGCCACCCGGAGAAGACGCTGCCCAGGAGGGCCCCGAGCGCAGGTGCGGCGACCAGGAGTCCGGTGGTCTTCGCGTCGCCGCCGAACCAGACCACGGCGACCACGGGGAAGAGGGCGCGCGGGTTCGCGAGCACCATGGCGCCCAGGTCGCTGAAGAAGGTCATCCGCAGATTGGGCCTGGTGCCGAGGAAGCGCAGACCGTCCAGCACGGACGCCCGCCCGGCGCTCTTCTCCCCCGCCGCCCGGCCGGGCAGCATCGAGGGCAGCCGCCACATCGCGTACAGCGAGGCGGTGAAGGTGATGGCGTCGACGGTGTACGCCGACCGGTAGCCCCACCAGCCGACGATGAGGCCGCCGAGCATCGGACCCGCCAGGCCGCCGGTGGTGGACGTCATGGCGTTGAGCGCGTTGGCCGCGGGCAGCTGTTCGGGCGGCAGGAGCCGGGCGATCATCGAGCTGCGGGCCGGGGAGTTGAGCGCGAAGCACACGGCCTGGAGGGCGACGACCGCGTAGAGCAGCCCCAGGTGCTCGACCCCGGCGAAGGTCACCACGGCGAGCACGAGGGAGAGCAGGAACGATCCGGCGGCACTGAAGAGCCCCAGCTTGCGCCGGTCGACGGTGTCGGCGACGGCTCCGCTGTACAGCCCGAGCAGCACCAGCGGCACGAGCGAGCAGAGGCCGATCAGCCCGACGGAGAACGCGGACCCGGTGATGTCGTAGACCTGGAGGGAGACCGCCAGGGACGTCATGCCCTGTCCGATCCAGGACACGGTGTTCCCGAACCAGAGCCGCCGGTAGTCGGGCGAGGAACGCAGCGGCGTCAGGTCGGCGAGTATGCGGGTGCGGGATACACCTTGTTCGGCGGTTTCGGTCACAGGGGATGGTAACGAGCCCACCCGGGGACCCGTACAGCAGGTTGACGAACAGGTTGACGGAAAGACGGCGCAACGGCAAAGATCAACGGGCTCGGAATTGACAACGTTGTCTACGAGAGGATCGCGATGAGAGCGTTGCAGCGCGCATTCACCACCTTGTTGATCACCACCACCCTGGCCGCGGTGTCCGTCACCTCCGGCGTCGCCGGCGCCGCGGAACAGGGACCGCGGTTCGCCGCCGACCCCACCGCGCTCGTCGACACCTCCATCGGCAACAACGGCGACGGCACGACCTTCCCGGGCGCGGCGGCCCCGTTCGGCATGGTGCAGCTGAGCCCCGACACACAGCTGAACAAGTACGCGTCCTACGACTACGCGCAGGACACCATCCTCGGCTTCAGCCACACGCACCTCTCGGGCGTCGGCTGCCAGACGATGGGCAACGTCCGGTTCATGCCGACCACCGGTGCGGTCACGTCGTCCGACCCGGAGACGTACGCGGCGAAGTTCAGCCACGACAACGAGACCCGTACGCCCGGCTCCTACGGCGTGACGTTCGACAACGGCATCCGGGCAGAGCTCGCCGCGACCGAGCGCACCGGCCAGCACCGCTACACCTTCCCCGCCGGATCGGACGCGCAGAACGTCCTCATCGAGACCGGCGAGAGCAACGGCAGCACCTACGCCGGTGACATCGAGGTGGTCGGCAAGGACACCGTCGAGGGCTGGCTCCAGGGCGGCAACTTCTGCGGTGAGACCGGCAAGGAGCGCTACCGCGTCTACTTCAGCGCGAAGTTCGACCGGACCTTCTCGACGTTCGGCACCTGGTCCGACGACACTCTCGCCCCGGGCACCCGTGAGGCGTCGCGCGGCACCCAGCGCGCCGGCGCCTGGCTGTCGTTCGACCCGGCGGGCGGCGACCAGGTCGGCTCGTCGGTGGGCCTGTCCTACACCTCGGTCGACGGTGCGCGCCTCAACCGCAGGGCCGAGCAGCCCGCTTCGTTCGACAAGGCCCGCTCGGGTGCGCACGACGCCTGGCGGGACGAGCTGAACCGTATGCGCGTGGCGGGCGGCAGCACCGCCGACCAGCGCACCTACTACAGCGCCCTCTACCACTCGCTGCTGCACCCGTCGATCGGCTCCGACGTCGACAACCGCTATCGCGGCTTCGACGACAAGGTGCACCGGTCGGACGCGACGTACTACCAGATGTTCTCGCTCTGGGACACCTACCGCTCGCAGAACCAGCTGGTGGCCCTGATCGCCCCGGACAAGGCCACCGACATGGCCAAGTCCGTGCTGCGCGTCCACGAGGACGGCGGCTGGGTGCCACGCTGGGGCCTCGGCAACGGCGAGACCAACGTGATGAGCGGCGACCCCGTCACCCCCTGGGTCGTCGACCTCTACAACCGCGGGCTGCTGGACGACCACACCTCGCGCCGGCTCTTCGACGCGCTCTGGAAGAACGTCAACGAGGTCCCGTCGGACCAGTCGGCCTTCCGCGGCCGTGACGGCAACCCGACATACGTCGAGAACGGCTGGGTCGGCTACCAGGACCTGCCCGGTTACACGTACGGCGACAGCCGCCAGGCGGGCTCGGCCACCCTTGAGTACGCACTCGCCGACTGCGCGCTCTCCACGATGGCCGACGGCCTCGGCTACCGGGACAAGGCCGCGAAGCTCGCCCCGCGCTGCGACAACTTCGCCAAGCTCTGGGACGCCGACGTCACTTCGGAGGGCTTCTCGGGGTTCCCGGTCACGAGGAACGCGGACGGCACCGTCGCCGGTGACCCCGACCCCACGCAGTCCGGCGCGTTCCACGAGGGCACCGCGTGGCAGTACCAGTGGCTCGCCCAGCAGGACCCGGAGGCGCTCTTCGGCCTCATGGGCGGTCAGGAGAAGGCCGAGCAGCGGCTTGACACCTTCTTCGACATGCCGACCGTGCTCACCGACCCGGCGAAGGCCGCGTCGGATTCCTGGGTGACCGGCGCGTACGACTACCACAACAACTTCGCCTTCAACCCGAACAACGAGCCCGACTTCCACGCACCGTGGATGTACGCGTGGACCGGTGCGCCCTGGAAGACCTCGGCCGTACTGCGCGCGATGCGGACGCTCTTCACCGACGACGCCTACGGCATGCCGGGCAACGACGACCTCGGTGCCACCTCGTCGCTGCTCGTCTTCGCCATGGCCGGCGTCTTCGAGGCCCAGCCGGGCTCAGCCGACTACATCGTCAGCGCGCCCATGTTCGACAAGGTCGAGATCCGGCCCGAACACGGGCGGCGGATCCGCATCGAGGCCCCGGGCGCGAGCGCGTCGAAGCTCCAGTACGTGTCCTCCGTGAGCACGGACCGGGGCAGGCTGCACCGTAGCTGGCTCTCCCACAAGGAGCTGCTCCACTCCGGCACGATCAGGATCAAGCTCTCCGGCAAGCCGACGAACTGGGGCGTCGACGCCGCCCCGCCGGCCCTGGCTCCCTGAGACACGGGGTGCGGCCCTCCACGAGGGGGCCGCACCCCGCCCACCGCGGGGCTGTTTTTCGCCATGCGGCCTGAAGGTGGCTCAATCGCGCGTTGCCGTCCCGTTCCAAGACCCTCAGCCTGGTGCGGGAGCGCTCCCACGGTGCTGGTGATGCGGTTCGGCCGTGCTTGGCGCTCTCCATGGAACCTTGATGCGCGTCCCCCCTCTGGAGCCGACATATGTCAAGACGCCGCTGGGCCTGGCCCCTTCTGCTCGCTCTCCTGTTGACCGCACCACTCTCGGCCCCCGCCACGGCGGATTCCGCGCCGGCCGGGACCCGGGCGGCGGAGGCCGCCCCGTCCGTGCCGCTCACCTCGCTCAGCGCGACCACCACCCAGGTGGCCTCGGGCCTGAAGCGGCCCACCGCCGTCGCGTCCCCCGACGACGGCACGGACCGGCTGTTCATCACCGAGAAGTCCGGCACCGTCCGGGTCTACGACCCGGACACCGGCCTGGCCGAGACCCCCGTCATCGACATCACGTCGGCCGTCGACGAGTCGGGCAACGAGCGCGGCCTGCTCGGCATCGCCTTCCCGCCCGACTTCGCCGACAGCCAGACCCTGTATCTCGCGTACACCGCGCTGCCCGACGCGGCGGTCACCCTCGCCCGCTACCGGCTCGACGGCTCCGGCCCGGAGGTCCTGCTCTCGCAGGCGCACACCGAGAACACCAACCACAACGGCGGCCAGCTCACGTTCGGTCCGGACGGCGATCTGTACTGGAGCATCGGCGACGGCGGCGGCTCGGCCGACCCCCTGCGCTCCGCGCAGCATCTGGACACCCTGCTGGGCAAGATCATGCGCATCGACGTGAGCCGGAGCTGCGACCCGCTCCCCTACTGCGTGCCCGAGGACAACCCGTTCGTCGGCACGGCGGGCGCCCACGAGGAGATCTGGCTGTACGGGCTGCGCAACCCGTGGCGGTTCTCCTTCGACGCCGCCGACGGCTCGATGTGGATCGGGGATGTCGGCCAGGGCCGCTGGGAGGAGGTCGACCACCTCGCCCCCGGGCAGGGCGGCCTCAACCTCGGCTGGTCCTGCTACGAGGGCCTGGAGAAGTTCGAGGGCGGCGACTGCGTGTCGGGCGAGACGTACACCGACCCGGTCTTCACCTACTCCCCGTACACCGGCGGCTGCGCGCTCATCGGCGGCCATGTCTACCGGGGCCAGGAGTACGCCGATCTGGCCGACGGCACGTACATCGCCACGGACTACTGCTCGTCCACGGTCTGGGCCCTGCGCCCCGACGGCGAAGGCGGGTACGAGCAGGCCGAGATCGGGCAGACGCCGACCCAGGTGACGGCGATCGGGACGACATCCGACGGCGAGTTCTACATGGTCAACGACCTGCCCGGCGGCCTGCACCGGATGTCGTTCGCACAGGAGGAGCCCACCTGCCGCGTCGACCGCACGGTCACGGAGTGGGGTACGGGCACGACGGTCGACCTCACCGTCACCAACACGGGCAGCGAGCCCGTGGACGGCTGGACGCTCGAATTCCCGCTGCCCCTGGGGCAGACCGTCGTCTCCGACTGGAGCACGGACCTGACCCAGTCGGGCGACATGGTCGAGGCGGTCGACGCCTCGCAGAACGCCACGATCGCTCCGGGCGCGAGTATCACCCTCGGCTATCTCGCCGACCACACGGGTGACGCGTCGCCGCCGCCGCGGTTCCAGCTCAACGGGGCCACCTGCGCCGTGGGCAGCTAGGGTCCTACGTTCGGACCGGGCCGGGCTCGCGGTGCCACGGGGCACGGGCACCGCGGCCTCGTGGCGGTCCTCCTCCCCCAGGGCGCAGCCGCAGGCCGCCGGCAGTCCCTTCCCCGTCAGCCGTGCGGTCGACGGAGTCGAAAGCCGAAGCTCGGCGTGGCGGCCTCGGAGGAGGCGGTACGGGGCGGTCCCGGTCCCGCTCCGGGAGGCGTAGAGCTCGGCCGGTCCGTCGTCGGGCAGGTCGGCGAGCGGCAACAGTCCCGCCGTCGTACGGGAGGCCGCGAACACATGCCCTCCCGGGACCCGACCCGCAGCGCCTGCCGGCACTCGACGCCGGCGAGACAGAAGTCGCCGAGGTTGCAGCCACGCCCTGCTGTCCGTCCAGCTCGTGGACGGACAGCAGGGCGTGGCTGTACAGCTGCCGCGGCCTTCGGAACAGCTCCGTCCGGGGCCGGTGTCAGGGGCGTACGTCGCAGACCGCGAGCAGGCAGAGGTTGAAGCCCTGGGTGTTACTCGGCCCGGCGTTGTCCCACGGCGCCGGCCCGCCCACCGAACAGCGCGAGAGCAGGCACAGATTGCCACCCTGGACGCCCCGGTAGGCGTAGGTGGTGCCCGAAGAGGCCTGGCGTGGCTGGTCCGCCCGTATGGACTGCGCCGTCGGTGCGGCCGGCTCACGGGCCTCGGCGGCTCCGGCGATGGTCGCGGTCGACATCAGCAGTGCGCCGGCGGCCGCGGTCGCGGCGCTCCAACGCAGGGTGGTTGCGGCGATGCTCATGGACACTCCATGTCTCGTTACGACTGAACCCCTACGCGGGTTGTTCGGAGCCACCCGCCGTACGGATTGCCGACCGGCGCGGAATCAACACCGTTCGACATGTATGCGCCCGCGAAGTGCGCAACCCCCCTCCATGGATGTGCCGTGCATCACGCCACCAATCCGCTGGCTTTGCGACTCCGAATCACCGGTGTGACAGCCCATTTGGGACAACGACGACCATCTGGAGCCCTCGGCCGTGCACACACGCGCCGTGGCACGGATTCGCAACCGCGACGCCGACCGGCTTCCGATGGTTCCCACCGAGGTGAGGACGCGTGACCGACGCACCGTACGACGGGCCTTCTGCCCCCACGCTCGCGCTGACCGCGGCCCAGCGCGGTCTCTGGTTCGCCCAGCGCATGGATGCGCGGAACCCGTCGTACAACGTGGCCGAGTACGCGGATATCCAGGGCCGGATCGACCCGGTGCTTCTGCGGGCCTCCGTGCGCAGGGTCGCGGACGAGCAGGAGGCGCTGCGTCTGACGTTCGGTACGCGCGACGGCGTTCCCTTCCAGCGCGTTCACGAGAGTGCGGACGTCGACGTTCCGCTGGTCGATCTGTCACGGTACGACGACCCGCGCGCCGAGGCGCTGCGGCGCATGGAGGAGTGCCTGAGCCGGCCGACGGACCTCGCCACAGGACCGCTCGTGCACATGACGCTCTACCGCCTGGCCGAAGAACACCATGTGTTCCACCAGCAGGTGCACCACCTGGCGCTCGACGGATACGGCGCCGCGCTCGCCCTCGCCCGGATCGCCGAGGTCTACACCGATTCCGTGGCCCCCGCCCCGCCGCCGGCCGGCCAGGGGCCACGGCCGGGACCCGCCCTCGGGTTGCTGATCGACGAGGAGGAGAGGTACCGGTCCTCCGGAAAGCACCGTGCGGACGGCGCGTTCTGGACGGACTACCTGGCAGGCGCCCCCACCCCCACCGGTCTGACCGACGAGCGGCGTTCCCCCGGGCACGGGGCGTTGCGGGTACGCCGGGAGTTCGCGGCCGCGGACGCCGAGCGGCTGCGCGCGGCGGCCAGGCGGGCGGGCACCGGATGGCCGACGCTGTTCATGACGGCCATGGCGGTCTATCTGCATCGCAGCCGGGGGCTCGGGGAGGTCGTCCTGGGACTGCCGGTGACCGGGCGGCGCACCCCGGTGGCCCGTGCGACGCCCGGCATGCTCAGCAACATCCTGCCGATGCGGCTGCGTATCTCCCCGTCCGACCGGGTGGCGGACGTCGCCAAGCAGGCGTCGGCCCAGGCGCGCAAGGTCCTGGCGCACCAGCGCTACCCGTCGGAGAGCCTGCGCCACGACCTCGGCCTGGCCGGTACCGACATTCCGCTGACCGGCCCATCGGTCAACGTCCTGGCCTTCGACGACCGCCTCAGCTTCGGTCCGCACCGGGCGACACTGCACAACCTCTCCATCGGCCCGGTGGAGGACATGGCCCTCGCCGTGCACGCCTCGTACGCCGACGGCGGATTCCATGTCGACCTGCTCGGCAACCCCGGTCTCTACACCCCGCAGGAGCTGGCAGCCCATCACGAGCGGTTGTGCCGCCTGATCGAGGCCTTCGCCGACGACGAGGAGCGGACGATCGGCAACCTGGACGTCGTCGGCGCCGACGACCGGCAGCAGGTACTCGGGCTCGGCGCCCTGACGCCCGTCGATCCCTGGGCACCGAGACCGGCCACCCTCCCCGAGCAGGTCGCCGGCCTGGCGCGGACCGCGCCCGGTGACACCGCGGTGGTCTGCGGCCACACCCGTCTCACCTTCGGTGAGCTCGACGCCGAGGTCGACGTCCTCGCCCGGGTGCTGGCCGCCAGGGGAGCCGGGCCGGGCGCCCGGGTGGCCGTCGGTCTGCCCCGGTCCACGGATCTGGTGGTGGCGATGGTGGCGGTGATGCGGACGGGCGCCGCGTATCTGCCGCTCGACCCCTCGTACCCCACCGACCGGCTGGCCTTCATGATCGAGGACTCACAGCCGATCGCGCTCGTCGCCACGGCTGAGACCGCACGCGCCATGGACCCGCGGGGCACACTTCCCCTGGTGGACCCGGCCCTGGCGGGCCTGGAGCCGGTGGTGGCAGAGCCGGCCGGGCCCGGCCTCCGGGACGCGGCGTACGTCATCTACACGTCAGGTTCCACCGGCAGGCCCAAGGGCGTCGTCGTGGAGCACCGCTCGCTGACCAACCTCCTCGAACACCACCGGCAGGAGACACACGCCCTGGCCGAGCGAACGCTCGGCCGCAGGCTGAGAGTCGCACTGACCGCGGCGACGTCCTTCGACGCCTCGTGGGACCCCGTGCTGTGGATGGTCGCCGGTCACGAACTGCACATCGTCGACGACGAGATCCGCCGCGACCCCGAAGCGCTGGTGGACTTCCTCGTCCGGCAGCGCATCGACGCCGTCGAGACCACCCCCACCTACCTGCGGCAGATGCTCACCGCCGGACTGCTCAGCGACCCTCGGCACCGGCCCCTGGTGATCGCCCTCGGTGGGGAGACCGTCGACGATGCCCTGTGGAACGAGCTCGCCGGCCAGGGCGGTCTGCTGGTCTTCAACTTCTACGGTCCCACCGAGACCACCGTCGACGCGGTGACCACCCGGATCACGGGCGGCACTCCGGCCATCGGGCGCCCGGTCGCGGGTGCCGGGGCCTATGTGCTCGACCCTTCGCTGCATCCGCTGCCGCGGGGCGCCACCGGTGAGCTGTACCTGTCCGGTGAAGGCGTGGCGCGGGGCTACTCCGGGCGCCCCGGGCTCACCTCGGAGCGATTCCTTCCTGATCCGTTCGGACCGCCCGGCGGACGGATGTACCGAACGGGAGACCTCGCCCGCTGGAGCGAGAAGGGCACTCTGGAGTTCCTGGGCCGCAGTGACCGCCAGCTCAAGGTGCGCGGCTACCGCGTCGAGACCGGCGAGGTCGAGTCCGCGCTGCGGAGCCTGCCGGGCGTCACCGAGGCGGCGGTCGCGCCGGCCGGGTCCCCTGACGAGGTGGGACGGCTCGCCGCGTACGTGGTGGGCGACGGCATCGGCGACCTCACGGACGTACGGGACGCCCTGGCCGGCCTGCTTCCCGAGCACATGGTGCCGACGGCATGGGCGACGGTGCCCCGGCTGCCGCTCACCCCGAACGGCAAGCTCGACACCGACCGCCTGCCGCAGGCCACGCCGGTCGCGGCCAGGGGCGGCGCACCGCGCACCCCCGACGAGGAACTGATGTGCTCGATCTTCGCCGAGTGCCTGGGCGTGCCCCGGACCGGCCGGGACGACAACTTCTTCCTGCTGGGCGGGCATTCGCTGCTGGCGACCCGCCTGGTCAGTCGCATACGCGGCGCCTTCGGCGTCGAGATGCCGATCCGTGTCCTCTTCAAGTCGCCGACCCCGGCCGGTCTCATCGCCGCACTGGACACCGCCCCGACCGCGCGGCCGCCGGTCGAGGCCGTCTCGCCGCGACCCGAGCGGCTGCCCCTGTCCTTCGGGCAGCAGCGGCTGTGGCTGCTCGATGAGCTGGGCGACACCGGCGCCGCCTATCACCTTCCGGTAGCGCTCAGGCTGTCGGGCCCGCTGGCCCGGGAAGCGCTCGTCGACGCGCTCGCCGACCTCACGGCACGGCACGAGAGTCTGCGCACCCTCTTCGCCGTCGACGAGGAGGGCCCGTACCAGCGCATCCTCACTCCGGAGGCCGCCCGCCCCACGCTCGTGGTGATGCCGGAGGGATCCACATCCATCGAGCCCGACCGCGCGCCCTTCGCCCTCGGCCGGGAACTGCCTCTGCGCGCCCAGCTGTTCCCTGTCGGTCAGTACGAGCACGTACTCGTACTGACGCTCCATCACATCGCGGCGGACGGCTGGTCGATGGGCCCGCTCCTGCACGACCTGGCGACCGCCTACACGGCGCGCGTCGCCGGCGAGATGCCCCGGTGGGACGCCCTTCCCGTGCAGTACGCCGACTACGCCCTGTGGCAGCGTGACCTGCTCGGCGACCCCCGGAACGGCGACAGCCCGGCCGGACGCCAGCTCGCACGCTGGGCGCAGATCCTCGAAGGGCTCCCCGAGGAACTGACCTTCCCCGCCGACCGCCCACGGCCGGCCCGGCCGTCCGGCCGGGGCGGGGCCGTTCCCGTACGGCTCGACGCCGACACGCACCGCGCGCTGGTACGGCTGGCCGCCGGCTGCGGGGCCAGCACGTTCATGGTGCTGCACGCGGCGCTGTCCGCCCTGATGACGCGCCTGGGCGCCGGTGACGACATCGCGATCGGTACGCCGGTGGCGGGGCGCACCGACGAGTCACTCGCCGACCTGGTGGGCTTCTTCGTTAACACACTGGTGCTGAGGGCCGACACGTCCGGTGCGCCGAGCCTGCGCGAGCTCGTGGAGCGGGTCCGAAGCGCCGATCTCGCGGCGTACACACTCCAGGACATCCCCTTCGAGCGCGTCGTGGAGGAGATAGCGCCAGCGCGTTCACTCTCCCGGCACCCTCTTTTCCAGGTCATGCTCAGCCTCAACAACACCCCGGCCCCCCGCCCCTCGCTGCCGGACCTCAGCGTCGCCCACGAGGCCTCCATCGGTCGCACCGGAGCCAAGTTCGATCTCACCTGGGACCTGACCGAGGAACACGACGACGACGGCGCGCCCGCCGGTGTGGGCGGCGAGATCGAGTTCAGCGACGACCTCTTCGACCGCAGCACGGTCGAGCGCTTCGCCGAGCACTTCACCCGCCTGGTGCGGGCGGCCCTCGCCGCCCCCGACCGTCCCACTGCCGACGTCGGCTTCCTGACACCCGACCAGTGCGACGCGGCCCTGGACGAACTGCCCCGGGCCACCCGGAAGCCGGTGGCCGGGTCGTCCGTCACCCGGGAGGGCACGGCCGACGAGGACCGGACGGTGGTGGACGTACTCACCACCCGCGCCGCCCTCCAGCCTGCCCGTACCGCCGTGGTCGCGTCCGACGGCCGCCTCAGCTTCGGGGAGCTGCTGGCGCGAAGCGAGCAGCTCGCCTGCCTGCTCAGGGACTCCGGGGTCGGCAGTGGCGACCGGGTGGCGGTGGCCCTGCCTCGCACATCGCTGCACATCGTGGCGCTGTTCGGTGTGCTGCGGGCCGGAGCCGTGTACGTACCGGTGGACCCCTCGCATCCCCGCTCCCGCAACCAGCTGATCCTCGACACCGCCGCGCCCCGGCTGCTGCTGACCACGGCCGGAACCCGGGACGCGCTGTCGCCGACCGCGGCGAGTCTGCTCATCGACGACCCGGCGGTGTGGCGCACGGCCGGGGGGATCCCTCCCAGGATGCCGCGCGCCCAGGACGCCGCCTACGTGCTCCACACCTCCGGGTCCACGGGCCTGCCCAAGGGTGTTGTCGTCGAGCACCGGTCCCTGACGAACCTCTTCACCAGCCACCGCGAGACGCTGATGGAGCCGGCCGAAGCCAGGAACAACGGCCTGCCGCTGCGGGTCGCGCTCACGGCTGCCATGACCTTCGACGCCTCCTGGGACCCGCTGCTGTGGATGGTCGCCGGACACGAACTGCATCTGGTGGACGACGCGACCCGCCGCGATCCCGAGGCGCTCACCGCTCTCGTGCACCACAGCGCGATCGATGTCGTCGAGACCACTCCTTCGTTCCTCGAACAGCTGCGCATCTGCGGCTTGTTCGCCCCCGGTCAGTCCCGCCCGCGGGTCCTCGCCCTGGGCGGCGAAGCTGTGGACGAGTCGCTGTGGCAGGAGCTGTCGACGCTGCGGGGCGTCGCGGTGTGGAACCTGTACGGGCCCACCGAGACCACGGTGGACAGCGTGATGGGCCGCATCACCACCGGTACCCGTCCCCACCTCGGTCACTCCGTCGCGGCCACCCGTGCCCGCGTACTCGACGAGCGGCTGCGTCCCATCGCTCCGGGCGGCACGGGTGAGCTGTACCTGTCCGGCGCCGGACTGGCCCGCGGGTACGAGAACCGTCCCTCCGCCACGGCGGCCCGGTTCCTGCCTGACCCGTACGGTGTCCCGGGCACCCGGATGTACCGCACGGGCGACCTCGTGCGGCGCAGAAAGGGCCGCCTCGAATACGTGGGGCGTGCTGACGGGCAGGTCAAGGTACGTGGATTCCGCATCGAGACCGGCGAGATCGCGACGGTGCTCACCGCACACCCCGACGTGGCACACGCCGCGGTCACCGTACGGACGGACGCCGGAGGCGAGGGACGGCTCGTGTCCTGGGTCGTCGCCTGCGACGGGCAGGAACTGTCCGCCCGCGCTCTGCGCGCCTACCTGGCCGACCGGCTCCCCGCCTACATGGTGCCGACGGCGGTCGTGCCCATGGCCGAGCTGCCGCTGACCGCACACGGCAAAGTGGACTTCACCGCGCTGTCCACGGCCGGGGACGCCTCCCGAGGAGCGATCGACACCGACCCGCCCCGGTCAGCGCAGGAGGAGATCCTGTGCGCCCTGTTCGCGGAGAGCCTCGGGCAGGAACAGGTCGGCCGGGGCGACGACTTCTTCGAGCTGGGCGGTCACTCGCTACTGGCCACCCGGCTCATCGGCCGGATCCGTTCGGCGTTCGGCGTGGAGCTGCCGGTCCGTACCCTCTTCGAGTCCACCACCCCGGTGGCGCTCGCCGAGCGGCTGGACGAGGCGGGTACGGCCCGCCCGGCGCTGCGAAAGGCCCCGAGGCCCGCCAGGACCCCGCTGTCCCCCGCACAGCAAAGGCTCTGGTTCCTGCACCAGTTGGACCCGGAGGCCGCCGCCTACCACATATCGGTCGCGGTGCGGCTGAGTGGCACCCTCGACCGTACGGCGCTGCACCGGGCGCTCGCCGACGTGACGGCCCGGCACGAGAGTCTGCGTACCCTCGTCGAGGTCAGCGGTGGCGAACCCTTCCAGGCCGTGCTCGCCGCCGGTGACGCGCGCCCCGGCATGCCGGTGACGACCCTCGACGATCCGGCTCTCGCACATGCTCTGCGGGAGGCGAGCGGGCGGCCGTTCGACCTGGCGCAGGAGATGCCGCTGCGCGCCGAGCTCTTCCGGCTGGCCGATGACCGGCACACCCTGCTGATCACGGTGCACCACATCGCGGCCGACGGGTGGTCGATGGGCCCGCTGGCCCAGGACCTGGCCGGTGCCTACGCGGCACGGACGGCCGGACGCTCGCCCAGCTGGACGGCGCTGCCGGTCCAGTACAGGGACTACACCCTGTGGCAGCGCGGGCTGCTCGGCAGTGCCGCCGACCCGGCCTCGCTGTCGGCTGCTCAACTGGCGTACTGGACCGCTGAGATGTCCGGGGCACCCGAGGAGACGCCTCTCCCCACGGACCGGCCCAGGCCCGCCGTCTCCGGCGGAAGCGGCGGCACGGTGGCCTTCCAGGTGCCCGCGGACACGACCGCGGGCATCGGCCGGCTGGCCAGGACGTCCGCGACCAGCACGTTCATGGTCCTGCACACCGCACTGGCGGCGCTCCTGCACCGGACGGGGGCCGGGGAGGACATCACCATCGGCACGCCTGTGGCCGGACGGACGGACGAGGCTCTCGAACCGCTCGTCGGCTTCTTCGTCAACACCCTCGCCCTGCGCACCGGCGTGCACCCGGAGACGACGTTCAGGGAGTTGCTCGCCCGGGTGCGGGAGACCGACCTGGCCGCCTACGCCCACCAGGAGCTCCCGTTCGAGCGCCTCGTGGAGGCCGTGCAGCCCACGCGCTCCCTCACCCGGCATCCCCTCTTTCAGGTGATGCTCACCCTCAACAACACCCGGCCGCCGCACCTGGAGCTGCCGGGCCTGCGGGCGCGGATGGACGGAGTCGACACCGGAGGAGCCAAGTTCGATCTCTCCTTCGGTTTCACCGAGCGGCCCGCGACCACGCCCGGCGAGCACATCCTCGACGGCACCCTGGAGTTCAGCCGGGATCTCTTCGACACGGGTACGGCACACCGGATCACGCGGTGGTTCCTGCGGCTGCTCGACCGGGCCGTGTCCGAACCCGGTACCAAGGTCGCCGACCTGGCCCTGACAGACGAGGCCGAGCAGCGGCGGCTGCTGCTCCTCGGCCATGGAGACGCGGCGTCCACCGGTCCGGCGACCGTCCTCGACCGGTTCGCCGAGACGGTCGCCGTATCCCGCAGCGGTGACATCGCGGTCACCGCACCGGACGGCAGGATCTCGTTCTCGGAGCTGGACACCCGTTCCGGACACATCGCCACCCTGCTGACGGAATCCGGTGTGCACCCCGGTGACGTGGTGGCCGTGCTGCTGCCCCGGTCCGTCGATTCCATCGCGGCCCTGCTGGGCGTGCTCAAGGCCGGTGGCGTGTACGCGCCAGTCGACGAGTTCCTCCCCCAAGCACGCATCGACGCCGTCCTCGACGACGCCCGCCCGCGGCTCGTCGTCACCGCCGACGCCACCGTCGGCCGGGTCGGGGACGGCCGGCCCCGGCTGGTGCTCGACAGCGCGGAACCGGCCCGCCACCTGGCGGCACCCGCCACTCCCAAGCCGGTCGTCCGTCCCGCGCCGGACTCCGCGGCGTACCTCATCCACACCTCGGGATCGACCGGTCGCCCCAAGGGGGTGCTCGTCGGGCACGGCTCGCTGGCCCGGCTGCTGGACCACCACCGACGGCAGGTCTTCGCCCCCGCGGTGCGCGCGAGCGGAGGCCGGCGACTGCGGGTGGCCCTGACCGCCGCCCTGTCGTTCGACGCCTCTCTCGACCCCGTGCTGTGGATGGTCGACGGACACCAGTTGCACGTGCTCGACGACCTGACCAGGCGCGACTCGGAAGCCTTCGTCGAAGCGGTACGCACCCGCCGCCTCGATGTCCTGGAGTCGACACCGAGCCACGTACGTCAGCTGCTGGACGCCGGTCTGCTCACACCGGGCAGCGAGCACCGCCCGTCGGTCGTCGTTCTCGGCGGCGAGGCGGTCCCGCAGGCGCTGTGGACCGCACTGCGCGAGGTGCCCGAGGTGCGGTCCTGGAACTTCTACGGCCCGACGGAAGCCACCATCGACACCCTCGTCACCCCGCTCGCCGAGGCCGACCGACCCGTCCTCGGCACGCCGACCACCGGCACCCGCGCCTATCTGCTGGACGCGCGGCTGCGTCCCGTACCGGTGGGCGTCGTCGGCGACCTGTATCTCGCGGGCGACAGCCTCGCGCTCGGCTACCACGGCCGGCCGGCCGATACGGCCCGCAGCTTCGTACCCGATCCGTACGGCCCCACGGGCGCACGGATGTACCGCACCGGAGACCGTGCGCGGCGCGGCAACGACGGCGCACTCGAATTCGCCGGACGCGCCGACAGCCAGATCAAGGTGCGCGGCTTCCGGGTCGAGCCCGACGAGATCGTGGCAGTGCTCGAAGCACACCCCGATGTCGTACGGGCCGCCGTGACCGCCGATGACGGCGGCCCGGCGGGCACACGACTCACCGCCTACCTGGTCCTGACCGAAGCGGCCGGACCAGCCGCCGTTCCTGCAGCGATTCGGGCCCACACAGCCCGCCATCTGCCCGCGTACATGGTCCCCACCGGTTGGCAGCTGCTGGACGGCATTCCGCTCACTCCCAGCGGCAAGCTGGACCGCAAGGCCCTGCCCGACCCGGCGCATGCCACCCTCGCCCACAGCACCGACGGCACCGACAGGGGCAGGGGCCCTCGCAATCCCCGCGAGGACGTGCTGTGTTCCCTCTTCGCGGAGGTACTCGGCGTCGAACAAGTGGGGGAACAGGTAGGGATCGACGACGACTTCTTCGCGCTGGGCGGACATTCCCTGCTCGCGACCCGGCTCATCGGCCGCATCCGCACGGCCCTCGGTGTCGAGGTCAGCATCCGCAGCCTCTTCGAGGCACCGAACGTCGCCGCGCTCGCGGAACGCCTCCTCGACGAAGCGGACGACAATCCGCTGGCGACACTGCTGCCGCTGCGCACCACCGGTGACCGCCCACCCCTGTTCTGTGTCCACCCGGCGGGCGGGCTGGCCTGGTCGTACGGCGGGTTGCTGCCCCACCTGGACCCCGGCCAGCCGGTGTACGGCCTGCAGACTCCCAACCTCGACGGCGCGGCCCCCTTCCCGGACAGCATGGAAGCGATGGCGGCCGTGTACGTCGCCGAGCTTCGCTCCGTGCAGCCGCACGGGCCGTACCACCTCTTCGGCTGGTCCTTCGGCGGCAACCTCGTACAGGAGGTCGCGGTACAGCTCCAGGAGGCCGGTGAGCACATCGCGTTGCTGACCATCCTCGACGCCTTCCCGATCGCGCCGTTGGACGACCTGGACAGCGCCGGCCGCGACACCGTGTTCCGTGCTCTGCTGTCCAACATCGGCGTGGGCGAGGAGGCCCTCGAAGGGGACGGCGAGGTCGAGGCGACCGCGGTCCGGGACGCGTTCCGCCGCAGCGGCAGTCCGCTCGGGTCTCTCGAACCCGCCACCATCGACACGATGGTGGACAACTTCGCCGGCCAGGCACGGCTGATGCGCGCGTACACCCCCCGTACCTTCCGCGGTCCCGTCCTCTTCTTCACCGCCACCGAGGGCCGCCCGCAAGACACCTTCGGACTCGAACTGTGGGCGCCGTACATCGACGGACACATCGAGAACCACGACGTGGCGTGCGCGCACGCCCAGATGATGCAGCCGGCTGCGCGGACGCAGATCGGCACGACTCTGGCCGCCGCACTGCGCGCCGGTCACGACACCGCACAAGGAGACCCCGCATGACGAACCCCTTCGACGACCCGCAGACCCGGCATCGCGTCCTCGTCAACGACGAGGGCCAGCATGCCCTGTGGCCGTCCTTCGCCGATGTCCCCGAAGGGTGGGAGACCGTTTTCGGCCCCGCCCCCCACCCCGTCTGCCTGGACTACGTGGAGGAGCACTGGACGGACATCACGCCCAGGAGCGCCCGCGTCGCCATGGCCTGAACCAGGCATGCGGCACCCAGATCCCCACGCGACGAGAGGCAGCGATGACGGAGCGGCAGGGCGACGCGGCGATACGCGCCGAAGGGCTCACCAAGAGCTTCGGGGACAAGCGAGCCCTGGCGGGTGTGGACCTGGAAGCCGCACCCGGCACCGTGCTGGGGGTGCTCGGCCCGAACGGGGCGGGCAAGACCACCGCGGTGCGCGTGCTGTCCACGCTGCTGAGGCCGGACGGGGGGCAGGCGTGGGTGGCCGGGCACGACGTGCGCAGGGACCCTGAAAGCGTGCGGCGTAGCCTCGGCCTCTCCGGCCAGTATGCCGCGGTCGACGAGAAACTGACCGGCCGCGAGAACCTCTATCTGGTCGCCCGCCTGTACGGGATGGGGCGGCACGCCGCCCGGCGCAGAGCGGGGATACTACTCGAAGGCTTCCGGCTCGAAGACGCCGCCGACCGGCCGAGCGGCACGTACTCCGGTGGAATGCGCCGACGCCTGGACCTGGCGGGTGCGCTGGTCGCCCGCCCGCCCGTCGTCGTGCTGGACGAGCCGACCACGGGGCTCGACCCGCGCAGCAGGGCCGACACCTGGGCGTCCGTCCAGGAACTCGTCGACGGCGGTACGACGGTCCTGCTCACCACGCAGTACCTGGAAGAGGCCGACCGGCTGGCCGACACCATCGTCGTCATCGAACACGGCCGTGTGGTCGCCCGGGGTTCGGCCTCCGAACTCAAGGGCCGGGTCGGCGGCGAGCGGCTGACGCTGACTGTCGCCGACCCCGCGGCGCACCTGGCGGCAGCCGAGATCCTCGGCGCCCTGGGCCCGCACGCGCCGGCCCTGGACTCCCGTACGGGGCGCTTCACCATCGCCACCGAGCACGGCGCTCAGAGCCTTGAGTACGCTCTCGGCTGCCTACGGCTGGCCAACATCGCCGTACGGGACGTGGCACTGGCGCCGCCCACCCTCGACGATGTCTTCCTGTCCCTGACCGGACGGCCGGAGGCCTCCCACGGCCCGGCGCCCGCCGGAAGGACCGTCGGCGCGGGCGCTGCGGAGGCAGGACGATGACGTCCCCGCGGCGGCTGGCCCGCGACTCGTCCATCGTCGCCTGGCGCAACCTTCTGAACCTGCGCCGCACCCCCGGCTCGGTGATCGCCGCCCTGGTGCAACCGGTGATGTTCGTACTGCTGCTGGCGTACGTCTTCGGGGGCAGCCTCGGCGGGGCGGACTACCGGACGTTCCTCATGGGCGGGATCTTCGCGCAGGCCGTCACCTTCAACTCGGCGTTCACCGCTCTGGGGCTGGCCAACGACATGGACAAGGGCATGGTCGACCGGTTCCGGTCGCTGCCCATGCCCAGGATGGCCGTGCTGCTGGGCCGCACGATGTCCGACCTGCTGATGAGCACCGTGACGCTGGTCGTCACCTCCCTGTGCGGGCTGCTGGTGGGGTGGCGCATCCGCGCGTCCGTCGGCGACGCACTGCTCGCGTACCTCCTGATCCTGCTGTTCGCCTTCGCCATGTCGTGGGTCGGCGCGGCCATCGGGCTGATGGCCCGCAGCGTGGAGGTGGCGCAGAGCGCCGGGCTGCTGTGGCTCTTCCCGGTGACCTTCGTGTCGTCGGCGTTCGTGTCGACGCACACGATGCCGGGGCCGCTGCGCGCGGTGGCGGAGTGGAACCCGGTCTCGGCCACGGCGACGGCCGTACGGAACCTCTTCGGCAACCCGGAGCCCGGAGGTGCCCCGGTGAGCGACGCGTGGCCGGTCGTCCACGCCCTGCCGTACGCACTCGGTTGCGCATGCCTGATCACTGGGGCGTTCATGCTGCTGGCTCTGACGCGCTTTCGCCGGGTGACCGTTGGCTGAGAACGCCCACCGCTGGTGAAAGCCCTGCATCAACTGACCGCCTCCTGCGCCCAGTTGCCTTCAAGAAGTGAACGCCACAAGCACCTTGACGGGTCCAGCCGCCGTGCCCGACAGTCGTCCGCAAGGTGGTTGAGAGCGCTCTCAGTCGCCTGTCCCCCCACCCCACGAAAGCAGACCCCATGAACAGGATCACTTCCTTCGGCAGGTCTCAAGGCATCTCCCCCGGCCCCGGACGCCACACCCGACGGCGTCTGCCGGCCACTCTCGCCGCACTCGCGCTCTGCCTGCCACTGGCCGGGCTCATGGGCGTGACGGGTCCCGCCGGGCTCTCCGGCGACACCGCCGCGGCCGCCGAACCGGCCGCACAAGCCCGTACAGCCGACGCCGACTGGACCACCATGTTCAGGGACGACTTCGACGGCGCGAGTGGAACAGGCCTCGACACCGCCGACTGGCTGTACGACATCGGCACCAGCTACCCCGGCGGCGCAGCCAACTGGGGCACCGGCGAGATCGAGACATCCACGGACTCGACGGACAACGTCTACCAGGACGGCTCGAGTCACCTGGTGATCAAGCCCATACGGGACGACTCGGGGCACTGGACGTCCGGCCGGGTGGAGACCCAGCGCACCGACTTCGCCGCACCCGAGGGCGGACAGATGCGGCTCAGCGCCTCCCTGAAGCAGCCCGACCCCGAGAGCGGACTCGGCTACTGGCCGGCCTTCTGGGCGATGGGCGCCGACGCCCGCCCCGCCGGGGCGACCAACTGGCCCAGCATCGGCGAGCTGGACATCATGGAGGACGTCAACGCGCTCAGCCAGCACTCCACCACCTTCCACTGCGGTGAGTGGGCGGGCGAGTGCAACGATCCCGACGGGATCAGCAGCGACCTGCAGGCCTGCGACGGCTGCCAGTCCGGGTATCACACGTACTCGGTGATCGTCGACCGCAGGGACGCCGACGCGGAGCAGCTGCGTTTCTACCTGGACGATGTCGAGACGTTCGCGGTGGACCAGGACCAGGTGTCCGACGCGACCTGGAAGGCCGCCGTCGACCATGGATTCTTCGCCATCTTCGATGTGGCGATCGGTGGTTCGTACCCGGACAAGGTCTGCGGCTGCACCTCCCCCGGGGCCGACATCACCTCCGGCGCGGAGATGAGCGTGGACTGGTTCGCGGCCGAGGTGAGTGAGTCCTGACCCACGACCGCGGATGACCCGGCCGGAGCTGTCCCGCCGTCGCCCGACGACGGCCGCGGGACAGCTCCGGCCCGTGCGCACCCGCGGCGCGGCGGAGCCTCGTGAGGCCTTGACACCCCCGGTGCGGCAGGAGGAGCATCCTCCCGTCGTTGACAACGTTGTCGGCACAGAATCGCCCGGGCAGGCAAACGGGCTTCCGCTCCGGCCCGTTGACCGTCCGTCACACACGAAGGGCAGGATCGGTGTCAGACACGCACAACCGCACGCACAGCCGTCGGACGCACCCCGGGCTCAGAGCTGTCAGCTGCGTTGCGGTGACCGCCATGGCCGCACTGGGGCTGGCCTCCACAGCCGCTCCCGCGTCGGCAGCATCTTCGTACACCACCGTCAAGGACCCGGTGTCGTACGTCCACCCGCTGATCGGCACCGCGAACGCGGGCAACACCTACCCGGGCGCCGTCCAGCCGTTCGGCATGCTGGCCTGGAGCCCGCAGAACTCGAAGGGCAAGCAGGTCTCGACGCCCGCCCCCGGCGGCTACCAGTACGACGCGACGAAGATCCGCGGCTTCAGCCTGACGCACCTCAACGGCGTCGGATGCTCCGGCGCGAACGGTGACATCCCGATCATGCCGTACGTGGGTGACGTCGACACCTCGCCCACAGCGGACGCGACCGACGCGAAGTACGCGAGCGACTTCTCGCACACGGACGAGACCGCCTCCCCCGGCTACTACAAGGTGGGCCTGGCCGGCGGCGTTTCGGCGGCACTCACCACGACCGCCCGCACCGGCACGGGCCGGTTCGGCTTCCCGGCCGACAAGCCCGCCAGCATGCTCTTCCGCACCTCGAACTCGGAGAGCGGCAGCACCGCCGCCACCGTGAAGATCGACAAGGCGGCGCGGACCGTGACGGGCTCGGTCTCCGCCGGCAACTTCTGCGGTCCGCAGAGCGCGAACAACCGCAAGGACCTCTACACGCTCTACTTCACCGCCCACTTCGACAAGGACTTCGCGAAGGTCGGCACCTGGACGGACGACACCGTCGCCCCCGGCTCCACCTCGGCCTCCGGCGGTACGGGGTACAGCTCGTCCGGCAACCCCGTGGCGGGCAAGGGTTCAGGGGCGTACATCACCTTCGCCGACGGCACCACCGACGCGCAGGCCAAGGTCGCTGTCTCCTACGTCAGCGCGCAGAACGCGGAGGACAACCTCAGCGCGGAGAACGGGCGTCACGAGACCTTCGACTCCGTCAGGAAGCAGGCCGCCAGGACCTGGAACAAGGCGCTGAGGACGATCGAGGTGGGCGGCGGTACCGACGCCCAGCGGTCCACCTTCTACACCGCGCTGTACCACTCCATGCTGGAACCCACCCTGACCAACGACGTGGACGGCCGCTACCTCGGCTCCGACCGCAAACCGCACCGGCTCGCCAAGGGGCAGAAGGCGCAGTACGGCACCTTCTCCGGCTGGGACCAGTACCGCGCGCAGGTGCAGCTGATGACGCTGGTCAACCCGCGGGCGGGCAGCGACTACGCCCAGTCCCTCTACAACTACGCGAGCCAGAACGACGGCGAGTGGGACCGCTGGCTGCTGGAGAACGGCAAGACAAGCGTGATGTCGGGTGACCCGTCGGACGCGGCGCTCGCCGGGATCTACGCCTTCGGCGGCCACGACTTCGACGTCAAGGGGGCGCTGAAGTCGCTGGTGAAGGCGGCCACCGTACCGACGGCGAACGACTCCGACAGCTCGGGCTGCAACGTCGAGTGCGTGGGCCAGCGGCCCGCGCTCGACAAGTACCTGGAGCTCGGCTACGTACCGGCCGACAACTGCCACTGCTGGGGCGGCGCCGCCGAGACGCTGGAGGACGCGGCGGCCGACTACGGTCTGTCCGAGCTGTCCCGGCAGACCGGGAACACCGCGGACGCGAAGAAGTTCCTGGAGCGCTCGGGCAACTGGTCGAACGTCTTCGACGCCAACGCCACAGCCGACGGCGGGTACATCCGCGACCGCAAGGCCGACGGCACCTGGGCCGGGACCTTCACACCGGGCACCGGCAGCGGTTTCGTCGAGGGCTCCAGCGCGCGCTACACCTGGATGGTCTACTCCGACGTCGCCGGGCTCGCCGGCGCGATGGGCGGGAAGGACGCGGCGGTGGAGCGGCTGGACGCCTTCTTCCGCACCCCGGACGGGAAGTTCGACTTCACGGCGGAGGACGCCACCCGCTACGACCCGACCAACGAGCCCGACATCAACGCCCCTTACCTGTACAACTACCTCGGTGCCCCGTACCGGACGCAGGAGACGGTCCGCGCCGAGGTGGACCAGCTGTGGACCGACGCGCCTGGCGGCATTCCCGGCAACGACGACGCCGGCACCATGTCGTCCTGGTACGTCTTCTCCGCGCTGGGCATGTACCCGCAGAACCCCAGCCGCGCCGACCTGGTCCTCACCGCTCCGCTGTTCCCGCACGCGGTGGTGCACACCGGCCACGGGAAGACCCTCACGATCAAGGCGCCGGCCGCCTCGTCGGCCAACAGCTACATCCACGGCCTGAAGGTCGACGGCCGCACCTCCGACAAGCCGTGGGTCCCGGCCTCGTTCGTCACCCGTGGCGGCACGCTGGACTACACGCTCGGCGCGACGGCCGACCCCTCCTGGGGCAGCGCGGCGAGCGACGCCCCGCCGTCCTTCCCCGGCGGCGGCGTGAAGTACTTCACCGGCGCCACCCCGGAGCAGGTGAAGACCGAGCCCGGTTCGGGCGGCGCGGAGACCACCGTCAAGGTGCAGAGCCTTCAGTCCGGGTCCACCTCGGTGCACTGGACGGCGACGGCTCCGGCCGGTGTCACCGTCACACCGGCGGAGGGCGATTTCACCGTCCCGGCCGGCGGCTCGGTGAACGCGAAGCTCGCCGTGTCGGCCGGGGCGGACACGGCCGAGGGCCACTACACGGTCCCGGTGACGCTGAAGTCCTCCGACGGGACCGAACTCCCGAAGACCTCGTTCGCGGTGACCGTCGCCGAGAAGAACGGTCTGCTGTGGAACCGCAACAGCACCGGCATCTCCACCGACGACACGGAACCGCAGGCCGACTTCGACGGTGAGGGCTGGAGTTACTCGGCCGCCGCGCTCGCCGCTGCGGGCGCGACACCGGGCGGCACGGTCTCGTCCGACGGATTCGACTTCACCTGGCCCGAGGTGGGCGCCGGCGACCCCGACAACATCGAGGTGACCGGCACCACCCCGCAGGTGCTGAACGTCCACCCCGCCGACGGCGACACGAAGCTGAGCCTGCTGGGCAGCGCCGCCGAGGGCGCGGCCGACGGCAAGCTGACGCTGACGTACACCGACGGCACCACACAACAGGCCGACATCGGCTTCAGCGACTGGACGCTGGACGGGGGCTCCGGGCAGCCGTCGTACGGCAACACGGTGGCGGTCCACACCACGTACCGCGACGTCCAGGGCGGCGGCAAGGACCCGGTGGGCACCGAGGTCTTCTCCTCGGCGCCGATCACGCTCCAGGCGGGCAAGCAGCTGGCGAGCGTGACGCTTCCCTCCACCACGAGCGGCGGAATCATCCACGTCTTCGCGGTGGCCACCGCCTGATCGTGGTTCAGCCGGCAGGGGACGAGGTGAAGGCGGCCCGAACGGCCGCCTTCACCGGTGGATCGCGAACACCCGGGCCGGGAATCCCGAACCGCCGTACGGTTTGGGCCAGCTGGCGACGATCAGGGCGCCCGCCTCCGGGAGCCCCTCCAGGTTGGTCAGCAGCTCGATCTGCCAGCGGTCACGGTCCAGCACGTACCGCTCAAGACCGTGGTCGCCCTCGGAGACGGCGAGCCCCGGGTCCGTGTCGGACTGTTCATGGCCGACGGCGGTGACACCGGCGTCCTCGATCAGATGGCGCAGGACGTCGGCCGACCAGCCGGGCCGGTGGCTCACACCCGCCTCGTCCGTGTTGGCCATCGCCACCGGGTCCGGCCAGCGCCGGCTCCATCCGGTGCGCAGAGCGACGAACGAGCCTGCCGGAACGGGTCCGTTGCGGCGCTCCCAGGACCTCACGTCGTCCAGGGTGGGGGTGGCGTCGGGGTCGGTCTCCACCCGGGCGGAGATGTCGAGCACCACCAGCGGGAGAACCATCTCGCTCACCGGGATCCGGTCCAGCGTGCGGGCCCCGGCCACGAAGTGGGCGGGCGGGTCGACATGGGTGCCCCACTGGCCCACCAGGCAGTAGCGGTGGACGGTGAATCCGTCGCCCCGGTCCAGATCGAAGGGCGTCTCACGCTGTTCGTCGTCGAAGCCCGGGAAATGCGGCTGGCCCGGCCGGAACGCATGGGTGAGGTCCGTGTGGACGGCTCCTTCGGTCAGCTCGCGGTACACCTGCCACAGCCCCGGCCGGGGTGCTCCCGCGGTCATCGGGCGTCCTGCGGTCCGGCCGGGCGGGCGGGCGCCGGGTCCTCGGCGAGCGGCACACCCTCGGCGAGCGGTGCTCCCCCGGCGACCGGCTCCCGTGGAACGGGGTCGGCGACCGCCGACGGCACGGGCGCCGCCGTCACGGTGACGGGCGGGACGCCCTGCCGGCGCGTCATCCCCACCCCGAGCAGGACGACGACCATGCCCAGCACCACCCGGACGCCGATGTCCTCGCTCAGGAAGACCGCTCCGAGGAGCACGGAGACGACGGGCAGGAGGTAGCCGACCACGGCGGCGCTGGTGGCGCCCTCGTCGTTGATGATCCGGTAGGTGAGGTGGAAGGTGATGGCGGTGCAGAAGACGCTCAGCACGATGGCCGCGACGACGACCGTCGGGCTGGGGTCGATCGACTGCAACCCTCCGATCGGCACGGCGACGGCCGTCAGTCCGCCGGCGGCGACGAGCTGGGCCGCGGAGAGCGAGATGGTGGGATTGCCCTTACGGACCAGGGTGCGACCCATGTAGGTGAAGGCGACGGCGTAGCTGGCGGCCGCGCCGAGGATGGCGAGGGTGCCCCAGCCCGTGGCACCGGTCGCCTGCCAAGGGGCGAAGATCAGGATCGTGCCGGCGAAGCCGAGCAACAGGCCGGCCAGGCGGACCGGGCCGATTCCGCGTTCGGAGCCGAGGGCGAGGCCCAGGACGATCGACCAGAGCGGGGTCGTGGCGTTCAGTACGCCGGCGAGCCCGGAGTCGACACTCTGCTGGCCCAGGCTGAACAAGGCGAAAGGGAGCGCGTTGCAGAAGAAGGCCGCGATGACGATGTGCCGCCAGATGGCGAAACCCCGGGGCAGCCTGTTGCCCGTCGCGTAACAGGCGACGACGAGGACGAGTGCGCCGAGGACACAGCGCGCGAAGGTGACCTGGAGAGGGGAGAGCCCGCGCAGGGCCAGCTCGATCCAGAGGAACGTCGAGCCCCACAGCAGGGCGAGCACCGCGATCCGCAACCCGCCCCAGAGGCTCCGCGTACTGCTGTTCACGATGCTTCCTCCACTCGGTTCAGCACGGCTCCGTGACAAAACCTCAGCGGCCCCCGGCGCTCGGCCGGTGTCACGGTTCTTCGAAGGTGCCTCAGCCCAGCCGTGAAGACAAGCAAATGGTTCTACCTGATCCGTTAAGCTGTACTACATGCTCGATGTGAGAAGACTGCAGGTCCTGCGCGCGGTGGTCAGCAGCGGTACGGTCACAGCCGCCGCCGCACACCTCGGCTACACACCCTCCGCCGTCAGCCAGCAGATGGCGGCGCTGGAGAAGCAGGCGGGCACCGCGCTGCTGGAGCGGGTGGGCCGTGGTGTGCGCCCCACCGCGGCCGGCCTGCTGCTCACCGAGCACGCGGCGCTGATCAGCTCGGCGGTCGCCCAGGCGGAGACCGCGCTCGCCGATCTCCGCGCCGGCCGCACCGGGCGGCTGTCGGTGCGCTACTTCGCCACCGCCGGTTCCGCGCTGGTGGCGCCCGCCCTGGCCGGGCTCCGCGCCGAGCACCCCGGCATCCGGATCGACGCCGAGCTGACCGATCCGGAGGACCCGCTCCAGGAGCTGGTGCGGGGACGGGCCGACCTGGCCGTGGTCGTCCAGGGACCGGGCCGGGTCGGCAGGGGCTTCCGGCTCGTCCACCTCCTCGACGACCCGTACGCCGCGGTGCTGCCGCTCGACCATCCACTCGCCCACCAGGAGATCGTCGATCTGCACGATCTCTCCGGCGAGCAGTGGGTGGGCTGCGAGCCGCCAGGACCCTGCCTGGAGGCCGTGATCGACTCCTGCGCCGCGGCCGGGTTCAGCCCCGACTTCGTCATCCGGAGCGAGGACTACGCCACCGCGCAGGGTTTCGTCGCGGGCGGGCTCGGCGTGGCACTGATGCCGGGTCTGGGACTGCGCGACCGCCACCCCGGAGTCGTCGTGCGCCCGGTCCGCAACCCCGAACCCGTCCGGGTGATCTCGGCCGTCGTCCGGGAGGCGGCACTCGAACAGCACGCGTTGCGCGGCCTGTTGGGTGCACTCCAGGAGGCGGCCGCTTCCTCGGGCCCGCCCGGGACCGGCTGACGGCGGCGGAGCCGGGAGCCCGAGGCGCCGGGCCCGGCACGCCGGAGGGGCGGGCGGGTGCCTCAGGCCACACCGGGGAAGAGCGCGCCGGGCAGGGCCGCCAGGGTCACCACGCTGGAGAAGATCTCCCGGTCGTGCTGCCGGGCACTGATCCGCACCTTGCCGGGGTCCGCCAGCCGCTCGGCCGCGAGGGCACAGGGGGCGTCCATCTCGGCGTACTTCACGAAGTCGGAGTCCATGCCGGTGACGGCCATCGGCCAGGGATGCACCATCGACAGTGCGGCCTGGCGGGCGGCCTCCAGCAGCAGCATGCCGGGGACGTGGTCGACAAGGTGGTCGAAGAGGACGGGGTGGGTCGTGTCGACGCGCAGTTCCCAGCGGTCGGGGCGGTTGGTGGCGGACAGCACCACGTCTTCGAACCGGTCGCGGCCGAACGGGGCGAGGCCCGCCGGCGGCGCCAAGGGTAAGGCTCCCGACGTGGACGCGGCGGCGTCGGCGTACCCGCCGCGCAGCCTGTTGTAGACCGTGCGGTCCTGGATGGTGAAGCGGGAGCGGGCGTTGGCCATCGGCCGGCCCGCGCGTTCGACGTCGACGTGGAGGGATATCGCGGCGGCGCGCTCCCGGCGGTACGTCACGTCGTCGCAGGTGATGTGCAGTTCCAGCTCGGCCGGGTCTCCGTCGGCGAAGGTCACCTCCGGGTCGAGCGTCCAGCTGAAGTCCTTCCACAGTAACTGGTGGCCGGCCGGCACCTGGTAGGCACCGTGGGACAGCAGTGGCAGCGTCTGGCGTACGGTCTCACTGAGGAGAAGCGGGTCGTGCAGCCCTTGGCGGCTGACGTAGAACGGATGTGCGGCTGGCCAGGCGGCTGTCACGGTGAAGGCGTCGGGCGCCGTCCTGCGCCAGCCGCGGAGCAGCACTTCGTTCTGGTTCGTCTTGTGCGTCATTGCGGCGGAAACCGCATCAAAACGGCTTTCGATGGCGCGCTGGACAAGGCTCACAGACATGGTTGGTCCCCTTGATGCAGTGGCTCGCGACTGGGCACACGCAGATGAGACGAAGGCGTTCGCGGTGACACGAACACGCCGACGTGAATAAAATAGAGGTCGTTCTTTTTGTTTGTCTACAGGTACAAGGGAGACCGCCGATGACCCGGCAACGGCAGGAACGCGCCGAACGCACCCGCTCCGCACTCATCCACGCGGCCGCGGAGGCATTTGACCAGGTCGGATACCACGGGGCGGGGCTGAACTCGATCCTTCAGAAGGCAGGCATCACCACGGGCGCGATGTACTTCCACTTCAAGTCGAAGCAGGACCTGGCCCGTGCGGTCGTCGTCGAACAGGCAGCCGAACTGCAGTGGCCGGGCGAAGGGGCGGGCCTTCAGCAGCTGATCGACGTGTGCCAGTACCTCGCCGTGGAGATGCGCTCCAACGTCCTCTTCCGGGCGGGCGTCCGGCTCGCCGTCGAACAGAGCGAGGTGAACCTGCTCGACTACTCGATCTACGACTGGTGGGCCGAGCAGTTCCGCGCGCATCTGACCGAGGCCCGCGAAATGGGCCAACTGCGCCCGGGCGTCGACGAGCACGCATATCCGCCGGTGATCGTCGCCGCCTACACCGGCACGCAGATCATGTCCCGGCTCGCCACCAACCGCGCCGACCTGCCCGAGCTCATAGAGAACATGCTCCGATGTCTGCTGCCGGCCCTCGCACCACCGGAGGTGATGGACACGCTGATCTTCCCGCAGAACGCCGCGGACAGAATCCCGGGCGGGGCGGAGCCCGAGGCGCGGGAGGCGTGGGAACTCCCCGGCAGGGCCACGCGGTGAGCCCCGTACGCGTGCTGCTGACCGGCTCGACCGGGTTCGTGGGCCGGGCGGTGCTCGACCGGCTGCTGCGCGAGCGCGCGGACGGTGCCGACGTCGAGGTGCGCACCGTCACCCGCGGCGTCCCCACCGGCCCGGCGGCGCCCCCGGGCGTGGACCGGGTGTACGCGGACCTGGCCGATCCCGGCTCGCTCGGCGACGCGGCGGAGGGCACCGACGTCCTCGTCCATCTCGCCTGCCGGGTCGATGGCGACGCCGAGGAGTGCGAGCGGACCAACGTCGGCGGCACCCGCGCGATCGTCGGAGCGGCGCGGCGTGCCGGCGTGCGACGCATCGTCCAGCTGTCCACGGCCGCCGTGTACGGACCCGGCCCCCACCGGGGCATCCCCGTCGACGGGGTCGCCCCGGCCCCCGTGTCCGCCGCCAGCCGGACCCGGCTGGCGGCGGAGCGGATCGTGCTCGACGCGGGCGGCGTCGTGCTCCGGCCCGGACTCGTCCTCGGCACGGGGGACCGCTGGGTCGTACCCGCGCTGGGCGAACTGCTGCGGCGGGTGCCGCACCGCTGGGACGGGGGACGTGGACGGTTGTCGGCCGTGGACGTCGAGGACCTGGCCCGGCTGCTCGGCTCCCTGGCCACGACGCCCGGGGACCTGCCCCACGGCGTGCACCACGCCAGCCACCCGGTGCCGGTGCGCAACCATGACCTCATGGCGCGCCTCACCGAACTGGCCGTGCTGCCCCGGGTCACCGGCGACCTGCCCTGGGAGCGGTGCCTGGCGCTGCTGCGGGAAACCCCTGGCCGCGTCAGCGAGAGACAGTTCGCCCTGCTGGCCCGCGACCACTGGTACGCGAGTGAGGAGATCTGGCGGCTCACCGGGGTCGCTCCAGGACCTGGCCCGCTGGACCGGCTGGCCGGGGCCGCGGACTGGTACCGGACCCGGATGGCGACAGGCTGACCACAAGGGCTCGGAGGGTTCCGCCTCCGGGCCGGACGCCCACCCGGATGGTGTGGCGACGCCCTGTCCGGTGCAACCGACTTGGCGAAATCGTCCCGGGGTCGGGAGCAGGAGGAGTCTGCGAGGTGCGCCGGAGGTACGTTCGCAGGAACAGGGGGCCGTGCCTTCTCGACGTACGCCCGGAAAGCGGGCGGTCGGCGGGGCGCGGAGACCCCCACCCCTCGCTGCCCGGAGCGCACATCGCCGTCCGGGCGACCCGTGGGGGTCAGTTCCCGTGAAGGATGCCGAGGTCGATCCCGTGGTGAAGCAGGTGAGAGCGGAACGCACCCGGCAGGCCCTGATCGCCGCGGCGGCCGCCGAGTTCGACCGGCAGGGATATGCCGGGACCTCGCTGTCCGCCGTGCATCGGGCCTGTGGGGTGACGATGGGAGCGCTCAGCTTCCACTTCCCGGCGAAGGCCGAACTGGCCAGGGCGGTCTGCCTCCATGCCGAGGACATCACCCGGGAGGAGCTGGCACGGCTTGTTCCGGCCCCTCCGGTCACCGATTTCACCCTCGCGGTCGCCACACTCCTCGACGAGGAGATCAGCGTCCGCGCGACGGCCAGGCTCACCCGGGAGGAGGCCGTCCCGTCCTGCTGGCAGACGCTCTGGCGGGACGCCCTGCGGAACGTGGTCGCCCAGGTCCGTGAGCGGCCGGGAGCCGGTCCCGGGCCCGACGAACTGGAGCTGGTCGCGGTCTATCTGATGGCGGGCGCCGAATCGGCCCTGCGGGCGGGCCACAGCGGCAAGGAGGTCCGCGCACAGCTGGAGCGGCTGTGGTCCCTGATACTCGGCAGGCGTCCGTCGCCGGGCCGGGTGCCGGTGGCCCGCAGGCTCGCCGCCGACGACTGTACGACTGCCTCGCCCCCGCCCTGAGGCTCGCCGCGTGACCGTACGCGTAACGAATTCCTACGACGAAAAGGCTGGATCCATGACTCGACGCTGCGCGCTCGTCACCGGTGGTTCCCGGGGCATCGGGGCCGCCATCGCGACCGAACTCGCCGTCACCGGGCACCGGGTGGCCGTGCACTGCCGGGCCGACTCCACTGCCGCGAAGGCGGTGCTCGAGTCCCTGCCGGGCACCGGCCACGCCCTGGTCACCGGAGACGTCGGAGCGCCCGGAGCGGCCCGCGAGATCATGGAGTCCGCGGTGAACCAGCTGGGAGCGGTCGACGTACTGGTCAACAACGCCGGTGTCTACGCCGAGCATCCCGTCGCCACCACCACCTACGAGGACTGGCAGGCGGACTGGCGACGCCTGGTCGACGTGAACCTGTTCGGACCTGCCGATCTGATCTGGCACCACGTCGAGCACCTCCAGCGCCGGCTCCAGGGGGCGCAGGGTGCGCGCATCATCAACGTCGGCTCGCGGGGCGCCTATCGCGGCGAACCCGACGCCCCCGCCTACGGGGCGACGAAGGCGGCCCTCCACGCCCTGACCCAGTCGCTCGCCCAGTCGCTGGGCCCGCTCGGCATCGCGGTGACCGCCGTCGCTCCCGGGTTCGTCCGCACCGACCTCACCGAACCCATGCTCGTCGGACCCGCCGAGGAGCAGGTGAGCAGGCAGAGCCCGCTCGGCAGGATCGCCGCTCCCACGGACATCGCCGCCGCCGTGTCCTGGCTGAGCAGCGCGCAGGCGGAGTGGTGCAGCGGCACCGTGCTCGACGTCAACGGCGCCTCCCACCTGCGCTGACCCGCCCGCCGATCCTCCACGAACGGAGACACCGTGCGCGCCGCACTTCTACAGATCGCCGTACGACCGGAAGAGACCCCGGCCGAGCGCCGGGCCAGAGCCGCGGACCTCGTCCGCGAGCAGCACACCGCCGACCTGGTGATCCTGCCGGAGCTCTGGACGGTCGGCGCGTTCGACTTCGACGCGTTCCACGACCACGGGGAGTCGCTGGACGGCGCCACGGCCCGCACGATGAGCGAGGCCGCCGCGTCGGCGCGGGTCTGGCTGCACGCGGGGTCGATCATCGAACGCGCCCCGCAAGGGACCCTCTACAACACCTCTCTCGTCTTCGGGCCCGACGGTACGCCGAGGCAGCGGTACCGGAAGATCCACCGCTTCGGCTTCGACCGGGGCGAGGCCGCTCTGCTGGCCCGGGGCGAGGAGCCGGTCACCGTCACGCTCGGCGACAGAGGGCCGACGGCCGGGCTCGCCACCTGCTACGACCTGCGGTTCCCCGAGCAGTTCCGCATGCTGGTGGACGCCGGTGCCGAGATGTTCCTCATCCCGGCCGGCTGGCCGACGGCCCGCCGCGCCCACTGGTCCCTGCTGGCCCGCGCCCGTGCCGTCGAGTCGCAGGCGTACGTGCTCGCCTGCGGAACCGCCGGTACGCACGCCGGGGTGGAACAGGCCGGCCACAGCCTGGTGGTCGACCCGTGGGGCGAGGTGGTCGCCGAGGCGGGGGCCGGGGAGGAGACGCTCGTCGTCGATCTCGACCCGGAACTCGTCACGAAGACACGTACCGACTTCCCCGCACTGCGCGACCGAGTGCTCGGTGCACCCGCTCCCCGCTGACAGGCCCCGACGACGGATGCCGCTCGCCCCGCATGCTCCGGGGCGAGCGGCATCCGTCGTTCGTGCCCCTGGGCTCTGTCGGACAGCCCCTCGCCCTCGTCGACCACGGCCGAAGTCATCGCCAACCACCGTGCCGGACACGTCAGTTGACTACTTCTCAGCGAACCCTTGCGGTCGGCCCAGCAACTGTGTAACACTCTTTCGCGAGGCAGTCTGCCCAATTCCAGGAGTCTTCGCACTGCCGTCGCGCCGCCATAGAGCGGCGCTTTTTTGTTCTCCTGACACGGTCCTGTTTCTCCCCGAAGGTGAGGCGACCCGTACCCATGGCCGACCCGAAACCCTCGCAGCCCCTCACGAAGCAGTGCACGTCGAGCCGATGCCGTCGGGCGTCCCGCACCGACACTCTTCGGAGCAGGCGCGCCGCACCCGGTGCGCTGCTCTGCGGATCCTGCCGGCGTGCCCTGGCGGCCGATCTGGCCGCGCTGCCCGCGCTGCACCACGACAGCGAGCAGCAACTCGTACTCCCCGCTCGGCAGCGGAGCCTGGTGCGGGCCACCGGCCACCGGCCCGTGGCTCCGCCCGTGGACGACACCGCGCTCGAGGCCCGCCACGACGCCGTCGTACGCCTGGCGTCGTGGGCCCGGCTCGTGCTCGACGAGGCCGACTCCGCCGAGGCACCGCCGGAGCGGACCGTCCCCGGGCTGGCCGCCTTCCTCGGCCGGCATGCGGACTTCCTGGCCGCACATCCCGCCGCGGGCCCGGCTGCCGACGAAATCGGCCGTGTGGCCGCAGCACTGCGGCGCGTCGTGGCGCCGCCCCGGCCGGAACTCGTACCGCTCGGCCGGTGCGTCGAACCGGACTGCGACGCCGAGGTATCGCTCCCCGCGCGCGGCGGCGACCTGGTGCTGCGCGGGCCGATGTGCACGGCGGGGCATGTGCTCACGCCGCGCCAGTGGCTGCTCGTGAAGCGTCGTCAACAAATCGAGCAGGCAGGGGAGCCGGCATGAAGGCCGAGCACCCCGCACGCGGCACGCGCGTCCCCACCTCGCTCGCGGCACTCGCCCTCGGGGTCCGCGAGGGCACGATCCGCCAGTGGGCCAGGCGCGGCCGGATCACCCGGTACGGGACCAAGCGCCAAGCCCTGTACGACCTGAACGAGCTCGCCGCGCTCGCGGCGGGCGAGGGCGACGGCACCGCGGCCGGCCCCGCCCACCCGAACGGCGCCTGACCCACCCGCGCCGACCCCGTTCACACCACCGCCCGGCGACCGCCGCGCGGCGCCGACGCATGCCCGAAAACAGGCTCTTTCCCCCGCCCGTCCAGCCCGATGAGGAGACAGAGAAATGGAAACACGACAGGAAGCACAGGCACCGCAGGCACCTCAGGCACCCACACCGCCCCGGACACGGACACCCCGGCCGTCGCAGTGGCAGCAGCACTGGCAGGCACGGCGCGACCCCTTCGTCGAGGAGTGCTTCCAGGCACGTGAGAGCCTGCTCGCCGACCTCAAGGATCCGGGAACCGCCCAGGCCCGGGTGCTCGACGACCTCATCGACATCGGCACCAGCTCTCTGCACTGGAAGGAGCAGGGGTACGACGTGGTCGCCGCCGACCCGTCCACCTTCCGCTCGGTGCTCCCGATCATGCGCTACAACGACTTCACCGAGCAGATCGACCGGGAGACCCGCACCAAGGGCGGCATCCTGTCGTGCAGCCCCGTACTGCGCTGGCTCAAGACCAGCGGGACGACGGGAACCCCCAAGCGCGTCCCGTACACCCTGCACTGGCTGCTGACCTACCGCATACCGGCCATGAAGGCCATGTGGGGCACCTATATGGAACACCACCCGGAGATCCTCGCGCACCCCTGGGCGACTCTCGACACCCAGACCGTCCGGGAGGACGTGTACGACTTCGTGCACGGAGTCGAGCACCAGGCGATCAGCAACCGGCACCCACAGATCAACAGCCGTGACTGGAACCCGCCGTGGTACGAGTCCCCCTGGTTCGGCCCCGACACCCCGGCCGACCACGCGGGGCGCATGTACCACCGCATACGGAACCTCATCGGCAAGGACCTGCACTACATCTCGGCGATCAACCCCAGCACCCTGGTCTCGATGCGTGACCTGATCGCCGAGTACGGCACCGACCTGGTGCGCGACCTGCGCGACGGCACCCTCCAGGGCAGGCCGTGGACCGACCCCGACGACCGTGCCGCACGGCGTCTCGAAGAGATCCTGGCGAAGGCCGACTTCAGCCTCGTCGACATATGGCCGTCGCTGACCCTGTACAGCTGCTGGCTCTCGGCCTCCGCCGAGCTGTACCGACCGCGGCTGGAAGCCGTCCTTCCCGGTGTCGCCAAACTGCCGTTCATGAGCTGCGGGACGGAAGGGGTGACCACGATCCCCGTGGACGACACCCTGGAGAGCCAGCCGCTCGCCGTGAGCCAGGCGTACTTCGAGTTCGTCCCCGCCGACGTGCCGCTGGGTTCGCTCCTGGAGACAGGCGGCACGGTCGAGACACTGCTGTGCGACGAGGTCGAGGCAGGCTCCGACTACCACCTGATCATGTCCCAGGGAAACGGCCTCTACCGACTGTGGACCGGGGACATCTACCGCGTCGACCGCATCGTGGACGGCACACCCTGGGTCCACTTCACCCACCGCGACGGCATCTTCCACTCCTTCACCGGCGAGAAGATCACCGAGGGCCAGGTCACCCAGGCCATCCGTGAGGGGCTGGAGACCGCCGGGCTCGACACCGGGCTGTACATGTGCGGCCCGCGCTGGGACGAGCTGCCGTCGTACACCGTCGTCGTCGAGGTACCGCGCCCCGGGGCCGGGCTCGACCGCGAGCTGTCCACCGCGATCGACCGCCGGCTGTCCGTCATCAACATCGAGTACGCCTCGAAGCGGGACAGCGGACGACTGGGCGCCATGGAGGTGCGGACCGTCGCACAGGGAGCGATCGCCGCGTACGTCGAGTCCCGGCGTCAGCGGGGCAACGCCACCCAGTACAAGTACAAGCCCTTCCAGAAGGACATCGACTTCGTCGACGCCGTGCTGCCCGCCTGACGGTGCGGCGGCCTGTGCCGATGCCCCTCCGGGGCCCCGTCCGCGGTGCCCCGCGGCACCACCACGATCCATCACCATGATTCGCCACGATTCATCACGATTCACCGAGGAGAACTGACCGTGATCGAGACCCTGAGGCCCCCGCAGAACACCCGCCGCGAGATCATCGACCTGCCGTGCGGTGACACCCGCCTCGCCATGCACGTGTGGCGGCCGGAACAGATCAAGGGAGCCGTCTTCTACTTCCACGGACTGCAGAGCCACGCCGGGTGGCTGTGGGAAGTGGGCCCCCAGTTCGCCGACAACGACATCGCCTTCTTCGTCCTCGACCGGCGCAGCAGCGGCATCAGCCCCGGGACGCCCGGGGTGATACCCGATGCCGACACCGTCCTCCGGGACTACTCCCGCGCCGCCGCGTTCGTCCGGGAGCTGATCGGCGACGACGTGCCCCTGTCCCTGTTCGGGCACTGCCTGGGCGGCTCCTTCATGGCGGCCCTGCTGCGCTACGAAGGGTTCACCACCTCGTACGACGCGGCCGTGTTCTGCTCCACCTGGCTCGGCCGGATGCACGCCACCCTCACCCCGGAGGCACGCGCGGCGCTCGCCGCGGACAGCAGCGAGCAGCTGTGGGACGCGGGGCTGGACTCCGCGGACTTCACCGACCAGGCCAAGTACCGGCACTTCATCGACCACGACGACCTGGCCGTACGCAAGTTGACACCTCGCTCGCGGGCCGTGCTGCTCGAACTGGAGCGGCGCTACCTCGAACCGGGACCCGTGAGGAACCAGGTGCCCGCCGCGACCTTCGTCTCCGGGATGACCGATCCGCTCGTCGACCTGGACGCCGCCCACTCCGTCTTCCAGGACGTGGTGGGCGGCCGGGGCGCGATCATGAAGTTCCCGACCGACAAGCACTACCTCTTCTACACCGACGTCGCCGGCGATCTGATCGACTGGACGTCGACGTACACCCTGTTGCAGGGGCTGAACCGTGGCGCCTGAGCGCGGGCGGGCCCGGCTCTACCACGTCGAGCTGCCCATGCGGACGCCGTTCGACCATCCCGCCGCCCGGCGCCGTACGTCGGACAGCCTGGTGCTGAGGCTCTCGGCCGGCGGTGTGGACGGCCTCGGCGAGTGCGCTCCCCGGGCGTACGTCACGGGTGAGACCACCGCCAGTGTGCGCGACGCGCTCGAACAGGTGGACTTCCAGGCGGTGTACGCGCTGCTGACCGGCCGGGAGCCCGGGGAGCTGCTCTCTCTCCTGCACCGGGACGGCTTCGCGCGCACCTTCGGCATCGGCGGCGGCAACAATCTGCTCTGTCTGTTGGAGACGGCGATGCTCGACTGGCTGGGACGCAGGCTCGGGGTCGGCGCGTCCGAGCTGCTGCCCGGGGTGGCCCCCGAGGGTCCGGGCTCGCTCGCCGTCTCACAGGTGCTCGACCTCAGCCTGGACGTGGAGGAGTTCCTGGCCACCCGGGGCCCGTTCCACTTCGTGAAGATCAAGGCGTCGGGCGACATCGGGCGTGACGCCCGTACCGTCGGCACGATCCGCGCCAAGGTCGGCGACGAGGTCCCCGTCATGGTCGACGCCAATATGTGCTGGACACCCGCGAACGCGGTCGGCCACGCCCGCCGCCTGGCCGAGGCCGGCGTGGACTACGTGGAGGAGCCGCTGCCCAAGGGGTCCTGGGAGGCGCTGCGCGTGCTGCGGCGCGACGGCGGGGCCCGGATCATGCTGGACGAGTCGGTGTGCACGCCCCGGGAGGCGCGTACGGCGGTCGAGTCGGGGGCCTGCGACGCGTTCAACATCCGGGTGTCCAAGAACGGCGGGCCGCTGCCGGCCGCCGGGCTCGTCGACCACGCCCGGCGGCACGGGGTCCGGTTCCAGTTCGGCGTCCAGGTCGCCGAGGTGGGGCCACTCATCAACACGGGCCGCGCCCTGGCCTTCGGCCGTCCGGACGCGGTCACCGTCGAGGCGGGCCAGTCCGATCGCTTCTTCCCGGAGATGATCGTCACCCCGCCCCCCACGGTCGACCGCGGCACCAACACCCTGTCGCCCGCGCACGGCACCGGCTGGGGGTTGGAACTCACCGGGGCCGCGGAGCGCTGGGCCGTACGCGACTTCTGACGCACCGGCGTTTCCGGACGGGCCGCCCGCCCCGGTCGGCTCGTCCCCTTCGACCGTCGCACACCCACCTGGCGCACCCACTGCGTGCGCCCACGCCCGAAAGGCGGACACTCACATGACCGTACTCTTCGAATGCACCTACCGGAACGAACGGTACTTCGGCCTCGGCCTGCCCGGGGAGGGCGAGCCGCTGCACCTCACACCGCTCCGCGGCCTGGACCTGGGCAAGCTGTTGCTCACACGGGGCGATGTCGACGCCGCGCTCCGCGCGGTCTCCGGGACCGTCACCGTCCCGGCCGGGGAACAGGACACGGTGACCTTCCGTCCGCCGCTGCTCCCCGGCCATCCCGGCGACGCCATGGTCAGCGGCTTCATGCAGACCCACAACGTCAAGGTGGACGCGGACACCCCGTCCCAGCCGAACTGGTTCCTCAAGGGTCTCGGTGATGTGCTCAGGACCTCGGGCGAGGACCTGCGCGCCCCGGCCTCATCGGTGGCGCTGACCGAGGAGGCGGAGATCGTCCTGGTGTACGTCACCGACGACGACCGGCGGCCCCGGTACGTCGGTCACACCTTCGGCAACGACCTCACCGACATCGGACGGTTCCGCCGCCACCGGGGCCATCTGTCCTACGCCAAGCTCTGCGACGCGGCTGTGGCACCCTGGCTGTTCCTGGACGAACCACCACGCCATGTCACCGGGCGGGTCACGGTCGAGCGGGACGGCGGTCCGTGCTGGCGGGGAGAGTTCACCACCGGCGTCAAGGCCCTGCACTACGGGCTCGACGCCATCATGTCCGAACTGCTCTCCTACGAGGCCCTGCTCGCCCCGGGCCGCGTCCACTACGTCTACATCGGGGCGGACCGCAGCAGCTTTCACGGCGGGTTCGAGATGGCCGACCGCGACCGCGTGACGCTGGACTTCACCAGCCACGACGTCACGCTGTCCAACACCGTGCGATACGCCTCACCGGCTCCGGACGCCACGTGCGGGCACCCGTGAGCGGGGGTCGGGGGGTGCGGGAACACGGCAGGGAGGTGCGCCGGCTCAGCGGCACGGAGGCCGCGTTCGCCCACGCGCACACGCTGCTGCGTGGCAGCGGCCGGCTCACCGTCTCCTTCGCCGTGGACGGTGCCCTCCCGCCGGAGCTGATCGAGCGGGCCGTGGGACCGTGGGTCCGGCGGCTGCCGTCGCTGTCGCTGCGGATCGAGGACACCGGCGACGACGGGCTGCGGTTCTGCCAGGGGGCGCCGGGACCGTACTCCCTCCCGCCCCCTTCGGCCGTGAGCGGGACGGACGACGAACTGGCGGAGGGGCAACGACTGTGGCGCCTGTGGGCCGGGCACGACCGGACCGGCTCGACCCGCTTCCGGCTCACCCTCCACCCCGCGATCTGCGACGGCTACTCCACCGGGCGTTTCGTACGGCCCCTGCTGGACGCCCTGCTCGGGGCGTCCGGTGGCCAGAACGTCCGGGGGCGCGCACAGCCGCTGCCGCCCGACACCGACACGCTCACCTACGAGGGCGGGGGCCCGTGCTCCTGCGGCGGCTGCGTGCCTTCGGCGTGGCCCCGGCCCGGGGCCCGGCGGTCCGTGGCGCCGTACGCCGGGCACGAGGCCGGACCCGGTGAGCGTCGGGCCGGTCCCGGAGGGGGTGCCGCCGACCCCGTGGCCCTCACGCTGACACCGTACGAGAGCCGTCGGCTGCGCGACTGGTGCGGGGCGCGGCAGTTGACGGTCGGCGGGTTCCTCGCGGCCGTGCTGGCCGGACCGCTCGCGCGGGAGACCGGCCGCGGGGAAGTCACCGTGGCGACGGCCCTGTCCCTGCGGCGGCGGTTCGCCGAGCGGGCGCTGATCACCGAACCGGGGTGTGCGCTGGGAGTGATACGGGTACCCCTGCGCCCCGTGGCGGGTGACGACGCCGTGGTCGGGGCCGGAGCGCACGCGAGGGCGTTGTGTCCGGCGGTGCGCGCCTGGCGCCCGGACCGGCGGGGGCACGCGGGGATCCGCCGGGCCGTCGAGCGGGACGCGGTGGACTCGGGCGTTCCCGAACTGCGGGTCACCGACGCCGGATCGGTGGACACCGTGCTCGGTCCGCACCTGAGGAGGGTGACGGGGTTCCGGGCGGCCGCGGCCTCCGGGGACGGGCCGCCCGGAGCAGCTCTGTACCTGTCGTCGTTCAGGGGCGCGTTGACCGTCGCTCTCACCTCCCGGGGGCTCGGGCCGGGGTGGCTCCGAGCCGCGGAGCAGGCGCTGGCGGCGGCGGTGTACCTGCGGCCTGCGGATTTCCCCGGGTAGGCCGCTGGCCTTTGCCCGGGTAAAGCCACAGGCAGGAGGCTCGTGGACGCGTGGACTCCCCGAAGTCGCAGCCGGAGTGGCTCGCCCGGTTGAAAACAAAGAAGTCGTTCTCTATTTTTTCTAGGGCGGGCTTCGGACAGGCGGACCCGCCGGATGCAACCGGTCCAGAGGAAGGGAAGGCGTCATGGCGAGGACGTTGTCCACGACGGCTCACGGGCCGGCCACCACGGCGGTCGCGGTGCCCGCTTTACGGTCGGCCCGCACACGGGCCGGATCCGCCCTCGACCGGGCCTCCTTCGACGCCTTCGTCGCCGAGGTCTTCGAAGAGCTGCCCCGCGCGGACCAGCGCCGATGGGCCCATGTGTACACCCGAGGCCTGCTGGTGACGCCGGGGCGCAAGACCGCACGGCGGCTCGCCGGCACCGTGTCGGGCTCGGCCACGGCCGCCCAGGCCCTGCACCAGTTCGTCAACGCCAGCCCCTGGGGGTGGCAGCCGGTCCGCGCCCGGCTCACCGACTGGGTCGTGGGGCGCGCCCTGCCGCGTGCCCTGGTCATCGGCACGGCGGTGCTGCCCAAGCGGGGGGACCGCTCCTGCGGGGTGCACCGACGCTTCGTCCCGCAGGAGGGACGCACCGTCAACTGCCAGATCGGTGTGGCCGCCTTCCTCGCCACGGACGCCGCGACGGTCCCCGTCGACTGGCGGCTGCTGCTGCCCGGCGCCTGGGCCGATGACCCCGAGTTACGCAGCCGGGCCCGCGTCCCCGAGAGTGCCCCCTCGACCCGGGGCCCCGCCGACAGGCAGGTGCTGGACCTGGTCGACGGCGTCACCCGGACCCTGTCGGAACCGGCCACCGGCCAACTGCCCGTCGTCGCGGACCTCGTCGGGTTCGCGGACACCACCGCCCTGGTCGGCGGGCTCCTCGCCCGGCGGCGCCGGTTCGTCGTGGCGGTACCCGACGACCTCGCCGTACTCCCCGATCGCTCCGCCCCCGGTACGCAGGGCGCCCGGCCCGACCAAGGTGCCGTACCCGCGCGGGACGTCCTCGCGGCGCGCCCGGCCAGGGCACCGCTCCACCCCCGGGCCACGACTGTGGCGACGGGGGTGGTCCGCCTCCCCGGCACCCCCGTCGCCCTTCGCCTGATCGGCGGGCAGGGGGCGGACGGCTCGGGCGACGGCCGGATCTGGCTCACCGACCTCGTGGACCGGCCGCCGCGTGAGGTACGGGCGGCGGCCCGGCTGCACCTACGGGCCGCCGACACGATGGAACAGCTGGCCGACTCCTTCGGCCTGCGTGCCTTCGAGGGGCGGTCGTACCCCGGCTGGCACCACCACATGACGCTGGTCTCCGCCGCCTTCGCCTACGGCACGCTCGGCTCGGCCACCGCACGGCCGGGCGCCCCCGCCCGGTCCGTCCACGGCCCCCGGTCCGGGCGGCCACCGCGCGGGGCGCGGGTCCCGGTGAGCCCCGCGGGTTCGGCCCGGGGGTCGACGGGTCCGGCCAGGCCTTCCCCGACCGGGGCCCCGGAGACCTCGTCGCGGGCTTCGTCACCGCCGACGCGTCCCGCGGCTCCGCCGTCGCGGGCCACCACGAATCCGACACGAACGGAAAGCCCCTGATGACCCTTCCCAAAGCGTTCTGGCTGCTGTGGTGCGGGCAGACCGTCAGCCGGCTCGGGACGCTCGCCCCCGCCTTCCTCGTCCTCTACCTGGAGGACAACGGGCTCGTGGCTCCCGGTACGACCCCGCTCGTCGTCGGTCTCTTCGGCGCGGGTGTGGTGCTCTCCGGGCTGGTGGGAGGAGTGGTCGCCGATCTCATCGGGCCACGCCGCACCATCGTCGCCGCCCAGCCGGTCGCCGCCACGATGGCTCTGCTCTTCGCCCTCGCCGACCACGTGGTCGTGCTGTGCGCGCTGTCGCTGATCACCGGGTTCCTCTCGTCGGTCGATCGGCCGGCCGGAGCCGGGCTGATCTCCTCGATCGTCCCGAAGGAGCAGTTCTCGAAGGCGTACAGCCTCTTCCTGGTGGGCTTCAACATCGGGATGTCGCTGAGCCCGGTCCTCTCCGGGTTCCTCCTCGAAGTCAGCCCCACCGCACTCTTCATCGTCTGGGCGGCGTCCAGCCTGATCTACGCGGCTCTGGTGTTCGCGGTACCCGCCGACCCGCCGCCGGTGCGGGATTCCGGCAGGACAGCCGGGATCCCGACTCTCCTCAGGTCCGCCGCGCGTGACATCGCCGAGCCCTTCAGGACCCCGGTGCTGGTCGGCTTCCTCCTGCTGACCTTCCTGCTGGCCTGCGTCTACCTCCAGGTCAACTCCGCGTTCCCGCTGGGCATGAGGGACGCGGGACTGACCAGCGGGAACATCGGGTTCGTCCTCGCGGTCAACGCGGTGCTGTCCATCGTGCTGCTCCCTCTCGTGCCCCGTCTCGTCGGTTCGATGCGGGCCCATGTGCCACTGATCCTGGCGGCGTTGTTCATGGCTCTCGGCTTCGGGAGCAACGTCTTCGCCCACAGCATGATCGCCTTCACTCTCGCCACCGTCGTGTGGACGCTCGGAGAGGTCATCTGGGCGCCGATGTCCGCGACCTTCATCGCCGACCGGGCTCCGGCAGGGCGGATCGGCACCTACCAGGGCTCGTACTTCTTCGCCTGGAACGCCGCTTTCGTCGTCGGAGGCCCTGCCGGGCTCGCCCTCGCACACAGCAGCGGCTACCCGGCGCTGTGGATGTCCGTCCTCGGCCTCGGCCTCGCCGTGGCACTCGGCTTCGCGCTGCTGCCGCGGCTGGCGGGCTTCACGACCGGGGCCGGCCCCGAAACCACTCCCCCGAAACCCACCGAAGAAAATCTGACCACGGAAACCAGGTGACCCAGCATGTCCGCACCCACCCCCCGCACCGCACTGCTGATCGGCGCGGCCGGAGGCATCCTCACCGAGGTCTCCCGCAGCCTCGCGGAGGAGGGCCACACCCTCGTCCTGTTCGACCGTGACCCGGAGGCCCTGGGCCGGCTCGCCGAGAAGCTGGGGCGGATCACGAAGGTCGAGGCCGTCGTCGGTGACATCACCGACATCCCCGCTGCCGAGCGCCTGCTGACCGACGTCGTCGAGCGGTTCGCCCCGTCGATCCTCGTCAACGGTGTCGGCGGTGACACCCGGGTGATCAACTACGCCGACCTGACCACGGACCACTTCGACCAGTCGTTCCTGGAGAACGTGGTCAGCAGCTGGATAGCGGTCAAGGTGTGCGCCCCGCGCATGGCCGCCGACGGCTACGGCCGGATCGTCAACTTCGCCTCGGCCGGCGGCCGTACGTACAGCCACTTCAACAACGCCGCGTACGTGGCGTCCAAGGCCGCCGTGATCGGCATGACCAAGCAGATGGCGTACGAGCTCGCCGCAGACGGTGTCGTCCTCAACGTCGTCGCGCACGGCCCCATCGCCACCGAGCGGGTCGCCGGCGCCTGGGAGCGACGTGACCCGGCGCAGAAGGAGGCCGTGCTGTCCAGGCTGCCGATGGGGCGCATGGGCAGCGTGGCCGAGGCGGTCGGCAGCGTGCTCCACCTCTGCTCCGAGAGCGCCGGCTACTCCACCGGATCGGTCATCGACATCAACGGCGGCCTCTACATGTGAGCCCCGCACCCCCGTGACCCCCCACAGGCAACTGCCCCAGGAGGCAACATGGCGACGTTCGTCGTCGAGTTCGAGTACAACGTCGACCGCGCGGGCCGGGAACACCTGCACGGCGCCCACACCGACTACCTGCGCGCCCTCACGGAGCGTGGCGTACTGCTCCTGGCCGGCCCCCTCCAGGACACCAACGGCGGCCTCCTCGTCTACGAGGCCGAGGACCGCGCCGGGCTCGAAGACATCCTGAAGGCCGAGCCCTACGTCGAGGGCGGCATCGTCCGTGACGTCCGCATCCGCCGGTGGGCGCCCGGCAAGGGCACCTGGATCGGGGCGCCCCGGCCGGCCGTGGCCTGACCCCCGAGGACCCCGCTGCCGCACCCCGTCGCCGTACCCACCCCCCGGAGATCCCCGAAAGGATCAACTGACGTGTCCGTAACGACCGTTCAACAAGAGACCGCCCTTCGGCGCGAAGCCCTGCACGCGGGCATCGTCGATCCGGACATGGACTCGATGCGCCTGCTCAGCGAGACGGCGATGAAGTTCCCCGAGGCCCTGTCCTTCTCGTCGGGTGCCCCCCATGACGGCACGCACGACCTCGGGAAGCTCTCGTCCTACGTCGACCGCTACATCGCACACCTGCGGGAGAGGGGGGTGCCCGAACAGCGCATCACACGGCTGCACTTCCAGTACGGACCGGTGAACGGGTTCATCCAGGAAGACGTCGCACGGATGCTCTCCACGGATGAAGACATCGATGTCACCCCCGAATCGATCATGATCACGCACGGCTTCCAGGAGGCGGCGCTGATCGCTCTGCGGGGCCTCTTCCGTTCGCCCGACGACGTGTTGCTGTCCGTCTCTCCGGCGTACGTCGGCATCAGGGGCGCGGCCCGCATGCTGGACATCCCGGTGAAGGCGGTCACCGAGGGCCCGCACGGCCTCGAACCGGAGGCGGTGGCCGCCGCGGTGCGCGCCGTACGCGCCGAGGGCAAGCGGCCCACCGCGCTGTATCTGGTCCCCGACTTCTCCAACCCCTCGGGCACGGTCGTCCCCCTCGACGCCCGCCACCGGCTGCTCGAACTGGCCGCTGAGGAGGGGTTCACCATCCTGGAGGACAACCCCTACGGGCTGTTCGCGAGCGACGAGGAGCGGCTGCCGACCCTGAAGTCGTTGGACACCCGCGGTGACGTCGTCTACCTCGGATCCTTCGCCAAGTCCGCGTTCCCCGGCGCCCGTCTCGGCTATCTGGTCGGTGACCGCACGGTCGTCGGCGAGGACGGCGTCCGGCGCACCCTCGCCCAGGAGCTCTCCAAGGCCAAGGCGATGTTCACCGTCGGTTCGTCCTCGCTCTCCCAGGCTGCGATCGGCGGCATCCTCGTGGACGCGGGACACGACCTGCGTTCCGTCACCCGCGATCTGGCCGCCGTCTACCAGGAGCGGCTCGCCGCCACCCTCGACGCCCTCGCCGAGCACTTCCCGCCCGAGCGGTACGCCGAGCACGGGGTGCGCTGGAACCGGCCTCGCGGAGGGTTCTTCCTGGTCGTCGAGGTGCCCTTCGACGCCGATCTGGCCGCCATGGAGCGGTCGGCCCGCGACCACGCGGTCAGCTGGGCACCGATGACCATGTTCCACCTGGAGGGCGGCGGCGAACGAGCCCTGCGCCTCGGCTTCAGCAATCTGGACGTCCCCGCGATCCGTGAGGGCATCGCCCGTCTGGCCCGCTTCATCGACTCCGAGACAGAGGTCCACTCATGAGCGGCAACACCAACAGAGGTCCACGCCCCGTCGCGGTCATCGTCGACGGATACTCCGCAGGCAACTTCTACCCGGCCGCCTTCGCCGCGTGCGACACGGACGTCATCCACGTCCAGAGCACCCCTGAGCTGATCCCCACGATGGCGCCGCCGGACCTCACCGCGTACCGGAGGAACCTGGTGGGCACGGACGAGTCCGCGCTCGCCGGCCTGGTGCGCGGTCTCGACCCGGTCTGTGTGATCGCCGGCCAGGAGTCGTCCGTGCCGCTCGCCGACCGGCTGAGCGAGGCCGTCGGCGTCCCGTCCAACGGCTCGGCACTGTCCGCGGCGCGCCGCGACAAGTACGAGATGATCGAGACGCTCCGCCGGGCGGGGGTGCGCTGCGCGGACCAGTTCAAGGCAGGTACCCCGGACGCGGCCGTGGCCTGGGCGGAGGAGCACGGCAGGTACCCGGTCGTCGTCAAGCCGCTCAGCTCGGCGGCCTCCGACGGAGTCTTCGTCTGCGACGGCCCCGATGCGGTCCGCGCCGCCGCCGGTACCGTCCTCGACACCCCGAACATCTTCGGCCTCGCCAACACCGAGGCACTGGTGCAGTCCTACCTCAAGGGCACCGAGTACATCGTCGACACGGTCAGCAGCGACGGCGAGCGCTATGTCTGCGGCGTCTGGGAGTACGAGAAGACGCTGCTCCCGTCCGGCAAGAACATCTACAACCGCGACCTGCTCGCCGACCCCGACGACAACCCCGTGGTCGCCCGGCTCACCGCGTATGTCGACGAGGTACTCGGCGCGCTCGGCATCGCCTGGGGGCCGGCCCACGCCGAGGTCATCGTCACGGCCGACGGCCCCGTCCTGGTCGAGATCGGCACACGTCTCAACGGCAACCTCCACGCCCCGTTCCACGACGTGTGCCTCGGTCACAACCAGGCGGCGCTCACCGCACAGGCGTACACCCGGCCCGAGGAGTTCCGCGCCGGGTACGCGGGCAGGACGTACACCAGGAAGCAGCCCGCCGTCGTCTACAACACCCCGACCGATCTTGACGGGGTGGTGGCGTCCGTCGACGAGACGGCCGTGGCGGAGATCCGTGCCCGGGAGAGTGTCTTCTTCGCCGGGGTGAAGTTCGCGCCCGGCTCCCGGATCAAGCCGACGGTCGACCTCCTGACCAGCTCGCTACGCGTGTTCCTCACCGCGCCCGACCAGGCCACGCTGACAGCCGACTACGAGAAGGTCCGGGTCCTGAAGGACGCGGTCTACCGCGTCGCCTGACGCCCGGCCGGCCGCTGTCTCTCTCCCGTCTCCCCCCGCACCCCTTCACGTCCCCCTTCACGTCCCCCTTCACCTCTCCCTTCACGTCTTCCGGAGGTTCACTGTGCACAGCCGTATCGGTATCTTCCTGTCCCCCGTCCACGAGACCGGTCAGGACCCGCACCTGGCGATACGCCGGAACCTGGACCTCGTCGAGTACGTCGACGACCTGAACTTCGACGAGGCGTGGTTCGGCGAGCACCACACCCTGGGCTGGGGCCTCGTCGGTGCGCCCGAGACGATGATCGCCGCCGCCTCGCAGCGCACCACGCAGATCAAGCTGGCCCACGGCGTCGTACCGCTCTCCGGCCACCACCCCTTCCATGTGGCAAGCCGGGCCGTCCACCTCGACCACCTCACCCGCGGTCGGTACATCCTGGGTGTCGGCCCGGGTGTGCCGTTCGACGCGAAGATGTTCGGTCTGGAGCAGCCGGTGCAGCGGCGCCGTCTCGAGGAGGCCCTGCCGACCGTCATGGAGCTCGTCAACGGCGACGAGCGGATCACCCAGGAGACGGACTGGTTCGAACTCCACGACGCCAAGATTCAGTTGCCGCGGTTCAGCCCGCAGGGCATCGAGGTCGCCGTCGCCACCTCCGGCACCTCGCAGTCCAGCCCGCGGCTGATCGGTCAGTACGGGCTGAGCATGACCTCGTTCGCGCTGCCCTTCGCCCTCCTGACGCCGGGTGCCCCCGCGCACATCAATCTCGCCCACCAGTGGAAGTACGCCGAGGAGGCCGCTGCCGAGAACGGACAGACCCTCGACCGGGACAAGTGGCGCATCGCGCTCCCGGTGCATGTGGCGGAGACCCGCGAGGAGGCCTACGCGGACGTGCGCGAGGGCTACGACCGCTGGCTGTTCGAGTACTTCGGCAAGGCGGCCGGCCGCGAGGTGCTCAGCCCGGACGTGCCGCGCGAGAGGGCGCTGGAGGCCCGCGTCGAGGCCGGCGGCGCGCTCGTCGGATCCGTGGACGACGTGGTCGCGGGCATCGAGCGCCTGCACGAGATCACCGGTGGCTTCGGCACGCTGCTCGTCTACGTCGCCGACTGGACCTCGTGGGAGAAGACCAACCGCAGCATGGAGCTGCTGGCCCGCCATGTCGCCCCGCGCATCACCGGCTCGGCGGCGCGCCCCCAGGAAGCCGTGGACTTCGCGATCGCCGCCCGCAACCGGTAGGACCGTCCGTCCTTCACCGGAAGTCCGCCCCTCGGCACGCCGGGCCGGCTCCCCGCCGGCCCGGCGGCCGCCCTCTCCGATCGGAAAGAACTCATGCTGGAGCAACGCTCGTTCCGCGACATACTCGGCCGGTTCACCACGGGAGTGGTGCTCATCACCGCCGAAACGGCCGAGGGCCCCAAGGGCATGGCGGTCAACTCCTTCACCTCCGTCTCCCTCGACCCGCCGCTGGTGGCCCTGTGCGCCGCCGGCTCCTCCTCCACCTGGCCCGCCATCCGCGACACCGGGTCCTTCGCCGTGACGATCCTCGGCGACCGGCACGCGGAGCTGTGCCGCCTGTTCAGCACCAAGGGTGCCGACCGGTTCACCGCCGGGGAGTGGTCGGCGACCCGTGCGGGACACCCGATTCCCGCCGACGGCCTCGGCTGGCTGGACTGCCGCATCAGCACGGTCCACCCGGCGGGCGACCACGAACTGGTCATCGCCGAGGCCCTGGAGGGCGCCCTGACGGACCAGGCGGGCCCCCTGGTCTTCCACGCCGGCCGCTTCACCGCGCTGGCCGCTGCCTGAGCCATGAGCCGGATCGCCGGTGTACCCGGCCAGGGGACCCGGCTTCCGGCGGCCCCGGGCACGGCGGGTCCAGCCATTCACCACATGCCTCACCGTCCGCCGGTCCGATGCCGTCCGGCACCCTCGGACCGCCGGACGGCGTCGGCACCCTCCACCGGTACGCGACCCCGCCTCGTCGCCCACGAGAAAGGCAACCTGCGTGTCCCTCACCGATTCCAGGCTCACCCTTGCCCTGCCGCCGGAGGCCAGGGGCGGGGCCGACCTCCGCTTCATCCGCAGCGCCCCGCGCCATCTCGTCGACCGCAGCGCGGTGACCGAGGTACTGATCACGGACTGGCGGCGCCTGGGTGCCGACGCGTTCCGGCTGGGCGCGCAGTGGCCGCACGGACACCACTTCTACACACCCGTCGCCGGTGTCTGGTACGACCCTCTGCTCGCCGCCGAGTCGTTACGGCAGGCCTCCGTCCTGATCGGACAGACGTACTACGGCGCCCGCGCGGAACATCACTTCCGCATAACCGAACTGGAGTTCGAGATCATCCCCGGTGCCACCCTGCTGGGCGACCGTCCTGCGGAGATGCGGCTGGAGGTGGCCGCCACCGACGTCCGTCGCCGACAGGACGCCCTCACCGCCCTCACCCTGGAGGCCGACCTCCTGCGCGGGGACGACTTCGCCGGTGCGGGCCGGCTGACGCTGCACGCATCGACCCTCGCCGACCCCACCGCCATGGAGGGCGGCGCCTACCCGCCCCTGTCCGATCCCGTACCGCCCGAGATCGTGGGGCGCCTGGACGAGCGTGACGTCGTCCTCGGGATCCCCCACACCGCCGCCGCACGCCGTGGTCTGGCCTGGGACCTGAGGATCGAGCCCGGCCACCCCGTACTCTTCGACCACCCCACGGACGAGATCCCCGGCATGGTCCTGGTGGAGGCGGCCCGTCAGGCCGTCCAGGCGGCCTGCGCCCCCTACCGCGTGCTCCCCGTCGAACTGCGCAGCGCCTTCCACACCCCCCTGACCCTGACCGCCCCCTGCCATATCTTCGCGACCAGACTCCCCGCGCAGGACGCGAGCGAGGACGCCGCGGTCCGGGTCACCGCATGGCAGTCCGGCCGTCTCGCGTTCGACAGCCTCGTCGTGGCAAGCCTCTGCGACTGAGCGGACGGACCGGCGGCGCGGACGTGCCCCCGGAACCGCGGGCACCCGGCCCCGGCCCGTCCACGGGAGAACCATCAGGCAAAAGCCGACCGGATGTTGGCACACGCCGTGAAGGAGGCACGGCGGACGACGATCACGTCCCTCTCAACCGCACCGAGCGGAAGCCTCGCTTCTGCCGCATCCCGATGCCACCGCGGACCGAACTCCATGACCGACCGGAGGCGGATCGCGATCAGTCATATAGGGATCCACTCCGTACGTCATCGTGTACATCAGGAAGACGATGAGTGTCACCGAGCTACGCGCGGGCATCGCCGACGCCCTCGACGCAGTGGAGAACGACGCCGAGGAGCTGATCATCACCCGGGCCGGCCATGAGCCGATGGTCGTCGTCTCGCTCGCCGAGTACGAGGCACTGAAAGAGACCGACCACCTGCTGCGGTCGCCCGCGATGGCCCAGCGCCTGCGGCGCATCAACTCCGCACACCGACTGGTGTACCGCATCGATGAGGACGCCATCATCCACGTGGTGGCATGCCGCTTCCGCTACGAACGGTGAACCAGGCGCACACTCCTGGGCCCCCGTCACCCCAGCTCAAGGGCCACGGGTTCGACACCGGCGCTGCGCTCACGGAAGTGATCGGAACGTGGGAAACGCAGGTGAAGACCCTCCTTCAGGCGTGCGCCCACATCTCCAACCACCTCGACTACACGAAAGCCTCGAAAAAGGCCGACGACGAGTGGATCGAGACGCAGTTGCGCATCGTAGGTCCCGTCGCCCCGGAAGCGGACGGGGCCGTTCCCGCCTCGCAGATCAGCAAGTACTTCCAGTAAGGAGCCGCTGCCATGCCCACCTTCGAACAGCTCCTCACTGCCAGACTCGGCCCGCTCGACACGGCGGTGACCCAGTGGACCGAGATGATCGGCAAGCTGACCTCACCGCTCCGGACCGACGCATCGGCCATGAAGACCAAGGCCGACAAGTCCAGCTGGAAGGGCGAGAACGCCACCGTCACCAAAGAGTTCGTCACCAAGACCGCCAAGGAATTCGGTGACGCCGTCACCGAGGCAGAGTCCGTACGCGACCTCCTCAAGGACGCCCACACCCTCTTCAAGACAGCTCAGGACGACCTCAAGCACACATACGAGAATCCACCTCCGGGTATCACCATCTACCCCGACGGCGTCCTCAGCCATCGAATACACCCTGACCGCCGGGCCAAGGACAGCACCGAACCCCTGGCCACCGAGGCACAGTTCGAACAGCTGCGCGGCAAGATCGACGGGATCCTGAAACGCGCCAACGAAGCCGATGAGCTCTGCGCCTGGGGCCTGCGCGCCCTGATCAAGCACCACCCCAACGACTTCGGAAGCACCGACCTCAGTGGTGTCGCCGACGCCAAGAGGATGCGTGCCGAGGAACAGCAGCAGGCGGAGAACGGCCGCGAAGTCGCCAAGCTCTACGCACGCTGGGAATACCTCGACGACGACGAGCGCGAGCGGCTCCTCACACTCGCCGAGGAAGGCAAGGACTCACCGGCCTTCGCCGAGCAGCTGATGACAAAACTCAGCTACCAGGGCCGCGAGCAGCAGGACGCCGTTCTGCTGCTCGCCAGCAGCCTGGAGTCGGGCGGCCGCGACGGCCAGCTCTCCGGCACCGATGCCCGCCTCTACAAGGCCCTCAAGGAGAAGTCTTCGCCCTGGAGGAAGGACGAGGGCGACCCTGTCTACAGCGAGGCCTTCCTGACCGAGGTCGGCGACACCATCCGTGAGTGGGAGACGAACAACGACGACGCCTACGACGGCGTCATGAAGAACTGGCAGGGAACGCAGGAGGACCCGATGAAGGGCCTGCTGAACGCCATGAGCCGGAACCCGTCCGCCTCCACCCACTACTTCGCCCCGGACACCACCGACAACCTCAAGTACTTCTTGGAGGACCGGGAATGGCCCGGCGGCGAAGTCGAGAGCAAGATGCCGGACGAGACGCAGTACACCTCGGCACGCGCCGAGCTGGGCCTCGCGCTCGAGTCCGCGGCCACCGGCCGCGTGCCCGGCTCACCGACGCACCCGGTGCCCGTACACCACGACGCCGCCGAGACCGCGATCTTCAAGCGGGTGATGGGCGAGTACACGGAAGCACTTCACAAGGACCAGAGCGCCGTCCCCGTCTCCATGCGGCTGCCCATGGCCGACATGATCGCCGACTACGGCTCCGATGTACACCAGATCCTCGGCATGAAAACGGATGGGCCGAGCGACTTCAACCAGTTGGAGATCGACCGCGGCGACCTCACCCGGATCATCCGAGCCACAGCGGAGGACCCCAACGCCTACAAGATGATCCATGGCTCGCAGACCGTGGTCATCAGTGAGGGGCTCGACGACTTCCCGGCGGACTCCTTCCGCAAGGAGGACCCGGAGCTGCGGGCCTGGGTCAAGCAGTCCGCCTCGGTGCTCGGCCACCTCGACGGCGTACGTGGAGACGTGATCTACGACCTGGGCCAAGCGGAGAAGGATGCCAATGCGTACAAGAGGGTGCTCAACTACCACGTGGTCGGCGGGCTGCTGACCCCCGTCCCAGTCCTCGGTGACGCGATTCAGCGCTCGGTGGACTTCGGCATGAACGAGCACCTGAACAATGCGGATACCGATGTGGACGCCGAGACCCGCAACAACATGATCAAACACTACGACTACGGCCAGAAGCAGATGAACGGCATGCTGCGCGGGATGGCACTGGAACGAGGGCTCTCGGAGCAGGAGCTGGACGCGAGCCCTGGCGAGTACGAGGACCACCTCCAGTCGATCACCGAGCAGTGGTACGGGAACGGCATGGGCGACGCCGACAAGTCGATGGGACAGTGACTGATGGACAAGAAGTGGCTGCCGTTGACCGTCGTGCTCGGCGCCACCGGGGGCCGTGCTGACGGCGAGCCTTTGGCCCGACCCCGTTCCGTATGTTTATTGGGAACGGACACGCTGACAGGGGGGCCATGGCCTGGGACGAGTGGAATCAGATCAAGAACGATGTGGCCGCCAGGCGCACAGACCCGATGCGACTGAACCAGCTCCCCCCGGCGGCAGGGACCGGCGGCGCCCCGGATCTCGCGTCGAGCCCGGAAAAGAAGCAGGCGGCGGCGAAGGCCATCAACGATGATCTGGAACCCGACGTCGAGAGGGACGGCAAACACGCCACCGAGAGCGTAAAGGCGGCGGTCAAGGAGTTCGGCGCCAGAGATGGGTACGGCTGGGACGCTTCGGGTGCGTTGAAGAAGGCGCACAGGACGTGGGAACAGCAGGTCAAAGCACTGCTTGGCCGACTGGCATCGGAAAAGCACGCCCTGAGCAAAACGGGCATCGACTTCCAGAACGACGACATCGGCATCGGCTCGCAACTGGCTCCGCCGTCCCCGATCGACGGGTACTGACCAGCCGACCGACCGCCCCGGGGGATGCATGCCGACCTATCACGAAGTGATGAGCAGCGACCTGTCCACACTCACCGACGCCGCCGACAAGTGGGGTGAGATGGCGGGCAAGTCCAAGACGATCGAGGAGCAGTACAAACGAGATGTCCATGGCGTTTCACTCGGAGAGTCGTGGGTCGGCCAGAGCGCCGATGCCGCGAACAATAGGTTCACCGTGACACTCAAGGAGCTGCAGGGGGCTCAGAAGGAGGCCAAGGCGATTGCGTCCATCCTGAGGGATTCACACACCCAGCTCGTCGCCCTCCGCGGCAGGGTAAACACCGTGCGCACCGACGCGTTCAAGGACGGCATGCGCATTTCCGACCAGGGCGTCGTTTCGTTCGATACCGAACAGCTCAGTCGGAGCGCACTCAGTGCGTATGTGCATGACCCCGGCTACCAGGAAAGCGTGCGCGCGCAGGTGACCCGGTGGACGCATCTCCTCGACCAGGCGGTCCAGGCGGTCACTGACGCCGACGACGGCATCAGGCTCGCCCTCGCAGCCGCCGTGGTCGACTCCGACATCATGGACGGGACCATGAACGGCTTCAACAGAAGCCCGGTGAAGAGCCCCTATCCCTCCCTGGAGCAGGCTGGCAAGGCCGCCAACATGCCGAAGGGGAGGGCCGCCGTGGCGGAGTGGTGGCGTGATCTCGATCCGGCCACCCGCGGCATCCTGCTGCGAGAGCGCGGCGACGACCTTCGTGAAGCAGGGATCATGGCCCCGTTGTACGAGTGGAGGCCGGCCGACGCCGGCTCGGGAGCATTCGACACGGAGAACCCCACTGCCCACGACCTCTGGATCCTGACGCAAGCTCAAGCGATCGCCACGGGTGGCGATGTCGCAGGGGAGGTCGCGGCATCCCGCAACATGCAGCACTACCTCAGCGGCACCGGCGAGCCGCTCGACCTCGACGTCGACCGCATCCTGCACGACGATTCTGGGTTCCGGACCGACGTCGGCACGCTTCACATCGCCGAGAACCAGGAAGCCTGGCGTCAGAAGGCCCTTGATGAGTACGAGAAGGCCGGCGGCGACAGGACCGTCGTTGTTCCCGTGGAGAGCCAGGCGATCGGGCGGACCTTCGGTGAGGACGAATGGTTTCACGCGGTCGGGTCGCACCAGCAGAACGTGTCTGGCATGGTCACCGTCAGTCCGGGCGACGGTGGCAAGCCACAGGTCTCGCTCGACTACCAGGTCAACGTGTGGGACCGGTACAACTGGGACTCCGGCAAATCGACTACGTTCCCCGGTGGTGTCACCATTCCCGACGACGACATGGGGCGACTGCACAAAGTGGGCTTCGCTCAGGAATTCGACATGCGCGGCAGCAGCAGCACCTACACCCAGGACCTGAACAGCGGCTCAGCCCCCGGGGTGACACCGGCGGACCCTGGCCGTGAAGGATCCCGCGGGGACGTCTCGCGCGGCGACGAGGAAAACCGGTGAACGACCGATCTACCCTGCGGCCACGGATGCTCACGGTCCTCGGAACCGCCGCCCTGCTCCTCACAGCCTGTTCGAGTGCCGACGGGGATGATCACCGGACGACGGACGGGCGCGCCTCGCACTGGGGAAAGGACATGGGCGCCCCGGAGGCATCGGCGTTCATGAAGGTGGCGGTACCCGAGAGCGCGACGGAGGTGAAGGGCGCCGTGCAGATCAATCCGCAGGAGGACATCTACCTGCTCTCCTTCGTCACCAACGAGAAGACCGCGGTACAGGTGGCAGAGGACCTGCGTCCCGAGAAGGCCCTGCGCGCCAGGAACCAAGATCTCCCGTCCCCTACCGAACTCTTCGGACATCTCGGCCTCGCCGAGCCCCAGGCCGAGAAGGGCGTCCGCTGGGCCGGGGTCTGCCCGCCCTGCGTCGGGGACAGCCGCAGGAGCGAGGTCCAGTGGATCGAGATCCACGTCCTCGAACTGGATACCCACAAGGCCCGGGTGTACATGCAGGCGTTCTGACCGTCCGAGAGATGCGCATGCGTCGCCAGGGGCTTCGTCCCCTCGGTCCCGGATTCACCGGCTGGGCACTCCCAGACCAGGCCGAGGACACACTGCCCGCCGGCTGAGCCGACTCGCATGGCTCGACCGCCCTGTACATCGCGGGCCGGTGGCTGTGCTTCCGGCCCGCTGACGGCATGTACCTGACAGATACCGACTGCGACGCCACTCCAGCTCAGATGGCCCGGGGCGCGCCCCTCGGCACTCCGCCTCAACCGAAACTGCGTGCCCGGGGCCTGCGGTCAGACCCTCACCATCCGTGCACGAGATGCTCCGCACCGATTGGGGCACAGTCGGTCCCACCGCCGCCTCCCCGGGGCAGCCGTGGGGCCACTGTTAACGGTCCCGCGACCGGAAGACCAGAAAAGCCCAGGTCACAGCGGTACTGGAAGCACTCTCGATGCGCGAGGACCCACGCCCGCCACACCCCCGTGAGGCGAACGCCTAACGCAAAAACACCCCGAAAAACGCGTTTCCCCAGGTCAGGTCGATTCTGCCCGGGGACGCTCGGTGGGGCGGGTGGGACTCGAACCCAAAAGGGTGACGCCTCTCACCTGCGACGATGCCAAAACAACGGACAAAGCGGCCCGTTTCCATCCGGCTGCGTCCCTCTCGGTCCGGCTCGAACGGGGGTTGGTTAGGCGTTCGCCACACTGCCCCTGTACACGTACAACAACTGGCTCCGAGGAGCGCAGAAAGAATCCCCGGCCGCGTTCCTGACTCCTCCTCCGAGACGGGAAAGACTACCGGCCTCCACCTGCCCCCTGTCACGCTGCGTAGTGCTCGATTGCTATGCCGGCGCGGAGCGGCCCACTTTGCCGACTGCATCGCCGTCCCTGGCGGAGAGCGGACCAGCAAGCTACCGCTGAGCCCGGAGTCGGCTCTCTCGCCACTGGAGCGGCCGCTCAATCCGGCAGGAGTTCAGGCGCCTGTGACCACGCTCGGCTCGCCCGTGGTCCACAAGGTGTGCAATACACGGCGGTCGATGCGCCACCCGTTGTCGGTGCGGACGAATGAGTCCGTGTACGTGCCGCCGGTGTGGTAGAAACCGGTGCCGCGGTGGTGGTGGGCGATGATCTGTGTTCGCGTGCGTACTCCCTCGTCGGTGGGCTCGACCCAGATCGCTCCCAGGAAGTGCTGGGTGGCATCGAGCCGCCTCATGAGGTCGCCAATGGCACCTGCGATCTCGTTCGCGCCCCGGGCCATCACGCCGGTGAAGTCCTCGCCGCCCGGGATGTAGCTCTCAAAGGTGTTTTCGAGCTCTGCGGTGTCGGTGAACGCGGCCGCAAGCTGACCGAAGTCGCGGCTATCCAGCGCCTCCACATATCCAAGGATCACCGACCGGATCTCTGCTTCGTCGCGACCGTCGATCTGCTGGGTGTTCTGCGTCATTACCCTTTTCCTTTGCTTCTGTGGTGCATGAATTGGTCGTTGGTGGACGGGAGAAGTCAGGTCAGGGAGCAGCACGTCGCTGGCGTGCTGCGTGTCGATGTACTCGTCCGCACAGGCGACGCGGTCATCGCGGTCGCCGCGCCGCGGTGGCCCTGTCGGAGCAGCGTCTCGGTGAGTGACTGCCCCAGGCCTGCTCAGGCGGCGGTGATGTGCCAGGTGTGGGGATCGCGTGTCATGTCCGTACCTTCTGGGCGGCCGGCTTGTGACGGCCCGTCCGGTCGCGTGGTCGGTGGTGGGGGTGTGCGGTCACATCTGTCCCAGGCCGCCGTCGACGAAGAGTTCGGCGCCCGTGGTGAAGGAGCTCTGGTCGGAAGCCAGGAACACCGCGGTGGCGGCCACTTCCTCGGGGCGGCCGATGCGGGCCAGGGGGATGCTGCTGCCCATCTGGTCCCTGACCTGCTGCCGGGACTCGTCGTCGTGCGCACCGGCCGCGACGTAGGTGGCAGGGGTATCGATGGGGCCGGGGCTCAAAATGTTGACGCGAATACCGCGTTCAGTCAGTTCGTAGGCCCAAGAACGGCCCAGGCTGCGCAGGGCGGCCTTGGTCGCGCCGTACAGGCTCATCTGGGGAACGTTGCGGGAGGCGCTGACCGAACCGACGAGGATGATGGAGCCGCCGTTCGTCATCAGAGGCAGGGCCTTCTGCACGGTGAACAGCGCTCCGGCCACGTTGACGGAGAAATGCCGGTCGTAGTCTTTCTGAGTGATCTCGGTCAGAGGGATCACGCTGCCGCCGCCCGCATTGACGAAGACGATGTCCAGCCGGCCGTGACGTTGCCTGATCGCGCTGATTACCTGGCCGATGGCATGAGGGTCGGCGACGTCGCCCTGGACGCCGGCGGCCTGGGTGCCGAGGTTCTCGACGGCGGCATCAAGTTCCGGTCGCCGTCGGCCGGTGATGTAGACGAAGGCTCCCTCCTCGATGAAGCGCCGGGCGGTGGCCAGGCCGATACCTGCGGTGCCGCCGGTGATGAGAGCGACCTTGTCGGACAGCTGTCCCATGGTCAGTTCCTTCCTTCTGGTGTTGTGGCCGAGGCCCTGTGGTGTTCGTTGTGTCGGGTAGGAGATCGGAGCTGTCGGGCAGGCTCCGCCACCGGGCGGGTGAAGGTCGAACAGGCCCAGAGGCGTGGCGGCGAAGGTCGTGGCTGCCGCTACGCAGAAGGTCGGGCCCGGGCTGAAGGGAAAGGTGGCGGCGTTGTCACCTGCGGCATGTACGCGACGGTGATCGCGAAGCCGAGGGAGCCTGCGACCTGCTGGGTGGTCTGGAGTAGGCCTGACATGAAGCCGGCGTCTTCCGCTTCCGGACCGGGCCTGATCACCACTGCGGTCGGGGTGAAACCCATGGCCGCCCCGACGCTTTGGATGAGCAGCGCGGGCAGGACGGCCCGTGGCGTAGTTGCCGGCGGAGTCGAGGGCAGGGAAGCGACGAACTCACCCTGATCAGGGGCGCCCCAGTGAGCGCGAGTGAATGCGAAGCCCGACGCCAGGTGCCCAAATGCAGCGCGCGTTGGCAGTGCTGCACGACCACGAGGAGGATGGCCGATCAGGTGCCGCCGATGAGCGCCATGACGGCCGGCCTTCAGCCCAGCAGCAGCAGTACTGCTGCGAGAACGAAGGACAGGATCGGCCAGCGGACTCAGTGGTATGGATGAAGCCGTGGACGAGCGCGAGGGGTCCGCCGGTGGCGGCGGCATCCACGTGTTCTCGAACATCGCCACCGACCGCCCCCGCAACAGCAAAAGCCGGGGCCGACACCGGCTAACCCACCAGGTCACGCCCGGCCCGACCCGCACCAATACCCTCGGTGGAACGAGGCCCTCTTCAAGGCGGGACGACCGCTACTGTCCCGGACGAGCGCAAGCAGGAATACGTGGCGTCATCGTCATTTCCGCTTCGGCCCTCGCTCGTACCGGTTACGCCGAGCGGCATCAGGCCGGGTTCTCGCAGAAGGCCTCCACGTTGTTGCCGTCCGGGTCCCGCACGAAGGCGGCGTAGTAGCTGTCGTGGTACTGCGGCCACACCTTCGGCTGGTGCAGAACCGGCGCCCCCTGGGCCACGGCCGCGGCGTAGAAGGCGTCGACCGCGTCACGGCCGGGTGTCGCGAAGCCGAGGTGCGTCTCACGTGAGGGCGATGCCGGTCCGACAACCGGACTGATCCAGAACTCCGGGCGCCCGAGCCCGTAGCCGATACGCTGCTGGTGCTCGATACGACGACCGGCGCCCAGAGGTGCGAGGACGGCGTCGTAGAACGCCGCGCTCTTCTCCGGATCGGCGACCTGGATCTCCACGTGGTCCAGCACGTTTTCCTCCTCATGGTGGTGGTGCGGAACAAGGACGGAAACGATCAGTCCTGGTAGTCGAAGAAGGCCCTGATCTCCTTGAGTACGCGTCCGGGTGCCTCGTGCAGGAGCCAGTGCCCCACTCCCTCGACAGGGCTGCCGGTCGCGTGCGGAGCGGCGTCCTTGAGGGCAGTGTGGAACGCATCGAAGAGCTGCGCCTGGGCGATGATGTGGACGGGCATGTCCAGGGGCTTGAGCATGAGTCGGCGGTTGTCGGCCTCGTCCTGCGGCCATGCCTGGTAGTAGCGCGACCCGTTGTGCAGCACGCCCGGCCGGCCGTAGACGCGCGCGTACTCCTCGAGGCTCTTCTCCGGGGCCGGTGCGCCGAGAAGTTGATAGAAGTACGAGAGGAAGAGGCGCTCCTGTCCGGCTACGAGCTGCTCGAAGAGCGGTTCCTGCTGGAAGAAGGAGAAGTGGAACGACAGCGGCTTGAGCTGGTCGAAGGTGAGTGAACCGCCGACGAGGCCAAAGTCCATGATCATCAAGCCGTCGAACTGTTCGGGCCACTGAGCCGCAAGGGCATAAGCGACGGCGCTGCCGAAGTCGTGCGCGACCAACTGCACCCCCTCCTGGTGGCCGAGTTGGAGGAGCAGGCGGTGCACGTAGCGGGCGAGCGTGGCCTTGTCGTGCGAGGGCAGCTCACCGGTGGTGTCCCCAAGTCCCGGCAGGTCCACGGCGATGACCGTGTGGCCCGGCAGCAGGTCGGGCATGATCGCCCGATATTCGTACCAGCTCTCCGAGAAGCCATGGAGCAGCACGATGGTGCGGGGGCCATCGCCTCCGACGACGTAGTGCATCTGAAGGCCGTCGATGGTGGTGAAGCGGTGCTCGAAGTGCTGAGCGAACTCCGGGTCATCACGGGTGGCGGCGTCGTAGCCCTCGCTCAACGGGGCTTCTGAAAGGGAGTGGAGGTGTGCGGACATGAGGGTGCTCCTGGAAGTTGACAGGGGGTGCCGGTCGGCGCGTTAATGTAACGAACCTTGATACAGCTTACACAGTGTCGCGCCGACAGGACCGGCCGTCCTGCGGAGCAAGGAAAAGCGGGCCCGTGGGGGCTCATCGCCGTTGATCCAAGAGGGACGGAGCCCCCCCCCGGCGAGTGGTGACGGGACGGAACGAGTGCTCCCGCACCACACCTCAGGAGCCGGCCCCACCCGTGCGTTCACCCATTCCGGAACGGAGTCACATCAATGACGTCGGCATCGACATCCGCGAAACCGTCTCTCTTCACGCCCGATTCGCTCGGAGACATCAAGCTCGCCAACCGTGTCGCGATGGCCCCGCTGACTCGGATGCGGTCGGGCCCCTCCGGCATACCCGGCGACCTGATGGTCGAGCACTACCGACAGCGAGCGAGCCTCGGACTGATCGTCACCGAGGGCGTCTACCCCAGCCGCGAGTCGCAGGCCTTCGTGGGGCAGCCGGGCATTGTCACTGACGAACAGGCGGCCGGCTGGCGGCGGGTGGCCGAGGCGGTGCATGCTCAAGGCGGCCGCATCGTGATGCAGGTCGTGCACGCCGGTCGCGTCACCCACCCCGATGTCAACGGAGGGCGGCGCATCCTGGCTCCCAGCGCGATCGCGATCAACGGTGAGGGACACACGGAGAAGGGCAAGCAGCCCTACCCAGTGCCGCAGGCACTGACCGCCCCGGAAGCCCGAGCGGCACTTGAGGACTTCATCACGGCCTCCCGCCGGGCGATCGAGGCCGGCTTGGACGGCGTAGAGGTCCACGCCGCCAACGGATACCTGCTACACGAGTTCCTCTCCCCAGCGTCGAACCACCGCACCGACGAGTACGGCGGCACACCGACGAACCGGGCCCGCTTCGTCGTCGAGGTGGTCACGGCAGTGGCGAAGGCCATCGGCGCCGGGCGGGTCGGGTTGCGGATCTCGCCCGAACGCAACATCAAGGACGCCCTGGAGACCGACAGGGACGACGCCCTGGCCACCTACGGTCACCTACTGGACCAACTGCGCCCGCTAGGCCTGGCCTACCTTTCCCTCCTGCACAAGGAGCTGGGGGGAGAGCTGGCCCAGCAGTTGCGCCGGCGCTTCGGTGGCAAGTTGATGGCCAACAGCGGGTCCATCTCGATCACGACGCGCGAGGAAGCGGTGGAGCTGATCGAGGCCGCTCACGCCGATGTCGTGGCCGTGGGCCGAGCGGCCATCGCCAACCCCGACCTGGTGGAGCGCTGGCAGGGCGAGCACCTGGAGAACGTGCCGCGCCCGGCACTCTTCTACACATCCGGCCCCGAGGGGTATACCGACTACCCGTTCCTCCAAGGCGAACATATCTAGGGATACGGGCGGGCCCGAGCCTGCCGTCGTTCGGCGCGGCCCGCTCGCTCGCTTTGTGGTCCGCCCCCGGGCTGCCACAAGGCCGCGTCGCGGCACCACGGCGTGGCAGTGCGGCGAGGTGAGGGGGTGGCGACACACCGCTGATGCGGGTCGCCGCCGACACCCACGGCAAAGTGTAATCAAAGCTGTTATATTTTATTTGAGCGGCTGGTGCAGCACCTCCGGCGTCCTTCACTGGAGGTGGCGGGCTCCCCGCAGCCTGCAGAGCCAGCCTCAGAGCAATTCTCCAAGGAGTGGGCAATGGGACAGCTTGACGGAAAGATCGCCCTGGTCACGGGCGGTACCACTGGTATCGGTCTGGGCGCGGCCCAGCGTTTCGCACGGGAAGGCGCCACCGTCTACGTCACGGGGCGCCGCAAGTCTGAGCTCGATGCCGCTGTGGCAGCGATCGGCGCGGACGCCGTGGGGGTGCAGAGCGACGTGTCCAGGCTCGATGATCTCGACGCCCTGTTCGCGACCATTAGGGAGCGCAGCGGACGGCTCGATGTGCTGTTCGCGAACGCAGGAGTGGGCGGCGTCACAGGCTTCGCAGACGTGACAGAGGAGGAGTACGAGCGAACGTTCGACATCAACGTCAAGGGCATGTTCTTCACTGTGCAGAAGGCGCTCCCACTCCTTCCCGAGGGCGCCTCGGTCATCCTCACCTCCTCGACCAATGCCTCCCAGGGCATTCCGGCGATGAGCGTCTACAGCGCCACCAAGGCGGCTGCGCGCAACTTTGCCCGGTCTTGGGCAGCCGAGCTGGCGGGACGCAAGATTCGGGTCAACTCGATCAGCCCCGGCCCCGTCGAGACCCCCGGTCTCCTGCGCTTCGCGGGTGACGACGCCGATGCGCAGCGCGAACTCAAGGAAAACTTCGCCAGCTCCATCCCCATGGGGCGGGTAGGGCACGTGGACGAAGTGGCCTCCGCCGCCGTCTTCCTCGCTTCCGACCAGAGCTCGTTCACCACGGGTGCCGAACTCTTTGTCGATGGCGGCCTCGCCCAGGTCTAGGTAGCAGACGGCCTGCAGGACGTTTCGCTGCGGACCGGACAGCGGCGAAACCGCCCTGCCGGAAGTGCGGACGGCGGTATACATGGGCGCCCCAGCTGCCCGCCCCGTAGGCGCGCACGGTCGCACTGCCCAGACGCGGTGACCATGAAATATCGGTGCAACGTCGGTCGTCGCGCTTTCCAGCGCTGGCGGAGCGGGGAGCTCCTTCGTGGAAAAGGGGTCAGGGGCGTGCGGCGTGTGCGTGAAAAGTCGCACGCGTTCGGCCGTGCACATCCTGACCTGGCTGGCGTGCGACCGGCGCGGCATCGACAAAGGGGAGACAACGCCCCAGCGCATCGCCGCCTCCCTCAGCGATCCCCTCGGCCAGGAGCTTGACCAGTGATCCCTGTCGGGCGTGTGCGATGTCCGCACAGCAGGGACGAACGGCGCAGCCCAGCTCCGCGAGCAACGTCGGCACGTGACTTGCTGCGGATGGCCTGCGTCACGATCGCGGACGCCCGAGCGGCATGCGACCCGGCTGGAGCACGCGGCGCCCGGTTTTTCTGTAACTGTTACAGTTTTTAGTGTCGCCGGCAGCGTGCGCGAGCGCCAGTCAGTACCGGCATCGACCGAGGGAGGCGAGCCCGCGTGAGCGCGAACAGCCGTATGAGCCTGGCCGTCCACATCCTGACCTGGCTGGCGTATGACCGGCGGGGCACCGACAAAGAGGTCGCGACGTCCCAGCGCATCGCGACCAGCGTCAACACCAACCCCGTCGTCATCCGGCGCTGCCTCGGGCAGCTCAAGGATGCCGGACTGGTAGAGGTCACCCACGGACGCAACGGCGGCTGGAACCTCGCCCGTCCGGCGGAGAAGATCTCTCTTCTCAACGTCTACCAGGCACTCCCCGAGGAGCCGATCTTCGGAATGCACGCCTCGGATCCCAACGCGGAGTGCTACGTGGGTTTCGGCATCCAGCACGCCCTGGGTCAGGTGTATCAAGAGGCGACTGAGGCTCTCTGCCGGTCACTGTCGGCCACCACCGTGGCAGACGTCCTGCGCGACACGCTGGCGTTCCACTCCGTATCCGCCGGGGCCCGCTGACCGTTCACGAGGTCACGCCACTCGGCCGCGGCAACTGTGGCCGTCGGCCCGGCGTACGGCGCTCCCTCTTGGCGTACCGGTAGGACGACTTTGCGTGCCTCGCGATCGCCCCTGGCTCGCGAGACACCAAGGTGTCGGCCGCACGACCGCCGACACGCTGGGCGCCTGATAGTCATACGGCCATCCACGTGAAGTTCCCTACCGGTCACGAAGGAACTCTCGTCGGTGGCGAGGAAGAGAGCCGCCGAGGCATCCCTGCCGGCTTCCCCGTACGACCGAGGGGGTCGTGGCCCAGCCTTCCCGGTGCGCTCAGCCTCCCCCGAGGTCTCGCCCTGGGATTCACGGAAGCCTCCGGTCTCGATAGGGCCGGGGCTGAGACCATTTACCCGGGCGCCTCGGCCACCCAACCCCTGTGCTCAGGAGCGTGCCGAACAGTGCGCGGCGGACCTGGATGCCGCGTACAGGCTTATACCAGGGTTGCCACCGTCAGCGCTCACCGAGCGACGGCACGCCCGATAACCGTCCCCCAGCCGGTGACGCGTGCTATCCGGTCATCCAGTTCTTCATGTTCACCCCTCTTCGTATCGGTCCTGCCACACGGGCGGGTGACACCACGAGGAGAAGCCCTGCATACGTGGCGGACGACGCGGGGCCTCTCGCGGTCGAAGTCCGGTCCGCCGTCGACAATTGCTAAAGTGTATCTACCCTAGTTACACTAACGGCATCGCTTCGACTACACGGCCGTGCCGGGCGAGAAGCAACTCCTCGCCCCTCGTGCAGGTGCCAGCCGCTCGCACGTGCGGCCTCCCTCCGCGTTTTCATCAACCATCCCCCTATGAGGTGGCATGTCCGTCCACACCGGCAGCGATGCCGATACATCCCCGGCCCCGACGGAACACCGCAGGGTGCCCACCGTGGCCGTGCCGCGCTTCGTCGCCCTGGCCACGGTCGCCATCCTGGCCACGCAGCTCATGCTGCAACTCGACGCGCAGGTGGTGACGGTCGCACTCCCCCAACTGCAACAGGATCTCGGCTTCTCCCCCGCCGGTCTGTCATGGGTGCCCAACGCCTACGCGCTGGCCTTCGGCGGACTCATGCTGCTCGGCGGTAGGCTCGGCGACGTTCTGGGCCGGGTCCGGGTCTTCACCATCGGAACAGTGCTGTTCGCTCTCGCGTCACTGGCCGCCGGCCTCGCCCCCGACGCGACGATCATGGTCGTCGCCCGGGTGGCGCAGGGAGTCGGAGCGGCCATCGCGGCACCGAGCATCCTGTCCCTGATCACCGCCATCGCCCGAGACGAGCATGCCCGCAGCCGGAACATGGCACTGTTCACCGCCGCCTCCGCAGTGGGCTCGTCCTTCGGCCTGATCGTCGGTGGCGCGCTGACCGCCTTCTTCTCCTGGCGGTGGGGGCTGTTGATCAATTTGCCCATCGGGGCCGTCGTCGTTCTCGTCGTCCAATGGCTCGTCAAGGAGGACCGGCCGACCGGAGGCCGGGTGGACGTGGCGGGAGCGATCACCGCGACCCTCGGGTCGCTGGCCCTCGTCTACGGTTTCGTGCACGCCGCAGAGACAGGCTGGGCCACCGCGGGAACGGTGGTCACCTTCGTCCTCGCTCTCGTCCTGCTCACCACGTTCGTCGCCGTCGAGCGGCGCGTCAGGCTCCCGCTGCTCGACCTCTCCCTGGTTCGTCATCGCAAGCGCGCAACGGCCCTGGGCGCCATGGGGCTCACCGTGGGGGTCCACTTCTCCCTGCTGTTCACGCTGGTGCAGTTCTACCAACGGGAGCTGGGCATGAGCGCCTTGGTCGCCGGCCTCGCCTTCCTGCCCCTGACAGGCACCATCCTGATCGTCACGCAGTTCGTTCCCGCATTCGTACGGCGGTTCGGAGCCGGTCGGTTGCTCGTCCTCGGCACGGCCCTGGTCACCATCAGCTTCATCTGGTTCGCCGCCCTGGACGACTCCAGCACCTACGTCGGCGGGGTCGTGGCCCCCCTGGTGCTCCACAGCCTCGGTGTCGCCCTCGTGTTCACCCCCGGGACGATGCTGATCATGGAGGGGGTGCCTGCCCGGCACAGCGGGTCGATGTCCGGGTTTCTGCAGATGGTTCAGCAGGTGGGCGGCTCCCTCGGCATCGCCGTCATCGTCGCGGTCCACACGAGCGGCGGCGAGCCCGGCACCTTCGTCCCCGGCCTGGCGGGTGCCTTCTGGACAGCGGCCGGCCTAGGTACCGCCGCCGTGCTCGTTGCCCTCTTCGGTCTCAGCGGCCGACGCTCTCGAAGCTAGCCCGCCGGGTGACCGCGGGTGTGCACCACCCAGGCCGGCCCACCTTCTTCGACCGAGTGCCGCCCAGTGTGGTGGCAGCGGCGAACGCCAGCTGCTGCTTCCGCACTCGAGGGTGAGCCACTGGCTTCGGAGGACGGCACTGCTGGGCCTTCCCGAAACGGTCAACCAGGGCGACAGCCCCGGCTACCGGCCGCCCCGGGGCCCCGCCCAGGCGGGGCCCCGGGGCGGTTACGACCTGAGGCGCCTCTGTCCGGCGACAAGAGGGCCGTCCGGCAAGGTCACCGAACGGTCAGAGGCGGGCAGGGGGTGAGTCAACGACGCACGACGCCGGTGGTCGACCACCTGGATCTGCCCCTCACCCTCGTCTACCGGGCAGTAGGCCAACACCACGGCGAGAGCGCGGGACGCTCGGCGATCCTATTGCGGGCTTCGAACCGCGGTCATTGGTGAGACCTGCAGGTCAGGCGACAGGGTCACGCAAGATGGTCCGCAACGCGTCCTGCGGCGTCTGTGCGGTAAAGGGGTCGATGTGGATCTCTCGATGCGGACCGGAGCGCCGAAGGCCCCTGTCACGGGCGAACGCGCCAAGCCGAGCGAGAGTTTCGAACTCGTCCTTGAAAGGCCCGTGATGCATCACCTGCACCACAAGGCTCTCGGGCAAGGTGAACAGCTCCACTTCGCCACCCGGATCGTCGGCACGGCCCGCCGCGTCACGGCGGGCCGACACAACTGCGTTATGGGTGGTCGAGTCGGCGACGCGGGTGGTGATGCGGTACTCAAGGAGATCGATGCTGTTGCCGGTGTAAAAGTCTTCGATCTCGACAGATTCGGCCTGCTTCGGATACCAGTAGAGAATCTCGATGACACATGCATCCGATGGAGAAATCCTCGCCGCACCGGGTAGGGACGCCTCCACCGCGGTAACGAAGGCCATCTTGCGATAGAAAGCCTCGGTCCCCGGACGGCCCGAGCCGCCCACCGAGAGGAACGTCGCCTCTGGCGCGCGCACAAGCTCTGGTGTGTCCGCTGCGGCAAGGTGGGAGGTGATGGCTCCGGGCTCAGGCATGAAGAGCTCCTTAAGGGGCGCTTCCGACGAGGAATTTCTCCATTCTGTCAGAATTCCACAGGATCAGCATCTTGACGAACACCGCACCCACTCGATGAGTATTTCGCTCTCCAAGGGCTTGCAGGTCATCAACACGGTGTCTTGAGCTTGGTGCTGGTGCCGCCGGTCAGCGCGAGGACCCTGGCTTGGAGGACTGCGAGGGGACGCGGGTGGGGTCTTCGCGGGCGGGATGGTGATGCTCTGGGCCTCGAGCAGTGTCTTCTGTTCTTGAGGAGGGTGCGGTGCATGGCCGTGCGGCTGCTGGCGAACCGGGGCATCCCGGTCAGGGAGGGGTCGGACAGCAGGGCGGCCATCTCTACGTCGCCGATCTGCACCGCGATGGGATAGCTGTCGGTGCCGAGCGCGGCCTGCACGCGCAGTCCAGTGCGGGTGGTGGGTCGCTGCGATGCTGTTCACGATGACTTCGTGGCTGGTCAGCGGGCGGCCACCCCAGTTCATGGTGATGCGCGAGAACAAACGGTGCTCGACCTTGTTCCACTTCGACGCGCCGAGGCGGCAGATGACACGCGGTGATGGTCTCTTTCGGCGGCGAGCCGTGCGAGTTCGAGTTTCCAGGCCCGGGTGCGGTTGCCGTTAGATCCGTCCGCATCGGCAATGACAAGCAGCCGGGTCGCCGCGGGTAGGCGTCCTGGCCCTGGCCGTGCCACCAGCGGTGGATTGACTCAACGGCAAACGCGACGGTGTCGTGATCGGTGCCGACGTCGACCCAACCGGTGTTCGCCTCGATGTCGTTGACCCCATGGGGGGACGGCCTTGCCCATCTGCGGGTCGGCGAAGTCGTGGACGCCCACCCCGCTGGGTCACCCGCCGGCCGCCACTGACGGCCGCCGTTCCTGAACTCTCCGACGAGCTCCTTCTTCTTACTGCGACGTGCACGACAGCGGCGGTGGCCCTCCACGCTGCATCGCCGATGTCGGGGTCCGCGACAGAGCGGGGCGTGGGCTGCTGTTCATCGAGGCTCCGTTCGACAAGTGGGTTGCTGGCGAGCGCAAGCCGGGAAGATCGGATGGTGCGAGTTTGCCGGGAGGCGGTGAGGGCCGCAGGGCCTTGTGGGCTGTCAGGCCGTCCGGCATGATCGCGAGCATGATGACCAACCGAAAGGCCCATGCCGCGTAGGCGGCCCGGCGCGCTTCGCGCCGAAAATCCGGTCCCGCCCGTTTGGAGCCCTTGGACCTGTCGAATTCCCGGGTTGTCCGAGCGCACCTGCGCCGAGATCCAGCGCACGGAGCGTGAGCACGGTGACTCCTGGGCCGGGCTGCGGGACGGCTTGTGGGACGGGGCGGTGGAAGCCGCGCTCAGGTACTACCGGGCGTTCCTGCGACAGCCCGGCCGCAACCTAGACCTGTGCTTCCCAGCCTCTCCCCATCCGGAGTCCTCGCTCGTCGACGTGGCGAACGCCCGGGATATTCTGCAAGAAGCGTTGCGTTCGCTTCCACAGCCGTCCCGCGCCGAACTCGGGCGAGTGGTGGCGTGTCTGGACGCAGAGTTTCGCCGCCGGACCTTGCCCGACCCACACGCCTACCGGCGCCTGCGGTGGCATGGCGAATGGCGGCACCGACGCCTCTACGACGGTGAATTCCGGTGGTGAGGGGCTGCAGCCCGACCGCCTTCTTGCCTCAACTCCGATGAGGCCGGGCGAAGATCGACCAAAATTTCCACGAAACGCCGTGCTGGGCCATGGCATGAGGGGAGCCGTATAGGTTGAAGAGATTGTGACGTCTGTCTTGGCCCGTACGGCTCTTTCGCATCGCATCTGCACTGGTATCCCGAGGAAACAGCCCGGTTCACTCATCGCTGAGTTGGCTGTTCCGTGGATGGCGCGGCAGGACTCCCGGCTGCGTGAACGCCGAGGTCACGACCGCCTGCGGGCCGAGGGAGGCGGGCCTGGCCATCAACTGCAGACCGATCCCTCTGGAGGAGGGAGTCGAGGCACGCCGGCTCTCCATGCAAATGAAACAGAATGACTCACGCTTCGCGCTCACTGGTGCCCGGAATCAGCGAACTGTCCAGGTCGACTGCCAGGTCAACTGCGAGCGCGACCAATTCATCGAGGTCTGCCAGCGGGTCGGTCGCCTCCGTGTCGAGGGGAAAGACGATCCTCTCCACACCGGCCTGTCCGTATCCGTTGACGATCTCAGCTTCGGCCGCCCCCACGTGCAGGACTGTCACCGGAACTTCACGGCCTGCGAATTCGCGCAGCCGCTCAATTTTCGGCTTCAGGCCGTCGGACGACTGAGGGTTGGGAAACCAGCCGTCTCCGACTTCCACCACCCGGGCGAATGCCTTTTCTCCTCCACCGATACAGACCGGGGGATGCGGGCGTTGCACAGGTTTGGTCCACGAATAGATGGGATCGAAGTTCACGAATTCGCCGTGGAACTCTGCCTTATCGCGGTGCCATATCTCCTTCATCGCGAGAATATGTTCAGATGCTATTGCGCCACGCTGCCCGCGGTGCCTGACGGGTCAGGGGTTCCGCTCCGGGCTTGTGCAGGGCGTCGAAGCCGGGGTGTCGTGGGGATCCGGTGGGGTGTAAAAACACCACACTCATGGACGCGACGCACATGAGAAAGGCTGCACGAAGGGGGTGCGCCGCACAGCCCTGACGTCCTGTGCGGAGGCTGCACCGGGATGGAGGAGCACATGGGGACCGGTGCGGCGCAGCTGGAGACCGCGGCCGTGGAGGGGAAATGTCGGCCTGCCGGGGCAGTGAAGCGCCACGCGCGGCCTTCGGCCTGGACCGGCGCCGGCAGCTATGTGCTGGGATCACCGATCGCCAGAGCAGTTGGGCCGCTCCGAGGTTTTACGCCATGAGAAATACGCCAGGGCTGCCGGTTGTCCAGTGGATGCGCAGAGTACGGCGTGAGATGCGCCAGCCATTGGCGGTGCGCACGAGGTCGTCCTCGTAGGTGTCGCCGGTGTGGTAGTAGCCTCCACCCCGGTGGTGATGGGCGACGATCTGCGTGGACGCGTGCGCTCCCGCATCCGCGATTTCGACGGTTTGGGCACCCAGCAAGTGCTGCGTCGCGTCGAGGCTCTTGAACAATTGGCGGGCGCCGTCCGCGACCGCGCTGCCACCGGTCGTCAGGCCGCTGAACTGCTTTCCCTCCGCAAGGTAGGTGTCGAAGACGTTCTCCACCTCGGCGCCTCGGTGAAGACGGAGGCAACGCGAGTGAAGTCGCGGTGGTCGAGGCCGAAGACGTAGGCCGTGAGCAGGCCGAGGATCTCGCTGCGGTCCGAGCAGTCCGGACCGGGGTGTTCGCTCATGAGATTCCGATCGTGTTGGAGAGAGTGACAAGGTGTCCCGGCTGCCTGCGGCGGCACCTTCAGGCCGCTGCCGCCTGTTGACGACGAAGGGGTCAGGGCATGCGCCGCAGGCATGGAGGCGTCGGGGGCGGGCCTACTGCTACACCGTGTCGGCTGGAGTGCGGGGCTTTGACCCCTCGGGACTGCTGAGAACGATGCGGAGACGGCCCCTCGCCAGGCAGGTTCCTAGATTCCGGCTAGGACGGTGGGATCTCCTTGGGTCCAGGCGTTGTCGACGGTGACGTGCTGGATGAGCCAGACGTCGCCGCTCCTGACAAGTGCGACGTCGTAGCGGTTGGTCATGAGGACGTGGCGGGAGTGGTCCTCTCGGGGCAGATGCTGGCACGCCACGATCGCTTCGAGGTGCGCCTTGTCGCCGTCCAGGCTCACGCGCGGGTTGCTCACGGAGTGCGTGGTGTCCAGGTGACTGAGCGAGGCCAACAGGGCTGCGGCGATGGTTTCGCGGCCTTCCACCGGCGGGTACTCCTGGCCGGCCTTTCTCGTGGCCGGACCGAAATCGGCTACGGCATCGTCTGTGAACGCGGACGCGAGTAGGCCCTTGTCACGCAGGTCGAGGCCGGCTGCGTATCGGTAGATGGTCTCCACCACGGCGAACTTGTCCGCGATTGCCGCGGTGGAGGTGCTGCTGCCTGTTGTCGACATGGTGCTTCCTTACTTGGCGGGTCGGTACACGATCCACCGTAGACCACTGATCGACAGGTGTCGAATAGTGGTAGCGTCGAGAGCGAACCCGACCGAAGGAGCGACATGTCCGACGCGAATCCCCGTGCTCGAACGGCGGCCGTCGCCGGAGGCGGCAGGGACTCGGGCCTTCCCCTGCCGCCCTGTCGGCCACACGCCGCACGGGGGCGAAGCCTGGGTCTCCTTGTCGGCGCCTGCGACGCGCCCTTGGCGTACCTGCCGATGGCCGGTTCTCGGCGATTGCCCCAGCGGCCCCGGGGGGTGAAGCGCTGCGATCACCCGCGAAGTAAAGTGCGTCCATGGTGAGTGATCAGCCCCTGGCCAACGACGCGGACCCGCGCTTCACGCGCTCGCGACGGGCGATCGCCGATGCACTTGCCGACCTCATGCAGCGGACACAGTTGTGCCCCTCGGTCTCTGCCCTCTCCGAAGCCGCCGGCATCCACCGCGCCACCTTCTACAACCACTTCGACTCCGTCGAAGAGGCGGCGGTGTACGTGATCGCAGACGATTTCCGCGCCCTCCACGTCCTGAACATCAGCGATCGACACATGGGCGCGGACCCGACCGCCGTGGCAGTGGCGACGCTGAACGCCATGCTCGACTCGCTCAGGCAGCGCAGGAGCCTCTTCCTGCTGGCTTCGACCTGGCGATCACCGAGCGGACTGATGGGGATCGGCGACCTCCTCCTGGAGCAGCTCCGCGCTCTTCGGCGCGACCTCGGCACCGACGAGCGGGAATCCGGCCCGCACAACTCGGTCGAGGACGTGTTTACCGCCTCCGGCGTGCACGGAGTCTTCTCTGCCGCCGTCGGGGGCAACACCGACTGCGACCCGGAAGAGATCGCTGCCCGTCTGTACGCCCTCCTCCCCGACTGGATCCGTCAGCAACCACAGTCGCCGACGACCTGAGCCGACGGCTCGGCCGACCGTGACCCCGAGCAGCCTCAAAGCATCACCGTGCGCTCTTCCGCCGGTGTGCCCTCACCACCGTGGCGCGCGGGCACACCCGCCGTACGGACCGCACCGCCGAATTCCGCCCGTGCGCCGCAGCGCCCACCACATCGGCTTCGACGAACCGGCCGCCTCATTGAGGCAGCACGCCGCAAGGAGACCTCAACATGAGCATTGCCCTCATACGAAACCCAGGCGATGGCCAGGACTTCCCCTACTACAACAAGGTCATCGAGCAGGTGGCGACCAACGCCGAGACGAGCGGAGCGGTCAGCGTCATGCGTCTCACCGTCGGCCGCGAGGATGCGCCGCCCTTGCACACCCACAGCCGGGAGGACGAGAGCTGGGTGGTCCTGTCCGGCCGCGTCCGGTTCTGGGTCGGGTCGACCTCGCTGGACGAGTGCGAGGTGCACGACGCCGAGGCAGGCGCCTACATCTACGTATCTCGGCTGGTCCCACACACTTTCCAGACGATCACACCGACCGCAGAGGTCCTCGTCATCAACAACCCCGGAGCCGTCGAGGGGCTCTTCCACACGGTAGGACCCGCCGACGCGCGAGCAGACTCCGAGCACACCGACCTCGCGTCGGACTACGGAATCGTGAACCACGACGGCCCACCGCCCGCCTGAACGCCGGGCGAGACCGATGCCCCGATCCATGAAGGCATCGGGGCGTCGGCTCAGATTGCCGCTCCTCACGTCGGCCGCACCGGGCGTCTGATCCGACCACCCCACAGCCACCGCCTGAAACCGGTACCGAGGCGAGCGCATCCTGATCCAGCACCTCCGACCGGAACCGCCCCGCCCCCGTCGACGACCCACAGATCCCATCAGAAAAGGGACCACCATGAGCCAGAACCTCAAGGACAAGGTCATCACCTACCTCCGCGCACTGGAGAAGTCCGACTGGAAGTCCGCGCGTGCCCTGTGCACCGAGACAGCCACCGTCTGGCACAACGACGGCAAGGGCGATGAGACGTTCGAGGAGTACTTCGAGGGGTTGAGACGGCAGATCGGCTCCTACGAATCGATCCGCTACGACATTCTCCGCCAGCTCTCTCAGCCGGACGAGGTCCTCCAGCAGCACGTTGTGCACGTGACAGCGAACGATGGCAAGCGTGGTGAGGTGCACGCCGCGGTGCACTTCGGCTTCGACGGCACCGGCCTGATCACCCGCATCGAGGCGTACGCCAACTACATCCCCGTCAGTCAGCACCACTGAGGCGCCGACGCGTGAGCACCACACCGACGCCCCGAGGCGCTCGCGGGGAACGACAGCACTCGGACGACGAAGCCCGTGACCTGCGTCCGCAAGACGCATGGTCGACACCCCTGCCCGAGGGCGAGCGTGGCCTCACAGGGTGATGCAGAAAGGGTGGCCGGCGGGGTCCAGAAGGATGCGCCGCCGGCCGGGAAGCGGTTGCACGTCCGCTACGACGGCTCCCAGAGCGATGAGCCGGGCCTGGGCCGTGTCCAGGTCGTCCACCCCCAGTTCGAGATGAGCCTGTTTCGGCACCGAGAGGTCCGACCGGCTGGGAGGTCGGTAGTCGTCCAAGCGGTAGAAGCCCAGCCCGGGTGAACCCTCACGGCCCAGCAGCACGAAGCCGTCAGTGGAAAGAGTGATGGGCAGGTTGAGGGCCTCGCTGTAGAAGCGAGCCAGCTCGGCGGGGTCGGAACAGTCGAAGGTGACGGCCAGGTAGCGGATCGCAGGATCGGTATCGGTATGAGCGCTCATCAGAAGACTCCTTGCCGGCGGGGCCGGCCCCTGGGGTGCTGACTGTCGTTCGGCGGTGAAGGGCGTAACCCGTCACCGCCGAACGCTCACCTTCCTCTGCCGTCGTTGTCCACATGTTCCGTTTCAGCTCGTGCCGGACCGAACAGACGCCGGCGCGCCCGCGCTGAGGTTGCGTCGCATGTGTATCTGTGCGACACGGCGCTCACGGTGTGCGCACTTCACCGGTCGGGAAGTCCGGGACCGGTGTGAAGACCTCGATCATGGTGGTGTCCTCGAGCGCAGTTGCGGAATGGGGCACTCCACCCGGGATGCCAAGTGCCTCGCCCGGCCCCAGGACAAGCTTCTTTCCGTCGACGACGTACGCCATGCGACCGGTCAGGATGACGTCGATCTGCTCCATCGGGTGGACTTCCTGCTCGCCCGGATCCGCAGGATTGGGGATTACTGTGTCCGCCGCGATCGTCACGTGCAGCACCTGTGCTTTGTCGGCGGTCAGCGCTTTGATCATGATTTGGTTGCCGAAGTCCCCCAGAGGCGTCGGCTCGATCTCACTCCAGATCCGGTGCTGCGGCCGGCCGAGTTCATGTGCGGAGATGTGTTCTGTGGTCATGAAGAAGACGCTACGGCGAGACCAGGACAGCTTCAGTCCTGGTCATAGGGAAGACTTTCGTCCGTGATCAGTACCTCTGCCCGTCTGCTGCGCCTGGTCGGCCTGCTGTCCGCACGCCCTTCGTGGACGAACGCCGAACTGGCAGGGAAAATGGAGGTCCATGAGCGCACCGTCAGGCGTGACGTGGCCAGACTCCGGGAGCTCGGCTACGCGGTCGAGTCCGACGCCGGGCCCTGGGGCGGCTACCGCCTTCAGGCCGGGACCCGTATTCCACCACTGATCCTCGACGACGACGAGGCCCTGGCCGTGACGGTCGGGCTTCGCGAAGCCGCACTCGGCGGCGTACTCGGCGGTGATCACTCCGCACTGTCGGCACTCCTGAAACTGCGCCAGGTCCTGCCGCCCCGGATGGCCATACGGCTGGCCGAAATGGACGCGGCCCTGGTCCATACTCCGCGAACCGAAGAGCCTCAGATCGCCTCGGCCATGCTGCTCGAACTGACCGCCGCATGCCGCCGACAGGAGCGCGTCACCCTGACGTACCGCGACCGGGAAGGCCGGGTCACGAACCGGGAGATCGCCCCCTACCGCCTCGTACATACGGCCCGCCGCTGGTACTTCGTGGCCCAGGACCTGGCGCGAGGCGACTGGCGCACCTTCCGGGCCGACCGGGTCGTACGGATCCGGACCACGGGGCGCGCCGCAGCAATCTCCGATCCGCCCGACGCCGCACGACTGGTCTGCGAATCCATCCCGGCGGGCACATTCCCGCTGTACACGACGGTTCGTGTGCCTCTGCCCATGGACCGAGCAGTGCAGCTCATCCCCACCACGATGGGTGTCCACCGCCCGGACGGGCCCGATGCCACCCTCGTCGAAATCGGTGGCTACGACGCTGAAGACCTTGCCCGCTACCTCCTCAGCCGGGCCACGCCTCTGCGAGTCCTGTCGCCCGACACCGTACGAGAGGCACTGCGACAGCAGGTGCAGGAACTGCTTCAGGCACTGTGAGGCTGCCGCCGACGAACGGCGCATCAACTCTGTGTCAGCCCTTGGGCATGCTGTGCAGGGTGCGCTGCAGCCCGTCGCCGATGCGGTCCATGGTGGCCTCGTAGGCTTCCGGCATGTCGACGTCGAGCCGGTCGGCGAGCACGAAGACCCACCACAGGCACTCGGCCAGCTTGTGCCGCAGTTCGGCGTCCACGTCACCGTCGATGCCCCAGGTGCGCTCGGCGGCCAGCACCAGGCGCCCGACGTAGGCTGCGTCGTTCGTGAAGCCGAGCGCGAGTTCCGGCAGTGTCCAGGTCCGGCCCAGAACGCGCTGCTCGATCTGCTCGTACTGGGCTCGGACCTGCAGCGCCCTGTCCTCGGCCTCGATGAGGCCGGCCTTCTCGTCGTGTGTCGGCATCTCGTTCATTGAGGGTCCCTCCGGGGCAATCGATGTCACTGACGACGCTAGAGGCAGATGCGGACGAATTTGGTCCTGGTCTGTCGGTGTGGTGATGCGGTCTGTCGGCAGACGGGTGACACACGATGCGAGGTGAACGTGGCCGGTGATCGCCTACAAGGGCCCGGAGACCGCCCCGCCTCCCTCCGTGCCGCCCGTCACGGTGTGTCCGTGGGGGCCAGCTCGAATTCGGCCCGGTCGGACTCGACTCCGTTGATCTGGAGGGAGATTGCGTGCCGCCCCGGGTAGTAGCGCCGTGTCGTGATCGGCCGGAACGAGTGCTCCCGCATCACCTCCGTCTGTTCACCCGGTGCGAGGGTTCGGGTGGCGAGTTTGAAGGTCTTACCGGTCCGGTTTCCGTTGGCCTTGCGGTGATGCACGATGTAGTCGATCGTCAGCCGCGCCGCAGTATCACCTACGTTGCGGATCGAGGCGGTGAGCCGGACGCTCTCGCCAAGAGGGACGACATCCCGGTCCAGCCGGGGCCCGGCCACGTCCAGGACCGCGGGAGCGAAGCCGAGCAGTTCCAGTGCACCGAGGTGGCCGCGCTTGATGAGCGTGCGCAGCCCGTGCCGTACCAGGCGTTCCGTGGTGGCATCAGGACTGTCCAGCCAGCGGCGCGCCGTGTCGACGACGAGCTCGGGTTGGTCGCGGCTGAGGTCGTTGAGGTGGTTGGCGACCGAGCGGCGTACGTATTCGCTCTCGTCCCGGTAGAGGGTGTCCAGGATGGGGACCGTCGCTCCGGAACGGGTCAGGATCTGCGGCACCCGTACCGCCCAGGGCAGGTAGGGACGGGTGCCTTCGGAGGCGAGCCTGCGCACCTCGGGGTCCGCCGATCGGGTCCAGTCGCTCGCGATGGTGTTGAGCGCCCGGTCGAGGTCGTGTCGCAGCAGTGTTCTGATCGCGAACTCGGAGGAGAGTCGCCCGGTGAGCTCGGCGAGAAGCGCCATCGCGTCGTCGAAGGCGGCGGTCTCGTCTTCCTGGACGGCGCGGGTGGCGACCGCGCTGGTGACCGGCCAGATCAGCCATCCGGTGAACTGCGGTGCGGAGTCGCGGGCTGTTCGTACGGTCCGGGCGAGTGTGCCGTAATCGCCCGGTAGGTCTGTCAGCAGTGCGTCGCGCAGCAGGTCGGCGCGCTGCCTGAGGGGCAGCGGGCCGATCTGCCGTGCTGCCGCATGCAGTGCCGTGAGGGTGGCATCCGGAGCGGCGGCCCGAATAGCATGCGTCAGATTCTGCACGGTGTGGCGGCTGATGAGTTCGTCGGCGAACGGCATGCTGGTCTCTCCGTCATGTGACGTGGTGCAGCGCGGTGGTGAGCTGCCAGTCCACGCTGTCATGGTCGATCGTGGCATGGACGGGAGAGTCCGCCATCTCGCCGGTGATTCCGGCGGCGCCGGCGCGGGCGTGCGGCAGGCTGTCGTAGGCGACGATGTCGATGATGCGTCCGTCGCCGGTCTCGACGATGCGTCGCCACAGGAAGCCGGGCTGTCGCTTCAGATATGCGTCGATGTCCGCGTTCGCTTGGACGAAGTCGTCGGCGGTGAGGCCCGGTGCTGGGCACAAGGTGGTGATCTCGAGTGTCTCGGCCATGGTGTGTTCCGTTCTCGTCACGCAGTGATGCTGAGGGAGGTCAGCGAACGAACGCCTTGGCGGACAGGCCGTTGACCGTGGTGTCGCCCTGCTGGAAGCCGACCATGGACTCGATCATGCTGTGCGGGTAGTCGAGGGTGGGTGCCGTGAGGCTGTTCAGTTCGGCGATCTGCGTGTCGGTGAGCGTGACGTCGAGCGAGGCGAGATTGGCGGCCAGCTGCTCCTGTGTCCGGGCGCCGACCAGGGTGGACGTCACCTCGGAGCGCTGCCGGACCCAGGCGAGCGCCACGGCTGCCACTGTCGTACCGAGGCTGTCGGCGATCTCCCGCAGGGCGTCGAGGAGCACGTAGGTCGGTTCGCTCAGGTAGGAGGCGGCGTACGCGGTGCGCCCGGAACCGGCCACCTCGGTGGTGGTGCGCGAGTACTTGCCGGACAGGACGCCGCTGGCCAGCGGGCTCCACGGTGTGATGCCGAGTCCGAAGCGGCGGGCGGCTCCGAAGGTCTCGCCCTCGACGCTACGGGCGAGCAGGGAGTACTCCACCTGGAGTGCCGCGACGGGCTCCCACTCCCGCAGCCGGGCGGTGGTGGCGGCCTCGGCGACCCACCAGGCGGGCACGTTGGACAGGCCGATGGCGTGGATCTTGCCCGCGCGGACCAGATCGGTGAGGGTGGAAAGGGTCTCCTCGACTGGAGTGTGCCGGTCCCACTGGTGCATCCAGTAGAGGTCGATGTAGTCGGTGTTCAACCGCCGCAGGGATGCGTCCAGTTGAGTGCGGATCGCCTTGCGGCCGGCACCGCCGGAGTTGGGATCGTCGGCCGCCATGCTGCCGCCGAACTTGGTCGCCAGGACGACGCGGTCCCGGCGACCGGGACGCTGGGCGAAGTAGCGGCCCAGGGTCTCTTCGGAGGCGCCGCCGTTGTACATGTTGGCGGTGTCCACGAAGTTGCCACCGGCGTCGAGGTAATGGTCCAGCAGACCGAACGAGGTTTCGGGGCCGGAGCCCCAGCTGCCGTCGTCGAAGTTCATCGCGCCGAAGGCGAGAGGGCTCACGCGGAGCCCCGAGCGGCCGAGGGTGCGGTATGAGGTGAGTGACATGGCGTTTCCTTCTGGATTCTCGGAGTAAGTCTCAGAACTGCGGATGCGGACGATGGTCCGCGGTGGGGTGTGGACTCCACACTCGCCGACAGGGCCCCGAAGAGGGAGGTTGTGCGAGGGTGGGTGTGCCACACCCAGGCAGACCGTCGGTGACTGTGGACGCGACGGCCCGGATCAGACCTCTGTTTCAGGGCGGTCGGGGTGCGCCCAGTGCGTGTGGAAGGCGCCCTGCCGGTCGGTACGCCGGTAGGTGTGAGCGCCGAAATAGTCCCGCTGGCCCTGCAGCAGCGCGGCGGGCAGCCGGTCGGCCCGCAGGGTGTCGTAGTACGACAGTGCCGCGGCAAACGCGGGAGCGGGGACACCACGTCGGGCAGCGGTGGCGACGACCTCACGCCAGGGGACCTGGGCTGCGGTGATCTCCTCGGCGAACACGGGCTCGGCCAGCAGGCTGACGAGGTCGGGGGCGGCCTTGTGCGCCGTGCGGATACGGTCGAGGAAGGCGGCGCGGATGATGCAGCCGCCTCGCCAGATGCCGGCCACCGCTCCGAAGTCGATGTCCCAGCCGTATGCGAGCGCGGCGTCCTGGATCATGGTGAAGCCCTGGTCGTACGCGATGACCTTGGAGGCGTACAGGGCCTGCTCGACCTGTGACGTGAAGCGTTCTGCCTCGGAGCGACTCTTCGGTATGTGCATGCCGCCGGGCAGCGGACGGTATGCGGTACGCAGGGCGGACTGTCCGGACGCCGCGCGTGCGAAGGTCGCCTGCGCGATGGTCGTGACAGGGGAGGCGAGGTCGAGCGCGGTCTGTACGGTCCAGCGGCCGGTGCCCTTCTGCCCGGCGGCATCAGCGACCACGTCGACGAACGGCCTCCCGGTGTCGGCATCCGTGTGGGAGAGGACCTCGGCGGTGATCTCGATCAGATAGGACTTCAGTCGCCCCTTGTCCCAGGTGCGGAATATCCCGGCGATCTCGGCCGGGCTGTACTGGGCGACCTGGCGGAGCAGATCGTAGGCTTCGGCGATGAGCTGCATGTCGGCGTACTCGATGCCGTTGTGGACCATCTTCACGAAATGGCCGGCGCCGTCGGACCCGATGTGCGTGCTGCATGCCTCCCCGCCGACATGGGCACTGATGGTCTCGAACATGGGGCCCAGGACGGCGTAGGCCTCCTTCGAACCGCCCACCATGATGGACGGCCCGTTCAGGGCGCCCTCCTCACCGCCGGAGACACCTGCTCCGACGAAGTGGATGCCGCGTTCGCGTAGATCTGCCTCACGACGCCGGGTGTCGGCGAAGTGGGCGTTCCCGCCGTCGATGATCATGTCCCCGGACTCCAGTAGCGGGGCGAATTGATCGATGACCGCGTCCGTGGCGGCGCCTGCCTGCACCATGATCATGAGTCGGCGAGGGCGCTGCAGGGCATCGACGAAATCCCGGGCGGTTTCGGCCGGTACGAAGGTGCCCTCGTGACCGAACTCCTCCATGAGGGCCTTCGTACGCGACGGGGTCCGGTTATGGACGGCGACCGTGTAGCCGTGGCGTGCGAAGTTCCGGGCCAGGTTTCGGCCCATCACCGCGAGTCCGGTGACTCCGATGTGCGCGCGTGTGTTCACGATGATCTCTTTCTCTGCCACCTGTACGGCGGAAGACGAGTAGGCGGTCGTGGCTGTCATGGCTGCTGTCCGCCCATGGCCGCGAGGTAGGTGAAGGCCTCGGCACTGCGACTCCCCGGGGCGGGAGCTCCGACCAGCAGGTGCTGTCCAGGGACGGCCGCCACGCCGTGGACGCGGTACGAGAGTTCGATGTGTCCGACTGTTGGGTGGACCACCTTTCTGTACGCGTGGTCCAGGCCGATCGCGGCGCTGTTCTCCCAGTTCCTTGCGAAGTCGGCCGACTGGGCGAACAAGCCGGTGATGAGGTCCACGATTTCCGTGTCGTTGGGCAGCCGGACGGCGTTGAGGCGCAGCGTGTGCAGCGAGCCGGCGGCGGCCACAGGCCATTCGGTGAAGTAGGTCCGTGCCCGGGGGTGCGTGAAGAGGATCCGGAGCAGGTTCTGATCGCTACCGGCGAAGGGGGACAGCAGTGCCTGGGCGTGCGCGTTGGCCGCCAGGATGTCGAAGCAGGGACTCAGTACGTAGGCCGCTGCCTGGTGAGAGGCGTCCAGGATGTGCAGTAGCTCCGGGTGCACCTGTCCGCGTGCGGTGTCGGGACGCAGGTTCGGGTTGAGTCCGGCGAGACGGAACAGGTGGCTCCGTGCATCCGGGGCCAGACGAAGGGCCTGGGCGAGGGCTTCGACGATCCGGGGCGAAGGGTGTCGCTCCCGGCCCTGCTCCAGTCGGCTGTAGTGGTCGGCGCTGACGTGTGCCAGGACCGCTACCTCCTGCCGGCGCAGTCCATTCACCCGGCGGCGACGACCACCGGTGCTCAGGCCGACGTCCGCGGGAGCCAGCTGGGACCTGCGGGCCCGGAGGAACTCCCCCAGGGAGTTCTCCCGTCGCTCCCCGGTGCTCCCGCGGGGTGCCGAGCCCACGGGCGCCATGGAGGGCACGTGCATGCGCATCCGCATTCGTTCCCGGCTCGGCGCACCGGAAGTCGGCGTGCCTGATGCGAGCCGGTCCTTCGGTGCGCTTCAGGCGTCCGGGGTCTTGAGGTGGTAGCGGGTGTCGCCGGTGAAGTCGATGGTGACCTCCCGCCGGGCGAAGGACCACGTCCCCTCACGCCGCTCGAAGCGGTCGCGGTAGCGTCCGCCCGCCACCATCTGCAGCGGCAGGAGGCCGGGCACTGCCTGGAGGATGTTGTAGTACGACCGCGCTTCGGCGCTGTCGTTGTCCTCGTTCACTTCGATGAGGATGTTCGTCGTGATGTGCCGGGTGCGCAGGGTTCCGTCGTCGTGCACGACCAGCATCGAGCTGATCAGGTCCTCGACGGCCTTCCCACCGCGGAGGATCACCTCACCCGACACGAACTCCGCGTTCTCGAAGAGTGCGCCGAACTCCGCGAAGTCGCCGTCGTCGACGAGGTGCGAGTAGCGGGCGATGAGGTTCTCGATCTGTCGGGCACTGGAGATCGAGGGGGTGGAAGCAGGCATGGCAGTGGCCTTTCGACAGGGGGATTCGCTCGCCCCGGCGGGCGAACACCCTCAGTCTGTTCGCGCGTCGACCGGCCAGGAAGGACCTGTCTTCCTGGGTGCCACACACCCATGTTCCACTCGGATCCGTGGGTGGGCCGGCCCACCCACGGTGTCCCCTACAGGTCCTTGATCTGCGAGTCGCCGACGGCGAGAGCCAGTTCGGGGCCGTAGGCGGAGGAAGGCGACTGGAAGCCGGGCGTGAAGGAGCCGGCCAGCACGCGGCGGGCGATCTCCACGGAGGAGAGCTGGGTGAACCGGTAGCCGGTCGGTGTGTCGATCAGGGACCGGACCACGCTGCCGTCCCGGCCGGTGACCTCGGCCACGACCTTGCTGCGTCCCACCTCCCGCTCCTGGGCGGTAGGGCCGTCAGGCAGCGTCGAGAGGTCCAGGTCGATGGGGAGCGGCTGCCCGACCTGCACGTACACCTCGATCGAGGGGACGCCCGTGGCGTAGTGACTGGTGATCAGGTCGCCCATGGACACCGATACGCACTCTTCGAGCCCGTCGTCACCGAAGTCGAACGAGGCTGCCTTGGGCTCCGGCAGGGCGACGATGTCCCCGTCCTTGCGGACCAGCACGCCCAGGTCACCGATGCCCTCGGTGGCGCTGACGATGGACCCGCGGGAGAAGAGATTCAAGCCCTCCGACTCCTCGGGGGTCGCGCTGAGGAGCTTGAGCGCCAGGCGCAGACCGACGGGCTCGTCGACGCGTGCCGCAGCATGGGCGGCCACGCAGTCGCTGGGCACGACGTCCCAGCCGGCGCCGGACATGACCATCACGCCGGCCGCCGCGGCCTCGGCGTGCCGGGAACGCGCGGTGGCGAACACGTCGTATTCGGCGGTGGTATCGAGGTAGTGCACACCCTTGTCGATGCAGGCGTCCATCAGCGGGCCCGCGGTGCGCTGGAAGGGGCCGGCGACGTTCAGGACCACGGTGATGCCGTCGAGCGCGTCTCGCAGGAGTGCGGGGTCATCGACCGTGAATGCCCGGCTGTCGACACCGAGTTCCTCACCGAGTGCCTTGACGCGCTCCTGGTTGCGGCCGGCCACGACGACGTCGAGGCCCGACTCCTTGGCGTGCTCGGCGACAAGCTTCCCGGTGTAACCGGTGGCTCCGTAAACCAGCAGGCGGGGGGTGGCTGACATGATGCGCTCCCATAGACAGGTAATGAGGTGGGACTGCGGGAAAGGCACGTCCCGAGCGGTGACGCGATCGGTGCTGTGTGCCTTGCATCCAGGCTAGGAGCAGATCCGGACACATACGGTCCTGGTCTCTCACCGGTCGCCGCGTGACCCGCCCGGTCGTCACGAGCGGCTCGTCACGGCTGCTCGTCGGCTCCCTGCCGGCCCGCTTCGTTCCCTCGGTACAGAGCGTCGAGCCGGGCGAGCAGCGCCTCGCGAACGGAGTCGGGGGACAGCACCTCCAGCGGCGTGCGCAGGCTCAGGAGGTAGCCGGCGAGCTGGTCGGGGTCGGACCCGCCGATGCTGATGACCGTCGCGTTCGGCCCGTCGGATTCATGGGTGGCGACGATGGGTGCCACCAGGCGCCGGGCGTCGTCGTAGGACAGTGGAAGCCGGACGCGGGCGAAGAAGGGATATCCGGTGCGGGTGATGGTGTCGGAGACCAACTGCGCGGCGTCCGGGGCGTCCGGCACCTCGATCACTTCTCCGGTGGACACGACCTCCACGACCCGGTCCGCACGGAACGTCCGCCAGGCCGACCGTTCTACGTCGCGGGCCACGAAGTACCAGTGTGCGCCGGTGTACACCAGGCGGTGCGGATCGACGCACCGGACCGTGGTGGTGCCGTGCATGTCGCGGTAGGTGAGCGTGGTGCGCTCGGACGCCCGGCAGACGGAGGCCAGAAGCAACAGCACGTCGGCGGACGCCCGGGGGGTCTCGCAGCGCGGAGTGTGTTCGACGGTGGCATCGAGCCCCTCCAGCCGCCTCGCCATCCGGGTGGGGAGGATCTGTCGCAGCTTCAGCAGTGCCGACAGTGCTGCCGGGTCGGCACCCAGTGCAGCACCGTGTGCGGCTTCCCTGAGCGCCACGGCCACAGCGAAGACCTCGTCGTCGTCCAGGTTCAGCGGCGGCATACGGTTGCCCGCGCCGAAGCGGTAGCCGCCACCCGGCCCCGGCACGGACTCCACCCCGTAGCCGAGCTCACGCAGCTTGTCGACGTCCCGGCGCACCGTGCGCTCGGTGACGTCCAGCTGCCGCGCCAGCTCCGCGTTGGACCAGGTGGGCCTGCTCGACAGCAAGGACACCAACCGAAGCAGCCGAGCAGAGGTGGTGATCATGGAACGAACCTATCCGGGAGCCGCGAACGGGGCGGCCCCGCGTGGGTCGGAGCCGGCGCGGAGCTCCCGCACACCGCCGTCGCGGCGCCGGCAGGACATCACGCGATGGTCGCGCCGCGCTCGGCGGGCGCCACGAGGGACGTGACCGCCGAGGCGCTCGCACTGCCGGGCTCGGGCACGCCGACCAGGAGCTGCTGTCCTGGAGCGTCGTGGACGTCGAAGGTCTGGTACGTCAGCTCGATACGGCCGGCGCCGGGCAGCACGAAGACCTTGTACGCACGGGTCATGCTCTCGACCTCGTTCTCCTGCCACAACCCCCGGAAGTCCGGTGATTCCTGCGACATTTCGGCCACGAGACCGCTGATGCCGGGGTCGTCGGGGAACCGGCCCGCGTGCAGCCGCAGCGCGTGCACCGTGGCGCGCGCCACGACGGGCCACTCGACGAAGACCTCTCGCGCACGAGGATGCTGGAACAGCACCCGGACCATGTTCGAGGTGCCCTCGAAGGGTGCGAGAAGTGCGGTGGCGACAGCGTTCTTCGCGAGTACGTCGAAGGCGGGGCTCAGCACATAGGCGGCGGCTGCGGGAAAGGCGTCCAGCAGGTGCAGCAGAGAAGGATGGACCAGGTCACGGCCCGCGGCCGAGGTGAGCGCGGGGTGAAGGCCCGCCAGCCGGAAGAGATGGGTCCGCGCGTCCGGCGTCAGGCGCATCGCCCGCCCCACCGCGTCGACCACCTGCGGTGAGGGGTGGCGCTCGCGCCCCTGTTCCAGGCGCGCGTAGTAGTCGACGCTCACGCCGGCGAGCACAGCCACCTCTTCCCGCCGCAGGCCCTTGACTCTTCGGCTGCCACCACCGGCGAGCAGACCCACGTCGGTCGGTTCGGTGCGGGCGCGGTTCGCGCGCAGGAAGGCACCGAGTTCATTCTGCGGCTGCTGCATTTTCCGACCTGTCGGTTGGGGCGAACGGAAGGGTGATGTAGGGACCGGCGGGGCGGACACCGCCCTCGCTACCGGGCTTTGCGCCCGTCCTCCAGGAGGGCTGAGACAGTCCGCATCAAGTGCTCACGCACCGATGGCGGATCATCCAGGTCTCCCCCGGCCATAGCACCGTCCCGCAGGAGGATCAGCACCGCGGTGGTGTGCTCGCTGTCGGTGCAGCCCGCAGCGGTCGCGAGGTTCAGGACCGTCTGCCGGAACCAGGTCCGGTGGGCCTGGACCGCCCGCCGGACAGGATGCTCGGGGTCCGGGTACTCGGCGGCGGCGTTGATGAACGGGCAGCCACGGAAGCCCGGCCCGCAGATCTCCGCCCCGATGCCCGCCATCATCATGAGCAGCAGAGCCTCGGGGTCGGTACTCGTCCGGAATGCCTCCGTCACCACCGACCTGATCTGCTGGTCGCGTTGCTCGACATGGGCGAGCACGAGGTCTTCCTTGCTGGGGAAATGGCGGTAGAAGGTGACCCGGGTGACCTGGGCCTCAGCGATGATGCGGTCCACGCCGACGTGACGGATGCCGTCGGCGTAGAAAATGGCGGAGGCCGTCTCCAGGAGCCGGGCTCGGGCCGGAGACGCTGCCGCGGGGGCTTGGGACGGGGTCATTGCACCACTCTACCGGAACGACCGTTCTCCACCAGAACGGCGAGACGACCGCACCCTCGATCCCTCTGGATCAGGTCACCCACTGCCAGTCAACTCCTCAGCCATCGAAGCTTCCAGCGATTCAGTCGTCGATTGACGATCACAAGAGCGAGCACTACGGTCAGCGAAGTAGATAGAACGTTCCATCTACTCGTGGAGCCCTCTGGGTCTCCTCATGCCACCAGCAGAGAAGGCACACCATGTCCCGACGCCACATCCAGCCCGCACGCCGTACCCGCCGCGCCGTACTCGCGGTCGCCGGCGCGGCAGCCCTGGCCGCCGTCGCAGTCCCCGCCCTCGCCAGCAACCCTTCGGATGACGGGAAGACCGTCGCAGCCGCAGCTGCCGCCTCGCACTCGGCGCCGAAGCCGACCGTCCTGCTTGTACACGGTGCCTGGGCCGACTCCTCCAGCTGGAGCCCGGTGATCGACCGGTTGCAGGCCCAGGGATATCCCGTACAGGCGATCGCCAACCCCCTGCGCGGGCTCGCCTCGGACGCGGCCTACGTGAAGAGCCGGATCGAGAGCATCGAGGGCCCGGTCGTCCTGGTCGGGCACTCCTACGGCGGCGCGGTCATCGGGGAGGCCGCCACGGAGGAGCCCAATGTGAAGGCACTCGTCTACGTCGCGGCCTTCACGCCGGACAAGGGCGAGTCACTCGGCGCGCTGGTCGCCAAGAATCCCGGCTCGCACGCCACACCGGACGCGCTGAACCCCGTTCCCTTCGACATGGGCAACGGCGCGAGTGGCGTGGACCTCTCCATCAAGCCCGACAAGTACCGTGACGTGTTCGCCGCGCCCCTGTCCGCACGCAAGGCCAACAGCCTCGCCGCCGTGCAACGGCCGATCAGCGCCGCGGCGCTCGAAGAGACCGCGACGAACGCCGCCTGGCGAGGCATTCCCTCCTGGTACCTGGTCACGCGCCAGGACCACGCTTTGCCCCCGGCCACCCAGCGCTTCATGGCCAAGCGGGCTCACGCGCACACCACCGAGGTCAACGCGCCTCACGCCGTCATGCTGACCCGCCCGGACACCGTGAGCGGTCTGATCCGGCAGGCGGCGACGGCCACCCGATGAACGGCACGACGTTCGCACCAGCTCACCCAGCACGGACGGCACCCAAGGAGACACAATGGCAGGCTCGATAGAAACAGGAAGTACCGCACCGGAGTTCGTCCTCTCCGGAGGCGTGCTGCGCGGCGGTGACTTCACCCGGGGGACCTACAGACTCGACACCGGACGCGCGCGTCCCCTGGTCCTCGCCTTCTACCCGCAGGACAACTCAAGTGTCTGCACCAAGCAGTTGTGCTCCTACTCGAGCGGGCTGGAACAGTTCACCGAACTGGGTGCCGAGGTCTGGGCCATCAGCCCGCAGGACATCGACAGCCACGAGGAGTTCGCCCGCAAGAACAACCTCCGCATGCCCCTGCTCAGCGATCCGGACCGCACCGTGGCCAAGCTCTTCGGCGTAGCCGCCCCCGGCGTCGGCCTCAGGCGCTCGGTGTTCCTCATCGCCCTTGGAGGGCGGATCGCATGGAAGCACACGGCGCTTGTCGGCTTGACCTGGCAGCCCCTGGAGAAGCTCACCACGGAACTCTCCCTGCTCTGAGCCTCCGGGCCGCTGCCTGGGCAGCGGGCAGCGCCGCGGCAGCAGCGGTGGCGTTGCAGTGCTCGTCCTCCAGGTGGCGACGGCGAGCCGAGGTCAGTGACACTGACAAACAGAACAGCGAGGGGCCCGGCTGGTCAGGTGACCAGTCGGGCCCCTCGTTGCGAAGCCTGCTGCGGTGTCCGGTCACAGGCCATCCGCCATCAGGACCCGGTCCTGGTGACCTCGGTCATCGAGTCGCGAGGGCCGTGGTCACGGCCTCCAGTCCGTCCCGGTAGATGCCGGTGAAGAGGGTCTCGGCCTCCTCGTCGCTCACGCCTTCGGGCACGAAGCGTCCGCTCCACTGGATCTCGGCGGCCTCCGGCCTGCCGGGCACGGAGAAGACGCGGAGGGTGGAGAGGTAGCCGGTGACGGGGAAGGGCGCCTGGTGGATGGCGTAGCTGTAGTAGCGCTCCTCGGCGCTGTACGCGGTCATCCGCTCGACGATGACCCCGCCTTCGGCGTTGGTCAGCCGTCGGGCCCGGCCGCCCTGCTCGGAGACGGTCTTGGGGATGTACGGCAGCCAGTCGGGCAGGGAGTGGAAGCCGCCGATCAGTTCCCAGACCTGCTCGGGGGAGGCCTGGACGACGCGGCTCACGGAAGTGGAGGCCATGGTGACTCCTTTACGTGGGGGGGATGTGGGGAGTGGGTGCGGGGCGGGTTAGACGCCGGCGGGGAGCGGGGCCGCCTGGTCGAGCAGGCCGGCAGCGCGCAGGTCGTGCCAGAAGGCGGCGGGGATCTCCTCGCGCAGGGCGCCGAGGTCTTCGGCTATGCGGGATGGGCGGGTGGCGCCGGGAATCGCGGCGGCTGCGGCCGGGTGGGCGAGCGCGAACTGGAGCGCGGCGGCCTTGATGGACACCCCGTGCCGGTCGGTCAGTTCCCGGATGCGCCGGACGGTTTCCACGATGTGCGCCGGGGCCTCCTGGTACTCGAAGTGGGTGCCGCCGGCCAGGACGCCGGAGCTGTAAGGGCCGCCGACGACCATGTCGACGCCCTGTTCCTGCGCCGCGGGCAGCAGTCGCTGGAGGGCCTGGCGGTGGTCCAGCAGGGTGTAGCGTCCGGCCAGCAGGAAGCCGTCGGGGCGCGGCTCGTCCAGGGCGAGGGTGAGTTCGACGGGCTCGACGCGGTTGACGCCCAGGCCCCAGGCCTTGATCACGCCCTGATCGCGCAGCTCGTCCAGGACCCGGAAGGCACCGGTGCGGGCCGTCTCGAACTGGGCGAGCCATCGGTCGCCGTGGAAGTCCTGGGCGATGTCGTGCACCCAGACGATGTCGAGCCGATCGGTGTTCAGCCGCTTGAGGCTGTCCTCGATGGAGCGCTTGGTCGCGTCAGCGGTGTAGTCATCGACCACCTTGTTGGGGCGGCCGTGCTCGAACAGACCGCCCTTCTCACCGAGTTCACGGGCTGACGGGTCTTCTTCCTCGTCGAGGATGACGCGGCCGACCTTCGTCGAGAGGACGTAGGAGTCCCGGGGCTGCTGGGCCAGCAGCTCACCGAGCCGGATCTCGGCCAGGCCCGCGCCGTAGAACGGTGCGGTGTCGTAATAGCGGATGCCCTGTTCCCAGGCGGCCTGGAGGGTGGCCTGGGCCTCTTCCTCGGGGATGGCGCGGAACATGTTGCCCATGGGGGCGGTTCCGAAGCCCAGCGACCCGGGCAGCAGGTGAGTGAGGCTCATCAGGTGAGCTCCCTTTCGTGCGTGGTGGCGAGCCGCTCGGTGCCTCGGGTGGGCCCTGCGCAGCTTTACTTGCATACGATGTTACTTGCACACGCTATTAAATGCAAACGCGGGCTATCGGCGCATGAAAGTTGCCTGTTGAGTTGGCGCTCCGACCACAAGCGGGACCGGGGAGCCGACGGCTGCCGGGCTGCTCAGGGCAGGATCGAGTCGACGTAGCCGCCGTCGACGCGCAGGGCACCGCCGGTGGTCGCGGACGCGTAGGACGAGGCGAGATAGACGACCATGTGGGCAATCTCCTCGGGCTCGATAAGGCGCTGGATCAGGGACTGCGGACGGTGTTTGATCATGAACTCGCGCTGCACCTCGCCCCAGGGCAGCTTGTCGCCGAACAGCTCACGGACGAAGTCCTCGACGCCGCCGGTGTGCGTCGGCCCGGCGATGACGGAGTTGACGGTCACGCCCGTGCCGGCCGCCTCCTTGGCGAAGCCCCGGCTGACGGCGAGCAGCGCGGTCTTGGTCATGCCGTAGTGGATCATCTCGGCGGGAATGACCACGGCCGAGTCGCTGGCGAGGTTGAGGATGCGGCCCCAGCCCCGTTCCGTCATGCCGGGCAGATAGGCGCGGATCAGCCGGACGGCGGAGAGAACGTTCACCTCGAAGTAGCGGCGCCACTCCGCGTCGTCGATCTCCAGCGGGGCAGCGGAGCCGAAAATGCCCAGGTTGTTCACCAGGACGTCGACCACTGGGACGGCCTCCAACACGGCCGCGGCACCCTTCTCGGTCGCCAGATCGCCCACTGCGGCGATGACGTCGTCACTGCCGGAGTCGGCACGCACCCGGTCCACCGCGGCCGTGACGCGCTCCGCGCCCCGGCCGTTGACTGCGACCCGGGCCCCGGCGCGGGCGAGGCCGACTGCGATGGCGTATCCGATGCCCTGGGTGGAGCCGGTGACCAGGGCGGTGCGGCCGGAAAGGTCGATCTGCACGATGGTTCCTCCTTGTCAAGGGTGTGAGGCTGCAGGTAATCCTGTGCCGGTGTACGGCAGGTACCCCGAGCACCCGCCCCCGTGACACGAGGGACGGGACGGGCGCTCGGGGCGGCGGTCAGTTGAGGGTGTCGGGGTCCGGGCCGGTACGCAGACCGCGGTCCAAGCCCGCGATGGCGGACATCTCGACATCGCTCAGCTCGAAGCCGAAGACGTCGAGGTTCTGCCGGATGCGCTCGGGAGTGACGGATTTGGGGATCACGATGTTGCCGCTCTGAAGGTGCCAGCGCAGCACCACCTGCGCCGGGGACACTCCGTGTGCTCCGGCGATCTTCACGATCGGCTCGTCCCCGAGGACCGCTCCCTGGGCCAGCGGGCTCCACGCCTCGGTGGCGATGCCGTGCTTGGCATGGAAGGCGCGCAGCTCGTTCTGCTGGAGCGCGGGGTGCAGCTCGATCTGGTTGACGGCCGGGGTGACACCGGTGTTTCCGAGGAGCCGCTGCAGGTCGGGCACGCGGAAGTTCGAGACGCCGATGGCGCGGGTGCGCCCGCTCGCAAGGATCCCCTCCAACACTTTGTAGGTCTCGGCGTACAGATCGCGGGCCGGGGTGGGCCAGTGGATCAGGTAGAGGTCGACGTAGTCGAGGCCTAGCTTGTCCAGGGAGGCGTCGAATGCGGCCAGGGCCTTGCCCTTGCCCTGGTCGTCGTTCCACAGCTTGGTCGTGACGAAGAGTTCCTCGCGGGGAAGGCCGGAGGCGTTGAGGGCTTTGCCGACGCCTCCCTCGTTGCCGTAGACCGCAGCGGTGTCGATACTGCGGTAACCGGCCTCAAGGGCGCTGGCGACGGCGGCGGTGGTCTCCTCGTCGGGGACCTGGAAGACGCCGAAGCCGAGCTGCGGCATGACCACACCATTGTTGAGTGTCACGTTCGGGATGGCAGTCATGAGGGGCCTTTCGGTGGTGCTGTCGGTAATTTCCTTGCCGGTCAGTGCTGATCGACGCCGACCCGGTGCGAGCGGAGGCTGGTCAGAGGGCCTGGAGCGCGGTCCGGGCGAAGCCGTGGTCCTGCCGGGGAGCGCCGCCACCGAGCTCGAGGGCGCCGATGAGCTGACCGCCGCGGTGGACGGGCACTCCGCCGCCGATGAACAACAGGGGCTTGTTCAGCGCCGTGGGCAACGAGTGGAAGGGGCCGTCCGGCTTGACCAGGTCGGCGAGTTCAGCGGTCGGTGCGTTCAGTTGCAAGGCGGTGCATGCAGGCCTTGGCGGTGCTGGTCTCGCCGGAGATGAGCACGGCGCGCGCGTCACGACGGAAGGCCAGCAGGTGCCCGCCCGCGTCGAGAGGCGGTGATATTGACGGGGCCTTCCGCTTCGTCAGCGGCTCGGCGCGCGGCAGCGATGAGGGTCTCGGCGTCGGCTGTGGTCAGCGGGGTCACGGTGGTGTTTATGGGGCACTTCCTAAGGTGAGGGATGGACGGCCGCGGGTCGCGGCGACCAGGAGCGGATAGCGCTCGCCAGGGCCGGCACGGCCCCTGAGTCGGCAGCCAGGACGGCACCCGGGGCAGAGGTGAGGGCCGCGGATGCAGGGTCTGCGGCTGACCTGGAACAGCAGCCCCGTGATCACACATTCCGTGGCGCCGATTCCAAATGCACCTACAGCCAGGGGTAGCAGTACGAGCGGCATGACAAGGATCCTCGGACGGCGCAAAGAAATGAGGGAGAGTGGCGACTGACGAACGGAAGATGCATTCGCCCCTTACCTGCGTTCACAATAGTTGCAGGCGCCGGATAACCGCAAGCGCGGTACACTTAATCGGGGGCTGCACCCCGCAGGTCCCTGTCAACGCGGCACCGCCCGCCAGACCAGCCCGAGGGAGCTGCTCATGACCGCCACCGACCCGGCGATGACCGCACTGGCGCACAGGTGGTCAGCCCTCTCATTGCTGCACGGCCGCATCGAAAGCTGCATCGAACGCGCACTCCAGGCAGGGCACGAGCTGAGCGCCCGCGAGTACTCACTCCTCGACGTGCTCGGACGACAGCACAACGACGAGGGCGGGCACCTGCAGATGCGCCAGGTCGCCGACTCCGTCGTGCTCAGCCAGAGCGCCACCACGCGACTGGTGACCCGGCTGGAACAGCGCGGGCTGCTCTCGCGCTACCTGTGCCCCACCGACCGTCGCGGCATCTACACGGATGTGACCGACGCCGGCATGCGCCTGCTGGACGAGGCCCGCCCCACCCACAACACAGCCCTGAGCAAAGCCTTGGACGAGGCGGCCGAGGACTCCGCGCTCGCCCCCCTCGTCAAGGCTGTCCACGAGCTGCCGGGCGCCATCCAGCCAGCCTGAGCCGGGCCCCGTTGCCAGCGGACGAAACCTCCGGGGGCTGGAGGAACCGAAAATTCGTGCCGCCCGGATCGATCCATCTCGAACGAGGCTCAGTCACGCGTTCGGCACACCGCCCGCTCCCCGCCCTGCTTCCGAGCAGCACGGCAAGAACCTCACCTTGCAGCACCATCGGATCGTCTCCGCGCGACGGTGAGCCGAGCTCTCCTTGCGGGCACACGAAACGACACTCTGTAGCGCGGGTGTCCTCGTCGGCGGCCGACCCGACCGAGGGCCGTTCGTAGACGGGCGCGACGCCCCCGCACCTTTTCCCGGGGGCCGTGGGACCACTCCACAACGCTCCCACGAAGGCTTGGCTAGAAAACCCCAGGTCAAGGCCGTTCAGAGCTCACCTTCGATGCGCGAGAACCCGCGTTCACCACACCCCCGCGAGGCGAACGCCACATGCAAAACGCCCCCGAAAAACGCGTTTCCCCAGGTCAGAACGATTCTGCCTGGGGATGCTGGGTGGGGCGGGTGGGACTCGAACCCACGGCCGACGGATTATGAGTCCGCTGCTCTAACCGGCTGAGCTACCGCCCCGTTTCGGCGTGGCGCGTACAAGTGTGCGCGCCTTCTGCCGCAGCATAGCCGGTCATACGATCTCCTGCTGCGGATGCTCGGCTTCGCATGACCATGAAGACTGCGCTGCTCGCTGCCCGGTTCCCGGCGGTACGGAATCGCCCCGAAAGAGTCACGGGACGCCCTCGCGCGGGCACATACGCGGGCACACGAAAAAGGACCCCGTAGGGTCCTCTCCCGCATCGCTCCCCCGACTGGACTCGAACCAGTAACCCTCCGGTTAACAGCCGAATGCTCTGCCAATTGAGCTACAGGGGATCGCGCTCCCCCGACTGGACTCGAACCAGTAACCTGCCGGTTAACAGCCGGCTGCTCTGCCAATTGAGCTACAGGGGATTGCTGCGGTGCCTCGAATCGTACCTGCCTGGCGGCTGCCGAGCGGCGCACGTTCGCTGCGACACATACATTAGCGCAAGCAGGGGGGTGCTCCGCCAATCGGTATCGGCCGGGGTGATCTCCGCTGTCCTGGGGTAGGCGGGGCAGCACACGTCGCAGGGTCGAAGGAAGGGTGGCAGCCATGCGGTACCGGCTCACGTTCATCGCCGGAGTGGCGCTCGGTTACGTGCTCGGCACGCGGGCCGGGCGCGAGCGCTACGAGCAGCTGAAGAAGGCCGCGCAGCAGCTGGCCGAGAATCCCGCCGTGCGGAACGCGGCGGAGTCCGCCGCGCACGGCGGCCGGGACTTCGCCGGCAAGGCGTACCACTCGGTGAGCGAGAAGGTGGGGGACAAGGTCCCCGCGTCCGTCTCCGACCGGGTGCGCTCGCTGCGGGAGCGCAACGGCCACACCGGCAGCGACGACTGGGGTACGACGAACACCTGACCGACAGATGAGACCTGGTCCTGTGCCGGGCGCGCAGCCCGGCACAGGACGGGTCCGCGTACGGATCGGTCCTCGGGTGCGGCAGAATCGTGTCCATGGGCATAGTGGCCGGCTTGGACAGTTCATCCGCCTTCACGCACATCGTCGTCTGCGACACGGACACCGGTGCGGTACTGCGGCAGGGGTACGCCGCGCATCCCATCGAGGCCAAGGCCTCCGAGGTGGATCCGCAGGCGTGGCTGCTCTCACTCGGTGAGGCGGCCTCCGGAGGGCTGCTCGAAGGTGTGCAGGCCATCGGTGTGTCCGCGCAGCAGCACGGGCTGCTGCCACTGGACCACCAGGGCAATCTCGTACGGCCCGCGTTGCTCGGCAACGACCGGCGGGCGCAGGCGGCCGCGGCCGATCTGGTCGACGGGCTCGGCGGGCGGGAGGCCTGGGCCGAGGCCGTGGGTGCCGTGCCGCAGGCCGCGCAGCCCGTGTCGAAACTGCGCTGGCTGGTGCGGTCGGAGGCGGAGAACGCGCAGCGGGTCGCCGCCGTCCTCCAGCCGCACGACTGGCTGGTGTGGCAGCTGCTCGGCCGGCCGGCGCGGCGGACGACCGACCGGGGGGCAGCGTCCGGTACCGGTTACTGGTCGGCGGGTACGGGGTCCTACCGGCCGGATCTCGTGGAGCTGGCGCTCGGCCACCAGGCCGCGCTGCCCGAGGTGCTCGGTCCGGCCGACGCCGCGGGGACGACGCCCGAGGGGCTGCTGATCTCGGCGGGCACCGGCGAGACGATGGCCGCGGCCTTCGGGCTCGGTGTCGCCGTCGGGGACGCCGTGGTGTCGCTGGGGGCCTCGGGCTCGGTGATGGCCGTGCATCACGAGGCACTGGCCGACCCCACGGGGATGATCACCTCCTTCGCCGACGCGACCGGGATGCACCTGCCGGTGGTCCACACCTCGAACGCCGTACGCGCCCTGCGCGGTACGGCCGAGATGCTGGGCGTGGACGGGCTGGAGGAACTGTCCGCGCTGGCGCTGAAGTCGACGCCCGGTTCATCGGGGCTCGTCCTGCTCCCCTATCTGGAGGGTGAGCGCACCCCGCAGCTGCCGCACACCGCCGGGACGCTGAGCGGGCTGCGGCGTGAGTCGATGAAGCCGGAGCATCTGGCGCGGGCCGCCTTCGAGGGGATGCTGTGCTCGCTGGCCGACGCACTCGATGTGCTGCGGGACCGGGGCGTTGAGGTGCGGCGGGTGTTCCTGCTGGGCGCCGCCGCCGAACTGCCCGCCGTGCAGGCGATGGCGCCCGGGGTGTTCGGCACCCAGGTCGTCGTGCCGCAGCCCGCCGAGTACGCGGCGCTCGGCGCTGCCCGGCAGGCGGCGTGGGCGCTCGGGGTCTCGCAGGGGACGCTCGACCCGCGTACTCCCCCGGCCTGGCAGGACGCCGCGGCGCAGGTGCTGGAGCCGGGTGAGGAGCTCCCGGTGGGCCGCGCGGTGCGCCAGCAGTACGGCGCCACACGCGACCAGATCCACCCCGGGGCGTTCGGCGAGACCGACTGAGGAGCGAGGCCGGAGAGAGACGGCACGCGACGGCACGAGGGGCGCGGCACGAGAGTCACGGCACGAGGGGGGACGCGCGAGCGGGCCCTGTGGAGGCGCCCGGGGAGCGCCGGGCGCCGGCCGGGAGAGCCGTGCCGGCCCTGGGGAGCGCGGCCCCGGACTTTTGACCGGGACTTGGAAAAAAGCGTTGGCAGTCGGGGTCCGGAGTGCCGGAGTATGGACCGGCCTCTGCCCTTCGCCGACTCCGAGAGACTCGCGTGCTCATAAAACTCCTGCGGACCCATCTGGGTCCGTACAGACGTCCCATCGTGCTGCTGGTGCTGCTCCAGCTCCTGCAGACCTGCGCAAGCCTCTATCTGCCCACCCTCAACGCGGACATCATCGACAACGGTGTCGTGCAGGGTGACACGGGCTACATCCTGGAATTCGGCGGCGTGATGATCGCCGTCAGCATCATCCAGATCATCTGCAACATCGGGGCGGTCTACTACGGCGCCCGTACGGCCTCCGCTCTCGGACGGGACGTGCGGGCGTCGGTCTTCGACCGGGTGCAGTCGTTCTCCGCCCGTGAGGTGGGGCGGTTCGGGGCTCCTTCACTGATCACGCGTACGACCAATGACGTGCAGCAGATCCAGATGCTCGTCCTGATGGCGTTCACCTTGATGGTGTCGGCGCCCATCATGTGTGTCGGCGGCGTCATCATGGCGCTCGGTCAGGACATCCCGCTGTCGGCGGTGCTGCTGGGCGTGCTGCCGGTCCTGGGTATCGCGGTGAGCCTCATCGTGCGCAGGATGCGGCCGCTGTTCCGCACGATGCAGGTGCGGCTGGACAAGGTGAACCGTGTGCTGCGCGAGCAGATCACCGGCAACCGTGTCATCCGTGCCTTCAACCGTGACGCCTACGAGGAGAAACGCTTCCGCGGCGCCAACACGGAGCTGACGGCTGTGGCGCTGTCGACGGGGCGGCTGATGGCCCTCATGTTCCCGACGGTGATGACCGTGGTGAACCTGTCGTCGATCGCCGTGGTCTGGTTCGGTGCGCACCGCATCGACAGCGGAGGGATGCAGATCGGGGCGCTGACCGCCTTCCTCGCGTATCTGATGCAGATCGTGATGTCGGTGATGATGGCCACCTTCATGTTCATCATGGTGCCGCGCGCGGAGGTCTGTGCCGAGCGCATCGAGGAGGTTCTGGGGACCGAGTCGAGCGTGGTTCCGCCCACCTCCCCGGTCACGAAGCTGCTCAAGCACGGCCATCTGGAGATACGGGACGCGGAGTTCCGCTTCCCGGGTGCGGAAGAGCCTGTGCTGCGCTCGGTCGATCTCGTGGCGCGGCCAGGGGAAACGACCGCGATCATCGGATCGACGGGCAGCGGGAAGTCGACGCTGCTCGGGCTCGTACCCCGGCTGTTCGACGCGACGAACGGCGATGTGCTGGTCGACGGTACGGATGTGCGGACCCTGGATCCGGTGCTGCTGGCGAAGACCGTGAGCCTGGTCCCGCAGAAGCCGTATCTCTTCTCGGGGACGGTCGCGACGAATCTGCGCTACGGCAATCCGGACGCCACCGACGAGGAGCTGTGGCACGCGCTGGACGTGGCGCAGGCGAAGGGCTTCGTGGAGGCTCTCGAACACGGTCTGCACGCGCCGATAGCGCAGGGCGGCACCAATGTCTCCGGTGGCCAGCGGCAACGCCTCGCCATCGCGCGGACGCTGGTGCAGCGGCCGGAGATCTATCTCTTCGACGACTCGTTCTCGGCCCTGGACTACGCGACGGACGCGGCGCTGCGCGCTGCGCTGTCCCGCGAGACGCAGGGGGCGACCGTGGTGATCGTGGCGCAGCGGGTGTCCACGATCCGTGACGCCGACCGGATCCTGGTGCTGGACGAGGGCCGGGTCGTCGGGACGGGCAGCCATCACGAGCTGATGGACGGCAATGAAACCTACCGGGAGATCGTGCTCTCCCAGCTGACGGAAGCGGAGGCCGCCTGATGGCCGGACCGGGCGGACGGATGATGGCCGGAGCGCCGACCGAGCGGTCCATGGACTTCAAGGGGTCCGGGAAGCGGCTCCTGCGGAGGTTCAGCAAGGAGAAGTCCTCGCTGTATCTGATGCTGGCGGCCGGCACGCTGAGCGTGGCGTTCTCCGTGGTGGGGCCGAAGATCCTCGGCAAGGCGACGGACCTGATCTTCGCGGGTGTCGTCGGGCGGGGGCTGCCGGGCGGCACGACGAAGGACCAGGCCGTCGACGGCCTGCGTGAGCAGGGCAACGGCGGGCTCGCCGACATGCTGAGCGGGGTGGACTTCACCCCGGGCGACGGCATCGACTTCGGCGCGGTGGGGCAGGTCCTGCTCGCCGCACTGGTGGTGTACGTCGGCGCGGGGCTGCTGATGCTGGTGTCGACCCGGCTGTCGATCCGGGTGATCAACCGGGTCGTCTTCCAGTTGCGCGAGGACCTGCAGACCAAGCTGGCACGGCTTCCGCTCTCCTATTTCGACCGGCAGCAGCGCGGTGAGGTGCTGAGCCGGGCGACGAACGACATCGACAACATCTCGCAGACGATGCAGCAGACGATGGGCCAGCTCATCAACTCCCTGCTGACCATCGTCGGTGTGCTGATCATGATGTTCTGGATCTCTCCGCTGCTCGCCCTGGTCGCGCTGGTGACGATCCCGCTGTCCGTGTTCGTCGCGGCGCGCGTCGGCAAGCGCTCGCAGCCGCACTTCGTGGCGCAGTGGAAGGTGACGGGCAAGCTCAACGCCCACATCGAGGAGATGTACACCGGCCACAGCCTGGTGAAGGTCTTCGGCCGGCAGGAGGAGTCCGCGAAGGACTTCGCCGAGCAGAACGACGCGCTGTACGAGGCGGGCTTCAAGGCCCAGTTCAACAGCGGGATCATGCAGCCGCTGATGATGTTCGTGTCGAACCTGAACTATGTGCTGGTCGCGGTCGTCGGCGGGCTGCGGGTGGCGTCGGGTGCCCTGTCGATCGGTGATGTGCAGGCGTTCATCCAGTACTCGCGGCAGTTCTCGATGCCGCTGACGCAGGTCGCCTCGATGGCGAACCTGGTGCAGTCGGGCATCGCGTCCGCCGAGCGGGTCTTCGGCCTGCTGGACGCCGAGGAGCAGGCGCCCGACCCGGACCCGGCCGAGCGGCCGAAGGAGCTGCGCGGCAGCGTCGCGCTGGAGAACGTGTCCTTCAGGTACGACCCGGAGAAGCCGCTCATCGAGGATCTCTCGCTGAGCGTGGAGCCGGGTCACACGGTCGCGATCGTGGGCCCGACCGGCGCGGGCAAGACGACGCTGGTCAATCTGCTGATGCGGTTCTACGAGGTCACGGGCGGCCGGATCACCCTCGACGGGGTCGACGCGGCGAGGATGTCGCGGGACGAACTCCGGTCGGGCATAGGCATGGTGCTCCAGGACACCTGGCTGTTCGGCGGCACGATCGCGGAGAACATCGCCTACGGCGCCTCGCGCGAGGTGACCCGTGAGGAGATCGAGGAGGCCGCGCGTGCGGCCCACGCGGACCGTTTCGTCCGTACGCTCCCCGACGGGTACGACTCGGTCATCGACGACGAGGGTGCCGGGGTCAGCGCGGGTGAGAAGCAGCTGATCACCATCGCGCGGGCGTTCCTGTCCGACCCGGTGATCCTGGTGCTCGACGAGGCCACCAGCTCGGTGGACACCCGTACGGAGGTGCTGATCCAGAAGGCGATGGCCCGGCTGGCCCACGGCCGTACGAGCTTCGTGATCGCGCACCGGCTCTCGACGATCCGGGACGCGGATGTGATCCTCGTGATGGAGAACGGCTCGATCGTCGAACAGGGCACGCACGACGAACTGCTGGCCGCCGAGGGCGCCTATGCCAAGCTGTACGCGGCGCAGTTCGCCGAGGCGCTGGCCGAGGTCGACTGACGGCGCCTGCCGGCAGCGGTACGAGAGAAACGGGGCGGGGATGGCAGAAGGCAGCGGAGGAAACAGGGCCGGCGGCGGTCGTGGGACCGGCGTCGGGCTCGGAATCGGTGTGGGTGCGGGTCTCGGGGCGGCGTTCGGTGCGCTGACCGGAAATCTGGCCCTGGGCGTCGGCGTCGGGATGGCCCTGGGTGTCTCGGTCGGCGCCCTTCTGGGGACGGCGGCGGAGCGGCGGAAGAGCGGAAGCGGTGCGTAGGGGGGGTCGCGGGGCTCCGGCGGCCACTCGGTCCGGGTAGCCCCTGAGCTGGTCCTCAGTCCAGGTAGCCCCTGAGCTGGTCGGCGAAGGCGTGGCCCCGTAGCTTGTCGAGCGTCTTGGACTCGATCTGGCGGATGCGTTCGCGTGTCACGCCGAAGATCCTGCCGATCTCCTCGAGCGTGCGGGGCCGCCCGTCGTCCAGCCCGTAGCGCAGCTGGACGACCTTCCTCTCCCGCTCCCCCAGGGTGGAGAGCACCGTCTCCAGGTGCCGGCGCAGCAGGAGGAAGGCCGCGGTCTCCACGGGTGAGGCGGCGTCGCCGTCCTCGATGAGGTCACCGAAGGCGACGTCGTCCTCCTCGCCCACGGGGGCGTGCAGGGACACGGGTTCCTGGGCGAGCCGCCGGACCTCGACGACGCGTTCGGGCGTCAGGTCGAGCTGGGCGGCGACCTCTTCGGCCGTCGGCTCGTAGCCGCGTTCCTGGAGCATGCGGCGCTGGACGCGTACGACCCGGTTGATCAGCTCGACGACATGCACCGGGACTCTTATGGTCCTGGCCTGGTCGGCCAGTGCGCGGGACATCGCCTGGCGGATCCACCAGGTCGCGTACGTGGAGAACTTGTAGCCCCGCGCGTAGTCGAACTTCTCGACCGCCCTGATCAGCCCGAGGTTCCCCTCCTGGACCAGGTCGAGCATGGTCAGGCCCCGGCCCACGTAGCGCTTGGCCACGGAGACCACGAGGCGGAGGTTGGCCTCGATGAGCCGGCGCTTGGCCATCCGCCCCATGACCACGATCCGGTCCAGGTCGAGGGCGAGCCGGGCGTCGGGTTCCGGTGTGCCGGTCAGCCGTTCCTCGGCGAAGAGTCCCGCTTCGACCCGGCGGGCGAGGTCCACCTCCTCGGCGGCGCTGAGCAGCGGTATCCGGCCTATCTCCCGCAGGTACTGGCGGAAGAGATCGGCTGTCGGGCCGCCTGTCTCCTGGCGGCCGCGCGGCTCGGACGGCTCGGGAGGCTCCACCGGTTCCTCCAGCACCGGCTCGGGCGTGCCCGCCGTCTCCGGGTGGCGTGTGACCCGGTTCTGCGCGGGAATCGCCGGGACATGCTCGGTCGTGGTCGGCACGGTCCAGGTCTGCACGGGGGCGACCTCCAGGTGATCGCTGCCGGATCGCGGGGATGGAGGTCCGCCCCGGGCGGACCGGCCGCGACCTTCTCAGGCACCGCCCCCCAGTGTGGGGTACGACACATCGCCGCCACGAGGGGCGTGCGGTGACTTTTTGCGCCCGGCGCGTGACGGGGCGGCCTGGAGCCGTATCGGGTCAGAGGGCGTCGGCCCCGTGGCTGCGCAGCGACTGGGCGTACTGCTGGAGGACCCAGACCTCGTTCTGCGCGGCGGCCAGATGGTCGGGGGCGACATTGCTGCCGAGCCGGGCGAGGCTGCTCTGGACGTCGTCGATCCTGCGGTCGACGGCGCGCAGACGGACCTTGACCAGATGCTCGCCGGCGTACGACTCGTCGATGGACTTGCCGTGGAAGACCTCGACGGCGAGCTCGGTGACGAGCTTGCGGACCGTGTCGTCGGGGGTCGCGTCGAGCACCTGGACCAGATATTCGCGGGTCTCGGCGACGCCCAGCTCCGCACCGCCCGCCTCCGCGATGCACTGGCGCACCGCCGCGTACGGCGGGGCGGTGAACTCGTCGATGCCGTAGGCGTCGAACGCCGGGGAGACCAGGGCCGGCTTCTGCAGGGCGAGCTTGAGCAGTTCGCGCTCCGTGCGGTGGGCGGGGCTACGGAGGTTGAGCGCGGGGCCTGGCGGTGCCTTCGGCGCCTGGATCTGTTCGCGCGGGGGGCCGCCTCGGGAGGGCCCGCCCTGCGAGGGGCCGCGCTCGCCCCGGTCGCGGGCCCAGCGGGCGAGCTGCCCCACGCGCTTGACCACGAACTGGGTGTCCAGGATGCCGAGCAGCCCGGCCAGCTGGACGGCGACCTCGTGCTGCGAGGAGCTGTTCTTGATACGGGCGACCACGGGCCCCGCCTCGTCGAGCGCCGCGGCGCGGCCCGCCGGGGTCTCCAGGTCGTAGCGGCCGACGATCTGGCGGAGCGCGAACTCGAAGAGCGGGGTGCGGGGCTCGACCAGGTCGCGGACGGCGTCGTCGCCCTTGGCGAGCCGCAGGTCGCACGGGTCCATGTTGTCGGGGGCGATGGCGATGTACGTCTCGGCGGCGAACTTCTGGTCGTCCTCGAAGGCCCGCAGGGCGGCCTTCTGGCCCGCGGCGTCACCGTCGAAGGTGAAGATGACGCGGGCGCTGCCGTTGTCCATCAGGAGCCGTCGGAGGATCTTGATGTGGTCGTTGCCGAACGAGGTGCCGCAGGTGGCGATGGCGGTGGTGACCCCGGCGAGGTGGCAGGCCATGACATCGGTGTAGCCCTCGACGACGACCGCACGGCTCGCCTTGGCGATGTCCTTCTTGGCCAGGTCGATGCCGTACAGCACCTGGGACTTCTTGTAGATCGCGGTCTCGGGGGTGTTGAGGTACTTCGGGCCGTTGTCGTCGTCGCGGAGCTTGCGGGCGCCGAAGCCGACGGTGTCGCCCGAGGTGTCGCTGATCGGCCACATCAGCCGGCCGCGGAAGCGGTCGATGGGGCCGCGGCGGCCGTCCTGGGAGAGACCGGAGCTGATGAGCTCCTTGTCGCTGAAGCCCTTGCCGCGCAGGAAGCGGGTGAGGTGGTCCCAGCCGGCGGGGCTGTAGCCGACGCCGAAGTGCGTCGCGGCGTCCTGGTCGAAGCCGCGTGCGGCGAGGAACGCCCGGCCGATCTCCGCTTCGGGGCTGTTCAGCTGCTCGCGGTAGAAATCGGCGGCGATCTTGTGTGCTTCGACCAGGCGGATGCGCTCGCCGCGCTGGTGGGAGGGGTTGTAGCCACCCTCCTCGTACCGCAGGGTGATGCCCGCCTGGCCGGCGAGGCGCTCGACCGTCTCCGAGAAGGTGAGGTGATCGATCTTCATCACGAAGGCGATCGTGTCGCCGCCCTCCTGGCAGCCGAAGCAGTGGAACAGGCCCTTGCCCGGACTCACCTGGAAGGAGGGGGACTTCTCGTCGTGGAAGGGGCAGAGTCCCTTGAGGTTTCCGCCGCCCGCGTTGCGCAGCTGAAGGTACTCGGACACGACGGCGTCGATCGGGACCGCGTCCCGGACCGCCTTCACGTCGTCGTCATTGATCCTGCCTGCCACGGGTGAAGTCTACGGGTGGGGCCGGACGACCGGGACCGGCCGGCCGCGCGGGGCTCTCCCCGGGCGCCGGCCGGTCGTCCGATGCCCGGGGCCACCGCTCAGAGCAGCGAGTCCAGGGGCACCGTGGGGTCGCCCAGGGCGTCCGGGTCGACCGGCCCAGCGGCCCTGATCAGCTTCTGGATGCTCTCGGTGACGTCCCACACATTGACGTTCATCCCGGCGAGCACCCGGTGGTCCTTCAGCCAGAAGGCGATGAACTCGCGCTTTCCCGCGTCGCCCCGGATGACGACCTGGTCGTACGAACCGGGCGGCGCCCAGCCGGAGTACTCCAGACCGAGGTCGTACTGGTCGGAGAAGAAGTACGGCACCCGGTCGTACGGGGCGTCCTGGCCGAGCATCGCCTTCGCGGCGGCGGGGCCGGTGTTCAAGGCGTTCGCCCAGTGCTCCACGCGCAGCCGGCCGCCGAAGAGCGGATGGTGGACGGACGCGATGTCCCCTGCGGCGTAGATGTGCGGGTCGCAGGTGCGCAGCGAGGCGTCGACGACGACACCGCCGCCCTCGGCACGGCTCGCCATGTCGAGCCCGGCGGCCTCGGCCAGCGAGGTGCGCGGGGCCGCGCCGATCGCGGCGAGCACGTCGTGGGCGGGGTGCTCCTCGCCGTCGTCGGTGCGGGCGGCGAGTACCAGGCCGTCCTGTCCGGTGATCTCGGTGAGGCGGGCGCCGAAGTGGAAGCGGACGCCGTGCTCGGCGTGCAGCTCGGTGAAGATCTGGCCGACCTCGGGGCCGACGACGTGGTGCAGCGGGGTCGCCGACGGGGCGACGACGGTGACCTCGGCGCCGTAACTCCGGGCCGCCGCGGCGACCTCCAGGCCGATCCAGCCGGCTCCGGCGACCACCAGGTGGCCGTTGTCGCGGCCGAGGGCGGCGAGTACGTTGCGCAGCCGGTCGGCGTGGGCGAGGCGGCGCAGGTGGTGGACGCCCACCAGGTCGGTGCCCGGGATGTCGAGGCGGCGGGGCTCGGCCCCGGTGGCCAGCAGCAGCTTGTCGTAGTGGACGACGGTGTTGTCGCCGAGCTGCACCGACCGGCCTTCCCGGTCGATGGAGGTGACCATCTGGCCGAGGTGCAGCTCGATGTCGGCGCCCGCGTACCAGGCGGTCTCGTGCACGAAGGCGGAGTCCCGCTCGTCCTTGCCCAGCAGATAGCCCTTGGACAGCGGAGGCCGCTCGTAGGGATGGTCGCGCTCGTCGCCGATGAGGATCACCCGGCCGCTGAAGCCCTCCGCCCGGAGTGTCTCGGCCGCCTTCGCTCCGGCGAGCCCTCCGCCGATGATGACGAACGTCCGATGTGCGTCGACCACTTGATGCCTCCTCGGTACTGTGCTGCGCGGCGCCGCCACCTGCGAGCGTCCCGCACGCAGGGTGATGGCGAAAGAGGGTGTGCCCCGATCAGGTCACGGCCGCTGGCATGTGGCCCGGTCATGCCCCAGTCTGCCCAATGCTCGTGAGGCTCCCGTGAAGGGACCGCGCGGAGGCGTCCGTCAGTGCGGCGATCTGGTCGACGAGGACCCTCTTGCGGGCCCGGTCGTCGGGGGCGGCCGTGTACAGCGCGCGGAACTGCGGCTCGAGGCCTTCGGGCGCGCGGGCGGTCAGGGCGGCGGCCAGCTCGGCGATGACGATCCGCTGGTCGGCGCGGATGGCCTCCTGCTCGGCGCGCTGCATGACGTAACGGTCGGCGACGGCCTTGAGGACGGCGCATTCGTTGCGCACCTCGCGCGGGACGATCAGTTCGGCGCCGTATCTGCCGAGCCGCCCGGGTCCGTACGCGGAGTGGGTCGCGGCCTCGGCGGCGAGGCAGAACCGGCCGATGAGCTGGCTCGTCGCGTCCTTCAGCCGGGCCTGGGCGACCGCCGTGCCGTCGTAGCCGTGGGGCCACCACTCCTGGGCGGTGAGCCGGTCGAGGGCATCGGCGAGCTCCTGCGGATCGGTGTCCGCCGGGACGTACCGTCCGATGGCGACGCCCCAGATCTCGGCGCGCTCGGGTTCGGAGAAGAGGCAGCCGGGGTCGATGTGTCCGGCGTGCAGCCCGTCCTCGAAGTCGTGCACGGAGTAGGCGACGTCGTCGGACCAGTCCATCACCTGGGCCTCGAAGCATCTGCCGTCCTGCGGCGCGCCCTTGCGGATCCAGTCGAAGACCGGCAGGTCGTCCTCGTACACCCCGAATTTCGGTGACCCCGGGTCGGTGGGGTGCGTGCCCCGGGACCAGGGGTATTTGGTGGCGGCGTCCAGGGCGGCCCGGGTCAGGTTGAGTCCGACGCTGACGAGCTCGCCGCTGCGCGGGTCACGGACGAAGCGCTTGGGTTCGAGGCGGGTCAGCAGGCGCAGCGACTGGGCGTTCCCCTCGAAGCCGCCGCAGTCGGAGGCGAAGTCGTTGAGCGCCTGTTCGCCGTTGTGGCCGAAGGGCGGGTGGCCCATGTCGTGGGAGAGGCAGGCCGCTTCCACGAGGTCGGGGTCGCAGCCGAGCGCGGCGCCGAGCTCCCGGCCGACCTGGGCGCACTCCAGGGAGTGGGTGAGCCGGGTCCTGGGACTGGCGTCCCAGGCCAGACCGCGGGTGCCAGGGGTGACGACCTGGGTCTTGCCGGCGAGCCTGCGCAGGGCGGCGGAGTGGAGCACCCGGGCACGGTCGCGCTGGAAGGCGGTGCGGCCGGGCCGCTTGTCGGGCTCGGTGTCCCAGCGCTCGGTGTCGGCGGCGCCGTAGGGCGTGTCGGGCGTGTCCCTGGGGTCGTGCGTACCGTCCATGTCCTTGACATTAGACGGAGGCGCCGACAGAGGCGGTCAGGCGGAGGCGAGGAGGGGCGGGTGCGTCAGGGCGCCGGCTGCGGGGGCAGGGCTGGTCAGGGCCTGGTCGTAGCGGTGGAGCAGGAGGCGGGCCAGGGCGGGGTGTGCGCCGATGGGGGCCGCTGCGATGCCCGGTGCGGCGGCGGCCGAGAGGGTCGCGAAGCGGCCGGGGGCCGTGAAGTACGACGCGAGGGCCACCCGGTGGCGGCCACGGGCGGTGAGCGCCCGCACGGCGGCGGGCACATCGGGCGTGGCCGCCGACGCGTACGCGGGTATGACGGGCACCCCGCCGATGCGGTCGCTGAGCATCGCGGCGGTACGGCGTGCGTCGACGTCCGAGTCGGGGTCGCGTGACCCGGCGGCGGCCAGCACGACGGCGGCGTTGCCGCTGCCGGCGTCCGCCTCCCGCCAGCCCGCCTCCAGGAGGCGCTCGTACAGGGCTTCGACGAGCAGGGGGTGCGGTCCGAGCGGGGCCGCGATCCGGGTCCTGAGGCGGGGCGCGGACGCCGCTGCCCGGGGCAGATCGTGCCGTACGTGGTGGCCTCGGCCGAGCAGCAGAGGGACGAGCACGGCGTCGCCCCGCCCGACGGCGTCGAGTGTGTCCGGCAGCAGGGGCTCGTTCAGCTCGATGTGACCGAGCCTGACGTCGAGGTACGGCCGCAGCTCCCGTACCCGGTCCAGCAGCTCCAGGACGGTGCGCAGGGCCTGCGGGTCCCGGCTGCCGTGCGCGACGGCGACCAGGGTGGGGGCGGAGCTGCGGGGGCTGCGGTGCATGGGCCTGCGGGTTCCGTTCGGGGAGACGAGGCTGAGCTGGGTGCCGAGCTGTGCGGTGATGCGGGTCAGGAGCTGCGCCGCGCTGTCGAGGGGCTGGGGCTCACGGGGGTGTTCGGGTGCCGGCTCCGTCATGGACCGATGGTGCCGGGGGGACGTTGCCGGGCCGTTTCGCACCGGTGACGGGTGTTTGCGTCCGCCTCACAGGGGGCGGGTCATCGGTGTCAGTGGCTGTTCACGCCGGGCGCACCGGGGCGAACCGTTCGCCCTCGCCGTTCGTCCCTTCCCTGTGAGAGCCGGTCCACGAGTGATCGGGCACGAGCACGGGGGGCGGCGCATGTGGTTGAGGACCCGGCGGGGGCAGCGGCGGCTGGTGCAGGCGCTGATGCTGGCCTGCGCGGTGACGCTGGCGCCCGCGGCCTGGCTGCACACCTCGGCCGACGCCCGGGTGCGCACGGTGGCGGACGCACCGGCGCGGGAGGTCGCCGTGGTGTTCGGGGCGGGGCTGTGGGAGGGCCGGCCCTCGCCCTATCTCGCGCACCGGCTGGACACCGCCGCCGAGCTCTACAGGGCGGGCAAGGTCCGGGTCGTGCTGGTCACCGGGGACAACAGCCGCGCGGAGTACGACGAACCGGACGCGATGCGTACGTATCTCACCGCGCTGGGCGTCCCGGACGGACGGATCGTCAGCGACTACGCGGGCTTCGACACCTGGGACTCCTGCGTCCGGGCCAAGCGGATCTTCGGGGTCGACCGGGCCGTGCTGGTGAGCCAGGGCTTCCACATACGCCGGGCGATCACCCTCTGCCGGTCGGCGGGGATCGACGCGTACGGGGTGGGGGCCGACGACGCCCACGATGTCACCTGGTACTACGGCGGGACGCGGGAGGTGTTCGCGGCGGGCAAGGCGCTTCTGGACGCCGTGTTCGAACCGGACCCTCACTTCCTCGGCCCGAAGGAGCCGGGGGTGGCGGAGGCGCTCGCGGACGACCTCACGGATGACCTCACGGCATCGGGCGGGGCGGACGGGGACGGCGGGGCGGGCTGAGCCAGTCGCCGTTCGGTACGGGTGTACCGCCGGCGCGCAGGGAGCGGGCGACGGGGGCTGCGGCGAGGTAGACCCAGGCGCGGACGGACCCGCGCCGGACGGACGGTGCTGTCCCGGGCCCGTTGGGCGGGCCTGACCGAGGACCGCCCAAGGGGCCTGTCCCGGGACGGCCGGAAAGGTCCGCCTCCGGGCCGGCAGGGGCGTCCGGCGTCATGGGGACGGCCCGCCGGGCCACCCGCTCGTACAGATTGCGCGGGTGGCCCGGACCCAGGTACTGCTCCAGGCCGTCCAGCATCGCGAGCAGTTCCGCGTACGCACCGGGCGTCGCGGTGACCAGCGCACCACGGACGGTGCCGTGGCCCTCGATCGCGTACGGATAGCCCGGACCCTCGTAGAGGAGGGCGTCGGGCAGCAGGGCGGGGCGCTCCTCCTGGGTGCGGCCCCGGAGGAACCGGTCATGGTTCGGCTCACCGGGGAGCAGCGTGCCGTACACGAAGAAGGGCAGCCCGGCTTCGGTCACAGCGACGCGACGGGCGCCGTTTCCGCGGACACCCAGTCGAGATAGCGCCGGCTGCCGCGCACGATGGGCGTCGCGATGATCTCGGGTGTCGCGTAGTCGTGCGCGGCGACCAGGTGGGCCTCCAGCTCGTCGTACCGTGCGGCCGTCGTCTTGAACAGCACCTGCCACTCCTCATCGGACTCGATGGCTCCCTCCCACCGGTACACGGAGGTGACGGGCGCGGAGATCTGGGCACAGGCGGCGAGCCTGGCGTCCACCGCGCCCGCGGCCAGGGCCTGGGCCTTCCCCTCGCTGTCCGTCGTGGTCAGTACGGTCAGCCATGCGGGCTCGGTCATCCCCGGGTCTCCTCGCTGTCGGTGTCCGTGGCCCCCGATTGTCGCTCCCGCGGCCTCAGCCGCCGTACGGGTGCCGGGTCCTGGCCTCGCGCAGCGCGCGGCCCCACCAGACGAGCTGGTCGAGCATCCGCTTGGCCGCCCCGTCCGCCTGGACCGGGTCCTTGGGCGCACCCCCGTCGTCGAAGAGCGCGCCCGCGTTGTGGAAGGAGACGGTGTCGCGGACGGTGACGGTGTGCAGTTCGGCGAAGATCTGACGCAGGTGTTCGACGGCCCGCAGGCCGCCGGAGATTCCGCCGTACGACACGAAGGCGACGGGCTTGGCCTGCCATTCGGCGAAGTGCCGGTCGATGAGGTTCTTCAGCGGGGCCGGGTAGGAGTGGTTGTACTCGGGGGTCAGCACGACGAAGGCGTCGGCACGGGCCAGTCGCGGGGCCACCTCGACGGCGGCGGTTCCGGTGGCGGGCGGCTCGGTCTCGGCGACATCGATCAGCTCGGTCTCGATGTCCGGGTGATCGGCGGCCCGCCCGATGAACCACTGGGCGACGACGGGGCCGAAGCGTCCCTCGCGGTTGCTGCCGAGGATGACGGCCACCTTCAGCGGGGCGTCGGACGGGGCGGGAACTGCTGTGTTGAGGTCCATACGGAAGAGACTCACACCTCAACCATGATTGAGGTCAAGCGCGACTCCACGGCATTACGCTGAGGGCCATGACATCCCCCGCACCGGTCCTCCACGTCGAGTTCGACGGCCGCCCCGCCACCGGGGAGGATCTGAGGATCCCCGCGTTCTCCGACTTCGGCCATTTCACCGCGATGCAGGTCAGGGAGCGGACGGTGCGCGGCCTCGCGCTGCACCTGGACCGGCTGGACTCCGCGAACCGTGAGCTGTTCGAACTCCCCCTGGACCGGGACCACGTGCGCGGACTGATCGGGCACGCGCTGGACGGCGCCGGGATACGGGACGCGTCGGTGCGGGTGCACGGCTTCCTGCCGCCCGGCAGCACGCGGACGGTGCTGATGGTGACGGTGCGGGAGCCGGCCGCGGCGGACGGCGCACCGCGGAGCCTGATGTCGGTCCCGTACGCGCGCCCCCTGCCGCACATCAAGCGCTCGGGTGAGTTCCCCCAGATCTACTACGGGCAGCAGGCGAGGCAGGCGGGCTTCGACGAGGCGTTGCTGACCTTGCCCGGCGACACGGTGACCGAGGGCTCGATCACCAACATCGGCTTCTGGGACGGCACTTCGGTCGTCTGGCCCGACGCGCCCGCGCTGACCGGCATCACCATGGCACTGCTGGAGAGCGGACTCGCGCAGACCGGCCGCCCTTCGGTGCGGCGCGGGGTGACGCTGGACGGACTCGGTGCGTACCGGGCGGCGTTCGTCACCAACTCGCAGGGCATCGCACCGGTCCACCGGATCGACGACACCTCCTTCGCCGTCGACGAGGATGCGATGAAGCTGCTCGACCAGGTGTACGAGGACGCTCCGCGCGAGACCGTCTGACATGCGGATCCACATCGAAGCCTCGGAACTCCCGGGCCGCTCCTGCGGCCCCGACACCGACTTCGCCGGTTACCGGAACATCCATGTCGGTGTGCAGCGCAAGGACCGCCCCGGCGAACTGCTCGGACTGCATCCCGGCGACGCCGAGCGTGCCTCCTGGACCCTGGACTGCGCCACCCTGTCCACCGAGGAGGGCATCGAGGTGTCGGGGCCGTACATCCAGAACCGGTTCGGGGGGCGCTTCGTCCATCTGTCCTGGGGGACCGTGGACGACTCCGGCGCGTTCACCATGTTCCGCCGGGCCAAGCTGATGATGAGCGACATCGACCCGCAGGTCCTGGAGGCCGCCACCCGCACCGGTCACCTCACTGCCAGGCTCCGGCTGACCGACGACAAGGGGCAGCCGCGGTGCGCCCGCGTACGCCCGCCGGACGTCGACTGGTCGGCGATGAGCTGAGGCCGGGGGACGGCCTGAGGCCGAGGAGGGGAGAACGACGCCGCCCTCACCGGTTCCAAGGGGGGATGAACCGGTGAGGGCGGCTGCCGTGGGGCCGGCGGGGGCTACCGTCCCGTGGGGGGGGTAGAGACCGTGTGCCCGGCCCGCCGACACCCATACATGTGATCCGCATCACACTCTCTCGGGGTGGCGGGCTCACCCGATCGGCACCGGCGGACCCGACGGCCTCCCCCACCGCCGCGACCTGCACCGGATCGCCCCGGCGGGCGCGTTCCCGGGTCCGTACGGGTGAGAACTGACGCCACGTCAGCATGCGGCCGGAGGCCCCGGCGCCTTGCATCGAGGGCAGGACACATCCGTCTGCCCGGAGGATTCCCATGCACAGCCGCCCTGCCCGCCTCGTGACCGGAACCGCCGCCGCGGCGCTCACCGCCGCCGCACTCGGCCTCGCCATCCCGTCCGCGCACGCGGACAGCCTCGGCAGACCGGGGTTCAGCGCGGCCGCGGACTGCGGGGCCGAGGACACGGCGGGCACCGATACGGCGGCCCCCTGCGGCGACGGTGGGACGGCGGCCGGGGGCCTGGACCGGTCCGGGGCCGGGGCCCGGTCCGGAAGCGTGGCCGGAAACCTCGTGGCGGGAAACCTCGGCGCCGAAAGCCTGGGAGCCGATGACGCCGGAGCCGATGCCCCAGGAGCCGATGACCCAGGACCGGCCGACAGTCCGGATCTGACCGATCCGACCGGAGGCCTGGACACGGCCGATGACCCGGCAGCGGTGTCGGGGTCCTCCTGGCCGGACGCGGAGGCGGGGGTGGAGGAAGAGGGCGACACAGGGATCGGGGACGGGTCCGGCGCCGGAACGTTCCAGCAGCCCGGGACCGGCACCGGAACGGCTCCCGGCACGAAGCCGGGCGACCGTCCGGAGACCGCGCCCTCGCGCGGGACCGACCCCGGAACAGCCCCGGGAACCGACCCCGGTGCGGGGAAGCCTCCCGTGTCCCCCGGGCACAAGCCCACGACCGCACCCAGCACCGGTCCCAGCCACCCCTCCGGCCATGTCGGGACCGGTGTGGGCGGCAGCGCCGCCCCCGACACCGCCCAGCTCGCCGCGGGCGCCGGCCTGGTCGGGGCGGCGTCCATCAGCGGTCTGCTGCTCATCCGCCGCCGCCGCGCCGACGGCCCCCGCCACTGAGGCGGCCGACGGAGGACGGGACGTGGACAGGACGGCACTCAGGGCCAGGGCCTGGCTGGTGGGCGTGGCCGCGCTGTGCGGCACCTGGCTGGTCCACAACGGCGCGGCCCCCCGGACCGTCGCCCCCCAGCCCTCGACCGCCGAGGCCTTCGCGGCGGGCCCCGAGGTACGGCCGGGCGCCCGGGCCGCCGAACCGCTGCGCGCCTCCGCACCTGTCAGGATCCGTATCCCGGTCATCGGGGTGGACGCGCCCATGACGGGCCTGGCGCTGGGCGCGGACGGCAGTCTCGACGCTCCGCCCGCCGCCGACCGGAATCTCGCGGGCTGGTTCGAGGGCGGCACACCGCCCGGCGCCAAGGGCACCGCCGTGGTGGCCGGTCACGTCGACAACGCGGAGGGACCGTCCGTGTTCTACGCCCTCGGCTCCCTGAAGAAGGGCGCGGCGGTGGAGATCGACCGCCGGGACGGCCGCACCGCCGTCTTCTCCATCGACGCGGTCGAGGTGTACGAGAACGACGCGTTCCCCGACAAGCGGGTCTACGGCCCCACCGCGCACGCCTCCCTGCGGCTGATCACCTGCGGCGGCGGTTTCACCCGCGAGACGGGCTACCAGGGCAACGTGGTGGCGTACGCCCACCTCACCGGGGAGCACCGAACCGGGGAGGACTGACCGGGAACACCGACCGCCGGGGACCGCATCGCCCGGTCAGGCGGTCCACTGGTCGAAGCCGAGCTTCGCGACCAGCGAGAAGACCACGACCAGCAGGACCCCGCGGACGAAGTCGCTGCCCTTGCGGAGAGCCATCCGCGCCCCGAGCATCCCGCCCGCCAGATTGAATACGGCCATCAGCGCGGCCAGCTGCCACAGGACGGTGCCCTGGTAGGCGAACATCGCCAGCGCGCCGCCGTTGGTGCAGACGTTCACGATCTTGGCGGTGGCGGATGCGGTGACCAGGTCGAGGTGGAGCACGGCGGTCAGCGCCAGCACCAGGAAGGTGCCCGTGCCGGGCCCGAACAGCCCGTCGTAGAAGCCGATGCCACCGCCGACCAGCACCACCGCGGTGACCGCGCGGGCCCGGGTGACCTTACGGTCCGTGCCGTCGCCCGCCGCCGCCGTGCCGAAGGACGGCCGCAGCATCACGAAGGCCGCGACGGCCAGCAGCACCACCATGATCACCGGACGGAGCAGATCGCTGCTGATCCCCGCGGCGAAGAAGGCACCGGTCATCGATCCGGCGAGCGCCATGAGCCCGATCCGCACGGCGACCCCGACCCGCACCGGCGCCTTCCGTACATAGGTCACGGCGGCGCCCGAGGTCCCGACGATCGCGACGGCCTTGTTGGTGCCCAGGACGTGCGCGGCCGGGACGTGCGGGAGACCCAGCAGCAGGGCGGGCAGGAGGAGCAGGCCGCCTCCGCCCACCACCGCGTCGATCCAGCCGGCCGCGGCGGCGGCCAGACAGAGCAGGACCAGGGTGGTCAGCGTGATCTCGGGCATATCCACGAGCTTAGAGGGTCCGGTCCAACCAGTTGCCGGCCCCTCACAGCGGCCGTCCGCGCACGCTGAGCGCAAGGTTCCCCCCGGGAAACAGGAGGGATGCGGTCGGGTAACACCCGCCGCGCACGCTCGTCGGCATGAGGACACGGGCAGCGAACCCGGCACGGGCGGCGAACCCGGCACGTGGACCTGGCAGGACGACGACGCCCCTCCCCACCGACATGTCCCCGCTCCACCTGCTCACCAACGACGGAGGCCTCTGATGCCGGTGTCCACTCCCCCGACCGCCCCCACCGCAGGCGTGCCGACGATCGTGGTCGTCGGGCACGGCATGGTCGGACAGCGGTTCCTGGAAGCGCTCGCCGACCGCGGACTGACCGCGGCAGCCGGTACCGCCAGGGTCGTCGTGCTCTGCGAGGAGCCCCGCCCCGCGTACGACAGGGTGCAGCTGACCTCCTACTTCTCCGGCCGGACGCCCGAGGACCTGTCGCTCGTCGAGCCGGACTTCATGGCGCGCCACGGCATCGAGCTGCGCGTCGGTGATCCGGCGGAGAGCATCGACCGCGAGGGGCGGGCGGTCACCGCGCGCTCCGGGGAGGTCTTCCTCTACGACACGCTGGTGCTGGCCACCGGCTCGTACCCCTTCGTCCCGCCCGTTCCCGGCAAGGACGCCGAGGGCTGCTTCGTCTACCGCACCATCGAGGACCTCCTCGCGATCGAGGAGTACGCGAAGCACGCGAGGACCGGCGCGGTCGTCGGCGGCGGGCTGCTCGGGCTCGAGGCCGCCGGCGCGCTGAAGGGGCTCGGGCTCGACACGCACGTCGTGGAGTTCGCGCCCCGGCTGATGCCGGTCCAGGTCGACGAGGGCGGCGGTGCCGCGCTGCTGCGCACCATCGAGAACATGGGCCTGACCGTCCACACGGGCGTCGGTACCCAGGAGGTCACCGTGGGCGGGGACGGCCGGGTCGGCGGCATGTCCCTGTCGGACGGTTCCTCGCTCGAGACCGACCTCGTCGTCTTCTCCGCCGGCGTACGCCCCCGGGACCAGCTGGCCCGCGACTGCGATCTGGCGGTCGGCCCGCGCGGCGGCATCGTCGTCGACGAGGAGTGCCGCACCTCCGACCGGGACGTCTTCGCGATAGGCGAGTGCGCGCTGGCATCGGACGGCCGGGTCTACGGCCTTGTGGCCCCGGGTTACGAGATGGCCCTCGCGGCGGCCGAGGTGATCGCGGGCAACGCGGCCTCCTTCACCGGCGCGGACCTCTCGACGAAGCTGAAGCTGCTCGGCGTGGACGTCGCCTCCTTCGGTGACGCGCACGGCACGGCCGACGGCTGCCTCGACGTCGTGTACGCGGACTCCCGCTCGGGTGTCTACAAGAAGCTGGTGATCGGCCAGGACGGCACCCTGCTCGGCGGGGTCCTGGTCGGCGACGCCGACCAGTACGGCACGCTGCGGCCGATGACCGGCACGGTGCTCCCCGTCGCCCCCGAGCAGCTGGTGCTGCCGGCCGCCACGGGCGGCGGCCCGGTCGTCCTCGGCCCGTCCGCGCTGCCCGACGAGGCCGTGATCTGCTCCTGCCACAACGTCACCAAGGGCGCGATCCGCGAGCACACCACGCTGCCCGAGGTGAAGCAGTGCACCAAGGCCGGTACGGGCTGCGGGAGTTGCGTCAAGGTCATCGGACAGCTGCTGCCGCAGCCCGAGGACCAGGGACTGTGCGGCTGCTTCGCGTACACCCGCGGTGAGCTCTACGAGATCGTCCGCACCCTGGGCATCACGACGTACGCGGGACTCCTCGACTCGCACGGCCGCGAGGAGGCGCGTGGCGGCGACGGCTGCGAGATCTGCAAGCCCACGGTCGGCTCGGTCATCGCCTCGCTGGCCCCGACGGTCGGCGCGAGCGGTTATGTCCTGGACGGCGAGCAGGCCGCCCTCCAGGACACCAACGACCACTTCCTGGCCAACCTCCAGCGCAACGGCTCGTACTCCGTCGTGCCCCGCATCCCCGGCGGTGAGATCACCCCGGAGAAGCTGATCGTGATCGGCGAGGTGGCCCGGGACTTCGGCCTCTACACGAAGATCACCGGCGGTCAGCGGATCGACCTCTTCGGCGCCCGCGTCGACCAGCTGCCGCTGATCTGGACGCGCCTGGTGGACGCGGGCTTCGAGTCGGGGCACGCGTACGGGAAGTCGCTGCGCACGGTCAAGTCCTGTGTGGGGCAGACCTGGTGCCGCTTCGGCGTGCAGGACTCGGTGAGGATGGCCATCGACCTGGAGCTGCGCTACCGGGGGCTGCGCTCCCCGCACAAGCTGAAGTCGGCGGTCTCGGGCTGCGCCAGGGAGTGCGCCGAGGCCCGCGGCAAGGACTTCGGGGTCATCGCCACGGCACAGGGCTGGAACCTCTACGTGGGCGGCAACGGCGGCGCCACCCCGCGCCACGCGGACCTGCTCGCCCAGGATCTCTCCGACGCCGAACTGGTCCGCCTCATCGACCGGTTCCTGATGTTCTACATCCGCACGGCGGACCGCCTGGAGCGCACCTCGACCTGGCTGGACCGGATCGACGGCGGCCTCGACCATGTGCGGGACGTCGTCGTCCACGACTCGCTGGGCCTCTGCGACGAGCTGGAGCGGCTGATGGCCGACCATGTCGCCGGCTACCGCGACGAGTGGGCCGGGACCATCGACGACCCGGAACGGCTGCGGCGCTTCGTCACCTTCGTCAACGCCCCCGACGCACCCGACCCCTCGGTCAAGTTCGTCCCCGAGCGCGACCAGGTCAAGCCCGACCTGGACATCCTCGCGGGCCCCGTGCTCGCCGTCCGTACTCTCGAAGGGACTTCCCGATGACGATCCAGCTTGCGGACGGGGACGACTGGCTCACGGTCTGCGACCGTGACCTGCTGACCCCGGGGCGCGGTGTGGCCGCGCTCCTCCCCGACGGCCGGCAGGTCGCGCTGTTCGTGGACCGGGCGGGCCGGGCGTACGCGATCGACAACCGCGACCCGTTCACCGGTGCGTACGTCCTCTCCCGGGGCCTGACCGGCTCCGCCGGCGGACGCCCGTTCGTCGCGTCGCCGCTGCTCAAGCAGCGTTTCGACCTGGCAACGGGCGCCTGCCTGGACGACGACGACGTCTCGGTCCCGGTCTTCCCGGTCCGCGAGGGCAGCCCTTGAGGCGTACCGCCATGTCAGGCCTGTCCGGCGACGGCGGCCGGGTCCATCCAGACGACCTCCCAGATGTGGTGGTCGGGGTCCTGGAAGGAACGGCCGTACATGAAGCCCTCGTCCATGGGCTCGTTGGCGGGCGAGCCGCCGTTGGCGAGCGCGGCGTCGGCCAGCTCGTCGACCTTCTGGCGGCTGTCCGCGCTGAGGGCGATGAGAACCTCGGTCGTTCTCGACGCGTCGGCGATCTCCTTCTTGGTGAAGTCCTTGAACCTCGGCTCGCTGATGAGCATGGCGAAGATCGTGTCGCTGATGACCAGACAGGCCGTCGTGTCGTCGCTGAACTGCGGGTTGAAGCCGAAGCCGAGCTTCGCGAAGAAGTTCTTCGTCGTGGCGAGATCCTTGACCGGCAGGTTCACGAAGATCATCTGAGGCTGGGTCATGATGGTTCCACTCTTCCGTCCGGCACTCTGCGGTGCTCCCACGCGCTCCGTACGAGCGCTTACAAGAGGGGAGACCGCCGCGCGGCGCGGAACTCATCGCTCGGACCGTCCGCCCTTCCGGATCCGCCCTTCCGGATCAGGGCACGGCGACCGGGGCTCCGCCCCTGAGCAGAGCGGCACCCAGCGGGGTGAGGGTGTGCAGGACCGAGCTGCCGTGGCGCAGGGTGCGGACCAGGCCGGCCTCCCGCAGCACACTGGCGTGCTGGCTCGCCGACGCCAGGGACACCCCGGTCCTGCGGGCCAGCTCACTCGTCGTGCAGCCGTTGCCTATGGAGCGCAGGACCGTGGAGCGGGTGTGGCCCACCAGCCGGCCGAGCCAGGGACCCGGCTCGGCGACGGCCGGGGCACCGGGGTGGGTGACCGGGTAGACAAGGACCGGCGGGAGGCCCGGGTCCCGGTAGACGACAGGGGTGCCCCGGCAGAAGAACGACGGCTGCAGAAGCAGACCGCGCCCGTCGAGCCGTAGCTCCCGGTCGACGGGGTAGTCCGCCTCCAGCACGGGGGCCCGCCAGCGGATCATCGGCGGCAGCGTGGCCAGGAGCTCGTCCGCACCGCCGTCCAGCAGGGCGCGGCCCCGGACGGCGCGGTCGGCCTCGACGCTCGCCCTGATGTGCGGCCAGTACGGCTCGACCGCGGCGCGGTGGTAGGCGCGCAGGGTGGTGATGAGGCGCCCCAGCGGCTCCGGGCGCCCCTCGGCCAGAGCCGCCTCAGGAAGCGCTGCGGCCGTGGCGCCGGACGGGCGGCGTGTACGGGCGGCTCCGCCCGCCAGCAGGCCGAGTTCCCCGCGGATGCGGTCCGTGGGCGTGTCCCGCAGCGCCTCCATTCCGGCGTCGAGCCCGAACGGCTCGGCGCCTCCCACGGAAGGCGTCAGGAAGTCGGGGAAATAGCCGCGGAGCGGAACGACAGCGGACAGCAGGCGCGCTTCACCATTCAACCGGTTACGGGATTCCTTCCGCCATTTCCCGAACACCGTGGACCCCCGTCTGTCTCTCAGCCGGTGAAAACTGAGAATGGTCTCCCACATCGCGTCCGGCCTCGTGGCCATCCGCACACGCGAAAGGTCCATCCCGGACACATGGATACGCAGCACCTGACCCCCACCTGTTGCACTCGCAATTTCCCCCGCAGAAGCGTATGCGGGGCGTCACGGAAGGTCACCACGGGGTTTCGGCCACAGTTGAAATGTCTCGCCCGTATCCCCGCCAGCCGAAAAGCTGTACGACGTCGGGTGCGTATCCGGCGTCACCGAAAGAGCGGTTGAGGGCCGTGGGGGGCTTCGCCCGTTCGGCGGCGGTGAACGACGGTGCGGCTCCGCACCCGACGGGGTAAACGGGTGCGGTCCGGGGGTGGGGATCCCCGGACCGCACCCCACCGATTTGCGGGACGAACGCGTAAAGAGAAATGGTTCGCATTTCAAATGAGGAAGAGGCGGCACGAGGAAGCGGCGGCACCCCCGCACAGGGTGCCGCCGCTTCCCGGTAATCCGGCTCCGCCGTGGGAACGATGAGGGTCTCCGATATCCGACGGCGGTATCCGGAATCGCGGCGGGCGAGGCCCGCCGGGTCTCAACGGCTGTCGCTGCCCCGCGATTCGGCGGCTGCCCTGCCCGCTTCCAGCCGGGCTACCGGAATGCGGAAGGGCGAGCAGGAGACGTAGTCGAGGCCCACCTCGTGGAAGAAGTGCACCGACTCCGGGTCCCCGCCGTGCTCACCACAGATACCGAGCTTGAGGTCCGGGCGGGTGGCCCGGCCGGCCTCCACGGCGCTGCGTACGAGGGCGCCGACGCCGTCCTTGTCGATCGTCTCGAACGGCGACACCCCGAAGATGCCCTTCTCCAGGTACGCGGTGAAGAACGAGGCCTCCACGTCGTCGCGGGAGAAGCCCCAGACCGTCTGGGTGAGGTCGTTGGTGCCGAAGGAGAAGAACTGCGCGGCCTCGGCGATCTGACCGGCGGTCAGCGCGGCGCGGGGCAGCTCGATCATCGTGCCGATGCTCAGCTTCAGCCGCGTACCGGTGGCCGCCTCGACGTCGGCGATGACGCCGTCGGCCTCGTCCCGGACGATCTCCAGCTCCTGGACCGTGCCGACGAGCGGAATCATGATCTCCGCGCGCGGGTCGCCCTTGGCGTTCCTGCGCTCCGCCGCCGCCTCGGCGATGGCGCGTACCTGCATGGCGAACAGCCCGGGGATGACCAGGCCGAGACGGACACCGCGCAGACCCAGCATCGGGTTCTGCTCGTGCAGCTTGTGCACGGCCTGGAGGAGGCGCAGGTCGTTCTCGTTGGCGTCCTTGCGGGACTCGGCGAGCGCCACCCGTACGGAGAGCTCCGTGATGTCGGGCAGGAACTCGTGCAGCGGCGGGTCGAGCAGCCGTACGGTCACGGGCAGCCCGTCCATCGACTCGAACAGCTCGATGAAGTCGGCCTTCTGGAGCGGGAGCAGCGCGGCGAGCGCGGCCTCCCGCTCGTCGTCGGTGTCCGCGAGGATCAGCTTCTCGACCATCTCGCGGCGCTCACCGAGGAACATGTGCTCGGTGCGGCACAGGCCGATGCCCTGGGCACCGAAACGACGGGCCCGCGAGGCGTCCTCGGCGTTGTCCGCGTTCGCCCGTACCCGCAGCCGGCGTACCCGGTCGGCGTACGCCATGATCCGGTGCACGGCGCCGACCAGTTCGTCGGCGTCATCGGCGCCCGCGTGCATGCGCCCCTCGAAGTACTCCACGACCGGGGACGGCACGACGGGTACCTCGCCGAGGTACACCTTGCCGGTGGAGCCGTCGACGGAGACGAGGTCGCCCTCCTCCACCACGGTCTCGCCGACCGTGAGCCGGCGGCGCTTGGTGTCGACCTCGATCTCCTCGGCACCGCAGACGCAGGTCTTGCCCATGCCGCGCGCCACCACCGCGGCGTGCGAGGTCTTGCCGCCGCGCGAGGTCAGGATGCCCTCGGCGGCGATCATTCCGTCGAGGTCGTCGGGGTTGGTCTCGCGGCGGATCAGGATGACCTTCTCGCCGGACCGCGACCACTTGACCGCGGTGTACGAGTCGAAGACGGCCTTGCCGACGGCCGCGCCGGGCGACGCGGCGATCCCGCGCCCCAGCAGGACCGTCGTGGCCGCGTCGTCGAAGCGCGGGAACATCAGCTGCGCGAGCTGTGCGCCGTTGACCCGCTGAAGTGCCTCGGCCTCGTCGATGAGGCCCTGGTCGACGAGCTGGGTGGCGATACGGAAGGCGGCGCCTGCGGTGCGCTTGCCGACCCGGGTCTGGAGCATCCAGAGCTGACCGCGCTCGATGGTGAACTCGATGTCGCAGAGGTCCCTGTAGTGGGTCTCCAGCGTCTCCATGATCTTCATCAGCTGGTCGTACGACGCCTTGTCGATCGACTCCAGGTCGGCGAGCGCCACCGTGTTCCTGATACCCGCGACGACGTCCTCGCCCTGCGCGTTCTGGAGGTAGTCGCCGTAGACGCCCTGGTGGCCGCTGGCCGGGTCACGGGTGAACGCGACGCCCGTGCCGGAGTCGGGGCCGAGGTTGCCGAAGACCATCGAACAGATGTTGACGGCCGTGCCGAGGTCGCCGGGGATGCGCTCCTGGCGGCGGTAGAGCTTGGCGCGGTCGGTGTTCCACGAGTCGAAGACCGCCTTCACAGCCAGGTCCATCTGCTCACGCGGGTCCTGCGGGAAGTCGCGCCCCGCGTCCCGCGTGACGATCTTCTTGAACTCCTTGACCAGCTTCTTCAGGTCGGCCGCGTCCAGGTCCACGTCGACGGTGACGCCCTTGGCCGTCTTCGCGGCCTCCAGCGCCTCCTCGAAGAGATCGCCGTCGACCCCGAGCACGGTCTTGCCGAACATCTGGATGAGACGGCGGTAGGAGTCCCAGGCGAAGCGCTCGTCGCCGGCCTGTGCGGCGAGACCGACGACCGAGGCGTCGGAGAGGCCGATGTTCAGGACCGTGTCCATCATGCCGGGCATCGAGAACTTGGCGCCGGAACGGACGGAGACCAGCAGCGGGTCGTCGGCCTGGCCGAGGTCCTTGCCCATTCGCTTCTCGAGCGCTGCCAGGTGCGTACCGACCTCGTCGCGCAGCTCGGCCGGCTCGTCACCGCTGTCGAGGTAGACCTTGCAGGCCTCGGTGGTGATGGTGAAGCCCGGAGGGACGGGCAGCCCGAGGTTGGTCATCTCGGCCAGGTTGGCACCCTTGCCGCCCAGAAGATCCTTCAGATCCTTGTTGCCCTCGGTGAAGTCGTAGACGAACTTCTGGGGGTCTTTGTGTTCCGACACGGGTCTCGACTCCTCGAGGACGCGGTGGCTGCCCTGACGGCGAGGAACATACCCAGATCGAAGGCTTCTGGGTACGGCCACTTGCGCGTCGTGAGGGCGCAACCACCCGTCCGCCAGCAGATCGAAAGTGATGCGCCCCTGCGCCACATGGAGGAAGAACGTTCACCTCTTGAAGGCACCATCACCGATGGTGCGCATCATGGCACTTGAGCTCCACACAGAGTGAGGGATGCTTTGATCGATCAAAGTAAACCCGCCTGGCACCCAGTGCCGCCATTTGAGAAGTACAGCAACCAAAAGAGCGCTCATCTGAGCTAAACACCCCTCAGGGGTGGCGAGAATCACGCCCCGACCCGCGCTCAGATGTCACTATCCGGACGCCCGCGCGTCGACATCTGGTCACCATCAAGCTATGCGTACTCGACAGAGCGTGATCGGAACCTCTCGGGAGGAGGTGATCTCACCCCTCCACCGCGAAATCGCGGCGCAACGCACGGCATTCAAGGGGAAAATACCGCTCATCTGAGCAGGCCCCCTCGTGGGGCACTCGGTGCCCCGGTGCAGGGGCCCGACGCAGGGCCCCGGTCAGCCGCCCGAGGTGTCCAGCTCCGCCTCGGCGCCCACGCCCGCGCAGTCGTACGGGTCCTTGAGCCAGCCGTCCGGCAGCGCCACCCGGTTGTTGCCCGAGGTACGCCCTCGCGGGCCGTCCGCGCCGTCCGGCCAGGGCTGGTCCAGGTCGAGCTCCTGGAGCTGCCCGCCCAGTTCCTCCAGGGACGAGGTGACCGCGAGCCTCCTGCGCATGTCCGAACCGACGGCGAAGCCCTTGAGATACCAGGCCACATGCTTACGGAAGTCGATCACGCCCCGGCTCTCGTCACCGATCCACTCCCCCAGCAGCGTCGCGTGCCGCAGCATGACCTCCGCGACCTGGCGCAGGGCCGGCGCCTGCCTCTCCCCCGTGCCCTCGAAGGCGCCGACCAGGTCACCGAAGAGCCAGGGGCGCCCCAGGCAGCCACGGCCGACGACGACGCCGTCGCAGCCCGTCTCCCGCATCATCCGCAGCGCGTCGTCGGCGCTCCAGATGTCGCCGTTGCCGAGGACCGGGATCTCCGGGACGTGCTCCTTGAGGCGCGCGATGGCGTCCCAGTCGGCCGTGCCGCCGTAGTGCTGGGCGGTGGTCCTGCCGTGCAGGGCGACGGCCGTGATGCCCTCCTCCACGGCGATGCGGCCCGCGTCGAGGTAGGTGGTGTAGTCGTCGTCGATGCCCTTGCGCATCTTGATGGTGACCGGCAGATCGCCCGCCTCGGCCACGGCCTCACGGAGGATCGCGCGGAGGAGCGGACGCTTGTACGGGAGCGCGGAGCCGCCGCCCTTGCGGGTGACCTTGGGGACGGGGCAGCCGAAGTTCAGATCGATGTGATCGGCGAGGCCCTCGTCGACGATCATCCGGACCGCCTTGCCGACGGTGACCGGGTCCACCCCGTACAGCTGGATGGAGCGCGGGGTCTCGCTCGCGTCGAAGTGGATGAGCTGCATGGTCTTCTCGTTGCGCTCGACCAGCGCCCGTGTGGTGATCATCTCGCTGACGAACAGCCCCTTGCCCCCCGAGAACTCTCGGCACAGGGTGCGGAACGGTGCGTTGGTGATGCCGGCCATGGGCGCGAGCACCACCGGCGGCTGCACGGTGTGCGGGCCGATCCGGAGCAGCGGGAGGGCAGGGGCGGCGAGCGTGGTCATGGCCCCATTGTCCCGCACGCCCCACGCGGCGGGGATGCCGCCCGCTGAGGCCTCCACGCAGGACGCCGCTCAGGCCTCCACGAAGGACGCCGCACGGGAATCCACGAGGGGCTGACCGGTGGTGGGGATCCGATCGGCGGCGGACTCCTCGCCGGACTCCGCGAGCACGGTCGCCATCAGCCGCTCCACCCCCAGCCGTGACTGCTCGTCCGAGGGGACGTACGTCACCATGCGCGGGCCCGCCGACGGGCCGAGCCACAGATCCGTGTGATCGAGCCTGAGCAGCCCCACCTCGGCGTTACGGAAGATCTTGGTGCGGTTCGACGGCCCGACGACCTCGTGCCGGGCCCAGATCTCGCCGAATTCGGGCGAGACGGCCTCCAGCCTCGCCAGCAGCGCCTTCCAGGCGGGCTCGGCCAGATGCTCCGCCATCGCGGCGCGGAACTTGGCGGCCATCACCCGGCGCATGCCGGGCAGATCGACGACGGAGGAGCGCCACTGCTCGTTGATGTAGGCGAGCAGCATGCAGTTGCGGTCCTCGGGGGCGACCTCGTCCAGGTCGCACAGCAGCCTGCCGTAGGTGCGGTTGTAGGCGAGGATGTCGTACCGGCTGTTCTGGATGCAGGCCGGGAAGGGCTCCAGGCGCGTGAGCATCTCCTGGAAGGCCGGGGTGATGCCGGTGCAGTCCGAGCCCGGCGCGGGGTCGACGGCACCGGCGAGTGCGAAGAGGTGGGTGCGCTCGCTGCGGTCCAGCAGCAGGGCGCGGGCCAGGGAGTCGAGGACCTGCGGGGAGACCTGGATGTCGCGCGCCTGCTCCAGCCAGGTGTACCAGGTGACGCCGACGGCGGAGAGCTGTGCGACCTCTTCTCGGCGCAGCCCCGGGGTCCGCCTGCGGCGGCCCCTGGCCAGGCCGACCTGCTCGGGGGTGATCCGCTCACGACGGCTGCGGAGGAATCCGGCAAGCTCGTGCCGCCGGATCTCGGTCTCGGGTGCTTCGCTCGCCACGGTCGCCATGCTTCCAGCGTGCCGAATGTCCGGGCGTATTGCCAGGTGCTCCGTGTACCAGGATAAAGACACTCTGGTACCAGGCTGAGGAGAGGTCCATCGTCGATGCCGTGAGTGAATCCTCTGTACTGACGAACCCATCCGCCACCCGCACCCCGGTGGCACGGCACGACCACCCCACGCCGGTGCTCGGCGGGCTCGGGCTGTTCACCGTGCTGCTCGGCGCGGCACTGCCTCTCATCGACTTCTTCATCGTCAACGTCGCCCTGCCGACCATCGACCACGACCTGGCCGCGGGCCCCGCGCTCCTGGAGCTGGTCGTCGCGGGCTACGGCCTCTCCTACGCCGTACTGCTCGTCCTCGGCGGGCGCCTCGGCGACATGGCCGGACGGCGCAGGCTCTTCCTCATCGGGATGGCCGCCTTCGGTCTCACCTCGCTCGCCTGCGGTCTGGCCCCTGACGCCTGGACCCTCGTGGGGGCACGGGTGGCGCAGGGCGCCGCCGCGGCGCTGATGCTGCCGCAGGTGCTCGCCACCATCCAGTCGGCCACGGCAGGGCACCGTAGGGCGCGTGCCATGAGCCTGTACGGGGCGACCGCGGGGCTCTCCATGGTCGCCGGCCAGATCCTCGGCGGCGTCCTGGTCTCCGCGGCCCCGCTGTCCTCGGTGTTCGGCGAGAGCGCGGGCTGGCGGTCGGTGTTCCTGGTGAACGTCCCGGTGGCGGTGGTGGGGCTGGTCCTGGCCGTGCGCACGGTGCCGGAGACGCGTTCGGACCGGCCCGCCCCCGTCGACGTACCCGGCACGCTCCTGCTGGCCGCGTCCCTGGTGACGCTGCTGGCCCCGCTGACCGAGGGACGGGCCGCGGGCTGGCCGCTGTGGACCTGGGTGTCCCTCGCCCTGTTCCCGTTCGCCGCGGCGGCCTTCTACCGGGTGGAGCGCCGGGCCGACGCGCTGGGCAGGACACCGCTGGTGCCGCCGAGCCTGCTGCGGCTTGTCTCGCTGCGGCGCGGGCTGGCTCTGGTGGTGCCGTTCTCGATCGGCTTCGGCGGCTTCATGTTCGTGATCGCGGTGGCCCTCCAGCAAGGCCTGGAGATGGGCCCGGCCGCGGCAGGTCTTTCCCTGGCGCCGATGGCCACCGCCTTCTTCGTGGCCTCGCTGGCCGGCCCCAGGCTGGTACGCCGCTTCGGCAGCCGGGTCGTGACGGCCGGCGGGCTGATCCAGGGCGTCGGCGTCACGGTGCTGGCGCTGACCGTGTGGCGCGGCTGGCCGGACCTCGGGCTGCTGGGCCTGCTGCCCGGCATCGCGATCGCGGGCCTGGGGCAGGGGCTGCAACTGCCCGTGCTGATGCGGATCGTGCTGTCCGACGTACCGGCCGAGCGTGCCGGGGTGGGCGGCGGTGTGATGACGACGACCCAGCAGGCCACCCTGGCGCTGGGGGTCGCCACACTCGGCACGCTATTCCTGTCGCTGGCCTCGGGCTCGGGGATGCGGGACGCGCTGATCGTGACGCTGCTCGTGCAGCTGGCGGCCGTCGTCCTGACGACCCTGCTGAGCCTGCGTCTGCCCCGTGCAGTGAGGTGAGCGGGACGGACACGGGCCCGGACCACCGAGGTGGTCCGGGCCCGCGGTCGTACGAGGGGATCAGCTGTCGGCCGGGGCGTCCTGCGCCGGCGCGGCCTCGGCGGCAGCGGCGGCGCGCTCGCGCATCTTGCGCACCAGCTCCTGCTTCTTGTCCTCGGCGGCCTTGCGGTCGTCGTTGCGCGCGGGGCCCGCGCCCTGCTGTTCGGCGCGGGACAGCTTCTTGCGCTGTCCGCCCACGCCGAGGAGGTTGTTGCGGCTCTTGGCCACGGTGTTCTCCCGTTCGTCATGAGGAGGTGAGGATGACGTGTCGTGTATCGATCCGGTGGGCGACGGGCGGTCGGGCCCGTCGCGCGCTCACTCGTAGATCTGGAAGAACGAAGACATGGCGACAAGGTACCCCGGCGGAAGGGGGTACCTCATCCGGTTTTTTCCGCCGCGCCCGACAGCCTCTCAGGCCGTCGGGTCGACCGTGGCCTGATGAGCCTCGGTCAGATGCTCCTCGGCCTTGAGCCAGGGCAGGAACTGCGCGCCCTTGCGCCATCCGCAGGTGTCGCAGGTCAACTGCCGCGACATTCCCGACTTCCTTACGTGGACGACGTGTTCACGGCCGTGCTGGTCCCATCTGCTGACCTTGCTCGTGGTCATGGACGGCATCCTGGCCTCCCTGTGGACGAGTGCGCCCAGTGTGCACGAAGCCCCCGGTTCCGTGCGGCGGAACCGGGGGCTTCGTGCTGTGGAGCGGGTGCGTCAGCAGCCCAGCAGGCGGGAGCCGAGGTAGCTCTGGATCTGGTCCAGGGAGACGCGCTCCTGCTTCATCGTGTCGCGCTCGCGCACGGTCACCGCGTTGTCGTCGAGGGTGTCGAAGTCGACGGTGACGCAGAACGGCGTGCCGATCTCGTCCTGGCGACGGTAGCGGCGGCCGATGGCGCCCGCGTCGTCGAACTCGATGTTCCAGTTCTGCCGCAGGTCGGTGGCCAGGCCCTTGGCCTTCGGCGACAGCTGCGGGTTGCGGGACAGCGGCAGGACGGCGACCTTGACCGGCGCGAGGCGCGGGTCGAGGCGCATCACGGCGCGCTTCTCCATGACGCCCTTGGCGTTGGGAGCCTCGTCCTCGCTGTACGCGTCGAGGAGGAACGCCAGCATCGCGCGGCCGACACCGGCCGCGGGCTCGATGACGTACGGCGTGTAGCGCTCGCTCTTCTCCTGGTCGAAGTAGGAGAGGTCCGTGCCGGAGGCCTTGGAGTGCGCCGTGAGGTCGTAGTCGGTGCGGTTGGCGACACCCTCCAGCTCGCCCCACTCGCCGCCGCCGAAGCGGAAGCGGTACTCGATGTCGGCGGTGCGCTTCGAGTAGTGGGAGAGCTTCTCCTGCGGGTGCTCGAACCAGCGCATGTTCTCCTCGCGCATGCCGAGGCCGGTGTACCAGTTCCAGCGCTGCTGCATCCAGTACTCCTGCCACTCCTCGTCCTCGCCCGGCTTGACGAAGAACTCCATCTCCATCTGCTCGAACTCACGCGTGCGGAAGATGAAGTTGCCCGGAGTGATCTCGTTCCGGAAGGACTTGCCCATCTGGGCGATGCCGAACGGCGGCTTCTTGCGCGAGGTCTGCTGCACCTGGCCGAAGTTGGTGAAGATGCCCTGGGCGGTCTCGGGGCGCAGGTAGGCGACCGAGCCGGAGTCCTGGGTGGGGCCGAGGTGGGTGGAGAGCAGACCCGAGAACTGCTTGGGCTCGGTGAAGGTGCCCTTGTTGCCGCAGTTGGGGCAGTTGAGGTCGGCGAGGCCGTTGACCGGGGGCTTGCCGTGCTTCTCCTCGTACGCCTCCTCCAGGTGGTCGGCGCGGTAGCGCTTGTGACAGGAGGTGCACTCGGTGAGCGGGTCGGAGAACGTGGCGACATGGCCGGAGGCGACCCAGACCTCGGGGGCCAGGATGACCGACGAGTCGAGACCGACCACGTCCTCGCGCGAGGTGACCATGTAGCGCCACCACTGGCGCTTGAGGTTCTCCTTCAGCTCGACGCCCAGTGGCCCGTAATCCCAGGCGGCCTTCTGGCCACCGTAGATCTCACTGCAGGGGTAGACGAAGCCACGGCGCTTGCTCAGGCTGACGATGGTGTCGATCTTGTCGGCGGCCACGGTGCTCTCTTCATTACGACGACGAAAGTTGGACAGGGGGGCGGCGCGGCGAGCGCCTCGGTGGGGGGTGCTCGAATGACGGGCGGGCGAATACCCCAGATTACCGGCGGGCGCACCCCCCATATCAAATCGGTGGGGCGCATCGCGGTCACCCGGTCCGGATCCGGGCATCTCATCAGCCTTGTTGACAATCGTTTCCACTTTTGTTGAAAATGACTGTCATGAACGTACGTCGCCTCATACCCACAGCCGCCGTCGCCGGAGCAGTCGCTCTCGGCCTCACCGCGCTCTCCGCCTGTTCCACCTCCGACGCGGCCGAGGGCGGGAGCGACGGCACACTGGACGTGGTGGCGTCCTTCTACCCGATGCAGTTCCTCGCCGAGGAGATCGGCGGGTCGCACGTCTCCGTCACGAGCCTGACGAAGCCGGGGACCGAGCCGCACGACCTGGAGCTCTCCCCCAAGCAGATCGGCGGACTGAGTGACGCCGACTACATCCTCTTCCTCAAGGGCATCCAGCCCGCCGTGGACGACGCCGTCGCCCAGGCCGGTGTGAAGAACACCGTGGACGCGGCGAAGCTCACCACGCTCGAGGACCACGGCTCCGAGGTCGACGCCCACGACCACGACCACGGCGAAGACGAGGAGCACGGCGAGGACCACGACCACGAGGGCGAGGAGGCCGGCCTCGACCCGCACATCTGGCTGGACCCGGTGAAGTACGCCGAGGTCGCCAAGGGTGTCGGCAAGTCCCTGGAGAAGGCCGACCCCGACCACGCCGCCGACTACCGCAAGAACACGGACACCCTGGTCACCGAGCTCGACGAGCTGAACACCGCGTACAAGACCGGGCTGAAGGACACCGCGACCAAGACGTTCATCACCACGCACTCCGCCTTCGGATACCTCGCCGAGCGCTACGGCCTCGTCCAGGAGGGCATCGCCGGCCTCGACCCCGAGGCCGAGCCCAGCCCGGCCCGGATCGACGAGATCCACACCATCGCGGAGAAGAACAACGCGACCACCGTATTCTTCGAGACGCTCGCCAGTGACAAGACCGCGAAGACCCTGGCGAAGGACCTCGGACTGAAGACCGGAGTTCTGGACCCGCTGGAAGGAATCACCGACAAGTCCGCCGGTGCTGACTACATCGAGGTCATGAAGTCCAACCTCGCAGCCCTGCAGAAGGCTCTCGGCGCGAAGTGACCCCCGCGGTACCCGGACCACCCGTAGCAGCACCGGAGGCGATCATGCCCGAGCCCAGTACGCCAGAACCCGTGATCAGCATGCGCGGAGCCACGGCGACGCTCGGCGCGCGCCCGGTGCTGCGCGGTGTCGACCTCACCGTCCACCGGGGCGAGGTTGTGGCGCTGCTCGGCGCCAACGGATCGGGCAAGTCCACCGCCGTACGCTCCGTCATCGGCCAGGTGCCGCTCACCGGTGGCAGCGTCGAGCTGTTCGGCACACCGCTGCGCCGCTTCCGCCGGTGGTCCCGCGTCGGATACGTACCGCAGCGCACCACGGCGGCGGGCGGCGTCCCCGCCACGATCCGCGAGGTCGTCGCCTCCGGGCGGCTGTCGCGTACGAAGCTGAGGATCCCCGGCAAGGCGGACCGGGCGGCCGTGGACCGGGCCATCGAGCTCGTCGGCCTCGGCGACCGCGCCAAGGACTCCGTGAACGCGCTCTCCGGCGGCCAGCACCAGCGGGTGCTGATCGCCCGCGCGCTGGCCGCCGAGCCCGAGGCGCTGATCATGGACGAGCCGATGGCGGGCGTCGACCTGGCCAGCCAGGAGATCCTCGCCACGACACTGCGCGAGCAGGTCGCCGGCGGGGCGACGGTGCTCCTCGTCCTGCACGAGCTCGGCGCCCTGGAGCCGCTGATCGACCGGGCGATCGTCCTGCGCGACGGCTGCGTCATGCACGACGGACCGCCCCCCGAGGCCGTGGGCCAGCACGCCCTGCCCGGCCACGACCACGTACACCCCCACGCGGCCTCCGAGCCCGTCCGGACGGGACTGCTGACCTGATCATGCTGGAATTCCTGAACCCCCCCTTCATGCAGCGGGCCCTGATCGCGGCCGTCCTGGTCGGGATCACCGCCCCCGCCATCGGCATCTATCTCGTCCAGCGCCGCCAGGCCCTGATGGGCGACGGCATCGGGCACGTCGCGATGACCGGCGTCGGCCTCGGCTTCCTGCTCTCCACCAACCCGGTCTGGATGGCGACGCTGGTCGCCGTGGCCGGCTCGGTCGTCATGGAACTCATCCGCTGGTACGGACGCACCCGGGGCGACATCGCCCTGGCCATGCTCTTCTACGGCGGCATGGCGGGCGGGGTGATGCTGATCAACCTCTCCGACACCGGCTCCAACGCCAACCTCACGTCGTATCTCTTCGGCTCGCTCTCGACGGTCTCCGAGGAGGACGTCACCACCATCACCGTCCTGGCCGCCTTCGTGATCCTCGTCACTGTCGGGCTGCGGCGTCAGCTGTTCGCGGTCAGCCAGGACGAGGAGTTCGCCCGGGTCACCGGGCTGCCGGTGCGCGCGCTCAATCTGCTGGTCGCCGTGACGGCCGCCGTCACCGTCACCGTGGCGATGCGGGTCGTCGGCCTGCTGCTGGTCAGCGCGCTGATGGTGGTGCCCGTCGCCGCCGCCCAGCAGATCTCGAAGTCCTTCAAGGTGACGTTCGTGCTGGCCGTCGTCATCGGCACGGCCGTCACGCTGGCCGGCACCGTGGCCTCGTACTACCAGGACGTGCCGCCCGGCGCGACGATCGTGCTGCTGGCCATCGCCGCGTTCATCCTGCTGACGGCGCTCGCCACGCCGCTGGCCCGCAGACGCGCGCGGCTCCGCGAGAGCGAGGCGGAGCGGTGCACCCTTGAGGTACCGGCTGCCCGCCCGGCACCGGACGACGTTCAGGTGTGACCGTGTCGACGGGGCGGGCTGGCACAATGGCCCGACACACGTACGGGCGACACGAGGAGGCAGCTGTGGCGACGGCGCCGATCAGTGGCACGAACGCGGCTCCGGTGCGCGGCCGGTCCACCCGGCAGCGGGCGGCGGTCGCGGCGGCGCTCGACGAGGTCGACGAGTTCCGCAGTGCCCAGGATCTGCACGATGTGCTCAAACACCGGGGTGACTCGGTCGGGCTGACCACGGTCTACCGCACGCTCCAGTCCCTGGCCGACGCGGGCGAGGTCGACGTCCTGCGCACGACCGACGGCGAGGCCGTCTACCGGCGCTGCTCGACCGGTGACCACCACCACCATCTGGTCTGCCGCGTCTGCGGCAAGGCCGTCGAGGTGGAGGGTCCCGCCGTGGAGCAGTGGGCCGAGACCATCGCCGCCCAGCACGGCTATGTGAACGTGGCACACACGGTGGAGATCTTCGGGACCTGCGCGGAGTGCGCGGGCGCCGAGGGCTGACACCCCCGGCACACGGACGCGTGGAGGGGGCCCCGGCGTCGGGGCCCCCTCCACGCGTCTTGCGCGACAGGCCCTCAGGCCTTGGTGATCTCCTCTGCGCCGCCGAAGCGCCGGTCGCGCCGGGCGAACTCCAGGCAGGCGTTCCACAGGTCGCGGCGGTCGAAGTCCGGCCACAGGACGTCCTGGAAGACCATCTCGGCGTAGGCGCTCTGCCAGATCAGGTAGTTGGACGTGCGCTGCTCCCCGCTGGGCCGCACGAAGAGGTCGACGTCCGGCATGTCCGGGTAGTAGATGTACTTCGCGAACGTCTTCTCGTTGACCTTCGAGGGGTCGAGCCTCCCCGCCGCGACGTCCTCGGCGATGCGCCGCGCCGCGTCGGCGATCTCGGCCCGGCCGCCGTAGTTGACGCAGAAGTACAGCGTCATCCTGTCGTTGTCCTTGGTCTGCTCCTGGGCGACCTGGAGCTCCTGGACGACGGACTTCCACAGCTTCGGCATGCGGCCGACCCAGCGGATACGGATGCCGAGCTCGTCCATCTCGTCGCGGCGGCGCCGGATGACGTCCCGGTTGAAGTTCATGAGGAACTTCACCTCCTCCGGCGAACGCTTCCAGTTCTCCGTGGAGAACGCGTACAGCGAGAGGTTCTTGACGCCCATCTCGATACAGCCCTTGAGAACGTCCATGACGACGCCCTCACCGACCTTGTGGCCCTCGGTGCGCGGAAGACCCCGCTCCTTGGCCCAGCGGCCGTTACCGTCCATCACGATGGCGACGTGCTTGGGCACGATCTCGCCGGGGATCTTCGGCGGGGTCGCGCCGGAGGGGTGCGGCTCGGGCGTCCTGTAATCGGACCGGTTACGACCACCGAGCATCCCGCGTACTGCCATGAGCTTCTCTCGTCTCCCTGTGTCACTTCTCCACGTACCGCAGCGAGCGCAGGCCGCGCTCAAGATGCCAGTGCAGATAGGCGGACACGAGCCCGCTCCCCTCCCTGACATGACGCGCCTCGGACGCGTCCGCCGTCTCCCAGTCGCCCGTGAGCAACGCGCTCAGCAGTTCGACGGCCTCCGCCGAGGGTACGACGCTGCCGGGCACCCGGCAGTCGCCGCATATGACGCCGCCCGCCGCGACGGAGAAGAACCGGTTCGGTCCTGGCATTCCGCACTTGGCGCAGTCGACGAAGCTGGGGGCGTAGCCGTTGACGGCCAGCGAGCGCAGCAGGAACGCGTCCAGGATGAGATGCGGCGCGTGTTCGGCGCGCGCCAGGGTGCGCAGCCCTCCGACGAGCAGCAGGTACTGCTGGACCGCTGGCTCACCCTCGTGGTCGGTGAACCGCTCGGCGGTCTCCAGCATCGCGGTGCCGGCGGTGTAGCGGGCGTAGTCGGAGACGATGCCGCCGCCGTACGGAGCGATCGTCTCGCTCTGGGTGCACAGCGGGAGGCCGCGTCCGATCAGCTCGCTGCCGCGTGAGAAGAACTGCACGTCCACATGGGAGAAGGGTTCGAGCCGCGCGCCGAATTTGGACTTGGTGCGGCGCACCCCGCGCGCGACGGCGCGCACCCGCCCGTGGCCGCGGGTCAGGATCGTGATGATCCGGTCGGCCTCGCCCAGCTTCTGCGTACGCAGCACGACGCCGTCGTCCCGGAACAAGCTCATACGGCCATTGTCGCCCACCGGGGCGTGGCGGGCCTACGAGGGCGTACGCGCGGCCTCCAGGAGCTTCGCCGTGTCCGCGGGACAGAGCTGGAGCGCACCGCCCACCGTGGTCAGCACCTCACGCTCCGCCGGGCTGTACGGGCCGTCGGCGAGCGCGATCCTGGCGCCGCGCAGCAGGAGCGCCTCGCGGCCGGGCACCGCCAGGTGCGGCGCGAGCGGCTTCAGGACCTCGTGGAGCTCGATGGCGAGTGCGGCGCCGCAGGCATCGGCCGCGGGGTCGGCGCCGTCACCGGCCCCGGTGTCGGCGGCGAGCACCTCGACGATGGTGAAGAGCTGCTCCTGGGAGCAGTCGTCGAGGCCCGCGTCGCGGACGGTGGCCGCCGCGGTCTCCAGGACCGTACGGGAGGTGGTGCCGCCCGCGGCGAGCACGGCGAGCGTGACGGTGTGCACGGCCTCCCGCAGCATCGCCGAGAAGCGGGTGGTGGTGGGGCGGTCCAGGGCGTCGGGCGCGCAGCGCGTCCCGCAGGCGGCGCATTCGACGACGGGCCCCGCACTGCCCCTGGAGAGCAGCGGCAGTCCGAGGACGGTGAGGCGCCGACGTCCCGTAAGGCGCCGGTAGTTGCGGTCGCCCCCGCAGCACGGGCAGAAGAACTCGCCGTCACCGACGGTGTCCCAGACGGTACGGATGCCGTAGATGCGCAGTCTTAGGGTGTGTTGTCCTTTGGCTGTCCGCACGTCGCACACCTCCGCAACTCCCCCGAGGCACCATTGCCACGTTGGACGTGATGTTAGCCACATGCGTGATGTCGCGTCAGTATCCTGGACGTCACAAGACCGGGATATGGCCGAACCCCGCCCACCCTCGGCGGGTGAACGGGGTTCTCGGACCAGGCGGTTCAGCGGTGTATCGGATGTATGTCCCGAATGCCGCGGGGTGGGGTCAGCGGGTCGCGCGGTTGACCGCGGAGACGACCGCCTTCAGCGAGGCACGCGTGGTGTTGGCGTCGATGCCGATGCCCCACAGCACCTTGCCGTCGATCGCGCACTCGATGTAGGAGGCCGCCTGCGCACTCGCACCCTCGCTCATCGTGTGCTCGGTGTAGTCCAGCAGACGGGCGTCGACCCCGACGGCCTGCAGCGCTTCGAAGAACGCCGAGATCGGGCCGTTGCCCGTGCCGGTCAGCAGCGTGTCCGTGCCGTCGACGGTGGCCTCGACGGTGATGGAGTCCTGGCCGTCGGTGCCGGTGGTCGTCTGGCCCGAGCGGATCTGCACGCGCCCCCAGGCGTTCTCCGGGCTGGGCAGGTACTCGTCCCGGAAGGTCGACCAGATCGCGGTCGGCGTGACCTCGCCGCCGTCGGCATCGGTCTTGGCCTGAATGATCCGGGAGAACTCGATCTGCATGCGGCGCGGCAGGTCCAGCTTGTGGTCGTTCTTCAGGACATAGGCGATTCCGCCCTTGCCCGACTGCGAGTTGACCCGGATGACCGCCTCGTAGGAACGGCCGACGTCCTTCGGGTCGATCGGCAGGTAGGGCACCGCCCACTCGATGTCGTCGACCGTCACGCCCTGGGCGGCCGCGTCGGCCTCCATGGCATCGAAGCCCTTCTTGATGGCGTCCTGGTGGGAGCCGGAGAAGGCGGTGTAGACCAGGTCGCCCGCGTAGGGGTGGCGCGGGTGAACCTCCATCTGGTTGCAGTACTCGCTGGTGCGCCGGATCTCGTCGATCTGCGAGAAGTCGATCTGCGGGTCGACGCCCTGCGAGAAGAGGTTCATGCCCAGCGTGACCAGGTCGACGTTGCCGGTGCGCTCACCCTGGCCGAACAGGCAGCCCTCGATACGGTCGGCGCCCGCCATGATGGCCAGCTCGGCGGCCGCGACGGCGGTGCCCCGGTCGTTGTGCGGGTGGACCGACAGGCAGACGTGCTCACGGCGGGACAGGTTGCGCGACATCCACTCGAAGCGGTCCGCGTGGGTGGAGGGCGTCGAACGCTCCACGGTGGCGGGCAGATTGAGGATGATCTCGCGGCCCTCCTCGGGCTGCCAGACGTCACAGACGGCCTCGCAGACCTCCAGGGCGAAGTCCAGCTCGGTGTCGGTGAAGATCTCCGGGCTGTACTGGTAGCCGAAGATCGTCTCGTCGCCCAGGATCTTGTCCGCGTACTCCATGACCAGACGGGTGCCGTCCACGGCGATCTGCTTGACCTCTTCCCTCGTGCCGCGGAAGACCACGCGGCGGAAGGTGGGTGCGGTGGCGTTGTACAGGTGGACGGTGGCGCGCCGCGCTCCGACCAGCGACTCGACGGTGCGCTCGATCAGTTCCTCGCGGGCCTGCGTCAGGACGGAGATCGTCACGTCCTCGGGGATCGCGCCCTCTTCGATGATGGAGCGTACGAACGCGAAGTCGGTCTCGCCGGATGACGGGAAGCCGACCTCGATCTCCTTGTAGCCCATGCGTACGAGCAGGTCGAACATCTCGCGCTTACGGGCCGGCGACATGGGGTCGATCAGGGCCTGGTTGCCGTCGCGCAGATCGGTGGACAGCCACCGGGGGGCCACGGTGATGCGGTTGTCGGGCCAGGTGCGGTCGGCGATGTCCACGGCCTCGTAGCCGCGGTACTTGTGGACCGGCATTCCGGAAGGCTTCTGCAGCTGACCCGCGTTGGTCACCGGGGTGGGGCCACCGACGGGGGTGGTGGCGACGGCATCGGTGCGCGCGGGGGGATTCACTGCGGTCATGGCGTACGGCTCCTCTGAGGTCCAGCAGGGGCGGCCGACTGTGTCACTGCACCAGCGAACTCCGCGGGGAGGGAGCCGGCCTACGACTACAGGCCCTCGCCGCGGCAGCTAAGGAGGAGCAGCCCGAAACGCACGATGCGGCAACACTAACCGAGGGGCGTCCGGCCTGTCGGCCCGTATCAGTATGCGGGATTCGTCCGTCGTGGAGACGGAACAGTGATACATCACTCTATTTCGTCAATCCTGATCGCAACCAGTGACAGAGTGGTGACGGAGTGCCACAGTCATTTGCATGCAGCTTCGACCGAACAACGGGTTCCAGCCCGTCTTCTGCACCATCGTGCCGCCCCACCTCCTCGACAAGCTCTCCCAGTCGGACGACCCGCAACTGGCCGATCCCGCCCGCCGCACCCTGGAGGCCGACGGGTCCAGGCGGCACCACCGGCGGGTGACCGCGCTCGCCCGGACCGTCCAGGCCGCCCGCACATCGGCGCCCGTCCCCACCAAGCCGCACCGCACCCTGTACGACTGCCGGCACGGCACCGACCTGCCCGGGGTCAAGGTCCGTGACGAGGGCGACGAGGCGACCCAGGACGCCAGCGTCAACCGCGCGTACGCCGGACTCGGCGCCACCTTCGAGCTGCTGCTCACGGAGTACGGCCGCAGCTCGATCGACGGCAAGGGCCTCCCGCTCATCGGCTCCGTGCACTACGACGAGAAGTACAACAACGCCTTCTTCGACGGCGAGCAGATGGTCTTCGGGGACGGCGACGGAGAGATCTTCCTGGACTTCACCGTCGCCATCGACGTGATCGCCCACGAGCTGACCCATGGACTCACCCAGTACACCGCCAACCTCGCCTACGAGGGCCAGTCGGGCGCGCTCAACGAGTCCGTGTCCGACGTCTTCGGCTCCCTGGTCAAGCAGCACTCGCTGGGCCAGAGCGCGGACCAGGCCGACTGGCTGATCGGCGCGGGGCTGCTGGCCCCCCGGGTCAGCGGTGTCGCGCTGCGCTCGATGAAGGCCCCGGGCACGGCGTACGACGACGATGTGCTCGGCAAGGACCCGCAGCCCGGGTCGATGGACGACTACATCGAGACGGACGAGGACAACGGCGGGGTCCACCTCAACTCCGGCATCCCCAACCGCGCCTTCCACCTCCTGGCCACGGCACTCGGCGGTAACGCCTGGGAGCGGGCGGGCCGCATCTGGTTCGACGTGCTGACCGGCGGCGAGCTGGCCCAGGACGCGTCCTTCAAGGACTTCGCCAAGCTCACGGTCACGGCGGCGCGGCACAGGTTCGGGGAGGGGGACGAGGCCGAGGCGGTGCTCAAGGCATGGTCGGAGGTGGGCGTGCCGACCCGCTGACCGGGTAGATACACGCGGGGCCGGGGCCCCCGTCCGGGCCGAGGTCGGTGTCAGGTGTCAGGTGTCAGGCAGGAGCCGGTACGCATGCGCATTCAGGTGAGCCGGACCGGCGGGTTCGCCGGCATCGCACGCCACGGCGAGATCGAGACCTCGGGACGGCCCGACGCCGCCGACTGGGAAGCCCTGGCCGAGTCGGCGCTCGCCGCCGACCGGGGCGGCCCGCCCGCCGGAGTCCCGGACGGCTTCCGCTACCGGATCACCGTGGACGGCCGGACTGCGGACTGCGCGGACCCACGGCTGACCGAGGCCCAGCGGACACTGATCTCCCGGGTCCTCAAGGAAGGCGCGTAGGCCTTCCGTCCGGATCACGGCCCGGGAGACCGGCTCAGGCAACGGGAAGCCGGCTCAGAGGCCCAGCTTGCGCAGCTGCTTGGGGGCCCACTCTCCACGCCGCACTCGCACCCCTCGGCCCAGGGGCCTCAGCGGCTTCGCACGGCTGCGCCGGCCTCCGGCCGGCGGGCCTCGGCCCGGCTCAGAAGCCCAGCTTGCGCAGCTGCTTGGGGTCGCGCTGCCAGTCCTTGGCGACCTTCACATGCAGGTCCAGGAAGACCGGCGTACCCAGCAGCGCCTCGATGTGCTTGCGGGACTTGATGCCGACGTCCTTGAGCCGCTTCCCCTTCGGGCCGATGATGATGCCCTTCTGGCTGGGCCGCTCGATGTAGACGTTCGCGTGGATGTCCAGCAGCGGCTTGTCCGCGGGCCGGTCCTCGCGGGGCAGCATCTCCTCGACGACGACGGCGATGGAGTGCGGCAGCTCGTCCCGCACCCCCTCCAGCGCGGCCTCCCGGATGAGCTCGGCGACCATGACCATCTCGGGCTCGTCGGTGAGGTCACCCTCCGGGTAGAGCGGGGGGCTCTCGGGGAGCAGCGGAGCGATCAGATCGCCCAGCAGATCGACTTGCTGGTCCTTGACCGCCGAGACCGGGATGATCTCCGCCCACTCGAAGCCGAGCTCGTCGGCCAGCGCGGAGACGGCCAGCAGCTGCTCGGCGAGCGCCTTGGACTCGACCAGGTCGGTCTTGGTGATGATCGCGATCTTCGGGGTCTTCTTGATCCCGGCGAGTTCCTTGACGATGTACTTGTCGCCCGGGCCGAGCTTCTGGTCGGCGGGCAGGCAGAAGCCGATGACGTCGACCTCGGCCCAGGTGGTCCGCACGACGTCGTTGAGCCGCTCCCCGAGCAGCGTGCGCGGCTTGTGGAGCCCTGGCGTGTCCACCAGGATCAGCTGGGCGTCGTCACGGTGCACGATGCCCCGCACCGTGTGCCGGGTGGTCTGGGGCCGGTTGGAGGTGATCGCCACCTTGCTCCCGACCAGAGCGTTCGTGAGGGTGGACTTGCCCGCGTTGGGGCGGCCCACGAAGCAGGCGAAGCCGGCCCGGTGGGGGGCGGTGTTCTCAGCCTGCTGCGCAGCGGCTTCGGTGTTCGGTCGAGCGCTCATGGCGCCCATTCTCCCCGATCCCGGCGGCCGAGTTGCACAGGAGGGCGCCGCCGCCCCGAATCAGCCCGCGGTCACGCTCGACCTGAGCGTCCCGTCGGGCGCGGCGAGCAGCACGGGAGTGCCGGCACCGCCCAGGTCACGCACGGCGGCCAGGTCGGCGTCCGAGGCGGTCACGGACCCGGAAACCACGGCCGCCGCCTCCAGGGAAGTGGCGCCACTGGCCACCGCCATCGCGACGGCGGTCTGCAGCGCGCTGAGCTTCAGCGACTCCAGGGCCACGGTTCCGGCGGCGTACGTACGTCCCGTCTCGTCCCGCACCGCCGCGCCCTCCGGCACTCCGTTGCGGGCGCGGACGCTGCGTGCCAGGGTGACGATCTTGCGGTCCTCGGGGCCGAGGTCAGTGCTGTCGGTCATGTGCTGAGCATACGAAGGGCACGGGCGGCCTCTCCGCGACGGGGTCGGTTCACCCGGGGACCTGGTACATCGAGCCGCGCCTGCCCTCGGGCGAGTCCAGCCACTGGAGCTTGGCCTCCGTGCCCGTGTCGGGCAGCGGTGTGTGCAGCACGATCACCAGGTCCGGGCGGGCCGGCACCCGCAGCTGGGTGGATTCCACATGCAGCGTGCCGACGAGCGGATGCTGGAGCTCCTTGCTGATCTGGCCGCCGGGGGCGACATCGCGGCGGTCCCAGAGCTCCGCGAATTCCGGGCTGAGCTCCTTCACCTCGGCGACCACCGCGCGGAATCCGTCGTCGTCCGGGTTGTCCGAACAGGCGGCCCTGAACTGGGCGACGACCTGTGATCGTGCCGACCGGGATGTCCCTCCTGACCACGACCTTCCCCGAGGGCCCGCTGCGGGACCGGGCGCTGGGCATCAGCGGCACCCTGCTCTCCCTCGGCTTCACCGTCGGCATGGTGGCGGGCGGTGTACTCACCGACACCCTGGGCTGGCGCTCCACGATGGGCCTGCTGACCGGCGCCGCCGTGATCGTGCTCGCCCTGGCGCCGAAGCTGCTGTCGGAGTCGCGTACCCCGCGGCGGCCCGCGCTCGATGTGCCGGGCGCCGTCACCGTCACCGGCGGTCTGCTCGCGCTGATCTACTCACTGTCGACCGCGGCGGAGCACGGCTTCGGCGGCACGGACGTACGCGTCACCCTGGTGCTGGGAGTGGCCCTGCCGGCCGCCTTCGTCGTCATCGAGTCGCGCTCGGCCGCGCCGCTGGTCTCCCTGCCGATGCTGCGGCGCCGTACGGTCGCGTTCGGCAATCTGGGCGGTCTGGCCACCTTCTCGATGATGAGCACCATCGTCTTCGTCCTCACCCTCTACCTCCAGGACCTGCTGCACCTGTCGGCTCTGGGGACCGGGCTCGTCTTCGGGGTCCAGGGCCTGGCCTCGGTCGCCGCCGGGGTGTACGTCCCGAGGGTCGTCGGCCTTATCGGTGCCCGCCGGGTGCTGGTCCTGTCGCTGATCGGCCAGGGCGTGTTCATCGCGGCGTTGCTCGGCCTGGGCGAGGACTCGGGCGTCTGGGTGGCCACCGTGGCGGTGTCGCTGGCGAGCGCCTGCCACCTCGGGGCGATCATCGGCTACGGGCTGACGGTCACGTCCGGTGTGCCGAACGAGGAGCAGGGCCTGGCGACCGGCCTGGTCACCACCACCCAGCAGGTGGGCCTCACGATCGGCATCCCGCTGCTGGGGGTGCTCTCGACCACGCAGGGTTCGCTGTTCGACGGCGTACGCCTGGTGGTGGCCGCCGCCGCGGTGATCCTGATCGTGACGGGCCTGGCGGTGGGAGCCGGGCTGCGCCGGGCCGGCTGAGAGCCTACGGCCGGTCCAGGCGCAGGCGTTCCGCCTTGGGGAGCCCGGCCACCACCAGGTCGTAGCTGTCCTCCACGAGCTCCCGGACCATCCGGTCCGGGAGCTCGGAGACCGTCACGGTGTTCCAGTGCCGCTTGTTCAGGTGCCAGCCGGGGACGATGGCGGGGTGCTCCTTGCGGAGCCGCAGCGCGTCGTCCGGATCGCACTTGAGGCTGATCTTGAGAGGCCGGGCGTCGAGCACACTGAGGGCGAACATCTTGCCCAGGACCTTGAAGACCGAGGCTTCGGGCCCGAAGGGAAACTCCTCCACGCCCGCGTTGAACTCCAGGCAGAACGTGCGCAGTTCCTGGGGCGTCATGGCGTCCCTGCCTCCTCCGGCTCCACCAGCACGGTGACGATCTTGTTCCTGCGGCCGGCCGGGGACTCCGCGGTGAGGCGGAGCTTGCGGCCGTCGGGGAGGTCGACGACCGAGGAGGCTCCGGAGATCGGGACCCGCCCGAGCGCCTTCGCCAGCAGACCGCCGACCGTCTCCACGTCCTCGTCGTCGTAGGCGTCGAGGCCGAACAGCTCGCCGAGGTCGCCGATGTCGAGCCGGGCGGTCACCCGGAAGCAGCCGTTCTCCAGCTCCTGGACCGGCGGGAGCTCACGGTCGTACTCGTCGGTGATCTCACCGACGATCTCCTCCAGGATGTCCTCGATGGTGACGATGCCGGCCGTGCCGCCGTACTCGTCGATGACGACGGCGACGTGGCTGCGGTCCTGCTGCATCTCGCGCAGCAGGTCACCGGCGTTCTTCGTGTCGGGGACGAACGCGGCGGGGCGCATCGCCGTGGAGACGAGGTCCGCCTCCGCGTCCCGGTTGATGTGTGTCTTGCGGACCAGGTCCTTGAGGTAGACGATCCCGACGATGTCGTCCTCGTTCTCCCCGGTGACCGGGATCCGCGAGAAGCCGGAGCGCAGGGCGAGGGTCAGTGCCTGACGGACCGTCTTGTACCGCTCTATGCAGACCAGGTCGGTGCGGGGCACCATGACCTCGCGCACGAGGGTGTCGCCGAGCTCGAAGACCGAGTGCACCATGCGGCGCTCCTCGTCCTCGATGAGCGACTCCTGCTCGGCGAGGTCGACCATCGCGCGCAACTCGGCCTCACTGGCGAAGGGGCCCTTGCGGAAGCCCTTGCCGGGGGTCAGCGCGTTGCCGATGAGGATCAGCAGCTGTGGGATCGGGCCCATGATCCTGGCCAGCGGCAGCAGGACGTACGCGGCGGCCGTGGCCGTGTTCAGCGGGTGCTGGCGGCCGATGGTGCGCGGCGAGACCCCGATGGCGACATAGCTGACGAGGACCATCACACCGATGGCGACCGCCAGCGCCTCCCAGGTCTCGGGGAACTCCTTGAGGCAGGCGTACGTGACGAGCGCGCCCGCCGACATCTCGCAGGCGACCCGCACGAGCAGGGCCACGTTGAGATAGCGGGTGGGGTCGGCCGCGACCTGTTCCAGCTTGGCGCTGCCGCGCCGCCCGGCCCGGACCGCTTCCGCCGCACGGAAGCTGGACGTGCGCGCGATGCCGGTCTCGGCGCAGGCGGCGAGCCAGCCGACGACGACCAGCAGGACCGCACCGAAGACGAGAGGGAGGCTCACGAAACGGTGGGGGCGGGTGAGGGCCCGGTCAGCCCGCGCTCACCGCGCCAGCCGTCGACGATCGCCGCCTGGAGTCCGAACATCTCGGCCTTCTCGTCGGGCTCCTCGTGGTCGTAACCGAGGAGGTGCAGCACTCCGTGGACGGTGAGGAGCTGGAGCTCCTCGTCCATCGAGTGCTCCGTCTCGGCGTCCTCGCCCTGCTTCTTGGCGACCTCGGGGCAGAGCACGATGTCACCGAGGAGCCCCTGCGGGGGCTCCTCGTCGTCCTTGGCCGGGGGGCGGAGCTCGTCCATCGGGAAGGACATGACGTCCGTCGGGCCCGGAAGGTCCATCCACTGGATGTGGAGCTGCTCCATGGCCGCGGTGTCCACCACGATCACCGAGAGTTCGGACAGCGGGTGGATCCGCATCCTGGCGAGCGCGTAGCGGGCGATGTCGAGGATCGCCTGCTCGTCGACCTCGGTTCCGGACTCGTTGTTGACGTCGATCGACATGGTGCGCTGCGACTACTTCCCGTTGCGGCCGTCACGGCCCTCTGCGTTGTCGTACTTCTCGTACGCGTCGACGATACGGCCGACGAGCTTGTGCCGGACGACATCCTGGGATGTGAGCCGGGAGAAGTGCACGTCCGGGACGTCCTCCAGGATGTCCTGGACCTGACGCAGACCGCTCTTGGTGCCGGTCGGCAGGTCCACCTGGGTGACGTCACCGGTGACGACGATCTTCGAGTCGAAGCCGAGGCGGGTCAGGAACATCTTCATCTGCTCGGCGCTGGTGTTCTGCGCCTCGTCCAGGATGATGAAGGCATCATTCAAGGTCCGGCCACGCATGTAGGCCAGCGGCGCGACCTCGATGGTGCCCGCGGCCATCAGCCGGGGGATCGAGTCGGGGTCGAGCATGTCGTGCAGGGCGTCGTAGAGCGGGCGCAGATACGGGTCGATCTTGTCGAAGAGCGTGCCGGGCAGAAAGCCGAGCCGCTCCCCCGCCTCGACGGCGGGCCTGGTCAGGATGATCCGGCTGACCTGCTTGGACTGCAGGGCCTGGACCGCCTTGGCCATGGCGAGATAGGTCTTGCCTGTGCCCGCCGGGCCGATGCCGAAGACGATGGTGTGCTTGTCGATCGCGTCGACGTACCGCTTCTGGTTCAGCGTCTTGGGGCGGATGGTGCGGCCACGGCTGGAGAGGATGTTCTGGGTGAGCACCTCCGCGGGTGTCTCCTCCCCGTCCCCGGTGCCGTTCCCGCTCGCCCTGAGCATGGCGATCGAGCGTTCCACAGCGTCCTCCGTCATCGGCTGCCCGGTGCGGAGCACCAGCACCATCTCGTCGAAAAGGCGCTGGACCAGGGCGACGTCCGCCGCGTTGCCAGTCGCGCTTATCTCGTTGCCCCGGACATGGATGTCGACGGCCGGGAACGCCGTTTCGATCACGCGCAGCAGCGAATCGCCCGACCCCAGGAGCATCACCATGGGGTGTGCGGCCGGGATACGGATCTGGGCGCGCGCCTGCGGCTGTGTGGGTGACTGAGTCATGGGCCGGCCCTCGGGCCTGCGCATACCTCCCGTTGCAGGGCAGTCGCTGCTCGACCGCCTCTGGAGTACCAGCGTACGACTCCGCACCGACAACACCGAGAGGTTTTACCCGGTGATCATCAGCCCTTCACTGCCGGAAGCCGATGGTCGGAACGGCACGGCGCAGCGGCCATGCCCTGCTGGTGGCGGGGAGCAGCTCCTCCAGGAAGGCGTAGCGCTCCAGTGCCGCAGGATCCTGGTCGGCGCAGGTGCGTACCTGCTGCCACCAGGCCGCGATCTCCGCCCATCCGGGTGCGGAGAGTGACCCGCCGAATTCCTGCACGGACAGGGCGGCCGTCAGTCCGGCGAAGGCCAGGCGGTCGGCGAGCGGCCAGTCGGCGAGTGTCCCGGTGACGAACCCGGCGACGAAGACGTCACCGGCCCCCGTGGGGTCGAGCGCCTCCACCGCGATGGCGGGCACCTCGGCGGCCGTCCCGGTCGCCCGGTCCACCGCGTAGGCGCCGTCCGCGCCCAGGGTGACCACGGCGAGGGGGACCCGCTCTGTCAGGGCGTGGGCCGCGGCGCGCGGGCAGTCGGTGCGGGTGTAGCGCATGGCCTCCTCGGCGTTGGGCAGGAAGGCCAGGCAGTGCCCGAGATCGGGCAGGGCGTCCAGGTCCCAGCGGCCGGTCTCGTCCCAGCCGACGTCGGCGAAGACCATCGCGCCGCCCCTGGCGGCCCCGGCCACCCAGGGTTCGCTGCGGCCCGGGGTGAGCGAGGCGACGGCGGCGCGGGCGCGCGGCGGGCACTTCGGGAAGGTACGGCCGGGCGCCACGGACGGCGCGGGGGCCTCGTGGCCGTGCGAGACCATGGTGCGCTCGCCCTCGTACGCCATGGAGACGGTGACGGGCGAGTGCCAGCCGGGGACCGTGCGCGACATGGACAGGTCGATGCCCTCGCCCTGTTCGAGCGCGTCCCAGCAGTACTCGCCGTAGTGGTCGTCGCCGAACGCGGCGGCCAGCGAGGTGTGCAGGCCGAGCCGGGCGAGTGCGGTGGCCATGTTGGCGACGCCGCCGGGGCTGGATCCCATCCCCCGGGCCCAGGACTCCGTCCCGCGCACCGGTGCGCTGTCGAGCCCGGTGAAGATGATGTCGAGGAAGACCGTGCCGGTCAGGAAGACATCACAGTCCGGGTCCTGCGGGGCGCGCAGCCCGAGCAGCGGGTCGATGGCTGGATCAGCTGTAGTCACCGTGCGTTCCCCCGGCCGAGGCGGATCTTGCATGTGCGAGTTGCGGCCAAGTGTGCCGGATCCGATGCCTCGTCCGGAGGGTCCGCGCGCTCGGAGGAGCCGGCTCCGAGCGGCGCTCCCACCCGTTCCCCCACTCACGCCCCCACCCGCGCAAATGGAACTGGCTACCCGTCCGGAAAGCCCGCAAAACCGCACTGTGACTCAGATCACAACGAGTCGGATTTCCGTCATCTTGGCCCTCTTGATACAAATTGCCCCGCGAGCACCGTTCAGGACAGGACGAGTGCCGCTTCTCCCGCTTTTCTGCGCTTCCCCTCTGCCCTCCCCTGCCTCACTACTGCCTACTCCGGCATGTCCTCAGGAACCCCCATGTCCTCGCGCCCTCGCGCCGCGTGGCCCCTGGTCGCCGTGTTCACCGCCGGGTACCTCGCCGCCTATCTGCTCCCCACCCTCGTCGGCCGCCTCAGCGCCTGTCTCGACCTGACCCCGGCCCAGGCCGGCCTGGTCGGCAGCGCCCTCCTGCTCAGCTCCGCATCGGCCGGTTTCGCGCTGGCGGGACGCGCCGAGAGCTTCGGGGCGTGCGGCCCGGCGCGCGCGGGGCTGCTGCTCGCCGCGCTCGGCTACGGCTGCGCCGCGCTGACCACCTCGATGCCCCTGGTGATCGCGGGGGTGGTGACCGGAGGCTTCGGATCCGGTGCGGCCACCGCCGTCGCCAGCGCCGGCATCGCGGTGCGGCGCGACCCGCACCGGACCTCGTCGCTGGGGCTGCTCAGCGTCTCGGCGACCGCGGGCGCGCTCTATCTGACGATCCCCCATCTGGGCGGCGGCCACCGGCTGCCGTTCGCCTGCATCGCGGTGGTCGCCCTGCTCGTGTGGCCGGCGACCTCCCGGCTGGGCGGCTCGTCGCCCGCCTGCGGGACCTCTCCGGTGCGGGGACGGCTGCCGCACCGGCGGTCGGGTCTTGTGCTGGCGGGCGGGATGGCCGTCTGGTCCATGGCGCAGAACGCCCTGTGGGGCGTCAGCGGCCGGATCGGCGCCGAGCAGGTCGGCCTCTCCGAGGTGGCCGTCGGCGCGGTGTTCGCCGCCGCTCTGGGCGCGGGGCTCCTCGGGGTGATGGGCGCGGGGGTGCTGGGGGCCAGGCTCGGGCGTGCGCTGCCGATCGCCCTCGGGACGGTGATCATCGCGGGGAGCATCGTGCTCAGCTCGTCCGCCGAAGGGCTCGGGGCGTTCGCGGCCGGCGAGATCGCGTGGAACACCTTCTACCCGGTCGTCCTGACCTATCTGATCGGGCTGGCGGCCTCGCTGGACGCACGCGGCCGCTGGGCGGTCCTGGCGGGCTCGGCGGCGTCCGTCGGTACGGCCTGCGGTCCCCTGCTCGGCAGTGTGCTCTCCGAGCAGGCCGGCTATACGGCGATGGGGCTGATCCTGGGGGCCGCCACACTCCTCGTCGCGGCCCCAGTCACCGCCGTCGCCCTGCACACCGGGGGCCGGCCGCTGGTGCCGGGTTCCGTACGGCGCAGGGGCGGCGCCCCGGCCGCGCTGCTCGCCGCACGGGGCAACGGCCTGTCCGGCGCGGTGCCCGAGCTGGGCGCGCCGGAACAGGCGGTCGCGGAGATCAGCGTGCCCGCGCTGTGGCGGAGACGGCTGGTGCGCAGCGCGTTCCGTACGGCGGGCGGGGGCGGTCAGTCGAACACGTAGGCCTCGACCTCGGCGAGGTAGCGCGCCCTGCGCTCCTCGTCGTGGTCGAGGAAGGCCGCCTCGAAGGAGTTCCGGGCCAGGGTGCGCAGTTGCTCCCGGTCCAGGCCGAGCGCCTCGTGCACGGCGTGGAAGGTGTCCCCGACGTATCCGCCGAAGTAGGCGGGGTCGTCGGAGTTCACCGTGCAGAGCAGGCCCGCGTCCATCATGGACCGCAGCGGGTGCTGCTCCAGGACGTCGACGGCCCGCAGCCGCACGTTCGAGAGCGGGCAGAGCGTCAGCGGGATCCGCTCGGAGACCAGCCGGTCCACCAGTTCGGAATCCTCCACGCAGCGCAGTCCGTGGTCGATCCGTTCGACACCGAGGATGTCGAGTGCCTCCCGGATGTACTCCGGCGGGCCCTCCTCGCCCGCGTGGGCGACCTTGCGCAGGCCGAGCGCCGTGGCCGCCGCGTACACCTCGCGGAACTTCGCGGGCGGGTGTCCGACCTCGGCCGAGTCGAGGCCGACGGCGCTGACGCGGCGCAGATACGGCTTCGCGGCCTCCAGGGTCTCCAGCGCCGACTCGGCGGACTTGTCCCGCAGGAAGCACATGATCAGCTGGGTGGAGATGCCGTGCTTCTCCTCGCTGCGGTCCAGCGCCCTGCCCAGCCCCTCGATGACGGTGCCGATCGGGACGCCGCGGTCGGTGTGGGCCTGCGGGTCGAAGAAGATCTCGGCGTGCCGGACGCCCTGGGCCGCGGCGCGGGCGAGGTAGGCGTCGGCCAGTTCGGCGAAGTCCTCCTCGGTGCGCAGGACCGCCATGAGCGCGTAGTAGAGGTCGAGGAAACTCTGCAGATCGTCGAAGAGGTAGGCCTTACGGAGCTCTTCGGTGTCCGCGTAGGGCAGTTCGACGCCGTTGCGTGCGGCGAGCGCGAAGGCCAGCTCGGGTTCGAGCGTCCCTTCGATGTGGAGGTGGAGTTCGGCTTTGGGGAGGTGCACGGGGTTCTCGTTCACGTGTGGCGGGTGGGTACCGGGACCCTGATCAGGTCCTGGGCGATGGTCAGTTCGCCTTCGAAGCCGGCTGCCCTGGCCTGGTGCTCGAAGACGTCGGGGTCGGTGTAGCGCTGGGAGAAGTGCGTCAGCACGAGGTGCCGTACGCCGGACTCCTGCGCCACCCGGGCCGCCTGGCCGGCCGTGAGGTGACCGTGGTCGGCGGCGAGCCGGCTGTCCTCGTCGAGGAACGTCGACTCGATGACCAGCATGTCGCATCCTTCGGCGAGCGCGGACACGCCGTCGCAGAGCCGGGTGTCCATGATGAACGCGAAGCGCTGTCCGCGGCGGGTCGTGGACACCTCGTCGAGCGGGACGCCCCGCAGGACGCCGTCCCGCTGGATCCGTCCGACGTCCGGCCCCCGGATGCCGTGCTCGGCGAGCTTCTCGGGCAGCATGCGCAGCCGGTCGGGCTCGGTGAGGCGGTAGCCGTAGGACTCCACCGGGTGCGACAGCCGGTGGCTGTCGATGGTGTACGCGCCGGTGGTGGCGAGTACGCCGTCGGCGGCGACCGGGGCCTCGGTCAGCTCGACGGACTCACGGTAGGCGGTCGCGTACCGCAGCCGGTCGAAGAAGCGCTGTCCGCTCGCCGGGAAGTGGGCGGTGACGGGGTGCGGGACCTGGTCGAGGTTGATCCGCTGGATCACCCCTGCCAGGCCGAGCGAGTGGTCACCGTGGAAGTGGGTGACGCAGATCCGGTTGATGTCGTGCGCGGCGACCCCGGCGCGCAGCATCTGGCGCTGGGTCCCCTCACCCGGGTCGAAGAGGATGCCTTCGCCGTCCCAGCGCAGCAGATAGCCGTTGTGGTTGCGGTGCCGGGTCGGCACCTGGCTCGCGGTGCCGAGCACCACCAGTTCCCTTACGGACATGAGGGGGCGTCCCTAACCGGGGGGCCACTGCATTCCGCGACCGCCCAGGACGTGGGCGTGCGCGTGGAACACGGTCTGGCCGGCGCCGGCGCCGGTGTTGAGGACGATGCGGTAGCCGCTGTCGGTGATCTTCTCGTCGGCGGCGACGAGGCCTGCCTCACGCAGCACGTCGGCCGCGATGTCCGGCTCGGCCGCGGCGAGCGAGGCGGCGTCCGGGTAGTGCGCCTTGGGGATGACCAGGACGTGCGTCGGGGCCTGGGGGTTTATGTCGCGGAAGGCGACGGTCGTCGCGCTCTCGCGGACGATGGTCGCCGGGATGTCCCCCGTGACGATCTTGCAGAACAGGCAGTCGGTCTGCGGCTCTCCCGCCATGGAGTGCTCCCGGGTCGTGGTGGTCGGTCACGGGGCAGCCTATCGGGGCACCTCGGCGGGAGAGGGGCCGACTCGGCCCTGCGGCGGTCCGAGGCCGACGGGGTGGCGCGGGGCAGCCCCGCGCCACCCCGCACCGCATGCATCGCCCCGCTACGCCTCCGTGTCCGCCGACGGCAGTGGCGGGGCCGTCTTCGCCGGGGTCCGTGCCAGTGAGTCGAGCGCGATCCGGATCGCCTCGTCCAACTGCGGGTCCCTCCCCGCCACATGATCCTGCGGGGTCATCACGACCTCGACGTCCGGGTCGACGCCGTGGTTCTCGACGCCCCAGCCGTACCCCTCCAGCCAGAAGGCGTACTTCGGCTGGGTGACCCGCGTGCCGTCGACCAGCTGGTAGCGGTTGTCGATGCCCACGACACCGCCCCACGTGCGGGTGCCGACCACCGGGCCGATGCCCAGCGCCTTGATGGCGGCGTTCACGATGTCGCCGTCCGAGCCGGAGTACTCGTTGGCGACCGCCACGACCGGTCCGCGCGGTGCGTCGCCCGGGTAGCTGGTGGGCCGCATGCCGCGCGGCAGGTCCCAGCCGACGATGCGGCGGGCCAGCTTCTCGACCACCAGCTGCGAGGTGTGACCGCCGCGGTTCTCCCGTACGTCCACGACGAGTCCCTCGCGGGCCACCTCGGTACGCAGGTCCCGGTGGATCTGGGCCCATCCCGAGCCGACCATGTCGGGGACATGGAGGTAGCCGAGCCGGCCGCCCGACCGCTCGCGTACGTACGCGCGCCGGTCGGCGACCCAGGCGTGGTAGCGCAGCGCCTCCTCGTCGGCGATGGGCACGACCACGACATGGCGGGGCGCACCGCCGTCGGCCGGGGACACGGTCAGCTCGACGGGTTTCCCCGCCGCCCCGGCGAGCAGCGGGGCAGGCCCCGTGAGGGTGTCGACGCGGTGGCCGTCGACCGCCAGGATCACGTCCCCGGTGCGCACGGCGACGCCCGGTGCGGCGAGCGGGGCCCAGGCCTCGGGGTCGGAGGTCTCCGAGGGGAGGATCCGGTCGATGCGCCAGGTCCCGTCCCCGGCCCGGGAGAGGTCGGCGCCGAGCAGTCCCTGGCCGGCGGCGTCGTCACCCTGGCCGCCTGGCGGGGTCACATAGGCGTGGGAGGTGCCGAGTTCGCCCTGCACCTCCCAGAGCAGATCCATCAGGTCGTCGTGGGTGGCGACCCGCTCCAGGACCGGCCGGTAGCGCTCCAGGACTCCGTCCCAGTCGACGCCGCCCATGTCGGGACGCCAGAAGTTGTCCCGCATGATGCGGCCGGCCTCGTCGTACATCTGGCGCCATTCGGCGGCCGGGTCGAGGGTGCGGCGTACCCGGGAGAGGTCGACGGTGACGTGGTTGTCGCCGTCGTCGTCGGAGTCCCCGGACACCCGGCTGTCGGAGGGGATCACCCGCAGCCCGCCGTTGCTCTGCAGGACCAGCTTCTTGTGGTCGCCGCTGACCGCGAACCCGCTGATGTCGGGGGCGACTTCCTCGCAGCGCAGCTTCTCCAGGTCGTACCGCTCCAGGACGGGTCCCGGGGTGCGGGCGCCGGGTGTGGCCACGCCGGTGCCGAGCACCCCGGTCACCGGGTGGCGCAGCCACAGCAGCCCGTCCCTGGCGGCCCGGAGCTCGGAGTAGCGGGCGGCCTCGACGGGCAGCGGCACGATCCGGTCGGCGAGTCCTTCGAGGTCGATGCGGGTGACGGGGAGCGCGGTGGGGTTGTCGTCGGCGTCGCCGCCGCCCTTCTCCCTCTCGGCCGGGCGGCCGTGGAGCTGCGGCCCGAACGGGGAGGGAGTGGTGGCGGCGAGCGTCAGCAGGTGCGGCCGGCAGGAGCCGACGAACGCCAGGTCGAAGACATGCGCGTCGTAGACCGGGTCGAAGGCACGCTCGGAGAGGAAGGCCAGATGCTTGCCGTCGGCCGTGAAGGCCGGGGCGAAGTCCCGGAACCTCAGCGGGGTGGCCTCGGTGACCGACAGGTCCGCGAGGTGGGCCAGTCTGAGCTGGCTGAGCGGCTCCGGCCCTGGGTGCGACCAGGCGAGCCAGGAGGAGTCGGGCGAGAAGACGAGCCCGGACACATCACCGTCCTCGCTGCGGTCCACCTCGTGCACCTCGCCGCTCTCCCGCTCGACGATCAGCACCCGCCCGTCGTGGGCGGCGACGGCGAATCGGCTGCCGTCGGGGGCGGGGGCCACGTCCAGGACCCGGCCGATCCGGCCGGCGGCGAGGCGGCGCGGCACAGCGCCGGGTGCGGTGCCGGTGGCGGGGGCACACTCCAGCGCGTCGTCGCCCTCGGCGTCGGTGACCCAGACGACGTACTGTTCGCCGTTCGCCTGGAAGGTGTGCGGGAGCCTGGCCCGTACGCCGGGTTCGTCGGCCAGCGCACGGGCCGGTCCCTCACGGTGGGTGACCCAGTGCACGGCGCCGCGGGACCCGACCGCGCTGCCGCGGCCGGTGCGGTCGGGGGACGCGGTGTACGGGTGGGAGCCGACGGACACGGAGTAGGGCTGGAGGTCGGCGCGCTGGCCGCCGAGCCGGATGTCGAGGTGGCGGGGCGCGTCGCTCTCCAGGCTGTCCAGAAGCAGGAGTTCACCGCCGCCGGCGTAGGCGATGCGGGTGCCGTCGGTGGTGGCGTGCCGGGCGTAGAAGCCGTCGAGGCCGGAGTGCCGGCGCAGGTCCGTGCCGTCGGGCAGGGAGGAGTAGGGCGCGCCGACGCCCTCGTGGTCGCTGAGGAAGGCGATGCGCTCGCCGACCCACATCGGGCATTCGAGGTTGCCGTCGAGGTCCGGGTGGATCCGGGTGAACTCTCCGGTGGCGTCGTCCGCCCCGGCGATCCAGAGCTTGCCCGCGGTCCCGCCCCGGTAGCGCTTCCAGGCGGCCGCCTCGCGTCCCATGGAGGCCGAGAGCAGCAGCATCCGCCCTCCCGGACCGTGGGCGAGGGAGCCGACCGGTCCGTACGGCAGGGTCCGGGCGGGGCCGCCGTCGACCGGGACGGCCAGGGCCCAGGTGTGCCGCAGCGATCTGCGTCCCTGGCTGCTGACGACCAGGACGTCGCCGTCGGGGGTCCAGCCGCGCACGGACGTGCGCGCGTCGCCCCAGTGGGTCAGCCGCCTGGCCGGGCCGCCGTCGGCCGGTGCGACATGGACTTCGGGTGCCCCGTCGCGGGTGGACGTCCAGGCGACGAGGCTTCCGTCGGGAGATATCCGGGGCTGGGTGACAGGACGGTTGTCCGCGCTCACACGCCAGGCTCTGCCGCCGTCCAGCGGCGCCAGCCAGACATCGTCCTCGGCGGTGAAGGCGATCAAGTCGCCCTGGACATGGGGATACCGGAGGTAGGAAGGCTGGGTCACACCGATCACCCTAAGCCGCGGACCCGCTTCTTGGCGCTGTGTTGGCCGGAGTCCGCCGTGCAGGGGTGGCCCGCGGACCCGCATCGGGCTACGCCCAGCGGCCGGTGCGTCCCATCAGCAGGGCCGCCGCGGCCGTCCCGGCGGTGGAGGTGCGCAGCACGCTGGGGCCGAGCCGGTAGGCGGGCGCTCCCGCGTCGGCGAAGGCGGCCAGCTCCTGCGGCGCCACCCCGCCCTCGGGTCCGACGACCAGCACGATGCTTCCCCGGGTGGGGAGTTCGGCGGTGGCGAGCGGGGCGCCGGGGACCTCCCGGTCCTCGTGCAGGACGCCCGCGAAGTCCGCGCCGGCCAGCAGGGCTGCGACCTGCTTGGTCGTCATGGCGTCCGCCACCTCGGGGAACCGCACCCGGCGCGACTGCTTGCCCGCCTCGCGCGCGGTGGCACGCCACTTGGCGAGGGACTTGAGCCCGCGGTCGCCCTTCCACTGGGTGATGCAGCGCGAGGCCTGCCAGGGCACGATCGCGTCGACGCCCGTCTCGGTCATCGTCTCCACGGCGAGCTCTCCTCGGTCGCCCTTGGGCAGCGCCTGGACGACCGTGACATACGGGGCGGGCGCGGCTTCCTCGCGCACCGGCCCCAGGCCGACGACGAGCCGGTCCTTGCCCTCGGCCGCCCGTACGACGCCTTCGGCCCAGCGGCCGCGCCCGTCGGTCAGGACGACGTCCTCCCCGGGGTTCAGCCGCTTCACGGACACCGCGTGCCGTCCCTCGGGGCCTTCCAGCACGAACTCCGTTCCGCCGGGCAGCTGTTCGACGACGAACACCGGTGCCGTCACCGGTCACTCCTCACGCTCATGGCCGCACGCGCGGCATCCATCTCGGCGGCGAGCAGGGCCACGAGCTCCCCGGCGGGCAGCTCTCGTGCCATCCGGTGGCCCTGGCCCGCCCACAGGGCCATGCCCTGGGCGTCCCCGGTCCTGGCGGCGGCCCTGCGCAGCCCGCTGGTCACCTGGTGCACCTGCGGGTAGGCGGCGGGGGCGTACGCCCCGTGCTCCCGTACGAACCGGTTGACCAGCCCCCGCGCGGGGCGGCCGGAGAAGGCCCGGGTCAGGGCCGTGGTCGTGAACAGCGGGTCGGTCAGGGCCTGTTTGTGCAGGGGGTGCGCCCCCGACTCGGGGCACGGCAGGAACGCCGTACCGAGCTGGGCGGCGTCGGCCCCGGCCGCGAGTACAGCCGTGATCTGGGAGCCGCGCATCAGACCGCCGGCCGCGACGACCGGCAGCCGCACGGCCTCGCGGACCTCGGCGAGCAGCGCGAGCAGCCCGGTGCCGGTGAGACCGCCCTCCGGGTCGTCGCGGTGCGTGGACTGGTGACCGCCCGCCTCGGTGCCCTGGACACAGACCGCGCCTGCGCCCGCCCGCTCGGCGTCCCGCGCCTCCTGGGCCGAGGTGACCGTGACGAGGGTGAGCGTGCCGGCCGCGGCGAACGCGTCGAGGGTCTCGCGGGTGGGGCAGCCGAAGGTGAAGGAGACCACCGGCACCGGATTCTCCAGCAGGATCGCGACCTTGGCCTCGTAGCCGTCGTCGCCCGCGGTGTCCGGTTCGCCGAGCGGGGTCTCGTACCAAGCGGCCTCACCGGCCAGTTGGTGGCGGTAGACCTCCACGGCGCCGGTGTCGGCGAGCAGCGGCTGCGGCATGAAGAGGTTGACGCCGAAGGGACCTCTGGTCATCCTCCGGAGCTGCTCGGTCTCCTCGTACATCCCCTCCGCCGTCCGGTAACCGGCGGCGAGGAATCCGAGCCCCCCGGCGTCGGCGACGGCGGCGGCCAGCTCCGGCCGCGAGGCACCGCCCGCCATCGGGGCCTGCACGATGGGGTAGCGGCAGAGATCCGTCAGCGCCAAGGACATGACGGCATCGTGCCACGTCCCGCGAATCGTGCCGAATCAGCCCTCCGTACCCTGCGGGGCGGCGCCGCACCGCCCCGCACGCACCGCACCGCCCGCCGGTACGGAGGCCGGCGGGCGGTGCGGTGACAGGGTTCAGCGGCCGTTGAAGGCGTCCTTCAGACGGGAGAAGAGCCCCTGCTGCCCGGGCTGGAACTGGCCCGTGGGCCGCTCCTCACCGCGCAGCTTGGACAGCTCCCGCAGGAGGCGCTCCTGCTCGGGGTCCATCTTCGTCGGGGTCATGACCTCGACGTGCACGATCAGATCGCCGCGCCCGCCGCCACGCAGGTGCGTGATGCCGCGCCCGTGCAGCGGGACCGACTGCCCGGACTGGGTGCCCGGCCTGATGTCGATCTCCTCCATCCCGTCGAGCGTCTCCAGCGGCACCTGGGTGCCGAGCGCCGCAGCCGTCATCGGGATGGTCACCGTGCAGTGCAGATCGTCGCCGCGCCGCTGGAACACGGCGTGCGAGACCTCGTGGATCTCGACGTACAGATCCCCGGCGGGGCCGCCGCCGGGGCCGACCTCGCCCTCGCCCGCGAGCTGGATCCGGGTGCCGTTGTCGACACCTGCGGGGATCTTCACGGTGAGGGTGCGCCGCGAGCGGATGCGGCCGTCACCGGCGCACTCGGGGCACGGGGTCGGCACGACCGTGCCGAAGCCCTGGCACTGGGGGCAGGGCCGGGAGGTCATGACCTGGCCGAGGAAGGACCGGGTGACCTGGGAGACCTCGCCACGGCCGCGGCACATGTCACAGGTCTGCGCGGAGGTGCCGGGTGCGGCGCCCTCGCCACTGCAGGTCGTGCAGACGACCGCCGTGTCGACCTGGATGTCCTTGGTCGTGCCGAAGGCCGCCTCGTTGAGGTCGATCTCCAGCCGGATCATCGCGTCCTGGCCGCGCCGGGTGCGCGAACGCGGCCCGCGCTGCGCGGCGTTGCCGAAGAACGCGTCCATGATGTCGCTGAAGTTGCCGAAGTTGCCGGCTCCGAACCCTCCCGCGCCACCGCCGCCGCCCGAGCCGGACAGCGGGTCACCGCCGAGGTCGTAGACCTGCTTCTTCTGCGGGTCCGACAGCACCTCGTAAGCGGCGTTGATCTCCTTGAACCGCTCCTGGGTCTTCGGATCCGGGTTGACATCCGGGTGGAGCTCGCGGGCGAGCCTACGGAATGCCTTCTTGATCTCGTCCTGAGATGCGTCGCGGCGCACGCCTAGTACGGCGTAGTAGTCCGTGGCCACTTACGAATCCGCCAGGATCTGTCCGACGTAACGTGCCACTGCGCGTACCGCTCCCATCGTTCCGGGGTAGTCCATGCGGGTCGGTCCGACCACGCCGAGTTTGGCGACTGCCTCGTCGCCCGAACCGTAGCCGACCGCGACGACGGACGTGGAGTTGAGCCCCTCGTGGGCGTTCTCGTGCCCGATCCGTACGGTCATGCCTGAATCCGTTGCCTCACCGAGCAGCTTCAGCAGCACGACCTGCTCCTCCAATGCCTCCAGCACCGGCCGGATCATCACAGGGAAGTCGTGTCCGAAGCGGGTGAGATTGGAGGTGCCGCCGATGATCAGCCGCTCCTCCGTCTCCTCGACCAGAGTTTCGAGGAGGACGGAGAGCACCGTCGATACGGTTCCCCTGTCCTCGGCCTCGAAGGACTCCGGCAGATCCTGCACCAGCCGCGGGACGTCCGCGAAGCGCCGTCCGACGACCCGGCTGTTCAGCCGGGCCCGCAGATCGGCCAGCGAGGTGTCTCCGAACGGTGCAGGGCAGTCGATCATACGCTGTTCGACCCGGCCCGTGTCCGTGATGAGGACGAGCATCAGCCGGGCCGGGGCAAGCGACAGCAGCTCCACGTGCCGGACCGTCGAGCGGGTCAGCGAGGGGTACTGCACGACGGCGACCTGCCTGGTCAGCTGCGCGAGCAGCCGGACCGTGCGGCCCACGACGTCGTCGAGGTCGACCGCGCCGTCGAGGAAATTCTGAATGGCCTTGCGCTCCGGCGACGACAGGGGCTTCACACCCGCGAGCCTGTCGACGAAGAGCCGGTAGCCCTTGTCCGTCGGAATACGCCCCGCACTCGTGTGCGGCTGGGCGATGAAGCCCTCGTCCTCCAGCACCGCCATGTCGTTACGGACAGTCGCCGGGGAGACCCCGAGGCTGTGCCGCTCCGTGAGCGCCTTGGAGCCGACGGGCTCCTCCGTGCCGACATAGTCCTGGACGATGGCGCGCAGCACTTCGAGTCTGCGTTCGCTGAGCACCGCGCACACCTCCAGCTGTGGTCCTCCGGCGTCTGCCTGGCACTCTGTGCGTTCGAGTGCCAGCGATCCCCCGGCCAGTGTACGGGGGCGAGGTGGGCCCGGGGCAAGGGCGACCGGCCACGCCCGTCACGGGACACGCAGGTCGTTGCCGATAGCGTCGCCGTATGGACGCCTCTTGGGAAGAGTTCGGCTGGGAGCGGTTGGGCAACGGTACGGGACGCAGACGCCTCCCCGGCTGGGACGCGACCGCCGCACTGGTCGCGGGGACGGACGGCGTCCTGCTCTACGACACCGGTGCGACGCTCCGGGAGGGAGCGGAACTGCGCACCCAGGCCGAGGCACTGCTGGGCCGCAGGGTGACGCATATCGCACTGAGCCATCCGCACTTCGACCATGTGCTGGGCACCGCCGCCTTCTCCGGGGCGGAGGTCTACGGGGCGGTCGGCACGGCGGAACTGCTGGGGCGGGGTGCCGAGGAGCTGCGCGCCGACGCCGTACGGCACGGCATGAGCGAGGCGGACGCCACGGCGGCCACGGACGTCCTGGTGGTCCCGAGGCACCAGGTGAGCGGCGAGTGGACGCTCGATCTCGGCGGCGGCTTCCAGGTGCTGCTGGCCAATGTGGGGCCGGGCCACACCGGCCATGACCTGGCGGTCCTGGTGCCGGGCTCCCCCGTCGTGATGCTCTGCGGCGACCTGGTCGAGGAGTCCGGCGAGCCGCAGGCGGGACGCGACGCGGTCCCCTCGCGCTGGCCCGCCGCGCTCGACCGGCTGCTGGAACTGGGCGGCGAGGACGCGCTGTACGTGCCGGGGCACGGGGCGGTGGTGGACGCGGCGTTCGTACGGGCGCAGCGCGATCAGCTGGCGGCCCGCTTCGGCGTGTCGTGAACGGCGTGCACGGCTCGCTTCGCCGTGCCATGAACGGCGTGTCGTGAACGGGCGTCCGTTTATCGTCGTGCCATGCGCAGCTACCAGCCGGACCTGACTCCGCCGTGGAAGAAGTCCGCTCCCGCCCCCGAGGTCCCCGCCGAGCCCGATCTGGTCGTCGAGGAGGCCGTCAGCGGCTTCTGCGGGGCGGTGATCCGGTGCGAGAAGACGGCCCAGGGGCCGACGGTCACGCTGGAGGACCGCTTCGGCAAGCACCGGGTCTTCCCGATGGAGCCGCGCGGCTTCCTGCTGGAGGGCAAGGTCGTCACCCTGGTACGCCCCTCGGCCGGCGGCCCCGCACGGCCCACGCGCACCGCGTCGGGTTCGGTGGCGGTGCCGGGCGCGCGGGCCAGGGTGGCGCGGGCCGGCCGTATCTATGTGGAGGGCCGGCACGACGCCGAGCTCGTCGAGCGGGTCTGGGGCGACGACCTGCGCGTCGAGGGCGTGGTGGTGGAGTACCTGGAGGGCGTCGACGACCTCCCGGCGATCGTGCGGGAGTTCGCGCCGGGCCCTGACGCCCGGCTCGGCGTGCTCGTCGACCATCTGGTGCCCGGCTCCAAGGAATCCCGGATCGCCGCGCAGGTCACCGACGCGCACGTCCTGGTGGTGGGACATCCGTACATCGACGTCTGGGAGGCCGTGAAGCCCTCGTCCGTGGGCATCCCCGGGTGGCCGGTGGTCCCGCGCGGGCAGGACTGGAAAACGGGCGTGTGCCGTGCACTCGGCTGGCCGGAGAACACGGGCGCGGCCTGGCAGCGGATCCTGTCCACGGTCCGCTCCTACCGGGACCTGGAGCCGGAACTGCTGGGGTGTGTGGAGCATCTCATCGACCATGTGACCGTGCCCCTGGACGCTCCGGGCCGCTGACCGGCTGCGGAGCCGGTCCCTCAGTCCACCAGGTCACGCACCACGGCGTCGGCCAGCAGCCGCCCCCGCAGCGTGAGGACCGCGCGGCCCTCGCCGTACGGTCCCGGCTCCAGCAGCCCGTCCGTCACCGCGCGGCCGGCCGCCGCGAGCCCGGCGGGGGCGAGCAGCGACAGCGGGCAGCCGTCGACGAGCCGCAACTCCAGCAGGATGCGCTCGACCCGGCGGTCCTCGTCGCCGAGCACCTCACGGCCGGCGCCGGGCGAGCGGCCCTCGGCCAGTGCCTGCGCGTAGGCCCCGGGGTGCTTGACGTTCCACCAGCGGACTCCTCCGACGTGGCTGTGGGCGCCGGGTCCCGCGCCCCACCAGTCGGCCCCGCGCCAGTACAGCTCGTTGTGCAGACAGCGTCCCTCGGGGGTGCGGGACCAGTTCGAGACCTCGTACCAGGAGAAGCCCGCCGCCGCCATCGCCTCGTCGGCGATCAGATAACGGTCGGCGTGGACGTCGTCGTCCGTCATCGGGACCTCGCCCCGGCGGATGCGCCGGGCGAGCTGGGTGCCCTCCTCGACGATCAGCGCATACGCCGACACATGGTCGGGGCCCGCTCCGATCGCGGCGTCGAGGGTGGCCCGCCAGTCGTCGTCGGACTCGCCGGGGGTTCCGTAGATCAGGTCGAGGTTGACGTGTTCGAAGCCGGCCGCGCGTGCCTCCGCGACGCAGGCCTCGGGCCTGCCGGGCGTATGGGTGCGGTCCAGGACCTTCAGGACGTGCTGCCGTGCGCTCTGCATGCCGAACGAGACACGGTTGAAGCCGCCCTCGCGCAGCGCCGCGAGATACGCCGGATCGACGGACTCCGGATTGGCCTCCGTGGTGATCTCGGCGTCATCGGCAAGACCGAACTCCTCACGGATCGCCGCGAGCATCCGGACCAGGTCGGCGGCGGGCAGCAGCGTCGGCGTACCGCCGCCGACGAAGACCGTACGCACCGGGCGGGGGTCGTCGCCGAGCACCTTGCGGGCCTGGCGGACCTCCTCGGTCAGATGGGCCGCGTAGTTGTCCCTGGACGCCAGGGCGCCGCCCGAGCCGCGCAGCTCGGTCGCGGTGTACGTGTTGAAGTCGCAGTAGCCGCAGCGGGTGGCGCAGTAGGGCACGTGCAGGTAGAAGCCGAGCGGCCGTTCGGCGGCGCCTTCCAGGGCATGGCGGGGCAGCGCCCCGTCGTCGGGCACGGGCTCACCATCGGGCAGTACGGAAGGCATACCGTCCATTGTCACTCGGCGGGAGGACTCACCCGTACGGCCGTGTGCCGTTCCTCGTCGGTCTGCTCGTCGATCTGCTTGTCGATCTGGAGGACGAGCAGGGCCAGGTCGTCGTCGGGCGGGCGCTCGGCGAAGGTGTGGACGGCCCGTTTGATGCGCTCGGCCATCCCGGCGGCCGGGAGCCCCGCGCAGCCCGCCAGGACGCGGGCGAGGCCGTCACCGTCGTCGAACATCAGCCGCCCGGAGCGCCGCTCCGTGACGCCGTCGGTGACACAGAGCAGGCTGTCGCCGGGCAGGAGGTCGAAGCTCTGGCTCTCGTACGCCACGTCATCGACGATCCCGAGCAGCACCTGAGGCTCGGCGGCCGGGCGTACGGAGCCGTCGGGGCTCAGCAGCAGCGGGAGCGGATGGCCGGCGCTCGCCACGGTGCAGCGCACCCTGCCGTCCGGGAGGGGGACGAGGTCGCCGTACAGCAGGGAGAGGAAACGGGACCTGGAGCCGTCCTGGATCTCGTGGATCTCCTGGATCTCCTGGGCCCCGTGGCTCTCGTGGATCCGGGCGTCCTGGATCTGCCGGCCCTCCTGGATCCGGCCTTCCTCCGTCCTGCCCTCCTCGATCCGCCGCCCGCCCGCCGCCGCGACCATGAGGGCGGCTGCCTCGGCCGCTTCCATCGCGTCGTCCAGAAGGAGCCGGTTGAGCCGGTCGAGCACCTCCCCCACGCGGAACCCCTCGCGGGACAGCAGCCGCAGCCAGGGCCGGGCGAGGCCGGTGACGACGGCGGCCTCGGGGCCGCTGCCCTGGACGTCCCCGAGTACGAAGCACCAACGGCCGCCGGGGCACGGGAAGAGGTCGTAGAAGTCGCCGCCGACCACGCCGTCGTCCCCGGGCTCGTACACCAGCGCGCTGGTGACTCCGGGTATCTCGGCGACCTTGCTCGGCAGCAGGCCGCGCTGGAGGATGCGGCTGATGGTGGCCTGCCGGGTGTAGGCGCGGGCGGCGCCCACGGCGAGGCCGACCCGGCGTACGAAGTCGGTGAGGAGCGCCGCGGCGTCCTCGGGGATCCGGTCGGCCCCCTCGCGGCCCACCAGGACGGCGCCGAGCGTGCGCCCGCCCGAGATGATGCGGTGGGCGAGGGCCGCGCCCGTGCCGTCCTCGGACCCCGCGGTGGCACCCGGCGGCCAGGGCATGGGTACGGGGCCCGTACCGACGCTCCCGGGAAGCCGGAGCGGCTCCTTCTCCAGTGCGGGCCGCAGCAGCCGGGTCCGGGTCTCGTCCCGGTGCCAGACCCCGGCGAGCCTGGGGGCCGCCGCAGGGCCGCCTCCCTCGCACTCCAGCCATATCGCGCACCAGTCGGCGATCCTGGGCACCAGGAGCCGGCCCGCGGTCGACGCCACCAGGTCCTCGTCGAGCTGGCCCGTGAGGAGGCCGGAGGCCTCGGCGAGGAAGGAGAGCCCGGTGCCGCCTGCCCAGCCCGCGTCGCCGCCTGCCCGGCCCGCGTGGTCTCGGTCCTGGTCCCCGGCCGGGGGTGCGAGGACCGCGCCGCCGCGTGCACCGCGCCCGGGGGTGGTGCCGTCCGCTGCCGGAGCGTCGGGGAGTCCGTAGCCGTCGTCGCCGGGGAGGCGGGCCCAGACGGTCTTGAGGCCGGTGCGGTAGGTGATGCCCCAGGATTCGGCGAGGGTCGCGACGAGTTGCAGTCCCCGGCCGTACTCGGCGGGGTCGGGCCGCTCGGCACGCTCGTCGCGCACCGACCTGGCGGGATGGTGATCGGTGATCTCCAGCACGAGTGCGGCGGGTTCGGGACCGGCCGAGTCCTCGAGGCCGATGAGCAGCTCCACCGCCGTACCCGTGTGCACGACCGCGTTGGTGACCAGCTCGCTGGCCACCGTCAGCGCGTCGTCGGTGAGCCGTTCGCCGAACTCTCCCGCGCTGGGCAGGCCGAGCGCGGTCCAGTCGGCGAGCGCCGCCCGGACGAATCGACGGGCCGCGGCCGAGGCCTGAGGGATGCCCGGCAGGCTGGTGCGCGCGACGCGGCGCGGATCGTCGCCCCGGCCGGCGACGGCGGTGCCGGGACGCTGGACGATGCCCCGTTGCAAGGATATGGGCCCCATGGTGCGGCTCCTGAGGGTCTCGCGAAACACCGCTGACGTATCCCGACAGGGTGACAGACCGGGCGCGCCCATAAGCGCCGAGTGACGGAAGTGGCCGGAGCCGCGCCAGGAACGTGCGGGGCCGGTGGGTGCGCCCGCACCCACCGGCCCTGATCGCAGCTACGCCTCGCGATCGGTGTCTACGCCTCGCGTTCGGTGTCTACGCCTCGCGGGAGCCCGCGTACATGTCGTCGATGAGGTCCTTGTACGCGCGCTCGACGACCGGCCGCTTCAGCTTGAGGCTGGGGGTCAGCTCGCCGTGCTCGATGTCGAGGTCGCGCGGCAGGAGCCGGAACTTCTTGATGGTCTGCCAGCGCTGCAGCCCCTCGTTGAGGCGCCGCACATAGCCCTCGATCAGCTCCACGGTCTGCGGCGACGCCACCACGTCGGCGTACGTCTTGTCACCGAGCCCGTTCTCCTTGGCCCAGCCGATGAGTGTCGGCTCGTCGAGCGCGATGAGGGCGGTGCAGAAGTTACGGTCCGCGCCGTGCACCAGGATGTTGGAGACGAACGGGCACACCGCCTTGAACTGTCCCTCGACCTCCGCCGGGGCGATGTACTTGCCGCCCGACGTCTTGATCAGGTCCTTCTTGCGGTCGGTGATCCGCAGATAGCCGTCCTGGGAGAGCTCGCCGATGTCGCCGGTGTGGAACCAGCCGTCGGACTCCAGCACCTCGGCGGTCTTCTCGGGCAGCCGGTGGTAGCCCTCCATCAGGCCGGGGCCGCGCAGCAGGATCTCGCCGTCGTCCGCGATCCGGACCTCGGTGCCGGGGAGCGGCTTGCCGACGGTCCCGGTGCGGTAGGCCTCGCCGGGGTTGACGAAGGAGGCGGCGCTGGACTCGGTGAGCCCGTAGCCCTCCAGGATGTGGATGCCGGCCCCGGAGAAGAAGAGGCCGATGTCGGGTGCCAGGGCGGCCGAGCCGGAGACACAGGCGCGGAGCTGCCCGCCGAAGGCCTCCCGGATCTTGGCGAAGACGAGGGTGTCGGCGACCTTGTGCCGGGCCCCGAGCGCGAACGGCACGGAGGCCTTGCCGGTACGCCGGAAGTTGTCCTGCGACACCGTGGCGTACTCGCGGGCGACCCCGGCCGCCCACTGGAAGATCTTGTACTTGGCGCCGCCGCCGGCCCGCGCCTTGGCCGCGACCCCGTTGTAGACCTTCTCGAAGATGCGGGGTACGGCCGCCATGTAGGTCGGCCGGACCACCGGGAGGTTCTCGATGATCTTGTCGACGCGTCCGTCGACTGCCGTGACATGACCGACCTCGATCTGGCCGGACGTGAGCACCTTGCCGAAGACGTGCGCGAGCGGCAACCAGAGGTACTGGACGTCGTCCGCGGTGATCAGGCCGGTCCCCACGGTCGCCTTGGCCATGTACGACCAGTTGTCGTGCGGCAGGCGTACACCCTTGGGGCGGCCGGTGGTGCCCGAGGTGTAGATCAGCGTCGCCAGCTGGTCGGGGGTGATCGCCGCGACCCGGTCGGTGACCGCGTCCGGGTTCTTCGCCAGGTGTTCCGCGCCCCGGGCCTCCAGATCGGCCAGGGTGAGCACCCAGCCGTCGGGGTCGCCCTCCACGGGCTCCGCGCCGGCCGGGTCGATGACGACGACATGCGCCAGCTCGGGCAGCCCAGCCCTGCTCTCCCGGGCCTTCGCCAGCTGGGCGGCGTCCTCGGCGATCAGGACGCGGCTGTCGGAGTCGGCCAGGATGAAGGCGGACTCCTCGGTGTTCGTGGAGGGGTAGATCGTCGTGGTCGCCGCGCCCGCGCACATCACACCGAGGTCGGCGAGGATCCACTCGACGCGGGTCGACGAGGCGAGCGCGACCCGCTCCTCCGGCTGGACACCCAGGACGATCAGACCGGCCGCGATGGCGTGGACACGCTCGGCGGCCTGCGCCCAGGTGAGCGACTTCCAGTCGTCCGGGCCCTGACCCGAGGCGGCCGGAACCGGATAGCGGTAGGCCTCCCCGTCCGGGGTTGCCGCCACGCGTTCGATGAAGAGATTCGCCACGGAGGGCGGTCGGCTATCGATCAAGGTCTGTGTGTCGCTCACGACGTCCTCCGGGCCTGCGGCATTGCTACGACCGGCTCATGGGTGCTGCTGCTTGTATGTCCTGCTTCTCGTTCCCGCTCTGCCTGCTTGGTCAACCGGCCAGTAACTAACTGGCGAGTAACTAACGGGGTGGTGATCAGACTAGAGCGACTGGGACCGTCACGTAAGAGGCAACGGGCCGCCGCTTGATAACGAACCGGGCCCCTGCGCCGCGGATGTCCGCGGCACAGGGGCCCAACAGGCTACTCACGGGTACGAACCAGGACCGACCCTACTTCTCGCCCTTACTTCTTGCCCTTGCCGTCGCCGGCCGACTCGTCGGTCGACAGGACGGAGATGAACGCGTCCTGCGGCACCTCCACGTTGCCGACCATCTTCATCCGCTTCTTGCCTTCCTTCTGCTTCTCCAGCAGCTTCCGCTTACGGGAGATGTCACCGCCGTAGCACTTGGCGAGGACGTCCTTGCGGATGGCGCGGACGGTCTCACGGGCAATGACCCGGGAACCGATGGCCGCCTGGATCGGCACCTCGAAGTTCTGCCGGGGGATGAGCTTCTGCAGCTTGGCGACGAGCCGGACGCCGTACGCGTACGCCTTGTCCTTGTGCGTGACCGCCGAGAAGGCGTCGACCTTGTCGCCGTGCAGCAGGATGTCGACCTTGACGAGCTGGGCGGACTGCTCACCGGTGGGCTCGTAGTCGAGCGAGGCGTAACCGCGGGTCTTGGACTTCAGCTGGTCGAAGAAGTCGAAGACGATCTCGGCGAGCGGCAGGGTGTAGCGGATCTCCACCCGGTCCTCGGAGAGGTAGTCCATGCCGAGCAGGGTGCCGCGCCGGTTCTGGCAGAGCTCCATGATCGCGCCGATGAACTCGCTGGGCGCCAGGACCGTGGCCCTGACGACCGGCTCGTGCACCTTGTCGATCTTGCCCTCGGGGAACTCGCTCGGGTTGGTGACGGTGTGCTCGGTGCCGTCCTCCATGTCGACGCGGTAGACGACGTTGGGAGCGGTGGCGATGAGTTCGAGACCGAACTCGCGCTCCAGGCGCTCGCGGATCACGTCGAGGTGCAGCAGGCCGAGGAAGCCGACGCGGAAGCCGAAGCCGAGCGCGGCCGAGGTCTCCGGCTCGTACACCAGGGCAGCGTCGTTGAGCTGGAGCTTGTCCAGGGCCTCACGCAGGTCCGGGTAGTCGGAGCCGTCCAGCGGGTAGAGCCCGGAGAACACCATCGGCTTCGGGTCCTTGTAGCCGCCCAGCGGCTCGGTCGCGCCCTTGTTCAGGGAGGTGATGGTGTCACCGACCTTGGACTGCCGGACGTCCTTCACACCGGTGATGATGTAGCCGACCTCGCCCACTCCGATGCCGTCGGCCGGGGTCATCTCCGGGGCGGAGACACCGATCTCCAGCAGCTCGTGGGTGGCGCCCGTCGACATCATCCGGATGCGCTCGCGCTTGTTGAGCTGACCGTCGACGACCCTGACGTAGGTGACGACACCGCGGTACGCGTCGTAGACCGAGTCGAAGATCATCGCGCGGGCGGGGGCGTCGGCCTGGCCGACCGGGGGCGGGACGTCCCTGACGACCCGGTCCAGCAGGGCGTCCACGCCGACGCCGGTCTTCGCGGAGACCTTGAGCACGTCCTCGGGCTGGCAACCGATGAGGTTGGCCAGCTCCTCGGAGAACTTCTCGGGCTGCGCGGCGGGCAGGTCGATCTTGTTGAGCACCGGGACGATGGTGAGGTCGTTCTCCATCGCCAGGTAGAGGTTGGCCAGCGTCTGGGCCTCGATGCCCTGGGCCGCGTCGACCAGCAGGATGGTGCCCTCGCACGCGGCCAGCGAGCGGGAGACCTCGTAGGTGAAGTCCACGTGGCCCGGGGTGTCGATCATGTTGAGGATGTGGGTCGGGCCCTGGTCCTCGGTGGGCGCCCACGGCAGACGTACCGCCTGGGACTTGATGGTGATGCCGCGCTCGCGCTCGATGTCCATCCGGTCGAGATACTGAGCGCGCATCTGCCGCTGGTCGACCACTCCCGTCAGCTGGAGCATCCGGTCGGCAAGCGTCGACTTGCCATGGTCGATGTGCGCGATGATGCAGAAGTTGCGGATCAGCGCCGGGTCGGTACGGCTCGGCTCGGGCACGTTGGTAGGAGTCGCGGGCACGCAGGGTCCTGATTCTTGAGACGTCGGACGCCGTGTCTCGGGTCGATGTCGGGTCGGACGGATCGATACGTAGCCTCCATGCTCCCACGCCTGCGGGGCCGGGACCGGTTTGGGCCGGTCCGAGGGTGACTGCTACCGTGGGCAGCTGTGCCTCGTGGCCCTCAGAAGCGGCGTGGCGCACATAGAAGATCCAACGAACCTGAAAAGGCTCTTTCGTGGCGAACATCAAGTCCCAGATCAAGCGGAACAAGACGAACGAGAAGGCGCGCCTGCGCAACAAGGCCGTCAAGTCCTCGCTCAAGACCTCGATCCGCAAGGCCCGTGAGGCTGCCGCTGCCGGTGACGTCGAGAAGGCCACCCTGGCCGTCCGCGACGCCTCCCGTCAGCTCGACAAGGCTGTCTCGAAGGGTGTCATCCACAAGAACGCAGCCGCCAACAAGAAGTCGGCGCTGTCGCTCAAGGTTGCCGCCCTCCAGGGCTGAGCTACTGATGTGATCGCCGGAACGGACTCAGCGGGCCCTCTCTCCCGCTCCTGACCGGCACCCGTGCCGCACACCGAACCTGCGTTCGCCACGCGGGTGCGGCACACCAAGCGTGAATCGAAGGCCCCGGCCTTGTCCTCCCCAGGACGACGGCCGGGGCTTTCGTATGTGTTGCTTCATGTACGGGTCTGCCCTTCGAGGGCGTGCCGGTGTCGCGTCAGCGGCCGCCGGAGCGTGCCGCGCGGGCGACGGCGACCACGGCCTTCTCCAGGGCGTACTCGGGGTCGTCCCCGCCGCCCTTCACCCCGGCGTCGGCCGCCGCGACCGCGATCAGGGCCGCCGCCACTCCGTCGGGTGTCCAGCCGCGCATCTGCTGGCGGACCCGGTCGATCTTCCAGGGCGGCATGCCGAGCTCGCGGGCCAGGTCGGCCGGCCGGCCACCCCGGGCCGAGGAGAGCTTGCCGATCGCCCGGACGCCCTGCGCGAGTGCGCTGGTGATCAGGACAGGGGCGACTCCGGTGGACAGCGACCATCGCAGCGCCTCAAGCGCGTCCGCCGCCCGGCCCTCGACCGCGCGGTCGGCGACCGTGAAGGACGATGCCTCCGCCCGGCCCGTGTAGTAACGGCCCACGACGGCCTCGTCGATCGTGCCTTCGATGTCCGATGCCAGCTGCGAGACGGCGCTCGCCAGCTCCCGCAGGTCGCTGCCGATGGAGTCCACCAGCGCCTGGCACGCCTCGGGGGACGCCGAGCGTCCGAGCGCCCTGAACTCCGACCGCACGAAGGACAGCCGCTCGGCCGGCTTGGTGGTCTTGGGGCACGCCACCTCGCGCGCCCCCGCCTTGCGCACCGCGTCCAGCAGGCCCTTGCCCTTGGCGCCGCCCGCGTGCAGGAGGACGAGGGTGATCTCCTCGGCGGGGGCACCCAGGTACGCCTTGACGTCCTTGATGGTGTCCGCGGAGAGGTCATGCGCGTTGCGCACGATCACCACCTTGCGCTCGGCGAAGAGCGAAGGGCTGGTGAGCTCCGCGAGCGTGCCGGGCTGCAGCTGGTCCGATGTGAGGTCGCGGACGTCGGTGTCGGCGTCGGAAGCACGGGCCGCGGCCACCACATGCTGCACGGCTCGGTCCAGGAGCAGGTCCTCCTGGCCCACGGCGAGCGTGACGGGGGCGAGCGGGTCGTCGGTGGAACTACGTCTGGTGGCCATCGCGGTCCAGCATCCCACGCCCCTGTGACAGGGCCGCCGGACAGCCTCCCCGGCGCACCGCCCGGACCGGCGTACCGGAGAATGTCCGGGTGAGCGATGTGAGACATGTGCTGGTGCTGCCCGACCGCGACGCGGCCGAGGAGGTCGCAGGGGAGCTGTCCGACCGGTTCGGCGTCACGGAGGAGCCACAGCTCGTACGGGACGCACTGGCCGGCGAGGACGACGCCGAGGACGCCCAGTGGCTGGTGGTGGTGGAGGACCCGGCCGCCCGACTGGACTCCGCGGCACTCGACGCGTTCGCCGCGGAGTACGAAGGCTGGCTGGAGGCACCGTAAGGGCCGGACCGGCCACCGACCACCGACCACCGACCACCGGTGTGAGGGTGCTGGTGTGAGGGTGCCGGGGCGCGAGGGTGCGGGGTGCCGGATGCGGGGTGCCGGTGTCAGCCCTTGGGGACGATCTGGATGTCCATCTCGATCGTGATGCTCGGGCCGACCACGGCGATGCCCCGCGCCAGCATCGTCTGCCAGGTGAGCGTGAAGTCCTCGCGGTGCAGCTCGGTGGTCGCCCGGCAGGCGGCGCGGGTCTCGCCCTCCAGGCCGTTGCCCAGACCGAGGTACTGGGTGTCCAGCGTCACGGTGCGGCTCACGCCGTGCAGGGTGAGTGCCCCGGTGACACCCCAACGGGTGCCGCCCCGGTGGACGAAGCGGTCGCTGTAGAACTCGAGGGTCGGGTAGCGCGCGACGTCGAGGAAGTCGGCGGACCGCAGGTGGTCGTCGCGCATCCGGACGTTCGTGTCGATCGACGAGGCGTCGATGATGACGTGCATGGCGGAGTCCTCCATGCGGTCGGCGATCCGCACGGCACCGGCGAAGGTGTTGAACCTGCCGTGGATACGAGCCATGCCGATGTGCCGTGCCGTGAAGGCGATCTGGGTGTGCGAGGGCTCGATCTCCCACTCACCCGGATCGGGCAGCTGCGGGGGCTGGGAGACCTGGAGGGTGACGTCGCCGAGGCTCGCGTGACCGGATTCCGTCACGGCGGCCGAGCCGTGGAAGGGCGTGAAGCCCTCAGCCGTGACGCCCAGACGGTATTCGCCCGAAGGAACGGTGGCGACGACGTTCCCGAAGGGGTCCGTCTCTCCGCCGACGACCTTGCGGCCCGCGCTGTCGGTGACGACGAATTCGGCCTGCCGCACGGGCTCGGACACCGGGTCCAGCACCCGGCAGCTCAGCACTCCGGCGTTCTGCGGCACCTGGAGTCCGGCGAGGCCGTTGCTCTGTGCGGTCCCGGACTTCGCTCTGCTGCCTAGCCAACGACCGAACATGCGCACGTACTCCCAGGGGCGGTTATCACCTCGGACCCATGACAGCCGGACGTCGTTGTCGGAGCAGCGGCCCGCCGACGAATACGCATTCGACCACTGTTGCGACGTTCGAGGCAAACGCTGCAGCTCAGAGTGGGTTGTGGGCTGCTGTGCGTCACTGTCCGCAGGTGCTACCGAAGATCCGTATTGACCGATATCCGGGGTCGGCCATCCGGAATCGGCCATCCGGAATCAACGATCGGTGTCCGCTCACCCGCTCACCCGCACTGCCGCCGTACCTCGGGCGGGCGGGCGAGCGTCAGACCGAAGTGGTCGCGATAGGCGGCCACTACCTCGGCGTCGTCGTGCAGCTCCGTCTCCTGCCGCTCGCCCCGCGTGGTGGTGATCAGAGTGTGCCCCCGGAGCGTCACCCGGCCGTCCTCGGTGCGCCGGGAGCAGACGAGCGACCGGGTGAAGTGGGACTCCGGCGAGGTGCGGTGGTACCAGGAACCCGCTCGGAAGTCGGCGAGCACGCGCGGCCGGGGATCCAGCCGGAACTGCCGCGAGCCGTCGCGCAGCAGATCGAGGTCTCCCTGGGGCGCCGCCCGGAAGCGGAACCTGCCGCACGGATCGTCCTGTTCGGTACGTGCCTCCAGATCCAGCGGGTGCAGGGCGTGGTCGCCGAACCCGACGTCGGCCAGCCAGGGGCCCGTACCGTCGTCGGTCTCCACGCGCAGTGCCATGTGGTCGTACGGGATGCCGAGGCGTCCACCGTCGCCGAACACCCGCGCCTGGAGCAGGGTGACGCGGAAGCCGAGCTCGCGCAGCAGCGCGGCGAAGGCGCCGTTGAGCTCGTAGCAGAAGCCGCCTCGGCGGTCCTCGACGACCTTGCCGACGAGTCTCTCCTCCTCCAGGACGATGTCCTGGCCGAGATGGATCGAGAGGTTCTCGAAGGGCACGGTCGTCAGATGGCAGCGCTGAAGCTCGCGCAGCGCCCCGGCGTCGGCGCGGGAGGGCCGTACCGCACCGACGCGTTCCAGATAGGCGTCCACCCAGGCGGTGGTGGGGGCAGGCGCGTGCTGCCGTGGCTGCTCGTTCGTACGGGCCATACGGGAAGTCTGTCGCGCCGTGTGCGGCGACGCCATGAGTCCACCGGCCTAGGTCCTGGGCCTGATGTGGCGGGGGATGCCGGTGGCTAGCGTGTCGGCCATGACAGAGCGAGAAGCGGCACGCGGCCCGGAACAGCGCAAGCAGGACACACTCGATCGCCTGGAGAAGGACGAAGACCTCTGGGTGGCAACGGCGTCGGCCGACGGTGTGCCGTGTCTGGTGCCGCTGTCGTTCGTCTGGGACCGGGGCACGCTGCTGATGGCCACGCGGCGCACCAATCCGACGGCGGTGAACCTGACGCCGTCCGGGCAGGCCAGGGCCACGATCGGGCACACCCGCGATGTGGTGCTGATCGAGGGGACGGCGGAGGTCGTCGAAGGGGCGGATCTGCCCGCCGGGTCGGTGGACGCCTTTGTCGAGAAGCTCCACTGGGACCTGCGCGGACGCTCCGCCTGGGTGTATCTGCGCCTCACTCCGTACGTCGTCAAGGCGTGGCGCGAGGTGAACGAGCTGGCCGAGCGCGAGCTGATGCGCGACGGCGCCTGGCTGGTCTGACAGCGGTCGCCGGACGCCGCTCCGGTCGCACCGGGGGTTCATGACCTGCCTGCCGCACGCAGCTCCGCGCCCGAACCCGTCACCGCGATCGCACCATGGACGTCGGTGCGCAGCACCTTCGCCCCCGCCGCTTCGAGCGCTTCGAGCGTACGGGGAGCCGGATGACCGTACGGATTGTCCGTACCGCAGCTGATCAGCGCGATTCTCGGGTGCGCACTGCGCAGGAGCGCGGGGTCCTGGTGGGCGGAGCCATGGTGCGCGACCTTCAGCACGTCCACCCGGGGCAGTGCCGGATGGCCGCGCAACACGCCCTGCTGTGCCGGAGGTTCGAGATCGCCCAGGAGCAACAGGGTCAGGGCGCCCGAGCGGACGAGGAGGGTGACGCTGGAATCGTTGGGCTCCTCGGTCGGGTAGGACGGCGCCGCGCCCGGTGCCCCGGCCTCGGGCCAGAGCACCTGCCAGTCGAGAGGTCCCGTCCGACGCCGCTCACCCGGTACGGCCCGGACCACCGGGACGTGCGCAGCCGCTGCCGTTCTCCGCACGAAGGCCGCCTGCTCCTTCGGTTCGTCGAGGCTCGTCGTCTGGATCATGCCGACCTCCCGGCCGCCCAACGCCCCGGGCAGGCCACGCACATGGTCGGCATGGAAGTGGGTCAACAGCAGCAGAGGCACGCGGGTGATGCCCAGGTCGCGCAGGCACCCGTCCACGAGGCGGGGCTCAGGTCCGGTGTCCACGACCACCCCCGTGCCGTCCCCGGCCGCGAGCACCATGGCATCCCCCTGCCCCACGTCGCACAGCGCGAAGGACCAGCCCGGTGGTGGCCATCCCGTCATGAACCGGGTGAGCGGCACCGGTCTCAGCACCGCGAGCACCAGCAGGAGCGCAGCCGCGGAGCAGACCCAGGGGTGGCGGGCCAGGCGGCGGGCCGACAGCACCAGCAGGGCCGTGAGGGCCGCCAGGAGGGCCGCACCGCGCCAGCCGCCCGGCCAGTCGGCCTCCGCCCCCGGAAGCGCGGCCCCGGTGCGGGCCACGGACGCGATCCACCCGACCGGCCATCCGGCGATCCTGGCCAGCACTTCGGCCGCCGGCATGGCCACGGGAGCCACGGCGAGCGCGGCGAAACCCAGGACCGTCGCCGGCGCGACCGCGAACTCGGCCAGCAGATTGCACGGGATCGCCACCAGGCTGACCCGCGACGCCAGGACCACCACCACGGGTCCACAGACCGCCTGGGCGGCGCCCGCCGCGGCCAGCACCTCGGCAAGCCGCGTGGGAACCCCGCGCCGTTGAAGGGCGTCGCTCCACCTCGGCGCGAGGGTGAGGAGCGCCCCGGTGGCGAGGACGGACAACAGGAAGCCGTAACTCCGGGCCAGCCACGGGTCGTACAGCACCAGCAGCAGAACGGCCGTGGCCAGCGCGGGAATCAGCGATCTGCGTCGGCCCGTCCCGATGGCGAGCAGGGTGATCATGCCGCAGGCGGCGGCGCGCAGGACGCTCGGCTCGGGGCGGCACACGATCACGAAGGCGAGCGCGATCCCGCCGCCGGTCAGGGCGGTCGTACGCAGGGAGATGCCCAGCCGGGGTGCCAGGCCGCGGCGTTCACTGCGTGACGCGCTTCCCGGTGGGCCGATGAGCAGGAAGAGCAGAATCGACAGGTTGGAGCCCGACACGGCGAGCAGGTGGGTGAGGTCGGTGGCCTTGAAGGCATCGTGCATGTCGGGCGGAACCCGCGAGACGTCGCCGACGACCAGCCCCGGCAGGAGAGCCCGCGCATCGGCGTCCAGTCCTTCGCCGGCCTCCCGCAGCCCTGCCCGTAACCGCCCCGCCACGCGTTGCAGAAGGCTGGGCTCCGTGATGACCGTCGGTGGGCCGTCCGCGTCGACGGCGAGCACGGCTGCGATCCGCTCCCCCTCGTGGCGCGGTGGAGCGAGCCGCCCGCTGACGCGGAGCCCCGTCGAGGGCAGCAGCCGCTGCCACCGCTCCGCCGCGTCACCCGGAGAGACCATGACCAGCACCGGTGTGCGGAGCTTGGTGACCGTGCCGTCGGGGGCGGTCAGCCTGTCGATCCCGGCGTCCAGGAGCAGGGACGCCGGCGTGCTGTGGTCGCCCAGCACCCGCGGCCGGGTCCGCCGTGGGTCGGAGGTGACGGTGACCTCCGCCACGACCCGCGCATACGACTGCGCCAGCGCGGGGACGGGACCGCTGCGGGAATCCGCGCCCTGGAGCCCGGCCGCCGCGGCACCGGCCGCCGCGCAGAGCAGCACCCCCGCCACAGCCGTGGTGCGCACCCCGGCACGCGGGAGCAGCACAGCCGGCCCGGTGGCTCCGGCCGCCGGGTCGCCCCGCACGGCCCGGTCCGCCGACCGCAGGGGATCCGCCCCGCCTGGGGACCCGGCTCGCGCCGCGATCCGGGGTACCGCGACGAGGCCCAGCCCCACGCACCCGAGGAGAACCGCACCAGCAGCCACCCATCGGCCCGGTGCCCCCAGGGCCAGCACGGACGCAGCCCAGGCCGCCAGCGCCGGAGGGACCAGCCGCAGATCTGCCGGAGCCTCCTGGTGCGGGTCCGCAGCGCCCAGCCGTCGGCCCGAGTCCGTGTGGACGTCCGGGGCTCTCATGGCCTGACCAGCGGCCGGAGCTCCGCGAACCGGCGTTCGCCGATGCCGTTGACCTCACGCAGCTCATCGACGGAGCGGTAACCCCCGTGCTCGGTGCCGTAGTCGACGATGTGCTGGGCCAGCACCGGCCCGACACCAGGCAGGGTTTCGAGCTGCTCGGCCGTCGCCGTGCCGAGGCTCACCTGCGCCCCTGGCCCGGCCCCTCCCGCCGCGGCGCCGCCCGCTCCCGGGCCGCCTGTGCCTGGAGGTGGCGGCGCTCCGGGCAGGCCCACCGCCACCTGCTCGCCGTCCATCAGGACACGTGCCTGGTTGAGCACGCTGACATCGGCGCCCTCACGAACACCCCCCGCGGCACGCAGGGCGTCCACGACGCGGGAGCCTGCCGGAAGATGCTGGATCCCGGGACGGCGTACCTTGCCGCTGACATCGACGACGATCTGCCCGCCGGGCGAGGTGCCGGCGCCGGCCCGCGGCCCCGCGTCGGGAGCGGGCGAGGCACCCGGCTGCTGTGGGGCGCTCGGGGACTCCGGCCCTCCCGCCTGGACAGCGGCGGCCTCCGTGACCCGGTCGGGAGCATGTACGGCCTCCGGGCGGGCCGACCAGAAATGCACCGCCGCGAACACCGCCGCCCCGACCAGGATGACGGCCAGCGCGGCGAGCGCGCGTGGCTCCAGACCGCAGCGCAGCTGCACCCACAGGGGTAACCGGTCACGCAGAGCGGGGCCTGCCTCTCGCCACCACGGCGTCCGCGCGGCGGAGCCCTCGCCCGCTCCACCACGCGGCGGGACCGACGGCTCGGCGGGCGGGTCCTTCGGGGAACCCGCATCGGGCATCGGGCGCGGCGGACGGGCCGCCCAGGAAGGGGTCGGGCGCCCCCGCGCGGCCCCACCGGAGGGCGCAGGCGCGGGCTTTGGCACCGGCATCGGCGCCGTCACCGGCACGGAGGACGCCGGACCGGCGGTGGCCCGGTTCGCCCCCCTGCCCTCGACCCTGTCCGCAGCCCGGCCCGCGCCCCTCTCCGCGACCCGGTCGGCGACCCGATCGACGCCCCTGTCCGCAACCCGGTCGGCGGCCATGAGCGCGTCCGCGCGGAGCCGGGAGGCAGCCGCGAGCTCCGCCCCCGCTCCACGCCCGGTACGCCGCCGGTGCCCGCCCCGCCCGCCGGACGTGTGGGTGGCCGCGCTGCCGGGCGAGGTGCCGGCCGCCCCGCCGGGGCGTACACCCGGCCCTCTCCTGGGACGGCCCGCCGCACCGGCCCCATGGGACACAGGCCGCGCGGCACCGTCCGTGGCCCGATGGGTGGGCCGGCGCCCTGGTGGCCCCGTGGTGGGCCGCGTAGGTGGATCCATGGCCGCGTGCGCGGGCAGATCCGCGGACCTTCGTGCGGGCAGATCCGCGGACGGGCGTGCGGAAGGCGCCGACGCGCCGACTGTGAGGCTCAGCTCATCGATGGCACGGCCGGTGACGAGAAGCGATCGGAAGGTCATGCCTCATGACGCTAGACACTTCCGAGGAAATCCGCCGAGCTGCCCCAAATACAGTGGATAACTCACCAGTTGTGAATAACTCCGCCACCCGCCGGGGTGGAGTTCAGCGCGGCGCGACCACTGCTCCCAGCAGCCCAGGCCCGGTGTGCGCCCCGATCACCGCGCCCACCTCGCTCACATGCAGGTCGACAAGGCCCGGAACCCTCCCCCGCAGCCGCTCCGCCAGCCGCTCGGCCCCTTCAGGAGCGGCCAGATGATGGACGGCGATGTCCACGTCACCCGTGCCGGCCCGCGCGGCGACGATCTCCTCCAGCCGTGCGACCGCCTTGGACGCCGTCCGCACCTTCTCCAGCATCTCGATGCGTCCCCCGTCGAGTTGAAGGAGAGGCTTGACCGCCAGGGCCGACCCCAGCAGCGCCTGGGCCGCTCCGATGCGCCCGCCCCGGCGCAGGTAGTCCAGCGTGTCGACGTAGAAGAACGTCGACGTCCCCGCCGCCCGCTTCTCGGCCGCCGCGACCGCCTCGTCCAGGCCGCCGTCCGCCTCGGCGGCCTCGGCGGCGGCGAGCGCGCTGAAGCCCAGGGCCATGGCCACCATGCCGGAGTCGACCACACGCACCGGCACGGGTGCGTCCTTCGCGGCGACCACGGCGGCGTCGTACGTACCGGAGAACTCGGCCGACAGATGGAGCGAGACGATGCCGGAGGCCCCCGCGTCGGCCGCGGCGCGGTAGGCAGCGGCGAAGACGTCGGGGCTGGGCCGTGACGTGGTCACTGAGCGGCGCTTCTGCAGAGCCAGGGCCAGCGATCTGGCCGAGATCTCCGTGCCTTCCTCCAGTGCCTGATCCCCCAGGACGACGGTCAGCGGCACCGCGGTGATGCCGTGCCGTTCCATCGTCTGAGGCGGCAGGTAGGCCGTTGAATCGGTGACGATCGCGACATGGCGGGACATGAGCCGGAGATTACCTTCCAGGGCGGGAGCTCGGCAGCCCGGGACCGACCTGCTGATCATTTCCGGTCCGTCGGGCATCCGTCCCTGACCCGTCCCGGATCTTCGGGAGACGTCCGGACCCGCCGTCGGTGCGCGTCAGTTCGTGGTTTCCGGCCTGGCGGACTTCTGCCACGGATACCCCGTGTGCGGCCTCGTGTCCGGAGCGGTGAGCGAGGGAGGTGGGGACGTGGGCGGAGGAGGCGTGGCCGAGGAGGGCGTGGGGGAAGAGGGCGTGGCGGAAGAGGCCGTCTCCTCGTCGGCGGGCCCGCTCCAGCTTCGCCCGGTCGTCCCGCCCGGTGCCGCGGGCTCCTCGGTCGTCCAGTGACGCAGGGCCCCGGCCTCCAGATCGATCTGTGCCTTGAGCGCGGACAGATCGTCGTCGGCGAACCGCTTGGCCCTGTCACGCGCCGCCCAGCGCAGCGACTCGGCCGAGTGCGTGATGTGCTCGGTGCGCTCCTTCAGGCCCGGCAGCAGCGAGGCCACCGTCGCCCGGTCCGGCTCGCGCTCCAAGCTCTTGAGCTCGTCGTCGAGCTCGTGTCCGTGCACGCTCAGACGCTGGAAGAGCCCCAGCGACTCAGCGAGGGAGCCGTCCTGCGCCACCCCGGCGTTCAGCGCGTCCTGGGTGGCACGCATCGATGTACGCAGCGTGAGCCTCAGCTGTGCGAGCTCTCCCTGCACGCCCGGCTGGCCGTAGCTCTTGGCCCACAGGGCGGTGTTCTCGACCGAGCGGCGCGCCTGCGTCACCGTCCGGTCCACACCACGCTTGGCCGCGCGCACCGTCTTCACACCGGCATACACCCCGAGCGCCATGAAGGCCACGAACAGCAGGGCCAGGATCAGGATCACGGCTTCCATGAACGTCCCTCGGGTCGTCGGGCGGGCCGCCGGTGTGCGGTCACCCCTTCCACCGTAAACGGAACAGACAGGTTGGGGGTTCCACCGGAACCCTCAACCTGCCCGTAGGGGAAAGCCCTGGCAAGCCTGCCGGGACCGCCTGCCGGGAGCGCCGCCAGACCGCCCCGGCGCCGTTACGCGGGAACGATGTTGACCAGCTTCGGCGCCCGCACGATCACCTTGCGGATCCCGGCCCCGCCCAGTGCGGCGACGACGTTCCCGTCGGCCAGGGCCAGCGCCTCCAGCTCCGCGTCCGAGATCGACGGGGAGATCTCCAGGCGCGCCTTGACCTTGCCCTTGACCTGCACCACACAGGTGACGGTCTCGTCCACGACGTACGCCGGGTCCGCGACCGGGAAGTCCTGGTGCACGACGGATCCGGTGTGGCCCAGCCGGCGCCACAGCTCCTCCGCCACGTGCGGCGCCAGCGGGGCGACCAGCAGCACCAGCCCCTCCGCGACCGACCGTGCCAGCGGACCGCCCGCCTTCGTCAGGTGGTTGTTCAGCTCCGTGACCTTGGCGATGGCCGTGTTGAAGCGCATGCCCGCCATGTCCTGGCCGACGCCGTCGATGGCCTTGTGCAGCGCCCTCAGGGTGTCCTCGCCGGGCTCCGTGTCCACGACGGTGACCTCACCGGTCTCCTCGTCGACGACATTGCGCCACAGCCGCTGAAGCAGCCGGAACTGGCCGACGACGGCCCTGGTGTCCCAGGGACGCGAGACGTCCAGCGGGCCCATGGCCATCTCGTACAGCCGCAGGGTGTCCGCCCCGTACTCGCCGCAGATCTCGTCGGGCGTCACGGCGTTCTTCAGGGACTTGCCCATCTTGCCCAGGACGCGGCTGACCTTCTCGCCTGCGTGGTAGTACGCCCCGTCGCGCTCCTCGACCTCGGCGGCCGGGACCGCGATACCGCGGCTGTCCCGGTAGACGAAGGCCTGGATCATGCCCTGGTTGTACAGCTTGTGGAACGGCTCGGCGGACGAGATGTGCCCCAGGTCGTGCAGCACCTTCGACCAGAACCGGGCGTACAGCAGGTGCAGCACGGCGTGCTCGGCGCCACCCACGTACAGGTCGACGCCACCGGTCGGCCGGCCCTCGCGCGGTCCCATCCAGTACTGCTCGACCGCCGGGTCGACCAGCCGCTGGTCATTGTGCGGGTCCAGGTAGCGCAGCTCGTACCAGCAGGAACCGGCCCAGTTGGGCATGGTGTTGGTCTCTCGACGGTACCTACGCGGGCCGGCGCCGTCACCCAGGTCCAGCGTGACGTCGACCCAGTCGGCGTTGCGCGACAGCGGGGTCTCGGGCTGCGTGTCGGCGTCCTCCGGGTCGAAGGTGCGCGGCGAGTAGTCCTCGACCTCGGGCAGCTCCAGCGGCAGCATCGACTCGGGCAGCGCGTGGGCGATGCCCTCCTCGTCGTACACGATGGGGAAGGGCTCGCCCCAGTAGCGCTGCCGGCTGAACAGCCAGTCCCGCAGCCGGAAGTTGACGGTGCCCTCGCCGACACCCTGCGCCTGCAGCCACTCGGTGATCTTCGCCTTGGCGTCGACGACGCCCAGGCCGTCCAGCGAGATCTCCTCGTTCGCGGAGTTGACCAGCTTGGCCTCGTACGGGGCGAACGCGTTCTCCCACGTCGAGGGGTCCAGGCCCCGGTCGTCCGAGGGCTCGACGACACAGCGCATCGGCAGCTCGAAGGCGCGCGCGAAGGCGAAGTCGCGCGCGTCGTGCGCCGGTACGGCCATGATCGCGCCGGTTCCGTAGCCCATCAGGACGTAGTCGGCGATGAAGACGGGGACCTTCTCGCCGCTGACCGGGTTGGTCGCGTAGGCGCCGGTGAAGACACCGGTCTTGTCCTTGGCCTCCGCCTGGCGCTCCACGTCGGACTTGGCCGCGGCCTGCTTGCGGTAGGCGGTGACGGCCTCGGCCGGGTTGGCGTGGCCGCCGGTCCACACCGGGTGGGTTCCCTCGGGCCAGGCGGCGGGGATGATCCGCTCGACCAGCTCGTGCTCGGGGGCCAGCACCATGTAGGTCGCGCCGAACAGGGTGTCCTGACGGGTCGTGAAGACGGTGATGTCCCCTGCCCCGTCGACGGGGAAGCCGACACGCGCGCCCTCGGAGCGGCCGATCCAGTTGCGCTGCTGCAGCTTGATCGCCTCGGGCCAGTCCAGCCCGTCCAGATCGTTCAGCAGCCGGTCCGCGTAGGCGGTGATGCGCATGTTCCACTGCCGCAGCTTGGACTTGAAGACCGGGAAGTTGCCGCGCTCGGAGCGCCCGTCGGCCGTCACCTCCTCGTTGGCCAGCACCGTGCCGAGACCGGGCGCCCAGTTGACGGGGGCGTCCGAGGCGTACGCCAGGCGGTAGTGCCCCAGGATGTCGGCGCGGTCGGCGGTGCTCAGCTCGTCCCACCGGCCGCCGCCGGGTACCGGGCGCTCACCGCTCTCGAACTGCGCGACCAGTTCGGCGATCGGGCGGGCCCGGTCGGCCTCGGTGTCGTACCAGGAGTTGAAGATCTGCAGGAAGATCCACTGGGTCCACCTGTAGTACTCCGCGTCGATCGTCGCGAAGGAACGGCGCTTGTCGTGACCCAGGCCCAGCCGGCGCAGCTGGGTCTTCATGTTCTCCATGTTGGCCTCGGTGGAGGCCCGCGGATGTGTGCCCGTCTGCACGGCGTACTGCTCGGCCGGCAGGCCGAAGGCGTCGAAGCCCAGGGTGTGCAGGACGTTGTGCCCGGTCATCCGCTGGTGGCGGGCGTAGACGTCGGTGGCGATGTAGCCCAGCGGGTGGCCGACATGCAGTCCGGACCCCGAGGGGTACGGGAACATGTCCATGATGAACTTCTTCGGCTTGGCGGCCAGCTCCGGATCGCCCGCCAGGTCACCGGTCGGGTTGGGAGCCTCGTACGTCCCCTCGGCGTCCCAGAAGTCCTGCCAGCGTGCCTCGATGTCGGCGGCCATCGCTGCCGTGTAGCGGTGCGGCGCGGCCACCTCGGCCGCGGTGTTCGTCTCGCTCATGATCCTCAAAGCTCCATCGATCGTCATCTGCCGGCGCCCACGTCCACGGACACACGTCTACGGACACACGTCTACGGAAACGAAAAATCCCCTCGCACAGGAGGGGACGCCGCGCCGAGTCCGACCAGGCATTCTCACCGGTCGGGAATGATCAGCGCGGCTCGCTAAGCAGAAGGCGTACGGCACGCATGGCGTCAGGGTACCGCACGGGCCCGTCACCCGGCCCGGCGAGGACAGGGACGGCGCTGGAGACGGGGCCGAGACTGCCGATCACGACAACAAGCGGGACGGCAAGCGGGACAACAAGAAGCGGGTCACCCCATTCGGATGACCCGCTTCTTCACTGTGGAGCTAAGGAGAATTGAACTCCTGACCTCCTGCATGCCATGCAGGCGCTCTACCAACTGAGCTATAGCCCCGTGCTGTGAAGTGTGCCGCCCGGTTTCCCTGGCGACATCGAGAACATTACACGGTCCCGGCGGCCCATCAAAAATCGTTTCCACTCTGTCCGCATATGACCGGTGCGGAACGCCCTGACCAGCGGTTGCTCCACGGGGGCGACCTGCCCTGAGGCGCCGTGTCAGGCCGTGGCGAAGGAGTAGAACCGCTTGAGTGTGCAGTGCTCCTCGAGGAGCCGACCGTAGATGGGCTCACCCTCGAGCTCACGGTACGTCTCGATGGGGTCCCCTTTTATGATCAGCGCCCGTGCGCATTCCTCGCACCAGTACTGGAACTCCGCATTGACCGGGTCCATGTCCCGGACGATGGGCGTACCGCTGCCGCACCAGTCGCACTTCCGCCTGTGTGCACCCATCCGGTCAGCTCCGGGGGCGGCCGCAGGCCGTGCACGTGGCGTAGAGGCGGAGGGTGGACCGGTGGATCGCCGTGGGGGTAAGGGGCGGGCCTGGGGCCCGTACGCGGCTCGCAGGCATCGCGCTCCCTCCCGATCGGTCCGTCGCCCCCTCCGGCGCTCCGATTCTGCCATGGCCTCGCAAGAGGGTCAGCCCGACGAGCGTCCCGACCGGGCGCGTTCGGGCCGGAGGGAGGGCACCGGATCGTCCGGCGTACCTGCGAGGAAGGCGCGGGAGCACCCTGTCGGCCCTTGCCCCGGGCGGGCAAGGGCAGTTGAGGCAGGACCGGCACGTGTCACCGCTCCGGTTCTCCACAACCGGTAAAAAAAGATCCCGCCCCCTGCCGGGGACGGGATCTTGCCTGTGGAGCTAAGGAGAATTGAACTCCTGACCTCCTGCATGCCATGCAGGCGCTCTACCAACTGAGCTATAGCCCCGCTGTTCGCTGTGTTTCCGTGCGTTTCCGCGTCGCGAACAAGAAGAACTTTAGCCTGCGACGAGCCGGAAAGTGAAATCCGGCCCCCGCCGCCCCGAGGGGGCCTCGGGAGGCCGTCCTAGTCGTCGTCCCCGAGCACGGGTTCCGGGAGCGTCCCGGCGTTGTGTTCCAGCAGGCGCCAGCCGCGCGCGCCCTCGCCCAGCACGGACCAGCAGCAGTTGGACAGCCCTCCGAGCCCCTCCCAGTGGTGGGCCTCGAGACCGAGCAGACGGCCGATGGTCGTCCGGATCGTGCCGCCGTGGCTCACGACGACGAGCGTGCCCGCGTCGGGCAGCTTGCCCGCGTGTTCCAGCACCACCGGGGCGGCCCGGTCGGCGACCTCGGTCTCCAGCTCGCCACCGCCCCTGCGGACCGGCTCACCGCGCTTCCACGCGGCGTACTGCTCGCCGTACTGCTCGACGATCTCCTCGTGCGTGAGGCCCTGCCAGGCACCCGCGTACGTCTCGCGCAGCCCCGCGTCATGGGCGACATCGAGTCCGGTGACCGAGGCGAGCTCGGCAGCCGTGGCCGCTGCCCGTCGCAGGTCGGACGCCACGATCGCGTCCGGCTCCAGCGAGGCGAGCAGCCGGGCGGCGCGGCGCGCCTGACCGACGCCGGTCCCGGTCAGCTCGATGTCGGTGGAACCCTGGAAACGGCGCTCCAGATTCCATGCCGTCTGGCCGTGCCGCCAGAGGACGATCTTGCGGCCCCTGCCGCTCGTGCTGCCGTTCAGCTCTGGTCACCTTCCGTGCCGCCGTTGAGCTGGGCGTGCTCCTCGGCCTTGCCCCGGGTTTTGAGAGCGTCCTCGGGGAGGTCGATCTCGGGGCAGTCCTTCCACAGCCGCTCGAGCGCGTAGAACACACGCTCCTCGCTGTGCTGGACGTGGATCACGATGTCGACGTAGTCGAGGAGGATCCAGCGGGCGTCCCGGTCGCCCTCGCGGCGCACCGGCTTGGCGCCGAGCTCCTTCTGCAGCCGCTCCTCGATCTCGTCGACGATCGACTTGACCTGGCGGTCGTTGGGAGCCGAGGCCAGCAGGAAGGCGTCGGTGATCGACAGCACGTCGCTGACGTCGTAGGCGATGATGTCGTGCGCGAGCCGGTCGGCCGCTGCCTGGGCAGCGGCGTTGATGAGCTCGATGGAGCGGTCCGTGGCGGTCACATGCAGGCTTTCGTCGGCGGTCAGATCAACCTCTAGGGTCTCACGGACCGCCGACAGCCCTGACGACCTCGCCCGCGCGAGACCGTCGCGAGGTTGTCACGACGTCTGGTCGTCGATCTTGTAGTTCTGTCCGATGGTGACCGACACATCGGCGTTCGCCGCGGTCTTCCCCTTCTTCACCGCGCTGTCCGGCAGACCCAGCGTCTTGGCGACCTCGACCGCCGCGGCCTTGTCCTCCGCCGCTTCGTAGACCACCTCGGACGAGGTCGCGGTGTCCGCCTTGCCACTGTCCACGAAGGCGTAGCCGCCGTTGACGAGCTGGACCCTGGCGTACTCCGTGCCCTTCGTGTTCCCCGTGGCGTTCTTGATGCCGACGCGTACGGCCGCACCCTGGTCCGGGGCCTTCACCTTGCCGCCCAGGACGTCCTTGACGACATCCTCGGTCGCCTTCTCGGTCAGGGTGCCGTCGTCCTGGACCGGGAGCAGTTCCGTCTTGTAGTCGCCCACCTTGGCGTGCCCGGCCAGCTTCGCCAGCGAGGCGCCCAGGTCCTGCTCCGGCAGGGACGGGTCGAGGATCTGCGCGAGGGTCTCGATGGTGAGGGTCGCGGCCTTGGGATCCTCCGACAGCTTGCGCAGCACGCTTCGCATGACCTCTCCGAAGCGCGCCAGCTGCTTGGTCTCCGGCTCGCCCGAGCCCTGGTAGGTGGCGTACGCGACGGCCATCGGGCCGCTCAGCGTCTGCGCCTCCCCCTTGTTCACCAGGGGGTCCGCGCCCTTCTTGGAGTCGGGCACGGCCGTGTCGGTGTCGACCTCGATGTTGCCCACGAGCTCGACGAGGTTCTCCAGGTACGGGGTGTCGAGGCGCCAGGTGCCACTGATGCTGGTGCCGAGCAGGGTGTCGATCGCCTCACGGGTGCCGGTTGATCCGTCGTCGTCGACGGACTTGCCGAGCGTGGTCGTGGACCCGTCATCGGCGGCCACGGCCAGCGAGTTGGGGAGCAGGACCGTGGTGCCCTGGCCGGTGGTGGAGTTGTCGACGAGCAGCGCCGTCGAGGTGCCGCCCTTCTTGGTGTTGTGCAGATGGACGACGATGACGTCCCGCTTCTGCGGACCGCTCGCGGTGGCGTTCTGCTCGTCCTTGCCGGAGACTCCCGGGATCTTGCCGGCGAACCAGAGGTAACCGGCTCCGCCGACGACCACGAGAGCCACCACGACTATCAGCGCGACCATACGGTTGTGCCCGCGCCGGCGGGCCTCCTCGCGTCGCTCGCTGCGGCTCTCGGTGAATTTCAGCCAGTCGATGACATCTTCGGAGTCCTCGTCGGGCTCCTCGATGAAGGAGAACTGCTCGGTGCGGTAGTCGCGGTCGGCACGGCGCTGCCCGGGGACGGCGGCCTCCGGCGCAGGTTCGGGCTCACGCCGCTGTTCCGGGACCGGAGGTGCGGGAGCAGCCTCCGGTGCGGGGGGTGACTGGGGGACGTTCCACTGCTGGGTGGAATCGTCCACGGCGGGCTGCTGCCCCGTGTCGTAGCCGTACGCCGCGTAGCCGCCGTCGGCGTAGCCGTAACCCTGCTGAGTCGGCTGCGCCTGCTGGGAGGCGTACGGGTCGTACTGCTGTTGCTGTTGCTGTTGCTGCGCGGCGGCGTACGGGTCGTAGCCGTATCCCTGCTGGGGCTGCTGGGGTTGTTGCTGCTGGTGTTGCTGCTGCGCGTACGGGTCGTACTGGTCGTACTGCTGCTGCCCCTGCCCCTGCGGTGGCTGTTGCTCCTGCTGCTGGTAGACCGGCTGCCCGTACGCGTCGTAGCCGATGATCTGCGGCTGCTGGTACGGGTCGTACGGGTCGTGTCGGTCGTTCACAGGTGCCCCTCTCCGTGGCTCATTCGCCGCGGTACAGCTGGCGCTTGTCGATGTAACGGACGACACCGTCCGGCACCAGATACCAGACCGGGTCCCCCTGCCCGACCCTCGCACGGCAGTCTGTGGACGAGATCGCCAGCGCGGGCACCTCCACCAGCGAGACCCCGCCCTTGGGCAGCCCGTCGTCCGTCAGCAGATGGCCCGGCCGGGTCACGCCGATGAAGTGGGAGAGCGAGAAGAGTTCCTCGGCGTCCCGCCAGGTCAGGATCTGGGACAGGGCGTCGGCGCCGGTGATGAAGAAGAGGTCCGCGTCGCCGTGGACCGTACGCAGATCCCGCAACGTGTCGATCGTGTACGTCGGCCCGCCGCGGTCGATGTCGCTGCGGCTCACCGAGAACTGCGGGTTGGACGCCGTCGCGATGACCGTCATCAGATAGCGGTCCTCGGCCGGTGACACCTGCTTGTGGCTCTTCTGCCAGGGCTGCCCGGTCGGGACGAACACGACCTCGTCGAGGTGGAAGTGGGCGGCCACTTCACTGGCCGCCACCAGGTGTCCGTGGTGGATCGGGTCGAACGTCCCGCCCATCACTCCGATGCGGCGCTTGTCGGGGCCGGTAGGCACTTCCTGCTCTCCCATGCGTGCAGACCCTACTGGCACAGCTGTTCGCTCTGTGCCTCAGCGGTCGCGGTTGAAGCGGGTGGTGATCCACAGCAGGAGCAGCAGCACGAGGAACGCGCCGCCACCGGTGACGTACGGGCTGAGGCTTTCGTGGTTACCACCCTGCTCGCCTTCGGCAGCGAGGGTGACCAGCTGGTGCGCGGTGCTCGGGAAGCTCATCTTCTGCAGGACCTATCCATCGGGAATCAGGAGGGAGACGTCGCGCACATCGTATGCGGGCGCGCCGGGCACGCTCACGCCGACTCAGTCGTTCTTGTCGTCGTTGCGGTATCCGCGCAGCAGGAACCAAGCGAGCAGGGCCGCTCCGACGAGCGAGGCGAGCAGCACGATGCGAAGCAGGTTGCCCGGCCCCTGGCCCTCGGACACGGCGGCGAGCATGACGGCGTTGTGCGGCATTCCGGGCGCTCCTCAAAGTTATCCACAGCCCCCCGCACACCGTAGCGCCAGCGCATACGCTGGCTTGTGTCAGGGGGACGAGCAACGTCTCGTACGAACAGGGGGCATCCATGACCGACGCCAGTCACGAGAGCGTGCCGAGCAGGCAGCGCAGGCGATTCCCGGACATCTCATCGCGGGCCTACGAGCATCCGGCGGACCGTTCGGCCCTGGTGGCCCTGCGCAAGCTGAGCGGTTTCGACACGGTGTTCAAGGCGCTGAGCGGACTGCTGCCCGAGCGCAGTCTGCGGCTGCTCTTCCTGTCGGACTCCGTCCGGGTGAGCGACGCACAGTTCACGCATCTCAACGACATGCTGCGGGACGCGTGTTACATCCTGGATCTCGAGCGGGTCCCGCCGATGTACGTGAATCAGGATCCGCAGCCCAATGCCATGTGTATCGGCCTCGACGAGCCGATCATCGTGGTGACGACCGGGCTCGTCGAGCTGCTCGACGAGGAGGAGATGCGGGCCGTGGTCGGCCACGAGGTGGGCCATGCGCTCTCCGGCCACGCGGTGTACCGCACGATATTGCTCTTCCTCACCAATCTCGCGCTCAAGGTGGCGTGGATCCCGCTCGGCAATGTCGCGATCATGGCGATCGTGACCGCGCTGCGCGAGTGGTTCCGCAAGTCGGAGCTGTCAGCCGACCGCGCCGGGCTGCTGGTGGGCCAGGATCTGCGTGCCTCCATGCGCGGGCTGATGAAGATCGCCGGCGGCAATCATCTCCACGAGATGAATGTGGACGCCTTCCTCGCCCAGGCCGACGAGTACGAGAGGGGCGGCGACCTCCGCGACTCGGTGCTCAAGATCCTCAATGTGCTGCCCCGGACGCATCCGTTCACCACGATCCGGGCGGCCGAGCTGAAGAAGTGGTCGGAGACCCGGGACTTCCAGCGCATCATGGACGGCCACTACGCCAAGCGCGACGAGGACAAGGACACCTCGGTGACGGACTCCTTCCGTCAGTCCGCGTCGCACTACGCCGACACGGTGCGCACCAGCAAGGACCCACTGATGAAGCTCGTCGGTGACATCGCGGGCGGTGCGGGCGACCTGGGAGGCAAGCTCCGGGACCGGTTCACCGGCGCGGCCGGTGGAGCCGCCGGCACCGGCGGCGGCGCGGCCAAGGGCACTCCGCCCTCGGACTCTACGGACGGCTCCGAGGGGACCTGGCGGCGTCCGGGTCCTGAGGACCCTGAGGAGGAGGGCCCGGGCTCGGGGAGCTGACGGACAGCGTGCCGCAGAGGGCCGCCGTGGGCACGCCCGTGGCGTACGGGTCGGTGCCTGTGGGGCCCCGGGTGTCGGCCCGGCCGCCCGCGAGCAGCGGATGCAGGACGCTCGCCGTGTCGGACGAGCACGACTGCGGACCGGCCTGGACGTAGGCGCTGCGGACCTCCAGCCGGTGCAGCCGGATGTCTTCCCGGTCGAGCAGGAAATGCAGCATGCGGCGCACGGTGAACAGCGAGACTCCGTCGGCCCGGTGGGGGCCGGACACGGCGGGGCGCAGCGCGTAGGTGAAGGTGTGGTCGGACACCACCTCCAGGATGTCCGACCCCGCCTCCGCGTAGGTGAGGCTGCCGTGCACCCGGACGTCGGTGTCGGCGAGTTCGACCTCGGCCGGGTCGAAGCGCACCAGCCAGCCGGTCGCGCTGTGCTCGCCGTCGTCGGCCGGTGAGTCCACGCTCCGGTCGAACTGCGCCGTCTGGTCCGGGTCGAGCAGTCGTCCGACCGGCCGGACGACTCCGGCGGTCAGTACGTCGGGGTCGAGAGAGGAGCCCACCAGATAGTCCTTGACCGTGGTCAGCGCGATGGTCACCTGGCTGTCCGAGAAGTTCTCCGTGCGCCGGACCGACGGGAGGGTGATGCCCTGGGCGCCCGTGCTGTGCTCCGCGGCCGGGCCGTCGGCGAGGAGCGACTCGGCGGTCCCTCCGGGCACAGCGCCTTTCGGGGCGAGCGGGACCACCGTGGTCCGCAGGGGTTCGGCACGCCTGCCGACGGTGGGCGGGTAGGGGTTGCGGAAGCCGATGTAGACGGCACTGGCGAAGGCCAGGGCGATCAGCACGACGAGAGCGACACCCGCCCTGGGGCGGTGCCGCCGGGTGGCGCGGCCGGGCAGGGAGCGTACGGCGCGCGCGTGGTCGCCCATGCGCTCCTGCGCGGAGAACTCCTGCAGCCGGGCAGCGCGGACGAACGATTCGTCGAAGACGAGTGAGCGGTACTCGTCCTCCCCGCCCGAGGGGTTGTCGAGCGGTCCTTCCGGCGGTTCTCCGCGGCCTGTCATGAATTCTCCCGATCTCCGCGCCACCGGCGGGGGCTGGCGCTGGATCCGCCTCAGCCGCTCGGCATCGGGCGGACCTGTCCGTCACGGGTTCGACACATGGACACGTGGCTGGCCCTCTTCCCGGGGACGGGGACGAGAGAAGGGGTCACAAGGTCATATCTTCAGATTGGATCGATCCTCATCAAGGTAAACGCGCCGCAGGTGGGAGCGCAGGTGGAGCGCCGCCGGGAGGGCGAAGGGGTGCGACCACGAGCGCTCAACGGGAGAACAGGCGGGAGAACGAGCTGGCGAAGAGCAGGGGAACCGGCCGGCGAAGAGCAGCGGAACCAGCCGGCGAAGAGGCGGGCGAGCAGTCGGGAGGGCCGGTTCAGGGGGTGCGGGGAACGGCGGAGACCGCCGGGCGGGAGTAGTCGGCCGATGCGGAGGGGGCCGCGCCAGGCGGCTTGTCGACGCCGCTGGTCACCGGAGACGGCACCTGGTCCTCCCGACCGCCCGCCGCGCCGCGGTACACCGCGTTGAAGGCCAGGGCCACCATCCCGATCCCCATCAGCAGGGCGAGCAGCCAGGCGATGGGCCTGTGCCAGCGAGCGGCGCCACGGTAAGGACGCAGGGAGCCGCCGTGACGCCCGTAGGGGCCGTTCTCGTCCTCGCGGATGCCGTCGGGGTCATCGGGGTCCCAGGAGTCACCGAAGGCGCTCTCGTGGCCGTACAGGCCGCCGGGGCCGTAGTCGTCGCAGAGGTCGTCGTCCAGGGCTCCGCCGCCCCGGCGGGCCCGGCCGGCCTCGGCCTCGGCGCGGTCCTGCGCGGCGGCCAGCAGGCGCTCCACCGCGGTGGGTTCATGGATCTCGGCGGACCGGACGAAGTCCTCGTCGAACACCACGGAGGCGAAGTCCTCGTCCGCGCCCCCGCGGTCGTCGTCGGGCTCCCAGCCGTCCGGGAACGGCTTGCCCCCCACGTCGTCCGGCACAGCTTCAGCCTAGACCCGGCAGGGCGTTTTGGGCAGGGAGCCCGCGAAGTCGCCCACCCGGACCGGGCTCGGCGCGGCCCCCGGGTCCGGTCCGACGCGGGTCCGGTCCGACGCGGGCCCGGGCTCGGCGCGGGCCCGGTCCCCGGGGCCGCCAGGCCCTAACGGACGTGGCCGTCCCCGGTGACGATGTACTTCGTCGACGTCAGCTCGGGCAGCCCCATCGGCCCACGGGCATGCAGCTTCTGCGTGGAGATCCCGATCTCGGCACCGAATCCGAACTGGCCGCCGTCGGTGAAGCGCGTCGACGCGTTCACGGCGACCGTCGTGGAATCCACCAACTGGGTGAACCGGCGGGCCGCCGCCTGCGAGGTGGTGACGATCGCCTCGGTGTGACCGGAGGACCAGAGCCTGATGTGCGCCACAGCGGCCTCCAGCGACTCCACGACAGCGGCCGCGATGTCGTACGAGAGGTACTCGGTCTCCCAGTCCTCCGGCGTCGCCGGCACGACGGTGGCCTTGGACTCCTCGGCGTACGCCAGTACCCGCTCGTCGCCGTGCACGGTCACCCCGGCGCGCGCCAGCGCGTCCAGGGCCAGGGGCAGGAAGTCCGCGGCGATGTCCTTGTGGACCAGGAGGGTCTCGGCGGCGTTGCAGACGCTCGGCCGCTGCGCCTTGGAGTTGACCAGGATCTCCACGGCCATGGCGAGGTCGGTCCGCGCGTCGACGTACACATGGCAGTTGCCGGTGCCCGTCTCGATGACCGGGACCGTCGACTCCTCCACGACCGTGCGGATCAGTGAGGCACCGCCGCGCGGGATCAGTACGTCGACGAGGCCGCGGGCCCGCATCAGCTCGCGCACCGAGTCACGGTTCTCGCCCGGGACGAGCTGCACCGCGTCCGCCGGGAGGCCGGACCCGCCCACCGCGTCACGGAGCACCCGCACGAGGGCGGTGTTCGAGGCGTACGCCGACGAGGATCCGCGCAGCAGCACCGCGTTGCCGGACTTCAGGCAGAGCGCCGCGGCGTCGACCGTCACATTGGGCCTGGCCTCGTAGATGATGCCGACCACTCCGAGCGGCACCCGCACCTGACGCAGATCGATGCCGTTGGGGAGGGTGGAGCCCCGGACCACCTCGCCGACCGGGTCCGGCAGCGCCGCCACGTCACGCGCGTCCGCCGCGATCGCGCGGATGCGCTCCGGTGTGAGTGTGAGCCGGTCGACGACCGACTCGCTCGTCCCTGCCTCCCTGGCCTTCGCGACGTCCTCGGCGTTGGCCTCGACGATCTCGCCGGTGCGCACCTCGAGCGCGTCCGCGATGGCCAGCAGGGCGTCGTCCTTCGCCGCGCGCGGGAGTGGCGCGATGTCGTCGGCGGCGGCGCGTGCCCGGTAGGCGGCCCGGGCGACCGGGGACATGTTGTCGTACGGCGAAAGCGTGGTCATGCCCGCAGGGTAGTGCGCACACTGCGGGCATCCGTCACGTATCCCGTCATGCGAGACAGGGCGTACCGGTGGGGTGCGCCCCGCCGGTCAGCAGGGGGCGGCCGGAGACAGCCGGACTCAGTAGGGGTGCACACCGACGGGGGCTGCCGGGGGCGGTCCGTAGCCCTCGGCGATACGCAGGTGGTAGGTCTCCCGGTCGATGACCTCGAGGCCGACGATCTCCCAGGGCGGGAGTTTCGCGCTGGACCGGTGTTCGCCCCACAGCCGCAGCGCCACGGCCGCGGCGTCGTGCAGGTCCCTGGCCTCCTCCCAGTAGCGGACCTCCGCGTGGTCGTTGGCGTACCGGCTGGTCAGCAGGAACGGGTGGTCGTGCGCCAGCTGCTCGAGTCCGCGCCTGACCTCCTTCAGCGGTGTCTCGCTGCCGGAGACGCTGAGGGTGATGTGCCACAGCTTGGAGCGGGTCAGTTCCTCGTCCGTGACCACCGGTTGCTGCTCGGTGGTCTGGTCGGTGGGCGTGCCGACGAAATCGGCTCCCGCCCCGACGCTGGTCAGGGCACGGCTGCCCGTTCCGCGGGGCGGCGCCCCCGGGCGCGCTCGTCTCACCGGCGGCCTCCTGTGAATGTGTAGCTGTGCTGACCCAAGGGTCTTTCGCTCGGATACCCCAGATACCCCCACGACAAAGTTGACCAGTCCGGGGGCGGGTGTGGGGCGGTTTTCGTGAAGGTCTCCGCCCGAAGGCTGGACTTTCAGCCGTTTCAGGGGGCCGGGCGGGGCGTGAGGACGACGAGATCGTCCCTGTGTACGACTTCCCGTTCGTAGGCGGGGCCCAGCTCGCGCGCGAGGTCGCGGGTCGACCGGCCCAGCAGCTGGGGGATCTCCTTCGCGTCGAAATTGACGAGACCCCGAGCGACGGCCCGGCCGGCGGGGTCGCGCAGCTCGACCGGGTCCCCCGCGGAGAACTCGCCCTCGACCGCGGAGATCCCCGCGGGCAGCAAGGACGTACGGCGGTCGACGATCGCGCGCACCGCCCCGTCGTCGAGCGTGAGCGCGCCCTGCGGGGTCGAGGCATGGGCCAGCCAGAGCAGCCGGTCGGCCGAGCGGCGCCCGGTGCGGTGGAAGTACGTGCCGGTGTCGCGCCCCGCGAGAGCGTCGGCGACATGGCTCGCCGACGTGAGGACGACCGGGATGCCGGCGGCGGTGGCGATCCGGGCCGCCTCGACCTTGGTCACCATGCCTCCGGTGCCGACACCCGCCTTCCCCGCGCTGCCGATGGTGACGCCCTCCAGATCGGCCTCCCCGGTCACCTCGGCGATGCGGGAGGTGCCCGGCCTGCTCGGGTCCCCGTCGTAGAGGCCGTCCACGTCGGACAGGAGCACGAGGAGGTCGGCGTGGACCAGATGGGCGACGAGGGCGGCGAGCCGGTCGTTGTCCCCGAACCGGATCTCGTCCGTGGCCACCGTGTCGTTCTCGTTGACGACGGGGAACGCGCCCATCTCCAGGAGCTGGTCGAGCGTGCTGTAGGCGTTGCGGTAGTGGGCGCGCCTGCTGGTGTCGTCGGACGTCAGCAGCACCTGCCCGACCCGAACGGCGTAGCGGGCGAAGGAAGCGGTGTAGCGGGCGACGAGCAGCCCCTGGCCGACGCTGGCAGCGGCCTGCTGCCTGGCCAGGTCCTTGGGCCTGCGCACGAGCCCGAGGGGTGCGAGGCCTGCCGCGATGGCGCCGCTGGAGACGAGGACGATCTCACGCTCCCCGCCGCTCCTGACCTTGGCCAGCACATCGACGAGCGCGTCGACCCGGTCGGCGTCGAGGCCCCCCGCCGCTGTGGTGAGCGAGGACGAGCCGACCTTGACCACGATGCGGCGGGCATCGGTCACACCCGGCCTGTACCCCGAGCCACCCTCGGCGGACCCGGCGGACCCGGACGCGCGGGCCCCGTCCCCCGCGGTTGTGCCGGGCGCGTCCCCGCGTTCCGCCGCCGCGCCTTCGGATTCCCTTGCCCCTGACACGTACGCCCGTCCCCATCACGTCGTCCTGCTCGGTTTTCCTCAATCTACGCGAGGGGCCGGGTCCCGCATCGTGCCGTCTCAGCTGCTGTCAGCGGGTGGACGCCACTACGACGCCATTACGCGGACCGATGGCTTCCGGCGGCGCTTCGACATGCCCCGGAATAGGCCATTTACTCAATCTCCACCCGCCGTTCATGGGGGCTACCCTCTATTGCGTGACAGATGAACTGACCCGCCAGAGGCGCATTCTCCTCAGATCGGGCAAAAGCCCCTTCGATGTGGCTTCGCTCGAACAGTCCCTCGACAGAGATGTCTTCGCGACCAACGCGGGCAATCTGATCTTCAGCGATGCGGCACACAAGCTTCTTACGACTCCGCGTGCGGAGGTCTTCTCCAACGGCATCCGGACGGATCCGCGGGCGGCCGCCCGCATAAACGAGGAGTTCGACGTATTCGTCGTGCCGCTGGCGAATGCCTTCCGGCCGACGTTCGAGCGTCCCCTCAAGCGGATGACACAGCTGATCAAGAAGCTGCGCATCCCCGTCGTCGTCCTCGGTGTCGGCGCGCAGGCCGACCTCAAGTACGACGCGTCCCGGCTGAAGGCGATGGAGCCGACCGTCAGGGAGTTCGTCACCGAGGTGCTCAACCGCAGCGCCTCCATCGGTGTGCGGGGTGAGTTCACCGAGCAGTACCTGAAGGGCATGGGCTTCCGCGACGTCGAGGTCATCGGCTGCCCCTCCATGTTCATGGGCGGCGAGACGTTCACGGTCGAGAAGAGGACCGAGTCGCTCACCGCCGAATCCCTCATCTCGGTGAACGGGTCACACAGTGCCGTTCGTTCGCACGGCCTCGACGCCATCATCCGGCAGGCACACGAGCGCTATCCGAATCTGCGGTTCGTCGGGCAGAACCTCCTGGAGGCACAGCTGCTCCACTGGCGGGAGACGTCGAACCGGATCGGCGCCCAGACCTCGATGCCGACCCATCCGTCCCACCCGATGTACCGCGAGGGCAAGGTCCGTCTCTACGTCGACCCGGCCACCTGGATCGACGAGCTACGCGCGTTCGACTTCTCGTTCGGCTCACGCATCCACGGGAACATCGCGGCGCTCCTGGCGGGCGTCCCCAGCACCGTGCTCTGCAGCGACTCCCGGACCCTGGAGCTCTGCCGCTACTTCGGCATTCCGCACCGCAAGATCTCCGAGACACCCAAGAACATCGACCCCGCGGAGCTCTACGAGTCGGCGGACTTCAGCGAACTGGTGAACGGTCACAAGGAACGTTTTCTCCGTTTCACCGGCTTCATGGAGCGGAACGGCCTGGAGAACACCTTCCACCACGGAGACAGCGGCAAGGCGTTCGACGCCAAGATGGCCAAGCTCACCCTTCCGCCGGCCGTACGCCCGTGGACCGAGACCGACCCCGACTCGCTGAGCAGCCGTTTCAGCTGGATGCAGAGCCGGATGGAGGAGCTGTCCGCGGAGAACGCCCTGCTGCGCGGCCAGCTCGAGAAGAAGGCCGGTCCTGTCAGCATCAAACTGCAGGCAGGCGGCCAGGCGACGGCCGCGTGGCCTTCGGCCTACCGGCGCGCCCGGCGCGTGGTGGGACGTCCGGTGCGCAGGCTGCTGCGCCCTGACCAGTAGGGGCCATGTCCACTGCCGCCTCACGCCCGCCGTCTCAGACCTTGTGGGTACGGCGCGGCACATGCAGTCCGGCGGCCCGGGCCGATCTACGCGCCCTGCCCGCCAGTCGCCGCAGGACGGCGGCAGTGGACTGATGCTCCGGAGCGTCGATGCGCTTGCGGCCGATCCACTCGGTCACGGTCAGTTCGTACGCCGCCAGAGGCAGCTGAGTGCTGTCCCCGAAGTGGGGGTACGCCAGGTACAGGCGGCCCCTGACGCCCTTGCGCACCACCCGCGGCTTCTTCTTGTCCTTGATGAACTGCACGATGTCCAGGAGCAGGTCGAGTCTGCCCTGCGAGACGCAGACCAGCCTGAGCCGCTCGTGGACCTTGAGGCGACGGGCCACACCGGGTGACCAGTAGGCCTTCATCAGGGGCGCCGCCAGCTCCATCTTCTTCTTCCGCACCGCGGCGGACTGCCGCAACAGGGACGGCCCGAACTGCGGCAGCAGGGTGATGACGAACGGCCGGACCATCAGGACGTCCCGCTTCGGCCCCGGTGGGACGTGCGTGGCGATCAGCCCCATGAGCGCCCTGGCCGAATCGAAGCGCAGCCGGTAGGTGCCGCTCTTCGTCATGTGTTTGCCGTCCTCCCTGCCCACGAGGTAGTAGCAGGTGTGGTCGGCCACGACGGAGACGCCGCTGCCCCGCAGATACGCCTCCATGGTGAAGAGCGCGTCCTCCCCCGTCCTGAGGTCCTCGTCGAACTTCATGCCGAGCCGCACCAGGAGATCCCGCCGGAACAGCTTCTGGGCACTCAGGGTGAATTTGATGTTGGAGGAGAAGAGATCGGCGCGCTCGACGGTCTCCTTCCACATCGACTTGGCAGCCCCGCGGTTGACGCCGACGACCTTCCCCAGCACCACGTCCGTGCCGGCCCGGTCGCCCATCGCGACCATCCGTTCCAGGGCCTCTTCGCCGAAGTAGTCGTCCGCGTCGAGGAAGAAGACGTACCGGCCGCGGGCGAGTCCGAGCCCGACATTGCGGGGCCCGCTGGGCCCACCGGAGTTCTCCTGGTGGACCACACGCATGTCGATGGCGGTCCTGGCGGCGAACTCCTCCAGGTACTCCCCTGTGCCGTCGGTCGACCCGTCGTCGACGGCCACGATCTCCATGCGTCCGGCAGGAAGCGTCTGCGCCTCGACGGAGTCCAGGCAGCGGATCAGGTACGGCATGGCCTCGTAGGCGCCGATGATGACGGTCACATCTGGTGCGGTGCTGCTCATCTCTCCCCGGTTCACGTATACACGCATTAGTCAGGAGAAACGATAGAACGACGACATGTGCCCCGTTCTCTGCACGGACACGCCGAACGGTCCGTACGTTCCCCTCCACAAGAGAGGAGATGTACGGACCGTTTCGTAGGTTGCGTCTTAATGGGGTGGATTTCGAACAACTGCATGACAACCGGATGACAGCCGGTCGTCAGCGCCCCGGGGGGCGCCCGTGTCAGCGGATCGACGAGGGGCCCGCGCCCACCTCCGCGTCGGCGTCCGGCGCCTCAGGTGCGTCCGGATCGGCGGCCGCCTCGGCCTCCGCGACCACCTCGGCCGCCCCGTTCCCCGCACCGCTGGACGCGGCCTCGGGGTCGGGACGCGGGACGGCGGCCTGCTCGCCCACCCGCTGTGCGACGCCTGTGTTGCGGGCCTCGGCCTTGGCCGCCAGGGCACGGACCGCGGCGTTGAACTGCTCCATCGAGGTGGGCTCGTCCGGCCCCAGCAGGTAGCTCTTCAGCTCGTGACGGTCCTCGGCCAGCGGGTCGGCCGCCGGATCGGCGACCGCACGCAGGAGCTCGTCGATGCCCTCCGCGCTGTTGGGGAGGATGACGGCCGCCCGTACGGCGGTGTTCTGACGCTTGAACTCCTCCTCGCCGAGCTGGGCCGAGTCGGTGACGGCGTACGGCTTGCCGCTCGCGATGAAGTCGGAGACCACGCTGGAGATGTCCGAGACCATGGCGTCGGACTGGTTGAAGCAGTCGTACAGCTTCGGCTCGGAGCCGGTCACCGTCCGGTGCTCCCACCAGCCGAAGGAACCCCAGTAGGCGTCGTTCCACCGGCTCCGCAGGGTGGCGATCTCGGCCTGGCGAGCCGGGTCGGCGAGCGAGACCCTGGACTCCTCCGACTCGTCCCCGCCGGCGCGGCCGGGCTTCGCCAGTTCCGCCAGACGGGCCTCGACGCGGGCGAGCTCGGCAGTGGCCTCGCTCTGCCCCGCTGCCGCCGCCGAGGCCTCCTGCGCCCAGCGCGGGTCGGTGGCACGGGCCTCCGTGGCCTTGACGATCATGGCCTGGATCCGGGCGTCCACGGCCTTGGCCTTGGCGCTGCGGATCCCGGTGAAGGGGTGCGGCTTGTAGATGACCCGGACCGGGTTCTCCGCCTTCAGCAGCCGGCGGATGATGTTCTCGCCGGCCAGCAGCAGCGAGGTGTTGCCCGGGTTGTCGTCCCAGCCCTCCCAGGTCGGGGCGTACAGCACGGTCGGGACGGGGTTCTTCGTGGTGCCGGTCCAGCTCTCGATGGGCGCCAGCTGCGGGCGCCCGACCTCGACGATGTCCTCGTCACGCACACCGACGTCGGCCAGGGCGTAGCGGTCGCGGCCGGCCCTGCCCGCGGTCCACACCTCGTCGTACACCTTGGAGTACGGGTTGACGCTGGCCAGCTTGTCGCTGTCGCCATGGCCGATGAAGACGTGCTTCGCGGTCGGGACGCGCAGCATGTGGATGTTCTTGCCGACGTTGGCCGGGTACAGGCACACCCGGACGGTGGAGAGATCCATGTTCATCAGGTGGGTGCCGCCGGGCACGCAGATCACGGGCACGGAGGTGTCGGCGAGCTGCGGGACGAGATTGCGCTCACGCATGATGATCAGCGGGCGTCCCTCGACGGCGGCCATGGTGTCGAGCCACATGTTGCCCTGGTAGGCGGACTCGCTGGAGCCGGAGAAGTAGAGCACGACCGTCGGCCGGTACTCACGCAGCCAGACGTCCAGGGCGTCGAGCACCGCGGGGACGGCCGGGGCCCGACGGCTCCGGCGCAGGTACGGCGCGAGCAGGGCGTTGTAACCGACGGCCAGGAGCAGCGTCAGCCCGGCACCGATGTAGCCGATGACGTCCTCACCCGTGCCGACGGCGAGCAGGACACCCGCCACCGCCGGGAGGTCGAGGTGGAGCATCTTCTCGCTGGCACGGTGCAGCAGTGCGCGCGGCGGCGCGTCGGGGATGCGGACGGCGTGCAGGTCCACGTTCCGGGTGACGATCGGCAGGCTGCGGCGCAGCCGGATCAGCGTCGTCAGCGCGCCGTGCGGGGCCTGCAGACCGTAGAAGACGAGGAAGCAGGCGACCGCCGCGTAGAACAGCGGCTCCTCGGCGGCGTCCATCCTGGCCAGCAGGAGCAGCACCATCAGCTGGCGGAGCAGGAAGCGGATGGACAGCCCCGCTCGCACCTTGCCGAGCCGGTTGATCAGATAGCTGCCGCGCTGGTGCAGATACCAGTCCGCGAGGTACGTGACAGCCGTGGCCGCCGCGAAGAACCAGATGTCGGGCAGAAGACCGGCGATCATGACGCAGGGATACCCCAGCATCATCAGCATGGCCGCCAACAATTCTGACCGGCTGCCCACACGGGCCAGGCGAATGGCTGTCGAAATCACGAAGGACCTGCTCCAGGGGGTGCCGATTATTTCACGTATGAGAAGGAAATGTGGAGATCCGACTTCACGCACTCGGGCCTCTGGTTCCACCAAAAGGTGAACCCAGAGGCCCGTAAAAGTTCATTTGTCAAGAATTATTACACATCTTCTTGACGGTCCAGAATCGAGGCCAGCGCCTGCTCGAATCCCGAAGCTTCGGAGACGTCACGCGTCGGGTCCTGCTGCCGTACGTCGATGACATGCCCCGTCATCGCCGACAGGAGGACGTCCAGCGAGGTGCGTGCCACCGCCTCGGAGGAGAGCAGCGAGCCCTCCGGCTCCTGGCCGAACGCCTTGGTCCGCATGGGGGTCGCGGTGCGCTCCGGGTTCACACAGTTGACCCTGATCCCCTCGCTCGCCCACTCGTCGGCCAGCGCCTGGGTGAGGTTCACCATCGCGGCCTTGGTGGAGGAGTAGAGGCTGTACTCGGCGCGGCCCCGGGTGTAGCTGCTGGAGGTGTAGAGCAGCAGCTGCCCCTGGGTCTCCGCCAGGTACTTGTACGCGGCGCGGGCGATCTGCACGGGCGCGAGGTAGTTGACGTTCAGGGCTTCCTGGATCGTCGTCGTGTCCGTCTCGGCCAGCTTGCCGATGCGCAGCACGCCCGCGGTGTTGATCACGTAGTCGATGCGGCCGGTCTCGGCGTAGGCCTTGGACAGCGCGTCCTCGACGTGCTCCGGGTTCTCGACGTGCGTGCCGGTGGTGGAGCGGCCCAGCGCGTACACGCTGGCGCCGTACTGCTCGGCGATCGTGGCGATGTCGGCGCCGATGCCGTACGAACCGCCGAAGACGACCAGGGTCTTGCCCGAGAGCAGATCACGGTAGGCGGCCTCGTCGGCCTGACGGGGGGCCGCGGTGGAGGCCAGCTGGAAGAGCTTGTCGGTGATGAAGACGTCGACCGGCTGGGTCACCTTCATGTTGTACTCGTCGCCCGCGACCACATAGATCGGCACGTCGGGGAGGTACCGCAGGACGACCGAACAGTCGTCGGTGGCCTGGAAGTTCGGGTCGCCGGCCGCGACCTCGTACGCCTTGCGGATCGTGGACAGCTTGAAGGCCTGCGGGGTCTGGCCGCGGCGCAGCCGGGACCGGTCCGGGACGTCGGTGATGAACTCGCCGTCCTCGCCATGGGTCCGGGTCACGATGATCGTGTCGGCGGACGGGATGGCGACGTCGACGGCCTGGTAGCGGTCGAGGGCGTCGACGCAGTCCTTGATGACCCGCTGTGACAGAAGCGGACGGACCGCGTCGTGGAAGAGGACGTTGCGGTCCTCGCCCTCCGCGAGCCCCTCGCCGAGGGCCGCGATGGCGCGCTCGGTGGTCTCGTTGCGGGTGTTGCCGCCTTCGATGACCTTGATGACCTTGGTCATCCCGGCCTTGGCCACGATCTTCTCGACGTCGGGCACGAAGCCGGGCGCCATCAGCACGATGACGTCGTCGATGCTCTCGGCGTTCTCGAAGAGTGTCAGCGTGTGCTCGATGACTGCCTTACCGGCGATCTTCAGCAACTGCTTGGGGATCGACAGTCCCACCCGCTGTCCGGTCCCACCGGCGAGTACGACCGCTGTGGTGCGGGGCTTGGCTTCATGCGGCACGGACACAGACGACCTACCTTACGATGACAAGGGGAACAGTGTGATGGTCGCACTCTCCGTGACCGTCCCGCAAGACGGACGTTTACCGACGCTCACCCCTGGGAAACCCGCAGTTCACCGTCTGGCCAGGGAGATTGATCCTCCGGGGCACCTCACCGGAGTGACAGACTCCACAGACGCGTTACCCAATCGGCACATCGCCGGCCGCCGAACCTGCCACTACCTGGCCGTTTTCCGTGAATCCGGGGTGCCCCCGCGCCGCGCGGAGGCACCCGTCCCGAAGCCCCGAAGCCCCGCAGAGGGCGAAGGCCTAGAAGGGGTCGAACTCGTCGTACTCGCGCTGCGAGTCGTCCCTCTCCGACTCACGCTCGCGACGACGCTGCGCGGCAGGCCGCGGGGCCTCCAGCCGGTGGTCCTCGCCACGGCGTCCGAGCATCTCGGCGCCCGCCGCCATGGTCGGCTCCCAGTCGAAGACGACCGCGTTGTCCTCCGCTCCGATGGCCACACCGTCGCCGGCCCGGGCACCCGCCTTGCGCAGCTCGTCCTCGACACCGAGCCGGTTGAGCCGGTCCGCGAGGTAGCCGACGGCCTCGTCGTTGTTGAAGTCGGTCTGGCGGATCCAGCGCTCGGGCTTCTCGCCGCGCACGCGATAGATGCCGTCCTCCTCGACGGTCACGGTGAAGCCCGCGTCGTCGACGGCCTTGGGACGGATGACGACCCGGGTCGACTCCTCCTTCGGCTTGCTGGCGCGCGCCTCGGCGATGATCCCGGCAAGGGCGTACGAGAGGTCGTTGAGCCCCTTGTGCGCGATGGCCGAGACCTCGAAGACGCGGTAGCCGCGCTCCTCCAGGTCGGGGCGGATCATGTCGGCGAGGTCCTGGCCGTCCGGGATGTCGACCTTGTTGAGGGCGACGATGCGCGGGCGGTTCTCGAGGCCGCCGTACAGCCGCAGTTCCTCCTCGATCATGTCGAGGTCGGAGACCGGGTCGCGGTCGGACTCCAGGGTCGCGGTGTCCAGGACGTGCACCAGGACGGAGCAGCGCTCGACGTGCCGCAGGAACTCGAGGCCGAGGCCCTTGCCCTCACTGGCGCCCGGGATGAGCCCCGGGACGTCCGCGATGGTGTAGACGGTCGAGCCCGCGGTGACGACGCCCAGGTTGGGGACGAGGGTCGTGAAGGGGTAGTCCGCGATCTTCGGCTTGGCGGCCGAAAGCACCGAGATCAGCGAGGACTTGCCGGCGCTCGGGTAGCCCACGAGCGCGACGTCGGCGACGGTCTTGAGCTCCAGGACGATGTCCCGGCTCTCCCCCGGCTCACCGAGCAGCGCGAAGCCGGGCGCCTTGCGGCGGGCGGATGCCAGCGCCGCGTTGCCCAGGCCGCCGCGGCCGCCCTGGCCCGCGATGAAGGTGGTGCCCTGACCGACCAGGTCGGCAAGGACGTTGCCGGCCTTGTCGAGGACGACGGTGCCGTCGGGCACGGGCAGCACGAGGTCCTGGCCGTCCTTGCCCGAGCGGTTGTCACCTGCACCGGGCTGGCCGTTCGTGGCCTTGCGGTGAGGGTGGTGGTGATAGTCGAGCAGCGTGGTGACGGCCTGCTCGACGACGAGGATCACATCGCCGCCACGCCCGCCGTTGCCCCCGTCGGGACCGCCCAGCGGCTTGAACTTCTCACGGTGCACGGAGGCCACGCCGTGGCCTCCGTTACCCGCGGCGGCATGCAGCTCGACGCGGTCCACGAAGGTGGTCATGGTGGTTCCTCCAGGTACTGCGGAAAAATACGGGAATGTCTCTTGACGTAACGCGCCGAGGGCGGACCCGCTTCCCCGGTTACCGGGAAAGCTGAGATCCGCCCTCGGAAGGTGCTGTGTCGCTCGTCGCAGCCAGGAAAATCAGGCGGCGACGGGAACGATGTTCACGACCTTGCGGCCACGGTGCGTACCGAACTCCACCGCACCGGCGGCAAGCGCGAACAGCGTGTCGTCGCCGCCACGGCCGACGCCCGTGCCCGGGTGGAAGTGGGTGCCGCGCTGGCGGACCAGGATCTCACCGGCGTTCACGGCCTGACCGCCGAAGCGCTTCACGCCGAGCCGCTGGGAATTGGAATCGCGCCCGTTCCGAGTGGACGATGCGCCCTTCTTGTGTGCCATGTCTCCTCAGTCCCTTACTTCGCAGCCGCGGGGATACCGGTGACCTTGATCGCCGTGTACTGCTGGCGGTGACCCTGGCGACGGCGGTAACCCGTCTTGTTCTTGTAGCGAAGGATGTCGATCTTCGCGCCCTTGTGGTGGTCCACGATCTCGGCCTGGACCTTGATGCCGTCCAGGACCCAGGGGTCGCTGGTCACGGCGTCGCCGTCGACAACGAGCAGGGTCGAGAGCTCGACCGTGTCGCCAACCTGGGCGGTGGAAATCTTGTCAACCTCAACGATGTCGCCGACAGCAACCTTGTGCTGGCGACCACCGCTGCGCACGATGGCGTACACGCGGATCTCTCTCTCACTCGGAACGGATCCCCTGATGCCAGCCGCCCGCGCGGGCCGAGGCCCACGACAGTCCGGAAGGATGAGCGGCCTCCCCCGGGGACGGATCACCGGGAGGGATGTGCTCAGGGGGTAGGCGCACAGAAACACGCCGAGGGTCAAGATTACGGGGCGGGCTGCGGGGGGTCAAACCGGGTTCCTGCCCCGCTCGGGATCGATCGTATGCTCTTGCCTGATCCGCTCCCGAAAGGTGCCGCAAGTGACCTACAGAGTCCAGCCCACAGCCCAGGTGGACGACCGTGCCGAGATCGGCGACGGGAGCAGCATCTGGGAGCTCGCGCAGATCCGCGAGGGAGCCACGCTCGGTGAGGGCTGCGTGGTGGGGCGTGGTGCGTACGTGGGCTCCGGTGTGCGGATCGGGAACAACGTCAAGCTGCAGAACTACGCCCTGGTGTACGAGCCTGCCGAGCTCGGCGACGGCGTCTTCGTCGGCCCGGCCGTGGTCCTCACCAACGACCACAACCCGCGCTCGGTCGACCCCGAGGGCAAGCAGAAGCGCGGCGACGACTGGGAGGCCGTCGGCGTGAAGGTCGCCGAGGGCGCCTCGCTCGGCGCACGGTCCGTGTGCGTCGCCCCGGTGCACATCGGCCGGTGGGCCATGGTGGCCGCCGGCGCGGTGGTGACCAAGGACGTCCCCGACTTCGGCCTGGTCGTGGGCGTGCCGGCCCGCCGGATCGGCTGGGTGGGCCGCAGCGGGGTCAAGCTCGTCGAGCGCCCGGGCGCCCCCGGTGTCTGGGAGTGCCCGCAGACGGGCGCCCTGCACGACGAGACCGACGGCGTCCTCACGGAACGCGCCGTCTGACACCCCTGGCCCGCACGGACGCACCGGCCCGGTCCGCACAGACCCGCACGTCTGTACGGACCGGTGCGTCCGTCCCGATGCCCTCAGCCGCCGATGACCACCCGGCGCACGCCCTCCCACCTGGCCGGGTCCGTCGTGCGCCGGCCGTCGACCAGCACACGGACGTCCGGCAGATCGGCGGCGGCCAGTGCCCGGTACTCCGCGTGGTCGGCCTGGAGGATCGCGGCGGTGACCGTCTGGCCCTCGTGCGGCACGAAGCCGTGCGCGGCCAGTTCGCCGGAGGTGTACATCGGGTCCGACACGAACGGCACCGCGCCGCGCGCCCTCAGCGCCTCGACCACCCCGTAGACGCCGGAGAAGGCGGTTTCCTTGACCCCGCCCCGATAGGCGGCGCCCAGCACCAGGACCCCGGCGCCGTCGAGGTCGCCGTAGGCGGCGGCCAGCAGGTCGACGGCGTACTCGGGCATCGCGGCGTTGGCCTCACGCGCTGAGCGCACGACGGTGGCCTCGGGGTCGTTCCACAGGTACATCCTCGGGTAGATCGGGATGCAGTGGCCGCCCACGGCGATGCCCGGCTGGTGGATGTGGCTGTAGGGCTGGCTGTTGCAGGCCTCGATGACCTTCTTGACGTCGATGTCGTTCTTGTCGGCGAACCGGGCGAACTGGTTGGCCAGCCCGATGTTGACATCGCGGTAGGTGGTCTCGGCGAGCTTGGCGAGCTCGGAGGCCTCCGCCGTGCCGAGGTCCCAGACGCCGTTCGGACGCGGCAGGTCCTCGCGGTCGTCGAAGTCGAGCACGGTCTCGTAGAACTCCAGACCGCGCCGGGTGGAGGCCTCGTCGATACCCCCGACGAGCTTGGGGTAGCGGCGCAGGTCGGCGAAGACACGGCCGGTCAGCACCCGCTCCGGGGAAAAGACGAGGTGGAAGTCCACACCCGGGGTCAGGCCGGAGCCCTCGGCGAGCATGGGCGCCCAGCGGGTACGGGTGGTGCCGACGGGCAGGGTGGTCTCGTAGCTGACGAGGGTGCCCGGCTTCAGACCTGCGGCGATCGACTTCGTCGCCGCGTCCATCCAGCCGAAGTCCGGCGTGCCGTCGGCGTCCACGAAGAGCGGCACGACGACCACGACGGCGTCGGACGCGGCGACCGCGGCCGTGGTGTCCGTGGTCGCGGAGAGGAGGCCCGCGCCCACGGTCTCCTTGAGCTTGACGTCCAGGTCGTGCTCACCGGGGAACGGCTCGGTGGCCGCGTTGACCAGCTCGACGACCTTCTCGTTGACGTCCGCGCCCACGACCGTGTGGCCCCTGGCCGCGAACTGCACGGCCAGGGGAAGGCCGATCTTGCCGAGCGCGACTACACAGATGTTCATCGGATTACTTTCCTCTTCAGCTTGGACAGCATGGGGCGCAGCCCCATGCCCGCACCGGACCGGCTCTCCCACAGGGGCGCTGTCGTGATCACCAGCCGGCCCTTGGTGTTCCGGTTCGCCGATGCCCTGTACGGGACCGCCTGGCGCCAGCGGCGGGCCAGGGGCAGCGGCCTGTCGCCGGTCTTCACCGGGATCTCGTACGTCGAACCTGCCACGTCCACATAGACACGGACGCCCAGCTTCGCCTTCACGGCACGGACGGGGATCCCGGCGCGTACCGTCGTCGCCCGGCCGTCGCCGGTCGGGACGCGGCTGAACTCCCCCACCGCAGCGGAGCGTTCATGACCGGACGGCAGCGGACGCGCACCCGGCCTGTCCGCGCTCTTGGGCATGGCCCCCTTCGCCAGGCGAACGGTCAGGGAAGCGGTGTCACCGAGGACACCGACCCTGGCCGTGACCACCAGGAACAGGTCGTCGCCGTCCTGGTCCCAGTCCGCAGCGACGAGCTCCGTGCCCTGTGCGAGACGCCCCGGCACGATCTCCCCGACCAGTTCGTAGACACGGTCGGGAAGCCCAAGAGCCTCCTCACGGAAACCCGGGTACAGCGCGAAGGCCCGGCCGGCCTCCAGGTGGAAGGGCGGGGCTCCGTGCTCCGCCTGCTCCGTGATGGCCCTGACCAGCTCGTCGACGGCACCCGCCTGCGCGAGGCAGATCCGCACCCGGCGCTTGACGTCCAGGGAATCCCGGAGTTCGTCGGTGAGGTACGCGTCCGCGAGGTCGGCGATCCCCTCGCACACCTGTCGCCGGGTGACGGGGTCGAGAGCGGGGAAGTCGCCCTGGATGAGCTTGGAGAGCTCCCATGTGAAGTGCCGTTCGAAGAGGGCGTCCCGGTCGGGACCCGCCTCCACGAGCGAGGCCACATGCCTCATGATCGCGGCGGTGCAACGCAGCCTGGACAGATGATCGGCCCGGTAGGTGATGTTGCTGGCATCGCCGCGCTTCACCGCGTAGTAGAAGGTGTAGTCCGAGAGAACGGAGATCTTCCGGGCCCGGACACACGCCTCGATGGTGAACGGCTGATCGCTGCCGACCGGCAGATCCTCCGGAAAGCGCAGCCCGTGCTTCTCGACCAACTCGCGGCGGAAGAGCTTGGTGTTTGCCAGGGTGAAAGGCAGACTTGACCGGAAAAGGCTGACGTCCGGGTTGTTCTCCTTGTAGAGCTTCTGGTGCACGTACCGGCCGTTGGTGCCGACCATCTTGCCGATGACCACGTCGGATCCGTGCTCGTCCGCGTAGGCCACCATCCGCTCCAGGGCTTCCTCGCCCAGGTAGTCGTCGGAACCTATGAAGTAGACGAACCGGCCGGTGGCCAGATCCAGGGCCCTGTTGCTGGGCGCCGCGGGTCCGCCCGAGTTGGCCTGATGAATGACCTTGACCGTGCCGGGGTAACGCTCGGCGAACCGGTCGAGTTCCTCGCTGCTGCCGTCCGTCGATCCGTCGTCGACCGCCACGACCTCCAGGCGGTCGAGGCCGATGCTCTGGCGGACGAGAGAGTTCAGACACTCCGTCAGATAGGGCATCGTGTTGTAGACGGCCACGACCACAGTGGCATCGGGTCTGCCGCTCATGCCACCACCTGCGCGACCGACACGGCACTCCTGCTGCGGGTCCGGCCACCGAGCACGCGGGTGTAGACGCCGTCGAGCACCTCCGCCTGCGACTCCCAGGTCCACGTGTCGAGAAGTCCCTGGGAGTCGTAGACGTCGCGGTACTTCTTGGGGTCGGCGAGTACGGCCTTGACGGCTCGGACATAGTCCGCCACGTCCTCGGCCTTGAACACTTCGCCCTGCCCGGTCTGCGCGACCATCTCACCCATCGTCTTGACATCGCTGACGACGAACGGGAGCCGAGCATGCGAGTACTCGAAGAACTTGGTGATCAGGGCGATCTCGTGGTTCGGCCAGTGGTGGATCGGAATCACGCCCGCGTCCGCCGAGGCCAGGAACGGGGCAACCTGGTAGTGCGGCACATACGGAAGGATGTGCATCCGGTCCGACACACCGAGCTCCAGGGCCCGCGCCGACAGCCCGGTCATGTAGTCCGACGTGGGCTTGAGCACGACGAACACGACGTGCGTACCCGGCAGTTGGGGCAACGACTCGACCATGATGTCGAGCCCGCGCTGCGGGGCGGCGGAACCGCTGTAGACGGTCAGCGGGACGTCCGCCCCGATCCCGCACAGCTCGCGCAGGTCCGGCACGGGCTCGGCGGCCTCTTCGGGCGAGACCTCCGCGTCCGGTGCGTTCAGCACGACCTCGGGCTTGGCCTTGAGACCGTGCCGGTCGGCCAGCATGTCGGCGAGGGTCTCGGAGACCGTCGTCACGGCGTCGGCGTACTGCGAGAACTCACGCTCGTACGCGCACTGCGCGACGTGCCACCTCGGGTGCGGATTCCACGGCTTGATGCCCGGCAGGTACTCGTGGGCGTCCCAGACGAGCTTGACCGAGCGGCCCCTGGCCCCGGCCCGCAGCTTGGCCCGCGCGCCCACACCGAGCATCCGGAAGTCGTTGGCGTGGATCAGGTCGGGCTCCAGGGCATCGATGACCTTGCCGTACGCGAGCTCCATGTCCCACAGGGCCGGGTCGAGCCGACGCCAGGCCCTGTCTCCCATCGTGCGCAGCCAGAAGGCCGTGGTGAAGCGGTCCAGCGGGGACACCATGTCCTTGCGGCGCCGCTCCAGGGCGCTTGTCTGCTTCGCACGCAGGCCGACCCACCTGCTCATCACCCGTGCCAGGATCCGAGGGGGCATCAGCTTGAGCTTCCCGACGGCCGATCGCCGCTGGCCCGCCTGGATGAGCCGGATGTTCAGTTCGGCCCGCCACGCCTTCATCCGCTGCTTGCGGTACGCGGCCAGCGGGCCGGGCCTGTAGGCGAGAGGAGACCTCAGCACGGCGCGGCGGTATTCATGCCGCCTGCGGTGCATGGGAGTCGGAACGTGCAGCAGCCGCACCTGGGCATCACCCAGCTGCCAGAACTGCTCCCTCTTCGTCGGGGACTTGCCGAGCAGGACCACGTCCCAGCCGGCCGCGGCCGCGGAACGCGCTTCCTTCTGGACACGCGAGTCACCGTTCACGCCGTTGTCGACCAGCATGACGATCTTGCCACGGGAGCTGCGCTGCGCTGCCCCCACCACCGTATTGTCAACCGCCATGATGAGCGGGCTCTCCTGTCTCAAGAACAACCGTTCGGCCGACCCGGGCCGATTCCAGTACGGAAGCTGCTACCTCAACGGTACGCAGCCCCTGCCGCAATGTGCAGATATCGGCCGACTCGCCCAGCACGGCGTCCCTGAAGAGCTCGTGCTCGACCAGCAGCGGCTCACGCTTCGGGATCGCGTAACGGATCATGTCGCCCTCGGAGACGCCTCGGAATGCCCGCAGCGCCTCCCACTCGGTGGTCACCGCCGCGTTCGAGTGGAACGTCAGGTCGGCCGTGAGTGTGTCGGCGATGTAGCAGCCGCGCTCGCCGGTGACCGAGGTGAAGCGCTCCTTGAGCGGGCTCAGCCAGTTGACCAGGTGGTTGACCATGGTGCCGTCGCAGAGCTGGCCCACCGCCGAGACCATGTCCTCGTGCGGACGGCCGGACTTGGAGACGGTGTGGGCCGCGATCGAGGCGTACGCCTGGCCGGTCACCCAGCCCGTCAGGTCGATGTCGTGCGTGGCCAGGTCCTTGACCACACCGACGTCGGCGATGCGGTGAGGGAAGGGCCCCTGGCGGCGGGTGACGACCTGGAAGACGTCGCCGAGTTCGCCGCTCTCCAACCGACTGCGCAGTGACCTCAGGGCCGGGTTGCAGCGCTCGATGTGGCCGACACCGGCCACGAGACCGCGTGACTCGAAGGCCTCGACGAGGCGGCGGGCGCCCTCGACGGTGTCGGCCAGCGGCTTCTCGATGAGGGCGCAGACACCTGCGTCGGCCAGCTGGAGACCGACTTCCTCGTGCAGGGCGGTCGGGCAGGCCACGACCGCGTAGTCGATGCCGAGCGCGAGGAGGTCGTCCACGGACGACAGGACCGGTGCGCCCTGGGCCCAGCCGTTCCTGTCGCCCATCGGGTCGACGACACCGACCAGCTTCACGCCTTCCAGCCCTGCGAGGACCCGGGCGTGGTTGCGCCCCATGGAACCGAGACCGATGAGGCCGGCTCTCAACACGGCGGTCACAGCCCCTCCCCCAGGGCGTTCACCGCGTCGGCGATGCGCGCGAGGTCGCCCTCGTCGAGCGACGGGTGGACGGGGAGTGAGACGACCTCGGCCGCCGCCCGCTCGGTCTCGGGCAGGTCCCAGTTCCGGCCGGCCTTCTGGTCCGGCTCCCAGTACGGCTTCAGCCGGTGGATCGGAGTCGGGTAGTAGACGGCGTTGCCGACGCCCGCCCCGGTGAGCGCGGCCATCGCGGCCTCACGGTCGCCCCGCACCCGGATCGTGTACTGGTGGTAGACGTGGCGGGCGCCCTCGGCGACCGTCGGCGTCGTCACGCAGGGGGCGGTGATGTGCGCGTCGAGGTACGCGGCGTTGGCGCGGCGCTGCTCGGTCCACCCACCGACCTTGGTGAGCTGTACGCGGCCGACGGCCGCGGCCACGTCCGTCATACGCATGTTGGCACCGACGATCTCGTTGGCGTACCGCTGTTCCATGCCCTGGTTGCGCAGGAGGCGCAGAGTGCGGGCGAGTTCGGCATCCGCCGTGGTGACCATGCCACCCTCGAGGGAGTGCATGTTCTTCGTCGGGTAGAAACTGAACGCTCCGCCTTCGCCGAACGCCCCGACGGAGGTGCCGTTCAGCGCCGCGGCGTGCGCCTGGCACGCGTCTTCGACCACTGCGAGCTTGTGCTTCTGCGCGATGGGCAGCAGCTTGTCCATGGCCGCCGGGTGACCGTAGAGGTGCACCGGCATGATGGCGGCCGTGCGCGGTGTGACAGCTGCTTCGACGGCGGCCGGGTCCAGACCGTAACTGTCGGGCTCGATGTCGGCGAACACCACGTCGGCGCCGACCAGCCGGACCGCGTTGGCGGAGGCGGCGAAGGAGAAGGACGGCACGATCACTTCGTCGCCCGGACCGATACCGAGGGCGAGCAGAAGCATGTGCAGAGCGGAGGTACCGGAGTTGACGGCGACGCAGTGGCGGCCGTCGACCAATTCGGAGAAGCCGTCCTCGAAGGCCGCGACCTCCGGGCCCTGAACCACGCGACCACTGCGCAGTACGCGCACCGCGGCCTCGATCTCTTCTTCCCCGATAACCGGGCGGGCAGCGGAAATCGGCTGCCCGTTGATGCTCGTCATGGACGTCCTCCCTGAACACCGCAAGAGCTCTTCACAAGCAGAGGCCCGGGGTGCGTGCGGGACGTCTGACGAGGCCGCGCAAAACCCCACCGGCAGATGTGCCGACGCCCTGCCGAGAAACAGGACCCGGTCACTCCAGAACCAGGTCGGTCACTGACCGCAGTTCCTTTGCAGGAGCTTCACAGTCAGCGACCGCCGTCACATTATCAGGGATTTCTCATGTGATTTCGGTCCTGTTAACAAGCCCATGCATCGGTTGTGAAACGAAAACACGTGTCCCGCCCCGAAAGCTTCGAGGCGGGACACGTGTGTGACGGGCGGTCAGTCCTTCCGGTGTCAGTCGGTGGACGGTCCCGACTCGGTGGACGGGGCCGAGGCCGTCACGGAGGACGAGGACTGCTCTGCGGCGACGGTCTTCTTCGCCGCTGCCTTCTTCGTCGTCGTCTTCTTCGCAGCGGTCTTCTTCGCCGCCGTCTTGGTGGCCGTCTTCTTGGCGGCCGCCTTCTTCGCCGTGGCCTTCTTGGCGGTCTTGCGCGCCGCGGCCTTCTTCGCCGGAGCTTCCGGTTCCGCCGCTTCGGTGCCGGAGGCATCGGGCGTGTCGGACGCGTCGGTGTCCGCGACCACGACGGCCTCGGCCCCCTCCGCACCGGCCGGCGACCCCGCGGGCGCGGTGGCCTTACGGGTCGCCCTGCGACGGGCGCGCGGCGCGGCGGCCGGAGCGGACTCCCCGTCAGCCGCGTGGGCGTCGGGGGCAGTCGCCTCGTCCGAGGGGGCGGGCGCCTGGGCCGCGGGGGCCTCGACGACCGGGTCCTCGACCGCGACGGGCTCCGCCGCGGGCTCGGTCGGCTGCACCGGCGGCGTCACATCGGCGTGCTTGGGCGAGCCCGCCGGGGCGGACGCCTTCCGGGTCGCCCTGCGACGCGTGCGCGCCGGCGGCGCGGCCTCGGCCTCGGGTGCTGCCTCGGATGCGGCGGGAGCCTCCACCGGGGTCTCGGCCACCGGCGCGGGCGCCGGCTCCTCCTCGACCGCCGGGGCGGACTCGGCCGCCGGAGCGGACTCATCCACCGAGGCAGCCGAGGCGGGGGCGCCGGCCGGAGCCGTCGCCTTGCGGGTCGCGCGGCGGCGGCCACGGCCGCGCGACGCTGCCGCCTCGGCCTCGGCCGGGTGGCTGTACAGCTCCTCGTCGGCGACGAACTCCGGCTCGGGCAGCGCCACCGGGGCGGCGACCTCGGCGGCCACCTCGGCCTCGCTCTCGGTCTCCGGCTCGGCCGGCTGCTCGGCGTGCTCGTGGTCCTGGGCGTGCTCGTGCTCGTGCTCGTGCCCCGCGCCGCCACGGCCGCGCTTCTTGGACCGCTTGCCACCGCCACCGCCACCGCCGGCCGTGGGCTGCTCCATGTGGACGATCACACCGCGCCCGTTGCAGTGGACACAGGTCTCGGAGAAGGACTCCAGCAGACCCTGGCCCACCCGCTTACGGGTCATCTGCACCAGGCCGAGCGAGGTGACCTCGGCGACCTGGTGCTTCGTACGGTCGCGGCCCAGGCACTCCAGGAGGCGCCGCAGCACCAGGTCCCGGTTGGACTCGAGCACCATGTCGATGAAGTCGACGACGACGATGCCCCCGAGGTCGCGCAGCCGGAGCTGGCGCACGATCTCCTCGGCCGCCTCCAGGTTGTTCTTGGTGACGGTCTCCTCGAGGTTTCCGCCCTGCCCGGTGAACTTGCCGGTGTTGACGTCGACGACGACCATCGCCTCGGTCTTGTCGATCACCAGCGAGCCGCCGCTCGGCAGATAGACCTTGCGGTCGAGCGCCTTCATCAGCTGCTCGTCGATGCGGTACGTCGCGAAGACGTCGACCTCGGAGGTCCAGCGCGACAGCCGGTCGCTGAGGTCGGGCGCCACGTGCGAGACATAGCCGTGGATCGTCTCCCAGGCGTCGTCACCGCTGACGATCACCTTCGAGAAGTCCTCGTTGAAGATGTCCCGGACGACCCGGACGGTCATGTCCGGCTCGCCGTACAGCAGTGTCGGGGCGTTGGAGCTGCTGGTGTTCTTCGCCTTCTTCTGGATCTCGTCCCACTGGCCCTGCAGCCGCTCGACGTCGCGGCGCAGCTCCTCCTCGCTCGCGCCCTCGGCCGCGGTGCGCACGATGACGCCCGCGTCCTCGGGAACGATCTTCTTGAGGATGGTCTTCAGCCGGGCGCGCTCGGTGTCGGGCAGCTTGCGGCTGATACCGGTCATCGAGCCCTCGGGCACGTACACGAGGTAGCGGCCGGGCAGCGAGACCTGGCTGGTCAGGCGGGCGCCCTTGTGGCCGATCGGGTCCTTCGTCACCTGGACGAGGACGGACTGGCCCGACTTGAGCGCGGTCTCGATGCGGCGCGGCCCGTGGGCCATGCCGAGCGCCTCGAAGTTGACCTCACCGGCGTACAGGACGGCGTTGCGGCCCTTGCCGATGTCGACGAAGGCGGCCTCCATGGACGGCAGGACGTTCTGCACCTTGCCCAGGTAGACGTTGCCGACGTAGCTGGTGGCCTGCTCCTTGTTGACGTAGTGCTCGACGAGCACGTTGTCCTCGAGGACACCGATCTGGGTGCGCTCGCCGCTCTGGCGGACGACCATGACCCGCTCGACGGCCTCGCGGCGGGCCAGGAACTCGGCCTCGGTGATGATCGGGACGCGACGGCGGCCCTGCTCGCGGCCTTCGCGGCGACGCTGCTTCTTGGCCTCCATACGGGTCGAGCCCTTGATGGACTGGACCTCGTCGAAGCCGGTGCCGGGCTCGCGCTCGGCGGCTTCCTTCCCGCGCCGTTCACGCGGCTCGCGGACCTTGACGACCGTACGCTCCGGGTCGTCCGAGCCCGTGCCCGCGCTCGTGTCGTCGCCGGAGGCATCCCCGCTGCGGCGGCGACGCCGGCGACGGCGACGGCTGCTGCTCGAACCGTTCGAGGACTCGTGCTCGTCCTCGTCCTCGTCGTCCTGCTGGGCGGGCTGCGCCTCGTCGGAACGGTCGGCGGACGCGTCGTCCTGCTGCTGCTCCGTGTCGTCGGTGTCGCCGGCCTCACCGCGACGGCGGCGACGGCCACCGCGACGGCGACGGCGCGAGGGGCGGTCGCCGTACTCGTCCGTCTCGTCGCCCTCGTGCTCGGCGTCCGTCCCGGGCTCGGCCTCGTGCTCGTCCGTGGCCGGAGCGGCGGCGGGGGCGGACTGCTCGGCCTGCTCGGCCGGAAGCGTGACCGGGGTCGCGGCCGGCTCGGTCTCGACGGCCTCGCCGCGACGGCGGCGGCGACGGCGCGAACCGCCCTGCGGCGCGGACTCGGCCTGCTCGGCGGGGGCGGCGGCCTGCCTGCCCTCGGCCTTGCGCGGCGCACGGTCCGCCGACCTCTGCTCCTCGGCGTCGTCGCTCTCGTCGACGGCCGGGGCGGAGCCCGCGGCGGCGGCAGCGGCAGCAGCGGTCTCCGGGGTCTGGAACATCGGCTCGGCGAAGACCGGGGCCTGGAACACGGCCACGGCGGGGCGCGTCGCGCGACGGCCCTTGCGGGTGGGCTCCTCGGTCTTCCCGGTGAATTCGGGGCGGCCGGCGGCGGAGGTGGCCCGACGGCGCTGGCGGCCGCGCGGCGCGGCCTCCTCCACCTGCTCGGTCTCGGACGCGAGCTCCTCGGCCACCGCGGCGGGAAGGTCCTCGCCCTTCTCGGCGGCCGCCTCGGCGACCTCCTCGACGGGCTGCGGGGAGCCGGCCGGTGCCGACGCCTTACGGGAAGCGCGGCGGCGTGAGCGCGCGGGGGGCGCGGCCTCGGCAACGGGTGCCTCGGCGACGGGTGCATCGGCCGCTGCCTGCTCGGCCCTGGCGGGCTCGGCGGGCGCGGCGACGGCCTCGGCAGCCGGTTCGGCCACGATCTCGGCCGGGGTCCCGGCGGTCTGAGTGCCCGGCGCACCGGCCGGGGCGGACGCGCGGCGGCGTGCCCGGCCGCGCGGCGCTGCCGCGGGCTCGGACGGCTCCGCGGCGGGCTCGGGAGCCTGGGCCTTCGCCGGCTCGGCCACGACGGTCTCCTCAGCGGCGGCCTCGGCCGGCTGGGGAGCACCCGCGGGGGCGGTCGCCTTACGGGAGGCACGGCGGCGTGAGCGCGCGGGGGGCGCGGCCTCGGCCACGGGTGCCTCAGCGGTGTCCTCTTCGGTCTCGTCCTCGTCCTCGGCCTGGGCGGGCTCGGTGACGGGCTCCACGATCTCGGCGGCACCCTGCGGCGCACCCGCCGGAGCGGTCGCCTTACGGACCGCACGACGACGCCCACGCGCCGGCGGCGCGGCATCCGCCACGGGCTCGGACGCCTCGACGGTGTCCTCATCGGCCTCGGCCGGAGCGGCCTCGGCGACGGGCTCCACGATCTCGGCCGCACCCTGCGGCGCACCCGCCGGAGCGGTCGCCTTACGGACCGCACGACGACGCCCACGCGCCGGCGGCGCGGCATCCGCCACGGGCTCGGGCTGCTCTGCGGCGGCGGCCGGGGCGGCCTGTGTGATCTCTTCGGTGGCGGGCGCACCCTGTGCGCCCGACGGCGGGCCCGCGGGGCGGGACGCCGCGCGGCGCCTGCGGCGCGGCGGCAGCTTGTCCCCGGGGGCGTTGCTGTCTTCGGCGTTCATGGGGGACCCGGTGTTTCCGGGTTCGTTCGGCTCGTGCATGCGGGCGGTTCTCCCGTCGCGCTCCCGGGCGCCACGCCTGATTCCGGTCCGGCGCGATTCGCGTGATGTGCGCGATACCGCCGTCCGGGGCGCGGGCGCCGCACGGGAGCTGATGTCTGGCTCGCCGGTTCCGTACGCGTGACGCACGGCCTGGCGAAAGTCTTATGGGGCGGTGCGCGGCCCGACCCAGGTGGCTCCCGGTCCAAGGGCTGCGCTACAACGACCGCCTTACGCGGAACCTGCACCTTCCGGCGTCGCCGCGGCGGCTGCCGGATCGGCCGTGGAAACGGCCGGGGCTGCCTCGCGGTCGGGCGCGAGCGGGTCGGTCACCGTGCCGGACTCCTCGTCGAAGAGCCCCTGCGCCAGCCTGGTCACCGCTGCGGGGACTGGCGGCGTTAGGTCGGCCACAGCTCGGAGACCGGACAGGACGTCGTCGGGTCGCACAGCAGGTGTCACGTGCCGCACTACCAGCCGCAGTATCGCACAGGGCCTGTCCCCGGACCTATCAGGCTGTGGATCAAGGGCTTCGAGACCGGCGACGGCCGCGCGGGCGTCGAAGGTCCGCATGCCGTTCTTCGCCCGGCGCTGGACCTCGACGGTCTCGGCGCCCAGGAAGGCGGCGACGGCTCTCTCCGCGTCCTGTACGGCGACCCCGTCCAGCCGCATCTCCCACACGGAGGCGGTCAGCCGGTCGGCGAGGCCCGAGGTGTGGGCCTCCACCGCGTCGACGACGTCGAGGCCTTCGGGCATCGACGCGTCGAGCAGGGTGCGCAGGGTGGCCGGATCCCGCGCCTCGGTGAGCGCGATCTCCAGGAACTCGGCCTCACTGCCCGTACCCGTGGGGGCGGCGTTGGCGTACGACACCTTGGGGTGCGGGGTGAAGCCGGCCGAGTAGGCCATGGGGACCTCGGAGCGGCGCAGCGCCCGCTCGAAGGCACGCTGGAAGTCTCTGTGACTGGTGAACCGGAGGCGGCCCCGCTTGGTGTAGCGCAGTCTGATGCGCTGCACCGCCGGTGCGGGCGGCGGGCCTTCGGGCTGTCGCTTGCCCAGTGGTTCTTCTCCTCGGTGCGGGGCAGCCGCGGTGGCGTGCCGCCCACGAAGTACGGGGTGCCCCGGGGTGCCGCTCCGGCTCACCCCCGCTCGACCGTTGTGTCGGCAAGCAGGGAGATCTCGAATGCGGGCGCCGCGCTGGGACAGTCGTTGTCCTACCCAGGGTACGCGCAGCGGACTCTTCGAGTTCCCGCGCGTCCTCGGCCCGCGAAAGCCCGGCGCGGGGGCTCGCGGCGGAGCCTCCCGGGCCGGGCTTCCGTCATCGGGCTGCCGTACGGGAGCCCGGAAGGGGGAGCTACTTCACGACCGTCAGCGGCAGGAGCTTCTTGCCGGTCGGGCCGATCTGGATGTCCAGGTCGAGCTGGGGGCAGACCCCGCAGTCGAAGCACGGCGTCCAGCGGCAGTCCTCGACCTCGGTCTCGTCGAGCGCGTCCTGCCAGTCCTCCCAGAGCCAGTCCTTGTCGAGGCCCGAGTCCAGGTGGTCCCAGGGCAGGACCTCCTCGTAGGTCCGCTCACGGGTGGTGTACCAGCCGACGTCCACGCCGAAGGAGGGCAGCGTCTTCTCCGCGCTCCTCATCCAGAGGTCGTAGCTGAAGTGCTCGCGCCAGCCGTCGAAGCGGCCGCCGGACTCGTAGACCTCACGGATGACGGAGCCGACACGGCGGTCGCCCCGGGAGAGCAGGCCCTCGACGATGCCGGGCTTGCCGTCGTGGTAGCGGAAGCCGATGGAACGGCCGTACTTCTTGTCGTCGCGGATCTTGTCCCTGAGCTTCTTCAGCCGGGCGTCGGTGTCCTCGGCGCTCAGCTGCGGGGCCCACTGGAAGGGAGTGTGCGGCTTGGGCACGAACCCGCCGATGGAGACGGTGCAGCGGATGTCGTTCTGCCCGGAGACCTCGCGGCCCTTGGCGATGACGTTGACCGCCATGTCGCCGATCTGGAGGACGTCGTCGTCGGTCTCGGTGGGCAGACCACACATGAAGTACAGCTTCACCTGGCGCCAGCCGTTGCCGTACGCGGTGGCGACCGTGCGGATCAGGTCCTCCTCCGAGACCATCTTGTTGATGACCTTGCGCATGCGCTCGGAGCCGCCCTCGGGGGCGAAGGTGAGACCCGACCTGCGGCCGTTACGGGTCAGCTCGTTGGCCAGGTCCACGTTGAACGCGTCGACGCGGGTGGAGGGCAGCGAGAGGCCGACCTTGTCGTCCGTGTACCGGTCGGCGAGGCCCTTGGCGATGTCACCGATCTCGGAGTGGTCGGCGGAGGAGAGCGAGAGGAGGCCGACCTCCTCGAAGCCGGTGGCCTTGAGCCCCTTCTCGACCATCTCGCCGATGCCGGTGATGCTTCGCTCCCGCACGGGTCGCGTGATCATGCCGGCCTGGCAGAAACGGCAGCCGCGGGTGCAGCCGCGGAAGATCTCCACGGACATCCGCTCGTGGACGGTCTCGGCGAGGGGGACGAGCGGCTGCTTGGGGTACGGCCACTCGTCGAGGTCCATCACGGTGTGCTTGGACACGCGCCACGGCACGCCCGACCTGTTGGGCACGACGCGGCCGATGCGGCCGTCGGGGAGGTACTCGACGTCGTAGAAGCCGGGGACGTAGACTCCGCCCGTCTTCGCGAGGCGGAACAGCACCTCTTCGCGGCCTCCGGGCCTGCCGTCGGCCTTCCAGGCGCGGATGATCTCGGTGATCTCCAGGACCGCCTGCTCGCCGTCGCCGATGACCGCGCAGTCGATGAAGTCCGCGATCGGCTCGGGGTTGAACGCGGCGTGGCCGCCGGCCACCACGATCGGGTGGTCGACGGTGCGGTCCTTGGACTCCAGCGGGATACCCGCGAGATCCAGGGCGGTGAGCATGTTGGTGTAACCCAGCTCGGTGGAGAAGCTGAGGCCGAACACGTCGAAGGCGCCGACCGGGCGGTGGCTGTCCACGGTGAACTGGGGCACCTTGTGCTCGCGCATCAGCTCCTCCAGGTCCGGCCACACGCTGTACGTGCGCTCGGCGAGGACGCCCTCACGTTCGTTGAGCACCTCGTAGAGGATCATGACGCCCTGGTTGGGGAGTCCGACCTCATAGGCGTCGGGATACATGAGTGCCCAGCGGACGTCGCATTCGTCCCACGGTTTGACGGTGGAGTTCAGCTCACCGCCGACGTACTGGATGGGCTTCTGCACATGCGGGAGCAGAGCTTCGAGCTGCGGGAAGACCGACTCGGCAGACATCTGGGGACCTTCGTAGCTGGCAGGGGTGACCATCAAGCCTAACCCGGTGCTCAGCCTCTCGACGCCGCGCGCGGACCGCTCAGCGCTTCATCGCCGTACGCAGACCCGGCCGCGACGCCCGGGCCCAGACCTCGGGCAGCTCGCGCTCCCGTACCGCCGCCCCCGCCTCCTCATGGCCGTACAGAAGGCCCCAGGTGAAGGCGGACTCCCCCGCGCCGTGCGCCTGGACCGCCAGGGTGCGCAGGGCGTCACGGGTCAGGACGCTGTCCTGGTGGTCGCCGAGCAGCGACTGCACCGACTTCATCCGTTCGGTGAACTTCCTGGCCGGCTTCCCCAGGGCGGGCGCGGCGGCCTCGGCGGCGTAACGGGCGCGTTTGGCGGCCTTGCGCGCCTCGTGCAGGGCCACGTCGCGTTCCCCGCCCGGGGGCAGGCCGAGTGCGTGGCCGACGCGGGCGGCGAGGCGGTCGTAGTCCTTGAGCACGGCGCGGGGCAGGGCGTCCCGCGGTGGGCGCCCGGCCGCCGGGCGCAGCGGCGGGTCGGCGACGAAGGCGTCCAGGGAGTCGAGCAGGGCGAGATAGCGGTCCGCGTCGAGCACCGTGGCCACCCGCCGCCGTGAACCGGTGCGCCTGGCGACGGAGGTGAGCGTCAGCCTGGCGCTCACGGGGCCGAGTACCAGGGTGCCGGGCAGCTCGTCCAGACCGGAGCGCAGCCGTTCCTCGATGACCTCCTGGTCACGGTCGGCCCCGAGCTCGGCGGCGAGCCACTTCAGCTCGTCGCGCAGGGGATCGGTGACGCTCCTGTCGAGTATCGCGCGGTACGTCCTGAAGGCGCTGCGCAGCCGCCGGGTGGCGACCCGCATACGGTGCACGCTGTCGGGCAGCTCGCGGCGCACCGCCGGGTCGAGTCCGACGACGGCCGCGATCTGGGCGCGTACGTAGGCGAGCACATGGTCGCCCGCGGTGTGCGGGTCGTGCTCGTCCTCCGGCGTCCGCCGCCGCCCGTCGGGGGCGGTCTCGGCCAGCGCCCTGGCCAGCTTGGAGGGCGCGGCCGACGGCAGAACACCCGCCTTGCGCAGCCGCCGCTCGACGGCGTCCAGGAGAGCGGGATCGCCGTCGTCGGCGAGCTCGACCTCCAGCTCGGTCCACGCCGATGTGGTCCCGTGCCCCTCTGCGGTGAGGCGCTCCGCGAGGACCTCGTCGACGCTCAGCTCGGCGAGCAGGGCGCCGTCCGCGCCGAGGAGGTGGTGGACGTCGCGGGCGGAGAGGATCCGGACGACGGGGGTCACCGGGGTGTTCCGCACCCGGGAGCGGAGCAGTTCGCCGATGGCGGGCGGCAGGGCGTCGGAGAGCGGGGCCCTGATCTCGTCACGCACGTCGGGCGACACGGGGAACTTGAGGTGCCATCCGGCGTCGTGCCCGCCCGTCCTGCGGCGCAGCGTGAGGGAGTCGGCGGCCAGCCGGAAGTCCTCGGTGTCGTAGTAGACGGCGTCGAGTTCGCTGGGACCACGGTGGACGACCGCCGAGACCCCGGCCGCGCCGGTCAGGTCGGGCAGCCGGGTGTCGGGACGCGCTTCGTACTTCCGCTCGACCTCGCGCTTCGAGTCCGCCATACGACGAACCTATCCGCGATACCGGCGGATATGCAGGGGTGCGCCCGGCCCCTCGCCGTACTCAGGCCGACAGCGGCCGTTGCACCTTGATCGACTGGAGCAGTCCGACCGCCACCCAGACGGCGAACATCGATGTCCCCCCGTACGACACGAACGGCAGCGGAAGTCCGGCCACGGGCATGATCCCGAGTGTCATCCCGATGTTCTCGAAGGACTGGAAGGCGAACCAGGCGATGATGCCGGCGGCGACGATCGTCCCGTACAGCTCGGTCGTCTCCCGGGCGATACGGCAGGCGCGCCACAGGACGACGCCGAGCAGGACGATGATCAGTCCGGCGCCGAGGAAGCCGAGCTCCTCGCCCGCGACGGTGAAGACGAAGTCGGTCTGCTGTTCGGGGACGAACTGGCCGGTCGTCTGGGAGCCGTTGAAGAGCCCGGTGCCCGTGAGACCGCCGGAACCGATGGCGATCCGGGCCTGGTTGGTGTTGTAGCCGACGCCGGCCGGGTCGAGTGCCGGGTTGGCGAAGGCCGCGAAGCGGGCGATCTGGTAGTCGTCGAGCACACCGAGCTGCCAGACGGCCACCGCGCCCGCCGTGCCCGCGCCGAGGAGCCCGAAGACCCAGCGGTTGGACGCGCCGGACGCGAGGAGCACACCGAGCACGATGACGGCCATGACCATGACGGAGCCGAGGTCGGGCATCAGCATGACGACGGCCATCGGCACGAGGGCCAGGCCGATGGCCTTGCCGACGGTCCGGTGGTCGGGGTGCAGCTGGTCGCCCGCGTCGACCCGGGCGGCGAGCAGCATCGCCATGCCGAGGATGATCGTGATCTTGGTGAACTCGGAGGGCTGGAGGGAGAAGCCGCCGGGGAGCAGGATCCAGGCGTGCGCCCCGTTGACCGTGGCGCCCAGCGGGGTGAGGACCGCGAGGACGAGCACGACCGAGAGCCCGTAGAGGACGGGCACCGCTCCCCGCAGGGTGCGGTGTCCCAGCCAGAGGGTGCCGATCATCAGCGCGAAGCCGATGCCGCTGTTGAGGGCGTGCCGGAAGAGGAAGTAGTACGGATCGCCGTGGGTCAGTGACTCACGGCCCCGGGTCGCCGACCAGACCAGCAGCGAGCCGACGAAGGACAGCGCGAGTGACGCTCCGAGCAGGGGCCAGTCCAGCCGCCGCACGACGGAGTCGCGGGCGGTGAGCTTGGACCAGGCGGAGCGTTCCTCGGGGGCGTAGCCCGAGACGGAGAAGCCCGCCATCAGTCACGCCTCCCCACGGTCGCCGGCAGGGCACCCGCGAGGGTCTCGGTGCCGTCGTCGGCGGGCGCGGGGGTGTACGGCTTGATCTTGGGCGACACGATCCGACCGTCCGACTTGATCTTCGGCAGGTCCTTCTGGGGCTCGGGCAGCAGCGCCTTCTTGAGGTCCTGCTTGCCGCTGGCGTCGAGTCCGTAGATCGCGTTGTAGATGTTGCGCACCGCGGGGCCCGACGCGCCGGAGCCCGTACCACCCTGGGAGATCGTCATGACGATCGAGTAGTCCTTGGTGTAGGTGGCGAACCAGGAGGTCGTCTGCTTGCCGTAGACCTCGGCCGTGCCTGTCTTGGCGTGCATCGGGATCTTGTCCTGGGGCCAACCGCCGAATCGCCAGGCGGCGCTGCCCTGGGTCGCGACTCCCGCGAGGGCCTGATCTATTTTGTCGCGCGTGTCCGCCTTCTTGAACGGCAGCTTGCCGTGCGCCTCGGGCGCGATCTCCTGGACGGTCTTGCCGTCGCCGCTGACGATCGCCTTGCCGACGGTCGGGTCGTACAGCGTGCCGCCGTTGGAGATCGCGGAGTAGATGGTCGCCATCTGGATCGGCGTGACGAGCGTGTCGCCCTGGCCGATGGAGTAGTTGACGGAGTCACCGGCGCGCATCTTGTTGCCCTCGATGCAGCCTTCGTACGCGATCTTCTCGACGTAGGTGCCGTTCTTCTTGCCCTGCTTGCACCAGGACGCCTTGTTGGCGTCGTAGAAGTCCTGCTTCCACTGGCGGTCGGGAACCCGGCCCGCGACCTCGTTGGGGAGGTCGATGCCGGTCTCCTTGCCGAGTCCGAACTGGTGGGCGGTCTTGTAGAACCAGTCCGCCGGGTTCTTCTTCGGGTTGTTGCCGCCGTCCTTCTGCCACTCCTTGTGCGCCAGGCCGTAGTAGACCGTGTCGCAGGAGACCTCCAGGGCGCGCCCGATGGTGATGTTGCCGTAGCCCTGGGATTCGAAGTTCTTGAAGGTCTGGCCGCCGATGGAGTAGGAGCTCGGGCACGGGTAGTTGCCGTCGAAGTCGTATCCGGCGTTCACCGCGGCGGTCGAGGAGATGACCTTGAAGATCGATCCGGGTGCGGCGGTGCCCTGGATGGCCCGGTTCAGCAGCGGGAAGTTGGACTTCTTGCCGGTGAGCTTCGCGTAGTCCTTGGCCGAGATGCCGCCGATCCAGGCGTTGGGGTCGTACGAGGGCAGCGAGGCCATGGACACGACGCGGCCGGTCTTGGCCTCCATCACGACGACGGCGCCGGAGTCGGCCTTGTACATCTCGTTGGTGTTGGGGTCCAGCTCCTTGCGGGCGGTCTTCATCGCCTCGTTGAGCTCGTACTCGGCGACGGCCTGGACCCGGGCGTCGATGGAGGTGACGACGTTGGCGCCGGGCTCGGCGTCGTCGTTCTGCGCCTGGCCGATGACGCGGCCCAGGTTGTCGACCTCGTACCGGGTGACACCGGCCTTGCCGCGCAGCTCCTTGTCGTACGTGCGCTCCAGGCCGGAGCGGCCGACCTGGTCGGAGCGGAGGTACGGCGAGTCGCTGTCCTGGGCCTTGGTGACCTCTTCGTCGGTGACGGGCGAGAGGTAGCCGAGCACCTGGGCGGTGTTGGCCTTGCCGGGTGCGGCGTAGCGGCGTACGGCGGTGGGTTCGGCGGTGATGCCGGGGAAGTCCTCGGCGCGCTCACGGATCTGGAGGGCCTGCTGTGTGGTGGCCTCGTCGGTGACCGGGATCGGCTGGTAGGGCGAGCCGTTCCAGCAGGGCTGCGGGGTCTTGTCGTCGCAGAGCCTGACCTTGTCCAGGACGTCCTTGGGCTTCATGTCCAGGACACCGGCCAGCCGGGTGAGGACGCCGACGCCGTCGTCCTTCATCTTCATCAGCTCGGTGCGGCTCGCGGACACGACGAGCCGTGTCTCGTTGTCGGCGAGCGGCACGCCGCGCGCGTCGAGGATCGAGCCGCGGACGGCGGGCTGCACGACCTGCTGGACGTGGTTGTTCTTGGCCTCGTCGGTGTACTCCTGCCCGTTGCGGATCTGGAGGTACCAGAGCCGGCCGCCGAGCGTCAGGAGCAGGGAGAAGACGAGGATCTGGATCACTACGAGACGGATCTGGACCCGTGGCGTCCGGCCCGTCTCGGGAATGTTGCTCACGGGGTGCCCCCGATGCTGGTGGGTCGGCCGGGGGTACGGGGGTTACCCCCGGAAGGAAACAGCCTCACAGTCGCTTGACCCCCTTGATCCTTCCTGCGCGTGCGGCACGGCCGCGGGCTGCCCTCAGGCGCATCCCGCCCCGCTGGCTGCCGATCCGAAGGCCGGTGCCGGTGGCCAGCCAGCCGGCGGCGACATCGCCGCTGCTGGAGCTCTCGGCGACCGGGTCGTTCTCGGTGCGTCTGGCGAGCGCCATGATCAGTGGAACGATGAACGGCGCCAGGAGCAGGTCGTACACCACGGCGGTGAACAGCAGGCTGGCCAGGCCCACATGCCGGGCGGCCGTGTCGCCGACGAGGGCGCCGACACCCGCGTACAGCAGCGTCGACCCGAGCGCCGCGACGACGACGAAGGCCATCGGGGTGAAGGCCGACTTGAGCTGGCCGATCGAGGGCCGCGCCAGGCCTGCGCAGTAGCCGATGACGCAGAGGACCAGGGCGTAGCGCCCGGCGGCGTGGTCCGCGGGCGGTGCCAGGTCGGCGAGGAGGCCCGCGCCGAAGCCGATGAAGGCGCCGCTCACATGCCCGTAGACGAAGGCGAGTCCGAGAACGACGAGGAGCAGCAGGTCGGGGGTGGCCCCGGGGAGCTGGAGACGGGCGAGGACGGACACCTGGATGACGAGGGCGACCACGACCAGGATGACGGAGAGCAGCGTCCGGTTGAAGCGCATGGGGATCAGCTCTATTCCTGCTCGTTCGCCGCGTCACCGGCGGCCGTGTCGGTGTCACCGGCTGCCGTGCCGGCATCACCGGCCGCGTCGGGGGACGCCGTCGCGTCGGGATCGTCGTTGATGTTCCCGACGACCTTTCCGCTGCCGTCGACGAGGTCGCCGTTCGGCTGGGCGGTGACCGTGACGGTCGGGGTGGGCTTGGGCTTCGCCGGCTTCTTGGGCTGCGCGGGCAGGACCAGGTCGCGGGGGTCCTCGCGGGGCGCTTGGACGACGATGCCCACGATGTCGAGCTTGGTGAAGCCGACGTACGGGCGGACGGAGACGGTCCTGGTCAGGTCGCCGCCCGACGGGTCGACGCTGACGACCTCGCCGACCGGCACGCCGGGGACGAAGGGCTTGTCCTTGCTGGAGCCGAAGGTGACGAGACGGTCGCCCTTCTTCACCTCGGCCTTGCCGTTGAGGAACTGCACCGACAGCGGCCGGGACCCCTGGCCGGTGGCGAAGCCGAGCTCGTCGGTCTTCTCCATCCGGGTGCCGACGGTGAAGTCGGGGTCGCTGGCCAGCAGGACGGTCGCGGTGTTCGGTCCGACCGTCGTCACCCGGCCGACGAGCCCTTCGCCGTTCAGTACGGTCATGTCGCGCCGCAGGCCGTCCTTGGCCCCTGCGTCGATGGTGATCGTCCAGGAGAAGCCCTGGGCCGCTCCTATGGCGACGACCTGGGCGGCCTTGATGCCGTACTGGCCGGCACCGGCGCTCTTCAGCATGGTGTCGAGCTGCCGGACCTTGCTGGCGTTGCGGTCGTCGCTGCCGAGCTTCGTCTTCAGCTCGGCGTTCTCGTGCTCCAGGGCCGCGATCCGGTCGTGCCGGTCACCGGATTCCCGCACGGCGCCGATGGCGTTGCCCACCGGGTCCACCGCCGCCGAGACCCCGTTCTCGACCGGTCCGAAGACCGTGGCGGCGGCCTGCCGCGCTCCGTCCACCGGCGATGCCTCGCCACCGCGGATATCCACCGTGATCAGGGCGAATGCGATGGCGATCAGCAGCACCAGGAGCAGCCGGCTCTCTCGTGTGTCCCTCACGTGCGGCGGCCGTGCCTTCCTCGTCGGAATGTTCGTGCCTGTATGCGGAATGTTCGTGCCTGTATACCGACGTTCCGCCGCACGGGACGACAGTGCCCGTACGGCGGAACGGCGTGTCCTACCGTCGGGGCTGGGCGTCCAGCACCTGCTGGAGTGCCTCGAACTCCTCGACGCACTTACCGGATCCGAGAGCCACCGAGTCCAGCGGGTCCTCGGCGATGTGGATCGGCATGCCCGTCTCATGACGGAGCCGCTCGTCGAGACCGCGCAGGAGCGCGCCGCCGCCGGTCAGGACGATGCCCCGGTCCATGACGTCGCCCGAGAGCTCCGGAGGGCACTTGTCGAGCGTCGTCTTCACGGCGTCGACGATCGCGTTGACCGGTTCCTCGATGGCCTTGCGGACCTCGGTCGCGGAGATCACCACGGTCTTGGGCAGTCCCGAGACCAGGTCGCGCCCGCGGATCTCGGTGTGCTCGTCCTTCTCCATCTCGAAGGCGGAGCCGATCGTGATCTTGATCTGTTCGGCCGTGCGCTCACCGAGGAGGAGGGAGTACTCCTTCTTGATGTGCTGGATGATCGCGTTGTCCAGCTCGTCACCCGCGGTCCTGATCGACTGGGCGGTGACGATCCCGCCGAGCGAGATCACCGCGACCTCGGTGGTGCCTCCACCGATGTCGACGACCATGTTCCCGGTGGCCTCGTGGACCGGCAGGCCGGAGCCGATGGCCGCGGCCATGGGCTCCTCGATGATGTGCACCTGACGGGCGCCGGCCTGCGTCGACGCCTCGATGACGGCGCGACGCTCGACCCCGGTGATACCCGAGGGCACACAGACGACGACGCGCGGACGGGCCAGGTAGCGGCGCTTGTGGACCTTGAGGATGAAGTAGCGGAGCATGCGCTCCGTGATCTCGAAGTCGGCGATCACGCCGTCCTTCAGGGGCCGCACGGCCACGATGTTGCCCGGTGTGCGCCCGATCATCTTCTTTGCCTCGGCGCCGACCGCCAGGATGCCGCCGGTGTTGGTGTTGATGGCCACGACGGACGGCTCGTTCAGGACGATGCCGCGCCCCCTGACGTACACCAGCGTGTTGGCAGTCCCGAGGTCGATAGCCATGTCACGGCCGATGAACGACATTGAGTTCCCCTTGTTCCCCATGAGGATGTGTCGGGCCTTCCCAAGAAGCGAAGAATGGCTTGTTCGAGGTAGGCGAGGGTTGGCGCTGCGGGCGTGGAAGCTTCCATCGTAGTGCCGTATGCACGGACACAGCGCGAGGGTCCTTCGCCGTGGCGGGTGGAACGGCTACCCGTTCCACCCATGGTGACGTTACGTCGGAGGGATGCGTTCCCGCGATACGTGACCCTATGCCGAAGGGCGACCGAATTAGGCCGACCGGCACATGTGGGGTGGGTGAAGGAGCGGGGTTGGGCGCGTGCAGCTGCAAGGCGGAGGAGGGAGGCAACGCGGAGCGTTGTCGACTGACGACAACGCCGCAGATGTGCGTGCCCAACCCCGCGACGCCGCCCCTCATGTGCCGGTCGGCCTAGCTTCGGTCGCCCCAGGTGCTTGGCGCTGATTGGCGGAGCCGAAGTCAGGAAAGTCCGGGAAAGAACAGCTTGAGTTCTCGCTCCGCGGACTCCTCGGAGTCCGAGGCGTGGATGAGGTTCTCCCTGGTGATCGTGCCGAAGTCGCCACGGATCGAGCCGGGCGCGGCGGCGATCGGGTCGGTGGGGCCGGCCAGGGCACGGATGCCCTCGATGACCCGCTCGCCTTCGGCCACAAGGGCGACGACGGGGCCGGACGCCATGAACTCGACGAGCGGCTCGTAGAACGGGCGGCCCTTGTGCTCGCCGTAGTGCTGCTCCAGGGTCTCCTGGTCGAGCGTGCGCAGCTCCAGCGCGGTGATCGTCCAGCCGGCCTTGCGTTCGATACGGCCGACGATCTCGCCGATCAGCCCACGTCGTACGGCGTCGGGCTTGAGAAGGACGAGGGTGCGCTGAGTCATGTACGGCTCCTAGCAGACTTCCGGTGCGGGTGAGGGCGAGATTACAGGGGTACGCGAACGGCCTCGCGGCCGGGTTTACTCCGCGTCAGCCTTTGGCCTCAAGTAGATCAGGCCGGAGCTTCCGCGCTCTCCTGCGCCTCGGCCTGGGCCGCCCACCGCGCCTTGGCCTCGTCGATCCTGCGACCGTAGTGCACCGAGGCCCACCACAGCGCACCGAAGATCACACCGAGGATGAACATCATCGGAACGAAGAATCCGCTCAGCACCAGCAGGACCTGCAGGGCCCAGCCCAGCTGCACCCCACCGGGCCGGGTGATCACACCGCACAGCAGGACCGACAGCAGCATGCCGATACCGCAGACCATCCACACCGTGCCCATGGACAGGTCGTCGGACTTCATCGCCACGAGTCCGGCGAAGCCGATGACGAAGAATTCACCGATCAGCGTCGATGCACAGAGCGTACGCACAGGGTCAGCGCCTTCCCAGGAGCAGCCGGGCCTCGCCGACCGTGATCACGGATCCGGTCACCAGGACTCCGGCGCCCGCGTATTCGGCCTCTTCCTCGGCGAGGGTGATGGCCGCCTCCAGCGCATCGTCCAGGCGCGGCTCGACCTGCACACGGTCGTTGCCGAAGACCTCGACCGCGACCGCGGCCAGGGCGTCCGCGTCCATGGCGCGCGGGCTGGAGTTCTGCGTGACGACGACCTCGGCGAAGATCGGCTCGAAGGCTTCGAGCAGCCCCCGCACGTCCTTGCCGTCACTCGTGCCGACGACCCCGATCAGCCGGGAGAAGCCGAACGCCTCGGAGATCCCCTCGGAGGCGGCCAGTGCGCCGGCCGGGTTGTGCGCCGCGTCGAGGACGACCGTGGGGCTGGACCTGACGACCTCGAGCCGGCCCGGCGAGAGCACCGAGAGGAAGGCCTTGCGGACCGATTCGATGTCGAGGCTGTGACTCTGCTCGGCGCCGATACCGAAGAAGGCCTCGACGGCTGCGAGCGCCACCGCCGCGTTGTGCGCCTGGTGCGCGCCGTAGAGCGGGAGGAAGATGTTGTCGTACTCGCCGCCGACGCCCCGCAGGGTCAGCAGCTGGCCGCCGACCGCGACCTCCCGGGAGACGATGCCGAACTCCATGCCCTCACGGGCGACCGTGGCGTCCACCTCGACGGCCTTCTTCAGCATCACCTGGGCGGCGTCGACCGGCTGCTGGGCCAGGATCACCGTCGCGTCCTGCTTGACGATGCCGGACTTCTCCCCGGCGATCTCCGCGGGGGTGGAGCCGAGGCGGTCGGTGTGGTCCAGCGAGATGGGGGTGACGACGGCGACCGAGGCGTCGATGACGTTCGTCGCGTCCCAGGTGCCGCCCATGCCGACCTCGACGACCGCGACATCGACCGGCGCGTCGGCGAAGGCCGCGTACGCCATGCCCGTCAGCACCTCGAAGAACGAGAGCCGGTAGGGCTGCTGGGTGTCGACCATCTCGATGTACGGCTTGATGTCGTTGTACGTCTCGATGAAACGCTCGGCGTCGACCGGGGCGCCGTCCAGGCTGATCCGCTCGGTGATCGACTGGACGTGCGGGGAGGTGTACCGGCCGGTGCGGAGCTCGAAGGCGCCCAGCAGGGCCTCGATCATGCGGGCCGTGCTGGTCTTGCCGTTGGTCCCCGTGATGTGGATCGAGGGGTACGCGCGCTGGGGCTCACCCAGCACGTCCATCAGGGCCGCGATACGGGTCACCGACGGCTCGAGCTTGGTCTCGCCCCAGCGTCCGGCGAGCTCCTGCTCCACCTCGCGCAGCGCCCGGTCGGTCTCGGGGTCGGCGGGGCGGTCGGGGACGGCCTCGCCCTGCGGCGGACCTGACTGGGTGCGCAGCGTCCGGCTCCCGGCCTCGATCACCGCCAGGTCGGGGTCGCGCTGGGTCTCTTCGTCGACGATCTCCGCGAAGGTGTCGTCGGGATCGGACGCGTCGTGCCGGTCTGAAGGGCGGGGCTCACTCACGGGGCCAGTCTACGGATGGCCACGGACATCGTGCGCAGCGCCCGCCGCCGCGCTCCCCCGGGGTCGGCTTCGCAGTACGGCGAAGCCCCCGCGCTCCCGGTCGGTCGGGGCGCGGGGGCTTGGTGATCAGGTCATCAGCCCTTCGGCAGGCTCGCCAGCTGGGCGGTGATCCGCTCGATGTCGCTCTCGGCCTTGGCGAGCCGGCCACGGATCTTGTCGACCACGTTGTCCGGGGCCTTGGCCAGGAATGCCTCGTTGCCGAGCTTGCCGGTGGCCTGGGCCTTCTCCTTCTGCGCGGCCTCCAGGTCCTTCGTGAGCCGCTTGCGCTCGGCCTCGACGTCGATGGTGCCCGAGAGGTCCAGCGCGACGGTCGCGCCGGCGACCGGCAGTGAGGCGGTGGCCTGGAAGCCCTCGCCCGCGGGCTGCAGGCGCAGCAGCTGCCGGATGGCCGCCTCGTGGGGCGCGAGCGCCGTACCGCTCAGGGTGAGCTCGGCCGGGACCTTCTGGCCGGGCTGGAGGCCCTGGTCGTTGCGGAAGCGGCGGACCTCGGTGACGACCTGCTGGACGAGCTCGATCTCCTTCTCGGCCGCATCGTCGCGGAAGCCGGAGTCGGTCGGCCAGTCCGCGATGACGACGGACTCACGGCCGGTCAGCGCGGTCCAGAGCGCCTCGGTGACGAACGGCACGATCGGGTGCAGCAGGCGCAGCATCACGTCGAGGACCTCGCCGAGGACCCGGCCCGAGACCTCGGCGGGACGACCGCCCGCGAAGAAGATGGTCTTGGACAGCTCGACGTACCAGTCGAAGACCTCGTCCCAGGCGAAGTGGCGCAGCGACTCGCTGATCTTCGCGAACTGGAAGTCGTCGTAGAAGGCGTCGACCTCCGCGACCGTCTTGTTCAGCCGCGACAGGATCCAGCGGTCGGTCACCGACATCTCGTCGGCGGACGGCAGTTCGCCCTCGATCGTGGCGCCGTTCATCAGCGCGAAGCGGGTGGCGTTCCAGATCTTGTTGGAGAACTTCGCGGACCCCTGGACCCAGTCCTCACCGATCGGGACGTCGGTGCCCGGGTTGGCGCCACGCGCGAGGGTGAAACGCAGCGCGTCGGAGCCGTACTTGTCCATCCAGTCCAGCGGGTTGACCACGTTGCCGAAGGACTTCGACATCTTCTTGCCGTGCTCGTCGCGGACCATGCCGTGCAGGACGATGGTGGAGAACGGCGGGACGCCGTCGTTGACGTACAGGCCGAACATCATCATCCGGGCGACCCAGAAGAAGAGGATGTCGTAGCCGGTGACCAGGACGGAGTTCGGGTAGAACTTCGCGAGGCTGTCGGTCCGTTCGGGCCAGCCCAGCGTGGAGAAGGGCCACAGGCCGGAGGAGAACCAGGTGTCCAGGACATCGCTGTCCTGGGTCCAGCCCTCGCCGGTGGGCGCCTCGTCGTCCGGTCCGACGCAGACGACCTCGCCGTTCGGGCCGTACCAGACGGGGATGCGGTGACCCCACCAGAGCTGGCGCGAGATCGTCCAGTCGTGGAGGTTGTCGACCCAGTCGAAGTACCGCTTCTCCATCTCCTGCGGGTGGATCTTGACGCTGCCGTCGCGGACCGCGTCACCGGCGGCCTTGGCGAGCGGGGCGACCCTGACCCACCACTGGAGGGAGAGGCGCGGCTCGATGGTGGTCTTGCAGCGCGAGCAGTGGCCGACGGAGTGGACGTAGGGCCGCTTCTCGGCGACGATCCGGCCCTCGGCGCGCAGGGCGGCGACGATGGCGGAGCGGGCCTCCAGGCGGTCCAGGCCCTGGAAGGGGCCCGGGACGGTGATGACGGCGCGCTCGTCGAGGACGGTGAGGAACGGCAGGTCGTGGCGCTTGCCGATCTCGAAGTCGTTCGGGTCGTGGGCCGGGGTCACCTTGACGGCGCCCGTGCCGAACTCGGGGTCGACGTGGTGGTCGGCGACGACCGGGATCGTACGGTCGGTCAGCGGCAGCTTGATCTGCTTACCGACCAGGTGCCTGTAGCGCTCGTCGTCGGGGTGGACCGCGACGGCGGTGTCCCCGAGCATCGTCTCGGCGCGGGTGGTGGCGACGACGATGGTCTCGTCGCCCTCGCCGTACGTCATGGAGACGAGCTCGCCGTCGTCCTCCTGGTACTCGACCTCGATGTCGGAGATCGCGGTGAGGCAACGGGGGCACCAGTTGATGATGCGCTCGGCGCGGTAGATCAGCCCGTCGTCGTACATCTGCTTGAAGACGGTCTGGACGGCCTTGGACAGGCCCTCGTCCATGGTGAAGCGCTCACGGGACCAGGCGACGCCCTCGCCGAGCCGGCGCATCTGGCCCGAGATCTGGCCGCCCGACTCGTTCTTCCACTTCCAGACGCGGTCGACGAACGCCTCACGGCCGAGCTCGTGGCGGGACTTGCCCTCCTTGCCCAGCTCACGCTCGACGACGTTCTGGGTCGCGATGCCGGCGTGGTCCATGCCCGGCTGGTAGAGCGCCTCGAACCCCTGCATCCGCTTGCGACGGACCAGGGCGTCGATCAGCGTGTGCTCGAAGGCGTGGCCCAGGTGGAGGGATCCGGTGACGTTGGGCGGCGGGATGACGATGGAGTACGGCGGCTTCTCGCTGTTCTCGTCGACCTCGAAGTAACCGCGTTCTACCCAGCGCTCGTACAGCTTCCCCTCTACATCGGCCGGCGCGTACTGGGTCGGCAGTTCGGGGATGCTGGCTGGCTGCTGCGCTGCGTTCTCGGTCACGGCAGACAGTTTAGGGGCGTCACAGTCCTGCACTGAAACCGGTTTGTTCAGTAACGGTGTACACCCGGATGTCCCATGTGAGCGGTGCTTCCGTCAGGATGTTCGGAACGCGTAAGCATCACGAACAGGGGACAGCGTAATGAGCTACAACCAGCCGGGCCCGTACGGCGGGCAGCCGCCGCAGGGCCAGCCCGGACCGTACGGCCAGCAGCCGGGCCCGTACGGCGGTCCGCCGCCGCAGGGTCCGCCCCAGGGCCCCCCGCAGGGCCAGCCCGGCTACGGCTACCCGCAGCAGGCCCCCCAGGGTGTCCCGCCGCAGCAGCAGCCCCCGCAGGGCTACGGCTACCCGCAGGGCCAGCAGCCGGGCCCGTACGGCCAGCAGCCGCCCACCCCGCCGTACGGCGGCCAGCAGGCGTACCCCGGCATGCCCCCGCAGCAGCCGGCCCCGAAGAAGAAGACCGGCCTGATCATCGGCGCGGCCGTGGTCGCGCTGGCCGTGGTCGCGGGCGGGGTGTACTTCCTGACCTCGGGCGGCGGTTCGAGCAGCAGCGACGTGGCGGACTCCACCAAGGGGTACAAGCTCACCCCGGCCGCCACGGTGGACGACTACAAGCAGGACACCTCGGACTCCTCCTCCTCCTCGGACACCATGACGAGCAAGGAGAAGGCCGAGGCCGAGGCTGTGGGCATCAAGGATGCCCACAAGGCCGAGGCCCAGTACCTGAGCGGCGACCTCGACAAGAATCCCCTCACGACCAAGATGCTCATGCTGTACGGCAATTGGGGTGACATCTCCGACCCGGCGAAGGCTCTCGACGGCATGTTCGCTCAGGCCAAGATGGGGATGGCCGCGAGTGATGACGCCAAGACCTCTCTGGTCGGCAGCCCCACGGACGTCACGCCTCCCGGCTTCAAGGACGCGTTGATGAAGTGCCAGAACATGAAGGTGGTCAACGACCAGGCCGACGGCGACCTGGCGAACGGCCCCGCGGATATGACCACGCCGGTCTGCGTCTGGGCCGATTACAGCACCGTCGGTGCGGTCATCGGCGTCGACATCGGCGCGGCCATGACCAACAAGTCCATGACCCAGGACGAGGTGGCGGCTCTCGCGGCCAAGCTCTACAACACCTCCCGCACCAAGGTCTGATCCCGCACAGCGCGAGAGGGGCGCCCGGCCGGTGGCCGGGCGCCCCTCTCGCGTATGTGGTGTGTGCCACCGATCAGAGCTTCACAGACACGTTTCCGACGGTGGCCAGTATCGTCAACTCGCCTCCGATGGCATGCAGGTAGGCCGACATCGTCGAAGTGTCCAGTCGCACTCCACCACGCTCGATCTGGCTGATCCGCCCCTGAGTCACGCTCATCGCCTTCGCCACCTGCACCTGGGTCATCCCCTGGGCCTTCCGGAGTGAGGCCAGTTCATGCCCCCGCTCCGCGTCGACCATCTCGCTCTTGAGCGCGTCGATGCGAGCACGCTTCTCCGGCGTGATGTCTGCCGTGAGATCGGCCATGCTGCCAAGATTCATCCGTTGTCCTCCTCCTTCAGGGCTTCAAGGTAAGCCATGTACCTGGCATCGGCTTCTTTGATCGCCTTCGGGTACCAGGCCGCCCACTGCCGCCCGCTCGCCTTGTTCCCGGCAACGAGGAACACCGCTCGTCGCACCGGGTCGAACACGAAAAGCATCCGGATACTGACGGTGCTGCCGCTGCGTGGACGAAGCTCGCGCATGTTGCGGTAGCGGCTGTCCTCGACAGCCCCCACCGTCGGGCGCCGTAACGCAGGACCGACCTCCTGGAGGCGCTCCAGTGCAGCGATCACGTAATCATGGCTATCCGGATCCTCCTTGGCCAGCACGTGAATCCATTCCAGGACATCTGCGAAGAATCTGATTTCGTACGGACCATCCACAGGAAGGAATATTAGCACAGACTAATACTTTGGGTGCGAGAAAAGACGCCCGGCCGATGGCCGGGCGCCCCTTTCGTGTCGGCTGCCGCTACGCGGACTTCTCGTGGCGGCCGTCGTCGTTCTTGCCGATCGCGCGCGGTTCGCGCGGGACCAGGGTCGGGTTGACGTTGTTGCGGACGACGTCCGGGGTGATGACGACGCGGGCCACGTCCTTGCGGGACGGGACGTCGTACATCACGGACTGCAGGACCTCTTCCATGATGGCGCGCAGACCACGCGCGCCGGTCTGGCGGAGGATCGCCTGGTCGGCGATGGCCTCAAGCGCCTCGCGCTCGAAGTCCAGCTCCACACCGTCGAGTTCGAACAGTCGTTGGTACTGCTTCACCAGGGCGTTACGCGGCTCGACCAGAATCTGGAGCAGCGCCTCGCGGTCCAGGTTGTGGACCGAGGTCAGCACCGGGAGGCGGCCGATGAACTCGGGGATCATCCCGAACTTCACCAGGTCCTCCGGCATGACCTCCTGGAACTGGTCGCTCGCCTGGATCTCCAGCTTGGAGCGGATCGTGGCCCCGAAGCCGATGCCCTTGGCGCCGGCCCGCGACTCGATGATCTTCTCCAGGCCCGAGAAGGCACCGCCCACGATGAACAGCACGTTCGTCGTGTCGATCTGGATGAACTCCTGGTGCGGGTGCTTCCGTCCGCCCTGCGGCGGTACGGAGGCGGTGGTGCCCTCCAGGATCTTCAGCAGGGCCTGCTGGACGCCCTCGCCCGATACGTCGCGCGTGATCGACGGGTTCTCGCTCTTGCGGGCGACCTTGTCGATCTCGTCGATGTAGATGATCCCGGTCTCGGCCTTCTTGACGTCGTAGTCGGCGGCCTGGATCAGCTTCAGCAGGATGTTCTCGACGTCCTCACCGACATAGCCGGCCTCCGTCAGCGCCGTCGCGTCCGCGATGGCGAACGGGACGTTGAGCATGCGGGCCAGCGTCTGGGCGAGGAGCGTCTTGCCCGAGCCCGTGGGGCCCAGCAGCAGGATGTTGGACTTGGCCAGCTCGATGGCGTCGTCGCGATTCGCGCCGCCGCCGTTCTCCCCGGCCTGGACCCGCTTGTAGTGGTTGTACACAGCGACCGAGAGGGCCTTCTTCGCGGGCTCCTGCCCGACGACGTACCCCTCGAGGAACTCGTAGATCTCGCGCGGCTTGGGGAGCTCCTCCCACCGCACCTCGGAGGTCTCGGCGAGCTCCTCCTCGATGATCTCGTTGCAGAGATCGATGCACTCGTCGCAGATGTACACACCGGGTCCCGCGATGAGCTTCTTCACCTGCTTCTGGCTCTTTCCGCAGAACGAGCACTTGAGCAGGTCGCCGCCATCACCGATGCGTGCCACGAGGTGCTTCCCCTTCGCCTGGGAGCAGCCTGGTTCAGCGGCTCCTGGTGCCTCTATCCGACGGTACCTTGCCTGGCCCCCCGTTCGGGCCCCCCTTGGCACGGTTCACACGGCCGAGGCCGGTGCGGGTGGACTGTGCCAAGGGGAAAGACCGACGTCAGACGGACGCGCCTGCGGTGGTCTTACGGGTGGACACGATCTGGTCCACCAGACCGTACGCGAGTGCGTCGTCGGCGGTAAGGATCTTGTCGCGCTCGATGTCCTCGCTGATCTTCTCCAGCGGGGTCGTGGAGTGCCTGGCCAGCATCTCCTCGAGCTGGGTGCGCATCCGCAGGATCTCGTTGGCCGCGATCTCCAGGTCGGAGAGCTGCTCACGGCCGGTCTGCGAGGACGGCTGGTGGATCAGCACACGGGCGTGCGGGAGCGCCATGCGCTTGCCCGGGGTGCCGGCGGCCAGCAGGACGGCGGCCGCGGAGGCGGCCTGGCCCATGCAGACCGTCTGGATGTCCGGCTTCACGAACTGCATCGTGTCGTAGATCGCGGTGAGCGCGGTGAACGAGCCGCCGGGGCTGTTGATGTAGATCGAGATGTCACGGTCCGGGTCCATCGACTCCAGGCACAGCAGCTGCGCCATGACGTCGTTGGCCGAGGCGTCGTCGATCTGGACGCCGAGGAAGATGACGCGCTCCTCGAAGAGCTTCGCGTACGGGTCGTACTCACGCGTGCCCTGCGAGGTCCGCTCCACGAAACGGGGCACGATGTAGCGGTTGTCCACCTGCGGGCCGGTGTAGAGGCCGCTCGCTGAGGCGCCGGAGAGGTTGTTCATGTGGGTGTTCACCATCCTGGTGGCGTTCATGTGGGCTGGAGGTCTCGGCGTACGAGAGGGTGCGGGGTGGTGCGCGCCTGGATCAGGCGCCGGTGCCGCCGCCGCCCGGGATGCCCGACGCGGCCGAGATGATCTCGTCGATGAGGCCGTACTCCTTGGCCTCTTCTGCGGAGTACCAGCGGTCGCGGTCGCCGTCGCGGATGATCGTCTCCACGGTCTGACCGGAGTGGTGGGCCGTGATCTCCGCCATCCGCGTCTTCGTGCGGAGCAGGTACTGCGCCTGGATCTTGATGTCCGAGGCCGTACCGCCGATGCCGGCCGAGCCCTGGTGCATGAGGATGTCGGTGTTCGGGAGCGCGAAGCGCTTGCCCGTCGTGCCACCGGTGAGCAGGAACTGGCCCATCGAGGCCGCCATGCCCATACCGATGGTGACCACGTCGTTCGGGATGTACTGCATCGTGTCGTAGACCGCGAAGCCTGCCGTCACCGAGCCGCCGGGGCTGTTGATGTAGAGGTAGATGTCCTTGTCGGGTTCCGCGGCAAGGAGCAGAAGCTGTGCGGTGATCTTGTTGGCGATGTCATCGTCGACCTGCTGACCGAGGAAGATGATGCGCTCGCCGAGCAGTCGGCTGTAGACCTGGTCACCGAGGCCTCCACCGAGGGACGGCTCTCCGGCGGCGTAGGGCATCAGATTCGTCACGTATCCACCTGCTCGTCTCTGACGGCTCCGGCCGTCTCAGCGTCTTCGTACCGGGGTGGGCCGGGACTACCCGACCCTTCCTCTTCATGGACCCTAACGCGCAGGTGGGACAACGCCATCCCGCTTCCCCAACTGTTCGCTGGGAGCGCAAGGTAAGCAGTGGGCACAAGGGTTCCCGGGGCGGGCCGACACGACGACGGGCCCCGGACGGCAACGTCCGGGGCCCGTCGTGCGGATCAGATCAACGAGCGGGGCGAGGCTCAGGCCTCGTTCTTCTCGTCCTTCTTCTCGGCGGCCTCGGTGGCGTCGGCGGCCTCGGTGGCGCCCTCGACGCCCTCGGCCGTCTCGGTGGCCTCGCCGTCCGCGTCCGCCGCGTCCTCTTCGTCCTCGAGCTCGACGATCTCACCGTTGGTGTCGGTGACCTTGGCGGCCTCGACGACGACGGCGAGCGCCTTGCCGCGGGCGACCTCGCCGACGAGCATCGGCACCTGGCCGCCTTCGACGACGGCCTGGGCGAACTGGTCGGGGCTCATGCCGGAGGACTGCGCGCGCCGCATGAGGTGCTCGGTGAGCTCCTCCTGGTTGACGTTCAGCTTCTCCTTGTTGACGAGCTCGTCAAGGATGAACTGGGTCTTGATGCCCTTGATGGCCTGCTCGGAGGTCTCGTTCTCGAACTCCTCCAGGGTCTTGCCCTGGATCTCGAGGTACTTCTCGAGGTCGAGGCCCATCTGGCCGAGCTGGTGGTGCTCCAGGTTGTGCTTGCGGGTCTGGACCTCGTCCGCGAGGAGCTTCTCGGGGATCGGGACCTCGGCCAGCTTGAGCAGCTCCTCGAGCACGCGCTCCTGGGCCTGGGTGGCCTGGTCGTACTGCTTGGTGCTCTCCAGGCGCTTACGGCTGTCCTCGCGGACCTCGGCGAGCGTGTCGAACTCGCTCGCCATCTGCGCGAAGTCGTCGTCCAGCTCGGGCAGTTCGCGGGAGGCGACGGCGGTGACCTTGACGGTGACCTCCGCCTCCTTGCCCTCGGCGGAGCCGCCCTTCAGCTCGGAGGTGAAGGTGGCCTCGCCACCCGCCTCCAGGCCGGTCACGGCCTCGTCGATGCCTTCGAGGAGCTCGCCGGAGCCGATGGTGTACGAGACACCGGCGGCCACGCCGTCCTCGAGGACCTCTCCGTCGACCTTGGCCTCCAGGTCGATGGTCACGACATCGCCGTCGGCGGCGGCGCGCTCGACCGGGTTGGTCGAGGCGAAGCGCTCACGGAGCTGCTCCACGGCCTTGTCGACGTCTTCGTCGCTGACTTCGAGTGCGTCCACGGTGACCTCGATACCGGAGTAGTCCGGGATCTCGATCTCGGGACGGACATCCACCTCGGCGGTGAAGGCCAGCAGGTCGCCGTCCTTGAGCTCGGTGATGTCAACCTCGGGCTGGCCCAGAACGTTGAGCTCACCCTCGTTGACAGCCTCGGTGTAGAACTTCGGGAGGGCGTCGTTGACGGCCTCCTCCAGAACAGCACCACGGCCGAACCGCTGGTCGATGACGCGGTTGGGGATCTTGCCCTTACGGAAGCCCTTCACCGTGACCTGCTGGTTGATCTTCTTGTACGCCGCGTCGAGGCTGTCCTTGAGCTCCTCGAAGGGCACCTCGATGCTGAGCCGAACCCGAGTCGGGTTCAGGGTCTCCACGGCGCTCTTCACGGTTCGGTCTCCTTGGTGGCTGACTTCTTGGGGTTCTGCTGGGCCGCCGAGAGGCGGCTTCGCGGATCGAGCCCGGTACATCAGACACACGGGCACGCAATTTGCATAGTAACGGCAAGGGGGAGGACTCCCACAATGCGATCTTGCTGGTGGTCGGGGTGGCCGGATTCGAACCGACGACCTTCCGCTCCCAAAGCGGACGCGCTACCAAGCTGCGCCACACCCCGTCGGTGCGACACGTAGGGTACATGCAGAAGCGCACCGCGTCGGCCGCTTCGCGTAGGGGGTCCCGGGGTCCGTCGTGGGGGCACACCGATACGGGTGTGCGCGCACCGTCCCCGACCCGCTACGATGCTGTGCGTACCGAGGTCCACGGACCTGCGGTGCGGTGCTTGCGGGCGTAGCTCAATGGTAGAGCCCTAGTCTTCCAAACTAGCTACGCGGGTTCGATTCCCGTCGCCCGCTCCAACGGCTCAGGGCCGGGCGGAGGTCTTCCCTCCGCCCGGCCCTGAGGCGTTTCCGTGGCCCCGCCCGCTTACGCGCCGCCCGTCGTCTTCCTGTTCCGCCGTGCGTGGACGCACGGAAGGGGCCCGGCCGGCTGCGGGCCGCCGGGCCGGGCTTCGGGGTGTGCCTCAGAAGCTGATCTGGTTGATCGTGTCGGCTATCGAGTTCATGAATCTGTTGATCGAGGGCGCCATGCCGGTCGAGGCCAGGAAGAAGCCGAAAAGCACAGCGACGATCGCCGGGCCCCCCTTGATGGATCCACCGCGGATCAGCACCACCAGGACGATCCCCAGCATCAGCACCACAGACAGTGAAATGGCCACGACTGATCACACCCTTGGTCGGTCCGCCTTGCCGGCCCGGTGGCGTGCGACCAGCACACCTCCGTCGCTCCCATCGTGCCACCAACTCCCCTGTGGCTGCTGACGGGTGATGAAGAGACATGACCGGATCGCGCCATCCTCGCGCCCGCGTGCCCCCCCGCGCGCGCCGTGGTGCGATCCGGCGCACACAGGGGCAGAGGCGGTGCAGGGGCGCGGGTCGGGCCTAAACTGTGCGCCTGCTGTGCGCAGAGCGGTTCGCATATCGATCAACGTGACCGTTTCCATATCCCCACACTTCATTCACGGCGATTCGCCGGACGTTCGTGCGACGAAATTCACTCCCCCCAACCACCCGCCGATATGCCCCATTTAAGGCGGATGAATCACTACGTAACGGGCGGTTTTCGACGGTTTCACTTTCGAATGGCTGGGAACACGCGATATCCCTTGAGAGTTTTACGCGTACGGATCGACGGGTCTAAGGTGCATGAGATGTCTAAAGCTCCCAGCGAAATTCAGAGGGCCCCGATCACCCCGGAGAGCCGGGAGTCGGAGCCGAGACACGAGCAGGTCCTGACCGGTACGGGTGTCTCCTCCCCCGCAGCCGAGACCGCTCCGGCCGGTGGTGCGGCGTCCAAGCCGGCCAAGCGCCGTGACGCGTACTTCGACAATGTGAAGTATCTCGCGATCGTGCTCGTCGCCGTGGCCCACGCCTGGGAGCCGGTGATGGACGGCAGCCGCACGACGCGCGCGCTGTACATGGTCGTGTACACGTTCCACATGCCGGCGTTCATCCTGGTGTCGGGCTACTTCTCGCGGTCGTTCGACATGAGTTCGGCCAAGGTGAAGCGCCTCATCACCGGGGTCGTGGTGCCCTATGTGCTCTTCGAGACCGCGTACTCGCTCTTCAGGCGGTACGCCGGCGGCGTGGACGACACACCCATCACCCTGCTCGACCCGCTGTTCCTCACCTGGTTCCTGATCGCCCTGTTCATCTGGCGGGTCACCACACCGATCTGGCAGTCGCTGCGTCACCCGCTGCCGGTCGCCCTCGTGATCGCGGCGCTGGCCTCGCTGACACCCGACATCGGCGACGACCTGGACCTGCAGCGCGTCTGCCAGCTCCTGCCGTTCTTCGTGCTCGGCCTGCTGCTGAAGCCCGAGCACTTCCAGCTGGTGCGCCGCCGCGAGGTGCGGATGCTGTCGATTCCGCTGGTCGTCGGCGCCCTGGCCTTCGCCTACTGGGCCGCGCCGCGCATGCAGCTCGGCTGGTTCTACCGCAGCAACAGCGCCCAGGAGATGGACTTCCAGTGGTGGACGGGTCCCGTGATGACCCTGGCCATGTTCGGCTGCGCACTGCTGCTCACGACCGCCTTCCTGGCCTGGGTCCCGCGCCGCCCCATGTGGTTCACCGTGCTGGGCGCCGGGACGATCTGCGGCTACCTGCTGCACGGCTTCCTGGTGAAGGGCGCTTCCTACGCGGGCCTGTTCGACCGCTACGAGTGGCTCTCGGGCCCCCTGGGCCTGATCCTCGTGTCCGTCACCGCGGCCGTCGCCGTGACCCTGCTGTGCACCCCGCCGGTCCGCCGCGTACTGCGCTTCGCGACCGAGCCGGACATGAGCTGGGCGTTCCGCCGGAACCCCGCCAAGCGCTGAGTCCGTCCGGATCGGGCCCTCCCGCCGGAGGCCGGCCCCACCGGGGCGTCAGCGGTCCACGGGGTTGGCTTGATCCCGCTGTTCGGTGGGCCCGACTCCCCCGCCGAGCCCCAACAGGCCGCGTACCTGGGCATACTTCGCTGTGAGCCGGGTACGGGTCGCCGGTTCCAGGAGAGCGAGCCGGTCCGGGTCCGCGTTGTGCGCCAGATCCGACTCCTTGATCAACAGCGCCCCGGGCGTGGCGAGAATCCGCCCGGTGTACGCGACGAGGTCCTCGCCGTCCCGCTTGGTGACGGCGAGGACCATTTCCTTTACCCGCGACGGAAGCGGGGCCTCCGCCAGCCACTGCCGTGACAGCGCGCCGTCCTCGATCGCGTCGTGCAGCCAGGCGGCCGCCCTCTGCTCCTCGCTGCCGCCCCTGATCCGTACGCCATCGGCCACCGCGGCCAGGTGTTCCGCGTACGGGCGCCCCGCCTTGTCGGTCTGCCGGCGATGGGCCTCGCGGGCGATCGCCTCCACCTGGGACAGCGTCAGATACGGGCTCGTCATGGGTCCGACCGTACCCCCCACGGAGCAACATTTCGACGGGTCAACCGTTGCATCCCAAATCGTTCGGTAAACTAATTACTGACGATTCCTTGACGCACTCTTGACCGAACGAAGGAGACGGGCTCATCGGACACGCAGACACGCTCATCGCCATGGGGGGCGCCTTCCTCGCCGCCGCCGTCCTCGCCCGCGTCGGCGGCCGTATCGGGCTGCCGACCATCCCCCTGTTCATCCTCGCCGGGATCCTTCTCGGCGCACACACGCCAGGGGTCGTCCTTCTCGACGACCCGCACGACCTGGAGATGCTCTCCGCGCTCGGTCTTGTGCTGCTGCTCTTCTACCTGGGGCTCGAGTTCAAGCTCGACGACCTCAAAGCGGGTGGCCGCAAGATGGTGCTCGCCGGCACCGTCTATCTGATCCTCAACGTCGGCGCCGGGCTCGGCTTCGGCTTCGCCCTGGGCTGGGGCAACTCCGAGGCGCTGGTGCTCGCCGGGGTGATCGGCATCTCGTCCTCGGCGATCGTCACGAAGATCCTTGTCGACACGAAACGCCTCGGCAGCCCGGAGACCAAGCCGATCCTCGGCATCATCGTCGTCGACGACATCTTCCTCGCCCTCTATCTGGCCGCCCTCCAGCCGATCCTGTCGCAGTCCGACGGTCTCGGCGCCGCCCTGCGGGACGGTGGCAAAGCCTTCGGTTTCCTGTTGCTGCTGGCTCTCATGGCCCGTTTCGGCATCAAGTTCATCAGCAAGCTGATCAACACACGGGATGACGAGCTGCTGGTCATCTCCTTCCTCGGCGCCGCCGTCTTCGTGGCCGGTGTCTCCGAGTGGTTCGGGGTCGCGGACGCGATCGGGGCCTTCATGGTCGGTCTGATGCTCGGCAGCACGAGCTCGGGCGACCGCATCATGAAGCTGGTGCACCCGCTGCGGGACGCCTTCGGCGCGATCTTCTTCTTCGCCTTCGGACTCTCCATCAACCCGGGCGACCTGCCGAGCGTTCTGTGGCCGGTCCTGATAGCGGTCGCGCTGACCGTGGCGATGAACGTGCTCTCGGGCCTGTTCTCGGCACGGGTGTACGGCTTCGGCGCACTGCCCGCGTCGAACATCTCCACCACGCTGATGGCACGGGGCGAGTTCGCGCTCATCCTGGCCACCATGGCGGCGGGTGCGGGGCTCGACGAGCGGCTCTCCCCGTTCATCGCCGGATATGTGCTCGTCCTCGCGGTGCTCGCACCCCTGGCCGCGGGGCGCTCTCACTGGCTCGCCCGGATCCTGCCCGGAGGGCGGGCGAAGGACGAGGAGCGGGAGAAAGTGTCGGTCCCGGCGTGATGCCGCCCGGCTCGGGTGCGGGGCAGCCGTCCCGCACCCGGCACCGGGCCCCTTCACGTTGTGGTGACGCGAGGCCCTCGCCTTGACGCTCGTACGGTTTCCACCGGTTACGTACGATTCCCGATTCAGGCCTGACGGGACAGCAGCAGGAGCGCGCGGTCATCGTTGACGTCCTTCGCGCAGGCCTCGATCAGATGCCAGGCCGCTCCCTCGAAGCCCGTCGCGACATAGCGGTCGGCCTCGCCGGTGAGCCGGTCGATGCCGTCGGCGATGTCCCGGTCGGAGGCCTCCACCAGCCCGTCCGTGAAGAGCATGAGGACGTCCCCGGGCTCCAGCGAGCCCTTCACCGCGTCGAAGTCCGCCCCGTCGTACACCCCGAGCAGCGGTCCTTCGGCGGCCTTCTCCTCCCACCGGCCGCTGCCCGCGTGCAGTTGCAGCGCGGGCGGATGACCGGCGGAGAGGATCTCGTAGTCACCGGATTCCAGATCCAGGACGAGGTGGATCGAGGTGGCGAAGCCCTCGTCCCAGTCCTGGCGCAGCAGATAGCCGTTGGCCGCGGGCAGGAAGCCGTGCGGGGGCAGGGAGCCGAGGAGACCGCCGAAGGCCCCGGACAGCAGCAGGGCGCGGGAACCCGCGTCCATGCCCTTGCCCGAGACATCGGTGAGCACGACCTCCAGGGTGCGTCCGCCGTTGGTGCGGGCGGCGACGACGAAGTCGCCGGAGAAGGACTGGCCGCCGGCCGGGCGGAGCGCCATCTCGCGGTGCCAGCCACCGGGCAGCCGTGGCAGGGCGCTCTGGATCCGGATCCGCTCGCGGAGGTCGAAGAGCATCGTGCCGCCGCGTCGCCACGGCACCCCGACCCTGGCCCTGAACTGGGCGAGGACCAGCCCGAAGAAGCCGCAGGCCGCGACGACCAGGACGGTGCCCGGTGTGACCCTGGCAGGCCCTTCCATGTACGGGCCGAGGGCGATGGAATCCACGATCAGGGCGCCGGCCGCGGCCGCGTAGAGCCCCAGCAGGCTGGCCGGCCGCAGCAGCAGACCGCCCGCGACGATCGGCAGGGCGAGGGCGGTCGGGGAGCACCAGACCGGGTTGAGCAGGGTGGTGCAGGTGATGACGGGTACGAGGATCAGCAGACCGACCAGGGCTATCCAGTCCGCCCCGTCACCGCGGAAGTAGTCGACTCCGGACCTGCGCAGCGCGATGCGCGCCCGGTGTGCTGATCTTCTCCACCGGGCGGGGTAGGTGTCTGCTCCTCTGCGACGGGCCATTGCCGGGACCTTATCCACCCGACGGCCTCCGGTGCAGGGGGACCCGGTGACAATATGTTCGAAACACGTGGCCGGAACTATGTGGAGGGCTGGCAGGCCGGGCACCAGAAGAGGTTGCGGGCCGCCAGGTCGGCGGTGCGGATCTCGGTGCCGCAGATGTGGCAGGCCTGCCTGGCCCGGCGGTAGACGTACACCTCGCCGCCGTGGTCGTCGACCCGCGGGGGCCTGCCCATGGCCTCCGGGAGATGTTCGGGGCGGACCGTGTCGATGCGGTTGTTCCGCACGCCCTCACGCATGAGTGCGCCGAGGTCGGCCCAGATCGCGTCCCACTCGCCCCGGTCGAGGTCCTTGCCCGAGCGGTACGGGTCGATGCCGTGCCGGAAGAGGACCTCGGCGCGATAGACGTTGCCGACTCCGGAGACGACCTTCTGGTCCATCAGCAGGGCGGCGACCGTGACGCGGCTGCGGGAGATCCGCTGCCAGGCCCGCTCGCCGTCCTCGTCGGAGCGCAGCGGGTCGGGGCCGAGGCGGTCGTGTATCGCGCGCTTCTCGGGCCCGGTGATCAGGGCGCATGTGGTGGGGCCGCGCAGGTCGGCGTGGTGGGCGTCGTTGAGCAGGCGCAGCCGGACCGTTTCGGTGGGCGGCGGCGCCGGAGCCGTACCGAAGCCGAGTTTGCCGAAGAGGCCGAGGTGGATGTGGACCCAGACCGATCCCTCGAAGCCGAGGAAGAGGTGCTTGCCGTGCGCGTCGACGCCGGTGAACATCCGGCCGTCCAGCAGCGCAGCGCTGTCGGAGAACTTGCCCTGGGGGCTGCTCACCCGTGCCGGCCGGCCGGCGAACCGCTCATGGTGGTCCGCGGCGAGGCGGTGGATCGTATGCCCCTCGGGCACGGCATGTCTCCTGGTCGCGTCACGCGCTGTGCCGCCGGGCGTACGGCTCCGGCGGCACGAGGAACACGGGGTGGGGGCCGGTCAGCCCTGCTGCGGGTGGTGGGCCGGGATCGGGGGGAGCTCGCCGGTGTTCTCGTACTCCGAGAGCATCTCGATGCGCCGGGTGTGGCGTGCCGCGCCGGAGTACGGGGTGGCGAGGAAGATCTCGACGAACTTGGTGGACTCCTCCACCGTGTGCATCCGGCCGCCGATGGCCACCACGTTGGCGTCGTTGTGCTCACGGCCGAGCTCGGCGGTCTGCTCGCTCCAGGCGAGCGCGGCGCGGACGCCCTTGACCTTGTTCGCGGCGATCTGCTCGCCGTTGCCCGAGCCGCCGATGACGATCCCGAGGCTCTCCTTGTCCGCGGCCGTCCGCTCGGCGGCGCGGAGGCAGAACGGCGGGTAGTCGTCCTCGGCGTCGTAGATGTGGGGTCCGCAGTCGACCGCCTCGTGGCCGTGGGCGGTGAGCCACTCGACGAGGTGGTTCTTCAGTTCGAAGCCGGCATGGTCGGAGCCGAGGTACACGCGCATGGTGCGAAGTGTGGCACGGACGGGGCGGGGTAATCGTCAGCGGGGTCGGGACCCACCGGGCGTTCCGGGGATCCGGTTCAGGTCCGGTGCCTGTGCGCGGTGCCACAAGGGCAACGATCAGGTCAAAGACCGGAAGAGGGGGTTCCGATTCTGGTGTCGACCGGGCTTGAATGCGTGGCCTTGCCTCGGCCGTACCCCCGCCGAGGCAACACCGACACACGTGATCAGAAAACGTAAGGATTCGATCCATGACGTCGCAGTCGACGCTGACCGGCCCGGGCCAACAGCCCGGCGAGCCGGGCAAGCCGGGCTCCCCGGACGGCCTTCAGGCCGGCCTCAAGAACCGCCATCTCTCGATGATCGCCATCGGCGGCGTGATCGGAGCGGGCCTCTTCGTCGGCTCGGGCGCCGGCATCGCCGCCGCGGGGCCGGCCATTCTCCTGTCGTACGCGCTGGTCGGCCTGATGGTCGTGCTTGTCATGCGAATGCTCGGCGAGATGGCCGTCGCCCGGCCGAGCTCCGGTTCCTTCTCCGCCTACGCCGACCAGGCCCTGGGCCGCTGGGCCGGCTTCTCCATCGGCTGGCTGTACTGGTTCTTCTGGGTCGTGGTGCTCGCCGTCGAGGCCACGGCGGGCGCCAAGATCCTGGAGGGCTGGATATCGGGCGTTCCGCAGTGGGCGTGGGCCCTGATCGTCATGGTGGTGCTGACGGCGACCAACCTGGTCTCCGTCGGCTCGTACGGCGAGTTCGAGTTCTGGTTCGCCGGGATCAAGGTCGTGGCGATCGGCGCGTTCGTCATCGTCGGTCTGCTCGCCGTGTTCGGCGTCCTGCCGGGTGCGGACAACGCGGGGTCGGGCCTCGCCCACCTCACGGACGCCGGCGGGTTCTTCCCCGAGGGACCGGGGGCCATCCTCACGGGTGTGCTGATGGTCGTCTTCTCCTTCATGGGCAGCGAGATCGTGACGCTGGCGGCCGGTGAGTCCGAGAACCCGCAGCGGGCCGTCTCCCGGGCGACCAACAGCGTGATCTGGCGTATCGCCATCTTCTACCTGGGCTCGGTCTTCGTGGTCCTCACCCTGCTGCCGTGGAACGACCCCTCCATCGTCAAGGACGGTTCGTACGTCGCCGCGCTGAACGCCATCGGCATCCCGCACGCCGGCCAGGTCATGGACGTCATCGTGCTGACCGCCGTGCTGTCCTGTCTCAACTCCGGCCTCTACACGGCCTCGCGCATGGCCTTCTCGCTGGGCCGGCGCGGAGACGCGCCCAAGGCCTTCGCCCGGGTGAACGGGCGGGGCGTGCCGCAGGCGGCGATCCTCTCGTCCGTCGTGTTCGGCTTCGTCGCGGTGTTCTTCAACTACCAGTGGCCCGACACCGTGTTCGCGTTCCTGCTGAACTCCTCCGGCGCGGTCGCCCTCTTCGTGTGGCTGGTCATCTGCTTCACCCAGCTACGGATGCGCGGCATCATCCTGCGCGAAGCGCCCGAGAAGCTCGTCGTACGGATGTGGCTCTTCCCGTATCTGACCTGGGCGACGATCGCGATGATCTCCTTCGTCCTGGTCTACATGCTGACCGACGACGCCGGACGCGAGCAGGTGCTGCTCTCGCTGCTGGTCGCGGCGCTCGTGGTGGCCGTCTCGCTGGTGCGCGAGGCCCGCACCAGGAAGGCGGCGGCGCCGGTCGAGTGACCGTCGCGAATACCTGACGGTGGATGTCATGTATACCCGGAAGGCTCTCCCTCGTCCCGAGATCCCGCGAGCGAACGGAGAGCCTTCCTCATGACCGCCGTCCCCGCAGTCGACAGCTTCCAGACCGGCTTCGCCATCCGCCCCGACCTCCTGGTGGAGGCTTCGGACGCCGAGGACGTCAGGGCCGCGGTGCGGGACGCCGCGGCGCGCGGTCTGCCCGTCGTCGCGCACGCGACGGGGCACGGGCTGCCGGGCCCCGTCGAGGGCGGGGTGCTGATCCGTACCCGCCGGATGGACACCGTGCGGGTCGATCCCGAGCGCCCCACCGCGCGTATCGGGGCGGGCGCGACCTGGGCATCGGTCGTCGCCGCCGCGGCCCCGCACGGGCTCGCCCCGCTGAACGGCTCCTCGCCCGGTGTGGGCGCCGTCTCGTACACGCTGGGCGGTGGACTCGGCATCCTGGCCCGGGAGTTCGGCTACGCCGCCGACCATGTCCGCTCGCTGGACGTGGTGACAGCCGACGGCGTCCTGCGCCAGGTCACCCCGGAGAGCGAGCCGGACCTGTTCTGGGGGCTGCGCGGCGGCGGACACCGGCTCGGCATCGTGACGGAGCTGGAGATCGGCCTGGTGGCCGTGGAGCGGCTGTACGGCGGCTCGCTGGCCTTCGACGGGGACAAGGCCCCCGAGGTGCTGCGGCGCTATCTGGAGTGGACCCGGACCGTGCCCGAGACCTGCACCTCCTCGCTCGCGGCGCTGAGCTACCCCGACCTGCCGCAGCTCCCGGAGCCACTGCGCGGGCGGTACGTGGTCTCGGTGCGGGTCGCGTACACCGGGCCGGTGGCGGAGGGAGAGGCCCTGGTGGCACCGCTGCGGGCGATCGGGCCCGCGCTGTCCGACTCACTGCGGGAGATGCCGTACACCGAGAGCCACACCATCCACAGCGACCCGCCGTTCCCGCACGCCTACCACGGCGAGGGCCTGATGCTCCGCGACCTGGACGCCGCGGCGGCGGCGAGGGTGCTGGAGCTGACCGGGCCGAAGGCCCCGGCCATGACCGTCGTCCAGCTCAACCACCTGGGCGGCGCCCTGGCCACACCGCCCGCCGTGGACAGCGCGGTGCCCTACCGCGATGCGGGCTTCCTGCTGCGGCTGCTGTCACCGCTGGACGGTACGGACGTCCCCTCGGTACGGACGCTGTACGGCGAGGTGGCCGGGGAGACCGCGCCGTACGCCCTGGGCCGCTCGCTGAACTTCGCCTTCGGCGGCGGCGACCTGGCGCGGACCCGACAGGACCTGCACGAGCCCCGGACACGCGAGAGGCTCGCCGGTCTGGTGTCGCTTCACGACCCGGCGAGCCTCTTCGGTGGTGCCTACGGCGTCGACGGCGTCAGCCGCGGCGCCCGATGAGCTTCCAGGAGGCCGGCAGCGCGCCCATGGCCAGCGCGGCCTTGAGGGCGTCGCCGATCAGGAACGGCACCAGGCCGGCGGCGACGGCCGCGCCCATCGACATACCCGTGGAGAGCGCCAGGTAGGGCACGCCGACCGCGTAGATGACGAGGGATCCGGCCACCATCGTGCCCGCGGTACGCAGGACGGAGCGGTCACCGCCGCGGCGGGCCAGGCCGCCGACGACCGTCGCGGCGAGCAGCATGCCGAGGACGTAGCCGAACGACGCACCGCCGGGGCCCGAGCTGCCCTCGGAGAACCACGGCATGCCGGCCATGCCGACGAGCGTGTACACGGCGAGCGAGAGGAAGCCGCGGCGGGCGCCGAGCGCGGTGCCGATGAGCAGCGCGGCGAAGGTCTGGCCCGTGACGGGGACCGGGGAGCCGGGGACGGGCACGGCGATCTGGGCCGCGATGCCGGTGAGGGCGGCACCGCCGACGACCAGCGCCGTGTCCACGGCGTAGCGGTGCCGGGCTGCGGGCAGCAGGTCGGCGAGGACCGCTCCGGAACGGACGGGGGCGGCAGCAGTACTCATCGGGACTCCGCGGGTGAGGTCGGCAGGCAAGGACGGACTGAGGGTGACGTTAGCCGACTGAATATCCCTCGATCACCATCAGCCGCCCACAAACCGGTGGTTGAGGCTTTGGTTGGGTTCGAACAAAGAGCATCGCGCAATCACTCCCCGGGGTGATGCTGGTCACGAAGGTGGGGGTGTGTGCGGTCCTCGGTTCGGACGGAGGTGGCGCAGCGTGAGACTGTAGGTTCCCCATAAATGATCCGAGAGTGACCCACAGCTCATGCACGACGCGCCCCCCACGCGGTCCCCCGCACGGTCCGAGCCCCTGGCCCACGGTCTGAAGCAGCGCCATCTGACGATGCTCGGTCTGGGCGGGGTGATCGGTGCGGGTCTCTTCGTCGGTTCGGGCGCCGGGATCGCGGTCGCCGGGCCCGCCGTCGTCGTCTCGTATCTGATCGCCGGCGCGCTCGCGATGCTGGTGATGCGGATGCTCGGCGAGATGTCGGCGGCGATGCCGGCCTCGGGTTCGTTCTCCGTACACGCGGAGCGTGCGCTGGGCCGCTGGGCCGGATTCAGCGTGGGCTGGCTCTACTGGTTCATGCTCGTGGTGGTGCTCGCCGTGGAGGCGACGGCCGCCGCGCAGATCGCCCATGCCTGGGTGCCGGCGGTGGATCAGTGGCTCTGGGTGCTGCTGTTCATGGTGGTGTTCACCGTGACCAACCTGACGGCCGTGAAGAACTTCGGTGAGTTCGAGTTCTGGTTCGCCGCGCTCAAGGTGGCCGCGATCGTGGCCTTCCTGGTGCTCGGGCTGCTGGCCGTGTTCGGCGTCCTCCCGGACACCGGCCCGGTGGGCCTGACCAACCTCACCGGCCGGGGCGGCTTCCTGCCGAACGGCTGGGACGGCGTGGTCTCCGGTGTGCTCACGGTGGTGTTCGCCTTCGGCGGCCTGGAGGTCGTGACGATCGCGGCGGCCGAGACCGACGATCCGGCGCGCGCGGTGGGGCGTGCGGTGCGCAGCGCGGTGGTGCGGATCCTCTTCTTCTACGTCGGTTCGATGCTGGTGATCGTGACCGTGCTGCCGTGGACCGCGCAGCAGGCCGGGCTCAGCCCGTATGTGAAGGTCCTGGACTCGGTCGGGGTGCCTTCGGCCGGGCAGATCATGAACATCGTGGTGTTCGTGGCGCTTCTCTCGGCGCTCAACGCCAATCTGTACGGCTCGTCCCGGATGATCTTCTCACTGGCCGAGCGCGGCGAGGCGCCGCGCGGGCTGCTGAGGGTCTCGGGCGGAAGGGGGACCCAGGGCGGCGGGGTGCCGCGCCTGGCGGTGCTGGCCTCGGTGGCCTTCGGCTTCGTCTCCGTACTGCTCAATCTGAAGTGGCCGGACACCGTCTTCCTCCACATGCTCAACGCGGTCGGGGCGGTTCTGCTGTTCGTCTGGGGCCTGATCGCCGCATCGCAGCTGCGGCTGCGGCGCCGGCTCGAACGCGAGGCACCCAACGCCCTGACGCTGCGCATGTGGTGCTTCCCGTATCTGACGTGGGTGACTCTGGCCGGTCTTGTGGGTGTCCTGCTGCTGATGCTCACCGATGACGCGGCCCGTCCGCAGGTGCTGTGGTCGGCGGGGGCCACCGCGCTCGTGCTGCTCGTGGCGGGGGTACGGGAGTTGCGCGCGAGGCCGTAGGCGGATGCGCACGATGTGTGAGCCCGGTGACCGTATAGCGGACACCGGTTCCCCGTCGGCGGAGCTCATGGCCAGACTGTGGGCCATCCCCCTGTCCCGACCAGTGAACAGAGCTGTCCATGTCCCGGACCTCCGCGCCGCCCCCCACGGACGCGACCGCCCCCGCGGCCGACTCCGCGCTCACCCATGGCCTCAAGCAGCGCCATCTGTCGATGATCGCTCTGGGCGGGGTGATCGGGGCCGGGCTGTTCGTCGGCTCGGGTGCGGGCATCGCTGCGGCCGGTCCCTCGATCGTCGTCGCGTACGGCGTCTCCGGGCTGCTGGTCATGTTCGTCATGCGGATGCTCGGCGAGATGTCAGCGGCCAACCCCGCGTCCGGCTCCTTCTCCGTGCACGCGGAACGGGCGATCGGACCGTGGGCCGGCTTCACCGCCGGGTGGTCGTTCTGGGTGCTGCTCTGTGTCGCCGTCGGTATCGAGGGCATCGGCGCCGCGCAGATCGTCACGGGCTGGCTGCCGGGCACGCCGGAGTGGGCCTGGGTCGCCCTGTTCATGATGGTCTTCCTCGGCACGAATCTCGCCGCCGTCAAGAACTTCGGTGAGTTCGAGTTCTGGTTCGCCGCGCTCAAGGTCATCGCGATCACGCTCTTCCTGGTGCTCGGCGTCCTGGCGGTCCTGGGGGTGCTGCCCGGCACCGACTCCCCCGGCACCTCGAATCTCACCGGGGACGGCGGCTTCATGCCGCACGGCTCGGAGGGCCTCATCATCGGCCTGCTCGCCTCGGTCTTCGCATACGGCGGCCTGGAGACCGTCACCATCGCGGCGGCCGAGTCCGAGAACCCGGTGCGGGGCGTCGCCACGGCGGTGCGTACGGCGATGTGGCGCATCGCCGTCTTCTACATCGGCTCGATGGCGGTCATCGTGACCCTCGTGCCGTGGGACGACCCCACGGTCGCCGAGGTCGGCCCCTTCTACGCGATGCTCGACCACCTCGGCATCGGCGGCGCCGCCGAGATCATGAACGTGGTCATCCTGGTCGCCCTGCTCTCCGCGATGAACGCCAACATCTACGGCTCGTCGCGCATGGCCTGCTCCCTGGTCGCCCGCGGCCAGGGCCCGAAGCTGCTCGGCAAGGTCACGTCGGGCGTCCCGCGCAACGCGGTGCTCGCCTCGTCGGTCTTCGGCTTCCTCTGCGTGCTGCTCAGCTACTGGCGTCCCGACGACGTCTTCCCCTGGCTCCTCAACATGACCGGTGCGGTGATCCTGGTCGTCTGGATCTTCATCGCCGCCTCCCAGCTGATCCTGCGCAGGCGGACGGAGCGCGAGTCCCCCGACCGGCTCGTCGTGCGGATGTGGCTCTTCCCCGGCCTGACGATCGCGGCCCTCGCGGCCATGACCGGCATCTTCGTCCTGATGCTGCGCCAGCCCGACACCCGCGACCAGCTCCTGGCGACGGGCGCCCTGACGGCGGTGCTGATCGTGACCGGCGTGGTGCGGCAGAAGCGCGCGGAGCGCGGCGCCCCGGCCCGGAACTGAGCCCGCGGGCAGCCGGGCCTCAGCCGGCCGAGTCCGACGACGCGGCGGGAACCGCTGCTGAGAACCTCGCGTCTATCCCTCTGCGCCGCGCAAGGGACGGAGAGGGGACGGGGATGGACCCAGCCTTACGGAATACGCGACTCCCGCCGCCTCCTCCCTGTCCGCCCCGGCCCCCGGGGCGACCGCCCGACCCGCCGCGTCCTCGAACGCCGTTGTGGCGTGTGCTGCGTGAGGACGAATGGCCCACGCTGCCCGAGCTGTTCGCGGACCGGCCCCCCGGGAGACTGCGCCCCGCCGTTCTGGTGCTGTTGCTCCCGTGCATGTGGTGGCTGACCGTGGCACTGATTCTTTTCTACGAGGTTGCCAGGTCCGCCCGCCGAATCGCGCGTCGCTCCTTTCCCCGTCATCCGCACGGACGTATCGAGGACGACACCGTGCTAAAGGCACAACGGATACGCACATGGGTTGCCGTCGCCGCGTCGGCCGGACTGCTGGCCGTCTACGGAGGCGTGTCCGACGCATGGGACCAATTCGTGCAACGGCTCTATCTTGCCCCGTGGTTGGCCCTGGCGAGCTCGGTACTGGTAGCGGGGGCGCTGTACGGGGCCGCACGGCATCACAGGCGGCTGCTCATGCGGGCACACTTCAGGAACGCCGGCCTGACCATCCTCGGGTACATCGCCGCCTGGGTGCTCGTACCTTCTCTGCTCATCGGATCCCTCATGGCCATGTCGGCCCTGCCGGACTTCATCACCGAGACGTCGCTGCTTCTTCTGTACCTGACCCTGCTGGCCCTTTGGACGCCGTTCTGGTGGGCCGTCCACTTCCTGTGCTTCGCCTCGGGACCCGCGGTCCGCAACGCCTTCAGCCTCTCCGCCCTTCACCCCGCTCTGCCGGCCTTGACGACAAGTGTCGCGGTCTGGGTGTTCTCCCTCGTCAGTCAGTCCGCGGGCGGTCTGCCGCCGTTCCCCGGGCCGATAGCGGTCTGCGCGGTCCTCGGCGGTCCGGTGACGGTAACGGCGCTGGCGTGGTGGGAGATTCATCGCCTACGACATCGCCACGGCATGCGGTGGCGCGACTGATCCGCTGATCGCGCCGCGCAGCACATGTGCGGCGCCGCTCGTTCGAGGAGGTGGCTTCAATGACCCTTATTTTTCTGGCAGCAGGTTGTTTCGCGTTCTTCCTCGCGATCCGCGAGGCACGGGTACAGCGCGATCTGAAACGCGACGGAACACGTGCCAGAGGCAGCGTGGTTCGCCATGACACCGTTTCCTCGGCCGACAGCGATGCCAGGTTCGCCGTCATCGAGTTCAGGGACGGACACGGCATCCGGCACACGTTCCGGTCGCAGTCGTCAGGAGTCAAGCGGCTACCCGTGGGCGGTGAGGTCCCGGTGCGTTACCGGGCCCATGAACCTGGCGTCGCACGCATCGACATCACCGGGAAGAAGATCGCGAATATCGGGATCCCGCTGCTTGTCGGAGCTCTGTTCTTCGGCGGCGCGGTGTCTGTCACCCTGGACAGCGGAAGCCACTCGGGTCCGTCGCACGGCCGCTGACGCAGGTTCCTGGCTCATGTGCCGAGGGCAGCACGGTCAGCTGTCCGTCAGCCCTCGTAGAAGACGGTGCGGCCTTCGCGCCGGCGGACGAAGCCGCGCAGGCCGGCCAGCAAGGTGACACAGGTCCATCCGATGACGCCCATGAGGAGCATGCCGAACTTGCCGTCGGAGTCGACCTCGGAGGCCTCGACCATGGACACGGTCTTCTCGGGGTCACTGACGACGACCAAGCGGTCGCCGACCTTCCAGGTCGGGTTGTCGCCGCGGTAGTCGAGCGTCTCCTCCAGGGGGCCGTCCGGGCCTTCGACGGTGAAGCGGTGGGCGGACGATCCGGTGCCGGCGGCACTGTCGGCGGTGACGGTGACCGCCGTGCGGACGCCTCGACTCCCCAGGGCGGCCTCCAACGGGTACTGGACCGAGCCGACCAGGACCAGCAGCGCCGGCAGGACCGAGACCACGGCGAGCCACCACGCACGGTGCAGGAGGCGCAACAGCACGACGAAGGCCACGCAGCCGAGTGTCCCGGTGATGATCGGTATCGCATCCGTGCCGAGCGCGAGGTAGGAGATCCCTGTGTTCCCCGCAGCGATGATCCAGCCGATCACGATCACCCCGACGGTGAAGGCGAAGTACGTCCTGCGGCTGAAGCCCTGATGTTGCCTGCCCACGCCGTTCTCATCCACCGGTCCACCCTACGCACGGGCCTGGCAGGGGAGTTCAACGGGTGGCGGACGGTCTTAGTCGCCCCCGCCCCCGTCGCCACCGCCGTCACCGCCCCCGTCGCCACCGCCTCCGCCGGAGTCGCCTCCGTCGCCGCCGTCCGCGCCCCAGCCGTCGCCGCCGCCGGGTTCGTTGTCGCTGCTGTCGGTGCCGAGGTTGCTGAACCAGGGGCGGTCCCAGTCCGTGTCTGCGGCGATCGGTTCGCCCCCGCTCGACGGCGACCGCTCCGCCCGGAAGCGCGCGGTGCCCGTCGTGTCGCCTATCCCGAAGGCGACGGCGAAGGCGTGGGCCATCACGGCGTCCAGCGGGTCGAGGCTCTCGTGGTGGACCGGGGAGAGCGGACGCAGTACGGTGTCCGGCTCGTGGGCGGGCCGGCGCGGGGGCCTGCCCAGCAGGGCGACGCGGTGGTCGCCGCGCAGCAGCCACGAGCTCGTCGCGTTCTCCCGCCGCAGCACCCAGTGCGCTCCGGGCAGCCGCGCCTCCACCGTGCTCTTCGACTTGCGCATCTTCTTGGTGAGGGTGAGCTGGGCCGTGGTGTCACCGACGGTCAGCCAGAGGCCCCTGGACGGGTCGGCGGCGTCGCGCCGGAAGCCGCGGGGCGCGCGTAGGCGTACGGCGGGGGCTCCCGGGCCCCAGACGTCCACCCGCACCAGGCGCCGGTCCACGGCCACGGCGACCGGCCCCGCCGGGCCCGACACGATCCTGCGGGCGATCCACAGCGGTACGCCCTCGGCCTCGGCCCGGGCGGCCAGGGCCGCCACCTGTCCGGGGCCCCCGCACCCGCGTACCGCAAGATCTCCCAGCGCGCGGGCGAACTCGGCCGCCTGCCGTGCCTTCACCGGGGTCGCGGTGCCGGTGATCCGGGTCACGGGGACGGTTCCGGCCCCCTCGGGGAGCCGGTCGAGCGGGCGCTCGGCCCCACCGCCGCCCAGCCAGCGTCCGCGCAGGTAGGCCTCGGCCATGGCGCCGAGGTTCAGCTCGGACAGCGGTGTGGTCCTGCCGCCCCTGCGGTAGTGCTCATCGGTCAGCTCCACGGTCTGCGCCAGTGGATTCCAGGACCGTTCGCCGTACAGCACCTGGCTCATGACATCCCCCTCGTACATATGCGGCTCCACGGAGCACACACCTTCACACACCGCCGTCCTCAGGTCAGATCCTGCTCCAGGAGGGGCAGTTCCCTGCCCGGTACGGAACCGGACGGGGTGACCCCGATCCGGACCGCGCCCATCGCGGTGTAGAAGGGTTCCGCGTTGGGATCGGCGTCGATGGTGAGCGTCTCGAAGCCGAGCCGGCGTGCCTGCGCCGTCGCGTGCTCGAACAGGAGCCTGCCGACGCCCTGCCCGATGGTGTCCGGGTCGACGAACATCATGCCGACGGCCCCCACCGGCGGATCGCCGTCCAGCATGGTGAAGCCCAGGAGCGCGCCGTCCCGCTCCGCCACCGCCGTACGCCGGGCGGTCACATCGGCGGGCCCGACCGCGAGTTCGTCACGGCAGGCCGCGAGGAACGCCTCGTCGTAGCCCCAGTACGCCTTCGATCTCAGGGCCAGCGCGGTCAGCGCCACGGCCTCCTCGGGGCGCCCCGCCCGTACGTACGTCATCGTCGTCTCCCCCTCCGTCCGCGGCGTCCTCCCGACACCAAGGCTCAGGACCTACTACTGATCACCTCCGCGGCTTCCTCCTGCTAGCCTGCAATTGCGAAAGAGTTGCAATAACGACCAGGTAGCAGTTGGAGGGTTCGAACCCATGGCCACGTACACGCTTCCGGAACTCCCGTACGACTACGCGGCGCTCGAACCGGTCATCAATCCGCAGATCATCGAGCTCCACCACGACAAGCACCACGCCGCGTACGTCAAGGGTGCGAACGACACCCTGGAGCAGCTGGAAGAGGCCCGCGACAAGGAGGCCTGGGGCGCGATCAACGGCCTCCAGAAGAACCTGGCCTTTCATCTCTCCGGCCACATCCTGCACTCGATCTACTGGCACAACATGACCGGCGACGGCGGTGGCGAGCCCCTCGCCGCGGACGGTGTGGGCGATCTGGCCGACGCCATCGCGGAGTCCTTCGGTTCGTACGCCGGCTTCAAGTCCCAGCTGACGAAGGCCGCGGCCACCACGCAGGGCTCCGGCTGGGGCGTCCTCGCGTACGAGCCGGTCAGTGGGAGGCTGATCGTCGAGCAGGTCTACGACCACCAGGGCAACGTCGGGCAGGGCTCGGTGCCGATCCTGGTGTTCGACGCCTGGGAGCACGCCTTCTACCTCCAGTACAAGAACCAGAAGGTGGACTTCATCGAGGCCATGTGGCGCGTCGTCAACTGGCAGGACGTGGCGCAGCGCTACGCCGCCGCCAAGGAGCGCGCGGACGTGCTGCTGCTCGCCCCCTGACGTCGCACGGCGGGACCGGAGCGTCCTGCCTCGTGATCGTCTTCTCAACCTTCACCGGGCAGGCGGAACAACGGGGAGCCCCCGCGAGGACATGACTCGCGGGGGCTCTCCTCTGCCCGTGCACGCCGGGGCTCAGTCGAAGACGGGGCCCTGTGTGCGGGTCCGCTTGATCTCGTAGAAGCCGGGGATCGACGCCACCAGCAGCGTGCCGTCCCAGAGCTTCGCCGCCTCCTCGCCCTTCGGGGCGGGGGTGACCACCGGGCCGAAGAAGGCGATCTGCTCGCCGTCGGCGCCGGGCACCGCGATGACCGGGGTGCCGACGTCCTGGCCGACCTTGTCGATGCCCTCCTGGTGGGAGGCGCGCAGCTCCTTGTCGTACGCGTCGGAGTCGGCGTACTCCAGGAGCTCGGCCGGCAGGCCGACCTCCGCCAGCGCGCCCGCGATGGCCTCGCGGGTGGGGCCCTCGCCGTTGTTGTGGAAACGGGTGCCGAGCGCCGTGTAGAGCGGGCCGACGATCTCGTCGCCGTGCTTCTGCTGGGCGGCGACGACGACACGGACCGGCGCCCAGGCCTGGGTGCGCATCATCTCCTGGTACTCCTCGGGCAGCTCGTCGAGCCTGGGCTCGTTGAGCACGGCGAGGCTCATCACATGCCAGCGGACCTCGACATCGCGGACCTTCTCCACCTCCAGCATCCAGCGGGAGGTCATCCAGGCCCAGGGACAGAGCGGGTCGAACCAGAAATCGGCCGGAACCTTGCCGGCCGCCGTGCTGTTCTCGGGCATGTCTCTCCTCATGAGGTCGGTGAAGCACCTGTGAGCCGGAACACCACGGGGCCCTCCCCCCATTCCCGGGCGCGGGTGCGGATCGCCGCATGGGAGGATCAAAGGTCTGAGATCGAGACACAAAGGAGTGCTCCGTGCCCGGTGAGAACCTGTCCCGCGACGAGGCCCACGAGAGGGCCGAGCTGCTGACCGTCGACGGTTACGAGGTCGCCCTCGACCTCCGCTCCGCCGTCGGTGAGCCCGACGGGGGCGACGACGCCGGTCCGCGCACCTTCCGCTCGCGGACCACGATCCGCTTCCGCGCCGCCCGCGCGGGGGCCTCGACCTTCGCCGATCTGCTGGCCCCGTCCGTGGACACGGTCACGCTCAACGGCAAGGACCTGGACCCCGCGGCCGTCTTCGACGGCACCCGTATCGCGCTGGACGGCCTCGCCGCAGGCGAGAACGTCCTGGTGGTCGACGCGCGTTGCGCGTACAGCAGGACCGGTGAGGGCATGCACCGCTTCGTCGACCCGGAGGACGGCGAGGTCTACCTCTACACGCAGTACGAGCCGGCCGACGCGCGCCGCGTCTTCGCCAACTTCGAGCAGCCCGACCTGAAGGCGCCCTACCGCTTCGAGGTGACGGCTCCCGAGGGCTGGCGGGTCTGGTCCAACGGCGCCGAGGAGTCGCAGGAGGGCGAGGTCCACCGGTTCGCGGAGACCCTGCCGATCTCGACGTACATCACGGTCGTCGTCGCGGGCCCCTACCACTACGTGAGCGACCACTACTCCCGTACGCTCGACGACGGCACGAAGCTGGAGGTCCCGCTCGGCGCGATGTGCCGCAAGGGGCTCGCGCGCCACTTCGACGCCGACGACGTCTTCCTGCTCACCAAGCAGGGCCTGGACTTCTTCCACGACCACTTCGACTACCCGTACCCCTTCGGGAAGTACGACCAGGCGTTCGTGCCCGAGTACAACCTCGGCGCGATGGAGAACCCGGGCCTGGTCACCTTCCGCGAGGAGTACATCTACCGCGGGAAGGTCACATCGGCGTCCTACGAGCGCCGCGCCAACGTCATCCTGCACGAGATGGCGCACATGTGGTTCGGCGACCTGGTCACCATGCGGTGGTGGGACGACCTGTGGCTGAAGGAGTCCTTCGCCGACTTCATGGGGACGTTCTCGATGGTGGAGGCGACCCGCTTCACCAACGGCTGGATCACCTTCGCCAACAACCGCAAGTCCTGGGCCTACCGCGCCGACCAGCTGCCGTCCACGCATCCGATCACGGCCGACATCCGTGACCTGGAGGACGCCAAGCTGAACTTCGACGGCATCACGTACGCCAAGGGCGCGTCGGTGCTCAAGCAGCTCGTGGCGTACGTCGGCCGGGACGCGTTCCTGGAGGGCGCCCGCCGCTACTTCAAGCAGCACGCCTTCGGCAACACCCGGCTGGGCGACCTGCTCTCGGTGCTGGCCGAGACCTCGGGGCGCGACATGTCGGCCTGGTCGCAGGCCTGGTTGCAGACGGCGGGGGTCAACGTCCTGACGCCGGTCGTGACCTACGACGGGGAGGGCAGGATCGCCGAGCTCGCCGTGACCCAGGAGGCAGCCGCCTCCCACCCGGAGCTGCGGCCGCACCGGATCGCGGTGGGCCTGTACCGGCTCTCCCCGGAGGGCGCTCTGGAGCGCTACGCCCGCGCGGAGACCGATGTCGCCGGGGTGCGCACCGTGGTCACGGAGCTGGCCGGCAGCGAGAAGCCCGATCTGGTCCTGGTCAACGACGACGACCTGACGTACTGCAAGGTCCGCCCCGACGAGGGGTCCCTGGCGACTCTGCGCAAGCACCTCGGTGACATCACCGACCCGCTGGCCCGTGCGCTGTGCTGGTCATCCCTGTGGAACCTGACCCGGGACGCGCTGCTGCCCGCGCGGGACTTCGTCGCGCTGGTCCTCGCGCACGCCGGCCGGGAGAGCGACATCGGTGTCCTGCAGATGCTGCACTCCTGGGCACAGTCCGCGCTGGTGCACTACGCGGCGCCGGCCTGGCGCGACGAGGGCGGCCGGGCACTGGCCGAGGGCGCGCTCACCGAGCTGCGGCGCGCCGAGCCCGGCAGCCAGCACCAGCTGACGTGGGCCCGGTTCTTCGCCGCCGTCGCGGCGTCGGATGCGGACCTCCAGCTGCTGGGTGCGCTGCTCGACGGCTCGGCCGTGATCGAGGGCCTGGACGTCGACCAGGAGCTGCGGTGGGCCTTCCTGTCCTCGCTGGTCTCGCACGGCAGGGCCGACGAGGCGGCCGTGGACGCCGAGCTGGCCAGGGACGACACGGCGTCCGGCAAGCGGCACCATGTGCGGTGCCTGGCCTCACGCCCCTCGGCGGCGGTCAAGGCGCAGGCGTGGGCGGCGGTCGTGGAGTCGGACAAGCTGTCCAACGCGCTGGCCGGGGCGACCATCGCCGGCTTCGGACAGCCCTCGCAGCGGGAGCTGCTGGCGCCGTACACGGCGTCGTACTTCGAGGCGATCGAGCGGGTCTGGGCCGAGCGGTCCATCCAGACCGGCATGGACGTGGTCAGGGGCCTGTTCCCCGGACTTCAGGACGACCCCGCGACCCTCACCGCGACGGACGCGTGGCTGACCTCGCACCCGGACGCCGCTCCGGCGCTCCGGCGGCTGGTTCTCGAGGCGCGGGACGACCTGGCGCGGGCGCTGCGGGGTCAGGAGCGCGACGCGACGGCGTGAGACTGCGGCGTGCGCCCCGCACACACGTGCGGGACGCACGCCGCACAATCCGTGTCGCGACCACCCTTTTCGGCAATCGAACTGCCGTGCTTTAGGACGGCGTTGTCCTGGAATGTCGACGGCCGTGTAACACGGGTTATCGCACCACCCGACTGCGGAAGCCTCCCCGGCATGAACCGGAACACCCCGCTGTCCCCCCGCCCCGTCCAGGACGCCACCCACCGCGTGCAGTCCTCCGCCCAGTTACGCGCCCACGGTGTGTCCGCCGCACAGACCGCTGCCCAGTGCCTGCCGGGCGGCCCGTGGCAGCAGCTGCTCCCCGGTGTGTATCTGCTGCGCCCGGGGCCACCCACGCACCATGACCGGGTGCGCGGCGCCCTGCTGTACGCCGGGCGGCCCCCGTCCGGGGCCCGCCGGACGGTGCCCGCCCAGTCGGGCCCCGGCTACGGCGAGGCCATGGTCACGGGCCTGGCGGCGCTGGCCCTCTACGGCTTCGCCTCGGCGCCCGAGGTGATCGCGCTGCACCGGATCGACGTACTGGTGCCCCGCACCAGGCGGCTGCGCTCCACCCGGTTCGTCCAGGTGACCCGGGCGGCCGTGATGCCACGGCCGCAGCGCCGGCGCGGGGTGCCGCTGGCTCCGGTGGAGCGGGCACTCGCCGACGCGGTGGCCTCGCTCACCGACGCCTCGACGGTGCGCCGGATCCTCACGGAGGCGGTGCGCGGCGGGTACTGCGAACCCGCCCCCGTCGTACGGGAGCTGACCGAGGCCAAGCTGCTGGGCCGCGCCCATGTGGTGGACGCCGTGGAGGAGTTGCTCGTCGAGGGCCGCACGAGGGCGGAGGACCGGCTGTACGAGATGGTGCGCGCCCACCGGCTGCCCCAGCCACTGTGGAACGTGGAGCTGGCCCTGCCGGGCGGCAGCTTCCTCGGCGGGGTGGACGCCTACTGGCCCGAGCAGGCGGTCGCGCTCGAACTGGGCGCCCGCTCGCCCAGGGAGGAGCATGTCTCCTACGCCGCCGAGCGGGAGCATCTGGAGCGGCTCGGGGTGACGGTGGTGCGGGTGACTCCGAAGCAGCTGCGCGACTCCACGGCGCAGCTCTCGGTGGTGCTGCGTACGGCGATGATGGCGGCCGAGGACCGTGAGCCGGCCGCCCATCTGGTGATCCTGCCCCGGTGACCGGTGGCGCCGCCCCGGGTGAGTGGCGCAATACCCCATGTGGCGGATCTACGCCATGTCACTTTCTCGTCCCCGCCAAGTCTCCACAAACCCTGGTCATTTACGAAAGGCTGAGCGGTCATCGGGTACCGAATTCCGGACTCTCTCTTTCTTTCACAAGCAGGGATGCTGATGACCAAGGATTCCCCCAGCTCCATACCCGGGGCCAGACGCGCGGCGCGCATAGCGGCCGCAGCCGGACTGGCGGCCGCTCTGGCCGCCTCCGGCGCCGCTCCCGCCTTCGCCGCCGACGCCTCGTCGCCCTCCCCGGTGAAGCCCGCCGCCGCGGGCGCGAAGGGAGACAAGCTGGGCGAGGCCGACGCCGATCTGCTGGCGAAGGCCGAGGCCAAGGGCGAGAAGAACATCACGATGATGGTCGCCACCACGCCCGGCGCGACCAAGAAGGTCGCCGAACAGCTGGACGCCGTCAAGGGGTCCGTGCTCGGGCAGACGTACGACAAGCTCGGCTACGTCCGGGCGACCGTGCCGACCGCGACCGCCGACGCCACCATCAAGGCGACGCAGAAGCTGTCGGCCGTCCAGGGCATCGATCTCAAGCAGGAGATCAAGCTGGACGACCCGACGCCCGCGGGCGACCGGGCCACCGGGACGAAGAAGAAGACGAAGGCCACCGGGAGTTACCCGGCGCCGAACAAGAAGACCCCGGCGAAGAACCCGTACAACCCGTCCTTCGAGACGGGCGCTGTCGACTTCGTGAAGCAGCACCCGAAGGCCGACGGCCGCGGGATCACCATCGGTGTCCTGGACGCCGGTGTCGACCTCGGCCACCCCGCGCTGCAGAAGACCACCACCGGCGAGCGCAAGATCGTCGACTGGGTGACGGCCACCGACCCGGTCAGCGACGGCGACGGCACCTGGCTGCGGATGGACCAGGCCGTGACCGGCCCGACGTTCACCGCGGGCGGCACGACGTACTCCGCTCCGGAGGGCTCGTACCGCTTCAGCGTCTTCAAGGAGTCCGCCACCCGTGGCGGCGACATGGCGGGCGACCTCAACCGCGACGGTGACACCACCGACCAGTGGGGCGTCCTCTACGACCCGGTCACCGGCACCACCCGGGTCGACCTGAACGGCAACGCCGACTTCGGCGACGACGCCGTCCTGAAGCCGTACAAGGAGAAGCACCAGGTCTCCTACTTCGGCAAGGACGACCCGCGGACCGATGTCGTCGAGCGCATCCCGTTCGTCGTCGAGACCCGCAAGGACGTCGTCGTCGACGCGGACGGCACCACGTCCGACTACGTCAACATCGGTGTCATCCAGAGCGAGCACGGCACGCACGTCGCGGGCATCACCGCGGCCAACGGCCTGTTCGGCGGCGCCATGGACGGTGCGGCGCCCGGCGCCAAGATCGTCTCCTCGCGCGCCTGCACCTGGTCGGGCGGCTGCACCAACATCGCGCTGACCGAGGGCATGATCGACCTCGTCGTCAACCGCGGTGTCGATGTCGTCAACATGTCGATCGGCGGCCTGCCGCCCCTCAACGACGGCAACAACGCCCGCGCCGAGCTCTACAAGCGGCTCATCGACACCTACGGCGTCCAGCTGGTCATCTCGGCCGGCAACGACGGCCCGGGTGTCAACACCATCGGTGACCCCGGCCTCGCCGACCACGTCATCTCCGTCGGCGCGTCCATCTCCAAGGAGACCTGGGCCGCCAACTACGGCTCGAACGTCACCAAGAAGTACGACATGCTGCCCTTCTCCTCGCGCGGTCCGCGTGAGGACGGCGGCTTCGCGCCGATCCTGACGGCCCCCGGCGCCGCCATCAACTCCACCCAGACCTGGCTGCCCGGCGCGCCGGTCGCGGAGGCGGGTTACTCCCTCCCCGCCGGCTACTCCATGCTGCAGGGCACCTCGATGGCCTCACCGCAGGCCGCCGGTGCGACGGCGCTGCTGCTGTCCGCCGCGAAGCAGCAGCACATCGAGCTGCCCCCCGCCGATCTGCGGACCGCGCTGACCAGCACCGCCACCCACATCGACGGTGTGCCCGCGCACGCCCAGGGGTCCGGTCTGATCAACATCGTCGGCGCCTGGAAGCAGATAGCGAAGAAGGGCGCCCCGGCGCACGAGTACACGGTGAAGGCCCCGGTCGACACCGCGATCGACGAAGCGCTGAAGACCCCGGGCTTCGGCACCGGCGTGTACGACCGTGAGGGCGGCCTGAAGGCCGGCCAGAAGAAGTCGTACGACGTCACGATCACCCGCACCACGGGCCCGGACAAGGCCGTGAAGCACAAGCTGTCCTGGAAGAACAACGACGGCACCTTCACCCTGAGCGGCTCGGGCACCGTCTCGCTGCCACTCGGCAAGCCGGTGACCGTCAAGGTCCAGGCGAAGCCCCGCACGGCGGGCGTGCACAGCGCGATCCTCCAGGTGAACGACGCGAAGACCAGCGGCGTCGACCACCAGATCCTCAACACGGTGATCGTCTCCAAGGAGCTGGCGAAGCCGGACTACGCGTTCTCGACGACCGGCTCGGTGCAGCGCAACGGCACCACGTCGTACTTCCTGAACGTCCCGGAGGGCGCCCAGACCCTCGAGGTCGCGATGAGCGCCCTGCGCTCGGGCAGCCAGACGCGGTTCATCTCCATCCACCCCTACGGGGTCGAGGTGGAGGACAGTTCCACGACCTTCTGCTACCCGAACTACGAGAACCCGGCCAACACCTGCGCGCCCGACACCCGCTCCTACCAGGCCCCGCAGCCGGGCGTCTGGGAGATCGAGGTCGAGTCCCGCCGTACGTCGCCGCTGCTGGACAACCCGTACAAGCTGGATGTCTCGCTGCTCGGCGCCTCCTTCGACCCGGCGGTGCAGACCATCCCCGAGGCGAAGATCGGCACCCCGGCCGCGGTGGACTGGACGGTCACCAACAACGCGGGCGGTCTGGAGGGCACCCTGAAGGGCGGCTCGCTGGGCTCGGCCGACGTGGACCGCCCGTCGATCTCCACGGGCGGGGAGAACACGAAGACGGTCACCATCGGTGAGGGTGTCGAGAAGCTCGACATCACCGTGGGCAACACCGACGACGCCAACGCCGACATCGACCTGTACGTCCTCAAGGACGACGTGGAGGTCGGGGCGTCGACGACGGCGGGCTCGGAGGAGTCGGTCAGCCTGGTGAAGCCGGAGGCCGGCACCTACACCGTCGTCATCGACGGCTACTCGGTCCCCGCGGGGACCACCGAGTACGACTACCGCGACGTGTACTACTCCGCGTCGCTCGGTGAGATCAAGGTCGACGAGTCCCAGGCCGTGAACCTGGCCAACGGCGAGTCCGCCCAGGTCGGGGCCGAGGTCGTCGTCGCGGGAGAGGCCCCCGAGGGCCGGCAGTTCTTCGGCGAGGTCCAGCTGGTGAACGCCCGCGGCACCGCGGCGGGCACCGGCAGCGTCGTGATCGAGAAGGTCACGCCGTAACCGGTACGGCTGTGTGATCCGCGCGACACGCGCGGACGGTGGGGCGGGTGCTCGCAAGGGCTCCCGCCCCACTCGCCTGTCCGGGCGGCGTCCGCCTGCCGGACAATGGATTGGACAAGGACGCCCGGGACATAAGCATCATGGACAGGCAACCCGTGCCCGTTCGCATCTGTGAGGGAGTTCCAGTGAAGGTCGGAATCGTCGGCGCCACCGGTCAGGTCGGCACAGTCATGCGCAGGATCCTGGCCGAGCGGAAGTTCCCCGTCGCCGAACTGCGGCTCTTCGCCTCCGCGCGCTCCGCCGGCTCCACCCTCACCTACGAGGGCACGGACATCACGGTGGAGGACGCCTCCACCGCGGACTACACCGGCCTGGACATCGTCCTGTTCTCCGCCGGTGGCGCGACCTCGAAGGCACTGGCCGAGAAGGTCGCCTCACAGGGCCCCGTCGTGATCGACAACTCCTCCGCCTGGCGCAAGGACCCCGAGGTCCCGCTGGTGGTCTCCGAGGTCAACGCGCACGCGATCAGGAACCGCCCCAAGGGCATCATCGCCAACCCGAACTGCACCACGATGGCCGCCATGCCCGTGCTGCGCCCCCTGCACGACGAGGCGCAGCTCGACGCGCTGACCGTCGCCACCTACCAGGCGGTGTCCGGCTCCGGTGTCGCCGGTGTCGCGGAGCTGCACGGCCAGGCGTCCAAGGTCGTCGCCGAGGCGGACAAGCTGACGCACGACGGCGAAGCGGTGGACTTCCCCGAGCCCGCCGTCTACAAGCGTCCGATCGCCTTCAACGTGCTGCCGCTCGCCGGCTCGATCGTCGACGACGGTTCCTTCGAGACCGACGAGGAGCAGAAGCTCCGCAACGAGTCCCGCAAGATCCTGGAGATCCCGGGGCTCAAGGTGTCCGGCACCTGCGTCCGGGTCCCCGTCTTCTCCGGCCACTCCCTCCAGATCAACGCCCGCTTCGCCCGCCCGATCAGCGTCGAGCGCGCCTACGAGCTGCTGAAGGACGCCGAGGGCGTCGAGCTCTCCGAGATCCCGACGCCGCTCCAGGCGGCCGGCAAGGACGCCTCCTACGTGGGCCGCGTCCGCGTCGACGAGACCGTCGAGCACGGCCTCGCGCTGTTCGTCTCCAACGACAACCTGCGCAAGGGCGCCGCGCTGAACGCGGTCCAGATCGCGGAGCTGGTGGCGGCGGAGCTCAAGGGCTGACCGGCCGCGCGAACGACGAGGGTATGGCCACCGGATTCCGGTGGCCATACCCGAGAGTGGCGGCACCCGCGCCCGCGCCGCGTGGAAGGATGACCAAAACGTCACACACCAAGGAGATGACCGCGTGCCTGGCACGAATCTGACCCGCGAAGAGGCACAGGAGCGGGCGCGCCTGCTGACCGTGGACGCGTACGAGATCGATCTCGACCTCTCCGGAGCGCAGGAGGGAGGGACCTACAGGTCCGTCACCACCGTGCGCTTCGACTCCGCCGAGGCCGGCGCGGAGACCTTCGTCGACCTGATCGCCCCCGCGGTGCACGCCGTCGTGCTGAACGGCAAGGACCTGGACGTCGCCTCCGTCTTCCGGGACTCCCGGATCGCGCTGAAGCACCTCCAGGCCGGAACCAACGAGCTGAAGGTCGTCGCCGACTGCTCGTACACGAACAGCGGTGAAGGGCTGCACCGCTTCGTCGACCCCGTCGACGAGCAGGCCTACCTCTACACGCAGTTCGAGGTCCCGGACGCCCGCCGGGTGTTCGCAAGCTTCGAGCAGCCCGACCTGAAGGCGACCTTCCGCTTCACCGTGAAGGCGCCGTCGGGCTGGACCGTGATCTCCAACTCCCCTGCGCCCGAGCCGGTGGACGACGTCTGGGCCTTCGAGCCGACGCCGCGCCTCTCCACGTACGTCACGGCCCTGATCGCCGGTCCGTACCACGCGGTGCACAGCACCTACGAGAAGGACGGCCAGGTGGTGCCGCTCGGCATCTACTGCCGCCCCTCGCTGGCCGAGTACCTCGACGCGGACGACATCTTCGCGGTCACCCGGCAGGGCTTCGACTGGTTCCAGGAGAAGTTCGACTACCCGTACCCCTTCGCCAAGTACGACCAGCTCTTCGTCCCCGAGTTCAACGCGGGCGCGATGGAGAACGCCGGCGCGGTCACCATCCGCGACCAGTACGTCTTCCGCTCCAAGGTGACGGACGCGGCGTACGAGCTGCGGGCCTCGACGATCCTCCACGAGCTGGCCCACATGTGGTTCGGCGACCTGGTCACCATGGAGTGGTGGAACGACCTCTGGCTGAACGAGTCGTTCGCCACGTTCGCCGAGGCCGCCTGCCAGGCGTACGCCGAGGGCTCGAAGTGGCCGCACTCCTGGACCACCTTCGCCAACTCGATGAAGACGTGGGCCTACCGCCAGGACCAGCTGCCCTCCACGCACCCGATCATGGCGGACATCAGTGACCTGGACGACGTCCTGGTCAACTTCGACGGGATCACGTACGCGAAGGGCGCCTCGGTGCTCAAGCAGCTCGTGGCGTACGTCGGCATGGACGAGTTCTTCAAGGGCGTGCAGGCGTACTTCAAGGCGCACGCGTACGGCAACACCCGCCTGGCGGACCTGCTGGGCGCCCTGGAGGAGACCTCGGGCCGTGACCTGAAGGCCTGGTCGACGGCGTGGCTGGAGACGGCCGGGATCAACGTCCTGCGCCCCGAGATCGAGACGGACGAGGCGGGCCTGCTCACCTCCGTCACCGTCCTCCAGGAGGCCCCCGCACTGCCCGCGGGCGCCAAGGGCGAGCCGACGCTGCGTCCGCACCGGATCGCGATCGGCTTCTACGACCTGGACGGCGACGGCCGGCTCGTCCGCACGGACCGCATCGAGCTGGACGTCGAGGGCGAGCGCACCACCGTCCCGCTCCCGGCCGGCACCGCGCGCCCGGCGGTCCTCCTGCTCAACGACGACGACCTGTCGTACGCGAAGGTCCGGCTCGACGAGGAGTCCCTGCGGGTCGTCACCGAGCACCTGGGTGACTTCACCGAGTCCCTGCCGCGCGCCCTGTGCTGGGCGTCCGCCTGGGACATGACGCGGGACGGTGAGCTCGCCACCCGCGACTACCTGGAGCTGGTCCTCTCGGGCATCGGCAAGGAGTCCGACATCGGCGTGGTCCAGTCGCTGCACCGCCAGGTGAAGCTGGCCGTGGACCTGTACACGGCACCTGAGTGGCGTGAGACGGGCCTGGCCCGGTGGACGGAGGCGACGCTGGCGCACCTGCGCGCGGCGGAGCCCGGCAGCGACCACCAGCTGGCCTGGGCCCGCGCCTTCGCGGCGACGGCCCGCACCCCGCTCCAGCTGGACCTGCTCCAGGCCCTGCTGAACGGCACCGACGAGATCGAGGGCCTGGCCGTCGACACGGAGCTGCGCTGGGCGTTCGTACAGCGCCTCGCCGCGTCGGGCCTCATCGACGAGGAGGAGATCGCCGCCGAGTACGAGCGCGACAGGACGGCAGCGGGTGAGCTCCACGCGGCGTCCGCACGCGCGGCTCAGCCCTCCGAGGAGGCGAAGGCCGAGGCATGGGCGTCGGCCGTCGAGTCGGACAAGCTGGCGAACTCCCTCCAGGAGGCGGTCATCGGCGGCTTCGTGCAGACCGATCAGCGTGAGCTGCTCGCCCCGTACACGGAGAAGTACTTCACCGCGGTCAAGGGCGTCTGGGACGCGCGCAGTCACGAGATGGCCCAGCAGGTCGCGGTCGGCCTGTTCCCGGCCCTCCAGGTCTCGCAGGAGACCCTGGACGCCACGGACGCCTGGCTGGACTCGGCGCAGCCGAGTGCCGCGCTGCGGCGGCTGGTGTCGGAGTCGCGCTCGGGCGTGGAGCGCGCCCTGAAGGCCCAGGCGGCGGACGCCGCGGCGGCCACCGCCTAGCGCAACGGGCACGGCGAGGGGGCGTCTCCTTCGGGAGGCGCCCCCTCGCCGTGCGTGGCGGCGTCAGGCGCCCGACTCCTGGTGGCGGCGGGCCAGTTCGGCCGCTCCGGCCGGCGTCAAGGAGCCGTGCAGCCGCATCCTGGCCACGCCCCCGTCGGGGTAGGCGTCCAGGCGTACATGGGTGACCACGGCCTCGGCGTCCAGGACGAAGCGGTGCACGGTGTCGGGCTGGAGCCGGGTGCGGGGCAGGATCTCGAACCAGTCGCCGCTCCCGCCGTCGCGGCCCTGAAGGCCGATCCACCCCGCGGCGTTGCCCTTGAGGTAGGCGGTGTCGATCTCGACCGCGCGCACCGCGCCCTGCGCGGGCAGCCGGAAGCGCACCCAGTCGTTGGTGTCGCGGACCCGGCGGCGGCGGTTCTCCCAGCCGTCGTCCATCTTGCGGGAGGTGCCGGGCAGGATGATCTGGGCCGGCGAGGAGTAGAAGCGGTCCGAGGCGTCCTCGTACGTCCCGCCGTTGAGGATCGAGATCAGGTCGACGGTGCCCAGTGCCGCGAGCCAGGCCGGGTCGGGCACGACCTCGCCGTGGACGCGGAGGCGGGCGATGCCTCCGTCGGGGTGCTGGCAGATCCGCAGGTGGGTGTAGCGGCGGCCGTCCGTGACCTCGAAGCCGTTGGCGGCGTGGCCGCGCACGGGTGACGGCTCCACCAGCTCCTCCCACTTCACGTCGTCGGCGAGCAGCTCGTCAGGGCCGGGGGCGCCGTCCACGGCCGTCGCCTGGACGGAGACGCGCTGCGGGTAGTTGCCGCGGAAGTGGGCGGTGTCGACGACCACGCCGCGGATGATCCCGGGCGCGCCCAGCCGGACGATCGCCCAGTCGTGGTCATCGGGTGCGGGGAAGGGGTGAGCGGCGTCGGCACCCCTGCGGCGGCGGGTCTCCCAGCCGTCCATGATCTTTCCCTTGTGGCCGAAGCGCTCGGGGTCGAAGACGGCGGGTTCGCGGATCAGGAGGTTCTCGCGCTCGGCGAAGAACTCGTCGTTGGCCGCGATCACGCCCGCGCCGAGCCGGCGATCGGCGAGGTCGACCAGCCCGGTGAAGGGGAAGTCGCCCGTCCGGTAGTCGGCGTAGGGGTCACCGCCGCCGTAGGGGGCCGCGTCGTTGGCGTGCGGGTCGGTGGAATCGGGCTCCGTGTGGTTCTTGTCGGTGGGCATGTCCCCACTCTGCCGACGCATCACCGATCAGGTCCATCGAAAGTTTTCGTACAGTTCTTTCAGCCCTGCTGAACGGTCTTTCCGCTCTGCCGAACGGTCCGTGGGGCTTCCGCCACCTCCTTCAGCGCGGCGAGCACCCGTGCGACCGCCGGACCGCCCGCCGCCCCCTGCCGCACCGCCGCGATCACATGCCGACAGGGCCGGTCCTCCGTCAGGACCCGCATCGCCACCCCGTCGCGCGGCCGGTCGGAGACCGAGACCATCCGGGGGATCAGGGCGACGCCCATGCCCGCCCGCACCATGGCCAGGATCGCCGTCCAGCCGGCGGCGCTGTGGGCCTGCTCGGGGACGAAGCCCGCGGCCTCGCAGGCGGCGGTGGTGATCTCCGACCACGGGCCCGACCCTCCGTAGATCCAGGCCTCCCCGGACAGCTCGGCCAGCCGCAGGGCGGGCGCCCCGGCGAGGCGGTGGCCGGCGGGCAGCGCCACGTCCAGCGGGTCCGCCAGGAGCGGCAGCAGCGTGAAGCGCGGGTCCCGGGCCGTCGGGGCGTGCGCCGCCAGGGACAGCGCCAGGTCCACCTCACCGGCCGACAGCAGCTCGTAGGCCTCGGCGGCCTCCGCCTCCCGTACGCGCACCTGGGGAGCGGGCCGGTCGCCGGTCGCCAGGAGCCGCACGGCCGGTACGACGAGGGCGGGCACCGCGGTCGAGAAGGCGCCGACCCGGACCTGGCCCGCCTCACCCCGCAGATAGCCCGTCAGCTCGGCGTCGGCGCGCTCCAGCTGGGCGAAGACCGCCTCGGCATGGCGCAGCACGAGATGCGCGGCGTCGGTGAGCCGGACACGGCGCCCCTGCGCCTCCAGCAGCGGTACGCCGAGCTGCCTGGCGAGGTTGGTGAGCTGCTGCGAGACGGCCGACGGCGTCATGAGAAGGGCCTCGGCGGTGGCGGTGACCGTGCCCCGGTCGCGCAGGGTGCGCAGGATACGGAGCTTCTTGACGTCCCACTCGGTCATGGCCGCAACCTACCCGCAGCCCGGAGCCGGACATGCCGGTGCGCCGCCGGTACCGTCGTACCGGCGGCGCACTCGGAGAGGCCTTAGGCCTGCTTCTTGGACTTGTCGAGGACCATGACGAGTCCAGCGATCACCAGGAAGAGGACGATCGGGATCGCGACGTAGAGGCCGAGGGTCTCCAGCACGCTCAGGCCAGGACCCGGGTCGTCACCGTCGTCGCGGGTGAGCGCGAGCGCGGGGGACGACATGAGCAGCATCATCAGCGTCGTACCGGCCGCGACGGCGCCGGCGCGCATAGCGTTCTTCTTGTCCACGGTGCAAACGTAGCGAACGCCTACGAGGGGCGCGCGCCCGGGGGTGCCGTACGGGCCTCACGGTCCTCTGCGAGGACGGCCATGAGGCCGTGCAGCCGGGGTGACGCGGTGATGTCCTCCAGCGTGACGGGGTGGCCTTCCGCATCGGCGACGGGCAGGCGCCAGTTGGGGTACTGGTCCCAGGTACCGGGGATGTTCTGCGGGCGGCGGTCGCCCACCGTGTCCGGGAGCCACACCCCCACCATCCGGGCCGGGGTGCTCCGCAGGAAGCGGTGCACGGCGCGGACGGCGGCCTCCTCGTCGCCCTCGCCCTCGGGCAGCAGCCGGAGCCGGGCCAGGCAGCCCAGCCACTCGGCGGTGTCGGCGGCGTCCTCGGCCAGCTCCTGCTCCAGGCTCCGGGTGAGCAGCCCGAGCCGGTGGCGGAGCGTCACATGCTCCCCCGTCAGCCGGGCGGCGGTGGACGGCAGGTCGTGGGTGGTGGCCGTGGCCACGCAGTCCTGGCGCCACTGCCCGGGGGCGAGCGGCCGCCCGGTGCCGTCCCAGTCGCGCTCGAACCAGAGCACGGAGGTGCCGAGCACCCCGCGCCGGGCGAGCGCCTCGCGCACCCCGGGCTCGACGGTGCCGAGGTCCTCCCCTATGACGACGGCACCGGCCCGGTGCGCCTCCAGGACGAGCACGGCGAGCATCGCCTCGGCGTCCTGGCTGACGTAGGTGCCCTCGGTGGGCGGGTGTCCGTCGGGCACCCACCAGAGCCGGAAGAGGCCCATGACATGGTCGATGCGCAGCGCTCCGGCGTGGGCGAACAGGCCCCGCAGCAGATGGCGGTAGGGCGCGTAGCCGGAGGCCGCGAGGGCGTCGGGGCGCCAGGGAGGCAGCCCCCAGTCCTGGCCGTGCGCGTTGAAGGCGTCGGGGGGCGCTCCGACGGAGATGCCCTGCGCGAAGGCGTTCTGCTGGGCCCAGGTGTCGGCGCCGTCGGGATGGACGCCGACGGCGAGGTCGTGGACGATCCCGACGGCCATCCCCGCCTCCCGCGCGGCGCTCTGCGCGGCGGCGAGCTGGGTGTCGGTGAGCCAGGCGAGCCGGCAGTGGAAGTCGACCCGGTCCAGCAGGTCGGTGCGGGCGCGGGCGCTCCCCGGCGAGCGGGGGTCCCGCAGCTCTTCGGGCCAGGCGCGCCACTCGGGGCCGTGCACCTCGGCCAGGGCGCACCACAGGGCGTGGTCCTCCAGGGCCTGCCCCTGCTCGGCCAGGAAGTCGCAGTAGGCGGCGCGGCGGCCGGGGCTCAGGGGGACCTCGTGGACGATCTCCAGGGCCTGCTTCTTGAGCGCCCAGACGGCGTCACGGTCGATCAGCGCGCCCTTGTTCAGGACGTCGTCACGCAGGGCAGCGGCCTCTTGGCGGAGGTCGTCCAGGGCCGCCCTGCCGGGCTCGGTGACATGGCCGTACTCGGGGACGGACTCGATGTGCAGATGGACGGGGTCCGGGAAGCGGCGCGAGGAGGGGCGGTAGGGGGACGGGTCGGTCGGGCTGCCGGGTACGGCCGCGTGCAGCGGGTTGACCTGGATGAATCCGCTCCCCTGGGTGCGTCCCGCCCAGGCGGCGAGGTCGGCCAGGTCCGCGAGGTCGCCCATGCCCCAGGAGCGTGCGGAGAGCATCGAGTAGAGCTGGACGAGGAAACCGTGGGTGCGGGCGGGCGGCCGGGGCACCCGGTCAGGGGCGACGACCAGCGTGGCGGTGACGTGGTGGTGGTCCGGTGTGCGGACGGTCAGCCGGTGGACGCCCAGCGGGGGTTCGGTCCACCAGGAAGGCGTTCGCGGCGCGTCAGGAGCGGTGTCCTTGGCCGGAGCGGGCAGCACCCGCATGGGCCGGGGCGACGGGGCGCCGGTGGTGCCGGGCTCCGGGTCGACCGTCAGGAGAGCGCCGGGCGGCAGTGCGGCGAGCGGGGCCGGCAGCGGCTCTCCCGACCAGATCACCACCGTCGGCGGGAGCAGTCGGGAGGCCGCTGCCGATTCGGCTGCGGCGAGTGATCTCCCCACCTCCGCGGGGGTGGCGGCGTCGACGCCCAGCGCGGCGAGCACGGCGATGACCGTGTCGTCGGGGACGGAGACCGTGACATCCGCGGACGGGGAGAAGGAGGTGGCGACGCCGTGCAGTGCGGCGAGCCGGGACAAGCCCATTCAGACTCCTGGGGACTCCATGCCCCCTGCGGTGCCAGGTGCCGTCGGCTCGCTGGTCAGAGGGGCGACGGCGGCGAGCGGTGGCTCGCTCGTGAGGGGTGTGGCGTCGGCGAGCGGGGGCTCGCTGGTGAGCGGGGCGCTGTCGGCGAAGGCGGACTCACCGGTCAGCCGGGCGACGTCGGCGAGCGGCAGCTCACTGATCATCGGAGGGGTCGGGCTCGGCACCTGTTTGGAGCGGGCGGAGAGCAGAAGCTGCGCGGTGGCGGGCATGGTGGCCTCCTGGCCATGGACAACAGGACACAGCAGGCCTACCCAGCGGGCGCGGGAGCAGGCGTGGACGTGACATAGGCGTTATGACAACGAGCCCAACGTGCCGTGGGTCACACTTCGTTCCCCGACGCGCCGGGTATGGACCGCTTTCAGCCACTCGGCGGCACGGTCACTCAGGCGCGATCACTCAGGCGCGGTCACGGTCCGCCCGGACGCGAACACCGTCCGCTCAGGCGGAGACACCGTCGATCCGGGCCATCACGTCGTCCGCCCCGAACGGCTGCAGATAGGGCAGCCAGCGCGGATCCCGGTGCCCCGTCCCGATGATCCGCCAGGCGAGACCGCTGGGCGGCGCCGGCTGGTGGCGCAGCCGCCAGCCCAGCTCGGGCAGGTGCCGGTCGGCCTTGACGTGGTTGCAGCGGCGGCAGGCCGCCACCACGTTGTCCCAGGCGTGCTGCCCGCCCCGGCTGCGCGGAATGACATGGTCGACGCTGGTGGCGGCGGCCCCGCAGTACATGCAGCGGCCACCGTCCCTCGCGAAGAGCGCCCGGCGCGTGAGCGGGACGGGCCCTCGGTAGGGGACCCGTACGAACCGCTTGAGGCGGACGACGCTGGGGGCCGGCACGGCGCGCGTGGCGCTGTGCATGAAGGCGCCGGACTCCTCGAGGCAGATGGCCTTGTTCTCGAGGACGAGGACGAGTGCGCGGCGGAGCGGTACGACGCCGAGCGGCTCGTACGAAGCGTTGAGAACCAGGACGTGCGGCACGGTGGATGCCTCCTTGTACGCCGGCGACGCGTGGCTCGCGCCGGGACGATCCGTCTCAGTCTCTCCTCATGCCTGGTCCGAGCGCCACCACGTGCGGGTAACGGGCCGGAAGGATTTTCCCCACCCGTGACCGCCCGCAGGCGCCCGGACGCACCGGAACAGGTGCTTCAGCAGGGCCGCGGACCCCGCTGTGGGATCGGCCACACCCCGCGTGACCCCGGTGAGACGTGTCTCTCCCCCTTCCACGGCAACGAACCGCCCCCCGCGCTTCGTTAGTCTGGTTGGTCTGTTGTCACCCGTACGGAGGTCCCCGCCGTGTCCCTGTCCGCCCTCCTGGCCGCGGCCCCGTCACCCGGAGCAGCCAGCTCTCTGGACGAAGCCGCCGAGCGGGCCGGGAACGCCGCAGGCTGGGTCGAGGAGAACTGGTCCACCTGGCTGAACACCGGCCTCCGCATCGTCCTCATCGCCGCCATCGCCATCGTGCTGCGCTATCTGCTCCGGCGGGCCCTGAGCAACCTCATCGACCGGATGAACCGCAGCGCCCAGGCGGTGGAGGGAACGGCGCTCGGCGGCCTGCTGGTCAACGCGGAGCGCCGCCGCCAGCGGTCGGAGGCCATCGGTTCGGTGCTCCGCTCGGTCACGTCGTTCCTGATCCTGGGCACCGCGGCCCTGATGATCCTGGGCGCCTTCCAGATCAATCTGGCCCCGCTGCTGGCCTCGGCGGGGGTCGCCGGGGTGGCGCTGGGCTTCGGTGCGCGCAACCTCGTCACGGACTTCCTCTCGGGCGTCTTCATGATCCTGGAGGACCAGTACGGCGTCGGCGACCACATCGACGCGGGTGTCGCATCCGGTGAGGTCATCGAGGTCGGCCTGCGGGTCACGAAGCTCCGCGGCGAGAACGGCGCGATCTGGTACGTACGCAACGGCGAGGTGAAGCGGATCGGCAACCTCAGCCAGGGCTGGTCCACGGCCGGTGTCGACGTCACGGTCCGCCCGACGGAGGACCTGGCTCTGCTCCGGGAGACGATCAACAGCGCAGGCGAGACCATGACCAAGGAAGAGCCCTGGTCGGAGCAGCTGTGGGGGCCGGTGGAGGTGCTCGGCCTGGACGCCGTGCTGCTCGACTCGATGACCATGCGGGTCACGGCCAAGACCATGCCCGGCAAGGCGGTCGGTATCGAGCGCGAGCTGCGCCTGCGCATCAAGCTGGCGCTCGACGAGGCAGGGATCGCGATGATCACCACGCCCGTCCAGGCCGATGGGGATTCCGCCGCCGACCCGTCGGCGGCCGTGGCGGCCCCGTCGGCGTACGCATCGGCAACATCGCCGCAGTCGCTGGCCGCGACCCCGATACCGCCGGCCGGCCTGGCGAAGTGACCGGCGCGGACACCCGGCGCAGATGACCGGAAGACTTCACGGCGCCCCCGCAGGTAACGCTTTGGTTGCCTCGGGGGCGCTTCCCATTGACGGCTCCATGACGCGGTCATACCTTCCTCTCACCGATAGGAAAGTTTCCTAACAGAGGCAGGCGCGTCGCTCATGGCCGGATCCATACCAGGCACCCCCAGCGTTCTGCGGGCCATGAACGACCGGGCGGCGCTCGATCTCCTGGTCACCCAGGGTCCCCTCACCCGCACGCGCATCGGCGAGCTGACCGGGCTCTCCAAGCCCACCGCGTCCCAGCTGCTCGCGCGTCTGGAGGAGGCCGGCCTGGTGCGCTCGACAGGCAGCCAGAGCGGGCGTCCCGGACCCAACGCCGTGCTCTACGAGATCGATCCGTCGGCCGCCCATGTCGCGGCGCTCTCCGTGGGACCCACGGGAATCGACGCCGTCGTCGCCGACATCACCGGCACGGTCGTGGGCTCCTGCCGTGTGGAGGCCGACGCGGTCTCCGATGACGTACGTCACCGCACCGCCCAGCTCGTCGCCGAGGCCGTGGACGGCGCGCTGCGGCCCACCGGCCTCGGCCATGACGACCTCGCCGCCGTGGTGGTGGGCACACCGGGGGCGATCGACCCGCACACCGGACAGCTGCGCTACGCACCCCATCTGCCCGGCTGGCACTCGCGCACCCTGCTCGCCGACCTCGCCGAGGTGGTCGGCAGGCCGGTCGTCATCGAGAACGACGTCAACCTCGCCGCCGTCGCCGAGCAGTACGAGGGCGCGGCGCAGGACCACGACCACTTCGTGCTCGCCTGGCTCGACGAGGGCGTGGGCGCCGCGATCGTGCTGGGCGGCACCCTCCTGCGCGGCGCCACGGGCGGCGCGGGGGAGATCGGCTACATGCCGCTGCCCGGCGCCCCGCTCGCCCGGGGCGGGGCGGCCGCCTGGGCCGGACCCGACGCGGGGGGCGGCTTCCAGAGCCAGGTCTCCTCCCCCGCCGTACGCGGCCTCGCCGGCGGCAGGCCGCTGGCCGACGCGCTCGCCGACGACACCGTGCGCGCGGAGGTCGCCCGCAGGCTGGCCGCCGGGCTCGCCTCCGTGGTCGCGGTCGTCGATCCCGAGCTGGTCGTCCTCTCCGGGCTCGTCGCCCAGGCCGGCGGCGAGGAGCTCCGCACCCGGGTCGAGGCCGAGATGACGGGCCTCGCCCTGCCCAGGCCGCTGCTCCGGATCAGCGACATCAAGGGTGACCCGATCCTGACCGGCGCGCTGCGGACCGCCCTCGCCCAGGCGCGCGACACCGCCTTCGACACGGCCTGACCCCACCCCACCCCGCGCCGGACCGTGACCGCCCGTACCCGGGCGGCCCGTACGGCACCCCCATGCCCAGACACACCCCCGCCGCAAAGGAAGAAGAGTCCGCCATGGCGCTACGACGCATACGTACCCGCGTGCCCCTGGCGCTCGGGGCAGCAGCTCTGCTGCTGTCCGGCTGCGCGAACCCGAGCACCGGCAGTGACACGGACGACCCCACACAGCCGGTCACGCTGAAGTTCTGGCACGGCTGGTCGGCGCCCGGCGAGGTCAAGGCGATCGACGAGAACATCGCCCGGTTCGAGAAGCTCCACCCCAACATCCACGTCGAATCCACCGGCAACGTCAGCGACGAGACGATCAACCAGGCGCTACGGGCCGGCGGGGGCGACGCACCCGACGTCGTCACCTCGTTCACCACCAACAACGTCGGCCAGTACTGCTCATCCGGTATGTGGGCGGATCTCGACCCGTTCTTCGAGAAGAGCGGGATCGACAAGACGAAGGTCTTCCCGAAGACCCTGCTGGACTACACGCGGTACGAGGGCGTCCAGTGCGCGAATCCCCTGCTCGCCGACGCGTTCGGCATGTACTACAACAAGGACGCCTTCGCGGAGGCCGGCATCGGCCGCCCCCCGCGCACCATGTCCGAGATGAAGGCCGACGCGGTCAAGCTGACGCGGAAGAAGAAGGACGGCTCGCTCGAACGCGTCGGCTTCATGCCGAACTTCCAGCTCTACCAGAACTCCCCCGACCGGATGTTCGCGCAGTGGGGCCCGGAGTACTTCGACTCCGAGGGCAAGGCGAAGCTCGCCGACGAGCCCAGGACCGAGCAGTTCTTCACCACCATGCGCGCACTGTCCGACGCACAGGGCGGCTATCACGCCATGGAGCGGCTCCGGTCCACCTTCGGGGACGAGATGTCCTCCCAGAACGGCTTCCTGACCGGCAAGCTCGCCATGCACCTGGACGGTGAGTGGCGCGGGCTGATGCTCGACGAGGCCGAGGCCGACTTCGACTGGGGCGTCGCCCCGCTGCCGGTGCCCGACGACCAGGCGGACACCTACGGGCGCGGATATCTGACCGGCACCGTGGCCGGCATCGCGCACAGCAGCCGGCACCAGAACGCGGCGTGGGAGCTGGTGAAGTACCTGACGCTCGACACCGAGCCGGTCGTCCGCTTCGCCAACGCGATCCACAACGTGCCGTCCACCTTCGACGCCCTCACGTCACCCGACCTGGACGCCGATCCCGCCTTCCGCGCCTTCATCAAGATCGCGCAGAACCCGCACAGCCAGGCGATTCCGCCCTCCAACAACGGCGGTCAGTACATCACCTCGCTCATCGACTTCTCGCAGTCCGTCGAAGCGGGCAGGACCAAGGACCTGCACGGGGCGCTGAAGAAACTCGACGAGCAGATCGACGCCGACAACCTCCAGTCGGAAAACTGAGGAGCCGAGCCATGGCACTGTCCCTCTCCACCTCGGCGAAGACCGCCGGGCGGGCGACCGAACCGGCGCCCCGCAACTCCCCCCTGCGGCGCAAGCGGAACCGTGAGCGGCTTCGCAATCTGGGGTTCCTCTCCCCCTGGCTGGTGGGCTTCTCGGTCTTCTTCGGCTACCCGCTGATCGCGACCGTCTACTTCTCGTTCATGCACTACAACCAGATCAAGGCACCCACCTTCGTCGGACTGCGGAACTGGCGGTACGTGCTGGAGCAGATGCCGCTGTTCGGCCCCGCGCTGTGGAACACCCTGTGGCTGGTCGTCGTGATGGTCACGCTGCGCGTGGTGTTCGGACTCGGCATCGGCCTGCTGATCACGAAGATCAAGACGGGGGTCGGGCTCTTCCGCACGGCCTTCTACATCCCGTATCTGGCCCCGCCGGTCGCCGCCACCGTCGCCTTCGTCTTCCTGCTCAACCCGTCCACAGGGCCGGTCAACACGGTGCTGTCGTGGGTCGGTCTGCACGGCCCCAGCTGGTTCAACGACCCGAACTGGTCGAAGCCCTCGCTGGTGCTGCTCTCCCTGTGGGGCATCGGCGACCTGATGGTCATCTTCATGGCCTCGCTGCTCGACGTGCCGAAGGAGCAGTACGAGGCCGCCGACCTGGACGGTGCGGGCGCCTGGTCGAAGTTCCGTTACGTCACCTGGCCGGCCATCACCCCGATCGTGCTGTTCGCCGTCGTCACGGGTGTCGTGCAGACCATGCAGTACTACACACAGGCGCTCGTCGCCGGAAAGCTCGCTTCGGGCGTCTCCATCGGCCCCGGCACCGTGATCCAGCCCGGGTATCCGGACCACTCCACCCTGACGGTGCCGCAGCTCGTCTACTCGATGGGCTTCCAGAACTTCAACACCGGTGCCGCGTGCGTCCTCTCACTCGTGCTCTTCGCCATCGCCATGACCGTCACCCTTCTGCTGATGCGCAAGAGCGTCGGCCTCATCCCGGCGGAGGACTGACATGACCGCTACCACCACCCTGACCGGTCCCGACACCGTCCCCTCGATCCGCACCGGCGGTCCGGACGCCGCCAGGCACCGCCGTAAGCGCATCCTGAACTGGATCGCCGTCCACGCGGTGGCCGTCGCGCTCGCCCTGTTCTTCGTCCTGCCGTTCGTCTTCGTCCTCCTCACCTCGGTGATGAGCGACGGACAGGCGATGAGCGGCGATCTGTGGCCCGACTCCTGGAACTGGTCGAACTACTCGACCGTCTTCCACACCCCGGGATTCCTCGACTGGTGGCGCAACTCGCTGATGTACGCGGTGCTGGGCACCGTGTTCACGGTGTGCTCGTCGGTGCCGGTGGCCTACGCGCTGGCCAAGTTCCGCTTCCGTGGCCGGCGTACGGCGATGATCCTCGTCATCTCCACCATGATGCTGCCGCCGCAGGTCATCATCATCCCGATGTACCTGGTGTGGGCGCAGCAGTTCCACCTCTCCGGCTCGCTGTGGCCGCTGATCATCCCCATGGCGTTCGGCGACGCCTACTCGATCTTCCTGCTGCGGCAGTTCCTGCTGACCATTCCGCAGGAGTACATCGAATCGGCGAAGGTCGACGGATGCGGTGAGTTCCGCACCCTGCTGAAGATCGTCGTGCCGATGGCCAAGCCGGGCATCGCGGCCATCGCGCTCTTCCAGTTCTTCTACTGCTGGAACGACTACTTCGGACCGCAGATCTACGCCGCGCAGAATCCGGGCGCCTGGACCCTGAGCTACGGCCTTGAGTCCTTCAAGAGCGCCCACGCGGTCAACTGGAACCTGACGATGGCCGCGACGCTGCTCGTCATGGCGCCGGTCATCATCGTGTTCTTCTTCGCACAGAAGGCCTTCGTGGAAGGCGTCACCCTCACCGGAGTAAAGGGCTGAGAAGCATGAAGCTCGCAGTAGTTGGCGGCGGGTCCACCTACACCCCCGAACTGATCGACGGTTTCGCGCGGTTGCGGGACACCCTGCCGGTCGAGGAGCTCGTGCTCGTCGACCCGGCGGCCGACCGGCTCGATCTGGTCGGCGGCCTGGCGCGGCGGATCTTCGCCAAGCAGGGCCACCCCGGCCGGATCGTCACGACCTCCGACCTGGACGCCGGGGTCGCCGGCGCCGACGCGGTGCTGCTCCAGCTCCGTGTCGGCGGGCAGGCCGCCCGCAACCAGGACGAGACCTGGCCGCTGGAGTGCGGCTGCGTCGGCCAGGAGACCACCGGGGCCGGCGGCCTCGCCAAGGCGCTGCGCACGGTCCCGGTCGTCCTCGACATCGCCGAGCGGGTACGCCGCACCAACCCCGACGCCTGGATCATCGACTTCACCAACCCGGTCGGGATCGTCACCCGGGCGCTGCTCCAGGCCGGGCACAAGGCCGTCGGCCTGTGCAACGTGGCGATCGGCTTCCAGCGCAAGTTCGCCGCGCTGCTCGACGTCACACCGGGCGAGGTGCACCTCGACCACGTCGGGCTCAACCATCTGACCTGGGAGCTCGGTGTGCGCCTGGGCGGCCCCGACGGAGAGAACCTCCTGCCGAAGCTGCTGGCGGAGCACGGCGACACCATCGCGGGCGATCTGCGCATGCCGCGGCAGCTCGTCGACCGGCTCGGCGTCGTCCCGTCCTACTACCTGCGGTACTTCTACGCGCACGACGAGGTCGTACGGGAGCTCGGCACGAAGCCGTCCCGGGCGGCCGAGGTCGCCGCGATGGAGAAGGAACTCCTGGCGATGTACGGCGATCCGGCGCTCGACGAGAAGCCCGCGCTGCTGGGCAAGCGCGGCGGCGCCTTCTACTCGGAGGCCGCCGTGGACCTCGCGGCCTCGCTCCTGGGCGGGAACGGCTCACCGGTGCAGGTGGTCAACACGTACAACAACGGCACGCTGCCGTTCCTGCCGGACGACGCGGTGATCGAGGTCCAGGCCCGGGTCGACCGCAGCGGCGCGACGCCGCTCGCCGTGCCCGCGCTCGACCCGCTGTACTCCGGGCTGATCGGGCACGTCACCGCGTACGAGGACCTGGCCCTCGGGGCCGCGCTGCACGGCGGCCGCGACCGGGTGTTCGACGCCCTGCTGGCACATCCTCTGATCGGCCAGTTCGAGTACGCCGATGCGCTCACCGACAAGCTGATCGCGCACAACCGGGAGCACCTGGCGTGGGCCTGACCGCACATGTGCTCGCGATCGACGCGGGCAACAGCAAGACCGACGTGGCCGTGATCGGCACCGACGGCAGTGTGTTGGCCACCGCGCGCGGTGGCGGTTTCCAGCCGCCGGCCGTCGGGGTCGAGGCCGCCGTGGACGGACTGGCCGACGCGGTGCTGCCCGCACTCGCCGAGGCCGGGGCGGCCGGCGTCGACCATGTGTCGGCCTGTCTGTCCAACGCGGATCTCCCGGTGGAGGAACGGGAGTTGACGGACGCACTGCTGGCCAGGGGCTGGAGCGGCACGGTGGAGGTGCGCAACGACACCTTCGCGATACTGCGCGCGGGCGTCGACGAGCCGCTGGGCGTGGCCGTGGTGTGCGGAGCGGGGATCAACTGCGTCGGCATGCGGCCGGACGGTGCGACGGCCCGCTTCCCCGCGATCGGCCGGATCTCCGGTGACTGGGGCGGCGGTTCGGGGCTCGCCGAGGAGGCGATGTGGTTCGCGGCGCGGGCCGAGGACGGCCGCGGTGAGCCGACCGAACTGGTGCGTACCCTGCCGGGCCACTTCGGGCTCGACTCGATGTACGCGCTGATCGAGGCCCTGCACCGGGGACACATCCCCTACGCCCGTCGGCACGAGCTGACCCCGGTGCTGTTCGCCACGGGGGCGGCCGGCGACCCTGTCGCGCGCGCCCTGGTGGACCGGCTCGGCGACGAGGTCGTGGCGATGGCGTCCGTCGCGCTGACCCGGCTGGATCTGCTGGAGGAGGAGGTGCCTGTGGTGCTGGGGGGCAGCGTGCTGGCGGCCCGTCACCCCGCCCTGGACGACCGGATCGCGGAGCTCCTGGCCGCACGCGCCCCCAAGGCGGTGGTCCGGGTCGTCTCCGCGCCGCCGGTCCTGGGCGCCGCGCTCCTGGGCCTGGACCGCACGGGCGCCGCCCCGGCGACGTACGACAGGCTGCGGGCGCGGTACGCCTGAGAACCGGCACCCTCCGGGCGTCCCGTGGCCGTGCCGCGCGGGACGCCCCTCGTGCGCGGGAACCGATCAGCTGCCTCGCACGTGTTCATGAGGGGGAGATCAGTCTGCCGAAGGGCCCACCGGACCGACCGCCTTGATCGCGTGCGCTCATCCTGATCGAATACGGGGGACGGTGCGGGATCCGGGCATTCCTGGTGGATTTGAGTCCCCCGGGGCCATACTTCTGGCCAGGACCAGTAGCCCCCCGATCGGCCGGGGGCCCGGGCCGTCGTCATGACCGAGGGGGAGGTCGAGTGACATACCCGCCGAACGGGACCGCGCTGCGGGAGCCCGGGCCGGACCAGTCGTCCGCGCCCGTGACCGTACCCGCGCAGCGCCGTGGTGTCCCGTCCGTGGCTGTCGAGCGGCTGCGCGCCGCGGCGACGACCGAGCCGGGCAGGCTGCGCATCATCGGCGCCGCCCTGGCTCTGCTGGTCGTGGTGTTCGGAGGGGTGACCTTCCTGGAGATCTCCGCGCGGGCCTCGTCCGCCGACGCCGTGGTGACCCGCAGTCAGCCGCTGAGCGCGGACGCCGCGAGCATCTACCGCTCGCTGGCCGACGCGGACACGATGGCGGCGAGCGGCTTCCTGGCCGGGGCCCAGGAGCCCAAGGACGTGCACGACAAGTACGAGGAGGACATCAAGGAGGCCTCCCGGCTGCTGGTGACGGCCGCGGCGAGCGCCGACGAGTCGACCTCGTCGCGCGAGGAGATCACCACACTGGGCCAGCTGCTCCCCGAGTACACCGGCCTGATCGAGCGGGCCAGGGCCAACAACCGGCAGGGGCTGCCGCTCGGCGGCGCCTACCTCAGGTACGCCAACCAGAAGATGTCCAACGACATCCTCCCCGCGGCCGAGCGCTTGTACACCGCGGAGACCGGTCGGCTCGGCACCGACTCGGCCGACGCGCAGAAGTGGCCCTTCGTCTCGCTGGCCGCCGGAGTCGTGGTGCTGGCCGCACTGGTGTGGATGCAGCGGCGCAACTACCGGCGCACGAACCGCGTCTTCAACCACGGCCTGCTGGCGGCGACGGCCGCGGCCACGGTGCTGCTGCTGTGGCTGGCCGTCGGGCACACGGTGGCCAGGACGGAGCTGCACGGGGCGATGGTGCACGGCCAGGAGTCGCTCGACGTCCTCAACAAGGCCAGGATCAACTCGCTGAAGGCACGCGCCAACGAGAACCTCACGCTGGTCGCCCGGGGCGCGGTCCTCACCGCGGACGGCACGCAGGACAAGTACGAGACCGACTACAGCACGGGGATGAAGGCGCTCGGCGCGCAGCTCACCACCGCGAAGAAGCTCGCCGGTGACGACTCCCTGGGGAGCGAGCCGTTGGAGGCCGCCATGACCAGCGTGTCCGAGTGGCAGGACCGTCACAAGCTGGCCCGGCAGACGGACGACCGGGGCGACTACGACAGTGCGCTGCTGCAGATCATCGACCCGAAGAACTCCACGGGTGAGTCCTTCGGGAAGGTCGACGACGCGCTGAAGACGGCACTCGCCCATGAGCAGGACGAGTTCGACACGGCGGCCAAGGACGGGCGCGGAGCGCTGGGCGGACTGCCGGTCGGTGCCGCCGTCCTCGCCGTACTGGGTGCGGCCGCCGCGATCGTCGGGGTCAACCGCAGGCTCTCGGAGTACCGGTGAGGGGACGAGCGATGACCAGGGCGAAGGACGGGGCCGCGCGCGGCGGGCTGCGTGGCTGGGGCGGTGTGACGGGCATGGCGGTGGCCTGCGCCGTCACGGCCTCGCTCACCCTGCTGCCGCTGGCGCACAGCGAGGGGTCAACGGCCGGTCCTGCCACCGGCCCCGGCTCCACCTCAGCCGTGCCCGCCAAGGCCGCCGAGTGCAAGGACCCGGAGGCCAGCCTGGAGCCGTCGAACGCCGACGGCCCGAGCATCGAGAAGATCAAGAAGCGCGGGAAGCTGATAGCCGGCATCGACCAGAACAGCTTCCGGTGGGGTTACCGCAACCCCGAGGCGGGGTCGGGCACGATCGAAGGCTTCGACATCGATCTGGTGCGGGCCATCGCGCAGAACATCCTCGGCGACCGTGACGCGGTGATCTTCCGTGCCATTCCCACCAACCAGCGCATCGCCGCGCTGGAGCACGACCAGGTCGACGTCGTCGTGCGCACGATGACGATCAACTGCGAGCGCGCGGAGCAGGTCTCCTTCTCCACGGCCTACTTCCAGGCGGGTCAGCAGGTCCTGGCCCCGAAGGAGTCCAGGATCGACGGCTACGACGAGTCGCTCAAGGGCAAGCGGGTCTGCACGGCGGAGGGTTCGACGGCGTACGACGCACTGAAGGCGAAGTCCTTCGGCGCGATCTTCGAGGACAAGCACGACGGCACCGATCTGGACGAGGACCAGCTGACCGTCCCCAACCAGCTGGACTGCCTGGTGCGGCTGCAGCTCGGCGAGGTCGACGCGGTGGTCACCGACAACGCCCTGGCGGCGGGCCAAGCGGCCCAGGACCCGGCGGTGGAGCTCAAGGGCGACGGGCCGTTCACCACCGAGTACTACGGCGTCGCCGCGAAGCTGGGCGCCGACGACCTGGTCGCCCGGGTCAACCAGGTGCTGGTCGAGTACCGCCAGGGCGGCGCGAACAGCCCCTGGATGAAGTCGTACCGGACGTGGCTCGCCGAGGGGCTGCCCGGCATCAAGGGGCCGCCCGCTCCCAAGTACCGCAGCAACTGAACCTGTCCGGGCCCTCGGGTCCGGCGGCCGATACGGAGAGGTGATCGATGGGCGTGGCGGGATCCTTCCCCGGTTTCGCGGGGAGGCCCCCCGGCCCGGTCATGGACCGGGACGAGGCGGACCGTGCGCTGGCCCGGCTCGGCGCGGAGCACGAGGCCATCGAGACCTCGCTCCTCGCCCTGCAGGACCACGCGGGCCGCCGGCTCCTGGAGGGCGCCGACCTGACCGGCGTCACCAAGGAACGCTGGGCCGCTACCGAGCAGTCGGTCACCCTGCTCTGGGGGTACTTCGACGCCTACGCCGGCACGCTCGCCAGGGCCCGGGAGATCCGGGCCGGGCGCCGCTACCCCGGCAAGGACGACCTGGCGGCGCTCACGGACATCCTGCGCGGTGACAGCGTGACCGTCGCGAACCCGGGTGCGGTCAGCCCGGGGCCCTCCACCGGTGGTCCGGCCAGGCTCTCCGAGCGGTTCACGCTGGAGGAGCTGGTCGCCCGGATGAACGACCTGTACGCCCGCTCGCTGGACATGGTGGTCGCCGCCGACTCCGTGTGGTCGGCGCTGCCGGCCCGGATAGACCTGCTCGCCGCCGAGCTGCGCCGTACGCGTTCCCTGGCGCACTCCGTCGGCGTACGCCCCGGTGAGCACCCCGCCGGGGACGACCTGGAGTCGATCACCGAGGAGCTGACCACCCTGCGCGTGCAGGTGATCTCGGACCCGCTGGCGTTCTGGCTGCCCGGCCCCGGCAGCGCGGCACCCGGTGGCGGGCGCCCCGACACCGCGCGCTACGACCGGGCGGCCCGCGCCCTCGATGACGTACGACGGGAGATCGAGGCGGTGCTCGACGTCCGGCAGGACGCCGAACAGCGCCTGGTCCAGCTGCGTGACGTGCTGTCACGCGCGGACCGTACGCTCGCGGAGGCGCGTTCCGCGCGCGGCGAGGTGCTGGCGAAGATCGCCGCCTCCGAGGTGCCGGCGGTCAGCGGCCCGCCGACCGCCCTCCAGGAGCGCCTGGCCGCCGCGTCCGACTACCGCAGGCACGCCCAGTGGAACCGGCTCTCGCCGCTGCTGGACTCGCTGGAGCGGGAGGCCGAGGACGAACTGCTGCGCGCCAGGGAATCGCTGACGTCCGTCACCGCACCGCTCGCGGTCCGCGCGGAGCTGCGCGGCAGACTGGACGCGTACAAGGCGAAGGTGGCCCGGCACGGCCTGGCCGAGGACCCGGTCCTCATCGAACGGTACGACGCGGCCCGCCGGATGCTGTGGAGCGCGCCGTGCGATCTGCGCGTCGCCGAACAGGCGGTCCTGCGCTACCAGCGGGCCGCCACGGATCTGCTGACACCGCGCCTTCGGGGCGAGCACGGCGGACAGGGGGAGACATCATGACTACGACGCAGTGCCAGCGCCCCACGTGCGAGGGCTCCTACGAGGACATGGGCGGCGGCGAGCTGTACTGCGACACCTGCGGCCTCGCGCCGGTGGTGTCGCCGACGGGCATGGTGAGTTCACCGCCCACCGGCATCGCGGGCGGCGGCAGATCGGCCGGCAGCCGGGGAAGCGGCAGCACGTCGCAGCGGACCGGTTCGCAGGCGTCGGCCCGCTCCTCGTCCCGCTCGTCGACCTCACGGCGTTCGGTCTCCGGACGGCTCTCCCGTGCCCTGACGGGCAGTTCCGAGTCCCGCTCGGTCTCGGTGCGCTCGTCGGGCGTCTCGACGGGTTCCACCTCGGGTCGCGGCAGGCTGGGCGCGGGCCTGGTGCTCGTCCCCGACGTGCCGCGCCCCGACCCGAACACCGCGGTCATGGAGAACCCCGAGGTCCCCGAGCGGAAGCGATTCTGCTCGCGCTCCGACTGCGGTGCGCCGGTGGGCCGGGCCCGTGGGCAGCAGCCGGGCCGCACCGAGGGGTTCTGCACCAAGTGCGGGCACCCCTACTCCTTCGTGCCCAAGCTGAACAGCGGCGACATCGTGCACGGGCAGTACGAGGTGGTGGGCTGCCTGGCGCACGGCGGGCTCGGCTGGGTCTATCTCGCCGTGGACCGGGCGGTCTCCGACCGCTGGGTGGTCCTCAAGGGCCTGCTGGACACCGGGGACCAGGACGCCATGGCGGCGGCCATCTCCGAGCGGCGCTTCCTCGCGGAGATCGAGCACTCCAACATCGTCCGCATCTACAACTTCGTGGAACATCTCGACCAGCGCACCGGGTCGCTCGACGGCTACATCGTGATGGAGTACGTCGGCGGGAAGTCCCTCAAGGAGATCGCCAACGAGCGCCGCGCACCGGACGGGAAGCGGGATCCGCTGCCGGTCGAGCAGGCCTGCGCGTACGGGATCGAGGCGCTGGAGGCGCTCGGCCATCTGCACGGCCGCAACGTGCTGTACTGCGACTTCAAGGTCGACAACGCCATCCAGACCGAGGACCAGCTCAAGCTCATCGACATGGGCGCGGTCCGCAGGATGGACGACGACGAGTCCGCCATCTACGGCACCGTCGGCTACCAGGCGCCCGAGGTGGCCGAGGTCGGCCCGTCCGTCGCCTCCGACCTCTACACGGTCGCGCGGACGCTCGCCGTGCTGACCTTCGACTTCCAGGGGTACACGAACGTCTTCGTGGACTCGCTTCCCGACCCGGACAACATCGAGGTCTTCCGGAAGTACGAGTCCTTCTACCGGCTGCTCGTGCGGGCCACGGACCCGGATCCGGCCCGCCGCTTCTCCTCGGCGTCCGAGATGGCCGAACAGCTGACGGGAGTGCTGCGGGAGGTCGTCGCGCTCCAGACGGGGCGTCCGCGCCCGGCGCTGTCGACCCTGTTCGGCACGGAGATGCGGGTCACGGACACGGCGTTGTTCGCCGAGCTGACCGGCGAGGTGTCGGGGCTCGGTGTCCGGACGGCGCCGTCGGGCGGCACAGGCCGCCTCGCGCGCCGGCGCGGGGCGGCGGCCACGCCGCGCCCGGCCCCCGCCCCGGGGACCGCGCCCACCCTCCCGCCCGCACCGCAGGCGGCCGGGATCGGCGCCGGTCCGCTGCACGCACCCGACACCCATGTGCGGGGCAGCACCGGTAGCCCGGCCCCCCTGGGCGCGGGCGGCGCGGTGGCCCACCCGCAGCAGTACCCGCAGCCCGCGGCGAGCGTTCCCGCACCGCGTACGGCGTCCCCGGTGCCGGGGGTGCCAGGGGTGCTCCCGGCCGGGTACCAGGTGGGCGTGCCCAGGCTCGCCGCGTTCGACGCCCGGGCCACCTCGCTGGCCCTGCCGGTCCCCCGGGTCGACCCGAACGACCCCAACGCCGGTTTCCTCGCCGGGGTGATGGCCTCGGCGCCCCTGGAGCTGATCGCCGCCCTGCACTCGGTGCCCGCCGCTTCGCTGGAGACCCGGCTGCGGGAGCTGCGGGCCCGTCTTGAGATGAGCGAACTCGACTCCGCCGTGCGGGCACTGACGACGCTGGAGACCCAGCACCCGGACGACTGGCGGGTCGTCTGGTACCGGGGAATCACCTCGCTGGTGACCGGTGACAACCAGAACGCCGCACTCTCCTTCGACGCGGTCTACGACGCCTTCCCCGGCGAGCCCGCGCCGAAGCTCGCGCTGGGTGTCTGCGCCGAGGTGCTGGGGCAGCTGGACAACGCCGCGGAGTACTACCGCCTGGTGTGGGCGACCGACCCGAGCTTCGTCAGCTCGGCCTTCGGCCTTGCCCGGGTGCAGATCGCCGCGGGCGACAGACCCGGGGCGGTGCGCACCCTGGAGTCCGTGCCCGAGTCGTCGATCCACTACACGGCGGCCAGGGTCGCCGCGGTGCGGGCCAGGCTCCGTGAGCGGGCCCCGCACGATCCGCTGATCGACGATCTGTCGGCCGCCGCCGACCAGGTGACCGCACTCCAGGACTACGGTCTTGACGCGGTGAGACGCGAGCAGCTGTCGACCGAGGTACTGGGCACCGCACTCGACTGGGTACTCTCCGGTAGTCCCACGGCTCAGCCGCCGGCCCAGCCCTCTCCCGCAGCCGCGGGCCCGAGGACGGTGCTGGGCAGCGAACTGGACGAGCGGGGCCTCAGGTTCGGCCTGGAGCGCTCGTACCGGATACTCGCCCGGCTCGCGCAGCGGGGCGACGAGAGGATCGAACTGGTGGAGCGGGCCAACCGTCTCCGCCCCCGGACCTGGGTGTGAAGATGTCACAGATCCACCAGAAGGCCTCCTTGCCGGGGTGCCCCAGCTGTGAGGAACCGCTGGAGTCGGGCGACCTGTTCTGCGGCGCCTGCGGTTACGACCTCTCGGCCGTGCCGACGCCGCCCGGTGACCGTCCGACGGTCGCCATCACGGTGCCCGCGCAGGGCCCGGTGGAGTGGCCGCCCGCCTCCGAGACGGACAGCTCCGACCTGCCGGCGCCCACGCACCGCCCGGCCGACCTGCCGGGCGTGGACTCGGGTGGCACGCCCCTGCCGGCCGAGGACGGTCCCGCGGTGCGCCACGACGAGCCGGACGCCCCGGAGGGCGCCGACCAGGGCGGCACGGGCGACTTCGAGCTGGCCGCCCCCGATCCCCGTGCCGCGGAGCACGCCGCCGCGGGCGCCGCACCGGCCGGCGGCAAGGTCTGTGTGGCCTGCCGCTCGGGCCGTGTGGACACCGACGGCTACTGCGAGAACTGCGGCCACGCCCAGCCCCGCGAGCGCGACCACATGGAGCAGGAGCTCGGCTCGGTGGCCGCGGTCAGCGACCGTGGCCTGCGCCACCACCGCAACGAGGACGCGTTCGCCGTGTCCTCCACCGCCCTGCCGGACGGTTCACCGGCCGTCGTCGCCATCGTGTGCGACGGTGTCTCGTCGGCGACCCGGCCCGACGAGGCGTCGGCCGCCGCGGCGGGCGCCGCCAACGAGTCGCTGCTGGAGTCCCTGCCGCAGGGGACGCATCCGCAGCAGGCGATGCACGAGGCGATCCTGGCCGCGTCCGAGGCCGTCAACGCCCTGGCACAGGAGCCGGGTCAGGCCCTGGAGCACGACCAGCACCGCCATCAGAACGCCCCGGCCTGCACCCTGGTCGGCGCGATCATGGCGGGCGGTCTGCTGGTCGTGGGCTGGGTCGGCGACAGCCGCGTCTACTGGGTCCCCGAGGACCGCGCCCACGCACCGGCCCGGCTCACGGAGGACGACTCCTGGGCCGCGCAGATGGTGGCGACCGGCCTGATGAACGAGGCGGAGGCGTACGCCGACGAGCGCGCCCACGCCATCACGGGCTGGCTCGGCGCCGACGCGTACGAACTGGAGCCGCACACCTCGTCCTTCAAACCGGACCGCCCCGGCCTGGTGGTGGTCTGCACCGACGGCCTGTGGAACTACGCGGAGGCCCCGGCCCAGATGGCCGCCGCCGTGCCGCCCGACGCCTTTGAGCGGCCGCTGCACGGCGCCCAGGTGCTGGTCGGTCACGCGCTCGACGGCGGGGGCCACGACAACGTAACAGTGGCGCTGCTGCCGTTCGCCGTGACGGCTCCAGGGGCAGGATCGGCCTGAACCCGGCCCGGTGCGTCCGCGCACCGGGCGGCCTCGCGCCTTGTCCCCGCACCGTGCGCGTCCCGTGCGCCGTGCCCGCTTCCTACGCCCTGAACTCTGTCCGCACACCTGTCTTCGTCTGACATACGTGGAGCCTCAAGGAGCCGATCAGATGGCCAACTTCTCCAAGTCCAGCGTGCCGCAGTTCTCCGTCGAGGTGTACCAGAACGAATATCTGCCCGAGGGTGGCCGCGACGTCAACGCGATCGTCACCGTCACGTCCACGGGCGGGGGGACGACCGGTGGCGTACCCCTGGCCGGCCGTGCCCCGGTGGACGCCGGGACCCCTGTGCAGTCGACGAACGCCGCCGTGGTGCTCATGGTCGACTGTTCGGGCTCGATGGACTACCCGCCGACGAAGATGCGCAACGCGCGCGACGCGACGGCGGCGGCCATCGACACCCTGCGTGACGGCACGCTGTTCGCCGTGGTCGCGGGGACGCACGTGGCCAAGGACGTGTACCCGGGCAACGGGCAGCTGGCGAAGGCCGACCCGGGGACCAAGGCCCGGGCGAAGGAGTCCCTGCGCCGGCTGAGCGCGGGCGGGGGCACCGCGATCGGGACCTGGCTGCGGCTGGCCGACCGGCTGCTCGGGGCCGCCGATGTGGACATACGGCACGGCATCCTCCTCACCGACGGGCGCAACGAGCACGAGTCCCCGGAGGATCTGCGGGCCGCTCTGGATTCCTGTGCGGGCAGATTCACCTGTGACGCGAGAGGCGTCGGCACCGACTGGGAGGTGAAAGAAGTCACAGCGATCGCCTCCGCGCTGCTCGGCACCGCGGACATCGTCGCCGATCCCTCGGGCCTCGCCGCGGACTTCACGCAGATGATGGAGAACGCGATGGGCAAGGAGGTCGCGGACGTGGTCCTGCGGCTCTGGACACCCGTCGGTGTGGAGATCGTCTTCGTCAAGCAGGTCGCTCCCACGGTCGCCGAACTGACCGGCCGCCGCACCGAGGCGGGGCCACGCGCCGGTGACTATCCGACCGGCTCCTGGGGCGACGAGTCCCGGGACTACCACGTGTGTGTCAGGGTTCCGGAGGCCGGAGTCGGCCAGGAGATGCTGGCCGCCCGGGTCTCGCTGGTCCTGCCGCCACCGTCCGGCGGCGGCACCCCGCAGACCCTCTCCCAGGGTCTCGTACGGGCGGTGTGGACGGACGACATGGCCGCGTCCACCTCGATCAACCCGCAGGTCGCGCACTACACAGGACAGGCGGAACTGGCACAAGTCATCCAGCAGGGCCTCGACGCGCGTAAATCGGGTGACTCGGACGGCGCGACAGCCAAACTGGGCCGTGCCGTGCAGCTCGCGTCGGCCTCCGGAAATGCGGATACTGCGAAACTGCTTTCGAAGGTGGTCGACGTTGTCGACGCGGCGACCGGTACTGTGCGACTGAAAGCGAGGGTCGCGGAAGCGGACGAGATGACGCTCGAAACGCGCTCGACCAAGACAGTTCGCGTCAAGAAGTAGCGACACGCATGGCGGCCTCCGGGCCGGACGAGGAGAGGGGGAAGCGCCGACATGCCGACCTGCCCGAACGGACACCAGTCGGGTTCCGAGGACTGGTGCGAGGTCTGCGGACACCGCATGGCCGGGACGGGCGCGCCCGCGGGCGCGGTCCCGCCGCCGCCTCCCCCGCCGCCCGCTCCCGGATACGGCTACCCGGGGCCCGGCTCCGGGGATCCGACCGCCCAGGCCGAGCTCTGCCCGCAGTGCCGTACGCCGCGTGAGGCGATGGCGCCGTACTGCGAGGAGTGCCGCTGGAACTTCCTCACCAACACGGCGACGTCGTACACCCCGCTGGCCCCGCAGGGCGGCCCGGGAGGCGGCGCAGGCGGTCCTGCGCCCGGCCTGAACCTGCCGCCCGGCTTCCAGGCGCAGCAGGGCCCTCCGCCGCAGCAGCAGCGGGACTCCTTCGAATACCAGGGCTCCAGGCCTTCGCAGGTGAACCGGGGGGCCGAGCCGCTCTCGCCCGAGCAGGGCAGCCGTCCGGGTCCGCCGCCACCCCCGCCCTCCTTCCAGCAGGGGCCGCCGCCTCCGCCGTCGTTCCAGCAGCAGTCGCCGTCCCCGTTCGAGTCCCAGGGACCGCAGGGGCAGAACCCGCAGGGTCCCGGGCCGCAAGGCCCAGGACAGGGTCCGGGACAGCAGCAGGGTCCCGGCCCGCAGGGCGGTCCGCCGTCGCCGTTCGAGCCGCAGCGGCAGGGGCCGCCTCCCCCGCCGTCCTTCCAGCAGCAGTCCGCACCGCCCGCGCCCACGTCACCTCAGCCGCGGACCGGCGAGGACGACGACTGGATGCTGCCGCCGCCCTCACGGCAGCAGCAGCACCCGCAGGCCTTCCAGGAGGGCCCGCAGCCGCAACAGGCACCCCTGGCGCCCCAGACACCCCAGGCACCTCAGGCGTCGCAGCCGCAGCAGGCATCCCAGCCTCCGCAGCAGCAGTTCCCCGGCCAGGGCCCGGGTCCGGGTCAGGGTCCGGGGCAGGGCGGACCTGCCCAGGGTCCCGGCAGCTGGACGGCCGTCATCGGCCCCGACCGTGACTACTTCCTGGCGATGATGCAGCGCAGCGGCCCCGAGGCGACGGGGCTCAACCTGCCCGCGTACTCCCCGGAGCAGCGCCTTCCGCTCACCGGCAGCCAGATCACCATCGGCCGCCGCCGGCACAGCACAGGTGAGTCCCCCGACGTCGACCTCGCCGTACCGCCGGAGGACCCGGGGGTCTCGCACCAGCACGCCGTGCTGGTGCAGCAGCCGGACGGCACCTGGGCGGTCGTCGACCAGAACTCCACCAACGGCACCACGCTGAACGGCGCCGAGGACCCGATCCAGCCCTACGTCCCCGTCCCGCTCCAGGACGGCGACCAGGTGCACGTGGGTGCCTGGACGACGATCACCGTCCGCCGCGACTGACCGCTCACGCACCGGCCGAGGCCGGGAGTCCTAGGACTCCTGACCTCGGCCGGTGCGTCTGCGACGATGGACGGGTGACAGAGATTCCGCGCGACACGCTTCAGGAGCAGACCTTCTACGAGCAGGTCGGCGGCGAGGAGACCTTCCGGCGCCTGGTCCACCGCTTCTACCAGGGCGTCGCGGACGACCCGCTGCTGCGGCCGATGTACCCGGAGGCCGATCTCGGCCCCGCCGAGGAACGGTTCGCGCTGTTCCTCATCCAGTACTGGGGCGGGCCGCGCACCTACAGCGACCAGCGGGGCCATCCCCGGCTGCGGATGCGGCACGCACCGTTCCAGGTGGACAGGGCGGCGCACGACGCCTGGCTCGGCCATATGCGGGTCGCCCTCGACGAGCTGGAGCTCTCCCCCGAGCACGAGCGGCAGTTGTGGGACTACCTCACCTACGCGGCCGCCTCGATGATCAACACAGCGGGCTGAGTCCAGCACCCCGAGCCCCGTCTCCCGGCCCCGTGCGGAATCCGGTGCTCCACCGCCGCATAACGGTCACGATCCCATCAAGTGCGCGCACAAGCGGTTTCCAGGAGCCCGTGCACTCTGAAAGCATCCGGTACACGCCGGGGGGCGTGTGGCTGCTGAGGTTCGGGGGATCAGGTGACGGGGTTCGTTCTTCTGCGGGTGCGCGCGCACCGGCTCCTCCTCGCCGCAGCCGTCCTGGCCGTGCTCCTCACCACCTGTGTGCTGGCCGCGCTCACCGCCTTCTCGGGCTCCATGGGCGACGCGGCCCTGCGGCACACGCTCACCCACCGCTCGGCCGCACAGGCCTCCCTACTCGTCTCCGCCGATGTGGACCGCGAGCAGCGGGACGAGGCCGACGCCCTGGTGCGCCGGGCCGCCCGGGACACCTTCGACGGGCTGCCGACGACCGTACGGAAGCTGGAGAGCTCGGGGCCCTACGCCCTGCCGCGTGACCTCCAGGTGCCGGCCGCGCGGCGCGACGAGCCCGATCTGACGCAGCTGGCCTCGCTCGACCGCAGCCGGATCCGCCTCACGTCGGGGCGGTTGCCGGACGCCGGTGCGGGGGACGCGAAGGAGCGCGTGCAGGTGGCGCTGCCGCGCGCCGCCGCCGAGGTGCTGAAGCTGAAGCCGGGCTCCCGTCTCACCCTCACCGACCGGCTGAAGGAGACGCCGCTGCCGGTGGAGATCACCGGCCTGTACGAGGCGTCCGACCTCCAGGACCCGTACTGGCAGCTGGATCCGCTCGGCGGGCGCGGCGCCCGCAAGGTCGTCTTCACCACCTACGGGCCGCTGCTGGCCGACCCCGCGGTCCTCGCCTCGGACCGGGTCAGCGCCGGTGCGGTGTCCTGGCTGGCCGCCGCCGACTTCCGTACGGTGACGACCGGCAGGACCGAGGCCCTGCACCGGGCGTCGACGGACGGGCCGAAGGAACTGTCCGATTCCCCGGTCTTCGGGGCCGGGGCCACGGTGCGGACCTCGCTGCCCACCGTCATCGACCAGATCGAGCGGGCGCTGCTGGTGTCCCGCTCCACGATCATGATCGTCGCCGTGCAGTTGGTGCTGCTCGCCGGATACGCGCTGCTGCTCGTGGCCCGGCTGCTGAGCAGCGGGCGTGGCGGCGAGACCGAACTGCTGCGGGCCAGGGGCGGATCCAGGGGCCGGATCGTCTCGCTGGCCGCGATCGAGGCGCTGCTGCTCGCGATACCGGCCGCCGTCGTCGCGCCGCTGCTCGCCGGTCCGCTGACCCGGCTGCTGGCGGCCCGTAGCGAGCTCGGCCGGATCGGGCTGCGGCTCGACGGCGGTGCGGACGGCACGGTCTGGCTGGTGGCGGGCGCCGTCGCGCTGGCGTGCGCCCTCGCCGTGGTCGCGCCGGCACTGGCCCAGGGTGCGGGGGCCCGCCGGGGTGGCCGGGCGGCTGCGCTGCCCACGCCGGTGCGCGCGGGCGCCGACATCGCGCTGCTGCTGGTCGCCGCGGTGGCGTACTGGCAGCTGGACCGGCAGACCGGGGCGTCGGGCGGCGGTGCGCTCAGCGGGGACCGGCAGGGCCGGCTCGGCATCGACCCGCTGCTGGTCGCCGCGCCCGCGCTCGCCCTGCTCGCCGGCACGGTCCTGACGCTGCGTCTGCTGCCGCCCGCGGCCCGGCTCGCCGAGCGCCGTGCGGCGGGCGGCCGGGGGCTCTTCGCCGCCCTGGCGGGCTGGCAGTTCAGCCGTCGGCCGCTGCGGGGCGCGGGTCCTGTGCTGCTGCTCGTCCTGTCGGTCGCGATGGGCATGCTGGCCATCGGCCAGAGCGCGTCCTGGGACCGTTCGCAGGGTGACCAGGCGGACTTCAGGTCCGGCGCGTCGGTGCGCATGGTGGGCACCCTGTCGGGCGACCCGGCGAAGGCCGCCCCCTACACGGATCTGCCGGGCGTACGGGAGGCGGCTCCGGCGTTCCGTACGACGGCCGATCTGTCCGCCGGCCGGTCGGCCGAGGTACTGGCCCTGGACACCGCGCACGCGGACGAGCGGATGCTGATGCGTGACGATCTCTCCGACAGCTCCCCGCAACAGCTGTTCGACGCGATAGCCCCGCCGCGGACCGAGCGGACCGGGGTCGTCCTGCCCGAGGGCAGCGAAACGGTGCGGTTCGATCTGCGGATCCGTGACACCTCGGCGCCCGGCGGGAAGGCGACACCCGGTGCGACGGCGCTGGTCAGCGTGCTCCTCGAGGACCGCTACGGCATCGGGTACCGGATCGGGGCCGGCACCGTGCCCGTCGACGGACGCCCGCACACCGCGTCCTTCCCGGTGTCGGCGGCAGGCCGGCTCGCGGTGACCGGCTTCGAGCTGGACAGTGACGTGCCCGAAGGCCGCGGCGAGACGCGTCTGGCCTCCGTGACCGGGCTCAGGGCACTCACCACCGGCGGCGACGAACAGCGGGTCCCCGCTTCGGACGGGGTGCGCTGGCAGGCCGGGGTGACCACCTCCACGGCCGGGGACGAACGGCCAGGAGAGAAACCTCAGGCGGTGAAGGGCTCCGGTGCGTCACCGTCCTTCCGTTACGCGACCGGCCGGGTCCCGTCCACCGACACCTACTACGACGTCCCGGTCAACACCCTGCGGATCACCGCGGCCCGCCCCGCCGCCCCCGTGCTGAAGGCGGTGGCCACCGACGCGTATCTGAAGTACGCGGGGGCGAGGACGGGGCAGGAGGTCGACCTCACGCTGGGCGGCAACACGGTCCGGGTGAAGCTGGTGAAGTCGGTGCGGCAGCTCCCGGCCACCGGACCCGAGGCGGCGGCCGGCGTGGCCGACGACGTATCGGCCGAGGCGTCCCTGAAGCCGGGCGGCAGTCTGCTGCTGGATCTGCGGGCGGTGTCGGAGGTGCTGGCCCACCGGGCGGGCGCAAGCCTCGCGCCCACCGAGTGGTGGCTGAGCACCGCGCCCGGCGGCGGCCCGGAGGTGGCGGCGGAGCTGCGCGCACTGCCCGGCACCGATCCCGCACAGGTGCGGGTGCGTGACGAGGTGGCGCGGGAGCTGGCGGACGACCCGCTGGGTGCGGGGCCGCAGTCCGCGCTGCTGGCGGTCGCTGTGGTGTCCGCCGCGCTCGCCGCCGTCGGATTCGCGGTCGGCCTCGTGGGCTCGGGGCGCGAACGGGCCGCGGAATTCGCCGTGCTGCGGGCGCTGGGCGCGTCCCGCCGCAGGCTGGCCCGGATGGCCGCCGCCGAGCAGGGCGTCCTGATCGCCCTCGCGCTGCTGATCGGGTTCGCCCTCGGGGCGGTGCTCACCCGGGCCGTCGTACCGCTGGTCGTGCTGACCGGGCAGGCCACCAGGCCGGTGCCGGATGTGCTGGTCCTGCTGCCGGCCGGACAGGTCGCGGTCCTGCTCGCCTCGGTCGCCGCGCTGCCGCTGCTGTTCGTCGCCGCGATCACACTGCGCCGGGCCGACCCCGCGGTGTCGCTGCGCCACCAGGGGGACAACTGATATGAACGCCGCCAAGATCCCGGCCGCCTGCGCCCCTTGGGTGCGTACCCGGCTGCGCACCGCCCCCGGTGTCACCGCCGCCCTCGCGGTCCTGGTGTTCGTGACCGCGTTCCTCGCCGCCGCGTTCCCGCGTTCCGTGGACGCGTACGAGACGAAGGCGCTGCGCCACGAGGTCACCACCGCGCGGCCGGGGCTGAGCGTGCTCGATGTGTCCACGCCCCCGCCCTCGCTCGCGGTGCCCCGCGCCGCGCGCGAGCAGGTCATGCGGGAGGCGCCGCGTGCCGAGGCCGGGCGCGCGCTGGTGAAGGCACTGCCCGACCCCGTACGGGCCGATGTCCCGCTGTCCTCCTACGGGGTGGGCACCACGAAGCCGATCACGGCGGACGAGCCCTGGCTGCCCCGCCCCGACGCGCTGCCTCCGCGACTGCACTACGCCGTCCCCGCGGCACTGGACGAGCACAGCGAACTGGCGGCCGGCCGCTGGCCCGTCGCCCACGGCAAGGTGACGTCGACGACCGGTGAGGTGGAGGCGGCGGTCACCGAGGAGACCGCGGCGGACCTGAAGATGAAGCTGGGCTCCACGCTCCGGGTGCCCACGCAGAACGGAAAGCCGCTGACCGTACGCATCACGGGCCTGGTCACCCCGCTGCACCCGGAGAGCGGCTACTGGTCGGTCGACCCCCGCTACCGCGCCGCGTCCCTGATCCCCGACCCCGCCTCGGCCGAGCCCATCTTCTACTGGACGGGGACGCTGCTCCTGGCTCCGAACACCGGCCCCGTACTGCTGGAGACGACGGGCGAACCCGAGCTGTACTGGCGCATCGCGCCCGACCCCTCCGGGCTCACCGCGGCCGACGCCCCCCGGCTGAAGGACGCCGTGGCCTCGCTGGAGAACGGCCCCGAGCTGCTGAAGCTGCGCGAGGTGTCGGGCCCCAACACCGAGCTCACCACGGACCTGGACGCGCTCCTCGACTCCTACACGCAGCTGCGTACCGCCATCGGCCCCGTCGTCGCCGTGGCCGCCGTGGGCATCGGCGCGGTGGCGGCCGTCGTCCTGCTGATGACCGGCGGCCTGATCGGCGCGCGCCGCCACCACGAGCTGGCCCTGCTGCGCTCCCGCGGCGGCTCGCTGCGGGGCATCGGGGGGCGGCTGCTCGCCGAGACGGCGGTGGCCGTGCTGCCCGCCGCCGCGCTCGGGCTGCTGGCGGCCGTCCTCCTGGTACGCGAGGCCCGCCTCCTGCCCGCCGTGCTGAGCGCCGCGGCCGTCGGGGTGCTCGTCTGCCTGGCGCTTCCGCTGCGTACGGCCCTGCAACACCGCAGACCCCTGCTGCACGGCGCCCGCGACGACCTGGTGGACGCCAGACCCACCCGCGGCCGTACGGTCGCCGAGCTGACCCTGCTCGTCCTGGCCGTCGGCGCCGTCGCGGCGCTGCGCCGCCGTGGCACGACGACGGGCTCGGACGCCGATCTGCTGGTCAGTGCCGCACCCGTCCTGGTGGGGCTGATCGCCGCGCTGGTTCTCGTACGGCTGTATCCGCTGCCGCTGCGGCTGGCGGCCCGCCCGGTGGCGCGGCTGCGCGGAGCGATCGGCTTCCTCTCGCTGGCCCGCGCGGGGCGGGCCTCGTCCGGCGGCACGCTGCCGCTGCTCGCCCTGCTGATCGCGCTGACCACCGCGGCGTTCGGCGGCTCGGTGCTCGCCGGAGTCGCGGACGCCCGCGACGAAGCGGCACTGGGGGCCGTCGGCGCGGACGCCCGGATCAGCGCGGAGGGCCGGGCCACCTCCCCGCTCACCGACGGCTTCGTCCGCCAGGTGCGGGCGGTGGACGGCGTCGAGGACGTCGCCTCCGTGCGCATCGAGTACCGGACGCCGCTGGCCGCCGCCGGCGACGTCACGTCGGACACGGAGCGCGCGACGCTGCTGGGCGTCGAACCCGAGTCGTACGCGGCGCTGGCGCGCGGCACCGGCCTCCCGGCCTTCCCCGTGGCGTCGCTGAAGAGCGGGCCGGGGCAGGACAAGGTCCTTCCGGCGATCGTCTCGCCCGCCGTCGCCGAGCGGCTCGGGAAGCGGCCGTACACCGTCCGCTCGCAGGCCGGCGACATCGAGGTGCGGGTCGCCGGGGTGCTCACGCGCACCTCGGCGGTGAGCGACGCGGAGTTCCTGATCGTCGACGCGCAGCGGCTCGCCCGGCCGGATCCCACGACGCTGTTGGTCACCGGGTCCTCGCTCGACGGCCGGCCGTTGCGGGCCGCCGCGCGCAAGGCGGGTCCCGGCGTCGAGGTGGCGCTGCGCTCGGCGGAGCGCGAGAGGTTCGTGGACACCCCGATGCAGTCGGGCGCCGAACAGATCTACGCGGCGGCTGTCGTGGCGGGCGCCGGATACGCGCTGCTCGCCCTGCTGCTGTCCCTGCTGCAGACCGCCCCGGAGCGCACCACACTCCTGGCCAGGCTGCGCACCATGGGGCTCACGACGCGGCAGGGCAGGCGGCTGCTCGCGTTCGAGGCGATGCCGCAGGCGCTGCTGGCCGCGCTCGGCGGGCTCGCCGTCGGCTGGGCGGCCATCGCCCTGCTGGCCCCCGGCCTCGATCTGGGCGCGCTGGCTCTGGCCGGCGGCGACCCCACGACGCCGTACGACGCCGCGCTACGGGCCGACCCGTGGTCGCTTGCGCTCCCGGCGGCCGGTGTGGTCGTCCTGGCCGCCGCCGTGGCCGGCGTCCAGGCGTGGTGGGCGAGCCGCCGAGGATCGATCAAGGAACTCAGGGCAGGAGACACCCGGTGACATCATCGACAGAGACCACCCTGGCGGAGCTCGAACGACGGGCCGCGGCACAACGCGACCGGCCCTCGTACGGGCACGACGCCCTGATCGCCTGCGACCGCCTCGTGCGCATCTTCTCCACGGACGGGGTGGAGGTGCAGGCGCTCCAGGGGCTCGACCTGCTGGTCACCGAGGGCGAGTTGATGGCTCTGGTCGGCGCTTCGGGCAGCGGGAAGTCGACCCTGATGAACGTCCTCGCGGGCCTGGACATCCCCACGGCCGGGTCGGCGAAGGTGGCGGGCCGCGATCTGCTCGCGATGGGCCAGAAGGAGCGGCTGCGCTACCGCCGCGAGGTCGTCGGCTTCGTCTGGCAGCAGACCTCCCGCAATCTGCTGTCGTATCTGACCGCCGTACAGAACATCACGCTGCCCATGCAGCTGAGCGGCGGCGGCCGGAACCGCGAACGGGCCGCGCGGGCCGAGTCGTTGCTGGAGATGCTGGATGTCGCGGACTGCCGCGACCGCCGTCCCGCCCAGATGTCGGGCGGCCAGCAGCAGCGGGTGGCCATCGCGGTGGCCCTGGCCAACAACCCCTCGGTGCTGCTCGCCGACGAACCGACCGGTGAGCTGGACTCCGCGACGGGTGAGCAGGTGTTCGCCGCGTTCCGCCGGGCCAACGAGGAGCTCGGCACGACGATCGTCATCGTCACCCACGACCAGGCGGTGGCGAGCGAGGTGCGCCGCACGGTGGCGATCCGCGACGGCCGTACGTCCTCCGAGGTGCTGAGGCGCACCGAGGTGGACGAGGCGACGGGCCAGGAGTCCCAGGTGGCGCGGGAGTACGCGATGCTCGACCGGGCGGGCCGGCTGCAACTGCCCGCCGACTACACGGAGGCGCTGGGGATGGAGCACCGGGTGATGCTGGAGCTGGAGCAGGACCACATCGGGGTGTGGCCCGACGCTCCGAAGGAGTAGATCCTGACGGCCGGGGTCAGGCCCTGCCGTCCTGAGGGACGGCCCGGGTCAGGCCCTGCCGACCGTCACGGCGAGCGTGCCGAGGCCGCCGCCGCCCGTGCCCCGCAGAGCGATCGACCCGAACGGGGTGCGCAGCCGCAGCCAGGCGCCCGCCGTGAGCAGCGCCACGGGGAGGTCGGGTGCGGGGCGCAGGAAGCCCAGGGACTGGGCGGCGTGGACGGCACGCAGCGGAAGCTCCGTGCCGCCGACCGTCCTGGACCAGATGTCTCGGCCGATCAGGTCGCGTTCCGCCCGGGTGCGCCGGTCCTCGGGCAACGCGGCGTCACGGGCCCGGAATTCGGCCACGGCGTCGGCGAGCTGCGTGCGCAGGTCGGCGGGGCCGGGCAGCCCGGGGTGTTCCTGCCAGCCACCGCGCGGCGGCAGCATCCCGGCCCACGGGGGCCCGGTGACCGGCTCGGGCAGGGCGCTCACACCGGCCGCTTCGTCGGTCCCGTCCGTGTCCAGGGCTTCGAGAAGCTCACCGGCGGACACCGTGACGTCGAAGTCGTGGGACCCGGACAGCCGGGCCGTACGGATGGCGAGCACCTCGAACGACGGTGGCCGCCCGAAGACGGCCAGCGCGCCGCCGCCCGCCTGGAGGCGGACGGCGGCGGCACGGTCGTAGTGCAGCAGCCTGCCGAGGAAGGCGGCGAGATCCGCCGCCTCCCTCGCGTCGGCGAACCGCGGCGACCGTACAGGCACTGTCATGCGACGGCGGGCTCCTGGTCGAAGTACTCCTGGAGGAAGAGCCTCTCCTCGGCGGTGATCCGCCGGGGCCGCTCCTCGGCCAGGTTGTAGGGCACGACGACCGTCGACGCCCGTACGTACACCTGCTCGGGGTCCTTGACCTCGTAGGCGATCGTCAGGGACGCCGCGGTGATCTTCGTGACCCAGGACTCGATGGTCACCGGCGCGTGCCGGTGGACCAGCGGGCGCACGTAGTCGATCTCGTGCCGGGCCACGACGGAGCCGCCGGCGAAGGACGGCGAGCCGTCCCCCGGCGCCAGCCGGAACATGAAGTCGATGCGCGCCTCCTCCAGATAGCGGAGGAAGACCACGTTGTTCACGTGGCCGAAGGCGTCCATGTCCGACCAGCGCAGGGGGCAGCTGTAGATATGACGGGCCAACTCGATCAGCCTCGCGTGAGCTTCTTGTACGTGGCACGGTGCGGGCGGGCCGCGTCCGCGCCGAGACGCTCGATCTTGTTCTTCTCGTACGACTCGAAGTTGCCCTCGAACCAGTACCACCTGGAGTCGCCCTCGTACGCCAGGATGTGCGTGGCGACGCGGTCCAGGAACCAGCGGTCGTGGGAGATGACCACAGCGGCACCCGGGAACTCCAGCAGCGCGTTCTCCAGCGAGGAGAGGGTCTCGACGTCGAGGTCGTTGGTGGGCTCGTCGAGGAGCAGCAGGTTGCCGCCCTCCTTGAGCGTCAGCGCCAGGTTGAGGCGGTTGCGCTCACCACCGGAGAGCACACCGGCCGGCTTCTGCTGGTCCGGGCCCTTGAAGCCGAACGCGGAGACGTAGGCCCGCGAGGGCATCTCGACCTGGCCGACGTTGATGTAGTCCAGCTCGTCCGACACGACGGCCCAGAGGGTCTTCTTCGGGTCGATGTTGGCGCGGGACTGGTCGACGTAGGAGATCTTGACCGTGTCGCCGACCTTGATGGCGCCGGAGTCGGGGGTCTCCAGGCCCTGGATCATCTTGAACAGCGTGGTCTTGCCCGCGCCGTTCGGACCGATGACGCCGACGATGCCGTTGCGCGGGAGCGTGAACGACAGGTCGTCGATGAGGACCTTGTCGCCGAAGGCCTTGGAGAGGTTCTCGACCTCGACGACGATGGAACCGAGCCGCGGGCCCGGCGGGATCTGGATCTCCTCGAAGTCCAGCTTCCGCATCTTGTCCGCCTCGGCCGCCATCTCCTCGTAACGCGCGAGACGCGACTTGGACTTGGTCTGCCGGCCCTTGGCGTTGGAGCGGACCCACTCCAGCTCTTCCTTGAGCCGCTTCTGACGCTTCTCGTCCTTGCGGCCCTCGACCTTGAGGCGGGCGGCCTTCTTGTCGAGGTAGGTGGAGTAGTTGCCCTCGTACGCGATGGCGCGGCCACGGTCGAGTTCGAGGATCCACTCGGCGACGTTGTTCAGGAAGTACCGGTCGTGAGTGACGGCGATGACGCAGCCCGCGTACTTCGAGAGGTGCTGCTCCAGCCAGTTCACCGACTCGGCGTCGAGGTGGTTGGTGGGCTCGTCGAGGAGGAGCAGGTCCGGGGCCTCGATCAGCAGCTTGCAGAGCGCCACACGGCGCTTCTCGCCGCCGGAGAGGTTGTTGACGGGCCAGTCGCCGGGCGGGCAGCCCAGGGCGTCCATGGCCTGCTCCAACTGGGCGTCGAGGTCCCAGGCGTTGGCGTGGTCCAGGTCCTCCTGAAGCTTGCCCATCTCGTCCATGAGCGCGTCGGAGTAGTCCGTCGCCATGAGCTCGGCGACCTCGTTGAAGCGCTTCAGCTTGCCCATGGTCTCGGCGGCGCCGTCCTGGACGTTCTCCAGGACGGTCTTGCTCTCGTCGAGCTCCGGCTCCTGCATGAGGATGCCGACGCTGAAGCCGGGCGTGATGAACGCGTCGCCGTTGGACGGCTGCTCCAGGCCCGCCATGATCTTCAGCACCGTGGACTTACCGGCGCCGTTGGGCCCCACGACACCGATCTTCGCGCCGGGCAGGAAGTTCAGGGTGACGTCATCGAGAATCACCTTGTCGCCGTGCGCCTTGCGCGTCTTGCGCATGGTGTAGATGAACTCAGCCAAGAGAAACCGTCCGGCAGCAATAGAGGTGTGGGCAGATACACCCATCTTGCCTGACGTCCGCGCCCGGACGGAAACCGTCCGGTCCCCGGAACGCTCCGGCGCCCGTCCCGGAGCCGCTCCCGGAACGCCAGGAGCCCGGTACGGATGTCCGTACCGGGCTCCCCACCGGCGCCTTCGCGCGCTGCCGCCGGTGCTCAGTCACTCACCACGCGGTCACTCACCGCTGTCCTGGGGCTTCTTCCTGCGGAGCAGGAAGACCGCGCCGCCGCCGAGGACGACGAGAGCGATGGCGACACCCGCGATGATCGGGGTGGCACTGGAGCCACCGGTCTCGGCGAGGCCGCCCTCGGTGCCGGTGGAGCTGCTGCCGGTCTGCGCGGGCACGGGCTCGGAGCCACTCTGGGTGGTGATCTCGTCACCCGGGCCGGGGGCGCCCGCGGTCTCGCAGTCCAGGACGCCCTTGAAGTTCTTGCTGAAACCGCCGGGGCCGGTGATCGTGAAGTCGTACGCCTGGTCCTCGGCGACCGGGATCGTCACCGTGCGGGTCTCACCCGCCGCGATGGTGTGCTCGGCGCCGGCCAGCTCGAAGGTGAACGCCTCGTCGCCCTTGTTGCTCGCCGTGATGTCCACGCCGCCCTTGGCGCAGTTCTTCCGCGCGGTGAGCGCGGGGACCGCACCCTTCTCCGCCCACGTGGCACTCGCCGTCGCGGTGACCGTGGACTCGCTGGAGCCGGCGAGGATCATGGTCTGGCTCTTGGTGAGCCCGGCGAAGACCCGGCCGACGGGTACGGACGTGGTGGCCTGGACGGTCAGCGAGGCGGAGCCGTCCGCGGCGTCCTCCGGGATGTCGAAGTAGAGGCCGGTGCCGTCGGCCGCCTCGGTGACGGGCTTGCCGTCCTTGTCCGTGACCTTGACCCCGCCCGCGGCTGCGTCCACCGGAGGAGTCACCGAGACCTGGCCCGCGTCGGTGCGCACGGTGACCGGGCCGACCCGCTCACCTGCCTTGCCGGAGACCGCGGCGGGCTCCAGCGCCACGGAGGCCTTGGGCTCGGCGACGCTCTGGGCCGTCGCCTGGAGCCAGTCGGCCAGCTTCTCCGCGTGCTTGTCCTTGGCCTCGACATCGGCGTCGTCCGAGAAGCGCCAGATCGCGACCTGGGTGCCGGCCGCCGCCGTCCTGGCGGTGAGCGTCCCCGCGCCTGACGCGTCGGCCAGCTGAGCGAGGTCGTCGACCTGCGGGTAGGAGTGCTGCAGGATCCAGCGGATCTTGCCGGCGTTCCCGTTGGAGCCGAGCGAGGTCTGGTCCCAGGGGGTCTCCAGGTATTTCGCCCGGTCCTGGGTGGGGTTGTGGATGTCGATGCAGTACGTCTTCAGCTGACCGCCGCCGTCGACGCCCAGCTCGAAGAGCCCGGCGGGCAGCTCCTGCTTCGTCGCCGCCTCACCGCCCTGGCCGCCGGTGCGCAGAACAGCGGTGTCGTACGTCTTCAGCCCGTCCAGCACGGCGGTCGCCCCGCCCTGGTGCTGACCCGTCTCGTCCGCCGTGGCGGCGGTCGCACCGACGAGGGTTCCCGCGGCGGCCAGTCCGGTGACCAGCACCGCGGCTGCCACTCTGACGAGGCCACGGCCCCGCCCCGCTCCGGCCACCCCGAGTCGATGACCCCTACTCCCGCTCCGGCTCCGGCTCCCTATGGAGCCCTCCGTCGCCGCGGTCGACGACGAAGTGGATGCTGAAGACACAGAAAACACAGAATTCCCCTCCGGGCGAGACCTTCACGCATGAGGCGCGTGGGGGAGGTGTCTCGCCAGCAGACTCAAGTGCCGCATGAGTACTGAGGAATCGTAAGGAGCGAGTCGAGGGGAATCCCCCGTCATGCCGTCAGATAAGCATTCCGACTCGTAATCGTTATCGCTCTGTTCGGCGAGCCCCCTCCCCTTCAGGACACCGGTGTCATTTCCGTGGCCGGTTTCTGACGATGCGTAGGCGCCGTCAGGGTCGGGTCGGCTCTGGCCACCCGCCGGAACGCCGCCGTTCCCCTGGTCAGGTCGTGCCCCACCGCCAGGGCGTCGATGTCCACGGAGGTCCTCCACACCCCGTCCCGTTCCTCCTCGCGCACCTTCAGACGACCGTGCACGACCAGTGGTTCTCCCACCGAGACCGAACCGGACAGATTCCCCGCGAGTGTTCGCCGCGCCCACACGGTGTAGAAAGTCGTGCGGCCGTCCGTCCAGGCCTGCTGCTCCCTGTCCCACCACCGGGGCGTCACCGCCAAACGGAATCTCGCTGTCGGTCCTGTCGCCGTCTCCCGGAAGTCCACCGCTGTCGCGGCGTTTCCCACCAGCGTCACCAAGGTCTCGTTCATTTTCCGGCCCCCGATTCCTGTCCGGTGCGTCCGCCCGAACTGATGTGAACCATGCTGGACGGAAACCGGGAATCCCGCTGAGGCCTGTGGACTACCCGCCGGTTGTGGACAACTCCGTCACCGCCACGTACCGCTCCCGCACCTCGCGGTAGCGCGCCAGTTCCGCCGCCACCGGGTCGAGCACCCTGGCCCTGCCGCACCCGGCGGCGGCCTCGCGGAGCCGCCGTTCCGCCTCCTGCCCGTACCGGCGTGCGGGCCCACGTGCCGCGGCCGCGCAGGACCACTCGACGAGCGGCCCGCCGACCACTCCGGCCAGCATGAGCAGGGCCGGGGTGAGCAGACCTGGTTCGAGCACACCGACGATCTGGCCGAGCAGCCACAGCCCGCCGAAGATCTGGAGCAGCGTCATCGAGGCCTGCGCGAGCACCGCGGCGGGCCACCACGCCGGACGGGGCGGCCTGGCGGCACGGCCCCCCACGGCCCCGCCCGCCTTTCCCGCAGAACCGGAACCGGAACCCTGCACGCCGGGTCCCCGGCCGCCACCACCGGCTCCCGCCTGCGCGTTCCGCGACAGGTCGTCCAGCGCCTCCGGCAGCCCCTTCGCCCCGCTCACCGCCGTCTCGCGCACGGCCTGCGCCCAGGGCGTGGGCAGCCCGTCCACCGCGTCGTTGGCCAGTTTCCGCACCGCCTGCTCCACGCGCTGCCGTGCCGTGAGCTCCTCCTCGGGCGGCGCCAGCACCTGCGCCATCAGGTCCAGGCCACCGCCCAGCTGCCGGGTGGACTCGTACCAGCGCCAGAGCCGCAGCCAGGGCGTCCCGCAGGCCCGGCCGGCGTTCCTGCGCCACTCACGCTCCGCCGCCTGCCCGGCCGCGGCCGCTCCGACGGCCTCCGCGAGCCGGTCGGTGAACTCCTCCCTGGCCCGCTCGCCCAGCCCGGGGCGCCCGTCGGCGACGTACACGGGCCTGAGCCTGGCGGCGGCCGCGTCCACGTCGGCGGAGAGCCTGCGCGTCGCCGCCGTACGGGCCTGGACGAACCTGCCGAGCAGCTCCCGCAGGTCTCCCACCCCGGTCCCGGTCAGCGCGGACAGGGAGATGACGGTGGCGCCGGGCTCGCCGTGCTCCCCCACCGCCATGCCGTCCTCGTCGAGCAGCCTGCGCAGATCGTCCAGGACCAGGTCGGCGGCCTCACCTGCCAGCCGGTCGATCTGGTTGAGCACGACGAAGGAGACCTCGGCGTGCCCGGCCAGCGGTCGCAGATAGCGTTCGTGCAGGGCCGCGTCGGCGTACTTCTCCGGGTCCACGACCCAGATCACCGCGTCGACAAGACCCAGCACCCGGTCCACCTGCTCACGGTGGCCTGTCGCCGCCGAGTCGTGGTCGGGCAGGTCCACCAGGACGAGCCCCTGCAACGCCTCGTCGGTCGCCGTGCCGCCCTGCACCGGCCTGCGGCGGAGCCGGCCCGGGATGGCCAGCCGGTCGAGCAGGCCGGCCGCGCCGTCGGTCCAGCTGCAGGCGATCGGGGCCGAGGTCGTCGGCCTGCGCAGCCCGGTGTCGGAGATCTGGACGCCCGCGAGCGCGTTGAAGAGGGTGGACTTTCCGCTGCCGGTCGCCCCGGCGATGGCCACGACCGTGTGCCGGGAGGAGAGCCGCTGACGGGCGGACGCCTCGTCGAGCACCCGGCCCGCCTCGGCGAGGGTGCCGCCTTCCAGCCGGGCGCGGGAGAGCCCGACCAGTTCACGCAGCGCGTCCAGCCTCGGCCGCAGGGGGCTGCCCGGCAGCCCGTACGCCTCGACCTGGGGCCCCGCCTCGTCGGCCCCGGGGGCCTGCCCGGCCTCCGCGCCCTCCTGTTCGGCCTCGGCCTCGGCGGCCCGGCGCGCGATGAGCCCGTCGTCCCAGCGGCGGCCGTCCTTGAGGTCCCCCCGTTCCGCCTCCTCCTGTTCCCTCTCCTCCCCCGGCTCCCTCTGCTCCCTCTGCTCTCCCTGCCCGTGGTCCCGGCCCTGGTCAGTGACGGCAGTCATCGCTGCCACCTCTCCTTCTGCAGTACGGACAGCGCGGCAATGAGTTCGGCCTGCGGCTCGGGGGCGACGTCGAGGGCGTCCAGGGGCGCGAGCCGCCGGTCACGCTCGCCCCGCACGACCTGGTCCAGGCAGTCGGTGAGCAGCGCCCCGCCCTTGTCGCGCAGGCGCAAGGCACCCTGGGCCCCGATACGTTCGGCGAGCTGCTCCCCGGCGCTCCGGGCACGGCGTCCACCGAGGAGCGCGGCGGCCAGCAGCGCCGCCACCGTCTCGGCGTCCGGTGCGGCACTGCGTTCCAGCAGCCGTGCCTCCTCCTCGGCGAGCTCTTCCAGGACCCGCCGCCAGCGGCGTACGGCCATCCCGATCCGGCCCTGGATGTCCTCGGCGGGCCCCCACCCGCCGGCCTCACGACCGGCGTCCTCGAAGCGGAAGATCCCGGCGGCGGCCTCGCGCTGCCAGGTCGTACGGATCTGCTCGTCGGAGGCGGCTACGGCGCACTGGAGCAGGGCCACCAGGCTCTCCACGAGTGCGTCCAGCAGTTCACCCGCCGTGCTGTAGAGCGGATATCCGCGCCACCGGGTGCGGGCGCCGCCGGCCAGCACCGCGCCGTTCCTCAGGCGCCGCCGCACCCGCGACAGCTCCTTCCCGTACACCTCCTCGACCACTCCGGTCAGCCGCACGGCCGCCGCGTACTGCGCGGCGACGGCCCCGGCCAGCTCGGGCATCCGTACGTTGAGCGAGTCGATGACCCCGGACGCCGTACGCCCCACGGCCTGCTGACGGGCCGCCGGATCCTGCGCCCGGTGGGTGAGCCAGGCCCGTAGCGGCGCGACGGCGGTGGTGGGCAGCAGCCCGCTGCCGCCGCCCGCGGACTCGGGCAGCTCGGGAATGGTGAACCGGGGCACCTCGCCCAGGCCCGCCCGGGTGAGCAGGGCGGCGTACTGCCGTGACACCTCGGCGATCACCTGGTGCGGGACCCGGTCCAGGACGGTGACCAGGGAGGCGTCGTACTCCTTGGCGGTACGCAGCAGATGCCACGGCACGGCGTCGGCGTACCGCGACGCGGTGGTCACCATGACCCACACATCGGCGGCGCAGATGAGCTCGGCGGCCAGGACCCGGTTCCGTACGACGAGCGAGTCGATGTCGGGGGCGTCCAGCAGCGCGAGCCCCCGGGGCAGGGTCGCCGCGGTCTCCACACGCAGCACGGTGTCGTCCCGGTCCCCCTCGGCCCCGATGTGATCGAGCCCGTCCGGGTCCGCGGCCTGGCCCGGGGGCAGCCACACCCGGGTGAGCTGCGGCAGCACCCGCACCCCTGCGAACCAGTGGTGGTCGTCCGGGTGGCAGACGAGTACGGGGGTCCGCGTGGTCGGGCGCAGCACACCGGCCTCACTGACCCGGCACCCCACCAGCGAATTGACGAGCGTCGACTTGCCCGCGCCGGTGGATCCCCCGATCACCGCGAGCAGCGGCGCCTCGGGATCCTTGAGACGCGGTACGAGGTAGTCGTCGAGCTGGGCGAGCAGTTCGGTCCGCGTCTGCCGGGCGCGCGGGGCACCGGGCAACGGAAGTGGAAGACGCACGGCAGCGACACGGTCGCGCAGGGCGGAAAGTGCGTCGATGAGCTGGGGCCGTACATCCATGGTTACCACATGCGAAGAATGCCCAATTTTGGAGCCTTTTTGAAGCGTATAGGCCCCTCTGCGCGGCGGATCCACCCCGGAAGACAGAGGGGACGAGTGGGGCGCAGGCATAACGAGTGCACAACACCCGTGGCGGGAGACGTCAAAAGCGATGCATGAATCGCACCCACCTGCGATTATCAGTTCGCTTCACCGAACCTCCACATCGTGCCACGCAGGTGAAGCAACCGGGACGAGGCGATCGGAGCCCTATCCTTGTCCCCGCAAGGTCACGGATGGCTTGAACCAACGCTTTCCGGGGCAGCAGGCCGACACCCGGCCCCCGTAGCTCAGTGGATAGAGCAGGCGCCTTCTAAGCGCTTGGCCGCAGGTTCGAGTCCTGCCGGGGGCGCACATCGCGCACCACGTCGAGGCCCTCCGATCAGGGGGGCCTCTTCGTCGGCCATGGGCACGCTAGCGAGTGGACAGTAGTGAACGCGTAAGCGCCGGACCGCCCCCGGTAGCCGGGAGGGCGGTCCGGCGCCGTCACGTCATGGCCTTCAGTAGATCACTTCTGGACCGGCGGGCAGGTGCCGGTGTCCGCGCCGATGGAGTTGATCTCGGCGTTCGAACGCGAGTCACCGGCGTAATTGATCTGGTTCGTGCACTTCAGGTCCATGGGCTGCCCGTCCGACGACCCGTCGGCCTTCTGGACCGGCGGGCAGGTGCCCGTGTCCGCGCCGATCGAATTGATCTCCGCGTTCGAACGCGAGTCACCGGCGTAGTTGATCTGATCCGTGCACTTCTTGTCCGACGTGGTGGACGTGGCGGTTGTGTCCGACGACTTGCCCTCGGCGGACCCGGACCCGGACGTGGACTCGGACTTCGAGGTGCTCGCCGCCGTCGATGAGCTGCTCGCGGAAGTGGGGGCGTCGGCGGCACCGTCGTTGCCGCATGCCGTCAGGGCCAGGCCGAGGGCCACTGCCGTCATGGTCAGTACCGAGATCTTCCGAGTGCGCATGCTGATCGCCTGTCCTCTTCGTGGGGGCTCGTCCGTGTGGTTCCATCCCCTCAGAAGGCGGTACGGCTGCTCACGTTGCGCCTTGATCGTCCTCAGGACACGTTCGTGACATGGCAGTGGCAGCGTCGTGAACTCCGCGCCGGCGTCACCGAGGTTCCGCTCGTCGAGTGCGGCTGAACCGCGGGGCCACGGTGGCGGGGCCGCTGCTACGCACCCGGTGGTGCGGATGAGAGGCGGCCTCCGTGACGCTCAGGACCGGTGTCACACAGGCTTCGGTGGTCTCGAACAGCCGGGCCCAGTGGTCCCGGTCCTCCTGGATGAAGATCCGCGCGAACTCCTCCCGCAGAAGGGGCCAGTTGCTCGGATCGTCCCGGTCGGGCAGCGACCCGACGGCCAGTCCGAGTCCGTGCAGCAGCGCCGCGTAGAAGCGGTCCTCCAGCGCCCCGACCGCCACGTACTCACCGTCCGCGCACAGGTAGCAGCGGTAGAACGGCGCCCCGCCGTCCAGCGGGTTGGTGCCCCGCTCGTGCTGCCACTGGCCGGCCGCGGCCATGCCGACCAGCATCCCCAGCATCGCGCCGACGCCGTCCACGATGGCGGCGTCGACGACCTGTCCTCGGCCCGTCCGCCGCCGTTCGTACAGCGCCGCGAGGACGCCGGTGACCAGGAACATCGAGCCGCCCGCGAAGTCGCCCAGGAAGTTCACCGGGACGACGGGCGGGCCGCCTGCCTCGCCGATCGCGTGCAGCGCGCCCGTCAGGGCGAGGTAGTTGATGTCGTGTCCCGGGGTCCTGGCCAGGGGTCCCTCCTGTCCCCACCCTGTCATTCGCGCGTAGACCAGGGCCGGATTGCGGTCCAGGCACGCGTCGGGGCCGATCCCGAGGCGCTCCGCCACTCCGGGACGGAACCCCTCGACCAGGATGTCGGCGTCCGCCACGAGGCCGAGCAGTTCGACGACGCCGGCCGGGCTCTTCAGGTCCAGCGCCCTGACCCGTCGCCCCCGGTCCAGCACCTGATGCCACTGGGCGAACGAGCGGTGGCCGTCGGCCCGGTCGACACGAGTCACCTCGGCGCCGAGGTCGGCGAGGATCATGCAGGCGAAGGGGCCGGGTCCGATCGCCGCCAGCTCGACCACCTTCAGCCCGCTCAGCGGACCGGACCCGGACGTTCGTGCCTCGGTCGGTGCGAAGGGTGCGAAGTCCATGCGGGGAGGCTAGGGAGCCTCCCTGCAACCGACCTGGAACCGCACCGGAACCGCCCTGGGGCCGCCCTGGAGTCCGGAACGCCCGGGAAGGTCCGGCTTGCCGACCGTACGGGGTCGAGAGGTGCTCCAGCGAGGTACGAGTACGGAGGGTCAGGCTCGCCGGTCATGACTGCATCCACGCACACCGAGGTGGCCGCGCTGGTCGGGACATGGACCGCCACCTCCGCCATCGGCGGGACCCCCGCCCCGTACAGTACGACGTTCGTCTTCAGGTCCGACCACACCCTGGAGGCGATCGGGCCGGCCGGGCCGGACGGGAAGCCGCAGTTCGGCGGCCCGGGCCACTGGATCGCGCGCCCGGACGGCACGTTCGTCTACCACGTGACGCATCCGCTGCCGGACCCCGACGGGGGCCCTCCGGGCACGATCCACAGCATCCAGCAGGTGACGGTGTCCGGGGACACCCACACCTCATCGGGTACCGCCGTGCTGCACCACGCGGACGGATCCGTGGCGGGGTCCTTCGACGTCACGCTGTCAGCGGCGCGCTGATCCTGCCCTGAACACCACCGACACGCCTGAGGCCGACAGGCCTGCGCCCCCTCCCGGTCCGTACCGGGAGGGGGCGCGGCGCGGAGTGGTCCGTCAGGCGGTGGCCAGCGAGGAGAGGACCTTGCGGGCCCGCTCCTCGGCCGCGGCAAGCGCGTCCTTCTTGGACTCCGCGGCCATGTCGACGAGGTTCTCCATGCCCGGGACCGTGCCGGCGAGGGTCAGCTGCGCGGTGACGAAGGACAGGTCGGTGTTCAGGTTGGTGTCGAACACGACGCGCAGGTACGGCTCGACGGTGTTCAGCTTCTCCTGGGGCGCGCCCGGTGTGTAGCCGCCTCCGTAGGCGAGCAGCAGGGTCACGGGGCGGTTCTCCAGGGGGTTCGGCCCCCCGAAGGTCAGTGTGCGGCCGGCGACGAGAACCTGGTCGATCCAGGCCTTCAGCGTGGAGGGGATCGTCCAGTTGTACATGGGCGAGCTGATCACGACCGCCTCGGCGTCGAGGAGTTCGTTCACCAGTTCGTCGCGCAGGGCGCCCGCCGCCTTCTGCTCGGGCGACTGCGCTTCGGCGGGGAGGAGCTGCGAGAGGATGCCCGCCTCGTCCAGGTGCGGGATGCCGTCGGCACCCAGGTCCCGGTGGACGACCTGGCCGTCCGGGCGCTCCTCGGCCCAGACCTTGCGGAAGGCCGCGGCGAGCTCTCTGGAGACGGAGCCTTGGGAGACGGCGGAGCAGTCGATGTGGAGCAGATGGGACATGGAATATCTCCTGAGGTTGAGGCGGCCGGTCCGGCCTGCCGGGCTCGCGAGTGGGGCAAGCACATCGTCTTCCGATGCTTCCAGACTTCGCTCGATCAACGGTCGTGTACGCCTCGAGCGGACACCGGACATCTCCTGCACCGGCCGAGCGGCGCTCCAGCGGGGGCAGCGAAAGTGCGCGAACCATGGCGCAGCGGGCGCCCGCGGACGAGAGTGAGGGACGAGCATCATGACAAGCACGTACGAGGAGAGACCGGCCGGCGGCGCGGCACCGGCCGAACAGCGGGAGACGGTACCGGCTGCGGAGGGACCTGTACATGAGGCGGCCGAGCGGAGGACGGCCGCCTCTCGCCTTCCGTCCCTGACGGGGCTGCGGTTCATCGCCGCAGCGCTGGTGTTCGCCTTCCACGCCGGCCTGTTCGGTGTGTTCCGCGACGCCGGGGTGCAGGAAGGGTTCCAGTTCGGCACGTCGGCGGCCGGGTTCGTCGGAGTGTCCTTCTTCTTCGTCCTCAGCGGCTTCGTACTGACCTGGTCGTCCAGGACGGGTGACACCGCGCCCCGCTTCTGGCGCCGCCGTTTCGTCAAGATCCTGCCCAATCACGTCGTGACCTGGGCCGTGGCACTGGTGCTGATCGCATGGCTCGGCGGCCGGTCCGTCGGGTTCGGCCCGGCCGTCGCGAATCTGTTCCTGGTGCATGCGTGGGTGCCGGACATCACGTACGCGGCGAGCGTCAACGACGTGAGCTGGTCGCTGTCGGCCGAGGCGCTGTTCTATCTGGCCTTCCCCGCGCTGGCGTTCGCGGCATCGAAGATCCGTCCGGGCCGGCTGTGGTACTGGGCCGGCGGGCTGGCGGCCACGGCGCTGCTGATGCCGGTGGTCTCGCAGTTCCTGCTGCCCGACGAGCCCCAGTTCATGTGGGGCACGGCGTCCTTCACCCAGATCTGGTTCGTCTACTACTCCCCCGTCATCCGCGCCCTGGAGTTCGCCCTGGGCATCCTGCTGGCCCGTATCGTGCTGACCGGCCGCTGGGTCGGTCTCGGGGTGCTGCCCGCGACGGCACTGGCGGTCGGCGCCTACATCGGAGCGCTGTACGTGCCGTTCCTGTACCGCTTCGCCTCGGTGACGGCCCTGCCGCTCGCGCTGCTGGTCGGCGCGGTGGCGGTCGCCGACATCAAGGGGAAGCGCGGCATTCTGAGCAGCCGGCCGCTGGTGTGGCTCGGTGAGATCTCCTTCGCCTTCTATCTGGTGCACAAGCTGGTGCTGGAGTACGGACGTGTGCCCTTCGGATCGGCGCTGACACCGCAGGGACTGATGGGACCGGTGTGGAGCACCCCCGGTGGGATCGCCTTCCTGGCGGGGGCCTTGGCTGTCTCCGTCGTGCTCGCCTGGGGCCTGCACGTGGGTGTCGAGCGCCCGGCGCTCCGCCGCTGGGGCCGCTCGCGCCGGGGCGAGGAGTCCTCCTGACGGTCAAGCCCGGCTCGATCTGCCTTCCACAGCCGCTCGGCAGACTGCTGCCGAGCGGCAGTGCGCCGTGACGCGGTCCCCGGGGACGAGAACCCCGGGGTCCCCGGGGACAACACCGAGAGGAGCCCCACCCATGGCCATGGCTGAGGAGCCAAGGCGCTACCCCTTCAATGAACCCGACCGGCTCGAACTGGACCCGGCGTACGCACAGATCCGGGCGGACAGCGGGCTCGCCCGGGTGCAGTGCCCCTTCGGCTCCGAGGCCGTGCTCGCCACCCGCTACGAGGACGTGAAGCTGGTCCTCGGCGATCCGCGCTTCAGCCGGGCCCGCGCGGTCGCCGGGGACCAGCCGGCTCACACGCCCATCGGGCCCGGGCCCGACGCCATGGTGTCCATGGACCCTCCGGAGCACACCCGGCTGCGGCGCGTGGTGGCCAAGGCGTTCACCATGCGGCGGATCGAGGGGATGCGGCCGCGCGTCCAGGAGATCATCGATGAGCTGCTCGACGCGCTGGAGGCCCAGGGCCCCACGGTCGACCTCGTGGCGGAGTTCGCCCGCCCGCAGCCGGCGCTCGTCATCTTCGAGCTGTTCGGGGTGCCCTTCGAGGACCGCAAACAGCTCCAGGCCTGGGCCGAGGTCACCCTCACCGCGACCGGCGACAGCTACACACTGGACGATGTCTTCCAGGCGCTGGACAGCATCAGGGCGTACATGGGCGAGCTTCTCGAACAGCGGCGCACAGCACCCAGGGACGACCTGCTCAGCGTGCTGGTGACCGCGCACGACGTCGAGGACCGGCTCAGCGAGAAGGAGCTGCTCGACCTGGCGGTCGGTGTGCTGATCACGGGGTACGAGACCACCTCGGACCAGATCTCCAACTTCACCTATCTGTTGCTGACGAGGCCGCACCTGGCCGCGCAACTGCGCGCCGACCCGGGCCTGGTGCCGCAGGCGGTCGACGAGCTGCTGCGCTACGTACCGCTGTTGCGGGGTACCTCGTTCCCGCGGGTCGCCACCGAGGATGTGCGGCTGAGCGGCGGGCTGGTGCGGGCAGGCGAGGCCGTGCTGCCGGCCATGATGTCGGCCAACCGCGACGGGTCGGTCTTCGACGACCCCGACACCATCGACTTCCATCGCGAGAACAACCCGCACTTCGCCTTCGGCCACGGTGCACACCGCTGTCTGGGTGCCCAACTCGCCAAGCTGGAACTGCAGATCGCCCTCGAGTCGCTGCTGCGGCGCTTCCCGGGGCTGCGGCTGGCCGTGCCGGCCGATGAGGTCCCGTGGCGGGGGGTCACCCTGCAGCGTGCCCCGAAGGAACTCTTGGTCGCCTGGTGACCGGCGGGAAGCACTGGTCACCGGCGGGAAGGAAGCACTGGTGACCGGCGGGAAGCACTGGCGGACGGTGGGAAGGAGACGGCAGGATGGCCGAGGAACAGTGGCGGATCGAGGTCGACCGGGGTGCGTGCGTCGGTACGGGGCTGTGCGTGGGCACGGCCTTTCGGCACATGAGGCTCGACGGCGGCCGGGCTCGCCCCGTCGATGAGATCGTCCGGCCGGACCAGGCGGTCACCGACGTCGCCGAGTCCTGTCCGATGGAGGCGATCACGGTGCGGAACGCGGCGACCGGTGAGGTGCTCGCCCCCGAGTGGTGAGCACTTCACCGGCCGAGAACGGAAAGAGAGCCATGCGCTGGGACCATCTGCGCCATGACGGCAGCGCCGACAGCCCCGAGGGCCCTGACGAAGGGCCGTCGGGGCCGTCGGCGCTGCCGCTGTTCGAGCGGGACACGGTGACGACCCGCACCTTCGACACCCCGGAGTTCCGCGGCATGACCTTCCACGAGGTCAATGCCCGCTCCGTGCTGACCCGGGTGCCGGGCGGCCCGGGCATGCCCCGCGGCTGGCACCTCAACCCGTACCGGGGGTGTTCGCACGCCTGTGTGTACTGCTTCGCCCGTAAGAGCCACGAGTATCTGGACCTCGACGCCGGGCTCGACTTCGACCGGCAGATCGTGGTGAAGGTCAACGCCCCCGCGGTCGTACGCCGTGAGCTCGCCGGCCGCGCGCGGCCCGGCGACCATGTCGCGATGGGCACCAATGTCGACTGCTACCAGCGGGCCGAGGGCCGCTACCGGCTGATGCCGGGCATCCTCGCCGCGCTCCGCGACTACCGGGTGTCCTTCTCCATCCTGACCAAGGGCTCACTGATCCTGCGCGATCTGGAGCTGCTGCGGGAGGCCGCCGAGCGCGCGACCGTGGAGACCGCGGTCTCGGTCGGCTTCACCGACTCCGGACTGTGGCGCAGCCTGGAACCCGGCACTCCCTCGCCCCGCGCCCGCCTGGAGGTGTGCGCCTCCCTCACCGGCGCCGGTCTGCCGTGCGCGGTGCTCATGTCGCCGATCGTGCCGTATCTGAGCGACTCGCCCGCCCAGCTGCGGGCCACGGTGAAGGCGGTGGCCGAGTCGGGCGCGGTCTCGATCGCGCCCGAGGTCATGTATCTGCGGCCGGGATCGCGCGAGTGGTTCATGGGCTGGCTCGCGGAGCACCACCCCGGGCTCGTGGGCCGCTATCGGAGGCTGTACGGCGAGGGGGTGTACGCCCCGCGCTGGTACCAGAACAAGGTGCTGGGCCGCGTACGGGAGTTGGCCCGCGAGTACGGTGTCGGCCCGCCGCGGACGTTCCACACCGGCCGGCCTCCTCAGTGGGAGGAGACCGGCCGGAGTCCGGACGACCCGGAGGACTCCGGTCCCACCCAGCTGACGTTGATGTGAGCGGCCGGGCCCCGCCCCCGGTGAGGGACGGGGCCCGGCCGTTCGCGCCTACGCCTACGCGGGGGCGGCGTCCACCGATTCGCCGTCCGGGGCCGCTCCGGGACCCGGCTCGAAGGTGGGACGGGTGCGCGGCAGCAGGAAGGCCAGGGCGAAGGTGCCGGCGTACAGCGCGGCCAGTACCAGCAGCGTCCCCTGGAACGCCTGGTCGAAGTCGAGCCCCGCCCGCGCACCGGCGGCCGACGCCTCCAGCTCCGATCCGGCCCCGCCGCCGAGCAGACCGAAGAAGACGGTGCCGAGCACGGCGACGCCGAGCGCCCCGGAGAACTGCTGCACGGCGGTGAAGGTGCCGGAGGCCGAGCCCGACTCATGGGGCTCGGCGGAGGTGTTGACGGTGTAGTACAGCGCGGACATCGCCAGGCCCATGCCCACGCCGATGACGATCAGCGACGGGGCGAACCAGAGCGGGTCCACCCCGTCCCCGGCCGCCCGCACCGTGACCCACAGCAGCAGGGTGCCGCCGCACAGCCCCGCCGTGCCGATGTGGATGAGCGTCCGTCCCAGCTTGACCGGAAGCCCCATCTTGCCGGAGACCAGGGCGATGACCGAGGAGCCCAGCACCTGGGGGAGGCCGTACAGCGCGGCCTCCAGCGGGGTGTGGCCGAGGCCGAGCTGGATGTAGAGCGTGAGCACCAGCGAGAAGCCGACGATCGCGCTGAACACCAGGGCCCCCGCGGCCAGCGTTCCGGAGAAGGCCCTCTTACGGAAGAGACCCGGGATCACCAGGGTGTCGTCGCCGGCCCGATGCCGTGCCGACTCGTAGCGGGCGAACACCACGAACAGCACAAGGCCCGCCGCCAGGGACATCAACGTCCAGGCCGGCCAGCCCAGTTCACGGCCCTGGACCACGGGGAAGACCATCAGTACCGCGGCGACGACGACGATCGCCGCCCCGACCAGATCAAGCCGGGTGGCCGTGCGCTCCCCGCTCGACGGCAGCAGCTTGGCCGCCGCGAGCAGCGCCAGCACACCGATCGGCAGATTGATCAGGAAGATCATCCGCCATCCGGTGCCGAAGAAGTCGGCCCCGATCAGCCAGCCGCCCAGGATCGGTCCCGCGATCGTGGCCACCCCCATGACCGGGCCGATCGACCCGAAGGCCAGGGGGAGCTCGCGGACCGGGAACAGGTCCTTGATGAGGCCGAGGCCCTGGGGGATCAACACGGCCCCGAACAGACCCTGCAGCACACGGAACACGATCAGCAGGGTCGTGCTGTCCGCCATGCCGCACAGCACGGAGCCGATGGTGAACCCCGTGATGCCGAGCATGAACATGCGCTTGCGCCCGTAGATGTCGCCCAGCCGGCCGCCGACGATGAGGCCGCCGGCCATCGCCAGGGTGTAGCCGGCGGTCAGCCACTGGATGACGGTGGTGCTGCCGCCGAGGTCCGCACGGATCGAGGGCCCTGCGACCGTGGTCACCAGGGAGTCGAGCACGTCCATGATCGAGGCCGTCAGCACGACGGCGAACGCGTACCACCGCCAGCGGTACGGCGTACCCCCGGGGGGCCCGGGGCTGAGGTCAGACGACATAGGAACTCCTCGGTGTGTTGCGGTCGTTCCGGCTGAGGGACAGCCTCTAGATGTGGGTTTCGACGAACTCGCGGATCGAGGCGATCGCGTAGTCGAGCATCTCGTTGGTGAGCCCGGGGTAGACGCCGATCCAGAAGGTGTGCTCGGTGACGATGTCGGCGTTGGTCAGCTCGCCGACGACGCGGTGGGGCTGGTCGAGATAGGCCGGGTGCCGGGTGAGGTTGCCCGCGAACAGCCTCCGGGTGCCGATCTTGCGGCTCTCCAGGAAGTCGACCAGGTCGGCACGGCGGTAGGGGGCGTCCGGGGAGACGGTGATCAGGAAGCCGAACCAGCTGGGGTCGCTGCGCGGCGTCGCCTCCGGGAGGAGCAGCCCCGGCACCCCGTCCAGGCCCTCGCGGAGCCGCTTCCAGTTGGCGCGCCTGGCCTCGCAGAACCAGTCCAGCTTCTTCAGCTGGCTCAGGCCGAGGGCGGCCTGGATGTCGGTGGCCTTCAGGTTGTAGCCGACGTGGGAGAAGATGTACTTGTGGTCGTAGCCGTGCGGCAGCGTGCCCATCTGGTACGTGTACCGCTTGAGGCACTTGTTGTCCTCGCCCGGCTCGCACCAGCAGTCCCGGCCCCAGTCACGCATCGATTCGATGATGCGGGCGAGCGCCAGATTCGCGGTCAGCACACAGCCGCCCTCGCCCATCGTCAGATGATGGGCCGGATAGAAGCTGACGGTCGTCAGATCGCCGAAGGTGCCGGTGAGCTTCCCGTCGTAGAGGGAGCCGACGGCGTCGCAGTTGTCCTCGATGAGGAAGAGGTCGTGCTTCTCGCACAGTGCGGCGACCTCGGCGACCGGGAACGGGTTGCCGAGGGTGTGCGCGAGGATGACGGCCTTGGTGCGCGGGGTGATGGCCGCTTCGATGGACTCGACCGTGGGGTTGTAGGTGCCGAGTTCGACATCGACGAAGACGGGCACGAGGCCGTTCTGCAGGATCGGGTTGACCGTGGTGGGCCAGCCGACGGCGGCGGTGATCACCTCGTCGCCCGGACGCAGGCGCCGGTCCTCCAGCTGGGGTGAGGTCAGGGCCGAGACCGCCAGCAGATTCGCGGAGGAACCGGAGTTCACCAGGTGCGCCTTGCGCCGCTTCAGCTTGCGCGCGAACGCCGACTCGAACTTGCGGGAGCTGGTGCCGGCGGCGATGCGCATGTCGAGGGCCGCCTCGACCAGGGCCGCCCGGTCCTCCTCGTCGAGCACCGCACCGGACGGCCAGATCGCCGTGGTACCCGGCTCGAACACGGCCCGGGTGCTGCGCTCCTGGTGGTATTTGCGGACCTGCTCCAGCAGCAGTTCCTTGGCGTCGTCGGCCATCGGGTCTCGTCTCCCTGTCGGTTACGGTTGCCGGTCAGTTACGGTCCGCGCGGGGCGCGGCCAGGGCCTCGATGGCCGGTACGACCTGGCCGGGTGAGGGCAGCCCGGCGAGTTCGTCCCGCAGTTCCCGCGCCCGCTCCCGGTACGACGGGTCGTCGAGCAGTGTCCGTACGGCCTCGGCCACCCGCTCGGGGGCGAGTTCCTCCAGCGGGATGCGGCGGGCGGCGCCGTAGGAGTCCAGCCGCCGTGCGCTGTCGAACTGCTCGACGGTGTGCGGGATCAGCACCTGCGGCAGCCCGGACCGCAGGGCGGCCATGACCGTGCCGGCGCCACAGTGGTGGACGATCAGGTCGCAGGCGGGCAGGACCGAGTCCAGCGATATCCAGCCGGCGGCGAGCACGGATTCGGGCAGCGGAGCCAACTGCTCGACCACCTCGTCCTCGACGGCCAGTACCAGCTCCACGTCGAGCTCCGAGAGCATGCGCAGCAGCGCCCCGAAGAGCTCCACCCGGTTCGGGATCGGCACGGTGCCGAGCGTCAGCAGCAGCCGGGGCCGCTCGCGCTTGTCGAAGACCCAGGACGGCACGGTGCCGGGAGTGCTGAAGGGCACATATCCCAGCGGCTGCCGGGACGCGGCGTCGCCGGAGTACACACCGGGCGGGCAGGTGTCCAGGACCATGTCGGGCTTCGGCAGTCCGTCCAGGCCGAGCCGGCTCAGCTCGGGGGCGAACTCGCGGACTCCGCACGCGTCGATCACGTCGAGATAGCCGAGGCCGATGCCGTGCTCCACGTACGGAATGCCGTGGACGGCCGCGGCGGCCGCGACCGCGTACGCGTGCGGCTCGCCGACGAGCACATCGGGCTTCCAGCGCTCGACGAGTTCGAGCACGCCGTCGAGGGTGCGGGCCGCGAGCCGCCCGAAGGCCCGTCCGGTGTGGGCCAGCAGCTCGTCCTCGGTGTCCGGCAGCTGGATCGGCTCGCCCGCCCGGTCGAAGAGCATGATGTCCTTCATGGGCAGGGGCCCGTGGGACGGTACGAAGGGCAGTCCCGAGCCGTTGACCGTCTCCGCCATGTTCTCGGGGGACGCAACGAGCACATCGTGTCCGGCGGACCTGAGTGCCCAGGCCAGGGGGACGACAGGGAAGTAGAGCCCGAACGAGGGGCTGGTGCCGACCAGGATTCTCATACGGGAACCGTAGAAGCGCCCCCCGGAGACCGGCTCGAGTCCGGCTCGCTCCCGCGAGAACAGGCCTGCCGGGCGGTCATGGGCCGCCCGACAGGCCTGTCTACCCGCGGGCGCGCTCGCGGACCGCGTCCAGGAGTTCCGCGAGGGCCACGGTCCCCTCGATCCCGCTGCCGGGACCGTCCCCGCGCACCGCCGCCGCGAAGGCTCGTACGGTGTTGCGGCACTGGTCGTCGGCGTCCAGGGACAACTGCCGGCGCTCGCCCTGCCGTTCGTGGTGGACCACGGGCCGGAGGCCGGCGGGCGGGGTGAAGGCGCGTTCGACCCGCAGACCGCCCTCGCTGCCCCACAGTTCGTAGGTGTTCCGGTATGCGTGGCGCATGCCGAAGGTCAGCTGTGCGGTGACGCCCTCCGGGGTACGCAGCAGCACCGCTCCCTCGGTGTCCACGCCGTGCCGGGGGTCCTCCCGCAGGTCCGCACCCACCACGTCGAGGCGGGGGCCCAGGAGGAGCTGGGCCGCGCGCAGGGGGTAGAGGCCGATGTCGAGCAAGGCCCCGCCGCCGAGGTCGGGCCGGTAGCGGATGTCGCCTGCGGGGGGCGGCGGGATGGCGAACGACGCGGCGAAGGTGCGGGGCTCTCCGACGGCTCCGCCGTCGATGAGCTCCCGCACCCGCCGGTGCATGCTGTGGTGGAGGAACATCACGTTCTCCATCAGCACCAGGCCCCGCGACCGGGCGAGGGCCGCCAGCTCCGCGGTCCGCGCCGCGTCGGTGGTCAGCGGCTTCTCGGCGAGTACGTGCTTGCCGGCGAGCAGCGCGCGCTCCACCCAGGGCGCGTGCAGGGCGATGGGCAGCGGCACATGGACGGCGTCGACGTCGGACCGCTCCAGCAGGGCGGCGTATCCGCCGACCGCCGCGCAACCGTGGCGGGCGGCGACATCGACGGCCCGGCCGTGGTCCCGGCTGGCCACCGCGGCCGGGACCACGCCGGGCTCGGCGGCGATGGCGGGCAGCATCCGCCGGGTGGCGATGTCCGCACAGCCCATGATCCCGATCCGCAGGGCAGCGCTCACCGCAGCGCGCTCAGGGACGCGATCAGCGTGCGCGCGTGCATGTTGACGTACTGGCCGTGGCGGAGCAGTTCGACGATCTGCCCGGCGGTCACCCAGGCGTACTCGGGCGGCAGCTCCATGGGCAGGGTGTCGTCCGCTTCGACGATGAGATAGCGGCTCTCGGCGTTGCCGAATCTGCCGCCCTCCTCCGAGTGCACCGTGTCGTAGCGGATACGGGAGGGGTCCGCGCCCGTCACCAGGTCGAAGAAGAACGGCCGTTCCCCGTGGTCGTAGTTGCCTGGCCGGCACTGCACCGTGGGGCCGAGCTCCACCGTGTTCAGGAAGCCGCCCTCCACCTTGGCGTGCATCAGCAGATGCAGCACCCCACCGAACTCCTTGACGACACAGGCCGCCACACCGCGCCCGTTCGGCTCCAGCAGCGGCTGGGACCAGCCGCTCACCTCCCGGCTGCCCGCCCGGACGTCGACGGCGACCACCCGGAAATGGCGGCCGTCGTCACGGACGATCTCGTCCTGCGTACGCTGCCAGCCCGGTACGTCGCGCAGAGGCATCCGGGTGGCCTCTATGTCCTGGTCGGAGCGCAGCCCGGTGAACCAGCTCAGCACCTCAGGGGTCGTGGCCAGGGCTCCGGCCGCCGGGTCGAGGGAGGCCTCCAGCGAGGCGGCGAAAGCGTCGCCCGGGGCCGCCGCACCGCGTGCGGGGACCGGCAGACAGGACAGGACGGTGCGCGAGTCCATGTTGATGACGTTGTCGCGGGCCATCAGCTCGTTGATCTGCCCGAGCGTCAGCCAGCAGAAGTCGTCGTGGAGCGGCACGTCCACGTCGGTGTCGATCTCGACGACGATGTTGCGGTTGTTCTTCCGGTAGAACCACCAGCCGTGCTCCGACTGCAGGACGTCGGCGATGACACGGCTGCGCCGGTGGCCGGTGAAGTACTCGATGTAGCGGACGGGGGCGCCCTTGTGCACCCGGGTGTAGTTGCTGCGGGTGGCCTGCACCGTGGGCGAGAGCTGGAGGAGGTTGGGGTTGCCCGGCTCCATCTTCGCCTGCATCAGACAGTGCAGGACGCCGCGGAACTCCTTGACGACGATGCCGAGGATCCCGACCTCGGGCTGGGTGATGATCGGCTGGTGCCACTCGGGGAAGGGGCCCGTGCCGGTGGTCACCTTCAGCCCCTCGACGGTGAAGAACCGGCCGCTGCGGTGCACCAGATTCCCGGTGTCATCGGCGAAGCCCCAGCCGTCCATCGCGGCGAAGGGGATCCGGGTCACCGAGAACGGGTGTGCCTCCCGCCGTTCGGCGAGCCAGGAGTCGAACGACGCGGTGGGCAGCAGGACGCCCTCGCGCGCCGCGGCCGAGACCGCCAGCCGGGCGGGCAGTGTGCGGTCCTCACGCTGTTTGAGTGCCGGCCCGGCCAGGGGCCGCTGTACGGTGGCGCTGGTCACGTGACTCCTCCGGATACGAGTTCCCGCTCCGCCCGGGCCGGCTGCCACCAGTCGGTGTTGTCCCGGTACCAGGCGACGGTGCCGGCCAGTCCGGCCTCGAACGCCACCTCCGCCTCGTAGCCGAGCTGCTCGCGGATCTTGCTGTCGTCGAGTGCGTAGCGCATGTCGTGGCCCTTGCGGTCCTCGACGTACTGGACCAGGCTCGACGGGGCGTCGCACAGGTCGAGCAGCAGATCGGTGATCTGACGGTTCGTGCTCTCGTTGCCGCTGCCCACGTTGTAGATCTCGCCCGCCCGCCCCTTGGTGAGGACGAGCTGGATGCCACGGCAGTGGTCGGAGACGTGCAGCCATTCCCGGACGTTGCCGCCGTCCCCGTACAGCGGGACGGGGATGCCTCGCAGCAGCCTGGTGACGAACAGCGGGATGAGTTTCTCGATGTGCTGGTGCGGGCCGTAGTTGTTGGAACAGCGTGTGATGGACAGGTCGAGGCCGTGCGTACGCCAGTAGGCGCGCGCCACCAGGTCGCTGGCCGCCTTGCTGGCGGCGTACGTGGAGTTGGGCTGGAGCGGCCAGTCCTCGGTCCAGGAGCCCTCCTCGATCGAGCCGTAGGTCTCGTCCGTGGACACGTGCACCACACGCTGGACCCCTCGGCGCACGCACGCTTCGAGCAGGGTCTGGGTGCCGCTGACATTGGTGCGCACGAAGTCCGCGGCGGCTTCGATGGAGCGGTCCACATGCGACTCGGCGGCGAAGTGGACCACGGCGTCGTGGCCCGGGAGTACGTCGAGCAGCAGCGGAAGGTCGCAGATGTCGCCCCGGACGAAGGACAGCCGGGGGTGCCGGGCCGGAAGGTTGTCCCGTCTGCCGGCGTAGGTCAGCTTGTCGACGACGGTCACCTCGGCGTCCTCGTACCCGGGGTATCCGCCGTCGAGCATCGTACGGACGTAGTGCGAACCGATGAATCCGGCCGCACCGGTCACCAGGACTCTCATCGCGCTGCCACCTCCACTCGTGTGTGGTCACCGACCACCAGGCGGTGGAGGTTCTCCGGGGCCCGGGTGACCGCGGCCGAACGGCCGATCAAGGAACTCTGGATCCGGGCGTGGTGCACGCTGGCGCCGTCGAGCGCGATCGAGTACCCCACTTCGGCGGAGATGATCGCGCAGTCCCTGCCGAGCGAGGTGTGCGGCCCGATGTGGCTGTCCTCGACCAGGCTGCCGCCGCCGATGATCGCCGGGCCGACGATGCGGGAGCGTACGACGCGCGCCCCGTCCTCGACCACGACGGGCCCGATCAGCTCGCTCTCCGCGTCGACCTCTCCCCCGAGATACGGCTTGAGCGCGTCCAGGACCTCGCGGTTGCACTCCAGGACGTCCTCGACGCGGCCGGTGTCCTTCCAGTAGCCGGAGTGGACGTGGGCGTGGACCTCCCGGCCGTGTTCCACCAGCCACTGGAGGGCGTCGGTGATCTCCAGCTCGCCGCGCCGGCTCGGCCCGATCGCGTCCACGGCCCGGTGGACTGCGGCGGTGAAGAAGTAGACCCCGATCAGGGCCAGATCGCTGCGCGGCTCCCGGGGCTTCTCGACGAGCGCGGTCACCCTGCCCCGGGCGTCGACCTCCGCGACACCGAAGGCGCGCGGGTCGGCGACCTTGTGCACCAGGACCTGGGCGGCCGGCCGGCGCCGGGCGAAGTCCTCGGCGACGTCGGCGATCCCGCCGGGGAGCATGTTGTCGCCGAGGTACATCACGAAGTCGTCGTCGCCGAGGAACTCCCGGGCGATGGCGACACAGTGGGCCAGCCCACGGGGAGCGTCCTGCTGGATGTAGGTGATCCGCACTCCGAGCTCGGAGCCGTCGCCGAGCGCCGCATGGATCTCATGGGCACGCTCGCCGACGACGATGCCGATCTCGGTGATCCCGAGGACACGGAGGTTGTCCATGACGTGGGCGAGTACCGGTCGGTTGGCGATGGGGATGAGCTGCTTGGGCATCGAGTAGCTGAAGGGGCGCAGACGTGTACCCGCGCCCCCGGACAGCACCAGGGCTTTCATGGGCCTCTCCTCGGCACGCGACAGGATGGGGCACCCCCGGCGGAGCCGGGGAGAGCCGGTCGCTCAGACGGTGGTGAAGACCTCGTCGTAGTCGAGGCGCGGAAGACGCGGGAACCAGGCGTTCTCGCCCGGCTTGCCGATGTTCACGACGGCGATGACGCTGTGCTTGCCGTCGCCGAAGAACTCCTTGTCGATCGCCTCGCCGTCGAAGCCGACCATCGGCCCGGCGGCCAGGCCGGCGGCCCGCAGCCCCATGATGAAGTAGCCGAGCTGCAGGGTCGCGTTGGAGCGGGCGGCGCGGTCACGGATCTCGTCGTCGGCGAAGACGGCGTCCTTGAGCTCGGGGAACACCGGGAAGACACGCGGCAGTTCCTCGTGGAACTCGAGGTCGGCGGCGAGGATGGCGACCAGCGGGGCGTTGCGGGTCTTGTCCTGGTTGGAGTCCACCAGGTGGGAGACCAGGCGCTCACGGGCGTCGTCCGACCGGACCAGCACCACGCGCATGGACTGGAGGTTGAACGCGGTCGGCGCGTACTTGATCAGGTCGTAGACGGCCTGGACGGTCTCGTCGGACACCGGTTCGTCCGTATAGGTGTTCGCGGTCCGCGCCTCACGGAAGAGCAGATCCTGCGCCTGGGTGTCGAGTACGAGCGGGGTGGGCATGGTAGGGGCCCTCCTGTTGACGGCTCGGCCGGTCGGCCGCTTGCCCGCAAACCGTGGCGGTGCCACCTAGAGCGCCGATCGACCCCACCTCGTGTCCACGGTTCCACGGAGACGCGGGCGCCCCTCCGACTCTCTTCGAGCTTCCTTCGAGCGGTCTGCCCCACGCTCCGGCGACCGCCGAACGGCGGTTTTTCGCCAGCATCAGGACCCAGGAGGGAGCGCGATGAGCGCGCCACACCACACCACGCAGGCCGGGCGATCCCGGCTGCCCTCGCTCACCAGCATGCGGTTCTTCGCCGCGCTGTTGGTCTTCCTGTGCCACGCGGGCTTCGTCGCGTTCTTCAACCAGCCCGCGTACCGCGACGGCTTCGCGTCAGCCGTCAACAAGGCCGGGGCCACGGGAGTGTCCTTCTTCTTCATCCTCAGCGGCTTCGTCCTGGCCTGGTCGAACCGCCCCAGGGACACCACACCGCGGTTCTGGCGCCGTCGGCTGTTCAAGATCTACCCGATACATCTGGCGACGTTCGCCCTGGCGATGGCCGCCGGCGCCTATGCCGCCGCCAACTGGGAGACATCGCTGCTCAACCTCTTCCTGGTGCAGACCTGGGCGCCGCGCCCCGATGTCGCGAACATGGTGAACATCCCGAGCTGGTCGCTCTCCTGCGAGCTGCTCTTCTATCTGTCGTTCCCCTTGCTCTTCCGGTGGCTGAAGCGGATTCGCCCCTCCCGTCTGTGGGCGTGGGCCGGCGGTCTGGCGGCGGCGGTCGTCTGCGTGCCGCTGGTGGCACAGCTGCTTCCGGCCCAGCCGCTCATGCCGCAGATGGGCGGGCCCATCGGAACGCCCCGGTCCGAGTGGGGGACCTGGTTCGTGTACGCCTTCCCGCCCGTGCGCATGCTGGAGTTCGTGCTGGGCATCGTGATGGCGCTGATCGTCATGAACGGCCGCTGGGTCAGAGTTCCGCTGTCGGCGGCCCTCGGTCTGACGGCGGTCGCCTACGTCGCCGCGCAGTACGTGCCGTTCGGCTTCTCGCTGGTCGCCGCGACCGTGATCCCGCTGGCCCTGGTCATCCCGGCGACGGCCACGCTGGATCTGCGTGACCGGCCGTCGTTCCTCCACAACCGGGTGCTGGTGTGGCTGGGCGAGATCTCGTTCGCCTTCTACATGGTGCACTCCGTGGTCATGGCCGAGCTCGGTACGTGGTTCGACGGCCCCTTGGGGACCTGGGGGACGACGGGACTGATCGCGGCCGAGTTCGTGGTCAGCATCCTGGCGGCCTGGGCGCTGCACGCGGGGGTGGAGCGCCCGGTCATGCGCCGCTGGAGTGTTCCCGCCTCCCGCCGTCGCGCGCCGGTTCCCGCGGAGCCGCCGGTGTCTCCCTCCGAGACCGCGCGGCCGAAGGAACCCGCGCTCTGACTCCCGGACCGTACGGCAGGGGCTCCCACTCGATGTGCGGGAGCCCCTTCGCGTGTCCCGGTGGCGGAGCAGCTGCCCTCGCGCCCCCGTGCCCCGTGCCCCCGTGCCGGGCAGCGAAAACGCCGGTGACGGGCAGTGGCCCGCCACCGGCGAAGTCGCCGGGCAGAGATGCTCAGAACGTGATGGGGAGCTCCCACACGCCGTAGATGACCGCGCCTTCCTTGGTCCTGATGTCCTGGTAAGGGATGGCCAGTTGGAGGTCGGGGAGCCGGGCGAACAGCTTGGTCCAGACGATCTCCAGCTCCAGCCGGGCGAGGTCCGCCCCGATGCAGTGGTGAAGGCCGTAACCGAAGCCCAGATGCTTGCGGTTGCCGCGCTCCAGGATCAGCTGGTCGGGGTTCTCGTAGATCTCCGGGTCGCGGTTGCCGGTGAACGCGACGCAGAGGATACCGTCCCCCTTGGGGATGGTGACGTCTCCGAGCTCGATGTCGTCCGTCGCGACCCGGGCGATGGCCGCGTCCCCGATGGTGAGGAAGCGGATGACCTCTTCGAGCGCGGTGGGGACCAGCGACGGGTCCTTCTTGATCTTGGCAAGCTCGTCGGGGTGCTCCAGCAGGCAGGCCGTGCCGAGCGAGATCATGCTCGCGGTGGTCTCGTGCCCTCCGTTCATCAGCAGACGGCAGAGGTTGACCAGGTCACGGGTCTCGTACTCCTCACCCGACTGCCGGTACTCCGCGATGGCCCGGCTCAGCAGATCGTCGCCCGGGGTCTTCTCCTTGATGGCGATGAGGTTCTCGAGGTACTTCCCGACCTCGACCATGGCCGCCTGGCGCTGCTCGGTGGAGCTGTCGCCGGCGAGCAGGACCGCGCCGTGCCTCTGGAAGAACTCGTGGTCCTCGTACGGGATTCCCAGCAGCAGGCAGATCACGGTCATCGGGATCGGCAGCGACAGATCGTGGTGCAGATCGGCGGGGGAACCCTTGGCGATCAGCGCGTCGATCGTCTCGTCCACGATCTGCTCGATCTGCGGACGCAGTTTCTGTGTCTGCCGGTTGGTGAAGGTGACGGCCGCCTTGCGGCGCGTCTGGGTGTGCTCCGGCGGGTCGTAGCCGATGAACGAGGTCTCGGTCCTGAACACCTCGGGAATCGGGAAGTAGAAGGGGAAGTTCTCGGCCCTGCGGGACGAGCTCACCCGGGGGTCGAGCAACAGCTGGCGTATGTTGTCGTAGCCGGTGACCAGCCAGGCATCCCGGCCCGTGGCCAGCCTCGTCTTGGCGATGGGCCGCTCCGACGCCAATTCCGTGTACTGCTCCGGAGGCGAGAACGGGCACTTGCGGTCCCACGGAAACGGCTTGTCGAGTCCGTCCGTACCGGCCTCGGTGGAGCTTGTCGTCATGGCAGTTCCTCCTCGTAGTTCCGCGAGCAGGCTGACACCGCGTCCTGGAAGGGGGGCGGAAAGATGGTCGAGCGCCGGACATCGCGACGCCACGGGCCCTCCACCGCGGCCGCCCCGCCCGACCGCGGCTCCAGCGCAGCTGCAGCGGCCCGCATTACGGTGCCTCCACCGAACACAGGCGCAGCGCGTCAGGAGGAACGCCGCATGAGTGAGGCAGTCACGCCCTTCCGCGTGGAGATACCGGAGGCGGATCTCGTCGATCTGAAAGAGCGGCTGTCCAGGACCCGCTGGCCGGAGGCCGAGACGGTGGACGACTGGTCGCAGGGCGTCCCGCTGGCGTACGCGAAGGAGCTGTGCGAGTACTGGCGCACCGCGTACGACTGGCGCGCCACCGAGGCCCGGCTGAACGGGGTGCCGCAGTTCCGCACCGAGATCGACGGTCTTGGCATCCACTTCCTGCACGTCCGCTCGCCGCACCCGAATGCCCTGCCGCTGCTCATCACCCATGGCTGGCCGGGGTCCGTGGTCGAGTTCCTGGATCTGGTCGGACCGCTCACCGACCCCGACGACCCGGCCGACGCGTTCCACGTCGTCTGCCCCTCGCTGCCCGGGTACGGCTTCAGCGACAAGCCGGCGTCCCCCGGCTGGACCGCGGAGCGGATCGCGGCCTCCTGGGCGGAGCTGATGTCCCGTCTCGGCTACGACCGGTTCGCGGCGCACGGCGTGGACTGGGGCTCCTTCATCACCGGCATCATCGGCGAGACCTTCCCCGACCGGCTGGCCGGGCTCTATCTGGCCATGCCGTTCGCCCGGCCTCCCCAGGAGCAGGTGGAGCTGTCGGAGCGGGACCTCGCGGGTCTCGCCGCGCTCAAGGAGTTCCAGCAGAACGAGGGCGGCTACTCCGTCATCCAGACCACCCGGCCGCAGACACTGGGATACGGGCTGACCGACTCCCCCGCCGGGCAGCTGGCCTGGATGGCCGAGAAGTACTGGGCGTGGAGCGACCACGGCGGTGATCTGGAGAAGGCGTTCTCCCGGGACCGGCTGCTGGACGCGGTGTCCGTGGGCTGGTTCGCCGCGACGGCGGCGTCCTCGGGCCGGCTGTACTGGGAGAGCCAGAACAAGATGGCCCTGGGCCCCGTGTCCGTGCCGACCGGGATCTCCATCTTCCCCAAGGACGGCCGGATGCCGAAGCCCTGGATCGAACGCCGCTTCACCGATCTGCGCAGCTGGACGGAGCACGACTACGGTGGCCACTTCCCGGCCATGGAGCAGCCGGAGACACTCGCGACCGAGCTACGCACCTTCTTCCGGCCGTTGCGCTGATCTCACCGCACCGGGCCGGGGCCGAACAAGGAGAACACCCAGGCATGACGGCCACACCCGTGCTGACCCCCCGGGCACTGGGCCGGGCCCTGCTCGCCCGGCAGTTCCTGCTGGACCGCGCCGAGCTGCCCGCCGAGGACGCGGTGACCCATCTCGTGGGGATGCAGGCCCAGGCACCGTACGCACCGTACTTCGGGCTGTGGACACGGCTGCGGGGCTTCCGCGTCGAGCATCTGGTCGACGCCCTGAACGAGCGACGGCTGCTGCGCATCGGTCTGATGCGCAGCACCATCCACCTGGTGACCCCGGACGACTGCGCGGAGCTGCGCCCCTGGGTGCAACCGGCACTCGACCGCGAGCTGAACACCGCCTTCCGCAAGCAGACCGAGGGGCTGGACCGGGACGAGGTGGCCGCATACGGCCGGGAGGTGCTGAAGGACCGGGCGCTCAGCACCAAGGAGCTGGGCGAGCTGCTGCACCAGCGGTGGCCGGACCGCGAGCCCCGGGCGCTCACCTATGTGGTCCGCAACCGGGTGCCTCTCGTGCAGGTGCCGCCGCGCGGCATCTGGGGGGTCGGCGGGCTCACCCGGTATGCCACCGTCGAGGACTGGACCGGCCACACTCCGGTCGCCGAACCGGATCCGGCGGCTCTGGTGCTGCGCTATCTCGCGGCGTTCGGCCCCGCCTCGGTGCGGGACGTGCAGACCTGGGCCGGCCTGGTGCGGCTGAAGGCGGTGCTGGAGGAGCTGCGTCCGCGGCTGGTGACCTTCCGCGACGAGAGCGGCGTCGAGCTGTTCGACCTGCCCGACGCGCCCCGCCCCGCCGAGGACACCCCCGCGCCCGTACGCTTCCTGCCCGAGTACGACAACCTGCTGGCCTCGCACGCGGACCGCACCCGCGTCGTCTCCGACGAGCACCGCAAGCTGATCATGACGCGCAACGGCATGCTCGCCACGTTCCTCGTCGACGGACGTGTGAGCGGCACCTGGCGGATCAGCCGCGAGCGCGATACGGCGACGCTGTTCGTCGAACCCTTCGGGAAGCTCTCCAAGAAGCATCTGTCGGCGGTGGCGGCGGAGGGTCGCCGGCTGCTGGGCTTCGCCGCAAGCGACGCCGCCGTGCGTGAGTGCGTCCTGCCGCCGGCCTGACCAGCCGGCACTCCCCCGTCCCGCACCCCCATGTGGAGGCCTTGCCATGAGCGAACTCACCGCCGTTCCCCTCGTCGACGGGCCGGTCGTCCTTCGCGGAGCCCTGGAGCTCGAACGCACCGCCTCAGGCCTGCTGCCGCAACGGTTACCGGCCCGGGCCCGCGCTCAACTCGCCGACCCCCACTTCCAGATGGTCGCCCAACAGCCCGTCGGCGTGCGGCTGGCCCTCCGCACGGCGGCCACCGTGCTGGAGCTGGATGTCCTGGCCACGAAGACGGTGCTGCTCGGTGACGCGTTCCCCGACGGCGCGTACGAGCTCTTCGTGGACGGCGAGCATGTCGCCCAGGCCCGGGTGAGCCGCGGCAACCGGCTGCGTCTTGACCCCTTCCGCAGCGAGGCCGAGCTGGTGCCGGGCGAGACCGACACCGTGCGGTTCGGTGGCCTGCCCGCAGGCGAGAAGGAGCTCGAACTGTGGCTTCCGCAGGCGGAGATCACCGAGCTGGTCGCGCTGCGCACCGACGCCCCCGTGTTCCCGCCGGCCCCGGACGAGCGCCCGGTGTGGCTGCACCACGGCAGCTCCATCAGCCATGGCGCCGACCTGCTGGGCCCGCTGGTGGCCTGGCCCTCCGTCGCCGCGCTGACGGCCGGGGTGCGGCTGGTCAATCTCTCCATGGCCGGGCACTGTGTGATCGACCAGTTCACCGCCCGTACGATCCGGGACACTCCGGCCGATGCGATCAGTCTGAAGCTCGGCATCAATGTCGTCGGTACGGACTCGATGCGGCTGCGCGCCTTCGGCCCCGCCGTGCACGGTTTTCTGGACACCGTGCGCGATGGGCACCCGGACACGCCGCTGCTGGTCGTCTCGCCGATTCTGTGCCCGGAGGCCGAGGAGCGGCCGGGGCCGATGCTGCCCGATCCGGCGGCGGAATCCTTCGCCTTCCGGGCCCTGGGGAACCCCGAGGAGATCCCGGCGGGGCGATTGACCCTGCGCACGGTCCGCGCCGAGCTGCGGCGCATCGTCGCCGAGCGCGCCGCCGACGACCCGCATCTGCACTATCTGGACGGCCTCGCGCTGTACGGCGAGAAGGACGCGGCGGAACTGCCGCTGCCCGACGCCCTCCACCCCGACGCGGCGGCCCACCGCCGCATCGGTGAGCGCTTCGTCGCCGCGGCCTTCGGGCCCGGCGGGCCGCTTCGGCCGCGAGGCGGCGCGTAGGGGCAGTCCCGTGGGGCGACCCGGGACGTGTACGGGGTCTCGAGCGTAAGGCGACCTCGCTTCCAGCACAGGGGCCTAGCGTCCTACCGGACCGCGGGCCCCCGTGGCCCCCGGCCCGCCCCCCCCTGGCCTTCGGCATCGGGAACCCCTGGCACCCCATGGCAACCCCTGGCCAACAACTCGGAGGTAACACCGTGCCCGATCTTCCGGAGCCGTCGGGTTTCCCCTTCCCCGGCTCGTCCTACCGCGGCCCCGACCCCCGGTTCACGCGTCTGCGCGCCGAGCGGCCCGTCGTCCGGGTCCAGGTGGCGGGGGGCGGGCACGCCTGGCTGGTGACCCGGCACGCCGACATCCGGGCCGTGCTGGAGGACAACGACCGGTTCAGCCGGGCGGCCGTGTACGGGCCGGAGGCGCCGAAGTTCGAGGGCCTCTTCCAGGCGCCGCCGGGAATGATCATCTCCGTGGACCCGCCGGACCACACCCGGCTGCGCGGCCTCGCGGAGCAGGCGTTCAGCGCGGACCGGATCGCGGGCATGCGGCCACGGGTGCGGGAGCTGGCGGACGGGCTGCTGGACGAGGTGGCCGCGAAGGGTTCCCCCGCCGATCTGCTCGGCTCCTTCGCCACCCCGTTGGCCCTCACCGTGATCTGCGAACTGCTCGGTGTTCCCCTGGCCGACCGTGAGCTCTTCCACACCTGGGTACGGCAGTTCGCCGCCGTCGGCGGCCCCGAGGAAGAGGCCGTCGCGGCGCGGGAGCAGCTGGCGGTGTACATCGGCGGGCTGGTCGCCGACAAGCGGCGGGAGCCGTCCGACGACGTACTCTCCGCGCTGATCGCGGCGCGCGGCGGAGAGGGCGAGGACGGGCTCACCGAGCAGGAGCTGGTGGTCTTCGGCTACACGCTGCTCGGCGCGGGTTTCGACTCCACCGCGAGCCAGATCGCCAACTCCGTACTGGCGCTGATCGCCGGCCGCCCCGACACCTGGCGCTCGCTCGGCAGCCGCCCCGAACTGATCCCCGGCACCGTCGAGGAACTGCTGCGCGGTGTCAACCTGTTCGCCACGGACACCTCGGGCCTGCCGCGCATCGCCATCGAGGACGTGACAGTCGGAGGGACGACCATCCCGGCGGGCGACGCGGTCTTCCTGGCCTTCGCCTCGGGCAACAGGGACGAGAGCGTCTTCGCCGACCCCGAGTCCCTCGACTTCGAGCGCTCCCCCAACCCCCATCTCGCCTTCGGCCACGGCGTCCACCGCTGTCTCGGCGCACAGCTGGCCCGCCTGGAGCTGTCGGTCGCGCTCGAAGCCCTCACCCGGCGCTTTCCGGGGCTGCGCCTCGGCGTGCCCGAGAGCGGACTGCGCTGGCGGACCGGCGATGTGAACCTCAGCCTGCTGGCCCTCCCCGTCGTCTGGTGACCCCTTTCCCCATTCTTCCAAGTCCTCCCCAAGGAGCAGTCCATGACCTATGAGGCCCTGCCCCCGATGAGCCGGGAGCTGCATCTCGCGGCCTACCCGGACGACGAGGTGACCCCCGAGCACTTCCGTCTCACGGAGACCGAGCTGAGCGATCCGGACGACGGCAAGGTGGTCGTACGCAACCTCTGGATGTCCCTCGGTGCCGTGTACCGGGACCAGATGATCCCCGACACCGACCTGCCGATTCCGGTGTTCCGCCCGGGGCAGCCCATGTGGGGCCGCACCGTGGGCACCGTCGTACGGTCCAACAGCCCTGAGCTGGCCGTCGGCGACCTGGTGGAGCACTTCTACGGCTGGCGGGAGTACGCCACCGGGTATGCCCAGGAGTTCTTCAGGCGGGATGCCGGACTGCTGCCGGCGCCCGAGTACTTCCTGGCCCAGGGGCCCACCGCGTGGCGCGGCATGGTCGACATGGCCGAGGTCGGCGAGGGTGACACGGTGTTCGTGTCCGGGGCGACGAGCGGTGTCGGCTCGCTCGCCGGTCAGCTCGCGAAGCTGCGGGGCGCGAAGCGGGTGATCGGCAGCACCGGTTCCAAGGCGAAGATCGGCTACCTGGTCGACGAGCTGGGCTTCGACGCGGCCTTCGACTACCACGACGGTCCGGTCGTCGACCGGCTCATGGAGCTGGCCCCGGACGGCATCGACGTCTTCTTCGACAACGTCGGCGGCGACCAGTTCGAGGCTGCGGTGGCCGCGGCGGCGCGCGGCGCCAGGTTCGCGCTCTGCGGAGCGCTGGCCGGCCAGTTGGGCGACGATGCGGGCGGCAGGCCGCGGCTGGACCTGATGACGGCGTACCCCAAGGAACTGGTGCTGCGCCCGTTCGCGACGCTGCACTCCCCGGACCAGATCGCCGACTGGAACGAGCACTTCGGCCGCTGGCTGCGGGAGGAGCGGATCGTCTTCCCGCACACCGCGGTCGAGGGCGGCATACCCGCTCTCGCCGAGAACTTCATCGCGCTGCTGAACCGCCGGTACAGCGGCACCGTCGTAGCCCGGCTGACCTGAGACCGGCCGGTCCTGACCCCAGAGAGGAACCTGCATGTCGGACAAGCCTTTTGCCGGCCAGACCGTGGTGGTGACCGGTGGCGGCACCGGAATAGGCCGCGGCACCGCGCTGGCCTTCGCGGAGCTGGGCGCGGACACGGTGATCGTCACCGGTCGCCGGCCCGACCGTCTGAACGAGGTCGCGGCGCTGCACCCCGCCGTGGTTCCGGTGGCCGCCGATGTCACCGGGACCGCGGGGGCCGATGCCGTCGCCGCGGCGGTGGACGAGCGCGGCGGCGCGCTGGACGTCCTGGTGCACAACGCGGGCGTCTTCCGGTTCAGCCCGCTGGAACACCTGGACCCGGCGACGGTGCGCGAGGTGGTGGACATCAACCTGGTCGGCCCCGTTCTGCTGACCGGCCGGCTGCTGCCGCTGCTGCGTTCGCCCGGCGGCTCCGTCGTGCTCGTGTCCAGCCGGGCGGGCCACAACCCCACCCCGGGAGGCTCGGTGTACGCGGGCAGCAAGGCCGCAGCGCACAGCTTCACCCGCAGCTGGGCGGCGGAGCTGGCTCCCCGGGGCATCCGGGTCAACGCCGTCGCGCCCGGCTTCGTCCGCACCGAGGCGTACCTCGCCAACGGGCTGGCGCCCGAACAGGTGGAGGGCCTCTTCGAGCACGCGAAGGGTGATATTCCGCTCGGCCGGGTCGGTGAGGTCGACGACATCGTCCCGTGGATCACCCGGCTCGCGGAGCCCACGAGCGACCTGGTGACGGGCCAGATCATCACCCTCGACGGCGGTATGGATCTCGGCTGATCCCGACCGCCGCGCGGAAAACAGCAGGGGCGCCCCGGTTCCGGGGCGCCCCTCTGCGCCGTGCGGGGCGCGGTCAGGCCGGAGGGATGTTGTGGTTGACCCGGAACAGGTTCGACGGATCGCAGGCGCGCTTGAGCCTCCTGAGGCGGGCGTAGTCGGCGGCGCTGTAGGCGGCGCGCACCTTCGCCGTGGTGTCGTCGGCATGGCCGAGGAAGTTGGGGAAGGCCCCGCCGGTGAGGGCCGGCCGGAGGCCGTTCATCAGCCGCTGCTGCGTCCGACGTGTCGCGTCGGCGGCCTCGGGGTCCGCCGGGTTGGCGAGATAGAGCGTGAAGGCCGCGTCGCGCAGTCCGATGGCGTTGGGCACCGGGGCGGGCCGGCCCAGCGCGCCGCCGAGATGCCGGATGGAGACGACGCCGGTCGGCAGAGTGGCCCCGGGGCCGGCCATGTCCAGCAGCAGGTCCGCCGTCGACGCGTCCAAGGTGCGCACCAGTCCGGTGCGCTCGTGGATGGGCAGGCTCGTCGGCCCTTCGGTGAACATGGCCGCGAACTCCGCGTACGGCCGCTCGCCCACGGTGTCCATGAACGGGCCGAGCGCCCGCAGCGGCCTGACCAGCTCGTCGCCATCGGCGGCGGAGCCGAGATGGCCGAGGGCGATGCTCACGATGAACTGGCCGCGCAGCGGCGGCGGCAGGGCCGGGTCGTCGGGCAGCCTCAGGAACTGGAAGGAGCTGGTGGTGGCCTCGGTGAGGGAGCCGGTCCACGCGCGATAGGCGTCGAGTACGGCGGCTGCCTTGGCGCCGGGGAAGTTGAGGACGCCTCCGTGGACGCGCGCGACCGGGAACAGCTCGATGTCGGCCGATGTGACGACGCCGAAGTTGCTCTTGGCGCCGCGCGCCCCCCAGAACAACTCGCGGTTCCGGGTCGGCGAGGCGGTGCGGATGCGGCCGTCCGGGGTGACGATGCGCAGCGAGCGCACCCGGTCGGCGGCGTACCCGTACCGGCGGCCCAGCAGTCCGAGGCCTCCGCCGAGGGTGTAGCCGACGGCTCCGACGTCGACCGAGGAGCCGCTCAGCGCCGCGAGGCCGTAAGGGGCGATGGCGTCCACCACGGGGCCCCAGCGCAGGCCCGCCTCGATCCGGGCGGTACGGGCCGCCGGGTCGACGTGGACGCCGGTCAGCTTGCGGGTGTTGATGAGGAGCGCGCCGTCGGCCGCGACACCGATGCCGTGTCCGGTCGCCTGGACGGCGATCGGCCAGCCGCGGTACCGGGCGTACCGCACGGCCTCGGCGGTCTCGGCGGCGTCGGCCGGCAGCGCGACGGCCTTCGGGCGGTGCCGGACGATCGGGTTGAAGCCCGAGCACTCGGCGTCGAAGCCCGGGTCGCCCGGCCGGAGCAGCGCGGGCCCCGTCTCCTCCCGCGCGGCGGCACGGGCGGAGGGGACGGCCCCGCCACCGAGGGCCGTAAGGGCCGTCGGGCCCCCCACGGCCGCTATCAGGCCCACGCCTGCGTATCTGATGAGCGCACGTCTGTCGAGCTGCTCCGGCATGCCTCTCCCCTGCTCTTTCGACGGTGTGGTCGCCCGTCAGTACACAGGGGAGCGCATCCAGGACGGTGGAGCGCGTCTGGAGCGCCCGATCAGTCGGCGGGGACGGGCGGGCGGGCGGCCACGCCGGGGACCGAGAGATGCTCCGGCGGCAGGTCGCCGTCCACCAGATAGCGGTGCACCGGACCGTCGACGTGGCGGTTGCCGCCCAGCACGTACACCTCGTGCTCGCCGGAGTCCTCGACCGTGATCAGGCGGTGCCCCAGCCGCTCGGCCATCGCGACACCGCCCGCGTAGTGGTCCATCGGGTCGCCGTCCGCCTGGACGACCAGCCCCACGGGGTAGCCGGCCCTCTCGACGGCACAGGGCTTCTCGGGGGCGGTGAACGTACGGAAGGCCCCGACCCACGGCTGCGCCCGCAGGACTCCGTATCCGTACGGGAACCGGCGGCGGAAGTCCCGCATGTCGCGGTAGTAGCCCTCGAGGTCGTCGGGCCAGTCGTGCTCCAGCGTGATGGCCTCCAGCACGCCGGTGCGCAGCGAGCCCTCGGAGTCCGAAGGACGCCAGGTGCCCTGGTCGGCCAGCAGCGCCCGGGCCTTCTCCCCGTCGTCCGCGTCGACGGCGGTGCGCAGTTCGCCGACGAGGACGCCGAGTTCGGCCCACTGGGAGCGGTCCGCGGACCGGGTGCCGACGGCGCCGTCGAGCAGCGTGCGCACCTGGGGTCCGTCGCCGACCCGGTCCAGTCCGGCGACGACCTGCTCGACCGTGGCGAGGACCGCGTCCGCGGTGTCGCCGAGGCCGAAGTGGCCGTGCCGTTCGGCGGTCCAGCCGGCCCAGCGCTCGACGTTCCGCCGCGTCGCGTCGCCCTGCTGGAGGAACTGCTCGCGCCAGGTCCACCCGGGGTGCACACAGGAGTCGAGGACGCTGCGGTCGAGCCGCTCGGGGAACATGCTGCCGTAGACGGCGCCGACGTACGCCCCGTAGGCGTAGCCGACGAAGTTGATCCGCTCCTCGCCGAGGACGGCCCGGATCAGGTCCATGTCCCGGACGGTGTTGCGGGTGCTGATGTGCCGGCGCAGTTCGCCGCCCGCGCGTGCGCAGCCCAGTTCGCGCAGGCGCATGTCCTCGGCGAGCATCTCGAAGGCCGAGTCCGGTGGCCGGGAGTCGAACGGCGCTTTCTGCGGGACGACTTCGGCGAACAGCGGGGTGGACGCGCCGGTGCCGCGCGGGTCGAAGCCGATCAGGTCGTACGCCTCGTGCACGGGCGTGCCCGCGAACCGGGCCGGCATCTCGCGGCCCAGGCCCCAGTCACCGCCGGGGCCGCCGTTGACGAACAGCAGGATGCCGCGCCGCTTGGCCGGGTCGGTGGCCCGCAGCCGGCTGAGGGCGAGGGTGAGCCGCTCTCCGGCGGGGTCCGCGTAGTCGCGCGGGACCTCGATCGTCGTGTATTCGGGCGCCGGGCCGTCCGGGGACGCCTGCCCCGGGTCCCCCGCGTCCGCCGACCACCGAGGGGCCTGGGAGCGGAACGCCCGCAGTACGTCGGATGTCGCCTCTGGGTGCTTGACCGTCACCGTGAAACCTCCACATATCCTCGGGGACACCAGACTCTTAGCTCCGGCTCGAGCGTCCCTGGACCGCTCCCTGACCCCGGCTCACCTTGAGCGGGGCGTAGGCGTCGCTCGCGGCGATGCCATGAAGGCGGCGTACGACCGCGTCAGCTCGCCCGGGAGCCTGTCAGGTGTTCACCGGCCCGCGGCCGGTGAACACCTGACAGGCTCCGAGTGTCTTCTCCTCGGTCAGCCCCAGCGCACGGGCAGCGCGAGGAGGTTGTGGTTGACATCTCCTGGCTGCCAGCGCAGCTCGCTCTCCGGGACGTCCAGACGCAGATCGGAGAAGCGCCGCGTCAGGGCCTCGATGGCGATGCGCAGCTCCAGCCGGGCCAGGGGAGCGCCCAGGCAGTGGTGGATGCCGTGCCCGAAGGTGATGTGTCTGTTGTCCTCGCGGGTGAAGTCGAGGCGTTCGGCATGGGGGAAGACGGACGCGTCCCGGTTGGCGGACGACAGGATGACGAAGACCGGCTCGCCCCGGGGGATGGTCACCCCGCCGATCGTCACATCCCGCAGTGCGAGCCGCGGGAAGCCGGAGGTGTCCGTGCCGAACAGATTGACCCCGCGCAGCAGCTCCTCGACCGTGCCCGGAACCTCCTGCGGGTGCTCGCCCAGTCGGCGCCACTGCTCCGGGTGGTACTCGACCAGCGACAGCACGGAGTTGGCGAGCTGGCAGGCCGTGGTGTCGAAGCCGGCGCCCAGCAGTGCGTAGCCGAAGACCACCAGCTCCTGTTCGCTGAGCCGGTCGTCCTCGTCGCGCGCCGCGATCAGCGCCGACAGCAGGTCGTCGGCCGGCGCCTCGCGCTTCAGCCCGATCATCCGGCCCATGTACATGCCGAGTTGGGCCGCACCTTCCTGGGCCTGCGCGGGGTCGGACACCATGGCGAACTGCCGCGCCCAGACGTGGAACCGCGCCCGGTCCTCCACCGGCACCCCGAGCAGCTCGCAGATGACCGTGAGCGGCAGGGGCGAGGTGAACCGCTCCACCAGGTCGGCCGGGGATCCCTTGCCCGCCATCTCGTCGAGCAGCTCGTCCACGATCTCCTGGATGCGCGGCCTCATCTGCTCGATCCGGCGCACGGTGAACGCCTTGGTCACCAGCTTGCGCAGCCGGGTGTGCTCCGGCGGGTCCATCGAGGCGATCATCTCCGGCGGGGCCTTGAGGAACCCGGGGAACTCCGGGGCGCCGGGGCCTGATATCGCCGCCCGGCTGAGCCCCGGCTCCACCAGGGCCTCGCGCGCCTCCGCGTAGCCGGTCACCACCCAGGTGTGCCCGCCGCCGGCCACCGGGACGCGGGCGACCGGCTCCGTCGTGCGCAGCCGGTCGTAGCCGGGGGCGGAGCTTCGGTAGCTGGAGCCGGGGAACGGGAAGGCCTCCCTCGCGGCGCTCCCGCTCCCCGTCGCGGCCGTGGTCATGCCGCCACCTCCGGCCCGAGCAGGGCCGCCGCGTAGTTCTTACGGGCGGCCGTCTCGTACTTGAGCGCGACATGGCTGGCCGCAGAGGTGACGTCCCGCCAGAAGCGCTGCAGATCCAGGGACTCGGACAGCCCGCTGGAGCCGCCCGCGGTCACCAGCAGCCCCACGGCCTCGACGAGTATCTCGGCGGCGAACGTGGCGTTGCGCTCGTTGCGCGCCATCAGCTCGGGGGTGAACCGCCGTCCGTCGATGACCTCGGCGTTCTCCGCGACCAGGTGTCGCGCCGCGTCGATCCGTCCCGAGGCCCGTACGAGCAGCAGCTCGGTCTCGGGGGTGCGACGCTTGCCGGCCAGGGCCCGTACACAGGCGTCCAGCGCGCCGGCGGCCGCTCCGATCACCGGCCCGATGAAGGTGAGCCCGCCCACGGCCTGGAACGGCACATTGTGCGCGGCAGCGTCGGAGCCCTGGTTGCGCCCGGTCAGCATGTCCGCACGGGGGAAGGACAGATGCTCCGGAACCGGCTGCCCCTCCACGGCCACGGTGTGGCTTCCGGTGGCACGCATACCGATGCTGTCCCAGGTCTTGTCGACGGTGTACGCACCGCGGGGCACCGCGAAGAACCGCAGCTCCGGCGGCCCTTCGGGGGCGGGCACCGCCGCGCACAGCAGCAGCCAGTCCGCGAAGTCGACGCCGCTGACGTAATTCCACTTCCCGCTCAGCAGCCAGCCGTCCTCCGTCTTCCGGGCGCGCCCGGCCGGCATCAGAGCCGTCGCCACGACGGCGTCCGGGGAGTCGCCCCAGATGGCCTCGTGCCCCTTCTGCGGCAGATGGGCGGCGAAGCGGGCCGAGTAGGCGGACAGCGCCGCGCACCAGGCGGTGGCCGGGCAGCTCTCCCCCACAGTGACAATGGCCCGGGTCAGCTCCGCGAACGAGCCATCGGTTCCGCCGAGTCCACGGGCGACGAAGTGCCGGGCGAACCCGGCCTCCCGTATCGCCGCGACGACCTCGGGGGCGAGTTCGCGCGTCCGGTCCGCCTCAGCCGCGTGCTGGGCCGCGAGGATGCGCACCTTCTCCGCTGCCGCTTCCAGTCCGCTGTCCACTCGTATTTCGGTAGGCACCCTCATGACCTCCTGCGACAAGAGCCTCCACATGGCCCCGTCAGCGTGCTGCCGGGTGCTCGAAGACCGCTCCATCGCTGCTGGACCTCCCGGCCGGGCGGCCCCTGGACCGCCGGGCCGGGCCGTTCCGGGGAGGGGCGGCCGTGCGGTCGAGTCTGCCCCGACGGCGCGTCGAGCCGGGCGCGCGAGCCTGGCGGAGGCCCGCCCGCCACCCACCACCAGGAGGAGTCCGCCGTGTCACTACCGCAGCACACCGCCCCACCCCGCATCTCCGCCGACCTCTACGTGGAGATCCAGAGCTTCTACGCCCACCAGATGCCGCTCCTGGAGGACCGGAAGGTCGAGGAGTTCGCCCACACCTTCACCGAGGACGGCGTCTACGCACACGCCAAGGACGGCTGGGAGCTGGTGGGCCGTCAGAGCCTCGTTTCGGAGATCCGGGCCGGGGTCTCGCACTACGGGGTGAAGGTCTTCCGGCACTGGTTCGACAAGATGGTGGTCCGGGTCGTCGACGGGACGACGTACCGGGTGACGTTCCGGTCCCTGGTCAGCGTCACCGACGAGTCCGGTCACGTCACGTTCGAGCCGAGCGCCACCATCGAAGACGTACTGGTCCGCCGCGGCGACCGGCTGCTCACCCGGTCCCGGGTCGTACGGCACGACATTCCGGACCCCGCCGGATACTGGTCCGAGCGGCTCGGCTGAGAACGCCTCCACCGCACCGGGCCGGTCACGCCGGATACGGATTCGCCTCCCGCGCCGTCCGCAGGGCCCCCGCCCACCAGGCCAGCTGCTCCAGCAGCGTCCTGGCGTACCCGGGGGCCCCGGGGTCGAGGGGCCGGCCGTCCTCCCACGCCGTGTAGTAGTCCGGGAAGGCGAGGCCGTCCCGGATCGTCACGGCGTGCAGTTCGGTCAGCACGTTCTCCAGGTGCAGCACCGCGTGCCGGCCACCCGCCGCCCCTCCGTAGCTGACGAACGCGACGGGCTTGGCCGTCCACTGGGTGAAGTGCCAGTCGATGGCCGCCTTCAGGGACGCGGGGTAGCTGTGGTTGTACTCCGGCGAGATCACGACGAACGCGTCGGCGCCCTCCAGCGCGGACGTCAGCGGCGCCATCCCGGCCGGGCGGGGGTAGTCGTCCCCCGCGTACTTCGGCGAGGCGGCGGGGAGCTCCAACGGGATGTCGACATCGGCCAGATCGACGACGTCCACGTCGAAAGCGCCGTGCTCACCGGCCTGTTCGGCGACCCAGGAGGCCACGACCGGGCCGAACCGTCCCTCGCGGACGCTTCCGACGAGGATCGCCAGCTTGTACGTGTTGTTGTCCATACGCACCACCGTCGGCCAGGACCGGGGCTCCAGCCAGACCGTGCCCAGGCTGGCCCCCACAGGGCCACGCTGAGCGCTCGGCGGCCGGGGGGCGACCGCCATATCCTCCAAGCATGGGGACGCCGTTGGGAGATTTCATCCGGGCCAAGCGCGACAGTATCCAGCCGCGGTCGCTGGGCCTGCCGGACCACGGCCGCCGCAGGGCGCCGGGGCTGCGGCGCTCGGATCTCGCCGGGCGTGCCGGTATCAGCGTGGAGTATCTGACCCGCCTGGAACAGGGCCGTGACCGCAACCCCTCCGTCACGGTGGTCAACGCGATCGCCGACGCGCTCAGCCTCGACTCGTCCGAGCGCGACCATCTGCGCCACCTCACGAAGATCACCGGCGGTGAGTGCACCGCGCACACCCGGCCCGCCCCACCGCCGCGCGAGCTCCGCCCCCCGGTCCTGGAGACGCTCGGCCTCCTCGAACCCGGCATAGCGATGGTGACCAACCGGCTGGGCGACATCCTGGCCCGTACCAGCGCGTACGAGGCGGTGACGAGCGGGACCGGGCTGCTCGACGGCGACGCCCCGAACCTCACCCGCTACGTCTTCACCGACCCCCGCGCCCGGACGTTCTTCGCCGACTGGGACGCCGTCGCGGACGAGCAGGCATTCGACCTGTGGCTCGGGCCCTCCATCGAGGACTTCGAGTGGTTCACCGCGGAGCTCGCCTCCGCCGCCGGCCCCGACTTCACCCGCCGTACGAACCGTCATGAGGTACCGCGGCGCGGGGTCCTGCGCCTCGACCACCCCTCCGGGTACGGGCTCCGGCTGCGCCGCGAGACGCTCGACCTCTCCTCGGACTCCCAGCAGCTGGTCGTCCTCCTCCCGGCGGACGAGGCGACGGCACAGGCCGTGGACCGGCTCCGCGGTCTGCCGCCGCACGGCCGCCTCCGGGCCATCTCGTAGCACCGGCACACCCCGCGACACCGGCGCCGGTGCCGGTGCCGGTGAAGGCCCCGGTGCGCCGGCTCCCCCCGACTTGCCCGACCGGCGCACATGCGGTTGCGTCGGGAACGGGGTCACGCATGCGTGTTCCGCTCTTTCCCCCCCGTTGGAGGTGAACCCCCGTGCTGTTCACCGACCGCACGGATGCCGGGCGGCGGCTCGCCGTGGCACTGCGGCACCTGGAGCGGCGCGATCCCGTCGTCCTGGGGCTGCCACGCGGCGGGGTCCCGGTGGCGTACGAGGTGGCGCAGGCTCTCGGCGCCCCGCTCGATGTGATCGTGGTCCGCAAACTCGGGGTGCCCTACCACCCGGAACTGGGGTTCGGCGCCATCGGCGAGGACGGGGCCCGGGTCATCAGCGACGAGATCGTCCGCCACACCGGGGTCGGTGACGAGGACCTCGCGTCCGTCGAGCGCGCCGAGGAGGCGGAGCTCCTGCGACGGGCGGGTACGTACCGGGAGGGCCGGCCTCGTCTGCCGCTGAAGGGGCGCACGGTGGTCGTCGTGGACGACGGGGTCGCCACCGGAGCGACCGCGCGAGCGGCCTGCCAGGTGGTACGGGCGCAGGGTGCCGCCCATGTCGTGCTGGCCGTGCCCGTCGCGTCACCTGATGTCGCGGCCGCGCTGCGCGAGGACGTGGACGAGGTCGTCTGCCTCTCTACCCCGCAGCTCTTCTCCGCCGTGGGTGAGTGGTACCGGGACTTCTCCCAGACCTCGGACGACGAGGTCGTCTCCCTGCTGGCGCGGGCCGCCGGAAGTGCCGCCACGGCCGAGGAGGTCGAGGTGGACGCGGGCGGGGTCCCGCTCCCCGGGGACCTCACGCTTCCCGAGGACGCGCGGGCGCTCGTGGTGTTCGCCCACGGCTCGGGCAGCAGCCGCAACAGCCCGCGGAACCGGGCGGTCGCCGGGGCGCTGAACCGCGCCGGCCTGGGCACCCTGCTCTTCGACCTGCTGACGCCCGGGGAAGAGGTCTACCGCGCCAATGTCTTCGACATCGGCCTGCTGTCGGGGCGGCTGGCGGACACCACCCGCTGGGCGCGCAGCCGCGTGCCGCTCCCGGTCGGCACCTTCGGCGCGAGTACGGGCGCTGCCGCAGCGCTGCGGGCCGCCTCCGCGTCGGACTCGGGTGTGGGCGCGGTGGTCTCCCGGGGCGGGCGCCCCGATCTGGCCGGGGCCGACCTGTCCACCGTACGGGCGCCCACCCTGCTGATCGTGGGCGGCGCCGACACCACGGTGATCGACCTCAACCGGCAGGCGCAGGCGGCGCTGCACTGCGAGAACCGGCTGGCGGTCGTCCCGGGCGCCACGCACCTGTTCGAGGAGCCGGGCGCCCTGGAACGGGCCGCGGATCTGGCCCGGGACTGGTTCACCACGCATCTGGTGCGACCGGACGGCTGAACGGCACGCCGCACCCGCACCACCGCGTCCTATCCTGACCGGGAACGGTCCAGGGACGGGGAGTGGTGCGGTCATGCGGGTCCGGCTGGTCGAGGGCGCGGGTCTGCCCGCGTACGCCGAGGGGATTCGCCGGGCCTACGCGGACGTGTTCTCGCGGCCCCCGTGGGACGAGGACCCCTCGGCGGGCGCGCTGTACCTCGACCGGCTCGCCGCCGACGCCGCGCGCCCCGGGTTCACCGCGGCGCTGGCCCTGGACGGCGACACCGTCGGCGGCTTCGCCACCGCCTGGACGACGCCCGGCACCTTCCCCACGGGCCGCAGCTACGGCCAGGTCGCCGAGGCGCTCGGTCCCGACCGCGTCGCGGACTGGCTGTGCGGTGCGCTGGAGGTCGACGAGCTGGCCGTCACCCCCGACGCGCGGGGCACCGGGCTGGGCGCTGCCCTGCTGTCGGCGGTCACCGCGGCCGCCCACCCGGACGGGCGGTGCTGGCTGCTCACGTCCGTACACGCCGATGCGGCGCTGCGCTTCTACCGGCGCGCGGGCTGGCACCGGGTCCCGGTGGCGGTGCCCGGCAGGGCTGGGCTCGTGGTCCTTCTCGGGCCCCGCCATCCCGCAGCCGCCGGCCTCTGACACGCGGCACACGCGTGGAGGGAGCGAGGCAGGAGCGATACGCGACCGTTATGTGAATCGATTCAAGCGCTCGGAAGATAGTGGCCCGCCCCGAAGACTGTCAAGAGCGCCTTCCCACTCCCCCCACGTGGGTCGCATCTTGCCCCTTTTCCTGGAACTCCCCGCCATCAACCCATTGACGGCGCCCACAATCCCCGTTTAGCTTCCGAGCAACCTCATTGAAACCTTTCACGCCTTTCGCCTTTCACCTTTCACGGCGGGTGGAGCGGAACAGTCCCTCCGCTGAGGAGCTCCCATGAACCAGTCCGCCCCGGCCCCGGACCCGGTGGCCCCCGTCCTGGCCCTGAAGGGCGTGAGCAAGTCCTTCGGCGCCGTACGGGCCCTGCAGGACGTGTCCCTGCGGCTGTTCCCCGGCGAGGCCCACGCACTCGCGGGTGAGAACGGCGCGGGCAAGTCGACGCTGATCAAGGCACTCGCCGGGGTGCACCGCCCGGACAGCGGCGAGGTGCTCCTCGACGGCAGGCCCGTCGTCTTCCACGGCCCGGCCGACGCCCGCGACGCCGGCATCGCCGTCATCTACCAGGAGCCGACGCTCTTCCCCGACCTGTCCATCGCCGAGAACATCTTCATGGGCCGACAGCCCCGGCGGTCCCTGGGCCGGATCGACCGCAGAGCCGTGCACGACACCACCGCAGGGCTGATGCGGAGGCTCGGCGTCGACCTGGCACCCGACCGCCCGGCCCGCGGCCTTTCGATCGCCGACCAGCAGATCGTCGAGATCGCCAAGGCACTCTCCTTCGACGCCCGCGTCCTGATCATGGACGAGCCGACGGCCGCCCTGACCGGCAGCGAGACCGCCAGGCTGTTCTCCGTCGTGCGGACGCTGCGCTCCGAGGGCGCGGCGGTGCTGTTCATCTCGCACCGCCTCGACGAGATCTTCGAGCTGTGCCAGCGCGTCACGACCCTGCGCGACGGCCGGTGGATCTCCTCCGAGCCGCTTGAGGGGATCACCGAGGACGACCTGGTGCGCAGGATGGTCGGCCGTGACCTGGACGACCTCTACCCCAAGCAGGACGCCGAGACCGGCGAAGTCGCCCTGTCCGTGCACCGGCTGACCCGCGAGGGTGTGTTCCGCGATGTGTCCTTCGACGTCCGCCGCGGCGAGATCGTCGCGCTCGCCGGGCTCGTCGGCGCCGGACGCACGGAGGTCGCCCAGGCCGTATTCGGTGTCGACCGCGCCGACGCGGGCGAGGTGAGGGTGGCCGGCACGGTGCTGCGCCCCGGTTCGCCGACCGCCGCGATGGACGCCGGGCTCGCGCTCGTACCCGAGGACCGGCGCCAACGCGGACTGGTCATGGATATGTCCATCGAGCGCAACATCGGCCTCACCGGGCTGGCCGATGTCCGCAAACGAGGGCTCGTCAGCCGGGCGCTGGAACACGAGCGGGCCGCCGACTGGGCGGTGCGGCTCCAGCTCAAGTACAACCGGCTGGCCGACACCGTGGGCGTGCTGTCCGGCGGCAACCAGCAGAAGGTCGTGCTGGCCAAGTGGCTGGCGACCGGGCCCGCCGTCCTGATCGTCGACGAGCCGACCCGCGGGATCGACGTCGGCACCAAGGCCGAGGTCCACCGGCTGCTCTCCGCGCTCGCCGCCGACGGCCTCGCCGTACTCATGATCTCCTCCGACCTTCCCGAGGTCATCGGCATGGCCGACCGGGTGCTCGTGATGCACGAGGGCCGGCTGACCGCCGAGATCCCGCGCGCGAGCGCCACCGAGGAATCGGTCATGGCCGCGGCCACCGGACGTAACGAGAGGGCGGCGGCATGACCGGCACCATCGAGAAGAGCCCCCCTGACGCCCCGAAGGCGCCGGAGCGCAGCGCCTCGTCCCTCGTGGACACGGTCTTCCGGGCGCGGGAGATCTCCATCGCGGGGGCGCTGGCCCTGCTGATCCTCGGCACCTACCTCGCCAACCCGCGCTTCCTGTCCGACCAGGGCATCAAGGACCTGCTGCTCAACGCGTCGATCCTGGTGCTGCTCGCGGTCGGCCAATCCGCCGTCGTGATCACCCGCAACATCGACCTGTCGGTCGGCTCCGTCGTCGGTCTGTCCGCCTTCGCCTGCGGCGAGTTCGTCTCCGGGAGCGACCACGGTGTGCTGAGCGTGATGCTGCTCGGTATCGCCATCGGCGTGGTCTGCGGCCTGGTCTCCGGCGCCCTCGTCAGCTTCGGCAGGGTCCCGGCGCTCGTGGTGACCCTGGGCATGCTCTACATCATCCAGGGCGTCGACTACTGGTGGGCCAAGGGCGAGCAGATCAGCGCGTCCGATGTGCCGGACGCGGTGCTGGGCCTGGGCAGCGGCAGTGTGCTGGGCATCCCGTACCTGCCGCTGATCGCGCTGGTCCTGCTGGCGGCGACGGCGTACTTCCTGCGCGGCTACCGCTCGGGGCGCGAGCTGTACGCCATCGGGTCGAGCCCCGAGGCCGCCCGGCTCGCCGGCATCCCGATCCGCCGCCGTATCCTCGCCGCCTACGCCTTCTCCGGGGCCGTCGCCGGCTTCGCCGGGGCCCTATGGCTGGCCCGCTTCGGCACCGTCGTCGCGGACAACGCGCACGGCTGGGAGCTGACCGTCGTCAGCGCGGTCGTCGTCGGTGGCGTCGCGATCACCGGCGGCACCGGCACCGTGTGGGGCGCCGCGCTCGGGGCCCTGCTGCTCACCACCATCGGCAGTGTCCTGGTCGTACTGAAGGTGGACGCCTTCTGGCAGGGCGCCATCACCGGTGCGCTCCTCCTGCTGGCCATCAGCGTCGACCGGATCGTGAACCTGCGGATGACCGCCGCACTGAGGAGGAGGAACGCCCGTCATGACCACGGCGCCTGACACCAAGACGGCTCCCACGCCGCGGGCCGCGACGAAGCCCTCCCTCGTACGCGCCCTGGCACTGCGCTGGGACACCGCGGTCGGTGTCCTGCTGGTGGCGGTCCTCGTCGTCGGCCTGGCGAGCACGGAGGGCTTCGGTTCCGGCGAGAACCTCGCGTTCGCCTTCAACGACATCGCCGAAGTCGCCCTCATCGCCCTGCCGATGACCCTCCTGGTCGTCGCCGGGCAGGTCGACCTGTCGGTGGCCTCCATGCTGGGCCTCGGCAGCGCGCTGACCGGTGCGCTCTGGGACGCGGGCTGGGCCTTCGAGACGATCGTGCCCGTGGTGCTGCTGGTGGGCGTCGCCGGAGGCCTCCTCAACGGCTGGCTGGTCACCAGGGTCGGACTGCCGTCCCTCGCCGTCACCATCGGCACCCTGGCGCTCTACCGGGGCCTGGCGTCGGTGGTGCTCGGCAGCGACGCGGTGACGGACTTCCCGCAGGTCTACGCGGACTGGGCGGTCGACACCACGACCGTCCCCGGCACCTTCCTCACCTACCCGGTGCTGCTCTTCATCGTGCTGGCCGTGGTCACCGCCGTGGTGCTGCACGCCACGGGGCTCGGCCGTTCGCTCTTCGCGATCGGCGCCCAGGAGGAGGCCGCGTACTTCGCCGGCATCCGGGTCAAGCGGATCAAGCTGCTGCTCTTCGTCGTGACGGGGCTGTTCTCCGCCTTCGCGGGCATCGTCTTCACCCTGCGCTACGGAAGTGCCCGCGCGGACAACGGACTCGGCTTCGAGATGCTCGTCATCGCGTCCGTCCTGCTCGGCGGCATCGACTTCGACGGCGGGAAGGGCACGCTGTTCGGCGCGGTCGCCGGAGTCCTGCTCATCGGCCTCCTGAAGAACCTGCTCACGCTCAACGACATCGCCAACGAGGTGCAGGTCATCGTGACCGGGCTGCTGCTCGTGGCGTCCGTCCTGACCCCACGGGTCATCGCCACCGTCGTCGAACGCCGGCACAGGCGGGCCGCGAACATCCCCGCACCCCCGCCGTCGTAGCGCGTGACGCCGTAACGCCCCTCGCCCCGCCCGTACCTCGCCCTCACCTCTCCGAAAGGCACACGCCGCCATGATGCTCCGCAATGCCGCTGGGCGCCGCGCCGTCGCGACCGCAGCCACCGCCGTCTCTCTCGCCCTCGCCCTCACCGCCTGTGGCGGCACCACGAAGGACAGCGAGAAGAGCGGGGGTGCGAAGGCCGCGAGCTCCGCGAAGGCCGACCCGGACGCCCCGCTGAAGAAGGGCCTGAAGCTCGCCTTCCTGCCCAAGCAGATCAACAACCCGTACGAGAAGATCGTCGACGAGGCGGGCATCGCGGCGGCGAAGGAGTACGGCGGCACGGGCAAGGAGGTCGGCCCGTCCGACGCGAGCGCCTCCTCGCAGGTCTCCTACATCAACACCCTGATCCAGCAGCGCCAGGACGCCATCCTCCTCGCGGCGAACGACCCGAACGCGGTGTGCGGCCCGCTGAAGCAGGCCATGAAGAAGGACATCAAGGTCGTCGCCTACGACTCCGACACGGCGAAGGACTGCCGTCAGCTCTTCATCAACCAGGCGAGCTCCGAGGAGATCGGCCGGAGCCTGGTCCAGCACCTCGGCGAGCAGATCGGCTTCAAGGGCAAGATCGCGATCCTGTCGGCCACCCAGAACGCGACGAACCAGAACACCTGGATCGCCTCCATGAAGGAGGAGCTGAAGCTCCCCGAGTACAAGGACATGAAGCTGGTCAAGGTCGCGTACGGCGACGACGCCGACCAGAAGTCCTTCCAGCAGACACAGGGCCTCATGCAGGCCTACCCCGACCTGAAGGGCATCATCTCCCCCACGACGGTCGGCATCGCCGCCGCGGCACGCTATCTGAGCGACTCCTCGTACAAGGGCAAGGTCGTGCTCAACGGCCTCGGCACGCCGAACCAGATGCGCAAGTACGTCAAGGACGGCACCGTCGAGCAGTTCTCCCTCTGGAACCCGGAGGAGCTCGGCTACCTCGGCTCGTACGCGGCCGCCGCGCTGGCGTCGGGGCAGATCAGCGGTGCGGAGGGCGAGAAGTTCAAGGCGGGCAAGCTCGGTGAGTACACCATCGGCAAGGACGGCGAGGTCATCCTCGGCGAGCCGACCGTCTTCGACTCCAAGAACATCGACACGTTCGACTTCTGACCGTTCGACTTCCGACCGTTCGACTTCCGACCGGAGGGGCCGGCTCCATGCAGCGCGTCTGCTTTCTGCTGAAGGTCCGTGAGGACCGCAAGGACGAGTACCGCGAGCGCCACACGGCGGTGTGGCCCGACATGCTCGCCGCCCTGTCCGAGGCGGGCTGGCACAACTACTCGCTGTTCCTCCGGGAGGACGGCCTGCTGGTCGGCTATCTGGAGACGGAGGACTTCGACGCGGCCCGGGACGCGATGGCGGCGACGGAGGTCAACGCACGGTGGCAGCGGGACATGGCCGGGTTCTTCGAGCAGCCGGAGGCCGCCGACGAGGCCATGGTCCCGCTGACCGAGGTGTTCCACCTGGCGTGAACCGATGACGTACGTCAGGAGGCGGCGAGGACACCTCGCACGTCCGGGTACGCCACCTCGTCGGGGAGCTCGAAGCCGAGCTCCGTCAGCCGGGCCGCGACGTCGGCCGGGCTACGGCCCGTCAGGCTCGCGCTGCGCAGGACGTGCTCCAGGTGGACGTTGTCCCGGAACGAACGGTCGACGGTTTCCAGCAGTCTGATGTCCGCCTCGTCCGCTGTCCCGGGGAGCTTCGCGTCGTCGTGCAGCCAGTGGCCCAGTTCGGTCAGCCGCGCGGCGATCTCCGCGGTGCCGCGCCCCGTGACGAGGGACGCGCGCAGGATGTGCTCCATCCGCAGTCCATTGACGGTGCTCTCCCGCAGCCAGGGTTCACGGCCGTCGAGGTTCTCGCTGAGGATGACGAAGTCGTCCTCGTCCGGGGACTCGGGCACCGATCCGCCCGGTGCGCCGGCCGTCAGCACCTCCAGGCGGGCCACGATCTCCGCCGCACTCCGCCCCGTCTCCCTGGCGACGGTGAGGACGTGGCCCAGGGGCGGGTCCATGTAGCGGCCGGCCCAGCGGGGGGTGGGGACGTCCCTGACCCTCAACAGCCGTTCGTCGTCGGGATCGGGGGTGTACGGCAGCCGGAGGCCGAGGGAGGCCAGCCGCACGGCGGCGGTGTGCGGGCTGCAGGCCAGCGCGGCGGCGGCCCCCCGCACATGTCCGGCGGAGACCTCGTCGCCCCAGTCAAGCCATGTGCCGTAGCCACGGGCGTCGGAGCGGATCAGCGCGACGTCACGGGGGTCCGGGGTCTCGGGCAACGGCCCGCTGCCGCCGAGCCGGTAGCCGAGGGCGGTCAGCCGGCGCGCGACGTCGGCGGGGGCGCGTCCGGTGTGCTCCGCGGTCTCCAACACCCGGCGCAGGGAGACGGGCTCGGCGACGTCGATCCAGGGGTACCGCCAGGCGTCCTGGTCCTCCCGCTTGACCAGGACGGCGTCGTCGAGGGCGACGGCCTCGGGGAACGGGCGGCCGGCGTCCTGGATGTCGGCGTACCCGAGGGCGGTCAGCCGCGCGACGACCTGCGCGGGGCTCCGCCCCAGCAGGGCGGCCGTGTACAGGACTCGTCCGTACGCGACCTGCTTCCCGGGGTCCAGCACGGGCTGCTTTCCGTCCAGCTCACGGCTGGTGAGCACGGCGTCTTCCGGAGCCTGGGCGGTGGGGGTGTCGGTGTCGGTCATCGTGCGGGCCTTTCTTCTGCGGCTGGGAGAGCGGGGCGGGCGGGGACCTGGACCGCGGTCATTCGGAGACCGCGACGTATCTGCCGGCCCACTCATCCAAGTCCTCGTCGTACTCGTCGTCCTCGTACTCGTCCTCCTCCTGCCGGTCGGTCAGGTTCACCCGCACCCCTTGCGGCTCCAGCTCCGTCCAGATCCGCAGCATCATGTCCTGGCTGAGGTAGTGGTGCGAGAGGTCCAGCTCCCGCAGGTGGGACAGCGACTGCCCGCTCAGCAGCGCCTCGGCCCCCTTGTCCCCGAGGGTGCCCATCGACAGGCTCAGCGAGGTGAGCCCGCGCACGACCGGCGCGGAGGCCACGGCCGCGGCCAAGTGGTCCTGCACCGTACTGTTCTGCAGCCCCAGGTGGCGCAGCGCGGGCCTGTCGGTGCAGGCGAGCAGCGGGGCCAGGTGCTCGGCCCTGGCACCGCCGCCGTAGTAGTCGTCGCCCAGCCAGAGTTCGAGGTGTTCGAGCGACGGCAGGGACGCGGCCACGATCTGGGCCACCGCCTCGCCGGACAGCCCACCCGATTCGACGCGCAGGACCCGGAGTCCTTCGTGGCCCGTCACCGGGAACTCCAGGGGGTCCCCACCGCGCATGGCCAGCTCCCGCAGCCCGGGGAACGCCTTGAGAAGCTCCGTGAGATCGCCGAGTTGGATCGTGGAGATCATGGCTTCCTCGTTCACGAGGTCGCCGAGGAACAGCGCTTCGAGCCCGGTGAACCGGGACCGCAGGGCGAGCAGCTCCTTGGGGCTGCTCCCATCCCACGGATTGCCGAAGATCAGCGCCCGTATCTTCTCCGGTTCGACCGACTCGGTGAACCGATTCCAATAGGAACCGGAGCTCTCGTCGGTCGTGTACGGGCCGCAGTGGAGGCGCCAGGCCACGGCGTCCGCGGCCGGCAGGTCCGCGGGGTTCGCGTACGACGGGAAGGTGAAGGACGGCAGCCCGTGGAACTGCTCGACATGATCGACATAGGACAAGACGGATCTCCTGACGGCCCGTTCGATGGCGGATGGACACCGTTCTATCAGCAGCCTCCGACATGGACGGTCCGGCAGGAGAACCCGCCGGCCCCACGGGTCAGGACACGATGTCCTTACGGCTGAACCCCCGGAAGGCCAGCGCGAACAGGATCAGGGCGTAGGCCACCGACACCGCGGCGCCCTTCACCATCCCGCCCCATTCCAGATCGGGCTGTAGAGCGTCGGCCCAGGCGAACTGCCAGTGTGCGGGCAGGAATTCGCGCCAGGTGCCGAGCGCGGTGACCGCGTCCAGGACATTGCCGACGATGGTCAGTCCGACCGCGCCGCCCACCGCGCCGAGCGGGGCGTCCGTCTTCGTCGACAGCCAGAACGCAAGCCCGGCGGTGACGAGCTGGGACACGAAGACGAAGGCGACGACGAGCGCGAGCCTCGGCAGGGTGTCCGTGGTGGCGAGCGCGCCCCCGGTGGGCAGCTTCAGCGGCCCCCAGCCGTACGCCACCGCTCCCGCGCCCAGGGCGACGAGCGGCAGCAGCACCATCGCGGCGAGGCTGAAGCCGAGCGCCACGACGAGCTTGCTCCACAGCAGCCTGGCCCGGGGCACGGGCGCCGCGAGCAGATAGCGCAGCGATGACCAGCTGGCCTCCGAGGCCACGGTGTCCCCGCAGAACAGCGCGACCGGCACCACCAGCAGGAAGCCGGCGGAGACGAAGAGGCAGGTCGCCGCGAAGTTCGCGGCGGACTCCGTCGCGACGTCCATGAGGTTGATCCGCGAGCCTGTCCCGCCGCCCCCTTCACCGCCGCCCGGCGTGCCGCCGACCGCGAAGGCGATGATCAGGATGAACGGCAGGGCCGCCAGCACCCCGCCCATGAGCAGGGTGCGGCGCCTGCGCAGCTGCCGCATCGCCTCCACACGCAGCGGCAGGGTGCGGCGCGGGTGGTAGCCGGGGGCGTCGGCGAGGGCCTGGAGCTCTGTCGCGGAACTCATGCGGATCCTTGGGAGATGAGGGTGAGGAACGCGTCCTCCAGGCGGCGGTGCGGCCCGACACCCGTCACCGGCATGTCGAGGCGCACCAGTTCGGCGACCAGCTGGGCGGTGGTGGCGCCGTCGAGGCGGACCAGCAGCCCGTTGCCCTCGTCCAGGCGGACGGCGGAGCCGATGCCGGGGAGGGCGGCCACCTTGCCCACGAGCGCGTCGGTCACCTCGGCGTCCGTGCTGACGAGCAGCATGTCGCCCTCGCCGGTGATCTCCGCGACGGGACCGGCCTGGACGAGCCGGCCCCGGTCCATGACCACCAGGTGGGTGCAGGACTGCTCGACCTCGGAGAGGAGATGACTGGAGACGATCACGGTCCGGCCGCCGGCCGCGTACCGGATCATGACGTCCCGCATCTCACGGATCTGGGGCGGGTCGAGGCCGTTGGTCGGTTCGTCGAGGATGAGGAGGTCCGGCATGCCGAGCATGGCCTGGGCGATGGCGAGACGCTGCCGCATGCCCTGGGAGTAGGTGCGCACCGCGCGGGCCAGGGCGTCGCCGAGTCCGGCGATCTCCAGGGCCTCGTCGATGTGGGAGTCGTCTGCGGGCCGCCCGGTGGCCTGCCAGTACAGCTCCAGGTTGGAGCGGCCCGACAGGTGCGGGAGGAAGCCGGCACCCTCGACGAAGGACCCGACCCGGGAGAGCACGGGGGCGCCCGGCCGGATGGCGTGGCCGAAGACCCGGATCTCACCCGCGTCGGGCGTGATGAGCCCCATCAGCATGCGCAGGGTGGTGGTCTTGCCCGCGCCGTTCGGGCCGAGGAGACCGAGCACCTGCCCCTTCTCGACGCGGAAGCCCAGGTCGCGCACCGCGTACCGGTCGCTGGACCTCGCGTACTTCTTGGACAGCCCGGTGATCTCCAGCGGCACCCCGGTCAGCGCCGGGTCGGGCGCCGGGGTGCCGGTGCGCCGGCGCCCGGTGAACAGCAGGGCGGCGGCGATGACGAGCGCGGCGGCCGGGAGCCCCCAGGTCCACCAGGGCAGAGTGGCCGCGGCGGTCTTCACCGCGGGTGCGGTGGGGACGGTCAGCGCCCCGTCGAGGGAGACGGTGTACGTCGCGGGCTCGGCGGGTGAGGCGTAGGCGAGGTCCGTCGCGGAGAGCACGAGGCGCAGGCGGTGGCCGGCGTCGACCTCGTGGTCGACGGCGGGCAGCTTCAGATCGAGCGGCTTGCCCTGCTCGTCGGGGGTGATCCGGTAGGGCGAGACGAGCTGCGAGGGCAGCACCTGCTGCTTCCCGTCCGGCGACACGTCGTAGACCTTGCCGAACAGCACGGCGTCGCCGTGGTCCGCCGTCACGTTCACACGGGCGGTGGGCGAGCCGGTGATGTGCACGGCGCTGTCCAGCGGGGCGGACTCGTAACGCGCGTACTGCCCGGGGAAGTCGAGGGAGAGCCCGACGCCGACCGAGGACAGCTGGGAGAGCCCGCCGCCGATGCCGGGGAGGGCGGAGACGGAGGGTGGGCTTGCCCCGGCGGGGTTGCGGAAGGTCTGCGTCAGACCGTCCGAGGACGCCTCCTGCGCGCCACGGGCCGCGGGCGCGTCCTGGGCCCCGCCGGTCGCGGGCGCGTCCTGTCCCCCGCCGGTGGTCGCGTCCAGTCCGCCGCCCGTCGCGGGGGTCTGCCCCGCCCCGGTGAGGGCGATCTTCCGTCCACCGCTGCTCAGCCCGGGGTAGGTGGCGCTGCTCGCGCCGCGCTTCAGGGCGGCGCCGTCGGTGGAGTCGACGCCGCCGGTCCGGGTCACACGGAACCCCGGTCCCGTGTCGGCGCCCTTGTCCTCCTTCAGATACCGGTCGAACCAGTCACCGACCCGGCCCTCGATGCGCTCGCCCTCGTCGTCCCCTCCGTCGTGCCCGCCCGCGATCCAGTCGACGGACACGGGCGCGCCGTTGGCCTTGATGGCCTTGGCCATGGCGTCGGCCTGGCCGAGGGGGAACAGCGAGTCGCTCTGCCCCTGGAGGATGAGCGCGGGCACGTCGATCCGGTCCGAGACGGCCTCGGGGGAACGTTCCGCCAGGAGTTTCCGCGCGGCCGCGTCCGGCTTCCCGCTGGCGGCGACCCGCTCGTACATGTCGCACAGCTGCTTCTGGAACCTCTCGCAGCCGCCGCCCGAGGAGACGAAGATCCCGGCCCAGAGCTTCTTGAAGACCCCGTCCGGGAAGAGCGCGTCGGCGAGGTTCCAGTAGCTGATCACCGGTGCGATGGCGTCGACCCGGTCGTCGTACCCGGCGGCGAGCAGCGACACCGCCCCGCCGTACGAAGCGCCGGTGACACCGACGCGCGGGTCGCCCTTCGCGTCGAGCTCCACCTCGGGCCGGTCCGCCAGCCAGTCGATGAGTCCGGACACGTCCTTGACCTCGGCGTCCGGGGCGTTGAGCGTGATCTCGCCGCCCGTTCTCCCGAATCCGCGGGCGGACCAGGTCATGACGGCGTATCCGTCGGCGGCCAGCTTCTCGGCCTGGCCGCGCACATCGTCCTTGCTGCCGCCGAAGCCGTGCCCGATGAGGACGGCCGGCCGTCGTTGCGTGCCCCCGGACGTGAAGTACGAGGTGTCGACCGACACCCCGTTCATCTTCATCATCCGGCCCTGCCGGTGCACGGGCGGGACACTGTCGTCGGCGACGGCGGTCCAGGTCCCGGCCCCCGCGAGCACGGCGAGGGCGGCGACGACCGCGGCCCAGCGCCCTGGGGTACGGGGCAGCCGGCGCCGCCACCGGGAAGTCGGTTCATCCATGACTCGACCCTAAACGGACCGCCCGGTGCCGCAGGCTGCCGCCAGGGGGAACTCCCCGGCATCCCTGAGAGGTACGGCACGCCCCGTCCGTACTCCGTATGCGGTACGCCGCCGTCACGAAAGGTTCATACGTGATCATCCGCCCCGCCACCACCACCGCGGAGCTCCTCGCCGCCGCACACCTCTACGACACCCCGCCCCGCCCCGAGTGGGCGGCCGGCTTCCTCGCGGCTGACGGTCACCTGATGCTGATCGCGTACGAGGACGGCGTCCCGGCCGGATTCGTCTCGGGCATCGAGATGCTGCACCCGGACAAGGGCAAGGAGATGTGCCTGTACGAGCTCTCCGTCGACGAGCCGTACCGCCGCCGGGGCATCGGCCGTGCGCTGACGGAGGCCCTCGCCGCAGAGGCGCGGGAGCGCGGCTGCTACGACATGTGGGTCGGGGTGGAGCGCGACAACGGGGCGGCACTCGCCACCTACCGCTCGGCAGGCGCGGCGGACGACGGCGTGTTCGCCATGCTGACCTGGGAGTTCGGCACTCCGCCCTGAGCGTGTAACAGTCGCGTGTACGGCTGTTCACACGGCACACGGTCCCTCATGCGGGCAAAGTAACCGACCGGCAACGGTCTGCTCACCGGGCCGCAAGGCGGCCGGAGCAGCCTGCTCGGATGACAGACACCGCAAAGGAACCCACGCAGGCTCCGCCCACGCTCTTCGAGAGCATCGGCGGGGCGGACGCGGTCGAAGCAGTGGTCGACATCTTCTACGGACGTGTCCTCGCGGACCCCGATCTCAGCGGCTATTTCGAGGGCCGGGACATGGAACGGCTCAAGCGGCACCAACGCCTCTTCGTCGGGCAGGCGCTGGGTTCCAGGGCGCCGTACCCGGGACGGACGATGCACCGCGCCCACCAGGGCCTGGCCATCACGAGCGATGCCTTCGACAGGGTCGTCGGCCATTTGGCGGGTGCGCTGAAGGAAGCGGGCCTCGACGACGCCACCATCGGCACGATCGCGCAGACCCTGCTGCCGCTGAAGCCGGACATCGTCACCGCCTGAGCGATGTCCCCACGGGCAGCAGCCCGCCGGCCGTCTCCCCCATCCGGACCGCCGCGCTCCGGCAGCGGACGGAGTTGCTGCTCGCCGTCCTGGAAGTGAATCGAAGGCCGCGCGCGTGGCGGGCTGTTCGGGCGCCGGGACCGTCAACCCTGCCTATCACCACAACCGCAGCGCGGGATGTCGGCCGATCCCACTGCCGGGAACTCACGGGGCGGTGGGAACCGGGCGAGGAGCCCTGAGGTCCAGCGGGGTCTCCACGGGCAGCAGCGCGGAGACCCTCTCCCGCTCCCCCGCCCGGACCGCCGCGTGCACCTCGTGGGCCAGGGGCGTGACATCGCGTACGGAGACGAGCCACTCGTCCGCGTAACGCCGCGCTGCCTCACCGCTCAGCCCCAGCTGGAGCGAGCGGTACGGCAGCGGGTTCAGGGCCGGATCGCGTTCGGGGTCCCACTGGACCCGGGCGGGAGCCGACCGCAGCGCACGCTTCCACGCGCCCTGGTCCTCGTGCACCTCGGGTACGTAGTGCGACAGTTCGGCGTTCTCCAGCGCCCAGGCGAAGCCGGCCCGGGTGATCTCGACGGCGAGCACGGTCTCCTGGCCCTCCTTCGCGCCCCAGCCGCAGCGGTACATCATCCACAGGAAGCTCGGCTTGATCCATGTCATGCGGTCGCGCTTCCAGGCCGGCGGGAAGCGCCCGTCGCGTGCGGCGGGGAGCCCGATCGCCGGCGGGTAGGCCTGGTACACGGTGACGGTGGTGTCGGTGTGCTGCGCGCGGATCTCGTAACGCGGCGGGTGGGTACGGTCGTTCATACGCCCAGGATGCGGGACCTCGGCGCGTCGCGGCATCCGGTTTTCCGCCCCGGCCCACCACGCGCGGCAGGCGGCTCCTGTGCACCGCGGCGCGATGCACAGGAGCCGCCTGGTCCGCCAGGGTCAGCGGGAGCCGAGCAGGGTGCGCCAGGTGTTCGGGCCGACGACACCGTCGACCGCGAGCTTGTGGTTCTTCTGGAAGGCGACCGCCGCGGCCTTCGACTTCGCGCCGAACTTGCCGTCCACCGCCAGCTTGTAGCCGTAGACGTTCAGCTGCGTCTGTGCCGCCTTAACCGCCGATCCGGAGGAGCCGGACTTCACGGTCCTGATCAGCTTGGACCAGGTGTTCGGGCCGATGACACCGTCGGCGGCCAGGGACCGGGACTTCTGGAACTTGACCACTGCGGCGCGGGTGTTCGGGCCGAAGCTGCTGTCGGCCGCGATCGAGTAGCCCTGTGCGGCGAGCAGTTGCTGGGCGGACTTCACGTCCGCTCCCTTGGAGCCGCTCTTGAGGACCGGCCAGGAGACGCTCGGGGACGGGACCTGACCACCGCCGCCACCGCTGCCTCCTCCGCTCAGCTTCACCGGGCGGAAGGGGTCGTAGTTGTCGCTGCCGATCCCGTACGTGAGCTGCCGGTGGGTGGTGCCGTACGTACCGCGCTGTTCGTAGGCCCAGTAGGAACTGTGCGCCGTGTTGGCCCACTTCTCGAAGATCACCACGTGGCGGAAGTCGCCGTCGCTGGTGCTGTAGTCGATCAGCAGGTCACCCTTCTTCAGCTGGCTCACGCCGCTGAGCCGCTTGGTGACGCCGCTCGTCGTCGCAAGACCGACGGTGTTCAGGCCGGGCTTGCCGAGACCGAGCGCCATGGAGACGAAACCCGAGCAGTCCTGGCGGTAGCCGTCCTTCCAGTTGCGCTCCATGCTGTACGGGACCGGGCCGCCGTTGTTGGCCGTGAGCCAGGTGCGGGCCCGGTTGATCATCGTGTCGGGCGAGAGCGTGGCCGTGGCCATCGTCGACAGGTCGCCGGCCTGGGTGACGAGCTTGCTGTCGGCCTCCGGCTCACCCCCGTAGGCGACCTCCTTCCCGGCGGCGGCGTTCGCCATGTCCGGCGCGTCGCTACCGCTGAGCGACGGTACGGCGATTGCAGCAGCAACACCTGCTGCGGCGACGCCCACGAGAGCGATCTGGGTGCGGCAGGTAAGCCGGCTACGAAGAGACATGATTCCCCCGAATTTCTCTTGGCGTTCCTCTCCTGACGGGACATCACAATGGCAAAGTTTGCTGCCCGCGCCCAGCGCTGTACGGAAGCCGCATCAGTCAGTGACGCGGCCCCGACAATGTCCGCGTCATGCGACCGCATCACCTCCACGAAAAGAGGCCGGCAGGCGGCTGTTCAGCCACCTGCCGGCCTCTGTGCGAGGCGATACGGGGAACCTCAGTGGTTGCGGGGGAAGCCGAGGTCCACGCCCGCCGGGGCGTCGGCCGGGTCCGGCCAGCGGGTGGTGACGACCTTGCCCCGGGTGTAGAAGTGCACGCCGTCGTTGCCGTAGATGTGGTGGTCCCCGAAGAGGGAGTCCTTCCAGCCGCCGAAGGAGTGGTAGCCGACAGGCACCGGGATCGGGACGTTGACGCCGACCATGCCGGCTTCGATCTCCAGCTGGAAGCGGCGCGCCGCCCCGCCGTCGCGGGTGAAGATCGCGGTGCCGTTGCCGAAGGGCGAGGCGTTCATGAGGGCCACGCCGTCCTCGTACGTGTCGACGCGCAGGACGCACAGGACAGGGCCGAAGATCTCGTCGCGGTAGGCGTCGGAGTCCGTGGACACGTTGTCCAGCAGGGACAGGCCGATCCAGTGGCCGTCTTCGTAACCCTCGACCGTGTGGCCCGTGCCGTCGAGTACGACGTCGGCGCCCTGTGCGGCGGCCCCGGCGACGTAGGAGGCGACCTTGTCGCGGTGCGCGGCGGTGATCAGGGGGCCCATCTCGGATGCGGGGTCGGTGCCGGGGCCGATCGTGATCCTCTCGGCACGCTCACGGATCTTCGCGACCAGCTCGTCCGCGACGGAACGCACGGCCACGACCGCGGAGATGGCCATGCAGCGCTCACCGGCGGAGCCGTACGCGGCCGAGACCGCGGCGTCGGCCGCGGCGTCCAGGTCGGCGTCGGGGAGGACCAGCATGTGGTTCTTCGCACCGCCGAGCGCCTGGACCCGCTTGCCGTTGGCGGAGGCGGTGGCGTGGATGTACCGGGCGATCGGGGTGGAGCCCACGAAGGAGACGGCGGCGACATCGGGATGGGCGAGGAGCCCGTCCACGGCGACCTTGTCGCCGTGCAGGACGTTCAGCACACCGTCGGGCAGCCCCGCCTCCGCGGCCAGCTCCGCAAGCAGGTTGGCGGCCGACGGGTCCTTCTCGCTGGGCTTGAGGACGAAGGTGTTGCCACACGCGACGGCCAGCGGGAACATCCACATCGGCACCATGGCCGGGAAGTTGAACGGCGTGATGCCCGCGACGACGCCGAGCGGCTGCCGGATCGAGGAGACGTCGACCCTGCTGGAGACCTGGGTCGACAGCTCGCCCTTGAGCTGGGTGGTGATGCCGCAGGCCAGCTCCACGATCTCCAGGCCGCGGGCCACCTCGCCCAGCGCGTCGGAGTGCACCTTGCCGTGCTCGGCGGTGATCAGCGCGGCGATCTCGTCGCGGTGGGCGTCCAGCAGGGCGCGGTAGCGGAAGAGCACGGCGGTACGCGCGGACAGCGACGAGGTGCCCCAGGTCGCGTACGCGGCCTTCGCGGCACCGACGGCGGCGTCGACCTCGTCCGTGGAGGCGAGCGCCACCTGGGTCGTGACGGCGCCGGTCGCCGGGTCGGTGACCGGGCCGTGGTTGCCCGACGTGCCCTCGACGGTCTTGCCACCGATCCAGTGGTTGACGGTCTTCATGACGGGGTCTCCTTCACAGATGGCGGCTTCACAGATGGCGGCGTCGGGCTGCGAACTGCCGGTCGTACTCTTTCCTGGCCTCGACCGCGGACGGGCGCGTCGCGGTTTCGGCCACCGGAACATCCCACCACGCCTGTGCGGGCGGCGGCCCCGACACTGTGTCTGCCGTTTCGGTCTCGACGTAGACACAAGTGGGACGGTCCGCGCCGCGCGCCTCGGCCAGCGCCCGGCGCAGCTCCCCCACCGACCCGGCGCGCAGGACGTCCATGCCGAGGGACGCCGCGTTGGCGGCGAGGTCGACGGGCAGCGGGGCGCCGGTGAACTCCCCCTGCTCCGTGCGCCCGCGGTAGGCGGTGCCGAAGCGTTCGGCGCCGACGGACTCGGAGAGCCCGCCGATGGAGGCGTACCCGTGGTTCTGGAGGATGACCAGCTTGACGGGCAGGCCCTCCTGCACCGCGGTGACGATCTCGGTGGGGTTCATCAGATACGTGCCGTCGCCGACGAGCGCCCACACGGGCCTGCCGGGCGCGGCCAGCTGGACGCCGAGGGCGGCGGGGATCTCGTATCCCATACAGGAGTATCCGTATTCGACGTGGTACTGCTGCGCAGAGCGGGCCCGCCACAGCTTGTGGAGGTCACCGGGGAGTGAACCCGCCGCGTTGATCAAGATGTCGTCCTCGGTGACCAGCTCGTCCAGCAGCCCGAGCACCTGCGCCTGGGTGGGGCGGGCTTCCGGGTCACCGGCGGCGAAGGCCGCGTCGACACGCCGCTCCCAGCGCTCCTTGGCCTCGGTGTACGCGCTCTCGTAGGCCAGGTCGACACGGTGTCCGAGGGCGCCGAGCGCCTCGCAGAGCGCCTCGATCGCCGTACGGGCGTCCCCGACCAGGGGGAGGGCGGCGAGCTTGTGGGCGTCGAAGCCGGTGATGTTGAGGTTGAGGAAGCGGACGGCCGGATCGGCGAAGAGGGTGGAGGACGCCGTCGTGAAGTCCGTGTAGCGGGTGCCGATACCGATCACCAGGTCGGCCTCACGGGCGAGGTCGTCGGCGGTGGCCGTCCCCGTGCTCCCGATACCGCCCACATCGGCCGGGTGGTCGTGGCGCAGCGACCCCTTGCCCGCCTGGGTCGAGGCGACCGGGATACGGGTGGCGGCGGCGAACGCGGCGAGGGTCTCCTCGGCACCGCTGTGGTGGACGCCGCCGCCCGCGACGATCAACGGACGGCGCGCGGTGCGCACGGCACGGACGGCCTGTTCGAGCTCGTACGGGTCGGGGGCCGGCCTGCGTACGTTCCAGACGCGCGTCGCGAAGAACTCCGCCGGCCAGTCGTACGCCTCGGCCTGCACGTCCTGCGGCAGCGCGAGGGTGACCGCGCCCGCCTCCGCCGGGTCGGTGAGCGTACGCATCGCCTGGAGGGCGGCGGGGATCAGCGCCTCGGGACGGGTGACCCGGTCGAAGTAACGGGAGACGGGGCGCAGGCAGTCGTTGACCGACACGTCGCCCGCGTGGGGCACTTCGAGCTGCTGGAGCACGGGGTCGGCGGGGCGGGTCGCGAAGGTGTCGCCCGGCAGGAGCAGCACGGGCAGGTGGTTGACGGTGGCGAGCGCGGCGCCGGTGACGAGGTTGGTGGCGCCGGGGCCGATGGAGGTGGTGACGGCCTGGGCGCGGAGCCGGCCCGACTGGCGGGCGTAGCCGACGGCGGCGTGCACCATGGCCTGCTCGCTGCGCCCCTGGAGATAGGGCATCGCGGGCCCTGCCTCGACGAGCGCCTGCCCGATGCCCGCGACGTTGCCGTGGCCGAAGATGCCCCAGGTGGCGTTGATCAGACGGTGACGGCGGCCGTCGCGCTCGGTGTACTGGCGGGCGAGGAACGCGATGAGCGCCTGAGCGGTGGTGAGCCTGCGGGTGGCCCCGGGTGCGGCGGCGGGTGTGGTCGGCGGAGTCGTCACCTGGTGGCCTCCGCACCGTTGAGGGCGAGCCGAGGATCGACGGGCTGCGCGGACCAGGTGTCGCGGATCCAGCGGTGGTCGGGGTGGTCGCGGATCAGCCACTCGCGCTGCTCGCCGGGGCCCGCCATCACGTTCAGGTAGTACAGGGTGCGGCCGGGCGGGGCGATGGACGGGCCGTGCCAGCCGTCGGGGATGAGGACGGCGTCACCCGTGGCGACCTCGGCCAGGACGTCCGTACCTCCGGTACGGGACGGTGACACCCGGTGGTAGCCGAGGCCGTCGCCCTCGACCTCGAAGTAGTAGATCTCCTCCAGCACCGACTCGGTGCCGGGGTGGTGCTCGTCGTGCTTGTGCGGCGGATACGAGGACCAGTTGCCGCCGGGGGTGAGGACCTCGACGGCGATGAGCCGGTCGCAGTCGAAGGTGTCGGCCGCGGCGAAGTTGTTCACCTGGCGCGAGCAGGTGCCGGCGCCGCGGAGCTCCACCGGTACCTCCGGCGCGGGGCCGTAGCGAGCGGGGAGTCGTCGCTCGCACTTCGCTCCTGCCAGGGCGAAGCGGCCCCCTGCGCCGGAGGCGATCTGGGCGCGGGCGTCGCGTGGGACATAGGCGAAATCGGTTGCCGAGCCGAACACGTCTTCCCTGCCCAGCAGTTCGAAGATCTCACCTTCCGCCTGCACCGTACAGCCGCCGGACAACGGCAGGACGATCCATTCACTCTCGCCGGTTACCAGAGTGTGAACACCACCTGGTTCGAGCTCCAGGACGCGCAGGCTCGACCGCTCCCACCCGGCGCGCTCCGGGTCGATGTCGAGGGCGTAGGGGCCTCGTCCTGCACGGCCGGCCCTGAGGTGGTGCCTGTGCTTCTCGTCGGGCGTCGTCATGGCTCCATCCCTACCCGTGGTCGGCGTCCTCGTGCCCCGTTCACAGAAGTCCTACGGCCGTGTCCACCGCCCCCGCCACATCCCCGTCGGGCGGATAGAGCAGCGACCGTCCGACCACAAGCCCCTGCACGGTCGGCAGTCGCAGCGCGCCGCGCCACTTCTCGTACGCCGTGTCGGGGTCCCCGGTGACCTCGCCGCCGAGGAGGACCGCGGGGAGGGTCGATGCGCGCATCACCCGGTCCATGTCCTCGGGATCGTCCGTCACGGGGACCTTGAGCCAGGTGTAGGCGGAGGTCCCGCCAAGACCCGAGGCGATGGCGATGGAGGTGGTGACGGCGGTGGCGCCCAGGTCGGTGCGGAGGCCGCTCGGGGTGCGGTGGCAGAGGAACGGCTCGATGAAGACCGGCAGCCGGAGCGCGGCCATCTCGTCCACGGTGCGCGCGGCGCTGTGCAGGGTGTCCAGGGAGCCCGGATCGTCGTGGTCGATCCGCAGGAGGAGTTTGCCGGCGTCGTAGCCGTGGTGGGCGAGGTCGGCGGGGCGGTGGCCGGTGAAACGGTCGTCGAGCTCGAAGGCGGCTCCCGCGAGGCCGCCCCGGTTCATGGAGCCGAGGACGACCTTGCCGTCCAAGGCGCCGAGGAGCAGCAGGTCCTCCAGGACGTCAGCGCCGGCGAGCACCCCGTCGACACCGGGGCGGGCCAGGGCGAGACGGAGGCGTTCCAGCAGGTCGAAGCGGTCGGCCATGGCCAGGTCGTCGTCGCCGACGGCCAGGGCGCCACGCGCCGGATGATCCGCCGCGATGATCATCAGGCGTCCGGAGGGGCCGATGAGGGGGCGTCTGCGACGGGTGGCAGCGGCCTCGGCGACGGCTTCGGGGTGGTGGACGCGGAGCCGGACGAGATCGGCGAGGCAGGCGGCGGCGGGCGGGGTCACGGGGCGACTCCTGCGGGGCCCGTGGGGTCAGTGGGGCCCCTGAGGTCAGTGGGGCCTGCGGGTTCCGTGGGTCCCGTGGTCCCCGGGCCGGCTGCCTCGATCGCGCCGTCGGCCAGGGCCTGTTCGACCTCGTGCGGGAACGGCATCGCGGACGAACAGGCGAGGCGGGAGGCGACGATGGCCCCGGCCGCGTTGGCGTAACGCATGACATGGGCCGTGTCCCAGCCGGCGAGAAGGCCGTGGCAGAGGGCGCCGCCGAAGGCGTCCCCGGCACCGAGGCCGTTGACGACGTCCACGGGGAGGGGCGGGATCTCCGCGGTGGTGCCGTCACGGTGGACGGCGAGGACGCCCTTCGGCCCCTGTTTGACGACGGCGAGTTCGGGCCCTGCGGCGAGCAGGGCGCGGGCCGCCGCGTACGGCTCGCGTTCACCGGTGGCGATCTCGCACTCGTCGAGGTTGCCGACGGCGACGGTGGCGTGGGCGAGTGCCTCGCGGTAGTGGGCGCGGGCGGCGGCCGCATCGGCCTCACCTCCGTCCTCCTCCCCGCCCCAGAACATCGGGCGCCAGTCGAGGTCGAAGACGGTGATGCGCGGGGGCGCGTCCCGTGCCGCCGCGCTCCGGGCCCGGAGCGCGATGAGGGTCGCCGTACGGCTGGGTTCGGCGCACAGACCGGTGCCGGTCATCCAGAAGACCCGGGCGGCCCGCACCGCGTCCAGGTCGAGCTCCCCGGCGTGGATCTCCAGGTCGGGCGCCTTGGGCTGCCGGTAGAAGTAGAGGGGGAAGTCGTCCGGCGGGAAGATCTCGCAGAAGGTGACCGGGGTCGGATACTCCGCCACGTCGCTCACCCACAGGTCGTCGACCCCGAACTCCCCCAGCGCCTGGTGGAGATAGTCGCCGAAGGGGTCACGGCCGGTCCGGCTGATCAGCGCCGTACGCCGCCCCAGCCGGGCGGCCGCCACCGCCACGTTGGACGGCGAGCCGCCGAGGAACTTCGCGAAGGTCTCGACCCGGGCCAGCGGTACGCCGGTCTGCAACGGGTAGATGTCCACCCCGAGGCGTCCCATGGTGATCACGTCGTACGGCGCAGGCATACGCATCCCTTCGACCCGGTGCTCCGGCCGGTCCGCTCCCAGGTCTAGCCCTCGCCCGGAACCCTGTCAACACTTTGTCCGGACATTCGGACGAACCCTTGACACCCCTACTCGGGGACTGGAGGGTGGGCGATATGACCTCCTCCGTACCCTCTCCGGCCCGCATCCGCATCGGTTCGGCACCTGACTCATGGGGGGTGTGGTTCCCCGACGATCCGCAGCAGGTGCCCTGGGAGCGATTCCTCGACGAGGTCTCGGACGCGGGCTACGAGTGGATCGAGCTCGGCCCCTACGGCTATCTCCCGACCGAACCCGCCCACCTCGCGGACGAGACCGCCCGCCGGAATCTCGCCGTCTCCGCGGGCACCGTCTTCACCGGATTGCACCACGGCCCGGCGGTCTGGGACCGGACCTGGGAGCATGTCGCGGGCATCGCGGCACTCACCCGGGCGATGGGCGCGGGGCATCTGGTGGTCATCCCGTCCTTCTGGCGGGACGACAAGACCGGCGAGGTGCTGGAGGACCGGACCCTCACCGCCGCGCAGTGGCGTGACCTCACCACCCAGACGGAGCGTCTGGCCCGCGAGGTGGGTGACCGCTACGGACTGCGGATCGTGGTGCACCCGCACGCCGACACGCACATCGACAGCGAGGAGAACGTCAACCGCTTCCTCGACGCCACCGACCCCTCCCTGGTCTCGCTCTGCCTCGACACCGGCCACTTCGCGTACTGCGGCGGGGACAGCGTGAAGCTCATCAGGACCTACGGCGAACGGATCGGCTATCTGCACCTCAAGCAGGTCGACCCCGCGGTCCTCGCCGAAGTCGTGGCGGACGAGGTGCCGTTCGGACCGGCCGTGGCGCGTGGCGTGATGTGCGAACCCCCGGGCGGGGTACCCGCGCTGGAGCCCGTGCTGGACGCCGCGCGCGCCCTGGGCAGGGACCTGTTCGCCATCGTCGAGCAGGACATGTACCCCTGCCCGCCCGACAAGCCGCTGCCCATCGCGCGCCGCACCCGTGAATTCCTCCGCAGCTGCGGTCCCTCGCGGCCGTCCGCCTGAGCACGAGTCACCTCCGCGTCACGCATGTCCGGGTTCGGCTGATCCTGTGTCACGGACTCGCGACGCCCCCTGCCCGGCCCCGACCTCTCTCGTTCACCGGAAAAGAGGCGCACGGACGTACAGAGAGGTGTCATTCATGGCGGACAGAACACTCTGGTCGTACAAGGACATCGCGGCGCACATCAAGGTCCAGCCGGACACGATCCGCTCGTACCGCAAGCACGGTCTTCTTCCGCCTCCCGACGATGTCCGGAACGGGAAGCCGTTCTGGTACGTGGACACCGTCCTCGCCTGGATCGCGTCCCGGCCGAGCAACCGGGGCCGTTGAAGACGCGGGACCCGGGCGAACGGATACGGAATCGACCGTTCAGGCCCCCTTCGCCGGTTCGATGACGGTGACGCCCGCCCCGGGGGCGCTCCCCATCGCGGCGAGGGCCGCCGGGGCGGCGTCCAGCGGGAGGGTGGAGGTCACCAGCAGGTCCGGCCGCAGGGCGCCGGCCCGGACCATGTCCATCATCGGCGGATAGTCGTGGGCGGCCATGCCGTGGCTGCCGAGGATCTCCAGTTCGAGCCCGATGACCCGCGCCATGGGCACGACGGGGTCACCGGCCGCCGAAGGCAGCAGCCCGACCTGGACGTGCCGGCCCTGCCGTCGCAGACTCCGTACCGAGGCGGCGCAGGCGACCGGGGATCCCAGCGCGTCCAGCGACAGCTGCGCACCACCGCCGGTCAGTTCGCGTACGGCCTCGTCCGCACCGGCGGGATGCTCCGACGCGTCCACACAGGCGGACGCGCCGAAGGCCCGCGCCAGGTCCAGGGCCCCTCGTGAGATGTCGACCGCGACGACCCTGGCCCCGCAGGCCACCGCGATCATCACCGCCGAGAGTCCGACCCCGCCGCAGCCGTGCACGGCGACCCACTCCCCCGCGGCGACCCGGCCCTGCCCCACGACGGCCCGGAACGCCGTGGCGAACCGGCAGCCGAGTCCGGCCGCCGTGACGTACGACAGCCCTTCGGGCACCGCGACCAGATTGACGTCGGCCTGCTCCAGCGCCACGAACTCGGCGAAGGAGCCCCAGTGGGTGAAGCCCGGCTGGGTCTGCCGCTCGCACACCTGCTGGGCGCCCGCCGCGCAGGCGGGACACCGGCCGCAGGCACAGACGAAGGGCACCGTGACCCGGTCACCGGCGCGCCAGTTGTGTACGCCGGGACCCACCGCCTCGATCAGTCCGGCCAGCTCGTGCCCCGGCACGTGCGGCAGGACGATGTCCGGGTCATGGCCCGCCCAGGCGTGCCAGTCGCTGCGGCACAGGCCCGTGGCCTCGACCCGGACCACGACTCCTCCGGCCGAGGGGGTGGGGTCCGGGAGGTCCCGGACCCGGGCCTCCCGCCCGAACTCCTCGAACACCACTGCCCGCATCAGCCCCGCCTCCCGATTTATACCCCCTAGGGGTATAGTTTTCCGTGTGGGCAGGTACGCCGGACTCCCCGGCGCCCCACCCGCCACACTCACATATGTCTGCGAAGAGGAGAACGTCATGACCACCGAGACGGTGTACGAGGTGAAGGGCATGACCTGCGGCCACTGCGAAGGAGCGGTGACCGAGGAGGTCTCCGGGATCGAGGGGGTCACCTCGGTGAAGGCGGAGGCGGCCAGCGGCCGGGTCACCGTGGCCTCCGCCGCACCGCTCACCGACGACGCCGTACGCGCCGCCGTGGACGAGGCGGGCTACGAGCTCGTGGGCCGCGCCTGACATCTCCCGACCCCGGTTCATGGAGATCCCGAGGTGGCCCCTGCCGCCAACCGCCCACCGAGGCGTACTCTGTGGACCAGAAGGAGCAATCCCCACCAGGCTTCCGACTCCAGCCCCTCACCGCGTACAGGCTGCTCAGCAGCGTGATCGCGGATTCAGGGGCGGCGACTCCAGCAGTCTCCGCCAGGACGAGGAGCCCGAGGGTTGCAGCCCTTCACATAATTTCCACAAAGAGACTTAGATCACACCGATTCAGGGGTAACCATCCGAGGGGTTGGTGAGTCTAAGAGTGCGATGCCAAGGATGTCTTGGGGGACGTCCGACGGAGTGTCTTGGGGGACGCTCCGGGCAATGCGTTGGCCGGGGCACGTGCACCGGGGAGCTTTGAGCGGCCCTCCCGTGCGTACGTACCCCGGCAGTCGCACAGCAGGACCGAACTGAATACGCACCACCGAGGAACAAGGGAGTTCAGGCTCCCGCGCAAACGCCCGGCCGGATCCCGTGGGGGGAATCCGCTCCGGGATATGGGGAGCGCCCTGTCCGTCGACCCGTGGGGGGATCGGCAGACAGGGCGCTTCTCGCGTTCCGCACGAGCTGGGCGAGGGTGATTCGGCATGGCGGACGGGCCGGCCCCGCTCCCCCGCGCCGTCCGGCCCTGAACGCCGAATCGCCCCGTACACCGCGCTCGATGATCGAGCACGGCACGCGGGGCGAAGGCATGGGCCTCCGGAAAAAGGGGGCCGGTGGTGCAGGTGGCTCCGCGAGGCGGAACCGGCGTGCGGCGGTCGGGCGTCAGCGGCCCTCGACCGGGACGAAGTCGCGCAGGACCTCGCCGGTGTAGATCTGGCGCGGGCGGCCGATACGGGATCCCGGCTCCTTGATCATCTCGTGCCACTGGGCGATCCAGCCGGGGAGCCGGCCGAGCGCGAACAGCACGGTGAACATCTCGGTCGGGAAGCCCATGGCGCGGTAGATCAGGCCCGTGTAGAAGTCCACGTTGGGGTAGAGGTTGCGCGAGACGAAGTACTCGTCGGAGAGCGCGTGCTCCTCCAGCTTGAGCGCGATGTCGAGCAGCTCGTCGGACTTGCCGAGCGACGACAGCACGTCGTGGGCGGCGGCCTTGATGATCTTGGCGCGCGGGTCGAACGACTTGTACACCCGGTGGCCGAAGCCCATCAGGCGGACGCCGTCCTCCTTGTTCTTCACCTTCTGGATGAAGGAGTCGACGTCGCCGCCGTTGGCCTGGATGCCCTCCAGCATCTCCAGGACCGACTGGTTGGCGCCACCGTGCAGGGGCCCCCACAGGGCCGAGATGCCGGCGGAGATCGAGGCGAACATGTTCGCCTGCGAGGAGCCGACCAGGCGCACGGTGGAGGTCGAACAGTTCTGCTCGTGGTCCGCGTGCAGGATGAGCAGCTTCTCCAGCGCCGAGACGACGACCGGGTCCGGCACGTACTCCTGGGCCGGGACGGAGAAGGTCATCCGCAGGAAGTTCTCGACGTAGCCGAGGTCGTTGCGCGGGTAGACGAACGGGTGACCGATCGACTTCTTGTACGCGTACGCCGCGATCGTCGGGAGCTTGGCCAGCAGCCGGATCGTCGAGAGGTGGCGCTGCTCCTCGTCGAACGGGTTGTGGCTGTCCTGGTAGAAGGTGGACAGCGCGCTGACGACCGAGGACAGCATGGCCATCGGGTGGGCGTCGCGCGGGAAGCCGTCGAAGAAGCGCTTGACGTCCTCGTGCAGCAGCGTGTGCTGGGTGATCTCGTTCTTGAAGGTCGACAGCTCGTCGACCTTGGGAAGGTCACCGTTGATCAGCGTGTACGCGACCTCGAGGAACGTCGAGCTCTCGGCGAGCTGCTCGATCGGATATCCGCGGTACCGCAGGATGCCCTGTTCGCCGTCGAGGTAGGTGATGGCGGATTTATAGGCGGCCGTGTTGCCGTATCCACTGTCCAGCGTGACCAGGCCCGTATTGGCCCGGAGCTTCCCGATATCGAAGCCCTTGTCGCCGACGGTGCTGTCGATCACCGGGTAGGTGTACTCGTCATCGCCGTACCGCAGTACTACAGCGTTGTTGGTGTGCTCGCTCACGTCATCCCTCACCGACGTAGTGCCTCTTCTTCGAGGTGCCCTGACTGTCTCCACCCTCCCCCATTTGGCGCAGGAGAGTGCACTCGGGGTCGTCCATTGGACCTACCGACGGCACTGAGTGCCGCCAACTTCCTCATCCTGCCCCCTCGCCTCCGGTTCCGGAAGGGCTCAGTGACGTATCCCACCGTTTTGATCGATCATTTTTCCGGGAAGTCTCCTGGCGTCCTGCCACGGAGCCGGAAATCCAGTGCCGTGCAGCGTCTGCCTGCGGAAACCGTGCGGACGGCCTGGCCGATCGCCTTGCGCGAACCAACCAGTACGACCAGCTTCTTGGCCCGGGTCACGGCCGTGTACAGCAGATTCCGCTGCAACATCATCCAGGCGCTGGTGGTGACCGGAATGACGACCGCCGGGTACTCACTTCCCTGCGAGCGGTGGATGGTCATCGCGTAGGCGTGGGCGAGCTCGTCCAGTTCGTCGAAGTCGTAGCCGATCTCCTCGTCCTCGTCGGTGAGAACCGTCAGCGTCTGCTCGTCCGCGTCGAGAGCGGTGACGACACCGACCGTACCGTTGAAGACACCATTCTCCCCTTTGTCATAGTTGTTGCGAATCTGAGTCACTTTGTCGCCGACCCGGAAGACCCGCCCGCCGAACCGCTTCTCCGGCAGGCCGGGGCGGCCCGGGGTGATGGCCTGCTGAAGCAGCCCGTTGAGATGCCCCGCACCTGCCGGGCCTCGGTGCATCGGGGCGAGAACCTGCACGTCACGGCGGGGGTTCAGCCCGAACTTGGCGGGGATGCGGCGGGCGGCGACATCCACGGCGAGCACCCCGGCGTCCTCCGTCTCGTCCTCCACGAAGAGGAAGAAGTCGTCCAGCCCCTGGGTCTGCGGCGGCACCCCGGAGTTGATCCGGTGGGCGTTGGTGACGACGCCGGACTTCTGGGCCTGCCGGAAGATGGTGGTCAGCCGGACCGCGGGGACCGGGCCGCCCTCGGCGAGCAGATCCCGCAGCACCTCGCCCGCACCGACCGACGGCAGCTGGTCCACATCGCCCACCAGCAGGAGGTGGGCACCGGGTGCCACCGCCTTGATCAGCTTGTTGGCGAGCAGCAGATCGAGCATCGACGCCTCGTCCACGACGACCAGATCGGCGTCCAGCGGCCGGTCGCGGTCGTACGCCGCGTCCCCGCCGGGCTTCAGCTCCAGCAGCCGGTGCACGGTGGAGGCCTCGGTGCCGGTCAGCTCCGAGAGCCGCTTCGCGGCCCGCCCGGTGGGGGCCGCCAGGACCACCTTGGCGTTCTTCGCCCGGGCCAGCTCGACGACCGAGCGGACGGTGAACGACTTCCCGCAGCCGGGGCCGCCCGTCAGCACGGCGACCTTCTCGGTCAGCGCGAGCCTGACGGCCGCCTCCTGCTCGGGCGCCAGCGTCGCCCCCGTACGCCGGGCGAGCCAGGACAGCGCCTTGTCCCAGTCGACGTCCCCGAAGGCGGGCATCCGGTCCTCCGGCGCCCGCAGCAGACGCTGCGTCTGGGAGGCGAGGGAGATCTCGGCGCGGTGGAAGGGGACCAGATACACCGCGGTGACCGGCCGGCCGTCCTCGGGCCCCGGCACCCTCTCCCGCACGACACCCTCCGGGTCGTCGGCGAGCTCCGCCAGACAGTCGATGACGAGCCCGGTGTCGACCTGGAGCAGCTTCACGGCGTCGGCGATCAGCCGCTCCTCGGGCAGGAAGCAGTGCCCCTGGTCCGTGGACTGCGACAGGGCGTACTGCAGCCCGGCCTTGACCCGCTCGGGGCTGTCGTGCGGGATCCCGACGGCCTGGGCGATGCGGTCGGCGGTGAGGAACCCGATGCCCCAGACGTCGGCAGCCAGCCGGTAGGGCTGGTTCTTGACGACGGAGATCGAGGCGTCCTCGTACTTCTTGTAGATACGGACGGCGATGGAGGTGGAGACCCCGACGCTCTGGAGGAAGACCATGACCTCCTTGATCGCCTTCTGTTCCTCCCAGGCCGCGGCGATCATCTTCGTCCGCTTCGGCCCGAGCCCCGGCACCTCGACGAGCCGCTCGGGCCGTTGCTCGATGATGTCCAGGGTGTCGACGCCGAAGTGGGTGGTGATGCGGTCCGCCATGACAGGGCCGATGCCCTTGATCAGTCCGGAACCCAGGTAGCGGCGGATCCCCTGGATGGTCGCGGGCAGGATCGTCGTGTAGTTCTCGACGGTGAACTGCTTGCCGTACTGCGAGTGGGAGCTCCAACGCCCCTCCATCCGCAACGACTCACCGGGCTGCGCGCCGAGCAGCGACCCGACGACGGTGAGCAGGTCACCGGCCCCGCGCCCGGTGTCGACGCGGGCGACCGTGTACCCGTTCTCCTCGTTGGCGTAGGTGATCCGCTCCAGGACCCCTTCGAGAACGGCCATGTTCGGCATGGTGGACATGAGTCCGACGGTATCGGGCGGCGCTGACACGAGGCCCTGGGCCTGACGGCTGGGCCCAGGGCCCTGCGCCGGGGTCAGGGTCCTGCGCCCGGACCAGGAAGTGGCGGTCCCGCGACCTACAGATGTCCGCACTGCCACGCACAGACGTCGTGCGGGCAACCAGCGGTGCCCCGCCGACGCTTACCCACAGCCGGGTCGCGCACTAGTCTGGGCCGCTCGGAACGAGGGGTAGAGGCACATATGCATGACCGCGCACCGCACTCGCACTCGCACGCCACGTCTCAGCGCACCGCGCCGTCCCGCAAGCCCAAACCTCCCGCACAGGTCCCGCAGCCGGCCGGCAGGAGCCGGCTGACCGACGCGGCGGTCGTCGCGTTGCAGCGCACCGCCGGCAACGGCGCAGTCACCCGCTCGCTCGCCGGCAACGGCGCCGTGCCGGTCCAGCGACGTAAACCCTCGGCGAACGCGCCGACGGAGCACTACGCGGCCGAGGCCACACGGCACCCCGAATGGCCGGTGTTCCAGAGCCTGATGCAGACGGCCCGGTGCACCGAGGCCGAGACGGAGACGGCCTGGCAGCTGATCCTCGGCGGCCTGCGGGAGCAGAGTGACCTGAACCAGCAGTCAGCCGACCCCTCCCTCGACAAGCAGGACGCCAGCAAACTCCGCGCGTCCAACACCTGGTTCAAGGAGCTCGTCGCCTTCCTCGGCCACAAACTGAAGATCGGACAGGGCTCGATGGCCCTCTGGTCCGGCGGGTTCGACACCAGCAAGTACGCGCATTCCAAGGGCCACACACCGCTGGAGTTCAGTCCACTGGGCGCGGTCGTCGACAAGCTGGAGCTGCACTCCGACTGGGCGTTGCAGGGCAAGCTGTGGAACGCTCTCTCCGTCGCCTACGTCAACCACGCGACCGGCCCTGTGCACGTGTTCATGCGCGCGTACGACCCCACGAGTGTGCTGGTCAAGCAGGAGATCCCGCAGCTGCGCAAGCTCCAGAAGCTCAACCCGAACGTCCAGTTGGTCTGGCACCCGCTGTACACCACGCCCGACGGCCAGATCCACGAGATCACCCAGGACCTCCGCCTCACCGACAACGCCCCGTACACCAGCAGGGACAGGTGCGTGGCGTCGATGTACATGTACCTGCTGCGCATGCACGACGAGAGCAACGACCAGGCGGGCCCCGCCTACAAGGACATGAACAACCGCCTGGCGGCCAACGTCAACGCGAAGGCCTGACCCCGACGGCGGTGGCTCTTCGCCCGCTCCTCCGTGGACATCCAGGTCCCGCCCCTTCGGGCACCATTCATGCCCCCTGGCTTCCTGACTCGGCACCGCCGCCGCGTTTAACGTCTGGGAGTGAGCCTCTGGACTTCCCTTGAGCCCGCCTCCACCACCGTGGACCCGGGTGGCAGTACGACTGTGCGGCTGCGCCTACGCAACACCGGTGATGTGGTGGACGAGTACCGCTTCGAGGCGGTGGGCTCTCTCGCGTCCTGGACCGCCGTGGAGCCGCAGTCACTGCGGCTGTATCCGGGCACGACGGGAGCGGTGGAGCTGACGTTCAGTCCGCCGCGTACGCCGGACGCGACGGCTGGGCCGAATCCGTATGCGGTGCGGATCACGCCGACGGAACATCCGGAGGCGACGACCGTTCCGGAGGGGAACCTCACCATCACCCCGTTCACGGAGATGCGGGCGGAGTTGGTACCGCCGACGGTGAAGGGCCGTTTCCGTGGCCGCCCGAGACTGGCCGTGGACAACCTGGGCAACACGAAGCTCACGGCGTCGTTGAGTGGCAGTGACAACGGCGATCAGCTCTCCTACGAGCTTCATCCGAGCAATGTGCAGATCGAGCCGGGCCGTGCCGCCTTCGTGAAGACGACGCTGAGGCCGCGGCAGATCACCTGGTTCGGGGCCGCGGAACGCCGGCCCTACACCCTGGCGGTACGGCGGTCGGGCGGGACGTCGACGGACGTGGAGGGGACGTATGTGCAGCGGGGGTTCCTGCCGCGCTGGCTGGCGGCCTTCCTCAGCATCCTCATGGCTCTGGCGATCACGTTCGTGATTCTGTGGATCGCCTACAAGCCCCAGGTCAGCAGCGCCGCCACCGAAAAGCCTGAAGGCGGCGTCACCACCCTGGCGCCCTCACCAACCCCCGAGGCACCGAAGGCCCCGTCCGCGGAGGCCTCGACTCCCGCCGCGACCGAGACCCAGCCGGCCGGCGGAGCGGGGTCGGACGGCGGCGGTGCCGAGGAGAAGGAGACCAAGGCGCCCGAGAGGACCGCGGCGACCGCCGTCCAGCAACTGGCCGCGAAGGATCCGAGCGGACGGCACATCTGCTACCGGGCCTTCGTGAAGGGGCAGGGCTGGACCGACGCCGTGTGCGACGGCGAGACGGCGGGCACAGTGGGCAAGCAGACGCCCCTGAAGGCCGTCAACATCGCCGTGGCCGGAACCAAGGGCACGGCAGGGTCCGCCTTCGTCCACGACCCCGCGTCGAGCAATGGCGAGGGGCACTTCCCCAAGCCGTGGTCGGGCGTCAAGGACGGCGTCGACCACTACCTCGGCAGCACCAAGAAGGGCGCCCCCGACCTGCTGGGGTTCACGATCAACGTCGACGGTGGCAAGGGCCCCGTCTGCCAGACCGCCCACGTCCACAAGGACGGCTGGCTCAGCCTGGCCTGCGACGAGCCCGGAAGCGGGTTCGACTTCGCCTACACCGGCACCCACGACAACGATTCGTGGATCGAAGCGGTCAAGCTCACGGTCTGACCCGGGCCGTCCCGGCAGCTGCGGTCGTCCGGAACGCGCTCCAGCCTCCGTACCCTGATGAATCTCCTGACCGGGCCGTCGGCCGGCGTTCGGTCAGGAGCGGCGTCGTATGTCGAAGCTGATGTGGAAGTTTTCGGACGTGTCCTGGGTCAGCTCACCCCCCGCGATGAAGTACGCGCGCTCCGGGGGAAGTCCCTTCACCTCGTTGTACGTCCGCACGGTGTTGAGCGTCGATTTTCCGTTGACCGTTTTCATCATCTGGTCGTACTTGTCGCTGTTCTCGACGAAGGAGACCCTGGATTCGTCGCCGAGGATGGCGCCCAGGGTCTCCTTGGCCTGTTTTCCCGAGATGTTCTGCCGGTAGATGCGGTCCGGCAGCTTGTCCGGGATCCCGGTCGCGGCGGTCTTGTTCTCCGCCAGCGCCCCCTTGACCGTCTTGTTCAGGTCGTTGCTGCTGCGCCCGCCGCTCGAGCCGCCCAGCGAGTCGGCCGCCGACCACTGGTTCAGGAAGGCGTCACTCGCGGTATAGGCGGGAGCCGGGTTCACTTCCCCGGTTTCCGGGTCCTCCGTGTCCTTGCCCTGGCGGTAGTTCTCCATCATCACCGCGAAGGTACCCTCGTCGTCCTTCCCGAAGAGGTTCTTGAACGCCCCGCCCTTGAGCGGCGGCTTCCCCGAAGCGTCCTGCGGGTCGGACTTGTAGTCCTGGGACTCTTCACCGATCTCGATCATGTCGCCCGGCACCGTCCGTCCGAAGGCCTCCAGAGCCGACGACCTCTTGGCTTTTGCAGCCACATCGGCGTCCTTCTTATGCGCGTTGGTGTTCTTGATCCACGCGTCAAGCCTGTCCTGCGGGTCCTTCACGATGCGCTGCACCGGAACACCGGCACCGGTACCGCTCCGCAGGGCCCGCTGCAGGGCGGCATTGCCGACCGAGCCCTGAAAAGCGGCGACCTGTGACGCCGTGAGCAACTCCCGGGAGGCCGGTGACACCCCGGCGGGCGAGTGTCGCAGGTTCGTCGGCAGGGGTGTGCGGGCCCTGGCGCCGCGCACGATCCAGGAGTCTCGGTCGAGTCGCTCACGCTCGGGCATGCTCGTCTCTTCTCTCCGTCTGCGACACAGGTCAGACTCAGCTTCACCCGGCCGGCAACGTCTCACAAGGCTCGCCAGGGCACTCCCGAGAGACAACTGTTGCCCTACCGGCCATCCACCCCCTCGCGTGCGCCCGCATCGGTCCCGCGAGAAAACCGTCCGGGCGGAGCCGGAATCGCACGGCCTGCCGCGGCGTGACCGCGGCCGGCCGTGGTGGGGAGGGGCTGACCTCGTCCGCCGGGTCCACAGCTGACGGGCCGTACGACGCCGGTCGGGCCCCCTCACTCCAGCACCGCCGTGGCCTCGACCTCCACCAGGTGGGCCGGGACGTCCAGCGCCGCGATCCCCAGGAGCGAGGCCGGCGGGGAGGCCGTGATCCCGAGCCGCTCGGTCGCCCGGGTGATGCCCGCGAGGAGCAGCGGCATCTTGTCCGGGGTCCAGTCGACGACGTACACGGTCAGCTTCGCCACGTCGGCGAAGGAGGCTCCCACCCCGGCCAGTGCCGCGTCGACGTTGAGGTAGCACTGCTCGACCTGGGCGGCCAGGTCGCCTTCGCCGACCGTGACGCCGTCGGCGTCCCAGGCGACCTGGCCCGCGACGGAGACCAGCTTCGAACCGGTCGCGACCGACACCTGGCGGTAGACGTCGATCTCGGGGAGCCCCGCGGGGTTCACCAGGGTGATGGCCATGCTGTACGCCTCCTCGTCGCGCAGGCCGAGTGGCCCGAGCGTGCTCTCTTGTGGTTACTCAGGAACCGTAGGAGAGTCTTGGCTGACATGGAAGAATGCACTTTTCAGTGACTGGGGAACCTGATGGTGACCAAGCAGTTCAGCGGCTCGCCGGAGGAACAGGCGGATCTGAGGCGGGCGGATTCGCTGGCGCGGGAGATCTTCTCGGACATCGCCAACAAGTGGGCGCTGCTGATCATCGAGGCGCTGGGTGAGCGCACCCTCCGCTTCGGGGAGGTGCGGAGCGAGGTCGAGGGCATCAGCCACAAGATGCTCACCCAGAACCTGCGCATGCTGGAGTGCAACGGCTTGGTCGAGCGGACCGTGTATCCCACCGTGCCGCCGCGGGTCGAGTACACGCTCACGGAGCCGGGCCGCGCCCTGCGGAAGACGGTCGACACGATGTGCGACTGGACCCACCGGTACCTCGGTCACATCGAGGAGTCCCGCCGCGGTTTCGGCCGCTGACGGCGGCCGGCCGTCCGGCCCGACGCCACGGACAGCTCTCTGGGACGTACGGGCCCTCGTGCGGGACAGCAAGGCCCCGCACGGCCCCGCCCTCGTCTTCTCTCCTGCTCGCTGGACTGCCTTCGTCACCCGGCGTCACGGACGGTCGCGGCCAGCAATCGCGCCGATCCTGACCGCTGATGGCGGCGTCCCGGCGCGCGGCTGGGGGTTACGGACGGGAATCGGGCTGAAAAGGGGCGCTTGGCTGTCCGTAACTCCCCAGCCACGGCCTCCCGGGGGCCGGAAGCGGAATGGGGCCCGGCCGCCAGGCCGGACCCCCCTCGCTGTCCCCCTCCGTCGGGCTTCCCGCTCCCCCCGGACCCCTCCCCGGAAGTCCCGACGCAGAGTACGACCGGGGAGGGTACGCAAAGGTTGCACGCCTTGACGATCTCTTTACCTATGGGTTGTGCACCCGCTCTCAGCAGGCATGTTCCAGATAACGGGCGGCGACTTCGCCGATCACCTCGGCCCCGTCACGGGCCCAGAGCCCCTCGTTGAAGATCTCCACCTCGATCGGCCCGTCGAAACCGGTCGCCTCGACGTGCCCGCGCATCGCACGGAAGTCCACGCAGCCGTCGCCCAGCTGACCCCGTCCCACCAGAACACCCGCCGGAAGCGGAGTGACCCAGTCGGCCAACTGGAAGGAGTGGATCCGACCGCCGGCCCCCGCCCTCGCGATCTGCGCGGCCACCTGGTCGTCCCACCAGATGTGGTACGCGTCAACGACCACCCCGACCTGCTCGGCCGGGAAGCGCTCGGCGAGGTCCAGTGCCTGGGAGAGCGTGGAGACGACGCAGCGGTCCGAGGCGAACATCGGGTGCAGCGGCTCGATCGCGAGACGGATGCCGCGCTCGGCGGCGTACGGGGCGAGCTCCGCCAGTGCGTCGGCGATGCGCTCCCGGGCGGCGTGCAGGTCCTTCTCCCCGTCGGGGAGTCCACCGGAGACCAGGACCAGGGTGTCGGTGTCCACGCCCGCCGCCTCGTCGACCGCCGCACGGTTGTCGTCCAGGGCGCGGGCCCGGCCCCCGGGATCGGACGCGGTGAGGAAGCCGCCGCGGCAGAGGCTGGTGACGGTGAGGCCCGCGTCCCGCATCAGCCGCCCGGCGCGCTCGACGCCGTACGCCTGCACCGGGGCGCGCCACAGGCCGACGTTGCCGATGCCCGCCTTGGCGCAGCCTTCGACGAGCTCCGGCAGGGACAGCTGCCTGACCGTCTCCTGGTTGATGGAGAGACGGGAGAGTTCGGTGGTCATCGGCTTCCTCCATGGACCGTCAGCAGGGCGCGCATACGGGACTCCGCCAGCTGCGGGTCCGGGAACAGGCCGAGCCGGTCGGCCAGTTCGTACGCCTTCGCCAGGTGCGGCAGCGAGCGCGCCGACTGGAGGCCGCCGACCATCGTGAAGTGGTCCTGGTGGCCGGCCAGCCAGGCGAGGAACACCACACCCGTCTTGTAGAAGCGGGTCGGGGCCTTGAACAGGTGCCGGGACAGCTCGACCGTCGGGTCGAGGACCGCGCGGAAGCCGTCCACGTCCCCGGTGTCCAGGACGCGCACCGCATGGGCGGCCAGCGGACCCAGCGGGTCGAAGATGCCGAGCAGGGCGTGGCTGAAGCCCCGGTCATCGCCGGCGATCAGCTCGGGGTAGTTGAAGTCGTCGCCGGTGTAGCAGCGCACCCCGCCGGGCAGTCGGCGCCGTACGTCGATCTCGCGCTCGGCGTCCAGGAGCGAGATCTTGATGCCGTCGACCTTGTCCGGGTGCTCGGCGATGACCTTCAGGAAGGTGTCCGTGGCGGCGTCGAGGTCCGTGCTCCCCCAGTAACCCTCCAGTGCGGGGTCGAACATGGGGCCCAGCCAGTGCAGGACGACCGGTTCGGTGGCCTGGCGCAGGAGATGGGCGTACGTCTCCAGGTAGTCCTCCGGGCCGTTCGCGGCGGCGGCCAGCGCGCGCGAGGCCATCAGGATCGCCTGGGCACCGCTCTCCTCGACCAGGCCGAGCTGCTCCTCGTACGCGGCACGCACCTCGGGCAGCGACGCAGGACCTGTGAGCTGGTCGGTGCCGACGCCGCAGGCGATCCGGCCGCCCACGGACTTCGCCTCGGCGGCCGAGCGGCGGATCAGCTCGGCCGCTCCGGCCCAGTCGAGGCCCATGCCGCGCTGTGCGGTGTCCATGGCCTCGGCGACGCCCAGGCCGTGCGACCAGAGGTGACGGCGGAAGGCGAGGGTGGCGTCCCAGTCGACGGCGGCGGGGTCGTCGGGGCTGATGTCGGCGCCCGGGTCGGCGACGACATGGGCGGCGGAGAAGACCGTACGGGAGGCGAGCGGCGCACCGGAGGGCGCCAGGTCGAGCGGGATCGCCCGGGGCTCGTAGGGCCCCTGCGGGAGGTGGATGGTCACAGGGTCAGCTCCGGTACGTCGAAGCGGCGGCCCTCGGCCGAGGACTTGAGGCCGAGCTCGGCGAGCTGGACGCCCCGGGCGCCGGCCATCAGGTCCCAGGTGTAGGGCTCGTCGAGGACGACATGCCGCAGGAACAGCTCCCACTGGGCCTTGAAGCCGTTCTCGAAGACGGCGTTGTCGGGGACTTCCTGCCACTGGTCGCGGAAGGGCTCGGTGACCGGGAGGTCGGGGTTCCAGACCGGCTTGGGGGTCGCCGAGCGGTGCTGGACACGGCAGTTGCGCAGGCCCGCGACGGCGGAGCCGTGGGTGCCGTCCACCTGGAACTCGACGAGCTCGTCACGGTTGACGCGCACCGCCCAGGAGGAGTTGATCTGCGCGACGGCCCCGCCCGCCAGCTCGAAGATGCCGTACGCGGCGTCGTCGGCGGTGGCGGCGTAGGGCTTGCCCTGCTCGTCCCAGCGCTGCGGGATGTGGGTCCGCACGTGCGCCGAGACGCTGGTGACCTGGCCGAACAGCTCGTGCAGGACGTACTCCCAGTGCGGGAACATGTCGACGACGATGCCGCCGCCGTCCTCCGCGCGGTAGTTCCAGGAGGGGCGCTGCGCCTCCTGCCAGTCGCCTTCGAAGACCCAGTAGCCGAACTCGCCGCGTACGGACAGGATCTCGCCGAAGAAGCCGCCGTCGATGAGGCGCTTCAGCTTCAGCAGGCCGGGGAGGAAGATCTTGTCCTGGACGACCCCGTGCTTGATGCCGGCGTCGCGGGCGAGACGGGCCAGTTCGAGCGCGCCCTCGACGTCGGTGGCGGTGGGCTTCTCGGTGTAGATGTGCTTGCCGGCGGCGACGGCCTTCTTGATCGCGTCGACGCGTGCCGAGGTGACCTGGGCGTCGAAGTAGATGTCGATGGACTCGTCGGCGAGCACCGCGTCCAGGTCGGTCGACCACTCGGTCAGGCCGTGCTGTTCGGCGAGTGCCTGAAGCGCGTGGGCGCGGCGGCCTACGAGCACCGGCTCCGGCCACAGCACATCGCCGTCGCCGAGATCGAGGCCGCCCTGCTCCCGGATCGCGAGGATCGAGCGCACCAGGTGCTGCCGGTATCCCATGCGTCCCGTGACGCCGTTCATGGCGATGCGCACTGTCCTGCGTGTCACGAAAGTTCCTCCATACAGCCGTAGCAAGCGCTTTCTATCCGGTATGACGCTAGCCTGCCGACAGCGGCCCGGACAAGGGGGTCCGCTCCACAACTCCTCGGAGGAGAGCGATGACAGTCACCCTGGCGGACGTCGCGGCCCGCGCCCGGGTGTCCCCGGCCACCGTGTCCCGTGTGCTGAACGGCAACTACCCGGTGGCCGCATCCACCCGGGAGCGGGTCCTTCGCGCGGTGGACGACCTCGACTACGTACTGAACGGTCCGGCCAGCTCCCTCGCCGCCGCCACATCCGACCTGGTGGGCATCCTGGTCAACGACATCGCCGACCCGTTCTTCGGCATCATGGCCGGAGCGGCACAGAGCGAGATCGGCGGTCCGGGCGACGGATCCGGCCGCGGAGGCGGCGAGAAACTCGCCGTCGTCTGCAACACCGGCGGCTCCCCCGAGCGCGAACTCACCTACCTCACCCTGCTCCAGCGCCAGCGCGCCGCCGCCCTCGTCCTGACCGGCGGCGCACTGGAGGACCCGGCCCACCAGACCGCGATGGCCGTCAAACTGGCCGCACTCGCGGACGCCGGCACCCGCATCGTCTTCTGCGGACGCCCGCCCCTCCCCGGCACCGACGCGGTGCTCGCCGCCCTGGCCTTCGACAACCGCGGCGGCGCGCGACGCCTCACCGAGCACCTGATCACCCTGGGCCACCGCCGTATCGGTTACATCGCCGGCCCCGCGGAACGCACCACGACCCGACACCGCCTGGAGGGCCACCGCGAGGCCATGAAGGCGGCGGGGCTGTACGGCGACGAGGAGAGCGTCACCGCGCACGGCCCGTACGACCGGGCCTCCGGCTACGACGCCACGCTCGAACTCCTGCGCCGCGAACCCGGCGTGACGGCCGTCGTGGCCGCCAACGACACCGTGGCACTGGGCGCCTGCGCCGCCGTCCGGGACCTGGGGCTCCGCATCCCCGACGACATCTCCGTGGCCGGCTTCGACGACCTGCCGTTCTCGGTGGACGCCGTACCCGCCCTGACGACCGTACGACTGCCGCTGTTCGAGGCGGGCGCACAGGCGGGCCGCCTCGCGATGGGCAAGGAGACCCCGCCACCGGGAGGCGTGACGACGATCGCCGCGGAACTCATGGAACGAGGATCAACGGCACGGCCCCGACAACCACAGACGGAGCCGCAGGCATAGCCGCAGTCGCAGTCGCAGTCGCACTGAGGAATCCCAACGATCACGGGTACGGATACCGGGACGGGTACGGGTACGGGTACGGCTCCCGCCTTGTACCCCCACGACCGGTACGGACGGCAACGACGAAACGACGAGAGGACTCCCCCATGAAGCTCGCTTTCTCGACCCTCGGCGTGCCGGGAATGCCCGTGGCGGACGTGGTACGCCTGGCCGCCCGGACCGGCTACCAGGGCGTGGAACTGCGCGCCCACCCGGAGGAACCGGTCAACCTCGGCCTCACCCCGCCCGAACGAGCAGCCGTAGCGGCCGAGTTCAAGCAGGCCGAGGTGCAGATCCTCACCGTCGCCGGCTACGCGAGGGTCGCCGCCGAGGGCGACGACGAGCCGGTGATCGCCGAGCTGACCGCGCTCGTGAACCTCGCGCACGACCTGGGCGCGCCGTACGTCCGGGTGTTCCCCGGCGGCGGTGGCCAGGACGCGGCGGACGCCGACGCGGCCGCCGCGCGGCGACTGGGTGCCGCGGCCCCGCACGCCGCCGATCGGGGCGTACGGATCCTCCTGGAGACCCACGACTCGCACCGCGCCGGAGCCGACGTGGCCCGGGTCGTGGGCACGGTCGGGCACAGCCACATCGGCGCGATCTGGGACGTCATGCACACCTGGCTGGCCGGCGAGGAGCCGGCGGCCAGCCACGCGGTACTGGCGCCGCACCTGGGATACATGCAGGTGAAGGACGTGGCCTCGGCCGAGGACACCACTCCCCTCCCCCTCGGCGCCGGGACGCTGCCGCTGAAGGCGTGCCTCGACACGCCGGCCTCCGACGGCTGGGTCTGCTGGGAGTACGAGAAGCGCTGGCACCCCACCGCCGCCGACCTCCCGGACCTGCTGCCAGCAGGCCGCACCCACCTCAACCAGCTGGCCGGATAGCCAACGGCGGTGGGGTTAGGGGTTCCGGACGACTGGCCGCCCCGTATGTCCGCTATGGCCGTCCGTAACTACCCACCCCCCGGGCAGAGGTCAGGGCTACCCCGGCGACCAGCAGGGTCGCCGCGCACCATCGCAGGGGGCTGAGCGACTCGCCGAGGAGGAGTGCGGCGGCTGACATCCCGAAGACGGGCACCAGCAGGGTGAACGGGGCCACGGACGAGGCCGGATGGTGGCGCAGCAGGAAGCCCCAGGCCGCGAAGCCGAAGACCGTGGAGATCCAGGCGACGTAGACGACGGTGCCCGCGCCGGCCCGGTCGAGCGCGGCCAGGGCCTCGGCGTCACGGTCCCAGCCCTCGAAGAGCAGGGACAGACCGAGCAGCGGCACCACCGGGACGGTCGAGACCCACACCATGAAGTTGAGGGAGTCCGGCGGGGCCGCCTTACGCGTGATCACGTTGGAGACGCCCCAGCACGCCGCGGCCATGATCACCAGGACGAAGGCGAGGACGGGTCCGTCCGCCCCCTCGTCGACGGCGGCCACGCCGATGCCCGCGAGAGCGACGGCCATGCCCAGGACCCGGGTCCTGCCCGGCCGTTCGGACAGGACGAGGGCCGCGAACAGGGCGGTGAAGACGGCCTGGACCTGGAGGACGAGGGAGGAGAGCCCGGCGGGCATGCCGTGGTCCATGCCGATGAAGAGCAGCCCGAATTTGGCGACCCCGAGGGCGAGACCCACGCCGATGATGAACCTCCAGGCCACCGTGGGCCTCCCCATGAAGAACACGGCGGGCAGAGCGGCGACGAGGAAGCGCAGGGCGGAGAAGAGCAGGGGCGGGAAGTGGGCGAGACCCAGCTCGACGACGACGAAGTTCACGCCCCAGACGGCGGCTACCAGCGCGGCCAGGGCGATGTGGAGAGGACGCATGCGTCGAGCATCGGGCGCCGGAACCGTGTAGCACCAGCGCGGATTTCTTCATGGTTGGATTGAGCATTGCTCATGCTTCCCGCTCACTGAATAGGAACGGTTCCGGTGCTCGATCTGTCACGGCTGCGCGCCCTGCACGCCGTCTCCGTCCACGGTTCCGTCGCGGGTGCCGCCGCCGCGCTCGGCTACACCGCGTCCGCGGTCTCCCAGCAGATCACCAAGCTGGAGCGCGAGACCCGTACGACGCTACTCGAACGGCACGGGCGCGGGGTGGCGCTCACCGAGGACGCCGTCCATCTCGCCGCCACCGCCCAGCAGTTGCTGGCGATCGTGGAGGCGGCGGAGACGACCTTGGAGCAGCGCAGGGGGCAGCCGACCGGGCGGCTCTCCATCGCCGCGTTCGCCTCCGCCGCGCGCGGGCTGCTGCCGGGGGTCCTGGCGGAGCTGGCACGGGAGTACCCGGCGCTGGACGCGCGGCTCACCGAGGTCGATCCGCACCTCTCCGTCGATCTGGTGGCGAAGGGCGTGATCGATCTCGCCGTCGCCCACGACTGGGACATCAGCCCGCTGCCCGCACCGGAGGGCCTGGCGCAGGCGGTGCTCGGGGACGACCGGTGCGACCTGCTGGTACCGGAGGGCCATCCGCTCGCCGGCCGGGACGCGGTACGACGGGAGGAGCTGGCGAAGGAGCGGTGGGTGTGTCAGCCGCCGGGCACGGTGTGCCACGACTGGCTCGTACGGACGCTACGAGCGGCGGGATACGAGCCGGACATCCGGCACCGGGCGGAGGAGAACCACACCCAGCTGGCCCTGGTCGCGGCCGGGCTCGGCGTGGCGATGATCCCCCGGCTGGGGCGCGGGCCGCTGCCGCCCGGCGTGGTCGCGGTGCGACTGGACCCCGTGCCGGTGCGGCGGCTGTACGCGCTGTGGCGTACGGAGGCCGCGCGGCGGCCCGCGATCATCGCGGCGGTGTCGGCGCTTCAGGGGCACGGGGCCGGGGCGGGAGCCGGCCTGTCCTGACGGAGTACGGCGGGCACCCCGGAGGACGTCACTCTTCCTTCCGCGTGTCATTCCCCTTTTCGGGCAGCTCCCTTGACTGGTAGTTACTTTCCATATATCCGTACCTTCTTGGAAGTTTCTTTCAGCACCGGAAGGGGCTCACGTGCATCACCGCACCTCCAGACGCACCCTCCTCACCGCCGCAGCGGCGGCGACCGGCGTCGTCGCCCTCCCGGGTGCGGCGCAGGCAGTCACGGCCGGCACCTCGCCCGACAGCCGGCTCAAGCGGCTCATCGCCCGGATGAGCCTGGAGGAGAAGGTCGGCCAGCTCTTCGTGATGCGGGTGTACGGGCACTCGGCCACCGAGCCCGACCAGGCGGACATCGATGCCAACCTCGACGAGATCGGGGTACGGGACGCAGCCGAGCTGATCTCCACGTACCACGTCGGCGGCATCATCTACTTCACCTGGGCGCACAACACCCGCGACCCGCACCAGATCGCCAAGCTCTCCAACGGCATCCAGCGCGCCGGGCTCGCGGGCCGCACCCCGCTGCCGCTGCTGGTCTCCACCGACCAGGAGCACGGCATCGTGTGCCGCGTCGGCGAGCCCGCGACACTGCTGCCGGGTGCGATGGCGCTGGGTGCGGGCGGTTCGCGTTCCGATGCGCGGGCGGCGGCCCGGATCGCCGGGGCCGAGCTGGCGGCGCTGGGGATCAACCAGAACTACGCGCCGGACGCGGACGTCAACGTCAATCCGGCCAACCCCGTCATCGGCGTGCGCTCGTTCGGCTCGGACCCGGAGTCGGTCGCCGGTCTGGTCACCGCACAGGTGAAGGGGTACCGGAGCGGCGGGGTCGCCCCCACCGTCAAGCACTTCCCCGGCCACGGGGACACCAGCACCGACAGCCACACCGGACTGCCCGTCATCGAGCACACCCGTGAGCAGTGGTCCGAGCTGGACGCCCCGCCGTTCAGGGCGGCCGTCGCCGCCGGTATCGACTCGATCATGACGGCGCACATCGTGGTGCCTGCCCTTGACCCGTCGGAGGACCCGGCGACCCTGTCCCGCCCGATCCTCACCGGCATCCTGCGCGAGGAGCTCGGCTACGACGGTGTCGTGGTCACCGACGCGCTGGGGATGGAGGGGGTCCGCTCGAAGTACGGCGACGAGCGCGTCCCCGTCCTCGCGCTGCTGGCCGGCGTCGACCAGCTGCTCAACCCACCGGACCTGAAGGTCGCCTGGAACGCCGTCCTGGACGCGGTGAAGAGCGGTGAGATCAGCGAGGCCCGCATCGAGGAATCGATCCTGCGCATCCTGCGGCTGAAGAACCGGCTCGGACTGTTCCGCGATCCCTACGTCACCCGCCGGGGCGTCGACCGCACGGTCGGCGTCCGCGCGCATCGCGCCGAGGCCGACCGGATCGCAGAGCGGACGACGACCCTGCTGACCAACAGCGGGGCGCTGCTTCCGCTTTCCCGTCGGTCGCACAGGAAGCTGCTCGTGGTCGGCGCCGATCCCGCGTCCCCGTCCGGCACGACCGGGCCTCCGACCTCGACGCTCGCCGCTGCGTTCGACGAACTGGGCTTCACGGCGACCGCGCTGTCCACCGGCACCGCGCCCACCCAGGCGCAGATCGACGCGGCGGTGGCCGCGGCGGACGGCAAGGACGCGGTGATCGTGGGCACGTACAACGTGACGGCGACGAGCACCCAGCGCACCCTGGTCAGCGCACTCGCGGCGACCGGTGTCCCGGTGATCACGCTCGCGATCCGGGATCCGTACGACATCGCCCAGCTGGCCGGGACGGGCCATGCGGCGAGCCTCGCCACGTACTCCTGGACGGACGTCGAACTGCGGGCCGCCGCCCGCGTGATCGCGGGGCGGGCTCGGCCCGAGGGCCGGCTCCCGGTCCCCGTGCAGCGGGCGGACGCCCCGGCGCAGGCGCTGTACCCCGTCGGCTACGGCCTGTCGTACCGGAGCTACGCCCCACCCTCGACGTAACCACACCAATGAGCTAAAACCACCCCGTGCACCTGGCGTGTGCCCGCTCCGGCGGGTCACGCTGGGTGCACGCCCCTGTGGGCGCACCGGGGGTGTTGTGGTTCATGGAAGAGCGCCGTTTCGCTGCCGTGGTGCGAGTGGTGCGGGTGCTGCGGGTATTGCGAGTGCGGCGGGTGCTGCGCGCTCTGCCGGTCGTCGTCGCGGTGCTCGTGCTGGGGGCCTGCCGGCAGCCGGTCGGCAGCGTCCCGGGCGGGGCCGGGGGCGGGCCGCAGGACAGTCCTGTGCCCTCGGGGTACGGGGTGGAGTTCCTGGGGCCCGGCGACTGCAGCTCACGCGGGGAGGTGTTCCGCGAGGTGTCGTGCGGCAGCGAGAGGGCGGCGGCGCGGGTGCTCGCCCGCTACACGGGGACTCGGGCGGACGGCCCGGCGTGTCCGCCCGCCACCGACTTCGTGCTGCACATCTCCGCGCAGGGCGGTGACCCTGAGCCGAGTGGGTATGCCTGCATGCGCAATCTGGAGTCACCGCACCCGGGCGATCCCGGGCAGGGCGGCGGCCCGCTGACGGTCGTCGGTGACTGTGTCCACGGCTCCCGCGAGGGCGAGGTCAGGGAGACCGCCTGCGACGGATCGGGCGAGCGGAAGCCGGAGTTCGTGATCGGTTCGGCGGTGGCACGCCGCGCCCTCTGCCCCGACACCACCGATCTGTATGTGGAGTTGGGCGGTGAGAAGCCGGTGGGCTGTGCCCGCCGGATGTGAACCACCATCCGGCGGGCACAGCCCGTGCCGCCTCAGGTCACTACGGGCGCAGCGTGCCCCGGTCCCGCCGGAGTTCGTTGTCGCGCACGTCCAGGCGCGCGTCGAACTTCGCGAGGGGCTTCGCCTTCGCCGGGTCGGCCTCGACGGAGGCGGGTGCGACCCCGGCCCAGCGCAGGATGGCCGCGGTGGCCTTGGCCTTCTCGTCGTCGACCAGGCCCTCGACCTTGGAGCCGTGGTTGCCGCCCGGCACCGTGTAGACGTAGCTGTCCCGGGCGCCCTTGCCGAGGCGGAAGGGCTCGGCGCCCCACGGGTCGTTCTCGCCGTAGACGTACAGCATGTGCCTGGCGTTGTTCCGGACCCAGCGGTCCACGTCCCGCATCACCGAGGGCTGGAACTTCATCGGGATGGAGCGCGGCACGTAGGTGCGCGGCGGCTGGTAGCCGTAGCGGCTCAGGTTCCCCAGCCAGGGCTGCTTGATGTCGGGCGAACCGAGCTGGGTGCCCGCCTGGTAGTAGTACGGCGTGTAGGCGGCCAGGTCCTCGTCGGCGTAGGCGGAGAAGCCCGAGATGGTGTCGATGGAGTCCCAGATCTCCTGGTCGGTGGCGCGCGGGGCGTCGGCCGGGATGGTGTCGCAGTCGGCGAGCAGGCTGTACTGCCAGTACGCCCATACGTAGTCCATGACGGTGGCCTCGAAGGCCTTGTCGAGGGTGCCGACGGTGTCGAACGTCAGGCCGTTCGCCTCGGCGTACTCCTCGTACTTCTTCTCCAGCGGTTCGCGGCGCACGAGCGCCTCGCGCTGGACGCCGTTCAGCCGGTCGCGGCACTCCTTGGTGCCGACGCGGTCGAAGAACCGGTCGTACGCCGAATCCTCTTTGTCGTTCACGTCGTTGGGCGCGACGTAGGCGACGACGCCGTCCATGTCCTTGGGGTAGAAGCGCTCGAAGTAGGTGGCGGTCATGCCGCCCTTGGAGCCGCCGGTGGTCAGCCAGTTCTTGGAGTAGATCTTCTTCAGCGCCTTGAAGACCCGGTGCTGGTCGCTGGCGGCCTGCCAGATGTCGAGCTTCGACCAGTCGGCGGGCTCCGGGCGGGACGGGGTGAAGTAGCGGTACTCCAATGAGACCTGGTTGCCGTCGATGATCTGCGTCGGCTCGCTGCGGCTCGGGGTGGTCGAGACGTTGTAGCCGCCGGTGAAGAAGACCGTGGGCCGGGTCGTGTCCTTGTGCAGCAGGGTGATGCGCTGCTGGAAGGTGCCCTTGGACGGGTGCTTGTGGTCGATGGGCTGGGTGTATTCCAGGACGAAGAAGCGGTAGCCCGGGTAGGGCTTCTCCTCGATCAGGCTCATTCCCGGGATGGCCAGGATCCGGTCCTTGATGTCCTCGCTGCTGCTCTCACTGCTGCTGGTGTGACCGCTGCCCTGCTGCGCGGCCGGTTCCGCGGCGGTGGCCGCTCCGGCCGAGGCTCCGGTCGCACTCACTGTGCCTATGAGCACTGCCAGCGACAGAACACCTCTGAGCACCTTGCGCATGCACCCTCCCCTTGATTCTCGACAGTCGCCGAGAACCTAGCGGGGGTCACACCTGTCACGCCAGACCCACACGCACGTCAGCACATGATCCACCCCGTTGAGCCGGAGGAATTCCCGACGGAACCGGAGGTGCGGACGCAGCGGTTGAGCGCGTGTACGCGGACCGGGCCGGCCAAGGTGGTGAACTTGCCGCTGTCGACGACCGCACGGCCACCGCGCGGCTGGACCGACACCCGCATCGCGCGGCGTGCGCCCGGCTTCTTGGCGACGGTGACGGCGCAGGCGTAGTCGCCGCTCTTGTAGACGCGCAACGAACCGGTGGCGAACTTCACCGTCTTGACCAGCCGCCCGGCACACGCCGATGCGGCGAATACGGCGGGTGCGGCCGTTGTGGCAGGTACGGCCGTCGTGGCGGGCGCTGCGGCCTGCGCGGGGCCGGTGGGGCCCAGCACCAGGACCAGGGCTCCGAGCAGCGGAAGGGCGAGGAGCCCCCGCACTGCCCGTACCGCCTCTCCCATCCGACCTACCCGGCCCATCCGTCCTGTCCGGCCCGTTCGCCCCGTCCGTCCCGCTGGCCTCAGCGGTCTCGCCGTACCGTCCATACCGTCCACATCGCCCGCCTCTTCGAACACACCGGCCCCCGTCGGATACCCGTACGCATCGGTGTACGACGCGGGAAGCGCCCCGCCAGGTTGCAGGCGGCGCGGCGTCATACACCCGCCGGGGCGTCCTCTCCTATGCCCTCCCCTATGAAGGTGCGCCACAGCCGGGCGTACGTGCCTTCCCTGGCCAGCAGCTCGTCATGCGTGCCGTCCTCGGCGACCCGGCCCCTGTCCATCACCACGACCCGGTCGGCGCGGGCGGCCGTGGTCAGCCGGTGTGCGACCACCAGGGTGGTGCGGCGGCCCGCCAGCCGGTCGGTGGCCTGGTTGACCAGGGCCTCGCTGGCGAGGTCGAGGGAGGCGGTCGCCTCGTCGAGCAGCAGGACGTCGGGGTCGACCAGTTCGGCGCGGGCGAGCGCGATCAGCTGGCGCTGGCCGGCCGAGAGGTTGCGGCCCCGCTCGGCGACCTCGTGCAGATAGCCGTCCTCCAGCGTGGCGATCATGTCGTGCGCGCCGACGGCCCGGGCCGCCGCCTCCACCTGGGCGTCGGTGGACTCCGGGAGCCCGTACGCGATGGCGTCACGGACCGTGCCCTCGAAGAGGTACGCCTCCTGGGGCACGACTCCGAGCCGGTGCCGGTACTCCGTCCTGTCGAGCCGCCGCAGATCCGTACCGTCCGCGGTGACGCGTCCGCTCGTCGGGTCGTAGAAGCGGGCGACGAGCTTGACCAGCGTCGACTTGCCCGCACCCGTCTCACCGACGAAGGCGACCGTCTGGCCGGCCGGGATCCGCAGATCGATGCCGGTCAGGGCCTCCTCCTCGCCGGTGTACGCGAAGGAGACGCCCTCGAAGGCGATCTCGCCGCGCAGCGACGTCACGCCCTGCGGCTCGTCGTGGTCGGCCGTGGAGGTCGGCTCCCGCAGGAGTTCCTGGATCCGGCCGAGGGAGACCGTGGCCTGCTGGTAGCCGTCGAAGACCTGGGACAGCTGCTGCACGGGCGCGAAGAACAGGTCGATGTAGAGCAGATAGGCGACCAGCGCGCCCGTGGTCAGGGTGCCGTTGTCGACGCGGCCCGCGCCGACGATCAGCACGGCGGCAGCCGCGACCGAGGCGAGCAGCTGCACGAACGGGAAGTAGACGGAGATCAGCCACTGTCCGCGCACCCTGGCCTGGCGGTAGTGGTCGCTGCGTGCGGCGAACCGCTCGGCGCCGTCGTGCTCGCGCCGGAACGCCTGGACGATCCGCAGCCCTGCGACGGACTCCTGGAGGTCGGCGTTGACGACGCTGATGCGCTCACGGGCCAGCTCGTACGCCTTGACGCTCCTGCGCCGGAAGAAGAACGTGCCGATGATCAGCAGCGGCAGGGTCGCGAAGACCACCAGGGCCAGCTGGATGTCGAGGACGAGCAGCACGACCGTGATGCCGAAGAAGGTGACGACGGAGACGAAGGCCGTGACCAGGCCGGTCTGCAGGAACGTGGACAGCGCGTCCACGTCCGTGGTCATCCTCGTCATGATCCGGCCGGTGAGCTCGCGCTCGTAGTAGTCGAGGCCGAGCCGCTGGAGCTGCGCGAAGATCTTGAGGCGCAGGGAGTACAGCACGCGTTCGCCGGTGCGGCCCGTCATCCGGGTCTCACCGATCTGGGCCGCCCATTGCAGGAGGACGGCGAGCAGTCCGAGTCCCGCCGCCGCCCAGACGGCGCCGAGTGCCATCTTCGTGACACCGTCGTCGATGCCGTGGCGGATCAGGACGGGCAGCAGCAGACCCATGCCCGCGTCGACTGCGACCAACGCCAGGCTCACCAGCAGCGCGGTCCCGAAGCCGTGCAGCAGTCTGCGCAGGCCGTACGACTTCTCCGGGCGCACCGCGCTCGCCTCGTCGATGGCGGGGACGTCGGTGGCCGGCGGCAGGGCGTCGACCTGGGCGAGCAGCTCGGGCGTGGCGGGCATACCGGCGGCCGCCAGGTCACGCTGCTCCTCCTTACGGATCCACAGCCCGGGGGTGACACCGCGCTCGGCGTCGAACTCGGCGTCGAGCTCCTCCAGGAGCGCCCGGTCGTCCTCGGGGGCCGTGGGGGCGGACGGCTGGTGGCCTGGTGAGGTGCCGCCCAACTCGTCCGGGTCGGTGAGCAGCCGGCGGTAGAGCGCCGAGCGGCGTTCGAGCTCCGCGTGCGTACCGATGTCGGCGAGCCGCCCCTGGTCGAGGACGGCGATACGGTCGGCGAGGCCGAGCGTGGACCGCCGGTGCGCTATCAGCAGGGTCGTACGGCCCTCCATGACCTGCGCCAGGACCTCGTGGATCTCGTGCTCGACCCGGGCGTCGACGGCGGAGGTCGCGTCGTCGAGGAGCAGCAGACGGGGGTCGGTGAGGATGGCGCGGGCGAGCGCTACGCGCTGGCGCTGGCCGCCGGAGAGCGTGAGGCCGTGCTCGCCGACCTTGGTGTCGTAGCCCTCGGGCAGCTCGGAGACGAAGCCGTGGGCCTGGGCGGCGCGCGCGGCCTGTTCGATCTGCTCCTGGGTGGCGTCCGGGCAGCCGTACGCGATGTTGGCGCCGACGGACTCGGAGAAGAGGAAGCTGTCCTCCGGTACGAGCCCGATGGCGGCGCGCAGTGACTCCTGGGTCAGCTCACGGACGTCGTGGCCGCCGACCAGGACCGCGCCGTGCGACACGTCGTAGAAGCGGGGCAGGAGGAGCGAGACGGTGGACTTGCCGCTGCCGGACGCGCCGACGACGGCGACGGTCTCGCCCGGCTCGATGGAGAGGGAGAAGCCGTCCAGAACGGGGCGGTCGTCGGTGTAGCCGAAGCGCACGTCGTCGAACTCGACGCTCGCCGGGGCGTCGGCAGGGAGCACCTTCGTGCCGTCCTCCATGGACGGCTCGGTGTCGATCAGCTCCAGGACGCGCTCCACACCGGCCCGTGCCTGCTGGCCGACGGTGAGGACCATGGCGAGCATCCGGACCGGGCCGACGAGCTGGGCGAGGTAGGTGGAGAAGGCGACGAACGTACCGAGCGTGATCTGGCCCCGGGTGGCGAGCCAGCCGCCGAGTGCCAGCATCGCGACCTGGCCGAGCGCGGGTACGGCCTGGAGCGCGGGGGTGTAGCGGGAGTTCAGCCGGATGGTGCGCAGCCGGCCCGCGAAGAGCCTGCGGCTGACCTCGCGGAGCTTCCCGGTCTCCTGGTCCTCCTGGCCGAAGCCCTTGACGACCCGGACCCCGGAGACGGCCCCGTCGACCACCCCTGCGACGGCCGCTGCCTGGCTCTGGGCGTACCAGGTGGCGGGGAAGAGGCGGGCCTTGGAGCGCCGGGCGATGAACCACAGGGCGGGGGCGACGGCGAGGGCGATCAGGGTCAGGGGCAGCGAGAGCCACGCCATGATCACCAGGGAGAGGAGGAAGAGCAGGATGTTCCCGATGGTCATCGGGAGCATGAAGAGGAGCCCCTGGATCAGCTGGAGGTCGCTGGTGGCCCGCCCGACGACCTGCCCGGTGGAGAGCTCGTCCTGCCGCTTCCCGTCGAGCCGGGTGAGGGAGCCGTACATCTCGGTCCGCAGGTCGTGCTGGACGTCGAGGGCGAGGCGTCCGCCGTAGTAGCGGCGGACGAAGGTGGTGCCGTAGACGAGTACGGCCGCGCCGATGAGCAGGCCGGTCCACACGCCGAGTGAACGGGTGTGGCTGCCGACGACATCATCGATGATCACCTTGGTGATCAGGGGGACGAGCGCCATCACGGCCATGCCGGCGAGCGACGAGCCGAGCGCCAGTACGACGTTGCGCCGGTAGCGCCACGCGTATCCGCTCAGCCGGCGCCCCCAGCCCCGCTGCTCCGTGTCCTGGGGCTCCGTGCCTCGGGCCTCCGTGTCCTGGGCCTCCGCGCCTCGGGCCTCCGCGTCCCGGGTCTGCGTGCCCTGAGTCTCCGCGTCCCGGGCCTCCGCGTCCTGAGCCGCGTCCCGGTCCTCCGCGCCCTGTTTCTCCGCGCCCACCCGTGCCTCCTGTTCCGCCCCGTCGCCCCGCCTTGGTCCTGCCGCATGTCTCCAACGCGGCCAGCTGCGGATTTCATCCTCCCGCAACAATCCTCGGCCGATGGGCGGAGGCTGGGTCGGGTGGTCCTAGGACTCGGGTAGGGGCGCGGATGGCGATGCGCTTCTCCCTGTGGCGTCGCCCTCCCTCACCCGGTGGTGGGCCCGATGTCCTTGTGCACGGCCTTGGAGACGGCCTGGACGGTGTCGATGCCGTCCTCCATCGTCTTGTTGTCCTGGGTGAGGACAGTGATCACGTAGTCGTGGCCCTTGCCGCTGAACGCGCCGACGCTGTGCACGCGCCAGCCGTGGGTGGAGCGTTCCAGCCAGCCGTTCTTCAGCTGGACCGTCGCGTCGCCCGGGGCGCCCGCCGGGACGCCCCAGCGCTGTTCCGGCACGACCTTGCGCATCCGGTCCAGGACGAAGGCCCGCGACGTGTCGTCGAGCACCTTGTTCCGCGCCGTCACCAGGGTCAGCAGTCGCTGTTCGTCGTGGGCGGTGATCTGGGTGAGCCCCCACGCGCCCTCGGCGTCCAGTGCCGTACGGGTCATGCCCGCCGCCTTGAGGAACCCCTTGACCTTCGCGGGGCCGAGCTCGTCCCACAGCTCGGTGGTGGCGTCGTTGTCCGACTTGGTGATCATGGCCGTGGCGAGCTTGCTCTCGTGCGGGGTGAGCGCCCGGTCCGTCTTCTGCGCGTCCCAGAGCAGCGCGGCGAGGACCGTGACCTTGACGACGCTCGCCGAGTCCACCTGCTGGGTGGGCCGCAGGGTGCAGCTCGTACGGGTGCGGTGGTCCTGGACAGCGAGGGCGGTGGTCGACTTGTGGCCCTTGAGGGCCGCGGTGATGTCCTTGGTCATCTTCGCGGCGAGCCCGGCACGGTCCGAGACGCAGGAGACGGTGGGCACCTTGGCCGTGGGGGCCTTGGGGGCCGTGGGGGCCGTGGGGGCCTTGGCGCCGGACGCTCCGGCCGCGGTGGCGGGCGACGCCGTCATGACGGCCGGGACGAGGACGGCGCCGACCAGAGCGGTACGGAACACGGCACGGGAGCACCGGGACAGCCACTGATGAGTCATGCCGTCCGTCCTCCGCACTGTTCACTGGTCATCTGCCGCCCCGGCTGGAGCGCCCGGACATGATGCACAGAAACGGACAAACCGAGCTATGGCCTGGGCCACAGGCCGAGGGAACGCCCCCGGCCCGGGGCCCGCGCCGCAAGGCCTCGGGGCGAGCCACGGTGACCGACGCCACGCGTCGGAGGGGCTTTCGGACGCCTCAGAGGTGCGTCGGCTCGAACATCCTCAGCAGCGCCGGAAGCACCACCACCGAAGGACCGGGGGCCGCCAGGGCCTTGCCGAGGTCGGCGGCCAGGGACTCCGGGGCCGTACGGACCGCGGGGACCCCGAAGGACTCGGCGAGGGCGACGAAGTCCGGGCGGGTGAGCTCGGTCGCGGTGGCTTCGCCGAAGGCGCCCGTCATGTACTCCCGCAGGATGCCGTAGCCCCCGTCGTCGACGATCAGCCAGGTGACGGGCAGGTCGTACTGCCGGGCGGTGGCGAGCTCGGCGATCGAGTACATCGCGCCGCCGTCGCCCGAGACCGCGAGCACCGGCGTCGTCGGGTCGGCGGCCGCCGCACCGATCGCCGCGGGGAAGCCGTAGCCGAGACCGCCCGCGCCCTGCGCCGAGTGCATCGTGTTCGGACGGCGCGCGTCGAAGGCGGACCAGGCCCAGTAGGCGAGGATCGTCATGTCCCAGAAGCTGGGCGACGCGTCGGGCAGCGCCTCGCGGACCGAGGCCAGCACCTGCTGCTCCAGCGTGAGGTCCTGCCCCGCGATCCGCTCGTGGACCCGCTCCAGCAGCGCACGGACGCGCTCGGCCGCCGTGTCGTCCGTACGCGGCTCCACCGTGTCCAGGAGGTCGGCGAGTGCCTCGCGGGCGTCGGAGTGGATACCGAGCGCGGGGTGGTTGGACTCCAGCTTCCCGGCGTCGGCCTCGATCTGGATGACCCGGCCGCGCGGGGCGAACGTGTGGTAGTTCGAGGAGAGTTCGCCCAGTCCCGAGCCGACGACCAGCAGTACGTCGGCGGACTCCAGGAAGTCCGTGGTGTGCCGGTCCTCCAGCCAGGACCTGAGCGAGAGCGGGTGCTCCCAGGGGAAGGCGCCCTTGCCGCCGAAGGTGGTGACGACCGGGGCGTCGAGCTTCTCGGCGAGCGCGCGCAGCTTTCCGGACGCGTCGGAGCGTACGACTCCGCCGCCCGCGACGATCACCGGACGCCCGGCCTTCGAGAGCAGCTGGGCCGCGGCGAGCGTCAGCTCGGGCCGTGGGTACAGCTCGCGCGGGGTGGCGTCCAGCGCGCTGACCACCGGCAGGACGGTCTCGGCGAGCAGCACGTCCTGCGGGATCTCCACCCAGACCGGGCCGTGCGGGGCGGTCAGCGCGGACTCCCAGGCGGCTGCGACGGCGGAGGGGATCTGCGAGGCCGTGCGCGCGGTGTGCACGGACTTCACGATGTCGCGGAAGGACGCCTGCTGGTCGCGGAGTTCATGGAGATAGCCGTGGCGCCCCCCGCCGAGCCCCGCGGCCGGGACCTGGCTCGAGATCGCGAGCACGGGCGCGGACGCGGCGGCGGCCTCCTGGAGCGCGGCCAGGGAGGTCAGGGCGCCCGGCCCGGTGGACAGGAGCAGCGGCGCCACCTCACCGGTGATCCGGCCGTAGGCGTCGGCGGCGAAGCCCGCGTTGTTCTCGACGCGCAGTCCGACGTACGAGAGGGAGGAGCGGCGCAGCGCGTCGAACATACCGAGCGCGTGCTGGCCCGGCAGCCCGAAGACCGTGGTCGCGCCGAGACCCTGGAGGGTCTCCACGACCAGGTCACCGCCGTTGCGCCCGGCGGGAGGACTCAGGACGGCTTCGGCCTGTGCGGCGGTGAGCTGCGGCCTGTCGTCGTGGTCGTGACTCACTGGGTGCGGCCTTCCGCGATCTGGCGGGACATGAGCGTCGTCAGCTCGTACGCCGTGTGCGAGGCGGCGACGGACGTGATCTCCGCGTGATCGTACGCCGGGGCGACCTCGACCAGGTCGGCCGAGACGAGGTGGCAGGAGGAGAGCCCGCGCAGGATCTCCAGGAGCTCGCGGGAGGTGAGGCCGCCGGCCTCGGGGGTGCCGGTGCCGGGGGCGTGCGCCGGGTCGAGGACGTCGATGTCGATGGAGATGTAGAGCGGCCTGTCACCGATGCGCTGCCGGAGCTGGTCGGCGACCTCGTCCACGCCGCGCCGCATGACATCGGCCGAGGTCACGATGCCGAAGCCCATCCTGGCGTCGTCGGTGAGGTCCTGCTTGCCGTACAGCGGGCCGCGGGTGCCGACGTGGGACAGCGCCTCGGTGTCGAGGATGCCCTCCTCGACGGCCCGGCGGAACGGGGTGCCGTGGGTGTACTCCGCGCCGAAGTACGTGTCCCAGGTGTCCAGGTGCGCGTCGAAGTGGAGCAGGGCGACAGGGCCGTGCTTCTTGGCGACGGAACGCAGCAGCGGCAGCGCGATGGTGTGGTCGCCGCCGAGCGTCATCAGCCGGGCGCCCGTGGCGAGCAGGTCGTCGGCGGCGGCCTCGACGGTCTCGACGGCCTCGTTGATGTTGAACGGGTTGGCCGCGATGTCACCCGCGTCGGCGACCTGGGCAAGCGCGAAGGGCGAGGCGTCCTGCGCCGGGTTGTACGGGCGCAGGAGGCGCGAGGCCTCCCGGATCGCGTTGCCGCCGAAGCGGGCGCCGGGCCGGTAGGAGACGCCGCTGTCGAAGGGCACTCCGACGACGGCGACATCGGCGGAGCCGACCTCGTCGAGCCGGGGCAGCCGGGCGAACGTCGCGGGTCCGGCGTACCGCGGGACGCGGGAGGAGTCGACGGGGCCGCGCGGCGATTCGTTGCTGCTCATGGGCGTGGGTGCCTTTCGTTGTGCCATGCACGCTTTGTGGGCGTTCATACGTCGATCAGTGTGTCAGGGGGCCGGATCCGACCGGCTCCCCGGGCGGCCGGTGGGCCGCCGTCAGACGGAGACCCGGTCCGCACCTGTCCCCGAATCCGGGCCCGGACCCGGACCTGTCCCCGGGGTCGCCGGGTCCTCGTCATCGGTCCCCCGCCCGGCCAGGCGCTCGCGCCAGGTGGCCAGCACGGCCGGGTCGGTCGGCTCCGTCGCCAGCGAGACGGCGATGTACACCGCGAGCGAGGCGAGGAGCCCGTAGTAGATGGGCTGGTTGGCGAGGATCCCGTAGGCACCCATCAGCCCGACCACCGTGACACCGCCGACGGCCACGGCCGCCAGCGCTCCCGCCACGGTGCCCCGGCGCCAGAGCAGCCCCCCGAGGATCGGCACCAGCAGCCCGCCGACCAGCAGGTTGTAGGCGACGGTCAGCGCCTCGACGACATCGTTGAGCACGATGGCGATCACGATCACGGCGACACCCATGATGAGGATGAACGCCCGGTTCCCCCGCACCTCGTCGCGCTCCTCGTTCCGCTCGTCCCCGCCACCCCTGACCACCGCGCCCCGCAGCCGCGACCAGATGTCGTTGTTGGCCACGGTCGCGCAGGCGATGAGGGCGCCGGACGAGGTGGACATCACCGCGGCGAGCGCGGCGGCCAGCACCAGCCCCCTTACACCGACCGGCAGTTCGTCCTTGACGATCGTCGCGAAGGCCGCGTCGGCACTGGGCAGCTTCGGGTACATCACCTTGGCCGCCGTCCCGATGACGGCACCGGCGACGGCGTACACCAGACAGTACGTACCCGCGACGGTGCCGCCCCAGCGTGCCGTCCGGTCGCCGCGTGCAGTGAACACACGCTGCCAGATGTCCTGGCCGATCAGCATGCCGAAGGTGTAGATGAGGACGTACGTGAAGATCGTCTCGCCGCCGATGCCCAGCGGGTCGAAGTACTCCGTGGGCAGCTTCGCCTTCATCTCGGCGAAGCCGCCGGCCTTGACGACTGCGATCGGCAGGAGGAGCAGCAGGACGCCGATCGTCTTGACGACGAACTGCACCATGTCGGTGATCGTGATCGACCACATGCCGCCGAGCGTCGAATACGCGACGACGATGGTGCCGCCCAGGATGATCGCCACGGTCCGGTTCACGTCGAACAGGACGTCGAAGATGGTGGCGTAGGCGATGGTCGAGGTGACGGCGAGCATCAGCGTGTACGCCCACATGACGACGCCGGAGATGACTCCGGCCCGGCCTCCGCCGTAACGCAGGTCGAGCATCTCGGAGACGGTGTAGACCTTCAGCCGGGCTATGCGCGCGGAGAAGAAGACGGACAGGGCGAGCAGCCCGAGACCGATCGTGAGGACCATCCAGGCGCCGGAGAGCCCGTACTGGTAGCCGAGGCCCACACCGCCGATCGTCGAGGCGCCGCCGAGGACGATCGCGGCCATGGTCCCGGAGTACATCCAGGGGCCGAGCCGCCGTCCCGCGACCAGGAACTCACTCTTGGACCGGGCGCGGCGCATGCCCCACCAGCCCATGGCGAGCATGCCGGCCAGGTAGACCACGATCACCGCGTAGTCGACAGCCATGGGCTCTCCTCCGTCCCTCCGTCGTCCCGGTTCCGTTCGGGAGCCGGGGCCGGGTGTGGTGATGAAGACGGTAGGTGGCTGGAAGCCGACGCTGAAGTGTACGTTTCCTCCATCCTCATCGCTTCGAGTGGATGGACCGTCCATGCCGGAATCCCCCGCAGGGCCCCCCACCCCTCCGATTCCCCTGGCCGAGCTCCTCGGCCGGGAGGAGTTGGGGCTGCGCAGGATCGCCGGCCCGGACCACGCGGAGCTGCTGTGGGTGCACACCTCGGAGATGGCCGACCCGTATCCGTACCTCCTGGGCGGTGAACTGCTGCTGACGGCCGGGGTCCAGCTCACGGAAGCCGACACGTATGTGGCCCGGCTCGTCCAGGCGGGGGCGGCGGCGCTCGGCTTCGGGGTGGCGCCGGTGTACGACACGGTGCCGCCCACACTGGTGGAGGCGTGCGACCGGCACGGGCTGCCCCTCGTCGAGGTACCGCCCGAGACCCGCTTCACCACGGTCGCCCGCGCGGTCTGGCGGCTGATGGCCGAGGCACGACACCGCGAGCTGCGCCGGGTGACCCGGGCCCAGCAGGCCCTCGCGACGGCGGCTGCCCGCCCGGACCCGGTGCCGGCGGTGCTGCGCCAGCTGGCCGTGCAGCTGGAGGGCCGGGTCGCGCTCCTCACGGCGGACGGCGGCGTATTGCACGCGGCGGGCGGGCGCCCGGCACCGGACGTACAGACGGCACTGACCCGCCTGGCCCAACGGGTGGCACCCCCCACGCCCCCCACCGCTACCCCTTCCCTCTCCCCTTCCCCTTCCCCCTCCCTCTCGCCCTCCCCCTCCCCCTCCCCCTCCCCCTCCCGGGACCGGAAGCCGAGCCCGTCATCGGCGACCGACACCCGGGCCGGCATCCACCTCTCCGCGTACGCCGTCGGCGGCGGACAGGGCCTGGCCCTCGCCCTGGCGACGCCCCGACGCGATGCCGGCGACCACACGGTCACCGGCATCGCCGTCGTGCTGCTCTCCCTCCTCACCGCCCCGCACCAGGGCGCGGACGCGGCGGGCCGTTCGGCGGCGCTCGTACGCCTGTTGCTGGGCGCGGCCCCGCAGGACGTGGCCCCACTGCTGGGCGGCGACGGCCCCTGGACGGTGGTCCAGGCCCGCCGCGCCGGCGGCACCCCGGCCGACGCGCTGAACGCCGGCGCGCTGGGGGCCGCACTGGGCTCGGCACTGTCGGACGTGGACCGCGAGACGGTACGGGTCCTGCTCCCCGGCCCCCACGAGGCGGTGCGCCCGCACCCCGGCTGGACCCTCGGCGTCTCCGCACCGGCCCCCGTCACCGCGCTGCCCGAGGCCGAAGCCCAGGCAACTCGCGCCCTGGGCCACGCCGAGGCCACCCGCACCCCGCTGGCCACGCACCGCCCCGGCACCGGAGGCCTGGCCGCCCTGGTCCCGCCCGACCGCGCCGAGGCCCACGCCCGCGCCCTGCTGGCCCCCCTCACCGAACCACTGACGGAGACCCTGCGCTGCTGGCTGAGCCTCCACGGCAGCTGGGACCGCACAGCGGTGGCCCTACGCATCCACCGCAACACGGTCCGCCAACGCATCACCCGCTGCGCGACCTTGCTGAACGCGGACCTGAACGACATGGACGTACGAACGGACCTCTGGTTCTCACTCCGCCAGCCGTAACGGCCCGGGGCCCGCCCCCAGGCGGGGTTACGGACGGGAGGCAGGCCCGTATGTCCGATATGGGCGTCCGTAACCCCCAACAGCCGGGCAGCCCGGGATAAGACGTCATCAGCACGCGTGTGCTGGTGGCCTCCGCGCGGCAGGAGGACCTGGTGACCGCCTGGCAGGTGGTCCGGGACGCGTTCGGGGACCACGACGTCCCGAGCACGTTGCTCGGCGTCACCGTGCTCGGGTACGCCGACCAGCTAGTGGAGATCGAGGGCGTCGCGGCCGTGCTCGACTCCTGATCACGCGGTAGCTCAGCCCTCACCCGCGGCACCAGAGCGGGGCAAGCTGCGGCATCTCGCGTGGGCTCGGGGGGAGGTTGCGGACAGAAAACAGGCCCATGGGCGCCGTATTGGCGTCCGTAACTTCCCGCCAGGCGTGCGCAGCGACACGGCTGCGCTCCGCCGTCAACTTACAGCGTGAAGTTTACATAGGCAGTCTCTTGCCGCTCCGGACTTACGTGTGTAGTGTTACGACCGTAAGCAAACGCACGAAGCCCCGAACCGAGCAGCAAGGAGCCCGCCATGAACGCCACACACGCAGCGCACAACACCATCACCGCCACCGAGATCGTCCTGCCCGGAGAGGTCGAGCCGGAGGGACTGGAGAGCCGGACCCGCGAGCTGGCGGAGCCGGCGAAGGGCCAGGTCGTCCTGCGGATGGACGCGACGGGCGTCTCGTTCGCCGAGCAGCAGATGCGCCTGGGTACGTACTTCGACCAGCCGCCGTTCCCCTTCGTACTCGGCTACGACCTGGTCGGTACGGTCACCGAGGTCGGCCCCGGCGTGGACACCGGCCTGGTCGGCCGCCGGTTCGCGGCGATCACCAAGATCGGCGCCTGGGCCAGCCACCTGCTGGTCGACGCCGCGGACCTGATGCCGGTGCCGGACGACGTGGACGCGGCAGCCGCGGAGACCGTCGTCGTCAACGGCGTCACCGCCTGGCAGATGCTGCACCGGACGGCCAAGGTCCGCGCCGGCGGCACGATCGTGGTGCTGGGCGCGAACGGCGGCGTCGGCTCCACGCTCGTACAACTGGCCCGGCACGCCGGCCTGAAGGTCATCGGTACGGCGTCGGAGCGCCACCACGACTACGTACGCGAGCTGGGCGCGACACCGGTCGACTACCGCGACCCCGACATGTACGCCCGCATCAAGGAGCTGGCGCCCGACGGTGTGGACGCGGTCTTCGACCACGTCGGCGGGGCCGCGGTCGAGCAGTCGTGGCGACTGCTGCGCAAGGGCGGGACGCTCGTCTCCTACGGCACCGCGGCATCCAAGGGCGACAAGGGCAACTCGCAGCTGCCGGTACTGAAGCTCTTCGGGCAGCTCGCGGCGTGGAACAACCTGCCCAACGGCAAGAGTGCCCACTTCTACAACCTCTGGGCCGGCAAGCGCCGTTGCCGCGCGTCCTGGCAGCGCCGGATGAGCGAGGACCTCACCCAGGTCCTGCAGCTGGTGGCCGACGGGACCGTCGTCCCGCAGATCGCCGCCCGGATCCCGCTGACCGAGGCAGCCGCTGCGCTGACCCTGGCCGAGTCCCGCACCGTCGCCGGCAAGGTCATCATCGTCCCCGGAGCGTGACGTGACGCCGAGCCCGCAAGAGCAGCGAGCCATGCCTTGTAGTTACGGTCGTAAGTTTATGAGTTTGACGTTACGTGTCGCAGTTTGACCCAGCCCCTACCCCGGAGGCCCCACCATGCCCGTCGCCGCTCCCCCCGCCACGATCACCACCCCGATCGCCGCCCCGATCTCCACCACCGTCACACCGGCCCACGCCCCGGGCGAGGTCGACAACCGTGCGACCTACATCAGCTTCGGCCTCGCCTACCTGCTCGGCCACGGGGCCGCCGCCGTCTCCGTCGGCGACGAACCCCTGATCGGCCTGCCGGGCTGGCTGCCCATGACCCTCCTCGGCGCCGGACTCGCCGTCGGCACGGTCCAGGCCACCCTCGCCGCGACACGTGCCCAGCGCACCGCCACCGGCCCCGACGAGGCTCTCTCCGGCAAACTCCTCGGCGCGGCATGGGTCACCGGCTTCGTCGCCCTCTTCCTCGCCATCACCGGCCTCACCTCCACCGTCGGCAACCCCGACCTTCAGACCATGCTCTGGCCCACCGGATCCGGCCTCATCGTCGGGCTGCTCTACATCGCCGAGGGCGCCCAGCGCCGCAACCTCCTCCACTACGGCCTCGGCACCTGGCTCGCCCTCACCTCCACCGCGGCACTCCTCACCGGCAGCACCGGCCTCTACTGGGTGCTCACCCTCGCCGGCGGCGGCGCCTACGCCCTGGCAACCGCCCTCGAACACCGCCGACTTGCCACCCGACTCGCCATCACGAGCACCACCGGCGTCACCGGAGTCACCGGAGTCACCGGAGTCACCGGAGTCACCGACAGTCCTGCTCGCCGGTGACACCGTCACCTCCGAAGACCCGATACAGCCAAGGCCTCCGGGGCCGGCGCGGACCACCTGACCCGCCGCCGGCCACCGGAGGCCTTTGCGTGGGATGAGCGGACAGACGCACCATCTCCCCCGCCTGCCCACCCATATGGGGTTTTCCCGAGCGAAAGCCACCATTTCCGTCACACAAAGCATTAGCGTCGGCACTCCGAGTGACCAATGACGACGTGCGGTCCGGCACGCGCCCGGGTTGCTCGCGAGGCAAGTGGGGAGCGGCCGTGGCCGGGGTAGGTAACGACAGTCGTCAGGAAGCGGAGGTCGTCGTCATCGGGGCCGGCCTGAGCGGGGTGGCCGCCGTGGTCGCACTGCGCCGGGCCGGGATCGAGAACGTCGTCGTACTGGAGAAGTCGGGGCGCCTCGGCGGGACCTGGCGCGACAACACCTACCCCGGGTGCGGATGCGATGTGCCGTCGATGCTGTACGAGTACTCCTTCGCCCCTCACCCCTGGTCCCGCTGCTTCGCCGGCCGGTCCGAGATCCTCGACTATCTGGAAACCACCGCCGCCACGCACGGTGTGGACGAGGCGATCCGCTACGACACCGAGGTGGTGAGCGCCCGTTGGGAGCCGGGCTCGCACCGCTGGCACCTGGAGACCACGAACGGTGCGTACGCCGCCCGGGCCCTCATCGTCGCCACCGGACCCTGGCACCGGCCGCGTGACCCCGAACTCCCCGGCCTCGATGCCTTTCCCGGCGCCTCCTTCCACTCCGCCCGCTGGAACCACGACGTCGACCTGACGGGGCGTCGCGTCGCGGTGGTCGGCACCGGGGCGTCCACCGTGCAGTTCCTGCCCGAGATCCAGCCGAAGGCCGCTCACGTCGATGTCTTCCAGGGCACACCCCAGTGGGTGCTGCCGAAGCCCGACTTCGCATTCCCGGACGGTTTCCACCGCTTCCTCGAACGCCATCCGGCCGCCCGCCGGGCGGTACGCGGCGTGCAGCACCGGACCCAGGAGGCCATCGCCGTCCCTCTTCGTCATCCGCGTCTGCTACGACCGCTCGAAGCGATGGCACGCCACCATCTGCGCACGTCGGTCCCGGACCGGGAGCTTCGCCGGGCGCTCAGCCCCGACTACCGCCTCGGGGGACGCCGCCTGATCACCTCCGACACGTACTACCCGACCCTGACCCGGCCCAATGTGCGACTGCACCCCACCCGTGCTGCCGCCGTGGAGGGCTCCGAGGTCGTCGGGGCCGACGGCACCCGCGCACACGCCGACGTCATCGTCCTGGCCACCGGCTACCACGTCGGCGAGATCCCCCTGGCCGACCGGCTGCACGGCAGCGAGGGCACCACGCTGGCCGCGACCCCGGCGTGGGCCGAGAGCCGTCGGGCGTATCTGGGCACCAGTGTCAGCGGGTTCCCCAACCTCTTCCTCCTCATCGGCCCGAACCTGCTCAGCGGCACCACCGCGGTTCCGACCGTCCTGGAGGCGCAGTTGGGCTACGTCACCGCCGCCCTCGCCCACCTCCGGACCAGGGAACTCGCCGCGCTGGACGTCAGGCCCGACGTCGAGGAGGCGCACCACAGGGCGGTGCAGAAGGCCCTTCGGACCACCGTCTACAGCACGGCCGACTCCGGCTACTACTTCGGCCGGCCGGGCATCAACACGTTCAGCTGGCCCTGGTCGACCGGCAAGCTCCTCAAGCGCCTGCGGGACTTCGCCCCCGACGCCTACACATGGACGCCACCCGGCGGCCTGCCGGCCCAGGCCCGCGGAGACCAGGCCGGTTCACCTGTCGCACGGCCGGGTCTGCCCCACTGAGCGCGGCCCTGAAACGCCCATGCGCACACGGTCGGTCACATGGTGAACACCGCCCGAATCAGGACACCCTCATTGCACATCTCGTCGGCATGGCCGAATAACAAATATGACAACATGCGATCAGTCGTCAATACGCCTACCGGACACGGCACTTGCGATTGGTTCGGCGGCATGTAGGAACGGCTGGCCAATTACTCCCACACACATAGTTGGAAGCTCATGACAAAAGACGCCCACACGCACCGTAAGCGGGCGCTGCTGCGGCACCCCGTCGCGATAGCCGCAGCGGCCATGGTGGTGGCCGGAGCCATCGTCGTACCGGTGGTGGCCCAGGCGACGCAGAGTGACGCCCCCGCGGACACCGCGCTGCAGCGGGAATTCGAGGCCGCGGCCGCCGAGTACGACGTGCCCCAGGAGGTGCTGATGGCGGTCGCCTACCAGCAGTCGGCCTGGGACACCCACCAGGGGCAGCACAGCGCCTCGGGCGGCTACGGGCCGATGCATCTGACCGACGTCACCGCGAAGATGATCGACGGCGGAGCCGCGGGCACCGCCGGACGCGCGGAGGCCAAGGAACTCGCCAAGGGCGAGGCCAAGCACACACTCCAGACCGCGGCGCGACTGACGGGCCTCAAGTCCGACGAACTGCGCACCAGTTCCTCGGCGAACGTCCGCGGTGGCGCGGCGCTGCTCGCCTCGTACCAGAAGGAGCTGAACGGCAAGACCTCCGACGACCCCGACGACTGGTACGGAGCGGTCGCCCGCTACAGCCAGTCCACGGAGCGTCAGGGCGCGACCGCGTTCGCCGACCGCGTGTTCAAGACCCTGAAGAAGGGCGTCACGCGCAAGACGGCCGACGGCCAGAAGATGCGCCTCGCCGCGGACAACGGGGCCAAGCCGGCCACCTCCCAGCTGGACAAGCTCAAGCTGTCCGCTGCGTCCACCGAGGACACCGAGTGCCCGGCCACCCTGGACTGCGCGTACGTCCCGGCCGCCGCGGGCAACGGACAGGCCTCGGACCGGCCCGCGAACGGCGCCAAGATCGACCGGATCATCATCCACGACACCGAGTCGTCCTACGAGTCCGCCATCGCCACGTTCCAGGACCCGGCGAGCAGCACCTCCGCGCACTACGTGGTGCGGTCATCGGACGGCGCGGTGACCCAGATGGTGCCCACCAAGAACCTGGGCTTCCACGCCGGCAACTACTCCACGAACCTGCACTCGATCGGTATCGAGAACGAGGGCTACGCCGCGCACGGTGCCACCTGGTACACCGAATCGCAGTACCAGTCGAACGCGGAGCTGGTGAAGTACCTGGCCAAGCGGTTCGACATCCCGCTGGACCGGCAGCACATCGTCGGTCACGACAACGTGCCCGCTCCCGCTGACGCGTACGTGGACGACCAGCACTGGGATCCGGGACCGTCCTGGGACTGGCAGCGCTTCATGGACCTGGTCGGCGCCCCGGTCGACGGGGAGCACGGCGTCGGCGAGGTCGGTTCCGCCGTGACGATCGCGCCGGGCTTCACCGACAACGAGCAGACCATGGAGGTCTGCCCGAAGGACGACGGCAGCGGCGCCACCGAGGAGTGCGGCACCGTGAAGCAGGCGTCGAACTTCGTCCGGCTGCGCACCGAGCCCAAGGCCGACGCACCACTGTTCGGCGAGCAGACGATTCACCCGGACAACGGCACCGGTACCGACCGGATCAGCGACTGGGGTGCCACCGCCCAGGCCGGCCAGCAGTTCGTCGTCGCCGGCCGCGAGGGTGACTGGACCGCCATCTGGTTCAGCGGCAGCAAGCTGTGGTTCGACAACCCGGACGGCGCCAACACCGTCCCCGCCCCCGACGCCACCATCGTGACCCCGTCGGGCGACGAGGCAGCGGAGGTGTACGGCACCAACTACCCGGACGCCGACGAGTACCCCGCCGACTCCTCGCCGTCCACCCAGGCCCCGCTGAGCATGTACTCGGTCCCGGCCGGGCAGTCCTACGTGGCCGCGTCGGCTCCCGTCCCGACGGATGACTTCCTGCCCTCCAGCGGCAAGGTCGTCATCGGCGCGAAGAAGATGTACAACATCCAGTACAGCCACAAGGACGTCCTGGTCTACGCCGACCAGCTGTCCACCGCGGACGGTCAGTCCGGCTCCTGACGCGACCGGTGACCTGGCAGGGGGAGTCGTTCGGGGCGGCCGAGACCGCAGGGCCCGAACGGCTCCCCCTCCCCGTCTTCCGTACCCGGTCGCCCCTCGGTCACCGCGACACGGCACGCAGGCGCGCACCCCTGCTCTCCGCGCCAGGTGTCATGGCGGAGCAGATCATGCACATCGTGGGCCTGGTGGAGACAAGGCGCGTGCGGGCCTACGTGCTGCCCTTCGGGCTCGGGATGCACACGCTCATGCAGGGGATGCTCACTCTGATGCGCTTCGGGGATCAGCCTCCCGTGGCCTATTCGGAAGGCATCCAGGTGGGCAAGGTGCACGATTCCCCGGCCATGGTCGACCGACTCGAAGGCGCCTACGATGTTGCGCTGGGCGACGCAATGCCGCTCAAGGAGTCATTGGCCTTCATGAGGTCGACCGCAAAGGACTACGGATACCGTGACTGACCGCACCCTCCCCGACGCCTCTGTGCTGACCGGCTGGCGCAAGTCCACCCACAGTGGCAACGAAGGCGGCAGCTGCCTGGAGGTCCTGGACGGCCACCCCTCCGGCGTCCCCGTCCGTGACTCCAAGTCGCCCCAGGGGCCTGCCCTGCTGATCCCCGCCGCCGGATGGTCGTCCTTCGTCTCCGCCGTCAAGGCCGGGCGATATGTTCGGACCGACCGCGACTGACGCTACGGACGACTGAGGCGACGGACGACGCATGGCACGGGATTACGACAGCCAGCTGCTGGAGTCGGTGGGGGTACGCCGGCGCAGGATGCGCGACGCGCTGCTCTTCGGCGCACAGCGAGCGCGGCGCACGGCGGACGAGCGGCTCGGGAAGGTATTCGCGGGAATCGCCCTCGCGGCGGTGATGTGCGCGGGGTGCGTCGGATGGTCGTTCCTCCAGCACACGCTGGACAAGCAGAAGGCCGAACAGGAGAAGCAGCAGCGCCAGGCGCAGTCGTACGACCGCGCCGGCCAGTAGGAGGGGCGGAAGTCCTCAGGGAAATCCAGGGAAGTGCCAGGCGTTTTCCCCGGATTGACAGCAGAAATGGCAATGAATTCCGGTACGCACCTTTAGCGCAGAAAGCTCTCGCAGCCGTGATGATAGGTTGCCGTAAGTGGTGACCACAGCGATAACGTCCCGGACGGAACTGAGCCGGGTGACCCTGGTCGGCGAACGGCGCCGGGCCGACATCGTCCTTCCGTCTGACACTCCGATCGGTCAATTGCTCCCGGATATCCTCCAGGTGCTCGACGACCGGGTCGCCTCACGCCCGCTGACACGACAGTTGATGACGTCCGACGGCTCCGCACTGCCGCACGACAGCACACTGGCGTCGGCCGGGATAGCCGACGGCGCGGTGCTCCGGCTCGTCAGGACGCACTCGGCGCCTCCCGCCCCAGTGGTGCACGACGTCACCGACCAGGTGGCCGACGACCTCGATCTGCGGGCCTGGCGCTGGCGGCCCGCCGCACGCCGCGCCACCGGGGGTGTGGCGACCGTCGTCTTCGCCGTGATCGCCGCGCTGCTCGCCCGCCGTGAATTCCCGCTCGGCGCTCTGACCGGCGCCCTCGTGGCCACCACGCTGGTCCTGCTGGTGGCCGGCGCCCTCGTCGCGAAGCTGGGGCAGGGGAACCGTGGCCTGGCTACCGCGCTCCTGCTCCTGTCCGGCGCGATCGGCACCCTCACCGCGTGGACTGCCGCCGACTCCTACGACTGGCCCGGCACTCTGCGTCTCGCCGCTGTCGCGGGAGCGGTGATCCTGACGTCGGTGATGCTCGGTTACTTCTCGCCGCTCGGCCGCGGCGGGCTCATCGGTGCCGCTGCGACCGCCGCGCTCACCGTGGTGTGGGAGGGTGTCTCCGCCGCCCTGGCGGACCCGGCCCGGCTCGGCGCCGTCATGGCGGTCCTGTCCGTGGTCCTGCTCGGTCTGCTGCCCCGGTTGGCCCTGATGGCATCGGGACTGACCGCGCTCGACGACCGCCGCTCGGGCGGCGTCTCCGTCAGCCGCCATGAGGTGGGCAACGCGCTCGCGGCCACGCATCGCGGCCTGGCCCTCGCGACTCTGGCCACCGCGGTCTCCGCCGCCGGTGCCGGCTGGCTGATCACGCGGGCCGAGACACAGACGGTGTGGACCGTGGTGCTCACCTCGGTCGTCACCGTGGTCCTCCTGTCGCGGGCACGCGCCTTTCCCCTGGTCGCGGAAGTGGTGGCGCTCTTCGCCGCCGCGGCGGTCCTCGTCGTGCGCCTGGTGATGCTGTGGATGCAGCACGGTGGGGGCGTCGGACCGATCGCGGTGCTGGTGGCGGCGGCTGTACTCCCGCTGTTCGTCCTGGCGGTCGAGCCTCCCGACCATGTGCGGGTCCGGCTCCGGCGCACGGCTGACCTGGTCGAATCCATCGGCATGGTGGGGCTCTTCCCGCTCGCCGTCGGCGTGTTCGGCGTGTTCGGACAACTGCTCGACAAGTTCTGAGTCAACGCGCGGGCGCTCCGACAGGAGCACCACGGCGGAGAAGAAGGGCAGAGATGCCGAACGCGGACAACTGGCAGGGCGATGTACTGCGGGACCTGGGAGGAGCATCCCAGCAGGGTGAGCGGCGCCCCCGTGCTGCGGCGCACGACGCCGGTGCCCCTTCGCAGGGCCCGGACCTCGCAACGCCCGGCGGCCCGGCGCAGAGTTCGGGCGCGGCAACGCCCGGACCCGGCGCACCTCGGCGGCCGGAGCAGCCTGCGTCGTACGCCCCCGGCGGGGGACCGCACCGCAACACCCCCGACTCCCGGCCCGTGGTGGACGACGCCCTGACCGGAGCGATACGCAAGCCGCGCCACGGGGAGCCCCTCGTCTCGCGCGCCGCGCAGGCCGTGCGCCGGATCGTTTCCTCGTCAGCTGCGCGCGAGGTCACCGAGATCACCCGCACCGCCGAGCGGCTCCAGCAGCCCGTGAGGACCGGCCGGCAGATCGCCGTCACCTCCATCCGGGGCGGCGCGGGCAAGACAACGGTCGCCGCACTGCTCGGCACCACATACGCGCACTACCGGCAGGACCCGGTCCTCCTCGTCGAGGCCGATCCGGCGCTCGGCTCCCTGCCGCTACGGCTCGGCTCCCCGTCACTGCGCTGGACCACCGGCGACGTCGCGAACATCGTCGAACCTCAGATGTCCCTGCTCGACATCACCGGCTACCTCGTCCAACTCCCCGACAACGCCTGGCTCCTGCCCGGCAGCCAGGGACGGATCGGGGCGATGCTGGACACCAGGGCGTACGAACGTGTCATGGTCTCCCTGCGGCGCTACTTCGGTGTCACGGTCGTGGACTGCGAGACGCTGCCCGCCGAGGTGGCCCGGGTCGCGCTCTCCGCCGCGCAGGCCCGGATACTGACCGCCCCCGCGACGTTGGAGGGCGTCACGAGTACGTACAACGTGCTCGAATGGATGCAGGGCCTGCCCCGCCATGTGATCGACGGTACGGTCGTCGTGCTCACCGAACAGGTGCCCCGCGCCGGAATCGACCTCGGCAAGGCTGCGCAACGGTTGCAGTCCACAGGCGCGGGCGTCCAGGTCCTGCCGTACGACCGGCATCTTGCGGCCGGCGGTGCCATCCGTACCGAGTTGCTCGCCCGGTCGACGCGGCAAGCCGCCACCCGCCTCGCCGCGGATGTCTTCCAGCTCTCCCAGAAGCGTCGTTGACCCATGCCGAGCCCGAGCCCGACCGCGAGTGACGGACGATCATGAGCACCCGACTGATACACCGCCCCGCCAGGACGACCCGGCCTCCGGCCGCTTCCGAGCCGCGCACCATCGAGGCCCCGCCCAACCTCCCCGAGGGGAAGGCGGGCAACATCGCGATGTCGCTGTTGCCCGTCGCAGGGGTCATGTCGTCGGTCGTGATGATGACGGTCGTCCGCAACAGCCAGTTCGCCGGCCTCGGCGCGATCATCCTCGTCGTCACGATCATCGGCTCCGTCGCGCTGCTCTTCTCCCAGCGCGGCAAGGCCCAGCGCACCCGCCGGACCCAGCGCGAGGCCTACCTCGCCTATGTGGAGGATCTGAGGGAAGAGCTCTCGGGCGAGGAACGCGCGCGCCGCGAGCGCGCCGATGTACTCAACCCGCCGCCGCACGCCCTGTACGACATCGTGCGGGATCCGGCCCGACTGTGGGAGCGGCGCCGTGTCGACGCCGACTTCCTGCGGGTGCGGGTCGGCACCGGAGAGATGCCCGTACGCGATCTGAGGGTGGCCGATCAGGGCTCGTCGGTTCTCACCCCTCCCGACCTGTTCATGCTCAACGAAGCGTCGGCGCTGATGACCCGTTTCCGCACCGGCACCGAACTCCCTCTCACCGTCCCGCTCGACCGGGTCGGCAACATCAGTGTCATCGGTCCCCGCGAGGACTGCCTCCGGGTCGCCCGCGCCCTCCTCGTGCAGGCTGCGGCGACGCACGCCCCTGACGACGTGGCGATGGCGCTCGCGGTGCCAGGCGACCGGGTCGCGGACTGGGAGTGGGCCAAGTGGCTGCCTCATCTCCTGGACACCGAACAGTTCGACGGGCCGGTGGCCGCCCGCCGAATCGCACCCTCGGCGCCCCAGCTCGCCCGACAGCTCGGTCCGGAGCTCCGCCGCCGTGCCTCCTACGCCGCCGAGGTACGCCGCGGTCTAGCGGGTAAGGACGCTCTGTCCATGACGGACCGGCTGCTCGTCGTCACCGACGGACACGGTGAGGACGCCGTGGACCTGCCCCGTCCCGATGACGCCGTCGGCCTGCGCGAGATGGGGGTGACCGTCCTGCACCTGCTCGAACAGCGGGTCCAGGAGCCGGGACACGTCGGCATCCGCATCACCGTGGAGGGCGCCGACGTGGTCATCGACGACCTGCGGGAGCAGGAACAGGTGAGTGCCCACGGCACCGTGGACGAGGTCGGCATCCCGTTCGCAGAGGGCTTGGCCCGCATGCTGGCGCCGCTGCGGCTGTCCGCGGAATCGCTCGTCGACGCGCCCCTGTCCGGCCCCGTCGACTTCGCCGGCCTGCTCGGCATCGAGGACACGGCACGGCTCGACCTGTCACGCCTCTGGGCCCCGCGTGGTGAACGCGCCTTCCTGCGCGTACCCATCGGGATCAGCGACTCCCATGAACCGGTGCTCCTGGACCTGAAGGAGTCGTCCGAACTCGGGATGGGCCCGCACGGCCTGTGCGTCGGCGCCACCGGGTCCGGGAAGTCGGAGCTGCTGCGCACCCTGGTCCTCGCCCTGGTCACCACGCACCCGCCGGAGGACCTCGCCCTGGTCCTCGTCGACTACAAGGGCGGTGCGACCTTCGCACCGTTCGCGAACCTGCCGCACGTCGCCGGCGTCATCACCAACCTGGAGAACCAGGCGGGCCTCGTCGAGCGCGTCCACGCCTCCCTCGCCGGTGAGGTGAAGCGCCGCCAGCAGGCACTCAAGGACGCGGGCAACATCGCGGACATCGGCGACTACGCCGCACTGCGCGCCGAGAAGCGGCCGGATCTGGACCCGCTGCCCCATCTGTTCGTCGTGATCGACGAGTTCGGGGAACTCCTCACGGCCAAGCCGGACTTCATCGATCTTTTCCTGTCCATCGGCCGTATCGGGCGCTCCATCGGTGTCCACCTGCTGCTCTCGAGCCAGCGCATCGAGGGGGGCAAGCTCAGGGGTCTGGACACCTATCTTTCCTACCGGCTCGGCCTGCGCACCTTCTCCGCCGACGAGTCGCGTACGGTCCTGGACACCACGGACGCGTTCCATCTGCCGCCGCTGCCGGGTTTCGGCTACCTCAAGGTCGACACCAGCCATTACACGCGCTTCAAGGCCAGCTATGTGTCGGGGGGCTACCGGGGGCCCGTCCAACGCGCGGACGAGGAGGAGTCGGGGCCGCTCGCCCTTGAGTACGAGGCGTTCAACACCCTTGCCGCACCGGACGATTCCGGCTCTCGGAAGTCGGTGTCGCGACGCCGCGAGACCGGGCCCACCGAGCTGGGCGTCGTGGTGGAACAGCTGGAAGGTGCCGCCGGACCGGTGCGCAGCATCTGGCTGCCGCCGCTGCCCGGCGCGATCACCCTGGACAAGGTCGCGGGCCCCCTGGACGTCGGCCCGCGCGGTATGCAGCTCGCCAAGCGGCGCGGGCCGCTCCAGGTGCCCCTCGGCCTGCTCGACGACCCTACGAAGCAGTGGCAGGGGCAGTGGTTCCTGGACCTCACCGTGGCTGGCGGCCACGCCGCGTTCATCGGGGGCCCGCAGTCAGGCAAGACGACCCTCCTACGTACGTTCGTCCTCTCCCTCGCGCTGACCCACACCCCGCAGGAGGTCGGGGTCTACGGCCTCGACCTGGTCGGGGGCGGCCTCCAGGCGCTGTCGGGGCTGCCGCACGTCGGCGGCATCGCGGGCCGCGCGGACCGCGAGCGGGCGGGGCGCACGGTCGAGGAGGTGCGGAACATGCTCGCGTCCCGCGAGGACCTCTTCCGTGAGTACGGCATCGACTCCGTCGAGCAGTTGCGTACCCTGCACGCGGCCGGCCGGCTGCCTCAGCTCGCCTCCGCCGAGATCGTGCTCGTCGTCGACGGATTCGGTGCGCTGCGCGACGACTTCGACGACCTCGACGACGCGGTGGTCGACATCCTCAAGCGCGGTGGTGGCTACGGAATCCACGTCGTCGCGGGCATGCTCCGCTGGAACGACGTGCGCATCGCCACCCAGTCGACCTTCGGCACCCGCGTCGAACTGCGGCTGAACGACCCGAGCGAGTCCAGCGTCGACCGCAAGCTTTCCCAGACCCTGTCCCCCGACGAGCCCGGCCGCGTCCTCACCGACGGCAAGCTCTTCGCCCAGGCGGCGTTGCCCCGTGCGGACGGGCTCGCCGACACCGCGGACCTGGGCGCGGTCCTGGAGCGCGCGACCCGTACGGTCCGCGCCGCCTGGAGCGGTGAGGTCGCCCAGCCGGTGCGGGTCCTGCCGCAGGTCCTGGAACAGCACCTGCTGCCGGGCCCGGTCGCCGAACCACGGCGGGTGCCGATCGGCGTGGACCAGACCGCGCTGGAGCCCGTCCTGCTGGACCTGTTCGCCCATGACCAGCACCTGCTGGTCATGGGCGACAGCGAGTGCGGGAAGACCAACCTCCTCAGGACGATTGCCGCCGGCCTCATCGACCGTTACAGCGAGGACGAGCTGGTCTTCGCCGTCATGGATCCCCGGCGCAGCCTGCGCGGGACCATCCCCGAGGAGTTCAGGGGCGGCTACGCGTACAACGCCAAGCTGTGCTCCGGCCTCTCGGCCGGTATCGCCACGGAGCTGGACAAGCGTCTGCCCGACGACAGCACGCGGGTCGAGGACCTGGAACCCGGCAACTGGGGCAGCGGCCCACGGATCGTGGTCCTCATCGACGACTACGACGTGCTGACCACGGCCGGCCAGTCGCCCCTGTCCCCGTTCCTTCCCTACATCCCGAACGCGGTGGACATCGGCCTCCACTTCGTGCTGACACGACGGGTCGCGGGCGCCTCCCGCGGAATGTACGAGCCACTGGTCCAGGGCCTGCGCGAGTCGGGGGCATCGGCCGTCCTCATGGCGGGCGACCGCAGCGAGGGACAGCTGTTCCCGGGGGTGTACGCCACCCAGCAGCCCGCGGGGCGCGGCGTGCTGATCCGCAGGGGGCAGACGAACCGCCTGATCCAGACCGTGTACACGCCGGCATAGCTGCCTGCACCCACACCACGAAGGACCCAACGAACCACATGACCAAGGACGTCATCGCCCTCACCACCCGCATGCCGGACCCGTGGAGCGTGCTCGTGGGGTTGCTCTCCGGAGGTCCCGACAAGCTGGTGGGCACACACGCCGACGGAGCCGTCATACAGCTCTGCGACTCCGAGGGGCGTCCCCTGGTGTCCGTCGAGGCCCCGTTGCTCGTCCAGGTGGCCGGCGAAGCTGAACGCCTTCTCGGGGCCGATGCGCCGCCTGTCCCGTTCTGGTGGACGGAGGCCCGCGCCACCACGGGTGTCGCGGAGGCCGAGCGGATCGCGGGCACGTTCGCCGCCCGGCTCACCCACCAGGCCGGTGGCTCCGCCTGGCCCCCGGAGGCCGGCCGTTCTCTGGCCGTGGTGTCCACCGACGGCTTGAGTGTCGCCCCCACACCGGCCGCCGCAGTCCCCGCCGTCGACGTGCTCACCGACAAGGTCGCCGTCGTGATCCAGGACCGTCCGGTGGTCGCCCTGACGGCCTGGCTCGCGGACGCCTACCGGGCAGCGGCGGAGGCCGGGCTCGGACTCCAGGTCGTTGCCCCGCCCGGGACGACGCTCTCCCCCGCTGTCCGCCACATCCTGGGGACGTGGCCGTCCCGCTGGATCGTCCAGGACGAACGGGACGGCTACTACGACGGGCTGTCCGGTGCCGTACTGCGCTGGCAGGACGGCATCTTCGCGCCGGTGGAGGGACCGGGTGCGACCGCCGACGAGCCGGACAATCTGGTCGCCGCGTCCTACGGGGAGGTGTCCGACACGGGAGAGCGGCAGTTGGCGCTGACGTTCCGCTCGGTGCATCCGGCCGATGACCGCCTGGTGCTCGGTGGCGGGCTGGAAGCCGTGTGGCGCGAGCTCGCCGGAGCGCCTCCGGCTGGGTGGGGCACGGCGGAACCGGCCAATCTTCCCTGGTCACCACAGCGCCTCACGGATGTCGCCTTCGAGCGTTCCCCGCAGCCGACCTGGGCCGTGGTCGTCGGCAGCCCCGACCGGCCCGGGCTCGCCACCGTCCACGTCACCCGTACGACGGCGGGGGTGGAGGAGGAGGTGACGCTGGCGTTCGGCTACGGCGCCGACGAGGAGATACCGCTGGACGCGCTCCCGCGGGCGGCGGAGGTGCTCGCCACCCGCCACCGGCTCCAGTCGATGCTCGTACAACTCCGCAAGGCGCGCCGCGATCTGGCGGTGCCGCCCCGCTTCGAGGGGCCCGGCGTTCCGCTGGCCTTCGTACTCGGGGCCGACGAGGTGCGCGCGCTCCCGGGTGACCGCGCCCGGCGTACTCCCCTGCCCACAGCTCCCATTCAGCTCGGCCCCAGGGTGCGTCCCGCGATGTACTACCCCTTGCGGGGTGATCCCTCGGACCTGTCGGGCTGGCAGGACTTCGAGCGGCTGACGCGGCATCTGAAGGGCATGTGACGGGGCTGGCACCGGGCTGTATTGGGGTGGTCACAGTGACCTGATTACTGATTGCATCAGCGATGTCCTGGTTGATAGAAATGAGACATACGTGCGATCGCTCAACCTGGCGGGGGAAATCTGATGAAGTTCGACATGGGGTCGTCGGTTCTGTCGAATCTGAATTTGCGGTCGCAGGCGTCCAGTACGGACCTCGGCACACTGATCCGTCAGCTGATCCAGGCGGCTCAGCCGCTGGAGGGCAAGTTCAACGGTGCGGGCAAAGTGGCGTTCGACTCCTTCAAGGTGCACTCGGACGAGATCACGGCGGCGCTGAACGGTTCGCTGTCGGCTCTGCTCGGTGGCCAGTCGGGGATGGACGCGGCGTTCGGCGAGGGCGACCAGGAGCAGGGCGAGAACGCGAAGTCGCAGATGGGTGCGGCGAATTTCGACGCGGCACGTTTCTCGGGCCGCTGACCTGCCGTCCCCGCAGCGCGGGGACGCAGATGTGACGTGCGTATTTTCATGGGGATCCTCACGGGGAGTGATGAGTTGTGGCCGCAGACGGTGACCGTCGTTCGTACGACACGGGCGCTTCGACGGAGGCGCAGGGCAACATCCAGATCGTGATCGCGCAGCTGGAGCAGGTGATGACGGCGCGGGACGCGCAGGTGAAGGCCGCGATGAACGACTTCGCAGCCGATGGTGTGGCGGATGAGTACCACGGCAAGGAACTGCGCTGGGCGAGCGCTTCGCAGGAGGTCAGGAACATCATCCACCTGCTGAAGACGACGCTGGAGAAGAACGACGGCACCGCGCAGCAGACGCTCGCGCGAGCGAAGGCCGCGGTCGACAACATCGGCTGAACCACTGCGCACCGGCGTCCGGGAGGAACGTTCCTCCGGCGGTCGCGGGCAGTGAGGCGGGCGCGAGGGTGGGACATCGGTACACGGGGGTGGGGGCGTTCATGGCGGCATGGGACATCAAGCCACAGGGGGTGCAGGGCCAGTTGCAGGTCACCGGCACGCATGCGGGTGACCTGGAGAAGGCTCTGACGGCTCTGGTCACGACGATGTCGGAGGCGGCGACGGCGGCGGGGACGGCCGTACCGGGCTCGGAGGCCTCCACGCCGCTCCAGGGTCCCGTACCGGTGGGCGCAGCGCCGCTGTCGGCGCCGACGCTGGGCCCGGTGGCCGCCGGGCTGAGCCAGTACCTGGAACTGCGCCAGGGCTATCTGAAGTCGATGTCGGAGCGCATTCAGGCCGCTGTGCTCGGGGCGGCGAAGGCCACCAACGAGTATCTGGCGGGCGACCTGGACGCGGCGAAACACGCACAGGACGCGGCGAAGGCCGTGCGGCTGGACCTGCTGAAGGACGCCCCCGGGGGCCACAAGTGAACAATGACAAACCGATCCCTCTTGAAGGCATCCCGGTCTTCACGGGGAACCTGGCAACCCTCGATGTGAAGGTCACCGAGCTGACCTCGGCGGGCGAGACCATCGCGACGGCCACCGGTGACGTCCACAGCAGCTTCGGCGGTCTCCAGGCGTTCTACAAGGCGCCCGAGGCGGAGCAGTTGTTCGCGACGACGAAGCCGGTCACGGACACCGGGCGGACACTGAAGTCCGACCTCAAGATCATCGCCGGTGCACTGAGCGCGTACTCGGACGAGGTCTACCCACTGGTCGAGAAGCTGAAGGAGATCAAGCGGGACGCCGGCGCGTTTCTCGTGAAGGTCAACGCGGACGACAAGTGGCGCGAGGACGGTGACCTGATCGAGGAGAACAACCACCGCCGCGACGAGATCGCCGAAACCCTCGCCGCGTTCCAGGACGCGGAGATCACCTGCCACAACAAGATCACCGCCTTGGTCTGCGCCGTACCCCTGAAGAAGAACGACGGCTCCGACAGCAAGCACCAGTACGGCTTCGACGCCGACACCCTCAAGCAGGCCGAGGGCCTCCCTTGGGGCGATCCGCTCGTCGAGTCCGTCCCGGGCTGGCAGGTGTGGGAACACGCCTGGGACTTCACCAAGGGCTTCTTCGTCGACGGGGTCTGGGGCACGATCAAGGGCCTGGGCACACTGGTGGGCTTCAGCGGCTGGGAAGAGGCTGGCCAGGCCTGGAAGGGCCTCGGCCAGCTCGGCACAGGGCTCGTGATGACCGTCGCGGCGGGACCCGCCTACTGGACGGCGAAGGACGAGGACCTGCCCTCATGGCTGCGTGACTCCCGCACGGCGGTGAAGGAGACGGGCAAGGCCCTGGTGGCCTGGGACGAGTGGGGCGAGAACCCGTCCCGGGCAGCCGGTGCGGTCACTTTCAACGTGATCACCACCGTCTTCACCGGCGGCGCCGGCGGCGCGGTCGCAGGGGGCGGCAAGGCCGCCCTGGCCGCGAAGGCCCTGTCCACGGCAGGCAAGGTGGGCCGGTTCGTGGACCCCATGACGTACGTCTTCAAGGGCGCCGGCTTCGGCCTGACGAAAATCGGCAACGTCATGACCGGCCTCAAAGGCCTGGGCACCATCGAGATCCCGCCCCTGCCCGACAACGTCTTCACCCTCCCCGAAGGCGCCGTACGCCTGCCCAACGGCACCATCGACCTCCCCGCGGGCACGGCAATACCGGAAGGCGCCATCCGGCTCGCCGACGGCACCGTCCGACTCCCCGAGGGAGCGATCGCGCTCCCGGAAGGCACGGTCAAGAACCCCTTCGACGAGGGCGCCGCCTACGCGGACCTCAAGGGCAACCTCTACGACGAGAACGGCAACCTCGTCCAACGCGCCGAAGAAGCCCGCCCCGAACCCGGCAAAACCGACCTCGACGCGAACACCCCGGACCACACCCACGCGGAGGCCCCGGCACGGCAGCCGGTGCTGGTGGGGGCGGGGGTGCGGGTGGGCGACTACACGGGCGGCGTCGCCCATAGCGGCCAAGGCGGCACTTTCGGCCCGTCCCACGCGGTGAACAACGGAGCCCACGGCTTGGGCCGCGAGGGCAACCACACTCCCGGCGGTGGAGCCCCGGGCGGCATGCCGCGCAACGAACTCGACAACGCCTCGCGAGGCTCCCGTCCCGGCGATCTGTCTCCGGTCAGCCGACCGGACGGTCCATCCGCGGGCGGCTCCCACCCGGATGGCGCGGGAAGCGGTCACGCGGGCGGATCCGGCCATGCGTCCAGCACCGCCCCTCCTGGCGCCTCACCGTCGGGGCCGCTTGACGAGGCAACACGCGCAACGCATCGCACGGAGTATGAGGCCGCCCGTGATGTTCCAGCCAGTGACCGGACCCCCGCCGAAAGCGTGGCGATCACCCGTGAACACGTCCGACTGGCCAATGAAGACCCCATCTGGCGTGCCGAGCACTACGACAAGTGGGGGCCCGGTTATAGGAACAGTGCGGCGGAACTGGTCGATGGTCAGCTCCTGCCGAAACTGGTCGAGAAGCCGGGCGGCGGCTGGATGGCCGAGTCCTCGATTCCGCACGCGCACCCAGGCGGATTCCATCTCGGCACCTTGGAACGGGGCCCGTCCACGGTCCTGCCCGACGACCTCAAGCACCTGGACAAGGTAGCGGCCAAGCGCATGGCCGGTATGGAACTGACCAAGTGGGAGAAGCTCTTCGAGAAAGACCCAAGTTTCGCCAACGCATACGGGCTGGCCCACGCGCAGGAGAACTTCAACGTGCTCGGCGAGGGCGCGGCGAACAACAGTAAGCTCGGTGAAGCCCTTGGTGAGGAAGCTGCCCGCCGGCACATGCTCAGGCAGGTGGAGTTCGAAGGAGCTCACGAGCTGACCGACCTCCCGGAGACCGCAAACGGCTCGAAGAGGTTCGACCAGCTCTGGCGGGACAAGGACGGCAACCTACTGATCGTCGAGGCCAAGAGCCCTAACGGAGCCTTGGACTGGCGCCAAAGCAATGGCCATCCCAGCGGCGGCACATTCATGGTCAAGCAGGGAAGCCTCGATTACGTCCGCACCATCGTGGCCGACATGAAGGATCGTGTACTCGAATCGCCGGGTGAGGCCAAGTACATCCGGGAGATCGAGGATGCCATCAAGGACAAGACACTGCGTTACGTCCTCGTCCAGGCCTCCGAAAACACCGGTACGTATGCTGGAGCCGTACTCAAATACTTCAAGCTCTTCTGAGGAGAGACGCCTTGACTTCGCGCATCCCCCGCCATCCCTTCCCAGTAGAGAACGCGGATGTAGCGCTCGCCTCACTCAAGGAGAGCGCGGAGCGGTGGATCAGCGGCCTGGAGGCCGATTCGAGTGGCTTGGGTGAAGCCTTGGACACCACGCTCATGGTGGCCAAGGTGCGCTGCCTGACGGATCCGCAGGGGGCGATCTTTCCCACGTGGGATGCCTGGGTGGACACCATGCAGGTTGGCTCCGCCTTGTTCGCCGCTGCCACCACCGGCGAGGGGCAAGTACGGTGCCGGATCGCGCACGAGGACCGCACGCTCCAGGCCACTGGTCCCCAGCAGTACGTGACGCCGGGTGCCTGGCTGACCGCCTTCTACCTGGCCGTGGTATGCCGGGAACGGGACAGGATCACGGCGCTGTGCCAGGTGCCACTGCCACTGCTCAGGGACAACAATGCGCAGTTCGACGAGTTCGAGTACGCCTGGATCGACTCGCTGCAGACCTACTGGCTCGGTGGTGACGGCCTCGGCGCGAAGCTGGTGGCCGCAATCGACGGTACGGACCCGGCAGTCGCCACTCATCCAGAAGCTGCAGGAAAACTGATGTATCCGCCGATGGAGATGTTTCACCGGATCGTTCGCGGGGATCACGCCGGCTTCGATCGGGCCCTCACCGCAGCTCTGGAGTGGCACAAGGAGTACTGGACTGAGGAGGGGCGAGCGGCCCGTATCTCAGGTCTCGTCGCCCTTGCTCCGCTCGCCATGGCCTGTTTCGCGCGGAACGAGGGCATCCCGGTCGAGGTCGAATCCGAATACCTGCCCGCCACGCTCCTGGCCGGCAATTGGTGCGGCGAATTCCCGACATAGGCGACTACGCCTGGCGACCTGCCGTCGAGGTGAGACTGGTTCCGGGCCGCTCAGCTCGTATGCCTTGCCGACTGCGTCGGCGGGTCGAGGGGTGGCTCCCCTGCGGCCCGTACCAGCGGCCGCCCTACCTTGCCCGTAGCTCATCCACCCCATGCTCCGCCCCGTTGACCAGTTCTCTGCGGACTTGGCGGAAGCACCGGCATGGGGACAGTGCATACCCAAGGGAGAGCAACCCCTGAGACCCCGAGGCTCTGAGGCCCCGAGGCCTGCCCGGGAGAGCCGCAAGCCCGTCAGCTCCCCACCAGGTCCCCCAGCAGCTCCGCGGCGGGCCGCGGGTGGACCAGCCAGCGCAGGTGGCTTCCCTCCAGCGTCCGGACGTCGAAGGGGTTGTCGGGCGTGAGTGCGTCGGCCTCGCGGATCATGCGGTCCTGCACGGCGGGCGGGACGCTGGCGTCGGCCGCCAGGCGTACGTAGGTCCTGGGGATCCGGCCCCAGGTCGCGGCCTGCGCCCGGTCGTCGGGTGTACCGGCGTCGAGGTTCTCGTCGGGCTGGAAGGTGTTCAGGAAGGTCCGGAACTCGTCATCGGTGAGGTCCGCGGCGAACGCCTGCTTGAACGCGGCGAGCGTCGCCGGGTCGGCGGTGCGGAAGTTGGTGCGGAGCAGGCCCAGTTCGGCCGGGTTCCCGACGAGGGCGGCGGCGAAGCCGCCCGGGTCGACGTCCGCCATCTCCGGCTCGGCGTAGTAGCCGCCCACGTCCAGATCGACGGGGCACCAGGCCGAGACGTAGACGATGCGGTCGATCAGTTCGGGCCGGGTGTTGGCGGCGAGGGTGGCCGTGAGGCCGCCTCTGCTGTGGGCGACGAGGACGGTGGGGCCGTTCCGCTTGGCCCGTTCGAGTACGTCGATCACGTGGGCGACGTTGTCCGCGAGCGTGACCCCCTTGATGCCGCCCGGTTCCGCGGCGAGGGCGTCCAGGTCCTGCGGGGCCTGGTAGGGCGCGGGGAAGGTCGCGTCGAAGCCGTGGCCCGGAAGGTCGACAGCGGCCGAGCGGTGGCCGAGCAGGGCGAGCTCCGCCTGTAGCGGCGCGAACGAGAACGAATTGGCGAAGGCCCCGTGGACCAGGACGAAGGTCGGCTGATGTGGCATGCCTCAGCCTCCAACAGAACGATCTTCGGGGCAATACCCACGACCAACGGCGCACCCCGTCCGAATTGTCCAGCTTTCCAGCATGTGCAACTGGGGGTTGACCGTTCCGACACTCACCTCTAAGTTTCTCGCAACCTCCTGGTACATCGATTAACCACCCCGGTTACCGTCCTGGTTGGAGACATCCCGCTGTGCGCTCACCCCTGAGTCGGCGCGGTTTCCTTGCTGCTGGTTCCGGCCTCGCCGCCGCCACCGCGCTGCCCGCAATGTCCGGCTGTTCCACCCTCGCCTCGGCCGATTCCGACCCCGGCTCCCTACTCGTCCACACCCAGCTCGGGACCACCGCGCCGGGCTCCCCCACCTACACCGCCGCCGTGAAGGCCTTCGAGAAGGAGAACCCGGGGATCCGGGTCAAGAATCTCGTCAACGGCGACGACCTCCCCCAGGTGTACGAGACCTCGCGGCTGGCCCGTAAGGAGCCGGACGTCGTCATGGTCAACCTGTACGACAAGACGCTGGCCTGGACCGACGTCGGTGCCACCGTCGACGTCAAGGGCTACCTCGACGACTGGGGGCTGCGCGACCGCGTCCTGCCCGCGGCCGTGGAGGAGTGGACCGACGACAAGGGCAGGCTGAGGGCCTTCCCCTACTTCGCCACCAACTGGCCCGTCGCCTTCAACACGGCCCTCCTCGAAAGGGCCGGCGTCGGCTCCCTCCCCACCACCGGGGACCAGCTCATCGGCGCCGCCCGCAAGCTGCGCGCCAAGGGCATCGCACCCGTCACCGTCGGCGGCAACGACTGGACGGGGCAGAAGCTGCTCGCCCAGATCATCCAGACCTTCCTCACCCCCGACGAGGCCCGGCAGGTCTACACGACGGGTGACTTCAGCGGCAGCCGGGGAGCACGTGCCGGCATCGACTACTTCGTGACGCTGCGGGACGCCGGGGTCTTCGCCGACAAGGCACAGGGGCTGACCTCCGACACGATGACCACGCAGTACAACACGGAGGCCGCGGCCATCCAGTCCGCGATGTCCTCCGCGCTCGCGAAGGTCCCGGCGAAGACGGCCGGGCACACGGAGATCGGAGGGTGGCCGCTCGCACCCGGCGCCTCCCACGAGAAGCCGACCATCCTGCGCTCGTTCACCCTCATCGGCTTCTGGATCAGCCCCAACGGCGTCAAGAAGCTGTCCTCCGTCGAGAAGTTCATCCGCTTCATGTACCGCCCCGACGTGGTGTCGCGCTTCATCACCGAGAGCGGGCGGGACATGGCGCTCGTGACCGACACGGTCAGCAAGGACTTCCCTCTGGTGGCGAAGGCCCAGCAGCTCGGCGACGGGGTCGGCCAGGTGCTCCTGCCCGACCTGTACGTCCCGCCGACCGCGACCCAGCCTCTGATCACCGCCACCAGCACCGCCTTCACCCGGGGAACGAGCGCGGCATCCGTGCGTTCCGCCCTGGAATCCGCCTACCGCACGGCCTGATCCGCGCGCCCGAGCCCTTGCGAGTCCTCCAATGACGATGCTCTCGTCCGCCCCGGGCGGCGCCTCGGTCCGCGGGCAGGTCACTCCCCCGCGGTCCGCCGCCACCCCGACCCGCCGTGAGCAGGGCGGGGTCATCCTCGCCGTGCCCGCGCTGGTCTGGTATCTGGTCTTCATGGTCGGCCCGCTGGTCGCCATCTTCGTCATCGCCGCCCTGCACTGGCCCGGGATGCTCCAGCCGGTCTCCTTCGCCGGCACGGGCAATGTGCGCGCCGTCCTGGACGACCCGGTCTTCTGGGACGCGGTGACCAACACCGCCGTACAGCTCGTCGTGGCCGTGCCCCTGATGATCGTCGGCGCGTACATGCTCGGGTACTACGTCGCGCAGAAGCCGCCGGGACACCGCGTCCTGCGCTATCTGCTCTTCATACCCGGGCTGATCTCCACCCCCGCCAAGGCGATGGTCTTCTACGCGGTCCTCTCACCGGACGGCCTGCTCAACGGCGCCCTGGACAAGGTCGGCCTCGGCTCGATGACCGACGCCTGGCTGGCGTCGCCGTCGACCGCCCTCGGCTCCCTCATCCTCCTCGACGTATGGAGCGGCATCGGCTTCACCGCCGTGCTGTTCGCGGCCAGGCTCGGCAGCGTCCCGGACGAGATCGGGGAGGCCGCGCAGCTGGACGGCGCCGGGCACTGGCGCGCCATGTGGCGCATCCACTTCCCCGTCATCCGGGACTTCGTGGGTGTCGTGACGATGCTCCAGTTCCTCTGGACGCTCTTCGGCTCCGCGCAGAACGTGCTGCTGCTCACCCAGGGAGGCCCCGGCAGCTCGTCGACGACGCTGTCCTTCCTCGTGTACCAGAAGGCGTTCATCGCGGCCGACCTCGGCTACAGCCAGACCGTCGGTGTGGTCCTCTTCCTGGTCGGCCTGGCCGGGCTGCTCACCATCCGCCGCGTCTTCCGCCAGAACTACTGAATCGGAGCGGTCCCATGAAGAGCGGTCCCATGAAGAGCGGTTCCATGAAGTACGGGAAATTCGGGCGGTCCTGGCTGCCGGCGCACATCTTCGCCTGGCTGTACATGGTGCTCCTGGTCGTCCCCCTCTACTACCTCCTGGTCTCGGCGTTCAAGACGAACGACGAGATCTTCGGGAGCCCCTTCTCGCTCCCCACCTCCCTGTCCACCGCCAACTTCACCGAGTCGTTCAGCTCGGCCCATCTCGGTCCCGCCGTCGTCAACTCGATGCTCGTGACGGTGCTGGCGCTGGTGCTCACCCTGGCCCTCGCGATACCGGCGGCCTTCGCCATCGCTCGTACGGAGGGGCGGCTCGGGGCCCTGGTCGAGCGGGTGTTCTCGCTGGGCTTCCTGATCCCGACGTTCGCCGCGCTCTTCCCCACGTTCCTGCTCGCCGCCGCGACGGGTCTCTTCCACACCCGCGCGTTCATGGTGCTGTTCCTGCCGGCCACGGCGATGCCGCTCTCCGTGGTGATCCTGGTGCAGTTCATGCGGACCATCCCGCGCGAGATGGAGGAGGCGGCGCGCATGGACGGCGCGTCCACCTTCGCCGTCCTGCGGCACATCTACACCCCGATGTGCATGCCGGGCATCGCGACGATCCTCCTGCTGAACTTCCTGACCTTCTGGAACGAGTACCTGTACTCGCTCGTCATCATCGGCCCCGACCCCGACCTGCGCACAGTGCAGGTCGCCCTGCCCACGCTCAAGTCCCTGACGGGTACGGACTACGGCATCCTTACGGCGGGCACGGTGCTGACCCTGGTCCCGGTCTGGGTGGTCTACACCGTGCTCCAGAAGCGGATGCAGCAGGCCCTCGTCAGCGGAGCGGTGAAGATGTGAACAGTTCTCCCGAAGGGCGTACCGCCGTGCGCCCCACCATCAAGGCCGTGGCAGCGGCGGCCGGGGTGTCCACCGCGGCCGTCTCCCAGGCCGTCAACGGCACCGGCCGGATCTCGGAGGCCACCCGGCGCCGGGTCCTGGACGCGGCCACCGATCTCGGCTGGTCCCCCAGTGCCTCGGCGACGGCGCTGCGCCGGGCCCGTACGCGTACGATCGCGCTGGTCGTCCGGCGGCCCACCGATGTGCTGGGCTCCGACCCGCACTTCAGTGAGCTGATAACCGGCCTGGAGGGCGAACTCGCCCCACGCGGCTACGGTCTGCTGCTGCACCTGGTGGCGGACATGGCCCAGGAGAACGCGCTGTACGAGCGGCTGGTCGCCGAGGGCCGGATCGACGGGGCCGTGCTGAGCGACGCCCGCGCCGACGATCCGCGCCCCGCCCTGCTGCGCGGCCTCGGTCTGCCCGCCGTCCTGCTGGGCGCCCCGGACGCGGCATCGCCCGTACCCCGGGTGGGGCTCGGGCAGCAGGGCGCGGGCGTCAGGGAGGCCGTGGCCCATCTGCTGGAGCTGGGGCACCGGCGTATCGCCTACATCGCGGGACCGGCCGAACTGCTGCACACCCGGCTGCGGTTGGCCGCCTTCGACGAGGCCCTGGCCGAGGCGGGGCTGAGCCCCGTCGCCGTACGCCACAGCGACTTCACCGAGCGGGCCGCCGTGGAGGTCACGGAGGAGCTGCTCGCCCTGCCCGAGAGGCCGACGGCGCTGGTGTTCCCCAACGACTCGATGGCCGTCTGCGGCATCGGCACGGCGCAGCGCGCCGGGCTCCGGGTGCCCGACGAGCTGTCGGTGGTCGGTTACGACAACCTCTCGCTCGGCCGCTGGGTCCACCCCCGGCTCACCACCGTCGACCAGCAGGTGCAGCGCGTCGGTGCCGCCGCCGCCCGCACCCTGCTCGCCGGCTGCGGGGAGGACGTACCCCCGCCGGTGCTCGACGGCCGCCCCCGGCTGGTCGTACGGGAATCGACCGGACCGCTGCCTTCCCCGGGCTGAACCACCGCACCACCCACGCACCCCCCGCACACCGAAGAGGACCAGAACCACCATGCGACGCCACAGCGCCCAGCTCACCCACGACTCCGCCGTACTCCCGTGGATCGGGGCCAACTTCTGGTCCCGTACCGGTGGTCCGCTGATGTGGCGGAACTACGAGCCGAAGACGGTACGCGAGGAGCTGTCCGTGCTCAGGGAGCACGGCCTCAACATGACCCGGTCGTTCTTCTACTGGCCCGACTTCCACCCGGAGCCGGGCCGCATCGACGAGGAACTCTGCGACCGGTTCCGGGACTTCCTCGACGCCCACCAGGAGCTGGGCATGGGCACGGTCCCCACGTTCATCGTCGGGCACATGTCGGGCGAGAACTGGGACCCGGCCTGGCGCGGTGACCGTGATCTGTACGAGGACGTGTGGCTGGTCGGCCGGCAGGCGTGGTTCGTCTCCCAGATGACCCGCCGCTTCAAGGACCACCCGGCGGTCACCGGCTGGCTGATCACCAACGAGATGCCGGGCTACGGCCGGATCTACCAGCTCGACCCGCCGAATGCCGATGTCGTCACCGCCTGGGCGCAGTTCATGTGCGACGCGGTGCGCGCGGCGGGCGGTACACAGCCCGTGTCGCTCGGCGACGGCGCCTGGGGCATCGAGGTGACGGGCCGCGACAACGGCTTCTCGCTGCGGGAGACCGCCGAGTACGTCGACTTCGTCGGCCCGCACGTCTACCGCTCGGACACGGACCGGCCGCGCCAGCACTACCGGGCCGCGTTCGAGTGCGAGCTTGCCGCCGTCACGGGTCAGCCGGTCGTCCTCGAGGAGTTCGGGCTGTCCACCGACACGGTCTCGGCGGCGAACGCGGGCGTCTTCTACCGGCAGACCCTGCACAACTCGCTGCTCGGCGGGGCCACCGGCTGGATGGCCTGGAACAACACGGACTACGACGAGCTCTGGGAGCAGTCGCCGTACGACCACCACCCCTTCGAGATGCACTTCGGGATCACGGACGGCGCCGGGCGCCCCAAGGAGCCGCTGCGCGAACTGGCCGCCTTCGCACGGGTCCTGGAGCAGGTCGACTTCCCGCGCTGCCGCCGCACCGACGCGGACGCGGCGCTCGTCGTGCCGGCCTTCCTCGAACGCGGCTACCCCTACAGCCGGCCCGCCGACCGTCCGCTGATCTTCACCTCGCTGCACCAGGGATATGTCGCGGCGCGCGGCGCGGACCTGCCGGTGGCGCTCGCCCGGGAGGCCGACGGGCTGCCGGACGACGCCTCGCTGTATCTGCTGCCGTCGACGCGCCAGCTGACCACCCGCACACGGCGTGCGCTGGAGGAGCGGGCGAAGGCGGGGGCGACGGTGTATCTGTCGTTCTGCTCGGGTGAGTACCCGACGACGCGCGGCCCTTGGTTCCACGACCTCGACGGGCTGTTCGGGGTGGAACTCCAGCTGTCCTACGGGGTCGCCGAACCGATCGAGGACGACGTCCTGGAGATGACGTTCACCGAGGACTTCGGCTCGATCGCGGCCGGCGAGGTGCTGACCTTCCCGGTCGCGGGCAACGAGGACAGCCGCGCCTATCTGCCGGTCGTCCCCGACGGCGCGCGGGTCGTCGCGACCGACGCGCACGGCCGCCCGGCACTCCTGCGGTACGGGACGGGCGCGGGCCACACGGTCCTGGCCACGTATCCGCTGGAGCACATGGCGGCGCGTACGGCGCGTGCCAACCCGGAGCAGACGCACCGCCTGTACGCGGCGCTCGCCGAACTCGCCGGTGCGGCACGGCCGGTGACGGTCTCCACCCCGTACGTCAGCGCCGACACGCTGGTCCGCGAGGACGGTGCGCGGTTCGTGTGGCTGGTGAGCCAGTCCGCCGAAGAGCTGACGGTGCGCCCCTCGGCGGACGGTCAGCTGCGCGAGCTGACCGGCGGGGATCCGGTACGGGACCTGACCCTGGCCCCGTACGGGGTGCGTGTGCTCGAACTGCGCTGACTGCCCGCCCCCTTGAGGAGCCGACCGATGTCCGACCCCGTGTTCCGCGCCCCCTTGAGGAGCCGTCCCATGTCCGAGCCCCTGTTCCGCGACCCCGGGGCAAGCGTCGCCGACCGGGTGCGTGATCTGCTGTCGCGGATGACGCTCACCGAGAAGGTGGGTCAGGTCAACCAGCGGATGTACGGCTGGCACGCGTACGAGCGGACCCCGTCGGGCCACCGGCTGACGGACGCGTTCCGTGCGGAGGTGGCCGCCGGGGACGGGATGGGCGCACTGTACGGACTCCAGCGCGCGGACCCCTGGTCGGGTGTCACACGGGAGACGGGCATCGGTGCGGCGGACGGGGCCCGGGTCTCGGACGCCGTGCAGCGGTACGTCGTCGAGAACACCAGGCTCGGTATCCCCGTCCTGCTGGTCGAGGAGATGCCGCACGGACTCCAGGCCCTGGACGGGACGGTGCTGCCGGTGAATCTGGCGGTCGGCGCGACCTGGGATCCGGAGCTGTACGAGGAGGCGTCGGCCGTCGCCGCCGCGCAGCTGCGGGCGCGTGGCGGCCATGTGGCACTGGTGTCGGCGCTCGATCTGATGCGGGATCCGCGCTGGGGCCGTGCGGAGGAGTGCTTCGGCGAGGACCCGTATCTGGCGGCGCGGTTCACCGAGGCGCTGGTGCGCGGGGTGCAGGGCCCGGCCGGGGAAGCCATCGGCCAGGACCGGGCCGCTGTCGTGCTGAAGCACTTCGCCGGACAGGGCGCCACGGTCGGCGGCCGTAACAGTGCGGCCACCGAGCTGGGCGCCAGGGAGCTGCACGAGATCCATCTCGTGGCGGCGCTCGCGGGCGTACGGGCCGGGGCGGCCGGCCTCATGGCCGCGTACAACGAGTTCGACGGGGTGCCGTGCGCGGCGAACCGGCATCTGCTGACCGAAATCCTGCGGGAGCAGTGGGGGTTCGACGGCCTGGTGATGGCCGACGGGCTCGCGATCGACCGCCTGGTGCGGATGGCGGGTGATCCGGTGGCGGCCGGTGCGCTGGCGCTGCGGGCGGGGACGGACCTGAGCCTGTGGGACGCCTGTTATCCACGGCTGGCGGAGGCGGTCGGGCGGGGGCTGGTCGATGAGTCCACGCTGGACACGGCGGTGGGACGCGTCCTGGCGCTGAAGTTCCGCCTCGGCCTCTTCGAGCACCCGTACACCGGCACCCGGGAGGCTGACCCCACGCGCCTGGAGGGGCTGAGCGAGCGCATCGCCCGTGAGTCCGTCACGCTCCTCGACCACGACGGGGTGACGCTGCCGCTGGCCGGTCACCGTACGGGGAGGGGCGCCGGCGCACGCGTCGGCACGGTCGCGGTCATCGGGCCGAACGCCGACTCCGTGCCGCAGCAGATCGGTGACTACACCGCGCCGCAGCCGCCGGGCACGGGCAGCGGTGTGCTGGCCGGTGTCCGGGCGGCGGCGCCGGACGGCACCCGGGTCACGTACGCCCGGGGCTGCGGGCTCATCGGCGGCGACCTCTCGGGGCTGCCCGACGCGGTGGCGCTCGCGTCCGACGCGGATGTGGCGGTGCTGGTGCTCGGCGGGTCGAGCGCGCGCGAGTCCGGCACGCGTTTCGACGCCAACGGTGCGGCGGTCGTCGCCTCGGGCAATCCGGTGGAGATGACCTGCGGCGAGGGCGTCGACCTCGCCGACATCGGGCTGCCCGAGGGCCAGTCGGCCCTGCTGGACGCGGTCGCCGCGACCGGTACCCCGGTGGTCGTGGTGCTGGTCCAGGGCCGGCCGCACGCCCTGGCCGACCTCACAGGAAAGGCGGCGGCGGTGCTGAGCGCCTGGTATCCGGGTCCGTGGGGCGGAAGGGCCCTCGCGGACGTGGTGTTCGGCGCTGCGGAGCCCCGGGGGCGGCTGCCCGTCTCGGTGCCCCGCTCGGCGGCCCAGCTGCCCGTGTTCTACAACGGCAAGGACCACGGCTACCGGGGTTACGTCGACCAGCCCGCCACGCCCCGCCATCCGTTCGGCCACGGCCTGTCGTACACGACGGTCGAGTACGGGGAGCCCCGGCTGACCCTGACGTCCGTGGCGGTGGACCGCTTCGGGGCGGGGGCGCCCCCGCTGAGCTGCACGGTCCGTGTCGTCAACACGGGCGGCCGACCGGTGTCGGAGACCGTCCAGCTCTATGTGCGCCGGGTGCTCGGCGGGTCCTCGTGGCCCCGGGTGCGTGAGCTGCGTGGCTTCGCCCGGGTGGAGCTCGCGCCGGGCGCCGGCACCGAGGTCACCTTCCCGGTGGACGCGCGGACCCTGGCCTCGTACACGGGCGCCGGTGCGTGGGCGGTGGAGCCGGGCGAGTTCGCGATCGGGACGGGCCCGTCGTCGCAGCGGACCCGCGAGGCCCGGCTCACGGTGACGGCCGCGCCCTGAGGGCGGCGGGGCGGCAGGGCGGAGGTCACCAGCGCGGGATGGCAGGGGCGGTCCACCGCGGGTCGGTGGCACGCATCGCGGCCGCGTCGTCGCGGTCCTTGTACGTGCCGTCGTCGTCCAGCCACCGCTGGTGGAGGAACGCGAGCTTGTCGCGGTCGAGTGCGACGCCGAGACCGGGTGCGTCGGAGACGGCGACCCGGCCGCCGTCGAAGGTGAGCCGCTCGGTGAGGACGTCCTCGGACTGCCAGGGGTAGTGGGAGTCGCAGGCGTGGTGGAGGTCGGGGACGGTGGCGGCGACCTGGGTCATGGCGGCGAGGCTGATGCCGAGGTGGGTGTTGGAGTGCATCGACACCCCGACGCCGAAGGTGCGGCAGATGGCGGCCAGTTGCTGGGTGTTGCGCAGGCCGCCCCAGTAGTGGTGGTCGGAGAGGACGACCTGCACGGCGCCCTGGGTGAACGCGTCCCTGATCTCGTCGAACGTGGTCACGCACATGTTGGTGGCGAGCGGTACGCCGGACCTCGTGGCGACCTCGGCCATGGCGGGGACACCGGTCGCCGGGTCCTCCAGGTATTCGAGTACGTCCCTGAGCTCGTCGGCCACCTTCAGCGAGGTCTCCACGGACCATGCGCCGTTGGGGTCGAGCCGCAGCGGGTGGCCGGGGAAGGCGGCGGCAAGTGCCTTGACCGCGGCGATCTCCTGGTCCGGGGGGAAGACGCCGCCCTTGAGCTTGAAGGAGGTGAAGCCGTAGCGCTCGGTGAAGGTGCGGGCCTGCTCGACGATCCCGGCGGGGTCGACGGCGGCGCCCCAGCCGTCGGGCTCGCCCTGGGGCCCGCCGCCGGGGTCCGCCGGGTGGGCGGCGTACTTGTAGAAGAGGTAGGCGCTGTATTCGACACTGTCGCGCACCTTGCCGCCCAGCAGCGTGTGCACCGGCAGTCCGAGCGCCTTGCCGAGGGCGTCGAGGCAGGCGACCTCGAAGGCGGAGACGACGGACAGGCGCAGCTTGTCCGCGGTCTGGACGCCGCGCAGACCGCCGACGTCGACCTGTCCCGTGACCCGGCCGGCGTCGACGGCGACCTCGTCGGCCGCGGTGAACAGGCCGTTGAGGTCACTGACCTGATGGCCTGTCAGTTTCTTGGCGAGGGGCCGGGCGAGCTCCAGGTACTTGGTGTCGCCGTAGGTCTCGCCGAGGCCGGTGATCCCGTCGGCGGTGACCACCTCGACGATCAGACGCGGGGTGTAGGGCTGGTGCACGCCCGCGGTGTTCAGCAGCGGCGGGTCGGCGACCAGGATCGGGGTCAGCGTGACGTCGGTGATGGTGAGGTCGCGGGTCACAGGGAGGCTCCAACGAGATCGAGTCCGGTACCGAGCAGGGTCCTGAGGGTGGCCAGGTCGGCGTCCGAGGGGTCGGTGAGCGGGGCGCGTACGGGTCCGACGGCGCGCCCGCGCAGCCGGGCCGCGGCCTCGGTGCCGATATCCAGATGCACGCCATCTCCCCATGTAGACGCTATCCATGTATGAAGCTGGAGATTAGGTAGCTGGACCTTTGTGCGTCAATGGGTCCGCACGGCCGGTTCTCCGGCCCGATTACGATCGGCGCATGCCAGACACAACGCGAGAGGCGGGCGGCGTCCGCGAGGTGAAGTCCGCGGCACGCACGGTCGAGCTGCTGGAGGTACTGGCCGCGCGCGGCGACCGGCCGGTGCGGCTCCAGGAGCTGGCGGACGAGCTGGGCGTGCCGCGCAGTTCGATGTACGCACTCCTCCAGACCCTGATCTCACGCGGCTGGGTCCGCACGGATCTGACCGGCTCGCTGTACGGCATCGGCATCCACGCCCTGCTCACCGGGACCAGCTATCTGGACTCCGATCCCCGGGTGCGCGCGGTGCGGCCGTATCTCGACGAGGCGTCCGAGGCGCTGGGCGAGACGATCCACATGGGCCGGCTGGACGGGCGGGACGTGGCGTATCTGGCGACACGGGAGTCGCACGAGTACCTGCGGACCATCAGCCGGGTCGGACGGCGCCTCCCGGCGCACGTGGGTGCGCTGGGCAAGGCGCTCCTGGCCGAACGCCCGGACGAGGAAGTGCCCGAGGGGCCGTACGAGGCGATGACGCCGAACACCCACACCACCAGGGAAGCCCTGCTGGCCGACCTCGCGGAGATCCGGGAGCGCGGTCACGCGGTGGACCGGGAGGAGGGCGTCACCGGGCTCGTCGGCTTCGGCTTCGCACTGCGGTACGACAACCCGGCCCAGGACGCGCTCAGTTGCTCGGTCCCCGTGGCCAGGCTGACGCCTGAGCACGAGGAGCGGATCGTGACGGTGATGCGGGAGATCCGGGCGAAGACGGAGGCGGCGATTCCGACGGGGAACGGCTCGGCGCACTGGCGCTGACACCCACCGGCCCCGCGGCCCCCAGGGTCACACCCGCCGGCCCCGTCGCCCCCGGGACCGTCACACCCGCCCGGCGCGCAGCCCGTCGATGACGATGGTGAGCATGCGCGCGGCGCGCTCCTGCCAGTCGGAGCCGCCCGCCTTCCACAGGAACGACACGAGCAGCAGCACCTCGTCGGCGTCGGCGTCGGGGCGCAGCTCCCCCGCCTCCTTGCAGGCGGTCAGCAGCCGGTCGAGGGCGCCGATGACCGGCGCGTGGTACGCGTTGCCCAGGTCGGCGCGGGTGGCGGCCTCGACGGCCAGGGACGCGCCGCGCTTGATCCTGCCGTACGCGGCGAGCCGGTCGAACCAGAGCCTGAGCGCGTCCAGCGGCTCGTGCTCGGCGAGCAGGGCGGGAGCGGCGTCGATGAGCGCCTCGACGTCCTCGCGGTAGACGGCGACGAGCAGCGCCTCGCGGTTGGCGAAGTGCCGGTACATGGTGCCCTGCCCGATGCCGACGGCCTTCGCGATCGACTGGAGGGTCGCCTCCGGCGCCTCGGTGAACAGCGTGCGCGCCGCGTCGATGATCCGCGCGCGGTTGTCCTGCGCGTCCGACCGCGTGGCGCGACGGCGTGGCTGCGTCATCCGTTCTCTCCGTTCCGGCCCTTCGGCTCCGATTGCTTATCCGGACACGTGTCCGCTACCGTGGAAGCCGTACAGGACACATGTCCGCTTAGCAGTCTAGAGCGTCTGGAACGGAGATTCGACATGCCCGGAATCGAAGGCAAGGTCGTGGCGATCACGGGGGCGAGCAGCGGGATCGGCGCCGCCACCGCGCGCCTGCTGGCGGAACGAGGGGCGAAGCTCGTGCTCGGTGCCCGCCGGGAGGAGCGACTCGCGGCACTGGCCGACGAGCTGCGGGACAAGGGGTACGAGACCGCGTTCACCACGGTCGACGTCGCCCGCCGCGAGGACCCGGCCCGGCTGGTGGCACTCGCCCGCGAGCGCTTCGGCGCACTGGACGTCCTGGTCGGCAACGCGGGCACCGGCCCGCTGTCACCGCTCGACGACCTGCGGGTGGACGACTGGGACGCGATGATCGACGTGAACATCAAAGGGCTGCTCCACGGCATCGCCGCGGCCCTGCCGGTCTTCCGGGCCCAGGGACACGGTCAGTTCGTGCACACCCTGTCGACCGCCGCCTACAAGACGGTTCCCACCATGGCCGTCTACTCGGCCTCCAAGGCCGCCGCGCGCAACCTCACCGAAGGCCTGCGACAGGAGGCGGGCCCGTCGATCCGCGTCTCCATGGTCTCGCCGGGCTTCGTGGCGACCGACTTCCTGGACTCGGTGCCGGGCGCCGAACTGCGTGCGCGGCTGGGCGAGACGATGGATACGGTCGCCATCCCTCCGGCGGCGGTCGCCCGCGCCATCGGGTTCGCGATCGAGCAGCCCGCCGACGTCGACGTCAACGAGATAGTCGTCCGGCCGACGGCCCAGGTCTGAGCCGCCGCCGACGACACATACCGCCGGCGGGCTCGGACCGTCACCGCACGCGTGCGGACGCCCGGTCGCGGTCCTCCTCGTCCTCGTCATCGTCGTCGTCAGGGACATGGACGTCGAAGACATGGATATTGACCTCGACGACGTCGAGACCGGTCATCGACTCCACCGCGTTCTTCGCCTGGCTCCTGATCCGCTCGGCCAGTTCATGGATCGCGACGCCGTACTCCACCTCGACGTCGACATCGATCGCGGCCTGCTTCTCGCCCACTTCCACCTTGACGGCGCGCCCCGCCCCCGAGGACCCCGACCTCAGTCCGCCGACCGCACCCATGGCCTTCGACGCACCCCGGCCGACCGAATGCACGCCCTCGGTCTCCCGGATGGCGATTCCGGCGATGGTGGCCACGACACCGTCAGCGATGGTCGTCGTGCCACGTCCGTTCCTGCCCTGGTTCTCCTCAGCCATGACTACCTCGCGATGAGTTGATGCGGCGGGGAGACTCGCCGTCCTCGCCGGCTCCTCATTTCACTGTGCGCCCGCCTGCCACAGCCCGCCATCGAGGCGTACACAGCGCTCCGACCGGCCACGCTCAGCGACCGGACACACCGGGGAGAAGGCGTGCCGAGCATCACCCTGGACAGCCACCGTGACCGCCGGGTAACTTTTGACCAGGACTGAGCAAGCGCTTAGCCACTGCGACCGAAGCTGACACTGAAGCTGCCACCAGGAGGCACCCCGTGCGCCGTACGGTTTACAACGAGGACCACGAGGCGTTCCGGGAGACCATCCGCGCCTTCATCGAGGCCGAGGTCGTCCCCGTCTACGACGAGTGGTTCACCGAGGGCCAGGCGCCCCGCGACTTCTACTACAAGCTCGCCGAGCTGGGCATCTTCGGCATCGAGGTGCCCGAGGAGTACGGCGGCGCGGGCATCGAGTCCTTCAAGTTCGAAGCGATCCTGTACGAGGAGACCGCCCGCGCGGGCATCTCCTTCGGCGGCTCCGGGGTGCACGTCCTGCTCTGCCTGCCCTACCTCAAGGCGTACGCCACCGAGGCGCAGAAGAAGCGCTGGCTGCCGGACTTCGTCTCGGGCAAGTCGATGTACGCGATAGCGATGACCGAGCCCGGCACGGGTTCGGACCTGGCCGGCATGAAGACCACCGCCAAGCTCTCCGAGGACGGCACGCACTACGTCCTCAACGGCGCCAAGACCTTCATCACCGGGGGTGTGCACGCCGACAAGGTCATCGTCTGCGCCCGCACGGACGCCCCGAAGCCCGACGACCGCCGCCACGGCATCTCGCTCCTGGTGGTCGACACCAAGTCCGAGGGCTACTCGGTCGGCCGCAAGCTCGACAAGCTGGGCCTGAAGGTCTCCGACACCGCCGAACTGGCCTTCGTGGACGTCAAGGTGCCCGTCGACGACCTGCTGGGCGAGGAGAACAAGGGCTTCTCCTACCTCGGCCAGAACCTCCCGCAGGAGCGCCTGGGCATCGCCGTCGGCGCGTACGCGCAGGCCGCCGCCGCCGTGCGGTTCGCCCAGCAGTACACGCAGGACCGCACCGTCTTCGGCAAGACCGTCGCGTCCTTCCAGAACACCAAGTTCGAACTGGCCGCCTGCAAGGCCGAGGTCGACGCCGCCGAGGCCGTCTGCGACCGGGCGATCGAGGCCCTGGACGCCGGTGAACTCACCCCCGCCGAGGCCGCGTCGGCGAAGCTGTTCTGCACCGAGGTCGCGCACCGCGTGATCGACCGCTGCCTCCAGCTGCACGGCGGCTACGGCTTCATGAACGAGTACCCGATCGCCCGTCTCTACACGGACAACCGGGTCAACCGCATCTACGGCGGCACGAGCGAGGTCATGAAGTCGATCATCGCCAAGTCCATGGGTCTCTGAGAGCGGCTACGTTCCTTCCATGAGCGAAGCACTCGAATCGCTGCTCGATCTGCTCGACCTGGAGCGGATCGAGCAGGACATCTTCCGGGGCACGAGCCGTTCGGCGGTCGTGCCCCGTGTCTTCGGCGGCCAGGTCGCGGCCCAGGCCCTGGTCGCCGCCGGGCGCACGGTCCCCGACGACCGGGGTGCCCACTCCCTCCACGCGTACTTCCTGCGCCCAGGGGACCCGGGCGCGCCGATCGTCTACAGCGTGGACCGGATCCGCGACGGGCGGTCCTTCACCACCCGGCGGGTCGTCGCCGTCCAGCACGGCAAGCCGATCTTCCACCTCTCGGCGTCGTTCCAGGCGCACGAGGAGGGGATGGACCACCAGGCCGTCATGCCCCAGGCCCCGGACCCCGAGACCCTGCCGACGGCCGAGGAGATGCTGCCCGGGTACGCGGACCGCTTCTCCGACCCGCGCGTGGTGGACCGGCTGCTGGAGTCCCGCGCCGCGGTCGACCTGCGCTATGTCGACGCCCCGCCGTTCGCCACCGCCGGAGAGCCGCGTGAGCCGCGCTCCCAGGTCTGGTTCAGGACGCGGGGCAAGCTCGCGGACGACCCGCTGCTGCACGTCTGCATGGCGACGTACGTCTCCGACATGACCCTGCTGGACTCGGTGCTGCTGGCCCACGGCCGCGGCGGCTGGGCGGTCGGTGACGTGGTGGGCGCCAGCCTCGACCACGCGATGTGGTTCCACCGTCCCTTCCGCGCGGACGAGTGGCTGCTGTACGACCAGGAGTCGCCCTCCTCGTCCGGCGGGCGCGGTCTCGGCCAGGCCAGGATCTGGACGGCCGACGGGAAGCTGGCCATCACGGTCATCCAGGAGGGCCTGGTCCGCGTCCCGAGGGACTGAGGCCGCACATTCGGACATACTGCCCCTCATGAGTGACGCCAGGGGTGCTGCCGGGAGTGACGCCACGGGTGACGACGAGGCCGGTGGCGGCGAGTCCACGACCACCGTCGTCGTCGCGGCCGCCGCCAATCTCGGTATCGCGGTGGCGAAGCTGGTGGCGGGGCTGATCAGCGGTTCGAGCGCGATGCTGTCGGAGGCCGCGCACTCGGTCGCCGACACGGTCACCGAGCTCATGCTCCTCACCGCGCTCAAGCGCAGCGAGAAGCCCGCCGACGAGGACCATCCGCTGGGCTACGGCCCCGAGCGCTACATCTGGGCGATGCTCGCCGCCGTCGCGACGTTCGTCGGCGGCGCGGTGTTCTCCCTGTACGACGGCATCCACACCCTGGTGAAGGGTGAGGAGCTCGGTGATCCGCTCGTCTCCTACCTCGTGCTCGCGGTCGCCTTCCTGCTGGAGGGCTTCTCGCTGCGCACCGGGGTCCGGCAGGTGCGCGGGGAGGCCGCGCGGCTGCGGATGCCCGCGCCGCGCTATCTGCGCCGGACCCCCGACACGGCGGTCAAGGCCGTGGTGATGGAGGACTCCGCCGCCCTGGCGGGTCTTCTGCTGGCGGCCGGCGGGCTGCTCGGCGGGCAGCTCACCGGCTCCGGGCTCTGGGACGGGATCGCCTCGATGCTCATCGGCGTACTGCTGGTGTACGTCGCCTGGGTGCTCTGCCGGTCCAACGCCCAGCTGCTGGTGGGCCGTCCGCTCCCGCCCGAGATGCGCGCCGGGGTGCGCGACGAGCTGCTGTCCGTGCCGCACATCATCGAGGTGCTGGAGCTGACCACGCTGATCCAGGGCCCTTCGGAGCTGCTGATCGCCGCGAAGATCGACTTCAGGGACGCGTCGACGGCCGAGCAGATCGAGTGGGCCTGCGAGGAGGCGGAGGAGCAGCTGCGGGAGCGCTACCCGTCGATCCAGCGGGTGTACCTGGACCCGACGCCGGGGCGCGCGCAACGGTCGGCGGCGCGCGCCCGCGGCTGAGTGCCTGTCACGGGCGGTGCTGTCAGCCGAGGTCCGCGAAGAACTCCCGTACGTCGTCGGCCAGGAGTTCCGGCTGCTCCAGGGAGAGGAAGTTGCCGCCGCGCTCGAATTCGGTCCAGCGCACGACCTGGTGGTCGCGCTCGGCGTAGCGGCGGATCGCCACGTCGGAGGGGAGGGCGACGACCACGGCGGTGGGGACGGTGCCGCGCTCCTTGGGGGTCCGTGCGCCCGGGTCGTGGGCCGTCTCGTAGTAGAGGTGGGCCGAGGACCCCGCCGTGCCGGTGAACCAGTACAGGCTGACGTTGGTGAGCAGGGTGTCGCGGTCCACGGCGTCCTCGGGCAGCTCCTTCGCCGTGTCCGTCCACTCCTTGAACTTCTCGACGATCCAGGCGAGCTGGCCCACGGGCGAGTCGTTCAGTCCGTAGGCCACCGTCTCGGGGCGGGTCGACTGGAGGACGTTGAAGCCCATCATGTGGTCGCGGAAGTACTGGAGGCGCTCCAGCCGGGTCTGTTCGCCCTCGGTGAGCCCGGCGAAGTCGGCGGGGTCGTCCGAGGGGAAGGTGACCAGGCCGTTGACGTGGACACCCGCCACATGCTCGGGGTCGATCCGGCCCATCTCGCCGGCGATCCAGGCGCCGCCGCCGTTGCCCTGGACTCCGTAACGCCCGTAGCCCAGGCGGGACATGAGCGTGGTGAAGGCCGCTGCGATGCGGCCGTTGTTCCAGCCCGTCGAGGTCAGCGGTCCGGAGAAGCCGACGCCGGGCGTCGAGGTGACGACGAGGTGGAAGTCCCGCGAGAGCGGCTCTATGACGTCGATGAACTGGACGAACGAGCCGGGCCAGTCGTGGATCAGCAGCAGGGGCGTGGCGCCGGCGTTGTCGGAGCGGACGTGCGCGAAGTGGATGTCCTGCCCGTCGATCTCCGTGACGTACTGCGGGATCTCGTTCAGCCGGGCCTCCGCCTTGCGCCAGTCGAAGCCGTCCGCCCAGTACGCGGCGAGCTCCTTCAGATAACCGGCGGGGACGCCTCGCGACCAGTCGTCGACGCCCTGGACGCCGGTGCTCCAGCGGGTCCGGGCCAGACGCTCACGCAGATCGTCGAGGTCCGCCTGCGGAATGTCGACCCGGAAGGGGCGGACGGAACTGTCCGCGGCTGCGGTCTTGCTGCTGTTCTCCATAGGTGAAATCATAGGTGTGATATAGGCACGGTTCTTTCCTATTCGGACGGCGGACCACCACGCATGCTGGAAACCTCCGCACGTCTGCTGCGGCTGCTCTCCCTGCTCCAGTCGCCCCGCGACTGGCCGGGATCCGAGCTCGCCGACCGGCTCGGGGTGAGCAGCCGGACCGTGCGCAACGACATCGAACGGCTCCGGGCACTCGGCTATCCGGTGGACGCCACCCGCGGGTCGACGGGCGGCTACCGGCTCGCCGCGGGCAGCGCGATGCCCCCGCTGCTCCTGGAGGACGACGAGGCCGTCGCGGTCACGGTCGCCCTGAGCAATGTGGCGCGTAGCTCGCTGGCCGGGATGGAGGAGACGGCGAGCCGTACGCTCGCCAAGCTGGAACAGATCCTGCCGTCGCGTCTTCGCCGGCGGGTCCGCGCGCTCCAGCAGTACGCCGTGCCGGTGGAGCTGGACCGGCCCGTGCCGGAGACCGACCCGGAGCTGCTGATGACGCTCACGGCCGCCTGCCGTGACCACGAGCGCCTGCGCCTGGACTACCGGAACCACTCGGGTGCGTCGTCGCGCCGTCTGGTGGAGCCGCAGCGCGTCGTGAACTGGGACCGCCGCTGGTATCTCGTGGCGTGGGACGTCGACCGCGACGCCTGGCGGACCTTCCGCGTGGACCGGCTCGCCCCCGGACTGCCGGCCGGACCGCGCTTCGAGCCCCGCGCCGACCCCGAAGGCAACGCGGCCGTGTACGTCGCGGGGCAGGCGTCGGCCGCCGCCTGGCGCCACCGCGCCCGGGTGACGGTCCACGCCCCCGCAGCCGCGGTGCTGGAGCGGATCAACCCGGCCGTGGGCACGGTCGAGACCGTCGACGAGGAGACCTGCGTCCTGGACACCGGAGCCGACTCCCTGGACACGCTCGCCGTCCATCTGGGCATGCTCGGCTTCGGCTTCACGGTGACGGAGCCGGCCGAGCTCGTCACCCACCTGCGGGAACTGGCCGCGCGCTACGCCCGGTCGACGGAGGGCAGCAGCCCGGCCGCGTCGAGCAGGTAGTCGGTCATCGGGTCGTAGTAGCGCGGGTCGGCCACATGGTCGTCCAGCGGCACGGTGACCTGGACGGTGCCCTCCGCCTCTCCGAGGAACAGCGCGGGGTCGTTGGAGTCCGCGTAGCCGATCGAGTCGATCCCGCGCTGCCCGGCGCAGCCCGCCCAGCCGTGGTCGGCCACGACCAGGTCGGGCAGCGGGCGGCCCTCGCGCTCCAGGCCGTCCAGGATGGCGGTCATCGGGACCGGCGAGTGCGTGTGCCACAGGGTCGCGCCGCGCTCCAGCACGGCGACGTCGGCGAACTGGAAGACCATGCCCTCGTCGGGCGCCATCAGACCGCCGGGGATCTTCACGATCTCGCAGCCCGCCGACCGCAGGGCGTCCGCGGTCCTGCGGTGCACATCGAGCAGCCCGCCCGGGTGCCCTGTCGCGACCAGGACGCGTTCGCCGTCAGCGGCGGCCTTCCGCAGCCTGGCGGCCATCCGGTCCAGGCCGTCCACCGTCAGCTCGGGGTCGATGGTGTCCTGGCCCTGCCGGTGCTCGGGGTCGTCGCTGACACCGCATCTCTCGGCCATCACGGCCAGCACGTCCTGCTCGTCCGACCACCGGTCGCCGAGCTCCAGACCCAGCCAGAAATGGCGGTTGCCGTTGGCGAGCTGGCGGTAGTGGGAGAGGTTGTTGTCGCGGGGGGTGGCGACGTCGCCCGCGATACGGGTGCGGACGAGGTGCTCGACGAGGGCGGCGCGGCTGGGTATCGGCATGCACCCATTGTGCCGTCGTCGGGGCGCTGTGTGCCCGGTGTCTCGTACGTCGGGATCCTCCGGCCGGAACGGTGCCCGGCCGGCCCTGGATCTACGACGCGGCCGCCGCGAAGGCGCCCCGCGCCAGCCGGTGCAGCAGGGCCGCCGTGGCCGCCCGGTCGGGGAGCGCCTCGGGCCGGGTCAGATGGGGGGTGGAGTTCAGCAGGCCGAACACCGCGTGGACGGTGACCCGGGCCTCGTTCTCCGGGAGGGCCGGGTAGCGGGCGCGTACGGCCTCGACCCAGACCTCCACGTACTGCCGCTGGAGCTGGCGCACGCGCTTGCGGTCGGTGTCACGCAGCCGGTCGAGCTCGCGGTCGTGGAGGGTGATCAGGGGGCGGTCGTCGAGGGCGAAGTCGATGTGGCCCTCGATGAGGGCGTCCAGGAGGGCGTCCGGGGAGCCGCCGCCGGAGGCACCGCCCTCGGTGACGCGGAGCTTCCCGCCGGCCAGCAGGCGCTCACTGATGCCGACGAGCAGCTCGGCGAGCATCGCGTCCTTGCCCGGGAAGTGGCGGTAGAGGCCGGGGCCGCTGATGCCGACCGCCGCCCCTATCTCGTCGACCCCGACACCGTGGAAGCCGCGCTCGGCGAAGAGACGGGCCGCCTCTCGGAGGATCTGCTCGCGCCGGGTGGGAGCCGCGACACGGGCGGTGGCATGGGTGCTCATGAGGATTCATTCTAGACAGGCGGGTTAGCGCTCGTTAACCTGAGGCGTCACGCGTTAACGCTCATTAACTCCGATCGACTACGGCGGTACGGGCAAGGGGGCTCGACAGGATGCAGCAGGCACCGGTCCTGGTGAGCGCGGCCGATCCCGCCTCGGAGGCCTGGCAGGCCAACGAGGCGGCGCATCACGCGCTCACCGACGAGCTGCGCACGCGGCTCGCCACGGCACGGCTCGGCGGGGGTGAGAAGGCCCGCGCCCGGCATGTGGCGCGTGGCAAGCTGCTGCCCCGGGAGCGGGTGGACGCGCTGCTCGATCCGGGCTCCCCCTTCCTGGAGCTGGCACCGCTCGCGGCGGATGGACTGTACGGGGGCGCCGCACCGGCCGCCGGGGTGATCGCCGGGATCGGGCGGGTCAGCGGCCGTGAGTGCGTGATCGTCGCCAATGACGCGACCGTCAAGGGCGGGACGTACTACCCGATGACGGTGAAGAAGCATCTGCGCGCCCAGGAGGTGGCCCTGGAGAACCGGCTGCCGTGCCTGTATCTGGTGGACTCGGGAGGCGCGTTCCTCCCGATGCAGGACGAGGTCTTCCCCGACCGGGACCACTTCGGGCGGATCTTCTACAACCAGGCCAGGATGTCGGGCGCGGGCATCCCGCAGATCGCCGCCGTGCTCGGCTCCTGCACGGCGGGCGGGGCGTACGTCCCGGCGATGAGCGACGAGGCCGTCATCGTCCGCAACCAGGGCACGATCTTCCTCGGCGGCCCGCCGCTGGTGAAGGCGGCCACCGGTGAGGTCGTGACGGCGGAGGAGCTGGGCGGCGGCGAGGTCCACTCCCGTACGTCCGGGGTCACCGACCACCTCGCCGAGGACGACGCGCACGCGCTGCGGATCGTGCGGAACATCGTCGCGACGCTCCCCGGGCGCGGCCCGCTCCCCTGGTCCGTGGAGCCCGTCGACGAGCCGAAGGCGGACCCCTTCGGGCTGTACGGCGCGGTGCCCGTCGACTCGCGTACGCCTTACGACGTACGGGAGGTCATCGCCCGGGTGGTGGACGGCTCCCGCTTCCAGGAGTTCAAGGCGGAGTACGGCCAGACGCTGGTCACCGGCTTCGCCCGGATCCACGGCCACCCCGTCGGCATCGTCGCCAACAACGGCATCCTGTTCTCGGAGTCCGCCCAGAAGGGCGCCCACTTCATCGAGCTGTGCGACCAGCGCGGCATCCCGCTGGTGTTCCTGCAGAACATCTCCGGCTTCATGGTCGGCCGGGACTACGAGGCGGGGGGCATCGCCAAGCACGGCGCCAAGATGGTCACGGCCGTGGCGTGCACCAGGGTGCCGAAGCTGACGGTCGTGGTCGGCGGGTCGTACGGCGCGGGGAACTACTCCATGTGCGGCCGGGCCTATTCGCCGCGGTTCCTGTGGATGTGGCCCAACGCCAAGATCTCCGTCATGGGCGGCGAGCAGGCCGCGTCGGTGCTGGCCACCGTCAAGCGCGACCAGATCGAGGGCCGTGGCGAGGAGTGGCCCGCCGAGGAGGAAGAGGCCTTCAAGGACCCGGTCCGCGCGCAGTACGAGCAGCAGGGCAGCGCCTATTACGCCACCGCCCGGCTCTGGGACGACGGTGTGATCGACCCGGCGGAGACCCGGCAGGTGCTGGGGCTCGCCCTGACCGCGTGTGCCAACGCCCCGCTGGGCGACCCCCAGTTCGGCGTCTTCCGGATGTGATGTGAGGACTTCCATGTTCAGCACTGTTCTGGTCGCCAACCGTGGCGAGATCGCGGTCCGGGTCATCCGGACCCTGCGCGAGCTCGGGGTGCGGTCGGTCGCCGTCTTCAGCGACGCCGACGCGGACGCCCGGCACGTCAGGGAGGCGGATACGGCGGTCCGGATCGGGCCGGCCCCCGCGGCGGAGAGCTATCTGTCGGTGGAGCGGCTGCTGGACGCCGCCCGCCGCACCGGCGCCGAGGCCGTCCACCCGGGGTACGGCTTCCTCGCGGAGAACGCCGGCTTCGCGCAGGCCTGCGCGGAGGCGGGGCTGGTCTTCATCGGCCCGCCCGCTTCGGCGATCTCGCTGATGGGCGACAAGATCCGCGCCAAGGAGACCGTGGCCGCCGCCGGGGTGCCGGTGGTGCCCGGCTCCTCGGGCAGCGGGCTCACCGATGCCCAACTCGCCTCGGCCGCGCGGGAGATCGGGACGCCGGTGCTGCTGAAGCCCTCGGCGGGCGGCGGCGGCAAGGGCATGCGGCTGGTGCGTGACGAGACGCTGCTCGCCGACGAGATCGCGGCGGCCAGGCGCGAGGCACGCGCCTCCTTCGGCGACGACACACTCCTGGTGGAGCGGTGGATCGACCGGCCGCGCCACATCGAGATCCAGGTCCTGGCCGACGGCCACGGCAACGTGATCCATCTCGGCGAGCGCGAGTGCTCGCTCCAGCGCCGCCACCAGAAGATCATCGAGGAGGCGCCCTCGGTCCTGCTCGACGAGGCGACCCGTGCGGCGATGGGTGAGGCGGCCGTGCAGGCGGCCAGGTCCTGCGGGTATGTCGGCGCGGGCACGGTCGAGTTCATCGTCCCGGGCAGCGACCCCTCCTCGTACTACTTCATGGAGATGAACACCCGCCTCCAGGTCGAGCACCCTGTCACCGAGCTGATCACCGGGCTCGACCTGGTGGAGTGGCAGCTGCGGGTGGCATCCGGCGCCCAACTGCCTTACGACCAGGCCGACATCACCCTCACCGGGCACGCCGTCGAGGCCCGGGTCTGCGCCGAGGACCCGGCGCGCGGCTTCCTGCCGTCCGGCGGCACGGTCCTCGCGCTGCACGAGCCGCAGGGCGGCGGGGCGCGGACGGACTCGGGGCTCAGCGAGGGCGTGCCGGTCGGCAGCACGTACGACCCGATGCTGTCGAAGGTCATCGCGTACGGCCCCGACCGGGCGACCGCGCTGCGCCGGCTGCGGGCGGCACTGGCGGACACGGTGGTGCTGGGCGTGCCGACGAACGCCGGGTTCCTGCGGCGGCTGCTGGCCCACCCGGCGGTGGTGGCCGGCGATCTGGACACGGGTCTGGTGGAGCGGGAGGCGGACGGCCTGGTGCCGGACGGGGTGCCGGAGGAGGTGTACGCGGCGGCGGCGCTGCTGCGGCAGCCGCCCCCCGCGCCCACGGCCGGCTGGGTCGATCCGTTCTCGGTGCCCAGCGGCTGGCGGCTGGGCGGCACCCCGGCGGAGACCTTCCACCACTTCCGCGTACCCGGCCATGACCCGGTGCGCGTGGGGCTGCGTACAGGGGCCGGGGGCACGGCAGCGCTGTCCTTCGGCCACGCCGGGGACCGCGAGGGGCACGCGGACACCTGCGGTCCTGTGCCGTCGCTGCCCGGCGCGGACCGGTCCCGTCTCGTCGAGGTGTCCGGGCGGCGCGCCGTCGTCGAACTCGACGGTCTGACCCACACGTTCAGCAGGGCGCCGTCCCCGGAGGGCGTCTGGCTCGGCCGGGACGGGGACACCTGGCACGTCCAGGACCACGACCCGGTGGAGGCCTCCCTCAGCGGCGCCGCACGCGCGGGCGCCGACACGCTCGCCGCGCCCATGCCCGGGACGGTCACGGTGGTGAAGGTGGCGGTCGGAGACGAGGTGGTGGCCGGGCAGAGCCTGCTGGTCGTCGAGGCGATGAAGATGGAGCACGTGATCTCCGCCCCGCACGCCGGGACGGTCGCCGAGCTGGACGTCACCGCGGGGAGCACGGTCGCCATGGACCAGATCCTGGCCGTGGTGGCCCCGAGGGAGGAAGCGTGACCGACACCGGACTGCCCATGACGGTGACCGCGCCCGGACTGCCGGCCCGGGTCCGTATCCATGAGGTCGGCGCCCGCGACGGGCTGCAGAACGAGAAGACCGTCGTGCCGACGGAGGTGAAGGCGGAGTTCGTCCACCGGCTGGCCGGGGCGGGGCTCACCACGATCGAGGCCACCAGCTTCGTCCACCCGAAGTGGGTACCCCAACTCGCGGACGCCGAGCAGCTGTTCCCGCTTCTCGACGACCTCGTGGACGCAGGTGACGTGGCCCTGCCCGTCCTCGTGCCGAACGAACGCGGCCTGGACCGGGCGCTCGCGCTCGGTGCCCGTCGGATCGCGGTGTTCGGCTCGGCGACCGAGACGTTCGCCGCGCGCAACCTCAACCGCACGGTGGACGAGTCGCTCACCATGTTCGAGCCGGTCGTGGCCCGGGCGAAGGCGGCCGGCGTCGGGGTGCGCGGCTATCTGTCGATGTGCTTCGGCGACCCCTGGGAGGGCGCCGTGCCGCTCGCGCAGGTCGTCAGGGTCGCGAAGGCGCTGGAGGACCTCGGCTGCGACGAGCTGTCCCTCGGCGACACGATCGGCGTGGCCACCCCGGGCCATGTGACGGCGCTGCTGGCCGCGCTGAACGAGGCGGGGGTCCCCACCGGCACGATCGGGGTGCACTTCCACGACACGTACGGCCAGGCGCTCTCCAACACCCTGGCCGCGCTCCAGCACGGGGTGACGACGGTGGACGCGTCGGCGGGCGGCCTAGGCGGCTGCCCGTACGCGAAGAGCGCCACCGGAAATCTCGCCACCGAGGATCTCGTGTGGATGCTCGACGGCCTCGGTGTCGACACCGGGGTCGATCTCGGCGCACTCACCGCCACCAGCGTGTGGATGGCCGAACAACTGGGCCGTCCGAGCCCGTCCCGTACCGTCCGCGCGCTGTCCCACAAGGAGTGAAAGCACCCATGTCCCTTGATCACCGGCTGACCGCCGAGCACGAGGAACTGCGCCGCACCGTCGAGGAGTTCGCACACGATGTGATCGCCCCGAAGATCGGCGACTTCTACGAGCGCCATGAGTTCCCGTACGAGATCGTGCGGGAGATGGGCCGGATGGGCCTGTTCGGGCTGCCCTTCCCCGAGGAGTACGGCGGCATGGGCGGCGACTATCTCGCGCTCGGGATCGCCCTGGAGGAGCTGGCCCGGGTCGACTCGTCCGTGGCGATCACCCTGGAGGCCGGGGTCTCGCTGGGCGCCATGCCGGTGTACCGCTTCGGTACCGAGGAGCAGAAGCAGCGGTGGCTGCCGAAGCTCTGCTCGGGCGAGGCGCTCGGCGCTTTCGGGCTGACGGAGCCGGACGGCGGTTCGGACGCGGGCGGCACCCGGACGACCGCCGTGCCGGACGAGGCCACCGGCGAGTGGGTGATCAACGGTTCCAAGTGCTTCATCACGAACTCGGGTACGGACATCACAGAGCTGGTCACGGTCACGGCCGTCACCGGACGCAAGGAGAACGGCGCCCCGCGCATCTCCGCGATCATCGTCCCCTCGGGCACGCCCGGCTTCACGGTGGCCGCCCCGTACTCCAAGGTCGGGTGGAACGCCTCGGACACCCGCGAGCTGTCCTTCTCCGACGTCCGCGTCCCCGCGGCGAACCTGCTGGGCGAGGAGGGCCGCGGGTACGCGCAGTTCCTGCGGATCCTGGACGAGGGCCGGATCGCCATCTCGGCCCTGTCGACGGGCCTGGCGCAGGGCTGTGTGGACGAGTCCCTGAAGTACGCGAAGGAGCGGCACGCCTTCGGGAAGCCGATCGGCACCAACCAGGCGATCCAGTTCAAGATCGCGGACATGGAGACGCGGGCCCACATGGCCAGGGTCGGCTGGCGCGACGCGGCGTCCCGGCTGGTGGCGGGCGAACCGTTCAAGAAGGAGGCGGCCATCGCGAAGCTGTACTCATCGACGGTGGCGGTGGACAACGCCCGCGAGGCGACGCAGATCCACGGCGGGTACGGCTTCATGAACGAGTACCCGGTGGCCAGGATGTGGCGCGACTCCAAGATCCTGGAGATCGGCGAGGGCACGAGCGAGGTCCAGCGGATGCTGATCGCCCGGGAGCTGGGCATGAACGCCTGACGCGCGGTCGATGGATATACTCTCCGCAGGGATATATCCATCGACCCCAGGAGGTCCGTCATGACCAAGACCCTCGTGGACGTGGACGATCAGATGCTGGCATTCGCCCAGCGGCAGCTCGGCACGTCGACCAAGCGGGAGACGATCAACCGGGCGCTGACGATAGCCGCTGCGGTCAGTGCGGATGACCGAGCTCGATCCCTACGCTGGCTGCAGGACAATGCGGACCAGTTCCTGGACTTCGACGTCCTCGAAGAACGGGAGCGGTCGGGGCTGTGACCTACCTCGCCGATACATCTGCCATCTGGCGCCTTCTGCGGCGTCAGGTGGGAGAACCTTGGCCGCGACGCGTCGCCCAGGGGCTCGTGTCGCTCTGCCCGCCCGTGGAGTCCGAACTCATGCCGGGTCTCAGGACCGACCGGGACCACGAACCGTTTTTCACGATGCTCGGTCAGACCTTCGGGTGGGTTCCCGCACTCGAAGATCCCTGGCCGAGGATCATCGAGGTGCAGCGGGACCTCGTCGGAATCGGCCACCACCGGGGCCCCTCGCCCATCGACATCCTCGTCGCCCTCACAGCGCGGCAGCACCGGCTCACCGTGCTCCACGTGGACGACGATTTCGGCACGATCGCCAAGGTGTGCCCCGACATCGGCATGCTCCGCCTCCAGCCCCTCACCGGCTGAACGCGGGCATGCCCGGGGGCGCCCGGGGGGCCGTCTCCGCGCCCTCCCTTCCCGCGATCTGTGAGGTTAGGCTAGCCTTCCTTCGAATCGTCAGCGGGCGCCCCGGAGGGCGCGTAGGAAAGCAGACCCACTCATGTCCAACGTCCGGACCAGCCCACTCTCCCGCCGCGGCCTGCTGGCCGCCGGTGGCGCCGTCGGTCTCGGTGCCGTCCTCGCGGCCTGCGGCGACGGCGACGGGAAGAGCTCCGCCTCGGGTCAAGGTGCGGAGAAGTCCGGCCCCTGGTCCTTCAAGGACGACCGTGGGCAGACCGCCGAGGCCGGGTCCGTACCGAAGAACATCGTCGCGTTCATCGGCGTCGCCGCCGCGCTCCATGACTACGGCATCGAGGTCAAGGGCGTCTTCGGCCCGACGAAGACCTCCGACGGCAAGGCCGACGTGCAGGCCGGCGACATCGACATCAGCAAGGTCGAGCTGCTCGGCAACGTCTGGGGCGAGTTCAACGTCGAGAAGTACGCCGGTCTCGCGCCCGATCTCCTCGTCACCGCCATGTGGGAGAAGGACGCCCTCTGGTACGTGCCGGACCAGTCCAAGGACAAGATCCTCGAGCTGGCCCCGAGCGTCGCCCTGTGGGCCGCGGAGACCACCGTCCCGAAGGCGATCCAGCGCCACGAGGACCTCGCCGCCTCCCTCGGCGCCGACGTCAAGTCCCAGCAGGTCACCGACGCCAAGGCCGCGTTCGAGAAGGCGGCGGCCCGGCTGCGCGCCGCCGCCAAGGCACGGCCGGAGATCAAGGTCATGATCGGCTCGGCCAGCCAGGATCTGTTCTACGTGTCCCTCGCCAAGATGTCCGCCGACACCCTGTACTTCCAGGAGCTCGGCGTGAAGTTCGTCGAGCCGAAGGTCAACTCGGCGGGCTTCTTCGAGGAGCTGAGCTGGGAGAACGTCGACACGTACGACGCGGACATCATCATGATGGACAACCGCTCGTCGGCCCTTCAGCCCGACGCCCTGACTTCCAGGCCGACCTGGGTCCGGCTGCCCGCCGTCAAGGCCGGCCAGGTCATCCCGCGTACGACGGAGCCCATCTACTCCTACGACAAGTGCGCACCGATCCTCGACGCGCTCGCCGAGGCCATCGAGAAGGCCAAGAAGGTCAGCTGACCCCCCGGCCCTGCCGGGAGCGACTCCGGGCAGGGCCACCGCCGTTCCGGTTCCCGGGAGGACCCCGCATGACGACCGCCGCCGCATCCGCCGTCGCCCCCTACCGGTTCTTCGACCTGACGGTCCTGAGGACCAGCAGGCTGAGCCCGACCATGCAGCGCATCACGCTCGGCGGGCCGGGAGGCGACGGCTTCGTCGCCGGGGGCCGGGACCAGAGCCTCTCGATCTTCCTGCCGCAGCCCGGCCAGGACGAGGCCGTCGTACCGGTCGACGAGAACGGTGAGTGGTTCACGGCCTGGCGGGCCCTGCCGCCGGACGTCCGGGCGATCATGCGCTCCTACACCGTGCGCGCCCAGCGGTACGCCGAGGACGGCTCGACCGAGATCGACATCGACTTCGCGCTGCACGGGGACGGCGGGCCGGCCTGCCGCTGGGCCGAGGCCGCCGCCCCGGGGCAGCGGCTCACCGTGCTGGGCCCGACCGGCGAGGACAACAACGGGATCCGCTTCCAGCCACCGCGGGACGCCGCCACTGTCCTGATCTGCGCGGACGAGACGGCGCTGCCCGCCGCGTCGGCGGCACTCGAGTGGCTGCCCGCCGGGACGGAGGCCAGGGTCTGGCTGGAGGTCCCGCACGCCGGGGACCGGCTGGAGATCCGCACCGAGGCCGACGCGCACATCACCTGGCTCGTACGGGACGAGGGCGCACCCTCGGCCGTGGACGCCGTGCGCGCCACCGAGCTGCCCGGGGACGACGCCCCGTACGTCTGGATCGCCGGCGAGTCGTCCGGGGTCAAGGCGCTGCGCCGCCACTTCGTCCAGGAGCGGCGTTTCGACCGCAAGCGCATCACCTTCGTCGGCTACTGGCGGCGTGGGCTGAGCGAGGAGGAGCTGCGGGAGCAGGCGGCGCGGGTGGCCGCTTAGGGTCTGGTATCCGCTTCAACCAAACCATGCGGTCGGTTACGCGCATGCGATCCATCAAGCGCAGGAGTTCCCATACGGGACAATTGGGCCATTCGGACCTCACTTGATGAGAATCCTGCCCGATATCGGGCAGATTTCTTGCATAGCGCCCCCGATCCACGCAATATCGACCCGTGCTCGAACGCCGCCCTTCGCATGACGACCTCATCGACCACCTCGTACGCTCCACCGCGCTCCAGCGCGGCGAGGCGGCCCGGGTGATCCTCGACGTGCTGGCGTACTTCGACGAGACGACGGAGGACTTCGTCCGGCGCCGCCACCGCGAGTTGCAGGCGGGCGGCCTGGTGAACACGGAGATCTTCGAGCGGATCGCGGCCGAACTGCCGCACCGCGCGGTGGCGCCGCAGGAGCTCTCGCTCCGCCAGCTGCGCCGCATCGTCTACGGCTGAACAGGGCGAACGGCCGGGCACCGGACCTTGGTACGTCGATGGAGGGGCAGAGCTCTATGTGCGGGATCGTCGGTTACATCGGAAGGCGCGACGTGGCGCCGCTGCTGCTGGAAGGCCTCCAGCGTCTTGAGTACCGGGGCTACGACTCCGCCGGCCTCGTCATCACGGGCAAGGCACCGGCGGGCAAGCCCGGCGCGCTGCGGATGGTCAAGGCCAAGGGCCGGGTCCGCGAGCTGGAGGCCCGCGTACCCAAGCGGTTCGCCGGCACCACCGGCATCGCCCACACCCGCTGGGCCACGCACGGCGCCCCGAGCGACGAGAACGCGCACCCGCACCTGGACGCGGAGGGCAAGGTCGCCGTCGTCCACAACGGCATCATCGACAACGCCGCCGAGATCCGCGCGAAGCTCGTCGCCGACGGCGTCGTCTTCCTCTCCGACACCGACACCGAGGTGCTGGTCCACCTGGTCTCCCGCTCCCAGGCACTCACGCTGGAGGAGAAGGTCCGCGAGGCGCTGAAGTCCGTCGAGGGCACGTACGGCATCGCCGTCCTGCACTCCGACTTCAACGACCGCATCGTCGTGGCCCGCAACGGCTCCCCCGTCGTGCTCGGCATCGGCGAGAAGGAGATGTTCGTCGCCTCCGACGTGGCCGCCCTGGTCACGCACACCCGGCAGATCGTCACCCTGGACGACGGCGAGATGGCCACCCTCAAGGCCGACGACTTCCGTACGTACACCACGGAGGGCTCCACCACGACGGCCACGCCGACCACCGTGGAGTGGGAGGCCGAGTCGTACGACATGGGCGGCCACGACACCTACATGCACAAGGAGATCTCGGAGCAGGCCGACGCCGTGGACCGCGTGCTGCGGGGCCGCATCGACGACCGCTTCTCCACCGTGCACCTCGGCGGCCTCAACCTGGACGCCCGCGAGGCGCGCGGGGTCCGCCGGATCAAGATCCTCGGCTGTGGCACCTCGTACCACGCGGGTCTGATCGGCGCCGGCCTCATCGAGGAGCTGGCCCGCATCCCCGCTGACGCGGAGCCCGCCTCGGAGTTCCGCTACCGCAACCCGGTCGTGGACCCCGACACCCTGTACGTCGCCGTCTCGCAGTCCGGTGAGACCTACGACGTACTGGCCGCGGTGCAGGAGCTCAAGCGCAAGGGCGCACGCGTCCTGGGCGTCGTGAACGTCGTCGGCTCGGCGATCGCCCGTGAGGCGGACGGCGGGATGTACGTCCACGCGGGACCCGAGGTCTGCGTCGTCTCCACCAAGTGCTTCACCAACACCGTCGTGGCCTTCGCGCTGCTCGCCCTGCACCTGGGCCGCATCCGTGACCTGTCGGTCTCCGACGGCAAGCGGATCATCGAGGGGCTGCGCAGGCTGCCCGAGCAGATCGGCCAGATCCTCGAAGCCGAGGACGAGATCAAGAAGCTGGCCGAGGAGTACGCGGGCGCGCAGTCGATGATGTTCATCGGACGCGTCCGGGGCTACCCCGTCGCGCTTGAGGCCTCCCTGAAGCTCAAGGAGATCTCCTACATCCACGCCGAGGCCTATCCGGCGTCGGAGCTCAAGCACGGCCCCCTCGCGCTGATCGAGCCGGAGCTCCCCACCGTGGCGATCGTCCCCGACGACGACCTGCTGGAGAAGAACCGTGCCGCGCTGGAGGAGATCAAGGCCCGCAGCGGCCGCATCCTCGCCGTCGCCCACCGCGAGCAGGAGAAGGCCGACCACACGATCGTCGTCCCGAAGAACGAGAACGAGCTGGACCCGATCCTGATGGGCATCCCGCTTCAGCTGCTCGCCTATCACACGGCTCTGGCCATGGGCCGTGACATCGACAAGCCGCGCAACCTGGCGAAGTCGGTCACGGTCGAGTAGCCGGATACGCGAAACAGCCCCCGACGGACCGTCAGGGGCTGTTTCGCGTACTCGTTCACGGAATGACGATGACCGGGCGCTGGGCGCGGCGCGCGAGGCGGCCGGCCACGGATCCGAAGATCCGGCCCACGATGCCGTGCGTCGAGCCGACGACGATCGCGTCGGCCGAATACTCGCGGCCGACCTCCTCCAGCTCGTGGCAGATGTCCCCGCCGCGCTCCACCAGCACCCAGGGCACCTCGGTGAGATAGTCCGCGCAGGCCAGCTCGAGGCCGAGGACCTCGGTGCGGTGGTCGGGCACATCGACGAAGACGGGCGGCTCACAGCCCGCCCACACGGTGGTCGGCAGCCGGTTGGCCACATGGACGATGATCAGCCCGGAACTCAGCCTGGACGCCATACCGATGGCGTACGCGAGGGCTCGCTCGCTGGACATGGATCCGTCGAAGCCGACCACGACGCCGTGCCGGAAGGCCGGGTCGCAAGAAGGGCGCGATTCTACGACCGGCAGCGGTTCCGACCCGGGGTCGGCTACCTGCTTGCGGTCTGCGGGTTCAGGGATTTCGTGACCGGCCATCGGTGTCTCGGCGAAGAGAGTCCTCGTGAGGAGAGAGCGGTGTGGAGGTGTACCTGCGAGCAGTGAAGCTGTGTCCGGGAAACATCTTCCCAACCCCTTACCCCAAGGGTACGGCGCCATTCCTCCACTGCCCAGCCTTCGCACATCGCAGGCGGGCGATGGAGGGAGCATGCCGGAGATCGCCCCCTATGGCAATGCCGGTTGCGTCGTACATCCAGCTCGCGCGGGCTTCCACAGGTTCCGGCCACGGTGTCCGGCGGACACTCTCGGTGACTCCGGCGAGACGGCCGAATGTGCCACCCACCCCTCTGGACCGGGGCGTCACACCACGCCATCATGCAATTGCACAACGTTCAACTTCGGAGCCCGGATGGTCACGAGAGGCCCCAGAGGCGCGTGGAAGCTCCCGTGCACAGGGGGCGCACGCCGGTCGCATGACTGAAATACGCGCACGCAACCATCGTTTTTCAGCCAACTTCACCACCCCTCGGTTCCCTTGGTCCCACGGCCGTCCAACCCGCGTGCCACCAGGCAGGAATAGACCGCGCGGTACGCTTTGACCCTATGGGGACCGGCCATGATCACGATGCGCACTTCCCTGAGGGGCTCGCGGGTGAAACCCTTCGACATCGAATGCTTCGCGCCAAGTTGCCTTGTCGACATAGTGCCGGTGGGGGAACGTGTCACGTCGGCACCACGGGACGCAGTAGATTCGATCATGAGTGTCGAGGACGGGGGACTCGTGCGAGACCGAGGGGAAACGTGCAGGAGCGACAGGCCCGTAGGGACCAGGGAGACGCGAACACCGAGGGGGGCTTAGCGTCATGAGCCAGGACTCCGCCACCGCAACGGAGGCCGCACGGAAACTGAGCGGGCGGCGACGCCGGGAAGTCGTAGCCGTACTGCTGTTCAGTGGCGGCCCGATCTTCGAGAGCTCCATCCCGCTCTCAGTTTTCGGAATCGACCGGCAGGACGCGGGCGTTCCGCGCTACCGCCTGCTGGTCTGCGGGGGCGAGGAAGGGCCGCTGCGCACCACCGGCGGGCTCGAACTCAGCGCGCCGTACGGCCTGGAGGCGATCAGCAGGGCCGGCACCGTCGTGGTGCCCGCCTGGCGGTCCATCACCTCACCGCCTCCCGCAGAGGCACTGGACGCGCTGCGCCGCGCCCACGAGGAGGGCGCCCGCATCGTCGGACTCTGCACGGGGGCGTTCGTCCTCGCCGCGGCCGGCCTGCTGGACGGCCGCCCGGCCACCACGCACTGGATGTACGCACCGACGCTGGCCAAGCGCTATCCGTCGGTGCACGTCGATCCGCGTGAGCTGTTCGTCGACGACGGCGACGTGCTCACCTCGGCCGGAACGGCGGCCGGAATCGATCTGTGTCTCCACATAGTCCGTACCGACCACGGCACCGAGGCGGCCGGTGCGCTGGCGCGCCGGCTCGTCGTACCGCCGCGGCGCAGTGGCGGCCAGGAGCGCTACCTCGACAGGTCTTTACCCGAGGAGATCGGCTCCGACCCGCTCGCCGAGGTCGTGGCCTGGGCGCTGGAGCATCTCCACGAGCAGTTCGACGTGGAGACGCTGGCCGCGCGCGCCTACATGAGCCGGCGGACCTTCGACCGCAGGTTCCGCTCGCTCACGGGCAGCGCACCGCTCCAGTGGCTGATCACCCAGCGCGTGCTGCAGGCGCAGCGGCTGCTCGAAACCTCCGACTACTCCGTGGACGAGGTGGCGGGCCGCTGCGGCTTCCGCTCGCCGGTCGCCCTGCGCGGGCACTTCCGCCGCCAGCTGGGCTCCTCCCCCGCCGCGTACCGGGCCGCCTACCGGGCCCGCCGTCCGCAGGGCGGGGCGCTGGAGAGCGTCACCGCGGTGCTGGAGACGTCCGTACCCGCCCAGGGCACGGCGGCGGGGAGCCGGAGGGCCGCCGCGGCGGCCTCGGCAGGCCCTTCGCCGGTCACAGCGGCGGCCGCTCCCGGCGGCCCCGCGGATCGCGTCGGAGCGGCTCCGGAGGCTTACGTTCCCGGTCGCCCGGCACTGCCGGGGCAGCGCAGCGCCCCGTAGGGTGGGGCCCATGAACGACCGCATGGTGTGGATCGACTGCGAGATGACCGGGCTCTCGCTGACGGACGACGCACTCATCGAGGTGGCCGCACTGGTCACCGACTCGGAACTGAACGTGCTCGGTGAAGGGGTGGACATCGTGATCCGCCCCCCGGACGCGGCCCTGGAGACCATGCCCGAGGTGGTGCGGCAGATGCACACCGCCTCGGGCCTCCTCGAAGAGCTGGCCGGGGGCACGACCCTGGCCGACGCGGAGGAGCTGGTCCTGGCGTACATCCGCGAGCATGTGAAGGAGCCGGGCAAGGCCCCGCTGTGCGGAAACACGGTCGGCACCGACCGAGGCTTCCTGGCGCGTGACATGCCGTCGCTGGAGGGCTACCTCCACTACCGGATCGTCGATGTGTCCTCGGTCAAGGAGCTGGCGCGCCGCTGGTACCCGAGGGCGTACTTCAACAGTCCGGACAAGAACGGCAACCACCGGGCCCTGGCCGACATCCGCGACTCCATCACGGAGATGCGTTACTACCGGGAAGCGGTCTTCGTCCCGCAGCCGGGCCCCGACTCGGCCCGCGCCAAGGAGATCGCGGCGCGCCTCACGCCGTCCTCCGGAGAGTAACGGCCTCATGCGCAGGTCACGGGCCCTCCGGGGCCCGTGCACCCGCCCTGGAGAACCGGGGCGCGAGCACCCGCTCGGACCCTGTACACTTTTTCTCGGCCGGTCAGGAAAGCGACCGGGCGACATGGTGGGTATAGCTCAGCTGGCAGAGCACCTGGTTGTGGTCCAGGATGTCGCGGGTTCAAGTCCCGTTACTCACCCTTTCAGGGAAGCCCCTGACCTGCGAAAAGCGGGTCAGGGGCTTCTTCGTTACCCGAGTCGGGCGGTCCCGCGTCCCGTCACCCCTTCAAGAGCAGTGCCTCCGCCTCCTCGCTCAGGCCGTCCGCGAGCTTCACCTCCCCGTCCGGGACCGTCCGCTGCCAGAGCCAGGTGTCGTGGACCGTTTCGGCGGCCGGACGGCAGTGGAGGCCCGTGGCGTGGGCCCGGGAGACGTCCCCGGCGTGGATCGCGGCGTGGAAGTCCGTGCCGGGCGGTGCCCAGACGGGGAGGTCGGTCCAGGGGGAGAGACCTGCGGCGGCGATCGCGCCGGGTGACTTCCAGCGGAGCTCGGCGTCGGCGCCCGTGACACGTACACAGGTGTCCAGGACTTCGCCGATGGTGGTGTGGCCCGGTCGCGAGACCAGGTTGTACGGGCCGGACAGCTCCGCCTCCAGGGCGTCCAGGAGCCACGTGGCCAGGTCGCGCACGTCGATGTACTGGAGGGGGGTGTCCCGGGGGCCGGGGGCCGGGATCTCGCCGCCCCTGGCGATGCGGGACAGCCACCACGGGAGGCGGCCCGCGTTCTCACGCGGGCCCAGGATCAGTCCCGGGCGGACCAGGAGGGTGCGGGCCGCCCCGAATTCGCGCAGCACCGCCAGCTCCGCGCCCCGCTTGTCGGACGCGAAGTCGGTGCTCTCCGCGTCCGGGTCGCCCTCGGCCAGCGGTCCGGACTCGTCCAGTCCCGCCGGGGCCGGCCAGGCGTACACCGAACGGCTGGAGGCGAAGGCGTAGCGTCCGGTGCGCCCGGCCAGCAGCCGGGCCGTATCGCGCACCCTGGCCGGGGCGCCCTGCCATGTGTCGACGACCGCGTCCCACTCGCCCGTCGCGAGGGCGTCCAGGCCGTCCTCCCGGGTCCGGTCACCGTGCAGGACGTGTACGCCGGGCGGGGCCGGGTGCTCGCCCCGGTGGAAGACGGTCACGTCCCAGCCCCGGGCGACCCCGGCCGTGGCGGCCTCCCGCCCCGCGAAGTCCGTTCCGCCCAGCAGCAACAGCCTCATTCCGGCTCCTCCGTGCAGTTGGTGTCCGGTCACCGCCCGGTGCGGTCCCGGTACGCGCCGAAGCGCTCGGCGATCTCCTGGGCGCGCCCCTCGGCCTCCGACAGCTTCATGTCGGGGCAGTCGTAACCGAGCTCCTCCTTCATGATCGCCATGGCTGAGGGCTCGAAGACGACAGTGCCGTCCGCGCGGATCTCGCTGATGCCGTCGTGAAGCTGGCCGGATGCGTTGATGGCGCGCGCCTCGTCCGCCGTCATGCCGTCGGGAAGCAGCACGCGGAACTTGCCGTCCTCGATCGCCACCGGGTATCCACCGATCATTCCGTCCACGCCGGGCGCGTGGACCACCGCGTCGCGCCGGTCGACCAGCGGCTCGAGGACGCTGAGCGCCGAGGACGCGGTCATCGTCTGGCCCGGCAGGCCGCCGGTGCGGCGGTACCGGCCGGGGAGGCGGTCCAGGAGGGCCGCCACATCCAGGCCGGCGGTGACGTCGCGGCCGCCGAGGCGGATACCGAGGCCCATGCCGGCGGGGCCGCTGTTGCCGGTGCGGGAGAGGCGGTGCGAGACGTAGTGGTGGGCGACCAGGCGCACTTCCACGTCGGCGGTGGAGCAGCCCAGCTCGTCGGCTGCGGCGGTGGTGATGCCCGGTACGTTGTTGGCGACGTTGCCGATGCCGATGTCAGGGGAGAGGCCGGCCGCCGCGAGCGCGGGGTGCACCGCGTCGGGGTAGGCGGCGTTGACGACCAGCGCCTGGGTGCCGGAGAGGCGGACGGCCTCCATGGCCTTCATCACCGGGACGAGGTGCATGGGCAGCCACGGGCCGTAGTTGGCGGCGTACACCCGCTGGAAGGCGTCCTGCCGGAGTGTGGAGATGACCCACCAGGACTGGTAGCTGACGGCCAGGAAGATGAAGTCGGGGGCGAAGGCGGCTATCCGCTCGGCGGTGCGCGCCACGTCCGTGATGTCGGTCCCCGCGTGGCTGACGTCGGTGGTGTGTCCGCGCTGGACGCTGCAGAAGCGGGTCAGGTTGGCGGCCTTGAGTACGGTCTCCTCGTCCCGGCCGACGAGCTGGACATGGCGGGCGCCGGGGCTGTGGGCCAGCTCGTGGAAGACCCGGCGGCCGATGTCACCGGCACCCAGGACCATGATCTTGCGGGCGTTGCTCATGAGACACCTCCGAGATGTGCGGCAGCGGCGAAGGGTGCGGGTGCGGGCGCCGTCGGACGGGCGTCACGGACCAGTCGGGGCAGCGAGCGCATGGACGGGAAGGTGACGGCACCCTCCCTGTGGGGCGGGGTCGCCGGGTCGGCGGTGTACTGCAGGACCCGCATCCCGGCGGCCACGGCGGCGTCCACACCGACCGGGCTGTCCTCGACCACGACACACTCGTCGGGTGTGACGCCGCACCGGTCGGCGGCGTGGCGGAACAACCGTGGGTCGGGCTTCCAGGCGTCGACGTCGTACGCCGAGAAGAGCCGGCCGTCGAAGTGGTGCAGGATCCCCGCCTTGTCCAGGCGGCTCTCCATGATGGCGAGCGGGCTGTTGGAAGCCACGCACATGCGGTCGCCCCAGGCGGCGGCGAGCTGTTCGACGGCGTACGCGACGCCGTCGATGGGCTCGATGCGGTCGCCGATCAGCTCCTCGCACCTGGCACGGGCCATCGCCATGGCGTCCTGCGGCGGGGCGGTTCGCGCCAGGTCCGCCATCAGGTCGATGCACTCCTGCATCTTCTTGCCGGAGAACAGCTCGTCCCGCTGCTCCTTGTCCAGGCGCAGCCCCATCAGCTCACCGACGTGGGCGATCCCGCCGTTCTCGGCGTCCTGCGTGTCGACCAGGACGCCGTCCAGGTCGAAGACGACGAACGGGGCGCCCTGCACGGGGAACTCACTCATAGTCGATCCAGTCCACGCTCTCGATGGCGGCGACGGTCATGGCGAGTTCCTCGTGGCTCGCGGCGGAGCCGATGACGGCCGCCGTGTTCCCGCGTGCGCCGATCCGCCAGTCCGCGTCCGCGCCCGGCTCGGCGAGCACGACGACCCGGTCCACGTGGGCGAGGCGGCGCAGCGCGGAGACCCCTCGGATCGCGCGCACCCGGCGGGCGCCGGCGGGTGGCACGGTCAGGTAGTGGAAGGCGATCGGCCCGCCCTGCTTGACCTCGGGGGTCTCGTACGGGAGGCCGAGTGCGGCGGCGACCGCCACGTATGCCGGGTCGGAGGTGCCGGAGCGGACCGCGAGGTCGTCGACCCAGGCGCCGAGCCGGCCGTTGACCTCGATGACCCGGGGGCCTTCGGCGGTCAGTTTGATCTCGACGTCGGCGACGCCGTGGATGTTCAGGGCGCGCACCGCGCGGCAGGCCAGGTCGCGGACCTCTCTCTCCTCCGCCTCCGGTACGACGGAGAATCCGCCGTAGCCGCCCCGCTCGCGGAACGGCTCGGCGAGGGCGAACTTGCTGGTGACGAAGACCGGCCGCACGTCGTCGCCGTCGGCGACGCAGTCCACCGCGATGTAGTCGCCCCAGGGTGCCGGGGTCGGCCTCCCGGCCAGGAGCTCCTCCAGCATCACGGCCGTCTCGGCGGGCCCGCCCCCGTCCCCCGTGAAGACCTCGGCGAGGGCCGTCCTGCACTCCTCGGGGGTGGTGACGGCCTGGGTGTTGCGGCTGGACGCCCCCTTCACCGGCTTGATGATGGCGGGGAGTCCGACGTGGGCGATCGCCTCGTCCGCCTGCGCCGGACCGGTCAGAGTACGGAAGCGCACGCTGTCGACGCCCGCCTCGGCGAACCGTCTGCGCTGGAGGTCCTTGTGGGTGATGGCGTCGACGTCGGCGGAGCGGTGGTAGCGCAGGCCGAGGGACTCGGCGAGCCGGACGGTGGGGGTGATCTGGAACTCGCTGAAGGTGATGATGCCTGCCGGGGCGAGCGACCGCAGCGCCGCCTCGGTCTCCGCCTCGGTGCGGCCCGCGGTGTTCACCACGGTGCCGACCATCTCCAGGGCCGGGATCATCTCCTGGGCGTGCTCGGTGTCCGCGGCCACGAACACCAGGTCGCAGCCCGCCCGCCGGGCCGCCTCGGCGAGCCGGGTGGGTGCGAGGCTGCCGGCGTCGTAGACGACGAGCAGGACAGGGGTGCCGGGGGTCTCGGTCATCGGTCAGCCTCCGGCCGGGAACGCGCCGGTGCGGCGGGCGACGGTCAGGGCCCCCGCGAGCGACTCGACGGTCGGGTAGGTGAACAGGGTCCGCACCGGTATCTCCATGCCGAAGTCCTCCTGGAGCCGGAGCGCCACCCGGGTCGCGGTCAGCGAGTCACCGCCCAGGTCGAAGAAGTCGTCCTGGGCGCCGACCTCGTCCGCGTACAGCGTCTGGGCCCACACCCGGGCGACCGCCCGCTCGGCGGAGGTACGCGGCGCGATGAACTCGGCTTCCAGGCCGCCGCGTCCGCCGTCCGGGGCGGGCAGGGCGTTTCGGTCGGTCTTGCCGCTGGTGGTCAGCGGCAGCCGGTCCAGGCAGACATACGTGCCGGGCACCATGTAGCTGGGCAGGGTGCGTCCGCACCAGTCGCGCAGCGCACCGACACCGGGCGCCGGGCGGCCGGTGACCGGGACGGCGTAAGCCACCAGTGTCCTCTCGCCGGGTATGTCCTCGCGTACGGTGACGGCGCAGGAGCCGATGTCCGCGTGAGCGAGCAACGCCGCCTCGATCTCGCCGAGTTCGATGCGGAAGCCACGCACCTTGACCTGGTCGTCGAGACGGCCGAGGAACTCCAGTTCGCCGCCCGGCAGCCAGCGCACCAGGTCGCCGGTGCGGTACAGCCGCCCGGCGGCGAACGGGTTCGCGGTGAAGCGTTCGGCGGTCAGGTCGTCGCGGCCGAGATAGCCGCGGGCCACACCGGCGCCGCCGACGAGCAGCTCGCCGGGTACGCCGACGGGGACCGGGCGGTCCGCGTCGTCGACGACGTACAGCTCCGTGCCGGCGGTGGGGCGGCCGATGGGGATCGCGCCGGTGGTGTCGGTGATCTCGGCGACGGAGGCGTAGACGGTGGTCTCCGTGGGGCCGTAGCCGTTGAGGAGACGGGTGCAGACGCGCAGCATCCGTGCGGCGAGGCCGGCGGGCAGCGCCTCGCCCGCGGCAAGGATCTCCAGGGCACGCGGCCGGTCCCCGAGGGCGTCGAGAAGCGGGCGCAGAGCGGACGGCGTCGCCTGTACGAGGGTGACGGCGTGCCGGTCCACGAGCTCGACGAGGGCGGGCGGGTTGTGGATCTGGTCCTGGTCCGCTCCGATGATCCGGCCACCGGTGATCAGCGGCAGGAACACCTCGACCGCCGCGATGTCGAAGGTGGCCGATGTGGTGAACAGGACCCGCTCGCCGGCCGGCCCGGGGAAGGTGTCCCGCATCCCGCACAGCAGGTTGTGGAGGCCGCCCCGGGTGACGGCGACGCCCTTGGGGGTGCCGGTGGAGCCGGAGGTGTGGAGGACGTAGGCGAGGTGCTCCGGCCCGGCGGCCGCAGCCGGTTCCACGACGGCGGAGGCGGCGATCGCCGCGCGGTCCGTGTCCACCGCGACGAGGGTGCGCGGGCGGGGCGCGTCGCCGGCGGAGAGCAGCCCGCGCAGCGACTCCTGGGTGACGACGACCGGCGCGGCCGTGTCCCGCAGGACGAACTCCAGGCGGGCGGCCGGGTGCTGGGGGTCGAGGGGCACATACGCCGCACCCGACCTGAGCACCGCGAGCAACGCCACGATCAGTTCGGGGCCGCGCTCCAGGCAGACCGCGACGGGCACGTCGGGCCCGGCGCCGAGGCCTCGCAGGTGGTGTGCGAGGCGGTCGACGCGGTGGTCGAGCTCCTGGTAGGTGATCTCCTCGGCGCCGAAGACCACCGCGACGGCCTCGGGCGTCCGCCCTGCCTGTTCGGCGACCTGTCCGGCCACGTCGTGCCCGAGGGGGAACGCGGCGCGGCCCCGCCCCCAGTCGGTGAGCAGCAGTTCACGCTCGGCGGCGGTGAGCGGGTCGAGGCCGCTCAGCGGGAGGCCGGGGGCCCCGGCGATCACGGTGAGCAGGGTGAGGTAGGCGTCGGCGAACCGGTCGGCGCTCGCGGCGTCGAACAGCTCGGACGCGTAGTCGACGCGCAGGACGAGACCGGCATCCAGACCCTCGTGGCCCAAGGCCAGGTCGGGCGGGCAGACACCGTCCGGCGCGTAGGCCGCGCCGTCCGTGAACACCGCCTGGACGAAGGGGTGGTGGCCGGCACCGGTGTCCGTCGCGGACTCGGCGGCGAGGCGGGCCGGTGACAGTGTGGTGGCCCGGCCGCGGTTGAGTGCGGCGTCCGCCCGCGTCACGAACTCGGCGAAAGCGGGGTCTCCGGTCAGATCGGCGCGTACGACGGAGAGTTCACCACCCGTGCCGGGCACGCCCACGGCGAGGTCCTGCTTCCGGGTCCACCGGCTGAGCAGCACCTGGTAGGCGGCGAGCAGCACGGCGTTCAGCGGGGTGCCGTACTCGGCGGCCGCCTTGCGCAGCGCCTGCACGGTGTCGGCCGGGACGGTGCGGGTGAGCCGGCCCAGGGCGCCCGTGCGCACCGAGGGGCGCGGCCGGTCGGTCGGCAGCTCCAGCGGTTGCAGCTCCGGCAGTGCGTCGGTCATGACCCCTCCGTGGTGTCGAGGATCCGCGCCAGTGCCTTGCGGTCCGTCTTTCCGTTGTCGTTGAGCGGCAGCCCGCCCGGCAGGTGGGTGAGCGTGGCGGGCACCATGTGCAGCGGCAGCAGCTCGCGCAGCCAGGCGTCGAACCGCTCCGGGTCCACCTCGCGGCCCGCGTACGCGGCGACGAGACCGGTCTCGCCGTCCGGGCCCGGCAGAGCGAGCACCGCGGCGTCGATGACGTGCGGGTGGCGGCGCACGGCCGCCTCGGCCTCCCCGAGCTCCATGCGGACGCCACGCACCTTGACCTGCTGGTCGAGGCGGCCCAGGTGCACGTAGAGCCCGTTCTCCCGGCGGACCTGGTCACCGGTGCGGTACCAGTGCCGGTCCGTCATCGCGCCGCTGCCGTCGTAGCTGACGGCGGGGCCGCCGTCAGCCTCGTAGGACACGAACCGCCCGGTGTTCTCGCGCGGGTCGAGGTAGCCGTCGAAGCGCTGCGGGCCGCGCACGCACAGCTCGCCCTCGTCGGCGGCCAGGCCGTCGGCGTCCAGCAGCACCAACTCCATGCGCGGGAAGGCCACACCGATCGGGACCGTGCCGTGGGTGAACTCCGGCCAGCTCGAACTCGGCCCGGACAGGCCGTGGTTGGTGACGCACACGGTCAGCTCGGTGGGCCCGTACACGTTGTGGATCTGTGAGTTCGGGGCGACCGCACGCCACAGCTCGGCGTGTTGCGCGGTGAGCGGCTCCGCGCCGAACATGCTGTGCCTGAGGGTGACCGCGCGGCCCAGCGGCAGGTTGCCCAGGCGCTGCGCCTCGCGCACCACCGAGGGCACCGAGAACCAGTGGGTGAGCCTCCGGTTCACGATGAACTCGACCGGGTCGTACAGCTCGGCGGCCAGCGGCGCCACCAGAGTGGCACCGCCACCCCAGACCCCGAACAGGTCGAAGAGGTGCGCGTCGAACGTCAGACCGAAGGTCTGGGTGAGCCGGGCGCCCGGCGCGACCTCGTACCGCTCGATGGTGTGAGTGAGGTAGGACGAGGCGTTGCGGTGCCGGATCGGCACGCCCTTGGGCTGGCCGGTGGAGCCCGATGTGAACAGCAGGTACGCCTCGCCGTCCGGGTCGTCGGGGACCGGCGGCAGCGACTCCTCCAGTACGTCGGTGAGGTGGCCGTCGGCCCGCTCCTCCTCGTCGAGCTCGACGACGGTCGGCCTGTGACGCTCGGGCAGCAGAGCGAAGATCCCTGCCGACCGGGGGTCCACCAACGCCACTGCCACGCCCGCCCTCTGGGCGATGTCGAGGTTGCGCTGCGCGGGGTGACCGGGGTTGAGCGGGACGATGCTCGCGCCGAGCCGCTGGATCGCCAGGTAGCCGGCGTACGCGGCGACCGAGCGGGTGGCGGCGAGTGCCACCCGGGCGGGCGGTGAGCCGTGCTTGCGCGCGATGCGGTCGGCGAGGGTGAGCGCGAGCGAGCGTAGCTCGCCGTAGGTCAGTACCTCGTCGCCGATCTCCAGAGCGGGCAGGCCGGGGTGGCGCAGTGCCGATTCCTCGAACCACTGGTAGAGCGTGCGCTGTTGGCGGTCGTTCATCTCTTCCTCGGTCTCGGTGTGCTGGTCCGGCGGGCCCGGCCCCGCGCGCGCATGGCCTCCGCGCGGGCCTGGGCCCGGTTCTCGCCGCGCTCCCCGGCGGACGGCGGGGCGTCCGTGGCGGGCGCGCCGCCCAGGAAGGCGGCCATGGCCTTGACGGTGGAGTGGCGGAACAGGTCCACCACGTCGACCTCGCGGCCCAGAGCGGCGCGCAGCCGGTCGCGCAGGCGGATCAGGAGCAGCGAGTTGCCGCCCGCGTCGAAGAAGTTCTCCGCTGCTCCGACGCTCCGGCCGAGCGTCTGCTCCCAGGCCGCGGCGACGATCCGCTCGGTGTCGCTCACCGGCCCGCCGCCGGCCTCGTCGGCCGGCCGCCCGGCCTGTGCGGCGGCCGCCTCCGCGAGCAGCCCGGCGATCCGCTCCCGGTCGGGACGCCCGCCGGGCAGCAGCGGAAGCCGGCCGGCCACGTGCAGCCGGGTGGGCAGCAGGTAGCCGGGCAGCAGGCCCCGGAGGTGGGTGTGGAGGGCGTCGGCGGTCAGCTCCTCGCCTGGCACGGCCGCCACGACTGCCGCGAGGGCGCCGTCCGCCGGGTCGGTGAGGACCTGCGCCCGTGCGACGCCGGGGTGTGCGAGCAGCGCGGCCTCGGTGTCGATGCCGGCCACGCGGACGCCGCGCACCAGCGTGCGGTCGGCAGCCCGGCCGGCGAACACGAGCCGTCCGTCGGGGAGCCGGCGAGCCAGGTCACCGGTGGCGAACAGGCGTGCGCCGGGCTCGCCGCCGAACGGGTCGGGCAGGAACCGCTCGGCGGTGCGGCCCGCCCGGTCCAGGTAGCCCCGGGTGACGGCCGGGCCACCGATGTACAACTCGCCGGCCGCGCCGGGCACCGCGAGCTCGCCGCGCGCGTCCAGGACGTACGCGGTGGCGCCGGCCGGCAGCCCGAGGGGCAGCGGGCCGTAGTCCTCGCCGTGGGGCGCGTCGGCCGGACCCGCGAGCGCGGGGCCCGCCGTCTCGGCGCAGGAGTACAGCTGGTGCACGGGCCCGGCCCCGGCGGCCCGCGCGGCATCGAGGGTCTGCGGGAACAGGGGCTCGCCGGTGGTCAGTACGGCGACCGGCGCGCCGCTCGTGAGCAGCTCCGCGAGCTCGGCGGGGGCTGCCAGCACGGTGGCCTCGTCACCGCCGGCCGGGACGATCGCACGGCCGCCCCTGGTCAGCGGTCCGAACAGCTCCAGGAAGGCGGCCGGCGAGCCCGGCGCCCCCAGCTGGAGGACCGCGTCGAAGGTGGTCGCGGGCAGTTCGCGGTGGGCCCACCGCAGCCGGGACACCAGGTTGCGGTGCTCGGCGACGACCGCGCGCGGTTCGCCGGTCACGCCCGACGTCCGCAGCACCCAGGCGGCGTTGCGCGCCGTGACGCGTACGGCGTCCGGCGTCCTGCCGGGCCCGCTCTCGTCCTCCGGGTCCAGTACGTCGACCCTGGTGCGGTCGAACAGCGCACTGGAGAAGACGTCCGCGATGACCGTCGCCGCCCCCGCGTCGTCCAGGGCGAGCCGAAGCAGGAACGCGGGCAGCTCCGGGTCGAGCGGCACGCACGTCCCGCCCGCCCTGACCACGCCCAGCTGGGCGGCGGCGAGCGAGAAGGACTTGGGAACGCACACCCCGACGGGGGTCTCGGGGCCCACCCCGAGCGCCCGCAGGCGCGCCGCGATCCGGCCGGCCACCCGGTCGAGGTCGCGGTAGGTCCAGGTGCGGGCCCCGGCGGCCACAGCGACCGAGTCGGGGGTGCGGGCGATCTGCTCGGCGACCAGCTGGTGCAGACAGCTCTCGTCCTCGTACGCCGCCGGGGGCGCCGGGGGCTCGGAGCGCAGCAGAGCGGAGACCCGGGCCGCAGGATCGGCGCCGGCCCGTTCCAGGACGGCGCGCAGCCGGGCGAGCAGCAGCTCGACGGTGGCCTCGTCGAAGAGGTCGGTGCGGTAGTCGGCGAGGGCGAGCAGACCGTCGGCGGTCTCGACGGTGTCGATCGCCAGGTCGGTCTTCATGGTGGGGAGCCGCAGCTCGGCGGCGGCGAACCGGGCGCCGGCCGCATCGTGGACGGGCGCGGCGGGCGAGTGCGTGTACATGACCTGGTAGAGCGGGTGGTAGCTGGGGTCCCGGGCGATCCCGAGCCGGTTCATGACCTCGTCGACGGGGAGGTCGGGGTGGTCGAGGGCGTCCAGGAGGTCGCCGCGCACCCGGCCGGTCAGCTCGCCGAACTCCGGGTCGCCGGCCAGCTCGCCGCGCAGCACGACGGGCCGGGTGAGGTAGCCGATGACGCCGGCGCTGCCGGTGGTGTCACGCCCGGAGACGGCCATGCCGGTCAGCACGTCGGTGGAGCCGTACTGGCTGAGGACCACGTCGACGGCCGCCTTGAACACCATGAACAGGCTGGCGCGCCTGGTGCGGGCCAGCCGGCGCAGGGGCTCCACCACCGTCGCGGGTACGCGGATGGTGACCCGGCCGCCCGCGTGCCCGGCACCGGCACGGCGCGGCCCGGCGAGCGGGAGTTCCAGGAGGCCGGGGGCGTCGGCCAGGCGCCGTGTCCAGTAGGCGAGCCGCTCGGGCCCGGCCTCCTCGTCCCGCGCGGTGCGCTCGGCGAGGAACTCCCCGTAACCGACGGCCGGCCAGGGCAGCGGATCGGGCAGGCCCCGCGCGAACGCGTCGTAGAGGGCGGCGAGTTCGGTGGTGAACAGCTCCAGCGACGCACCGTCGAAGACGATGTGGTGGACGCCGACGAGGAGCCGGTGCCGCGTCTCGCCGATGCGCAGCAGCAGGACACGCAGCAGCGGCCCGCCGTCGAGGTCGAAGGGGGTGCGGGCGAAGGTGTCCGCGAGCTCCGCCGCCTCCTCCTCGGTGGCCTCGACGTGGTCGAGGCGGACCGGAGCGGGCTCCCCGATCCGCTGGACGGGCGCGCCGTCGGCGTCCCGCACGAGCCGCACCCGCAGCGCGTCGTGCCTCAGGACCAGGGTGTCCAGGGCACGCCGCAGGGCGTCGCCGTCGAGCGGGCCGTCGACCGTGACGGCGAAGGGGATGCTGAAGAACGGGTCGCCGGGGCGCAGCTGGCCGAGGGCCCACAGTCTGCGCTGGGCGGGGGTCAGGGGAAGGGTGTTCACGCGACGGCCTCCGTTCCGGGGCTGCCCGCCCTCTCGCCGGCACCGGCGCGCGGTCTGCGGACGAGGAAGAGCAGGGCGACGAACAGCAGCACCGCACCGGAGCCCACGATGGAGGCGGCGATGCCGACGAGTCCGGCGAGGAGGCCGCCGGCGACCACGCCGAGGACGGTGAAGTTGACCATCAGGGCGTTGAGCAGGCCGACGCCGCGTCCACGCAGCTCCTCGGGCAGGTCACCCAGCAGCGTGTTGGCGACCGGCACCTGGAAGAGCCCCGAGCCGAGTCCGGCGAGGACGCACCAGAGCAGGACGACGGTCAGACCGAGGCCGCCCCGCTCGGTGGCGTCCCACACGGTGCCGGTGGGCGCGAGCAGCAGCAGGGACACGCCGAACAGCACGATCGAGCCGATGAGCAGTCCCCGGTCGGAGTACCGGCGCACCAGCGGCGGACCGGTGAGTGCGCCGATCACGCACCCCGCGCCGAACCCGGCCTGCGTCACTCCGTACTCGAAGGCGGGCAGTTCGAAGACGTTGAGGAGCTGGGAGTTGAGGTTGGTGGTGAACAGGCCGAGTACCAGCATCACCGGGACCATGACGATCGCCAGGAACCGCAGCGACGGCACGGCGAGCACACCGGAGATCCCGGTACGCAGCGCCTTCCAGTACCCCTCACGGCCGCTGTCGGCACCGCGCACGGGTACCTCCCGCAGCACCGCCATGCTGGCCAGCAGCAGCGCCGAGACCACGAACGTCGCGGCGTCGATGACGAAGACCGTGGTGACACTGCCGAACGCGATGAGGAATCCCCCGAGCGCGGGACCCACCAGGTTGAGGGTGTGATTGGTGGACTGGAAGAGGGCTACGGCCGTCGGGATGCTGTGCCCGCGCACGATCAGCGGTATCGCGGTGATGCGGGCCGTCTCGAAGAAGGCCTTGGCCACGCCGCTGAACAGGATGAGTACGAGCAGCAGCGGGGGCGAGTCCCGTACGGCGATCATCGCGAGCACCAGGACGACGCGGACCACGTCCGAGCCGACCATGAGCAGCCGGGCAGGCAACCGGTCGGCCAGCGGTCCGACGAACGCACCGAGCACGCCGAAGGGCAGCAACTGCGCGATGACGACCAGGGACACGTACAGGACCGGGTCCTCGGTCTCGGTGGCCACCACGTAGATCAGGGTGATCTTCGTGATGGCGTCACCGAGGAAGGAGGCGACCACCGCCAGCCAGTACCGGAGGTATGTCCGGTCCCTCATCAGCTCAAGCATCGTCGCCTTCGCCCTTCCCGGCAGCGCCGGTCAATATGTCGTTGAGCACGGCGGCGACGCCCTCGATGTGGGGGTGGCGCATCATCGTGTAGTGGTTGCCGTCGACCGTACGGACCTCGACATGCTGCCCGGTCAGCTCGTTCCAGGAGGCGGCCAGGTCCCACTCCTCCTCACGGGCGCGGATCAGCGTGACCTCGCCCTTGACGGGGCTGGGCCGGAAGTTCCACACGAGGCGCAGGTTGGCGACCCAGAGTTCGTGGATGGAGCGGATCTGCTCACGGCCGGCGTCCGGCGGCAGGTAGCCGGAGTCGCGGGCGATGCCGAGCAGGTAGTCGAGGTGCTCGTCGGCGCCCATGGCCCGGAGTTCGGCGAGCGGCTTGAGGCGGTCGCCGTAGTCCCACTGGAGGTTGGCGGCGATGGCCTCGACGATCTCGGCGGGGTCCGGCTCGGATCCGGCCGGCACGACGGCGGGCGCGTGCGCGTCCATCATGACCACCGACACCTCGGCGCCGTCCTTCTCCAGCTCCCCCGCCACGGCGAAGGCGTTGGCGCCGCCGTAACACCAGCCGACGACGGTGTAGGGGCCCTCGGGCTGGGTGGCGCGGATCAGTTCGGCGTACCGGGCGGCGCGGTCACCGAAACCGGTGAACGGCAGCTCGCCGTCCACCGGCGGCGGCGAGGCCAGCGCGTACAGCGGGCGCCCGGCCGGTTCGACGAGCGCGGCGAACGGCAGATAGCAGACGACCTCGCTGCCGGCCGGGTGGGCGAAGAACACCGGGGAGCCGGCGCCTTCGCCGGAGCCGAGCTCGACCAGGTGCACCCCGGTCTCGTCCTGGTATCCCTCGCGGAGCATCCGGGCGAACCGCTCGACGGTGGCTCCCCGGAAGATCGCCGCCATCGGGAGCTGCTGCCCGAACCGCTTCTCGATCTCCGCCATCAGGCGCAGCACCAGCAGGGAGTGGCCGCCCAGGTCGAAGAACCGGTCGTGCAGCCCGATCGGGGAGACTCCGAGGACCTCCTCCCAGATGTGCGCGACCTCCAGCTCGACGGCGTCGCGCGGCGGCACGTAGCTCGCCGCTTCGCGGTCGGCGGCGGGGGCCGGCAGCGCCCGGCGGTCGATCTTGCCGCTGGTGTTGAGCGGGAAGGTCTCCAGGCGGACGATCGCGGCGGGGACCATGTAGTCGGGCAGGGAGCGGCGCAGGTGCTCGCGCACGCCCTCGGCGGTCAGCGACCGGTCGGCGGACTCGACGTACCCGGTGAGCCGCCTGTCGCCGGGGCGGTCCTCCCGGACCAGGACGACCGCCCGGCGCACCGCCGGGTGCTCCTCCAGCCGGGTCTCGATCTCGCCCGTCTCGATCCGGAATCCGCGCAGCTTGACCTGGCCGTCGTCGCGGCCGAGGAAGACGAGCGTGCCGTCCTCGCGCAGCCGCGCCTTGTCGCCGGTGAAGTAGAGGCGGGCGCCCGGCCGGGCGCCGAACGGGTCGGGCACGAACCGCTCGGCGGTCAGGCCCGGCCGGCCGCGGTAGCCGCGGGCGACACCGGTGCCGCCCAGGTACAGGTCTCCCGGCATACCGACGGGGACCGGGGCGAGCCCCTCGTCCAGGACGTACACCTGGGTGTTGTCCAGCGGCCGGCCGATGGAGATCTGCTCGGTGCCGCTGTCCAGGCGCTGGGAGGTGGACCAGATGGTGGTCTCGGTGGGGCCGTACACGTTCCACGTACGGCCGGGCTCGCTGACCAGCCGCTCGGCCAGGGAAGGCGGCAGTGCCTCGCCGCCGGCCAGGACGCGCAGCGAGCCGTCGTTGCGCCAGCCGGCCTCCACGAGGAGGTGCCAGGTGGCGGGGGTGGCCTGCATGACGGTGGCTCCGGTCTCGCTGAGCAGTTCGGCGAGCCGGGGGCCGTCGACGGCCTGCTCCTTGGTGACGACGTGCACCCGGGCCCCGCTGACCAGGGGGGCGTACAGCTCGAGTCCGGCGATGTCGAAGGTGACGGGGGTGACGGCGGCGAGGGTGTCACCCGGAGCGAGTCCGGTCTCGCGGGCCATCGCGAGGAGCAGGTTGACCAGGTTGCGGTGGGTGACGTCGACGCCCTTGGGGCGGCCGGTGGAACCCGAGGTGTAGATGACGTACGCGAGCCGGTCCTCGCCGGAGGCGGGCTTCGCCGGGGTGGCGGGCGCGGCGGCGATCGCCCGTGCGTCGGTGTCCAGGCAGATCCGCTCACCGGGGCACTCGGCGAGGGCGTCGAGCAGGCCGCTGCGGGTGAGCAGGAACCCGGTGCCGGCGTCGCCGGTCATGTCGGCGAGGCGCTGCGCCGGGTAGGCGGCGTCGAGCGGCAGATAGGCGCCGCCCGACATCAGCACGCCGAGCAGAGCGACGAGGAGGTCCACCGAGCGGTCCAGGCAGACGCCGACGACGGTCTCGGGGACGACGCCACGGGCCTGCAGGTGCGAGGCCACCCTGCCGGAGGCGTCCAGGAGCTGGGCGTACGTCAGCCGCTCGTCGCCGCAGGACACGGCGACCTCGTCGGGGGTGGCAGCGGCCTGACGGCGCACCAGGTCGTCCAGGCAGAGGCCGGGCTCACGCTCGGCCTCGGTGCTGTTCCACTCGACGAGCAGGGTGTGCGCCTCGTCGGCGTCGACCAGCGAGAGCTCGCGCACCGTACGGCCGGCGTCCTCGGTCATCTGCTCCAGGACGCGCACGACCTGGCGGGCCATCCGGACCATCGTGCTCTCGTCGAACAGATCGGTGTTGTACTCGAACATGCCGTGGAAGTGGTCGGCGGCGAGCATCGGGTCGTCGAGGAACCCGAGCATCACGTCGTCCTTGGCCGTGGCGTTGTCGAGCATCAGCTCCTCGACGCGCAGCCCGGCCATCGGCGGCGGGTCCTCGTGCACGAAGTCGACCAGGATGAAGGATGCCTGGTAGATGGGGGTGCGGCTCGGGTCGCGGACGATGTCGAGCTCGTCCAGGAGGGTGCCGAACGGTATGTCGTGGTGGTCGAAGGCGCCCAGCATGGTGGAGCGGGTCGCCCGGAGCAGCTCGCGGACGGTCATCGCGGGCGAGACCGTGGTGCGCAGCGGCAGCATGGTGAGGAAGTAGCCGATCATCGGCTCGGTCTCGGGCCTGCCGCGGGTGGAGGAGGTCGTGCCGACGACGATGTCCTCCTGGCCGCTGAGCCGGTGGAGGAGCGTCTGCCAGGCGGCAAGCAGCACGATGTTGACGGTGACGTCCTCGCGCTTGGCTAGGCCGCGGATCGCCCGGGTCAGCTCCGGGGTGAGCGGGAACTGGTGGCGGGCTCCGTTGGAGGTCATCAGCGGCGGGCGCGGCCGGTCGGTGGGCAGCTCCAGGACCATGTCGGCGCCTTCGAGCCGCTTCCTCCAGTAGGGCAGGTGCTTGTGCCGGACTTCCTCGGCCAGCCACTGCGGCTGCCACTCCGCGTAGTCCGCGTAGTGCACCTCGACAGTGGGGAGCACGGGGTCACGGCCGGTCGCGAACGCCGTGTAGAACTCGGCGAACTCGGAGTTGAAGATGCCCATGGAGCCGCGGTCCCAGACCAGGTGGTCGACGCTGCCGACGAGCACGTGCTCACCGTCGGCGACCCGCAGCACCGTGATGCGCAGCAGCGGTCCCCGTACGAGGTCGAAGGGTGCGCGCATCTCCTCGGTGGCGAGGCGCGTCACCTCGGCCTCGCGCTCCCCGTCCGGTACGGAGCGCAGGTCGACGTGGCGGACCGGCACCTCCATGGCCGGGTGGATGACCTGCACGGGGGCGTGGCCGTCCTGCTCGAAGGTGGTGCGCAGCGCCTCGTGGCGCCGCACGAAGGCGTCGGTGGCGCGCTGGAGCGCGTCGCGGTCCAGTTCACCGTGGAGCTTCGAGGCGAAGTACACGTTGTAGAGCGGGTCTTCGCCGTCGAACTGATGGATGAGCCAGATGCGCTCCTGGTCCACGGTGAGCGGCACCCGGTCGCCGCCCTCGCGCCGCTGGATGGGGCCGGCTGTCGCGGGCGCCTGGGTGCGTTCCCGCATCTTCCTGTCCAGGAGAGCGCGCTGGGCGGGAGTGAGGCCGGCCAGCCGTGCGGCCAGTTCGGTCACAGGTGCTCTCCTTCGGCGGCGGCGGCGACGGCGACGGCATCGGCATCGGCATCGGCGGCCCGGTACCGGCCGCTGAGTTCGGTGAGATGTTCCAGGCCCTTGAGGACCTGGCCGGGTGCGAGGCCGAAGTCGACCAGGCAGGCCACCTCGTCCACACCGATGTCGACCAGGTCCTCGATCAGGGACTCGCACTTGTCGGGCGTCCCGAGCAGCGCGAGCGTGTCGAAGTACCGGTCGAAGGTGGCGTTCAGCATCACGTCGCGCTCGGCCTCGGAGAGCTTGGAGTACTCGCTGCCGAAGCTGTCCTGCTGGGCGAGGAACGTCTTGAGGTAGCCGGTCAGCGGCTCCCGCACGATCTCCCGGGCGCTCTCGTCGTCGGAGTCCAGGAAGGTGTGCACCATCGCGGTGACCTTGGCGCGGGCCGGGTCGTGCCCGGCGCCCGCGAACGCCTCACGGTAGGCGGCGATCTTGTCCTTGAGGTCGGCGGGCCGCTGGGCGACAAGGCCCGTCAACAGGTACGCGCCGGCCTCACCGGCCTTGATGAACGTCTCCGGACTGCCCTGCGCAGCCACCCACACCGGGAGCTCCGCCTGGAGCGGGCGCGGCAGGGTGCGTACCGACTGCGCCGAGCCGTCGGCGCGCCGCAGTTCGACGCTCTCCCCGGCCCACAGCCGCTGGATCGTCCCGATCGCCTCGAACATCACCTCCTTGCGCTGCGCGTAGCGCTGCTGTCCGTCGCCGGGGGCCAGGAGGAAGTCGTCGGGGTGCCAGCCGGAGGCCGCGGCGATCGCGACCCGCCCGCCGGACAGGTTGTCGACGACCGCCCACTCCTCGGCGACCCGTACCGGGTGGTGCAGTGGCAGTACGCAGCTCCCCGCCCTGATCTGGATCCGCCGGGTCTGCACGGCGATGGCCGCGGCCAGGACCGACGGATTGGGGTAGAGCCCGCCGAAGTCCACGAAGTGCCGCTCGGGCACCCAGATCCCCGAGAAACCGTTGGCGTCGGCGAACCGGGCGCTCTCCATCAGCAGGTCGTACTTCCCCGGCCCGGCGGCGGTGCCGTCGCCGGAGAAGAAGAACAGGCTGAAATCCATGGTGCTGCCCGGACGCCGGGTGCGGCGCGGTGCGGCGGCCCGGTCGGCTCCGGCCTTCTTCCCCGCGTCCACGGCGGCGGGCGCCTTGACGCCGCGCTCCCGCATGGAGCGCTCGAGTACCGCGCGCTGCTCGGGAGTAAGCGAGGAGAGCCGCTCCTGGAGCTTGCGGGTCTGCGCCGTCTCGGTGTCGGTGTTCGTGTGCTCGGCAGCCATGGTCAGCTGTCTCCCTTCAGCTTCTGCTCGGCCTCGGCGGCGGAGAGGCCCTCGACCTCGCGCAGCATCGCCTCGAACTCGTCCAGGCCGATGGACTTGGCCTGGTGGGCGCGGATCGCCGCGGCGAGCCCGGGTACGGTCGGCGCCTCGAAGACAGCGCTCATCGGGAAGTCGCCGTGCGCCTGCCGCAGCCGGCCCACGATCTGGATGGCGAACAGCGAGTTGCCGCCCAGGTCGTAGAAATCGTCCTCCGGGCCGATCGGGGAGGCACCGAGCATCTCCCGCCACACCCGGGCCACCGACTGGGCCAGTTCGTCGTCCGGCCACACCGTGGCCGGGTCCCAGTCGCTGTCCGTGCCGCCGCTGCCGCCGCTGCTCAGCGCTTCGGTGAACGACGTCATGGTCAGGCCCTGCTGGTCGGCCAGGACGTCCTGGAAGTCGGCCCGGGACACCACCAGTTGGGGCAGGCCGGCGAAGAGCGCTGCGCGGGCCAGGGCGAGGCCGTCGGGGACCGGGATGCCCTGGCTCAGGCGTAGCCGCTCGTACAGCTCGCGCACCTCGGGCAGTCCGGCCATCTGCAGCTCGAACCAGTCGTCCCACTCCCACTGCGACCAGTCGACGGTGACGGTGTTGCGCCCCTCCGCGGACCCGGCCGCGGCGAAGGCGTCCAGGAACGACGCGGCCGCGCAGTTGTCGGCCTGGCCGAAGCCGCCGACGATGCCGGTGGTGGCCGAGCCTGCCAGGAAGAAGTCCAGCTCGTCGGTGGCGAGCAGCTCTTCGAGCAGCAGCGTGGAGCGCACCCGCGCCCCGAGCACGGCCTCGAAGTCGTCCCGCGACTTGAGCGCGACGAGTCCGGTGCCCCGGGCGTCCTCGCAGTGCAGTACGCCGTTGACGGCGCCCAGCACGGTCCGTGCCTCCTCGACGAGGAGCCGGGCCTGCTCCGGGTCGGCCAGGTCGGCGGCCCGGTAGGTGACGGCGTCGGGCCGGGCGGCGCGCAGCGCGGCGAGCCGCCCGGCGCGGGCCCGCTCGGTTCCCTCGGGCAGCGCGGCCCACTCGCTCTCGGCCGGGAACCGCGGGTCCCCGACGAGCACCAGGCGGGCTCCCGCCTCGGCGAGCTGCTCGGCGAAGCTCAGCCCGGCCTCGCCCGACGCGCCGGTGATCAGGTAACCGGCGCCGGCCCGCCACGCCTGCCCGACGGGCACGGAAGCCGGTTCGACCGGGGCGAAGGCGCGGCGCAGCCGCTGGGCGCCCCGGTAGGCGACGAGCGGTTCGGTGCCGGGACCGGTCAGTTCGGCCATGAGCTGTCCGGTCAGCAGGGTCCGCGCGGCGCTGTCCACCGGGGTCAGCACGTCGGTACTGCGGCAGGTCAGCCAGGCGTACTCCTGCGGCAGGACGGTGACCGCGCCGTACAGAGCGGCCCGCTCGGGGCGGGTCACGACCGAGCCGTGCGCGTCCTGCAGCCGGTCGGTGAGGACGTCGATCCGCACCGGGGTGTCCGCGCCGCCCTCGCCGAGCGCCTGTGCCAGCGAGACCAGGCTGTGGAAGCCCGTGGCCAAGCCGTGAGCGTACCGCCCGGCCGCGGTCACGGGGACGGTGCCGTCCTGGCCGGTCACGGCCCAGGCGTGCACGATCCGGTCCGGGGTCGCCCCGTCCCGGCGCAGCTCCTCGATGATGCGGCCCAGGTGCCCGGCGTCCGCGGGCTCGGCGTCGAAGCCGTGCTCGGAGGTGCGGGCGTACGTGGCCGCCTTGCGCACGGTGGTGACGGTCTCGCCGCGCTCGCGCAGGGCGGCGACCAGGTCACCGGTGAGCCCCCGGTCGTCGGCCAGGACCAGCCAGGTGGCCGGCCCGTCCTGCTCGGGTGCGGCGGCCAGCGGCGCGCGGTGCCAGACCGGTGCGTACGTCCACCGGGCGCTGTTCGTGCGGACGCCGGTGGTCGCGGCCGGCTTGGGCCGCAGGAGGCCGGGGCCCCGGAAGGGGTAGGCGGGCAGCGGCACCCGGCGGCGCACGCCGCCGGTGTGCAGGGCCGTCCAGTCGACCGTGACGCCGTGGCGCCACAGCTCGGCCAGTCCCGCACGGACCGCGCGGCCCTCGGCGGGCACCTCGGCGCCGGCGCGCGGCCTGCGCAGCAGGGTGACGACGGGCCCCGTCTCGGGGTGCGCCTTGACGAGCCCGCCGAGCTGGCTTCCCGGGCCGGACTCGACGAACACGACGGGCCCCTGCTGGGCGAGGGTGGCGACCCCGTCCGAGAACCGGACGGGCCGGCGGGTGTGGGCGACCCAGTACGCCGGGTCGGTGGCCTGCTCGTCGGTGATCCAGGTTCCGGTGACGTTGGAGAGGAAGGGTATCTTCGGCGCGTTCAGCGTGACCGAGCGCAGCACCTCCTCCAGGGCGGGCAGGGCGGGCTCGACCAGCGCGGTGTGGAAGGCGTGCGAGGTCTCCAGATCCCGTACGGAGACGCCCCGTTCGGCCAGCACACGGCGCGCCTCGGCGATCTCTTCCGGCGTACCGGCGACCACACAGGAGCCGGGTGCGTTGACGGCGGCGATCGTGGTGCGGCCGGCCGGCGCCTTCGTCAGCGCCTCCTCGTCGAGGAGCACCGACAGCATCCGGCCGGGGGCGAGGTCCTGCATCAGCCTGGCCCGGCGGGCCACCACGCGCAGGATGTCCGGGAGGCTGAACACCCCGGCCAGGCAGGCCGATACGTACTCTCCGAGGCTGTGCCCGGTCATCGCGGCCGGCGTGATCCCCCAGGAGAGCAGGAGCTGAGCGGTGGCGTAGTCGAGGGAGAAGACGGTGGGCTGGGTGCAGAGGGTCCGGCGCAGTCGCTCGCGGCTCTCCTCGCTGTCGGGGGCGAACGCGGTGTCCCGTATGTCCCATCCCAGTTCGGGCTCGAGGAGTTCGGCGCACCGGTCGAGGGCCGCACGGAAGACGGGTTCGGTGCGGTACAGGTCCGCACCCGCTCGCGGGTACTGGGCCCCCTGGCCGGGGAAGAGGAACACCACGCCCGGCGCGGCGTCGGCCTGGCCGGCGGCCGCGGCGGGGCGTTCCTGGCGCAGCGCGGCGGCTGCGCCCTCCCTGCTGTCGGCCACCACGGCGCGGCGGTGGGCGAATTCGGCACGGCCCGACTGCAGCGTGTGCGCGACGTCCGCGAGCCCGGCGCCGCCCCCGGTGAGCGCGGTCGCGAGGTGCTCGGCGGCGGCGTCCAGGGCTTCGGGGGTACGGGCCGACAGCGGGAGGACCTGCCAGCCGGTGTCCGTCCCGGGCTCCGTGGTCACGGCGGGCGCGGCCTCGAGGACCACGTGCGCGTTGGTGCCGCCGATACCGAAGGCGCTCACCCCTGCGCGTGGCGGGGTCGCCGTCCGTGGCCAGGGGGAGCCCTCGCCGCTGACCACGAACGGGCCCTTGTCCAGCGCGAGTCCGGGGTTGGGGGCGCGGAAGTGCGCGGTCGGCGGGATGAAGCGGTGCTCGATGGCGAGCGCGGCCTTGATGAGGCCGGCCGCACCGGCGGCGGCGTCGAGGTGGCCGATGTTGGACTTCACCGAGCCGAGGTGGACCGAGCCGGCGGGGAGGCCGGGGCCGAACGCCTCGGTGAGCGCCTGCACTTCGATGGGGTCGCCGAGCGGGGTGGCGGTGCCGTGCGCCTCGACGTACTGGACCGTGCCGGGCTCGGTGCCCGCGACGGCCAGCGCCTCGGCGATGACCTCGGCCTGGCCCTGCGGGGCCGGCGCGGTGAAGCCGGCCTTGACGGAGCCGTCGTTGTTGACGGCCGAGCCGCGGATCACGGCGTGGATGTGGTCGCCGTCGGCGACCGCGTCCTCAAGGCGTTTCAGGACCACCAGGGCGACACCGTCGCCGGACACCGTTCCGGAGGCGTCCGCGTCGAACGGGCGGCAGTGCCCGTCGGTGGCGAGGATCGCGCCCTCCTCGTAGCGGTAGCCTCGCGGCTCGAACTCGCGGACCGCGACACCGCCCGCGAGGGCGAGGTCGGACTCCTGGCCGAGCAGCGACTGCACGGCGAGGTGCACGCCCACCAGCGACGAGGAGCAGGCGCTCTGCACGGTGAAGCTGGGGCCGGTCAGGCCGAGCTTGTAGGAGACGCGCAGCGCCGCCATCCCGGGGTCGTTGCCGATCGCGACCTGGATCTCCTCGGAGACCTGCCCGCCCGGGCCGGAGTCGGCGACGCGCTCGCGTAGGTAGGCACTGCCCGAGATGCCGACGAAGACGCCGGTGCGGCCCTCGAAGGTGCCCGCCGGATGGCCGGCCCGCTCCATGGCCTGCCAGGCGGTCTCCAGGAGCAGCCGGTGCTGCGGGTCCATGAGCTCGGCCTCGGAGCGGGTCACGCCGAAGAACCCGGCGTCGAACCGGTCGAAACCGTCGAGGGGGAAGCCGGACTTCACATAGGCCGGGTCGGCGAGCAACCGCTCGGGCACGCCCGCCTCGGTCAGCTGTTCGTCGGTGTAGTCGGCGCGGCCCTCTTCGCCGGCCACGACCATGCGCCACAGAGCGTCGACGTCGCCCGCGCCGGGGAAGCGACCGCTCATCCCGATGATGGCCACGGACTGCTCGGGCAACGGCAGTTCCGCTTCGTACGTCATGCGTTCTCCCCGTGCGGTTCAGCTGTGGACCGTGCGGCGAGCAGCTCTTCCAGAGCGCCCGCGAGTTCCCGGACCGTGGGCAGGTCGAAGAAGAGCCGCAGCGTCACGGGGACGCCGAGCTGCTCCTTCGAGCGGGCCACGGCCTGGGTCGCGAGCATCGAGTGCCCGCCGAGTTCGAAGAAGTCGTCGTCGAGACCGACGCGGTCGACCGAGAGCACCTCGGCCCAGATCTCCGCGAGGGCCTTCTCCACCGGCGTGCCCGCCGCCTCGAAGCCGCCGCCCAGGTCGGGGCGTACGGCGTCGGGTGCGGGCAGGGCCCGCCGGTCGACCTTGCCGTTGAGGGTCAGCGGCAGCCGGTCGAGCGCGACGAAGACGTTCGGCACCATGTACGCGGGCAGGGTGCGGCTCAGGTGTTCGCGCAGCTTCGTGGCGCTGTCGGTGGGCTCCGCCCCTTCGGGCACCCAGTACGCGACCAGGCGTGGCTCGCCGGCCGAGTCCTCGTCGACCGTCACCACGCAGCCCTGGACGCCGGGGCCACGGGTCAGGGTGTTCTCGATCTCCCCGAGTTCGATGCGGTAGCCGCGCACCTTGACCTGGTGGTCGAGCCGGCCGAGGTACTCGTGGTCGCCGTCCGCGCCGCGCTTGGCGCTGTCGCCCGACCGGTAGCGTCGGGCGCCGGCCGCGTCCGGGTCGGGCAGGAAGCGCTCGGCGGTCAGGGCGGGCCGGCCCAGATAGCCGCGGGCCACCCCGGCGCCGCCGACGAACAGCTCACCCGCTTCGCCGTCGGCCGTCCCGGTGCCGTCGACGGCGGTGACCTCCACCGTCCATCCCCCGATGGCCCCGCCGATCACACTGCCGGCCCCGGCGTCGAGATCGGCCGAGGTCATCCGGCGGTAGGTGGAGTGCACGGTGGTCTCCGTGATCCCGTACATGTTGACCAGTTCGGGCCGGGCATCGCCGTGCCGGGCGATCCAGGGCCGCAGCGTCTCGGGGGGCAGCGCCTCCCCGGCGAGGACGACGAGTCGCAGCGCGTCGAGGGGGGCCGGTCCGGCACCGGGCTGCTGCTCCTCCTCGTGGCGCACCAACTGCTGGAAGGCCGACGGGGTCTGGTTGAGCACGGTCACCCGCTCGCGGTGCAGCAGCGCGTGGAACTCCTGCGGGGAGCGCCGGGTCTCCTCCGGTACGACGACCAGCCGGCCGCCGTGCAGCAGCGCGCCCCACATCTCCCACACCGACACGTCGAAGGCCGCGGACGCGAACATCGACCAGACGTCGTCGGGGCCGAAGCCGAAGTGGCCCCGGACGCCGGTGAGCAGGCCCGTCACATTGCGGTGTTCGACCATGACGCCCTTGGGGGTGCCGGTCGAGCCGCTGGTGTAGATGACGTACGCGAGGCCGGCCGGCCCGGTGCCCGGCCCCTCGGGCGCGGTATCCGGGAAGGCGCCCAGGGCGGTGCCGCCGGGACCGGTCAGGACGGTGTGCTCGACGGCGAGGCCGCGCCCGGCGCGGTCGGTGATCAGGACTGTGGCCTTGGCATCGGCGAGCACGAAGGCGATCCGCTCGTCCGGGCTCGCGGGGTCGAGCGGCACGTAGGCGCCGCCCGCCTTGAGCACCGCGAGTACCGCCACCACCAGGGCGGTCGTGCGCTCCATGCAGACGGCGACCGGCGTTTCGGGGCCGATGCCGAGGGTGCGCAGGTGGTGGGCGAGGCGGTTGGCGGCGCGGTCGAGCTCGGAGTAGGTGAGCAGGCCGTCGGTGCCGGTCACGGCGACCGCGTCGCCCCGCTCGGCAGCCTGCAGGCCGAACCAGGCATCGATGGTTTCCGGCGCCGTGGTGGCCGGTGGGTCAGCGGTCACGGTGGGTGTTCCTCTCGGATCCGGACACCCGGAACCGGACCGCGGGGAGATCCAGAACCGGTCCGTCCGGGAAGGTGATTGCGTCGTGCAGCGTCTGTTCGTAGGCGGCCAGCAGCGCGGCCGGCGTCTCGGGGCCGAACAGGTCGGTGTCGTATTCGAGGGTCAGCGCGACGCCCGCGCCGCTCTCCTGCGCGTACAGACTGAGGTCGTACTTCGCTGTGTTCTGCGGGCCCGTGAGGTCGAGGGAGCAGTGATCGATCCCGGGGAAGACCGGCTCGGGCTGTTCCTTGAGGAAGCTGAACATCACCCGGAACACCGGCAGGAAGTCGCGGGCGCGCCTGGAGACGAGGGCCTCGACCAGCTTGTCGAAGGGCAGTTCCTGGTGCGCGGAGGCGTCGAGCAGCGCGGTGCGGGTGCGGGCGAGCAGTCCTCGGAAGCCCGGGGCTCCGCCGAGTCCGACGCGGACCGGAACCATGTTGATGAGGCAGCCGATGAGCTCCTGGAGCTCGGGCCGGGTGCGCCCGGCGACCGGGATGCCCACGGTCACGTCGTCGGTCCCTGACCAGCCCGCGAGCAGTGCCTGGAACCCGGCGAGCAGCGTCATGTTGAGCGTGCTGCGCTCGCCCGCGCCGAACGCTCGTATGCGGGTGGTGAGTTCGTCGCCCAGCTCGCGGGTGACGACCGCGCCCCGGAACGACCGCTGCCCGGTCCGGGGGCTGTCGGTGGGCACGGCGAGCGCCTGCGGGTCCTCGCCGAGCACCGCGCGCCAGTGAGCGGTCAGCGCGTTCAGGGTGTCGCCCTGGAGCCGGTCACGCTGCCAGTCGGCGTAGTCGGCGTACTGCAGCGCGGGTGCCGTCGCGGCCCCACCGCCCGCGTCGCCGTACAGCTCCCCCAGCTCGCGGAAGAAGAGCGCGACGGACCAGCCGTCGACCGCGATGTGATGGAACGTCACCACCAGGTGGTGCTCGTCGTGGCCGAGCCGCAACAGGTGGGCGCGCAGCGGCGGGTCGACGGCGAGGTCGAAGACGTGGGCCCCCTCATCGGCGGCGATGCGGGCCGCCTCGGCCACCGGATCGTCCTTGCCGGTCAGATCGGTGTGCGGGAGGGCGAACTCCGCGGGTGCGGCGACGGCTTGGTGCGGTACCCCGGACGACGTCCCGTAGACCGTACGCAGCACCTCGTGCCGGGCGACGAGGGCGGTGAGCGCCCGGCCGAGCCGGCCTTGGTCGAGTGCGCCGCGGAGCCGCAGCACGGTGGGCACGTTGTAGAGCGTGGTGCCGGGGTCGATCTGCTGCATGAACCAGAGCCGCTGCTGGGCGAAGGAGAGCGCGGGCCTCTCGGGACGCGTCCCGGAACGCGGGCCCACCGGTCCGTCTGCCGCCGGCCCGGCCGCCGCGTTCCTGGCTGCCGCGTTCCTGGCTGCCGCGTTCCTGGCGGCCATGGCGTCCCGCACCAGGCGGGCCATGCCCTCCAGGGTGTCCGCGCCGAGCAGCCCCTCGGGCTCGACGTGCGCGCCGAGCTCTTCGTCGATCAGGCCGGCCAGGGTGCGTACCGTCTCCGGCTGCCCGCCGAGCGCGTGCCAGCCGGAGCCGAGCGTCACACCGGTGACGTCAAGGATCTCGGCCCACATCCGGGCGAGCTCCTCCTCCACGAATCCCATGGCTGTCATACGCGTTGTGTCCCGGGGTGAGAGTGACGCACGGTGTCCTGGAGGAGTCCGGTGAACTCCGGCGGGTTCTCGCTGAAGTAGAAGTGGCCGCCCCCGAAGACGTGCACGGCGGCGTCCGCCGTCGTGTGGGCGCCCCAGGCGCCGGCCTCGGCGAGCGGCGCATCGGGGTCGCCGTCGGCGACGAACACCGTGACCGGGCAGCGGACCGCGGCACCCTCGTCGAGCCGGTAGCCCTCCAGGGCGCGCAGGTCGGCCCGGATGGCGGGGAGCACGAGCCGCAGCAGCTCCGGATCCTGGCGCACCCCGTCGCGCGTGCCGCCCAGGCCCATGATCCGGGTCAGGACGGCATCGTCGGCCTCGGCATCGCTGCGGGGCACGCCCTGGCCGGCGGCCGGCCGTTCCGTACGCACCGAAGGCGCCTGACTGGCCGAGGCGACGAGGACGTGGGGGGCGGGCCCTCCGGCGGACTCCAGCCGCCGGGCGACCTCGAAGCCGATGAGCCCGCCCATGCTGTGCCCGAAGAATGCGGGACGCCGCGACAGCCTGGGACTCAGCGCCTCGTACACACCGTCGGCCAGCGCGGCCACGGAGTCCGCGGGCTCCTCGAAGAGCCGGTTCTCGCGCCCCGGGTACTGGATGACCACCATCTCGATGTCCGGGTCGAGCGCGGCCGAGAGCCCGAAGTAGTAGCTGGCCGACCCGCCCGCATGCGGAAAGCAGACCAGGGTGTGCCGGGCCGCCGGCTTCGGGTGGAAGCAGCGGATCCAGGGCGTGGTGCCGGGTGCCGTCGTCGTGGCCGTGGAGCCGCCGGGACAGTGGCCGGCGTCGGTGCCGCTCACCGGGCCTGCCCCGGGCCGGTCCGGTGGGCCCGGCGCGCCTGTGGCGGCCGGCTCGCCACGCGTGGCACCGGCCCGGCGCTCGAGCCGGGCCGGGAGGCCCGCTCCCTCCCGACGTCCTTCAGAGCCTGCTGCATGAACTCCCCGTTTCGCGTGTTCCGTTCCGGCACCCGGTCGATCAGAACCTGCCATAGCCTTCGGCAAGCCAACTTTCAGGTCAACGCCCGCCGTCCAGGAGTTCCGATGGCCCCGTTCGGACATTCCGATGACGCTCGCGGTCACGGCAGGAGCCGATCGTCCCCGCTGATGGGAGCCATCGGAGATACCCGTCGGCGTCCGTTGCCGAGCTGTCCGGATGCGCGGATCATCGGGGCGGCGCCGATCGTGCCCGAGCCCCACGCCGAACGTCCGACGCGACCCGAACAGGGTCATGTCCAGGAGCCGACGGCTCGCACGGCCACGTGCCGCCCGTGTCACTGCCCTTACGCGGATTCGAGAAGTCCATGCCACAGGTAGACGACCCCTCCGCCCCCCGGATCGCCGTCGTCGGAGCGACCGGCGCGGTCGGCGGGACCCTGCTCGAACTCATCGAGGACCGCCGCCTCCCGTACCGGCGGCTGCATCTGGTGGCCTCCCCCCGCTCGGACGGCCGTACGATCCGCGTCGACGGCCGTGATCACCGCGTCGCCCCGCTCGCGCGGTTCGACTTCGGCATGGCCGACGCCGCGCTGTTCTGCGCCGGCGAGGACGTCAGCAGGGACTGGGTCCCGGCCGCGGTCGCCCACGGCGCCCTGGCCGTCGACATCAGCCCCGCCTTCCGGATGGTGCCGGGCACCCCCCTGGTCGTCCCGCAGCTCGACGCGGCCGAGCTGGTCCGCCGCCCGGCCGGCGGAGTGATCACGGTGCCCGGCCCGGCCACCGTCCCCGTGGTCCGGGTGGCGCGGGCCGTGGAGCGGCGCTGGGGGATCCGACGGATCGTCATGAGCACGTACCAGGGCGCCTCGGGCGCGGGCCACGCCGGTATCGAAGAGCTCCAGGACGGCTCCCGCACCGTCCTGCAGGACCCGCAGGCCACCGTGGTCTCGTCGGAGTTCTCGCCCGCGCTGGCGTTCAACGTGCTGCCCGGCATCGGCGAGGTGCTGGAGGACGGCTCGACCCGCCAGGAGCGGGAGGTGGCCGACGAGGTCCGCAAGGTCCTGGGACTGTCCGGCGTCGAGGTCACGGCGACCTGCGTGCGGGTCCCGGTGGTCAGCGGGCAGGGAGCGGCGGTGTGGACGCAGTGCCGTTCGGCGGTGAACCGCGCCGAGCTGGTGTCCCTGCTCGGCGCGCTGCCCGGGGTCACGGTCCACCATGAGCGCGGTGGCCCGACCCCGGCCGCGCTGGACGACCCGGACCGCCTCCACGTGGGGCGGGTCCGGGTCTCGGCCACGGATCCCCACAGCTTCTGGCTGTGGCTGGCCACCGACAACCTCCGGGTCGGCGGCGCGCTGGACGCCGTACAGATAGTGGAGGAGCTGCTGGCCCGGGGCGCCCTGTGAACACGGCCGTCAACACGCCACCAGCGGCCGGCTCTCCTCCATGTGCCGGACCATCCAGTCGATGAACACCCGCATCTCACCCGTGAGGCGGCGTCCGGACCGCCAGGCGAGCTGCGTGTACACCTCGAAGGGCGGTTCCCAGTCCAGCACGGTCAGCGACTTCGACCTGATCTCGGCGGCCACCGCCATCGCGGGCAGCACGGTGATCCCGAGACCGGCCGCGACCCCGCGCTTGATCGACTCGATGTTGCCGAACTGGAGCAGGGGCACGGGCTCCTCGGCGCCGCCGTTGAGCTCCGCCTCGAAGAGCGCCCCGTACGAGCAGCCCGCCTCGGACGCCAGGATGGGCACCGCGCGCAGATCGCTGGTGGAGACGGAGCGGGCGCCGGCCAGGACATGGTCCGGGGCCGCCACCGCGACCAGCGGCTCGGGGCCGAGTATCTCGGTCCTGACCCCCTGGTGTTCGGTCTCGGCCTCCATGAGGAAGCCGAGATCGAAGGTGCCCTGCCGCAGCGCCTCGCAGGTCTCCCGGCACAGGCTGGACCGCAGGGCGAGCTGGAGTCCCGGATAGCGATGGTGGAAGTACTCGAGGACCGGGGGCATCCGGTAGGAGGTGAAGCTCTCCATCGTGCCGATGGTGAGGACCCCCGACGGCTCGGTCCGGCCGGTCGTCCGGTCCCGCGCCTCGTCGACCAGGGACAGGATCTGCTCGGCGTACGGTACGAGCCGCTCTCCGGCGGGTGTCAGCCGGATCCGCCCCCGCAGCCGCTCGAACAGCTCCACACCCAGCGCCACCTCCAGGGCTTTGACCTGGGCGGTCACACTGGACTGCGCGTACTTCAGGTCAGCCGCGGCACGGGTGAAGCTGAGCAGCGTCGCTACCCGGTGGAAGGTGGTGAGCTGCTTCAGATCCATGTGCTGTTCCGGCGACGCGTCGTACCCGTGGTGGCGGCGTCGGTCACTGCCAGCCCATGTCCCGCTTCGGGTCCTCACCGACCGGCGCGTGCGCCCCGGTGACGGCCGGCTCCACGGCGGCGCCTCTGACGACGGTCACGGCAGCCTTGACCACACGAGTACGAAACATGGCGAATCCCCCCAAGTGACTGCATGTTTTCTCTTGGAGCCCCCGGCTCCTAACCACAGCATCACTACCCGTCACGCCGCCAGGAAGGGTTTCCGGGTGGTCGGATTGGGCCCTGGCCCAATCTGGCCACGGGACAGCCCTCAGCCCGGCTCGGATCAGCCATGGCGGGGATAATGTGGCAGGGATCGATGTACGGGGGAACAAATGCTCGAACAACTGGGCCTGGACAGAACGACCGAGGCGGTTTACCGGGCAATGCTGAGCCACCCCCAGGACGACGCCGAGGCACTGGCCCAGCGGCTGGGGATCACCGAGGAGGCCTTGCGTGAGGCCTGGGACCGGCTGTCCCGGCTCTCGCTCGTGCAGTATGCCGCCGACCGCTTGGCCGAGGCCCCGGCAGCACTCCGCGCGGTCAGCCCGGAGGTCGGACTGGAGCACCTGCTGGCCAAGCGGGAGGCCGAGTTCGCCCTGGAGAGCCGGCGCGTCGCGGGCACCCGGGCGGCGGCGCGGCAGCTGATCGCCGAGTACGGCGATCAGCGCCCCGACGGGGCACAGGTCAGCGTGGAGCACCTCGCCGGCGTCGACGAGGTCCGCGCCCGCCTGGCGGACCTCACCGAGAACGTCAGGACCGAGGTGATGGTCTTCGCCCCCGGCGGGGCGCAGACGGAGGCGAACATGGAGGCCTCCCGTCCGCTCAACGAGCGGCTCCTGGGCCGGGGCGTCACCATGCGGACGATCTACCTGGACAGCGTGCGCAACAACACGGCGAGCGAAACGCACGCCACGTGGCTGACGGAGCTGGGCGGCCAGGTCCGCACGGTCCCCGTGCTCCCTCTTCGGATGACCATCGTGGACCGCACCACCGCTGTCCTCCCCGTCGACAGCGAGGACAGCGGTGAGGGCGCGGTCGCCCTCACCGGCCGGGGCACGCTCACCGCCCTGTGCACCCTCTTCGAGATGGTGTGGGAGAACGCCCGTCCGCTGGGCCAGGCGCCGTGCCGCGAGGAGGGCGGGCTGGACCACCAGGAGGCGGCCACCCTGCGCCTGCTCGCCGAGGGCCACACCGACGAGGGCATCGCCAAGCGCCTCGGCGTCTCCCACCGCACGGCCCGCCGTATCGCCACGGTCCTGATGGACCGCCTGGGGGCCCGGAGCCGCTTCGAGGCCGGCGCCCGGGCCGTCCAGCGCGGCTGGCTTCCCCTGGACGCGTAGTCCGGCCGGGATTACCGCACGCTCAGCGGCCGCTGGTCCGTCCACACCTCGTCGATGTGGGCGAGGCACTCTTCCTTGGTCCCGGCCACGCCTGTGTCCCGCCAGCCCAGCGGCATCTCACGTCCTTCGGCCCAGATCGAGTACTGCTCTTCGCCGTTGACGACAACGGTGAACCGCCCCACGCCGCACCTCCACTCACGCGCCGGCCCCGACGCCCCGGCTGCCTCGTTGCGGGCTCCAGCCTGATCCGCCCGCCCCGCCACCGCAACACCCGCCCCATTCCGGCTCCCGAACCTCTCTATCGCTCCAGCCGATCGAGGGGACTCGGTTGTGCCGGGCGGGAGGGTGGGGCTGTCCGGACAGAGGCTGTCCATGCTCTCGACGGAGAGGATGCGCGGGCGGGTGAAGAGGCCGCCGCCGTGCCCGCGGCCATGAGCGGCTCAGCCGGTACTCGGAGACCCTCGTCAACTGGGCCGCCATCGCCGATGGCGGTAGAGATCAACAGCCATCCGGCCGCTCACGGGTCGGAGGGCGGCCTCTCGCCGCCTCCGGAGCGACGCGCTCCACGCGTTTCCAGTTGCGCGATCACGAGGGCGTGGAAGCGGTCCACCGCGTCGTCGACGCTGCGGATGAACCCGGACTCCGCGCTGCCACGGCCGTTCCTCATCCCCTTGAACAGGGAGAGCCTGAAGCCGGCGATCTCGCCGCCGTCCCTCGGCAGCAGGTCAGCGGGCTCGGGGCGCAGCCGTTCCAGGGTTCCGCGTGGGCCCACGCCGTCTCCCGGGACGAGGGTCTCGATGTGCAGGTCCGCCGGTGCGGAGGCGAGCTGCCGGATCAGGCGCTTGGCGCGGCTGAGCGGGTAGCCCTGCTCGGAGGCGGGCACCTCGATCGACGTACGCAGCTTGCCCGTGCGCAGGTCCGCGGCGATGGCCAGGATCCCCGGGGTCCCCTCGATGCGGAGCTCGGCGTCCAGCCGCCCGTGGGTGCACAGTCTGTCGGCGAGGTCGGCACGGCGGGCGCGGGGGTCGGCGCCGCGCTTGGCGCGCTGGACGGGCAGCACCTTCTGCCCGAGCTCACCGCCGAGGCGCAGACAGACCTGCCGGATCAGCTTCTCCCAGCTCTCGATGACCTCCGTGGCCCGCGGATCGCCCTGGCAGAGCGTCTCGTCGTCGATCCCCTTGCGGACGGGCACCCACGCGGCGCCCATGTTCTGGAAGCCGTGGCAGCCCGAATGCTCGTGCTGGAGGTAGTGCAGCAGCTCCTGGAGCAGCCACGCGTGCGGGGCGGTGCCCACGCCCTCGTGGCGGATCAGCATCTGGGCCTGGTGGGCCACCTCGGCCCAGGAGAGGTGCCAGAGCGCGACCTTGTGCTTGCGCCGGCCGTCGACCCTGACGTCGACGAGGGAGCTGCCTTCGAGCGCCACGTCGTTGGACAGGGTGATGACGGACTCGTAGCCGCGCCGGGCGGCGATGTCCATGTACGCCTGCACCTGGTCCGCCTTGAGGGCGTTGCCGTTCGTCTTCGTCTCCACCAGCGCGGTCCACAGTTTGCCCGCCCGCTCGACCCGGATGACTCCGTCCGGCCTGCGCGGGGTGTCGCCGTGCGGCAGCGAGACCTCGGTGAAGGTCTCCATCCGCCCGGCGGGCGCGCCGAACCCCGCCGTGAGGCGGCGGCCGAACTCGGGCACCTGGGTCATCACCGACAGCAGGACGGAGGTGGCACGCGTCTCACGCTCACGGTCGTTCTTGAGCGCGGAGAGGGGGAACAGCCGGGCCGTACGCCAGGAGTCGTTCTCGGCGAGCGACTTCTTCGCGGTCCTCGGCAGCGTGACCTTCTTCTTGGCCGTACGCGGTCTGGCGGGCCGGCTCGGCCCTGGCGCCGCCGCCTCCCCGCCGCCGTCCGCCACCACGGTCGGTTCCGGGGCCCGCGGGGCGGGTACGGAGGCTCGCGGAGCACCCTTCGGCTCCTCGCGCCGCTCCTGCTGCCCCGGCTGCTCCCCGGCGGTCTCCTCCTCGGCGTCGTCGTCGACGTCGACACCGAAGTCCGTCGCGAGACCGCCGAGCCCTGACGCGTACCCCTGCCCGACCGCACGGAACTTCCACTCGCCCGTGCGCCGGTAGAGCTCTCCGAAGATGAAGGCGCTCACGGCGCCCGCGTCCTCGACGGAGAACTGGACCAGGCTGTCCCCCGCGCTGTCCGCGAGCGTCAGGTGGAGATCGTTGAGATCCCCGAAACGGGACCCTCCGTAACGGCTCGCCGCCACCACGATCCGCTCGACCTCCGCCGGTACCGCGTCGAGGTCGAAACTGATGCGGTCCTCGTTGCCGTCGGCCGTGGGCGTCTTCCCGAGCAGCTGGACACTGCCGTTGCCGGCGACGGGGTTGTTGTAGAAGCAGAAGTCGGCGTCGCTGCGCACCTTGCCGTTGCCGTCGAGCAGCAGCACCGAGACATCCGCGTCGCCCTCCCCGGTCGGACTGCTCCACCCGAGGCTCATCATCACGGAGCCGACGTCGTCACTGAGCGCGGCCAGCCCGACGTTCGCGCCCTTGACCATCTTCTGCATGCAGCCCCCCCGGATTCGCCGAACTCCGGGAACCTTATCCGGCAGGTGGACACCTCATGGAGGACTTGTGAAAAATTTGCCCGTCCCGTGGAGAGCGAGGTAAGGGGCGGCGTACGGAGCCTCAGGAGGACTCGCGTACCACCAGCTCCGTGGGCAGCACGATCCTCGTGCGTTCCTGTGTGGTGTCGCCCGACGAACGCTTCGCGATCTCCTGGAGCAGGACACGGGTCATCGTGCGCCCCATCTCCTCGATCGGCTGGCGCACGCTCGTCAGCGGCGGGTCCATGTGGCGGGCCACCGCGGAGTCGTCGAAGCCGATCAGGGCCACGTCGTCCGGGATACGGCGGCCCGACTCGCGCAGGACCTGACGGGCGCCCGCGGCCATCACGTCGGACGCGGCGAAGACGGCGTCCACGTCGGGGCGGCGCTTCAGCAGCTCGCGCATCGCGCGGGCGCCGCTCTCCTCGCTGAAGTCGGCGGGTGCGATGAGCCGTTCGTCGGGGTCGAGCCCGGCCGCGGCGACGGCCTTGCGGTAGCCGTCGAGGCGCCGCTGGGCGCCGTAGACGTCCAGGCGGCCGGTGATCGTCGCGATGGAGCGGCGGCCCCGCGCTATGAAGTGGTCGACGGCCGCCCTGGCCCCCTCGAAGTTGTCGGAGTCGACGGAGGGCAGCGTCTCAGCGGCGTGCCGGCGGCCGCTGATCACGGCGGCCATGCCGAGCTGTTCGAGGAGATCGGGCAGCGGGTCATCGGCGTGGACGGAGACCAGGAGCACCCCGTCGACACGGTGCGCGGTCAGGTACTGGGCCAGCCGGCGGCGCTCGCGGTCGTTGCCCGCGAGGGTCAGCAGCAGCTGCATCTCGGTGTCGGCGAGTGCCGCCCCGACACCGCGCACGATGTCGGAGAAGTACGGCTCGGCGAAGAACCGGCTCTCGGACTCGGGGACGACGAGCGCGATGGCGTCCGTGCGGTTGCCCGCGAGCGCGCGCGCCGCACGGTTGGGCACATAGCCCAGTTCGGCGACCGCGGCCTCGACGGCCTCCCTGGTCTGTGCGCTGACCCGCGGGGAGCCGTTGATGACGCGCGAGGCCGTGCCCCGCCCCACGCCGGCCCTGGCCGCCACCTCTTCGAGCGTGGGCCGCCCGCCACTCCGTACTCGCGCTGCCGCCATGGCTGCCTCCCGTTCGCGGTCAACTTCTCACAGCGGGTTGGCCAAAACCAAGTCCCACCATCCGATCCCTTGACACTCGGCAGAGCCCTTCGGCCCGCCCGGCGCCACACTCCTTGGGAGCGCTCCCAAGCGTACGGGGTGCGTGTGACGGGCATGTAAGGCGGGCCCGTCCCGGGGCCGGAAAAACAGGAGGCAGACACAGAACAGCGGGACCCGGCGGTGTGCCGGGTCCCGCTGTTCTCCCTGGTCAGGGTCAGACGGTGCCGAGAGGGGGCAGCGCGTGGCGGCGGATCACATCGGAGTACCAGTGGGCACTCGTCTTGGGGATACGGCGCTGGGTGGCGTAGTCGACGTAGACCGCGCCGAAGCGCTTCGAATAGCCGTACGCCCACTCGAAGTTGTCCATCAGCGACCAGAGGAAGTAGCCGCGGACATCCGCACCGTCGGCGACGGCCCGCTGCACGGCGTCGAGGTGGCTGTGCAGATACGCGACGCGCTCCGGGTCCTCGACCTTCCCCTCGGGCGAGGCGTAGTCGTCGAAGGCCGCGCCGTTCTCCGTGACCATGAGCGGGATCCCGGGGTGGTCCCGGTGGCTGTCCATGAGGAGGTTGTAGAGCCCGTCGGGGTCGATCGACCAGTCCATCGCGGTCCGGTCCTTCCCCTCGGCGAGGTGGAAGGCGACATGCTCGGAACCGGGCCAGGGAGAGTGCTCGCTGGAGCCGTGCGCCTCGCTGCGCGCGTACGCGACCCCCTCCACCGGGCTGGAGACCAGCGTCGGCGTGTAGTAGTTGATGCCGAGGGCGTCGACCGGGCGGGAGATGGTGGCGAGGTCGCCGTCCTTGACCAGCTTCGACCAGTCCACCAGGTGCGAGGTGTCGGCGATCAGGTCCGCGGGGTACTCCCCGTGCAGCATCGGGCCGGTGAAGACCCGGTTGCCGACGGCGTCGATGCGGCGGGCGGCGTCCGCGTCGCCCTCGCTGTCGGTGAGCGGGCGGACCTGGTGGAGATTGAGGGTGACCGAGGTCTGCGCGGAAGCGGGGAGTTGGGTGCGCAGAACCTCGATCGCCCGGCCATGGGCGAGATTGAGGTGATGGGCCGCCTGCAGCGCCGCTGCGGGCTCGGTACGGCCCGGGGCGTGCACACCGGAGCCGTAACCGAGATAGGCCGAGCACCACGGCTCGTTGAGGGTGGTCCACATGCCGACGCGGTCGCCGAGCGCGCCGGAGACGATGGCGGCGTAGTCGGCGAAACGGTCGGCGGTCACGCGCTCGGGCCAGCCGCCGGCGTCCTCCAGCTCCTGGGGCAGGTCCCAGTGGTAGAGGGTGGCGACGGGCATGATGCCGGCGTCCAGCAGCTCGTCGACGAGCTTGCGGTAGAAGTCGAGACCGCGCTCGACGGCGGGGCCCCGGCCGGTGGGCTGGACCCGGGACCAGGAGACGGAGAAGCGGTAGGCCTTCAGCCCGAGCTGCTTCATGAGCGCGACGTCGTCGCGGTAGCGGTGGTAGTGGTCGGCGGCGATGTCACCGGTGTCGCCGTTGCGGACCTTGCCGGGGGTGCGGCTGAAGGTGTCCCAGATGGACGGCGTGCGGCCGTCCTCGGCTGCGGCGCCCTCGACCTGGTAGGAGGCGGTCGCCGCGCCCCAGATGAAGCCCGTGGGGAACAGCGTCCCGGGCGCCTGCTTCGGGGTGGTGTCGGGTCGTACGGCTGTCATGCGGGAGCGCTCCCATGGGGGTGGAGGGGACGAGGACGGGTAGGTGCGGGATTCCAATACCGTACCCGTACGGCCTGTGGGTCAGGTACAGGCCGTACGGGATCCGGCAGGGCGGCACCCGGGGGCGGGCAGACGGGTGCGGAGGAGGTCAGCCCTTGACCGCACCGGCCATGATGCCGCCGACGATCTGCCTGCCGAAGATCACGAAGACGACGAGCAGCGGCAGGGTGCTGATCAGCGCGCCGGCCATGACGATGCTCTGGTCGGGCACGTAGGAGGCGCTCAGCAGGCCGAGGGCCACCTGGAGCGTGGGGTTCTCCTGGCTCAGTGCGAGATACGGCCAGAAGAAGTCGTTCCAGGCCTGCACGAAGGTGAGCATGCCGAGCACCATCATGGCCGGCCGGGCGACCGGGAGCACGATGCTCCACACGATGCGGATGTTGTTCGCCCCGTCGACGCGGCCCGCCTCGATGAGCTCGTACGGCAGTGCCTCGATGAGGTACTGGCGCATGAAGAACACACCGAACGCGCTCACGAGGGTCGGGAAGATCACCGACTCCAGCTCACCGCCCCAGCCGATGTCCGACATCAGCATGAACAGCGGTACGACGCTGAGCTGCGGCGGGATCGTCAGCGTGGCGATCACGGCCGTCATCAGGGCGCCACGGCCCCTGAAGCGCATCTTGGCGAAGGCGTAACCCGCCAGGGTGCAGAAGAACAGGGTCGCCGCCGTGATGCTGGCGGACACGATCAGGGTGTTGACGATGGCCTTGCCGAGGTGCGCCTGTTCCCAGGCGGCCTGGAGGTTGTGGAACAGGTTGCCGCCCGGGATGAGCGGCGGAGTGCTGTCCAGGATCTCGTCCTGCGTACGGGACGCCGCCACGAGCGTCCAGTACAGCGGGAACAGCGAGCCGAGGCCGACGACGGCAAGGGCGAAGTAGGCGAAGGGGCCCGCGTGGTGCTGGCGGCCTGCGCCGGGCTTGAAGCGGCGGCGCCGGGGCTCGCCGTCGACGGGGGCCTCGGAGAGGCGGCGGTGGTCCGACGCGGTCATGGGGCTGGTGGTGGTCATGTGTATCGCTCCCCGTCAGGCCGCGGTCTTGCGCATGAGGCGCCCGACGAGCCAGTTGATCGCGGCAATGAGCAGCAGCAGGACGAGCATGGCCCAGGCGACCGCGGCGGCCCAGCCGAGGTGTCCGAGGTTCCAGCCGTAGTTGTAGAGATAGATGCTGAGCGTCTCGTACTGGTGCTCGGTACCGCCCGACGCACCGTTGATGCCTCCCTCCAGCAGGAGAGGTTCACCGAAGAGCTGCATCGAGCCGATGGTCGAGATGACGATCGTGAAGAGGATCGTCGGCCGCAGCGCCGGAATCGTCACGTTGCGGAACTGCTGCCAGCGCGAGGCACCGTCGATGGAGGCGGCCTCGTAGAGGTCGGACGGGACGGCCTGCATGGCGGCGAGGTAGATCAGTGTGTTGTAGCCCGTCCAGCGCCAGATCACGATGACCGCGATGGCGATGTTGGACGTCCAGTGGCCGTTGACCCAGTTCGTCTCACCGACGCCGAAGAGGCCGAGGAACCAGTTCAGCAGACCGCCGTCGGCCCGGAACACCAGGGCGAACACCAGGGCGGCGGAGGCCACCGATGTGGCGTACGGGGTGAGGATCACGGTGCGCCAGAAGGTGCTGGCACGGAGCTTGTAGTTCAGCAGGTGTGCGAGGCCGAGCGCGACCATCAGCTGGGGGACGGTCGAGATGACGCCGATGACGAAGGTGTTGGTGACCGCGGTCCAGAATTCGGAGTCCTGGAGGATGGTGCTGAAGTTCTCCCAGCCCACCCACTCCATCTGGTCGAGACCGGTCATCTCCACCTTGTGGAGGGCTATCCAGCCGGTGTAGACGAGCGGATAGAGCCCGAAGGCGCCGAAGACGAGGAAGAACGGGGCGATGTAGGCGTACGGCGATGCCTTGTCGTCGAGTCGCCAGAGCCGGCTGCGCCACGCCTGGCGCCCGGGAGTCATGGGTTTCGGAGCGCGTCGGCCGCGCTGTGGGCCGTGCGCGCTCCGGGTGGGGGTCGTGGTTGCCACGGGTGGGAGTCCTTCCCTGGGTGTGCCCGACACCGCGGGGCAGGCCGCCGGACCCTGGGCGAGGTCGGGTGCGAGTGTCGGAAGGTGCTCGTGCCGGCGGATGGACCGGCACCGGTGCGGGCGGCGGGGACGCGTGGAAGACGTCCCGCCGCCCGCACCGGCGGAGGATCAGCCGACGATCTTGTCGATGGCTTCGACGGCAGCGTCCCAGGCCGCGTCCGGCTTGGTGTGGCGCTGCTCCATGTTGTTGATCTGCTTGCCGAACTCGTCCTTGATGTTGCCGTCCTTGGCACCGAGCACGGCGGCGGGGATGGCGTTGGCCTCGTCGGCGTAGATCTCACCGATCGGGGCGTCGTTGAAGTACTCCAGCTTGGCGGCCTTCACGTCGGCGAGCTGGAAGGCTCCCTTGTTCGACGGGAAGAGGCCGGCGGCCTTGAAGACGGCCGACTGCTGCTCGGGCGCGGTCAGCCACTTGACGAGCTCACCGGCCTCCTTGACGTGCTTGCCGTTGGCGGGCACGGCGAGGAAGGAACCGCCCCAGTTCGCCGCCGTGTCACCCGGGGCACGGGTGATGTCCCACTTGCCCTTGAACCCGTCACCGGAGTACTCGGCGATCTGCGCCGCCATCCATGCGGGACAGGCGATGGTGGCCATGCTGCCCTTGCGCAGAGCGGCCTTCCACGGGTCCTGGAACTGGGCCAGCCCCTGGGTCAGCTTCTTGTCGACCGCCTCGCCCGCCAGCTTCCAGCCCTCCTTGACGCCGGCGCTGTCCTTGTAGATCGCCTTGCCGTCCTTCGAGTAGTACTGCTCCGAGTTGGAGCTGACCACGCCGTTGTACATGGCACTGGCGGAGTCCATGAAGAACGTGCCGTCGGGAGCGTTCTTCTGGTACTGCTCACCGAGCTCGAGGTAGTCCTCCCAGCCGCCGGCGAGCTTCGCGGCGACCTCGTCGCGGTCGGTCGGCAGTCCCGCCTTCTCGAACAGGTCGCGGCGGTAGCAGATGGACATCGGGCCGATGTCGGTGCCCGCGCCGATGACCTTGCCGTCTTCGGTCGTCGCCTGGAGCGCCTTCCAGTTCACCCACTGGCTGCTGTCGACGACGTCGGACAGGTCGGCGAAGGCGTCCGACTTGGTCGCGACGATCTCCTTGACACGGCCGACCTCGATGCCCTGGATGTCGGCCAGGCCGCTGCCCGTGTTGAGCTGCTGGAGCAACTTGGTGTAGTAGACCGGCTCTTCGGAGGCGGTGTTCGCCTTGACCGTGATGTTCGGGTGAAGCTCGTGGTACTTCTCGAAGAGCTTCGCCTCCTTGTACCCGAACTGTCCGTAGTCGGCGAGGGTCAGGGTGATGTTCCCGTCCGCGTCCGCCTCGTCGGAATCCGAACCGGAATCGCTGCAGCCGGTCAGCAGCAGGGCGGCGGCGGTGAGGCCCGTGGTGGCCAACATGGCGGTTCTGCGGCTTCGACCTGCGACAGTGCGGGTGATGCGCATTCCACTACTCCTTGTTCCAGGTGAGACTGGCGTTCGATCTGCTCGGCATACGCGCTGGTGGGTGCGGGTGCCAGTGGTACGGAGATGACATGGGCCGTGCCGTCCCCGTACGAGCGAAAAACGTCGTTCGATATGGGAGCGCTCCCATGCGCTGTTGCCGGAACATTGCTGCCTAGAGGGGGTGGGTGTCAAGAGTTGAAGACGCTTCCGTTGCCCGAGTGTGTCCTGCAAGTCACGTGACCGTGTCCGGCAGAGGGCTTGCGCCCACGGGCACATGCTGCATGCATCCTCCGGTACGGGTCGAATCAGCGCAGGTCAGGGGGTGTTGAGTGGCTGAGAGCCTCACCGAGGCCCTCGGACGACCGGGTCATCGTGTCGATTCATCAGACGGTGCCGGACCCCTCGGCAGACCGCAAGGGGCCCGCCGGAAAATGAACGGGGTGAGGCCCTGTGAGGGTGCACAGGGGGGTCACGGACCGTTTCCGCGTTCTTTCCCCGAACTCCACCGGCACGCGAGGCCTTTCGGCTCATCCGGGCACAGGCCGCCACGGACGAAAGGGCGCGCGCCCCGGCCGGAGTGTGGGGGGAGTGGGGCCGGCCGGGACGCGCGCGTCGGGGTGTGGTCGGGAGGGCGCGGGCTTCCCGAAGGGAGGGCGCCGCGCCCGCGGGACTAACTGAAGGCGCCGAAGGCCTTGGTGAAGGCCAGCGGCTCCTGGAGGATCGAGCTGCAGGTCGCGTCCGCGGTCGGCTTCTCGCCGTCCGCGCACTGCACGTCACGCGTGCCCGACCACATCGACAGCCGGCCGATGCCGTTCTCCGATGCGAACTCAACGAGCTGGGTGGCGTCGTCGACGGTGAAGATCTCGGTGGCGACGTCGTTCACGCCGATCATCGGGGTGACCGCGACGGCCTTCCACGCCTCCGCGTCCGAGAGCCCGAGCACACCCTTGACCTGGGCCTGCGTGGCGGTGGCCGCCTGGGTGGCGTAGTCACCCATGTCCCCGTCGTACGAGGCCCCGTAGTCCATCGCCATGATGTTGACGGCGTCGATCGCGACGCCGTTCTCCTTCGCATCCGCGATCAGGTTCACACCGTCCTGGGTCAGCCCCTCGGGCATCACGGGCAGGGTGAAGGACACGTCGAGGTCGGGGTGCGACTTCTGGAGCTCGGCGATGGCCTGCGAGCGGCGGGAGTTGGCGGCGGTGTCGGGGAGCGCGCCGCCTTCGATGTCGAAGTCGACCTTGGTCAGCTCGTACGTGTCGACGACCTCGCCGTACGCCTCGGCCAGCTCCTCGGCCGATGAGCAGTTCAGCGCCAGCTCGGCGCCGGCCGCCCCGCCGAAGGAGACACGCACGTCGCCGCCCTCGGCCCGCAGCGCGCCGATCTGGGAGGCCACCTGGTCGTCGCCGAGTCCGGTGACCCCGCCCCACAGCGGCGCGCAGCCACCGCCCGACGTGATGAACGCCAGGTTGAACTCCTTGACGCCCGTGGCGGCCGCGGTGTCCACCAGGTCGTAGGCGGGGTAGAGCGAGGTGTCGACGTACGGGGCGAAGCCCGCGCCATCGGCCGTGCCGGAGGAATCGGCCGGCTCGGACGGCTCGGACGTGGGGGTGTCCGTCGCCTCGTCCTCCGGGGTCTCCGTCGGCGTGGGGGCCGACGTCGGGGTGTCGGTCGGGCGTCCGCTCGGTTCCGGCGCCGCGCCACCGTCCGCGGAGCAGGCGGCGTCGTTGATGAGGCAGCCTTCCGGGTCGGCGGCTGCCGCCGCGGTGGCGGACGCCGCGCCTTCGGACGCGGCGACGAAGCCGACCGTCACGGACTCACCCGGAGCGATGTCCTTGTTCCAGCTCTCGGGCTTCACGGTGACGTGGTTGCCACTGACGGTGTGCTCACCGTTCCACAGGGAGTCGATCTTCGTGCCGGCGGGCAGGTCGAATTCGAGCGTCCAGCCCGACTGGGCCGTCCCCGTGTCGTTGGAGACGACGTACTGCCCGGTGTATCCACCGGTCCAGTCGCTGGCCCTCGTGTAGGCGGCGCCGACGGCCGCCGCCTGGGCCGTGCCGGTGAGTGCGAAGACCGTGCCGCCCACGACAGCCGCGGCGACGAGGGCGCCGACCGCCTTCGTGCGGGTGCTCGTCGTGCGGCGGTGCGTACTGATGCCCATCGCGTTCCTCTGTCCTGCCGGGGGGGTGATTGCGTCTGCACGCTAGCCCCCGGGAAACGGACAAAGGGCGCCCATGGGACCCGAGTTGATGTTCTTAGGGTTTGCTTAAGGAGGGCATCGGTACGGGTTAAGAGGGGCCGGTCATGACCGGCCGGCCCAGGGCCTCGTCCGCCTTCCGTTACGACGTCCCTCCCGGTGTCCCCTGCGAGCGCGCTCGGCCGGGCCGCCGTCGAGCCCGATCCAGATGCGTACCTCGGTGCCGCCGAGCACCGACCGCCCGATCCGCAGGTCACCGCCGGTGGACTCGGCGACCCTGCGGACGATGTCGAGGCCGAGTCCGGTCGACCCCACCTCGCCCCGCACCCCGGTCCGCCCGCTGGCGCCCCGGGCCAGGGCGGATTCCGGATCGGGTATGCCGGGTCCGGCGTCCGAGACCAGCACGAGGACCGCGTCACCGCTGTGGTGGACATCGACGGCGAAGGCGGTGCCCTCCGGGGTGTGCCGGAAGACGTTGCCGAGCAACGCGTCCAGGGCGGCGACCAGTTCGGGCCTGGCCACCGGGATCCTCACGGTGCGGTCCACGCCCGCGAGACGCACCGTGCGCCCCTCGTCCTCGGCCAGCGCGGACCAGAACCCCATGCGGTCCCGGATGACCTCGGAGGCGTCGCACCCGGCGCCCGCGCCCTGCTGCCCGCCCTGGGTCTGCGGGCGCTGTTCCCGGGCCGTACGGATGATCGTGTCGACCTCGTGCTCCAGCTGCTCGACCGCGGCCCTGGTCTGTTCGACGGCGGGACCCTCGCCCAGCGAGGCGGCGTTGAGGCGGAGCACGGTCAGCGGGGTGCGGAGCCGGTGCGAGAGGTCCGCGGCCAGTTCGCGTTCGTTGGCCAGGAGCTGCACCACCTGGTCGGCCATGGAGTTGAACGCGACCGCGGCCGAGCGGAGCTCGGTGGGGCCCTCCTCGGGCACCCTGGTGCCCAGCCGCCCCTCCCCCAGGTCCTGGGCGGCGCCCGCGAGCCGCTGCGCGGGCTCCACCATCCGTACGCCGAGCCGGTCGGCCACGGCCACCGAGCCGACGATCAGCGCGATGCCCACACCCGCGAGGACCAGCCAGGCCGTGCCGACGCCGTTGGTGACCTCGTCGGCCGGCACGAACACCTCGACGACCGCGATGCCCCCCGAGCCGAGCGCGGTGGGCTGGAGCAGCGCGGAGCCGCCCGGTACATCGGTGATGGAGGCGCGGCCCGACTTCCGTACGGTCTCCAGGTCCGCGCGGGTCGCGCGCCGGGTGCCGATCTCCTGGCGGGAGCCGCCCTGTTCGGTGGCGGGTACGTGCACCGCGAGGCGGCCCCGGCCGCCCGGCTCTGTGGACAGGACGGCCCGGGTCAGCTCCTCGCGGTCGGTGGTGATGGTGAGGGTGGGCCCGATGGTGGCGGCCTGCCGCTCGGCGTCGGAGAAGGCGCGGTCACGGGCCATCTCCTTGATGACGAGCCCCAGCGGTACGGCGAAGGCGATCACGACCATCGCGGTGACGGCCAGACAGACCTTGACCAGGGCCCATCTCATGCGGTCGGCCCCGGACCGGGGGTTCCCGTGGCCGGAGGTTCGAGTTTGACACCGACTCCGCGCAGGGTGTGCAGATAGCGCGGCCTCGCGGCGGTCTCTCCCAGCTTGCGGCGCAGCCAGGAGAGATGGACGTCGATGGTCTGGTCGTCCCCGTAGGACTGCTTCCAGACCTCGGCCAGCAGCTCACGGCGCGGGACGACGACGCCTGGGCGGCCGGCGAGGAAGGCCAGCAGATCGAATTCACGGCGGGTCAGGTCGAGTGCCGTGCCGTCGAGTTCGGCCTGGCGGCGCAGCGGGTCGATGGAGAGCCCGCCGACCTGGAGGACCCGCGGGGGCGGGGCCTGGGAGCCGGTGGCGCGGGTGCGGCGCAGGACGGCCGCCATACGGGCGGAGAGGTGCTCCACCGAGAACGGTTTGGTGAGGTAGTCGTCGGCACCGTCGTTGAGCAGCCTGACTATCTCGGCCTCGTTGTCCCGCGCGGTCGCGATGATGACGGGTACGTCGGTGATGGACCGCAGCATCTTCAGCGCCTCGGCGCCGTCGAGGTCGGGCAGTCCGAGGTCGAGGACGACCACGTCGAAGCGGAAGTGCGCGACCTCGCGCAGCGCTTCGAGGGCGGTGCCGACACTCCGTACCGTGTGCGAGGCCTCGGTCAGGTGCCGGATGAGGGCGGAACGTACGAACTGGTCGTCCTCGACCACGAGCACACTAGGCATGCGCCGCACCGTAGCCCATACGGAGGAACCGGGTCCTCTCCAGGACAACAGGTGTGCGAGTGGTGCAGGATGTCCCCCGATGCAACGAGGATTCGTACACGCGGTCGCGTGGTCGCTCGCCACGGGTGCGGCGGTCACCCTGTCGTGGTGGGGCGTGCACACGGTCATGTCGGGAACGGCGTACGACCCTCCACGTGCCGTACCGATCTCGGCGCGTGCCGGGCAGGCGACGAACGTGCCGGTGTCGTCGTCGACGCATCGCGCGCTGCCCTCGCCGTCGCCGAGTGCCACCGCTTCCCCGACCACACCCACGCCGTCTCCCCCGTCCTCCCGGAAGCCGTCCACCCGGGCCCCCTCCCCGAGCCGGGACGAGGCGAAGCCGCCTGCCGGTCAGGGCGGTGCCGGTGGCCCTGGGGGTCCTGGTGATCCGACGGCTTCGGGCGAGGTGAAGAGCTACCCGACGCGCGGGGGCAGGGTCGTCCTCGAGCTGGCGGACGACTCGGCGAAGCTGGTCTCGGCGACGCCCGAACAGGACTGGTCGATGCAGGTGTGGACGAACCCGGAGTGGATCCGGGTGGACTTCAGCGACGGGGCGGGCGCGACGGTCTCCGTGTTCTGCACCTGGAACGGCCATCCGCCGCTGGTGGAGATCGTCGACCAGTAGGCGCCTCGCGCCCGTTGCCCGGCCCTCAGGAGAACGCGTCCGGCGGCGGGGGCGGGGACGGCTTGGCCCCCGCGTCGGTGACGACGGCGGCGCCGCCCGTGAAGTCGGCGAGCGCACGGCCCTGTTCGACGCGGCCCGGGTGGGGGTCGCTCGCGACCCGCCGGGTCAGCTCGGCGACCGCGATCGGCAGGTCGGATGCGACCAGGACGGCGTTGCCGAAGCGCCGGCCGCGCCAGACGGCGGGATCGGCGGCCATGGCCAGTTCGGGGAAGAGCGAGGCGGCCGTGGCGACCTGGCCGCGCAGATGGGCGAGCGGCGGGCCGTCGGTGAGGTTCGCGGCGTACTGGCCGCCGGGCCTCAGCACCCGGCGCACCTCGGTGAGGAATTCGGCGGAGGTCAGATGCGCGGGGGTACGCGCCCCGTCGAAGACGTCGGCGACGACGAGGTCGGCCCAGCCGTCCTGGATCCTGCCGAGGCCGTCGCGGGCGTCGGCCGAGCGGACCCGTATGCGCGCCCCCGGGTCCAGGGGCAGCTCGCGGCGTACGAGTTGGACGAGGGGTGCGTCGATCTCCACGATCTGCTGGGTGGAGCGTGGCCGGCTCGCGGCGAGGTACCGGGCGAGCGTGAAGGCTCCGCCGCCGAGGTGCACCACCTGGAGGGGCCGGCCGGCGGGCGCGGCGAGGTCGATGACATGACCGAGTCTGCGCTGGTAGGCGAACGACAGGTACGCGGGGTCGTCCAGGTCCACATGGGACTGCGGGGCGCCGTCCAGCAGCAGCGTCCAGGCACGCGCGCGCTCACGGTCGGGCACGAGCTCGGCGACGCCGCCGTCCACCGTCGCCGAGACCGGCTCCGGCCGGCGCTCGGACCGCTTCCGGTCGTTCGCGCCACGGGCTCCTCGACGTGCCACGCGCGCTCGTCCTCACTCACCGGGTCGGGCCGGTTCCCTGGGAGGACCCGGCGACGGCGGAACTCCGCCCACCTGGCCATTATGGCCTCAGCTGCGGTTGTCGGCCGCCTCGATGAGCCGGGCCGCCTGGTCGAGGGCCGCCCTCAGGACGGCCGGGTCGGTGACGGGAGCCTCGTCGGCGGGCGGCAGGAGCCAGCCGCCTCCGGTGACGGGCGGCTCGGCGGGGACGCGGAACCCGCGGCCGTCCGTCCGCGTACAGGCGCTGCCCGGCACGTCCCACGCCTCGGCCGTGCCCGAGGGCACCACGAAGCCGAGGACGGCGCAGGCCCCGTCGTGCAGGACCGGGCCCACGGGATCGTTCTCCGCCGTTCTGCGCAGGATGTCCACGGCCTCAAGTCCCTGACGTGCCGGGACGGTCACCAGGTCGCACGGTGTGGTTTCCGGGCCCATCTGAGGCAAGGGAACCCCTCCTCTTCGTCTCGACTCGTCTCACGGGACGGTGCCGCGCGCCGTCTCCACAGGGACCAACGCGCCTACGGCGTCAACGGCTACGGCGGCACGCCGCCGCAAAGGGTGGCAGTTCATGGCGGATCGCGGGCGAGATGTCCGATTTATCGCTAAACGCTGTGTGTGCGTCCCGTCACAGCAGGTACGTTCTTGCTCTGCCGGGACACCGGAAGCAGGAGCCCGGCCGCACCAGAGAGGGCCCCGCCATGGTGTCGACACGGGCAGTTCCCAACCTCGCCTTCCGGCGGCTGCGCGGACAGCGCTCCGCCGGGGAGTTCGCGGCAGCGGTCCGCAGGGCCGCGCGTGAGATCGGTGAACAGGTCGCGTGCGACGCCCGGTACATCGGACGCGTGGAGTCCGGCGAGATCCGCTGTCCCAACTACGCGTACGAACGGGTGTTCCTGCACATGTTCCCCGGGGCGAGCCTCGCGGACCTGGGCTTCTCGGCCCGCGAGAGCGTGCGCGGCCGGGCGGCCCGTACGGCGCCCGTGCCCACACCCACCAAGCCCCTCACGCCCGACAGTGACCTTCACGAGGAGAGCGACGTGCTGCGTCGCGTGTTCATGACCGGCGGTACTGCCACGATGGCGGCCGCGTCCCTGGGCCTCAGCGGCCATCCGGCCGCCGCGGCCTCCCTCGCCGTCCCCGCGCAGCGCCGGGTCGGCGAGGCCGAGGTGAGCGCCGTGGAGGAGGCGGTGCGGCAGATCCGGCTGCTGGACGACCGGCACGGCGCGGACGGCCTCTACCGGCGGGCGTCCCAGCCCCTCCGGGCCGCGTACGCCCTGCTCGACTCCGGGACCACGACGCGGCGCGGCACGGCGGACCGGCTGCACGCGGGCGCCGGTGAGCTGGCGATCTCGGTGGGCTGGCTGGCCCACGACTCGGGGCGCTTCGACGACGCGCGCTCCCATTACGCGGAGGCACTCGCGACGGCGCGGCTGGCCGGGGACGCCGCGCTGGAGGCGCACGCCTTCTGCAACGCGTCGTTCCTGGCCCGGGACACGGGGCGGGCACGCGAGGCGGTCCGCGCGGCGGAGGCGGGGCAGCGGGCGGCCCGGCCGCTCGGCTCACCGCGGCTGCTGGCGCTCCTCGCACTGCGGGAAGCGGGGGCCAGGGCGTGGCTCGGGGACCGCACGGGGTGCGACCAGGCGATCGGGCGGGCGCGGGTGGCGTTCGCGCGGGGGCCGAGCGACGCGGACCCGGAGTGGATGACCTTCTTCCGGGAGGCGGAGCTGGAACTGCTGGAGGCGCAGTGCTGGTCGGCGCTGGGTGACTGGCCCCGGGCGGCGCGGCACGGGCGGCGGGCCACGCGGTTGCAGGACCCGCACTTCACCCGGAACCTCGCGCTGTACCGGGCGCAGCTCGCGGGTGATCTGGCGCGGGCGGGCACGGCCGACGAGGCGGCGGCCGCGGGGCACGAAGTGCTCGACCTGCTGGACCGGGTCCGGTCCTCCCGGATCCGGGGGATGCTGGACGGCGCGGTGCGGGTGCTTCGGCCGCGGGGCGGCCCGGAGGTGGCGGCCCTCCTCTCCCGCTACGAGGAGCTACCCCCGGCCCCTTAGCCCTGGCGGACCTTCCGGCTCGGACGGGCCATTCCGGCTCGGACCGGCCATTCCAGCTCGGGCCGGCACATCCAAGCCCGTCCGGCGCTTGAGGACGGAACCGGTGCGCGCTCTCCAGCGAGACTCGCCAGGTCAACCGGCCCCGGACCGAGGCCCAGGGTTCCGTCCTCAAACGCCGGACAGGCTGGATTTTTTCGCCGGCCCAGGCCGGATTCGGCCGGCCGGGGCCTGGTATGCGTAGGCCCGGGGTCAGGCGTCCAGGTGGCCCGTGTCGTTCCACCGCTCCAGCGCCGGCATCCCGTACGCCCAGCCCAGCACCGACAGCGACGTCGGCTCCAGCCGGATCCGCGCGGCGAAGGACACGTCCTCGCCCAGCCACCGCGCCCCCAGCGCCCGCAGGATGTGCCCGTGCGCGAACACCAGCACATCGCGGTCCTCGGACCGCGCCCACTCGACGACCTCGTCCGCCCTGGCCGCGAGCGCGGCCAGCGTCTCGCCCCCCGGGACCCCGTCGCGCCAGATGAGCCAGTCGGGCCGGTCCGCCTTGATCTGCGCCGGGGTCAGGCCCTCGTAATCCCCGTAGTCCCACTCCATCAGCGCGTCCCACGGCTGCGCACGCCCACCGAATCCGGCGATCGCGCAGGTCTCGGCGGCCCGGACCAGCGGACTGGTCCGTACCTCGACGCCGGGCAGGCCGTCCCACGGCTGCCGGTGCAGGCGTTCGCCGAGCAGCTTGGCGCCCTCGCGGCCGGTGTCGAGGAGGGGGATGTCGGTCCTGCCGGTGTGATTGCCCTGGACCGACCACTGTGTCTGGCCGTGCCGGGCGAGCAGGATTCGCGGTGCCATGACGGCTCTCCCTGAAAAATACGGAGATCCGAAGATCCGGGGACCCTAGGATCTGGTGGGTCCGGGACAGCGGTGTCCGGGACAGCGACGGGGGTGTCGGGCGCGACGGCCGGCTGGAAACCGGACGGGCTCAGGCCCCGCTCCATCATCTCCCACACGCCCCACACGCAACCCCCGGGGCGGCGTCCGCGTCCTTCTCCACGCGTGACCAGCGACGGTCCGCGTGGGACGGCCCCCGCGGGGAATCAGGGCATACGACCGCCGTACGGTTGAACGCCCGCCGTCGACCGCATGAACATGGGGAGAGCAACCGGATGCCGCACGCCACCACCGGGACACCGTCCTTCGGTCACCGGCCGCGCTGGTGGACCGAGCTTCCGCTGATCGCGGTGGTGTACGGGCTGTACTCGGTGGGCCGGCTGCTCGTCCACGAGAACATACCCGCGGCCGTGGACAACGGCCTGGCGATCCTCCGCATCGAGCAGACGCTCCGTATCAACGCGGAGCACCCGCTCAACCGGCTGCTGACCGGCCACCCCGTGCTCGGCATACCCGCCGACTTCGCCTACGCCTCCCTGCACTACGTGGTCACCCCCGCCGTCCTGATCTGGATGTTCCGGCGCCGCTCCGCCGCCTACCGGGCGGCCCGCACCTGGCTGATGACCTCCACGCTCCTCGGGCTGGTCGGCTTCACGCTGATGCCGACCTGTCCGCCCCGGCTGCTCGACGCCCACCACGGTTTCGTCGACACGATGGCGCAGTACAGCTCGTACGGGTGGTGGGGCGCCGGCGCGAGCGCCCCGCGCGGGCTCAGCGGGATGACCAACCAGTACGCGGCGATGCCGAGCCTGCACGTCGGCTGGGCGGTGTGGTGCGGCGTCCTGCTGTGGCGCCACGGCCGCCACCCGCTCGTGCGGACCGTGGGCATCGCCTATCCGCTGGTCACCATGTTCGTCGTGATGGGCACGGCGAACCACTATTTCCTCGACGCCGTGGCCGGTGCCGCCGTGATGGCCGCCGGTGCGCTGCTGACCAGGCCGTTCATGCGGCTCGCCGACCGCGTCAAGGACCGTGTGAAGGCCGTGTTCGTACGGGTGCCCGCATCCCTCACCCCCGCGAGATCCACGATTGTCGGTGACGGATGCAAGACTTCGGCGGGTGAGCGAATACCCGGCCAGTGGACCGACTCCGCAGATTCCAGCCACGCGCGCACCCGCTCCGCGGCGGAAGCCAGCGACGACGCTCCGGCAGCGGCTCGCTGAGCTGCGCGGCCCGGCGGTGGCGCCGCGTCCGCTCGACGCACGCGCGCTGGCCGCGCTCGCCGCCAACCCGGGGTGCAAGCGACGCGCCCTGCTCGACGGCGCGGGCGTCGACAAGGCCGTGCTGGCCACCGCGCTCGGCTCCCCCGCACCCTTCGGCCAGTCGCAGTTCGCGTTCGTGCGGGGCAACTCCTTCGAGGCGAAGGTCAAGGCCGACGGCGGCACCGAGCTGTTGCGCCTGCTGGTCGAGCGGCTCGGCGAAGGCGCCGACGCACCGGCCGACGCCGTGGTGCCCGATCTGACCGCCGCAGGCCCCGAGGGCCGCGCCGCGCGTACGGCGCTGGCGCTGCGCGAGGCCACGGCGGCGGGCGGCTGGGCGCTGCTCGACCATCCGATGCTGGCCCTGGAGGTCGCGGGCTCACCCGCCTATCTGGAGCCGGACGCCGTGGTGGTCCACCCCGACGGCACCTGGACGGTCGTCGAGATCAAGTCCTTCCCCATGATCGACAGTTCGGCGGACGCGTCGAAGGTCGGCGCGGCGGCCCGCCAGTCCGCCGTCTACGTGCTGGCGCTGGAGCGGATCGCGGCGATGACCGAGGGCGCCCAGGTCGGGCACCGGATCCTGCTGGTCTGCCCGAAGGACTTCTCCAACCTCCCGACCGCCTCGGTCGTGGACGTGCGCAAGCAGCGCGCCGTCACCAGCCGCCAGCTGACCAGGCTGACCCGGGTCGAGGACATCGCGGCTGCCCTCCCCGAAGGGGCGACCTTCGACCCGGGCTGCTCCCGCGACGAGCTGGGCACCGCGGTCGACGCGGTCCCCGCCGCGTACGCCCCCGAGTGCCTGGCCGCGTGCGAGCTGGCCTTCCACTGCCGGGCGAAGGCCCGTGCCGACGGCGCGGTGGAATCGCTCGGCCGGAGTGTGCGGGGCGAGCTCGGTGGTCTGACGACGGTCGCCGGGGTGCTGGCCGCGGCGGCCGGCAAGGAGGGCGACCCCGCCGATCCGACGGTGGCGGCCCTGCGCAGAGCCGCCGCGCTGCGGGCCGAGGCGCTGGCCGGTGCGGAGGGCGGCGTCCCATGTCGCTGATCAGCACCCTGGCCAGGCTGGAGGCGGTCGACAGCGGGCGGGCCCAGCCGCTGGCCACCGTCCGGCATCGCCATCTGACCGATGAGCCGCTCGTGCTGGTGCCGCTGACGACCGCGGGCGAGGCGGGCGCCCCGCTCGGCGCGCTGGTGGGCACCGACCGTGCGGCGCCCACGCTGCTGGTGGTGGCCCAGCCGCGCGACCGCGATCTGCGGTTCGCGTTCCTCGCCGAGCTGGCCGAGGCGGTGCTGCCGCACATCGACGCGTACGCCGATGTGGTCGAGCCGGCCGAGCGCAGCGAGGTCGATCCCGGCACGGGCAAGAAGGTCAAGGTCGAGGTGGAGCTGTGCGCCGACGCGCCCCAGCTGATCGTGCCCAGCAGGGCAGGACTCGACTTCGTACGGCTGCTGGGGCGGTCCATGCGCTTCCGGCGTACCGCCGATGACGACCCGGAGACTCCCTATCCTGCTCCCGCGCGTGTGCCGCTGCTCGGCCGCTGGCTGACGCACTACGGGGAGCGGGCCAGGGTGCCGGGTTCCTCGCTGCTGCTCGCCGCGACGGATCTGCTGAACCGCCACTGGGCGACCGGGCAGAGCAGCCTGGAGGACCAGCATCTCGGCGCGCTGCTCGCCTGGGTCGATCCGCCGCCGGGCGAGTCCGGCGCGGTGGCGGCGCTCCGGGCCGAGGGGGCACGGGACGGTGCGGGTCAGCTGCTCTGCCCGCCGGCCGGTCCCGCGACGGACCCCGCGTTCGACAACCGGCTGCTGGCGCCCGCGATCGAGCGGTACGACCGGGCGCGCACGGCGCTGGCCGCCGCTGAGGACGGCATCGACGCCGACACCCGGCTCGGTGAGCTGAGCGGCGCGGAGCGGGAGATCAGGTCGCTGCTCGCGGGGGTGCTGCTGCCCACCTGGGACGCCGTGTGGCGCGGGCTCGACCTGCTGCGGGAGCTGCCCGATGCGGCCAGGGCCGAGGACCGCTGGACCAGGGACCGCTGGTCGTTCACCGCGCACCGGGACCGGGTGCGGGCGGGCGAGCCGCCGCAGCCGCGCAGGGACGACGCGGTGACGGCCGCGCAGAAGCTGGCCTCCCGGGAGACGGCCCAGGCGCAGCTGGACGCCCAGGAGGCGCTGGACGATCCGCTGGTGCTGGCGGGGCGCCGGCTGGCGGGCGAGGCGTTCGTCGGGGAGGTGACGGAGGTCGAGATGGCGTACAGCGAGTCGAAGCGGCCCTCGCCGCGTCCCCTGGTGACGGTGGTGACCGACGAGCGCCCGCAGCTCGGTGAGCGGACCAAGGTGTACCGCTCGCTGGACGGGAAGCCGCAGACGGCGGAGTTCGTGGGGTACGCCGCCGAGCCCGCCGGGGAATCCACCGGCCCCGACGCCGGGACCATCGGTCTTGTCCTGCGGATCACCGACCGGATGGGCCGGGGCAAGGAGCCCGCGCCGGGTTCGGTGCCCGAGCCCGGCGACCGGATCGCCTGGACGCTGTTCGAGCACGACCAGCGGGGCGGGCCCAAGCTGCCCGACCCGGAGGACACCCCGTGGACCCATGGCGGCCCGCCGGGCGCCGACCGCTCCACCGGACCCGCCGAGCAGCCCGACCCCGTGACAGCGGAGGACCTCCTGTGACACCCGTTACCGACCCGGGCGCGGCGGCGGCGCTGGCGACCGACGCGATCCTCGGCGACACCCTGCGCGGCACGGCGCGCGGCGTCGTGGTGGACTCCCCGCCGGGCGCGGGCAAGTCGACGCTGGTGGTGCGGGCCGCGCTGGAGCTGGCCGCCGCGGGCCGCCCGCTGATGGTGGTCGCCCAGACCAACGCCCAGGTGGACGACCTGGTGCTCCGGCTCGCCGAGAAGGCACCCGGGCTGCCGGTCGGCCGGCTGCACAGCAGCGACTCCGATCCGTACGACAAGGCCCTGGACGACCTGGAGCACGTACGGAAGTCGGCGAAGGCGGCGGATCTGGCGGGCCTGGACATCGTGATCTCCACGGCCGCCAAGTGGGGGCACGTGAAGAACGTGGAGCCGTGGGGGCACGCCATCGTCGACGAGGCGTACCAGATGCGCTCGGACGCGCTGCTGGCGGTGGCCGGTCTTTTCGAGCGGGCGCTGTTCGTCGGGGATCCCGGCCAGCTCGACCCGTTCTCGATCGTGGGCGCCGACCAGTGGGCGGGCCTTTCGTACGACCCGTCGGCGAGCGCGGTGTCGACCCTGCTCGCGCACAATCCGGATCTGCCGCAGCACCGGCTGCCGGTGTCCTGGCGGCTGCCCGCGTCGGCGGCGCCCCTGGTGTCGGACGCGTTCTACCCGTACACACCGTTCCGCAGCGGTACGGACCACGGCGACCGGCGGCTGTCGTTCGGCGTGCCGTCGGACGGGTCGGGCCCTGACCGGGTGCTGGACGAGGCGGCGGAGTCCGGCTGGGGGCTGCTGGAGCTTCCGGCCGGGCACACCCCGCGCACGGACCCCGAGGCGGTCCGCGCGGTGGCCCTCGTGGTGCGCAGGCTGCTGGACAGGGGCGGCGCGGCGACGAGCGAGCGCGGCCCCGAAGCGGTGCCGGTCACGGCGGAGCGGGTCACGGTCGGCACGGCCCACCGCGACCAGGCCGCCGCGGTGCGGGCGGCGCTCGCGGAGCTGGGTGTGACGGGCGTGGCGGTGGACACGGCGAACCGGCTCCAGGGCCGCGAGTTCGACGTGACCGTGGTCCTGCACCCGCTGTCGGGCCGCCCCGACGCGACGGCGTTCCATCTGGAGACGGGCCGCCTGTGCGTCCTGGCCTCGCGCCACCGGCACGCGTGCGTCGTCGTGTGCAGGGCGGGGGTGGCCGACCTGCTGGACGAGCACCCGTCGACGGAGCCGGTCCAGCTGGGCGTGACGGTGAAATTCCCCGACGGCTGGGAGGCGAACCACGCGGTCCTGGCCCACCTCGCCGAGCATCGCGTGCATTGGGCGCCCTGATCCTGGGCAGCGCTCTTGTGCGGGGCCGGACAATGGAAGGTGGCCGTCCGGTCGTACGAGGAGGGAACACCCATGGCACAACCCGAGCGGAACGAGCGGCAGCGGCTGCGTCCCGCACCGCTGCTCTTCGAGCCGTCGGAGGCGGCGGCCGACCCGGAGCACTTCTTCGACCTGGAGTCGATGGAGGATCCGAGAGAGCTGCTGGCCCGCGCGACGGAGCTGACGCTCGCCTTCAGAGCGGCGACCGACCGGGCCGTGGAGTTCCAGGCCGTGGCCGCCGCCCAGCTCGCCGATCCGCGCAGGTTCGACCGGCTCACGCCCGCGGACATAGCCGATCGCGCGGAGTGGACCGAGGACTACGCCAAGAAGATGATCGAGTTCGGCCGGTCCCTGCTGAACGAATCCACACCCTGACACCGCCCTGACACCGCCCGACACCGCACGGTCACCGCACGGCCGTCCGTCACTACGGGTACACCTCTGGCATATGCCGTCGGGCAAGATACTCCGCCGGTCGCCTCCCTGTCCGGCTTTCGGCAACTCTGGGGAACAGTAGCGTCACGCCGGGTAGACATGACGTCATGAGCGCATGGCTGAAAGACGAAACGACCCTGCGGACCGCCGTCGCCCCGCACCACGGTGTCGACATCTTCGCCCTGCTGCGGGACCGCACCGACGACAGGGCCGCCGAGGTCACGGCGTCGGGTGCCGCCTGGCTCGTGGGCGCCTCGCCCTATCCCCGCAGCACGCTCTCGCAGTGGGAGGCGTGCCCCGGCTCACCCGGTGTGCTGCCGTGCGGCTCCTCCTTCGACGTCGTGAACGTGCCCGCACTGTTCGGCAGGCGCATGCTGGAGCGGCTCTGGGCCGAGGGGCCGGGGTCGGGCCCGGTCGCCACGCACCGGGGGCGGATGATGCTCTTCGCCTCCCCCGGCACGGCCCAGCGGCTGCCGTCCCTCCTGTCATGGGAGGAGTGGGGCACGGGCTGCGCCGAAAGCCCCCGTGGACACCGGGGCGCGCTGCCGCCCGTGCTCTGTCACGGCACGGGGGACGCGGTCACCGTCCCGCCCCTGACCGGCGGCAAAGGCGCCGGTGTGCCCCGCTGGGTGGTCGCCCCCGACACCCGTAGCCCCTGGCTCCCCGGACCCGATGTGCTGCTGTGGGCGTGCGTGCGGGTGGGCAGGTCGGCGGCCCCGTCGACCACCGGTCATTCGATTTTTCCTCCCGCCGATCCGGGTGCTAATGTCTACGACGTCAGCAGGCGCCGTTAGCTCAGTTGGTTAGAGCAGCTGACTCTTAATCAGCGGGTCCGGGGTTCGAGTCCCTGACGGCGCACCGACGGAAGAAGCCCCCTCGCGCGAGCGAGGGGGCTTCTTCGTGTGCGCGTGCGGTCAGGTACCGGTGGCGATCCGGACGGTCCAGGCGCCCGACGGGGTGCGGTCGGCGACGTCGATACGGACGCGTTCGCCGGGCACGGTGTAGCGCTCGCCTTCCCGGAGCGGGGCGTCGGCCAGCGGCGGGTAGACCGACCGGTCCCAGCAGGCGTCGGAGTCGGGGTGGGTGTCCAGCACCTCGACCGGGCCGCCGCCGGACGGTGTCGCGTTGCGGATCCGGTAGACGAGTACGCCCTCGGTGCAGGTCGTGCGGTCGTTGCCGGTGGAGCTGCGGGCCTCGACGGCCAGCGCGCTGTCCGCGCCGGTCCTGATCACCGCGAGCCGGGTCCCGAGGGACGCGCCCGGCCTCGGCACCTCGGCCATGGGTTCCAGGGTGAGTTCGGCGGCGCCCTGGACGCAGACGACCTCCTCGCCCTCCAGCCAGCCGAGCTTCCACTTGTGCCAGCCGAAGAAGTCGGGGGCCAGTCCGAACTGGCTGCCCATCACGTCCCAGTCACCGACGTAGGTGTCCCAGTCGCCCTTCCCGTCCTCCGGGCGGTGGTAGAGGTCCGCCAGGTCGAAGACGTGCCCGGTCTCGTGCGCGAGGACGTTACGGTCCGGCGGGTGCTGTTCGAAGACGGTGACCACGCGCCTGATGTCGGTGCCGTCGGCGCGCACCGGGCGGTCGAAGTTGACGACCTTGGTGGCGTCGGAGTCGACGCCGGGGGCGTCCGGGTCGGCGACGAGGTAGACGATGTCGTACGCGGAGAAGTCGGTCTGCTCGTCGGCGGCGTCGATCGCGTCGCGCAGATAGGCGCTGCGGCGCTCGGATCCCCAGTCGCGCTGTATCCCGTACCAGGTGGAGGGGTGGGGCATGGCGGTCCACCGCTGCTGCGGGTGGGGGCGCAGGGTGAACTTCCCGTACGAGGCGCGCTGGTAGAAGCGGGTGGTGGAGGGGAAGTAGTCGGCGGCCAGCACCCTGGGGGACACGACGGGCTCGGAGTCGGGGAACGAGAGGAAGACCATGACCGCGTCGAGTGCGTGGTCGGGGCGCGGGTAGGCGCCGTTCCAGGTGTCGAGGCCGAGGGAGTGGTGCGCGCCGGTCCTGGGCAGGGCGCACGGTCGCGCGTCGCGCGTCGCGGCCACGGCGGGCCCGGCGACGAGCCCGATCGCGGCGAGCGCCAGGAGGGCGGTGAGAGCGGCCCCGACCCTGCGCAGTCCCGGTCGTCTCCCCGCTCCCCCGAGTCTGCGCTGACGCGGCACATCTACCTCCGGTGGCGAATGCGGGACCTGCCCTTCACCCTGTGCCGCTTCGGCGCCTCACGCCCTGTTGTGCTGCCCCACACGGGTCAGTGGGGGCCTGGCGGTCATCCGGGAGACATACGACTTCCCTCACGGAGGGTCACATTCGCTCACCCGTAAAGCCGGAATCAACCAGATAGGCGCAAAATTGATCATCCATGACCAAAATGCATGCGGATGCCACGCTCGGGAGAGCCGTGGGGCAGACGGGGCCATGCGCGTGCCGCCCGTCCGAAACGGCGGGCGCGCTGGAAGGTCGTTCGGGCCACCCTCTATGCTTCACCTCGTTTTCCTGCGTGGTTCCCGCCTCCGGCGCGACGCTCCACTCCACGCAGCTGCCCGGCCACACCTGTTCACGACAATCTGCACAGCGGGAGCGAGCGGTGAACGGAACATCCGAAGGGCCGACGCCCCCGGCGGGCACGGCCCCCGGCACAGGGCCACCAGAGGTCACTCGGAGTGATCACCGGCGGCCGGAGGATCAGGCTCACCCCTCCGAGCTGGGCGACTACCGCGCCGCGTTCACCGCTTCCGCCCTCCCGATGGCCGTCGTCGACCACCACGGCCGGATCGTCAGGCCGAACGACGCGCTGGGCGCACTGCTCGGCACCGGCCCCGCGGCCCTGGCCGGGCAGCCGGCGGCCGACCTCGTCGGCCTCAGCTCGGACAGCCACACCTGGCGGGCGTACACGGAGGTACTCGACGGCGACCGCCCCAGGCTCCGGTGCACCCGGCGGCTCAAGCACGCCGACGGCAGGCCGCTGTGGGCCGAGGTCACCGTCGCGGCGATGGGCGGGTCCGTCGAGGGCCGGGGCCGGGTCCTGCTGTCCGTCACCGACGTCAGCGACCGGCGTGAACTGCGGGAGCGGCTGCGCCATCTGCGGATACACGACCCGGTGACCCGGCTGCCCAACCGCATCCTGTTCTTCGAACGCCTCACGCGTGTGCTGGAGTCCCCGCCGCCCGAGGACGGACCGTCAGCGCCGGCGGACCGCAGGATCGGCCTCTGCTATCTGGACATCGACGGCTTCAAGGCGGTCAACGACACCCTGGGGCACCGCACGGGCGACCGGCTGCTCGCCGCCGTCGCCGCGCGGCTCACCGGCTGCGCCGAGACCGGCGGGCACCGCTCGGGCGGCCATCTGGTGGCGCGCCTGGGCGGCGACGAATTCGCCGTCCTGGTCGAGGACTCGTCGGGTACGCACCAGCTCACCGAGCTCGCGCGCTCGATGCTCGCCGCCCTCCAGCGGCCGTTCGAGGTGTCCGGGCACCGTCTGTCGGTCTCCGCGTCGATCGGGGTGGTGGAGCGCCCGTCGGCCGGCACATCGGCCACCGCCCTGATGCAGGCCGCCGACACCACGCTGTACTGGGCGAAGGCCGACGGCAGGGCCCGCTGGACCCTCTTCGACCCCGAGCGCAACGCCCACCGGATGACCCGGCAGGCGCTCTCCTCCACGCTCGCCCCCGCCGTCGAGCGAGGGGAGTTCGCGCTGGAGTACCAGCCGCTGGTCGGCCTGGCGGACGAGGTCGTACGGGGTGTGGAGGCCCTGGTCCGATGGAACCACCCGCGCTTCGGGCTGCTCGCGCCCAGCCGGTTCGTCCCGATCGCCGAGGAGGACGGCACGATCGTCCAGCTCGGCCGGTGGGTGCTGCGTACGGCCTGCCGCCAGGCCCGGCGCTGGCAGCTGGAGCACCCGTACGAGCCGCCGCTGTTCATCAGCGTCAACGTCGCCGTGCGCCAGGTCAGGGACTCCGACCTGGTCGCCGATGTGGCGGAGGTCATCGCCGAGACGGGCCTGGAACCAGGGCTGCTGCAACTGGAACTGACGGAGTCCGCGGTGGTGGGTTCCTCGGGCAGGCCGCTGCGGGTGCTCCAGGCCCTCAGCGACATGGGGGTCCGTATCGCGATCGACGACTTCGGCACGGGCTACTCGAACCTCGCCTATCTGAGCCGGCTGCCCGTGTCCGTGCTGAAGCTCGACGGCTCCTTCGTCCGCGGTTTCCGCTACGAGGACGGCGCCGACCCAAGACCGGCCGACGAGACGATCGTCGAGGCCATGGTGCAGCTGGCGCACCGCCTGGGCCTGACGGTCACCGCGGAGTGCGTGGAGACCTCGGGCCAGGCGGAGCGGCTGCGCCGGATCGGCTGCGACACCGGGCAGGGGTGGCTGTACTCCCGTGCGGTGGCGCCGGAGCGGATCGCCGAACTGATCGGCACCAGGCCGCCGGAGAGCTGACCGGGGCCTTCCCCGCGCCGGGCCCTTTCGCCCGGCCCGCTCCGGTCAGCCGATGGAGGGCAGCCCGTACGCGTCGGCGATGAGCTCGTAGGAGCGCAGCCGTGCCTCGCCGCCGTGGGCGTTGGCCGTGATCATCAGCTCGTCGGCGCCGGTGCGCTTGGCCAGGTCGTCCAGGCCGGTACGGACCTCGTCCGCCGTGCCGTGGACGATGTCCTTCAGCCAGCCGTCGACGAATTCGCGCTCCATCGGGGTGAAGTCGTGCGCCTCCGCCTCCTCGGGGCTCGGCACCAGCCCCGGACGCCCGGTGCGCAGCCTGACCATGGACAGGGCGCCGGTGAGCACCTGGCGCCTGGCCTCGCGCTCGTCGTCGGCGGCCAGCGCCGCGACACCGATGAGGGCGTAGGGGGCGTCGAGCGCCGCGGAGGGCTCGAAGGACTCCCGGTAGAGCTCAAGGGCCGGCACGGTGTTCCGGGCCGAGAAGTGGTGGGCGAAGGCGAAGGGCAGACCGAGAACACCGGCCAGCCGGGCGCTGAAGCCCGAGGAGCCCAGCAGCCAGACCGGCGGGCGGCCCGGCGACTGGACACCGCCGGGCGAGGTCGCCTGCACCGGTCCGGGTACGGCGTGGATGCGCGCGTAGGGGTGCCCGTCCGGGAAGTCGTCGTCCAGGAACCGGGTCAGCTCGGCCAGCTGCTGCGGGAAGTCGTCAGCGCCTTCGTTCAGCCGGTCCGTGCGGCGCAGAGCGGCCGCGGTGGCACCGTCCGTGCCGGGGGCACGGCCGAGGCCGAGATCGACACGGCCCGGAGCCATCGCCTCCAGGGTGCCGAACTGCTCGGCGATCACCAGAGGGGCGTGGTTGGGCAGCATCACGCCGCCCGAACCCAGCCTGATGCGCTCGGTGTGGGCGGCCAGGTGCGCGAGGATCACGGCGGGCGACGAGGAGGCCACCCCGGGCATGGAGTGGTGCTCGGCGACCCAGAAGCGCTGGAACCCGCGGTTCTCGGCGAGCTTGGCGATATCCACGCTGGTGCGCAGCGCCTGGGTCGCCGTGCGGCCCTGCCCCACGGTCACCAGGTCGAGCACGGAGAGGGGCACGGAGGCCGTCCCGCTCGCAGTGCCGCGAATCTCGTCGCCTCGGTTCTCGTCCACGTGTTTCGGCCTCTCCGGTGCTACGTCTGTGTACCGGAGCGTACAAACAGGAGGATGGCTCCGCTTATTCCCGCACCTCCAGGCCCCGGGGCTCCGCGGCACCCAGCGGGGGCTCACGGGTCGCGAACAGGGTGCCGAGTGTGGGGGCCCAGATACGGCGTTCGGCCAGCCGGAGGCCTTCCCAGACGGCCACCTGGTTGCCGGTCAGGACCGGCTTGCCGACCAGTTCCTCCAGCTCGGGGACGTACGCGGCGGTGTGCAGGGCGTTGTCGGGGAGCAGGATCACCTGGGCGTCGGGGTGGTCACCGGCCACGATCAGCTCCTTGACGAGATCCGGGTCAGCCGCGGCCGACTCGGACGCCCTGATGATGCCGCCGCCCCGGGTGGAGGTCACCTCGACGCCTCCGGAGCCCAGGAATCCGGCGAAGAGCGCGGCGACGTCGTCGGAGTAGGTCGCGGCCACCGAGACCCGGGACGCACCCAGCTCGCGTACGGCCTGGACGAAGGCGATGGAGGTGCTGGACGCGGGGAGCCCGGCGGCTCTGGCGAGACCCGCGGCCTGGTCGTGCGCCCCGGCCCAGCCGAAGGCGAAGCTGCCGCCCGAGCAGGCCCAGACCACCGACTCCGCGCCGGCCATCCGCAGCTCCTCGACACCGGCGCCCAGACGTTCGGCCGCGCCCGCCGCACGGAGGCTCTCGACCCTGCGGACGTCCTCGTCGATGTCGGTGTGGAAGAGCGGCACTCTGATGTCGCTGTCGAGCATGACCTCGATCCGCGGGAAGTCGTCCTCCGCGGCGTGGCCCGGGTAGAGAAGTCCTACGGTCGTCATGTCCGCCCTTCCCGTGCGTCCGGATGTCCTGCGGCGCTCGCGTCACCGTTGCCCCTGCCTGGGACAAGTATCGCCCTTTTCACCCCATAGCGTCGCCCGCAGCCAGGTTGACCAGCGGTTTCTTCCGCGGCGACTGCGCCCTGTTGACGGGCGTGTTCCCCGGTGCGAGCGTGGCATTCCCCATGACCACTCCCGTGATCCTCGTCCTGGACACCGACCCGTCACCGCGCCTGGGCCGGCTGACGGGCCGGGCCACCGTCCGGTACGCCGACGAACGGACGCTCGCCGGCCGGCTGCCCGAAGCGGATGTGCTGCTCGTCTGGGACTTCACCTCCGACGCCGTCCGCGAGGCCTGGCCCGGCGACGGGCCACGCCCCCGCTGGGTGCACACGGCGAGCGCGGGCGTCGACCGGCTGCTCTGCCCCGAGCTCGCCGACTCCCCCACCGCCGTCACCAACGCCCGGGGCGTCTTCGAGCTGCCGATCGCCGAATACGTCGCCGGTCTCGTGCTCGCCTTCGCGAAGGACCTCCCCCGCACGCTGGAGCTCCAGGGACAGCGCCGGTGGCGCCACCGGGAGACCCGGGGCCTGGCCGGCACCCGTGCCGTGGTCGTCGGGGCCGGCCCCATCGGCCGGGAGATCATGCGGCTGCTGCACGGCCTGGGCGTCCAGGTGGCGCTCGTCGGACGTACGGCGCGGCGCACGATCCACGGCGTGGAGGATCTGGGCCGGCTGGCGGCCGGGGCCGACTGGGTGATCAGCGCCGCCCCGCTGACCGACGCGACGTACGGGATGTTCGACGCCCGCTTCTTCGGGCTGCTCCAGCCCTCCGCCCACTTCGTCAATGTCGGACGCGGCCCGCTGGTCGTCGAGGAGGCCCTGACCGACGCGCTGCGCAGCCACTGGATCGCGGGTGCGGCACTCGATGTGTTCCAGGAGGAGCCGCTGGGTCCGTCCAGCCCGCTGTGGGACGTGCCGGGCCTGCTCGTCTCGCCGCACATGAGCGGGGACACAGCCGGCTGGCGGGACCGGCTGGGCGAGCAGTTCGTCTCGATGTACGAGGGCTGGGCGGCCGGTGAGGCGCTCCCCAACGTGGTGGACAAACAGCGTGGTTACGTTCCTTCTTCGGACATATCTCACCGACAACCCGAATGACGGACCCTCACGAACACACACGCGAGGAGGAGCACGCCCCGCACACCCCTCGTCGCGCTGCGCCCATGCCGTGACACGGGAAGGTCACCCTCCGGCCACTGTTCGGTTACATGGCAGCGGCTCCCTGCATAGACATCCTGAACAGGGAAGGTGCTCACCCTGTCCGGACTGTTCGACACCCCGATTTCTCCAGGAGATTGCGAACCATGGCTGACTTCCCTCACCTGTCCCGTCGGGGCTTCCTCAATCGATCGGCCGCTGTGGGAGGTCTGCTCGTCGTCCCCGGCCTGCTCTCCGCGTGCAGCAAGACGGACGCCGGCTCATCGGACGGTGAGGGCGCTCTCGACAAGCTCCGCAAGCAGGGCTTCGTCCGTGTCGCGTACGCCAACGAGGCCCCGTACGGCTTCATGGAGGGCAAGGAGCTCAAGGGCGAGGCCCCCGCCCTGCACGCGCAGATCTTCAAGGCGCTCGGTGTGGACGAGCTGAAGCCCACCCTCTCCGAGTGGGACGGCCTCATCCCCGGGCTCCAGGCGGGCAAGTACGACGTCGTCAGCGCCGGCATGGCCATCACCCCGGAGCGCTGCGCCAACGCCATCTTCTCCGAGCCGGAGTTCATCTCCCCCACGGCGCTGATGGTGAAGAAGGGCAACCCGAAGAACGTCACCGACCTGGCGTCCGCGAAGAAGGCCGGGATCACCGTCGGTGTGATGTCGGGTGCGGTCGAGGCCTCGTACGCCGAAGGCGCGGGCATCGACAAGGGGAAGATCAAGTCGCTGCAGAAGCCGCAGGACGGTGCCGACGCCGTCAAGGGCGGCCGGATCGACGCGTTCCTGCTCACCGGCATCTCGCTGCGCTGGCTCGCGAAGACCAACCCGGACACCGAGGTCACCGAGCCCTTCGTCCCCGAGGTCGACGGCGCGAAGCAGTACTCCCCGGGCGGCGCGGTGTTCCGCAAGGGCAACGAGGACCTGCGGGACTCCTTCAACCGCGAGCTCAAGAAGATCGTCTCGGACAAGTCCCGCTACGTGGAGCTCCTCCAGGCGTACGGCTTCGGCGCCACGGAGATCCCGCCGGCCACGCTGAAGACGGCCGACCTGTGCAAGGGCTGACAAGGACGGACTCCACCGTATGAGTGACTTCTTCTCCATACTCGGCGAAGAGTTCCCGCAGATCAGGTCCGGCCTGTGGGTGACTCTGGAAGCGACGGTGCTGGGCTCCCTGGTCGCCCTGCTGCTGTCCTTCGTCCTCGGCCTCGCCGCGGGCAGCAAGCTGCTCCTGGCGCGGGGAACCTCCCGGATCGTCGTCGAGTTCTTCCGCGGCACCTCGCTCTACATCCAGCTGTTCTGGCTCTACTACGCGATGCCGTCCCTCACGGGCTACGAACTCACCCCGCTGCTCTGCGGAGTCGTCGCCTTCGGCCTGAACTACGGCGCGTACGGCGCCGAGATCGTGCGCGGCGCCATCAACTCCGTGCCCCGCGCCCAGTACGAGGCGGCCGTGGCGCTGAACATGACGCCCTTCCACCGCATGCGCAAGGTGATCATGCCCCAGGCCTGGGTGCAGATGATCCCGTCCTTCACCAACCTGCTGATCCAGCTGCTGAAGTGCACGCCCCTGCTGTGGCTGATCTCCGCCGCCGATCTGATGACCGCGATCGAGCACGTCCGCAGCCTGACCGGTGAAACCCTCCTCACCTACGTGCTCCTGCTGGTCGTCTACTTCATCCTCGCCTACGCGCTGACGCTGCTCATGAACATGCTGGAGCGCAGCGCCAAGCGCCGTCTTGGCATGCACACCGATGCGGGCAGCCTGCTCAAGACACGCACGGCGGAAGCCGCCGCCACAGCGGGAGGTGCCCGGTGAACCAGTCATTCCAGTGGGATGCGGTCGGGGACGCCTTTCCTCTGCTGCTCCAGGGATTCAAGATCACGCTGCTCGCGACCGTGTTCGGCACGCTCGTGGCCGCGGTGCTCGGTCTTGCCGTCGCGGTGGCCGGCCGCGCGCCCTCCCGGTTCGTGACCGTGCCGGTGAAGGTGCTGACGGAGTTCGTACGCTCCACCCCGCTGCTGGTCCAGCTGGTGGGCGCGGCAGCCGTCTTCAGCTCCGTGGAACCGCTGACCGTCGGCATCGTGGTGCTGGGCATCCACTACGCCGCGTACACCTCCGAGGTCTACCGGGCCGGGATCGACGGTGTCCCCAAGGGACAGTGGGAGGCATGCCGGGCGCTCTCGATGTCGCCCCGGCGTACCTGGCAGGCCGTGATCCTGCCGCAGGCGGTGCGCAACGTACTGCCCGCCCTCGGCAACTACGCGATCTCGATGTTCAAGGAGACCCCCTTCCTCGCCGTGATCACGGTGCAGGAGATGGTCTTCGAAGCCCGGAAGTACGGAGCCGACCACTTCGTGTACACCGAGGTGTTCACGCTCGCCGGACTCATCTTCCTGGTCGCGAGCTACCCCACCTCACTGCTCATGAGAAAGCTGGAGAAGCGCCTTGGCCACTGAACCCGCCAACCTCAAGAAGGAGGCCGCCGACGCGGCCGGGGAGCCCCAGGCGGCAGGAGCCGAGCCGCTGGTCCGTTTCGACAAGGTCGTCAAGCAGTACGGCGACCATGTGGTCCTGGACCAACTGGACTTCACCGTGCAGCGCGGCGAGCACGTCACGCTGATCGGGCCGAGCGGCTCGGGAAAGACCACCATCCTGCGGCTGCTCATGACGCTGGAGAAGGTCAGCGACGGTGTGATCTGGGTGGACGGCTCACCCCTCTCGCACGTGCGGACGCCGTCCGGTGTGCTCAAGCCGGCGGGCGAGAAGGAGCTGCGGGAGTCCCGGAAGAAGATCGGGATGGTCTTCCAGCAGTTCAACCTCTTCCCGAACATGAAGGTGCTCCAGAACATCACCGAGGCACCCGTCAACGTCCTCGGCATGGACAAGGACGAGGCGGAGACCCGCGCCAGGGAGCTGCTCGACCTGGTCGGGCTCTCCGGGAAGGTCGACGCCCACCCCTCCCAGCTGTCCGGCGGACAGCAGCAGCGCGTCGCCATCGCCCGCGCGCTGGCGATGCGGCCGGAGATCCTGCTGCTCGACGAGGTGACGTCGGCGCTCGACCCGGAGCTGGTGGCGGGCGTGCTGGAGCTGCTCAGCGACATCGTGCGGAACACCAACATCACGATGCTCTGCGTGACCCACGAGATGAGCTTCGCCCGTGACGTATCGGAAAAGGTCCTGATGTTCGACGCGGGACGGGTCGTGGAAGCCGGTTCGCCGGAGAAAATATTCACCGACCCCGAGCATGAACGGACCCGCGAATTCCTCAACGCGGTGCTGTGACCTCGGCTTTGATCCAAAGCCCGTGACCTCGGCATATGCCGCGATGGTGCGCCCCGGCCGGCTCCGCCGGCCGGGGCGCACCATCAACTCCCCCGGGGCCCCTCCCCATCGAGGCCCTGACGGCTATCGTGGGTCGCGAGCGTGCGGTCACAACCTGGCAGAGGTCCCGAAGGGGGAACCGTGGCGTTGAAGCCCGAGCCGAAGGCGCCGTTCCATTCGGTGCAGTACGCCCTGCGGGTGCTCGAATCCGTGTCCACGCACGGCGGCGGGGTGACCGAGGCACGCATCTCCCGGGAGACGGGACTGCCGCCGGGACACCTCACCCCTCTCCTGTCGACCCTGCGCCGCGAGGGATACGTCGAGCAGACCACCGACGGCGCCTACATCGTCGGCGCGGCCCTCATCGAACTCGGCTCCGGCACCGCCCGCAGGCGGACCCTGGAGGCCAAGCTCCAGCAGACGCTGGTGCAGCTGCGGGACTCGGTCGGCGCTGCCGTGTACGTCAGCCGTTACGTCGACGGGGAGATCCGCGTCACGCAGGTGGCCGACGGGCCCCGCACCCCCGCGGTCAACGAGTGGGTGGACTTCCGCTCGGCGGCGCACGCCAGCGCGATCGGCAAGTGCCTGCTCACCCAGCTCGACCAGAACGGCCGGCGCGACCATCTCGCCCGGCACCGGACGGCGCGGCTGACCTCGCGGACGATCACGAGCGAGAAGGTGCTTTTCTCCAAGCTGGACAGCCAGCCGGCGACGGTGCCGGTGCTCGACCTCCAGGAGTACGCCGTGGGCACGGTGTGCGCTGCCGTCCCGCTGACGGCGGGCTCGTCGGCCGGATGCCTGGCCCTGTCCCTGCCGATCGAGCACGCGCACCGGCTGCGGGCCGCCGCCGCCACGCTGAACAGGCGCGCGGCCCCGGTGCTCCTGTCGCTGGCCCTGTGAGCCGTACCTCGTAGAGCTCCCGTCGCACGGGAACGGTATATATGTACCCGTGCGGGCCCGCAGGTCAGGGGCGGGCCCGCACTCTCCTGCCCGCGCTGCGGCCCCGCCATGGCCGGTGTCATCAGCACCCCCGAGGACCAGGTATTATTTTCGAGTCAGCAGGCGCCGTTAGCTCAGTTGGTTAGAGCAGCTGACTCTTAATCAGCGGGTCCGGGGTTCGAGTCCCTGACGGCGCACAGACACCACAGTGGGTGGTCTCCTTCCGGAGACCACCCACTGTGCGTTGTGCCGCGGTGCGTCGTGCCGCGCCGGATCAGCGCCGCATGATCAGAACTTCACGTCGGAGCACGCGTAGAACGCGTTGGCCGTGTCGGCGACGTTCCAGACGGCCAGGATGAGGTGCTTGCCGGTCTTCTGGGGCAGGGTGCCCTGGTGGGTCAGCGTCGCCGGCGGCTGCTGGTTGTTGTACGGCACCGACAGGAAGGGCTGCGATTCCAGATCGGCCCTGGTCGGCGGCTTGGTGGAGTCCCAGCCGTCCTTGGTGATGTAGTAGTTGAAGTCACTCGTGGCGTGCCGGGCGGTGAACTGCCAGCGGAAGCTGTAGTCCTGCCCCGCGGTGACCTGGGTGGCGGGCCAGTCGCCGCCGCGCGGGTCGTCCAGCTCGGCGAAGCCGCTGTTCCCGCCGGAGCAGATCTGCCCGTCCTGCGGTCCTGCCGCCGGGAAGCCCTTGGGGCCCTCGACGCTCTGCGGCTCCCACTGGATGCTGCCGCAGCCGGTGACGGTGCCTTCGGCGCAGAGCTTCTGCCGGCTGATGGGTGAGTCCGTGTAGCCGTGGCTGCTGGCGCTGCTGGTCGCGAACATGGAGACGCCCGCAATCGCCAGACCGATGACCGCCGCGCTTGCCCTTTTCCGCATGCTGTGTCGCTCCTCGAGAACGTGGGGGATGTCCTGGGGATGATCCGAACCGTGCTGCGCGCAACGTGCGGTATAGACCAGACACCGCCCATGCGGTCTAGACCAAGTTCCAGATTATTGACGCGTCATGAACATGTCCAGACCAATGTGGCTCGGGTTTCGGCGGGCGCTCCGGTGTGCGGGGAGCCGGTCAGACACCGTCCGCGCCGCCCCGGCCGGTGTAGAAGGCCACGGTCAGATCTCTGACCAGCGCCTTGTGCTCGTAGGCGTCGAGCTCGACGATGCCGCGCGCCGTCAACCGTCCGACCGTGTCGTCCACCGCGTCGACCACGGCGGTGAGCACCCCGTCGCGGTGCTTCGCGTCGATGGCCGCGACCCGACACCTCCGCATCGCCGCCGCGACCTCGGGGGCGTACTCGATCGCGGTCGGCTGCGCGGAGTAGACCTCGATACCGACGGGCACGCAGTCCGCCTTCACCATGCGCGTCAGCGCGTCGCCCACCGCCTCCGCGTCACGCAGGGTGCGGGTGGTCCCGTCGAAGGCGTCGGCGGGCAGCTGCGAGAGGACCCGGGCCAGCGCCGCCTCCACCTGGTCGCGCAGATACCGCTCGTGGTCCGCGACACCGAGCGTGGCCCGCGCCGTGTCCCGCACCCGCCAGACGACGAGGACCACGGCCCGCAGCGCGGTGCCGCTCGCGTCCACAGCGGACAGCGCCTCGCTCCGCCAGTGCCGCAGGCGTACGTCGACCCGGCGGCGCCGCAGCAGCGGCGAGATCCACAGGAGACCGGTGCGCCGGACGCTGCCCCGGTAGTCACCGAAGAGCGTCAGCACCGAGGCGTGTCCGGACCTGCCCCGGCCGAGACCGCAGAGCGCGAACAGCACCACCGCCACCACCAGCCCGAGCAGCGCCCAGGCCACGGTGCCGATGCCGTCGTAGGCGCGCACCCCGAGCCCGAGCCTGCCGGTCACCGCAGCGGGCAGCGCGCCCTGCCATCCCAGCACCCCGAGTCCGGCGACCGCCGCCGAAGCGGCGGTGAACAGCGCGGCCCAGCCGGGCAGTTCGGGTCCCCGCCGCTCGGTGAGCCGGGGGTCGGCGAGCGGCGCGGGCCTGGTTGGCCGCTGCGGCGCCCGGCGGGAACGCGGCAGGGGCGGACGCCGCGTGGTCCCGGTGGCCGTGCTGCCGCCCGGGATCCCCGGCCCACCGGGGGGCGGTGGGTCCCGGTCGTCGTCGCGGAAGAGCAGATGTACGGGGATGGGCGCGGTGGTCTCCGTGGTGATGACGGGCTGCCTGCGCCCCGCCCCCCACCAAGCGCCCGGGTCCGTGGCGTCCGCCTTCCGGAGATCCGGCGCCTCACCCCAGGCCCAGCCCTGCGGACCGGCTGCGGGCGGCTCCACTTCCACGCCGCCCTCACCCGAGAGGGCAAGGACCTGCTCGGGCTGCTGCGCCTGCTCCTGCCGGTGCCCCAGGTCCGGCCCGAGCTCCAACGGCTCCGGGCCGGGCCCCGGGTCCGTGTCCGGTCCCACCGGGCCGGTGAGCTGCTCCGGCCCCAGCGGCTCGGGGCCCTGCATCGGCTCTCGGTCCAGGTCCAGGTCGAGTTCCCGGTCCAGGTCCAGGCCGGATTCCCGGTCCGGTTCCAGGCCGAGTTCCCGGTCCGGTTCCGGGGCCGGGCTCAGGTCCAGGACCACCGGACCGGACTCCGACACCGATGCCGCCGGCGGGTCCAGCTCCAGGTCCAGCTCCAGGTCAGCGGAGCCGCTGAGCTGCCCCGGCTCCAACGGCTCGGGGCCACGCACCGGCTCCCGGTCCGCCGGGCCCGACTCCGGCGGCATCACCGCCGACGGGCCAGGGCCCAGGTCCGCCGGACCCGTAGCCGGCTCCGGCTCCGCCTGCCGCCCCGACTCCCGCTCGCCACCCGGTCCCAGCTCCAGCCCCAGTCCCAGATCCGGCCCCAGGCCAAGCCCTGTCGGATCCCCGGCGGGGCCCGTGGCGGCGGCCGTCCGGCCCACCCCGGCCACGGCGTCCAACGCCGGGCCCAGATCCGCCGGGATGTCGTCCTCCACAGCAGCCGTACCCACCACCGGCCCCACAACCACCGGCGCCTTCGGCGCCACCTCACCCGGCGTCCCGCCCTGCGCGCTCCCCACACCGGGGCCGGGCACGATCACCCGTGTGTCCCGTGCGTCCCCCGCCGCGCGCTCGCCCAGCTCGTCCCACTCGCCCCGTACGTTCTCCGTTGACCGCATTGCCGCCTCCGTCATGTCCGTTCCGTCGCTTCACCCGTCACGCGAACAGCCGCCGCCAGGTCTCGGGCCCCGGGTACCCGTCGGCCGCGCTGCCGCTCCACCCCTGGGCCCGCTGGAACGCCTCGACGTTGCGGCGGTCCGCCTCCGTCCAGCGCGGGCCGGGCCCGGTCACGTAGTGCGTGCCGTACCCCTTCTTCACCAACTGGCTGCCGAGGCGCTTGACCTGGCTGCTGGAGCGCCCCGGCTGGAAGAGGCTCGGCCCCGGGTACGCCACGGCCCGGTTCGGGCTGCCGCCGGCTCCGGTGGCGGCGGGGATCCGGTGTCCGGTGCCCTTGACCAGCAGGCTCCAGGTGTCGGGGCCGGGGATGCCGTCCGCCTCCTTGCCCTTCCAGCCCTGCGCCTGCTGGAACGCCTGCGTCGCCCGCTTGTCCGCGTCGCTCCAGCGCGGCCCCGCGCCCACCGCGTAGAAGCGCTTGCCGCCCTGCGCGATGAGCAGCTTCCCGAGCTGGGTCACGTACGCGTTGTTCGCACCGGGGCCGAACTTCCCTGCCCCCGGGAACGCCGTGTTCGAGCCGCTGCCGCTCGCCCCACTGACGATGCCGTTGTAGCGGTAGGCCACGTACTTCGACGAGTTGCTCCAGTACGCCATCGGCGTCGTCGCCTTACGCGTGTTCGGGCGGGTCTGCTCGTACGCGACGTAGTGGGTGTGCGTGCTGTCGGTCCAGCCGCCGAAGACCGTGACGTGCGACCCCACCGCGGGGTCGGCCTGATTGTGGAAGAGGAGGATGTCACCCGGCTCCAGGTCCGCCCTGGCGATCTTCGTCCCGAAGGCGGCGAGGCTGCCGGTCCACTCGTTGGTGCCGAGGTTCCAGGCCATCGACACGAAGCCCGAGCAGTCCTGCCGGTAGCCGTCCGACCAGTACGCCGCCATGTTGTACGGGACCTTCGCCGCCACCCACTTCTTGGCGCGGTCGATGATGTCGGTCCTGGTCGTCGTGCGCGGCGCCGTGTCCGGGGCGGAGGGCGGCCCGGACGCTCCGTCGCTGTTCAGCGGCCCGACCTGGCCCTGCGGGGTGACCGGCTGCGGATCGACCGCCGCGGCACCCCCGGTGGCGCGTCCGACGGCGTGCGCGGCGGCCTGGCCCGCCCCGCAGGTCAGCACCATCCCCGCCGCGGTGGCCAGCACCAGCGCCCGCCGGGCACCGTGTGCGGCCGGGTGCCCGCCGTGGCGTACGGGCAGTGCGGCGGCCGTGCGGCGGCGTTGCGCGCAGCCCGGACATCCACAGTCGGCGGTGGGTTCGTACTCCTCGAAGACCGGCACAGTCATGCGAATCCTCTTCCCCTGGGCAGGCGCGCAAATCTTCCGTACATCAACTTTCCCGGCATACATCATGGTGACGGACTAAAGAGAAAAAACGACCATCCGACAGGCCGTACCGGAGAGGAATTGGTCGGAAGCACTCCCCCACATCGGGTAAAGTTCTCCAGGTCAGCAGGCGCCGTTAGCTCAGTTGGTTAGAGCAGCTGACTCTTAATCAGCGGGTCCGGGGTTCGAGTCCCTGACGGCGCACGCAGCAGCGAGGCCCCTTCACCACAGGTGAAGGGGCCTCGCTCGTGCTCTCCTGGCTGCCGGAGCGCCCCCGAGCACCTTTCGCCGCCCCTGCGCGCCTCGTTCACGGTATTCCCTCAAATCGCACGTATGACGGGTAAACAGCCTGTTTCGCCCTTGCGTTCACGCCGCGTATCGGACAACCTGACCTGGTGTCGTCCGGAGGTCCACGGGGCTCCCGGCCGGGGGAACACCGATCGGCTTACTCGCGGGGTGGGGGATCTCGCAGGCGTACGCAGGGACAGAATTCACGCAGAGTTGCTGCGTGCGGGGGGATGACCATGACGTCGACGCCGTCAGGCGACCGGCAGCACCACGACCCTGCCCACACGGTTCAGCTGCGGCTGCCTCCGCAGCCCCGCACCGGCAGAGCGAGACGGCAGGCGAAGAAGCCACTGCCGCGCTACGACTACGAGCACTACAGCCGGCTCGCCGGGCCTCTGACCCAGCCCGACGCCTCCCGGCCGTACACCGTGCGCTACCGCTCACTCCTCTCCCAGGAGACCCGCCGGATACGCGCGGCCCTGCTGCTGGGCGCCGCACCCCTCGTCTCGCTGGGTCTCTTCGTCTGGCTCATGCAGCCGGGACACTGGACGGAACGCGACCCGAACCTCAAGAACGACACGCTGCTCGTCCTCGACGTCGTGATGCTGGTGTCGATCGGCCTCATCGAGCTCTTCCGCACGATGAACGTCCTGTCGAACGCGCACGCCACCCTGGTGGCCCGCGACCCGGTCCCCGTCATACCGGAGAGCGGCACCAAGGTCGCCTTCCTCACCTCCTTCGTCCCGGGCAAGGAGCCCCTGGCGATGGTGACGAAGACGCTGGAGGCCGCCGTGCGGATCCGGCACCGCGGACAGATGCACGTCTGGCTGCTCGACGAGGGCGACGACCCCGCCGTGAAGGAGGTCTGCGCCCGGCTCGGGGTGCACCACTTCTCCCGCAAGGGCGTCGCCCACTGGAACCAGGCCAAGGGCCCGCACCGGGCGAAGACCAAGCACGGCAACTACAACGCCTGGCTCGACGCGCACGGTGACGCGTACGACTTCTTCGCCTCCGTCGACACCGACCATGTGCCGCTGCCCAACTACCTGGAGCGGATGCTCGGTTACTTCCGCGACCCGGACATCGGCTTCGTCATCGGCCCCCAGGTCTACGGCAACTACGACACCTTCGTCACGAAGGCCGCCGAGTCCCAGCAGTTCCTCTTCCACGCGCTGATCCAGCGCGCGGGCAACCGTTACGGCGCCCCGATGTTCGTCGGCACGAGCAACGCCGTGCGGATCTCGGCCCTCAAGCAGATCGGCGGCCTCTACGACTCGATCACCGAGGACATGGCCACCGGCTTCGAGATCCACCGCCACCGCAACCCGCTCACCGGCCGTAAGTGGCGCTCGGTCTACACCCCCGACGTGCTGGCCGTCGGCGAGGGACCGGCCGCGTGGACCGATTTCTTCACCCAGCAGCTGCGCTGGTCCCGGGGCACCTACGAGACGATCCTCAAGCAGTACTGGAAGGGCTGGTTCTCCCTCCCGGTGGGCAAGCTCTTCAACTACACGATGATGATCATCTTCTATCCGATGTCGGCCATGAACTGGATACTCGCCGCCCTGAGCTGCGCCCTGTTCCTCGGCATGGGTGCGTCCGGCGTCCAGATCGACCCGGTGATCTGGATGATGCTCTACGGCAACGCCACGGCCCTCCAGGTCGGCCTCTACGTCTGGAACCGCCGCCACAACGTCTCGCCGCACGAACCCGAGGGCTCGGGCGGTCTCGCCGGCATGGCGATGTCCGCGCTCTCCGCGCCGATCTACGCCCGCTCCCTGCTGGACGCCGTGCTGCGCCGCAAGAGCTCCTTCGTGGTGACGCCCAAGGGGGACTCGTCCAGCCCGGACACCCTCTTCGGCACCTTCCGGATCCACCTCTTCTTCATCCTGGTCTTCGGCGGTTCGATCATCGCGTCCTACGTCCTCGGACACAGCCACCCGGCGATGGTCACCTGGGCCTCGCTGGCGCTGCTGATCACCGCCGCTCCCATCATCGGCTGGCGGTACACGGTCCGCGCCGAGCGGAAGAAGCGCCGCGCCGGACCACCCTCGCCGCCACCCGAGCCCGTACCGGGGCCCGAGCCCGAGTCCTGGGCGAGCAACGAAGACACCATGCAGATCGCCCTTGGGGGACGTAACCGATGAAGTACCGTCCGAGCCGCCGTACCCGCCGCCTGGCGATCAGTACGGCGGTTGTTCTGGCGCTCGTGGGGGCGAACGGCCCCTGGGTGTACCGCTTCGCCACCGAGCGCTACCACACGTACGCCATCAACCGGCCGGACTACAAGGCGGAGAACGGCCACTGGGACTTCCTCGACATCCCGTCCGAGTTCAAGATCAACACAATCCACGCCGCCCTGCTGCACACCGGCAAGGTGCTGCTCGTCGCGGGCTCGGGCAACAACCAGAAGAACTTCGACGCGAAAAGCTTCCGTTCGGTGCTGTGGGACCCGGACAAGAACACCTACAAGAACATCCCCACGCCCAAGGACATGTTCTGCGCCGGCCACACCCAACTGCCGGACGGGAAGCTCCTCATAGCCGGCGGCACGAAGCGGTACGAGAAGCTGGAGGGCGACGTCACCAAGGCCGGCGGCCTGATGATCGTCCACAACGAGGACCCGGACAAGCCGATCACCCTGCCCGCCGGCACCCGCTTCACCGGCAAGGCCAACGGAAAGTCGTTCGTCACGAAGGACCCGGTGCTGGTGGAGAAGGCCACCAAGGTCTTCGACAAGGAGACCGGCGCGTTCCTGCGCAACGACCCGGGGCTCGGCCGGATCTACGTCGAGGCACAGAAGTCCGGGGCGAAGTACGAGACGGGCACCGAGGACAACTACCGGATATCGGGGCTCTCCGGCTCCGACGCCCACAACGTCTACGGGATCGCGCAGAAGCTGGCCCTCGACAAGAAGGACTTCCAGGGCATCAAGGACGCCTACGAGTTCGACCCGGTGGCCGAGAAGTACATCACCGTCGACCCGATGAACGAGGCCCGCTGGTATCCCACGCTCACCACCCTGGAGGACGGGAAGATCCTCTCCCTGTCCGGTCTTGACGAGATCGGGCAGATCGTGCCGGGCAAGGACGAGATCTACGACCCGGAGACCAAGAAGTGGAACTACACCGGCATCGTCCGGAAGTTCCCCACCTATCCCGCCATCTTCCTCATGAACAACGGCAAGCTCTTCTACTCCGGCTCCAACGCCGGCTACGGGCCCGCCGACGTGGGCCGCGACCCGGGCGTCTGGGACCTGGACACCAACAAGTTCGAGAAGATCCCCGGCCTCAGCGACCCGGACAAGATGGAGACATCGGCGACCGTACGGCTGCCCCCGGCCCAGGACGAGAAGTTCATGGTGATCGGCGGAGGCGGCGTCGGTGAGTCCGACAAGTCCAGCGAGAAGTCACGGCTGGTCGACCTCACGAAGGACGACCCGCGCTTCACGGACGGCGCAAGCCTCTCCGAGGGCACCCGCTACCCGAGCGCCTCCCTCCTGCCCGACGACTCCCTGCTGGTCACCGGCGGCTCCAACGACTACCGGGGCCGCGGCGGTTCGAACATCCTCCAGGCCCGTCTCTACGACGCGAAGTCGGACAGCTACAAGCGGGTCGCCGACCCGGCGGTGGGCCGCAACTACCACTCGGGGTCCGTGCTCCTGCCCGACGGCCGGGTCATGATCTTCGGCTCCGACTCCCTGTACGCCGACGCGGCGAACACACGGCCCGGCACGTTCGAGCAGCGCATCGAGATCTACACCCCGCCGTACCTCTACCGCGACGGGCGCCCGGAGCTGACCGCGGGTCCCAAGCGCATCTCCCGGGGCGGCACCGGGCTGTTCACGACACAGCACGCCTCGTCGATCACCTCGGCGAAGCTGATGCGCCCCAGCGCGGTCACCCATGTCACGGACACGGACCAGCGGTCGATCGCGCTGGACCTGAAGAAGTCCGACGACAGCATCAGCGTGACCGTCCCGAAGAACAAGGCCCTGGCCCCGTCCGGCTGGTACATGCTCTTCGTCACCGACGCCGACGGCACACCCTCCGAGGGCATGTGGGTGGAGATCCCCTGACACGGGGCTCTCCACCCCCTGGGGCCGGCCCGCCTACTTCGTGGCGCGGGCCAGCCCCAGTGCGTACTCCGGCCACCAGTCGCCGGCCTTCGGCCCGCCCTTGCAGTCACCGTCCGACTCCCCCGGACGCTTGATCCACAGGTACGCGTCGACCAGCTCGTCGCCCGTCTTCGTCGTCGGGGACTCGCCGAGCGCACGGCCGGGCGGGTTGCACCAGTTCTCCGCGGGGTCGCCCCCGTCGTACGGGCCGTTGCCGTTACGACTGGTGTCGATCACGAAGTGCTTGCCGCCCACCTTCGCCGACAGCTGCTTGCCGAACTCCGTGCTCGCGGCCGTCGTCCGGAAGTTGGACACATTCACCGCGAAGCCGTCCGCCTCCGCGATCCCCGCCCGCTGCAAGGGCCCGAACAGCGCGTCGGGCGACTGCCAGCCCGCGTTGCCCGCGTCCACGTACACCGTCGTCGCAGGCTGCTGCTTCAGACGCTCGACGGCGCCCTTCAGCAGGTCGTACCGCTCCTCGTGGAACTCCTGGGGCGTGCAGCCGTCCACCAGGTGCAGCAGCGCGTCCGGCTCCAGGATCACCGTCGCCCGGCGGTCCCCGATGCCCTTGGCCACGCCGTCCAGCCATGTCCGGTAGGCGTCGCCGTCCGCCGCCCCGCCCTTCGAGAACTGACCGCAGTCCCGGTGCGGGATGTTGTACAGGACCAGCAGCGCGTCCCGGTCGGCCTGCTCGGCCGCCTCGGTGAAGCCCTTCGCCGCCTCCTGCGGATTGTCCGGGGTGAGCCACTCCGCCACCGGCTGCTCCGCGATCTTCCGGATCAGCTCGGCGTTCTCCTTCTCGCCGTCCTTCGCGTAGGAAGCGGCCTGACGCGCGGCGTTCCCGTCAGGGTTGACCCAGTACGGGTCGTCGCCCTTGGGCCGCTGGCCGATCTCGGCCGGCGCGTCCTTCCCCCCGGCGTCGCCGTCTCCGTCGCCGGACGACGAGCACCCGGCCAACAGCAGCAGAACCGCCGCCGTACCGGCCGCGGCACCCGCCTTCAGTCCGGTGTAACTGCCGTACATCCACTCCCCCTTGGTACCGGTGCACTGCCGGTCGGAGCCATCCTGGCACAGCGGTCCCGGCCCCGGACGCCCCGCCCGGATCCGGACATCCTGCCAAAATCCGTCCGGGGCACGGGCGCCGGCCGCCTACAGTGTCGTCCCAGTACGAACGCCCCGGCCTCCCGCGTCGTGCCCGGGTCACTCCCGCGGCCAGGACACCCGCGGTGGAGGACCGGCCCGGCCGGCGGCTCCGAGGGGGAGCGGGCGCCGGCCGGGCCAGGTGACACCGCCCGCTTCAGGCGCCGCCCCTCGCGGCGCTCCCGGCCTTCGCGGCACTCCCGGCCTTCGCGGCGTCCTCTTCCGCGTCCCTTTCCGTGTCCTTTTCCGCCGTCAGGTACGCCGAGACCACGACATTGGCGGTGTACGCATGGGACGCGTGGTCGTACGTACCGCCGCAGGTGATCAGCCGGAGCTCGGCCCGCCCGTCCTCACGGGGCCCGTACGCCTTCTGCGCGTCGAAGCGTTCCCTGGTGAAGACCTGGACGTCGTCGATGGTGAATTCGGCGGCCTTCCCGTCGGACCTGTCCACCCGGATCTTCTCGCCCGGTCTCGCGGCGCTCAGCCCGTAGAACACGGCGGGCTTCGTCTCGGTGTCCACATGGCCGACGAAGAGCGCGGCGCCCTTCGTGCCGGGCTCGGCGCCCCCGCCGTACCAGCCGACCACGCCCGGGGTGTCGAACGGCGGGGGCTCGATCGCCCCTTCGTCGTCAAGACCGCGCCGCACGATGTCCGCGTCGATCCCGACGGAGGGGATCTCGACCCGCTGCGGCGTCGCGCCGTCGAGCGGATCGTGCGCGGGGGGCAGGGGGACGCCCAGCGGGCGGCCGACCGCCGCGACATCACCGGTCGTCGGGGCCGAGTTGCCCGCGGTGGCCGCACGGCCCCACAGCCACAGTCCCAGCAGCAGTACGGCCCACGCGACACCGGTCAGCAGACGTCCGGTCCCGGCGGGGCGGTCAGGGGCCGCCATGTCAGTGCTGCGCCGGGCGGCGGCGTCGGGCGCTGCGGAACGCGACGGCGACCGCGGCGACGGCGCCCAGGGCGAGGCCGAGCAACGCGTGCCGGGTGCCGGGGCCCTCACCGGCCGCCGCGTCCTGGGCGAGCGCCGCGGTCCCTCCGCCGCCGGCCCGCACGGGGGCGACGGGTGAGGGAGGGCTGTGCCTGCCGACGGTGACCGTGCCGGTGGCCTTGCCGTGGCCGTCCTTGCAGGTCACCTGGATCTCGTAGGTGTCGGGTGCGGCGTCCGAGCGGATCCGGGCCCCGGCGACGAGGCCTTTGCCTTCGGCCGGCTCGAAGCGCGCCTCGGAAGCGAAGGCCTCGGAGCTGCCCCGGGCCGACCTGCCCTTGCCGCAGGCGTCGGTCCGGAGCTCCACCTCCCCACCGGGGGAGACACGGGACGGGCTGACCGAGACCGTGCCCGGCCGCTTCCCCTCCCTGGGGTCGTCGCCTCTGGAATCGGCCGACGCCGCGGACGCCGGAAGGGCTATCGTCCCGGCCACCAGTGCGGCACAGAACGTGAGGGGCAGTGAACGCATCGTAAACCTCCTGAGGGAAGGTTCACGCGTGGGGCGGCACCCCGCATCCGCTGTAGCCCGGTCGGGTTACGGCAGGGGAAGGTCCACCAGGTCGGTGCAATCACCCTTTGGAGTTCGAAACCGTACGTCCGGGCCTGTCACACGCTCAGAAAACCTAGGCTCAGAACCGTTCCTGGCAGCCGCACGGGGGAGATGACAATGCTCACAGTGGGTGGATACGCCCGAATCTCAGACGTCGGACATGTGGGCGACGGCCGCGACGGCCGCGACGGAGTGGTCCGCCAGCGCGAGGACGTCTACGAACTGGCACAGGCCAGGCGCGCGCATATTCACCGCATCTACGAGGACAACGACACCTCCGCGTACAAGCGACGCGTGATGCGCAAGGACTTCGAGGAGATGGTTCTCGACCTCCGGAATGGCCTGATCAGCGGCATCCTGGCGTACAACATCGATCGCATCGCCCGACAGCCGCGCGACCTCGAACGCCTCATCGACATCTACGAGGAGGCCCGCCGCCCGATGATCTTCGGCACCACCGCGGGTGAGTACGACCTGACCACGGATGACGGGCGTTTCCAGGCCCGAATCTACGTGGCCATCGCCAACAAGTTCTCCGCGGACGCCGCACGCAGGATCTCCCGGCAGAAGCTCGCAGACGCCACGGACGGCAAGCCGCACAAGGGGCAGCGGGCTTTCGGCTGGAAAGACACCGAGCGTCTCGACGAGCAGGAGGCCGAACTCCTCCGGCAGGCACGCCAGGACGTGGTCGACGGCAAAACGATCGCGACGCTGCACAAGGAGTGGACAGCACGGGGCATCCGCAGCCCGCAGACGCCGGCGGGCAAGACGATCGGATACAGCAGCGTCAGGTACGTGCTGAGAAACCCTCGCCTGTGCGGCTACCGCGCCTACGTCCCCCAGGAAGTCCGAGAACGGTCCGGCCGTGTGGACCCCGTCGAACATCTCGTCGAGCGCACGGACGGTACGCCCGTCATCGGGCGATGGGATCCGATCTTCACACCCGCGGAGTGGGGAGAGCTGATCGACGTTCTGGACGCCCGGAAGAACACAGGAAGAGGCCGCAGGGCCGGGACCACGGTCACCGAACGACTTCTGGCCGGCATCGCACGCTGCGCGAAGTGCGGCAGCGGCCTCCACTCCGCCGTGTACGCGAAGGGCACTCCCAGCTCCGAGCGGTATGGGTACTACTACGTGTGCAGGACGGCGAACGGCGGGTGCGGCCGTCTGTCCCGCAGCGGCCCTCCGGCGGAGGAGTACGTCGAGAAGGCGTTTCTCGACAACCTCAAGGGGCAATCGCATCGTGCACAGCCCGCCTCGGACGAAGACCTCGAACTGGCCGGAGCCAAGAAGACACTGGAGCAGATCGAGGCGGACAAGGCCGAGGCCCGGCAACTCCGGGCCGACGATCTGTTTTCTCTCCGCGAATTCGCCCGCGAGATCCGTCGCCTGGAGGACAAGGAACGGGATACCAGGGAAAAGGTCTCGGCTCTTTCGGAGACAGTCGTCCGGGCGGGCACGGCGGCTGCCCGCATCGTTCGCGACTGGGAGAACTACACCGTGGACATGAGGCGGCAGGAGATCAGGAGGAGTATCGAAGCCGTGGTGATCAGCGGGGCAGGCAAGGGCGGAGCCCAGCGCGGGCTGTTTCGGCAGGACCTCCTGGAGATCGTATGGAAGTAGCTGATATGGAACTTCAGCGTACAAAAGAGATGAACGGGTCTGGTTCGCCGTCCGTGCTACGAGACATTCCGCCCCCGAACGCGATCAGTGAATAGCATGGCCACCCCGTGAGTCATCGTTTGGCAGGAGTAGCACCCCATGACAGACCAGAAGCCCATCGAATCGTGGCTCACCGACATGGACGGGGTGTTGATGCATGAAGGCGTGCCGATCCCTGGCGCGGATGCCTTCATCAAGAAGCTCCGCGAATCGGGCAAGCCTTTCCTCGTCCTGACGAACAACTCGATCTACACGGCCCGTGACCTGCATGTGCGCCTCAACCGGATCGGTCTCGAAGTACCGGTCGAGAACATCTGGACATCGGCCCTGGCCACCGCTGCATTTCTGGACAACCAGCACCCCGGCGGGACCGCCTATGTGATCGGGGAGGCGGGGCTGACCACAGCCATGCACGAAGCCGGGTACGTGCTGACCGATACCGATCCCGACTTCGTGATCCTCGGCGAGACGCGGACCTACTCGTTCGAGGCCCTGACCAAGGCGATCCGACTGATCAACAACGGCGCCCGTTTCATTGCCACCAATCCTGACAACACCGGCCCCTCACCGGAGGGAGCCCTGCCTGCCACCGGCTCCGTAGCCGCGTTGATCACGAAGGCAACCGGCAAGGAGCCGTACTTCGTCGGCAAGCCCAACCCGCTGATGATGCGCAGCGCGTTGAACACCATCGGTGCGCACTCCGAGAGCAGCGCCATGATCGGCGACCGGATGGACACGGATGTACTGGCGGGGCTGGAGGCCGGAATGGAAACCTTCCTGGTTCTCACCGGGCTGACGACCAAGGATGACCTCACCCGCTATCCGTACCGCCCGACGAGGGTCGTGGACTCGATCGCAGACCTCGTCGACCTCATCTGACCGACGGGCGCCGGCGGTGGTCAGCTGCCCGTGGCCGACTTCCAGTCCTCGACGTACTCGTCCAGCTCGGTGCCGATGGTGGACCAGTCCGGCTCGAAGATCTCCACGCCCTTCATCAGCCCGGCCAGCTCCACCGCGTTGGCGTCGGTGGCCTCGATGTCCTTGCGTGCGCTGAACCCGCCGCCGACCTCGCTGACGTCCTGCTGGGCCTGCTCGGAGAGCATGAAGTCGAGCAGCTTCTTGCCGTTGGCGCTGTGCGGTGCCTTCTCGACCAGCCCGGCGGCGTACGGCAGGGCGAAGGTGGTGGGCTTGCCGTCGCCCTTGGCCGGGAACCAGATGTCGAGGTTCGGCATGTCCTGGGTCTGGGCGAAATTCATCTGGACGTCGCCGTTGGCGATGTACAGCTCGCCCTTGTCGACCTTGGGGGCGAGCTTGCCGGTGGAGGCGGAGGGGCCGACGTTGTTGGTCTGCAGCTTCTTCAGGCAGGCCATGGCCTGCTCCGTGCCGCCGAAGTCGTACATGGCCTTGATGAGCACGGCCGTGCCGTCACCCGCGACGCCCGGTGTGGAGTACTGGACCTTCTCCTTGTACGAGCTGTCCAGGAGCTCGTCCCAGGTCCTGGGCGGGGTCTTCAGCTTCTGCTTGTTGTAGACGAACCCGAAGTAGTTGTTGACGACCGAGGTCCAGGTGCCGTCGGCTGCCTTGTCCGCGGCGTCGACCTGGTCGGATCCGGTCGGTTCGTACGTCTGGAGCAGGCCCTTGGTGCCGGCCTGCTGGATGAACGGCGGCAGCGTGACCAGCACGTCGGCCTGGGTGTTGGACTTCTCGCGGACGGCGCGCTGCACCATCTCGCCCGAGCCGCCCTCGACGTATTCGACCTTGATCCCGGTCTTCTTCTCGAAGTCCTCGAAGACCTTGTCGTACCAGCCTTCGCCGTTCTCCCCCTTGAGGCCGTCGGCGCTGTAGACGGTGACGACCTTCTCGTCCGACGCGGAGGAGGAACCTCCGCAGGCGGTGAGGCCGGCGGCCAGGGCGAGGGTTCCGGCGACCGCGGCCGCCGGCTTCAGGATGCTCGTGCGCATGGGTGTCGTGTCTCCTGGAGGTGTGTGGGTGTGTGCGATACGGGGTTCAGCGGTACGAGGCCCGCGTCCGGATGCGGGATACGGCGAGCAGGACCAGCAGCGTGGTGCCCATCAGGACCACGGAGACGGCCGCGCCGGTGAAGAGGGAGCCCCGGTCGGTGGCCGCGAAGATCTGCACGGGCAGGGGGGTCCAGTCCGGCGGGTAGAGCATCATCGTGGCGCTCAGTTCGCCCATGGACAGGGCGAAGCAGAGACCGGTGGCCGCCGTGAGGGACGGAAGCAGGAGGGGCAGCTTGATCCGCCACAGGATGTAGCCGGGCCCGGCGCCCAGGCCGGCCGCTGCCTGCTCGTACATCGGGTCGAGGCGTCGGATCGCGGCCGACACCGACTGGTAGGCGAATGCCGTGACCAGGAGGGTGTGGGCGAGGATGACGATCCAGCGGGTCCCGTTGAGAAGCACCGGCGGCCGGCTGAACGCGACGAGTACGGCGAGGCCGACGGCGACGGACGGCACGGCGACCGGAAGCATGAACAGGGCGTCCAGCAGCCTCTTGCCCGGCCCGGGGAGGGAGCCTGCGGCGAGCGCGGCCCAGGTGCCGAGCGTGAGGGCCAGCAGGCTCGCGCACACTGCGGTGGCCAGGCTGGTGGTGAGGGCCTGGAGGGAGTCGCCGCCGGTGGCGGCGGCGTAGTGCTCGGCCGTGGGTCCCGAGGGGAAGGCCCCTGACCAGTTCGTGGAGAACGACGCGGCGACGATGACCAGCAGCGGCATCGCGAACAGCGGGACGAAGAGGAGGAGGAAGAGGGCCCAGGTGGCCCACTTCCCGGCCCGGCTATGCACCAGCACGGCGGCTCACCGTCCGATACAGGGTGTAGAGGCCGACGGAGAGGGCGATGTTGACGACGGCGACGACGCAGGCGGCCGGGTAGTCCGACTCCAGGATCGCCTTGCTGTACACGAGCATCGGCAGGGTGGTGACGCCCTTGGCCCCGGTGAACAGCACGATGCCGAATTCGTTGAGGCACATGACGAGGACGAGGCTGCCGCCCGCGGCGAGCGCGGGCAGTGCCTCGGGGAGGATCACCTTCCGCACGATGCGGGCGGGCCCGGCACCGAGCGACGAGGCCACTTCCAGCTGGGCGGTGTCGAGTTGGGAGAAGGCGGCGAGCAGGGGCCGCATGACGAACGGGGTGAAGTAGGTGATCTCCGCGAGGAGTACGCCCCAGGGAGTGGTGAGGAAGTGGAAGGGTCCTTCGGATGCGCCGGTGACACCGGTCCACACGCCGTTCGCCATGCCGACCGTGCCGTAGATGAACAGCAGCGCCAGCGTGATCAGGAACGACGGGAAGGAGAGGAAGACGTCGATGAACTTCGCGACCGCCCTTCCGCCGGGGAACGGGACGAACGCGATGACGAGTGCCAGCGTGAAGCCGAGCACGAGGCAGCCGGCCGTGGAGCCGAGGGCGAGCCAGACGGTGGTGCCCAGGGCCGAGCGGAAGGACTCGGAGGCGAAGACATCGGCGTACGGGGTGAGTGAGGTGCCGCCCTCGTCGGGGGTGAAGGACTGCTGGACGACGAGCGCGAGCGGGTAGAGGAGCGCGAGGGCGAGGACCGCCACGGGGGGGCAGCGCCCAGAGCCAGCCGGTGGTGCGGACCCGGCGGACGGCCGTGGTGGCGGCGTCAGTCATGGGAACCTCCGGCCGGCTGGAGGGCCGGCCCCACCGCGGGGAGCAGTACGGCGTCCTCGGGTGCGAAGTGCAGCGTGACCTTCTCGCCCAGCGCCGGGGGCTCCCGGAGTTCCCTGAGGTCGGCCTTGACGCGGTGGCCGTCGATGTCGGCGTACAGCCGGTGGGTGGAGCCGCGCCACTGGACCTCGGCGACGGTGCCGGTGAGGGCGTTGGGCCCGTCCCCGAGCCCGACCAGGTGCGGCCGGACGCAGAGCGTGGCGGTGGCTCCGGCGGCCACCTCGCCGATGGGCAGCTCCAGTTCGTGCCCGGCGAAGGAGACGGATCCCGAACCGGCCGTGACCGGCAGCAGGTTGGCGTTGCCGACGAACGACGCGGTGAACCGTGTACGAGGCGTGCGGTAGAGCTCCTGCGGGGTGCCGCAGTCCTGGAGCCGTGCCCGGTCCATGACGGCGATCCGGTCGGCGAGGGTGAGGGCCTCGACCTGGTCGTGGGTGACGTAGAGGATGGAGACTTCGGGGAGTTCGCGGTGCAGACGGGCCAGTTCGGCGAGCATGCCGGAGCGGAGCTGGGCGTCGAGCGCGGAGAGCGGTTCGTCGAGCAGCAGGACACCGGGGCGTACGGCGAGTGCGCGGGCGATGGCGACGCGCTGCTGCTGGCCGCCGGAGAGCTCTCGCGGGTAGCGGGCGGCGTAGGCGGACATGCCGACCAGGTCGAGCGCTTCGGCGACCCGGGTGGTGATCTCGGGCTTGTCGACCTTACGGGCCTTGAGGCCGAAGGCGACGTTGTCCCGGACGCGCATGTGCGGGAAGAGGGCGTACTGCTGGACGACCATGCCGATGCCCCGCCGGTGCGGGGGCAGCGCCGTGACGTCGCGGTCGCCGAGAAGGACCCGTCCCGAGACGGGCCGCACGAAGCCGGCGACGGCCCGCAGGGCTGTGGTCTTCCCCGAGCCCGAGGGGCCGAGCAGGGCCATGACCTCGCCGGGTTCCACGGTCAGGTGGAGCCGGTCGAGGACGGTGTTCCCGTCGTACGCGACGCTGACCCCGTCGAACCTGATGCCTCCGGCCGTGGGGCCCGCCACCGTGCCCGTCATGCCTCGGCCCGTGCTGTTCCGGCGGCCGGCGCCGCCTCGGCCCGCGCTATCAGGTCCGGCAGTTCGGCGACGGAGCCGATGACGTGCGTGGCACCGTGCCGGGCGAGCCGGTCCTTGTCGTGGGCCCCGGTCAGGACGCCGGCGACGACGCCGGCTCCGGCGCGTACGCCGCTGAGCATGTCGTACGCGGTGTCTCCCGCGACCACGGTCTGCCGGACGCCGGCCACGGCGCCGGTGCGGAGGAAGGCGGCGAGGACCATGTCGGGGTAGGGGCGGCCCCGGCCTCCCGCGTCGGCGGGGCAGAGCGTCAGGGGGGCCAGGTCCTGCCAGCCGAGTGTGCGGAGAATGGCGTCCTGGGTGGTGCGGGCGAAGCCCGTGGTGAGGACCACGGTGCGGCCGGCCGCCGTCAGTTCCTCGATGGTCTCGCGGGCGCCGGGCACGGGGGCGATCCTGCCGTCGTCGACCAGTTCGCCGTAGGCCTTCTCGAAAGCGGTGTTGGCCGACCGTGCCTTGTCCTCGTCGCCGAAGAGGTGCCGGAAGACGGAGATCTTGGACTCGCCCATGGTGGCGCGTACGTGATCGAGCATCCCGGCGTGCTCGGGGGAGCCCGGTTCGACACCGAGGAGCCCGGCGGCGACGGAGAAGGCCTGCTCGACGAGGCCGCCGTCGGCGACGGTGGTGCCCGCCATGTCGAGGACGACGAGGTCGAGGGAGTCGTGTGTGGTCATTTCTTCACCAGCCCAGTTCGTTCGCGGTCGTTTCGGCGATGGCGGGCGAGCAGGTCATGCCACGTCCGCCGGGCCCGGTGACCAGCCAGGTGGCGCCCCGCACCTGCTGGCGGTGGACGATCCGGCTCGTGTCGGTGCACTGGGCGTAGACCCCGGCCCAGCGGCGGCGGATGCGTGGCAGCGGCCGGCCGAGGAGACGCTCGACGACCCGGGCGAGGTGCTCGTACGGCTCCTCGACGGTGTCGAAGGCGAAGGGGTGTTCGTACTCGTGGGTGTCGCCGATGGTCAGTCCGCCGTCGCGCGCTGGACCATGAGGAGCTGCATCCGGTGTTCGGCGGCGGCCGGGGCCTGGGCCTGGCCGGCGGCGAGGGCGTCGAGGGCCTCGCCGGCGTAGGCGGGGTAGTAGCGGAAGCTGTCGGCGTCGGCGACAGAGGTGGTCAGGTCGTCGCCGAGCGGGTCGGTCTGCATCATCTGGAGGCGTACGCGGCGCACGGGGAGGCCAGGACCGGTGAGTTCGCGGACGAGACCACCGAGCGAGGCGCCGGTGCACAGGAGAACGGCGTCGCCCGTGTGCACATCGCCGTGGTCGTCGCGGACGGCGTTGTCGCCGATGACCTCACGGACCTCCCGGCCTCCGATGTAGGTGAAGCGCCCTGAGGCCAGAAGCACCTGCTTCAGGGCCAGTTGGGCGGTCCTCGGCTCGACGGCCGCGTCCCGCTCGCACCACAGGGCGGCCTCGAAGTCCCCGCGCAGCGCCGGGTTGACGGCCCGCGCCTCGTCGGCGGTCAGCAGCTTGTAGCCGCGGGCTGCGGCGTCGGGACGGGCGACGGCCGCCTCGGCGACCGCCAGCTCCAGTGCGCCGCGTACCGGGGTGAGCGATCCGCAGGCGCGGAAGCCGAGCTCCGGCAGCCGCCGGCCGATGTCCTCCCAGAGCTCACGGGCCCGGAGCGCGGTGTCCAGTTCCTCACCGCCCGCCCGGCCGCTCACCCATATCTGGCCGAAATTGCGGAGGGACGCTCCGCGGGCCTCGCTCTCCCGCTCGATCTGTACGACCTCGTGGCCGCGGTTCACTGCGTGCCAGGCGTGCATGGTTCCCACCACGCCGGCTCCTACGACGATGACTCTCACATCGGCAACGCTCCTGGCAGCGGGTGGCCCGGACCGATCCGCGCAGCAACGGGAGCGTGAACGACCACCCAAGCTTGGACCAGACCCGTTATCCTTTCGTGATCAAGGCGACTGGGTGAGCCGCCCCTGATCTCCGGTCAGCCGTGTGCGTCCAGCTGCGTCGTGAACGAGAACCTGTCCCCCCGGAACAGCGTCCGCACCCGCTCCAGCGGCCGTGCGTCCACGTCCCGCGACATCCGGTGGAGCAGCAGCATCGGCAGTGCGGGCGGCGTGCCGATCAGCAGTGCCTCGCGCGGGGTGGCCAGCACGGTCTCGATCCGTTCGTCCGCGCCCCCGAAGGCGATGCCGAGCCGGTCGGTGAGGTAGGAGTAGAACGACGAGTCGGGTTCGAACTCCTCGTCCAGGCGGGGGACACGGGCCACGGAGACATAGGTGCTCTCAAGGCCCACCCGCTCCTCGTCGGCGAGCAGCACCCGCTCCAGGTGCCAGACGGCCTCACCGCGCGCCACGCCGATCTCCTCCGCGAGTGCCTCGGGGCAGGGGAAGCGGTCGAGCCCGATGAGATGACGGCCGGGGGCGCGGCCCTGGCGGCGTACGCCCTCGGTGTAGCTGGCGAGCGAGAGCGGCTGTTCGAGCTTGGGGCCCGCCACGACCGTCCCCCGCCCCTGTCTGCGGAGCCTGCCCTCCAGCAGCAGCTCACGCAGCGCCTGCCGCACGGTCTCGCGCGACACCTCGAAGCGCACCGCGAGATCGCGCTCCGTGGGCAGCGCGCCGCCCTCGCCCAATTCACCTATCAGGGCGGAGACCCGAGCCTTCACCGCGTAGTACTTGGGGATACGGCCGTGCTCCGGGATGCCGGAACGGATCGGTGCGCCAGGTGCCTGGTCGGTCGGGAAGTCCACGCCGTGATGGTGGCAGATACATATGAACTGAACGTGGCGCTCCGTGCGGAGCCGGGCGGGTCAGTGCCGTACGCGACGGATCCTGCGGGCGCCCGCCAGGGCCGCCACACCGCCCGCGAGCAGCGCACCCGACGCGGTTCCGGCCGCGGCGGCCTGCTCCCCCCGCCCGGTGCGGGCCAGTTCGGAGGGGCCGGTGCCGGTGCCGCCGCTCTCGTCGGCGTCCCCGTCGGGTCCGGCCCGCTCCACGTCGGTACCGCCGTCGGGGCCGCCCTCGACGACGGTGAAGGTGTAGTCCTCCGACTCCCCCACCCAGTCGCCGTCGTCCTCGCGCGCCTTCGCCGCCGCCAGCCGCTGCACGACGGCCGCGTCGGCAGTGATCCGTCCCGGCTCGGTGTCCGAGGTGAAGGCCATCCGGACCTCGACGGTGACGGTGCCCCTGGCGGGCACGGTGAAGCCCGGGAAGTCGTCGTCATCGCCGCCGCCGAACACACCGATCTGTTCGTGCCGTTCCGTGCTCTCCCAGGTGACACGGTGCCGCGCGTCGGGATCGGACGCGTCGGAGAACTCCAGCTGGACCTGGCTGGGCTTGAGGGTGCGGTCCTCGTCGGTGAGCACCAGCACCGGATGGATGGCCCGGCAGGGCTCGGACGTGGTGTTGGTGAGGTCGAGATACCAGATCCCGTAACCGCCGCCGGAGGCGTACGAGTCCGGGCCGCCGTGGATCCGGGTCTCGATGGGGAAGTGCGCGGCGTCCGGCTCTCCGCAGGCGGGCTGCCGGTCGCCGGCGACGACGGCGGTGGGGGAAACCGCTGCGGCGTCCGCCTGGGCGCCGCCGAGCAGAACGGCGGGTACGGCGAATCCGGCCGCAAGCCCGAACGTCCCGAGCGTGGAGAAGACACGGCCGTCACGTGGCCGTGCGGGGGGCTTGGGGGGCATGGGAGAACACCCTTCGCTGCTCGCGACCGACCGGCACGAGGTCCGGCTGCCGCGGACGACGCTGCCACGCGCGCGCGTGGGCGGCCACCGCCGACCCGGCCGAACCGCCCGTCCGGGCGCGGAAGTCCGCCCGATCAGCCCTGCCGGGGCGGCTCCTGCCGGGGCCGCTCCTGCCAGAGCTGCTTCCGCTGGGGCCGCTCCTGCCGGGGCCGCTCCCGCTGTCAGGGCCGCTCCCGCTGTCAGGGCCGCTCCCGCCAGGGCCGCTCCTCGTCCTCGCCCGCCCGGCCGAAGAGCGGGGCCAGGACCAGCTGGGCGGCCCCTTCGGCGACGGTGCGGTCGCCGCCGGCCACCGTGACGGGGGCGGGGACGGGGGCGCCCTCCCGCAGGGCGCGCTCCTCGATGACGGCGCGTACCCCGCTGACGTAGGCGTCCTCGGCGGCCGCGACGGTACGGCCGCCGAGGACGACCCGGTCGATGTCGAGCAGTCCGACGAGGTTGGCGGCGCCCGCCCCGAGGATCCTGGCGGCCTCGGCGATGTCTCCGCGGGCGGCGGCGGCCAGGCACAGCGTCTCGATGCAGCCGCGCCCGCCGCAGTCGCACGGGGGGCCGTCCAGCTGGAGGGTCTGGTGGCCGAACTCTCCGGCGCCGGTACGGGCTCCGCGGTGCAGCGCCCCTCCGAGGACGAGACCGGCGCCGAGGCCGGTACCCAGGTGGAGATAGGCGAAGTCGGTCCCGTGGGGTTCACGCAGGGCGAGGCCGAGCGCGGCGGCGTTGGTGTCCTTGTCGACGACGACGGGCAGTCCTATGTGCGCGGCCAGTGCGTCACGCAGCGGGTAGCCGTCCCACTGCGGGAAGCCGGTGACCCGGTGCAGCACCCCCTCGCGGTGGTCCAGCGGGCCCGGCAGGGCGGCGCCCACACCGAAGAGCCGCCGGGCCGGGGTCCTGGGGGCCCGGGGCCCCTCCGCCCGTACCGTCCGCACCGCGTGGGCGGCCATGGCCAGGACGTCGGCGGCCGGGGCGCCGAGGTCGAGCGGGAAGGTGCGGGTGGTGACCGTGGTGCCGGCGAGGTCGGCGAGGACGGCGGTGAGTTCATCGCGGTCCAGGTGCAGCCCGACGGCGTGTCCGGCGTCCGGGACCAGCCGCAGGACGGTGCGCGGCTTGCCGCCCGTGGAGGCGAGCCGGCCGGCTTCGGCGGCGAGGCCATCGGCGCGGAGCCTGGCGGTGATCTTGCTGACGGCCTGCGGGGTGAGCCCGGTGCGCTCGGCGAGCGCCGGCCGGCTGATGCCCCGCTCACCCGCGACACGCAGCAGGTCGAGGACGAGCGAGGCGTTGTGGTGGCGCAGGGCCGGCAGATTCGCTCCGCCGCTCCTGCTGTTGCTCCTGTTCACCGCACCATTGTCCCCTTCGCTTGCACTTTGGCAACAGCGTTGCTTAAGTGGGTCGCATGACTGCCAACACTCCTCTCCGCGTCGGGCTCGTCGGCTACGGCCTGGCGGGTTCCGTATTCCACGCCCCGCTGGTCTCCGCGACCGACGGCCTCGTCCTGGACACGGTCGTCACGTCGAACGAGGAGCGGCAGTCGCAGATCCGCGCCGAGTACCCCGGCGTGCGGGTGGCGGCCTCGCCCGACGAGCTGTGGCCGCGCGCGGACGAGCTGGACCTGATCGTGATCGCCTCGCCGAACAAGACGCATGTCCCGCTCGCGAGGGCGGCGCTCGAAGCCGGTCTGCCGGTGGTCGTGGACAAGCCGCTCGCCGGTACGGCAGCCGAGGCCCGCGAGCTGGCCGCGCTGGCCGAGGAGCGCGGACTGCTGCTCTCGGTCTTCCAGAACCGCCGCTGGGACAACGACTTCCTCACGCTGGCCGGTCTGATCGAGGACGGCGAGCTCGGTGAGGTGCAGCGCTTCGAGTCGCGCTTCGAGCGGTGGCGTCCGCAGCTGAAGGGCGGCTGGCGGGAGTCGGGCGCCCCGGAGGAGATCGGCGGGCTGCTGTACGACCTGGGCAGCCATGTCGTGGACCAGGCGCTGGCGCTGTTCGGTCCCGCGGTGCGGGTGTACGCGGAGTCCGACGTACGCCGCCCGGGTGCGGCGGCCGACGACGACACCTTCATCGCGATCACGCACGCCGGCGGGGTGCGCTCGCATCTGTACGTGAGCGCGACCACGGCGCAGCTCGGCCCGCGTTTCCGGGTGCTCGGCTCGAAGGCGGGCTATGTGAAGTACGGCCTGGACCCGCAGGAGGCGGCGCTGCGTGAGGGTGCGCGCCCGGCGGCCGGCGTGTCGTGGGGCGAGGAGCCGGAGGAGCTGTGGGGCAGGATCGGTTCGGGTGAGTCCCCGCAGACCGGCGGGGGCGACCCGGTCCGCACGCTGCCCGGCGACTATCCCGCGTACTACGCCGCCGTGACCGCAGCCCTGCGCGGCGAGGGCGGCAATCCGGTGACGGCGACACAGGCCGCCGCCGCGCTGGACGTCCTGGAGTCTGCGCGGCGCTCGGCCCGCGAGGGAGTGTCCGTGACCCTCGACCCCCACCACGACGCCCATGACAGCGCCCGTGACGACGCCCGTGACGACAAGGAGCCCCACGCATGAGCCCCAGCGCGCCGACCATCTCCGAGCTGATCGCGCAGGAGCGGCGTCTGACGCTGCCGCGCTTCGGCTACGACGACGCGTACGCGCTGGGCGGTCTGCTGGTCGCGCTGGCCCGTGAGCGGCACGCCCCGGTGGCGATCGACATCCGGCGCGGCGGCCAGCAGCTGTTCCACGCCGCGCTGCCGGGTTCGAGCGCGGACAACGACGCCTGGATCGACCGTAAGCGGAAGGTGGTCGAGCGGTACGGCGAGAGCTCCTACCTGGTCGGCACGAGGTTCCGGGCGAAGGGCACCACGTTCGAGGAGTCATCGCGCCTCGACCTGGACACCTATGCCGCGCACGGTGGTTCGTTCCCGATCGCGGTGGAAGGTGCCGGCGTGATCGGTTCCGTCACGGTGTCGGGTCTGCCGCAGGCCGAGGACCACGCGCTGGTGGTGGAGGCCCTGGAACGGTTCACGACAGGCCCGCAGGACTGACCGGGAGCGGCCACGGTCACGGCCGCCGGGGTCGGGTCGGATCCCGGCGGCCGTCCGTACGTCCTGAGGACGCCCTCGCCCTCAGGCGTCCTTGAGTTCCTGGCGCTGGCGCCCCAGTCCCTCGACCTCAAGCTCCACCACGTCGCCGGCCCGGAGGTACGGCTTCGGCTCGGGCCGGCCCATGGCCACGCCCGCGGGGGTGCCGGTGTTGATGACATCGCCCGGGTAGAGCGTCATGAAGTGGCTCAGATAGCGCACGACCTCGCCGACCGGGAAGATCTGCTCGGCCGTGGTGCCGTCCTGCTTCAGCTCCCCGTTGACCCAGAGCTTCAGCGGCAGCGCCTGCGGGTCGGGCACCTCGTCCGCCGTGACGAGCCAGGGGCCCAGCGGGTTGAACGTCTCGCAGTTCTTGCCCTTGTCCCAGGTGCCACCGCGCTCGATCTGGAATTCACGCTCGGAGACGTCGTGCGAGGTCGTGTATCCGGCGACGTGCCCGAGTGCCTCGTCGGCGGAGTCCAGATAGCGGGCGGTGCGGCCGATTACGACGGCGAGCTCCACCTCCCAGTCGGTCTTCCGGCTGCCGCGTGGCACCAGCACCGTGTCCTCGGGGCCGACGACGGTGTCGGGGGCCTTGAAGAACAGGATCGGCTCGTCGGGGATCGCCGCCCCGGTCTCGGCGGCATGGTCGTGGTAGTTCAGCCCGATGCACACGATCTTGCCGATGCGCCCGAGCGGCGGCCCGATCCGCAGGCCCTCCGCGTCGAGCGGGGGCAGGACGTCGGGCGTCTGGGCTGCCTCCCGCACCCGCGCCAGGGCCGAGGCATCGGCGAGGAGCTCGCCGTCGATCTCGGTGACGAGGCCCGAAAGGTCCCGCAAGGTCCCGTTCCGGTCAAGCAGTGCGGGGCGTTCGGAGCCCGCTGTACCCACTCGAAGAAGCTTCAACGGTCCATCTCTCCTTGGTCGAGATCGAGCCCGTCGGTGGGTTGCGGCCAGCGAAAGGCTCGGTTGATCCTCCAAGACATCGGATCACTATGCAAGACCCACCCCGGCAGCACCCCGGCCCGAAACCCGTCGCAGGAGCGGGATTTGGGCCCCGCTATGGGCCTGCGGACCCTGGGACTGGGCCCCGGTCCCGCCGTTATCGTGCAGGTCCCGGCAGGCGTACGGCCCCGGGAACCCGAACGGGCCACGGCGAGCGGCGAGGTGACGCGTGAAGCACAGCGACCGGATACTCCGAGGCCTACGCACGGGCACGGGGCTGGCATCGGCCGAGTACCTGGGTGTGCTGGGAGTCGTCGGCCTCGTGGTCACGGCGCTGCTCGCCACCGGCATCGGCGGCGACATCGCCACCCACACCTCCCAGCAGATCTGCCGCGTCGTGAAGATGGGCGAGGGCTCCGACGGCAGCGAGTGCCTCGATGACAACGATGCCGACAGCGACTCCGACTCCTCCGATCCGGATAAGTCGGACCCCTCGGGCGATGACGACACCGAGACCACGTCCGCGTCGGACGAGGACTCCGGCGACGATTCGGACGACGGCTCCGACGACTCGGAGGACACCTCGGACACGCACGAGGGGAACGCGCTTCCCAGCCTGTGCTTCGAGCCCCGGGAGCGCGTCTCGTCCGTGGACGGCCAGTCGCAGCTCCTGACGAACGACGGTCTGGACCAGCTGGGGCGTGGCGAGGCCGCCGGGATCGGTGCTGTCGCGGCGATCAACTGGGGGTTCGACTATCTGGTCGACTTCATCGCCACGAAGATCAGCAACGAGAAGAACAAGGAGAAGCGGGTCAAGGCGGCGCTGGACGACCTCGCCTACTGCCTTCCGGACTACAACATCGTCATCGCGCAGCCGCACGAGGGAAACCTCCAGCAGATGGACGGTGCGGCGATGATCGAGACGATCGAGATCAGCGGCACGACGTACCGCGTCTACGCGTTCAAGAGCGGCAAGTTCACCTGGTCGGACAAGGCGGACCTCGGCTGGAAGAACCGGGCGTTCCACGGCTACTACGACATCAGCGACGACAAGCGGACGGTCACGTTCGACGAGCCTCCCCGCCCCAAGCGCAAGAAGGACTGGAAGCCCGGCGACGAGGGCTGCCAGATCGAGGGTGAGGAGCTGCCCGACCGGGACCGGTACTACAACACGTACTCCCCCCTGGACTCGGACGGCTCGACCACGGCGGTCCGGATGCTGGTCAACGACCTGCGGCGCTGCTACCCCGACTACAACGTGGTCGCGATGCACTCGGAGCAGAAGTCGCACTGGGTCGACAAGCCGGACACCATGGTCCACGAGGGCCGGTACCGGCTGAACTCCAACGAGTACTACGAGGACGAGGAAGGCGACGACATCGAGTCGGGCCGCGCCGTGTTCGATGTGTACGTCTTCGACAAGGGCACCTTCAAGAACGACGGCGACGGCGGTTTCATCAACTGGGCCCTCTACGGCGACCTCACCCGCGACGGGATGGAGGCCTCCTTCGAGAAGCCGGACCCCGCCGACCTGGACGCCGATTCCATCTTCAACGGCACGGAGTCGGTCAACTTCAACGACGGGTCGCCGAAGTACACGGACGGGACGTACCCCGGCACCGACTTCTCCGGCAAGAAGCCGAAGGACAAGGCCGAGCTGACCCACTCGCTGCTCGACGAGTACAGCAAGGCCTTCCCCGGCAAGAACATCATCACGGCCAAGTCCTTCAACGATCTCTCCTTCGCCGGGGTGTCCGGCCTGGAGCACCTCGCCGAGGTGGACGGTGTCGACATCTTCTCCATCGAGGACGGGACCATCGCCAACAACGGTGACGGCGGCTGGAAGAACTGGGGCTTCACCGGCCACTACAACTACGACGAGGACGGCAAGAAGGTCACCTTCAGCAGCAAGTGACCGCCGCGCTTCCCCCTTCTCTCCCCCTCCCCGGCGCCTACGGGGTGACCGCCACGGCCGGCTCCTTCGCCGGGGCGGTCTCCCGGTAGAGGCAGGCGCGCTCGATGGCGGTCCAGGTGGTGCTGGTGACGATGTACAGCGCGGCAGCGAGCGGCACGTAGGCGACGGAGAGGAGGGTCAGGAAGGACATCAGCGGCATGACCTTCGTCATCGCGCCCATGCCGGGGACGGGCTGTCCGTCCGGGCCTGTGGCCGGTGTCACGGGGTTCGCGGCCATCTGGCGCTTGGTGCGGCCGTAGTTGAACGTGGCGACGGCGGCGACGATCACGAAGAGCCCGAGGTAGACGAGCCCCTGCTCCCCGAAGGGGCCGCCGTCGGCGAGCGCGTTGTGCCAGCGTTCGCCGAGCGGGGCTCCGAAGAGTTCGTGGCCGAGCAGCGCATTGGGGTCGCCGCCGATCTTCTGGCTGGAGAAGAGGTGGTAGAGCAGGAAGAAGGCCGGCATCTGGAGCAGGCTCGGCAGGCAGCCGGAGAGCGGTGAGACCTTCTCCTTCGCGTGCAGCTCCATGAGCGCCTTCTGCATCCGGTCAGGGTTCTTGGCGTGCTTCTTGCGCAGCTCGGCGATCTGCGGCTGAAGCTTGGTGCGGGCCTTCTGCCCACGGGCCGCCGCCCGCGAGAGCGGATGGACGGCGAGGCGTACGAGGGCGGTGAACAGGACGATCGCGGCGGCGGTGGACGCCGTCTGGAAGAGCGGGTGGAGCGCGTCGGCGAATGCGCCGACCAGGCTCGCGAAAGCGGACATGAACGCGGACATGGGTGAGCCCTCCGGGGGTCTCGTCGTGCCGGGGAGTGACGACCGGTGCGGTCGTGGTGAACTCGGCAGGACGACCCGCGCAGGGGGTCGTGGAAGATGCGCCCTCTACGCGGCCGTCAGGAGGGCGGCCCCGGGTGCTCGGGGCCTGGTGCGGCCCCGGGCGTCGGGGTCACGCTGCGGGAGGAAGGCGGTGCGCTTCTCCCGGTCGCGGATGGCTGTGCGCACTCTCGTACGGGGTACGGGGCAGGCGCAGCGCGCGCTGATGACGGAGCAGACGAGGAGCGCCGAGCCGGCGGCCGCGGTGGCGGCGAGCGCGACGGCGGCGGAGAGGCTGCCGCCCTCGGCGAGGAGCACCTCGGCGAGGAACAGGACGACGAAGGCGGCGGGCCGGAAGAGGCGGGCGACCGCACGGCGTACACGGTTCATGTCGTCGTTCATGTGCCCTCCTTCCCGCTCGGCGTCCTCGATGGTGTCCTTCAGCCGTTATACACGATCGGTGTCCAGCGGCTGAAGGAGCCGGCGGGCACCGACGGCGCCGTGCTGCTGTCGGCCGCGATGGCGCTCGTGGGCGCGACGGCGCTCGTGGGCGCGATGGCGCTCGTGGGCGCGACGGCGCTCGTGGGCGCGACGGCGCTCGTGGGCGCGATGGCGCTCGTGGGCGCGATGGCGCTCGTGGGCGCGATGGGCGTCCTGTTCCCGCGGGAGCGCTGAGCGTCCCCCTCGCCGCCTCCACCACAGGAGCGCCGAGTGTTCTCCCAGCCGTCCTCCCGCCTTCATCAGCGCTCCGGTCCGCTCCCTCTCACCTCGCCCCCGTCCCGCAGTACCGTGTGGTCCATGCGCCCCGACACGCCTGCCGACCACATCACCGAAGCCGAGCGCCTGCTGCGCACCGCGGCGCAGTATCCCGAGGACCACGAACCGCTGTTCCTCCAGGCCGCGGCCCATCTGGAGCTCGCCGGTGAGCGTGCTCGCGCGAGCACGCTCTATGACGAACTGCTCGGATCAACCGAAACCCCCATCGAGCACCCACACCTGGTCAAAGCACTCAAAGCGGCCAATCTGTGGGAGTACGGCCACGAGGCGGAGGCCCGCGCGATCATCGACGGGATCCGCGCCGCCGGTCCGCTCGACGCCGCCCCCTGGGAGATCGCCGCGGAGACCCTCGAAGCGCACGACGAGCTGGAGGCGGCCCACGATTTCTTCTCGACCGCGCTGACGCTACTGCTCTCGCCCGGCGATGAAGTCCCGTACTCCGTCCAGTCGCTGGTGACCGGGCGGCACCGGGTGCGCAGGCTGATGGGCGTCGCCCACGACGCGTGGGACGAGCTGGCCGACACCCTGCACACGGCCGCCGTACCCCTCGACGAGCTGCACGACCCGAAGCGTCTGTGGTCGCTCGGCTCCTCGGACCCGGGCGAGCTCCAGGCGGAGATCAACCGGCTCCGCGCCGAACTGGGCACCTACCGCAGCGCGTTGTCCCGCCCGTTCCCCGTCGCGGTGCTGCGGTGGCCCGAGGACGAGCTGCGCGAACTCCTCGCCGCCTACCCGGAGCTGTCCCAGGAGTACCTCTCGCACCAGGACCATCTGGCGCGCCTGGAGGCGGCGTTGCGTGACCTGCATGCCACGGGCACGCCGAATCTCGGCATCGTGACGGGCACGGTCCCCTCCTACGAGGCGTTCGCCGCGTCGGAGGCCGCGTCCCCCTCAGACCCCGATCTGCTCCCCCAGTACGCCACGACGCTGGCGGCCCGTGGCCGTGCCGTCCCGTGGCCCCCGGCGCGCAGCGCGGCGTGCTGGTGCGGCGAGGAGCGTGCGTACCGCGAGTGCCACGGAGCGGGCTGAGGGCTCGGGCAGGGCACATCCCCCCGGCTCACCTTCCGCCCCGGCTCGTCACCTGCCCGCGAACACGTCCCGCAGCTCCTTGTCGAGGCCCTTGGCGGCCTCGGCGGTGTCGGGTCGCTCCTCGGCCAGCAGCGCGTGCACCCGGGACTGCAACACCTGTGTGAACGCGCCGTAGTAGGGGGTGCGCGGCCGCTGCACCGCTTCGGTCAGTGCCGCGCCGAGTATCCGGATGTACGCGGCGCGCGCCTGGGCCCCCTGCCCCCTCGGGCCGCCCTCCCCTGTGCCGGCCGCCGCCTTCGGCGCGTCCTCCCCCGCCGGGCGGAGCGCGGCGGCGACGCGGGGCCAGCAGGGCTTCGCCGCGCTGCCGTACGCGGAGGCCCGGGTCGCGGCGAAGCCCGCGTCGAGCAGGCAGCGTTCGCTCTCGCGCGAGGTGAGGAAGGCAACCAGCGCGCGGGCGTTCGTGGCGCGGGGTGAGTCGGCGGTGACGGCGAGATTCTGCCCGCCGAGCACGGCCTTCCCCGGCAGCGGGTTGACGGCGTAGGCCTTCGGGTCCATCAGGCTGCCCAGGGCCCCGTACGCGTACGGCCAGTGGCGCAGGAAGACGGCGCGGCCCTCGGCGAAGTCGGTGAGGGACGCCGTCTCGTCGGAGCTGAGCGCCGCGGGCTGCACCATGCCCCGTTCGACGCGGTCCAGAAGCGAGTCGAGCCCTTTCTTCAGCTCGGTCGGGCTGGAGCTGTACTTCCCCTCGCTGTCGGTGAGTTCGACGCCTGCGTCGGCGAACGCCTCGACGGTGTTGACGGTCAGCCCCTCGTACTGCTTCAACTGCGTGGTCCAGCCCGCGCGTTCGTCGCTGCGGACCGGGTTGAGCCCGAGGGTCTTGACGGAGGCGTAGAGCTGGTCCCACGTCCAGTGGGCGTTGGGCTGTTTGTCGACCGCGATGTCGGCCTTCGTCAGGAGGTCGGGCCGGTAGTAGAGGAGGCCCACATCGGTGTTGAACGGCCGGGCGTAGGAACGGTCCTTCCATACGGTGGTGGCAAGGACCCGCCGGATGAAGTCGCGGTCGTCGTCGGCCGCGGGGCCCGTCTCCTGGACGGGCATGGGCCGGATCAGGCCGGCCTCGGCGAATTCCGGGATCCAGGTGATGTCGAGGTTCACCACGTCGTAGCGTGCGCTGCCCGACTGGAGGGCGCCGAGGAGCTGGCTGCGCTGCTGGTCCGCGCCGCCGGGCAGCTCGACGAGCTTGGCCTGCTGGGCCTTCGAGCCGGCGTGCCTGCGGTTCCACTCCTCTATGAGCTGCTGGCGCACGCTCCCGGAGCCGGTGACATCGAGCCCGCTGGCGACGACGATGGGCCCTTCGGCCGCCGGCTTCCCGTCGCCGGACTCCTGCGCGCCGCCCCCTGGCCCTCCCCCCGTACAGGCGGCGGAGACCAGCGTGAGCAGGCAGCCGAGAGCGAGCGCCACCCTGACCCGGCGGGTACGGGCGCGGGTGCGGGTGCGGGCACGGATGCAGGTACGGGTACGGGTCCCGGTGCGGTCGTGCGTGCCATCGTGCGTGCCGTCGTGCGTGTGGTGGTGGTCTCCGTAGGTCATTCCGCGTCCCCCGTACCGGTCTTGGCGACCTCCGCCGCCAGCTCGGCCGCGATGTCGTCGGCCGGGTCGAGGCAGCGTCCGCCACTCGCCCCCGCGAGCCGCTCGCCGAATCTGCCGGGTGTGCACGCACCGTCCTGGAGGGAGACCGTCACGATCCTGACCAGCGGTGTACTCGCCGCCTCCCGGACCAGCCGCTTCTGGTCCTTGTCCCCGACGGCTTCGAAGTCCTCGCCATCGGTGACCAGGACGAGGAGCCGTGGCTGTTCCACCCCGGTGGAGCCGCCGCGCAGGGTGCCGAGCGCCGTGTCCAGACCCGGCGCGATGCGGGCGTCGTAAGCGGCGGTACGCGTGCCGGCGACGGCCTTCTGCGCACCTGCCCTGGTGTTCGGCCCGAACGGCACGAGTTCCGCGACGGGCTCCCCTTCGCCCACAGCCGCCGTCAGCACCCCGTACGAGTCCCCGGCGCCCAGGGAGCTCATCGAGCGGGCCACCAGTTCCTTGGCGCCGCCGGTGCCGTCCCAGACCCGTTTGTCCTCCATCGAGGTCGAGTTGTCGAGGAGATACAGCACCCTGCCCGGCCCGAGGGCCCCCCGGTAGCGGCTCAGGGTGTCGCTCAGCGACGCGGAGACGTCGACGCCCGGGGCGGTCGTCGGGAGCCGTTCACGCACGGCCGTCGTGTTGTCCTCGCTCCGCAGCACCGAGTCGTCGGCGGGCGGCGCGGGGGCACCCTCGTCGACACCCCGGAAACCGTCGTCGGTGAAGCACCTCTGCGCGTCCGGGTCCGTGGCCAGCCAGTCGTAGAAGTCCTCGACGGCCGCCTTACGCGCGTCGGCGTCCCGGTCGGCCCCGGCCCAGGTGACACGGACGAAGGGGAGGTCCAGCATCGGCACATCGGAGGGATAGTGGGCCACCCGGTGCGCCAGCGCCTCCGTCGCACAGCCGGGCCGGCCAGGCTCCCCCGCCGACAGGTTGAACTGCGCGAGGGTCTGCTCCGGCACGAGTACGGCCGCCCGGTCCTCCAGGCTGTTGTGCGCACCGTCGGCCAGTACGCACATGAGTTCCCGCGCCGTGGAGGGCATCGGCCGCAGCGCCTGCGCCATGCCCTGCTCGACCGTGGCCGCGTGCCCGGAGCCGGACGAGGCGTAGAGGGCGTCGGTCGCCAGCAGGGCGCCCTCGGTGTCCTCGGGGTCGGGGCGCAGGATCTCGACCTTCTGGGCGGCTTCGAGCCCGGTGACGATCGCGTCGAGCGGATCGTCGGTCTGGAGGGACTGCGCCAGGGCCATGGTGTCCGGCACTCCGAGGACCATCGGGGTGTAGGCGACGGAGCCGAGCCGGTCGAGGTCCACCACGCTGCTCCCCGCCCGGCTCCCGGACCCCTCATCGGACCCCTCACCGGACTCCCCGCCGGGTTCAGCACCGGGCTCCCCGCCGGGTCCAGCACCGGGCTCATCGGCTCCGGCCTCGCTCCCGGCCGGGACCCCCTCGCCGCTCGCTCCGCCGCCGCTCGCCCCGTCGGCCGTCGCCCGCTGCCACGCGCTGCCCGCGGCCGGGATCCAGATGTCCGGCTGTGCGCCGACGTCCCGCTGGGGCCGAGGGCAGTCGCCGGACTCGGGGCAGGTCGCGGGCGGTTCCTGCCAGAGCGAGGAGGACCGCAGGGCCGCGACGGCGTCGGTGGCCTTGGCGTCGTACACATTGATGCCGACGGTCCGGCAGCCGTCGCCGTCCCGCTTGGGGTAGGCGTCGGCGGCCTTCTGCACGGTCGGCCGCAGATCGGGGTCGGTGAGCACGCGCAGCTCCAGGGGTGACGCGCAGGCGCCGCCGGAGGAGGAGCCCAGGACGTACCAGGTGCCGGCCCCGGCGAGAGCGACGACGCCGACCAGGGCCGCGGCGGTCGTACGCGTCATACGGCGCGCCAGGACCGGAAGCAGGCGGCGCGCCAGGTCCGGGGCGGGCAGCCGCGCCCACCACGCGGCGGCCCGGGTCCGCCAGGTGCCCCCCGGTTCGGGCTGCGGACCTGGCAACGGTACGGGGGCGGGGTCCGGGTCCGGGTCCGGATCCGGATCCGGCAGACGCGGAGGGGGTGCAGGACCCGGTCCTGGTGTGGGTGCCGGCTCCGGCTCCGGGTCCGCCGCGTGGGCGAGCACCACGTCGTCGCCGTGCCGGCGCTCGTCCGGGATCCACTGGTGTCCGTCGATGGCCTTCAGCGGCGCCATCGCCTCGCGTATCCCGGCGACGATCCGGGTGAAGGTGACCGGCTCGCCCTCGCCCGTGGTCAGCAGCCGGTGGAGGGCCGCCGTGAACTCCGTACCCGTACGGGGATCACCGGGCGGGATCTCCACGCCCCGCTCCGCCGCGGTGAGCAGGGCGAAGTTCTGCCCGGCGGCCGGGTTGAAGGCCCCGAGCGCATTGCCTGCGAAGCAGCAGTCGAGGATGACGACGACCCAGTCGGCGCTGGCTTTGCGCAGGTCCGGCATGACGTCGCCGCGCCAGGACAGGGTGTCGACGAAGGGGTGCTCGGGGTCCTGAGTGACCCCCGAGTCGGTGAACATCAGGTTGAGGTCGCTGCCGTCGGGGCGCACGATGCCGTGCCCGGCGAAGTAGACGACCAGCAGGCCGGTCACGTCCTTGCGGGCCGCGGTGAGCGCCGCACGCACCTGGAGCGGATCGACGGTGGCGTTCGGGCCGCCGGCGCCGTCCGCGGGGATCACGACGAGGTCCTCCGCGGCGAGAACCCCGGTGTGTTCGGCGGTCAGGGCCTCGCGCATGAGGCGGAGGTTGGTGGCGACGGCCGGAAGGTCGTTCCGCGTGCCGGTGTAGTGCTCCACCCCGATGAGTACGGCCCTGTGCCGCTTCGCTCCGTTCCCCCCGCCGCGCGTGTCGTACGGCGGCACGGCCGTTAGACCTCTCCGGGCTCGTCGTCGCCGCCATGGGCATCGTCGTCGGTGTCGCGGCTCAGGCCGGCACCCGGCCCCTGGGGCGGCCCGTCCAGGGTGACGCGTGGGGCCTCCTCCGGGCCGGCGAACCGGCGGCGGTTACGCAGCCAGGTCTCCACCGACCGCCATGCGTTCTCGGCCACGGAGCGCGCCATCTCGGCGGAGACGACCAGGATGATGTCCTGGATCAGCTCGCCGCCCATCGCCTCGGACTGCGTGGGCGAGTCCGCACGGACCAGGGCCACTTCGCCGCGCTCCAGCGCGTCCTCCAGGACCGGCGCGTTCCTCAGCCAGATGTCCAGGGCTTCGAGGTCGTCGCGCCGGGTGTGCGTACCGACGAGGCCGATCCGTAACTCGACCCTCTCCTGCCCCTGTTTCCGCACGCCTGTGTCCGCCCCGTCCGTCATGCTGCTGCCCCCATCGGCCCCGTGGCCCTCACGCGCACCCTCGACCCCGTGAGGGCGAGGATCACTGAACACCGAAGTATTTCACGGGTGTTGACACGGGGCACCCCTCTGTTCCGCTTCATCTGGCGGTCGTTGTGCGCCGACCGATCAGTTACGCGCCCGTCGGCAGTCATAAGAGCTGACAGACACCGGACCACCCGGGAAACACCCGGCCACCGAGGACAGGAACGAGAGACATGACCGCAGAAGTGAAGGGCCCCGCGAGCTACTTCCCCGCGATCGAGAAGAAGTACGGCCGCCCGGTCATGGAGTGGAAGGGCCTCATCCGGTCCTCCCCCCTGACCAAGCACATGGAGCTGGTCGCCTGGCTCAAGGCCGAGCACGGCATGGGCCACGGCCACGCCAACGCCTTGGTCGCGCACACACTCGCGGAGGACAAGTAGTCCCGATCACCTCCTCAGCCCCCTTCTGCCCCCTGCGCCCCTCGCACCCCTTCCTCCCCCTGCACCCCTTCCTCTCCCTGTACCCCTGGCGCTCCTTCCTCCGGCATCGTCTGCTCCGACCACACAGTCTTGCCGTCGGGGGCGTACCGGGTACCCCACAGCGAGGCGAGCCGGGAAATGATGAACAGGCCCCGCCCGCCCTCGTCGACCGCTCCGGCGTACTTCATGTACGGGGCGGTGGTGCTGCCGTCCCGGATCTCGCAGGTCAGGCCCCGGTCGCGGATGAGGCGCAGCTCCACGGGCGGGCTCCCGTAGCGCACGGCGTTGGTCACCAGCTCGCTGACGATCAGCTCGGTCGCCTCCCCGGTCTCGCCGTCCACGTGCCAGCCGGCCAGCGTGCCGGCCGTCAGCCGGCGGGCGGTGGAGGGCGCCGACCTGTCGTACGGGAGCTCCCAGGCGGCGTACCGGTCCTCGGGCATCGCATGGATCCTGGCCAGGAGCAAGGCGGAGCCCCGGAGTTCGGCGGAGTCGGGCAGGGCGTAGGCCACCGCGTCGCAGAGTTCCCGCAGCGGGCGCTCCGGGCGGGCGAGCACCTGACGCAGCACACCCTCCGGGATCTCGGCGTGGCTGCGCAACGCACCGCTGTACAACGCGAGCAGGCTACCGGCCCGGACCGGGAAGGAGGCCGCGGCGACGGGGCCACGGGCGACGGCGCCGAGCGGCGGACCCTGCGGCACGCTCGTCACGGCAGCGGTGCCGTCGGGACCGATGAGCAGGGGCGCCGGATGCCCGGCGGAGGCCACGGTGCAGGTCCTGGCGAAGGGGTCGTACACGGCGTACGCACAGGTCGCGCTCAGCGGTTCCCGGTGCAGCGGGTCGCTCTTCGGCAGCTCGGCCCGCTCCTGCGCCAGCCGGGCCGCGGTGTCGTACAGACGGGCGAGCAGTTCGTCCGGTTCCAGGTCGAGGGCGGCGAGTGCGTGGACGACGGTGCGCAGCTGTCCCATGGCGGTGGCTCCCTGGATGCCCTCCTCGGCCACCTCCCCGATGACGAGGGCGGTACGGGCCCCGGGCAGCGCGATCGTGTCGAACCAGTTGCCCGCGCTGCCGCCCGGGAGCAGCAGATGGTTCGTCTCGACGGCGGGCTGGGGCGCCGGGCGCTGGGGCAGCAGCCGGCGCTGGAGGGCGCTGGCGATGGTGTACTCGTGCACGTAACGGCGGGCGTTGTCGATGGCCAGAGCGGCGCGGGAGCCCACCGCCGCCGCCACGCGCATGTCGTCCTCGGTGAAGGACTCGGAGTCGCCGCAGCGGTAGAGGCTCACCAGCCCGAGGACGGCTCCGCGCAGTGCCACGGGCACCAGCAGGAGCGAGTGGGCGCCGGTCTCCTTGATGGAGCGCGCACGCGCGGGGTCGGCGTCGGCCCAGGGCGCGTCCTCGACCGGGACGACGCGGGCCCGCAGGTCGGAAAGACCGCGCTGGAAGGGCGTACCCGGCGGCACCGCCCGCACATCGCCGACCGGATGGGCGGACACGTTGCCGCCGCCGTACGCGGCGCGGCGCAGCGGTACGTCGCGGCCCAGCGGCGCCGGCTGCGGGGGCTCACCGCGCAGAACCGCGTCGACGACCTCGACGACGCCGACGTCCGCGTAGAGCGGGACCAGCGCCTCGACGACATCGCGGCAGGTGGCCTCGATGTCGAGCGTACGGCCGACGCTGTTGCGTACCGCGGCGAGCGCCTGGCTCCGGACGCGGCGCCTCACCCGCTCGGTGACGTCCTCCACCGCGACGGAGACACCCAGCACGGGGCCATGGGCGCCCTGCCGCGCCCCGTACCCCTCCTGGAGCCGGAACGCCGTGAGGGAGAGGGTGCGCCGCCCGCCTGGTACGTCACCGGGGCGGGCCCGGAACGAGCGCTCGACACCCGGCACCCCGGTGCGCAGGACCTCCCGTACGTAGCTCTCCACCCGCTCGGGGTCCTCGAAGGCGCACACCTCACGGAACTGGCGCCCGCGCAGCCGCTCGGTCTCGTCCGTGCCGGGGCCCGCGGAGGAGTCGCTGATGCGAAGGAGCCGGAGCTCGGGGTCGAGCACGAGGACGCGTACGCGGTCCTGCGTGAACATCACGTCCAGCAGCGCCTTACCGACGGGATCCGCCCCGTCCCCCGCACCCGCATCGCCCTCCCGCACGGCCCAACGCGCCCCGGCGAGGGGCTCTAGCCGCAGGCCTGCACCGGCGCCCGTGTCGCCCGCGCCTGTGTCGCCCGCGCTCTTCCCGTCATTGCCGCCGCCGTCACCGTCACCACGCCCGTCGCCGCCGCCACGGGCGTCACCGGTCTCTCCCTCATCGCCGACCGCACGCCGGGTGTCACGGGCGAGTACGTCCATCAGGTGCATGCCCAGCGCATCGGCGGTGGCCGGCCCGAAGCGCTCCTCGGCCGCCCGGCTCCACCCGGTGACCAGCCCGGCGCCGTCCACGACCATCAGGGGCGCATCAGCCATGAGCCCAGCTCCTTCGCCGCCCGTCGCGGGGCCCGGCGCGGGCGCCCGGGCGAGCAGGTCTCCGCACACGTGGACACGTACGCACCCAGCATCGGCCCCGGGCTCACAGGCCGCTACCGGAGCGGGCGGCGGCTTCTCGCGGGTCCGTGTTGTCGGTGGGGCCGCATAGCCTGCGTCCATGAACGACGACATGGGCCGGACCGACCGCGACTTCCCGGCAGCCCTGGCCGAGGTGGCCGGGGTCGACTTCCACGACGACCGCTACCTCACCGCCGACGCGGGCGGGTACGAGTACCTCCGCTTCGACTTCGAGCCGAGCGCGGACTTCGAGTCCGCCGAGTGGACGACCGATCTCTTCCGGAACTGGACGGGAAACCCGGAAGTGGACGGCGACGCCTACCTCGTCTTCGGCCAGGACGGCTCGGGCGGTAAGGCCATGATCTGGCGTGTCAGGCCCGACCGGCCCCTCGCCGACCAGCCGATCGTGTTCCTGGGCTCGGAGGGTGAGCGCGGCGTGGTGGCGGGCAGCCTCTCCGACTTCCTCTGGGTCCTGGCCGACGGCTACGGCCCGATGGAGGCAGCCGAGGCCGGGGCCGACGACTTCGCATCCGAGCCCGACGAGCTCCTGACCCGCATCGCCGAGCGCCACGCGACGACGCCGCGCCGTACGGCGAAGGAGATCGTCACCGAGGCCCGGGCGGAGTTCCCGGCCTTCTCGGACGACATCGACGCGCTCTGCCGCTGAACCGACGGTCGGCCGACACGGCTCCGCCCACCGACACGCTGCCAGCCGCGGCCGCCCGGCCCCCGTCGATCAGCTTGCCACAGCCGTCGGACGGCTGTCCCCGTCGTGCTCCGAGGCTGGTGGCACGGTCCCTGCCGGCCTGCCCAGGCCCCGCAGGAAGCCGGCCGACAGGACACCCGCCCCCGCCATGACCACGGCCGCGCCGATCGCCGCGATGCCCAGCCCGTGTGTGAACGCCTCACGCGCGGCCGACAGCACGGTGTCCGCCGTCGCCGCCGGCAGCTCAGCCGCGACCGCCGCCGCGCCGCCCAGGGTCTCGCGTACCGCGTCGGCGTGCGGTGTCCCGGCCGGCAGGGCGTGGGCCATGTCCCGGCTGTAGACCGCGGCGCCGATGGAACCCAGGATCGCCATGCCCAGGGCCCCGCCCAGCTCCTGGCCCGATTCGAGCACGGCCGCCGCCGAACCCGCGCGCTCCGGCGGGGCCGCGCCCAGCGCGAGTTCGTTGGCGAGGGTCATGGCGGCGACCAGCCCACCCGCGTACACGGCGCCGCCGGCGAGGGAGAACCACAGCGGGGAGTCCGTACGCACCTGTGCGAGCCAGAGGAACCCGCAGGCGGCGAGCAGGAACCCGCCGCCCATCACGTACGCACGGTCGGTCCGCTGCGCGAGCGCGGCCCCGGTCGGCGCCATAAGCGCCACACCCGCGGCCGGCACCAGGCTCCACAGGGCGGCGGTGAGGGGGCTCTGGCCGAGCACGGACTGCAGGTACTGGGTGAAGAAGACCGCCATGCCCACCGTGGCGAACATCGCGAGCAGATTGGCGAGCACCGGCCCGCCGAAGGCCCGCCGTCCGAGCAGGCCGAGGTCGATCATCGGATGGGCGAGGCGCCGCTGCCGGTGCACGAAGACGGCGCCGAGCACCAGACCCGCGACGACGCAGAGCGCGGGCAGCGGTTCGTAACCGTGCCGGGCCCACTCCTTGATGCCGTAGATGACGGCGAGCAGGGCGCCCAGCGAGAGCAGCGCACTGAGCAGGTCGAAACGGCCGCCGCGGGTGCCGGTCGCGGTCTCCGGCACCAGGAAGGGGACCAGCAGGAGCAGCAGCACCATGGCGGGCAGATTGATGAGGAAGACCGAGCCCCACCAGAAGTGTTCGAGCAGCAGCCCGCTGACGACGGGCCCCAGCGAGATGCCGGTGGTCATGACACCGGTCCAGAGGGTCACCGCCTTCGCGCGCTGCCTCGCGTCGAGGAAGAGGTTACGGATCAGGGCGAGGGTCGAGGGCATGAGGGCAGCCCCGCCGAGCCCCAGCAGCGCGCGTACGCCGATGAGCACTTCGGCGGAGTGCGCGTAGGCGGCAGCCACCGATGCCGCACCGAAGACGGCGGCACCGGCCAGGACGAGCGTGCGCCGCCCGATGCGGTCACCGAGGTCGCCCATGACGATGAGCAGGCCGGCGAGGACGAAGCCGTACATGTCCAGGATCCACAACTGCTGTGTGGCGCTGGGCTCCAGGTCCTGGCTGATGTAGGGGATCGCGAAGTAGAGGACGGACACGTCCATCGAGACGAGGAGCAGCGGCAGCATCAGGACGCCGAGGGCGGTCCATTCCTTGCGGCCGGCGAGGGGCCCGGGGGCGCCCTCCGCGTGCTCGGTGTTCTGGGCGCGCTGGGTGCGCTGGGTGTTCTCCATGCACAGCACGGAAGCGCGACGCCACGTACACCGCAAACAGCAACCTAGTGCACCGCTGCAAACCCCCACCTGTAGGGCCCATCACCTCCCCAGGTGCACTAGTACGCTATGCCCATGACCACGGAACCGCCCTACCTCCGCATCGCAGGAGAGATCCGCCGCCGCATCGCCTCGGGCGAGCTCCGCCCGGGGGACCCGGTGCCCTCCACACGCCGGATCACCCAGGACTGGGGCGTCGCGATGGCCACGGCGACGAAGGCCCTGGGCGCGCTGAACCAGGAAGGGCTGGTGCGCGCGGTGCCCGGCGTCGGCACGGTGGTCGCGGAGCACAGCCGGCAGCGCGCGACGGCTCCAGGACGACAGCTCAGCCGGGAGCGCATCATCCGTACGGCGATCGCGCTGGCCGACGAGGAGGGCCTCGGCGCACTCTCGATGCGGCGCCTGGCGACGGAGTTCGGCACGTCCACCATGGCGCTCTACCGCCACGTCCCGAGCAAGGGCGAGCTGGTCCGGCTGATGTCCGAGGCGGTGTTCGGCAGCGGCCCGCCCGCCCCGCAACCGACGGGCTGGCGCCCCCTGCTGGAGCGGGAGGCTCGCTGGCTGTGGAAACAGTACGAGCAACACCCGTGGCTGGCACGGGCCATGGCCGGCATCACCCGCCCCATGGCCGCCCCGAACGCCATGCACTATCTCGAACGCGTCCTGAGCGCACTGACGGGCCTCGGCCTCACCCCGGAACAGATGCTGCACACCCACCTCACGGTGCTCGGATACGCCCAGGGCATCGCGATGGCGGTGGAGCTGGAGTCCCAGGCGCGGCAGGACAGCGGCATGACGGCGGACGAATGGATGACGGCGACCGAACCACGGATGGAAGCGATCCAGACGGCCACGGCATACCCGGTCCTGTCCACGCTCTTCGACGACGACGCCGGCAACGGCTTCGGACTGGACCTGAACGCCCTCTTCGAGTTCGGCCTGGCGCGCGTGCTGGACGGGGTGGAGGCGCTGGTGGCGGGGGTGCGAGGGACATCGGCTTAAAGCCACGGTGCACGGAATCTGATCAGCCTCTGGCCGAATTCACCGGGGATTCCCCTATGTCGCACCTTTGCAATACGATCACATTCAACAACTAGCTTCGGGCCACTCCCCCACACAGGCCCCGTTTCGTCTGTGCGAGGAAGCCCATGCCGCCCTACCAGCCGTCTGCGGACTGGCAGTACGAGATCCCGACGGCCGGCAGCAAGCGGCTGCCGCCCGCCGCCCGTTACGTCGAATCGCTGACGCACCAGGGGTACGGATTCGAGGCGGCGATAGCCGACCTCGTCGACAACTCCATCGACGCGGGTGCGCACAAAGTCGTCATCAGTTTCCTGCGCGACGAGGACCGGCTGGTCAGCCTCCTGGTCATCGACGACGGACAGGGCATGAACGACGAGGCGCTCGACACCGCGATGACGGTGGGCGGACGGCAGAACTACGGAAAGAACTCGCTCGGCCACTTCGGCGCGGGCCTCAAGGCCGCGTCCCTCTCGCACGCCGACTCGCTCACGGTGATCAGCCGGACCAAGCGCAGCCCGTCCGCCGGCCGCCGGTGGCTGACAGCTCGCGCCCAGGCCGATTTCACCTGCGACATCGTGGACCCCGGCTACTGCCAGGACCTCGTCGACCGTTACGACGGCCTGATCGAATGGCAAGGCACAATCGTCCGCTGGGACAAGGTCCGCGCCTTCGACACGGTCACCGCTGGGCAGGCCGACCGCTATCTCGACGACGCGATCGAGAAGCTGGAGACCCATCTCGGGCTTCACCTGCACCGTTTCCTGACCGACGACGCTTTCCACGTCGATATCGTGGTTGAGGATGTGACGACCAAGGAGGAGCTCGACCACCGGGGCGTCGAACCGATCGACCCGTTCGGCTATCGCGTCCCAGGCCGGGCCGGCTATCCGCGCACGTACACCGCTCCTGTCGAGGGCATCGGTGACGTGGAGCTGACCGCGCACATCTGGCAGCCGAAGTCCCCACTGGTGAGCTTCCGCGGGATCGGCCCGCTCGCCGAGCGGCAGGGCTTCTACATCTACCGCAACAACAGGCTTGTGCAGGCCGGTGGCTGGAACAGCACCCGCAGCGCCGAGGGCCACCTCGCGCTGGCCCGTATCGCGATCGACCTGCCGGCCGAGGCGAACGACGTCTTCAGTCTCACGGTCAAGAAGGACGGTGTGACGGTCACCCCCGCCTTCGGGCGAGGGCTCGAACGGGCAACTGACGCGGCGGGGAACGGCTTCGCCGATTACGTCCTGGAGGCGCAGACGACGTACAGGGAAGCCGCCAAGCGGACCACCGAAGTGACCCGTGACGCCGTCATCCCCGCAGGCAAGGGCCTCGATCCGAAACTGCGGCGGGTCCTCCGGGATGAGCTGCCAGAGCTGAGGGGGGAAGATCCGATCACTTTCCGCTGGGTGCCCCTGGCAGCAGACCTGTTCTTCGAACTCGACCGCGAAGAACGCGAGATCAGGCTGAACAAGTTGTATCGGCCTGCCTTCAACGGCGGGCGCAGAGGCGGCCTCAACGACGCCCCGGTCGTCAAGAGCATGCTCTACCTCATGGTCGAGGAGATCTTCCAGAAATCACGGGTCAGGGCCGTGCGCGCCGACAAGATCGCCCTGTGGAACGCCGTCCTGGTCACGGCGGCTCGCTGCGAACTGTCCCGCTGAGCCCCACCCTGCCGCTTGTACTTCTGGCATCTCCCGATCACCCGAGGAAGCACACAACGCCATGACCGACCACCTGTTCAACCTCCACGGCGATGTCCTGGCGGCCATGCGCCGGGGTCCGAAGGCATTCGCGAAGCTGGCCTTCGCGCTCTCCGACGCCGACGAGCCCGCTGACACATACACCGGCCACTTCCGGGACCGGATCGTCGCCGCCGGCCCCGGCGACGAGCTGACCGCGCTCTGGCACCGCACACTGACCACCTGGGATCTAGCCGAACAGGCGGACTGGTCAACCGCTCCGGCGCGCACCGACGCCCGACGTTCCGACACGTACGACCGCCTGGGCTTCGGCCCCGACCTGCGCAAGGCCCTCGACCAGGCGGTCCCGGTGTTCAAGGAGCCGGGTGCCACGGTCATCAGCAAGGAGTTCACGTCCTGGTACTCCAGGGACATGGCGGCGGCACGCGCCTTCTACTGGAACTCGTACAAGCAGACGCTGCGCCGCAAGGGCTGGTCGGACGCTGCCGTGTCGAGCCTGGACGAAGCCAGCCACGCCGTGGTCGAGCGTCTCTCCGATCCCACCCGCACGGAGGCATACGGGGCCCGGGGCCTGGTCGTCGGCTACGTCCAGTCGGGAAAGACGGCCAACTTCACAGGTGTCATCGCGAAGGCCGTCGACGCGGGCTACCGCCTGGTCATCATCCTGGGTGGCACCCTGAATCTCCTGCGAGGCCAAACCCAGCGCCGACTGGACATGGAGCTGATAGGACAGGAGAACATCCTGCGCGGCGCCGACCCGGCCGATACGGACGCGCTCGTCGGTGTCGACTACCAGGACGACGAGGACTGGCCGGCGAACTTCGTCAGCCACGGCGGCCGTCCGTCCACCCTGGGTGCCTTCGACATCGAGCGCCTCACAACGCGCGACGACGACTACAAGAGCCTTCTGAACGGCATCCGCACGCTCGAATTCGAGAAGCAGGTCCGTACCCAGCCGCTGTACGACGCGGCCAATCTCCATTATGCCGCCGCACGCGTGATGGTCGTGAAGAAGAACGCAGGCGTTCTGGACAAGCTGCTCAGAGACCTCAGGAAGATCGGCCCGATCCTCTCCGAGATCCCTGCGCTGATCATCGACGACGAGTCGGACCAGGCATCGCTGAACACGACGGACCCGGCGAAGTGGGAGAACGGCAAGGTCGCCCGCAAGGCGATCAACGGCCAGATCACGCAGCTTCTCGGTCTGCTTCCGCGCGCCCAGTACGTCGGCTACACGGCGACGCCGTTCGCCAACGTCTTCGTCGACCCGGGCGACGAGGAGGACATCTTCCCCCGCGACTTCCTGATCTCGCTGCCCCGGCCGACCGGTTACATGGGCGTGCAGGACTTCCACGACCTCGAAGGCGAGGGCTCGGCGGAGGAGACGCACGTACGCGGCATCTACGACGACACCGGGGGCCGGCTTCAAGAAGCCATGGACGCCTTCGTCCTCACAGGAGCACTGAAGCTGTACCGGGCGGCAAACGGCGTTCCCGAAGGGCCGTTCCGCCACCACACGATGCTCGTCCACGAGTCCGTGCAACAACGGGAACACGCGGCCCTCGCCCTGCGGATCAACTCGATGTGGCACCGGTCGGCGTACACGGGCCAGGAGGGACACGCACGCCTCGCCACCCTGCTGACCACTGATTTCCAGCGCTTCGGGGACGATGGCCTGCCAGCCCCCACGTCGTACGACGACCTGAAGCCGTACGTCTCCCGGGCCCGCCAGCTCATCAACTCGGGCGGCGAACCGGTGATCATCGTCAACGGGGCCACCGAACGCGACTACGAGCAGGCGGAGCTCGACTTCGACCGGACACCGCACGTGTGGAAGATCCTGGTCGGCGGCACGAAGCTCTCCCGCGGCTTCACGATCGAGGGCCTCACGATTACGTACTACCGCCGCAGGGCCCAGCAGGCCGACACCCTCATGCAGATGGGCCGGTGGTTCGGATTCCGCCCCGGCTACCGCGACCTGGTCCGCCTCTACATCGGCCGCGAGGTACCGATGGGCAAGAAGAAGACCGTCGACCTCTACGAGGCCTTCGAGGCGATCTGCCGCGACGAGGAGACCTTCCGCACCCAGCTCACCCGTTACGCCGCCCTGGTGGACGGCAAACCCCAGGTCACCCCGGCACAGATCCCGCCGCTGGTCTCGCAACACCTCTCCTGGCTCAAGCCGGCGGCCAGGAACAAGATGTTCAACGCGGAGCTGGTGGAGATCCGCTCGCCAGGGCAATGGGTGGAGCCGACGGCGTACCCGACGGGCGCAGCGGACCTGCGGCACAACACAGAGGCATGGCGCCCCGTCCTCGACGCTCTGGATCCGTCCACTGTGACTCTGGAGTTCTCATCCCTCGCGAACGGTCGTACCGACAGCTACGAAGCGGTGCTCGGGTCCATCGAGCACGGTGCGCTGCTGGGCATACTGCGCGACTTGAAGTGGTCGACTCCCACGCAGTTCTCACCGCACCTGGAATACCTCGCCGCGTCCGCCGAGGCCGGACACGAAATTGCCGACTGGCTGGTGATCGTCCCGCAACAGACGTCCGCGCGGCGGGTCGATGCGAGCATCCTGGGATCCCGTCCACTCTCGCTGGCGAGCCGTACCCGGCGTCGCGGTGACCTGTTCGGCGCTGTCAGTGAACCCGGACACCGCGGCGTCGCCCTCCGCGTGGCCGGCGCGCTCAAGGACTCCGGGGACTCTCTCATCGAGTCACTCGTGCAGGAACGGCGAGGCGTCCTGGTCCTCTACCCTATGGTCGAGAAAGAGCCCCGGCTCTCCTCGGCCGGCAAGATCGATCCCGGAGAGGTCGTGATGGCGTTCTGCTTGGTCGCCCCGACCTCACCGAACGGCGAGCAGCGAAGCCTTGTGCGCTTCCGGGCCATCGATTCGAGCAGGAGTAATTTCGCCGTCATTGATCGCGAAGGTGGCTGAGCGTAGGAAAATGGGCAGTGATGAGCACCGCCAAACCGTCCTCTCCTGCCGTCTCGGCCCGGATGAGCCGCCAAGCCCGCCGTGACACCGCCCCCGAGGTGGCGGTTCGGAAGCTACTGCATGCCTCCGGTTACCGCTACCGCCTCAACGAGCGCGTGCCGCACATGGCCCGGCGCACGATCGACATCGCCTTCACACGGGCCAGGGTGGCTGTGTTCCTGGACGGGTGCTTCTGGCACGGCTGCCCCGAGCACGCCACGCAACCGAAGTCGAACGCGGAGTGGTGGCGGCAGAAGCTCGATCGCAACATGACGCGGGACGCGGAGACAACGGCGCATCTGGTGACCGAGGGGTGGACTGTGCTGCGCTTCTGGGAACACGAGGATCCGAGCTCGGTCGCGGAGCAGGTGGCGGAGGCCATCGAGCAGGAGCGGCCTGAGCGGCGGACACAGCACGGGGACAAGGGTCTGCGAGCGACGTCGCGCGATGCGGCAGAGAGCGATGTCGCCGGAGGACCCCGCTCGTCACCGCCGGCGGCGGGGTGACTGCGAACCGGGTGATCGCGGGCGTTTCCGTTGTGATCACGCACTGAGCTCCGGAACATTTCTCGCCGGCTACACTTCAACCCCATGACCAACACATCCCAGAATCCGCTCCGCCCTGCGGATGTGCGCATTGTCGACCTTTTCGCCGGGCCAGGCGGTCTGGACATGGCGGCTCACGCGCTGGGGGCCGCATCCATCGGAATCGAGTGGGACGCGAGCGCTTGCGAGACCCGCCGAGAGGCCGGCTTGCCAACCGAGCAGGGTGATGTCCGCGCCTTCGACGCGGCCAAGTTCCCGGAAGCCAATGTCCTGGCCGGCGGTCCGCCGTGCCAGACCTACACCGTCGCCGGGAAGGGCGCCGGTCGTCGAGCCCTCGACGAGGTACTGGGTTTCGTCGAGCGCCTGGCGAACGGTGAGGCCTGGCCATACATAGAGGCCGATCTCGCTGTATTGGAGGACGAGCGCACGGGGCTCGTCCTCCAACCTCTCCACTGGGCCCTGGACGCGCTCCTGAACGGCAGCCCCTACGAAGCCATCGTTCTGGAGCAGGTCCCTGCGGTCCTGCCTGTGTGGACAGCGTTCCGTGACGTACTCCACGAAAAGGGCTACTCGGCCGAGTGCGGCATCCTCCGAACCGAGGAGTACGGCGTTCCTCAGACCCGGCGAAGGGCTGTCCTCATTGCCCGATACGGGAAGAAGAACAAGGTCGCGTTGCCGAGCCCGACCCATCAGCCCTACCGCAAGGACATACGGCCGACGCTCACTCCGACTCCGCCCGATCCCTGTCTGTGGCAGGAGCAGACGGACGGCAGGGACGGCCCACCGCTCCCCTGGGTCTCCATGGGGGAGGCACTCGCGGATCACCGCACCGGGCCGTTCACCGTGATCTCGAACTATGGCACGGGGGGGGATCCCAAGGCACGTGGCCGCCGAAGCTCTCGCGCCCCCTCCGCGACGGTCACGGGAAAAGTGTCCCGGAACAGAATCGTCGCCGGGGAAAGCGGCCCCGATCTTCCCCGCTTCAGCTTCCGGGAAGCAGGCATGCTGCAGTCCTTCCCGGAAAAATACCCCTGGTCCGGGAAGGACGTATCTCAGCAGATCGGCAACGCCGTTCCACCGCTCCTGGGCCTGCACATCCTGAGCGCGACTCTGGGGCTGGGCAAGCCTTCCGAAGAAGCCCTCAAGCGTCTCAAGCAGTGGCAGCCCCCGAAGAGGGAGCGGGGCGCCGAGACTCAGTCGTCATCCGACGCCTTGTCAACCCGCCCGCGGACGCAGGCGTCCTCGAAGAGCTCCGAGAAGTAGTCGACGAGACGATCCACTGATTCCTCCGGCGCGGGCGCTTCATCCGGGCCCTCCGGAAGGATGTCGCGTGTCACCGGACCAGCCCACTCCGCCGCCTCGATCCACTGACGCAATGGCTCCCCTTCCCGCTCCGCGTCCGGGGCAATGACGTCGTACATCAGAGTGGCGGCGGATGTGTTCACCACGCTGGCCAGGGCGTTGATCTCACGGCCGGTTCTGACCGTGCCGCGCTCGATGAGGCGCACCATCGCCTGAGCCGTCGGTCGGTGGTCGATGACGTCCAGCCGCAGCACGGTGTTGAGCATGTCCTGGTGGGCGCAGGCGGTGACAACCGGTCCGTAGTCGGGACCGTTCCGAAATAGCTCGGCCGCCCACCACAACCGAGCAAAGGCCTGGGTGTAGTGGGCGCCGCGAAATCGGTTGGCCGTGACCATCGGTGCCTTCCCGTCCTGCTTGGGCTCAGGCATGTGACGCCAGGTGACGTAGTCGGGAGCAACACCCAGGGCGAGATGATTCCACCTCCCGCGGTCGGCGGCCTCGCGACGATCGAACCGCACAGTGGCATGGAGCCGAGGCGCGAGCCAGGCATCGGCCTTGGTCGGCTTGTCAGCTCGACACCGGTACATCGCTTCGTCGAAGAGGTCGCGCACCGGCCCGAGCGCCAGGCGTGCTTCGTCGCCAGGAACGGTCTCGGCGATTCTGCCGAGCGCTATGGCCGGTACGTGCTCCTTGCCTGCGAGCAGCCCTTCGGTGAGGTATGAGGCGGCGTTGAGGTCGGAGAGCACGGCAAGTCGCTCTGGCAGGTGAACGGGCTTGTCGGTCATGCGTGGATCCCCTGGTGGAGTCGGTCCAGGCCACGGATGGCTGTGGCCAGAGCTCTGGGCACCTCGGCCCTGCGGGTGGCGGCAAATTGGATACGGGGTTGGAGGTCGATCCACCCGAAGGTTCCGGTACGCCGCCGATGAACCTCGCGCAGAGCCTCCTCGACGGGGCGGCCAGGTACGACGTCCGGGAGCATCTCGCGTAGCACCTCTCCTCGCCAGTCGTGCGGGAAGAGTGGCGTACCGTCTTCCTCGACCTCCAGATCTCCGATGGCGGTGTGGAACACGGCGGTCCACACATCTGTGCACATCTGGGCAATCAGGAGGTCTCGGACCAGAATCTCGGCTGCAGAACCGTCGCCACCGACGAGGTCGGTGATTCCTTCGAAGTCGGTGTTCACGTGCACAGCCGGCAGTTCACCGGAGGTATCGACGATCCACGGCACATCCCGGAAGGGGCGCAGCCATTCCGGGCCCTCGCGGAAGCCAACCTCGCGAACGTCGAGTTCACGCTGACGCAGCGGAGTATCTGCCGTCAGATCAATGACCCACTCCTTCTCCGAAGTGGCGATCACGCGACCCGGCACCCCGTCGACGGTCGCCACGACGTGAACAGACAGAGCGGCACGGTCGAGATGATCGGCACGCCATAGTTCGACGGAGCCGATCCAATCCCGACCGCCCTCGGTCTCGGGCTCCAGCTGGACGGTGATCCGTGTGTTGGTGATCTTCTCTGCAAGCACCGCGACAACCGTCACGTCGGACCAGTAGCCGTTGGGTTCGGTCGCCCTGGCCGGAACCGTGGCTGACAGCTTGATCCGAGCGCTCTCCCAGTCAACGCGCTCCGCCCGCCCCAGAGCCACCACCTGCTCGACTACCGAGTACGCCTTGGTGTCGAGCGATTCACGGCTGTCCCCAGGCCCTTTCAGACCCACCGCCGTCACGCGCAGTGAGACGACGCCGGGGAGCCGCTGGTACGGATATGCCCTCACGGCTTCTCTCCCTGTTCTGTGCGGAGTTCGACGACCAGGCCGGTAAGCGCAGTACGTACCGGGTGCGTTGACACGTCGGTGACACCGCGGAAGGTCGCGTTCCGCGTGCCGGGCTCGAACCGCAGCACACCGCTCACCAATTCACAGTTGCGCACGGCGACTAGTTCGGCCCAGGCCACCGTCGGCCTGGGGCCGGATCGCACGTCCAGCTTGGCCACCGGGGTCAGGTGCACGGCTTCGCCCCCTGCGGGAACTTTCACCTCGGCAGTGACGCACCATGCACCATCGGCGCCGATCTTGGCATCAAGCTCGTCGAGGATCGGTACCCCGGCCTTGCCGGATGTCCGAGACACCCCCTTGCCCGATACCGTGAGCCGCTTGCGCAGCCTGTCGGTCGCGCCGCGACGCTTCGCCTTGGGCAGCGTCACGAGTTCACGCACCGCCCTGTTCGTGTCGCGGGTAAGCGTGGCGATCCTCCGGTAGGCGGACGGCGAGTACCGCATGCGCAGCTCCTCGGTCTGCCCCCATTTGTTGTGTTCGGGCGGCTCCGAGGTGCGAAGAAACGCCTCGGCCTCGTCGGCGAAGGGCTGTTCGTCGCCCGCGGCGTGCCCAACGAGAAGCACCGCCTGGAAGGGGTTGGTGCCCAGAGCGAGGTCCGGCACACGGCTCGTCCTGACCGTCATGCGGTTACCTCGCATCGCCACCACTGTGTTCGGTCGCCCGTCGGCGTCCTCGGCCTCGGTCACTAGGAGCACCGCTCGGTGCTCACCACCGTTCTTCTGCCCCCCGAGACCTGGCACGTTCAGCGGTACGGTCGTCATGGCCACCTGGCCGGACTCGGTCAGGCGCTCTACGGTCGTGCCGTTCAGGAACGCCTGGAGCGCACGGCTCCTCGAAGGTTGGGTGACCCGGGGATCAACACTCTCCTCCTCGATGATCTCGACACCGTTGCGCAACGTGCGGACGGAGGCCTCCAGCAACGGCTGTCCGTCATCACCTGCGGTCATGGCGGCCCAAAAATTCCGTCCGAGCGCATCGAGGAGACGCTTGTGCATGCGATGCACGCTCTCCTCGTCCTCACCGGCGTCGCCTTCAGCCGACGCGGCGTCGGCGAGGCTCGCCACGTCGTGTGCGCCGACAATGAGGAACGAGGTACCGGGATCGTTGCTTTCCCGCGTGAGATGGAGTCGCTCGACACTCTCCTCGTCGGCCCACCACGAGCGCGCGACGTCGGGTCTGTCGGCATCGGGGTCGGGCCGGCCGAACCAGGCGGGGCCGGCCCAGGGCGTGCCTTCGACCTCGCGCCACGGCAGATCGAGTCGGCCGATGAGTCGCCTCTCGGCACGCCCCTCGTGCGGTTCGGACAGCGTGGAATTCATGAGCACCAGACCGAGCCGGCTGGTCGCCCACAGGGTCGCCTTACCCAGGCCGTATGAACCACCAGCACCGGCGACGGACTTGTGACTGTCCAGCTGGCGCCGGACTACGGCAGCGAACCGACCCGTCTCGTAGTCATCGCCGGTGAGGCCTGAGGCGTTGTAGTCGTCGACCCGCAGCAGAACAAGCCGGTCACGCTCGCGCATCTCCCGCAGCCCGGCGTCGATGACTCGGCCGACCTTCTGATCCTGAGCCGCCGCGACCTCGTAGTGTGGGGCGAGTTCGTCCCAGTGGATCGCTTCGCGAAAGCTTGTCAGAGCATCGCCCGTGAGCTCGTGCAGCGTGTACCGGACACGGACCGGCCGGGTGCCGTCATGACACTCGTCGAGGCTGTTCTGGGTGGCCTCACGTGCCAGGACCTCCACGTCCGCCTCGAAAGCAAAGGCTGCCGCATTTCCGAAGTCCCGCCCGCCATCGGTGTACGCGGGGCGATGATACCAGGCAGGACTCCCGGTCAACTCGGACAATTCCTCGTCGGTCTCCTCGGGAAGTCCCGACACATCTCTCAACTCCGGAATGGATCGGATAACCATCCGCATTCCCTCATCCGGCGATGATCGCCCGCCAGCCCATTCTGCGACGAGTCCGACGGACACACCCAGACGGTCCGCAAGCTCGATATCCTTCATTCCACGTTCCTGCATTCGGTCACTCAGCCAGCTACTGAATGATCCCTCGATCGATGCCACCGCTCCCTCTTTCTTGTCCGAGCGACCACCCGTGGTAGCGCCGAGATTTCCCGGCGCGGGCGCCGGCCCACCTGCCGCTGCGGCCCTTCGGCGAAGCCTTCCCAACTTCTCGCGGCTCCGCCTCAGCCTTTCTCTCACGTCCTGCTGTCGGCGCTCGGTCGCGACCGTAGGGTCCGACTCCAGGTCAAGAGCGATGCGGAGGTCCTGCATTCCCCGACGCTCGAGCTGGCGAATCCGCTCACGCGTGACTCCGAACCGGTTCCCCAGCGCCTCGAGCGTCCAGCGTTCGCCGTCCACGACCCCGTGGCGGTGGAGGATCACAAGCAGGGTTCGCTCCGGCAGGATGCCCAACAGCGGTCTGAGCTCCTCCACAGCGAAGTACCCTCTCAACGCCTGGTAGGGATCAGGTGCACCACTATGTGCCCAACGGATCGCTTCATTAGACGCCGGACTCTCGACGAGGCCTTCTAGCGACTGGACACCGCGCATTAGCTTGAGACACTCGACGACCTTTTTGTAATCCATGTCGCACTCGGCCGCCAGATCCACCTCATCCGGCTCCCTTCCCAGACTCTGAAACTTCCGCTGGGCCTTCCGAACCTTCCTTATAGCCTCTCGCACGTAGATCGGATAGCGGATCACGGAACCATGGTCCGCCACTCCACGGTCGGCAGATTGCCTGATCCACCATGTTGCATAGGTAGAGAATTTCAACCCCCTTGTGACATCGAACTTCTCCACGGCGCGAATCAGTCCGAATTCACCGAACTGGATGACTTCCTCACGGTCCAATCCCTCCCCGTCAGGAACCTTGCCCTTCACCGTCGCGTAAATGAGCCCTTGGTTGTGCATCACCAAAGCCTCGTAGGCACGACGCGCTTCGCTTCCGTCCCCCAAACCACGCAGGTAACCCTCCGGAAGGTCTCCGGTCAACGGGAGGTCGGATCTCAGAAGCCAGAAGAGGCCGGCCTCCTCCTCAGCAGTCAGGATCCGCTTCTGCGGCCTGCTGTCCCATCTGTCGTTCTCCAGAACCCGCCTGGCCGCCGCGACGGCGGAGTCGAAAGCTCCTGCCGTTCGCGCAACCCCGGCGAACCCGGCAGCACCCGGCGCATCGAGCGGAGGATCACCGACAACCTCCACCGGAACGGTGGGCACGGACTGACAACTTGCGCTCGGTACGCCAAGGTCCGCCCGATTGGCTGTCCATCCTTCGGCCTCCATCACGGAAGTCAGCACACGACAGGCATCGGGGTCGAGAAGCGCGGCGGCCGCCACCTGCGAAACGGCGAAGCCGCGGTCGACCCCCTCGGCCCGGAATCGACGCAACAACCGCTCGACCCGGGCCGAATCGGCCGGATACGCACGCTGACTGGCTGTAAGTCGATGCTCCGAGCTCATGGCTCTCCCCTGCGCACTTGCTCCGTGGCTGTTCCGAGGTCATATCGCTATCTTGACCTTGTTGATGCGACCGCGGGGAGAGTTGATGAGGATCGTTCCGAGCGAAATCTCGAGCAGGACCAGGAGTGTCGCCGAGCGAAGCGTCTTCGCCGCACTCAAGGCGATCCCCGACAAGGAGAGCGTCGCATTGCACTCCGTGCATCTACCGGCGCACCGTTACAAGCGGGTCGGGGAGGTCGACTTCGTCGTCATCACACCCCAGCTGATCCTGTTCATCGAGGTGAAGGGAGGTGGAGTGGCCTTCCGTGACGGCAGGTGGCAGTACGGCCGGGGTGACGGGCACATGGACACGCGGGCAGAAGGCCCCTTCGAACAGGCCAGCAGCGGCATGCACGAACTGGAACGAGAGTTCCAAACAGCGGTCGACGGTCTCCGTGGTCGCAGCGCGGTGGGTGGATACCTGGTCATCACCCCGAATGTCGATCTCCCCCCCATGACGACATACGAACCCGAACAGTATCTCGGCCAGACTGCGTACGCCGGTGGGAAGGGGCTCGAAGCAGCGATCCGGCGGGCTGGCCGTTACTGGCCCAGCAAGGGCAGAAACAAGTCGGCCATCACACCAATCTCCGCCCAGCTTCGCGGGGACATCCTGAGGGCCGTACGCCCGGAATTCGATCTGGTCCCCAACCTCCAGTCCAGGATCACCGATCTCGAGGCGACCTTCGAGCGCTTGACCACCGAGCAGTTGGAACGCATCGACGAGCTGGAGGACAACCCGAGGCTGATCTGGACAGGGGGGGCGGGAACGGGCAAGACATTCCTCGCGGCAGAGGCTGCCCGTCGCAAGTCTGCCCGCGGCACGGTCCTCCTTACGTGTGCAAGTCGCACGCTGGCAGCACATCTCTCCAGCATCTTGTCGGGGGAGCCCGTCGTCGTACTCCCCTTCGATCGTCTCGCCGAGATACGAGGGCGATCCTTCGACCACCTGATCGTCGACGAGGCTCAGGACTTGATGAGCTTCGAGCACCTGGGAAGACTCGATGAACTCGTCCGAGGCGGATTGGACAAGGGTCAGTGGATCTTCATGCTTGACCAGAACAACCAGGTTCTCTCTCCCGAGGGCTACGACCCCGAAGCGTGGAAATACCTTCGCGAACTGGGCGCGATGACGGCCTCCCTGAGGCGCAACTGCCGCAACACCAAACAGATCGTGAAGCAGGTACAGCGCTACACAGGTGCCGATCTGGGAGTCGCGATGGCCGGGCAAGGAGAGCAGGTAGCCTTCGCCAAGGTCACATCCAGGGAAGACGAGGCGGTGGCTCTGGACGCACATCTGAGGCGCCTCCTGGATGACGGAGTGGCCCCCAGGGACATCACTCTGGTGTCCGCCTCGGGCAACTGGGAGAAGACCTCCGCCCGGCTCTCGAACCGCTTCTCCAAGATTGAGCGATACGCGGACACTGTCGGCACCGGACGCTCGAGAAATCGCATCACCTGGTCCTCGGTGGTGGACTTCAAGGGCCTTGAGAACCAGGTCGTGTGCCTCATCGACCTCGATATCGAAGTGCTCGAAGGTCGACTCGACGCAATTTACGTCGCCTGGACCCGCGCCCGTGCACACCTGTGGATCGCCACTCTGCCCGGCGTCAACCGTGTGCTCAGAGAAATTGGCGCTGCCGGACTCGAGCGGGAGGGTGAGACGGGATGACTGCCTCCGAGCAGGAACTCGCGGCGCACCGGGAAGAATACGTCGGGTATCTGCGCAGGCAGCTCGTCGGACCGCATCCGGACGCGGAGGAGACACTCGTCGACCCACCGGATCGACGCTATCTCATGGGCACTCTCTACCCGCGTGGCACGGACTTCCACGACCGCACATCAGCTGCAGGTGAGCAGGAGCTGTCCGAGAACGTCGCAGGGGTCGGCGAGGAGGACGGGTTCGCCGACGATCCCGTGGCCGAGGCGAACGCGTGGATGCCGTCATCACTCGGGTTCTCGTTCTTCACCGATGCCACGACCATCACAGTGACCGGGTCTGCTGCGCGGTACGAAACAGTGCGTGAGGGAGGGCGCAGGATCTGGATCCGACGGCCGAGCCGTTCCCAGACGGTCCCGGTCACCCAGGGTTCGACCAGCAGCGAACTCGTCCTGGACGGGCACGCGCGTCTCTACGTCCGGTGGCGTCGGCATGGCGTGGGCCGTCTTGTCACGTGCGTGCTCGCAAACGCTCACCACGAGGACGAAGACCCCCGGAACTCGTGGAACCTCATGCTCTTTCAAGCCGGGCTCGAGGTCACGGTGCTGGACGGGAGGGTACTCGAGTACCCGAGTACTCGTCTAAACAGCCGGGACCCAGAGGAAGAGGAGCTCCGGGTTCAGTACCGGCACATCGCGACGCGAGCCGTCGGACACGGTTGTGCAGTCGAGTGGAAGGAGTCGGGCGAGCAGGTCACCACGCTTCGCGCGGAGGTCATGCCGCAGCAAGTGGTCGACCACATCCGTCCGGACGGCCCCACAGATCTGCCGGTGCTCAACCTCGCTCGCCTGTACCGGCGGGATCTTCCCGTGGATAGGTTCCGCGCTGACCTCGAAGCGTTCGTCGCGGGCTATCGCACCTGGTACGAGTCCCGTGTGGTCGAGGCGACCACGAAGCTACCAAAGTGGAGCCAGCCACCCGCTTCACGCATCCTCGAACGTGTCGAGACCGCCGTCAGGCGCATGGAGTCCGGCGTCGAGATCCTCACCGCGGAAGGCGTCGGAGGGGACCACGCACGGGAGGCGTTCCGGCTGGCCAACCGAGCCATGGCCCTGCAGATGCTGCACAGTCGGAGCGAACTTGCCGGTACCCGACGCCGTAGGACCGACGACGTCGTCGAAATCTCCGAGCCCGACGCAGAGGCGGCATGGCACCCCTTCCAGCTCGCCTTCTTCCTGCTGGTGGTCGAGGGGCTCATGAACCCCGGCCACGAGGACCGTGACACGGTCGACCTCATCTGGTTTCCCACGGGCGGCGGTAAGACCGAGGCATACCTACTCACCGCGTGTTTCGAGATCGCCTGGCGTCGGCTGCACCACGGAACCGCAGGTGGTGGTACGGCAGTCATCAGTCGGTACACGCTCAGCCTTCTCACCACCCAACAATTCCAGCGGACAGCGACGGCCATCTGCGCTCTCGAGTACATGCGTCTTGGGCACGACGGACCAGAAGCGCGACAGCTGGGGGATGAACCGATCACTGTTGGCCTGTGGGTGGGCAGGGACACCACACCGAACTCGTACGCCGAGGCCGAGACCGCCCTCGGCGAGCTCAAGCAGATGAACGAACCTGACGATCGGTTCCTCCTGGAACGCTGCCCCTGGTGCGGGACCGAGATTGTCCCCCAGCGCCACACCCGCGACGGTGACTTCGGGATCTCCGCGGACTCTGTCAGCTTTTCGTTCCTCTGTCCTCGGGACACATGCCACTTCCACGACCGCCTACCGGTCTCCGTGGTCGACCAGCACATCTACGAGCAGCCGCCCACCTTTCTGCTCGGCACCGTGGACAAGTTCGCGCGACTGGCCTGGGAGACGAAAGCCGGCCGCATCTTCGGGGGCAGGGGCAAGCGCAGGCCGTCACTGGTGATTCAGGACGAGCTGCATCTGCTGGCAGGTCCGCTGGGCACGACGGTCGGCCTCTACGAGGCAGCAGTCCTGGAACTCTGTGCATGGGACGGCATCAGGCCGAAGGTAATCGCGTCGACGGCAACGATCCGCCGGTCACAGGAACAGATCCAGAGCCTCTACGGTCGTCGAACGCAGCTCTTCCCACCGGCAGGGACCGACGCCCGCTATTCCTACTTCGCCTCCCCCGACCATGACCGCCCGGGGCGGCTCTACGTCGGTGTCATGGCTCAGGGTCACACGTCCTCCACTGGGACGGTCCACGTCGGGGCAGCGGCCCTCCAAGCCCCCAACGACGTCTGCCGGGACGACGAGCTCCGTGATGCCTACTGGACCGTCGTTGCATATCACAACAGTCTCCGTGAACTCGGGCGCACTGTCACGATCGCCAGGGACGACATCCCGGCCAGGCTTGAACACCTCACACAGGACGAGTCCATGCGCCGTGAACTCCCCGACCACGCAGTCGTCGAACTCACGAGCAACATTCCGCGCGCCTCACAGCCCAGACTGCTCGATCGGCTCGGCCGGCCATTCACGGACAGGGAGAGCGTCTCCTTTCTGGCGACAACCAACATGTTGTCCGTAGGCGTCGACGTGCCGCGCCTGGGTCTGATGTTGATGAACGGGCAGCCCAAGACCACCTCCGAGTACATCCAAGCGACCAGTCGGGTCGGTCGCCGCAAGGTCCCCGGATTGATCGTCACTCTGTTCCGATCGAGCAAACCCCGCGACCGTTCTCACTATGAGTCCTTCGGGGTCTACCACTCCTCGCTCTATCGGCACGTGGAGCCCACGAGTGTCACGCCGTGGTCGCCACCGTCCCGGGATCGGGCGCTGCATGCAGCACTCACCATCCTCGTACGCCATGGCGTGGGACTGAGCTCCGAGGACAGTGCCGGGGACGTGCCCGATCATAAGGAGGAGGTCCAGCGCGTGCGGGACAGAATCGTGGCGCACGTGCAGAGATCCGACCCGGACGAGAGCGAAGCAGCCGGTGAGCAGTTGGACGAGCTCATCGAGAGCTGGATGCAGGAAGCCGCCATCGCCCGCGGAGAGGGCAGTCGCCTCTACTACCGGCCACAGGGCCTCGGGCATGCCTCTCTGTTGACCGACTTCGGCAAGGGACAAGGACTGTGGGAGACCGCTCAGTCCATGAGAAATGTCGACCGGGAATGCCTGGTCGCGGTCAGGGGGGCATGACCGGATGAAGGACATCAGGCGGAAGGTCCGCAGGGCACAAACTGTGTCGCCGTTCGGCGTCGGCGGCATCATCGACTTGCAAGGTGAGTCGTTCGTTGCCGCCGACATCCGAAGTTGGGGCAACCTGGGCGATCCGGTGAACTCCCCACGGCTGGCACGGAAGCTGGGAGTAAGGGGATTCCGTGCGGCTGCTGTGATCCCGTCCGGAAAGGCCCAGTACGTGTCCCGTCGCGGTCCTGGCTATGTGCGTTTCCCTCGTTGGCTGTTCTGCCCGAAGTGCAGGATGATGACCCTTTGGCGTCCCGAGGCGGAGCAGAGGGACAAGACCCCAAAGTGTGGCCGGTGCTCGAACGCCCCCCAGTTGGCCCCCATGCGTTTCATTCAGGTCTGCAGGGCCGGCCACATGGCCGATGTCGACTGGCAGCGATGGGCACATTCACGCGCCGAAAGCCACGATCAACGTCAGTGCCGGACGAAGAGCCTCAAGTTCATCGCCACCCCCGACTCGTCCGGCCTCGACGCCCTGAAGGTGTCGTGTATTACCTGCGCCTCATATCGGACACTCGAAGGAATCAGCCAGAAGTACACACTGAAGAAGGTGGGGGCACGTTGCTCGGGGAGCCAGCCCTGGCAGACCTCCGACGATGAGCACGACGACTGCGAGGAGACGCCACGTGCAGTCCAACGCGGCGCATCCAATGTATATTTTCCACTGATTCATTCTGCTATTGAGATCCCCTCCCCACCGGACCTTGAAGCGGATAATGAATCAGCCCAGCGAGTCATGAATCATGGGTTGTGGGAAGAGCTGATCGAGACGGGAGACGCACCCGCCACGGAGGTGATCGTCAAGCACATCGCAAGAAAATGCGACGTACCCGTAGAGTTCGTCGACGGATTGCGCCGGGCGCACACGCTCGATGCCACGGCGAGCCCAGTCGTCGATGCTGCAGTAGAAGATCTCAGCATCGCCGAATGGGCGGCCTTCTCCTCATCGGAATCCGAGGAGGACTCCACGACCGACTTCAGCATCAGGCAGGTGGGAGTGGGGGCGCAGGTGGACGACCCGACATCCCTCGTGCTGCTCCACCATCGCGTCCACAAAATTGTGGTGGCGGACAGAATTCGTGAAGTCAGGGCGCTCGAAGGATTTTCCCGTTACGAGTCGGAGGGACGCGAACGTCTCGTTTCGGTCAATCCCGTTGCCCGAGCGCAGTGGTTGCCCGCCGTGGAGTCGTACGGCGAAGGAATTTTCATCTCGTTCAACGAGGACGCGCTCAGCGAATGGGAATCCTCGCCGGCGGTTCTCCGCTGGGTCGAGGGGATCGAGGGGAACCTTGAGGCTTCTTTCCAGATCGAACGCCTGCGAGAGAAGACAGGTCCCCGACTGCTGCCCAGATTCGTCATGCTGCACACACTGGCGCATCAGTTCATCCGCCAGCTCTCGTACGACAGCGGATACAACGCGGCGTCTCTCCGTGAACGGGTCTATGCCAGAAGCCATCCGGCCGGGAGTCGAAATCCGCCGCAGGCCGGCATATTCATTTACACAGCAGCCGGGGACTCGGAGGGGACCCTGGGCGGCCTGGTCCGCCAAGGGTTGCCCCCACACCTGACGGACACACTGGTTCGACTTCTCGAGTCGGCCCAGTGGTGTTCACAGGATCCGCTGTGCGCCGACTCCACCGGCCGCTCCCTCGCAAACCTCAACAGGGCGGCCTGCCATGCGTGCACACTGCTCCCCGAGACGTGCTGCGAAATTGGGAACACGCTGCTCGATCGCACTCTTCTAATCGGTGACGGCCAAGTAAGTGGGTTCTTCCAATCGGTGATTCAGGCCGCGTTCGAGGAATCAGCAGCAGCCGTCGAGGCGCAATGAACTTTCCCGGCCTGCTCGAGTTGACGCCAGATCAGTACGAGGTCATCAAACTGCCCTTTGACGGAAACCACTTGATCACCGGACCCCTGGGTTCCGGCAAGACCGTCATGGCCGTCTACAGGGCATGGATGCAGGCCACCGCCGGCCGAAGCACCACCCTCATCACTCGCTCGAATCTCCTCAGTCAGTACACAGCACAGCTCTCGGACCGCTTGTCCGGTGGGTTCCGCATCACCACCTTCCATCGGTGGCTGAGCAACTTCTGGAACAAGAACTTTCAGGAGGACCCACCGAACGACGGCACAGACGAGTGGAGTTACGACTGGCACCGGATGCAGATCGCGTGCCTGCGAAACCCACCGGAGCCGCTCGAGAGTCTGGTCATCGATGAGGGACAGAATCTTCCGAGCCAGTTCTACGAGCTATGCGCCATCCTCGAGAATAATGTCACTGTGTTCGCTGACGGAAGCCGCAGCATCGAAGAGAGACAGACTACCCTCGTCGACATCGAAAATGAGCTTGACATCGATGAGAAAACTCTTCTGTTGCGCACGAATCACCGCACCTCACGCGAGATCGCTCTTCTTGCCGATCTGTTCCGAGTGGACACGAAGACTGCGAACGGTGAATTCCCGAACCGTCACGGCGAAATTCCCCACCTGATGCACTGTTCCTCGGAGCGTCCTTTTGTCCCGCAACTCGCTCAGTACATCACCAGTCGCCCTGAATGCAGCATCGGTATCATCTGCAGGACCACTGAGCTCCAGCGCGAAATCCACCGACAGCTGTCCGGGTTGGGCCTCCATTCCTCGGTCCAGTCCTACGTCTCCGATGACATGAACCGCCGAACTGTCAACTTTTCAACACACAGGACTCATGTAGTAAACGTCGCCAGCATGAAGGGGATCGAATTCGACATCGTCTTCGTACCGGACCTGGATAACTACACAGACGACCCCACAAGCGCGGTAGCCCGGGAGCAGTTCCACGTCCTGTGCATGCGAGCTCGAACTGAGTTGCATTTCTGCTATCACGGAAATCGCGAACCCGAGATCGTCACGGACATACCACCGACCCTGCTTGGCAGGCGAACTATTTGAGGCGGTACCATTTCCCAGCTCGCCCGAGTGACCCCGCGCATCGTGTTGGACCCTGACGAGGCCTCGGAGCGCGGCATCAACCGAGTCATGTCGCCTCCGCTTCGAAATGCATCTGAGCCCTGTCCAACAGGTCGTCCGGGTCTCCACCACGCAAAGCGACCCAGTGCAGAAGGTCCGCGATGAGATCCGTGGCGGGTTCCTCGAGCATCCTGCCGGAGTGGCCTTCCAACAACGGAATCGTCCCCGCGTCCCGGCGGTACATCGCCAGTACGGCTTCGGCTCTCAGCAGCCTTCGACAGGGTGCTTCGGAATCGGCCGACAGCTCGCACCGGACGGCTTTTCCGCTCTCGGCCAGCACCGCACCCCGGTCGACACCGACCGCCGGCGGCGAGAACGAATCCTGCATCGTGATGCAGGACATCGAGGGCAACGAGTTCTATCTCGACTGTGGACCCTCCGAATCGGTGAGGTAGGGAGCCGTCTCCCATGGTCACCGAGTGAACCTGCGCCCTCCTCTGCCCCTCAGAGGTGCGAGCCGGCAGCGAGGACCGCGAATGCCGACCAGGCGCCCGGAGAGACCGTCAGCCCGCGCCTCAGTGTGTCCTTCGAGTCCCTGACCAGTACGGCCGCCGGGCCGAAGGCGATCTCGACGCAGTTGCCCCCGCCGCCACCGCTGTAGCTGCTCTTGAACCAAGCAAGTTCAGTGGTGCTCATAGCGCTCCTCGCATCTGCTCCAGCAGACCCGTGGTGGCTTGGTGGCTCAGAGCCTGCGAGCGCATCTTGCCATAGCGCTGAAGCATCGCGCTTGCGGCTTTCGCGTCGGTGATCAGCATGCTGCTGTCGTGTGCCTCGACGTATCCCACCCACCGGTTCTCCGATGTCTCGGCCAAGGAAAGAGGACCTTCGAAACCTGAATGATCCTCCTGGAGGAGCGGTACGGCCTGAATCTCCACGTTCCGGAAACGACTCACCGTGAGCAGGTGGTCGAAGAGGGCCCGTGCGACCTCCCCTCCGCCCATCCGGCGTTCCAGCAACGCCTGTTCGATGATGAAGCTGAACGTGGTGTTCGGCCGCTCAGTCAGAAGTCGCTGACGCTCCAGCCTGGCTGTGACCTGGTGCTCGAACTGCTCCTCCGCCAGTGGCGGGAGGCGGCGCTCGAAGAGGGCGCGGATGTACGGCTCAGGTTGCAACAGACCTGGGATCACGCTGGACTCGTACGAGAAGAGCGAAACCGCGTCCTCCTCGATCCCCGCCCACTGCAGGAACCACGACGCCAGCCCCACCTTCCGCGTCAGGCTCCGCGCCGCAGCCGCCAGTACCCGGGCCGCCGACCCGCCGAGCACCTCCTCCGATCGCTCCAGCAGATCCCTCGGCGGGAAGCGCTTGCCCTGCTCGATCTTCGCGATGTACGCCGCCGAGTACTGCACCAAGGTCGCGAACTGCTCCTGTGTCAGGCGAGCTTCGTCACGCAACGCCTTGAGTACAGCCCCGAACGTCTTGAGGCTGTCCGACAACTCCGGCTCACCGCAGTTCGCCCCGACCCCGCCAGCGCCACCGCCGTTGTCCGAAGCCATGCGCGGCCGCCTCTCTCTGTGCCTGACCACCGACTCCCATCGTTACGCATAGTGACACCCTCAGTCCAGTGCGTGAACCAGTACAGGGCGATGTGTATCGGTCCCGTCCCCGCACGCTGATGCCCATGCCAGCCCCTCACACCCATCCCCCACCTCCGCGCGCGTGTTCGCCCAGCGCTTGTCCGCCACCCGCCGCAGAGCCCGCCTCGCCCGTCTGCTTTCCACGCACCAGTTTGTCGAGTGGGGGTGCCCGCGCGAGACGGACGACCACGACGCGGTCACGATCGTCGTAGCACACGTTGACTCAACTTGTCGTCGAGTTTCCGCAGGTCAAGTCACGTATCTACGTAGTGCTCGGCGCTCGTGACCGTTCACTCTGCGCCGCACTGCAGGGCGTACAGCTCCTCTTCATCCGACAGCTCCGGCGTTCCGTCGGCGTCCTGCGTCGCCCGCTTTTTGCACGCGGCGGCCTGCTCGGCAAGCGCGCTGATCTTCATACGGGCCTCGGGAAGCCCCTTCTCCTCGATGGTCGCCCTGACTTGCCGCTGCAGATAGACAGGCAGATGCACGAGTGGGATCTCGGGGTGGTCCGACTCCACCTCCGAGAGCGAGATCCAGGGCAGGTCCAGGTCAATCCCGCGGTACAGCGCGACATGCGTGTCCTTCGTGCCGATGTAGTACTGCGTCTGCGTCCACCTGTACGTGCCGAACAGGCCACCTAGGACCGCCAGCGCCAGTGCTCCGGCGGCCACGACGGGCCAGGGCTTCCGGAGTAACCGACGTCGGTGGCCTGCTTCCGGTGCAGGTTCAGGGCCCGGTGCCGTCGGCTCATGAATCTGTACGTCACGGGCCGGCAACGTGGGCTGGGACTGGCCCGCCCCAAAAGTGTCAAGGACTGCGGTGGCGCGGCTCAGGCGCTCATGTACAAGTCGCGCCGATCCCGGACGCCGTTCAGGGAAGCGGTCCAGGAGTTCAGCGACGAGCGAGGTCACTTCAGCCGGCAGGTCCGGGCGCAGCGTGTCCAGCCGGGGTGCGTTCGTGTCGAGCTTTCTCCGCATGACCGCCATCGCGCTGTGACCGGTAAATGGAGCCCTGCCGGTCAGCAGGGCGAAGAGGACTCCGCCCAGCGCGTACAGGTCCGAGCGTTCGTCTCCTCGTTCGGAGAGGAACTGTTCCGGCGCACCGTATTCCGGAGTTCCGGCCGGAGCCAGTTGAGACGACCGGGCGACGGAGAAAGCAGCCTGGACGAACCCTGCGATCCCGAAGTCGACCACCTTCACCTGCTGCTCCACGGTGAGCATCACGTTGTGGGGCTTGATGTCGTAGTGGATGACCCCGGATCTGTGCGCTGCGATGAGTGCAGCGCAGATGTCGGTGGCTATCGCGAGGGCGCGGCGGGCGCTCATCTGCTGCTCCTGGCGGATGCGTTCCGTGAGCGTAATTCCGTCGACCTTCTCCATGACGATGAAGAGAACGTCCTCGTGGATGCCCCGGTCGTAGAGAGCAACCACGTTCGGATGATTGACCTGTGCTGCTGCCACCGCCTCGCGGTCGAACCGTTTCGGGAGATCCGGAAGGGCATCACCATCGAGGACCAGGAGTTTGAGCGCGACATCACGGTGCAGATCGCGGTCCCGCCCCGCCCACACCTCGCCCATACCACCGCGGCCGAGCCTTTTGATCAGCTCATACCGACCCGCAAGCAGCTGACCGGTCTCCATCGGCGCTCCTATGTCACGCAGTTGACCTGACGGACTCAGAATAGGAGTGCCACGGCCGCAGCACCGGCCAAAGAGAGGAAGGGGCGACTCCGGAGACTTCCTCTCGCATCTGCCCAGTTGAGGAACAGATGCGACTCCGAACCCTTTGAATCCTTTCTCACGATGCCTGCCTGAACCGCCCCCACAGGGAGACGCCGAGGCAGCCGCTGCACCAACAGCCGTCTTGTCGCGCGAGACGGCGACCAGCCCTGGACACGCTGACCGTGATCGAGGAGAGACAGTCGGCGCGTACTTCTGCGCATCCTTCGGATCCCGGCCGGCACCGCCCCGGGGCCGAAGACGAACTCGACGCAGCTGCCGCCGCCGTTGCAACTGCTCTTGAACCAGGTCAGCGCTATGGTGCTCATGGCGCTCCAGCCTCTCCGGCGGCTCTGGCCTTGCACCGGAACCGTCGGCCCGTCTTTCCCTCCGCTGTGTCTGGGTTCTCCCGACAGCGGGACGCCTGGGTGGAGCGGATTCCAGATACGGTCGATGATCAGCTCGCCCTCGGGGAGAATCGGCCGCCATGTGGAAGAAGAGAGCCCTCGTGCTCACCCTCGTGGCGTCGAATGTCGTCCTGCTGGTGCTGTTGATCGCTGCGTACATGCCGTCCGACGGTGACGTCGCGATAGGCAAGGCAGCCCCCCGGGATGCGACTGCCAACCTTCCTGAAGCCAAGGGTGGGGCGATCCTGGCCGCGAATCGGTGGCCGGACGCCTGCTCGTTCGTGGATCAGGGGGAGGTCGAGGCGATCCTCCCTGACGCCAAGGAGATCAAACAGGAGAGCCGCCGGATCAATGCTTTGTCGATCACGGAGTTCGCTGCGAACTCTTCCTGGAAGAAGAGCGACAGCGCCGAGTCCGGCCAATGCCTATACAGCATGCGTCTTCCGGGCGAGACCTACGCCGCCACCCAGTTCTGGGTCCGCATCGAGGCCGTGGCCGACCCCAAGTTGATCGCCGGCTACCAAGATCGCGTTGCGGCAGGAACCAATACCGGCCAGGGTGCGAGCGGCGCGGATCACTGCGTCATCACCGGCCTCAACGAAGGAAGTTGGAACTGCCGCAAGGGCCCGGTGCTGTTCACCGTGGGCGGACAGAGCAGCGCGGTCTTCGAGGGCGTTTCGGCCTCAGCACCTTTCGTCTGGCGGGATGACGTGCTCCCCGAGTTCGTCCGGACCATCGCCGCGAAGATCAAGTAGCTTCTCCAGAGGCGGCGAACGTCTCGTTCGAAGGGCTCGCGCCAGCCCCCTTCGTCTCTCCGTCGACGACAACCAGGCTTGTCGCGTCGCGTCCGATACCACTGCCGTGGCGGCACTCACCTCTCCGCCCGCACTGCCCAAGGCGGTGTCGGCGGGGTGACGGGCAGGTCCGTCCGGCTCACGGAGGCGACGATGCGGTCGACCGCGCGGCCGCGTCCTTCGCGGCCGTCGTCACCTGGGCCGTCGAAGATCAGCCGCCGGACCGTGGCGACACGGCCGGGGCTGCCCTACGTACGCGCTCACGGCCTTCCTCGAAGCGATCCTCTTCCTTGCCTCGCCTCGCCCCGTGCTGGACGGCGGTGTCACCGCCGTCCGACGAGTCCGCGTCCCATGCCGCGAGACGGACCGGGCGGACCTCGCGCTGCTGGCTGAGCTGCTACTCAGCGGCGTACGTCGGCAGCGAGCGCCGTGAACGCTGACCACGCGTCGAGGGAGACCTTCAGCGCTTGCCGCTGCGTGTCCTTCGAGTCCCGGACCAGTACAGCCTGGGGGCGTACGGCGATCTCGACGCAGTTGTCGCCGCCGGTACCGCTGTAACTACTCTTGAACCAGGCGAGTTCAGAGGTGGTCATAGCGCTCCTCGCAGTTGCTCAAGCAGGCTGACGGACGCCTCGGCACTGAGGGCCTGCGAGCGCATCTTGCCATAGCGCTGGAGCATGGAACTGACCTGATTCCCATGGGTGGCGAGCGCGCTGGTGTCGTGGCCCTCGACATACCCGATCCATTGATGCCCCGACGTCTCAGCCACGTACATCGAACCGTCCAGCCCCGCGTGCGCGGTCTGCCGCAGAGGCATGACCTGAATCTCTACGTTGCGCAGGCTCCCCATCCCCAGCAGGTGGTCGATGAGAGCGCGGGTGACGTCAGTACCACCGGTGTCCCGTGCAATCAGCGCCTGCTCGATGATGAAGCCAAAGGCCGTGTTCTCCTTGGCCGTGAGCAGGCGTTGACGCTCCAGCCGAGCGGCGACCTGCGTGTCGAGTTGTTCATTCGTCAAAGGCGGCAGCCTGCTGTTGAACACCGCCCTGATGTACGGCTCCGGCTGCAACAAGCCCGGAATCACCCGGCACTCATACGCATACAGCGTGATCGCTTCCTCCTCGATCCCCGCCCACTGCAGGAACCACGACGCCAGCCCCACCTTCCGCGTAAGACTCTTGGCCGCGGCCGCCAGCACCCGGGCCGCCGACCCGCCGAGCACCTCCTCCGAGCGCTCCAGCAGATCCCTCGGCGGGAAGCGCTTGCCCTGCTCGATCTTCGCGATGTACGCCGCCGAGTACCGCACCAAGGGCGCGAACTGCTCCTGTGTCAGGCGAGCTTCGTCACGCAACGCCTTGAGTACAGCCCCGAACGTCTTGAGGCTGTCCGACAGTTCCGGCTCACCGCAGTTCCCGCCACCCCCGCCAGCGCCACCGCCGTTGTCCGAAGCCATGCGCGGCCGCCTCTCTCTGTGCCTGACCACCGACTCCATCGTCACGCATCGTGACACTCCCAGTCCAGTGCGTGAACCAGTACAGGATGATCTGTATCGGTCCCGTGCCTGCCGCGAGGCCTCACCGTCCTCGCACGCTGATGCCCATGCCAGCCCCTCACACCCATCCCCCCACCTCCGCGCGCGTGTTCGCCCAGCGCTTCTCCGCCACCCGCCGCGGAGCCCGCCTCGCCCGTCTGCTTTCCACGCTCCAGCTCGTCGAGTGGGGGTGCCCGCGCGAGACGGACGACCACGACGCGGTCACGATCGTCGTAGCCGAACTCGCCGCCAACGCCGTGCTGCACGGCCGTGTGCCCGGCCGGGACTTCGCCCTGCTCCTCCGCTACGACGACAGCCTGGGCCTGATCCGTATCGAGGTGTCCGACACCCACCCGGCCCGGCCCTCCCGCATCGGCTCCGCCCCCGCCGATTCCGCCCCCGCCGGCCCCGCCCCCGACGAGGAGCACGGCCGAGGGCTATTGCTCGTCGACGCCCTGGCCGACCGTTGGGGCGTCCGTGACCGCGTCGGCCCGGGCAAGACGGTCTGGGCGGAGCGCGCGCTGTCCGCGAGGGCCGGACGCGTCGCGTGCGGGCAGCCCGACCAGCAGAGCCGGCCTCGCCGCCGTCCGGGCGCAGGGTCGGTGTGAGGTTACGGACAGACATTCGGCCGTTCTGCGGCATTCAACCGTCCGTAACACCCCACTCCGCACTACGCCGCCCCGCGCCTGGCCTGCCGACGAGGTGGGGCGGGGTGGAGTGGGGCGGGGCCAATCAGGTCGGAAGCTGACCTATATCGCTTCTAGCGTGTTCCCTGACCGGTGGAACAGGAACGACAGAAAGCAAGCTCATGACTGTCAGCGACACGACCATCCACGACGCATCCGATGCCCATGCCCCCGCCCCCGCCGCCGTCACCGGCGAGCGCGCCGATCTGCTGGAGATGCTGGCCACGCACCGGCGTTTCCTCCGCCTCACCACCCGCGACCTCACCGACGAGCAGGCCGGACTGCGCCCCACGGCGAGCAGCCTGTGTCTGGGAGGGCTCATCAAACACGTCGCCTCGGCTGAGCGGAACTGGGCGGCCTTCATCGTGGACGGTCCCTCGGACAAGAGCGACTTCACCGCGATGACCGAGGAGGACTGGGCCAGGCGGGCCGATCAGTTCCGGATGCTGCCAGGCGACACACTGGCGGGTGTGCTGGCCGACTACGCCGAGGTGGCCCGCCGGACCGACGAACTGGTCGCCACCCTGCCCGACCTGGGCGCCACCCAGCCGCTGCCCGAGGCGCCGTGGTTCGAGGGCGACGTACGGTGGTCGGCGCGCCGGGTGCTGATGCACATCATCGCCGAGACCGCTCAGCATGCCGGTCATGCCGACATCATCCGGGAGTCGATCGACGGCGCCAAGACCATGGGCTGACCGCGCCGCGGCCGTGCGAGCGCCCGGTCGCCCGCGCCCGCCCGGTCGCCCGGTCTCGCAGGGGGAGTTACGGACCACGTCGAGTCCGATTTGCCGCAATTGACCGTCCGTAACTCCCCCACACCGGTGCGAGACTGACGTCGTGACCGCTCACCTCATCTCCGTCATCGGCAACAGCCCTGGCGTCGGCAAGTCCACGCTCTGCCGCGCCCTCGCCGAGTGGCTCACCGGTCTCGGTGCGTCGGTCGACCACTTCGAGGAGCCGGACATCCTGACGCGGCCCGCCTTCCGCCCCGTCGCGGAGGAGTTCGCCGGCGGGGCCGGCTCGGTCCGGCCCGCGACGCTCGTCGCGTGCACGCGGGCCTACGTCGCCGAGTCGCTGAGGGAGGGCAGGGACCACCTCGTGACGGATGCCCTCCTCCCCTTCATCCCGTCCCTCGTGGCGTGGGGCCACAGCGAGGACGCCCTCGTCGAGGTCATGGATGAGCTGGCCCGCGCCGTCGAACCCGCAGTGCAGGTCACCGTCGTGTACGTCCACGACGACCCGGGTACGGCGCTGCGGCGCGCCGTCGAGCGGGAAGGGGATGCCTGGGGCGACTGGTACGTGGCGAAACTCGCCGGCTCCCCCGGCACCCGGGCCGTTCACGACCTCGAGTCGGCCGCCGATCACCTCCGTCGCGAGGAAGACCTGACCCGCCGTCTCCTCGCGCGGTCCCCGTGGCGTCTACTGACCGTGGACGCGGGCGCACTCGGCGCTCGGGAGGCCGCCGCCCACGCCCGGCACCGGCTGGCGGCGGCGGACGTGCCGCGGCTCGCAGACCACGGGAGCACCCGCTCCCCTGCTTCCTAACTCGGCCGTGCGGGCCTGAGGGTCGGCGGCCGCAGACCGTCGTCGACAGAGCCGGTGTCGCCCTCCTGCCACCCTGGGTCGTAGGCACAGGGACCGGTGGCGCTGCCCATGAAGTACTCGCGGTCCGGAAACCAGGTGAAGTACATCCGCTCGTCCCCGTCGTCCCGCTGGACGAACAGGTCCCAGTTGTCCTTCTCGCCGTCACGGTAGGACGTGACATCCCAGCCGTCGTCCATGAGTTGCTGATGCAGCCGGCGAAGTCCGGGGACGGCCTGGCTCGCGGGTACGTGGTTCAGCGCCCAGCGGTGGCTCATCTGGTAGGCGCCCGCGACTGGCTCGTCGAGGCTCAGCAGCCCTCCGCTGTAGCAGGAGCCGGCGCCGAGCGTGTTCTCCGTGCTGACGCCGATGTCCTCCACTCCCGGTCGCACAGTGCGCGTGAACCCCATGACGTCATACGCCTCCTGGGACCGCTGGAAGGCCCGGCCCGCCGCGTCTTCCGGCGCGACGCGGGGAAAGTCCGAGGATCCCCATGCGAGGCGGACGAACAGGGCGAGTACGAGTACGACGAGCGCGGTGCAACCGCATCCCACGGCCCAGAGGGCGGAAGCCCGGCCCCGGGGCCGGGAGCGAGCCGGGAGCACGGGTCCGGACGGGGGCTGGGTCGCTGTTGCGGTCTCCTCGGGCATACGGGGGACGGTAGGCGCGAGGAGAGCGCGGCGGATGGGCTCGGCTACTGCTCAAGGCGTAGGTAGGCGTACTCAGGCGCCCGCAGCCCGCAGCCCGCAGAAGCGTCGGCCGGTCCACCTGGCGCCATCCCCTCATCCCCCCTCCCCTGTCCGTCCGTCCGTCCGTCAGAACGTCGGCCGGATCGCGCCCACCGCCTGGCCGTGGCCGAGTACCGGGGCCGTGGCGAGCGCGGTGAGGGTCTCGTCGGCGTCCACGTCCACCCCCAGGTGGCGCAGGGCGGCGATCATCACCACGGGGCGGGACCGCTGGGAGCCGTCGGCGATCTTGAGGGAGACGGCCGATCCATCCGGCAGGCCCAGTGCGTAGACGCCTTCGGCGCCGTCCTTGGCGACGGCTCCCGGCAGGGCACCCATGAGCCGTGTCACGTCGCGGCCGGTCCCCCCGACATAGCGCGGGTACGTGTTCATGGCCTGTGCCACCCGGTGTTCGAGGCTTCCCTCCGGGGCCGAGGCCAGCCGGCCGAACGCCCGGGCGAGGCCGCGCAGGCTGAGGGCGAACAGCGGGGCGCCGCAGCCGTCGATGCCGGTGGTGGTGACCTTCTCGCCCGCCATTTCCTCCAGCGTCTCGCGCAGCCGCACCTGGAGCGGGTGGCGGGGGTCGAGGTAGGTGGCGGTGTCCCAGCCGTTGGTGACGCAGGTCGCGAGCATGGCGGCGTGCTTGCCCGAGCAGTTCATGGTGAGCGGGGATGGCTGCCCGCCGCCCGCCAGGTACGCGCGCAGCGCGTCCTCGCCAATCGGCAGGGCGGGGGTGCAGCGCAGGGCGTCCGTACCGAGACCGGCCGGGGCCAGGATCTGCCGTACGCCCTCCAGGTGGATGTCCTCCCCGGAGTGGCTGGCACAGCCGAGCGCCAGGAGCGGGCCGTCCAGGTCGAGGCCGGCACGCAGCATGCCGAGCGCCTGGAGGGGCTTGTTGGACGAGCGCGGGTACATCGGGGCGTCGACGTCCCCGATCCGGAGGGCCTCGGAACCGTCCGGGCGGGTCGCGAGGACCGTCCCGTGGTGCACGGACTCCAGGAAGTCGCCTCGCCATACCTCGGCCAGCACGGTGTGCATCAGTTACGTCCACCTTTCGGTCTCTCGGTCGCCCGGCCACCCACTCGCTCAGCCACCCGGTTCAGTCAACTGTCGACAGTTATCACTTAGCTCCCGAGCCTGTCGAATGTGGAAGCGATTTCCTGGACACCCCTTGACAGCTGCGGAAACGTGGTTGTGAACTGACGACTGTCAACACCTTGCCGATCGAAGGAGGCAGTGCCCGTGAGCGAGACCCTGCAACGCGGCCTTGGCGTCCAGATCGCCGAGGTGTTGCGCGAGCGGCTACTCACCGGCCGTCTGCACCCCGGCACCCGGATCAACGAGGTGGTGCTCGCCCGGGAGCTCGGTACCAGCCGGGGCCCCCTGCGCGAGGCGGTACGCCAGCTCGTCAGCGAGGGCCTGCTCGTGCACACCCCCAACCGGGGTGCCACGGTCTTCGCCGCCGAACCCGACGACGTGGCGGCCCTGTTCGAGCTCCGTATGGCACTGGAGGCGGCATCCGTCCGGCTCGCCGCCGAGCGCCGTGACGACAAGAGCGTGGCGGCGCTGCACGCGGCCTGTGCCCGGGCACGGAAGACCATCCAGGGCGGGCGGCGCCTCGTGCACCGGCTGGATCTGGACTTCCACCGGACCCTGACCGACACCGCGCGCAGTCCGCGTATCGCGGAGCAACTGTGGCGTGTGCAGCAGCAGATCATCCTGCTGCGCAGTCCGCTGGACGTTCCGGCCGCCCACACGGCCGGGTCCCTGGACGATCACGAGGAGATCGCCGCCGCCGTGGCGGACGGCGACGGCGAACGCGCCGCCGCACTGATGCACCTTCACCTCGACCGCGTACGGGTACATATGACCGCCTCGGCCGCCACCACTGCCACTGTCGGCACCATCACCATCACCCCCACCCCCGCTGCGGGTACGCCGACCGTCGGCTGACTCTCCCGGACTCCCGGACTCCCACGCCGCCCCGGCCCCGGCAACACCCCCGGCGGCACCTCCCGCAACACCCCTAGCAGCACCCCCGCAGGCCCGCCATCGCGAGCCCCCGCATGCCCTGAAGACGCGCGCCGTACAGCCCCCTGCCCCGGCACGCACCTCTCCCCCTCCCCACCCCTTCCCCCCCTTCCTCCCTCCCCACCGAACTGCCCGGCTCCCGCAGGAGGCCGGACGCTGGAGTACCCCATGACCGACCCCTCCGCCGTGGTGGCGCCGCCGCGCGGGCGCCGTACCCCCGGGCTGTTCGTCGCCGCGCTTCCCGTCGTGCTGATGCTGGCGCTGATGATCACGGGCACCGTGTGGCTGGGCCTCGACCCCGTGGTGCTCCTCATCGCGGCGTGCGTCGTCGCCGGGGCCATCGCGCTGTGGATCGGAGTCACCTGGGACGAGATGCTCGCCGGCATACGGTCGAAGATCGACGCCGCCATGCCCGCCCTGCTGATCCTCATCTCCATCGGCATGCTCATCGGCACCTGGACTCTGAGCGGCACGATCCCGATGATCGTCGACTGGGGTCTCAAGTCCATCCAGCCGTCGTGGATCGTGGTGCTGGCGTTCCTGATCACCATGGTCGTCTCGACGGTGACCGGTACGTCGTGGGGAGCCGTCGGCACCGTCGGTGTCGCACTTATCGGGGTGGCGGGCGGACTCGGTGTGTCCCTGCCGATGACCGCGGGCGCGATCATCTCCGGCGCCTACTTCGGCGACAAGATGTCCCCGATGTCGGACACCACCAACCTGGCCCCCGCAGTGGCCGGTTCGACTCTCTTCGAGCACATCCGGCACCTCCTCTACACGACGGGCCCGGCCGCGGTGCTGGCCTGCGTCCTCTATCTGGTCCTTGGCCGCACCCAGCACGCCGACGGGCACGCCACCCAGCGCACCGAGGCCCTTCAGAACGTGCTGGAGCAGGGGTTCCACTTCAATTTGCTGCTCCTGCTGCCGCCCCTCATCGTGCTCCTGGGCGCGGTCATGAAGAAGCCGCCGCTGCCTACGATCATCGCCTCGTCGGCGGTCGCCGGGGCCCTGGGCGGCATCGTCCAGGGCTTCTCCCTCCAGCAGATCTGCTCCGCCGCCTCGACCGGCTTCACCTCGTCGATGCTGAGCGGTCACGGTGGCATCGACCCGCAGCACCTGTCCGAGGCCGCCGGCACACTGCTCAACCGGGGCGGTATGTCGTCGATGGCGACAACCGTGCTGATCGGCCTCGCCGGCTTCTCCTTCGCGGGCATCCTGACCGTGACCGGGTGCCTGGACGTCCTGATGCACCGGCTGCTGGCCAAGGTCCGCAGGACGGGCGGGATCATCCTCGCCACCTCGCTGAGCTCGCTGGGCACAGCGCTGGCGATGGGTGTCTCGTATCTGACGATCATCGTTCCGGGCCAGGCGTTCCGGGACGTCTACCCGGAGCGGGGCCTCGCCCCGAAGAACCTGTCGCGCACCCTGGAGGACTCCGGCACGGTCTTCGTCCCCCTGGTGCCGTGGACGGAGGCGGCCACGTACATGTCCGGCACCCTGGGCGTCGCGACCATGGCGTACGCCCCGTACGCGTTCCTCAACTACTTCGGCGTGATCATCGCGGTGATCTGCGGCTACACCGGGTTCGGCATCGCCCGCCAGGAGCCGGTCCCCCGCCGGAGCACCGAGGACGACCCGGCACCCGCCCCCGCCCCCTCCCCCGCCGCGGTCTGAGGGCCGTACGGGCCCTGCCCGGGCGGCGTGTGCACGCGTAGGCTCCCCGTTCCATGAAGGCAACGAAGGCCATGAACGTACTCATATCCGTCGACATGGAGGGCGTCTCGGGGATCGTGCACACCTCCGAGACGAATCCCGACCGCTACGACTACGAGCGCGGCCGGGCGTTGATGACCGCCGAGGCCAACGCCGTCATCGCCGGTGTCCTGGACGCCGAGCCCGGTGCCGACGTCCGGGTCGCCGATGCGCACGGGCCGTTCCGTAATCTCCTGCCGGAGGAGATGGACCGGCGGGCGCGTCTGGTACGCGGCAAGCCGCGCCCCCTGGGCATGCTCGGAGGGCTCGACGAGGACACCGACGCCGTCCTGCTCGTGGGCTACCACGCCCGCGCTGGAGCAGGGCCGGGCGTGATCGCGCACACCATGAGCGGGGACATCCTGGACGTGCGCGTGGCAGGGCGTTCGCTCGGGGAGATCGGGCTCAACACCGCCATGGCCGGGCATCTGGGCGTACCGGTCCTGCTGCTCAGCGGTGACGACGTCGCCTGCGCCGAGTTCGGTGAGCTGGCCCCTTCCGCGGTCACCGTCGCGGTCAAGGAGGCCATCGCGGCGGCCGCCGCCGTCACCCTGCACCCCGAGGTGGCCCGGGAGCGGCTGCGCGCCGCGGCGGCCGAGGCCATCGGACGGCGCGCTCTGGTCCCGCCGCTGGACATCGCCGGGCCACTCGCCGTCGAGGTGGACCTCGTCGGTGCGGCCGCCGTCGACCTGGCGACGCTGGTGCCCGGCGTCTCACGCGCCGAGGGCGGCCGTACGGTCGCCTTCACGGCAGCCGACTTCGGCGAGGCCTACCGCCTGGTGCAACTACTGGTCCAGCTGGCCTCGATCAAACCGAGCTGAGCAACTGCCGGAAGGGCGGGCTGGGCTGGGCGGGCGGGGCGGGCTGGGCGGGCTGGGCTGGGCGGGCTGGGCGGGCGGGGAGGTTACGGACGGGAGGTTGTCCGGTTTGTGGTGGTCTTCGGGTCCGTAACTTCCCCTGGCGGTGCGGGTGCCGCCGCCGTCGGGCGGCGGGGGCCGATGGCCGGAGCGAGGAGTACCGCTACGGCTACGGACGCCAGGACCACGGTCATGGCGGCCCGCAGCCCGTAGTGGTCGCCGAGGAAGCCGAGCGAGGGCGGGCCGACCAGGAACGCGATGTAACCGATCATCGCGACCAGGCTGACGCGGGCCGCCGCGTCGGGGCCCGAGTCGCCGGCGGCCGAGAGGGCGACGGGGAAGCCGAGTGAGGCTCCGAGGCCCCAGAAGAGGACCGCCGCGCCGGCCAGGACCGGTGAGTCGGCGAAGATGACGAGGGCGAGGCCGAGGGAAGCGGACAGCGCGCTGGCCCGGACGACGGGTGCGCGGCCGAAGCGGTCGATGAAGAAGCCGCCACCGAAGCGGCCGAGCGTCATGGCGGCGGCGAAGCCCGCGTAGACGGCCGAGCCCAGGGCGGGGTCGACGCCGTGGCCGTCGACCATGAGCAGGGGCAGCCAGTCGTTGGCGGCGCCCTCGGCCAGTGCCATCGCGAGGATGATGCCGCCGATGAGCAGCAGGCGCCGGTCCTTCCAGACCGCGGGGCGGGCGGGGGCGGGGCTGCCGTCGGCCGGGGCGGTCCTGGTCTTCCCGACGCCGGTGGGGATGGCGCGGAAGGCGTACACGAACATTCCCGTCGCGACGACGGCCATGGCGGTCAGGTGCCATTGGACCGGGAACTCGACGGCGGTGCACAGGATGCCGATGCCGGCTCCCACGACCGTGCCGAGGCTGAAGAAGCCGTGCAGGGTGGGCAGGACCGTGCGGCCGGTGAGCCGCTCGACCTCGGCGCCGTCGATGTTGACCGCCACCTCCCCGCCGCCCATCCCGGCGCCGAAGAGGAACAGCCCGGCGGTGACGGTGGGGGCCGAGGAGAGCGGGGCGCCGCAGCCGATCACCACCGCGCCGGCGATCGTCAGGGAGGTGCCCACGCCCATGACCGGCCGGGTACCGAACCGTGCGACCAGCGCTCCTGAGCTGAGGATGCCGACCATGGAGCCGACGGAGAGACCGAAGAGCACGAGGCCCATCTGTGCGGTCGACGCGCCCAGTTGATCCCTGATGTCGGGCGTGCGCGTCACCCAGGAGGAGATCGACAGACCTGGTACGAGGAAGAAGAAGCACAGTGCCGTTCGGCGGCGACGTGTCTGTGTGGCCAGGTCCATCAGTAACGCGCTCTTTCAGGAGTGCACGGCCGGGCGGACGCCGCCCCCGGGTGAGTATGTACAAACGTACACTCCTCTTCGGGGTCGTGAACAGGGAGTACAGCGCGCCTTTCAAGGGAGTACAGCGCGCCTTTCAGTGGCGGGGGCTCCAGCGGAACCAGTGCCGTACGCCCAGGATGGCCGCCGTCGTCCAGGCCGCGGTGACCAGCAGCAGGCGGACCTGGTCCATGCCGCCGAGGTCGCCCGTCCAGCCGCCTCGCAGGAGGTCCATCACCGGGGAGAACGGCAGCCAGGCGCTGATGTCGGCCGCAGCACCCGGCAGCACCTCGCGCGGCAGGAAGAGGCCGGAGCCGGCCATGGTCACCAGCATGAACGGCAGGAACGTCAGCTGCGCGCTCTCCGCCGTCCGCGTGAAGGCGGCCGTCAGCGCGGACAGCGCGACCAGCATCGCGACGCCGCCCAGCAGCCCGAGGAGCGCCAAGTGCGGGGCGGCGGGCGCCGGGGCGTCCAGGACCATCGTCAGTCCGACGGCCAGCAGCAGGCACTGGACCAGTGCAAGCACGACCGCCGGGAGCGCGCCGCCGGCGAGGATCTCGGCGTCGCGCACCTCGCCGGTGCGCAGCCTCTTGAGCACCAGGCTCTCGCGGCGGGTGACGTAGACGCCGACCAGATTCGTGTAGATGGAGAAGAACAGGGCCATGGCCAGGGTCCCCGGCAGCAGGACGGTCGCGATCGACAGGCCGGTGCCGGCGAGGTCGAGGCTCTTGACCAGGCCGCGCATCGAGAAGGCCATGGTGGCGGGCAGGACGAGCGCGGTGAACAGGGCTGCCCTGCTGCGCAGCAGCAGCGTCAGCTCCGCGCGGCCGAGAGCCGCCATCCGGGAGCGGGATGTGGATGTGGGGCCCCTGCGGACGGGTGCGGAGGCGGGGGCGGGGGCAAACAGCGGGCCGGCGGGGACGGGTGACGTAGGGGCGGGAGTGGGAGCGGGGGTAGGGGCGGGCGTGGGGGGTGTCATCGTGAGTCCTCCTTCTCCAGGGTCCTGGCGATCTCCATGAAGGCCTCTTCCAGCGAGGCGGAACGGGCGTCGAGGGCATGCAGTGCGACGCCTGTGCGGTGGGCCCAGGTGAGGAGTTCGGTGGCCGTGCGCTGGAGGTCCCGGGTCTCCAGCCGTACGGTCCCGCCCTCGGTCGTGTGCCGGGTCACGCCCATCGGTGCGAGCGGTGGCAGTTCCCCGAGGAAGCGGTCCTGGGGCAGCCGGAACGTGATCCGGGAGGGCCGTTCGGCCACCACGTCGGCCACGCGCCCTGTGGTGGCGATCCGCCCCTGGTGCATGATCGCCAGGCGGTCGGCGAGCTGTTCGGCTTCTTCCAGGTAGTGCGTGGTCAGCAGCACGGTCGTGCCCTGGAGCTTGAGTTCGCGGATCAGCTCCCAGGTGTCCCGGCGTGACTGGGCGTCCAGGCCCGTCGTCGGCTCGTCGAGGAACAGCACCTCGGGCCGCCCGAGCAGGGCCAGCGCGAGATCGAGGCGGCGGCGTTCGCCGCCGGACAGCTGCTTGACCCGCACGGCGCGCCGGTCGGACAGGTTGGTCAGGGCGAGGGCCTCGTCGGCAGGGCGGGCGCCGCTCGTGCAGCCGGCCCACATCCGCACGGTCTCCAGGACCGTCAGCTCCGGCGGGAACCCGCCCTCCTGGAGCATCACCCCGATGCGGTGCCGCACCGCCGACCGCTCCCGGAACGGGTCGTGGCCCAGGACGCGGACGCTGCCGCCGCTGGGGGTGTCCTGGCCCTCCAGGAGTTCCAGCGTGGAGGTCTTGCCCGCCCCGTTGGTTCCCAGCAGGGCGAAGAGCTCACCGCGGGCGACCGTGAAGTCGATACCGCGTACGGCTTCGAAGTCCTGGTAGCTCCGTTTCAGTCCGATGGTTTCGATGACTGCGTTCATGTCATCCACCCTCCCGGCAGGAAGGGGCACAGGGCAGTGCGACCTGTCATCGGACGCCATGACGGGTGTCATGGGCCGGCATGACACCCGTCATGGGCATGGCCGCGTGCGTGCGTACACCCGTCATGGGGTGCCTACGTCGCGCACAGGAAATCCCCGCTCCTGAATTGCGGAGCGGGGATTTCCTCGCGTATATTGGGTGGTTCTGTGTGCCCATAGAAAAAGGCCCCTCACCGGGGGCCACTAAGAAACACCATATCCGGCAGGGAGCGATTTTGTCAACTCGCGAAAACGTCGAATTGCAACAGGAACAGGAATTCATCGACCGGCTCTACGACCGTGTCGACGCGTTGCGCGGGATCACCGCGCGCCGTGTCGAGGACGCGTTGACCCCGGTGGGGAACAACCTGCAGGCCCGGCTCGAACGGGATGTGCTCGTCTCCGAGCGGTCCGGGCTGCTGGCCGCCCTGAATGCGGTGGACGGTTCGCTGTGCTTCGGCCGTATCGATCTTCGCGACGGCGCCGCGCACCATATCGGCCGTATCGGAATTCGTGAGGACGACACCGCGCACACGCCCCTTCTGATCGACTGGCGGGCACCGGTCGCACGGCCCTTCTATCTCGCCACCGGGCATACGCCCATGGGGCTGCGCCGGCGCAGGCACCTCACCACCGAGGGCCGCACGGTGACCGAGCTGCACGACGAGATCCTCGACCTGGGCGACCGCGAGCGCACCGGCTTCGAGGACCCCAGCGGTGACGCCGTGCTGCTCGCCGCGCTGAGCTCCGCCCGTACCGGTCGCATGGGCGACATCGTGCGGACCATCCAGGCCGAGCAGGACCGCATCATCCGCGCTCCGCACCGTGGCGTCCTCGTCGTCGAGGGCGGTCCCGGTACCGGAAAGACGGCGGTCGCGCTGCACCGGGCGGCGTTCCTGCTGTACGAGCACCGCGAGCTGCTGGCCAAGCGCGCGGTCCTGGTCGTGGGCCCCAACCCGGCCTTCCTGCGCTACATCGGCGAGGTGCTGCCCGCGCTCGGCGAGACCGGCGTCATGCTCGCCACCCAGGCCGAGCTCTTCCCGGGTGTCCACGCCCGCGCCACGGACACGCCCCGAGCGGCGGCCGTGAAGGGCGGCGCGGGCATGGCCGAGGCCCTCGCCCTCGCCGTACGCGACCGGCAGCAACTGCCTGAGCCCGGTGCGCCCTTGGTCGTCCCGCACGACGACGGGGACCTCGTCCTGGACTGGGAGATCGCCTACGAGGCACGGCAGGCGGCCCGCGAGACGCGTCTGCCGCACAACCTCGCCCGTCCGTACTTCACCTTCCACATCATCGACGCCCTGACCGAGCAGCTCACCGAACGCATCGGCGCGGATCCGTACGGCGGCCCGAACTTCCTCGGCCCGGACGATGTGGCCCAGCTCGGCAAGGGCGTCGCCGCGAGCGAGGAGGTGCACGCCGCTGTCGGAGAGCTGTGGCCGCTGCTCAACCCCGAGGAGTTCCTCGCCGACTATCTGGCCGAGCCCGTGTACCTGCCGGACGAGGACGCCGAGGCCATCCGGCGCGCTCCCGGCGACCCGGGCGACCCGGGCGCCCCAAGTGCTCTGCGCGACCCGGGCGACCCGGGCGACCCGGGCGACCTGAAGTGGACGCCGGCCGATGTGCCGCTCCTGGACGAGGCGGCCGAGCTGCTCGGCTCCGACGACAGCGCCGAGCGGGCCGCCGCGGAGGCGGAGCGCCAGGAGCGGGTCGCCTACGCGCAGGGGGTGCTGGATCTGTCCCGGGGCTCGGAGACGTACGAGTTCGAGGACGAGGAGGACTCGGAGGTCCTGGCCGCCCACGACATCATCGACGCCGAGCGGATGGCGGAGCGCCAGGAGGAGGCCGATCACCGCAGCGCGGCGGAGCGGGCCGCCGCCGACCGGACCTGGGCGTTCGGGCACATCATCGTCGACGAGGCGCAGGAGCTGTCGCCGATGGCCTGGCGACTGCTGATGCGCCGGTCGCCGACCCGCTCGCTGACCCTGGTCGGGGACCCTGCGCAGACCTCCGAGGAGGCGGGCATCGGTTCCTGGGAGAGGATCCTGGAGCCGTATGTCGGTGACCGTTTCGAGCATGTACGGCTGGGGGTCAACTACCGTACGCCCGCCGAGATCATGGAGCTGGCGGCCAAGGTCGTACGGGCCGACGACCCGTCCTTCGAGCCGCCGGGTTCGGTGCGCTCCACCGGCGAGACCCCGTGGACGCGGGACTCCGGCGCGGATCTGGCCGGCGCGGTGGCACGGGCCGTCGACGAGCTGACACCCGACGAGGGCCGGCTCGCGGTGATCGCGCCGCGTGAGCTGCACGAGGAGATCGCGGCACCGCTCGACGGGATCGCCCCGGGCGCCGAACCCGACCTCACCCGCCCCGTGGTGCTGCTGGGTCCACGCGAGGCGAAGGGGCTCGAATTCGACAACGTACTGGTCGTGGAGCCCGGAAGGTTCGGAACGAGCGACCTGTACGTGGCACTGACCCGGGCCACCCAGCGCCTCGGCATCGTGCACCGCGAGGAGCTGCCCGCGTCCCTGCGCTGACGGTCCTTCAGCGTCCTGCCGCTGCCGACGCCCCCGCGGTGGTGACTGCCCCTCACCACCGCGCCATCCGGCGCCGTACGGGCGTGGCTGGACGCCATGACCTCGCGCTCGCGGTCCGTGAGCGCGGCCAGGCCTCGGGCGTCGGAAAAGGGGCGGTACAGAAGAAGCGGTACAGAAGACAGGGCCGCGGGGAGAAGCGCATGGAGATCGACCGAGCCGCGGTCGCGCGTTCCTGCACCGCCGCAGGTAGCTGCTGCGAGCAGCGGCGTCCTCCGGGGCAACCAGGTGTGCCCTGGACGCCCCTGACAGGGCGTGACCGAGGGCATAGCCTCGCCTGGTGATCCTTTGGACCTCTCTGGAGCCCGCGTCCGCCACCGTCGACCCGGGCAGTCGCACGCGCGTGCGACTGCGGGTGCGTAATACCGGTGATGTCGTCGACGAATACCGCTTCGAGCCGTTCGGGGATGTGGCGCCCTGGATGACGGTCGAGCCGCAGACTCTGCGCTTGTATCCGGGTACGACGGGGGCGGTGGAGTTGGAGTTCGCACCGCCGCGTTCGCCGGACGCGGCGGCGGGTCCGAATCCGTATGCGGTGCGGATCACGCCGACGGAGCACCCGGACGCGGTGACGGTGCCTGAGGGGAATCTGACGATCACCCCGTTCTCCGAGGTGCAGGCGGAGTTGGTGCCGCCAACGGTGAAGGGGCGGTTCCGGGGCCGGCCGAGGCTGGCGGTGGACAACCTCGGTAACACGAAGGTGACGGCGTCGATCGCGGGTAGCGACAACGGTGATCATCTGTCGTACGAGCTGCGTCCTGGGAATGTGCAGATCGAGCCGGGCCGTGCGGCGTTCGTGAAGACGACGCTCAAGCCCAAGAAGATCATCTGGTTCGGGGCGAAGGAGGAGCGGCCGTACTCGCTGGCGGTGCGGCGGTCCGGGGTCGATCCGACGAAGGTCGACGGCACGTATGTGCAGCGTGGGTTTCTGCCGCGCTGGCTGGCCACCTTCTTCGGTGTTCTCGTCGCTCTCGCGATCGCGTTCGTGATGCTCTGGATCGCGTACAAACCGCAGGTCCGGACGACTGCGACCGAGCAGACGCAGGCGGGCGCCACGATCGCGCCCAGTCCCAGCGCGACCCCGGAGACCCCGCCGAGCGCGGCCGATTCGCCTCCGGCCCCATCCGAGCAGCCGGCCGTCGAGGAGTCCAAGAAGGGTGACGGGGGCGGCGGGGACGCCAAGGCCCCGAAAAAGCCCGGCGTGGTTCCCGCCAGGAACGTCATGCTGCGCAACGCCACCACGCATATGTGCGCCGACATCCCCGGGAGGGGCATGGGCAAGGTCGGTGGGGTCGTCCAGCAGGCCAACTGCCACGAAGAGGGCGACAACGAGTACTGGCACCTCGATGTGAAGTACCCGAAGGGCGGCCCCGGCGCAGTTCCCCTCTTCCAGATCCAGAACGCCACGGACGGGCTCTGCATGAACCTGGAGGGATTCGGAGCCCGCCCCCTCGGATCCCCTGTCAACGAGCGCGGCTGCGACGGCACGACGGCGGAGAACCAGCTCTGGTGGGTCGAGAAGCAGGAGAGCGGTCACTACTGGATCCGCAACTTCGCCAGCAACAACGCGTGCCTGGCCGTGGAGGGCCAGAACGGCGGCACCGAGACTCCGTTGAACATCGCCGCATGCACCAACACCGACGACCAGGAGTGGGAGATCATCAAGCCGAAGAAGGAGTGAAGGCGGGTACGGGAAACCCTTCCCGGCGGGTACCTCGGGGCAGCTGGACCGCCCCGGGTCCCACTGCCGCGGTGAGGGTTGCCGCCTCGCCCGTACGGGCCGATGACCCGTCCTTCGAGCCGCCGGGTGTTCGGTGCGCTCCACCGGCGAGACCCCGTGGACGCGGGACTCCGGCGCGGATCTGGCCGGCGCGGTGGTGACAGCCCCTCACCACCGCGTCACCCGGCGCCGTACGGGCGTGGCTGGACCAGCCCGCTCTGGTAGGCGACGACCACGAGTTGGGCGCGGTCGCGGGCGCCGATCTTGCTCATGGCCCGTTGAATGTGGCTGCGGACGGTCAGCGGGCTGACCACGAGGTGTTCGGCGATCTCGATGTTGGACCTGCCATGGGCGGCCAGCGCCATGACCTCGCGCTCGCGGTCCGTGAGCGCGGCCAGGCCCTCGGGCGGCGCGAGCGGTGTGTCGTCGGGGGCGGCGAGGAAGCGGGTGATGAGTGCACGGGTCGCCGTGGGAGAGAGCAGGGATTCACCCGCGGCCACGGTGCGGATGCCGGTCAGGAGTACGTCCGCGCCGACGTCCTTGCCGAGGAACCCGCTGGCACCGGCGCGCAGGGCCTCGGCGACATTCTGGTCGTTCTCGAAGGTGGTGAGGATCAGGACGCGGGTGCTCGCGAGTTCCGGCCGTGAGCAGATGTCGGTGGTGGCGGCCAGCCCGTCGGTGCCAGGCATACGGATGTCCATGAGGACGACGTCGGGCCCGTGCCGGCGGGTGAGTTCGACGGCCTCCTGGCCGTCGGCCGCCTCGGCGACCACGGTCATGCCGGGGTCGGAGTCGATGAGGATGCGGAAGGTGGCCCGCAGGAGGGCCTGGTCGTCGGCGAGCAGGACACGGATGGTCATGGGGCCGCGCTTTCGTCGTGACTGTCGAGGGGCAGTGCGCAGGAGACTTCGAAGCCGCCCTCCGGCCGTGGCCCCGCCCGGAAGGTGCCACCGGTGGCCACGGCGCGCTCCCGCATGCCGAGGAGCCCGAAGCCCCGACCGGGTCCCGGCCGGTCCTCGGGGCGTGCGGTGGCGACGCCGCTGTCGTTGACGACCGTGAGCGTCAGGACCTGCGGGCCGTAGGCCAGCGTGACGCGCGCGCTGCCGGTGGCCGAGTGCTTGGTGACGTTGGTCAGGGCCTCCTGGACGATCCTGTACGCCGTCAGGTCGATCCCCGGCGACAGAGGGCGCTGCCGCCCCTCCACGGCCACACCGACCTCAAGACCTGCCGCGGCGCAGGCGGTGACCAGATCCGGCAGTTGCCTCAGCCCCGGGGCCGGCGTCCGGCCGTCGTCGGTGTCGGTGTCCTGGCGCAGCAGTCCGACCGTGGCCTTGAGTTCACGCAGGGCGGCGGTCGTCGTCTCCGAGAGCTTGCCGAGCATCTCGTACGCCTGGCCGGGATCGGCCCGTACGAGGTGGGCGGCGGTACCGGCCTGGGCGTTGGCCAGGGCGAGGTGGTGCGCGACGACGTCGTGGAGTTCACGCGCGATGCGCATGCGCTCCTGGACGACGCGGTGCCTGGCCTCCTCCTCGCGTTCCCGGGCGGCGTGTTCGGTGCGCGCGGCGGCGTAGTCGCGACGGTCGCGTACGTAGTTGCCGAGGGCGGCGGACAGCAGCACCCAGGCAGCCGGATTGACGAGGCTGATGATCCACTCGTGCTGGAACCCGCTGTGCCACCCTCCGGAGACGACCATGGCCACGGTGCCCACGACTGCCACGTACCAAGCTGTGCGGCGGTGGACACGCAGGCTCACGGAATATTGCGCGGCCATGAGCGGGGCCATCACCAGGGCCGTCACCAGGTGGCCCAGCAGCGACACGGTGACCATGCAGAGCGTGCTCACCGCCAGTACGAGCAGGGGGTGGCTGCGCCGCCAGGGCAGCGCCGCGCAGGCGAACGCGCACAGCAGTAGGGCGGGCCACAGCGGGGGTGAATCCGGCGTGACCACGTAGGAGAGGACACAGCCGCCCACGGCGAGCACGTACAGCTGACCGAGCGTCAGGCCCTCGGTGACGTAGGGGTGGCGGGCGGTCTTCAGGCGCTGTCCGGTGGTGCTCATCGCGCGTTCTCCCAGGTAGGGATGGCTCAGGACATGGTGACAGACAGGGACCGCGGCACCGTGTGCACGGCGCCGCGGCTCGCTGCCGGACCGGGCAGGGAGCGCCGGGTCGGGGGTCGACCGGGTCAGGGGTGGACCAGATCAGGGGTGGACCAGATCAGGAGTCGACCGGCTCGGGAACCGACCGGGTCAGAGGTGGACCGGCTCCTTCTTGTCCGCCCCTCCGCCCGTGACCGCGGCGGTCTCGGACCGCGCGGTGAGGCTCGCGCCCTCGACGTCGACGTGCGGCAGGATCCGGTCCAGCCATCGGGGCAGCCACCACGCCCGGTGCCCGAGCAGGGCGAGTACCGCGGGCACGAAGGCCATACGGATGACGAACGCGTCGAACAGCACGGCGACCGCCAGACCGAAACCGATGGTCTTGATCATCGCCTCGCCGGATCCGACGAACCCGGAGAAGACCGCCACCATGATCACCGCCGCGGCCGCGACCACACGGGCGCTGTGCCGGAAGCCGGTGACCACCGCCTGCGCCGGACGCTCCCCGTGGACGTACGCCTCACGCATCCGGGCGACGAGGAACACCTCGTAGTCCATGGCCAGGCCGAACACGATGCCCACCAGGAAGATCGGCATCAGGCTCATGATCGGCCCGGCCTGCTCCACTCCCAGCAGCTCGGCCCCCCAGCCCCACTGGAACACGGCGACGACCGAGCCGAGCGACGCCAGCACCGACAGCAGGAACCCGAAGGCGGCCTTGACGGGCACCAGCACGGAGCGGAAGACGATCATCAGCAGCACCAGGGACAGCACCACGATCACGATCAGGTACGGCACCAGGGCGTCCTGGAGCGCCTGGGCCACGTCGATGTTCATCGCGGTGGAACCGGTGACCTCGAAGGTGGACCCCGTCCCGCTCTCCAGGGCGGGGCGTTCGTCCCTGATGGTCTGCACGAGGTCCTTGGTGGCCTCGTCGCTCGGCCCGTCGGCCGGTACGGCGGAGAAGATGGCCGTGTCGCCCGCGGTGTTGAACTGCGGCGGGGAGACGGACACGACACCGTCGGTGGTCCCGATCCGCTCGGCGACGGCCGTGGCGGCGGCCTTGGGATCCGCGGCACCGCCGACGTCCGTGACGATCGTCAGCGGGCCGTTGAAGCCGGCGCCGAAACCGTCGGCGAGCGCGTCGTAGGCGCGCCGCTCCGTCGACGAGACCGGCTTGGCCTCGTCGCCCGGCATGCCCATGTCCAGGTCGGCGGCAGGCAGGGCGAGCACGCCCAGCCCGGCGACGCAGACCAGCAGCACCGCCACCGGCCGGCGCAGCACGAACCGTGCCCACCGGGAGCCACCGTTGTCCGGCGCATCCGCGGGCCGAACCGCGCCGCCGCGGCGCCGGGCCTTCCTGGACAGGACGGCGTTCGGCCACATCCCCAGAAGCGCGGGCACCAGGGTCAGCGCGACCAGGACGCCGAGGACGACGGTCCCCGCGGCGCAGAGCCCCATCTTCGTCAGCATCGGTACGCCGATCACGGACAGCCCGGCCAGCGCGATGACGACGGTGAGACCGGCGAAGACCACGGCGGAGCCGGCCTTGCCGACGGCGAGCCCCGCCGCCTCCTGCGGCGCGTGTCCGCCCGCCCGTTCCTCCCGGTAGCGGGACACCACGAGCAGGGCGTAGTCGATACCGACGGCGAGGCCCAGCATCGAGGCGAGGGTGCCGGTGGTCATGGACAGCCCGAGTGCGCTGCCGAGGGCGAGGATCGCGCACATGCTGATCCCGACACCGACGACCGCGGTGAGCAGAGGGAGCCCGGCAGCGGCGACGGAGCCGAAGGTGATCAGCAGGACCACGGCGGCGAGCCCGATCCCGATGGCCTCGGCCGGTCCACCCGCGGCCGGCTGCGTGGCGAGGGCGGTGCCGCCGACCTCCACGGTGAGCCCGGAGCCCCGGGCCTCGTCGATGATGTCCTCCAGCGCACGCTTGTCCGCGTCCGTCAGGTCTCCCGCCGCGACCTTGTAGGAGACGGTGGCGTAGGCGGTCGAACCGTCCTTGCTCACCGCGTCGGCCTTGAAGGGGCTGACGGCCCCGGAGACCTGGGGCGCGTCCGCCGCCTCGTCGACCAGGGTGTCGACGGCGGCACGATGTCCGGCCGCGGTCACCTTCTCCCCGTCGGAGGCGATGAACACGATCCGGGCCGTCGCACCGTCGGCGTCCGGTCCCGGGAAGCGTTCCTCGATGAGGTCGAACGCCTTCTGCGCCTCGATGCCCGGCATGAAGGACGTGCCGTCGTCCCCGGCGCCGGGCGCCTTGGCGGCACCGGCCCCGACAGCGCCGAGCAGCACCGCCCACAGGAGGACGACGAGCCAGCGCCGCCGGAAGGCAGCACGGCCCATGCGATACAGGAAGGTAGCCACGAGTCTGAGATCTCCGCATCCGGTCTGGGGGGTACCTCCCCAGACTCGCGAGATCCCGCCTCCCGGGCGTCGTGCGCCTACCGTCACTTCCGCCTGCTGCGCTCGTACGAGCCGGGCCTCGCCCTCCTCCCCAGGCAGGAGACCCGGCCCCGCCGCATCGGGCACAGCAGGATGTCGGGTCCGGAGGTGGCCGTGAGCGGCCGGCTCGGGAGCGATGGCAGGGGATGTGTGGTGCGGGTGGCCGGGGCAAGGTGGAAGGCATGACGACCACACTCGGCGCCTTTGTTCTCGGTACGCCCGATCCTCCCGCGCTGGCCGACTTCTACCGGGCCCTGCTGGGCTGGCAGGAGGTCGATCGTGGGCCGGAGTGGGTACGTCTGAGGGATCCCGCACGCGAACGCCCCGGCCTCAGCTTCCAGTTGGAGACCGATCACGTTCCTCCGGAGTGGCCGCAGCGCCCCGGCAGCCAGCAGATGCAGGCACACTTGGACATCCTGGTCGACGATCTGGAGGCGGAGACCGGACGGGCCTGCGCCCTGGGCGCGACGGTGCAGGAGTATCAGCCCGAGGACGACGTACGGGTTCTGCGAGACCCTCACGGCCACCCGTTCTGCCTCTTCCTTCCGGGCGCCTGAGGTCCGACGGAGGTCCGTCCTATCCCCAGGAGCCGGTACCCACGAGTTCCTCGGAGATCCGCCAGACCCGCTCAGCCTCATCGGTACTGCGCAGCCGGCTGTACAGCTTCTGCTCCGCCGGAGGGCCGCCCAGGTGCCCCGTCCAGCTCGGCCCGTAGAACCCGCCACCCGTGGCCTCGGGGGAAGTGGCGGCGTAGAGGGCGGGCAGCTGCGCCGTACGCACCGTGCCGACGATGATGCCGCCGGCGGACAGGGCGCGGATCAGGCGCACACCCAGCGTGTCCTTGGCGCGGCCGACTTCGGGGCGGGCGGCGAGCAAGCTCGTCGGCGCGACCCCGGGGTGGGCGAGGTTGCTCGTGATGCCCCAGCCGGCCGCTCGGCTGCGCCGGTCGAGTTCGAGGCCGAAGAGCCCGAAGGCGATCTTCGACTGGCTGTAGGCGCGCATGCCGCTGTAGGAACGCTCCCAGTTCAGGTCGTCCCAGTTGATGGCGTTGCCGTTCGCCGCGACGCTGATCTGGGACGTCACACGGGCCTGACCGGCTCGCAGCAGGGGCAGCAGGTGATGGACGAGGGCGAAGTGGCCCAGATGGTTGGTGCCGAACTGCAGCTCGAAGCCGTCGGCCGTGGTCTGCCGGTCGGGCGGGGTCATGACGCCGGCGTTGTTGATGAGCAGGTGGACGGGGCGGTCCTCGCCCAGCAGGGTCGCGCCGAGCTCGGCGACGGAGGCGAGCGAGGAGAGGTCGAGGGCGCGCAGCGAGACGTTCGCCCCGGGGTGCCGCTCGCGGATCCGGGCGACCGCCCCTTCGCCCTTACGTGGATTACGGACCGGCATGACGACCTCCGCGCCGGCGGCGGCCAGGTGCGTCGCGATGCCCAGCCCGATCCCGTCACTCGCTCCGGTGACGACAGCGCGCTTCCCCGTCAGGTCGGGAACGGTGATGTCGATGTCCTGGCGTGGCATGTCTGCACTCCCTCACATGTCGTTGCCTCCACCGTGACTCGGCGCCCCGGCCCCGTCCAGGGACTGCCGATCCACTGATACGCGCGGCCAGGCTACGGACGGCCCGCACGGGCAACGCCGGGACGCGCCTGCCGCAGAGGGGGATCGACGCTCCGTGGATATGCGGCGGCGCACGCGTTAGAAAGGGTGGGGAAGATCGCGGTACGAGAGGCATAGGTCCGGGAAGCGGCCTGGGGACACCGGCTGACGGCCCGGGGACGAGCGGCTGACGGCCCGGGAAGCGGTCCGGGGACGAGCAGCCAAGGAGAGGGCCCATGGAGATCGACCGGCCGGCGCTCGCGGCGTTCCTGCGCCGCCGCAGGGAGCTGCTGCAACCCGAGGATGTCGGCCTCCCGCGCGGACAGCGGCGCAGGACCAGCGGGCTGCGCCGCGAGGAGGTCGCCGAGCTCTGCCACATGTCGACCGACTACTACGCCCGGCTGGAGCGCGAGCGCGGCCCGCAGCCGTCCCAGCCGATGATCGCCTCGATCGCCCAGGGGCTGCACCTCTCCCTCGACGAGCGGAACCACTTGTTCCGGCTAGCCGGCCACACCCCACCCGTCCGGGGCACCGGCGCCGTCAGCGAGCACATCAGCCCCGGCCTGCTGCGCATCCTCGACCGGCTGGACGACACACCCGCCGAGGTCGTCACCGAGCTCGGCGAGACACTGCGGCAGACCCCGCTCGGCACGGCCCTCACCGGCGACGCGACCCGCTACACCGGCCCGGCGCGCAGCATCGGCTACCGCTGGTTCACCGACCCGGTCACCCGCGAGCTCTACGCACCGGAGGATCACGCGTTCCTCTCCCGGATGTTCGCGTCCGGCCTGCGCGAAGCGTCCGCCCTACGGGGCCCCGGCTCCCGGGCCGCCCACTACGCCGAGCTGCTCCTCGCCCGGAGCGACGAGTTCCGACGCGTGTGGGAGAAGCAGGAGGTCGGCATCCACCCGCACCACGTCAAGCACTTCATCCACCCCGAGGTCGGGGCCCTCGAACTGCACTGCCAGAACCTCCTCGACCCTGACCAGTCGCACCGCCTGCTCGTCTACACCGCCGTTCCGGGCAGCGAGAGCCACGACAGGCTGCGTCTCCTCTCGGTCATCGGCCCGCAGGCGCTGCGCTGACCCGGTGACCCGGTGAACTGCCGCCCCACTGCCCCCTCCCCGCGCACCGGTTCCGCGGTGGCGCACAGTGCTCGTCGCGGCCCGGGAACCGTCCGGTGCGGTTCCGTCGTCCTCACGCGCGAACTGCCGCGCGGCGCACAGTGGTTGCCGCGTGGACCACCCCACGTACACGAGGAGCAGCATGACCGTTCTCCAGGACTGCGCGAAGGGCGTCCTGATGCTCGCGCTCGTACTCGGAGCCACCACGGCCTGCCGCCCGTTCGCAGACAGTGACAGCGGGTCGAACGGCAGCCAGGGGGCCAGGGACTGGAAGGTCGGCGACTGCGCGGGGCCGGACACGAGCGAGTCGAAGGACGGCTTCCAGGGGCTCGACTGCGATGACCCGAAGGCGACGATCAAGGCGCTGGAGGTCAAGGACGGCGAGATCTTCGCAGGAGCTGTCGAGTGCCCGGCCGGAACCGACGAGATCATCTCGGTGAAGGTGTCCTTCGGCGGCAGTTCCGGTGGCGGCATCCCCAGCAAGACCATCTGCGGCCGTAACCTCTCCGGCGACCACCCCGGAGACGCGGGCGCGGGCGGCGGTCAGCTGGTGGTGGGCGACTGCGTGAGCGACGAGGCGGAGGAGGTGGCCTGCGCGAGCGGCGGGAGCAAGGTCATCGCCCTGACCAAGACCGCCGACGAGTGCCCGGCGGAAGCGGACGCCCCCATCGAACTCTTCCCGAGCCCGGGCCGCCCGTACGACGCGATCTGCGTCAGCAGCACCTGAGCACCTGACACGGGCCGCGGGCGGCGGGCCGCGGCCCGCCGCACAGTCCGCCGAAGGGCATCGAAGTCCGTCGAAGTCCATCGAAGGGCGTCGAAGCATGCACGAAGTCTTGACGTGACCCTGTCGAGATGGGTTTATGGGAGCGCTCCCACATCATCCGATGTTTGCGTCACCCGGCACCCACCCCACTGGAGTCGCAGTGAGATCAGCAACGAGTACGGCACGCAAGAGCCCCTTGACCGCCTTGATGAAGGGCCTGGCCGCCCTTCTCGGCGTCGTCCTGCTGGGCGCGCTCGGCCCCGCCGCCGCGCAGGCCAGGCCCGCGCAGCCGGACATCGCCGCCACCGGTCTGCACATCAGCGACGGCCGTCTGCTGGAGGGCAACGGCAACGACTTCGTCATGCGCGGCGTCAACCACGCGCACACCTGGTACCCGGGTGAGACGCAGTCGCTGGCCGACATCAAGGCCTTCGGCGCGAACACCGTCCGCGTCGTGCTCTCCGACGGCCACCGCTGGACGGAGAACGGCCCCGAGGAAGTCGCGGGGATCGTCGACGACTGCAAGACCAACCGGCTGATCTGCGTCCTGGAGGTGCACGACACCACCGGTTACGGCGAGGACGCCGAGGCGGGCACCCTCGACCAGGCGGCCGACTACTGGGTCGGCCTCAAGGACGTACTCGCGGGTCAAGAGGACTACGTCATCATCAACATCGGCAACGAGCCCTGGGGCAACACCGACCCGGCCGGCTGGACCGCGCCCACGACCGCCGCCGTCCAGAAGCTGCGCGACGCGGGCTTCGCCCACACGATCATGGTGGACGCGCCCAACTGGGGCCAGGACTGGGAGGGCGTCATGCGCGCCAACGCCCAGGCCGTGTACGACGCCGACACCACGGGCAACCTGATCTTCTCGATCCACATGTACAGCGTCTACAACACGGCCGAGGCGGTCACCGACTACCTGAACGCGTTCGTGGACGCCGGACTTCCCCTGCTCATCGGCGAGTTCGGCGGCCCCGCCGACCAGTACGGCGACCCGGACGAGGACACCATGATGGCCACCGCCGAACAGCTCGGCCTCGGCTATCTGGCGTGGTCCTGGAGCGGCAACACCGACCCGATCCTCGACCTGGCCATCGACTTCGACCCGAACCGGCTGAGCTCATGGGGCGAGCGCGTCTTCAACGGCGCGAACGGCATCACCCAGACCTCGCAGGAGGCAACCGTCTTCGGTGGCGGCGTCAACAACACGGACTGAGCCGGGCTCTTCCGTCGGCCGGCGGGGCTCTCATGCCCCGCCGGCCGGTCCCCGTGTCCGTCGTACGGATCAGCTCTTCCCAATCGCGCCTACGCACAGGTCCGTTGGGAGAGGATTACTGCGTGTCAGACTTCATGGAATTCGAGTTCGACGACGGTTCGTCGCTGGCCCTCCAGGTGTTCCCTGCGGCCGTCCCGGCCGAGGGATCGGCACCCGGCTTCGGCATGTCGGCGCCGGTGGCCCGGGGGTCGCGGCTGGGAGCGGTGGCCGGAACCGCGTTGCGGGGCGTCATGGCTCCCCTGGTTCCGCTCCTCCAGCAGGTCCGTGACACGGCGGCCGCCGTCCCCGATCCTCCCGACGAGATCTCGGTCAGCTTCGGGGTACGGGTCGGGCACGACCTCAAGCTGGGGGTCGTGGGTGTCGGGGGCGAGGCGACGCTGACCGTCACCGCCAACTGGCACCTGGGACAGCAAGCCACCACGGACGGCTGAGATGCTCGGACGGGGGAATCGTGACGCATCCGGCGAGGACGCCGCGCGGCTGTCCCTGGTGTCGGTCCTGAGCCCGAGCACCGCACGCGTCGTGGGCAGCGGTGTCTACGTGGGCGGGCGGCGGCTGCTGACGTGCGCCCACGTGGTCAACGAGGCCTTGGGCCGTGCCATGTTCAGCCGGCACGCCCCGGGGGACGCCTCTCTGCGGGTGGGCTTCCCGTGCCTGCCCGAGGGGCCCGACCTCGCGGCACGGCTCGTGGCGTGGAAGCCCGCACACCGGGCGGGGGCACCCGGCATCCCCGCGTTGCTCGGCGAGCCCCTCTGGGGCGGCGATCTGGCCGTACTGGAACTGGCGGAGGAGCCCGGCGAGCCCGTGGCACCCGCGCCCTGGCAGTACATGGACCGGGGTCAGGAGGTCCGCGCGTGGTACGGCGACGGCGCGTCGTTCACCTACGCCGACAGCAACGTCGGCGCGGTGCACCAGGACCACGGTTTCGTCGACGGTGCGCCGCGCGGTGCCGCGATCGGCCCCGGCTACAGCGGAGGGCCGCTGTGGTGCGAGAAGGAGCGGGCGGCCGTCGGGCTCGTCCTCGGGGTGATGTCGCCGCCGGACGGGCCCTTCCGCGCCGAGAACGTACAGCGCCGCGCCATCGTCGCGCCGTGGCAGAGCGTCGAACGGTTCCTGGCCGCGCAGGAGATGACGGCCGGCCCGGCGCCCGGTGACACCGGCCGGCTCCCGCCCAGGGCGGTCGCCCCTGTCCTGCGGCACAAGCTCCACAAGGTCGTCCTGAGTCTGCTGCCGGACGAGGAGCAGCGTCTGCGCCACACCCACCGGGTGCTCTCGGCCCTCGGGCTGCCGGGCGACACCGCGGCCGACGCCTCGGTGGCCGCGCTGGTGGACCTGGTGCTGACCCGGCCCCGCGCTGCGGCCGTCCTCACCGACGAACTGCCCGGCAGGCTGCGCGAAACCGCGCTGAAGCTGCTGTCGCTGTGCCGTGGTGCGCTGGTCCCCGGCATCCTCACCCCGCTGGAGCTGGCGTCCCTGCTGGCCCTGCTGGACGGGGAGCCCGGCAGGCTGCTGGAGGAGGCCGCGCGTGACGCGCTGGTCAACACCACCTTCTGGGACGAGCCGCTCGACTCGCTCAGGGGCGACCCGGACGACGCCGTACGGAGTCTCGTGCTCGCCCTGGAGAACTACTGGGGTGACAGCGCGTCCACCGACACCCCGCACCGGGTGCCCGCCCTGCTGACGGCGGTGGAGTACGTCGCCGCGCTCACCGATCCCGGGCAGCGGCGCGAGCTGCGCGAGTGGGTCGCGGCGGTGGCGGAGAGGACCGGTGTGCACGAGTCGGTCCTGCTGTCCCGGCGCACCGACGCGGAGGACTGGGCCCGCGCCCGGCGGTCCCGTACGGCACCCGCGGAGCCGCGGGTGACCGTGCAGCTCGCCCGGGACCCGTCGGGCGGGCATCGCTGCACCGTCTGGTACGACTCCGGCACCGGGCAGGACGGCGCCTTTCGGCTGGTGCGGGCGGACGACGATCCGCGTGGGTCCCAGGAGGTGGCCCGGCTGGTCCAGGACGTCCTCCTGCGCGAGGTTCCCGCCGCGGTGCGGGTGCGCAGCTCGCCGCTGGTCGAGTTCCTGGTCGAGCCGGAGGATCTGGACCTGCCGGTGGACCGTTGGGACGACGGTGACTCGGACGGTGGCTTCCCGTCCGTCCTGGGCGTGGAGTACGCCGTCGTGGTGCGGTGCCCGGAGCTGCGCACGCAGTCGCTGAAGAGGCTCAGGGCCTGGGAGACCAGATCGGTGGGATTCCCCGCGGGCGGGTTCGCCCGGCTCATGCCCGAGCACAGCGAGCCGGAACACGTGTACAAGCTCCTGCACCAGGACCAGAAGACCGGCCGCCTCGCCGTCGGCTGTGCGCCTGAGCACCGGCCCACGCTCCAGGTCGTCTGTCTGGCACACGGCATCCCCGTCGTGCTGTGGGACCGCAACGACTCACCGCGGCGGATCGACCAGCTCACCGCTCTCATGCTCAACGGCCACCCGCGGAGCCTGCCCGAGCGTGTCCGGGCGCACCGGGCCCGGTCGTTGGGGGGATCCCGCGCGGACACGGTGGCCCCCGTACTGGTGTGGGACGACGCGTCCCGCACTCCGCCCGAGCCCTACTGGAGCGACCCGTCCTGGGAGGACGCGACCTCATGACGGCAGCAGATCACCTCACGCCGCAAGACCCCGACGGCTGGCGGCTCTTCCGCGGGGAAGGGCCGCCGCGCCAGGTGACGATGCCGGCCGCGCCGCCGTGGCGGCGGTTCGGCGGGCAGGACACGGCCGGGTCCGAGGCCGGCGCCCCCAGGGCCCCGCGCCCGTACCTGATCGGACCGACCCAGCGGGACATCGTCAACGCGGCCCTGCATCTGCGCAGGCCGCTGCTGGTCACCGGTCATCCGGGCACCGGCAAGTCGTCGCTGGCCCATGCCGTGGCCCATGAGCTCTCGCTGGGCCCCGTGCTGCGATGGCCGGTCAACAGCCGGTCCACGCTGGCCGATGCGCTGTACCGGTACGACGCGGTGGGCAGGCTCCGCGAGACCAATCTCCGGCACGACGCGGCCGACACCGTCCCGGGCATCGGTCACTTCATCCGGCTCGGCCCGCTCGGCACGGCCCTGGTGGCGGACCGGCGCCCCCGTGTGCTGCTCGTGGACGAGCTCGACAAGGGTGACGTCGACCTGCCCAACGACCTGCTGACGGTGTTCGAGGAGGGCGAGTTCGAGATCCCCGAGCTCTCCCGGCTGCCACCCGGTGAGGACGACATCGAGGTCCACAGCTCGCGGGGCGGCGACACCGTGACCGTCCACCGGGGGGTGGTGCGCTGCCAGGAGTTCCCTGTCGTGGTCATCACGAGCAACGGTGAGCGGGAGTTCCCGCCCGCCTTCCTGCGGCGCTGTCTGCGGCTGGACCTGCCGGACCCCGACGAGGAACGGCTGCGCGCCATCGTGGCCGCCCATCTGGGTGCGGACGCCCTGCCCCGGGTGGACGATCTTGTACGGGCGTTCCTGGCCAGGCGTGCACCGGGCGAGCTGGCCACGGACCAGCTGCTGAACGCGGCGTTCCTGCGCCTCGGCGGGGTCGATCTGGACGCCGAGGGGCTGCTGGAAGCGGTGTTGCACCGGCTGGGGGGTGCTCTGTAGCCGTGCCTGACCGTCTGCTCTCCCTGCTGCGGGACGTCGGATTCGACGTCACCGCCGAGGAGCTGGCCGACTGCCTGTGGCTGGCGGAGCGGATGCCTGCCGATGCGCCGTTGGCAGCGGCCATGGGTCTGCTGGGCGGGGGCGCCCGTCCGCCCGGCGCGGCGCGGGAACCCGGCGTCCCTCCCCCGGCCGCGTGGGCGGAGGAGAAGGAGAGCACCAGCGGGCCCGATGCTCCGGGGGACGAGCCCGCGCCGGCCGGCCTGCACGCGTCGGCGGCCCCGCCGGCGGATGGCTCAGAGGCGGAGGGCTACGCCGGTTCCTCCGAGGCCCCCGGCCGGGACGACGACCCCGCTGCCCCGGAGCCCGGACCTGCGCAGACGGAACCCGCAGAACCCCCGGAACCCGCAGAACCCGCGGAGGACCGGAGCGCCGCGCTGCCCGTGCGCATCCCCCATCCGCACGCGCTCGCCCTGCCGTTGCGCACGGCTCGCGCGCTGCGACCGCTGAAGCAGTACCGCCCGCACCCGTCGGCCGAGGAGCTGGACGAGGCGGAGACCGCGGCGCGGATCGCCCACTCCGGGCTGCTCGACGTGGTGACACGCCCCGCCCGTGACCGCTGGCTGGACCTCACGGTCGTCGTCGACGACGGTGTCTCGATGCTCCTGTGGCAGCAGCTCTGCTCGGAGCTCAACTCGCTGCTGGCCCACATCGGCGCCTTCCGTCAGATCCGTACGTACGGACTGCGCCTGAGGCCGGGGCAGGCGCCGCGGATCAGCTCACGCCCCTTCGTGCCGGACGCGCCGACGGTCTCCGCCGAGGTGCTCACCGACCCTTCGGGCCGGACCATGACGCTGGTGATCTCCGACGGGGCGGGCCCCGGGTGGCGTACGGGTGCCATGCGGGCCGTGCTGTCCCGCTGGGCGGCGCACAGCCCCACCGCGGTGATCCACACGCTGCCGCCCCGCATGTGGCGGGGTTCCGGGCTGCCGACCCGCCGCTGGTCGGTCAGGGCGCCCGGACCCGGGGCCGCCAACTCCACGTGGCGGGTGCGGGATCCGGTGCTGCCGGAGGCGCTCTCCTCGTTCGGCACGACGCCCGTCCCGGTCCTGACGCCGTCACCCCAGTCGTTCGCCGACTGGGCCCGGGTCACCGCGGGCGAAGGCTCCGGAGGCGTGCTCGCCCTGTGGGACGCGGACACGGCGGAACGGCAGCGCCCGTCGGGTGTCCGGGCCCGTTCACACACGAAGCAGCCGCCCCGGCGTGTCCGGCCCGACGCGGAGGTGCAGCGGTTCCGCCGGGCCGTCTCGCCGGAGGCCTACCGTCTGGCGGCCCATCTCGCGGCGGTCTCACCGCTCACGATCCCGGTGATGCGCCTCGTCGTCCACTCCCTTCCGCGCCCGGTCACCACGGCCCATCTGGCCGAGGTGTTCCTGAGCGGCATGCTGCGCCCGGCGGAGGCGGGACACGGGCCCCCGACCGCCGATGTCCTGCCCCAGCAGCGTGTCTTCGCGTTCACCAGCGACTCCCGGGACATCCTTCTGGACGCCGTCCCCACCACCGAGGTCCTCGCCTCCACCCGCCGGGTGTCCGAGCACATCGCCGAACTGGTGGGCCGTTCACCGGACTTCCCGGCATGGCTGGACCGCCCCGACGGGACGAGCCGGCTGCCCGACGACAGCAGCGCCTTCGCCTGGCTGAGCCCGGCGCTCCAGGACCGCCTGGGGCTGACCGGGCTGTCGGCGCAGGAGTGGACCGAACAGCCGACGCTGCCCCGGGAGATCCGGCTCAGCCCGCCGGGGAGCATCTACCCGCAGTTCCCGCTCGTGGGTTACTCGGCGGCGAGCACCACCTGGTCCGCCGTCGACAGCGGATCCCTCGCCACCCTCGGGGGGTACCGGCTCACCGGACAGGCCGGCCAGCCCGGCGGTCCTTCGCTGTTCGCCGGGTCCAAGGGCAAGGAGCAGGCGGTGATCCGGGCCTCGTCGACGCACCCCCGGAGCATGGCCGAGGTCCGCCGTGAGGCCCTTGCCATCGCCCGGTTCGACCACCCCTGTCTCCCGTCGCTCCTCGATGCCGCCTTCGACTCCGGCACCTTCTGGGCCGCCGCCACCGGCGCCCTCAACCGGCTGGGCCAAGGAGCCCCGGCGCTGCGGGCCGTAGCGCAGTCGCTGCGGGTCCACGAGACCTTCGGCACGGACCTGATCCTGGTGCTCGGCCAGCGGCTCGCCTCGGCCCTCGACCACAGTCACCACGCGGGCATCGTGCACGGCCATCTGTCGGCGGACCGTGTCCTGCTCACGCTCGACGGACCGCTGCTCATCGGCTGGCACCGCTCCGAGACGGCCGCCCCCGGCACCGCACCGACGCCGGGCCGGACGGCCGGGGACGTACGCGCGCTCGCCGCCCTGCTCGGCCTCCTCGGGTCCCGTACAGACTGGCACCCGTCCGGCACGAGGAGGTACGAACCTCTGCTGACCGACGGCGAGGACGCGCCTGAGGTGGGCCGGGCACTCCTCGACGAGATCTCCGACCCGTCCCTGGCCGCCGTCCTCAGCCCGTTCCTGACGCTCCCGACACACCACCGGGCGATGACGGCGGAGTCCATGCTGGCCGCCTTCCGCGACCGCGTCCCCCGGGACGCGTTCCTCCAGCCGTTCTCCTGGTGGCTGCCCGCGAGTACGGCGACCGTCATCGACCACGCCAGGCTCGACCTGTCCTCCAGAGCGGCGCCCGGTCCACAGGTCCTGCTGGCGGCGCGACTCCCGCTCGGCGCCGAGGTTCCGCTTCCGGACGGGGAGGCTTCGCCTGCGGGCGGGGATGTTCCGCTTCCTGGCGGGGAGCCGACCGCGAATGACCGGCCGTACGAGACGCACGAGCCGGGACGCCGCGGCCGGCAGCTCACGAAGTGGTTCCGCCTGCCCGGCCGCCCCGAGCAGGTCTCACGCCATGTCCTGCGCCGCCGCACCAGGGCGGGCAAGGAGACCGTCATCCGTCCGTTCGGCGACAGGCCGGGCCGTCTCGCCGTGGTGTTCGGCGCGGGCCCGGGCACCGGACGGTCGACCGTGGCCGTGCAGCTCGCCTCCGCTCTCGCCGCGGCGACCCCCGCGTCCCGGCGGCCCCCCGTGCTGATGCTGCCGTTCGCCCCCGCCGCGCACGTGCTCGGCTACCGCATGGTGGCCGACGAGGACACCGCGTACGGGCGCGGTCTCCCCGACCACCGGGTGTCCGCGATGCTCTCCCCCGCCGACATCCGGCTCTCACCCACCGGGGTCTGGGTGACGCTCAAGGACTCCAACCGCGCGGACTTCGTCCACCAACACGCGCCGGCCGGTCAGCCCCCGCCCTCGGCGCGCGAACACCGGGACATCCTCGCCCGCATGCGCAGGATGGGCACCCTCGTGGTCGACTTCAGCGGCGACTTCGCACCGCCAGGACCGTCGCTGCGCGGCACCTTCGGCGAGGCCGACCGTCTCGTCGTCACCTGCTCCGGCGACCCGGACCAGGTGGCCGAGACCGCCGGCCGGCTGGACTGGCTCGCCGGGCACCGTCATGCCTCGCTCGTGTCCGACGCCCTCCTGGTCCTCTCCGACCTCACGGGGACCGCCGCCGGCCGGTCCGAACTCGACGAGGCGGAACGACGGTTGGGCCCCCTCGTGGGGGACCTGGTACGCATCCCGTACGAGGCGGCCCTGCGGGACGGCGGTCTGGTCGACCACTCGGCGCTCGGGCCCCTGACGCGGAAGGCGTTCGGGAAGGCCGCCCGAGACCTCTTCGGCTGAACCCGCGCCTCGTAGCTGCGCGGCCCGTGGGGCCGGTAGAGCCTGTGGGGCCTCTGAAGCCTGTGAGGCGGCCGTGGGCCCTCTGGAACCGACGAAAGTTTTCGAAGCTTTCGGAGCATTGACCGAAAATTGTCGGACCGGCTAGCCTGCCGCTCGAATCCCCGGACGTCACCGAAGTCGCCCCACACATCCCCGGGTTCACCCATGCTTCCCCCACCCAGCCAGAGGGAGCACCACCGTGATCCGAAGATCGTCGATGTTCAGCCTGTTCGCCGCCGCCGCGCTCACCGCAGCCCTCGTGACCCCCGCGCTCGGCGCCGGTGAGGGCCACGGTCCCGGCAGCTCACCGGCGCCCGGCGAGCGCAACGCCCGCTGGGTGAGCACCTGGACGTCCATGCCGCAGCTGACGGAGCCGGACAACATGCCCCCGGCACCGTTCACCGAGGACGACTCGGTCCTGACGGACGCCACACTGCGCCAGACGGTCCACGTCTCCGCCGGCGGTGAGCACATACGGCTCCGCTTCTCGAATGCTTTCGGTGACGTCGTGCTGCCGATCACCAAGGTGTCCGTCGCCCCGCCCCTCGACGGCAAGGCGGGAAGCAGCGCGGTGGAGGCCGGGAGCACGCGGCCCGTGACCTTCCAGGGGCGTTCCTCCGTCTCGGTCCCCGCCGGCGCCCAGGCGGTCTCCGACCCGCTGGACTTCACGCTCGCGCCGGGTTCCGACCTGACGGCGACGGTGTATCTGGCGAACGGTCAGGCGTCCACGTCCATCACCTCGCACCCCGGCTCCCGTACGACGTCCTATCTGCGCTCCGGTGACCATGTGGGCGACGCGGACCTGCCCGGGGCCACGCCCACCGACCACTGGTACTTCCTCAGCGGCGTCGAGGTCTGGTCCAGGAGCACCACATCGGCGGCCGTCGTGCTCGGCGACTCACTCACCGACGGCCGGGGCTCCACGACCAACATGAACGACCGCTGGCCCGATCTGTTGCAGAAGCGGCTGAGGGCCGGGGCCGCCACGTCGAAGGCGGCCGTGGTCAACCAGGCGGCCGGCGGGAACCGGCTGCTGAACGACGGCCTCGGCCCCAACGTCCTGGCACGGCTCGACCGTGACGTCCTGGCCCAGAGCGGTGTGGACTGGCTGCTCGTCTTCGAGGGCATCAACGACATCGGCACGGCCGAGGCCACCCCGGCCGCCCAGAAGCAGGTCGCGGCCGATGTCATCGCCGCGTACGAGCAGATCGTCACCCGCGCCCACACCCAGGGCATCCGCGTGTACGGGGCGACGCTGACCCCGATGGGCGGCAACACGGACTACGACGACCCGGACGGCCACCGCGAGCAGGCACGGCAGACCGTCAACACCTGGATCCGTACGAGCGGGCGCTTCGACAGCGTGATCGACTTCGACCGGGCCGTCCGCGACCCGCGGGAGTCCAGGCAGCTCCAGGAGGCGCTGGACACCGGCGACCATCTGCATCTCACCCCCGCCGGATACGGCACGATGGCCGACGCGGTCCCCACCCGGCTGTTCCGCCAGGCTCCGCTCCCCAAGGGCTTCGGCTACAACTGACGGCGGAGCGCGGCACGGTGACTCCCACGGCGCCGGCGGAGCTCATCCGCCGGCGTCGAGCCTGCTGACGACACGTCGGAGCTCGCGTGCCCCACGCGGCGACAGCGCCCCCAGCACCGTGTCGAGGAGCTCCCGTGCCTCCAGTGGGTCGCCGCAGCAGTCCCAGTGGGAGTTGCCGAGCTCGTCGTCCCGCCAGAGGGCGCCCAGCGGCTGCCGCATGTGCTGCCTCCAGCCGCGCACGGCCTCGGCGACCTCGCCGGGCGAGAGGTAGTTGCGGCTCAGTTCCAGGCGGGCGATCTCGGCGAGCGTGCGCGAGGAGACGCCGTCGATGACGGTGTTCGCTCGGTGCGGTCGGCGGTCGTACACCCGGCCTCTGCGGAGGTGTCCTGCGCGGTTACGCGGCATGGACCTTTCGGTTGGTCGTCATGCCGCACATGGTGCCATGCGTACGGGCGTCCGTCCCGAGGATTTCGCCCCGAGGATCACGTCCGGAGAATTCCCCCGCACCGATGACTTCCCCGGTGTGCGGCAGTCTCACAGTCACACATCCGGATCGGACCAAGGAGCGAAGCCGTGCGTATCGTCATCAGCGAGTTCATGAGCCTGGACGGGGTCGTGCAGGCGCCCGGAGGGCCCGAGGAGGACACCGAGGGCGGCTTCACACAGGGCGGCTGGACGCACCCGTACTTCGACGAGGTGGTGGGCGGTGCGTTCGACGCCGCGCTGGGCGACGCCGACGCACTGCTCTTCGGCCGGCGCACCTGGCAGAACATGGCTGCGGCGTGGCCGGAGCGGGCGGGCGACCCCTTCGCCGACCGGATGAACTCCATCCCGAAGTACGTCGTTTCCAGCACCCTCGGCGACGACAAGCTGACCTGGTCCCACACCACGCGCATCCCCGGTGACACGGCCGTCGGCCGCATCCGGGAGCTGCGCGCGGCCGAGGGCCGCGACCTGCTGGTCATGGGCAGCCCCACGCTCGCCCGCACCCTTCTGCACGAGGGGCTGGCCGACGAGCTCCGCCTCATGATCATGCCGGTGGTCGTCGGGGGCGGTAAGACGATCTTCCCCGGTGACGGTGCGCTGCGCCCGCTCGAACTGGTCTCCACGGCGATCAGTGGCACGGGCGTACATGTCTGCACCTACCGGGCCGCCGACCAGGCGTAGGGGGTGTCCGCGCGCCGGGCGGCCCGACTGCTGAGAGGCTGCCGCCATGGCCTCTCTGCCCCGTTTCGCCCCCATGCTCGCCACCCCGGGCCATCTGCCGCCCGCCGCCACCGACGAGCAGTGGGCGTACGAGGTGAAGCAGGACGGCCAGCGCGCCATGGTCTATCTGCCGGGAGACGGCTCGCTCCGGCTGCTGGCCAGGTCCGGGGCCGACATCACCCCCGCGTATCCGGATCTGACCGCGCTCGGGCCCGCGCTCGGCGGCGTGCCGGCGGTACTGGACGGCGAGATCGTCGCGCTGGACGACCAGGGGCGCAGTGACTTCGAGCGGTTGCAGTCGCGGATGGGGCTCTCCGGTTCACCGGGGAAGGCCGCCCGCGCGGCGCAGCGGGTACCGGCCCACCTGGTGCTGTTCGACGCGGTGTTCCTGCGCGGCCGGAGCCTGGCGCCCCTGCCGTACACCGAGCGCCGCGCGGCGCTCAAGGAGCTCGGGCTGGACGGGCCGCGCTGGTCGACGCCCGCGGTGGTCGTGGGGCACGGCGACGAGGCCCTGACCATGACGCGCGAGGCGGGCCTGGAGGGCGTGATCGCGAAGCGGCTGAACTCGGTGTACGAGCCCGGGGTCCGCGCCCGTACGTGGATCAAGATCCGCCATGCCCGCACGGTGGACGTCGTCGTCGGCGGCTGGGTGCCCGGACGCGGCCGGCTGGGCGGCCTGCCGGGTGCGCTGCTGGTCGGCGAGCGGCATCCGGGTGGACTGCGCTACGCGGGCAGCGTCGGTACGGGCTGGAGCGACGCCGAGCGGACCAGGCTCGCCGATCTGCTCCGCGTCGCCGCGATCGACACCTGCCCCTTCGACGAGACGCCACCGGTCGCCGGGGCCCACTGGGTGCTGCCCCGGCTGGTCGGAGAGGTGCGGTACTCGACGCGTACGAAGGCGGGGCGGCTGCGGCAGCCTGCCTGGCACCGGCTGCGACCGGACCTGGCACCGGACGACCTCGACTGACGGAGACGCCCGCCGCCCCAACCGTCGTCCCACCCGGCGCACGCGGCGCGGGGGCACGGCTGGTGCACGCGGCCCGGGGGGGCACCGCTCAGGAGGCGGCCCGCTTCTTCGACGCCGCCGCAGTCTTCTTCGAGGCCGTCTTCTTCGCGGTCGTCCTCTTCGCGGTCGCCGTCTTCGCGGTCGTCTTCTTCGCGGCGGTCTTCCTCCCCGCCGTCCCCTTCGCGCCCTGGTCCGTCGCCGGGGCGGTCTTCTTCCGGGCCCGGGGCTTGCCGCCCGGTGTCATCTCGTGCACGGTCGCGTCCTCGCCCCGCGTCTCCTTGGCCGCCTTCACCGAGGCGTTCAGAGCGGCCATCAGGTCCATGACCTTGCCCGGTTCCTCCTCCTCTTCGCCCGCCGCCGCCGGAGGCGCCTTGCCCTCGGACTTGGCAGCGAGCAGCTCCTCCAGGGCCTCCCGGTAGCGGTCACGGAAGCCGGAGATGCCGTCCAGGGCCATGCTGTCGGTGAGCTGCACGGCGCGGTCGATCTCGTCCTCGTCCAGCTCCGTCTCCCGGGGCGCCAGGGACTCCGGGCTGCGGATCTCGTCCGGCCAGCGCATCGAGTGCAGCACGATCGCGTCCTCCCGCACCCGCAGCAGCCCCAGACGCTCCCGGTTGTGCCAGGCGAACTTCGCCACGGCGACCTTGTCGCTGCGCTCCAGCGCCTTACGCAGCAGGGCGTACGGCTTCGCCGCGACCTGGCCGTCGACCGCCAGGTAGTAGCTGTCGCTGATCCGCACGGGGTCGATGCTGTCGGCATCGACGAACGCGACGATCTCGATGGCCTTCGCCGTCGGCAGCGGCATCCGGTCGAGCTCCTCGTCGGTGATGGGCACGGTCCGGTCCTTGGCGACCTCGTACCCCTTGCCGATCTCGTCCTGCGAGAGGACCTTGCCGTCGAGCTCGCACACCTTGCGGGTGCGGATCCGGCCCATGTCCTCCTGGTGGTACTGGTGGAAGGAGATCGAGTGGTTCTCCGTCGCGGAGACCACCTTGATGGGGATCGTGACCAGCCCGAAGCTGATCGCTCCTGTCCACAGGGGGCGCGGCATCCGGTACCTCCAGCATCCCCCGGGCGGCTTGGGCCGGGAGGCGGACCGGAGCGCCCGGAAGGGAGAACCTGGCCCGAGAGGGCCTTGGCGCAGCCGGACCACCGCCCGTAACCCGATCCTCGCCCCCCTGTCCCCGGACCGCATGTGGATCACCTGTCCGCCGTGGCCGCCCAGCTGATGACCGAAGCCCGCGCAGTGGCTCCCCTGGCCGCCTTGGCCGTCACCGTCGCTCTGCACCTGTGGCGCCGCAGCGCGGTGCTGAGCATTCTCGGCGGCACCGTAGCCCATGTGACCCTGGCCAGTACGATCTTCGCTCACTGAAGGAGAGGAATTCCGTTGAGCACCGGCAGCTACTTCGAACCCATCGACTCCCACCGCTACAAACCCACCCTGCACGCGAGCGGCGCCTGGGATCCCGACGAGCAGCACTTCAGTCCGCTGGGTGGCCTCATGGTGCACGCCATCGACCGCCACCTGGCCGGGCGGGCGGACAACGGTCTGCTGATGTCCCGGATCAGCTTCGACATTCTGGGACGCCTGGCCCTGGACGAGTGCGAGATACGGGTGGAGACGATCCGACCGGGCCGCACCATCGAACTGCTCGAAGCCGTAGCCCTCATCGCGGACCGCCCCGTGGTGCGGGCCCGCGCCTGGCTCCTGGCCGCCGGAGACACTACCGCCGTCACCGGCGGCGCCCCCGCACCGCTCACCGCTCCCGGCCCGCTGGAAACATGGGCGCTGAGCGAGGTGTGGCCGGGCGGATACATCGCCTCCCTCGACGTGCGGCCGATCGGTGCTCCACAGCCCGGACGGACGACCGCCTGGATCACCACCGGCCTGGACCTCGTCGCCGGTGAGACCTCCAGCCCGCTCGCCTCCTACGTGGCGCTGGTCGACACCGCGAACGGCATCGCCGTACGACGTTCGCCCACGGCTTGGATGTTCCCGAACGTCGACCTCACCATCCACCTCCACCGCCAGCCGGTGGGCCGCTGGACGGGCCTCGACACGACGGTCACCTTCGGCCCGGCCGGCCAGGGAACCACCGCAACCGTTCTCCACGACATCTCCGGCCCGGTCGGCTACGCCCAGCAGATCCTCACGGTGCGCCCGCTGTAGCCCCGGGACGGAGCGGCCCGCCGCACACCGCCGTGCTCGCGGGGATGCTTCCGGACGCCTTGAGGCCGTCGTCCAGGCCGCCGACGGACTCCAGGCCATCGAACTGGCCACAGCACACCAGATGGACGTAGCCCTCGTCGACGTCCGCATGCCCCGCATGCCCCGCATGCCCCGCATGGACGGCATCACCGCCACCAGACAACTCCGGCACCTGCCCCATCCACCGAAGATCATCACCCTCACCACGTTCGACCTCGACGAGTACGTCTACAACGCCTGCGGGCCGTCCACCTCGTGGCCGCGGGCTCGGCCATGCTCCACCCGGCCGCCGCCCGCCGCCTCCTCGACCGCTACCACGCCACCAACCGCGTCCAAGCAGCCCTCCTCGCCCGCGACGCCGGGCTCGGTCCGGTCTAGGCACCTTTGGACCTCGCTCAGTTGGCACAGATTTCCGATTACTTCACTCCTCCTCCACATTTCCGTCACAGTTTCGCCTCCCTTTCATGGAAAGCACCACCCCGCCGGCCCGGCGCTGCAAGCATCGCCTCTCTGCGACACAGCAGCACGAATGCGCCTTGGGGGGCACATGAACAGTTACGCGATGAACAGCCGGCTCAGATGGTCGGCGGGGGTCGCGGTCCTCGCACTGGCCCTGGTGGGGTGCGAAGGGGACAGCAGCGGCACGGTCGAAGATGCGAAGCCCGCAGCGGCCTCCGCATCGCCCTCCGCAGAGCCGGAACTCACGCTCGCCGACGACACGGCGCGCACGGAGGCGGGACAGGAGGTCACCGTCGAGGCACTGGCCAACGACCTCGTGACCCTGGGGGACGGCACGGACGCCGCGCTCCTGGACACGTACGAGCCCGACGAGTTCACCCTCACCGCCGAAAGCCCGACCCCGCACGGAACCGTCACGGTCAAGGGCACCACGCTCGTCTACACACCCACGGACGGATACGCGGGCAAGGACGAACTCACCTACAAGGTCGCGGTGAAGGGGAAGGAAAAAGCCAAGGACAAGGGGAAGGCCCCGGCGGACGGCAGCGCCGTCGTGCGGATCACCGTCTCCAAGCCCACTCCGTCCCCGACCCCCACCCCGAAGCCGACGCCGACGGTCGCGCCGACTCCCAAGGCGACCAAGCCGGCCGCGCCCTCCGTGTACTACGAGAACTGCGACGCCGCACGGGCCGCCGGCACGGCCCCCGTCCGGCGAGGTGACCCCGGTTACGCCGCCCACCTGGACCGGGACAACGACGGCATCGGCTGCGAGCCGTACGGGGGGTCGGGATCGAGCGGCGGATCCACCAGCGGGGGTTCGAGCGGCGGGAGTTCGAGCGGGGGCTCCGGCGGCGCCACCTCCTACGCGAACTGCACCGCCGTACGCGCCGCCGGAGCGGCGCCCATCCATCGCGGTGACCCCGGATACGGATCCCACCTCGACCGTGACGGCGACGGAGTGGGCTGCGAGTAGCTCCGCCGCCCTCAGCGGGCGTCGACCTTCCCGGTGAATTCCAGAAGCGCCGCCGCGAGCGCCTCGGGCGCCTCCTGTGCGATGAGGTGGCCGACCCCCTCGATGCGCACCGCCGTGATCTCGCCGGCGGCCACCTGGCGGAAGGTCGCCTCGGTCATCCCGCCGTGCCCGGCACGCTCGACCGTGAGCACGGGCACGGCGATCGGCCGCGACTCGGCCAGCGCCCTGGTCGCACGCCCGTCCGCACCCCCGTCGGAGAAGAGGCCCCCGTAAAGGCCCTCCGTACCCCGCCAGGCGTTCGGGCGCGCGTAGCTCCGGACGAACTCGTCGATGTCGCTCTCAGCGATGGATCCCTCCGTCCCGTTCATCAGCGGGAAGGCCCAGTCGGCCAGGAGTTCGCGCTCATGGCCGGGAAGGAGCATCCCGGGGATGCCCGGAGTGCCGAGGAATCCGACATGCCAGGAGCCATGGTTGTTCACATCGGCGAGGGCCTCGAACCCGTAGCCGGCCAAGGCCGTTTCGACCCCGGTGAAGCTGAGGACGTCATCGGGGCGCGTCGCCGCGAAGCGGAAGCCCGTGCCGCCGCTGATGTCCTGGACGAGGACGTGCACGGGACCCGCGCCGATGTGCTCGACGAGATGGTGCAGGTCCTCGGCCGTGACCGCCTCGCCGTACTCGGTGTCGGCGTTGCCCGAGTCGCCGAAGCCACGGAGGTCGAGGGCGAAGACCCGGTGGGTGCGCGCGAGCAGCGGAATCAGCTTGCGGAACGCCCACCAGGTCTCCGGCCAGCCGTGCACCAGCAGGATCGGAGAACCGTGGGTGCCGGCCGAGACGTAGTGCAGTCGCGTTCCGTTGATGTCGGCGAGGTGATGCGTGACGCCGGGAAGGGTCGCACCGGGGGGCGTGATCGTGGCCATGGGAAGCTCCCGAAATAGGCAACCTGGTTGCCAATCAAGGTAGGCAACCAGGTTGCCATTGTCAAAGGCTCCTATGCTGGCCGCATGTCCAGATCAGGCGCCGATCTCGCCCTGCTCCTGCTCGCAGGCTTCCGCACGCTGGCCGATCGCGCCGCCGCCGAGCTCGCCGAGCGCGGATACGAGGACGTACGGCCGGTGCACGACTTCGCCCTCCACTCGATCCTGTCCGGCGCCGACAGCGCCTCCGAACTCGCCCGCAGGATGTCGGTGACGAGACAAGCGGCCGCGAAGACGATCGCCACCCTGGAGGAGCGCGGTTATGTGGAGCGCAGGTCCGACCCGGCCGACGGCCGCCGGACGCGGCTCCATGTCACCGAGCGCGGACTCGCACTGCTGCGGGAGGGCGAAACGGTCTTCGACGAGCTGCGTGAGCAGTGGGAGAAGCAGGTGGGTGCGGCGTCGGTCTCAGCGCTTGAGGAGACGCTCAGGCGGCTTGTCGGGGACAGCGCCATCAGGATCGACTCGCCGGGCTGGATCGCGCGCGACTGAGGCGTGTCTCTTCGATTGATGCCGGAGAAGAAGGACCACAAGGCCGCCCGCCTACGCCGGGGTTCACGAGGAGGACGGCCCCTGGGCCCCGACAAGGAGCGGCACAAGGAGCGGCACAAAGATCGCAACACGGTGGGGCGGGCCATCGGAAAGCTGAAGCAGTTCAGAGCCGTGGCCACCGGTATGACAAGCGCGGATACGTCTACCTCGGCACCGTCACCGCCGCAGCACTCCTCATCTGGCTCCGCTCGTGATCGGCTGGAGCTTTTGGGGCCGACAATGGGCTATGCGAAACCGGGCGCACAGCAGTGTTCGCCCGCCGTTCTGTGTCAGGAGGACCTATGCAACGAGGCGAAGTCTGGTGGGCGGATTTCGGCGAGCGGCGGCTGGTCGTGCTGCTCTCGGGTAAAGCGGAATCCGAGGTCCGGGCGATGCAGGTCGTCGATCCTGCGGGCACCGAGCTCAGCGGCGTTGCCGCTGAGCTGGCAGTAGGCGCCTCCGAAGGACTACCTCTTGAAGGTGTCCTGCGAGTCGCACTCCCGCGTCCAGGCCTCATCCCCTGCACCTGGCTGGTCAGCCTCACCCGGGAAGACCTGATCGAGCGGGCGGGAGCCCTGTCGACCGCGAAGCTCGGTGAGCTCCAAGATCTCCTCCACCTCGGTGGACTTGAGTAGCCACCCGTGGGTCGCGATCACCCGCTACCACCGCGCGGCCACGTCCTGGGGTCCGGCCCGGGAGCGCGTCAGCCTTCCACGAGGCGCTGCAACGCCGGGGCGTACAGGTCGGCGAGCCGCTCGGCCGTCGCACGGGAGCCCGCACCCTCGCGGTGGAGGCTCAGGGTGGCACCCAGGCCGATGAGGTGACCCGCGATCAGCTCGGCGCGCAGGGCGCGTTCATGGCCGGGGATGCGTGTCGTCAGGCGCGCGGTGACCTGTTCCCGGAAGCGGTCACGGAGCAGGGAGCGTTCGTCGTGGTTGCCGAGGGAGAAGACGACCCTCAGGAACGGGTCGCCCCGCTGCTCCCTGCGCCGGCGTACGAGCGTCAGCACCATATGGCGGCCGAGCGCGTCGAGCGGGGCGTCGAAGAGCTCATCGGCGGCCGGCCCGAAGTCGGCGACCGTGTTGAAGAGCTGCTCCTTGCGGCCGAAGTGCTTCACCACGAGGGAGGCGCTGACGCCCGCGTCGGCCGCGATGCCCCGGATCGTCACCTCCGCGTACGGGCGCAGGGAGAACGCCCTGCGGGCGGCGAGCAGGATCGCGTCCTTGCCCGTGGCCGCCGCCTCCGCGGCGGTGGCGGCCGCTTCGGGGTCCGCGGCTGCGGTCACTCGGGCGGTCATGCGCCTCCCTGGATCGGCATCGCCCGCGTACGGCCGCTGCTCCGGTTTTTCCTCCCGACCGTACCCTCGGCGGCGCCGCCGCCCGGAAGGCACAGCGTCACCGCGAGAGCCAGCAGCGCGGCGCCCGCCGCTATCAGGAAGACCAGCTGGTAGGCCCCGAGCGTGGGCGCGGGGCGCCCGGCCGCCAGGAACGTCATGTTGGCGAGTACGGCGGCCACCGTGGCACTGCAAAAGGCCTGCCCGACGGAACGCATCAGCGTGTTCAGGCCGTTGGCGGCGCCCGTCTCGCTCACCGGGACACCTCTCATCACCAGCGCCGGCAGCGCGGAGTAGGCGATAGCGGTACCGGCCGCGACGACCGTGGCACCCGCGATGATCGTCCAGAGGGCGTGGCTGGTGAAGTACCGCACCACATAGCCGACGACGATGATCACGGCGGCCAGCGCCAGGCTGGTCTTCGGGCCGTGCTTGGCGGAGATCCGCGCGGAAACGGGCGAGAGCGCGACCATCGCCACACCGCTGGGCAGCAGACACAGTCCGCTGACGATGAGCGAGGCGCCGAGCCCGTAGCCCGTGGCCTTCGGCTCCTGCACCATCTGCCCGGTGACCAGGGAGTTGGCGTAGAACGCGAAGCCGATCAGCAGTGCGGCGACATTGGTCAGCAGCACGGCGGGACGCGCCGAGACCCGCAGGTCGACCATGGGGGTACGCACCCGGAGTTCGTACGCCCCCCAGACCAGCCCGATCACGACGGAGGCGACGAACAGACCCAGCGTGCGCGTCGACGTCCACCCCCAGCCGCCGCCCTGGGTGACGGCCAGCAGCAGACAGACCAGGGCCCCGGTCAGCCCGAGCGCGCCGAGCGCGTCGAACCGGCCGCGGGAGCGGAACGGGGACTCCGGCACACAACGGAACACCAGGACGATGTCGAGCAGGCCGATGACGGCGGAGACCCAGAACATCGCGTGCCACTCGAAGTTCTCGATGACCACCGCGGCGACGGGCAGCCCCACGGCGGCGCCGATGCCCAGCGTCGAGCTCATCAGGGCCACGGCCGACAGCACCCGCTCCGGCGGGAGCTCGTCGCGCAGGATGCTGATGCCCAGCGGTACGACGGCGATGGCCGCCCCCTGGAGGGCACGCCCGGCGATCAGTACGCCGATGTGGGAGCTGACCGCGCACAGCACGGACCCGACGACGAGGACGCCCAGCGAGGCGACGAGCACCCGGCGCTTGCCGTACATGTCGCCGACCCGGCCGAGCACCGGGGTGAACACCGCGCCGGTGAGCAGGGTCACGGTGACCAGCCAGCTCGCGGCTGCGGGTGTGGCGCCGGTGAGCTCCGGTATGTGCGGGAGCAGCGGGACCACGATCGTCTGCATGATCGCGACCACGACGCCGCAGAAGGCCAGGACGCCGACGGCGAAGCGAGGGTGGTCCGGGGCGGCGGCCGGCGCGGATGCGGATGCGGTCATCGGGTCTCCGTACGCAGAGGGGTGCACAAGCGTTCACCCCCCAGGGTAAACGCTTGTGCACCCCCTCGGTGGAGCGAGGCTCGAACCCGGCCCCACCAGGCACTCACACCCCATTTGCATATACATACAATCGAGTGCATACTCTTCCTATGTCTAAGGTTCTCACCTCCCTGCCCACCGGCGAGCGCGTCGGCATCGCTTTCTCGGGCGGCCTCGACACCTCCGTCGCGGTCGCGTGGATGCGCGACAAGGGTGCCGTCCCGTGCACCTACACCGCCGACATCGGCCAGTACGACGAGCCCGACATCGCGTCGGTGCCCGGCCGCGCGAAGGCCTACGGCGCCGAGATCGCGCGCCTGGTCGACTGCCGGGCGGCACTGGTCGAGGAGGGCCTGGCCGCGCTGGCCTGCGGTGCGTTCCACATCCGCTCGGGCGGCCGTGCCTACTTCAACACCACGCCGCTCGGCCGCGCCGTCACGGGCACCCTGCTGGTCCGGGCGATGCTCGAGGACAACGTCCAGATCTGGGGCGACGGCTCCACCTTCAAGGGCAACGACATCGAGCGGTTCTACCGCTACGGCCTTCTCGCCAACCCCCACCTGCGCATCTACAAGCCGTGGCTCGACGCCGACTTCGTCACCGAGCTGGGCGGCCGCAAGGAGATGTCGGAGTGGCTGGTCGCCCACGGCCTGCCCTACCGCGACAGCACCGAGAAGGCGTACTCCACCGACGCCAACATCTGGGGCGCCACCCACGAGGCGAAGACGCTGGAGCACCTCGACACGGGCGTGGAGACCGTCGACCCGATCATGGGCGTCCGGTTCTGGGACCCCTCGGTCGAGATCGACACCGAGGACGTCACCATCGGCTTCGACCAGGGCCGCCCGGTGACGATCAACGGCAAGACGTTCGCCACCCCGGTCGACCTGGTGATGGAGGCCAACGCGGTCGGCGGCCGGCACGGCCTCGGCATGTCGGACCAGATCGAGAACCGCATCATCGAGGCGAAGAGCCGCGGCATCTACGAGGCGCCGGGACTTGCCCTCCTGCACGCCGCCTACGAGCGCCTCGTCAACGCCATCCACAACGAGGACACCCTCGCGCACTACCACAACGAGGGCCGCCGCCTCGGCCGGCTGATGTACGAGGGCCGCTGGCTCGACCCGCAGGCGCTGATGGTCCGCGAGTCGCTCCAGCGCTGGGTCGGCTCGGCCGTCACCGGCGAGGTCACGCTGCGGCTGCGGCGCGGTGAGGACTACTCGATCCTGAACACCACGGGCCCCGCCTTCAGCTACCACCCGGACAAGCTGTCGATGGAGCGCACCGAGGACTCGGCGTTCGGCCCCGTGGACCGCATCGGCCAGCTCACCATGCGCAACCTCGACATCGCGGACTCGCGCGCCAGGCTCGAACAGTTCGCGGGCCTCGGTCTCGTGGGCACCAGCCAGCCCTCGCTGATCGGCGCCGCGCAGGCGGCGGCGACCGGCCTGATCGGTGCCATGCCCGAGGGCGGCGCCCAGGCCATCGCCTCGCGCGGCGAGGTCTCGGCCGACGACGAGCTGCTGGACCGCGCCGCGATGGAGTCCGGCACCGACTGACGGCACCGACTGACGGGGCCGGCTGACGGCACCCGCTGACGGCACCGGCCGGCCGGTCGGCCGACCAGCCCCCGGTCCCCGGCCGCCCGGCTGACGGGTCGGCCGGCGGGGGCGCCTATCCTCGGGTTCACGGCGGATACGCCGGCGGACACGCAGGAAAGCGAAGGTGGCGGCAATGGCGAAGATCCCGGCAGCGGCAGTGGCGGCGGGCGGACTCGTCGGCGGGTACTCGATCGCCCGCTGGACCAGGAAGCGCCCGCTGGGCGGCGTCGCGCTGGCCGCCGCCGGGTCGGTGGCGGCGTACGAGTGGAACCGGCAGGCCGGGGCCCGCGCGGCCACCGGACTGACCGTCGCCTATGTCGCGGCCTTCGCCGGCTCGCACCCGCTGGCCAAGAAGGTCGGCGCCTGGCCCGCGGTGTTCACCGTGGCGGGCGGCGTCGCCGCGGCGTCCTGGGCGGTCACCCGGATCAGCGCCCGCTGACGGCGCGTACAGAAAGTCCGGTCCCGGGGATTGAACACCGGCACCGCGCGGGTGCGTACTGAAGTGCAACTCCCCGCGTGACCCGGGGGCGTGCCCGTGGAGAAGGACGGGCACGCCTCCGGTCAGCCTCCCAGCGCGTGTGACACGGAGAAGATCGCCAGGCCCGCCAGCGCACCCACCACGGTGCCGTTGATCCGGATGAACTGAAGGTCACGGCCGATGTGCGCCTCGATCTTCTTCGACGTCTGGTCCGCATCCCAGCCGGCCACCGTGTCGCTGATCAGCGAGGTGATCTCCGTGCGGTACGTCGTGACGACATACGCAGCGGCATCCTCCAGCCAGCCCTCCAGCTTCGCCTGGAGCCGCTCGTCCGTGGACAGCCTGGCGCCCAGGGACATCAGCGAGGCCCTGGCCCGCATCCGCAGCTCGCTCCGCTCGTCCTCGGCCGCCGCGATGATCATCGCGCGGACCGAGGACCACGCCGAGGCGATGACGTCCTGGACCTCACCGCGGCCCAGGATCTCCGACTTCAGCCGCTCCACCCTGGCACGGGTGTCCGTGTCCGACTGGAGATCGGCTGCGAAGTCCGTCAGGAACGTGTCGATCGAACCGCGCGCCGGATGGTCCGGCATGTCCCGCATCTCCGTGATGAAGCGCAGCAGCTCCTTGTAGACCCGCTCCCCCACCCGCTTGTCGACGAACCGCGGCGTCCAGCCGGGTGCCCCGCCCTGCACCGCGTCCATCACGGAGTCACCGTGCAGGACGAGCCAGTCGTGCGCCCGTACGCAGACGAGGTCGACGACCCTGCGGTGCCCGCCGTCCGAGACGACCTTCTCCAGCATCTTGCCTATCGACGGACCCACTTCCGCCGCGTCGGCCCGCCGGGTGATGGCCTCCCCGACGACCGCCTGCACATCGGAGTCCCGCAGCACCCTCAGCGCACCGCGCAGTGCGGTGGCCAGCTCGGCGGTGACCCGGTCCGCGTGTTCCGGGTCCGCCAGCCACGTCCCGAGCCGCGAACCGACGCCCAGAGCGTGAATTCGGTCACGAACGACGTCCCCGGAGAGAAAATTCTCGCCCACGAAGGAACCGAGTGACGTCCCCAACTGATCCTTCTTGGTGGGGATGATGGCGGTGTGGGGAATGGGGAGACCGAGCGGGCGCCGGAAGAGCGCCGTGACGGCGAACCAGTCCGCCAGCGCACCGACCATCCCCGCCTCGGCAGCCGCTGCGACGTAGCCCGGCCAGCCGCCCACACCCGAGTTCTTCGCCCAGGTGGCGAGGACGTACACGAGCGCGACGAGCAGGAGCAGACCTGTGGCGGTGGTCTTCATACGGCGCACACCGCGCTGTTTCTCCTCATCGGCCGCGGTGTACGCGAACCCGCCGAGCCCCGGCCCGGTCCCGGGCTCCTGGGACCCTGAGGCCGTTGCCTGTCCCGTGTCCTGTTCCATCCGCTCCACCCGTCCCCGTACGCATCACTCCGTGCCGTACGCATTGTCCCTACCTCACCTACTCCCGGGCCGCACATCGAGTTCCCGAAGACCGACGGGCCCACGGGGGCCGGTCGGTCCAGTGGGTGCCTCATCATGAGAGCGACCCGAACACCACGACGCACACCGCGACGAACGCCGCAAGGAGACTCACCACCGATGCCCAGGCGCCAGGGGTATGCCCTGCTCATCGCCCTCGTAGCAGGCACCGCCGCGCTCTGCGCCGCCATCGCGTTCGGGACGTCCCTGATCGCCGGGCGGCAGCAGGCCCCGCTCGACGGGTCCAGGAACCACGCGGCGGCACGCAACCCCGCAGCGGCGGCCAACTCCACCGGCGCCTGGGTCGCCACCTGGACCGCCGCGCCCGTCAGCGCGGAACCGGATGCCGGGCAGGGCTACCCCGGCAGCACCGTCCGTAACATCGTGCACACCAGCGTCGGCGGTGACGCCGCCCGCATCACCCTGTCCAACCTCTTCGGCTCCGTACCGCTCGTCATCGACCGGGCCACCGTCAACACCCGCCCGGTCACCTTCGGCGGCCGGCCCACCGTCACCGTCGCCGCGGGGCTCCAGGTCGTCAGCGACCCGGTCGTGGTGCCCGTCGCCCCCGACGCCGACCTGGAGGTGTCCTTCCGCACCCCGGACGCCACCGGAGCCGTCACCCAGCACCCCGACACCCACCAGACGTCCTACCTGGCCGACGACCGGGGCACCTGGAGCACCACCCGGTGGCGCTACCTCACGGCCGTCGACGTACGCAACGAGGCCTCACCCGGCGCGATCGTCGTGATCGGCGACTCCCTCACGGCGGGCAGCGGCTCCACGACCGACGCCGACACCCGCTGGACGGACGTGCTCTCCGACCGGCTGCGGCACACCTACGGGATAGCCAACCAGGGCATAGCCGGCAACCGTCTGCTGCTCGACAGCCCCCTCACCGTGAAAGGGGTGAAGAACTTCGGCGGCCCGAGCGCCACCCACCGCTTCGAGCGCGACGCCCTGACCGTCGCCGGAGCGAAGACCCTGATCATCGCGCTCGGCATCAACGACGTGCAGCAGTACCCCCAGGAGCCGGACCCCGAGCGCATCACGGCCGGGCTCCGCGCCCTCACCGAGCGCGCGCACGCGAAGGGGCTGCGGGTCGTCGGAGCGACGCTGACGCCGTTCCAGGGGTATGCCACCTGGACGCCCGAACGCAACGACGTGCGGCTGGCGGTCAACAAGGAGATCCGCTCCGGCCGGGTCTTCGACGGATTCATCGACTTCGACCGTGCCGTACGCGACCCCTACGCGCCCAACCGGATCCTGCCCGAGTACGACTCGGGCGACCGGCTGCACTTCAACGACGCCGGCTACCGCGTGCTGGGCCGGACCATCGACCTCGGCGCGGTGGACGCCTCACCCAAGGCCGACGCCTTCTGACGGGCCGGGCGCGAGAAGCTCAGCCGAGCTCCTTGCGCCCGTCCCCCGTGTCCGGCTTCTGGAGCCGCAGCCGCTCCTCCTGCTGCTCCCGCAGCCGCCGCTTCTCCGCCTTGCTCCGCTTCCGCTCCACACCGACCCCGCCCATCAGCGCGAACCCGGTGACCTTCACCCGCGGGGAGCCCGGAGCCGGCTCCCGCTCGTCGTCCAGCTTGGAGTGCTCGCCGAAACCGCCCATGATGCCGAGACCGCTGACCTGGACATCGAGATCCGGCTCCACCGTCACCTGCATACCGCCCATGATCGTGAAGCAGCGGATCACGACCTCGCGCTCCGCGAAGTTGGCCTCGCGCAGATCGATCTCGCCACCGCCCCACATCGCGAACGCGGTGAACCTCGACGCCACCGTCCAGCGCCCCTTGCGGCTGAAGCCGCCCCAGAAGGCGAACGCACCCGACGAGGTGGCCTCGCCCCCGATCCGCGCCGGCCAGTTCGCGGACGCCCCCTTCCGCGGGGCCACCGCACCGGTCACCGGCCGGGCGACCTCACCGGGCGCCGGAAGATCCCGTACCAGCGGCACCAACTCCCCGTGGGTGCGCGCCTTGTACGTCGCGTCGAGCCGCTGCTCGAACTCGTCCATCTCCAACCGGCCCTCGGCCACGGCCTCCCGCAGGGTCTCGGCGACCCGCTCACGTTCCGCGTCGGAGGCACGCATGTCCGGGTTTTCACTTGTCATACCGGCACCCTATAGAGCAACAGCAGGACCGGCCCAGGGCCTCGCCTAGACAGCGGAATCCGACGCGTACATCTTCGCGATCACGGACTCGATGTCCGGCTCCCGCACCGAGAGATCCACCAAGGGGTAGTCCGCCGCCACCCGCGCCACCAGCGGCGCTGCCGACGTCGCCGCAGGGAACGCCAGCCACTGCCGGGGCCCCTCCACCTTCACCACCCGCACCGAGGGCTCCGAGCCCAGTTCGATCGGCGGCAGCTCACGCTCCAGGTCCACGACGAGCGTGCGTTCGCTCTCCCCCACCTCGTGCAGACCCGAGAGATCACCGTCGTACACCAGCCGGCCGTGGTCGATCACCATCACCCGTTTGCACAGCTGCTCGATGTCGGTCAGATCGTGCGTGGTGAGCAGCACCGTCGTGGACCGCTCGGCGTTCAGGTCCCGCAGGAACTCCCGCACCTTGGCCTTGGAGATCACATCGAGCCCGATCGTCGGCTCGTCCAGATACAGCACCTCGGGATCGTGCAGCAGCGCCGCCGCGATGTCGCCCCTCATCCGCTGCCCCAGCGACAGCTGACGCACCGGCACGTCCAACAGCGCACCCAGGTCCAGGAGTTCGACACAGCGGTCCAGATTCTCCCGGTAGCGGCTGTCGGGGATCCGGTACATCCGGTGCATCAGCCGGTACGAGTCCCGCAACGGCAGGTCCCACCACAGCGTCGTCCGCTGCCCGAACACCACACCGATCCGGTGCGCCAGCTTCGTACGCTCCCGGGAAGGATCGATCCCCGCGACCCGCAGCCGGCCACCGCTCGGCGTGAGAATGCCCGTCAGCATCTTGATCGTCGTCGACTTGCCCGCCCCGTTCGGGCCGATGTAGCCGACCATCTCCCCGCGCGGCACCCGGAAGCTGATGCCGTCCACCGCGCGCACCTCCCGCCGCTCACGGCGCAGCAGGCCCGTCCTCCGGCGCACGTCGAAGACCTTCTCGACGCCGTCGAGCTCGATGAAGTCCATCCCGTCCACGCCCACTCCTCAGTTTCCCGTACTGCGGTAAGCCCGCAGCCCCGTCCGCCACGCCAGCCCCGCGAGCACCCAGCAGCCCGCGGCCACCACCGGCGGCAGGAACGCCACCCAGCGGGGCAGATCGACCGGATAGTCCCGGTCCAGCAGATACAGAGCCGGCAGCCAGCTCACGAACGCCAGCGGCACCACGAACGTCACCCCGCGCACCAGGTCCTTCGCGAAGATCCCCGGCGGGTACTGCAACAGCGTCGTCCCCCCGTAGGTGAACGCGCTCTGCACCTCCGACGCGTCCTGGGCGTAGAACTGGAACGCCGCGCCCACCACGAACACCGCCCCGAAGATGGCTGCCCCGCTCAGCACCATCATCGGCAGCATCAGCACCTTGACCGGAGTCCACGCGATGTCCACCGTCATCAGCGCGTAGCCGAGGATCAGCACGCCCTGCGTGATCCGCCCGAGCCTGCGGAGCGCGAACCGGTCCGCCGCCACCTGTGCCAGCACCGGGACGGGCCGCACCAGCAGCGTGTCCAGCGTCCCGTCGCGCACCCGCCGTCCCAGCCGGTCCATCGAACCCAGCACCAGATCGGTCAGCCCGAACGCGACCGTCGACGTCCCGTACAGCAACGCGACCTCCGGCAGGGTGAACCCGCCGAGCACATCGACGTGCGAGAACATCAGCATGATCGTGACGAAGTCGAACCCCGTCGCCACGAAGTTCCCGACAGCCGTCATCACGAACGACGCGCGGTACGCCATCGTCGAGCGCAGCCACATCGCCACGATCAGCCCGTACGCCCGCACCCCCTCGACCAGCCGCGACCGCTCGGCGAACACGATCTCCTGCGGCTCCCGCGTCCGCTCGGTCCGCACCTCAGCCACCCTGGACCACCACCCTCCTGGTCGCCACGGACTGGAGCAGCCGGCCCGCAAGGAGCAGCACCACCGCCCAGCCACCCTGGAACGCGTACGCCTGAAGCAGCTCCCAGCCTGCGTACTTGCCGAGGAACACATCGGCGGGCACCTGGAGCAGCGACGACCACGGCAGGGCCCGCGCCACCTGCCCCAGCAGCCCGGGGAAGAGCGTCAGCGGCAGCAGCATCCCGGAGAAGAACAGCCCGGCCAGCCAGGCGATCTGCATCGCCCCCGCCCCGTCCAGCAGCCAGAACGCCGAGAGCGCGACCAGGAAGCGCACCGCGAAGCTCACCACGACCCCGAGCGCCACCGACACCAGGAACGCCAGCCAGCGCCCGGGTGAACCCGGCATCGTCAGATCGAAGGCGAGGCCCCCCAGCACCATCGGCACGATCCCGCGCCCCAGCAGATGGAACGCGGCCCGGCCGAGGTCCCCCGCCAGCCACCACAGCTGGAGATCCACGGGCCGGTACAGGTCGACCGCGATGTCACCCGTACGGATGCGCTCCATCAGCTCGTCCTCGAAGCCGCCGCCCATCATCGCGCAGGTCATCAGCAGGGCCTGACCCAGCCACACATAGGTCAGCGCCTGCGACATGTCGTAGCCACCGAGCTGCGGACGCTCGTCCCACAGGGCTATGTAGGTGTAGGCCAGGATGAAGCCGAAGACGGTATTGGTGAACACCCCCGCGAGCGTCGCCATCCGGTAGGTGGCATACCGCCGGAAGCCACCGGCCGCCACCACGGCATAGAGCCGCACCTCGCCCCCCTTCCAGGGCGTGTCATCAAACTGCCGCCTGCCGCGCGGCGTCTGGCACGCACGCTCGCGGCGTTGCCGGAATGCCCTGGTAGCTCCGCTACAAGACCATTCCGGCGCCTTGCGATCGCACGCACCAGACGCCGCGCGGCCGCCCTCCGGGCGACAACGGCAGTTTGACGACACGCCCTGATTCCGCCAAAGCGCACGACTCTAATCGACCGCGTTCCGCCGCCGCGACTCCATTTCCGTGGAGGGATCCGAGGGTTATCCGCCCGAAAAGTGCACTATAGGAAAATCATCCGCAGTCGAGGAGCCTCCACAGCCATGAGCGACGAGACACCGCAGCCCGACGGAGCCCCTGGTCAGCCCGGCTCCGAGCGCTGGGCCCCCCGAGACGCCTCGGCCGCGGCCCCCGCCGCCGAATCCGGTCACCCGGACGGCGCAGAGAACGCCAAGGGGCGGAAAAAACGCCCCAAGCGGCCCAAGCGCACCGGCTGGCGCCGGGCCATCCCCACCTGGCGCATGACCCTCGGCGGCGTGCTCCTCTTCGCCCTGCTCATCGTCGGCGGCTTCATCGCCGGCTACCAGATCGTCGACATCCCCGCGGCCAACGCCACCGCGACCGCCCAGTCCAACGTCTATCTGTACGAGGACGGGACCGTCATCGCCCGCGACGGCGAGATCAACCGCGAGAACATCCCCCTCAAGCGCATCCCCCGCACCATCCAGCACGCCGTGCTCGCCGCCGAGGACCGGGACTTCTACTCCGAGGACGCCATCGACATCAAGGCGACCCTCCGCGCCGGCTGGAACACCGTCACCGGCAAGGGACGGCAGGGCGGCTCCACCATCACCCAGCAGTACGTCAAGAACTACTACCTCGGCCAGGAACAGACCGTCGTCCGCAAGGCCAAGGAATTCTTCATCTCCATCAAGCTCGACCGCGAGCAGAGCAAGGACGAGATCCTCGAGGGCTACCTCAACACCAGCTACTTCGGCCGCAACGCCTACGGCATCCAGGCCGCCTCGCACGCCTACTACGACAAGGACGTCGACGACCTGGACGCCGGCGAAGGCGCCTACCTCGCCTCCCTGCTCAACGCCCCCAGCTCCTACGACGTCGTCGCCCACCCCGAGAACAAGAAGGCCGTACTCGCCCGCTGGAACTACGTGCTCGACGGCATGGTCGCCCACCACTGGCTCAGCGACGCCGACCGCAAAACCATGACCTTCCCCGTCCCCGGCAAGGCCAAGCCCGCCACCGCACTCTCAGGACAGCGCGGTTACATCGTCCAGGCCGTCGACTCCTACCTCGCCGCCAACAAGATCCTGGACGAGGACACCCTCTCCACCGGCGGCTACCGCATCACCACCACACTCCAGAAGAAGAAGCAGGACGCGCTCGTCAAGGCCGTCAAGGACAACGTCCTGTCCAGGACCAGCGACGACCGCGACGCCGACCGCAACGTCCGCGCCGGCGGCGCCTCCGTCGACCCCGCCACGGGCCATGTCGTCGCCCTCTACGGCGGCATCGACTACACGAAGCAGTACGTCAACAACGCCACCCGCCGCGACTACCAGGTCGGATCCACCTTCAAGCCGTTCGTGCTCGCCGCCGCCCTGGCCAACGGGTCCACCACCCAGAAGGACCGGGCGATCACCCCCAACACCCGCTACGACGGCACCAACAAGCGCACCGTCCAGAGCTCCACGGGCTCCACCGGTTACGCCCCCGCCAACGAGGACGACGTCGACTACAAGTCCATCACCGTCCGCGAAGCCACCGACAAGTCCGTCAACGCCGTCTACGCACAGATGGCCCAGGATGTCGGCCCCCAGGAGGTCAAGGACACCGCGGTCGCGCTCGGCATCCCCCAGGACACCCCGGACCTCACCGCCTCCCCCTCCATCGCGCTCGGCCCCGCCACCGCCAGCGTCGTCGACATGGCATCGGCCTACGCCACCCTCGCCGACCACGGCAGACAGCGCCCCCACAGCCTCGTATCCAAGATCAGCAAGAACGGCGAGGACCTCGACCTCCCCACCAGGAACACCCACCGGGCCATCAGCCGCGAGGCCGCCGACACCACCACCTCCGTCCTGCGCAGCGTCGTGGACGGCGGCACCGGCACCGCGGCGAAGGCCGCCGGCCGCCCCGCCGCGGGCAAGACGGGCACCGCGGAGGAGGACCAGGCCGCCTGGTTCGCCGGCTACACCCCCGACCTCGCCACCGTCATCGCCGTCATGGGCCAGGACCCGAAGACCGGCATGCACAAGCCCCTGTACGGCGCGCTCGGCCTGGCCCGTATGAACGGCGGCGGCGCACCCGCCGAGACCTGGGCCGCCTACACCAGGGCCGCGCTCCAGGGCAGCAAGGTGCAGGACTTCGACCTGGAGGCCGACGAAGGCCCCGAGGAGCCCGACCCGGAGGGGAGTGACGAGCCCGAGGACACCGAGAGGGCCGGAGGCACCAAGTCGCCGAGGGACGGTGGGGCCAGCACGAAGCCCGGCACCGGCGATTCCAGCAGGAAGCCGCACGACAACCGCTCCGGCACACCGGAAGCCCCCTCCGACGCCTCGCCCGCCGCGGGAGCACCCCGCACCGCCACCCCCGCCACCGCGTCCCCGGGCGCCCCGGCCGCCGGCGAAACCGCGGACGGCCGCCCGCTCGGACGGCGCGACACGGAGAGCACGGGCGGCACGGGCTCCACGGACAGGGCGGGCGGCACGGACGGCACGGACCTCAGGGACGGCACCGACAGCCAGAGCCCCCCTCCCAGCCCCGCACGCCCCTGAAACCGGGCCGGGACCGACGGTTCGCCGCCCGATCGCATACGGCCCGGCCGGATTGGTCAAAGCTTTGCCCGTGGCTGGATCCTTGCCCGTCCCCGCGCCTCCCCGAAGCGCACTCCCGGGTGGGAGCGGGCCCCGCGTGGGCATGACTTCGCAAAGGACCGCACCGTGTGCGTCCGAAAATCGCGGGCCGTTCTCCCTCCGCGTGTTACCGCCTGGTTGACCCGGTCAGCGCCATGTCACAGGCTCATGACATAGGTGCTGGATACAACTGGTTCTGTCCCGGCCCGCCTGCCCGCCCTGCCCCGGCACTCACGCCGGGAGCGACGGTCCGGGGGCCGGACGGCGACCGGAAGCAGGAGGAATACCGGATGTGCGGCATCACCGGATGGATCTCCTTCGACCGTGACCTGCGGGCCTCGGCCGAGACACTCGACGCGATGACAGAAACGATGTCCTGCCGCGGCCCGGACGACCGCGGGACCTGGATCGACGGACCCGCCGGACTCGGCCACCGCAGGCTGGCCATCATCGACCTGCCGGGCGGACACCAGCCCATGACCGCCGACACCCCGCAGGGTGCCGTGGCCATGGTCTACTCCGGCGAGACGTACAACTACACCGAACTCCGGCAGGAACTCGCACGACGAGGCCACCGGTTCCGCACCGACTCCGACACGGAGGTCGTGCTGCGCGGCTACGTGGAATGGGGCGAGGCCGTCGCCGAACGCCTCAACGGCATGTACGCCTTCGCCATCTGGGACGCCCGTCACGACAAGCTCGTGATGATCCGCGACCGCATGGGCATCAAGCCCTTCTACTACTACGAGACACCCGACGGAGTCGTCTTCGGGTCCGAACCCAAGGCCATACTCGCCAACCCCCTCGCCCAGCCCCGCGTCACCCTCGACAGCCTCCGCGAGATGTTCACTTTCGTGAAGACTCCCGGCCATGCGGTGTGGGACGGCATGCACGAGGTCGAACCAGGCACCGTCGTCACCGTGGACCGCGGCGGCCTGCGCCGCCACGTCTACTGGCAGTTGGAGACCCGGCCGCACACGGACGACCGCGAAACCAGCATCGCCACCGTCCGCTCACTCCTCGACGACATCGTGCGCCGCCAGCTCGTCTCGGACGTACCCCGCTGCACCCTGCTCTCCGGAGGACTCGACTCCTCCGCGATGACCGCACTGGCCGCCCGTCAGCTCGGCGAGACCGGCGAAACCGTCCGCAGCTTCGCCGTCGACTTCGTCGGGCAGGCCGAGAACTTCGTCGCCGACGAGCTCCGCGGCACCCCGGACACACCCTTCGTCCATGACGTGGCACGCACAGCCGGCACGGACCACCGCGACATCGTCCTCGACTCGAACTCCCTCGCCGACCCCGAAGTGCGCTCCAAGGTGATCCGCGCCCGCGACATCCCCGTGGGATTCGGCGACATGGACGCCTCGCTCTACCTGCTCTTCAAGTCGATCCGCGAACACTCCACGGTCGCCCTGTCCGGCGAGTCCGCCGACGAGGTCTTCGGCGGCTACCTGCAGTTCTTCGACGAGGAGGCCCGCAAGTCCCAGACCTTCCCCTGGCTGGCCCAGGTCAACCGGCACTTCGGCGAGGACGCCGACGTGCTCCGCCCGGAACTCACCACCGGCCTCGACCTCACCTCGTACGTCGCGGACAGCTACCACGACGCGGTCTCCGGCATCCGACGACTCGACGGCGAGAGCGACTTCGAGTACACGATGCGCAAGATCAGCCACCAGCACCTGACCCGCTTCGTACGCGTACTGCTGGACCGCAAGGACCGGGCGAGCATGGCCGTCGGCCTCGAAGTACGGGTGCCGTTCTGCGACCACCGCCTCGTCGAGTACGTCTACAACACACCCTGGGCGCTGAAGTCCTTCGACGGCCGCGAGAAGAGCCTGCTGCGCGAGGCCACCGCCGACGTCCTGCCACGCTCGGTGTACGACAGGGTCAAGAGCCCCTACCCCTCCACCCAGGACCCCAAGTACGCCCTGGCGCTCCAGGACCACGCCAAGGACCTGCTGTCCCGCCCCTCGCACCGGGTCTTCGAGATCGTGGACCCGGCGCGCGTCCGACAGGCCGCGAACCGGGACACCCCACAGATCACCCAGGCGTCCCGACGCGGCCTGGAACGCACCCTGGACCTCGCCCTCTGGCTCGACATGTACTCACCCGAGCTGGTCCTGTCCTGACCCGGACAGGACAGGAGCGCGGCCGCCGGTGCCCCTGCCACCCGGGGACACCGGCGGCCGCATATCGACTACCGCCCGGCGCCGGTCCGGGCGGCGGCGGCCTTCTGCGGCTCCACCTGAGCGAGACGCTCACGCAGCGCCGCGGTGACCGCGTCGTACGAGTCGCTGCCCAGCACCAGCCGCAGCGGGGCCGGCTGCTCGTCCGCACTGCCGATGATGCGGGCCGCGACCTTCGCCGGGTCACCGGGCAACGGAACAGGGCCCTCCGTGAACTGGCGCACGAACGCGGCAGGCGTCCCGTCATAGGCCGGCAGCGGTTCACCGAGCCGCAGGCTGCCGCGGGCGAACGCGGTGGTCGCGCCGCCCGGCTCGACCAGCGTCACCCCGATGCCGAACGGGGCAACCTCCTGGGCGAGCGCCTCCATGAAGCCCTCGACGCCCCACTTGGACGCATGGTAGAGCGAGGCACCCGCGTGCGCCGCGAGACCGGCGACGGAGGAAAGCTGGACAATCCGGCCACCGCCCTGTGCACGCAGATGGGGCAGCGCGGCCCGGGCCGTCTGGATCGAGCCGAGCAGATTGGTGGTGATCTGGTGCCGGACCTGCTCGTCGGTGAGTTCCTCGGCCGCGCCGAAGAGACCGTAACCGGCATTGATGACCACGACGTCCACCCGGCCCAGATCCGCGAAGGCGGCATCCACGACCTCGCGGATCTGCGGCAGATCGGTGACGTCGAGGTGGCCGAGCCAGAAGCGGTCGCCGTACCCGGCCCGGAGATCGTCGACCGAGCCCTCCCGGCGGACCGTGCCGGCGACCCGGTCGCCGCGGGCCAGGAGCTGCTGGGCCAGTTCCCGCCCGAAACCGCTGTTGACGCCGGTGATGAACCATGTGCGAGGAGTACGAGTAGTCATGCCGCCGATCCTCACGGGCCCGTCCACCGCGCGGCAGCTCCCGCTGTTACTGGTAGTGGGAGGGCTACCCGGGGACCCGCGCCCGGCCACCCCCGCGTCGTACCGTTGACCCCATGCACAACGACCTCGGCGACTTCCTACGCGCACGCCGCGAGCTGGTCACCCCCGCCGAGGCGGGCCTCCCGCCCGGCAACAACCTGCGCCGGGTCCCGGGGCTACGGCGCGAAGAGGTGGCCCTGCTGGCCGGAATCAGCGCCGAGTACTACGTACGCCTCGAACAGGGCCGCGACCGGGGTCCCTCCGCCCAGGTGGTAGACGCCATCGCCAGGGCTCTCCAGCTGGACACGGAGAGCACTGCCTACCTGATGGCGCTGGCCGGCCCCCGAACGCGCCGCCGCGACGCCCGTCCGGAACCGCGCGTGTCCCCGGGCCTGGCGCTGCTGCTCCGCACGGTCAACGTGCCCGCCATCGTCTTCGACAAGTACGGCGACGTACTGGCCGCCAACCCGCTGGCCCAGGAACTGTCGCCAGGCATGGTGCCGGGCGTGAACAGGCTCAGAGCCCTGTTCACCGACCCGGCGGCCCAAAACCACCACCCCGACTGGGAGCAGTACACGGCGATCTCGGTGGCCCATCTGCGTGCCCGGATCGGCACGGAGACCGAGGACGAACGCCTGCACGCGCTGATCGGTGAGATGTCGCTGAAGAGCGACAGGTTCCGCCAACTGTGGGCACGCCACGACGTCCGCACCGCCCGCAGCGGCAACTTCCTGATCCGGCATCCCCTGGTCGGCGACCTGGAGCTGCTGATCGAGAAGTTCTCGGTGGTCGGCGCGGACGACCTGGAAGCCCTGTTCCTTCACACAGAACCGGGCTCCCCCTCGGCCGAGGCCCTGGCCAGACTGGCGGCCTCGGTGACGGCGGACCAGGGACTCCTCGGACGCGGTCAGCCCTAGGACGTGGCCTTCAGCCCCACCACGGCCACCAGCAGCAGACAGACGAAGAAGATACGCGCGGCAGTCACCGGCTCATGCAGCACCACCATGCCCAGGACCGCCGCCCCGGCCGCGCCGATGCCCACCCACACGCCGTACGCCGTACCGATCGGCAGCGTCTTCGCCGCCTGTGACAGCAGCATCATGCTGGCCACGATCCCTAGGCCGGTGAACACACTCGGCCACAAGCGGGTGAACCCCTCGGTGTACTTCATCCCGATCGACCAGCCCACTTCCAGCAGACCGGCGACGACCAGCAGAACCCACGCCATGACGGCACCTCCACGACGAAACATGCGAAAAACACGGGTGCGTCGTCTTTGCGGAACCCGGTACGGCGCGTCTCGTCGGGATCGAACCACCCTAGCAACAAACAGCCGAAAGGCCTGGTGACAACGGTCACCAGGCCCACTCGCCCACACCGGCCGGCGCTGTCTACAGATACAGCCCGGTCGAATCCACCGACCCCTCGAACCGGTCCGCGGCCACCGCGTGCAGATCCCGCTCGCGCATCAGCACGTACCCCACTCCCCGCACCTCGACCTCGGCACGGTCCTCGGGGTCGTACAGCACCCGGTCCCCGGGCTCCACGGTGCGCACGTTCTGCCCGACGGCGACCACCTCGGCCCACGCCAGGCGCCGGCCGACCGCCGCCGTCGCGGGAATCAGGATGCCGCCGCCCGAGCGCCGCTCGCCCTCGGGCGAGTCGGACCGGACCAGCACACGGTCGTGCAGCATCCGGATCGGCAGCTTGTCGTCGGTGGTGCTCATACCGTTGTCGCTCACGCGCAGAAACCTACCTGCCCCGCGCCGCTCCCCACGCCCAGGGCCGCCAGGAACCGGGCCTCAGCGCCTCTTGCGCCGCCCCGGCCCGGAAGACCGCGACGACCGCGAGGACACCGTCAGCAGCGCCACCGCACCGACCACCACGAGCGCCGCCGGGATCACCCGCTCCAGCCGCGGCGAACCGTCCTCCGCCACGAACTGCGCCTTCACATCCGAGACCGAACGGTTCACCGCGACGAACGCGCGCCCGGCCGTCCGGTCCACCGTTGACGCGACCTTCGCCTTCGCGTCGCCGATCATCGTCTTCGGGTGCACCCGCACCCCGATCTCGTCCAGCACCACCGCAAGCTGCTCACGCCTGCTGATGATGTCCGCCTCGATCTGCGCAGGGGTCCTGGTATCCGACACTGCGCCGCCTCCGTGGTCGTCGTCGGGTAAACCGTCATCGACAGTCTGTCAGCTCAGGCGCCCACACACCCGGCGGCACCCCCTATTACGCTCGGTGCCACACAGCCCGCGTGCCACTCGAGGAGAAACATGAGCGAGCGACTGCAGACCGGCGACACCGCCCCCGCCTTCACCCTTCCGGACGCCGACGGCAACGAGGTCTCGCTCTCGGACCACAAGGGCCGCAAGGTCATCGTCTACTTCTACCCCGCCGCGCTCACCCCCGGCTGCACCAAGCAGGCCTGCGACTTCACGGACAACCTGGACCTGCTCACCGGAGCCGGCTACGACGTCATCGGCGTGTCGCCCGACAGGCCCGAGAAGCTCGCGAAGTTCCGTGAGAAGGAGAACCTCAAGGTCACGCTGGTCGGCGACCCCTCCAAGGAGACCCTTGAGGCGTACGGCGCGTTCGGCGAGAAGAAGCTCTACGGCAAAGTGGTGACGGGAGTGATCCGTTCCACGATTGTGGTCGACGAAGAGGGCAAGGTGGAGAAGGCCCTCTACAACGTCAAGGCGACCGGCCACGTCGCCAAAATCATCAAGGACCTCGGAATCTGACCCCCGCTTCGTGGGGGTCTCGGACGAAAAAGATGTGACCGAGATCGCATTCCTCCGCCAATTCGGTTTGCAACCGCCATGACTGCGCAGAAGCCCTTCCTGGAACACCGTTCGACACCACCGTTCGACGAAAGGAACCGGCTATGGCGGCCCCCGACCCCCACCAGGCGGCCGACCCTGATGCGGTCAAACGCCACCCCGCGCTTTTCCGCGCCATCCGGAAGCGCCAGAACCCCCGGCTCCGTCGGACCGACATCACCATCACCGACGACCAGGCGGTCAAGCGGGCGGTGAAGGCGGCGTCGCTCGGTAACGCCATGGAGTGGTTCGACTTCGGCATCTACTCCTACCTGGCCGTCACCATCGGGCATGTCTTCTTCCCCTCGGGAAACGACACCACCCAGCTCCTCTCGTCGTTCGCGACCTTCGCCGTGGCCTTCCTGGTCCGGCCGCTCGGCGGCATGTTCTTCGGCCCGATGGGTGACAAGATCGGCCGTAAGAAGGTCCTGGCCCTCACCATGATCCTCATGGCGATCGGCACCTTCGCCATCGGCCTCATCCCCTCCCACGACACCATCGGTGTCTGGGCGGCGGTCCTGCTGATCTTCTTCCGGATGCTCCAGGGCTTCTCCACCGGCGGCGAGTACGGCGGTGCCTCGACCTTCATCGCCGAGTACGCCCCCGACAAGCGTCGCGGCTTCTTCGGCAGCTTCCTGGAATTCGGCACCCTGGCCGGCTACGTCGGCGCCGCCGGACTCGTCACCCTGCTGTACGCCCTCCTGGACACCGGCCAGATGGAGTCCTGGGGCTGGCGCATCCCGTTCCTCGTCGCGGGCCCCCTCGGTCTCGTAGGCCTCTACCTGCGACTCCGCCTGGACGAGACGCCCGCGTTCCAGAAGCTGGAGGGCGGCACGGCCCACGCCACGGAGGCCGCCGACCACGTCGAGTCCACCGCCAAGGGCGACCTCGCCAAGATCTTCCGCCAGTACTGGCCGACGCTGATCCTCTGCATCGCCCTGGTCGGCGCGTACAACATCACCGACTACATGCTGCTGTCGTACATGCCGACGTACCTCTCGGACGAGCTCGGCTACAGCGAGACCCACGGGCTGCTGATCCTGCTCGGCGTCATGGTCTTCCTGATGCTGATCATCAGCCAGTTCGGCAAGCTCTCCGACCACTTCGGCCGCAAGCCGATACTGATGACCGGCATGGTGGGCTTCCTCGTCCTCTCGCTGCCGGCCTTCCTCCTGATCCGCCAGGGCAGCATCCCGGCGATCACGATCGGCATGCTGATGCTGGGCCTCTCCCTGGTCTGCATGCTGGGCACGATGTCCGCCGCCCTCCCGGCGCTGTTCCCGACGAACGTCCGCTACGGATCCCTGTCGGTCGGCTACAACCTCTCGGCCTCGCTCTTCGGCGGTACGACCCCGCTGGTGATCACCGCCCTGATCAGCTGGACCGGCTCGAACCTCATGCCGGCGTACTACGCGATGGCGGCGGCCCTGGTCGGCGTGATCGCGGTGGCCTGCATGAAGGAGACCGCGAACAAGCCCCTGGCCGGCTCCCCGCCCTCGGTCGAGACGGAAGAAGAAGCCGCCGAACTGGTCCAGGCCCAGAGCCCGGACCCGAAGTTCTGACGCACGCCTTCGCCGGAGGCCCTGTCACCCGGGAGTACCCGGATGGCAGGGCCTCCGGCGGCTCGCGCCCACGGCCCTCACATCCGCCACACCCTCGAATGGAACCCATGCGCTTCGGGGCAGAGTGACCCAGCGCACATATCTCCTTGCGGACACTCACTCGACTGGGCGATGATCACCGCATGGAGCTTGGCCGGGGAGACTTCAAACTGCTGGGGCGGGTAGACGCCCGCATAGACGGTGTACCAGTCAAGATCAGTCGGCGGCGGGAGCGATTGCTGCTCGGGCTGCTCCTCCTCGACATGGGACACTCCGTCCCGGCGTATCGGCTGATCGAACTGCTGTGGACCGGTGAAGTGGTGCCGGTCAGCGCCCGGGCCAGTCTGCACGCACACGTTTCGCGGCTGCGCGGACTGTTCCAGGGGGTCGTCGCCGACAGCCAGGGACCCATCATCGCGTCCGAGGGTGCCGGATACGCGCTGCACGGTGATCCCCAACGCGTCGACGTCCACCGTTTCCGTTCTCTCGCCCGGCGTGCGGACCTCGCCTCCAGCGCCGCGGAATGCATCGCGCTCCTCGACCGCGCCCTCGGCGAGTGGCAGGGCCCCGTCCTCGGCGGCGACGGACCTCAGGAGCTGATGGACCGTCTGGGAAGCGGGCTGAACGACACGTATCTGTCGGCGGTCACCCTGCGGGCGGAGGCGAGACTGACGCTCGGTCAGCACAGCGGCCTGCTGGAGGAACTGGACCAGCTGATACAGGAACACCCGCACCATGAGCGCATCACCCTGTTACGCATGGGGGTGCTGTACTGCTCAGGGCGACGGAGTGAGGCGCTGAGTGTCTACGAGGAGACCAGAGCCCGGCTGGCCGCCGATCTCGGGCTCGACCCCGGTCCCGACCTGCGGCGCGCGCAGAAGATGATCCTGCTGGCCGACGGGATACCGGAGGAGTGGCCGCGCGGTCTGTTCGGTGCCCGGTGGCGGGAGACGGTCACCATGTCCGCGGGGTGGCGCGGGAACCGGACGGCAGCCGGTTTCACATGGGGGTCGGCCGACCCGGCAGGCCCTGCAACCTCGGTGTTGCAGGGCTCCGAAACTACATGGACCCGACGGAGACAGGACCGGCGCCCCGTCAGCGGTTGACACGGTGGATGGCGTAGCGGCCGGAACACAGCTCACACATGAGGGGTCCGGGCACCGCAGCAGTTGCTGTCGATGTCCTCGTCGCTGACGTTGGTGGGGTGCGGAAGGGTGCTGGGCGCCAGCTCGCGGGACGTCAGGGGGATGGGGTCGCCGTCGATGTGAATGGTGACGTCGGTGCTGATGAGGTCCATATGGATGTCGGTGTAGTAGTCCACGGCGTCGGGTAGCTGGCCATGCTGGCCGAAGCCGAGGTGGATGCCGGGATGACGCTCATTGATGTGCGAATTCATGCCGATGAAGTCGTCGATGCCGATGTTCGTGCCGAAGCCGAGTTCACCGACATGGTTTCCGTGGTCGACCTGGATGCAGCGTCCGAAGAGCTTGGCGATCTTCTCGTCCGCGCAGGAGTGGGAGACGACGTCGCCGTCCTTGAGGTCGACGGTGAGCGGGCTCTCCCCCAGTCGTGCGTCGAGTTGGACGGCCTTGTTGACGTTGAACGCTCCGTCGGCCACGAAACGGCCGGTGACCGAGGCAGGGTAGGTGGCGACCTCACCGGCGGGGAGGATGACGAAGTGGCCGGGTCGCCAGATGCCGCGGTTGCTCAGCCAGCGGTAGCGGTCGTTGTCCAGGGTGATTTCGAGTTCGCTGCCGGAGCTGGTGGTGACCGCGAGGTGCTTGGCGGCGAGGAAGCGGTGGAGCAAGCCGGCGTTGATGGCACTGAGTTCCGCGGGGGTGGGGCCGAGGGCGAGGCGGAAGAAGTCCCAGCTGCCGTTGATGATGCGGATGGGCAGTACCTGGTCGCCGTAGACGTCGACCTCGTGGCGCAGGATGGGGGCGTGCGACATGGTGTCGCGTTCGATGGTGATGATGACCAGACGGCCGGTCAGGCCCTCGCGGGAGGGCAGGGCGGCCCTGAGACGCTCGCGGAATCCGGGGTCCTCGACGGGGGCCATGCCGAGTGCCGTGGCGGCCACTCCTCGGTCACGGGCGGCGAGAATGAGAAGAGACGCTTGTTCCCGGCAGTCCGGGGTGTAGATGACCAGCAGGGTGTCGGCAGGGGAGAGCTGGGCGTAGCCGTCGAACAGAGTGTCAACGCCCTTCAATACGCCGGCGTCGATGGTTGTCTCGACAGGTTCGGTCGTCACGCATGACTCCGTGGGCTCGGGATGTGGGGTGGATCCCCGGGGGTGCCGGAGCTCTGCTCCGGCACCCCCGGGGTGTACGGCCGCGTCAGCAGGCGGCCGGCGGGATCTGCCACAGGCCCGGCAGGTTGTCGTCGGACAGGATGTCCCCGCCCGTGACCGCCATGCCCTGGTGGATCGCGTTCGGCTCGGCAGCCGCCAGTTCCTCGTTCAGGATCTGCAGACGCATCTCCAGAGTCGTCATGCCAAACTCCCTCTGTTCGTGGGTTGATTGATAGAGATTGGTGCGGGATGTGCCGTGGTGCGGGCAGCGCCGTTCGGAGCCGCAGGTGGGACTGCGGTGTCAGGGCTGCCGTGATCCGCCGCCTTGAGGCGGCGGATCAGTCTGTGGGTGGGGCCCCGAGGAAGGCGCCGTCCCTCTTGGCCACCATGAAGCGGCCCATGACCAGCTGGTCGATCTCCGTCTTCAGGAAGCACCGCAGGGCGTCCCGTGGAGAACAGACGATCGGCTCCCCGGCGACGTTGAACGACGTGTTGAGCAGACACGGCACGCCGGTGCTCGCGGAGAAGGCGCGTAACAGGTCAGCGAGTTCGGGGTTGGCGGCGTCGTCGACGGTCTGGACGCGGGCGGTGCCGTCCACGTGGCAGGCGCCGGGGATACGGTCCCGGTACTCGGCCCGTACGGGGAAGACGAAGGTCATGTACGGGGACGCGGTCTTCTTCCCCAGGTCGAAGAGGCGCGGGGCCTCTGACGCGAGGACGACGGGAGCGAAGGGTCGGAACGGCTCGCGGTGCTTGACCCTGAGGTTGATGATGTCCTTGATGTCGGGGAACCTCGGGTCGGCGAGGATGCTGCGGTTGCCCAGCGCGCGGGGACCGTACTCCATACGCCCCTGGAACCAGGCCACCACCTTCTTTCCGGTCAGCAGCTCCACCGTCCGGTCGGTCAGCTGCGCCGCGTCCAGCTCGACCCATTCGACGTCGTCCTCGTGCTCCGCCAGAGCGGAAAGGATCTCCGTGTCGTCGTACGCGGGGCCTAGATAGGGGGTGCGATGGGCATCGGGGCGCTTCGGCAGCCCGGCCACGTGCACCGCCGCGCCGATGGACACGCCCGGATCGCTGGCGCCGAAGCCGACCTCCATCGCCGCGAAGGGCGATCTCCGCAGCATCTTCGTGCCGGCGACGCAGTTAAGGGCGAGGCCTCCCTCGAAGAGCAGTGTGTCGAGCTCCGTGGCCGCCCCGAGCACCCTGACCTGGTGTGCCGTCACGGCCTCGACCATGTGCTGGGCGAACCCGGCCACCTTGACCCGGAATTCGAGATCCTCGCGCTTTTCGGGGTCACCTTCGAAGAGGGTGTCGAAGAAAGAATAGTAGGCTTCCTTCCCTCCCGGGACGAATATTCGATAGGAGCCGTCCTCATCCATCCGTACCGCGTTCACCAGGAGGGGGTTTCGGGTCGGCGGGGGTGCGTAGGCCGCGAGCCCCATCACCTTGTATTCGTCGTTGTTCGGGACGAAACCCAGGTAACGGGTGATCTTTCCGTAGACCATGGCGAGCGAGTCGTCCATTCCGACGGAGCCCTGTTCGAAGACACGCATGACGCCGCCCCGCAGCTCACCCATGACCGCGGAGCGGGTCTCGGCCCGGCCGTCACTGATGAGGAAGGCCGCGTCGCGGACACCGGCCACGTAGGCGCCGCACATCAGGTGTGCCGTGTGGTGCGGGACCAGGGCGAGCCTGTTCGGGTCGAGCGGATAGTCCATCCGCGTCATGAAGTCGGCGTGCACGGCGGCCCGGCCGAGCATCCCCGTGTAGAGCTCCCCGGCCCGGCTGATCTGGTCGAACTTGGCCACGACGGGCATTCCACCGTCAGCGATGTCCCGGACCGTCCGGTCCATGACCTCCGGCGCGAACCGCCAGGGGAAGGCGAAGACATCGACGTCGTCGAGGCCGATACCGGCCTGCCCCAGGCACCAGCGGATCGCGTGGACGGGGAAGTCGGAGGTCTTCTTGGCCCGGCTGAGCCGCTCCTCCTCGACGGCCGCCACCACCTCGCCGTCCACCACGAGGGCGGCAGAGGCATCGTGTCCGATCAACTGGTGGCGGTCCACTCCCGTCGCCCCGTACAGCTTCGCGAAGAGTTCGGCGCTCCGCGTGAATCCGTTGTAGCCGACCACGATCACTGAATTCCGCCCCCTCTCGAACCCCTGACGGCAGGTCCCCACTATTCTCTTCACGTGATGTACGGGGCACATACGAAAGAGGTATCCAAATGAAATGACGCCCTTTCTGGTGTACATCCGGCCTGACAGAATATCTTTTCAGTCATGGCCCGCACATTCCGTACGTCAGGAGTCCGGGGCCCTGCTTCTCGATGCCAAGGGGGAGAAATCCGGTGCCGATGTCCGTCGCCGAAGCCGGCGTGACCCTCGCCGACCCGACCGCCTATGCCGACGAGGCCCGTCTGCACCGGGCCCTGGACCTGCTGCGCCGCGAGGCCCCGGTCCACCGGGTGACGCCCCCCGGCTACGACCCGTTCTGGGCCGTCACCCGCCATGCCGACGTGCGGGAGGTGGAGCGGCGCAGTGACGTCTTCCTGAGCGGGCCCCGGCCGATGCTGGCCCCGGCCCGAACGGTCGTGTCCGGCAACGGGGGGAAGGGGCTGCTGCGCCCGTTGGCGCATCTGGACGGTGCCGAGCACCAGGCGATGCGCGCGATCATCGCGTCCGGTTTCACCCCGCAGGCCGTCGACGCGTTGCGGCCACGGATCCGGGACCTGGCACGGGGGGCCGTGGACCGGATGGCAGGGCGGCAGGGGGAGGTCTGCGAGTTCGTCGGCGAGGTCGCCGATGTCTACGCGCTCGACGTGCTGCTCCTCCTGCTGGGGCTGGACGGCTCCGAGGCGGCGACGGTGGGCCGCTTCACCCCGGCGGCACGCCGGTCCATGAGACCGGAGCAGCGCACCGCGACCATGCGGGAGTTCTACGCCTTCTTCCTGGCGTTGACGGCGGACCGGCGCGCGCGTCCCAGGGACGATCTGGCCTCGGTCATCGCCAACGCGCGGGTGGACGGACGGCTGCTCGACGACCACGAGGTGCTGTCACAGTTCGTCATCCTCCTCATGGCCGGGCACGACACGGCGAGCGTCACCGTCGCCGGCGGGCTGCTGGCCCTGACCGAGCACCCCGGCCAGACGACCGCGCTGCGCGACGGTGCGGCCCGGCTGCCCGACGCCGTCGAGGAGATGATCCGCTGGGTCACGCCGGTGAAGGCGATCATGCGTACCGCGCTCGTGGACCACGCCCTCCACGGGGTACGGATACGCGCGGGCGAGGCCGTACTCCTGTCGTATCCGTCCGCCAACCGTGACGAGTCGGTCTTCCCCGACCCCCACCGGTTCGATGTGCGCCGGACGCCGAACCGGCAACTCGCCTTCGGATACGGCGTACACCACTGTCTCGGGGCGGCGCTGGCCCGGCTGGAGATCGAGGAGTTCTTCGCCGCGCTGCTCCCCCGCCTGGTGTCGGCCACCGTCGCCGGCCCACCGGTACGGCTGACGACGACGTTCTCCGGGGGGCTCAAGCTTTTTCCGGTGCGCTGTGTCCTGAAGGACTGAACCCGGCCTCGTACAGCTCCGCATAGGCGCCTTGTGCTGTCAGCAGGTCGGCGTGCCTGCCCCGTTCGACGATACGGCCGTCTGTCATGACGAGGACGGCGTCGGCGTCGCGGATCGTGGCGAGGCGGTGCGCGACGACCAGGCTGGTGCGTCCCGCACGCAGTCCACGCATCGCCTCCTGGACCAGTGCCTCGGTGCGCGCGTCAAGGGCGCTGGTCGCCTCGTCCAGGACCAGTACAGGGGCGTCGGCCAGGAAGGCCCGAGCGATGGTGACGAGCTGTTTCTCCCCCGCGCTGAGCTGTGTGGCGTGCTCGCTGATCAGCGTGTCGTACCCCTGCGGCAGGGCGCGCACAGGACGGTCGAGGCACGCGGCGCGGGCCGCCGCGACGACCTGCGTCCGAGTGACCTCGCGCGGGCTGCCGTACGCGATGTTCTCGGCGACGGTCCCGGTGAACAGCCAGGTGTCCTGCGGAACCGTGCACATGTGCCTGCGCAGTTCGCCGCGCGGCATCCGGGAGATGTCCGTCCCGTCGAGAAGGATGCGCCCGTCGTGGACCTCGTGGAAGCGCAGGAGCAGGTCGACCAGGGTGCTCTTGCCCGATCCTGTGGGCCCGACCAGGGCGGTCATGGTGCCCGGTTCGGCGGTGAGGGAGAGGTCCTGGATGAGGGGCCGTGCGGGGTCGTAGGAGAAGCTGACGTGGTCGAAGGTCACGTGGCCGCGCACGGGCTCCCTGAGCCGGGCCGCCGGCCGCGGGTCGGGCAGTTCCTCCTCCGCGTCGAGCAGTTCGAAGACCCGCTCGGCCGAGGCCACCGCCGACTGCACGAGGTTGGCCGTGCCGGCGGACCGGCCGAGCGGCTGGCCCAGCAGCCGGGCGTACTGTACGCACGCCTGGACCGTGCCGATGGTGAGGGCACCCGCGGCGACTCTCAGCCCGCCCACCACGGCGACGGCGACGAAGGTGAGACTCCCGACCGAGGCCACGGCCACCGGGATCAGACCCGACACGTACTGGGCCTTCAGGCCGGCCCGGTGGAGGTCCGCGTTGTGCCGGGCGAACCGCCGCTCGGCTTGTTCCCGGCGGCCGAAGACGGTGACCAGAGCGTGTCCCGAGTACGTCTCCTCGGCGTACGCGGTGAGTGCGCCCGTGGCTGCGCGCTGAGCCTTGAACTGCCGCTGGGCGCGCCGGGCCAGGCGTGCCACGACCGTCCCGCAGAGCGGTACCGTGGCGAGTGCGACGAGAGTGAGCGACGGCGACGTCCAGGCCATCGCGACGGCGACACCCACCGCCGTCAGTGTGTACCCGACGAACTGGCCGAGCGTCTGTTGCAGGGATTGCGCGATGTTGTCGACGTCGTGGGTGGCCCGGCTGAGGGTGTCTCCGCGAGGCCGGCCGTCGAGATGGCTCAGCGGCAGGTGCTCCGTCTTACGCTCGACGCGGGCGCGCAGGTCGTGGACGAGGTGGCCGATGATGCGGAGACCGACCCGGGCCTGCATCAGCGTGCAGATCGCGGCAACGGCATGGACGAGGAGCGCCCAGCCCAGGATCTGGCCCACCGCCCCGAACGGGACACCGGCGTCGGCCCGGGCGCCGGACGATCCGTCGACGACGAGGTCGGTGGCATGTCCGAGAAGTCTCGGTCCGAGCGCGGTGAGTCCGGCCGAGGCGGCACCGAGGGCCAGCACGAGCAGCACCGGTCGTGGCCGCGGCGCGAGCAGACCGAGCAGACGGGCGGCGGTCCGCCGGAAGGTGGGGGACGGCCGCCCCGCCGCCCCCGAATGGGTACCGTCGGCGGCCATCAGACGGCCTCCCTGTTGGTCGAGGCCAGCACGATCTCCCGGTACGTCGGGCAGGAGTCGAGCAGGTCGGCGTGCGGGCCGACGCCGATGAGCCGGCCTTCGTCGAGCACCGCGACGCGGTCGGCCGAACACAGGGCCGAGACCCGCTGGGTGACGACCACTACGGTCATCGCCTCCCCGGCCAGGGCCGTCCGCAGCCGCGCCTCCGTGGCCTGGTCGAGCGCCGAGAAGGGGTCGTCGAGGAGACAGAGCGCGGGCCGGTGCACCAGCGCCCGTGCGACGACCAGTCGCTGCCGCTGTCCTCCGGAGAGGTTGCTCCCGCCTTGGAGCACCGGGGCGTCGAGGCCGCCCGGGAGCCCGGTCACGAAGGTGTCGGCGCAGGCCGTGCGCAGCGCCCGCCACAGTTCCTCGTCGCCGGCCTCGGGCTCGGCGTACCGGAGGTTCGAGGCGACGGTGCCCGAGAAGAGGTGGGGCTGCTGCGGCGCGTAGCCGATGGCGTTCGCCAACTCGGCCCGGCCGAGCGTGCGGACGTCCGTGCCGCCGAGCCGGACGGTGCCGGACGTCGGGTCGAACGTGCGCACCATCAGGTCGAGCAGCGTGGATTTGCCGGCCCCGGCGGACCCGGTGACGGCGAGCACCTCGCCAGGCCGCAGAGTGAGCGTGACGTCGCGGAGCACCGGCTCCTCGGCACCTGGATAGCGGAATTCGACGCCACTCAGCTCCAGAGCGTGTGCCGCGGCCCCTCGCAGTGCGCTCCGCGGGAGGCGTTCGCCGGGTGCGGCGGTCGGGGACGGGCCAGGTGTCAGGTCCAGTACCTCCCGGATCCGCTCCGCACTGACCTCGGCGCGGGGCAACAGGACGAACAGGGAGCCCGCCGCCATCACCGAGCTCAGGATCTGGGCGAGGTAGGTGAGGAAGGCGGTCAGGGCGCCGACCCGCAGGGTGCCGTCGGCTATGCGGTGTCCGCCGGCCCAGACCACGACGACCGTGGAGGCGTTGACGACCATCAGGACCACGGGCTGCAGGACCGCCATGAGGCGTCCGGTCTGCAGCGCCGCCTCCAGCAGGCCGGTGTTGGCCCGGTCGAACCTCACACGCTCGTGGCCCTCCCGGACGAACGCCCGGACCACCCGCACGCCGGTGATCTGCTCGCGCAGGAGGCGGTGGCTGATGTCGAGCCGGTGCTGCAGGTCCCGGAAGAGCGGGCGGGCTCGGCGCACGGCCCAGCCCACCGCCAGTGCCAGCAGCGGTGCCACCACCGCGACGACCCCGGACAACACCACGTCCTGCCGCAACGCCATCACGATCCCGCCGAGACACATCAGTGGTGCCATGACCATGACCGTGCACAGGGTGAGGCAGAACATCTGCACCTGCTGGACGTCGTTGGTGGTTCGCATCACGAGCGAGGACACCCCGACGCGGCCCACCTCGTGCACGGCACCGGTCAAGGCCCGGCCGAAGACCGCCGCGCGCAGCTCCCGGCCGATGTCCAGGGCGACACGGGCACCGAGCCAGGCGGCGCCGACGGAAGCCGCCAGCTGCAACACGGTGGCGGAGGCCATCCAGGCCCCGGTGCGCAGGACGTGGCCGATGTCGCCGGGCACCACACCCCGGTCGAGCAGGTCGGCGTTGAGGGTCGGCAGTGACAGGGCGGCCATGGTCTGGATCAGCTGGAGCGCCAGGACCAGGACGAGCGAAGGGAGGCGTCGGCGGACATGGGTGTGCAACAGGCTCGTCAACACAACGCTGTTCCGTCCTCTCCCCCTTCAGCGCCGCCGTGCGTGCACCGGCCCGGTGAGCTGGTCGTGCAGTGCCGCGGTCGGGACGGGTTCACTGCTGAGCATGTGCTGTTGCAGATCGCGCAGTTCGGTGAGCGGCTCCATGCCCAGCTCCCGTACCAGCCGGCTGCGCAGTGAGCGGTACAGATCCAGCGCCTCGCTGCGGCGACCACAGCGGTAGAGGGCGGTCATGAGCTGGGCATGCAGGCCCTCGCGCAACGGATGGAGGAGGACGAGCCGGCTCAGGTCGGTCACCACCTCGGCGGGGCGGCCGAGTTGAAGCAGAGCACCGAAGCGTTCTTCCATGACGGTCATCCGGATCTCTTCCAGACGTGTCATCTCGGCATCGACGAAGGGACCGCTCGCCCCGGTGAGGGCGGTACCGTGCCACAGCGCCAGTGCCTCGTCGTACGCGTGGAGGGCGGCACCCGGCACCCCGTTGCTCACTTCCTCCCGCGCCTGCCGGACCTTGGCGAGGAAGACGCTCAGGTCGAGTTGGCCGTCCTCGACGCGGATCACGTAGCCCGAGGGCTTGGTCTGGATCCCGTCGAACCCGTGACGGGACAGTGCACGCCGCAGTTCGGAGACGAGGGTGCGCACCCGGGTCTCCGGGGCCACAGGCAGCGGTCTGCCCCACACGGCGTCCATGAGGCGCGTGTTGGTCACCGTACAGTTGGCCTGCAGCAACAGCACAGCCAGAAGAGACCGCTGTTTTCCGCTGAGCCGGACAAGATCGGCGCCGATACGCGCCTCGACCACACCAAGAATCTGGAACGTCAAGTTTATTGACACCGAAACTCCCCGCTGTTCGTAAGACTCCCTGCCCGCCCTGCCCTTCCAAACCCCCCAACACGCCGATTTGACAAAAGAATTCCAACGCCCACAATTCTGGCAGCACGCTCTAGCCGTCGGCTTGCCATACGCTTGCCACGGCACCGCGGACAGACAGCGGAGCGCGGTATCCCAAATCCCATGGAATCCGGAATACCGCGCCCTATTCAGTGCATGTTCGCTCAGACGCCCGGCTCGGGTGCAGCCGGCGATGTCGTGCAGCACGCGCCGCTGGTGCCACCGGTCGGCCAGCAGTCGGTCCAGCCCGGACTCTCCTCGATGCCCGTCAGAGCGGTCGCCACGAGCGACTCCCAGCCGGATTCGGACACATCGCGAATCGTGAAGTTACCCACAGAATTCCCCTTTCCAGTCTTTTCTTCTCGGAACCGGCCGGATCCCGCCGCCAGGCGGGGACCTGACCGGCAAAGAGCACCTGCTCCCCATGCAGCATTTCCTTTCTCCGGAGATCGGGGTCAGTAGCCCAATTCGTGTGCCAATGCCGCCATTCGCCTGTACATCTCGTCCGGCAAGTCCCATTCCGGGTCGAATTCAACCGGTCCGGGATCGGGGACAGGCCGGAGCTCGGGCGCACTGAAGAACTTGTGGTCGCCTCCGAACAGCCCTCCCTCGGGGCCGTTGTCGGCGAACAGCCACGACTCGGGGTGCACCATGCGGTCGAGGACCGCCTCGCCGCTGTCCAGTTCGAGCCAGTCGAGGATCCGGCTCAGCCACACCCGGGGCTCGTTGACGAGGTCCTCGCCGCGGATCCGCATCCACTGGCGTTGCGGGAGTCCGCCGAGCGCCCGCATGATCCGCCGGTGCGACAGGTACCAGGAGGAGGCGGCTCCGACCACGCGCACCTTCCGGTGCGTCAGGTACTGCTGGTTCTGGCTGTGCATCGAGCGCTGAGTCGTCACGGGGTGCCGGGTCAGGTGGATGTAGCGGGCGTTCGGATAACTGCGCAGACACTGGTCGAGGGATTCGTCCGTGGCCACCGTGTCGGGCGTCTTCTCCACCCCGATCAGCGGACCGACCAGTTCCAGCAGGTGGTCCAGGACCCTGGGCATCGGCCAGTCGGGGCGCTGCCTCAGCCACCGCTCGGCCCTGGCGATCGCATCCGCCGTCTGTTCCCCCTCGTGGACCTGGGCAAGGGCGCGGCAGACCCCGCTCAGGCGGGTCCTGCGGTACGCCGGCGGAAACCGCTCCGCCTCCGTGCCGCCCTCTTCGACGAGATCGCCCACCGTGTCGTTGGCGAAGACCAGCATCTCGGGAAAGCCGAAGATCCGCGGGTGCCCGGCCAGGAGAGCCAGGGTGATCGTGGAGAACGAACGGGGCGGGGAAAGGATGAAGAGTGGGTCCGGATGTCCGGCACCGACGGATCCGGCGCCGTCGGGGACTCCGGCTGCGGAAACTGTCTCGGTCATGTGGTGCTCCGATCGTGAGGGCCGGTGGAGACGGTGACGAGGTGGCACATCCCCGGGTGCCGTCGTCGTACGGCCGAGGTCACGGGGGTGTGGCTGCCGGTGTGGATCCGGGCACCGGGCCATGGGCGGGACGCCGCCAGCCGCAGACTGTGCGCGAGGGCTCCCGCCCCTACCAGCGACTCCGGGTAGGCCGCACCGGTCCACGGTCCGGCTGCTCTTCCGAGATCGGCGCAGACGAGGAAGAGCCGGTCCACGTCCGGGTGCGCCTCCGCGAGCGCGCCGGTCCAGGAGGGGTCCGCCTCGAAGGGCACCACGGCGTCGGCCCTGGCGAACACGGCATGCGCCGTGCCCGGTCCGGTGTGGCCCGTCACCGCGAGGATCCCGTACGGAGTCTGGTCCGGGACGGCCGGCCGGTGGGACCGGAACGCGATGTCCAGCACGGCCGCCACCTCCCCCGCGACGCAGGAGGTCCCCGTCGCCCCGGGCCGACGCTCAGGCTCGGCGCGCTGGGCGGGCCGTCCGGCACGGCATGCCCGCTCCACCGCGGCGACCGCGTCGGCCATCGACGGAGGTGTCATCCCCGCACCTCCCGTAGTCCCGAACCGCCCACCAGCCCGGCCACGGCGCCCACGCTCTCTCTCGTCGGGTCGAGTTCGAGGACCGCCGGCAGGAACTCGCTCCAGCCGAGTCCGCAGGCGAGCGGAATCTGAGCCTCCCGCGCCGCGAGGGCCAGTCGCATCGCCGCGACACCGGCGTCCAGATGTCCCAGCCGCCAGGCGCTGTCCCCGAACTCCGCGGCGAGTGCACCGGCGTCGGCGACGAGAACGATCACCGCGTCCAGGCCGGCCACATCCGGACCGGCGGACAGCACGGCCTGTCTCCACGGTGGGGAATCGGCCCGCAAGGACAACAGCCGGTGGTCGAGGTCGTCGTACCGGAAGACCTGGCCGGGCAGTTCCTGGCCGAGCAGATCTGTCATGACGTACGCGGCGACGGAGACCGGGCCGTCCTCGTCCTGGCCGCGGCCGACGTCGCACGCGGCTGTCGGCCCCACCACCTGCGGCAGGATCTCCGCGAGCGCCCTGACCGGCCCCCCGGCCCGGCCGAGATCTCGGCCGGGCCGGCCGGACCGTGGGGGGCCGGGCAGCAGCACCGCGGGCGACGTGTACGGCAGGGCGCGGCGCCGCGACGCCTGGCGCACCTGATGACGTCGGGGAGCGAGCACCGGCGGCATGGGGGTCAGTCGACCGGGCGGGAGCGCCAGCTGCCGCTCATACGCCTCGATGAGCCACCGGGCGTCGCCGACCGCCCCGTCACGGCCGTCCCCACACACGGTGCACGAGGGGTCGGGCGCGAAGAGGTGACGCTCCGTACGGACGCCTCCGGTAGCGGTGCGCACCCGGGCACCGAGGGTCCTCACCGGCGTGGTCCGTGCGAGGACGGCCAGTACTTCCATGACCGCGGCCGAGGCCAGCAGCATCTCGTCGCCACCCGCGGCACCAACGGGACCGCCGCCTCGGCGGAAGCAGCAGACGCATGCCGACCGACCCGGCCAGAACAACGGTCCCACCTCAACCGCACCGTCCCGGGCAGCGAGCCGCAGGACGGGGACGCGGTCGGCCCAGGCCGCGGCCACCCAGTCGGCCAGGCACCCCGCGGCACCGGGCCGGTCGGCCACCACCACGAGGTCGCAGTCCCGCGGAACTGCGCATCCGCTGTCTCCGGTGGACACCCTGCCCACCCCGGTGACGGCCAGGTCCTCCATCAGCATCCGGGCCAGGCGCTGCTCGGCGACCAGCAGAACATGGGACCGGGAGAGCTCGTCCAGCACCGACTCGGCCGACGCATGTCCACCCGTGAGGGCGGCCGTACGGGAGTAGTACGCGACGGTGTCCTCCGGCACGCCCTCCCTCTGCTCCTCCTGCGTCCGGCCACCCGGTTCCAGTACGCCCCAGTCGTCCAGCAGCTCCAGCGCCCGGGTGAGGTCGGCAGGATCGGCGGCGAGAAGGGAACACAGTTCGTCCACGTCATGCCGTCCGTCCAGCAGCGGCAGCAGCGTTGAAAGGAACCCGGAAGCCGCCTCGCCGCTCACCAGCATGCGCTTCGGGCCGCCCTCCACCACGAGCCCGTACGGAACTTCCACGAGCACCAGCCCACGGCAGAGCGCAGGCCGTGCCCCTTCACGGGCCGGCACGGCTCTCGAAGCCGACATGCCCCGGCTCGTCACCGCACCTCCAAGGGGTCATGACGCGGCGACAGGGCCGGCAGAACCGCTCCGAGGCGGTTCGGCTCCGGGTTCGTGGCACCGCGGTCACCACACCGCGTACACCCGTGACACGGCACGACGCGGTGTGTATCGACGTCCCACCGCCGGAGGCGAACCGTGCTCACCCACCCCGGGCCGGTACCGGGCGCGCCGTCCACATGGGCTGCGGCCACGGCGGCGGCGGCCCTGGCGTGATGGGGCAGGAACCCACCGGGGCCGCAGTGCGGATCCCGGTCATAACGGTCCGTCAGGAGCCTGGTCGTCCGCGCCTGGAGGTCGTGCTGGCCGCGCCTGAGCCGGTAACAGCGGAAACAGGGGGCGTACGGCGGACTGATCAGAGGTCCGACCCGGACGGCCGCCGTCTCCAGGACAACCGGGAGCCAGGGCCGCTCGGTGGCGTGTGCCAGCGTGTCGATCTCCTCGCAGAGGGCGAGCTCGGGCCGCCAGGACGCCAGGACGACGGGACCACGGAACTCGCCGAACGCACGGGCGAGTCGGGAGACGGGGAGCACCTCGGATCCCGGCCGGGTCTCGACCAGCAGCCGGCCGACCCGCTCGCCGAAGGCTCCCGTGGCGATCACTGGAAGGGCTGGGGCCATGGATTCAACTCCTTCTCCGGCCGGCTGGGGTATCCCATGGCCACGGGCGCCGAGTACAGGCGCGGATGTGCCCGGTACTGCCCGTAACGGTGAAACGTCAGAGGCTGCAGCCCCGGTACGACGACGCACACGGCCGTCAGTCCCGCCGCCGCCAGCTCGCGTGTGGTCCGGTCCACGGCCACCGCCCGCATGCCCCGCTCCGCAAGGGCACCGACCACCCGCGCCAGGGCCTTTCGGGCATCCCTGGGCAGCCGCGCACCGTCCTCCGCCCGGCGGGTACGGCGCTGCTCCAGCAGGAAGTCGAAGGCGTGCCGCCGCTCCGGCCTGCCCATGTACTGCGCTCCGGCCATGACCAGGGCGTGGCTGTCGGGATCGGCACGGTGGAACAGGGCACGCGCTGGAACTGCTTCGAGCAGGGCCTTCTCCGCCGCCTCGGTCAGGTCACGGCCGACGGCGCAGCCGACCGAGCGGCGGCAGGCGTCGTCGTACTCGGCGACCTGCACGCAGTAGACGGCAGGCACTCCGACGTCCGTCGTCGCGTCATAGAAGTGCGTCGTGACGAAGTGCCGTGCGCAGTGGTCGAGCAGGGCGGAGAGCGTCGCTGGGGGGCGTGTGAACCCGAGGCGTGGCAGGGGCAGCATCTGCAACCAGACGAGTGCGGCGGAGTCCCGCTCGCACACCTCGCACAGACCGCGCAGCAGGGCCTCGGCCGGGTCGGAGTGCACCGCGTAGCCCGTGGAGATCCGGTTCCAGAACCGTTCCGCGGGTGCCGGGCGGCGTATGCCGTGCCGTGCCATGACCGACGGCACCCACTCCGCCTCCCCCGACGCCATGTCGAGCCCGCGCTGCCATCGGATGGGCTCCTCGGCCCGGAAGGGGACGACCGGGCAGTGACCACTCGCATACTCGGTCTCCGAGCAACGGGGCACGGCCGTCATGTCCAGCACCGGCCCGTCCAGTTCCGCGGCTGTCGCCCACCGCTCGCCATCGCCGGGAAAGTCCGCCCCCGAGTAGCGTTCGGCGGCCTCCGCGACGGCGATCAGCTCCGCGTCGTCCGGCCCGGCCGGACTGCGGCCCGCGCCGCCGAACTCCTCGGGCCGTTCGACACCCGGCGCGCCGTTCACCCGGGCCGAGGCGAGGGACAGCCCCGCCAGCCCCCGGACCGGCGCTCCGGGCCGCACCTCGCTGACGACGCCGTACGGAGACACGAGCGCGCGCAGCCCCGCTGCCAACTCCGATGAGAAACCGCCCATGTTGCTCCCTCCTGCGATACGTCCGGGCCGTCGGTCAGTCCCGTGCGGACCGCTGGTCCGTGCGGGCGAAGTCCAGTTCCGGTGAGTCGTCATGGCGGAAGGGGTCGGCAGGGTCGATCCCCGCCTCCCGCATCGCGTCCGCCACTCCCTCGGCGCGTGATCCCCCATGAGTCCCGATGGCATGGTCGACGAGCCCCTGTGCCACGGCCGTTGCCCGATGCTGGCCGAAGCTGAGTCCGGACGGGCCACGCGACCGACGGGCGAACGGATGCCACGCCATCGACACACCCGGCGCGAGCCGCCGGGCGAACACGGACACCTCGTCCCCCAGCCCCGGCAGACCGTCGAGCGCGTCCACGATGTCCGGGGCGGCGTCCCAGCCGTCCGGTCCCAGGAAGACCACCAGCGCGTCCCGGCGCGGAAGCAGCAGCGGGGAAGAGGCGACCTTGGCGCGGTAGGGAACGCCCTTGTCCTCCAGACAGCGCAACGCCGCCGCCCAGACATCCGGCACCGCGTCGATGCTCCGCACGTGCGCGTACACCCTCAGAACCGGTTTGCGCACCGAGCGCCCACGGCTGCCGTCGGCGAGAAAGAAGCCGGGCGAGAGAGCGGGGCGTGCGGCCGGCATCGACAGGTAGACCACCTCGCCGCCCCCCGGGGCGTCCGCGAGCTTACGGTGCTCCGGCACCCATACCCGGGTGCCGTCGATGGAGGCCAGCAACTCGCCGCCCCTGCACCCGTCCACCCGGGCACTGGTGACCGTCTCCTGGTGCGGCATGACTCTGGCGAGTTCGGCTTCCAGGGCGGCGTCTCTGACGACATCCTTCGTTTTGTAGGTGTCCGACCCTCGCCCGGAATGCAGGAAGTCGTAGAGACTCCATCGCAGCAGTACCGAAAGATGCCTCGGGCTGTTCGCCTCCAGTTTATGGCCGTCGACATGGGCGACCAGCCCGTCGGACCGCAACTCGATTTTCTCCAGCGCGCATTCGAGCTCCGGCAGCAACAGGTCACCTTCTTGCGACATCGGTCTCCCCCATCTCCAGAATCCCGGCGATTTCATGGGGACTGAGCAGCGCTCTACGTCCGATTCCATTGGCCACGTACTGGGTCATGCTGAGGACCATCATCTTGGCCACGACGCTGAACATCCGGTCGTAGAGGTGCCAGCCGGCGAACGCGGCGGCCCGCCGCGGCAGATCCAGGTCGGTCGTCGTGCGCACCGACCGGTAGCCGGACCAGAACTCCCCCACCATGGGCTGCACCGCCCGCAGCTCGACCGTGGTCCGGGCGACGACCTCGTCGCGGCTGACGCCGAGCACGGTCCCGGAATCGCCCACGGGACCCGTGTGCAGCCCGCGGGCCGCCCGGTCCGCCGCCAGGTAGAGCCACTCCCCCACGAACATGCCCACATCGTGGGCGGGGTCGCCGAGGCGGAACTCCTCCCAGTCGATGATGTGCCGCCGTCCGCCGGCGACGAGGACCTGGTCGAGCCGGAAGTCGCCGTGTGTGGGCACCTTCGACGCCGTGTCCTCATCGCGGCGCAGCGCGCGCAGTGCCTCCTTGACCTCCTCGTCCTGCTGCAGCAAGCGCCACCCCTGAAGCACGGCCGAACTGGCGGCCTGGTACTGCGTGAGAGTCAGGCCCTCCAACGATCCCAGGGGTGGATACCGCGAGGGAGAGGTGTCGAGGGAGGCATTCCCCAGGTCGACCGGCAGTTCGTGCAGGGCGCCCGTCATCTCGCCCAGGCAGCGGGCGAGCCCGGCGTCGAACCGGCCTTCACGCGCCAGCAGATCGGCCGGCTCGGCATCCTCGATCAGCTCGAAGACAAGCAGGTTACGGTCGCCGTCCACGCCCAGGAGCGCGGCCCCGGACAGCTCCGGCGTCCGCAGCGCCTCGAACGACCTGGCTCTCCCGATGCCCGGGGCCGGGCAACCGAGCGACTCGTTCAGTTGCTTGACGAACACTCCGCGCCCGCTGCTGGTGACGCCCGAGCACTTCCGGTGCCGTCCCGGATGCGTGACCACCCGGTCCGGCGACAGCTTGCCCAGGCCCAACCGTTCGAGGAATGGGTTGACCATGGCGAGATCTGGAATTCTCACACCATTCGACGGAAGCATGCGTCGAGTCTTGCCGCCGCTCGTACGAAGCACATACGCGTCCTGCACGTAAATGCTGTGTCAGTGATGGGTACGAGCGACATACGCACCCCGCACGTCAGCCCGGAAAGTAATTGACGCACCTTCCGGAAGCTCACTAAATTCATCCCCCGTCGGCTGTGTTCTGCACGTACGGACCAAATGAATACAAAGCGGCACGGAGGAACGCGATGACCGAGACGGTGGACACCACAGCGGTATCGGAAGCCCCGGTGGGTACGCACGCGATATGGCAGTCGTCGACAAAGGTTTGCCGGGTGACGGACTTTCTGCCCGCCCCGACGGCCGACGCGCTGTTGCGCCGCGCCGCATCGGCCGCACAGGACGACCTGCTCCCCGCACGTGTGCGCGACAACCGGCTGGACACGCGCATGCGCAGTTCCCTGGCCCACCGCGGCTTCTCCGCTCCGGAACTGCTCACCGCGATCGACGCCATGGTCGGCCAGGCCGAGAAGGTCCTCGGGGTCTCCTGCGCCGGAACGCGGCCGGCTTTCACGCTGAACATCCACAACGACGGTGACTTCTACCGCGCCCACCAGGATGTCAGCTCCCACGACGTGGCCAACGGCGTACAGGCCGCCAAGCGCGTGGTGACGTTCGTGTACTACCTCCACCGCACCCCGGCCCCCTTCACGGGCGGGGACCTGCGCATGTACGACGCCGCCCTGCCGCTGAACGCCGAGCACGACGGTCTGCGTCGAGAGGACTGCACGTACCGGGACTACGCCCCGGACCACAACAGCGTCATCTTCTTCCTGCCCTCCGCCCTGCACGAGGTCAGGCCCGTCAGCTGCCCCAGCGGGCACTACGCGGACAGCCGGTTCGCCATCAACGGCTGGCTGTGTCGCACCGATGCGTCCTGAGACACGGGCGCCGGCCCCGACGGGCTGATCGTCTCACCCGTCCTGCTTGCCCAGCACCGCCGTGTAGGACAGCGGGGCCGCGTCGGACGGAGCGCCCGGGTAGTTGAAGTCCTGGACGTCGCACAGCCTCCAGCCCGCGGCCTTCGCGATGCGCTCCAGTTCCTCCGGGCCGCAGAACAGGTACGGGAACCAGTGGGTGGCCGTCGTGCCGTAGCGCAGACGCATCAGCAGTTCACCCGGCAGTCTGCCCCGGGCGAGGTTGTGTTCGAGATAGTCGCGGTTCTCCGCGGTGCCGGCCACGGGACGTCTGCCCTCCGCGATGATCCGCGCATCGTCCGAGGTGACCGCGTGTACCTGCCGAAGGATGTCGGTACCGCGGGTGAAGGAACCGAGCAGCCCTACGTTGTTGCCGAGGAACAGCACAGTCCGGAACAGCGGCCTTCCTCTCAGCCGGTGCTCAAGCTCCGTCACGTCCGCGCACACGGTCTCCTCCACCCCGGCGTCCCGGCAGATACCCAGGGCCAGCTCCGAGGCGTCCACAGCGGTCACCTGTAGCGGCCTGCGGGAAAGGTACGCACTGTGCCGGCCACTGCCGGCGCCCACGTCGAGCACGGGGCCCCGAGCCCTCGACAGCGCGTCCCGGACCGCCGACGGCCACTCCTGCTCTCCGCTGAGCCACTGGGCCGAGCCGGACGGCACGATCAGCCCGTCCGAACGTTCGACGAACGCGGTCACGGGCCTCCGCAGGCGCACCGCGTCCGAGAGCTGCAGTCCGAACGCGTCGCCGATCCGCGGGCCCGGAGAACCATCGGCCATCATGAACTCTCCTCCGCATCAGCACACACGAACCGATCAGCCCCGCCAATATCGCAGGGCTCGGATACAGGGCTCATACGCGTCGCGCACAACGCCGGTGAAGGGCACGCTGTCGCACAGCGCACATCGCCCGCCGCATCGTGGCCGCAGGACTCCGCCCGTTGGGTGGCGCGCACTCCGGGAGTTCCTGATGCCGCCTGCCACCGCTCCCCTTGTAGACTGCCGGTACATGCGCGAGTGCTGGAACTGGTTAGACAGGCTGGTTTTAGGTACCAGTGCCCTAGTGGCGTGAGGGTTCGAGTCCCTCCTCGCGTACGTCGCCCGAAGGCTCAGCTCGTCGCAGTACGAGCTGAGCCTTCGGCATGTCGGTCGGCGTCAGCCCACCAGCTCCCGCACCACCGGTACCAGGGCCCTGAACGCCTTGCCGCGGTGGCTGATCGCGTTCTTCTCCGCGGGTGCGAGCTCCGCGCAGGTGCGGGTCTCGCCGGCCGGTTCGAGGATCGGGTCGTAGCCGAAGCCGTGTTCGCCGGCCGGGGTGTGGCGCAGGGTGCCCGTGAGGCGGCCCTCGACCACGCGTTCCGTGCCGTCCGGGAGGGCCAGGGCCGCGGCGCAGGCGAAGTGGGCGCCGCGGTGGGGGTCGGAGATGTCGCCGAGCTGGGCGAGGAGCAGGTCCAGGTTGGCCTGGTCGTCGCCGTGGGTGCCGGCCCAGCGGGCCGAGAAGATGCCGGGGGCTCCGCCGAGTACGTCGACGCAGAGGCCGCTGTCGTCGGCGATGGCGGGGTGGCCGGTGGCCCGGGCCAGGGCGTGCGCCTTGAGGAGGGCGTTCTCGGCGAAGGTGACGCCGGTTTCCTTGACGTCGGGGATGTCGGGATAGGCGTCCGCGCCGACGAGGTCGTGGGGCAGCCCCGCGTCGGCGAGGATCGCGTGGAGTTCGGTGATTTTCCCGGCGTTGCGGGTGGCGAGGATCAGGCGCGTCATGCGTCGATTATCGCCGCCCGGTCAGGGGGTGCAGACCTTGCCGATCTCGGTGGCCGCGTCCGTGACGGGGGTGATGTCGGGGGTGGCGTCGCCCTTGTCGAGGGAGTCGCGGACGTTGGTGACGCCGGCCTGGAGGTCGTCGACGGCGCTGCCGAGGTCGGCGTTGTCCGTGGTGTCGCCGAGGTCCTTGAGTTCCTCGTCTATCTGGTCGAGGGACTCGGCGGCCTGCGTCGGGTCGTCGGAGGCGCTGGATATCGCCTGTTGGAGGTTGTTGACGCTGGTGGCGATGGCGTCGGCGGTGCGGACGCAGTCGACGGCCTTGTCGACGGCCCCGCAGCCGACGGCTGCGGTGAGGGTCAGCAGGGTGGCTGTGACGGCGAGTGCGGTGTGGTGGTGACGGCGGCGCGAAGCCATGGTGCGGTCCCTCCCCGGGGGCCGGATACGTGGACGGACGCACGGTTCGATCCGTGCGCCCGTACCCGTCACGACGCTGTGCACCGCGCCTGCGGTTGCTCCGTTACTCGCCGAGCGTCCGGGCGAGTGCCTCTTCCTGGAGTGTGGCCAGGTCGGTGCAGCCGGCGGTGGCGAGGTCGAGGAGGGCGTTCAGCTCGGCGCGGTCGAAGGGTTCGGCTTCGGCGGTGCCCTGTACCTCGACGAAGCGGCCGTCGCCGGTGCAGACGACGTTCATGTCGGTGTCGGCGCGGACGTCCTCCTCGTAACAGAGGTCGAGGAGGGGCAGGCCGTCGACGATGCCGACGCTGACCGCGGCGACGGTGCCGGTGAGGGGCTTGCGGCCATGCTTGATGATCTTCTTGCCCTGGGCCCAGGTGATGGCGTCGGCGAGGGCGACGTAGGCGCCGGTGATGGCGGCGGTGCGGGTGCCGCCGTCGGCCTGGAGGACGTCGCAGTCGAGGACGATGGTGTTCTCGCCGAGGGCCTTGTAGTCGATCACGGCACGCAGGGAGCGGCCGATGAGGCGGCTGATCTCGTGGGTGCGGCCGCCGATCTTGCCGCGTACGGATTCGCGGTCGCCGCGGGTGTTGGTGGAGCGGGGCAGCATGGAGTACTCGGCGGTGACCCAGCCTTCGCCGCTGCCCTTGCGCCAGCGCGGGACGCCTTCGGTGACGGAGGCGGTGCAGAAGACCTTGGTGTCACCGAAGGAGATGAGTACGGAGCCTTCGGCGTGCTTGCTCCATCCGCGTTCGATGGTGACGGGGCGGAGCTGTTCGGGGGTGCGGCCGTCGATACGAGACATGGCGTCGAGCCTATCGGCTGGGGCCGCCGGGTCCGTTCGGGTGGCCTCGGGTGCCCCCGTGCCCCGCGCCCCGTGCCCCCGTGCCCCCGGCGGCCTCCGAGCGACGCAGGCCCCGCTCCCGGCCGGGGAGGCGCGGGGAGCGGGGCCTGCGGGCGGACCCGGGTGGGGCGGGTCAGCCGGCCACGGTCACGGCCGACGTCACATCATGTCTTCGATGTCGGCGGCGATGGGGTCGGCATCGGTGCCGATGACGACCTGGATCGCGGAGCCCATCTTGACGACGCCGTGGGCTCCGGCGGCCTTGAGTGCGGCTTCGTCGACCTTGCTGGGGTCGTGGACCTCGGTGCGAAGACGGGTGATGCAGCCTTCGATCTCATCGATGTTCTCGATACCGCCGAGCCCGGCGACGATCTTCTCAGCCTTGCTGGCCATGTCCTTCTCCCTGATCTGTGCATGCGTGGGCGGCCCACCATGGGTCCGTTTCGTCACGGTAACGCACGGTTGGCCCAACTTCACGGGCGAGTAACCGTGCACTCCCCAATGATGACGATCACCGGCGCCCTGCCTTCTGCGGGGCTCCGCACCGTACCGCGACTGGTCTACACCAGTTTGCAACGACCGCCAAGCCAGGCGTGTTCCGGGAGGATGCCGATGAGTTCGAACGCGGCCACGCAACCACAGCGGAAGTGGTGGAACGGACCGGTCCAGGGCCTGCAGAAGGTCGGCCGAAGTCTGCAACTGCCGGTGGCCGTACTGCCCGCGGCGGGCCTCCTCGTCAGCCTCGGCAATCTCTTCGACTCCTACCTGGGCGGCGCCTTCTGGAACAAGACGTCCAAGGTCCTGCTCAACGGCGGGAACGCCATTCTGGACGGCACCGTAGGACTGCCCCTGCTGTTCTGCATCGGCGTCGCGATCGGATTCGCGAAGAAGGCGGACGGCTCGACGGCGCTGGCCGCCGTCGTCGGCTTCCTCGTCTACCGGGGGGTACTGACGGCGTTCCCCGTCGACGGCACCGTGACGGAGGCCGTGCCCGACGGTGAGCCGCAGAACCCGGGCGTCCTGGGCGGCATCCTCATCGGCCTGCTCACCGCGGTCGTGTGGCAACGGTTCCACCGCACGAAACTGGTGGACTGGCTGGGCTTCTTCAACGGGCGCCGGCTGGTGCCGATCCTGATGGCGTTCCTCTGCGTGATCCTGGGCGTCCTGTTCGGCCTGCTGTGGCAGCCCGTCGGCGACGCGCTGACCTGGTTCTCCAAGCATCTGATCGACCTCGGCGCGTGGGGCGCCGCCATCTTCGGCTTCGCGAACCGACTGCTGATCCCGATCGGCATGCATCAGTTCCTGAACACGTTCTTCTGGTTCCAGGCGGGCGACTTCACCGGTGGCGACGGCAAGACGGTACAGGGCGACATCTCCCGCTTCTTCGCGGAGGACCCCTCGGCGGGGCAGTTCACCTCGGGGTTCTTCCCCATCATGATGTTCGGCCTGCCCGCCGCGGCCCTGGCCATCGCCCACACCGCACGGCCTGAGCGACGCAAGGAGGTGACGGGCCTGATGGTGTCCGTGGCGCTGACTTCCTTCGTGACGGGTGTGACGGAGCCGCTGGAGTTCTCGTTCATGTTCGTCGCACCGCTGCTGTACGGCGTCCACGCGGTCCTGACCGGAGTATCGATGGGGGTGACGTGGGCGCTCGGCGTGCACGCGGGGTTCAGCTTCTCGGCGGGACTGATCGACTACGTCGTCAACTGGCATCTGGACACGAAACCCTGGCTGATCATCCCGATCGGGCTGTGCTTCGCCGTGGTGTATTACGTGATCTTCCGGTTCGCGATCACCAAGTTCAACCTCCAGACTCCGGGGCGCGAGCCCGTGGAGGAAGAGGAGAAGACCGAGGAGAACCTCACGAAGTAGGCCCGCCCCGGCCTCACCCCCGGCTCGCCCCAGACCCCGCGCACGGCCCTCGGACCCCACGGTCCGGGGGCCTTCGCCGTGTCACCCTGGGTGGTTGCGGAACTACATCGCAAACAGGGCAGGGATCGCAGGTTCCTTATCCCACCCACACCGTGCTAAAACTGGTCTACACCACTCAGTGGTCCAGACCACGCGGCCGTCTCTGCCGCCGCGTTCCTCGAGTCGCCGCCCCCACCACCTGTCCCCGGCGGCGCCTTGCCAACTGGAGGAAGTTGATGAGTACGGACACCGCTCCGGCGGCCCCCGCAAAGAGGCGGGGCGCCGGCGTGATGGCAGTCATGCAGCGCATCGGCCGCAGCCTCATGCTGCCGGTCGCCGTCCTGCCCGCGGCCGCACTGCTGGTCCGGCTCGGCAATGTCGACATGCTCGGCCGCGAGTCGTTCCCCACCGTCATCACGAAGCTGGCCGGCTACATGGCAGCGGGCGGTGGCGCCATCCTCGACAACATGGCCCTGCTGTTCGCCGTCGGTATCGCCATCGGCTTCGCCAAGAAGTCGGACGGCTCCACCGCGCTCGCCGCCGTCACCGGCTACCTGGTCTTCCAGAAGGTGCTCGCCACCTTCACCGACGGCAACCTGCCGCAGGTCGCGAACGTCGTCGACGGCAAGATCGTCATGAGCGACGCACCGGTCGACGCGGGTGTGCTCGGCGGTGTCGTGATGGGCATAGTCGTGGCGCTGCTCTACCAGCGCTTCCACCGGACGAAGCTGCCCGACTGGGCGGGCTTCTTCAGCGGCCGTCGTCTGGTCCCGATCCTCTCCGCCTTCTCGGGCCTGGTCATCGGTATCGTCTTCGGTCTCATCTGGCCCGTACTCGGCACGGGCCTGCACAACTTCGGTGAATGGCTGGTCGGTTCGGGTGCCGTCGGCGCGGGCATCTTCGGCGTCGCCAACCGTGCGCTGATCCCGGTCGGCATGCACCACCTCCTGAACTCCTTCCCCTGGTTCCAGGCGGGCGACTACAACGGCGCCCACGGCGACATCGCCCGCTTCCTGGCCGGCGACCCGAACGCCGGCCAGTTCATGACCGGCTTCTTCCCGATCATGATGTTCGCCCTCCCGGCGGCCTGCCTTGCGATCGTCCACTGCGCCCGCCCGGAGCGCCGCAAGGTCATCGGCGGCATGATGTTCTCACTCGCGCTGACCTCGTTCATCACGGGTGTGACCGAGCCGATCGAGTTCACGTTCATGTTCATCGCCCCGGTGCTGTACGCGATCCACGCGGTGCTGACGGGTGTCTCGATGGCCCTGACCTGGGCGCTCGGCATGAAGGACGGCTTCGGATTCTCCGCGGGCCTGGTGGACTTCGGCCTGAACCTGAACATCGCGTCGAAGCCCTGGCTGCTGGTGCTGGTCGGCCTGTGCTTCGCGGCGGTCTACTACGTGGTCTTCCGCTTCGCGATCACCAAGTTCAATCTGCCGACGCCGGGCCGCGAGTCCGACGAGGAGCTCGCCGAGCTCCTGAAGGCCGAGGCCAAGTAGCAGGGCCCGTCCTCACACGACACGCGAAAGCCCCATCCCCTGGAAATGCGTCCCGGGGATGGGGCTTTCGCGTGGCCCGGGGACTACGGGGCAGCCCTCAGATCTCGTACACCCTGCCGGGGGCCGCGAGCTCGACCGGGCCGTCGTAGACCTCGCGTGCGTCGGCGAGGTTGCGTTCGGCGTCCGTCCACGGCGGGATGTGGGTGAGCACGAGGCGTCCGGCTCCGGCGCGGGCGGCGTACTCGCCTGCCTCACGGCCGTTGAGGTGGAGGTCCGGAATGTCCTCCTTGCCATGGATGAACGATGCTTCACAGAGGAACAGGTCGGCGCCTTCGGCGAGTTCGTCCAGCGCGTCACAGGTGCCGGTGTCGCCGGAGTACGTGAGGGCGCGGCCACCGTGTTCGACTCTGATGCCGAACGTTTCGACGGGGTGGCAGAGCTTCTCCGTGCGGACCGAGAAGGGGCCGATCTCGAACGATCCGGACTTCAGCGTGTGGAAGTCGAAGACCTCGCCCATCGCGTGTTCGGACGGGGTGTCGGCGTGGGCCGTGGTGAGCCGCTGCTCGGTGCCCTCGGGGCCGTACACGGGGATCGCGGCGGGGCGACCGCCGTCGAAGCGGTAGTAGCGGACGACGAAGTACGCGCACATGTCGATGCAGTGATCGGCATGGAGGTGGCTGAGGAAGATGGCGTCGAGGTCGTAGAGACCTACATGGCGCTGCAGCTCGCCCAGGGCGCCGTTGCCCATGTCGAGGAGCAGCCGGAAGCCGTCGGCCTCTACGAGGTAGCTCGAGCATGCCGAACCCGTGGAGGGGAACGAGCCGGAGCAGCCGACGACGGTGAGCTTCATGGAGCGTGAACCTCCGAGGCGTGGGAACGGGGAGGGTTCGTGCGGTCCGTCGAGCGTAAGGTGCGAAACAGCTGGTCGCTCCTCCATGGCCTGTCGTTGTGGGGGAACTCACCTGTGCTGTCACCGGTTCGATGGAAGGCCGGGTGTCGGCGGGCGCCGGTACGGTCTGGATATGAACTCGTGGTGGTGGCTCGCACTGGCCGGCGTCGTCCTGCTGGCGCTCGTGGCGACGGTTTCCGATGCGCGGGGCCGGGGCGGGCGTGGTCCTCGGCGCCCGGGTGGTCGGACGCGTCCTCCGGAGCGTCCGCCGGGGCGCGCTCCGGAGCGGAAGAAGGGGCGTCCGCACGGCGCTCCCCTGCCCGGGGAGATCTGGTGGGCGGACGTGCCGTTCGAGGACGGGCCCGGGTCGAAGGACCGGCCGTGTCTCGTGCTGTCGGTGCGGGGTGGCACGGCGGTCGTCGCCAAGATCACCAGCAAGCATCATGAGGAGCGTCCCGGGGTGATCGCTCTGCCCCCTGGTTCGGTGGGGGACACGAAGGACCGGCAGAGCTTCCTGGAGACGGACGAGCTGCGGGATGTGGCGGTGTCCAGGTTCCGCCGGAAGGCCGGCGAGGCGGACCCGGCGCTGTGGAAGCGGGTGCGCGGCCTGGGGTGAACCGGGCGGGAAGCGCCGGCAGGGGGATGAACGGACGGAAGGCGCGGGCGGGATGTTCTCCCGTCGCGCGCCTCCCGGTGGATCCCGTGCGGGTCAGGCCCAGAGCTGGCCGTGCAGGGTTTCGATGGCGGCCTCTGTCGTGGGGGCCGTGTAGACGCCCGTCGACAGGTACTTCCAGCCGCCGTCCGCGACGACGAACACGATGTCGGCGGACTCACCGGCCTTGACGGCCTTGCGGCCGACGCCGATGGCGGCGTGGAGTGCGGCGCCGGTGGACACACCCGCGAAGATGCCCTCCTGCTGGAGGAGTTCCCGGGTGCGGGTCACGGCGTCGGCCGAGCCGACGGAGAAGCGGGTGGTGAGCACGGAGGCGTCGTAGAGCTCCGGGACGAAGCCCTCGTCGAGGTTGCGCAGGCCGTAGACGAGGTCGTCGTAGCGGGGCTCGGCGGCCACGATCCCCACGTCCGGCTTGTTCTCGCGGAGGTAGCGGCCGACGCCCATGAGGGTGCCTGTGGTGCCGAGACCTGCCACGAAGTGGGTGAGGGAGGGGAGGTCGGCGAGGATCTCCGGTCCGGTGGTGGCGTAGTGCGCGCCGGCGTTGTCCGGGTTGCCGTACTGGTAGAGCATGACCCAGTCGGGGTGCTCGGCCGAGAGCTCCTTGGCCACGCGTACGGCGGTGTTGGAGCCGCCTGCGGCGGGGGACGAGATGATCTCGGCGCCCCACATGGTGAGCAGGTCGCGCCGCTCCTGCGAGGTGTTCTCCGGCATGACGCAGACGATGCGGTAGCCCTTGAGCCTGGCCGCCATGGCGAGCGAGATGCCGGTGTTGCCGCTGGTGGGTTCGAGGATGGTGCAGCCCGGTGTCAGACGGCCGTCCTTCTCCGCCTGCTCGACCATGTGGAGCGCGGGGCGGTCCTTGATCGAGCCGGTGGGGTTGCGGTCCTCCAGCTTCGCCCAGATACGGACGTCCTCGGACGGGGACAGCCGCGGGAGGCGGACGAGGGGAGTGTTCCCCACGGCCGCCAGCGGGGAGTCGTACCGCATCAGCGCATGCCGCCGGCGACAGCCGGAAGGATGGTGATGTTGTCGCCGTCGGAGAGCTTGGTGGTGATGCCGTCGAGGAAGCGGACGTCCTCGTCGTTGAGGTAGACGTTCACGAAGCGGCGCAGCTGGTCGCCGTCGACGATGCGCTCACGGATGCCGGTGTGGCGGGTCTCCAGGTCGGCGAAGAGGTCGGCGAGGGTCTCACCGCTGCCTTCGACCGCCTTGGCGCCGTCGGTGTAGGTGCGGAGGATGGTGGGGATGCGGACCTCGATGGCCATGGCGTGGGCTCCTGTCGAAAGCGGGGAGGGTGGCGTGGGGCGTGCGTTCGTGCCCCCGCACGGGGGTGGTGCGTACGTGGTTGCGCTCGGACCGCGGCTCAGGCCGTGCGGTTCGCGGGCAGGCGGCAGCCGGGACACATCGCGCTGGACAGCCTGCACAGGTCGACGTGCAGCCGCGCGACGAGCAGCATGCCCGGCGCCTTTTCGCTCACGTCATGGGGAACCATGCGCTCATCGTATCGATTCCCCACCCGGGATCCGGAGTGTGATCCCACATGGTGGATGGTGAGCGTTCGCCATGCGGGACACGACTCGCTTCGGGTGTCAGGCGGTCGCGGGGTACGTCTCGACGACCTCGACCTCTTCCTCGGTGATCTCGCCGTCCACGATGCGGTACGAGCGGAACTGGAAGGGGCCCGCGTCGTCGGCGTCCGCGGTGGAGACCAGCACGTAGTGGGCGCCGGGCTCGTTGGCGTAGGTGACGTCGGTGCGGGAGGGGTAGGCCTCGGTCGCGGTGTGGGAGTGGTAGATGATCACCGGCTCCTCGTCGCGGTCGTCCATCTCGCGGTAGAGCTTCAGCAGGTCCGCGGAGTCGAATTCGTAGAACGTGGGTGAGCGCGCGGCGTTGAGCATGGGGATGAAGCGTTCGGCGCGGCCCGTGCCGGCCGGGCCCGCGACCACTCCGCATGCCTCGTCGGGGTGGTCGGCGCGGGAGTGCGCGACGATCTGGTCGTGGAGCGCCTGGGTGATGGTCAGCATGGGGCCCAGGATAGGACCGACAGGCAAACGGGCCCTTCCGTACCGAGGGGTGGTACGGAAGGGCCCGGATGCCGGACAGGGCCGTTGGGGCGGCCGGTGTCCCTGAGGCGCGGGGTCGGGTCAGCGCTTGGTGAAGGCGGCGCTCTCGGGGTTGCGGGCCCTGAGCACCAGGTAGGAGACGCCGAGGAGCAGCGCCCAGACGGGCGCGCAGTACAGCGAGATCCTGGCGTCCTTGTCGATGGCCATCATGGTGATGACGAGGCCGATGAAGCAGAGCGCGAACCAGCTGGTGAACGGCGCTCCGGGGGCCTTGAAGGTGGACTGGGGCAGTTCACCGCGGTCGGCCTTGGCGCGGAAGCGGATCTGGCTGATGAGGATCATGATCCAGGCCCACATGCCGGAGATGGTGGCGAAGGAGACGACGTAGTTGAACGCGTCTCCCGGCCACTGGTAGTTGATCCAGACGCCGACGAGCATCAGCGCGGCGGAGAAGGTGGTGCCGACCAGCGGGAGGCCGTTGCGCGTCAGCTTGGTGAAGGCCTTGGGACCCTGCCCGTTGAGCGCGAGGTCGCGCAGCATGCGCCCGGTGGAGTACATGCCGGAGTTGCAGGAGGAGAGCGCGGCGGTGAGCACGACGAAGTTGACGATCGCGGCTCCGATACCGAGGCCCATCTCCTCGAACGCGGCGACGAACGGGGAGACGCCCGGCTTGAAGGTGCTCCACGGGACGACGGACAGGATCATGATCAGGGCGCCGACGTAGAAGACGGCGATGCGCCACGGCACGGTGTTGATGGCCTTGGGCAGAACGGTCTTCGGGTCCTTGGACTCACCGGCGGTGACGCCGACGAGCTCGACGGCGAGGAACGCGAACATGACGATCTGGAGTGTCATGAGCGTGCCACTGATGCCGCTGGGGAAGAAGCCGCCGTCGTTCCACAGGTTGGCGACGGTCGCGGTGTCTCCGGCGTCGGAGAAGCCGACGGTGAGCACTCCCGCGCAGATGAGGATCATGCCGAGGATGGCGGTGACCTTGACCATCGAGAACCAGAACTCGAGCTCGCCGAAGACCTTCACCGAGATCAGGTTGGCGCCGTACAGGATGAAGGTGAACACCAGTGCGGACAGCCATTGCGGGATATCCCACCAGTACGTCATATAGGTGGCGGCCGCGGTGACTTCGGTGATGCCGGTGACCACCCAGAAGAGCCAGTACGTCCAGCCGGTCACGAACCCGAAGAACGGGCCGAGGAATTCGCGTGCGTACTCCGAGAAGGAGCCCGACACCGGGCGGTACATGAGGAGTTCGCCCAGGGCCCGCATGATGAAGAAGATGACGAGACCGGCGATGGCGTACGCCAGGATGAGGCTCGGTCCGGCTCTGTCGATGGCTTTGCCCGCGCCGAGGAAGAGCCCCGTCCCGATGGCTCCGCCGATGGCGATCATCTGGATCTGGCGGGCTCCCAGCCCTCGCTGGTAACCCTCGCCCGCCGGGGCGTCGACGGCCTCCTGGCCGTCCGGCTGCCCGTTGTCGACCTGCGCCGATGTCATGGTGGTGCGCCTTTCTCCACGCCGATCCGCGCCGCCGTCGGCGTCGGATCAGGTCCTGATCCCCCCGGATATGGATGGAGTGCCGCCGGCGTTCGGCCGGCTGGTAGCGCCCCCGGGGACAGGGGTGGCGTCCCCGGTGGTCGTGAAGATTTATCACGGCCGCCGGATGAGGCCATCGGACATTATGTGGCGCACGCCACAGGAAAAAGCGGACAAGCGTTTCCAGGCGCTGCAAAGAGAGCCGTACGGGTGACGGGATCGTTATTCGGATTTGAGCGTCCGTTGAGCGAGCCGTGCACTCAGTCGGGCATCAGCGTTTCGATGAGGGTTTCCTGAAGCGCGCCGAGCCAGAGATAGGCCATCACCATCGGCTTGCGCGGATCGCTGTCGGGGAGCTGGTAGAGCGAGCCGTCCTGGCCCTCGTCCTCGTCGGACACCTCCAGACGGGTGCCGATCGTGAGCCGGAGGTCGTTGAGCGAACGCAGCCAGTGCTGACTCTCCTCAGGGGTGAGGGCGAGTACCGCGCCGCCGTCCGTCACGGGCGAGAGCGCGTCCAGCGTCCGCACGACGACGAGGCCGTCCTCGCGCTTGCGGGTACGCAGGTCCTTCTCGGTGAAGCGGCGGAACTCCGCGGACGCCTCGCGCAGCTCCTTGTCCTCGTCCCCGTACGCCTCGGGGAAGAGCCGGGCGAGTGCGGGGTCGGACGGCGGCTCGCTCGGGCCCTCGGCGAAGAGGGCGGCGAGCGGGTCCTCGCCCTCGACCGGCTCGTCGCCGGGGCCGATGAGTTCGAGCAGCTGTACGGCGAGGGAGCGCAGGATGGCGATCTCGACCTCGTCGAGCGCGACGGACGCGCCGCCGCCTGGGGTGGCCTCGAAATGGCCGGCCATGAATTCTCCGATGACGGTTCGGACGTCCGATGACGGTCGGACGGAGGGCAGCGGTCGGGTCAGTTGCGATCCTGGGTCAGCGTGGCCCAGAGCCCGTAGCCGTGCATGGCCTGGACGTCGCGCTCCATCTCCTCGCGGCTGCCGCTGGACACGACCGCGCGGCCCTTCTGGTGGACATCGAGCATCAGCTTGTGCGCCTTGTCCTTGGAGTAGCCGAAGTAGGCCTGGAAGACATACGTCACGTAGCTCATGAGGTTGACCGGGTCGTTGTGGACCAGCGTCACCCAGGGGACGTCGGGCTCAGGGACAGCGAAGGTCTCCTCGGCCGATTCGGGACGTTCGATCTCTACGGGGGAAGCAACGCTCACCTACCCCATGCTGCCACCAGAGGGGGGTCCGCGCATAAACGGATGCCCCATCTCGTCACTTTGACGAATAGGGAGTAGCATCCTCGTCATGAACTCAGCGGACCTTGGGCGACGGGTCGGTGTGCCGTCGACCGCACTCTTCACCGACCAGTACGAGCTCACGATGGTGCAGGCCGCACTGAAGGCCGGTACCGCGGACCGGCACTCCGTGTTCGAGGCCTTCACCCGCAGACTGCCCGAGGGGCGGCGCTACGGCGTCGTCGCGGGCACCGGGCGGGTGCTGGACGCGGTGGAGAACTTCCACTTCGACGACGAGATGCTCACCTTCCTCCGCGACCAGCACGTCGTGGACGCCCGTACCGTCGACTGGCTCGCCGACTACCGGTTCAGCGGCGACATCTGGGGCTATCCGGAGGGCGAGGTGTACTTCCCCGGCTCGCCGCTCCTGCGGGTCGAGGGCTCCTTCGCCGAGTGCGTGCTGCTGGAGACCGTGATCCTGTCGATCCTGAACCACGACTCGGCCATCGCCGCCGCCGCGTCCCGGATGTCGGCCGCGGCGGGCGGCCGCAGGCTGATCGAGATGGGCGCGCGACGTACGCACGAGCTGTCGGCGGTGGCGTCGGCCCGCGCCGCGTACATCGGCGGCTTCCACACCACATCGGACCTGGCGGCGGGCTTCCGCTACAACATCCCGACCGTCGGGACGAGCGCGCACGCCTTCACCCTCCTGCACGACAGCGAGAAGGACGCCTTCCGGGCGCAGGTGGACTCGCTGGGGCGCGGCACCTCGCTGCTCGTCGACACCTACGACGTGACCGAGGCCGTCCGTACGGCGGTGGAGATCGCCGGGCCCGAGCTGGGTGCCGTACGCATCGACTCGGGCGACCTGCTGCTCGTGGCGCACCGCGTCCGCCAGCAGCTGGACGAGCTGGGCGCCACGGGGACGAAGATCGTGGTGACGTCCGACCTGGACGAGTACGCCATCGCCTCGCTGGCCGCGGCGCCGGTCGACAGCTACGGGGTGGGCACGCAGCTGGTCACCGGGAGCGGGCAGCCGACGTGCTCCATGGTCTACAAGCTGGTGGCGCGTGCGCGGTCGGCCGATCCGGCCGACCCGCTGCTGCCGGTGGCGAAGAAGTCGCTGGGCGCGAAGTCGTCGAGGGGCGGCCGCAAGTGGGCCGCGCGCCGGCTGGACGCGGCCGGGGTGGCCGAGGCCGAGGTGATCGGCAGCGGGGAGGTTCCGGCGGAGCTGGCCGACCGGCAGATGCTGGTGGAGCTGGTCAGGGGCGGCGAGGTCGTCGGCCGGGAGCCGCTGGAGGCCGCGCGGGAGCGGCACATCGCCGCCAGGTCGGGGCTGCCCATGTCGGCGATGCAGCTGTCCCGGGGGGAGCCGGTGCTGCCCACGGAGTACGTATGACGACGACGGGGTACACGCAGGACAGCCCGGCCGGGTGCGTCCGGAGCCGGCAGCCGCCCGCCCGGGCGCGCCGGAGAAGGAGAGCCGAGGTGTGCACCCCCTCCCGCAGGGTGCGCCGAGTCTCTAGGCTCGGTGGCACCCCCGCCCCGCCGGCCCGCGGAACCCGCCCGACCCCCACCGAAGGACAACCGTCATGCATCGCGCCTTGATCGTCGTTGACGTTCAGAACGACTTCTGCGAGGGCGGCAGCCTCGCGGTGGCGGGCGGCGCCGATGTCGCCGCCGCCATCACCGACCTGATCGCTCAGGCCCAGCCCGGCTACCGCCATGTGGTGGCCACCCGGGACCACCACGTCGACCCCGGGGACCACTTCTCCGTGGCCCCCGACTTCGAGCACTCCTGGCCGCCGCACTGCGTCGCGGGCACGGAGGGCGTGGGCTTCCACCCGAATTTCGCCCCCGCGGTGGCCTCAGGCGCCATCGACAGCGTCTTCGACAAGGGGGCGTACGCCGCGGCGTACAGCGGCTTCGAGGGCACCGACGAGAACGGCACCGGGCTCGCCGAGTGGCTGCGGACCCGCTCCGTGACCACGGTCGACATCGTGGGGATCGCCACGGACCACTGTGTGCGGGCCACCGCCCTGGACGCCGCCCGCGAGGGCTTCGTCACGCACGTGCTGCTGGACCTGACCGCGGGCGTCTCCGGTGCGACCACGGAACGGGCCCTGGAGGAGCTGCGGACCGCAGGTGTGGAGCTGTCCGGCAAGCCGGTCGTCTGAGGGCCCGGGAAGGCCCCCGGGCTCCCGGCCGGGCGCTCAGGCGGCCGGGCGGGCCGGTCCCGCGTAACCGGAGGACCCGAGCAGCGCCCGTATGGGGTGCCAGAGCTCCTGGTCCGTCTGCGGCGCCGCGCGCCAGAGCAGCCCGTCCGGGTGGTGCAGGACCGCCGTGATCTCGTCCGGGGTGGGCGGGTGGGCGTTGCCCCTGAGGTAGACCGCCCGCAGCCCGAGATTGCGCAGCCTGGTCAGGGCGCGCGCCCGGTTCGCGGCGTGCACGAGCACCCGTACGGGCTCTCCTGGGCCGGATCCGCCGACCGGGCCGTTCAGGGCCAGTGCCACCACCACAGTGCCGTTGGGCAACCTGCAGAAACCTCCGCCTGCCATGCTTCGCGCTCCCCCGTAAGACTTCGTGTCAATAAGGATCCGGTAGGACGCACCTAAACACGATCGGCCGCTGCCCGCCAGGGGGCAACGGCCGATCATGCTTTGACCTGCGGGTTCGCCGACTACTTGCCCGACGGACCGACCTTCAGGGTGATCGTCGAGCCGCTGAGCGGCTCGTTCACGATGGAGATCTTGGTGTTGGTGTCAGAAACCTTGACACTTCCTGTCGGGTTTTCCTCGTACCAGTACGTGCCCTTGCGGTCGTCGAAGACCGGGACGCCGAGCGACGGCTTGATCTTCAGCGGGACATCCGCGTCGTGCAGCGTGAAGCCCTTGTTCGGGTACCAGCTGAAGGGTGCGTCGAACGGCTGGATCTTGTTGCGCAGGACCGTGCCGTCCGCCCACTTCAGCGGCTTGGCGTGGGAGTCCACCGGGAGGATCAGACCCTGGCCGGGGTGGACCGAGGTGTTGTTGTCCTTCTGCGAGGTGTCCCAGAGCCACACCATCAGGCCGTTCTGGTACGCGTAGTGCTCGACCCAGTCGGGACGGGTGGTGGAGAAGCCGAAGTTGTACGGCCCGACCTCGAGGGTCTTGTCGTACGAGACGTACTGGCGGTTCTCGGCGATGTAGTACTGCGGGTAGTCGTTGGTGAACGACTCGCCGATCCGCGAGAAGCCCTTGGCGGTCCAGCCGTTGTCGTCGCCCTCGGCGTCGTCCGTGAAGAGCACGGCGCCGTCGGCGGTGACGGTGATGGCGTCGGCGGCGAAGCCCTTGCCGCCCGCGCCGCCGTCCGTCTGGTAGCGGAAGCGGAGGTCGACCTTCTTGCCCGCGTAGGCGTCCAGCGGGAACGAGAGCTTCGTGTACGCCCCGGAGACATCGGTCAGCGCCGGCTTGCCGCTGGCGTCGCGCGGGATGGCCTTGCCGTCGGCCGTGCCGTCGAGCGCGGTCCAGCTGGTGCCGCCGTCCTCGGACACCTCGGTGTAGAGGAAGTCGTAGTCGGCCTCGATGTCGTACCAGCCGGACAGGTCGAGCGAGGCGGAGGACGTGCCGGACAGGTCGACCGGCCGCGTCAGGGTGTTCGACAGGTCGTCACCCATGTCGCTCCACCACTGCTTGGAGCCCTCGGCGGGCGCGGTGACCGTCGTGGTGACGGCCTTCTCCGGCAGTTCGACGACCAGCGCCTGCTTGTCCTTGGTGTTGTACTCCGAGACCCCCAGCTTGTGGGTCGACTTCGTGGCGGCCTTGGCCGTGTCGTAGTCGAGCCAGCCGAGCTGGAGCTTGTCCCAGGCGGTCATGTCGCCCGGGAGGTTGCCTATCTGGCCGTCGCCGGTGCCGAGCCAGGAGCCCGCCGACATCAGGGACCAGAAGCCGACCGAGTTCTCGCCGCCGCCGGAGGTGTCGTAGAGGTCCGGGAGGCCGAGGTCGTGGCCGTACTCGTGGGCGAAGACGCCCAGGCCACCGTTCTCGGGCTGCGCGGTGTAGTCGCCGACCCAGATGCCCGTGTCGCCGATCTCGGCGCCGCCGGCCTTGTTGCCCTCGGGGCCCGTCGCACCGGCGTCGGTGCCGTAGGCGTACCAGCGGTGCGCCCAGATGGCGTCCGTTCCCTCGACGCCGCCGCCCGCGGACTCGTCCTCGCCGGCGTGGACCAGCTGGAAGTGGTCGATGTAGCCGTCGGGCTCGTTGAAGTCGCCGTCGTTGTCGTAGTCGTACCGGTCCCACTGGTCGTACTGCGCGAGGTCGGCCTTGATCTCGTCCGGGGTGCGGCCCTTGGCCTTCTGGTCGGTGACCCAGGCCTCGACGCCGTCGCGGACGGCGTCCCAGACGTTGGCGCAGTTGGTGGATCCGCAGTAGTTGGAGCCGTAACGGGCTTCGTTGTACGGGACCTTGACCCAGTCCGAGACCTCGCCGTCGACGGAGTAACGCCCGGAGGACGTCTTCTCGTAGTACGTCTTCAGCGATTCCTTGGCCTTGCCCTCACTGTCCTTGCCCTCACCGAAGTAGAGGTCCTGGAAGTGTGCCTGGTTGTAGTCGGCCTGCCAGGCGGTGCTGTTGTCCTTCGCCGGGTCGGGCTCGGCTATCTCGTTGTGCTGCGGGCCGGGCGTGCCGCCGTACTTCGCGACGGGCGGCTCCGGGCCGTCGCCGTCGGGGTCGTACATCGTGGTGTCGTCGACCTGGTCGCCGAACTCCACGAGGATGGTGAAGATCTTGTCGGTCTTCTCCCGGCCGAGCTCGACGTACTTGCTCCTGCCGAGTTTGACGACCTTGGAGCCGCCCTGGGCGGTCACCTTCTTGTCGCCGGACAGGACCTGCTCCAGCGCGGCCTGGCGCTGGGCGTCCTGCTCCTTGCTGAAGGGCCCTTCCAGGTCGTGCTCCTGCGCCTTGACCGGTGCGGGATCCCGCCGGTCGACGACGGAGGTGTCCGATCCTGACGTCCTGTCATCCGCCTGCGCGGTGGCGAAGGCGGATGCCGTCGCCGCGGTTGCGGCCAGGCACACCGCCACGGCGGTGGCGCGCAGCGCCCGTCTCTGAGTGGTCACGTGATGCAGTCCTCCCCGGCGTTCGCGGTCGCGGCCAGGGGGTGAAGTGCGGGCCGCGCGCGGTAAACGCGTCACAAGTGACGACATTCGATCGGAGTTATGAGAGAAAAGACAGATCTTGACTTGCTCACACCAAGTGCACTATGCGGGCGACCTCTTCCGTTATCCGGACGCCGCCCACAGGCGCGTCGGGCACGCATGCCGGCCACGGCGTGACTCCGTGCGCCCCCTGTGCACCGGCACCGTGCGTTAGGTCACGCTTACTACCCGCTCCTCACGGGCATCCACCGTCGTAGAGTCGATTGACAGTGCGAACGTGTTGAGAGACTTCCCCATCCGACACCCCGAGGACGGATACCGTCATGCCGCGTCCGACTGCCGCACAGTTCTCCTACGGTTCGGCCACCGTCGTCTTCTCCGCCCTCGCGCTGCTGCTGCTGTTCCGTACGGAATCGGGCATCGGTGTCGCTGGGGTCGGCACCGCGGCCCTGGCGCTCGGCCTGCTGGTGGCCGTCGCCCTGCCGACGCGCACGAGGGCGGTCACGAGGCCGACGGCACCGCCCACCGACGCCCGCACCCTCCGCACGATCGAGGACATCGAGATCGCCACCGCCGCCCGGCGCGAGCGCGTCGGCGAGCACTCGCTGCACCGCTGAACGCGCGCCGCTCACCTGACGTTGACGACCACGGTCTTGCCCGCCTTGTCCTGAAGGGCCTGCCGGTAGGGCTTGTCCGTGAACATCAGCACGATGTTGATGAGCCACCACAGACACGGGCAGCACAGCAGCGCGGGGAGCCAGAGCACGACGGCCCGCATCAGTGAGGAGCTCGTGTCGGGGACCGAGCCGTCGTTGAGCATCGCCACGCGCATCTTCAGCAGCCGCTTGCCGAGCGTCCTGCCGTCCTTGTGGGTGAAGTACGTGTCGTAGGCGACGTAGACGACCAGGCCGATCAGCGACCACACCAGCTGATGGCCGTTGTAGGTGTTGCCGATGGCGTTGCCGAAGTCGTCGTTGCCGTCGTCCGACGAGACGTCGACCGCACCGCCGAAGGGCAGCGAGATCAGGTACAGCGGGATCGAGATGATGAGGAAGTCGATCAACCGCGCCAGGATCCGCTTGCCGGGTTCGGCGAGCGGCGGCATGCCGGCCAGCGGGTCCGCGCCACCGTAGGGGCCACCGCCACCGTACGGATCCTGCGGCGGGGGCGGAGGCGGCGGCCCGCTGCCGTAGGGCGAACCGCCCTGCGAAGGTGGAGGCCCCTGCGGCGGCCGCTTCGAGAAGGGGTCGTCGTCGGGCGGCGGGGGCGGTGGTTCGTTACTCATGGGGGCAGTGCACCCCGGCCCGGAAGGGCCCGCAACGGCTCAGGTCCCTTCGGGGGACGGACCGTCAGCACACGGGCGTACGAAGGGGCCCCGCGCCTGTGCCGGTCGATCGTGCCGTGGGCCGCACGGGCCGTGAGCCGCCCGCGCCTCTCAGCCCGCGACGAAGGTGCGGGCCGCCTTGTCGTGCCAGCACTGGCGCCACGGGCGGTCGACCAGACACCAGAGCACGTTGAACACCCCGACGACCACCAGGCCCAGCACCCCGTACACCAGCCAGCGGCGCAGCGCGGCCCCCAGGGTCGGGGCGTCGTGCGACTCGATGTCCCGTACCTCGATGCCGCACAGCTTCTTGCCCAGCGTGCGGCCCCACTTGGCGGTGGGCAGGGCCTCGATGAGGAAACCGAGCACCAGGAAGGCGGCGATCACCCCGCCGAACAGCCCGGCCGTGGTGGAGTCCAGGAGCCAGACGGTGACCGTCTCTCCGGACAGCTTCGCCGCGTCGATCTTCTCGTCCATGTGGTCCGTCGCCCGGGTGACCAGCGGGAAGCCGACCGCGCCGACGAGCGCGCCGAGGACGACCGTGTCGAGCAGCCGGGCGGCCAGCCGCTTGCCGAGCCCGGCGGGCCTGGCCGATGCCTGGGACCGGGCGAGCTGCTGGAAGGGGTCGTCGACCGGGGGCTTCCAGGGCACGACGGGCTGCTGCTGCTCGGGGCCCGCCCCCTGCTGCTGCGCGGGCACCGGGCTCTGCTGCGGGGGCCGCTGCTGCTGCGGGCGGGCCGCCTGCTCGGGCTGGGCGAGCTGGTGGACCTGCTGGGCCCAGGGGGCCGAGGGGGCGCCACCCGGGCCCTGCGGCGACCCCTGCGACGGGGCGGTGGGCAGCGGTGCGGGGGCGCCTGACTGCGGGCTGACAGGCCGTACGTTGCCGGGCTGACCGGCGCCGGACTGGGCAGCACCGGGCCGTGCGGTACCTGGCTGGGCAGTACCGCCGGGCGGCACCGCGCGCATCGCCATCGTGCCGTCGGCAGCGGCCGGGCCCTCCTGGCGCGGATGCGGGGGCCGCCCTCCCGGGCCCACCGCGCGGATCGTGACCGTGCCGTCGGTCGGCGGGCGGCTGCCCGCGTCACCGGAGCCGCCCGGGTTGCCGGGCTTGCTGCCGGGCCGGTCGACGCGGATGGCGACGGTACCGTCACTCACCTCGTCGTTGCCGTCCCGCATCCCGGGCAGGGCACCGCGCGCCGGGTCCTGGGCAGCGGACTGCCTGGGGTCGACGGGCGCGCGCTCGGCCGGAGCGCCGTCAGCCGGGGCCGGAGCGGAAGCGGCCGGGGTAGACGCAGCCTGCGTGGACGCGGGCGGGGTGAACGCGGCCGGTGTCGCGGGCGGCGTGCTTCCGGGCGCGGGTGCCTCGGGTGTACGCGGGTCCTGGCCGCCCCACGAGACCCGGTGGTCACGTTCGCCCCCGAAGCCGGTCTGCCTGGAGGTGTCGGCCTGCCAGGCGGACGCGGGCCTCGGCCTGCTGGGGGCGACGTCCACCTCACCGGCGCCCGGCCCGCCGGACGTCTGCGTCCCCTCGGCCTCGTCCACCTCGTCGAGGTACATCGGCCCGGTCTCGTCCACCGGGGCCGGCCGCTGCGGGGCCGCGTCGGCCGGCGGTGCCGCGGGAGTCGTCTCGCCCTGCTGGGGCGCGGGCCGGCTGGTGCCAGGGACCCACGAAGCGCCGTTCCAGTACCGGACGTATCCGGGGATGGACGGGTCGGGGTAATACCCCTCGCGGGGGCTTTCGTCACCGGGTGCCGGGGTTGGGGCGCTCATCACCGTGGTCCCGTATCTCTTCGATTCCTCAATACAAGAGTCCACATCTATCAGACCACCGAGCACCCCTGGGCCTGTCCTGCCGTTTGGACCACTTTCAGGGCCCCGAGAAGTTTTTCTGGGAAGTCGCGTCATAGACGTCGGGGAGGGCGCTCTCTCCTTGTGCGGACCGGTCATGGGACCGGGCCCTACGAGCATCGGAAGGTCGTGCACCCTCATGCAGAACGCCGTGGAACGCGAGCTGGAAGTGAAGCTGGTCCTGTCGCCCGAGCGGTCCGTCCCCGTACCCGCACGGCTGTCCTACTTCACCGATGACCCGTACGCCGTGCACATCACCTTCCACATCGGTTCCGAGGCGCCCGTGCACTGGACGTTCGCCCGTGAACTGCTGGTGGAGGGCGTGTTCCGGCCGTGCGGGCACGGGGACGTACGGATCTGGCCGACCAGGGTCGAGGACAGGGGCGTCATCTGTGTCGCGCTCACCTCGCCCGACGGCAACGCCCTCCTGGAGATGCCGTCGGCCGCGGTGGCCGCCTGGGTGGAGCGCACCCTGCGCGTCGTGCCGCCCGGGACGGAGAGCGCGTTGCTCGGCCTGGACGGGGCCCTGGCCGAGCTGCTCACCCCGCTGCCCGCCGACGACCTGTGGCTGGGCGACCCCTGGTCCCAGTCACCGGACGAGCCGCAGGAGGGTGAGTCCTGAGCGGTGGAGCACGGGCGTCAGAACAGCTTGCCGGGGTTGAGCAGCCCGAGCGGGTCGAAGGCGGCCCTGATGCCACGCTGCAACTCGACGCCCACCTCACCCAGTTCGCGGGCGAGCCACTCCTTCTTCAGCACTCCGACCCCGTGCTCACCGGTGATGGTGCCGCCCAGTTCGAGGCCGAGCGCCATGATCTCGTCGAAGGATTCGCGGGCCCTGCGCGACTCGTCGGCATCGGTGTGGTCGAAGCAGACGACGGGGTGGGTGTTGCCGTCGCCCGCGTGGGCACAGACCCCGATGGTCAGCCCGAACTTCTCCGCGATCGCGGCGGTCCCCTCGATCATCGCGCCGAGCCGCGAGCGCGGCACGCACACGTCGTCGATCATCGTGGCGGACTTGACGGCCTCCAGAGCGGTGAGGGACAGCCGGCGTGCCTGCAACAGCAGTTCGGACTCGGCCGCGTCGTCGGCGGGCACGACCTCGGTGGCCCCGGCCGCCCTGCACAGCTCCCCGACGGCGGCGAGGTCGGCCGTCGGGTCGGGCGTGTCGAAGGCGCAGAGCAGCAGCGCCTCGGTGGCCTCCGGGAGGCCCATGGAGGCCATCGCGTTGACGGCACGCACCGTCGTACGGTCCATCAGTTCGAGGAGTGACGGAGTGTGTCCTCGCTCCATGATCCGGCACACCGCGTCGCAGGCCGCCGCCGCGGAGGCGAATTCGGCGGCGAGCACGAGCTGCCGCGGCGGCTGGGGCCGCAGCGCGAGTACGGCCTTGACGACGATGCCGAGGCTGCCCTCCGAGCCGACGAAGAGCCGGGTGAGGTCGTATCCGGCGACGCCCTTCGCGGTGCGCCGTCCGGTGCTGAGCAACCGCCCGTCGGCCAGGACGACGTCGAGGCCCAGGACGTATTCGGCGGTGACCCCGTACTTCACACAGCACAGTCCGCCGGAAGCGGTGCCGATGTTTCCGCCGATCGTGCACATCTCCCAGCTCGACGGGTCCGGCGGGTAGTAGAGGCCGTGCTCGTTGACGGCGCGGGACAGTGTGGCGTTGACGACCCCCGGCTCGACGACCGCGATCCGGTCGACCGGGCTGATCTCCAGGATCCGGTCCATCCTCACCATGGAGAGGACGATGCAGCCGTCGGAGGCGTTGGCCGCGCCCGAGAGTCCGGTCCTCGCGCCCTGGGGGACGACGGGGATCCGCAGGGCGGTGGCGGTCCTCATGACGTGCTGGACCTCCTCGACCGTGCGCGGCAGCACCACGACGGCGGGGGTGCCCGCGTCGCAGAAGCTCGCCATGTCATGGGCGTACGAAGCGGTGATGTCCGGGTCCGTGATCAGTGACTCGGCCGGAAGACCTTCGCGCAGTCGTCTCTGGAGAGCGTCCATGATCCGAGCGTGACACCCGGGGCCAATGGTGTGAACCCGTCTGCGTCACCCTTCGCGGAACGCGATGCGATCTTCGTACTGACGCAGAGTGATGGCCATGGATGCCAAGCCGCAGCAGAATCCGGAGCCGCCCCCCTCCACCCTGCCGCCCCAGGGTGCGACGTCCGTCCCGCCGCCTCCCACGCCGATGCGCACCACCCTGCGCAGGTCGGCGTTCGGTGCGATGGCGGCAGCCGTGCTCGTGGCCGGCGCGGTGATCGCCGTACCGGACGACGGCAAGGAGACCGCGGCACCCGCACCGGGGCCCGTGGCACGGGCCGAGGCCGCGACGGCGGCAGGGGCCCCCGCGTCGCTGTCCGACCTCAAGGCCCTCATCTCCGACCGGCAGAAGTGGGTGGAGACCCACCCGGCTGACGCCCCGTCGTGGGCGGTGCTCGGGTCGGCCTACGTCGAGCGGGGGCTCAGGTCGGCGGACGCGGCGTACTACACACGGGCCGAACAGGCCCTCCAGCGTTCGCTGGCCGCACAGCCGGGTGAACGCGGGAACCTTCAGGCCTGGGTGGGGCTCGGGGCGCTCGCCAACGCGCGGAACGACTTCATGGCGGGGAAGAAGTGGGGGGAGACGGTCCGTGCGCGGCAGCCGAAGGGGTGGACGGCGTACCCGGTGCTGATCGACGCCTACAACGGCCTCGGCCAGTACGCGGCGGCGGCCAAGGCGACGGAGAAGTTCGCCACCCTGCGCAAGGGCACCCCCGCCCTGGCCAGGACGTCCGAGATGTACCGCAACCAGGGCTGGCGCGAGGACGCGCTGGCCGGCGCCCAGGAGGCCGCGGACCATGCCGGCACCCCCGCCGAGAAGGCGGCGGCCCTGCACCGGCTGGGAACCCTCGCCGCGGAGCGCGGGGAACCCGCGGAGGCACTCGCGCAGTACGACGCCGCCCTGCGCACCGACCCGGGTCACCTCGCCTCCCTCGCGGGCCGGGCGCGCGCCCTGGCCGCCCTGGACCGCACGGACGAGGCGCTGGATGCCTACCGGACGGTGACGAAGAAGCTGCCCCGCCCCGCGTACGTACTCGAACTGGGTGAGCTGTACGAATCGCTCGGCCTGGACGGCGACGCCCGCAGTCAGTACACCGCGCTCCGCGACCTCCTGACGCGGGCGAGGACGGCCGGGGTCGACGAGTCCCTGACCGAGGCCCGCTTCGAGGCCGACCACGGCGACCCGGAGGCAGCGGTCGAGCTGATGCGCACCGAATGGGCGGCGCAGCGCCGCAGCGCGGCGGTGTCGGACACCCTGGCCTGGTCGATGCACCGTGCGGGGCAGAGCGAGGAGGCCGTGCAGTACGCGGAGCGTGCGGTGGACACGGGCGTACGGAACGCCTCGTACAGCTACCACCTGGGCGTGATCGAGAGCGCCCTCGGCCAGGACGGCCCGGCCCGTGGGCACCTGGAGGAGGCCATCCGTACGAACCCCGACTTCTCGCCGCTGGCCGCACCGCTGGCGCAGGAGGCCCTGGAGGCACTGGGCGAGCCCCCGGCGGGCGGCCCGGCGTCCGTGCTGCCGCCGGCCCCGGCCCCGGCGCCGGCGCCGTCCGCCGCGCCAGAGCCTTCGGCTGCCGCGTCCGCCCAGGCCTCCGCCCCGGCTTCGGCCCCTTCCTCCGCTGCGTCCTCCGCCCCGTCCTCCGCCCCGTCCTCGCAGTCGGCTGCTGCCCCGGCTCCGGCGGCTCCGCGCGCGAAGCCCACGGCGACCCCGTGACCGCATGCTGAAGGGGCCCTTCTACCGGATCGACACCGGGAGAAGGGCCCCTTCGCTGTGCCTACAGGTCGCTGCGGGCCACAGGCCGCGGCGGCTACAGGTTGCCGCGCTTGTCCTGCTCGCGCTCGATCGCCTCGAACAGGGCCTTGAAGTTCCCCTTGCCGAAGCCCATCGAGCCGTGCCGCTCGATCATCTCGAAGAAGACCGTCGGGCGGTCCTGGACCGGCTTGGTGAAGATCTGCAGCAGATAGCCGTCCTCGTCACGGTCGACGAGGATCTTCAGCTCGCGCAGCGTCTCCACGGGCACGCGGGTCTCGCCCGCCCACTCCCCCAGCGTCTCGTAGTACGAGTCGGGGGTGTCGAGGAACTGCACGCCGGCCGCCCGCATCGCCCGCACGGACGCGACGATGTCGTTCGTGGCGAGCGCGATGTGCTGGACGCCCGCGCCGCCGTAGAACTCCAGGTACTCGTCGATCTGCGACTTCTTCTTCGCGACCGCCGGCTCGTTGATGGGGAACTTGACCTTGAGCGTGCCGTCGGCGACGACCTTCGACATCAGGGCGGAGTACTCGGTGGCGATGTCGTCGCCGACGAACTCCTTCATGTTGGTGAAGCCCATGACCGTGTTGTAGAAGGTCACCCACTCGTTCATCCGGCCGAGCTCGACGTTGCCGACGCAGTGGTCGACGGCCTGGAACGTGCGCTTGGCGGGCGGCTCGACGATCGGGTCCGCGGCCGCGTAGCCGGGGAGGTACGGCCCGTCGTAGCCGCCGCGCTCGACCAGCGTGTGCCGGGTCTTGCCGTACGTGGCGATGGCGGCCAGGACGACCGTGCCGTGGTCGTCCTTGACCTCGTGCGGTTCGGTGATGCCCCGCGCGCCGTGCTCGACGGCGTACGCGTAGGCCGCGCGGGCGTCGGGGACCTCGATGGCCAGGTCGACCACGCCGTCGCCGTGGGCGTGCACATGGTCCGTGAGGAAGGTGCCCCACTCGGTGGTCGGCTTGATGACGGAGGTGAAGACGAAGCGGGCGGAGCCGTTGGTCAGGACGTAACTCGCGGTTTCGCGGCTGCCGTTCTCCGGTCCGGAGTAGGCGACGAGCTTCATGCCGAAGGCGGTCGAGTAGTAGTGCGCCGCCTGCTTGGCGTTGCCCACCGCGAAGACCACCGCGTCCATTCCCTTGACCGGGAAGGGATCGGCCTGCCGGGCGGTGTCGGGGGTGGTGTGCACAGTCTCAGTCATGTCCGAAGGTTCCCGCCGCTCCGCAAGGTGCGCAACAGTTCGCGGAATCACTGGTCAGTCTGTACACCCGGACGCCAGGATGGGCGGGCTATCTGTACAGGCTGACCACAGGGAGGCGGACCATGGCGATCGATCGACTGGACGGCAGGCTCATCGTACTGCTGGCCCGTGAGCCCCGTATCGGTGTGCTGGAGGCGTCGCGGCGGCTCGGCGTGGCGCGCGGGACGGTGCAGGCGCGTCTCGACCGCCTTCAGTCCAATGGCGTCATCCGCGGCTTCGGCCCTGACGTGGACCCCGCGGCGCTCGGCTATCCCGTCACCGCGTTCGCGACGCTGGAGATCAAACAGGGCCAAGGCACCGATGTACGAACCCATTTGAGCAGCGTGCCCGAGGTCCTCGAACTGCATACGACGACGGGTCAGGGTGACATGTTCTGCCGTCTCGTCGCCCGTTCGAACGCCGATCTCCAACGGGTGATCGATCTGGTCGTCGGCTTTGATGGCATCGTCCGGGCCTCCACGGCGATCGTCATGGAAAATCCGGTGCCCCTGCGTATTATCCCGCTGATCGAGCAGGCTGCTGAGGACACCGACTGAGCCTAGGGAGCAGCATGTGAACTTCTGGGAGTACGTGGGCACGAGGCACCAACAGCTGCTGACGGATGCGTTCCAGCACGTCAGCGCGGTCTTCCAGTGCATGGTCATCGCCACCGTCCTCGGCGTCCTGATCGGTGTCATCAGCTATCGCAGCACCTGGGGCAACGCACTGGCGATCACCTCCACCTCGGCGATCCTCACCATCCCCGCCCTCGCGGCGATCGGTCTGCTGATCCCGCTGATCGGTCTCGGGGTCCCGCCCACCGTGATCATCCTGACGCTGTACGGGCTGCTGCCCATCGTCCGTAACTGCATCGTCGGGCTGCGCGGGGTCGACCCGTCCCTCGTCGACGCGGCGAAGGGCATCGGAATGTCCCGCACGAAGCGGCTGCTCAAGGTGGAACTGCCGCTCGCCTGGCCACCCATCCTCAGCGGTATCCGGGTCTCCACCCAGATGCTGATGGGCATCGCCGCCATCGCCGCGTACGCCTCGGGTCCCGGTCTCGGCAACGAGATCTTCCGCGGGCTCGCCTCACTCGGAAGTGCCAACGCCATCAATCAGGTCCTCGCCGGCACGATCGGCATCGTCATTCTCGCCCTGCTCTTCGACGCCGCGTACGTACTGCTCGGGCGCCTCACCATCTCCAGGGGGATCCGTGCCTGAGACAGCCACCGGCTCGACGGAGTCGACGCCCTCCTCCCGCCCCGCCTCCACCTCCGGCGCGACCATCCGTCTTGAGAGCCTCAGCAAGTCCTACCCCGGCAGCCCCGCCCCTGCCGTGGACAACGTGTCCATGGACATCAAGGCCGGCGAGACCGTGATTCTCGTGGGGCCCTCCGGCTGCGGGAAGTCCACCACGCTGAAGATGATCAACCGTCTGATCGAGCCGACGTCCGGGCGGATCAGGATCAACGACGAGGACGTCACCGACATGGACCCGGTGAAGCTGCGGCGCCAGATCGGCTACGCCATCCAGTCCTCAGGTCTCTTCCCGCACATGACGGTCGCGGAGAACATCGCCCTCGTGCCGAAGATGACCGGCTGGTCGAAGTCCGGCGTGAAGGACCGGGTCGAGGAGATGCTCGATCTGGTCGGCCTGGACCCCCGGGAGTTCCACGGCCGCTACCCGCGCCAGCTCTCCGGCGGTCAGCAGCAGCGCGTGGGGGTGGCGCGGGCGCTCGCCGCCGACCCTCCGGTGCTGCTCATGGACGAACCCTTCGGAGCGGTCGACCCGATCACCCGGGACCACCTCCAGGACGAGCTGATCCGCCTTCAGCACGAGCTGCACAAGACGATCGTCTTCGTCACCCACGACTTCGACGAGGCCATCAAGCTGGGCGACCGGATCGCGGTACTGCGGGAGCAGTCGCACATCGCGCAGTTCGACACCCCCGAGGCCATCCTCACCAACCCGACGGACGACTTCGTCTCCGGCTTCGTGGGGGCGGGCGCGGCCCTGAAGCGGCTCAACCTCACCCGTGTGAGGGACGTCGGCATCGCCGAGTTCCCCACGGTGACCGTCGAGGACCCGCTCCAGTCGATCTTCAACAAGCTGCGGGACGGCCGGCACAACGAGCTGCTGATGCTGGACCGCCGTAACCGCCCCTACAAGTGGCTGCGGCGCGGGGACCTGATGAGGGCCAAGGGTTCGCTGGCCAGGGCAGGGCAGCTCGTGCACGACACGGTGACCCGGGACGCCACGCTGCACGACGCGCTGGAGGCGGTGCTGACCGACAGCGGCGGACGGGTCGCGGTGACGGGGCGGCGCGGTGAGTTCATCGGCGTCGTGGACATGCAGACCCTGATGGACTCCGTGCAGGAACTCCTGGAGGCCGACCGGCTCACCGCGATCGAGCACGAGCACGAACTCGAGGAGCTGCGCGCCCACCGGACGGAGCAGGAGCTGGAGGGCGGTGGCAGCGGTCTATGAGCCCCAGCCGTCAGGTCTCCCCCAAGGACTCGCGCCCACCCGGCGAACACGACGTACAAGGTCACGCCTTCCGTGACGAGGAGTCGGAGCCCACCCCGCCGCCACCGAAGCCCGCGCGCCGGATCACCTGGAAGAAGCTCGTGCTGGTGCCGGCGGTCCTCGCGGTCGTCCTGGTGGTGACCTATCTGTGGATCTCCAACGTGAAGCTGGACTCCATCGCGGAGAACTCGCTGGCCGGCGACAACGTGCAGGTCCGCTGGTGGCAGCATGTGCGGCTGACCGCGATCTCCACCTTCTGGGTGCTGATCATCGCGATCCCGCTGGGCATCGCGCTGACCCGGCGCGGACTGCGGAAGGCGGCCCCCGGGGTCACGGCCATCGCCAACATCGGCCAGGCGACGCCCGCGATCGGGCTGCTGGCGCTGCTGGTCATCTGGCTGGGCATCGGCCCGTCGACCGCGATCACCGGGATGGTGATCTACGCGGTCCTGCCGGTGCTGTCCAACACGGTGGCGGGGTTGAACGCGATCGAGCCGACGCTGGTCGAGGCCTCCAGGGGCATCGGCATGTCGGCGATCGGCACGCTCACCAGGGTCGAACTGCCGCTCGCCGTACCGCTGATCCTCGCGGGCGTACGTACCGCCCTGGTGCTCAACGTGGGCACGGCGACCCTGGCCACCTTCGGCGGCGGCGGCGGTCTGGGCGACCTGATCACCTCGGGCATCCAGACGCAGCGCATGCCCGTGCTGCTGCTGGGCTCCGTGCTGACGGTGGTGCTCGCACTGCTCGTGGACTGGCTGGCCTCGCTGGTCGAACTGTGGCTGACGCCGCGTGGACTGGAGGAAGCGTGAGGGTACGTACGGGCCTGGCATCGACAGCCGCGCTGGCCCTCCTGCTCACGGGGTGCGGGCTGAAGAGCGGATCACCGCTGGTCGACAACGTGGAACCGGGGTCGGTCGGGAAGGGGCAGCCCCTCAAGGGCGCGTCGCTGACGGTGACCTCGAAGAACTTCAGCGAGAACATCATCCTCGGCCAGGTCATAGGCCTGGTCTTCAAGGCGGCCGGGGCCGAGGTCCTGGACCGTACGAACCTGCCGGGGTCGATCAGCGCCCGCGAGGCGGTCGCCAAGGGCGAGGCCGACGCGATGTACGAGTACACGGGCACGGCGTGGATCACCTATCTGGGCCATGCCAAGCCGATCGTCGACCCGCACGACCAGTGGAAGGCCGTCCGTGACGAGGACCGGGGGAACGGGATCACCTGGCTGCCGCCGTCCACCCTCGACAACACGTACGCCCTGGCCCTCAACAAGAAGAACGCGGCCAAGTACGGCCTGAAAACCCTGTCGGACGTGGCCGCACTCGCCAAGAAGGACCCGAAGGCGGTGACGATCTGTGTCGAGAACGAGTTCGCCTCGCGCGACGACGGGCTGCCAGGACTGCAGAAGAGGTACGGCATGAATCTGCCGGCCTCGAACATCAAGAAGATGGACGCGGGGATCATCTACACCCAGGTGACGAAGACGGGGTCCTGCCTGCTCGGTGAGGTGTACACCACCGACGGCCGGATCAAGGCGATGAACCTGGACGTCCTGAAGGACGACAAGCAGTTCTTCCCTAACTACAACGCCGCGCCCGCCATCCACACGGCGACCTTCGACAAGTACCCGGAGATCGCCGAACTGCTGGCGCCGATCACCAAGAAGCTGACGACGCCGCTCGCGCAGGAGCTGAACTCCAAGGTGGACGTGGACGGGGAGGACCCGCACGAAGTAGCGAAGGACTGGCTGGTGAAGGAAGGATTCATCAAGGAGGGGTGAGCGGGAGGCCGGGCGGAACGGGGGCTTCCAAAGAAGTCGTTGCAAAAAATGTGTTGCAAAGCTGTCTTTGCAACTTTATGGTTCCGGCATGCCAACGAACGAGCCCGAGGACCGGCCGGCCCCGTACCCGGACGACCCGAAGATCCACCACGTCGACACCCGCACCCTGCGCGGCCTCGCCCACCCGCTGCGGATCCGGCTGCTGAACGCCCTGAGGGAGTTCGGCCCCGCCACCGCTTCCGGACTCGCCGACCGCCTCGGCGAGTCCAGCGGGGCCACCAGCTACCACCTGCGCCAGCTCGCGACGTACGGCTTCGTGGAGGACGACCCGGAGCGCGGCAAGGGGCGTGAGCGGTGGTGGAAGTCGGTCCACACGGGCACGGTGTTCGGGCCCACCTCCGACTTCGTACGCCACGCGGACGCCGAGGTGCGCGGCGCCATGGGGGTGGTGCTCCACGAGGTCGCGACCATGCACGCCCAGGAGCTGAACACCTGGCTCGGGACCATGCACGAGTGGCCCGAGGAGTGGCTGCGCAGCTGGGAAGTCAGCGACTTCAAGCTGCGACTCACCCCGGAACTCTCCCTGGAGCTCGCGGAGAAGATGACCGAGCTGGTGCAGAGCTACCGGGGTCGCGTCCCCGACGACGCCGAGGGGTCGGCCGTCGTCCGCACCCACCTGCACGTGTTCCCGCGTCCCACCGACTGAGGGGATCACCGTCATGCACAGCGACACCCATCTGCTGCTCCACAGCTACCGCTCCGCCGAACTCCAGCGTGAGGCAGCTGAGTTCACCCCTACACGTCCGGGACTGCGCCACCGCATGGGCTGGACCCTGGTCGAACTGGGCCTGCGCCTCGCGCAGTCAGGGCCCGGTCCCGCCCCCGCCGTGGCCCCCGCCACGAGAACGGCCTGACGGTGGACGGGGGGAAACAGCCGCGGGACCGCACCCCGCTCGCCACGGTCCTGGCGGCCAACTCGATATCCACGGCGGGCACTTCCCTCACGCTCATCGGCGTACCGTGGTTCGTCCTGGAGACCACGGGCAGCGCGGGCCGGGCCGGCGTCGTCGCCTTCTGCGCGACCCTGCCGATCGTCGTCGCCGCCCTGATCGGCGGGCCCGTCATCGACCGGATCGGACGGCGCCGGGTCTCCATCGCCTCCGACACGGTCTGCGGCGCCGCCATCGCCGCGATTCCGCTCCTGCACCACGCGGGAGCGCTCCACTTCTGGCTGCTCTGCACGCTGATGGCGCTGAACGGCCTGGCCCACACTCCGGGCAACACCGCGCGCTACGTGCTGGTCCCGGACCTCGCGGAGCGCGCAGGCACCACACTCGCCCGCGCCGCCAGCCTCTTCGACGCGGTGTCGCGCGGCGCGCGCATGGTGGGCGCCGCGCTCGCGGGCGTACTGATCGCCATGGCCGGCGCCGAGACCGTGCTCCTGTTGGACGCCGCCACGTTCGTGCTCTCCGCCCTGCTCATCGCGGCGGGCGTACGCGGCATCCGCTCGGCCGAGCCGAGCAAGGCGGCGGCCCCCGTGTCGCTGCGCGCCTACCGCGCCGAACTGCGCGAGGGATACGCGTATCTGCTGGGCAACCGGCTGCTGCTCGCCGTCGTCGTGATGGTGATGTTCATGAACGGCACGGACCAGGGCTGGAACGCCGTCCTGCTCCCCGTGCACGCGGAGGGCAGGCTGGGCGGGGCGACCGATCTGGGGCTGCTCACCGCGCTGTTCGGGGCGGGCGGGCTGATCGGCGCCCTGCTGTACGGGGCGGTGGGACACCGCTTCTCGCGACGGACGGTGTTCACGGTGTGTGTGGTGCTGTGCGGCGCCCCGAGATTCCTGGTCGCCGCGCTGACCGGGACCACCCTGCCGCTCGCGGTGGCGATGGCGCTGGGTGGGATCGCCGGAGGCATGCTCAACCCGATCCTGACGACCGTGACGTACGAACGCGTTCCCGAGGAGCTGCGCAGCAGGGTGTCGGGGGCACTCACCGCGGGTTGCGAGCTCACCATGCCGGTGGGCGGGCTGGCCGCTGGGCTGCTGGTCGAGGGCATGGGCGCGACGGGGGCGCTGCTCGCGATGGGCGGGGTGTACTTCCTGGCGACGCTGAGCCCGCTGGTCTTCCCCGCGTGGCGCACCATGGAGGCACCGGAGCCGCAGGTCAGCAGCCCGGGACCGTGCCCCCCTGGTCCAGAGCCCGCAGTGCGGACACCGCGCCCTTCAGCGTCGTGACGGAGACCAGCCGCAGGCCGTCGGGCCGCTCGGCCTTCGCCTGCTTGCACTCGTCCTTCGGCACCAGGAAGACGGTCGCACCGTCACGCCGGGCGGCCTGGGTCTTCAGGGAGACGCCGCCGACGGCTCCGACCGTTCCGTCGGACTCGATCGTGCCGGTGCCGGCGACGGTGCGTCCACCGGTCAGACCTCCGTCGAGGTCGTCGGCGAGCTTGTCGACGATGCCGAGTGAGAAGAACAGGCCCGCGCTGGGACCGCCGACGTCGGCGAGGTGCAGGGTGACGTCCACCGAACCGGGCTTCATGTCCAGGTAGTTCAGGGCCGCGTCCACCGCGACGTTCTGGGATTCCTTCATGTCCTGGAGGTTGTGCTGCTCGATCTCCTTCTCGGAGTCGCCCGTCGGATAGACGGAGTCGCGCGGCATGACCGCACGGTCCGTCCTGAACCAGCTGTCCACGACGTCCCCGATGCCGATGTCCGCCGTCGGGGCCGTCGCGAGGATCGTGGTCATCAGCAGCTTGCCGTCGGTGGACCGGGTCGGCGCGTCCTTGATCGTGATGACCGGTGTCCCCTTGTCGTCACCCAGGACATCGGCGGTGGTGCCGGGCTGCGCCACGGTGAACGGCAGCGGCGCGAAGGCGGCCGTACCGAACAGCGCGAGGACGGGCAGCGCGCAGAGGGCGAGAGCGCGGGGGCGAGAGAAACGAATGGCCACCCGCCCAATCTATCCGCCGAGCGTCGCCGGCTCCGACCGCCCCGACCGCCCCGGCGGGCTCATGCCGGGACCTGTGCCTAACGGAGGGCGTCGGCGACCTCACGGGCCGCGTCGAGGACCCTGGGCCCGACCCGTTCCGGTACGGCGTCGGCGAGCATGATGACTCCCACGCTGCCCTCCACACCGGAGACTCCGACCAACGGCGCCGCCGCCCCGCAGGCACCCGCTTCGAGCTCGCCGCGGGTGAGGGTGTAGCCCGGGTGCTCGGCCGTCTTCTGCCGGGCGGTGAGGATCGCCCGGCCCGCGGCCCCCTTGTCCAGGGCATGGCGGAAACCGGCCCGGTAGGCCACGTGGTAATCGGTCCAGGTCGGCTCGACGACGGCGACCGCGAGCGCGTCCGACCCGTCGACGAGCGTGAGGTGAGCCGTGGCCCCTATGTCCTCGGCCAGCGAACGCAGCGCGGGCAGCGCAGCCTCCCTGACGAGCGGGTGCACCTGCCGGCCAAGACGCAGCACGCCAAGACCCACTCGGGCCCGGCCGCCCAGGTCACGCCTGACGAGCGCGTGCTGTTCCAGGGTCGCGAGCAGTCGGTAGACCACGGTGCGGTTGACGCCGAGTTTGTGGGACAACTCGGTGACGGTCAGGCCGTGATCGGTGTCGGCGAGCAGTTTGAGGACACGCAGTCCCCTGTCGAGCGTCTGAGAAGTCTCCGCGGTCACGACGCCGTCTCCCTCGTGGTGAGCGGGGCGGTTGTCTCTGCGAAGTACCGACGCCGGTCCCACGGCGACGCACCGAGAGGCCGCCGACTGGCCATGGCACCGGCTGCGCTCCGCGGCCACGTTGCCACGGGGTGTTCATGTTTCGGGGACATTAGCGAGCGGGTCCGCTCAGCGGAAGACCTCGTCCAGAATCCGGTCTCCCTCCAAAACGGCCCGGCATAACCGCCGGTCAGCGGCGGACCGTCCGGAACGCGAACATCTACGCGCGTTCTAGTCGGGTGACGCGGAGCAACGCTCCGTACATCAGACGTGAACGATTGTTAACCCACCGTGAAGAAGTGACGCAAAAAATATCCGCCCCCGGTGCCACAAAGACCCCGGTGCACGCGCAGATCGGACGGATCGCGTCGATCGCGTCGCTCGCATCGATCGCATCGATCATGCCTCTCGCGCACCGGGGTCGATCGAGGGCCGAGGGGCCACTCCGGCCATCCGGATTCACCGCATCCGGGTAGCCCACTCCTGGACCTTCTTGATTCGGTCCTGGATCTGTCCGGCCGTAGCCTCCGCGCTCGGTGGGCCGCCGCACACCCGGCGCAGCTCGGTGTGGATCACCCCGTGCGGCTTGCCGCTCTGGTGCGTGTAGGCCGACACCATCGTGTTGAGCTGCTTGCGCAGCTCCAGCAGCTTCTTGTGCGTGACCACCGGCCGGTTCTCGGCCGCCTTCTCCAGCAGGTCCGCCTCTTCGGCCGGTTTCTGCCTGCTGTGCGCGATCTGCCGGGTCTGCCGTTTCTGGAGGAGCAGCTGGACCTGGTCGGGTTCGAGGAGGCCCGGGATGCCCAGGTAGTCCTGCTCCTCCTCGCTTCCCGGGTGGGCCTGCATGCCGAACTCGGCGCCGTCGTACAGCACCCGGTCGAAGACCGCGTCCGACTCCAGGGCCTCGAAGGGCAGCTGTTCCTCGGTCTCCTCGTCCTCCAGCTTCTCCGCGTCCGCGAGGAGCTGATCCTCCTCGGCGAAGGGGTTCTCCTCGTCGCTGCCCTTCTTCGGCTTGTCGAGCACGTGGTCGCGCTCGACCTCCATCTCGTTCGCGAAGTCGAGGAGCATCGGGATGGTCGGCACGAAGACGGACGCGGTCTCGCCCCGGCGCCGTGACCGTACGAAACGGCCGACGGCCTGTGCGAAGAAGAGCGGGGTCGAGATGGTCGTGGCGTACACCCCGACCGCGAGACGCGGGACGTCGACGCCCTCCGACACCATCCGCACCGCGACCATCCAGCGCGATTCGTCCTCGCTGAACTTGTCGATCTTCTTCGACGCCGCCTTCTCGTCGGAGAGGACCACGGCCGGGGTCTCCCCCGTCACCTTCTTGAGGATCTTGGCGTACGCACGCGCCGACTCCTGGTCCGTCGCGATGACGAGCCCGCCCGCGTCCGGAATGCCCTTGCGTACCTCGGTCAGCCGTTTGTCGGCGGCGGACAGCACATTGGGGATCCATTCGCCGGTGGGCGAGAGCGCGGTGCGCCATGCCTGCCCGATGGCGTCCTTGGTCATCGGCTCACCGAGCCGTGCGGCGATCTCGTCCCCGGCCTTGGTGCGCCAGCGCATGTTGCCGCTGTAGCTGAGGAAGATCACGGGGCGGACGACCCCGTCGGCGAGGGCGTTGCCGTAACCGTAGGTGTAGTCGGCCGATGAGCGGCGGATGCCGTCGTTGCCCTCCTCGTACGCGACGAAGGGGATCGGGTTGGTGTCGGACCTGAACGGCGTACCGGTGAGCGCGAGTCGCCGGGTCGCCGGATCGAACGCCTCCTGGCAGGCCTCACCCCATGACTTCGAGTCACCGGCGTGGTGGATCTCGTCGAGGATCACGAGCGTCTTGCGCTGCTCGCACCGGTTGCGGTGCAGCATGGGCCGCACGCCGACACCCGCGTACGTGATCGCGACCCCGTGGTACTCCTTGCTCACGGGGCCGGCGCTGTAGTCCGGGTCGAGCTTGATGCCTATGCGCGCCGCGGCTTCCGCCCACTGCTTCTTGAGGTGCTCGGTGGGCGCCACGACGGTGATCTGCTGCACCACGTGGTGATGCAGCAGCCATGAGGCGAGGGTCAGCGCGAAGGTGGTCTTCCCCGCGCCGGGGGTCGCGACCGCGAGGAAGTCGCGCGGCTGTTCCTGGATGTACCTGTCCATCGCACCCTGCTGCCAGGCGCGCAGCTTGCCTGCCGTACCCCAGGGGGCGCGGCCGGGAAAGGCGGGTGAGAGGTGGTGGGAGGCGGTAGTAGTCACGGTCTCCGGTTCAGGGCACTCGGGTACGTGGGGCGCTTGTCCGTACGGGCCGGAAGCAGCCCGTACGCAATACGACAACCGGGCCACCCTACCGGCGGGCGGGGCGGAACCCGCCCTGGGCGATGCCGTTCCGGAGGATAGTGCGACAGCTGTCACACCTCGGCGACGACCAGCTCGCGCAGTCCCTGGGCGATGACCTTCACCTCGTCCACCTCACCGGTCGCAACCGAGATGACCAGCCGTTCCGCCGCATCGATGTCGGGGCGCAGGTCCACACCGTTCATGGCCAGGAACGAGACGCAGGACAGCCATGCCGTCCGCTTGTTCCCGTCAAAGAGTGGATGGTTGATCGCGAGGGACTGGAGAAGTGCCGCAGCCTTGTCGATCACATCCGGGTATGCCTCTTCCACGAACATGGCAGCCGAGGGGCGGTGTGCCGCGGACTCCAGGAGCCCCACGTCCCGTACGACGACCTGCATGTCGTCGCAGGCATATCCCGCGATGACGAGGATGTCCTCGGAGGAGAGGTAGACACAGGTCACTTGAGCCGGTCCATGAGCTCGCCCCACTTGGCGGCCTGCTCCTTGGCGGTCTTGCGGACGATGGCCTCCTGAGCCGTCCTGGCGAGGTAATCGTCCACAGCCCTGAGCAGTATGGCGTGCATGCTGGTGCCCTCCTGCTCGGCCCGGCGCTTGAGCGCCTCGGTCTGGTCGTCACGGAGGCGCAGGTTCATAGCCATACCAGAACGGTACCACGAGATAGGGCCAAAGTGGTACCACAGGGCGTCACCCAGGCTGCGCCCGGCCGGCCACCCACACCCCCACCAACGCCACCGCCGCCATCGGTAGGAACACCGCCGTGAACGCCCCCGGGTGCACCGCGGCCGCACCGCTCTCCACGGCCCCGTGACCGGCCGCGCCCACCGAGCCGCCGCCGAGCGCGGCGAACGCCGCCCCGCTCGCGGCGAGCAGCAACGCGTTGGACAGGCCGTCCGAGATCTGGAGCGCGGCCGAGTTGGCCCCGGCCTCCTGCGGGGGCGACAGCTTCAGCAGCAGCACGCTCGTCGAGGAGATCACCACCCCCATGCCGAAGCATCCGAAAGCCCAGACGGCGGCGAGCGTCCACACCGGCACCGCCGCGATCAGCACACTCGGCGCGGCGAGGATCGCAAACGTCACGAACACCATGCCCATCACCATGAGAGCCCCCCGGTGGGGCTCCAGCCGGGGCCTGGCCAGGACGTACGAGCCGAGCGCCCAGGTCAGGCCACCGGCGGCCAGCGAGAGGCCGGCCAGCGTCGGGGACAGCCCGCGCTGAGTCACGAGCATCAGCGGCACGAAGGACTCGGCGACGATGAACGAACCGGCCGCGATCCCCCGCAGCAGGATCACAGCGGGCAGCCCCCGCGCGGCCCGCACGGTGCCACGGGGCAGCAGCCCCCGTACGGCGGGCACGAGCAGCGCGGCACCGGCCAGCGCGGGGACCAGCGAGAGCCACCTCAGCTCCTGCCCGGCGTACTGGAGCAGCCCGGCGCCCGCCGAGATCCCGAGCGCGAGCCGGATACGGCGCCGGTCGAATGGCTCGGCCGCGGCCTCGGCGTCCGTAGGTCCCCCTGCCATCCGCCGGATCGCGGGCAGCGCGAGGCCGAGCGGCAGGAGGATGAGGACGGGGATGCCGACGAAGACCCAGCGCCACCCGAGATGCTCGGTCACGGTCCCCGAGGCGAGGGGACCGACGACGGACGGGACGATCCAGGCCGCCGAGAACCCGGCCATGATGCCCGGCCGGATCCGCTCCGGATAGGCGCGCCCGATGACGACGTACAGCGCGACGATCACGAGCCCGCCGCCGACACCCTGGACGGCCCGCCCGAGGATGAACGTCCACATGTTCGCCGCGGTCCCGGAGAGCAGCAGCCCGGCCCCGAAGGCACCGATTCCGGTGGCGAGCGGGGCGAGTGGGCCGCGCCGGTCGGCCCACTGCCCGGAAAGCACCATGGCGAAGAGGCTGGTGGTGAAGTACGCGGAGAAGGCGAACGCGTAGAGCGGGATGCCGTGCAGCTCCTCGGCCGCGACGGGCATCGCCGTACCGACGGCGGTGGCCTCGAAGGCGATGAGCAGGACGACGGACACGATGCCGATGCTGAGCGCCCGGTAGGTACGCCCGAGGACACCTTCGGCCGGTTCGGCGACGACGGTCTCCACGGGGGCAGCGGTGACCTCGGCGTCACGGGGTTCCAGGGCAGTCATGAGCACCAGGGTAAGGGCCATAACTGCTGGTGACCCCTGTCGATGGTCGGTATCCGACTGGTCCCTCCGCCCTACGCCCACCGCCGCACCCCGAGGCGCGAACGTGAACGCGGCATGGCAGTCGCGTTGCGGCCCACCTGTGACCCTTGAGGCCGGCCGTGCGGGCCCGTACGGTCGACAGCAGATCAAGAAGAACACCAAGGCCGTGTGCCCGAGAGGTTTAGGGGCTCGACTGCAACTCGAGTTACACCGGTTCGAATCCGGTCACGGCCTCCAAGCGGGAGAACACAGAAGGAACGGCCGCCCCCATGGCGCGGGGGCGGCCGTTCCTGCGTGCGTCAGCGGCTATGCGGGGTCCAGCGGGGGCTGGGGCCCGCCGGGCCGGCGGGACTTTCGAAACACGCTTTAGTTGCGGAGCTGGTTGTAGACGCCGTAGGCCATGGCCTGCTGGCCCCAGCTGTTGGGGTGCGCCGGTGCGAGCTCCGTTTCGATGGGCTCGATCCACCGGTCTGCTTCGTTCTGGCACATGTCATGGCCGATAGTCATCGTGTACGTGTCGGCGTACTCCGCACCGGCGCTCTTGGCCCGATCGGCGAGGGCCTGGTTGAGCTTCTTGTTCACATCGCGGAGGTAGGGCACGTCGCCGTCCGCGAACGGGACGTCGGGACGGCAGGCCTTGCCGTCGTCCGGCACGAGCGACGGATAACCGGCCACCAGGACTCGGGCATTGGGTGCAAGGGCGCGTATGTACTGCAGGCTGACCGTGAGCTTGGCCGCCGTGGAGTTGATGCGCGTGGCGATGGCATCACTGCCGGACTCATTGAAATGCGTCTTGCAGGGGCTGCCGGTCGGATCGCTGAAGCTGCCGACGACGCAGTTGGTGATGATCTCGGTGAACCCGATGTCACTGCCCCCGATGGTCAGCGTGACCAGATCGGTGTCGGCTGACAGGGCGCTGAGCTGGGCCGGGTTGGTGCCCTGAGCGTTGGCCATCTCTGCCGTGGTGGCACCACTGCAGGTGACGTTCTTGAAGTGCTTCGCCTTCACTGCACCGGCGATCACCGCAGGATAACCCTGACTGGTGCGATCGCAGTTGGCGTCATCCACCGAGCTGAGACCCGCACCGGAAGCGTACGAGTCGCCGAGCGCCACGTAGTTGTCGTAGGTCGGATCGGCCGACTCGGCGGCAGATGCAGCCGGGGCCATGAAGCCACCGATCAGTCCGGCGGTGGTGCCGATCGCCGCCACCTCCAGTGACGCGGCGCGGCGCGGGCAGTACTGCGGAAGGTGCGTGCGAGTTGAATCATCATACCTTCACCGGGGAGGAGTTGACGGGCTACCGCACCGGTGATGAGGCGATTCGGATCGCCCGGGTTCCCTCTCTGACGCACCAGTTCCACTCAGTCGAGAGGAGGTGGCTGCAATCGAAGTCTGCTGCCTGCCGTGCCCGTGGCCACAGGTGGACGCAGTGACGCACCCCATCGGGAGCCTCCCTCTGTGCCAGCGACACAGCAGCGGTTGCGCCACCGCACTCAGGGTTTGAGTCGCGCCCTCTGCTGTGCGCGCTCCTGAGACTCCTGCAACTCGAGGACCCGGAAGACATGAGCGCTCGCACGCTTGCGTGCACTCCCGCTGGTGACCAGTGCCGCACCCGCGACGGCGGGTGGCACGGCGAGAACTCCGATCCCGAGGAGCTCCGGCCAGTCACGCTGGGCGCTGCACAGGTCTCCCGCGCCCTGGCTGTAGGACGAGCTCTCACTGTCGTAGAACACGGGGGCGTCGCAAGCGACTTCGTCGTTGTAGTGCGGCACGCTGAACGGGATCAGCAACAGATAGCCCAGCCAGAGGAACAGGGCTGCTGACACCACCAACAGGCCAGCCCCCCAGCTCTGCTGGCGTCCGGCCACGCGGTCGAATTCCTGGCGCACTGGCCATTGCATGAGAAGCTCCCCTTGGCTGTCCGGCCTGCCGGCAACCCTGGCTGGATGCCTTGACCGCATGACAGTAACGCGTCACTTCCTTCGCAGATGCGTGCCCTCCCCAGGCTGCTACTTCATGTATTGCATGAGCTTGGAGATCGGCGCCAGATCGTCCACGATCTTCACCTCATCCTTGGAATGAACGGACTTGGTGTAATCCAGGTGGTTCGAAATATGCGCGCAGGAGTCCAGCAGCGTTTTCATGTGCGTGTTCCAGCGGTCGTGCACCTTGAGCAGTGCGGAACCACTGGTGAAGTTGCCGTTGGTGAGCGCGATGGCGGCGTCGAAGGTCGAAGGGCGGGCGTGGTCACCGTCCTTCGACAGCCGGACACGTACCTCGTAGGCATCACTCCCGATGGCACCCAGGTCATCCCGGTTGACCACCAGATCGGCCGCCCCACCCCCGCTCCCGCCCCCTTCGGCCGGAGCACTGTTGAGCTGCATAGCACTCCGTCGCACTGCCGCCGCATCACGGAGTTCTGCCCATTCCTCGTCGAACGTCATGATTTCCCCCGTCCCCGCCCCATGCTCATCCCTGTCCCATCGCCCGAACTGGGCCGACGGCCCTTGCCAGACTCTCACTCCCCGTGCTTGCCCTGCCTCCAAGCTGCCCAGTTGGCGAAAAATAGGTCCCTGCGCTGCCGGAAATAGCCAGATTGATCCATAAATTCGGGACCGGATCCAGGAAGCCGCGGTCCTGACCGGCCGCCGATAGAGGAAACGGGGCCCTACGTCTCGACGGCGCACGCAACATCGCCGCCGGCATCCGCCAGACAGGCAGGCACTCCCCGCCCTCACCCATCTCGGCCTCACCTGATCAAAAGAGAAGAGGCCCGACTACGCCCAGACCCAGCTCCTGCCCTCCGCCGCGGTAACCACTCAACGGAGGGCGATCCGAGGGGCTTGCAGTGATGGACTGGCGTCCCCGAGACTACCCATATGTGGAGACGCGCACAACCAATTGGCGACAGAGATGTAGCACGCCAGATGCAAAAGATTTACAACCAGATCCCCCCAGGCATCCGCAATAATCCAGCCGCCGTCGCTAAATCATACTCGGAACTTCTCTTCAATCCTGCAAGATTCGGACGGACTAACATTTTGGGCGAAAGGAGGCTCATCAACAAAAACTTCAATATTGGACTGCAGGACGAAATCGGGAATTTTGAGCAACTCACGAAGCGTGCCGTGCTGGTATCCGACACCTTATTACTCTCGCACGGGCCGCACGCTCCCTACCGTCCCATCGGAGTAAAAAGCCAAACCGAGGATGAGACCGATTTCGACACTGGCCGGTGGCAACTGGGCACCACGCGAACCATTCATTTCGGGATCCACTGCCCAGATATGACGGCGCTTGGGACTTGGCTACTTGAAGCCCAACCAATCATCAAGGCCGGTCTCGCTTGGTATTTGCCGAGCTACACCGCAAGTACGGAATACAGCGGTCGTGAGACACAATCCTTCCCACCAAGCCGGGTTTCTGCGGTCGACTACATCATGAGAGGAGGGAGACTGATCGACCCTTCGGAATCCAGGCCCGTGAAAGATCGCTTGGTTCGCCTTGTACTCGAGATCGACCTGCCCTTCATCGACAGTGTCACCATGGGGGATTTCAGCAAAATCACCATCGATGAGTTCGATTCATACAAGGGGTTCCGAGGATTCCTGCGTACAAGCTTCCTCTCAATGAGTGAGGCGCTCAATTCGGAGCAGTCCCAGCTTGAATTAACGAAACTTCGCCTGGAGATCGAGGACCAGGTCAGCGCCATGGAATCTGACCTCCGCGCCGTGAAGAGAAAGAGGACACTGGGTGCAGTTGGCGCGACAGTCGCTTCTACCGCAGCCCTGCTCATCGCTGTGGAAGGGTCGGTAATGGAACGAGTGCTCACGACTCTTGGGTTAACCACAGCGGGTACCTTCTGGGGCGCAATCAGGGAAAAGGTCGAGAATGGCCACCGGGTGATCGAGAATGGAAAATGGTATTACGTCTGGGTACTCTCCAGGAAGGCTAATTCCTTGTAGGAGAATGCGGGACAGGAGCTAGGCCAATCTGACGAGTAACGCAGCCAGGATTGCGGGATCCGCTGCAAAATTTCCGAGTTTGACCATGACAGTCAGCCGCACTTCAACTCCTTCTCAGCGAAGGCGACGAGTTGACCGATCAGGGTGCGAAGAACGCGACGGTTCCGCTTTGACTCAACACCATCACTCGGCTGGTTAAGTACATAGAGACTCAGTTCGACATATTCACCAGGAGTATTGGGATCCTTGGACGGCTCGCAAATAATATACGAGGCCGCACCACCGTTCCACACAATCCCCTTCTGCCCGACGTCGACCGATTCTGGTTTCGACTTACTCCAAGAGGACCAGTCGATATAACTTTCAAAATCTCGCCGCTTGGCAAACGCCTGGAACTTATCCGAACCATCGACACTCAGAGCACACATGGAAGAATCATATTCCCCCACAGAAAGAAACTGACGCCCGTAGGTTTTGGCCTCTTTTCCAGCCGGCAGGAGCGGCAACACATCTTGGGACGCAAAGGATCCCCAGCAGATCCGCTCCGGAAGCTCCGGAACCGCCTCAGCCTCCTCGGAACACCCAGCGAGCAGCACAGCCATTGCTGTCGAGACCAATGCCACCAACGCCCCCCTTGCAAGTTGCCACATAGCTACTTTCCCTTGGGATGAGAACTGTCGATCATGCCGCGACCGATTGTGTGCGCCGCCGCCGACTCCGTTGAGGCCGAACCTCTGTAATCGACGTACTGCTCAGGCTTCAGGCCTGAAGCCTTGCCAGCCACATCAACAGCGGCGGAGGCTGCATCCTTGGTGGCACGCTCCGCTCGCGTGTAGCCGTCCAATGACTCCTGGCGGCCCTCTTCCGTGGAGTCGTTTTCTGCACGTTCCAAAGCAGATTCAGTAATGTCTTCCTGCATCCACTCCACCGCATCACCCCCAACGGGAAGCATTTCCACGTACTTGGCCCCGACGGCCGAGATGATGCGGTTAGCCCACTTGGCATTATCCTCAGTGGATTTGTTGTACTCCTCATCCACATGCGCGTGCATTTCGTGCGTCGCATAGGCTCGCGCCTCGGTCATTATTCCCGCGATTTCACCTCCGGGATGAACCGCGTTACGCACTGCTTCCCCCATATCCACATGCTTCTCAGGGTGCGTAAACACATCGCTCACGAGCGCCGTGGTGTAAGCCTGCTGTGCGATGGTGATCGCACCGTATGCCTGTGGGTCTTGGGCCACCGCGCTGAGGAACCCAGCCATCTGCGCCTTGTCGAAATCCGCCGCCTCGCCGAACGGCTTGATCTGGCCTGCCGCGTTTTCTGCCGTGGCCTGCAAATCCGGCATGTACTCCGCCGCCATGTTGCCGAACTGCTGGGAGAGCCCGTTGAGCGGACCCGGCAGTTCTCCGGGCTTCGCGGCCACCAGCTCGGGGTCCGAGCCGACCTTCTCCACGACCTGCTCCATCACCTCGGCCATGGCCTTGGTGTGGGAGACCGGTGGTGCGTCGTCGTCACCCGGTACGCGGCCGGTGACTGCCGCTTCCAGGGCGTTACCCATGGCCGTCTGGCCAGGAGTGAACTCTCCGTCGCCCGCCGTGTCGTACCAGTCCGCCGTCTCCTTCTTGTCCAGCATGTAGTCGACCACGCCCTGCGCGTCCTTGCCCTTGATCTCGGCGTCCGACAGCGTGACGATGCCGTCCTTGTTGGTGTCCTCGCGAATTCCCTCGTTGAAGAACTCCGTTGCCGCCGCGGGGTTCTTGCTCATCGCTTCCATGAGGCCGGTCATCGGGTTGAATCCCTTGCCTCCGGAATCGTCGAGGTTGATGGCCATCTTCTGGTCGTACGGCAGGTTCTGGGACCACATCTCCGGGTCCTTCTTGTCCAGCGCCACCATGTCGCGGCCCACCGTGGTGAGGAAGTCCTTGTCGTACGTGCCCTCGCGGAGGAGCGCTCCGAGTGCCTGGTAGCCGTAGACCTTGGTGCCGGCACCGGCGAAGCCCGACACGTCGACCTCTTTGCGGCCGGCCTTCATGAGCTGTGTCGTCCAGGTCGAATCCAGGTGGTTCGGCGTCGACGTCTGGGTGGCCAGGCCGAGCATCGCGCCCATGTCGTTCTGAATGTTGCGCACCATAGAGGCCCGGTCCTGACCGGCAGGGCCGAGCGACGTCGCGTCCAGCGACATCTTCGTATAGGCGTCGAGGGTGCCCTCCGCACCGAGCTTGTGGTAGAAGCCGGTGGCGAACTCGGGATCGTCACGGTTGTCATCGATGATGTCTTCGAGAGCCTTGAGCGCCTTCACGTTGCGGGCGGTGCCACCCTCGCCTGTGACCGTCTCCACCAGATCCGCGGCGCGGGCCACCTGTTCCGCGTCGAGACTGCTGAACTTCGGCGCGCTGAAGTCCTTGTCGCCCTGCACATTGGCCAGAAGGGCCCGCTTCAGAGAATCGTCGGCATCGGAGCAGTCCTCGACGAGCCGATCGATCCGCTTCTGCCATGCGATCACGGCGGCCTTCTGCTTCTGGAGAGCCGCCGGATAGTCGGGGTCGTTACGCGCGCCGACGTCCTGCTCCAGGTCGTACCGGGGCGTCACCTTCCCCGCGGCGCTGATCAGGATCCCTGCCTGACCCGCCTCCTCGTCCCTGATCCTGACGAGCTCGTCCCTGGCGGTCCTGAACGAGGTGTGCGCGTCCGCGAGCAGCAGCTTGATGCCCTTGGCCTCGGCTGCCGCGTCCTCGAACTCCTTGGCCGTCTTGGATATGAAGGGCTTGGTGACGCCCGCGTTCACACCGCCCCAGTCAGCCTTGTCCGACTTCGCCTTCATGCCATTGCGAGCGTCGTCGGCCAGAGCCTCCAGCTTGGTGACCATCTCCGCCCAGTCGTCGGCGGCTGCCTTGAGTTTGCCGACGGGAGCGTGCACGGCATCCTCGAACTCCATTGTTGCGTTTCCCCCGATGACTCGCCTGTGACTGGACTGGGTAGTCCTGCTGGACACTGCGCGACAGCCTATCGACGGAGCGTTCCGCAGGGGCACGTACAAGCGAATACCCTGCAACTGTCCATCAGGACACGGCCAGTGCTCCGCCAGCCAAGTTGTCGACGGCTCCGCTGTGTCGTGCCCATCCGAATCCGAATCGCGAAAGGCTCTCGCGTTGTCTGTCCGTGGAACTCTCCGGCGTCACCGGTTCATCGGCGTGGGTGTCGCTTTGTCGGCCACCGTTGTCCTCGCCTCCGGTCTGTCGGCGTGCTCCGGCGACAGCGACGACACGGCCGAGAGGGCGTACACCGTGCCCGCGTCACTGTGCGGGATCGCTGTCGACTCCGCGCTGGTGAAAGCCGCTCTGCCCGGCGGGGATTCCATCTCGTCGGCACTCTCGAAACCGAACGGTGGCACAACTCGCTGCGACGTGTCCGTGGACGGAAAGGCGGCTCTACGCCTCACCCAGGCATGGTGGAGGGCGGGGGATACCGGGGCATCGGTCGCGCAGGGATACGCCTACACGGACGGCGGGACGACGTCGGAAGACTTGCGATTCGTCTACGCGGGGAAAGCTGGCGTGGGCAAGGTCGCTTCCTGCACGTCGTCGGAACACCCGGAACAGGAACTCTTCGCGATCATCCAGGTCCTCGACTCCGGCATCGACGACCAGGCAGCAATGAAGAGTCTGATCACCGACTACACCAAGGCGGCCGAGCGGTCGGCGGCCTGTGAGTGATCCTGACGCGCCGTAAGGATCGAGTCAGGAACGTGCCCACCTGGCGATGTCCGCTACTGGCCGAGGTCAGCCCCTGACCGCACCTGCCAAGAAGGCGGTCCAGGTGGCGGGAGCTATGACAAATGTGGGGCCGTCGGTGACCTTGGAGTCGCGGACGTGCACGGTGTGGGGGCAGGCGGCGACCTCGACGCAGGCCTCACCCTCGTTGTTGCTGTAGCTGGACTTGAACCAGGAGAGCTCCGGCCCGACGGTCATAGTCGCCTCACCTTCGTTTCGATGATCTCAGCCGACTTCCAGGGGTTGAGCGCCTGGGCCCGGAGGATGCCGAAGAGGTCGAACGTGTCGGCCACCTGCTCAGGCCTGGACATCAACCTACCGCCGCCCTGACTCTCCGCGAAGACCAGATTGCGCCCTTCCCCTGTACACATCAGCTGCATCGGGCCGTTCAACCCCGCGTGCGTGTGCTGGTCGGAGGGCATCACCTGTACCGTCAGATGGTTCATCCGCCGCATGCAGTCCAGCAGATGCAGCAACTGCTCCTTCAGCACCTCCGCGCCACCCAACGTCCGGTCCAGGACCGACTCCTCGATGACGTAACCGACATACGGCGGAGGAGTACGCAGCAGCACCGCCTGCCGTTCCAGCCGCGCCTCGACGTGCCGGACGATCTCGTCCTCGGTGTACGCGGGTTTGCGCGCCCGGTACAGCGCGTACGCGTACGCCTCCGTCTGGAGCAGCCCCGGCATCAGCATCGTCTCGTACGCGCTGATGACCCGCGCCTGGCGTTCCAGCCGTGCCCAGTCCAGGAACTTCGCCGGGTACTTCTCCTCGTCGACCAGCTCGACGCACGCCTTCAGCGCACCGCCGGCGCCGAAGACCCGGTCGGCATCGGCCAGCAGCTCCAGGCCCGGGATACGCTCCGCCCGCTCGACCGCCCCCATCAGCGACTCCGAGATCAACAGCTGCTCCGCGGCATCCTTCTGCGTGAGCCCGGCCCGCACCCGATGGATGCGGATCAGGTCCCCCACCAGCTTCCGCACCCGCGACGGCTCGCCACTCGTCCCCACAGCCACCACCCCCTTCTCCACATACCACCGATGTGCACCGCTACCTTCTGGTCACGCTAAGCAGCGATCAGAATGCTGAGGGTCATGACGAGCAAGAGATGCCCCGAATGGGTACCCATCACCGGGCACCAACTCCACCTGACCGGCATTCACTTCGACGCCATCCGGCTGCGGGGCGTACGGGGCGAGGCAGTGCTGCACCACCTCGGGACGCTCACCGACGGCGAACCTGGCCCCGTCGTACAGGAGGTCGCGGGCAGTCGGTGGACCTACTTCCTGATCCCGCCCGGTTCGAGCAAGGAGTACGACTGGCCGCCCGGCGCCAGATGCTTCGGCCCGGCGGCCCGGGACCAGTACGTCGGCATTCCCGCACCGGACGGCAACACGTATCCCCTGAGCTGGCGTTGCGGAGCACCCGCCGAAGGCGATTTCGTGGACGCGGAGCTACTGCACGGGCTGGTGATGGCCCAACTGGCCCCGGAGGGCGAGTAGAACGAGACCGGTTTACTGCCGACCCAGGCGCGGTTCGCGTCCCTGGCCGCGGCCTCGCCCACTCCCGGACGTCGGCGTGCAGGCGAATCGGCCCCCAGCCGAAGCTGACGGCCGATCGCAGAGGACCGACGCCGGGACTGCACGAGCACCCACCCGCGACCGCGGGGACCTACCCGACGACGCGCACCGCTCCCGAAGGACAGAGCACGCCGGCATCGCGCGCCAACGTGCGTGCGTCATCCCCGGGTTCGGCGTCCAGAACCGTCACCAGGCCCTCGTCGTCCTGGTCAAACACCTCAGGTGCCGTCAACGCGCACAGGCCGGCACCCACGCAGACCTCCCGGTCGGCCGTCACACGCATAGCTGCTCCCTCCGCCGCGGTCACCAGGTGACCGGGAGTTCGTTCACGCCCTGGATCGTCGTCCCCGGACGCAGGTCCAGCTCGTCGACCGGCACCGCCAGCCGCAGGTTCGGCAGCCGTTCGAGCAGCGCCGTGAGGATGACCTCCAGTTCGAGGCGGGCCAGGTTCTGGCCGAGACACTGATGCACGCCGTAGCCGAACGACAGGTGGTGGCGCGCCTCACGTCGGACATCGAAGACGTCCGGGTTAGCGAAGATCGAACTATCGCGGTTGGCTATGGAGTTGGTGACGATGACACCCTCACCGGCTCGGATGTGCTGCCCGTCGATCTCGATGTCGGCCGTCGCGAAACGGCTCCCGGCGATGTCGGCGATCGCCAGAAAGCGCAGCAGTTCCTCCACGGCGCCCGGCACCAGCGACGGGTCGGCGCGCAATGCGGCGTACTGGTCGGGGTGTTCGAGCAGGGTGATGACGCTCAGCGATGTCATCGACGCTGTGGTCTCGTGGCCGGCAACCAGTAAGAGGATCGCAGTCGCCACCAACTCCTCGCGGTCGATCCTGCCCTTCTCCAACTGTTCCGCGACGAGGGTGCTCAGCAGGCCAGGCCCGGGCTTTCCTCGCAGACTGTCTGCCAGGCCGCCCAGGTAGTCCTCCAGGTCATCCCGAGCCGCACTCGCCCCCGCCGCGTCCGGCGACTGGATCAGCCGCTGGGACGCGTCCTGGAAGAAGTCGTGGTCGGCATAGGGCACGCCGAGCAGTTGGCAGATCACCATGGACGGCACGGGCAGCGCGAACTGGCTGACGAGGTCGGCGGGCGGGCCGGAGTCGATCATCCGGTCCAGAAAGCCGTGCACGATCTGCTCGACGTCGGCCCGCATCCCCTTGATACGCCGGACGGTGAACTCGCTGATGGTCATGCGCCGTTTCGGCCCGTGCTCCGGCGGATCCAGGCCGATGAAGGCGGGGCGGCGGTCGCGGAAGCTCTCCACCCGCCCCGAGGTTGCCGGGAAGTCGACGTGCCTCCGGTCGGAGGAGAGCCGAGGATCGGCCAGCAGCTTCCGCGCCGTGTCGTATCCGGTCACCAGCCACGCCTGACGACCGTCGTAGAGAGTGACGCGCTGCAGCGAACCTTCACGCGTCCGGAGGTCGTTGTACTGATCGGGGAGGTGGTAGGGGCAGGTGCGGTCGCTGGGGAAGTCGGGCGCACCTGAAGGGGGCGTCGCAATGATCTCGGTCATCAGTCCCTCGATACTCTCGACGCTTAAAGAACGGTCAGTTCTCTAATACGAGGTTAGGCTGACGCACTCAGCGCTTGCAACGGGTGCTCGACAAATGGCTGGGAGTCATGCCTCCAACCAACGGAGACGCGCCGGACCGGATGGACGGCGACCATCGCCGAAACCCCCGCCGCCGAGGCGAGGAACTGAAGAACGCCATCCTGGCGGCAGCCCTCGATGAACTCGCCGAGGTCGGCTACGCGGGACTGACGATGGAGCGCGTAGCCGTGCGGGCCCGCACGGGCAAAGCCGCCCTGTACCGCCGGTGGCCCAGCCGTGCCGAACTCGTCGTCGACGCCTGCACCGTCCATCACCTCTCCGACGCCGACATGCCCGACACCGGCGCTCTGCGCACCGACGTCATCGCCGCACTACGTCAGCTCTGCCTCAGACTGGCCACATCGCATGGCGACATCCTCCGCGGCCTGCTGACCGAAGCCATGCGCGACCCCGAGCTCGCCCAACTGGTCCGTGAACGCGTGCACACAGCGGGCCCGGGGCAGATCCAGAGTGTTCTGCTGCGCGCCGTCGCACGTGGCGAGATCGAGCCGTGGATCCCCGCCTCACGGCGCGCCACGGTGGCGGTCGACCTGCTCCGCAACCACTACCTCCTCCACGGGGCGCCGATCCCGGAGGGGGTCATCACCGAGATCGTCGACGACGTCTACCTCCCCCTTCTCCTCGCGCCACGGGGCGCGCTACCGAACACCGGCCCGGGCCAGGCAGCGAACGGCACTTCCGGAGACAGCTAGCAGCACGTCGTTACCTTGCGTGGTATCGCCTGGTAGCAGCATTCACTGCAGTGTGGAACTCGATGGAGGGCCCCTGATCCACGCATCGTTGGCAGCGCTGCCCCAGGGTGAACCCGTTCCGATCTGTCAGGCGGTCGGGCCCGGAGAGCCTCCGTACGGCGTGTTGGATCCGGGGCCGCCGGGCGGGGGGCCGTACTGCGGGTACGGAGGCCGGGATTGCGGCTGGTTCGGGTACGGAGGCTGGTACGGCTGGGGGACAGCCTTGGCTGCGCTCCTGCGGCGAGAGCGGATGACCAGGGCTGCGGCAGCGACACCGATGAGGGCTGCTGCGCCGATGCCCAGACCGAGCCAGAGGGTGGTGTTGTCGTTGTCGTCGGTGGCCGCTGCTGCGGCGGCGGCCGGCTTGTCGTTCTTCTCGGGGCCGCCTGCGGCCTTGGACGGGGTCGCGGAGGGTGTCGGGGACGCGGCCTCCGCGAGGTCCGGGAGCGGGTACTCGTCGGCGGGGCCCGGGTCGCCGGGGGTTGTCAGCGCGATGCGGGGGCGGACCCCGCCGTATCCGATGTAGTCGGTGCGCTCGTCACCACTGCTCGGGCCACCCGCCGTGTTGAGCAGGACCCGCAGGACCTGGTTGTTAGTCCAGTCCGGGTACTTGGACCAGATCAGTGCGGCGGAGGCGGAAGCGAGGGCTGTGGCGTCGCTGGTCCCGTGCGAGGTGCAGAGGTTCGTCTCGCTCTGGCAGGCGTGGATCATTTCCTCACCCGGCGCGGCCAGGTCTACCTGGGGGCCGAACTGGGATTCCTCTGTCCTCTGCAGGTCCTTACCGATGGCGGCAACACCTACGGCCCCCGGCGTAGCGCCCGGGTACTTGACGCTATTGGTGCTCTTGCCGTCATTGCCCACTGCCGCGAAGACCAGTGAGCCCTTGCCGAGCGCATACCTGACCGACTCGGTCAGTTGTTGCGATCCCTCGCTCGTACCTGCCGAGATGTTGATGACTTTGGCGCCCTTGTCAGCGGAATAGCGGATGGCCTCAGGAACCGCTGCGTTGAACTGTTCAATGTCTTTCGCGAGGTTGGCAGCCTTGTCCGGGATCCGGACGGGAAGAATCTTCACGCCGGGCGCGAGCCCGAACGCACCGTCTCCGCCACGGCTGTCGCCTGTCCCCGCGATCAGGCCAGCCATGCCCGTGCCGTGACCGTCGTAATCGGAGTGCTCATCGCCGGGCTCACCCGGGGCGAAGTCCTTCCCGCCGAGCACCTGCCCTTGCAGGTCCGGGTTTGACGCATCGACGCCTGTGTCGATCACCGCAACGGTGACGCCGCTCCCCGTGCTGCTCTGCCACATCCCCTCGGCCTTCATCGCTGTCAGGTGCCACTGATCCGAACGGACCGACTTTGCCTGGGCAGTCCCTGCCGTGGCAGACACCAGTAGTGTTCCGAGCGCCACCGAAACGATGGCCCTTGTCCGGCCCCTGTGCACACCACTGACAAGCATTCGCGTCCCTATCCGGAGTCGTTCCATCAGTCGATCACGGGCGGCGTTGCGCGGCGGCCACCCTGCTGCCACGTCTCCTCATCTTCGGTCAAGTAGTCCGGGCGCTCGCCGCCATCATCCTGGCGGGCATTTCCGGGCCGACGGCTTGACGGGCTTCGCGATCCGCCTGCCACCTGTCCACCAGCACGCCCGCCTTCGTTGTCCCGGACAAGGCCGGTGCCACCAGGCGTGAACGGACGTTGGCTTGAACGCCCCACCTGCCGGGGTCGACCACCGACGACCCCGCTGTTTCCACCAGCCGGTGGCCGCCCGCCCACGGCTCCGCTCCGAGCGGCGCTGCCACTACTCATCCCGCCGTGCCCCATGGGGCCCCGGCTCTGCGTCCCCTCACCACCGACAACCGTGCCGCCCGGAAGCCCTCGGCCGGTGGGCTGAGCTGCCGGTCGACCACCGGAGATGCCCGCGTCACGAGGCATGCGGCTTGCCGAGCCCGAGCTGGGCACACCTTGGCCAGGCGGCGATGGCGAACGGACGTTCGGCCCCGCGTTCTTCGAGCCGCCCGATGGACCGGGAAGTGGCCGTGCGCCGCCGCCGAACGTCGGCGGCACTGTGGGTCCAGGAGGCAGACCACCGTCCGGCTTACCCGTCACCGGCGGCGTGGGCTGTGACACCGCAGGCATGGACGAAGTCTGCGGCAGAGTCGCTGTGCTGTTGACCTCCATGCTGACCGGGGTCTCCCGGTGGGGCGGTACGCGGACCGCTGATGAGTCGGGAACACCTTGGTTTCCGGAGCCTTCTGCCTGCGAGGACTCAGAGTGCGTGGTCACCGCGCCAGTCGCGTCTCCGCCCCCTGCAACTGCCCTACTGCCAGTTGATTCGCGGTAGGCCTCGGAGTCACCGTAGCCAACTGCTCGCTCCGGCACGATCTCCCCCGGCGGCGGCGGAAACGCCGGCTTCTCCAGCGCGTCCAGCTGCGAAGCCGACAGCGCGTACGACTGTGCCAGCTTCCGCATTTGTGCCGCCGCCTCCTGACGGTTCGCCTCTTTCTCGGCGAGCAGCGTTTCCGCCGCCTTCTGCGCCACCGAGGACGCGTCCGGGTCGTTCCGTGCCGCCCGTGCCGCGTCCAGGTTCGCCTGTGCCCCCTCGTGCGTACGCGGGATGGCCACCTGCGCCGAGGCGAGCGAGTCCGAGGCCTGGGCCAGCCACTTCGACGCGCCCTCGCTGTAGTCGCCCAGGCGCAGCGTGGCGTTCGCCAGGTCCGCACTCCAGGTGCGGAAGGCGTCCGCGCCCTCGCCCTTCCACTCGACCGTCTGCGGGCGGACCTTGATCTCCTCCGCGATCTTGCGGATCTCCTCCGCCGCGCTCACCAGGCGGTCCGAGGCGCCCTGGATCGCCCCGCTGTTGGCCGCGTCCAGCCACGCGAGCATCTCCTCGTGCGACATGCTGTCGAACGGAGTGCCCTGGCCTGCGTCCTTGTGGTCCATCCCCGTACCCCCGTCTGTCCCCGCACCGGTGTTCGCTGTCCTCAGAGCCCGCTGATACCCGCGGTGTCGCCCGTTTCCGGTTCCGTCGGCCTGGTGGCGGACGGCTGTCCCCCGCCCTCCTTCGGCGCCCCCTGCGACCCGTCGTACTTCCCCCCGTACTGCTCCTCCGCCCCCGCGCTGATCGCGAGCATGCGGCGGCGCAGGCCGTCGTCGATGTTCGCGTAGCCGTTGTGCGAGGCGAGCACCGCGATGCTCATGCCCTCGATGCAGTCCGAGAGCAGCTTGGAGAGCGACTCCAGCTCCGTGATCACCGTCCGGTACGACGTGAACAGCGAGGCCGCCTCCGCCCACCGGTTGTCTCCGCCGCCGAACTGTGTGCGCGACATGGGGTCTTCGCGCAGCTTCCCGGGTCCCGCCGGGGACTCCTTCAGGTCACGCAGCAGTTCGTCTATGCGATTGCGGAACTTCGTGAACGATGTCAGCTCCGTGGCCAGGGACGCCGTCGCGATACTCACCCCCGCGAATCCCGGCATCGCCAGCGCGGCCAGCCCCGCTCCGACCTCACTCTGCGCCACAGCACCCTCCCCCGGATACAGCCGACTACTTCAAGACCACTGTAACCAGCACCGGTGACACTCCGCGTCGCCGGTTGCACGCGCGGTGCTCAATTCCGGCCGGGCTGTTACGCCTTGGGCGTGGCCGCCACCGCCGCCTGCGGGCGGATCGGGAGGCGGTTGACCGGGCGGCCCGTCGCGGCGCGGACCGCGGATGCCACCGCTGCCGGGGAGGTGACCACCGGGACCGCCGAGGCGGGCTTGGCGCCGAAGGGGGCCACCACGTCGCGTTCCTCGACCAGTTTGACGATCCGGATGTCCGGCGCGTCCAGGGCGGTCGGAAGCGCGTAGCCGGTGAGGTCCGGGTGGCGGATCAGGCCTCGGGCCGTACGGAGGTTCTCCGTGAGGGCCGCGCCGATGCCCTGGGTGACGCCTGCCTCGATGCGGGTCGTCAGCTGGGACGGGTTGAGGATCCGGCCGACGTCCTGGGCGACCGCCATCTCGACGACCCGGACGGAGCCGAGTTCGATGTCGACGTCGACCACCGCACGGACCGCGCAGAAGGCCAGGCCCACGAACGCGTCGCCCTGGCCCGCCTCGTCCAGGGGTTCCGTGGGGTGGGGGCGGCACTGGGCGGTGGCCCAGAGTTCCTTGCCGTCCATCGCCTCCATGACCGTCGTGGACAGCACACCGTCGTACGAGGTGATCTTGCCGTCGGCGATCTGGAGGAGCTCCGTGGACATGCCGAACTTGTGGGCCAGCGGCTGGAGGAGCTGGGTGCGGACCATCCTCGCGGCGCGTTCGATCGCGCCGCCCGAGACCCAGGTGTGGCGGCCGTGCGTCGCCGGGCCCGCGGGGGGCTGGTCGGTGTCCACCGCCGCCACATGGACCTCTTCGACGCCCAGGGTCTCCTGGACGATCTGGCGGGCGAGCGTGGTGAAGCCCTGGCCGGTCTCGACGGCCGCGCAGATCACGGTGGCGACGCCGTCATGGACCCGGACCGTGGCCGTGGAGACCTCGTCCGCGCCTTCCGCACCGAGCATGTGGACCATGCCGAGTGCGTAGCCGACGCCCCTGCGCACGGCCCCGGGTTCGCCGGCGCCCTCCGGGCCTCCGGGCAGCAGCCAGTCGTCCTCAGGGGCGTCCTTGGGGAGCGAGGGCAGCGGGAAGTCACGGAGCTCGGTGAGGAGCTCGGCGACGGGCGCGGGGCAGGTCACGGTCTGGCTGGTGGGAAGTATGTCGCCCGTGGAGAGGGCGTTGCGCAGCCGGAGTTCGACCGCGTCGATGCCCAGCTTCGCCGCCAGCTTGTCCATCTGGCCCTCGTACGCGGCGCAGACCTGCATCGCACCCTCGCCGCGTACATGCCCGGACGGCGGGTTGTTCGTACGGACCGCCCAGCCCTCGATGAAGGCGTGCGGGACGACGTAGGGACCGCAGGCGAAGGCCACGGCTGCGGCCAGGGATTCGGACGAGGAGTCGGCGTACGCGCCCGCGTCGAGGAGGATCTGCGCCTCGACCTTGACGAGCCTGCCCTCCGTGTCCGCGTGGTGCCGGTAGCGCAGCAGGGTGGGGTGGCGGTGGGCGTGCCCGAGGAAGGACTCCTCGCGGGTGGCGGCGAGTTTGACCGGGCAGCCGGTGCGCAGGGCGAGCAGGCCCAGCGGGATCTGGAAGCCGGGGTCCTCACGGTCGCCGGTGGCTCCGGGGACGCCGGTCACGACGACCTTGACCCGGTCGGCGTCGAGGCCGAAGCAGGCGGCGGCCAGATCGCGGTCCGTGTGCGGATCGGTGGACGCCGTGTACAGCTCGACGCCCCCGTCGGGGCGGGGCACGGCGAGGCCCGCCTCGGCGCCGATCGGCGCGGGGTCCTGGCGGCCGATGCGGTACAGGCCCTCGACGATGACCTCGCCCACGGTGTCCGGGTCGCCGTAGCGCAGCGGGATGTGGCGGATGAGATTGCCGTCGGGGTGCAGGGGTTCCGCGACGAAGGCCTTCTCGGGGTCGGTGACCGGATCGAGTACCTCGTACTCGACGGCGATGGCGGCTGCGGCCAGCCGGGCGGTGTCGGGGTGGTCAGCGGCGACGGCCGCGATCGGCTCGCCGTGGTGGCGTACGAGCTCGGAGGCGAACACGGGGCGGTCGACGACCCGGCGGCCGTACGAGCCGTCCCCGGGGATGTCCTCGTGCGTGACGACCGCGCGTACTCCGGGCATGCCTGCCGCTGCCGTCGTGTCGATCGACAGGATGCGCGCGTGTGGGTGCGGGGAACGCAGCACCGCGGCCCAGAGGAGCCCCTCGGCCCACAGGTCGGCCGCGTACGGGAAGGTGCCCTCCGTCTTGGCACGGGCGTCGGCGGGCGGCAGCGAGGTGCCCAGACCGAGCGCGGGCAGCTCCTGGTCCGGGTCGGGGCCCTCGGCCGGCGGTGTCGTGCGCGTGGTGCTGGTCGCGGTGGCTGCGTCGCTGGTCACGCCGCCTCCTTGTCGTTCGCTCCGCTGTGGCGGCTGGTGGTGGGGAGGGCCGGTGGTGCGGGGGACGGCGCGGTGCTCACCGGACGTCTCCCTCGGGCCCGGGTGCCTGGACGCTGCCCGCGCCGGGGGCGGCCTGGTGCGGGATGCGCGGCTCGGCGGCTTCCTCCGGGGCGGTGGCCGCCTCGTCCGCGGTCGCCTCCCGGGCCTCGACGACATCGCGTACGGCGTCGAGCACACCCCGGTAGCCGGAACACCGGCAGAGGTTGCCGCACAGGGCCTGCCGGGTCTCCAGCTCGCTGGGGGCGTGGTTGCCCTCCAGGAGGTCGTGGACGGTCATGGCCATCCCCGGGATGCAGAAGCCGCACTGGACGGCCCCGCACCCGGCCAGGGCCCGCTGGACGTCGGAGGGTTCGCCGTCGACCGCGAGCCCCTCGACCGTACGGACCTCGCTGCCGGCCGTCGTGGCGGCGGGCACCAGGCAGGAGGCCACGAGGCGGCCGTCGACCTGGACGTTGCAGGCGCCGCACTCGCCCTGCGAGCAGCCGTCCTTGGCGCCGGCGAGGCCGAGACGCTCCCTGAGCACGTAGAGCAGGGACTCGCCGATCCAGGCGTCGCTGACGGGGCGGTCCACGCCGTTCACATGGAGGGCGTAGGAGGTCGACGGATGCTCGCTGGGGGTCGGGCCGGAAGCGGTGGTGGACTGGGGAGCGGGGTGGGCCACGGGCTCATCCGCCGGGCCCAGGTCCTGGCCAGGGCCGCGCTCGGGGCCGTGTTCAGGGCCCAGGTCCTGGCCAGGGCCGTGCTCGGGAGCCACGTCCTGGCCGTGTTCCCGGCCGTCCTCAGGGGCCGGGTCTCCCTCGGTCCCGGTCCCGGTCCCGGTCCCGGAAGCCTCGGACGCGTCCGGGGTCTCGACCGCCGGCTCCGCGGCCTCGGCTGCGGGTACCGATGCGGGTGCGGGGGCCTCCGGCCCGTCGGCGGCCTCCACGGGCTCCACAGGCTCCGTGGGCCGGGACGGCACCTCGGCCGGGGCGGCGGCCTCGGGTTCGGGCTCGGCCTCGGGTTCGGCCGCGGGCTCCTGCGTCGCCCAGGGCGCGGGTGCGCCGCCCGGCAGCGTGGCCGGGGGCGTGTCCGCGTACCACTGGGAGGCCAACGCGGACGACGCGAACTCGCCCGACTCGTCGGGCAGGTCGCCGTTGGCCACCGGGATCGTCCACTCGCCGGTGTGGCCCGCGGGCGCGGGCGCCGGTTCGGGCTCGGCGGGGAGGGCCTCGGTGAAATTCCACTGAGCCGTCGTGGACGAGGTCTGCGTGTACTGCGAGGTGTCCGGATACGGCTGCTGGTACGGGTCCTGCTGCTGGTTCGGATCGGGCCAGTGCACCGCGTCCGACGCGGGATCCGCACCGCCGGACGGACCCGCGGTCTGCTCGTGCTGCTGCTCGGGCGTCCGCACGACCCAGCTGCCTGTCGCCGCGGGATCGAGACCGGCTGCCGGGGTCAGCGGCAGGATCATCGGCGGCACATACCCCTGTCCGGGGGCGGCCAGCGGGTCGTTGCCCAGGTCGGCGAGGTCCTCAGGGGCCAGGTGGACGAAGGCGGTCGCCTCCGCGTCGTACTCACCGCCCTGCGGGGTCGGCTGCCAGCCGGCGTACGGGTCGGGCTGCCCGTGCTGCTGCTCGGGGTTCTCCTCATTGCTCACGACAGTGCCCTCCCCAGTGCGCGTCGGGCGAGCGCGGCGACGGTGCGCCGCAGGTGCAGGACGGCGGGCGACAGCGGAGGTGCCTCTCCCCCGTCGTCCGGTGGAGCCTGGTCCGGGATACAGGCCGCCGCGACGTACTCGCCGAAGGCCGCCAGCGCGTCGGGAGCCAGCCCGCGCTCACCGTCCCAGTCGATCAGGGAGGCGATCCAGCGCTCGGCCTCCAGCGGCCGCAGGGGCATCGGGGCGATCGCGCCGACCGCGCAGCGCACTCCGCGCCTCGCCGGGTCCAGGACGATCGCGACGGAGGCGGTGGCGCGGCCCGGCCCGGTGCGCCCGGTGGCCTTGAGGAAGACCTGGGGGGCGTGCAGCAGCGGTACGCGGACGAAACCGATCAGCTCGGCGGGTTCGAGCATCTCGCGGCCCGCCAGCAGGTGCGAGACGGGGATCTCACGGCGGGAGCCCCCGGAGCCGGCGATGACCAGCTCGGCCTCAAGGGCGGCCAGCACCGGCAGTGCGTCGCCGGTCGGGGCCGCGGTGGCGATGTTCCCGCCGAGCGTCCCGGCGTTACGGATCTGGGGCGGGCCCGCGGCGCGCGCGGAGGCGGCCAGCGCGGGGATGAGCGCGGCGAAGTCGGGACGCCCCATGCGCGCATGGGTCAGTCCGGCGCCGAGCAGTGCGTGGCCGTCCTGGTAGTGCCAGCCGCGCAGCTCGCTGATCCGGCCGAGGCCGACGAGCCCGGAGGGCCGCAGGAGGCCCTTGTTGACGGCCGCCATGAGGTCCGTGCCGCCGGCCACGGGGACGGCTGCGGGCATGGCGCCGAGTGCCGCCACGGCCTCGTCGAGCGAGGCCGGGAGCGTCACCGACTGCATCGCCTGCGGTGCGTGCGTGGTCAACCCAGCTGCCCCTTCCCGGTGTCCCGGCAGTCCCGCCTGTCCGCCGTACGGTACGTGCTCACGGCCGGGACGTGGCAACTCTGGCACATCTTCCGGGCTGCCCGACGCGAGGGTCCACGAAGGGTGTTTCCGTCCCCGACCAGGGGAAAAGTCTGCTTTGGCAGACCTTCTGCCGGGCGCACGAATTGACACTCTTCAGCGGGTTCGTGCGACTTATTCGGGTCCCCTGGCCGGCACGGGAACAGCGGGTCACAGCGGGTCACACGGTCGGCGGCGGTCCCTCGATCGGGCGACCCAGGATGCCGGGCCGTCGTTGCCAGGGCTGTGGGCCCGTCGGCGGCCGGTAACCGACGCCCAGGGCGTCGAGCCGGGCGTAGTGAGTGTTCATCCGGCGTTCGAAATCGGCGAAGTCCCGCTCGCCCGGGGCCGGGAGTCGCGACCAGGCGACCTCGGCGAGTGCGGCGAGCCTCGGGAACACCTGGTAGTCGACGCGGTCCCGGTTCTGCATGACCTCGGTCCAGGCGTTGGCCTGGGTGCCCATGATGTGTCCTGCCGCCTCCTCGGAGAGGCCGGGTGGAACGGGTTCGAAGCGGTAGACGTCCTCCAGGGTGCGGACGTATCCGATGGGCATCGGCTCGTCGGGGCCCGCGTCCTGACGGTAGTCCAGGTACACCTGCTGGAGCGGGCACATCACGACGTCGTGGCCGGACTCTGCGGCGGTGATCCCACCCGCGTATCCCTGCCACGACGTCACGGCCGCGCCCTCGGCGATGCCGCCCTCCAGGATCTCGTCCCAGCCGATGGCGCGGCGGCCCCTGGCCGTGAGCCAGCGGTCGAAGTGGCGGATGAACCAGGACTGGAGCTCGTCCTCGTCCGCAAGGCCGGCCTCGGCCATGCGTGCCTGTGCCGTCGGTGACGCCTTCCACTGATCCTTGGGGCATTCGTCACCGCCGATGTGGATGAAGGGCGAGACATCGGCGGGGAACAGATCGAGCAGTTCTTCGAATACGCCCTCGAAGAAGCGCAGGGTGTTGTCAGTGGGGGCGAGTACGTTCGGATTGACCCCCCAGGTGTCCCACACGGAAAGCGCGGAGGTGTCGATGACGTCGGTGTTGCCCAGTTCCGGATATGCGCTGATGGCTGCCTGCGAGTGGCCGGGGATGTCGATCTCGGGGACCACCCGGATATGCCGCTCGGCGGCGTAGGCGACGATTTCGCGGATGTCGTCCTGTGTGTAGAAGCCGCCGTGCGGAGTCTCGTCCCAGAGTTCGGAGGCGCGGTGGCCGTATTTGGTGCGTGCGCGCCAGGCGCCGGTCTCCGTGAGCCGGGGGTGGCGCTTGATCTCGATGCGCCAGCCCTGGTCGTCGGTGAGGTGGAAGTGGAAGACATTCAGTTTGTGGGCGGCCAGCAGATCGAGCATGCGCAGCACGCCGTCCTTGGGCATGAAGTGCCGGGCCACGTCGAGCATCAGGCCGCGCCAGCCGAAGCGCGGGCCGTCCTCGATCTCCGTCTGGGGGACGGCCCGCCGCGCGCCGGGGTTCACGGGGGCGCGGCGGAAGGCGTCGGGACCGAGGAGCTGACGGAGGGTCTGCGCCCCCCAGAACACCCCTGCGGCGCTCCCTCCGGTGAGGCGGACACCGGATCCCGGCGCCACGGACAGGCGGTAGCCCTCGCGCTCCAGAGCCGCGTCGATGCGCAGGTCAATGGTGTTCGTGGGCTCGTCCGCCGGGGTGCCGGGGGCGAGCGGCAGGCCGAAGGCCGCTCCGAGAGTGGCGCGCAGCCAGCGCTCCGTGCTCTCGGTGCCGGGGCCCGCCGTGAGGGTCGTGTCACCGTCGACGAGGAAGGCGCCGCTGCCGCCGACGCCACCGTTGCCGTCGTCGCCGTCGGCCCCACCGCCGCTGCCGCGTACGGGTGCCGGGATCAGGTTGTCCATGTGTCAGTCCTTCACCGCGCCGCCGAGTCCGGAGACCAGGCGCCGCTGTACGAGGACGAAGAAGACCAGCACGGGAATGGTCATCACCGTGGAGGCCGCCATGATCCCTCCCCAGTCGTTCTCGTCGGGTTTGAAGAAGACCAGCAACGCCATGGGAAGCGTCGACTGGGAGACGTCACTGATGATGAACGATTTCGCGAACAGGAAGTCGTTCCAGGTCGAGATGAACGAGAAGACACTCGTCGCCACGAGGCCGGGAAAGACGAGCGGGAAGAGGATCTGCCACAGGAAGCGGGCGCGGCTCGCCCCGTCGATGTAGGCGGCCTCCTCCAGAGCGTCAGGGACGGCCTTGACGAAGCCGCGCAGCATCCAGATCGCGAACGGCAGCGAGAAGGCGAGGTGCGGCAGGATCAGTGATCCGAGCGTGTTCAGCTGACCGAAGTCCCGCATCAGGAAGAACAGCGGAATGGTCAGCGCCTCGACCGGCACCATCTGCGCCACGAGGAACATGATGAGCAGGGTGGTGCGGAATCTGAAGCGGAAGCGGGTCACCGCCGTCGCGGCGAGGAAGGCGATCAGCGCGGACACGACGACGACCGTGCCGGCCACGATCAGACTGTTGAGGAAGTAGCGCCCGAAGTCCTGCTGTTCGAACACCCGGCGGAACGAGTCGAGGGACGGGGACAGGGTCCAGGGGTGCGCCTCGGTGGACCGGATCTCGCCGGCCGGCTTGAAGGCGGAGAGCACCATCCAGTAGAGGGGGAAGGCGACCACGACGGCGATGAGGAGGGCCGCGGCCTCCGCCGCCAGCCGCCCCGGCCGGCGGACACGCAGCAGCGCACGCGCGCTCACAGTTCCTCCCCCTGGCGCCGCACCAGGCGCAGATAGACCAGCGTGACGGCCAGCAGGATCACCAGCATCACGACGCCGATCGCCGATCCGAGTCCGTACTGCGAGGACGCGAACGCCTTCTGGTACGCGTACACGTTGAGCACGAGGTTCTGGCCGGCGATGCCGCCGCCGTTGGTCATGACGTAGATCTGGGTGAAGACCTTGAAGTCCCAGATGACGGACTGGATGGTGACGACGATCAGGATCGGCTTCAGCATCGGCGCCATGACCGACCGCCAGATCCGCCACTGCGAGGCACCGTCCAGTGACGCCGCCTCCAGCACCTCGGTGGGGATGGCGCGGATGCCCGCGTACACGGTCACCATCACGAACGGGAACGAGCACCAGAGCACTTCGAGCAGCACCAGCGCGAAGGCGCTGTAGCGCCCGTACGTCCAGGAGAAGTCGCCGATCCCCAGCACCTTGTTGACCGGTCCGAAGTCCGGGTCGAAGAGGAAGACCCAGACGGTCGAGCCGGTGACGGCCGGGGTGGCCCAGGCCCCCAGCGCGGCCATCATGAGCGCCAGCCGGGGCAGGGCGCGTACGCGGGTCAGCAGGACGGCCAGGGCGCAGCCGACGAACAGGGTGGCCAGCACACAGGCCGCGGCGAACACCACGGTCGCCAGGAGCACCTGCCAGAACTGGCTGTCCCCGAAGAGCGTGGCGTAGTTGCCGAAACCCTGGAAGCTGGTCGGTTCGCCGCCGCTGACCTGGGCCTGGGTGTACTCCAGGAAGGAGATCAGGCCCAGCTGGTAGATCGGGTAGACGAGGAGCCCGCCGAGCAGGACGAGCGCCGGCAGCAGATAGAGCCAGGGAGTCCAGCCTGCGCGCCGCGCGGGTGACGCCGGGCGGCGCCGGGGCGTGCGGGTCTGTGCCCCGCTCGCCCCGGGCCGTACGGGGATCTTGGGCGGTGCGGTGTTCGCTGCCATCGTCATCCCGCTTCGGCGAACGCCGCGTCCATCTTCTTCGCCGCGTCGTCCGAGGCGGTGGCCACGTCCTTACGGCCGCTGACGATCTCCTGGAACATGTTCGGCAGGACCAGCGAGGCGTCGATCTGTGCCCAGGCCGGGGAGGCGGGAACGAACTTGGCGCCCGCGCCGAGCGTATCGACGAAGGGGGCGACGAAGGGCTCCTTCTCCGCCGCGGTGTCCAGCACGTCCGTGTACGTCGGCAGGAAGCCCATCGCGTCGAACATCTTCGCCTGCGTCTTCTTGCCGGTCAGCGACTTCATCAGGTCGACCGCGAGGGTGCGGTGCGAACTGCTCTTGAGTACGCCGACGTTGTTGCCGCCCGCGAACGCCGGGGCGATCGAACCCTTCTTCGCACCGGGCAGCGGCACGACGGCGTACTTGCCCTGCACGCTGCCCTCCTCGACCGATGCGTGGTTGAAGTCGCCGCCGATCGCCATGGCGGCCTTGCCCGACGCGAAGGCGGTGACGGTGTCGTTGCCTCCCATGGAGGCGCACTTGGCCGCGGGGCAGTTGTCGTCGCCGAAGAGCGAGGTGTAGGCCTCGATGCCCTTGCGGGCCTTCGCGCTGTTGATGGCCGCCCCGTAGGTCACCCCGGTCTCGTCGGCCAGCTCGCCGCCCTGCGCCCAGATGAAGGGCATCGCGCCGTAGGTGTACGCGCCGCCGACCGCGAGGCCGTAGAGGTCCGGCTTCTCCTGGCGGATCTTCTTGGCCGTGGAGATCAGCTCGTCCTGGGACTGCGGGGGCTTGATTCCCAGCTCGTCGAAGATGTCCGTGCGGTAGTAGAGCGCCCGTACGCCGACGAAGAGCGGTGCCCCGTAGACCTGTCCGCCCACTGTCACGGACTGTTTGGCGGTCGGGTCGGTGTCCTTGGCCTCGTCCCAGGCGGCGAACTCCTTGCTGACGTCGGCCAGTCCGCCGTCCTTCACATAGCCGGCGGTGTCGGTGTTGCCGAACTCCATGAGGTCGGGGGCGCTCTTCGGGTCGTTGAAGGCGGCCTTGACGCGCTGGGCCCGGGTGTCGACGGGTATGTACTCGACCTTGACGTCAGCACCCTTGTGGGACTTCTCGAAGTCGGCGACCGCCGCGTTGACGACCTTCTCCTTGGGCTTGTTGCCGACCTCCTGGAAGAGCCAGACGCGGAGCGTCCCGGTCTTCTCGTCGCCCTCGGCGCCGGTGTCGGAGGTCTGCGGCGCGCAGGCGGTGGCGGTGAGACCGGCCAGCACAAGTGCCGTGACAGGAACGGCGATTCGGGCAGAAAGCTTCATCCGGGACCCCTACCGGTCAATCGTTGCATTCTATGCAACGTGCGTTTCGTTCTGCACAACTCGCAGGAGACTAAGGGGGCCTCAGCGCGCCGACAAGTGGTCTCAACCACTCTGTGACCCGCGGTGCAGCCCGTGCAACGCGGACCCCACGATCCGGCCGGTCGGACCTGCCCGCGAACGCGCATACGAACACGCACACGAACGCGCATGCGAACGGCCCCCGGGGTGCGCGTCGCCACGCACCCCGGGGGCCGGGGTCAAGGTCCGGAAAAGAAATATCAAGAGGCGGAGCGGACTACTTCCTGCTGCGGACTACTTCTTGCTGTTGTCCTTGCCGCCCTTGCCCTTGTCCTTGTCGCCGCCGGCGCCCATGGACTCGTAGATCTCCTTGCACATGGGACAGACCGGATACTTCTTGGGGTCGCGCCCCGGGACCCAGACCTTCCCGCACAGTGCCACCACGGGAGTGCCCTCGAGGGCACTCGCCATGATCTTGTCCTTCTGGACGTAATGGGCGTAGCGCTCGTGGTCACCGTCGCCGTTCGACACCTGCGGCGTCGGCTCTACGAGGGTCCCCGTACCTGCCCCGCGCTCGGGCTCAAGAGTGCTCATAACTGCCAAGCGTACTGAAAGCTCCGCGCATCAGTTCAGCGAAGGGTCGTCCGGATACGTCGCGATCATCGCCAGTTCGCTTCGCTGCCGCCGCAGAACCGACCGCCAGAGCTTCTCCGGGCGCGGCGACGAGACGTCGCCCGGCTCCGACTCGACCACGTACCAGGCGCCGTCCGTCAGCTCCGTCTCCAGCTGACCCGGCCCCCAGCCCGCGTATCCGGCGAAGATCCGCAGCGAGCCGAGCGCCGCCGCCAGCAGCTCGGGAGGCGCGTCCAGGTCCACCAGACAGATCGCCCCGTGCACCCGGCGCCAGCCGATGGGCTCCCCCCTGTCCGAGCGGATCCGGGAGCCGGAGGACGACTCCTGCCCGTCCGAACGGGGCCGGGAGCCCGCGAAGGACTCCTCGCCCCCGGGGATCACCGCGACGCCCAGCGCGGAGTCGAGCGAGACCGGGCCACCCTGGAACACCACGTCCGGCTCACCGGTCAGACCGGCCCAGGACGCGAGAATGTCCCCGACGCCGACCGGGGTCGGACGGTTCAGGACCACGCCCAGTGAGCCCTCCTCGTCGTGGTCGAGGAGCAGCACCACCGCGCGGTCGAAATTCGGATCCGCCAGGGCGGGAGCGGCCACGAGCAGCCGCCCTGTGAGCGAGGACACCTCCGTCATGGCACAGATGATCCCGCATCTCGGCCTTCCGCGGGGGCCAAGTGGCCCGCACGGATCCGGGCGGCGCCCTTCCGCAGCTCAGGGCGCACGAACACCGCACGGGCGCACGGGGAGCGCACGCCCGCGGGTCGGGCGGACCCGCCCCGCGGGTGGTGACCCTCCGCAAGCCCGGGGGTGCGGAACGTGGTGTGGCGTATTCATGAGGTTCGCGTACCCCCCGACGCCTTACGGAAGGGGGGCCGGGGCCCATTACCCTTTTGATGGCCCCCTGCCCGACCACTCCGGAACGCGAGTTACATGACCGGCACAGACGATGTCCTGCTTGTCCACGGCGGCACCCCGCTGGAGGGCGAGATCCGCGTCCGAGGCGCCAAGAACCTGGTGCCGAAAGCAATGGTCGCCGCGCTGCTCGGCAGCGGGCCCAGCCGACTCCGCAACGTGCCCGACATCCGCGACGTGCGGGTGGTCCGTGGGCTGCTGCAGCTGCACGGCGTGACGGTGCGCCCCGGCGACGAGCCGGGCGAACTCATCCTCGACCCCTCGCACGTCGAGAGCGCGAACGTCGCCGACATCGACGCGCACGCGGGCTCGTCACGCATCCCGATCCTCTTCTGCGGCCCCCTGCTGCACCGTCTGGGGCACGCCTTCATCCCGGGCCTCGGCGGCTGCGACATCGGCGGCCGGCCGATCGACTTCCACTTCGAGGTGCTCCGCCAGTTCGGCGCGACCATCGAGAAGCGGGCGGACGGCCAGTACCTGGAGGCACCGCAGCGGCTGCGGGGCACGAAGATCAGGCTGCCGTACCCGTCCGTGGGCTCCACCGAACAGGTACTGCTGACCGCCGTCCTCGCCGAGGGCGTCACCGAGCTGTCCAACGCGGCCGTCGAGCCGGAGATCGAGGACCTCATCTGCGTACTGCAGAAGATGGGCGCGATCATCTCCATGGACACCGACCGGACCATCCGGATCACGGGTGTCGACCAGCTGGACGGTTACACGCACCGGGCGATCCCGGACCGCCTGGAGGCGGCCTCCTGGGCGTCCGCCGCGCTGGCGACCGAGGGCAACATCTATGTGCGCGGCGCCCAGCAGCGCTCGATGATGACCTTCCTCAACACCTTCCGCCGCGTCGGAGGCGCCTTCGAGATCGACGACGAGGGCATCCGCTTCTGGCACCCGGGCGGCGCGCTGGACGCCATCGCCCTGGAGACGGACGTGCACCCCGGCTTCCAGACCGACTGGCAGCAGCCGCTCGTGGTGGCCCTGACGCAGGCCACGGGGCTCTCCATCGTCCACGAGACGGTCTACGAGTCCCGGCTCGGCTTCACCTCGGCGCTCAACCAGATGGGCGCGCACATCCAGCTCTACCGTGAGTGCCTCGGTGGCTCGGACTGCCGCTTCGGGCAGCGGAACTTCCTGCACTCGGCGGTCGTGTCAGGGCCGACGAAGCTCCAGGGCGCGGACCTGGTCATCCCTGACCTGCGCGGCGGGTTCTCGTACCTGATCGCCGCCCTGGCGGCCCAGGGAACGTCCCGGGTGCACGGCATCGACCTGATCAACCGCGGCTACGAGAACTTCATGGACAAGCTCGAGAAGCTCGGCGCGAAGGTCGAGCTCCCCGGCGGCGCACTCGTCTGACACCGGACGCGCCCCCCGCACCACAGTCCGCCGCCCCGGCCCCGCAAGGGACCGGGGCGGCGGACTTGTCCGTATCCGCCCAGGGGCCGCAGAACGCCCGTACGGAGCCGAACGGGGCACGCGGCCTCCCCCGTGGGCCGACCGGCGGCGCCAGGCGCCGCAGACCGCCTCACAGCGCCCGCACGGGCGGCGTGCGCGGCAGTGAACGCCCCGGGGCGGGCTCCGGGCGGTCCCGATCCCGGGGCGGGGCTCCAGCGGCCCCAGGACAGCGCGAAGGGCGGCCGCCCCGGTCGGGACGGCCGCCCTTCTTGTATGCCTTGGGGACTTACTTGCCCTTGGCGGCTTCCTTGAGCTTCGAGCCCGCGGAGACCTTCACGCTGTAGCCGGCCGGGATGTTGATCGGGTCGCCGGTCTGCGGGTTACGAGCGGTGCGAGCGGCACGGTGGGTGCGCTCGAAGGTCAGGAAGCCGGGGATGGTGACCTTCTCGTCGCCCTTGGCGACGATCTCGCCGACGGTCTCGGCGAGGGCGGCCAGAACGGCGTCGGCGTCCTTGCGGGTCACCTCGGCACGGTCGGCCAGGGCGGCCACCAGCTCACTGCGGTTCATGTTTGTACTCCCGTGTTCTTCTTGCCTGTGAGGCGTGAGATCGAAGCCGATGCTGCCAGGGCCCTCTGACAGTCCCCGGACCCGGGTCTGCTGTCAGACCCTCGCGCCCGAATACGCATCCTGCCCCCACCTGCGGCGCTAACGCCAATCCGGAACCCCTCGACGTCACACGAATAGCACCACTGATTGCCTGTGATGACGTTCCGTCGACTTGTTGGAGCGTTCCGCAGCGGATGCAGGCCTGTGGGGCTCGCTGCCCGCCCACCCTAAAGGGGCGTTTGGGACCCCGCGACCCGCGACGCGCCGTACGGGCCCCGGACGTGACCTACGGCACCGTCCGGGGGAACCCCTCAGGCCGGGGTGGAGGCCACTTCGGCGACTCCGGCCGCCTTCGCGGCCTCCCGGACGGCGTCCGCGACGGCGCCCGCGACCTTGTCGTTGAAGACCGAGGGGATGATGTAGTTCGCGTTCACCTCGTCCTCCGCGACGACATCGGCGAGGGCGCGCGCGGCGGCGATCATCATCTCCGTGTTGACGGTGCGGGACTGGGCGTCCAGCAGACCGCGGAAGACACCGGGGAACACCAGCACGTTGTTGATCTGGTTCGGGAAGTCGGAGCGCCCGGTGGCGACGACGGCGGCCGTCTCGCGAGCGACTGCCGGGTCCACCTCGGGGTCCGGATTCGCGAGCGCGAACACGATCGCGCCCTCCGCCATGGCCGCCACGTCGGCGCCGTCCAGGACGTTGGGGGCGGAGACCCCGATGAAGACGTCGGAGCCGGCGACGGCCTGCTTGAGGGTGCCCGTGACGCCCTCGGGGTTGGTGTTGTCCGCGATCCAGCGCAGCGGCGAGTCCGGCGTGGCGTCCACCAGGTCCTCACGGCCGGCGTGCACCACGCCGTGGATGTCGGCGACGACGGTGTGCTTGACGCCGGCCGCCATGAGCAGCTTGAGGATGGCCGTACCGGCCGCACCGGCGCCGGACATGACGACCCGTACGTCACCGATCGCCTTGCCCACCACGCGCAGCGCGTTCATCAGCGAGGCCAGGACGACGATCGCGGTGCCGTGCTGGTCGTCGTGGAAGACGGGGATGTCCAGGGCCTCACGCAGCCGCGCCTCGATCTCGAAGCAGCGGGGGGCGGAGATGTCCTCCAGATTGATGCCCGCGAAGCCCGGGGCGATCGCCTTGACGATCGCGACGATCTCGTCGGTGTCCTGCGTGTCCAGGCAGATCGGCCAGGCGTCGATGCCCGCGAAGCGCTTGAACAGGGCCGCCTTGCCCTCCATCACCGGGAGCGAGGCCATCGGGCCGATGTTGCCGAGGCCGAGCACCGCCGAGCCGTCCGTGACCACCGCGACGGAGTTCCGCTTGATGGTGAGGCGACGGGCGTCCTCGGGGTTCTCCGCGATGGCCATGCAGACCCGCGCCACACCCGGGGTGTAGATCATCGAGAGGTCGTCACGGTTGCGGATGGGGTGCTTGGACGCCATCTCGATCTTGCCGCCGAGGTGCATCAGGAACGTACGGTCGGAGACCTTGCCGAGGATGACGCCCTCGATGCCGCGCAGACCTTCGACGATCTCGTCCGCGTGCGAGGTGGAGGAAGCCGCGATCGTGACGTCGATCCGCAGCTTCTCGTGGCCGGAAGCGGTCACGTCGAGGCCGGTGACCGAGCCACCGGAGGACTCCACGGCCGTGGTGAGCTGGGAGACCGCTGTGCCACTCGCGGGCACCTCCAGCCTGACCGTCATCGAGTACGAGACGCTGGGCGCCGTTGCCATGGCCGAGTCCTTCGCTTTCCTGAGCTTCGTTGCCGCACGCGGATGGGGGTTCAGTCCCGCACGTGCGTTCCGATCGTCGCACCTACCGGCCGGTAGCAGGTAATGACTGCCACCTTTCGGAAACTTGTTTCCACCATACGAGAAGTGACGGTTCTGCGTAACCCCGGATCCGCGTACCCCCGGAAACGACAACAGACCCGCGCCACCAACAGGTGACGCGGGTCTGTCTTTCACGTAGGTGACACCGGCCCGCCATGCTCGCCTCGCGGCAAGTGGTCGCTCGTAGCGACGAAGGTTGGGCCCGGGGGCTTGGATCGAGCCGGTGCCGACTCCAGGCTAACAAAGACCCCGGAAAAGTGATTCCCGTGCGACGGACCGACTCGGAAAAGTACTCCGCGCACCGGCGTCCGCCGCTCCCGGATCAGTCCCTCAGCAGGTCCGGGACACCGTCCTCGTCCGGCATGTCGCGGTCCCCCGAGACCACGGTGAGCTGCTGCGTCGCACGGGTGAGCGCCACGTAGAGCACCCGCAGTCCCGCCGGGGACTCGTCGGCGATCTCCGCCGGAGAGACCACCACCGTGGCGTCGTACTCCAGGCCCTTCGCCTCCAGGCTCCCCAGCGCCACGACCCGCTCCCCGAGCTCCTCCAGCCAGCCACGGGCCTCGGCGCGGCGGTTCATCGCGACGACCACGCCCACGGTGCCGTCCACCTGTGCGAGCAGCCTGCGGGCCTCCTCGCGGACGGTCGAGGCGAGGTCCCCGTCCCGCACCGTCTCGAAGCGCGGTTCGACGCCCGTCGAGCGGACCGCTGCCGGGGACTCCATCCCCGGCATGGCCAGGGCCAGCACCTTGGCGGCGAGCTCGGCGATCTCCGCCGGATTGCGATAGTTCACGGTGAGGGTGAAGCGGCGGCGCGGCCTGCTGCCGAGCGCCTCGTCACGGGCCGCGGACGCCTCGTCCGGGTCCGACCAGGAGGACTGCGCCGCGTCACCGACGATCGTCCATGTCGCGTGCCGGCCCCGGCGGCCCACCATCCGCCACTGCATCGGCGTCAGGTCCTGCGCCTCGTCGACGATGACGTGGGCGTACTCGGTACGCTCCGCCGCCAGCCTCTCGGCCCGCTCGCGCTGGGTCTCCTCGCGCTGCGGCATCAGCTCCTCCAGACCCGTGAGCTGGTCCAGCGGGTCGGCCTCGCGCTGCCTCTTCGGGCGGGCCGGGGTGCCCAGCAGGGTCTGCAGCTCGTCCAGGAGTGCCACGTCGTGCACGGAGAGCGGGCCCGTGCCGTCCTCGTCGAGACGCCTCAGCGAACGGGCGAGGCGACGCACCTCGCCCTGGTTGAGGATGCGGCGCGCCCATCTGCCAAGACGCCGCTCGTCGGACATGGAGGCCAGCACCCGGCGAGGGGTGAGTTCCGGCCACCAGGCGTGCAGGAAGGTGAGGAACGGGGTCTCGGTGGACACGTCCTCGTCGAACGAGGAGCGCAGCTCCGCCGCGAGCTCGGGGTCGGTGTAGCGGCCACGGCCCGACGACTTGTTCCAGAGGGCGTCCAGAAGCAGTTTGCGGGCGCGCGGGCGCAGCAGGTTGACGGGTGCCGTGCCGCCGAGGACGTTGTGCCGGATCCGCCGCAGCTCGTCGGCCTCCAGCTCGACGCGGGCACCGAAGGCCACCACCCTCAGCCGGGTGGGGGTGCCCTCGTCGGCCGGGGCCTCGTCGGCCTCGCCGAACTCCAGCTGCCCCTCCTGGGGCACAGGTCTCGGCGCGGGCTGCTCCAGCGCCCCGCGGGCCGCCTTGCGCAGCACGTGGAGCATCCGGGACGAGCCCTTGATCCGGGCGACGGCGGGCTCGTCGTACGCCCCCCCGTCACCCGACCACCGCCCCTCATCGGGGCCCTTCGGGCCGCCCCTCCCGTAGGCGCCCTCCACCCCCGCGGCCTCGTCCGACAGCGAACCGATGGCACGGATCGCGACCTGGCCCTCCTCACCGAGCGAGGGCAGCACCCCTTCGGTGTACGCGACCAGCAGCGGCGTCGGCGAGACGATGAGGATGCCGCCCGCGTACCTGCGCCGGTCCTGGTAGAGCAGATACGCGGCCCGGTGCAGGGCCACCGCCGTCTTGCCCGTGCCGGGGCCGCCGGAGACCTCGGTGACGGACGCGGCGGGGGCCCTGATCACCAGGTCCTGCTCGGCCTGGATCGACGAGACGATGTCCCGCATCGTGTGGCTGCGGGCCTGGCCCAGCGCGGCCATCAGGGCGCCGTCTCCGATGACGGGCAGTTCCTCGCCGTTCAGCCGTGCGGTCAGCTCCGGGCGCATCAGGTCGTCCTCGACCCCGAGAACCCTGCGGCCCTTGGAGCGGATGACCCGGCGGCGTACGACCCGGCCGGGGTCCTTCGGCGTCGAACGGTAGAAGGGCGCGGCGGCCGGCGCGCGCCAGTCGATCACCAGCGGTGCGTAGTCGGAGTCGAGTACTCCTATGCGGCCGATGTGGAGGGTCTCCGCGATCGCGGCGGTGCTGTCCTCGCCCACGGCGTCGTCGGCCGCCTCCACGGACGTGAAGGCGCCGTCCGGGCCGCGTTCACCGTCCTTGCCGCGCAGCAGGTCGATCCGCCCGAAGAGGAAGTCCTCGAACTCACTGTTCAGCCGGTTGAGATGGACTCCGGCGCGGAAGACCTGCGCGTCCCGCTCGGCGAGTGCGCCCGGGGTGCCTACCTGACCCCTTTTGCCGGCGTCCCGCATGAGAAATTCCGCCTCGTCGATCTTCTCTTCGAGACGGCGGTAGACCCGGTCCAGATGTTCTTGTTCGACACCGATTTCCCGGTCCCGCAACGAATCGACAGCGGCATCCTGCGCGGCCACCGGGGCCCCCTTCTGACGTGCATCGAGCAGCCGTCAACCGTACGCGAAAGGGAGCCCTGGGCGCACCTGCCGCACGGGTCGCGTTTCGGGTGCTTCTCACCCGCTGCCGCCCAGCCCAGAGCGTCACGGCGTCACGGCGTCACGGCGTCACGGCGTCACGGCGTCACGGCACAGCCTTCACGCGGCGGCGGTGTCTGGCCACCCGCTCCCGGTTGCCGCAGACCTCGCTGGAGCACCAGCGGCGCCGCCGCCCCCGGGAGGTGTCCAGATAGAGCCGCCGGCAGGCATCGCCCTCGCACCGCCGCAGCCCCGCCCGCGCGACCGGGTCCGTCAGCAGGTCCACCGCGTCCCGGGCCACCGAGGCGAGCAGCTCCCCGCACCCCGGGTCGGCGCTCAGCTCCCGTACGAGCGCCCCGCCCTGCCCCCGCACGGCCCGCAGCCCCGGTGGTGCGCCCGCCGCAAGGGCGTTGACCAGCTCCAGCGCCTTGTCGGCGCTGCCACCCGTCAGCTGAGCTGTCATCAGCCGGTCGATGCAGGACCGCAGTTGCCTGAACCGCGCCACCCAGGTCTCGTCGACGGCCACCAGCGGCGTCCCGAGCGGGACCAGTCGCGAAGCCACCAGCCACTCGGCGAGACGCGCCGGACAGTCGAGCCGCTCACTCGCGCCGGAGGCCTCAGCACCTGTCGCGACCAGGTCGAGACAGACACGCCCCGAGTCGAACCGCCGGTCGTACGCACCCGTGCCCGCCGCCATGAGCCTGTCACCGCCTCGGGGGTCACCTGTGGGGGAGAGTCACCCCCAGAGTGCCCGCATCCGGCCCGCCCCGGAACCCCTCCTGCCGGGTCGGTGGGAAGCCCGGGGCACGGGGAGGTCCGGGCCCCGCTCAGTCCTCCGGCGGGCCGTCGTGCAGGATGCGCTGGAACATCCGGTGGTCCTGCCAGGCGCCGTTGATGTGGAGGTAGCGCGGCGCCGTGCCGTAGAGCTCGAAGCCGCACTTCGTCAGCACCCGCTGCGAGGCCGCGTTGTCCAGGACCGTCCCCGCCTCCACCCGGTGCAGGCCGAATTCGTCCCGTGCCGCCTCGCAGACGCGGGTGACGGCGGCCGTGGCCAGGCCCCGGCCCGCCCGGTCGACGTCGATCCAGTAGCCGAGCCGGGCGTTGCGGAACACACCGCGTTCGATGGAGGAGAGCGTCATCGCCCCCACGACCCGGTCGGCGTCGTCGGCCAGCGCCCAGGGCATCGCCCGCCCCGCGTCCCGGTCCGCGAGCAGCGCGGTCAGCCGCCGCCGCTGGCCCTCGGGGGTGTAGAAGGCCTCGGGACGCACGGGGTCCCAGCGCCGCATGTAGGCGCGGCTGCGGGTCAGGGTCTCGGCGAACGACTCCGCGTCGTCGAGGGTCACGGGCCTCAGCCGGACACCGTCGGTCAGGGGATGGCTGTCATCGATCATCCCCGCACCGTAGCGGCCGGTCAGGAGCCGTCGTACTTGGTGTCCGCCGACGGATCGAGGGCCAGCCGGTAGCCCCGCTTGACGACCGTCTGGACCAGCCGTGGCACACCCAGCGCCGTACGCAGCCGGGCCATCGCCGTCTCCACCGCGTGCTCGTCGCTGCCGCTGCCCGGCAGGGCGCGCAGCAGGTCCGCCCTGGAGACCACCCAGCCCGGCCTGCGGGCCAGCGCGTGCAGCAGGGCCATGCCGGCCGGGGGCACCGGGCGCAGGGCTCCGTCGACCAGCACGGCGTGGCCCCGGATCTCGACCTGGTGCCCCGCAACGGGCAGCGTACGGGCGCGGGCCGGCAGCTGGGCACAGAGCACCTGCACGAGCGGGCCCAGCCGGAAGCGCTCGGGCTGGACGGTGTCGATGCCCTTGGCCTGCAGGGGCAGGGCCGTGACCGGCCCGACGCAGGCGGTGACCACGTCGTGGCTCAGGGCCTCCAGCACCTCGGGGAGCATCCCGCGGACCTCCGCGCGGTTCAGATAGGACGCGGCGGCAGGAGCGCTGGTGAAGGTGAGGGCGTCAAGGCCGCGGGCGACGGTGACGTCGAGCATGCGATCGAGCGGGGCGATGTCCTCCGGGGGCATCCACCGGTAGACGGGGACGCCGACGACTTCGGCGCCCGCCGCACGCAGCGACTCGACGAAACCCGGCAGCGGTTCGCCGTGCAGCTGGAGAGCGACCCTTCGGCCCGCGACACCCTCGCCCAACAGGCGTTCAAGAACCTCCGCCATCGACTCCGACTGCGGCGACCATGCCTCGGTCAGTCCGGCCGCCCGGATGGCGCCCTTGACCTTGGGGCCACGGGCGAGCAGCTCCGTACCGCGCAGCAGTGCGAGGAGCTGGTCCCCGATGCCCCAGCCGTCGGCGGCCTCCACCCAGCCTCGGAAGCCGATGGCCGTGGTCGCGATCACGATGTCGGGTGCGTGACCGATCAGTTCCTTGGTGGCGTCCAGGAGTTCGCTGTCGTCCGCGAGCGGCACGATCCGCAGGGCGGGCGCGTGCATGACCGCGGCGCCCCTTCGCGCGAGAAGCGTCCCGAGCTCCTCGGCGCGACGGGCTGCGGTCACCCCGACCGTGAAGCCCGCCAGGGGCCCGTGCTGTGCGTCGTCGTCGTGCATGGCGTGATACCCGGCTCTCGTCCCGCTGTTGCTCGATGATGCGGAGGACCGAGACTGTCAACGTCGCATGACGGTCTCGGTCCTCCTGTATTTCCCGCCCGTTACGTCCTGCGTCGCGCTGAGGACATCTTCACACCTCGGCGTAGGTGAGCTGGGGCTTCGATGCCGGCGCCGCGGGACGCCGAAGGTATACCGCCCAGGTGAGGGTGAAACACACGGCGTAGAAGCCGAGGAAGCACCAGAAGGCGGCCGTCCCGGCGCCCGATACGGCGAAGGACTGACGGAACGCGAGGTTGATCGCGAGACCGCCCAGGGCCCCGACCGCCCCGATGAGCCCCATGGCCGCCCCGGAGAGCCGCCGTCCGTAGGCCGCGGCCTCCTCGTCGCTCAGGCCATCGGCGACGCCCTGTGCGTGGAAGATGCCCGGGATCATCTTGAAGGTGGATCCGTTGCCCAGCCCCGTCAGCACGAACAGGGCGATGAAGCCGACGAGGAACTCGGGCAGCGACTCGTTGCCTGAGGCATGGACGACGACACCCGTCGCCACGGCCATGGCCGCGAAGGTCCACAGGGTGATCCGGGCGCCGCCGTACCGGTCGGCGAGCCGGCCGCCGACGGGCCGGATCAGGGAACCGAGCAGCGGGCCGATGAAGGTGAGTGACGCGGCCTCCAGCGGAGTCCGGCCGAACTGGGTCTGCAGGACGAGCCCGAAGGCGAAGCTGTAGCCGATGAACGAGCCGAAGGTGCCGATGTAGAGCACCGACATGATCCAGGTGTGCCGTTCGCGTACGGCCTGGAGTGCGGCCCCTGTGTCGTTCCTGACGGGCCGGAGGTTGTCCATCCGCAGCGCGGCACCGAGCGCCGCGACGACGATCAGCGGTACGTACGCCCCGAGCACGATCCGCGGGTGTGCGGCGCCCGCCGTGCCGATCACCAGCAGACCGGCGAGCTGGACGACCGGGACACCGATGTTGCCGCCGCCCGCGTTGAGCCCGAGCGCCCAGCCCTTCTTGCGCAGCGGGAAGAAGGCGTTGATGTTCGTCATCGACGAGGCGAAGTTGCCGCCCCCGATGCCCGTGAGCGCCGCGACGACGAGGAACGTCGTGTACGAGGTCCCCGGCTCCATCACCCAGAACGCGGCGAGGGTCGGCACCAGGAGCGACAGCGCGCTGACGACGGTCCAGTTCCGCCCGCCGAACAGCGCGACCGCGAAGGTGTACGGCACCCGGACGACGGCCCCGACCAGGGTGGCCGTGGAGATCAGGAAGAACTTGCCCGCCGGGTCGACGCCGTATTCCGGCCCCATGAACAGGACCATGACGGACCACAGGGACCAGATCGAGAACCCGATGTGCTCCGAGAGCACGGAGAACCACAGATTCCTGCGGGCGGTCCTCTCGCCCGTCTCCCGCCAGAAGGCGTCGTCCTCCGGGTCCCACTGCTCGATCCAACGACCGGCCATCGCGCGCCTCCACAGGGGTCGGGGTGTTGTCCTGCCCACGCTAGGGAGTCCGCGTTTCGGCGCGGTGCCATGAGGTGACCGGTGCGCAACCTTGCTCTCACTCGGCCGGGAGGGGTGCGGTGAGCCGCTCCACCGCACCCCTCCCGGCCGTGGTCAGGCCTTGCGTGCCCGGTCCACGCCGTTCGGCCACAGGCGTGGCCGGCGTTTGGCGGCGACGTCCTCGACCCAGCCGAACGCCAGGATCGCCAGCCCTATCAGCGGCCATATCGCGATCAGGATCAACACCTCGTACGACTGCTCTATGTACGTGTCGAACGTGTCGCCGA